>NZ_JAVIWF010000002.1:0-4088736 GCF_034314285.1 Cryobacterium sp. 10C3
TTAACGCCAACCGAAAATAGGGCCACTTCTGCCAACTGAAAACAGGGCCACTCTCGTGTGGTTCTAGTGTGCCGTAGTCGCGGTGGGTTGGTGTTGCTTGAGCCGGTAGCTGTTGCCTTTGAGGCTGATCACGTCGGCGTGGTGAACGATGCGGTCGATCATCGCGGAGGCGATGGTGAGGTCGCCGAACACGTCGCCCCAGCGGGCGAAGGGCAGGTTGCTCGTCATGATCAGTGAGGCGTGTTCGTAGCGAGATGACACGAGTTGGAAGAACAGGTTCGCGGCGTCCTGGTCGAAGGGGATGTAGCCGACCTCATCGACGATCAGCAGGCTGTAACGGCGCAGCCTGATGAGTTCGGCGGCGAGTTTGCCTCGTGAGTGGGCTTCTTGGAGTCGAGTCACCCAGCCCGTCGCGGTGTCGAAGAGGACCCGGTGGCCGGCTTTGGCGGCCTTGATTCCAATGCCGACGGCGAGGTGTGTTTTCCCGGTTCCGGGAGGCCCGAGGAGGACGACGTTCTTCGCTTCGGTGAGGAACACGCTCGTGCCCAGGTGCGCGATCAGGTTCCGGTCTGCGGAGGGCTGGTGGTCGAAGTTGAAGTCCTCGAGGGTTTTGTGACCCGGGAACCGGGCGGCCTTGATGCGGAGCGCTGCCCCGGAGGCTTCGCGTTCGGAGACCTCTTTGGAGAGCACTGCGGCGAGGTATTCCTCGTGGGACCAGCCCGCGTCGCGGGCCTGGTCGCCCAGGCGCCGGAAGGCTTCGCTGATCCGTGGGGCCCGCAGCGCGCGGGCGTAGTACTCGATCTGCGAGGCCGCTTCCGACCCGGTCATGACGCGACCGCCAACACGGTCGGGGTGGTGTCTAGGTCAACGCTGAAGAGTTCGTCGTAGCGGGCCAGTGAGGCCATCTCGACGACGGCAGTGACCGCGGGCCGGCGGGCGCGTTGGGCTTGGAACTGCGCGCGCAGCTCGGCCGCGCGGAGGACGTGCGCCGGATCGGTCACGGTCAGTTGCCGAGCCCATTTCCGGCGGTGCGCGGCGATGAGGACCCCGTCGTGGTGGACGGTGACGCGTTCCAGGCCCGCTGTCACGTCCACGACCCGGCCGATCATGGTCGGGTCGACGGAGTAGTCGTTGCTGAAAGCGCGAACGTAGTAATCCCGTGGGAGCCGGACGCTATTTCGGAACATCACTTCCGGCGCCAGCGGCGGCAGCCCGCGCATCGCCGCCCGGTCGATGCTGATCAGGTCCTGCGGGCGGCCTCTGCGTGACCGGGAGAGACGGTTGTTCGCGATGGGCAGCCACCCGGCCAACTGCTCATTGAAGTCGTCGGGCGAGGTGAACGCCCGGCCCGACATGAAGCGGCTGCGGAAGAACCGATTCATCCGCTCGACCATGCCCTTGGACTCGGGGTCACGGGCCTTGAGTAGCTTGATCTGGGTGCCGAGCGTACCGGCGAACGCGGCGGCGGGCTCGGTGAGTTTCCCGCGCCCGATGCCGGTCTCGTTGTCCCAGGTCAGCCGGGCGGGAACGGCCTCGGCCTCCTGCAGCAACGACCACATCCCGCCGAGCAGATCCGGCGTCGTCCGAGACGGCAACATGCGGGCCTGGATGAATCCGGAGAACGTCGAAGTCATCACCAGCACCGGCGGCGCAGCAGCCTGGTCATGGCCCAGCGGCAGGTCTTCGTGCGGGAACCAGAGATCACACTGGACCTGGAACCCGGGCGGGTGCACCAGCCGGTCCGCGGGGTCCGGCACCGCGTACTCCGGGCGCAGCTCGGCGATTTTGGCCCGGAACAGCGACGGAGACCCCGACCAGCCCACCCGTTCGGCCGCGGTCGCGGCCGGCATCGTCGGCGTTGCCGCAAGCAACACCCGCACCTGCGACGCAAACGCGTCGAAACTCGACCCGGTCGGCTCGCGCTTATACGTAGGCGACCTATCCACAGCCAACGCCCGATCCACCGTTCCCCGGGACACCCCGGCCAGCCGGGCTATCTCCCGTTTCGAATGCTTGCCCGTCGAATGCAGGTGGCGAATCTCTGCCCAATCATCCAATTTGATCACCTTCCATAATGGTTGGTGGCCCTATTTTCAGTTGGCGTTTCTGGCCCTGTTTTCGGTCGGCGTTAACACCACTGATCAGGGCTGGCCGGATAGCGGCGTGCGGGACTATGGCTGCGGTGATGGTTCCTGAAATCCGAGGCGTGGGGCGAGAACGTCGAACGCTTTCGTGAGTCCTCTGAGGAGCGCTCCGACGCTGTGGCCTTCGCCGGGAACTTCGTAGTATCTGGTCACCATGCCGGCATCCAAGGCCGCGGCACTCAACGCCTTCTGGGGTGGACCGATCACGGAGTCATCCGCCCCCACGGTGAACACGGCCTCGGTATCGGGGTAGTGCGTGGACGACATCACGGTCGCTGGTTTTGTCGCGTCGTAGGCGGCTTGGTCTCCGCCGAAGACGTCGGCGAGAACCGTGGGCTCAGATTCCGTGCCTGCGAAGGTCGTCCCGGACGCGCTGATCACGTTTCCCCAGACGTCCGGGAACTTGGTAGCAAGGGAAATGGCGCATTGGCCACCGTTTGAGAACCCCGCAATTGTCCAATCGACGCGATCAGTTTCAATGTGCAGGTTCGCGCGCGCCCAGTTGACGACATCCTGCTCAATGTAGGTCTGCACATTCCCGTGCGCCGGAGTGTCCAGGCAGAGTGAATCGACACTCGGATCGCCGAGTTGGTCCGCAACGACAACGATCGGCGCCTGACCGTCATGGGTGAGGGCGAACGTGTCGAGGACTGAAGCGATGTAGGACGCGTCCGGGTTCCCGGGTTGGCCCATCATCATCAGCACGAAGGGGAGTGCCGGAACGTCGACGGCCACGGCGGCCGGAGGAAGGTATACCTCGGCATCCCTGGCGGTGAAATTGGATGCGGTAGCCGGAATATGCACCGTCTCAATAGTGCCCGTGATGGCGAGGGCCGACGCCGGCCGGGGCGTGTCCGATGGGGACTGAGAGGTCTGACTGGCAGCGGAAGCCGGGTGGACGACAAGGAACCCGCCTGCGGCTCCCAGGACGAGGAGAGTGACACCCGCGATGAGGGTCTTGCTGCGCCCTGAATTCATTCTCACAGGTTGTGTCTCGGTTCTATCAGTTGACTACGGAACGCCCAGGCATCGACCGCTGGTCGATTCCAGTCGGAGGGCGATCGAGTCGGGGCCGAACGAGAATGCAGGGCTTCCGATGCGGGCGCTGCATCCGTAGAACGCGGAAGGGCAAGTTATTGTGAACCGGCAGCGCGACGGCAGAGAAGTGGCCGGCGCGCTGCCGGGCCGGTGCTATTTGAGTGCGGAGCGGATGGTCTTGGCGTCGGTCCGTGCCTGTTTGAGTGCTGCGCGCGCGGTGGTCGCAGATGCCTTGAAGGGTCTCATCACGTCGTGGTTACCATCGTACTGTTCGGGTGTGGCGGCGAGTGAACCGGCGGCCAGTCCGGCCACAGCGCTGCCGGCGTTACCGATCTGGGCAGTCATGGCTGTCAGGCTGGCCTGCAACGCCGCGGTGGACTTAGAGGAGTCCTTTCCTGATAGCAGGCCCGAGAGCCGGGTCTGTTCGGCGGTGAGCTTCGCTGCCGTCTTCGAGGTGACAGTGTCTGCAAATGCCGTATACGCGGCTTGGGGAAGCGAGACCGAGTAGACACGGTAGCTAGTGAAGATCGTGGCGTAGTCTATTTTGGCCTGTGCCAGGTCGGTGTCAGCAGCGATTTTCGTCGCAAGGGTGTTCATGCCGGCGAGGTCGTTATTGAGGTTCTCTAGGAGAGCAGTCTTGTCGGAGGTGGTGAGGACGGCGTTGGCGGTGACTTTTGTGATCGCGGTGTTCAAGGAGGTGATTCGTTTCGCGGTCGCGGTCGCGGCTGATTCCTGCACGTTGGTGAGCGTGCGTGGCGTTTTCGTGGGACCGGCCGTGGAGGTGGGCGCCGGTGCGGGTGTCGCGTCAGCAAATGCAGGTGCGCTGCCAAGGGCAGCGAATGCGGTGATGGCAACGACACCAAGGATGCTGGATCGCGTAATAGTTCGATTCACGGAAAGGACTCCCAATTCGGTCACGGATGTCGAAGAGAATCCGACGTGGTCCACACTGCCCGCGTCCTGTTCGAGAAGTGTGAGATCAATGTTCGGGTTCGGTAAGGCCGGCACATCGGGTCAGCCAGATCGGGCTCGGGAAGATCGACACCACCCTCGTCGCACACGTAGCGGAACAGGTCATGGCCAACCTCGAGACTGCCACCAAATAGGTCCAAAACCGGTCTCGCGACAGCCACGCCGGCATGGCACTGGCCAGAGGTGTGTCGTCGTCATTGGAATGATTTTCCGGCTTGTCCCCGCTTCAAGCGATAGGACTCTGTTTCAACCGGAGGTTTTGGTCGCGCAACGGCTATGTGTGTACTTCTGTGTGTACCTAGGAGATTTCGGGATTCTTATATCCCGATCAAAAGCATTTTTGTGCCTAAAGTAATGTCGCTTTCGATTGTGTCCTAAGGAAACGGTTGGGGGTTCGAATCCCTCCAGGGGCACATTTTTTCGGGTCGAAACGGGCTTAATCGGCGTTTTGGTTACCTAGACGGTCGATATTGACCGTTTCCCGTCGTGCCTATGTGTGTACCCATGTGTGTACCAAATAGGGAATGGTTTGCGCCTCCCCGATTCTTCGTACTACTGCGGCGGAGCGAGGCTCAGCCATCGTTCTTCGATGACGTATCCGAGGTGTTCGTTCATGCGGATGCTGCCGGCGTTGGACTGAGCGCCGCCTGTGCCGAAGATCCTGATTCCGTCGGCGGCCAGTGCATTGATCGACGCGGCGTTGACGGCAACGGCGAGCCCTATCCGTCTGAAGGAAGGGTCGTCGGACGGGAATTCCGTTTCCGCGCGCACCAGGGTCGCGCCGATGAGGCTGACGGCTACAAGCTGCCCGGCCTTGCTGGCACCAAAGAATCGGTGGCCGGACTTCCAGAGTTCGAGCATGTCGGATTCGTCCCGGTCCGGCACTGCTGTCGCTGGTGTGTCGGGGTAGTCGGCCTGGTTCAGGGCCTCGAGTGCCGTGACCTTTGGCGCCCAGCTGGCGTCGAGCTCCTGGATGATGAACGCTCGTTCCCGTGCCGCGACGATTGCCCCAGTGAATGCAGAGAGGTCGGGTGGGTCTCTCAGACACAGGCGGGCGCCCCACGATTAGCCGACTACTAAGTAGCCCGCCTGCATGAGCTGCTGCACCCGCGGATCTTTGAATTCGAGTATCAGGATGTCCCCGGCCATGAGGGCAGTGTGTCAGTCCGCCTCTGCGGCCTCGGGTAGGGAGTAGCTGAGGGGCAACAGGTCGCGTACGGTTCGCGCTGCCAATTCGCCATCCTTGAGGGGAACGATGACGGCCACGTCGGGATGAAGGTCCAGCAGGATTTGTCGGCAACGTCCGCAGGGGGAGATGACGCCGCGGTCACGGTCACCGACTGCGACGATCGTGACCAGTGGGCCGGCCAGTGCTTGCGCGGCGGCTGCGATCGTGACGACCTCCGCACAAGGGCCACCGGTGAAGTGGAAGACGTTCACACCCGTGTGTACGTTGCCCCGATTGTCCATGGCGGCGGCGGCCACCGTGTGCGTGTCACCGTGTGGCAGGGATCGCACGATTTCCTCGGCGATGGATACGAGGCGACGTTCCTTGTTTTCCAGCACTTGCTCAGTGTGGCCTCGACTCCCGCCCACCCGGTCCGTCGTGCATGGAATAGGGGGACGTGGACGCGCGTGGTGGCCGACTATCCAACGATCCAAAGCTGGAAGGGACAGCACCTGCAGCGACTGCCGTGTGCCGGATATCCGTGGCTGGGATAAATTGAGGCCGTGCCGTTGGGACGGCCCACGGGGGAGCCGCATGAAGGAAATCACCATCAGTGCAGCCAGTTTCGTTGCAGCCGAGCTAGTTCTCACCGTCCACCTCGGCAGCACCCGTTCAGGCCAGCGCGAAGCTGGATCGTCGGAAATTCGACAGCGTACTATTGAAGGCCGTATTAGGCATCTTGAAAAGGAGATTGCTACTTTCAGCCGCCAAATCCGACAACTCCTTGGAGAAGAATGGCAAAGCCGACCATCGTAAAATTAGACGAACTTGAGCGTGTCTTCACGCGCGTACTCGAAGTTCTTCGGCAATCCGGATTCGCTGAGGTTGAGCTCTCGAATGACTATTTCTGGTCGATCCCCGACGATCAGATATATCACGTGGAGTCGCCGCCTCACGACCTCACAATCGGTCAAGTAAGTGAGTCATTGCAGTGGCTGACTAACACGATGCTTGAAGACGGTGATGCAATTCCCTATTCGCTTCTTTGGATTTCCGATGTTCTCAAGGCGCTGGCTCTGCAACTGAGCGAGTAGCACGACGATCTCTGATCGCGTCGTCTCGAAAGATGGATAATGCGTATGCGCCTAACTCGGCCTAGGTTGGCGGCTTCCGGTCTTTCGGCCGCGACGTCAGCCCTGCTCGACTGGGCCGGTGCGGAGTTTCTGGATTTTTGTTGTGTGGTTTAGTCAGCCTCGATAGGAATGGTGTTCTTCTGATCCGTTTGGCCTTGGATCGAGGTGATGATCGGTAATGTGACGCATGCGAGGTCAGGTGAGGTGGAGAAGGAGGCGCTTGATGAGTGCGCAAGCGCGGATCTCCCTGTTTTCGTCGGATGCCGGTGGGATCGTCTCATCTCTCCCATCGGGGACGAGATCGTTGGTCCTCAAGTTTCCTCTGGCCAAAGAAGGTGGAGGTGAAGCACAAGTGGGCGCCACGATCGAATCAGAATCTGGCGAGGCGTTGCACCCGGGGGTTCCGCCAGTGAAAGTGCGCATAACGCCTTGGGCGCCTGAGGTTAACGCTCTTTTTGCCTCTGGCGTGCGATTCACGATTTGGTACGGTCGAGACGTCGGCTGGGGGGTGATCGACTGACAGCGCGAATGAGCTGCTCCGTCGGGACGAGGTGCGGGAGCCTCGCCGTGCCGAGCGCAATAATCATTCGGGTCGATCCGCACTACGGTGAATCGGGCGTCGTTTCAGAGGCTGCCGTCGTCGCTGCAGGTGATGTGCCTGGAGTTTCATTGAGGAGGGCTGGTCTGCGATGAGCGGGAAACGTAAATCTAGATATTTAGTCGCGTATGACTACGGCACGGGTGGACTCTGGGGATACTTGTGGGCGCGATCACGTGAGGAGATTGTCGAACGCTACCCGGAACTTATGATCGTTCAGACGACTCCGCCGTGGATGACCGCCAACAGAAGCGAACGGCTTGAAGAGCGGTCAACATACGATATCGACCAACCCCCGAGGGGATGATGCTTGCCGTAGTCGACGATCGGTCTCATTCGTAGTTCTGTCAAGGCATTGGGTAGTCTCTACCCCGGCGCCTCGCTTGAAGACGGTCGCCGTCAGAATTCCGATGAACTACAGCTGCGATCTGAGAGAGCAGCTTGTTCACCAGACCTAGCCGGGGCATGACCACGCGCTTGAAGAAGAGCTGCGGCCAATTCACTCTTCGGATATAGGAGCATGGCCATGGCGTTTCGAAAGATGTCACCCACTTCTGTCCGAGACGATTCAGGTTCATCTCTGGAGTTGCTCGGTCGAACCGGGTTGCAGGTGGCTGTTTATGATCAGATCTACACGATCGACTCGGAGATGCTCGTGTCGCCGATGACTATCGGGGTGTATCGGAACTCGATATCACCGGCATCCGACGCATCAGCCGGGGTCTTTGGGATTGCGTGTGCTGCGCTGCAGTGGTTCGGGTTCGCTGTCGAGACGATCTAAGTGCCCTTCCGCAGTATGCTATGACGCTCGCCTCAAGTTGCGACACGATGGAATCCATATTCGGCCGGGACTGACGGCGGTTGGTTGACTTGACATACCCCATAGCTTGGTCACCATCAGCGGTCAGCGGTCAGCGGTCAGCGGTCAGCGGTCAGCGGACCAAGCCGACGCCGATCCTCGGGCAGGTCGAGCCGCTCCTAAATCTTGGAGTGGTTGCTGCGGTCAGTGGGGTTGTCATGGGGCATCCACCGGATTGTCCGGCCATCCACTCAAGCGGACAGATGTGACCGCAGTCTTTGATCGAGTAACCGCTATGTGTGTACTTCTGTGTGCACCTGGACGAATTCGGGATTCTTATATCCTGATCAAATGACTATTTCTGTCGAAAGTCAAGCTACTTTCGGTTGTGTCCTAAGGAAACGGTTGGGGGTTCGAATCCCTCCAGGGGCACACTATTCCTCACCAGAACACGCCTAATCGGCATTTTCGGTCAGTTCTGTAGCCGATATCCGCCATTTCTTCTGCTGCCCATGTGTACACCGCTGTGTATACCAAAAAGCCCCGCGCCACGTAGCCCTGGCGAGTCCTCTGCCCGTTGATGCTTATTGCACAACGGATCGTGCGCAAACGCTACCTGCGTTCACTGCGCTGAACTGCCGGCCTTCCAGCGATATGCGCGGTGACGGCGATGGTTTCAACTAATGTCGGTGTGAAATCGCGGATACCCTCTCAGGGTGCCTTTTGACACGTTCGCTTGGCCAACGAGTGGATTCGCCGCGGGCCTGTAGCGCTGACCCATCGTTGAAGGGCTCGGGCGTCTTCGGCGCGGTGATCGATGTCAGCCTCGATGAAATCCGCTAGCGCCGTCATCTGATGCCTCAGCTCGGGTTTGGAAGCCTGATGCACGCGCTCCCAAGGGTTGGGACGCTGGTTGATGTGCATTGTGCCACCGTTGGTAGTCCGCCGTTGGCTCCTTCAGTAGTCGGGGCAGACATTCTGAAATTCCTGATCGTGACCATATCGGGTGGCGCTTAGACATTCAAGTCGGCATATCCGCCGACTTGCTGGCGCGGCGGTTGTGCGGTTCCATTGAACAGAAGTGATTCACGTTTTGGGGTGACGCGTGCTCGCGTCAGGTAGGCGTGGACACATGTAGATGGGGGAACCAGAGATGAAATTCAAGAACATTCTCGCCAGCGCTGTTATCGGCGCAGTCATTGTCGGGGGATCTCGGCGGCACCCGCGTCAGCGGCCCCGAACTCAGATGCCGTGACCGACGCCCTGAATAGTCTCGGACTACTGTCAAATACCCTCGGCTCGGGTGCTGCGCGTGCCACGGTAGCGGACCCCGGTACAACCGTTCTGACTGCCGAGCGTCTCCAGGTGCGATCGAAGACGGGCACGGTTGAAATCGCCCCGGTTTCGACCTTGTCAGGTGCACTATCCGCGGACTCGAAGGTAACAATTCTCGCTGGGCCTGATTCTTCGTATGCCCTTACGAGTCAGTCAGGAGGAGCACAAGCCAATGCTGGCTACATCGTCCTCCACAACAAGAACGCCCCAACGGACTACCGATTCCAGATCACTGCGAACGACAAGCCAGCAGTACTCTCCGAAATCGACGGCCGGATTCTGGTTTCGGATCAAAACGGAATTGCTGTGAACGTGATCGGCTCGGCATGGGCGAAGGACGCTCAAGGCAGCCCCGTCGAAACGTCGTACACGATCGATGGAAACACGCTCATCCAATCTGTCGCGCCATCCAGTTCCACGGCTTTTCCTGTCGTCGCTGATCCGAGAGTGCAGTGTGACTTCGTTTGGTGCACGCTTGAATTCACTAAGACCGAAACGCAAACGGCCAGTGAGACCGCCGTCGGGGCGGGCGCCGTGCTGTGCGGTGGCGCCGCCCTTCTCAACCCCATTATCGGCTTCGCATGCGGTGTGTATAGCGCTGCTTTCTGGGTCGCCGCAGTACAGGCCAAGAACACGGGACAGTGCGTGGGATTCCGGATGCTAGCCATTGGTGGCTCCGCCCATCCCGTGATCATCAACTGCTATGCATAGGAGGCAATAGTGAAAGACAGTGAAACACTGGGACGCCAAGCGCGGCGAGTCATCAGGACACCCGTGTACGCGGCAATTGGCATCGTCATCGGGGTCCTATCCGTAGTCGCACTTGTTCTCTACTGGATCGCACCCAGCCCGGCTCTGATGCCGATCGTCTCGACGGTGGTCCCCGTGGCTGTGATTGCCTACCTCGCCGTTGTCTTCACCATCGCGGCGAGAACGAAGGAAGAGCACTAATCGGCTTTGTCGTATGTGCTTGGACCGTCGGGGCTACTGCTGCGCGCGAGGCGTGCGTTGTCGATCAGTCTGTATGTGTACACCGCTGTGTACACCAGGACCACATCGCTACTTATTATCCCTGATCAAAACTGTAATCTTGGCGAAAAAGATAGCATTTTCGGTTGTGTCCTAAGGAAACGGTTGGGGGTTCGAATCCCTCCAGGGGCACACTTTTTCACGCCGAACCGGGCCTTATCGGCGTTTCCGGTGACTTGGACCGTTGGTATCCGCCGTTTCTGTCCAGGTCGATGCGTGTACCTACGTGTGTACCCAAAAGGAAATGGTTTGGGCCGGGTCGACAGCCTTGCACCGCAGTGAGTCTGCGCACTTCTGGGCAATGCCCGCGGGGGCTGCAATGATCAAACCCATGGGGAAGACGAAGAGCGCGATGCAACGATCCCTCTCTAACTCGGCCGTACTGAATTCTGGGCGTGTTGCGTGGCCGCGTGTCGAGATGAGTTCGAATAACAAAGTCAACGAGTTGGCAGCCGGCAGGACGCTTGACCACGGAATCGACGACGCCCGGTCAGTTCGCGAAATCTAATGCCGATATCGTCCAGAATGGATCGCGGTCACCCCCAGCGTTTGCTCCTGTGCTTCGTTGTAACGTTCGCAGGATTGGTGCTTTCCGGGTGCACCGCATTCGATGAGCCCACGATGTCCTTGCCCCCTGACGGATCGGCAAGAGAGCTTCGTCAGCAGGTGATCGCGGCCATTGACGCCGGGGACCAGCAGGCGCTCGAGGATCTCTTCGCGTCTGCACCGTCGGCATACACTGCCGAGAGTGCGGGTGTCGTTTTCGAACAGTGTTCCAAGATCTCTCCGGTTGGACGAGAAATGAGCAGTGACTCCGATATCTCCCCGAAGCTGATGACAGTTGATTTGGTGGGCAAGGCGAAGCAGGGCTCGACGCTGGGGCAGTCGTGCTCATTCAACTTGTTCTGGTCGGGTGCGGGCCCGTGGGAGCTCGGAATTGGCAGCCCTCCTTCAAACGCGTGACGTACGCCGCTCTAGATGCCGGGCAGTCGGCGTCACGCATGAGTGTCATGCTTGCATGGAATGGGAGTTCGCGTGCTAGCGTCTGGCCTGTGCTGCCGCCCGAGGAACACCGACCAAGGTCCCGTTGGCCGTTGTGGACGACCGTCCTCGGGCTTGTAGTTCTTTTCGCAGCCGGAATCGTCATCGCCCTTGATGGTGTAGTCCGTCTGCCCGGCCCGATTGTCGAGGTCGCGCTGCTCGTCGCATTGGTTGCCGCAGTGATGGTGGCCGGCGCCACTTGGGCAGAATCGAGACGTCGCGGTATCGGGTGGGTGCGCAGTCTTGGCCGATCTCTGCGGGCGCTTGGCCGCTTCGTTTTCGACTTCTTCTAGAAGCCGTTCGCATCTGCCGCAGCAGGACCGTGGCTACGCAGATTCTCTACGCTGATTGACCCCTGGCACGTTGACGTCGCGAATCCTCCGGGGCAGGTATCCGCATTGACCTCGACACGGGCGCGATCGTGATCCACCCTGAGAAAGAAGACGTCTACGTTGAGATCGCCGAGCTCAGGGGATTCCACGACGAAGCGTGGACGGTCTGGCGCCCCGGCGAGGACAGCTTCAAGGACTTGGCCTGACCGCAACAGCTCCGGGAAGGGGCCCCAAGAGACTCGCCACCTCGGAATGTAATCAAACTAGATTTGAAGGGTGAACTGGATAATCGTTGCAGGTGTCATCACCGTGATCACTGTTGTAGCCATTGTCGGGCAGCGCAAGGGGTGGGTCGACTTCTCCTGGAATCAGAGGCGTCGAGGCGGATCGATGACGATCGCCGATGAGGCATTCAATCCGACACGTTACGAAGCGCAGGTAGAGATGGACCGCCAGTCGATCTTGCCCGCGCCGGCCCCCTTGCCCGGCGACGATGACAAGGGCGCTTACCGGGGAACTATTCGCATCAAAATTTGGCTCTCCTGACGTTACCGTGGGTGGTTTCCGAGCGCCTTAACGAGTGCACGCCGCTCTCCGTCTAGGTTTCTAACTGACAAAGGCAAGAAACACAGGGACGAGAAAACGGCGTGCAAAACTCAACACTATGGCGGACTCTGCTCGGAGTCGACAAAACCATCGTCGAAGCGGTCGATCTCGACGCGGATACGGGCATGCTGGTCGCGTCGGTGCGCCCAACGGCATCGATGCGGAACCGGTGCGGGGCCTGCCGGAAGCGCTGCCCGCGCTACGACGCCGGTGACGGGCGGCGCCGCTGGCGATCCCTGGACGCCGGCTCGGTGCAAATCCACTTAGAAGCTGCGGCGCCGCGGGTGAGCTGCCGGGTGCATGGCGTGACGGTCGCCGCCGTGCCGTGGGCCCGGCATCAGAGCGGGCACACTTTGTTCTTCGATGACCAGGTCGCGTGGCTGGCCACGCAAACATCCAAGTCCGCCATCACCGTGCTGATGCGCATCGCGTGGCGCACCGTGGGCGCGATCATCACCCGGGTTTGGGCAGATACGGAGAAGCAGTTCGACCAGTTCGCGGGCCTCACCCGGATCGGGATTGACGAGATCAGTTACAAGCGCGGCCACAAGTACTTGACCTGCGTCGTGGACCACGATTCTGGCCGTCTCGTCTGGGCGGCACCAGGCCAGGACAAGGCCACCCTCGAGACGTTTTTTGATGCGTTGGGGCCGGAGCGTTCGGCACTGATCACGCATGTTTCCGCGGACGGTGCGGCCTGGATCGCCAGTGTTGTCGCGGAACGAGCGCCGAACGCTGTTCGCTGCGCTGATCCGTTCCACGTCGTGAAATGGGCCACCGAGGCCCTCGATGAAGTCCGCCGGGGCGCGTGGAACGAGGCCCGCAAAGCCGCCCGGCACAACGATGCCCGACGCACTCGCGGCCGGCCCCCAGCCGACGCCCCGGCACGCCCAGACAGCGCCCGGGCGACGGGCATCAAGAACTGCCGATACGCGCTTTGGAAGAACCCGGAAAACCTGACCGAGAAGCAACAAACGAAGCTCGCCTGGATCGTGCAGACCGACCCCCGGCTGGCTCGGGCGTACTACCTGAAGGAAGGCCTCCGTGTGATCTTCAAACTGCCTCTCGAGGAAGCGACCGAAGCTCTCGACAAATGGGTTGGTTGGGCTCGCCGCTGCCGCATCCCGTCCTTCGTGAAACTGCAGAAGAGCATCGTGAAACACCGCACCGCGATCCTGGCCTCCATCGAGCACAGCCTCTCCAACGGCCGCGTCGAATCCATGAACACCAAGATCCGCCTCATGACCCGCATCGCGTTCGGCTTCAAATCACCCGAGGCCCTCATCGCCCTCGCAATGCTCAGCCTCGGCGGGCACAAACCCGTGCTTCCCGGCCGGGACTAACCCACGGAAGAGTCAGGAGAGCCCAAAATTTGACGATTTCACGATCTCGGCGCCGCACTTTCACAACTGCTACTGTCTGCAGAATGCTGCAACCGTTCTCGAGCTTGGCGAGTCGGCTCAGGAGGGACACGTGACCCTCGACGAGATCCGGCAGGCCATTGACACCGATCCCTCGAACGCTGCCTGGGCGAAGCGAGGCGTGGGGGCCCTGTTCGTCGCGGACCCTGCCGCTCGGATTGTGATCATCGGTCAGGCGCCCGGACAGAAGGCGGAAGCCTCCGGAATCCCCTGGGACGACGCGAGCGGCGCGAAGCTGATGCTGTGGCTGGGTGTGACGGAGGATCAATTCCGAGATCCCGCGCTGTTCGCGATCCTCCCGATGGACTTCTACTACCCGGGCAAAGGAACCAGCGGCGACTTGCCGCCACGAAAAGACTTTGCACCGCGGTGGCATCCGCTCATCGTCGGCCAGCTGTCTGGGATTCGTTTGACATTGCTCGTCGGCAAGTACGCGCAGGACCAGTATCTCGTCGGCCGTGGCAAGCGCAACCTCACCGAGACTGTCCGAGCGTTCCGAGAGTACCTGCCCGATGTGTTTCCCGTGGTGCACCCGTCACCGCTCAACTTCCGGTGGCAAGCGCGCAATCCCTGGTTCGAGACTGACCTAGTGCCCGCGCTGAGGACCTCCGTCGCTGACGCGATCGAGTAAGCGCCCAGCGTGTCATCGACAGAGTCCCCGCTGTTCGGGGTCTGCATCGGGAGTATCAACGTCAGGCTTGGTGCCAGATTCCGACTATCTGCCGGGTGTATCGGTGGCGAGTCAGCTCGGTGACGAGGAAACCGCTGATGCTGAGGTAGCGGGTCAGGTCGACTTGGGTTCATCAAGACGTGCCGACGGACTCCGTGCTGCGCCAGCCATCTCCACGATCGACTCCGCAGCAGGGTCGGTCCGAACGCGCGAACCGCAACCGTGCCATCATGGACGCGACCGGGTCAGTAACCGTCGCGTCAAACGTGGGACTAATGCCCTCTCGGCACTTCTCCTGCGGTAGCGGCGTGAGGCTTGCGGCGTGAGGAGAGGCATGGATACCCAGCAGGGTGCCCTTCGCGGGCGCGTGGCGGTCGTCACGGGTTCCACTCGCGGCCTTGGTTTCCCTGTGGCCCGGTTGCTGGGCCAACAGGGTGCAACCGTCGGACGCTGCCGAGTTTCGCAGCCTGACGAAGGTGGCCCTGGTGACCCGCGGCGTTCATAGCGTACTGACCGGACGACTACGCCGCCGCAATCGCATGCCCCTGGACGTCCGCGTCCTGGATGCGAACGGCCAAGAACGAACGATCGGGCCCGATGCAATCACGCGATGAGTCTGCGGTCAACCGCATCGCATCCTGACGGAAGGGTAGACGGTCCTGGCGTAAACATGGCTGCTCGGCCCCGCATTGGGGCAAGCGGCTGCTCGTCGCATGCGGGTAGCGTCAGGCCTCGGGGGTACGGGTGCCAATGTCTGACGATGTGGGTGGGCGCGTTGACTTTGCGGGCATTCAGGCGCTGTCCTCGCGCGGAGCTGGCTATTCGGTGGCGGCGAAATGCCTGCAGGTCCAGGCTGACGCTGAGGCTCTCGATCCTTCCCTGCGGTCCTCCGACGGAGTGACGCTTCACGCGGATGCCCGGTCCTGGTACGTGGGCGCTCTCGGCGAGATCGAGGTCGGCTTGCTTCTTGCTGCGCTAGGTCCGAAGTGGTTTGTGCGGCATGCGGTGCCGATCGGTGCCGGCACCAAGGATGTGGATCACCTCGTCATCGGGCCAGGGGGAGTGTTCGCGATCAACACGAAACACCACGCCGGCGCATCCATTTGGGTGGGCGACTTCGTGCTTCGAGTCAACAACGTCAACACCCGCCATGTGAAGCAGGCGCAGAGTGACGCGATGGATGTGGGCCGACGGTTGACGACAAAAGTCGGGTTCCCCGTGCCGGTCATTTCCGTCTTGGCCATTCTCGGTGCGAGGTCGATCAATGACAAGCGCACCCCCGCCGCGGGCCTGGTCGCTGTTGTGGATGCGAAGAACCTTGTCTCCTGGCTCGTGGCCCGGCCTCAGCAATTGAGCGACAGCGAATTGGCCTTGATCGAGTTCGCAGCCGAAGAGCCGGAAACCTGGCACGTGGACCCGCGCGCGGCCGACACCCTGCGGGTGATGCCACGATTCGAGCGACTCGTTCTTCAGGTCGGGACGCTCAGCGTTGCCGCTCAGGTCCCCTCCCAAGCCAAGACCGCGGCGACTCGAACAACCACTCGACCCACGACCGGTGCTCCCAACCGCGCTCTGAATCGCACTCCCGCCCGCAGTCGCGCGACTCCGCCCTGCTCCCCGGCACGACGTAAGCGTCGAGAGCGTGTGACACTGGGTGACCTCGTCAAGCTGTGGCTCGCCTGCGGACTCATCATCACAGCGATGTCGGTGCTCCAAGGCATCGCGAACCAGCCGTGCACTTCACCGGCCGGTTGCGTGCTGCCGTCGCTGCTCATGGCGTTCGCGCCGCTCCTGAATCTTGGAGTGGTGGCCGCGCTCGGTGCGGCTCTGGTCGGCACAGTTCTCTGGGCAATCCGCCGGCTCACGCAATAGATGAACGCGATGAGTGCCACCCGGCCACAACGGCTGGATTGATGTAACGCTGCGCCTACCCGGAGCGTCTATTGAGTCTGGAGTCCAACGGAATGCATAACCGCTCGCCCAAGGACGACGTCCTCGTCGGAGGGTTGGACGACTGGGCATACGCGGCGTGGGTCTATGGCAGCACGCGGTTGAGCGGTCTGGAGGATCCTGGTCTGAGACGCACGCTGACGGTGCCGCTTCTGGCGAAAGCCCAAGCGCGGATGCTGGCCGAAGGCGTCACGGATGCTGCTCTGCCCGCTGCCGAGCTACCCGATGATCTCCGTCCCCATCTCCCCTTCAACGACGCACAAATCCGCGACGCGCTGCCCGATTCGGACGGCTTCGGCTGGCGCGATCTGCGACTGGGTGGCTCTCTTCAATGACGCCCCGGACAAATGCAGCTGACCTACGCGGCTTCGGTCGAGAATGCTCTCGACGCAGCGAACGAGGTGACGCATGACCAGTCCGGAACGTGGTGAATGGCCGGCGAGCGACCGTGGGTACCGGCGCTCCGAAGTGTCGGCGCTCGTGGGGCATGGTGACGCCATCTGGGAGCGCGCCACCAGGGACGTCCTCCGGTGGCGGGTGAAAACAGCGAGCGGGTTTGCGGTCGACTCGACCGGACCGGTGTCACAGGGGGACCATGTCATCGTCACCGCACGTGTGCTCACTGTGACCGTTGTCGAGCCCGTGGAGGTCGTTGAGGTCGTCAAGGAGTCCGACCGGGTCGGCTTTGCATACCGAACCCTGCCTGGGCACCCGGTCAGTGGTGAAGAGGCGTTCATCGTGCACCGACGTGGCGACGAGGTGCGTCTCACCGTGCGCTCGCTCACGCGACCTGCGCCACAGCAGCCTTGGCGAGCCCTCTACCCACTATTGCTCATCGCCCAGCGGATCGCGCGTAGACGCTACCTGCGGTCACTTCGCTGAGCTACTGGCGCGGGCTGGTTCTGAGCATGAGCCGGGTTTCCTCTCTGGCCGGAGTCGTCCTTTGAGGCGCTTCACTGCGCTCGGAACGTCCTGCACGTCGCAGAATCCGCGTGTACGAAATTAAAATGATAGTTTTGATTTAAATACCTAAATGTTTGGAGTCAACATGCTCTCTGCCCAGTCTCTGCCCCTGATCGAAGCGACGTTGCCCCTCGTAGGCGAGCGCATGCCCGAAATCGCCAGGAATTTCTACGGCCGCATGCTCACCGCCCACCCCGAGCTCTTCGACGGCCTGTTCAGCCGCTCGAATCAGAAGAACGGCTCCCAGCAGCAGGCACTCGCCGGCAGCATCGCAGTGTTCGCGACGCACCTGGTTCAGAATCCCGAGACCACTCCCGAGGCCATGCTCTCCCGCATCGCGCACAAGCACGTCTCCCTCGACATCCGGCCCGAGCAGTACGACATTGTCTACAAATACCTCTTCGAAGCCATCGCCGACGAGCTCAGCGACGTCATCACAACGGAGATCGCCGGTGCCTGGACCGAGGTCTACTGGCTGATGGCCCACGCCCTGATCAAGATGGAGAGCGGACTTTACTCCGGCCTCGCAAGCGACAAGCCCCTCGCGCCCTGGGTCGTCGTGAAGAAGGAAACGGCCGGTACCGACGCCGTCACGTTCACCCTCGAACCGGCCGATGACACCCCGGTCTCGCCCGCATTGCCCGGCCAGTACGTGAGCGTCACCGTGCGGATGCCCGACGGCATCCATCAGGTGCGGCAATACTCCTTGTCAGCCGGCACGGCCACGACCCGCGTCTTCACCACCAAGCTAGATGCGAACGGCGAGGTCTCCCCAGCCCTGCACCGCGACGTGCAGGTCGGCGACACGCTGATCCTCTCTGTGCCCTGCGGGGACATCACCCTGGACCGCGGCGACGGCCCGCTCGTCCTGGCCTCGGCTGGTATCGGCTGCACGCCAAGCGCGTCCATCCTGCGCTCGCTGGTGGACGGTGCCTCGAAGCGCGAAGTGCTCGTCCTGCACGCCGAAAGCAACCTGGAACGCTGGGCGCTGCGCGACCAGATGAGCGAGGACATCGCCCTGCTCGAGGCCGCCGAGCTGGAGCTGTGGCTGGAAATCCCGAGCGCCGGTCACCACGAGGGTTTCATGTCTCTCGAGAATGTGACCATTCCCGACAACGCCTCGGTCTACCTGTGCGGGCCGCTCCCGTTTATGCGCAGCCTGCGCTCGCAGGCGCTGGCTGCAGGGGTCCCTGCCAATCGCATCCACTACGAGATCTTCGGACCCGACCTCTGGCTCGCGGGCGTCTGAGCGCTACCGGGCAAAACCGATGCGAGGATGATCGCATGACCAAGGACTTCGTATCGCGTCGACCAGACGTTGTAGCGGTCGAGCTTGTCGGCGGATCTGAGAAGCGCGAGCTGGAACTCGTTGCCTATGACGACAGCTGGCCCGTTATCTTCCTTGCCCACCAGAATCGTCTGCGGAAGGCGCTCGGAACGACGGAAGTCGAGGTTGAACACATCGGATCGACCTCGGTACCCGGGCTGGCGGCCAAGCCGATTATCGACATCCTGGTCACGGTCGGCGATATCACGGTGGAGGAGGACTATCTCGGACCTCTCTTATCCGTGGGATACGAGTTGCGCGTTCGTGAGCCCGGCCATCGCCTGGTGCGAACCTCGGCACGCGATGTGCACATCCACATCCTGCAAAGAGGCGATTCGGCTATCGATAGGTACCTCCTCTTCCGCAACCGTCTTCGTGCGGATGCTGACGACCGGTCCCTATATGAAGCGACCAAGAGCGCGTTGTTGGGTGAGGGTTTCGACGACATGAATGCATACGCCGAAGCCAAGACCGACGTCATCGCGGCGATCATTGCGCGTGCACTTGCGTCCGGAACCTAGCCTCACCAGAATGTCGCAGGGAAGCTGCCGTCCTGTGGATCCGACGGCCCGTTGTCATACGGGACCGCAGGGAGGGACTTCTAGCGTGCGCGCATGCTGTTGTTGCGGGGGTCGTGGGTGAGTTCGGCGAGTCCGAGCGCTTCGAGCAACGGCGGAAGATACATGCCGAATCGCCCGCGGTATCCGTTCCGGAGCCCGTACCAGCCGCCGAGCGGGTTGGACTCGGACCGGCCCCACGCCTCGACACTCCCCTCAGCCGGGACTTTCTTCTCGTCCGCGGCACCCAGCGGTACCCAATCACCATGCTCCGTGAGCCAGGTGTGCAGGTCCTCAACGGCTCGGGCGTCGTAGCTGAGCTTTGTTGATCCGACCTGGCAGACCAGGCTCGGTGGTGTGCTCGACTCGTCGCGGTACATCGTGTACTGGCTCGTACCCGGCGGGGTGGACAGAATCCACGGTTCGTCTTTGCTTCCAGTGGTCATGAGCTACGTATATCACGCACCCCGCAGCTTGGGAATGCCGGGGGTCAGGTCGTGGACGCCGTGTAGATCCGCTCGATGGAGGTGGCCAGCATTGCGTTGAAGGCTGCGTCCGATTGCTGGACGGTAAGGCCCTCGAGCAGCGCCCGGCTGAAACTGGCGCTCAAACCGTGGTTCTCGGCCAGCAATCGGCAGGCCTCACTTTGGCTGTAGCCACCGGAGAGTGCTACCACCCGCAATACCAGCGGATGCTCGATCAGGTCGGTGTAGAAGTCGGGTACCGTCGGGATCGACAGCTTGACGATCACAGGCTGGTCGGTGGGGAGCCGGTCGAGGGCCGCCAACACGTCGGCTTTGAGCAGGTTTTCGGCTTCGGCCTTGTCAGGGGCATGTATGTCGACTTCGGGTTCCAAGATCGGCACCAGGCCATGGGAAAGAACCTGCGCGGCGACGGCAAACTGTTGGTCGACGATCGCCTGGATTCCGGCGGGGTTGGCTGACTTGATCACGGAACGCATCTTCGTGCCGAACATCGTGCGTTCAACGGCACGGGTGAGGAGGGGTTCCAGCTTGGTGAGGGGCCTCATCAACTGGACGCCGTCCTCCTCAGCGGCCAGGCCCTGATCGACCTTGACGATTGGCACGATACCTCGGGCGGTGAGGTACTCACCCGTCAACTGGCCGTCAATGGTGCGGTCCATGGTCTGCTCGAAGAGGATCGTCGCGAGGATGCGGTCGGAGGTGAAGCTTGCGGCCGTCATTACACGGGCACGCATCTGATGCATCAGGTCGAACATCTGCTCATCGCTGCCGTACGAGGCCGGGTCGATGCCATAGAGCTTCAGAGCGCCACTCGTGCTGCCGCCGCTTTGGTCAAGTGCTGCGACGAAGCCGACTCCGGTGTTCATCCTTGCTGCTTGTTCGGTATTCAAAGTCCCTCCAAAAAGGTCGTGGACTCGAGTCCAGTTTAGCGAGCGGTGATCGTCGCCCGAGCGGTTCACCGCGCCGATTTCCGGCTGTCGGCCCAGGCCTCGTGCCGGCACCGGGTGATTCTCGAAGCTGAGCCAGCGTCATCGGATGGACTGACTCGATTGGTGCCCGGGGACGTTACCTGCGTGGTGCCTTGGGCTATGCCACCGGCGCCCGCACCAGCTTCGCCAAGGCGGCCGGTCTGGTGCAGAACTCACGAACCCGGCCGCACCCACTTCCGTCGCACCGGAACCCCACGTGGCGGCTGCGGCTCCCCGAATGCCCGGCGTCGCAGCGTCAGGAACTCGCGCACGGAATTGTCGGCAGACGGCCTTTAGCTGCCGTTGTACTCGTCATCGGTGATGTGCTCAAGCCAGGTGGTGGTTTTGGCCGGGTCGTCGCCCGACTGAACCATGGCGATGTGCTCCATGAAGACGCCGGGGGCTGCCGCGTGCCAGTGCTGTTCGCCTGGCGGGGTGTAGAGCGTCTGGCCGGGGTGGACCTCGATGATCGAGCCGTCTCGCGCTCCGAAACGGGCGACGCCCTGCGTGACGCGGACGTACTGGCCCAGTTCGTGGGAGTGCCAGGCGGTGCGGGCTCCTGGAGCGAACCGCACCGTCACGACGACCATGCGCTGGTCGGCCTCGTGGGGCAGTGCGATCGGGTCGAGCCAGACTTCACCGGCGAACTGGGCGGCCGGGTTGAGCGTGGTCGGTACTGCAGGTTCGATGATCATGATGTTCCTTACTCGTCCTTGGAGAAATACTGCTTGGCGACGCCCATTGCGGCCATGCCCCGGGGCCAGCCGGCGTAGAGCGTGACGTGCGTGATGGCTTCGATGAGTTCGATCTGGGTTACGCCGTTCTTGACGGCGTGATCGAGGTGGAAGGTCAACTGGTCGGTGTTCCCGCCGGCCGTGAGTACGGCCACGGTGATCAGGCTGCGGTCGCGGGCGGAGAGTTCGGGGCGGTTCCAGACGTCGGCGAAGAGGACGTCGTCGGTGAGTTCGGCGAGTTTCGGAGCGAAGTCGCCGAACAGGTTCCGGCCTCCTCCGACCTGCGTGCGTTGGCTGGTCATGGTGTTCCTTTCAGGGGTGGTCGATGGTGCGGGGAGCGGCAGGAGTGTGTCGTTCAGAAGGCGATCATGACCTTGAGGGCTTCGCGGTCGTCCATGGCACGGTACGCCTCGGGGACGGCGTCGAGGGTGACGGTACGGTCGAAGACCCTTCCGGGGTTGACGGTGCCGTCGAGGATCGCCGGCATCAGCCGTTCGATGTAGGCCCGCACAGGAGCCGGGCCGCCGGTCAGGGTGATATTGGCGCCGAAGAGGCTGCCGAACCCGATCGGTGCGTCCTCATACTGGGGAACGCCGACGCGGCTGATGACTCCGCCGGGCCGGACGATGCGGTAGGCCTGTTCGTAGGCGGGCAGATGCCCGACCGCTTCGAGCACCTTCCGGACGCCGTGACCGCCGGTGAGTTCGCGGACCTTGTTGATGCCTTCGTCGCCGCGTTCTGCGACGACGTCGGTTGCGCCGAATTCCCGCCCGAGGTCGGTGCGCGCCTGGTGGCGCCCCATCAGGATGATGCGCTCGGCGCCGAGCTGCTTGGCTGAGAGGACCGCCATCAGGCCGACCGCTCCGTCACCGATGACCGCGACAGTGTCTCCGGCGGTGACACCGGCGCGGCTGGCTGCGTGCCACCCGGTGCCGTAGACGTCGGACAGGGTCAGCAGCGAGGTGAGCAGCGGGGACTTCTCGTCGATGCCGGGGACTTTCACGAGGGTCCCATCGGCGAAGGGGACCCGGATGCCTTCGGCCTGGGCGCCGCCTATGCCGGGCATGTCCCAGAATCCGCCGTGGATGCAGGAGGTGTAGAGGCCTTCGCGGCAGAATTCGCACGTTCCGTCGGAGAAGGCGAACGGAGAGATGACAAGGTCGCCGGGCGCGAGGGTGCGGACGTCGGATCCGACTTCCTCGACGACGCCGATGAATTCGTGCCCCATGGACACCCCACCCGGGGTGCTCGGCATGCTGTGGAACGGGTGCAGGTCGGAACCGCACACGCAGGCCCGAACGATTCGGACGACGGCGTCGGTGGTGTCGTGCACGACGGGGTCGGGGGCGTCGACGAGACGAACGTCGCCAGCACCGAACATGTATATCGCTTTCATTGCTATCTCCAGATGTGTTGCTGTCGATTGGTCGAATGGTTGAGAAATTGTGGGAAATGGTTGCTAGAGGCGGACGGGGAAAGCGGTGCGACGTCCGTAGACGGTGAGCAGGAGCGCGGTGAGGCCGAACACGATCATCACGACGGTGAGGACGAGGCCGTCGAAGACTGTCAGTAGGGCGGCGCCGAGAATGCCGGCGGTGAAGATGGCGAGGTTGAACGCCACCGGCAGGAACGAGTTGGCGATATCCGAGTCGTTGCCTCCCGTTGTGGTGAGAGCGGCTTGGACCTGGGCGGATACCCCGCCGAACGCGATTCCCCACAGAACAGTCGCGACGACGATCGCCGCGGTCGAGGTGTGCCCGATGAGGAGGACAACACCGGCCATGATGAACAGCGCCGCGCTGCCGTGCAGCAGCGGTCTCGGATAGCGGTCCAGCAGCGCCCCGGTGATGACGATGCCGCCGATCGAGGCGACTCCGAAGATGAAAAGCTGAACGTCGACGGTGAGGCTGCTGCTGGTCGCCCTGAGGTACGGGGAGAGATAGGTGTAGATCGTGTTGTGCGCCAACATCCAGGTGAAGATGACGGACAGAATGATGGCGATGCCGGGGATTCGGAACACCCGGACCAAGGGCAGTCGTGAGCTTCCCGGCTGTCCGTGGACGTCGGGGGCGATCGCGGCGATGAGCGCACCGGCGATGATGGCCACTGCGGTGAGGCCGCCAAATGCCCACCTCCAGTCGAATGTCGTTCCAAGCCAGGATCCGAGGGGTGTACCGAGGGCGAATCCGACCGGTGCCCCGCCGGAGACGATCGCCAGGGACAGCCCTGCGCGGGACGGCGGGCTGATCTTTCGACCGTAGGCCGCGAGCATCCCCCAGATGATTCCCGAGAATGCCCCCGCAGCGAACCGTGACAGCAGGGACAGAGCCACGTCGCTGGAGAGTGCGGTGACGCTGTTCGCGAGGATGAGACCGAGGATCGTTCCGAGGAGCAGGGGCTTTCGGCGCATTCCCCGGGTCAGGGTGATGGCCGGGATCGTGATGATGACCGTGCCGAGGGCGTATGCGCTCACAAACAGCCCGACGGTGCCTTCGCTGGTCCCCATGCCGGCGGCGATGACCGGAAGCAGGCCGGCCGGCATGGTCTCCATCGCCACGAGAACGAAGCCGATGACCGCCAAGGCAACCAGGGTTGCCAGAGGCAAACGCTTCATCGTCTCGACAGCGGCCGGTGGTGGCACCGTGATGGTCGTGTTCAAGATTCTCCTCACCGCCGACTGTTGCATGCGTTACTGCCCACGGGTGCGCAACGGTCCAAACCGGGCCCGCCGTGAACAGCCGGTTGTTGCATATGCCTCAGTCAACGCGCTGTGCACCCCGGGAGGGAGTCTCTGTCGAGGGGTGTACCAGCAGGGCACCCCGCGCCCAGTGCCGGAGACGTAGTCTCGTCGACATGGACAATCACTCCGAGGTACGCGAATTCCTCATGTCCCGCCGCGCGAAAATTGCTCCGGAACAGGTGGGCCTTCCCGCCGGAGCAAACCGGCGGGTGGCGGGGCTCCGTCGCACCGAGGTGGCAACGCTCGCCGGCGTCAGTGTCGAGTACTACGCCAAGCTCGAACGTGGCGCGATCGGAGGGGCGTCCTCCTCCGTTCTCGACGCCCTTGCCCGCGCACTCAACCTCGACGACACGGAACGGACCCACCTCTTCGACCTCGCCCGCGCAGCAGACGGCGTCCCATTGTCCGGACGTCCGCGCAGGCGCGCCACAAAGAACGCCGTGAGCAGGCCCAGTCTTCACTGGGTACTCAGCACGATCACCGACGGCGTGGCATTCGTGCGCGACCAGCACCAGGATCTTCTCGCCACAAACGAACTCGGACGTGCCTTCTACTCGCCACTGATCGGCGACGGTGGGCGCACACCGAACCTGGCCCGGTTCCAATTCCTCGACCCCGCATCACGCGACTTCTATCCGGACTGGGATCTCTTCGCCGGAATGTGCGTCGCAATCATGCGTGCCGAAGCAGGGCGCGACCCCAACGACAAAGGCCTCCAGGACCTCGTCGGCGAACTATCCACCCGCAGCGACACATTCCGCCAGCTCTGGGGGGCCCACGACGTCCGCACCCACGGCTCCGGCACAAAACGCTTCAATCACCCCGTCGTCGGCGAGCTCACTCTTGCCTATGAAGAGCTCATCATCACCGCCGACCCAGGATTCGTTCTTATGATCTACACCGCGGAACCCGGCTCACCCAGCGCAGAGCGTCTGCGACTCCTGGCCAGCTGGGCAGCCCCGCGAATCGAAGCGGCCGAACCCCGGTAAGGGCTTCGCTTCAGTGAGGCGATGTTGCCTGCTGTTCATTCACCGATCAGGTGCCGACGAACGAAGGGACTACTGGGCGGGACGCCTCGACCCGTAGAAGCCGGACTTGATATCGTCGACAAGGCCGGGGTGCGTCGGTGTCCAGCCGAGCAGGTCCTGCGTCCTGGCGCTCGAGGTGGGAACGTCCAGGCCGAAGAACATGCCGATCCAGCCGAAGTGCGCGGCGGCATCTTCCGGGGGAATCGACACCAGTGGGATGCCTCGAGCGTCGCCGATTGCGGCGGCAATCTCGAGCGACGAGATGCCCTCTTCGCCGACGGCGTGCACGCGGGATCCGGCAGGCGCCTTCGCGAGTGCGAGTGCCACCATCCTCGCTGCATCCAGACGATTCACGGCAGGCCAGCGGCTGGAACCGTCACCGACATAGCCGGAGACACCCTTTTCGCCGGCGATCCCTGAGATCACCTGCATGAATCCGTGGTCGCCCTCACCGTGGACTGTCGGGGAGAAACGGAGGGCGACGGAGCGGATTCCGCGGTCGGCATAGGAAAGCGCGAGCGCCTCTGCGCCCCCGCGCGGCGCCTCAGGCCCGCTGAACGGAACCGCGTCGTCCTCGCTTGCGAGCCTGCCAGGCGCGAGCCCCGCAACACCAGACGCGAACAGGAACGGGCGATCCGAGCCGGCGAGGGTGTCCCCGAACATCTCGATGGTGGCTCGCTCGGTCGCGCCGGCACCCGCCATGTCGGAAAAGTCGTGCTTGTATGCCAGATGGATGACGCCATCCGCTGCTGCCGCCGCCTCGCGCATGCTGTCGAGATCGTCGAGATTCCCGCGATGGGGAGTGACGCCGGCGGCCTGCAGTTTCGCGAACGACTCGTCGTTTCGCGCCAGGCCGACGACCTCGTGTCCGGCAGCGATGATTTCCTGGGATACGGCAGAGCCGATCCAGCCGGAAGCGCCGGTGATGAAAATACGCATGAGTGACTTCTCCTTCGAGACGCGCGCCCGGTCGGTTGCCAGGCATCGGCTACTGATGTCAGTTGCTGACGTCAGAGTAGCACGTAATGTCAGCGACCGACATCAACTCGAAAGATCGTAGACTGCCTCTCATGGGACGCTGGCTACCGGATGCGCACGGCTCGGCTCGCGCGCGCCGCACTGGAGCTCTACTCGGAGCGCGGCTTCGAGCAGACGACGGCCCTTGAGATCGCGGAACGAGCGGGTGTTACCGAGCGCACGTTCTTCCGTTACTTCGCCGACAAACGGGAGGTGCTCTTCCAGGGATCCCAGGAACTCCAGCGCATCATCCTCGCGACCATTGCCGAGACGCCCGAAGATGTGCGACCGGTCGACGTGGTCATTGCGGCCATGAACAAGGTCGGCGGACTGGTCTTCGACCGTGCACACTCCATTCGGCGGGCCGCGATCATCTCGGCCAATCCCGCACTCCAGGAGCGCGAACTGCTGAAATTTTCGACCCTGAGCGCATCCGTCGCGGGGCGCTGCGCGAGCGCGGGGTTGCGGAGCCGTCGGCGACCCTTGCCGCCGAGACGGGTGTGACCGTGTTCAAGATCGGCTTCGAGAGATGGATCACGGGTACGCCTTCCGAGGACTGGGCTGAGTGCATCCGTGACACCGTCTGCCAGCTTCGTGAGGTCACACCCAGCATCATCGTTGGCTAGACCTGAACGCGGAGTAGCTTGAGAGCATGACCGAACAACAGCCCTATGCGGTCGTGGGCAATAACGATGGTTTCGAGTTGCGTCGCTACCCGGAGCATCTCGTCGCCGAGGTCATCACGACAGGGCCATTCGAAGATGCCGGCAATCGTGCATTCCGATACCTGTTCGCCTATATCAGCGGCGAGAATTCCGTTCGTCAGAAGGTCGCGATGACCGCGCCTGTCGTGCAGGCCGAGGCGTCGACGAAGATCGCGATGACCGCTCCTGTCGTTCAGGAGGCCGTCGGCGGAAAGCCAGGTGATCCTGGCGAGAAGGGGGCGTTCCGCGTTGCCTTCGTGCTCCCCACGGGCCTCACGATCGAGACGGCTCCACAACCGACCAGCCCGCAGGTGCGGCTGAGGAGCATTCCGGGGAGTCTCACCGCTGCGGTGAGGTATCGCGGCCGGTGGGACGAGGCCGGGTATGCGCGCCATCTGGAGTTGCTCCGGGGTGCGATAGCCGCCTCTGGATTCACGGCGTGGGGAGAGCCCCGTTTCGCCCGTTTCGATCCACCGTTCATGCCCTCGTTCCTGCGTCGTAACGAGGTCCTGCTCGATATCGTGCCCACCGAGGCAGAGACTCGGCCGTAACCTCGTCAGCCAGGTCGAGGGCGCCCTGGCCGACTTGACGCACAGGCGCTGATGGGAATCGAAGAGCCGCAGCCGGAACGCCGGCCCATCCCTGCTAACCCCTGACGGGATCTCTGCCAACCCCTTAGCCGACAACCGCTTCCGGTGCTTTACTGACATGAGTATTTCTCAGAGGAGGCGCATGATGGAAGCTCCAACGTACCTGGGTACCGATATCGCAGGGCTGATGCACGCCGCGCGCGCGGAAGCGCGACGCATTGTGGAAGCCAACAAGGGCGACATGATCAGTGATCACAAAGCCATCCTGGATCGGCTGGAAGCCGCAGAGCTGATCACCGATGACGAGGTGCAGACGCTCCTTGGGCTCTACAAGCTCGGGTTCGAGGCCGGAGAGGGGAAGGCGGACCCCCAACGCGCCTTCTTCGAGTCGCGGGAGATCTACGGCAAGCTGGCGGCTGGCGGCAAGGCCAGCCCCGTCGCGCTGGTGGTGGCGTCGGCCGCCGTCGGGTCGTTCGAGATCTCAGTGAGTCCCGAAGGATCGACGACGGTCTCGATCGCCCGGGTGAGCTACGGCTCGAGCCTCGCGGGGATTGGAGCCGGCATCAGATCACTCCTCGGGGGTCCTGCCGGAGGGGTGCTCGGTGGCGCGATCGGCGGCCTGCTGGGCGGAATAGTGGACGACAAGAAGGGCAAGAAATAATTCGTGCCTCCGGGCGGGCCAGTGCATGATGCATGCACCGGCCCCACCAATGGCTACTCGGTCACGAGTACGGCTTCCCGCTTGTCGGGCTGGGAATCGGGGCGCTCGTCGAGTGCATGGCCTTCCATGTCAAGATTCGGGAGGAGGCGATCGAGCCACTTCGGCAGCCACCACGCGGCCTTGCCGAGCAGGGACATCAGTGCGGGCATCAGGATGAGGCGCACGATGAAGGCGTCAGCCATCACTCCGACCACGAGCCCGAAGGCGATGGATGCGGCGATCGGGAAGGTGCTCGTCGCAAAGCCCGCGAAGACGACGGTCATGATGGTTGCCGCAGCCACCAGGACCGGGCCCGAACGGGAGAAGCCTTCGATGATCGCCTGCTTCGGCGACATTCCCGTGTTGTGCATCTCCTGGATCCGGGACACCAGGAAGACCTGGTAATCCATGGCGAGCCCGAAGAGCACGCCGACGAGCAGGATCGGCAGGATGCTCATCATCGGGTCGCCCTGGGGCGCCGGGATCAGGGGATCGAGCCAGCCCCACTGGAAGACGGCGACGCTCGCGCCGAAGGAGGCGCCGACGGAGAGCAGGTAGCCGAGGGTGGCGATGAGCGGGATGAGCAGCGACCGGAACATGACGATCAAGAGCACCAGGGAGATGACGACGATGACAATGAGATACCGGATCAGCGCGTCCTGGAGGGCCTGGTCCTGGTCGATGCCGATCGCGGTCTCTCCGGTCACCTCGAGGTGGACTCCGGGCACAGAGTCGGCGTCAGTGCGGATCTGCTGGACGAGGTCCTTCGTCTGCTGATCGATGGGGCCTTTTGCGGGGATCACGGTCAGGAGTGCGACGTGTCCGTCGGCGCTGATCGGGCCGGGAACGGCCATCTGGACACCGGGAAGGCTGGCGAGTGCGTCCTGGACGGATGCGGTCTGGGCGGTGATATCGCCGTCGGCTTCGGCGAGCACGACGAGCGGGCTTTGCACCCCGCCGAATTCGTCGATGATGAGGTTGTACGCGGTCCGCTGCGTCGAGGTCGGGTCGGCGCCGCCGGGGATGCTGAATGCGGTCTTCATGCTGAGGATGGGGGCGGCGACAATGACAAGCACGACAACGCCGGCGAGCAGCGACCGGACCGGATGGGCGACGACGAACGTCCCCCAGCGCCGGAGGAACCCCTTCCGAGTGGGGGACTGCGCGTCCGTCGAACCATCGGATGGCGTCCCGAAGGCGTTCGAGCGGCGGGTGCGTTCCTTCTTCGGCAGAACCCGGCGTCCGAGGGTGCGCATCAGGACCGGGAGGAGGGTCAAGGCCATCAGCACGGAGACGAGGATGGCGAAGGCGGCGGCGATGCCCATCTCCGTGATGAACCTGATGTTCGCGACGAGGAGGCCGACCAGGGCGATGATGACGGTGAGGCCGGCGAACACCACAGAGCCTCCGGCGGTTCCCGTTGCCCGGGCGACGGAGTCTTCGACGTTCCTGCCGCTACGGAGCTCGGCGCGGAACCGGGTCAGGATGAACAGGCTGTAGTCGATCCCGACGGCGAGGCCGAGCATGGGCGCGAGGATGATGGTCGTGTCGCCGATCGGGGTCAGCGCCCCATAGGCGAGAACGCCCACGAGGCCGACGCCGACGCCGAAGACGGCGATCAGGAGGTTCACCCCGGCCGCGAGGAGCGACCCGAAGGTGAGGATCAGGACGAGGAAGGCGACGATCACTCCGACGCCCTCACCGATGCCCGCGGGCGGGGCGCCGAGCGGGACCAGGTTTCCGCCGACCTCGACCCGGAGGCCGTCAGGGGCATCCGCTTGCACGCTGAGGGCTGCCTCGTAGGAGGCTTTCTGCTGGTCGGCGGATAGGTCGCCGAAGCTGAGCGTCGCAACGGCGGTGCTCCCGTCCTGGGAGATGTACGGCTTCTGCGCGTCGAAAGGGTCGCTGACGGACGCGATGTCCGGGATGGTCGCGGCATCGGCCAGGACGCCGGCGATCTGAGCGGTGGCGGCGGCACCCGTGACGGCGGCCCCCGTGTCGGACTGGAAGACGAGCTGCAATGAGGAGGGCGTGCTGGTGCCCAGGTCGGGGAATTCCTGGCTCATCCGCTCCAGCGCCTGGGAGGACTGCGTGCTCGGAATCGACGTGGAGGCCGTTCCGGGGGAGCCCTGGCCGCTCGCAACGACCAGGGTGCCGATGAGGCCGACGAAGATCAGCAGCCAGGCGCCGACCACCACCAGTTCTGTGCCGGGCGCTGAAGCGCCCGATGAGGGAAAGAAACGTGGCCATGATGCTCCTAGGACTCGCGAAGAGAGGCGTCCGGGCATTCGCGGTCGGCCGGTTGGGCCAGGCGGATGCTGCCGTGCGGCAGGGACATTTCCTATCGTTCCCGCGGGGCGGCTCGGCCACCTCGTCCAGGCGAATCGGCCGGTCTACTGCGTGCGCAGTAGACCGGGTGTGGGAGTGAGCCGGCTACGCGGAGAGCCCGGCGCGGTAGGCGAAGGTGACGAGCTGGGCGCGGTCACGGGCGCCGAGCTTCATCATCGCCCGGTTGGCGTGGGTCTTGACCGTGTATGGCGAGACGAACATGTCGGATGCGATCTGGGCGTTGTCGCGCCCCGTTGCGATGGCGATGACGACGTCTCGTTCGCGGGGTGTGAGCACGGAGAAGCGATCGACCATGGCCGCGTCGACAGCCGGGCGGTGTTCCTCGGCGACGTGGTGGATGAGCGCCGCGGTCGCGGCGGCGGACAAAGCGCCGCCACCGGAGGCGACGTCGACGATCCCGGCCACAAGTTCGGTCGGTCCGATGCCCTTGCTGAGAAAGCCGTTCGCGCCGGCCCGGAGTGCTGCGAAGACGTTCTCGTCGTTTTCGAACGTGGTCAGGATGATGATGCGCAGTTCTTCGGGCGGAAAGTCGAGGCGCAGGCGCCGGGTGGCTTCGACGCCATCGATTCCGGGCATGCGGATGTCCATCAGAACCACGTCGACGGACAGCCCGACGATCTGCTGGAGCGCTTCGAAACCGTCGGCGGCATCCGCCACGACGTCGATGTCCGGCTCCGGGGCGAGGATGGCGCGCAGCCCGACCCGGATCATCTCCTGGTCGTCCACGATCATGACCCGGATCATCGGATCCTGCCTCCGTCGACCCGGAGGGTCGCGGTGACGTGGAAGAGGTCATCACGGTCCTCGACCACGAGTTTGCCGCCGGCCGATGCGGCGCGTTCCCGCATTCCGACGAGACCGTAACCGCGGCGCGGGGCCAGGTCTGCCCCCGTCCGTGTCCGCGCAGGGGAGGCGATCTTCGCGGTGCGCACGGTCTTCGGATTGGAGACCGTGATCGTGAGGACGGCGCCGGACAGGGTCGTACTCAGCGTGACCGGTCCCGAACCGTGGCGCTGGGAATTCGTCAAGGCCTCCTGCACAATCCGGAATGCAGCGGTGCTCACTTCGGGATCGAGCGCGGCGGGTGCCTGGGTGAGGTCGGCCCGGACATCGACCCCGGCGTTCCGGCAGGATTCGATGAGATCGGGTATCCCGGAGAAGTCCGGCGCCGGCCGCAAGCCGACGCCGGAGTCGCGGCCCTCGGTGGTGTCGGAGCGCAGCACGTGCAGAATGCGCTGGGTCTCGAGCAGGACGGATTGGACACTCGTGCGCGCCGAGTGCAGGGATTCGCGGGCGACGGCGGCGTCGCTCGGCAGGTTCACTTCGGCGACGCCCAGGTGAATTCCGAGGACGGCCACCTCGTGCCCGATCACGTCGTGCAGGTCGCGGGCGATCCGGAGGCGTTCCTCGGTGACGCGGCCATTCGCCTCGGTGTCCCGCGCGGCGAGAGCGTCGAGCGTGCGCTGTTCCAGCTCGTTTCGATAGCGGTCGTGGCTGCGCACCGCGCTTCCCGCGGCGGCGGCCATGAAGCCGAACGCGAATGCGGTGAAGGCGGTCGGGCTGCCGAAACCGATTCCGTTGTACATCACGGCGGCGAAATACAGGGTCGGTCCCACGAGCAGGCCGACCCATACGCCCGGAAGTGCGCGCAGGGTGACGGAGAAGGCGGTGAACACGGCAATGTTCCAGGTGATCAGCGGATCCCAGGCGACCGTGGCCGCGAGCAGCGGCGTGAGGGTGACGATCACGATGCCGGTCCAGGGATACCGTCGGGAGACGAGGACGCCGAGGAGAGAGACGGTCAGGGGCAGATATCCGAAGAGGCTCGTGCCGTTGGCCAGGGGGACACTGAATTCGGTCGCCGCGGCAACGAGTGTGACCGCGACCGCGGCCAGGTCGAGTGTTCGCGGATTGCGGTACCAGCGGGGTCGATAGGCGGCGAGTTCTCTGGGGGAGGCCGACATCGTCACCTGTCGATCCTCCCACTCGAGGACGCGCGACGGCCGGTGTGGATCTACTGCGTTCGCAGTAGATCCACACCGGCCGCATGACACACCGGGATTCTGGCTGTCCCGGGCTACTTGACCGAACCGCGGGTGACCCCGCTCACGACCCACTTCTGGGCGATCACGTACACGACCAGGAGCGGTGCGAGGGCCATCAGATACGAGGCGAAGGCCACGGGGTAGTTCGTGTTGAACTGGCCCTGGAAGATGAACTGCGCGAGCGGGAGTGTCTGCGCCGAGGGGTCGGACAGCACCACCAGCGGCAACAGAAAGTCGTTCCACGCCCAGACGCAGGTGAGGATGCCCACGGTCGCGTTCATGGGGGAGAGCAACGGGAAGATCACCTTCCAGAACACCGTCCAGGTGCTCGCCCCGTCGAGGCGGGCGGCTTCCTCCAGCTCGACCGGAATGGAGCTGATGTACGCGACGAAGATGAAGATGTTGAACGACAGCCCGTAGACCGTGTACAGCAGGATCAGGCCAACGGGAGTGTCGATGCCGAGCACCGCTGTCTCCTTGACCACCGGCAGCATGATGATCGGGAACGGCACGAAGATCGCGGCGAGGAAGTAGAAGTACAGCCCCTTGAAGAACTTCTTGTGCATGTTGCGTGCGATCGCGTAGGCCACGAGCGAATTGGTGAGCAGGGTGAGGAAGACCGCACCGACCGTGATCAGGGCCGTGTTGAGCAGGGCGCGCGGGAAGTTCGTGAGTTCGTAGGCATCCGCGAAGTTCTCCCAACGGATGCTCGTAGGCAGTTCGAACCCGGTGCCGCCCAGTTGGTCCGGCGTCTTGAGGGCGGTGACGACGGTGAAGTACAGCGGGATGAGTACGGTGAGCGAGCACACTGCGATGAGTGCGGTCAGCCACCAGTTGGTGCCGCCGTTGCCGCCGTCGATGCGTCGGCGGGTGCGCGGTTTCGCGATGCCGGCATCCTGCAGGTTCGGCGTCGGCGACGCGGTCGGGGTGGTCAGGGTATCGGTCATGAGAAGCTCGCCTCCCGGCGCTGCAGGAAGCGCAGCTGGACGAATGAAACAATGATGATGACGAAGAGGTAGATGACGGCGTTGGCCATCTGGTACCCGTACTCTCCGCCCTGGAAGCCGCCTCGGAAGATGACCAGGGCGATGGATTCGGTGGACGTGCCCGGACCGCCCGCGGTGAGCGCGACGATCTGGTCGAAGACCTGCAGGAACGACTTGAACGACAGCACCATGTTGATGGTGAAGTATGCGCCGATGAGCGGGAACGTAATCGATCGGAACCGGCGCCACCCGGATGCGCCGTCGATGGACGCAGCCTCGTACAGGTCTGCGGAGATGGTCTGCAGGCCGGCCAGATACAGGATGACGTTGAACGCCGCTGCCTGCCACACCGTTGTGATCACGATGCCGACCCAGGCGAAGTCCGGGCTGGCCAGCAGGTTCGTGGCCAGGCCTGGCATCCCCATGGCCGTGAAGATCGCCGGGAAGGAGTTCGCGAAGAGGTAGTTGAAGACGTATCCGATGATCAGGATGGCCAGCACGTATGGGATGAAGAAGACCCCGCGGAAGGCCGCCTGGAATTTGATCTTCGAGTTCAGTCCGAGGGCGATGGCCAGGGCGATCACGTTGACCAAAATCGTGGAGACGATCGCGAATCCGAAGGTGAACCCGTAGGAATTGAGCACGCGGTCGTCCTGGAACAGGTTGACGTAGTTGGACAGCCCGACGAAGTCCCAGGTGCCGTAGCCGGCGTAGTTGGTCAGGCTGAAGAACATTCCAGAGAGCACCGGGACGGTGTGCAGGCCGAAGAAGATCACAACGGCCGGCACCACCATCCAGTAGAAGGTGCGCGGGGTGCGGGCGAACGACGACCGGGCGGATGCCGGTGCCGATACTGCAGGTTCCGGCCGGTGTTTCTTGATCCGGACTGATGTTGTCGACGTCATCGTCATTTCCCCTGTCTCTGAGTAGTCGTGCGGGCCGCGACCTTGCTCCACTCGGAGTCCAGGTCGCTCAGGAAGGTTCCGGAATCGCCGCTGATCACGAGCGATTGCAGGAGGTTCACGAGCGGCACCGCGGCGGGAATCTGATGATCGATGAAGCCGACGATCTTCCCGGCGGTGAAATAGGGCTCGAGTCCGGCCAGGGCCGTGTCCGTGTTGGGGGTGGCGTTCGCCAACGGCGAGAACGTGCTCTGAGCCTCGGAATATCCGGTGACGACCGCGGGAGACATGAGGTAATCGACGAACTTCTGCGCTTCGGCAGGATGCGCGGTGTCCCGGCCGATGGCGATCCCGACATCGACACCGGAGACTACGACGCGGGCGTCGGCGTCATCGGTGACCGGGTAGGGGAACGACCCGATGCTCGCCTGGGGATTGTTGGCACGAATGGCAGGAATTGCGTACGAGCCCTGAAGGTACATCGCGGATTCGCCATCCGCGAAGGCCTTGTTGCCTGCGTTGTAGTCGCGGCTCGCGAAGTTGTCCTGGCAATAGCTGAACAGGGTGACTTCCTTCTGGGCCGCGGTGGCGAAGTCCTTCTGGAACGAGACTGTGCCCGAGGAAACGTTGGAGCCTTCGGCACGGAGGGCGTCGAAGAATCCGTTCGGCATCAGCGTTCCGCCGAGGTTGACGAACGCGGGGGCGGCGGTCCACGCGTCTTTCAGGGTGCAGAAGAAGGGCGAGACGCCGTTGGCTTTGAACTTCTCGGCTGCCGCAACAAGCTCTGTCCACGTGGTGGGTACGGTGACGCCGTTCTCGGCGAAGATGGTCGGGTTGTACAGGATGCCGGAGGCGTTGCTGGCGAAGGGGAGTGCGTTCACTTCCTTCCCGCCGTCGGCGGCGCAGGTTCCGAGCGCCTGGACGATGTTCTGTACGGCGGGGTTGACCGTCGCTGCCACGGGGGTGGCGGCCAGGTCGGCGAAGATGCACGCCCGGGCGAGTTCGCCGTAGTTGCCGTTGGCATTGAGGGTCAACACGTCGGGCACCTTGTCCTTCACGAGCAGGGTGCGGATGGCGGTGTCCGGGTCTGGCACGGAGTTCTGGATGACCCGGATTCCCGGGTTCTCCGCCTCGAAGTCGTCAATGATCGACGCGAACTCCGTGACGGCTTCCGGCTTGAACTGGAAGAAGTTCAGCGTGACGATGCCGGTATCGGGTGCGGAGCATCCGGAGAGTCCGACGAGAGTCGCGGCTGCGACGACCACGGCGGTTGCCGTGAACCGTCTGCGATGCCGGAGCCCGGTGCGGTTGGTGTTTCTCATTGCGCCTCCTTGCGCTTGGTTCCGCCTCAGGCGGAAGTGATCTCGATGATGACGAGGTGTTCAGGAAAGAGGACCGGTCCTTGCACGCCGATGGTGCGCAGGGCCCGTCCCGTGAGGGTCAGCGGCTGGTGGGACCAGGACAGGGGCGACTGGCCGGCGTCCGGGCCGGTGGATGATTCGACGAGCATTCGGACCTGATAGCGGGACTCGTCGTCGAGACCGGCGAACCGGAGCGGACCGACCGGGTAGAAGGAGCTCGCGCGCACCTGGGTGAAGACGAACAGTGCGGTGCGCTGATCGGAGGACACCACTCCCCGGAGGTCGACGGCCGGATCCGGGTGGTCGACGTGGACGGCGGTGCCGGTGTGGAACAGGTGGCGACGAGACTTGTACAAGTCGATCCAGACGGCCAGCTCAGCGGACTCCGATTCGGTGAGGGTGGTGATGTCCCACTCGATGCCCAGGTGGCCGAGGACGGCCACGCCGGCCCGGAGCGAGAGATCGTGCCGGCGCCCCGTGGAGTGTGACACCGGGCCGCCGATGTGGGCGCCCATCAGTTCATAGGGCACCAGGAGGCCCGTGTACTTCTGGATCGTCAGTCGTTCGATCGGATCGATGCAGTCACTCGTCCAGATGCGATCGGTATGGTCGAGAATGCCGAGATCGACGCGGGCTCCGCCTGAGGCGCAGCTCTCGATCTCCAACCCGGGATGACGCGCCTTCAGTTCGTCGAGCAGGTCGTAGAGGGCGACGACGTTCTCGTGCACCGCGGCCCGGCCGGTGCGGGTGCTTCCCGCGTCGACGAGGTCCCGGTTGTGATCCCACTTCAGGTACCGAATCGGGTATTCGGACAGGAGGGCATCGAGCCGCTCGAGAATGTAGCCGTACGCATCCGGGTGCGACAGATCGAGGACCTGTTGTTGACGCCCCTCAACCGGGAAACGGCCCCCGGGCTGCAGGATCCATTCCGGGTGGGCTCGCGCGAGTTCGGAATCGGGATTGACCATCTCCGGCTCCACCCACAGCCCGAACTGCATGCCGAGTCCTGTCACTCGTTCGATGAGCGGGGAGAGTCCATCGGGCCAGACGTCGTCGTCGACGTACCAGTCACCCAGTCCGCTCGTGTCGTCGCGACGACCGCGGAACCAGCCATCGTCGAGCACGTACCGTTCCACGCCGACCCGGGCGGCGGCATCCGCGAGCCCGAGCAGGCGATCGAGGTCATGGTCGAAGTAGACGGCCTCCCAGGTATTGAGGGTGACCGGACGTGGTATGGCTGGATGCGTAGGGCGGGCGCGGAGCCGCGAGTGGATGCGCCCACTCAGTTCGTTGAGGCCGTGGCCCCAGGAGGCGATGACCGTGGGAGTGGTGTAGCTCTGTCCTGGACCCAGCTGAATTTCACCGGGCGCGAGGAGCTCGCCGGCCTGGAGGAAGACCGACCCGGTGACGAGTTTTTCGGCGGCAAGCCGGTGGTTGCCGCTCCATGCGAGATGGACCGCGTGCACCAACCCGGCTTCAAACCCGAAGCCGGGGGCTCCTGCGCACAGCAGCAGAGTGGCATCGGCACCCGGCCTCCCCTTTCGGCTTTCACGTTCGTGCCGTCCGATGGTGAACGAGTGCCGTTGCGGAGTGCGTTCCCGCAGGTGCCGGCCGCTCGTATCGAGGATTTCCGCGGCCGTGCCCGGCAGAGGCACGGTGAGGCAGAGGTCTTCGAGCTGGTAGTCGTCGAGGCCGGCGTTGGTCAGCGTGAGCACCTGGCTCAGTACACCCGCTGAGTCGATGTCCAACCCGAGACGAAGTGTCAGACCGGCATCGGCGTCGATCGCGAGCAGGACGAGCTCGGACGGGCCGCTCTCCATCCCCGTCACGCAGAAATTCGGAGAGAACGAGCGTCCATGCCGGCTACCGCGAAGACCAGGAGTGCCCTGCCAGCCCTCAGACTCCTGAGGCAGCACCGTCAGGCGCGCGGGCTCATCGAGGCCACCGGAGACCCGTTGCGGAAGGGAAGCCACGACGATCGCCTGGGCCTCGTCGGCGGAGAGGTCACCCTGGTCTTCGCCCCAGTGCACAACGGCAGGGAATCCGCCACCGTCGAAATCGAGGATGACGCTGGTACCGCCATTGCGGAGGTGAAGGACAGTGCTGTCGTGGTGCATGTGTTATTTCTATAGTGGAAATAACGTAGTGTCAAGATCGAGTTTCCGGCACAGTGGTTGGAGTCATTCGACATCAGGTCTCTGATTGGGGCCATTTGGGAGTGAAAATGCCGGTCATTATGATTCATAATGGAAATAACGAGCCGGTTGAGACGGCTGCATATTCTGAGCGGAGGGCGCGGTGACGACTGCGCATCGGAGTGACGCCCTCACTGGGCCCGCGCGGGACCTGGCACGGGAAGTACTCATTCATGGCCCCATCACGCGGAGTGAACTGGGCCGCAGGCTCGGGCTTTCGCCGGCCACGCTCACGCGCCTGAGTAAGCCTCTGTTGGATGAGGGGCTCCTGGTCGATGCTCCCGAAACGATCGAACGGTCGATCGGTCGTCCCGTACGGCCTCTCGATGTGAGTGTCGATTCCCAGCGTTTCATCGGCGTCAAGCTCACCGCCGGAGAGGTCTTCGCCGTGGCCACCGATCTCCGGGCAAACCTCGGAGCCGAATGCGTCATCGAGCTCAGCGGCCATGAGCCGTCCCAGGTCGTTGCGGACATCGTGCGGGCCACGGTGGAGGTCGGTGGAATGGACGGTGTGACGGCGATTGGCGTGACGGTCGGAGGCCAGGTGGGCCGGTCGCGCTGGGTGGAGCGGGCACCGTTCCTCGGTTGGAAGGGTGTCGATCTGGGTGGACTGCTCCACGACGCACTGGGCGTCCCGGTGGTCGTGGAAAACGACGTCGTTGCGCTCACGGCGGCCGAGCACTGGTTCGGGATCGCCAAGGGAATAGAAGACTTCGCAGTGCTGACCATCGGTGCGGGGGTCGGCTATGGGCTTGTCATTCACGACCGACCGGTTGTCAACAGTGACACCGGACTGGGCCTGGGCGGGCATTTTCCCCTCGATCCCACGGGCCCACTCTGTGCAGAGGGGCATCGCGGGTGTTCGACCGCCATGCTGTCGATTCCGAGCATGACGGCCAGCGCCCGTGTCGGGCTGGCACGCGATGTCGGCTACACCGAGCTCCTCGATCTGGCGGATGCGGGGGACCCGGTTGCCGCGCAGGTCGTCGGGTCAGCGGCCCGGTCGCTCGGTCGCCTGATTGCGGCGACTGCCAATCTCGCCATGGTTCAAACCATCGTGTTGTCCGGCGAGGGCGTCGGCCTCGCCGATCGGCAGCTGCCGCGCATCCTTGAGGCGTCGCGCGCCGATCGCGACCCGGACGCCGTACCGGTGCGCATCCTCGTCGACCGCTCCGGATTCACGGCCTGGGCGCGGGGAGCGGCGGCCGTCGCTATCCAGGCATCCTTCGCCTGAATCGGACCGGTTGATGCGGGGCTCGCGCTCTCGCGTCACCGCACACGCGCGAGCCCCTCGCCCGTCCCGAGAAGCGGGCGGTACGAAGGGCTCGCAACCCCGGAGTGTGGCCCAGGGCTAAAGGCGGGTCCGCTTGCCGGAACCCTCATTCGTGTCGACGACCCGGATCAACCCGGTGCGTACCGAGAGGACCGGCTCCGCCGTCGGGTTGGCGCCCACGGAGAGCGACTCGTCGAGCATCTCCTTGTTGAGCGACTGTTCGCCTTCCGCCTCGTCGATGTGGGTGGCGAGCGGTTTCTCGACGACGAACATCAGCAGCACCGCGGCGACCAGAACGAGCGGCACCATGAACAGGAAGATCGGGGCGAGTGCGTCGTCGTAGGCGTTGACGATGACCGTGCGGGCTGCTTCGGGCAGAGCAGCGACGAGCGCCGGAGTAAGCGAGTTGGTTCCGGTGCTGCCCGTGCCGCCGGCCGGCAGGTTCGCCGAAAGGATGTCGGTCAACCGAGAGACGAACAGGCTGCCGACGATCGCCGCGCCCAGGGACGAGCCGATCTGGCGGAAGAAGTTGTTCGAGCTCGTCGCGGTTCCGACGATGGACCGCGGGAACGAGTTCTGCACGACCAGGGTCAGGATCTGCATCGAGAGGCCGAGTCCGAAGCCCATCACGGCGAGGAAGGCGCACATGATCCAGATATAGGTGGTCGCTGTGAGGGTGGAGAGCAGGAACAGGCCGAGGGCGGTGACGAACATGCCGATGATCGGGATGACCTTGTACTTGCCGGTACGGGACACGATCTGGCCGGAACCGATCGACGAGATGAGCAGGGCACCCATCATCGGGATCATGAGCAGGCCGGCATCCGTGGCACCGACGCCGGTGACCATCTGCAGGTAGGTCGGCATGTAGGCCAGCGCCCCGAACATGGCGACACCGGTGATGAGGCCGGCCGAGGTGGTGAGGTTGAAGTTGCGGTTCTTGAACAGCTTCAGCGGGATGACGGGTTCTGCTGCCCGGTTCTCGATGAACACGAAGAGACCGGCGAGCACAACCGTCGCCACGATCAGGCCGATGATGACGGGCGAATCCCAGTCATAGGTATTGCCGCCCCAGGTCGTGAAGAGCACCAGGCTGGTCGCGGCGAGGGCGAGGACGATCATGCCCGCGTAGTCGATGCGGGGCTTGCTGTACTCGCGCTGGGGCAGCTTCAGGAAGAAGACGGCGGAGGCAATCGCGATGAGTCCGAGGGGAGGTTCATCCAGAACGCCCAGCGCCAGCCGGGACCGTCGGTGAAGTAGCCGCCGAGCAACGGGCCCGCGACGCTTGAGACGGCGAAGACGGCGCCCATGATGCCGGAGTACTTGCCACGCTGGCGGGCGGGAACGACGTCGGCGATGATGGCGAGCGCGAGGATCATCAGCCCGCCGCCACCGAGGCCCTGAACGGCGCGGCCGGCGATGAGGGTGCCCATGGAGTCGGCGAGTCCGCCCATGACGCTGCCCACCAGGAAGATCGAGATCGCCCCGACGAACAGCCACTTGCGGCCGACGAGGTCACCGAGCTTGCCGTAGACGGGCATCACGATGGTCGAGGCGAGGATGTATGCGGTGGTGACCCAGAGCATGTGTTCGACGCCGTTGAGCTCGCCGACGATGGTCGGCAGCGCGGTGCTGAAAATGGTCTGGTCGAGCGACGACAGGAGCATCGCCACCATCAGGCCGGCGAAGACGAGCAGCACGCTGCGGGTCGACGGAACACCTGCCTCTTCTGCTTGCTTGGGTCGGGTGAGGACGGTCGTCATGTGAGTTTCTCCAGTACAGTTCTGAGCGTCGCGATGGCGCGCTCGTAGGTTTCTCGGGGGGCAGCGGATGCCGGTGGCCCGGTGGTCGGATCCGGATCGCTCGCCCATTTCTTCATGGTGATTCGCACGGTGGCGAGGGAGACGCCGAGGATGATGCGCGCCGCTTCGAGGTGCTCGGCCTCGCTCTGTTCTGCGAAGCGTGCGTCCTTCGCCAGCCAACCGGCGATGATCGCGCTGAGGCGGTCTTCGAGCTCGGCGACGCGCACCATCTGGCGGGTCATCAGCTGCGGGTATTTGCGGATGACGTCGCGCTTGAGGTCGGACTTGATTCCGCCGCCTGTGGCTTCGAACAGCGCGGTGATCAGATCGAACAGGGCGAGGAAGACATCCTCGTCGCATCCGCGCACTCTGTCGAGCTCGGCCGACACGGCGACCTCGTCAATGCCCAGGACGGCATCTTCCTTGGTCGGGAAGTAGTTGAAGAACGTGCGGGTGGACACGCCGGCCCGGTCGCTGATCATTTCGATGGTCGCGGCGTCGAGCCCGCGTTCGAGCGCGAGCTCTGCCGCCGCGATGTGGATGACCTCGGAAGTCCGCGCACGCTTGCGCTCGCGGAGCCCGAGGCCGGAAGAATTGTTCATGAATGCATTATTGCACGATGCGCAACACTGCGCGGTTGCATTATTGCGTGCAACGCAAAAAGTCACAGGAGTCTCGCAGGGTGTCGCACGCGGCGGAGACTGCCCACTGCGCCGGCACGTGTCGGTTCTACGCTGGAGGCATGCCTGAACTACTCTCGGCCGTCGCAGTGATCGGCGGGATCGCTGCCGTACTCGCGAGTCTGATCGCGCTCGCCGCCCGTGCGCGGCGACGCGGTGCTACGGGTGCGGGTGTTGCGGGAGCGATGGCCGCCTACGATGAGGCGTTCCACGGCACCGCGCACGACACCTACGTCGAGGTGCAGGCGCAGGCGGACCGTACGGTGCCGATTCCGGCGCCGGACGATCACTGACCTGCGGGCGCGCAGCATCCTTAGCCCCGGGGCAGACCTCGTAGTCTGGACAGTGACAAGGTGCCGAGCGAGAGGACGGGTATGCCCAGGATCACTGCTCCGACCGTTGCCGAGCACCGCGTTCGGCAGCGTGCTGCTCTCCTCCACGCAGCGAGGGAACTCCTGATCAACGGAGGAGTCAGTGCCGTCACTCCTGCAGCCGTTGGTGCCGCGGCCGGATTGTCTCGTCCCAGCGTCTACGAGTACTTCTCCTCCGGTGCGGACGTCCTGGTCGCCGTGATCGAGGATGCCTTCCCGCGGGCCAATGCGGAACTCCAATCGGCTTTGGACTCGGTCACGTCTGCGTCGGAACGGCTCGACGTCTACGTCCGGGTGACGTTGCGGTTGGCGGCGGAGGGCGTGCATCGGCCGGTGGCGGCGCTCGCCGCAGCCCAGCTGCCTGCAGAATGCCTGGCGCGCCTATCGGCGTTGCACCGCGAACAGGCGGCACCCTTCATCGAGGCACTGCGCGAGCTCGAGGTGCCTGAGCTCAACATCACGGCCCGTCTGCTCGGGGGCGTGCTCCAGGCGGCCATGGCCGCGATCGAATCGGGCGCCTCGCTGCCCGTGGTCACTGAGCGAACCCTGGTGTTCGTCCGGTCCGCGGTGGCGCCAGCTCTCTAGCCGCAGCAGGCTGCAGCTGAATCAGAGCTTCTGCGGGTAGATCGTCTCCCCGCGTTCGAGCATGGCGACGAACTTGGCGATGTTTGCAGCGCGGGTCGCGGGTCGCTTCACACCACTGATGCGGAAGAGAATGGCAAAGCGGTTCTGCGATGAGAGCCTCGAGAACAGGTCCGCGGCCAATGGGCTGGCGTCGAGGGCGGACTTGAGGTCATCGGGGACCGGACTGTCCTTCTGGCGGTAGGCGGCTTCCCATCGTCCGTCGGCCTGGGCGCGCTCGATTTCCGCGAACCCGGCCGGTCGCATTCGCCCGGCTTCGATCAGTTGTGCGACGAGGTCCCGGTTGCGCTGGGACCACATGCTCCGGGGTCTGCGCGGGGTGAAGGCGCGAAGAAAATAGTCATCGTCGTGGGTGCCGGCCTGTCCATCGATCCAGCCGAAGCACAGCGCCACAGTGAGTGCGTCGTCGTAGCCGATGCCCGGTTTGGAGGAGTTCTTCTTCACGAGCTGCAAGCGGATGCCGTCGTGGTCGACGTTCTCCTCGAGCCAGGCTTCCCAGTCCCGCACGGTGGCGAACAACAGGATGGGCTTGCCCGAGTTTTCCGCCATGGCTCCCATCGTAGAGATCACCCGGATCTCGCTGAATAGGATCGAGGGGTGATCGGACACATTGATGAGGTCGTCATCGACTGCAGGGACCCCAAGGCGCTCGCGACGTTCTGGGCGTAGCGTGCTCGGCGGCGAACCACGCGGGCGGGACGCAGCCTGGTGGTACATCCTGCCTCCTGGCTGGACGCAACTGTCGTTCCAGAAAGTACCCGAGGCCAAGACCGTGAAGAACCGGCTGCATCTGGACGTGCGTGTCGACGATATTGCGGCGGCGACGGACCAGGCCGAACAGCTCGGAGCGCGCCGGATCGGTGAGGAGCATCACGATATCGCCGGATCGTTCCAGGTGCTGCAGGACCCCGAGGGCAACGAGTGGTGCGTGGTCAGACCGGCCGCCGCGCATGACTGAGTGGGAGCTCGACGGGGACGGCCCACTGTGTCCCGTGTGTGGCATCGAGATGCTCGCCGACGGCGTGGACACGGCTGAGGGTCTCGAGTCGTGCCATCGGTGTCCGCGGTGCAAGCTCGTCGTTGTCATTTAGCCGGAACGACGGGCCAGTGCCGTCGCGAGCGAGAACGAAATCGGTTCGCGGGGGGCTGATACGTTGACGACATGAACGAATTTTCCGTCGGCGACGAGATCGCGGCATTCGTTGCCGAGCGCGACTGGGCGCAGTTCCATACGCCGGAGAACCTCGCGAAGAGCATCTCCATCGAGGCGGCCGAGTTGCTGGAGTGCTTTCAGTGGGATGCCGAGGCGAGCCCCGAGCGCGTACGGGAGGAATTGGCCGATGTGCTGACCTATTGCCTCCTTCTTGCCGAGCGGATCGGCGCTGATCCGAACCAGATCATTCTCGACAAGCTCGCACTGACGCGGGAGAAGTATCCGGTGGACAAGTCGCGGGGGCTAAGCACGAAGTATGACGCCCTGTGAGACTAGACGCCTAGCTCTTTAGAACGGGGTGGAGTCGTCGGGGTCTTCGGGTGTGGGATCCAGGTTCCAGACATCCACGAACGGGACCGGTGGTTTCGGTTCGGGTTTCGGTTTCCGTGGTGGTCTCATATCGGCGGAGGGTTCGACGATGTAGCTGTACCCGGCGGGGGAGGTCCATTCGATGCGACCGTCGCCGAGGTGTTTCGGCGACCACCGGGTGTAGCTCTTCACCGCGTGGTGATACGGGCAGAGGTGGGCGAGGTTCATCGCGTCGGTCTCCCCGCCGTGCTGCCACTCCACACTGTGGTCCAGATCCGACCGTTTCGCGGAGCGCCGGCACCCGGGGAAGGTGCAGGTTTCATCCCGTACCTCGAGCCACTTTTTCAAATCGGCCGGTGGCTTGTAGGTGTCCCTGCCCATGGAGAGCACGACGCCGGTTTCGGGGTGGGTGAGCAGCCGGGTGAAGCTCGGCGCACCCGCCGCGAGACGCCGGGCGGTGTCGGGGTCGATCGGTCCGTACCCGGCGAGGTACCCGGGTTCCTCGCTCTTCCCCAGCAGGGTCAGCACGGGAACGGTCACGTTGACTTGCGCGGCCACCCCGGCACCGAGTCCGTCCGGGGTGACCCCACCGATCAGGACATCGGTGAGCACATCCGCCGCGATCTGCGTCAGGGTGCGTGACTCCTCCGGGCCCTGCAGGGTCAGCGCGACGTCGAGGGTGCGGTGGTAGGCAGCCTGCACCTTCTCCGCATCCCCGGTCAGATACAGCGACGCCATGCCGTCGTTGAGGGCCTGGAACACCACGTGCCGGTCCTCGACGCTTTTCTGGTGCCTCGCGGTGATGGTCTCCGGGTGGGTGCGTTCCCGCACCCTTCGGGCCCGGTCGGCGAGCTTCGCCACGGTCAGCACTTCCGCATCCGGGACAAGGACCTCCTCGAACACCGCACGCGCCCGGGCGGCCGCTTCCGGGTCATCGACCCGGATGCCCCAGGCCTGCTCCATGATCACCTGCGCGTGCCGGTAACTGATCACCCCGGAGGCCAGGGCCTCCCGGGTCACGGGGAGGTCCTCCGCGAGGGTGCGGCTGGCTTCAATCAGGGTCTCCGCCGTCCGGCGCGGGAGCCGCAGCAGAGCGCCGACCTCGCACGTGAACTCCTCTTTCGTGGCTTCTTCCGGAGACCACGGCAAGCGCGGCCCACCGGCGCGTTCTGCGGCCTCCGCACGGGCCCGCCCGACGTCGGCGAGCACCCGTTGGGCGGTGTAGATCGCGGCGGCCCGGCGAGCGGTGGCCTGATTGATTTCCCGGTCCGCGTCCCGGATCGCGTCATAGAAATCGGCGAGGGGCGGCTCCACAAGGCTCAGATGCCGGGGGTTCAGGTACGGGTCGGGAGGGGTCCCGGGCGGGGGTTCCGCCGTGCTGTCCAAGAGAACTGTTGAGGATTCTTCAGCTGTCATACCGGTCACTCTACGGAGGACCACCGACATTCCACCGGCATCCGCACGCCCACAAATCACCTGTGGATAACCCGGTCAGAAGCACTTTGTTGAGGAGGGGGCACCACAATCCGCCGCTACGGGTCGGCCTGGTCTGTGGCGAGCTCAGCGGATTCCAACGACATGAAACACAGGAGTCCGCGTTGTTCCCGTAGCGTGGGGCCATGGTGAACACGCGTCCCGACAAGCATGATCCACTGTCCTTGAAAGACTCGACACTGGCCGTGCATGCGGGCAATACGGTCGATGCGGGGTCGGGTGCGATCCGCACCCCGATCGTGATGGCGAACTCCTATGCATTGCCGGAGGACCCGTCGTCGGTGAGCTGGTCGGGCACGGACGTGCCGCTCTACACCCGGAACTCGGGAGTCAACCAACTGGGACTGCAGGCCAAGCTCGCTGCCCTGGACGGTGGCGAGGACGCCGTCGTGCTGGCGTCGGGTGTTGCGGCGCTTCACGCGGTGTTCTTCACGTATCTGCGCTCCGGGGATCACGTCGTGGTCGCCGATGTCAGCTACGAGGCGACGTGGCGGTTGTTCACGGAGCTGCTTCCCGACAAGTACGGAATCGAGGCCACGTTCGTCGATATCAGCGATCTGGCCGCGGTCGCTGCGGCGATTCGACCGAATACGCGACTCGTGCACACGGAGGCGATCGCCAATCCGACGACCCGGGTTGCCGACATCGAGGCCCTGGCGGCGATCGCCCATCGGGCGGGCGCGCTGCTCGTTGTGGACTCCACCTTCACTCCGCCTCCGTTCTATCGACCTCTCGCGGACGGCGCCGACCTGGTCGTCCATTCCCTGACGAAGTACATCAATGGGCACGGCGACGCGATGGGCGGCGCGGTGATCGGCTCCCGCGAGCTGATCCAGCGCATCAAAGCGGATGCGATGGTCGACGTGGGCGGAGTGATCTCGCCGTTCAACGCGTGGTTGATCACTCGCGGGTCGGTGACGCTGCCGCTTCGTCTCCGGCAGCATTTCGAGTCGGCCCAGTTGGTCGCCGAGTTCCTCGACTCCGACCCGCGGATCGCGTTCGTCGCTTTCCCCGGGCTCGCGAGCCACCCGCAGCATGAGCTCGCCGCGCGACAGTTCGCCGGTCGGGGCTATGGCGCGATGCTCGCGTTCGCCGTCGCGGGCGATCCGGAAACCCAGAACCGCTTCGTCTCCCAGCTCCGGGTGATCACCTCGGCCGTCTCGCTCGGTCATGACGAGTCGCTGATCGTTCATGTCGGCACGAGCGGACCGCGGGTCGCTGCGTACCCGGCGCCGTTCCGCGAGTTCGGGCATCTTCGATTCTCGGTCGGGCTCGAGGATCCTCTCGACCTGATCGCCGACCTGCGCGCGGCTCTCGACGCCACGTTCGCGTAGGCGTCACAGCCACGGCCACAGCCACGGTCGCAGCCGCAGCGAACGTCAGGCCCGGTTGCGCAACCGCGCGCGGCGGGCCTGACCGTCCTCCTGCAACTCCGCAATGGAACGCTGGGCCTTCAGGAAGTCCGTGAACGACTTGAAGCCGATCTTCTTCTCATCGAACCCGGGGTCGAGGCGCTTCATCTGCTGCTTGAGAGCGGATGCTGCCATCCAGCCGTCGACGTCGTCATTCGCCCGCCCGCGCAGGGCGCGCATGAGGAGTTTGCGGGCCTCCTTCGCGAGGTCCGGCGCCGGCGGCTCGACGGCCACTGTCGGAGTGGAGTGCGGAATGTCCTCGACGAGGTCCTCCCCGAGGTCCTCCCCGAGGTCTTCAACGAGGTCGTGGTAATACGAGAACTCGTCGCAGGCGTTCTTGAACGCCGCACTGGTCGAACCCTGCACACCGATCCCGATGACCGTGCGGCCCAGGCGCCGTGCGCTCTGGGCGAGCGGGATGTAGTCGGAGTCACCGGCGACGATCACAACGTGCGAGATGTCCTGCAGCCGGAAGAGGTCTTCAACAACATCGATCGCGAGGCGGATGTCCGCGCCGTTCTTGGTTCCCGAGGTGTTGAAAAGCTGCACGAGGTCGACCGCGCGGTCGACGAGCTGCTTCTGGTACCGGGTGTTCGCGGGTGCGGCCCAGTCCGCATAGGCGCGGCTGATTGCGACGGCTCCGAACGATGAAGCGAAGTCGAGTACTGCGCCGATGTTGACCGTGGCTTCCTGGAGCCGATCCGCGGTCTTGCCGGTGGCGGTGCGGGCCTTCTCTTTGATGAAGGCTCCACGACCATGCACATTGTCGTATTGGGAAATGATGATGTTGTCGAAATCGATGTAGACGGCGACACGTGTCTCGGACAGTTCAGCCATGCTTCAACGCTACCGCGCGGCGTCTTCACCGGTGGGAGCGTCTTCGCCGGTGAGGGCATCCCGGCAGGCGACGAGCTGAGCGAGAAGTCCAGCATGCTCCGCAGGGGACAGGGGGGACAGCATCCGTTTCTCGACACGGGCGACCGCCGCACTCGCGCCCCCAGCACCGCGTGGCCGGCCGGGGTGAGGCGCGTCGGCCGCGCCCGGCCGTGTTCGGCGACATCGGCGCGCGCGACCAGACCGCGCTCCTGAAGACCGCGCAGTACCTCGTTCATCGATTGGCGCGTGACGAACGCCCCGCGGGCCAGATCGGCGTTCGATTGCTCCGGCTCGTGGCCGAGTAGCTCAAGCACCGAATACTGCGACACAGTCAGGCCCTGCGGGCGCAGAACCGCGTCCATCGAGGCGTGCAGGGCCGTCGCTGCCTGCTTGAGCAGATAACCCACCGACTCGGCCAGATCGCCGACCTTCTCCTCTTGACTCATGTCAGCATCCTGACACACAATAGTCATGTAAGGATCCTGACATGCGGGATTCGACGAGGAGAAGAAACCATGACTGTCACTGGACCCGATTTTCTCGCCCTGCAGGTGAGCGACCTCGAGCGGTCGGCGAACTTCTACGAGACGCTGCTCGGGCTGCGGCGCGCGCCCGTGAGCCCGCCCCACGCTGTTGTCTTCGCCACCGAGCCGATCGCCTTCGCTGTGCGGGAACCGATGCCGGGGTTCGACCTCGATGCCGTGCGCCCGTGGGCCGGTGCGGGAGTTGCGCTCTGGTTGCACGCCCATGACTCCCAGGCTGTGCACGACGTCCTGGTCGAAGCGGGAGTCCGGATCGTCAGCGCCCCTGCCCCCGGCCCGTTCGGTCTCACCTTCTCATTCAGTGACCCGGATGGCTACGTCGTCACCATTCACGACCAGGTCTGATGAGGAAGACGCCGGCCGGGGTCGCCAGACCTGTGCGACTGTATTGACCGGTACCCATTCGGAGTCGTCAGGCGGCGAAGGGGCCTCCGGGTCCGAAGGCGAGCCCGGCGAAGCGCTCGCCGATGCGGTGGTGCGTCGCGGCATCCGGGTGGAGGTGGTCGGGCAACGGATGCTCGGCGAAGTCCGCGGCGCCGTAGAGGTCGAGGCCGTCGAGGTAGTGCAGGTTCGGATCTGTGGCCGCCCGCTGCTGCGCGATACGCGCGAGCTCCGCCCGGATCGCCGTGAGCGTCAGCTTTCCGGCGGACGCTTCGGCCGGGTCCCCGGTGGCCACGAACTGCAGGCGACCGGAGGCCAGGGCGGCGAGGTCGAAGGCGCCGGGCCCGGGTGTGTCCTCGTGGATGGGGCAGAGGAGGGGCGAGACCAGCAGCAGCGGTGTTGTGGGGTGACCGTCGCGGATGGTGTCGAGGAAGCCGTTCACGGCTGGGGCGAAGGCGCGCAGGCGCATCAGGTCGAGATTGACCAGATTGATGCCGATCTTGACGCTGATCAGGTCGGCGGGGGTGTCGCGCATGGTGCGGGCGATGAAGGGGTCGAGCAGCGCGCTGCCGCCGAAGCCGAGGTTCACCAGATCGACATGGCCACTCGAAGCTGCAAGCGCCGGCCAGGTCTCGGTGGGATGGGCGGCGTTGGAGCCGTGGCTGATCGAGCTGCCGTGGTGCAGCCAGACCCGGTTGCCTGTCGCAGGCGCGGGTTCGATGGGCCGGTTGGAGCGGAGGGCGACGAGCTCGGTTCGTTCGTTGTGTGGGAGCCAGATCTCGATGTTCTTCAGGTGATCCGGCAGGCCGGTGAAGCGGAGGGTGCTGACGGGGCCGAGGTGGTTCGTGGTGGCGCCGGTGGCCATGTCCACGGTGACGGTGATGCCGGTCAGTCGCCGATGGCCTGACCGGCGAGCTTCCCGTCCACGAGGAGTTCGTACACGCCGATCGGGCGCGGCGGGGCGCCGAGGTAGACCAGCTTGGTGGGCAGTACGTCGAGTTCGAGGTCGGTTGCTCGGGTACTGAAGGCCAGCCGGACCCCGGAGGGCTGGGCTTCCATGGCGGCCAGCTGCGGGTCGGCGTATGCGCGAGCCCACGCGGGCAGGCGGTGCGGGAGCACGCCGTGGACGGTCTGTTCCAGATCGAGCGCGCCGCGGAGGAGGCCGGGGGTGATGGGCGTGGTGATCCAGTCGTGCTGGGAGGACATCTGTGAACTTTCTGATCGGGGATTTCCGAGGTGCGGGTGCGGGTGCCGGACGCGTGGCGTTCTGGCGTTATTCGGGCGCCGGCCAGGCGCGTAACAGGGCGTCGAGGGCGTCCAGGGTGCGAGTCCAGGACTCCTGGGAGTCGGGGGAACTGTTGCTGAAACCGCCCTCCAGCTCGAGGGTCGCAAAGCCATGGAAGACGCTGCCGAGCAGTCGGACGGCATGCGTCTGGTCCGGTTCCGTCAGGTCGTATCCGCGCAGGATTGCGCGGGTCATCGCGGAGTGGCGGACGCCGGCGCTGGCGATCGCGGTCTCCCGGTCGAGCCGGAAGTGCATGGCGGCGTAACGACCGGGATGTTCGCGGGCGTAGTCGCGGTAGACGTTGCCGAGCGCGACCAGGGCATCCTTGCCTGCCCGGCCGGCCACGGCATCCGCTGCCCGGTCAGCGAGTTCCTGCAGCGCGAGCAGGGCGATCCTGGTTTTGAGATCGTGCGAGTTGGTGACGTGGGAGTACAGGCTCGCGACCTTGACGTCGAAATGCCTGGCCAGTGCCGAGAGCGTGACCTGGTCGAATCCGACCTCGTCGGCGAGTTCAGCGCCCGCCTGGGTCAGGCGTTCCGCGGTCAGTCCTGCGCGTGCCATGAGAAGCTTTCCATTTTGCTAATGCTACATCAGTTTTGCCTAATGCATTTAGGTAGATTCGCGATGAGCGCCGCTGGGATAATTTCCCCATGAGCGACACGCGCAGAATCCGGTCGACGGGCGGGGCGACAGCCGGTCGAGCCGACATGGCCCTCTTCTGGGCCGGCCGCGTCGTGGCGACGCTCGGCGTGATCGTCACCGCCTGGGCGGCACTGTCGACCGGGTCGATGCTTGTGCACGGACATCCGGCCTACCTGGTCCTCCTCGTCCTCACCGTTGCCGTCAGCCTGACGGTTGCGCTGCGCTCCTGGCTCACGCGTACGGTCCGGCATCGCGGGCGCACGGGTGTCCGGGGTGTCCTCGTTGCGCTGTCGCTCGGAGTGATCGCGCTGGCCTGGTGGCTCGTGCCGTCATCGGCCGTTGAGCCGGCCCTGTCCGCCATGGACTCCGACACGAGCGTGACCGTGACCGAGACGGCCGACCAGATCGTGCTGCAGCCCACGGGGGCCGTGAGCGAGGTCGGGGTGTTCTTCCAGCCCGGCGCGCGGGTCGACGCTCGCGCATACGCGGCCGTGCTGCGCCCGCTCGCCGCGGCCGGGCACGTGGTCGTCATCCCCAAGCAGCCGTTCGGGATCGCGTTCCTCTCGACGGGAGCATTCGGGTCGGCGCGCGCCGCGCATCCGCCGGTCGAACGTTGGGTGGTCGGCGGCCACTCTCTCGGCGGGACGGTCGCGGCGATGGATGCCCAGTCTTTCGCCGGTGCGCCGACAGACCCGGTTGTCGGGTTGTTGTTCTTCGCCTCATATCCCGCGAACGACCTGAGCGGGCTGGGCGCCGGCGTGCTGTCGATCTCCGGTACGAACGACGGTCTGGCAACTCCGGACAAGATCAGCGCGTCGAAAGCGTCGCTGCCTGCGGATGCGCGATACCTCGTGATCGAGGGCGGCGTGCACGCGTTCTTCGGCGACTACGGGCCGCAGTCCGGGGACGGAGAGCCCTCCATCTCCCAGGATGCCGCGCGCGCCGAAATCTCGGCGGCGAGCGTCACGTTCGTGAACGCCTTCGACCACTAGGACGACGAAGGCCCGCCCGCACGTTTCTCGATGTTCGAGACGCGTGCGGGCGGGCCGGTGCGGAGCTGGCAGCGACTGTGCCGGCTAACCCACTGTGCCTGTTAACCCACGGTGTCAGCGGGCTCGTGGGTTTTCTTCGGCGCGCTGTCCTCGTTCTCGAGCAGGGCGGGCGGCAGCGCCTCCCCACGTCGTTCGTCGCTGTAGACCATGAGGGTCGAGCCGACGAGCGCCAGGACAATCGCGATCGTTCCGAAAATGGTCGGCAGCGTCTGGTAGACGACGAGCGACACCACGATAGTGAGAACGGGGGCGAGGGCGTTCGTCGTGGGCGCAACGATGGATGCCTTGCCTCGGCTCAGGGCCATGACGAGGAACAACGCGCCGACCGCATTGAGGAGCTGGGTGGCGGCGGTCAATGCGGGCGCCTGCCAGGGGACGTTGAGCGGGAGGCCGCCCATCGCCATGATCGCAAAGGGAGTGAGGATCAGGCCGCTGATGGCCATCCAGGCGAAGGTCGTCGCGTCGTTCACTCCGATGGTCGCCGCCTTCCGCATGAAGAAGGCCTGCACGCCCCACGCAATGCAGACGAAGATGGCGATAACCAGCCAAGGACCGGATGTGGCGTCCCCTGAGCCTCCGGCGACGCTGAAGAGAACGATGGCGGCCAGTGCCGCGACCAAGCCGATGACGGCGACCTTGGGCAGGCGCTCCCGGAGGAACGCCACGGCCATGAGAACGGTGATGGCCGGCGAAATGGAGATGATCGGGAAGATCAGGTATGCGGGACCGGACGACAGGGCGTTGAACAGGAGCAGCTGGCCGCCGGCCCCGGTCAGGCCGATGAGGAGACCGTACATGGCGGCCTTCGGGCGGCGGTCGAACTTCTGGCCGCGCAGCGCGAAGACTGCCGGGATGATCATCACGACGGCCCAGATCACGTAGACCATTTCATCCGGGTACCCGTAGAGGGTGATGGGGAGGGACGAGAATGCGCCCCAGACTCCCCAGAACAGCACCAATAGTGCTGCGTAAAATATCCAACTCTGCGTTTTCTTCACAATGATCTCCTCGTTGACATCTGTTACTTGCTTGGACTTACTCAGGGGGACGTGCTTGGTGGTGCGTGGTGCGTGGTGCGTGGTGCGTAGTGCGTAGTGCGTAGTGCGTAGTGCGTAGTGCGTAGTGCGTGGTGCGGGTGAGGTCAGTGGGACCGGAGTTGCGCCAGCGCGGCTTCGGACAGCGGGGTGCCCGCCTTCTTCGCGGCGTAGAGCGCTGCGCCGACGGCGGGGCCGAACAGCGGAGTGCGTAACTCGTATTTCGGCGGCAGTGCCGAAAGCGCCTCTTCGAATCCGCTGCGGACGGCGGCGGCCGTGAACATGCCTCCCGAATAGGACACGGGGACCGTGTCGTCGTCGCCGAAACCGAGCTCCGTGCGCGTCGTGTCGACGATCCTGGCCAGCTCGGCGCAGGCATCCGTGAGGATCTGCGCGGCGATGAGGTCGCCCTGGGCGGCGGCTTCGACGACGGTCTTGGAGAGGTCGGCGATCGCCCCTCGCTGTCCCTTCCACTGATTCACGACGACGTCGATCAGGTCGAGATCGCTGTTCACGTCGGCACGGGCCTTGACGACGTCGTAGAGGGGGCCGCGGGGGAGTCGGCCGTCGCTCATCCGGGTGAAGGCGTTGAGACCGCGGATCGCGATCCAGTATGCGGAGCCTTCGTCGCCGAAGAGCTCGCTCCAGCCGCCGACCCGGTGGCCATGGCCTGCACGTTCTCCGTAGGTCATCGAGCCGGTTCCGCTGATCACGTTGATCCCGTCGACGGCACCGAGGGATCCGGCCCAGCCGCACACCATGTCGTTGTCGCACGTGTAGCGGTCGTGCCCGAGCACCGCGCGGGGCACGGCGTTCAGTCGTTCGATATCAGAGCTGACCTCGCCGTATCCCGGGAGCCCGAAGAAGGCCTGGTCGATGTCCTTCGTCTCGATTCCGGCCTGGGCGGTGATCGTGTCGATGCCCTGGGTGAGGATTCGGCCGACGAGCTCGATGCCCTCGCTGAAGTAATAGCAACTCGGTGTCTGTGTTTCCGCGACGATGTGTCCGGAGTCGTTGAGGAGGACGAAGGCGGTTTTTGAGCCGCCGCCGTCAACCCCGAGGAAGAATGACATGGCTCTCAGCTCGCGTTCGTGAGGGTGCCCGCGGACGCGGACAGCGGGTGGATGTGCACGCCCTTGACGACGCGGTTGACGGTTCCGCCCGGGAACGGGTTGTCGGGGGTGGCGCCGAGCGTGAGGGAGAACGAGAGCCCCAGAAGCTGCGCGATGACGATGTAGCCGACGGCCAGGAACGCGTCATCCAGGCCCGCGAGGTCCGAGAGGATCCACGAATGGCCGTCGGCTGCCGGCAGTGGCAGGGAGGAGATCGCGACGACGCGTTCGGGGCTGAGCGCTGTGCGCAGTTCGGCGATGATGTCGAGGTCATACTCGCGGGTATAGGGGTCGGAAGACACGTAGACCAGGGCGAGCGTGGTCTCATCGAGGACGGCCTTGGGGCCGTGGCGGAAGCCGAGGGACGAGTCGTAGTAGGTGACAATCGCACCGGCCGTCAGTTCGAGGACCTTGAGGGCTGATTCGCGGGCGAGGCCGGTCAGTGGCCCGCTGCCGATGTAGACGATGCGTTCGTAGCCGGCCTCTGCCAGTGCGCGGATCTCGGGCTGGCGGCAGTCGATGATCTGCGTTGCGGCCGTGGAAAGGGCGGCAACGGCGTCGTCGTTCGCGCCGCCGAGGATCAGGAGACTTGACAGGAGCATCGACGTGAAGCTCGACGTCATTGCGAAGCCTTCGTCGTTGGAGCGACGCGGCATCAGCACGACCTTCGAGTGTGCGCGTCCCTGATGGTCCGTGAAGAGGTTCCCGTCTTCGTTGCAGGTCAGAATCAGGTGGCTGACGTCGGTGAGCACCTGGTCGGCGAGGACCGTTGCGGCGCTGCTCTCCGGGCTGTTGCCCGAGCGGGCGAAGGAGACGAGCAGGGTGGGAACGTCTTCGGCGAAGCTCTCCCGGGGATTCGAGACGATGTCCGTCGTGGCCACGGCGTCAACGCGGCGGCCGAGGAGTCGCGACAGTGCCGGTGCCGCGATGTCGCCGACGAAGGCGGATGTCCCTGCTCCCGTGAGAACGATGCGCAAGTCGGATTGGGAGAGGAGGGGTGCGAGGAAGGCATCGATGTCGGTGCGCTGGGCGGCGATGTTCGCCGAGGCCTCGCGCCAGACATCCGGTTGCTGGGCGATCTCGCGGACGGTGGCTTCAGACCCGGGGCCTGCGGCGTGGCCGATGGTCGCCGATGCGGCCGGGGTGGATGTGGCGGTGGGGTTAGACAAGGAGTGCTCCCTGGATGGTGGTGGTTGTTGTGGAACGGTCGCGGACCGTCGGGAAACAGGCGAAGGCGTATGGGCGCAGGGCGTCGCGGATCTTGTCCACGACGAGCGCGCGCGGTTCGGGAGCAAGGCTCCCGGCCCGTACCCTGGCGTATTGCTCGGGAAGGAACTGGCTGATGAGGGGAAGCGGAATCTGCAGGGCGGAGAGGTTGTCGTAGAGGCGGTTCTCGGCGGCTTCGATCTCCGGGTCCGGCCAGTAGTAACGCAGCCGGTCGCTGTAGCTGAACCGGCGGGCAAGGCGCTGCTGCTGGGCCGTGCCCTCGTAGTACCCCGCCCAATAGTCCGGACGGGCGAGCATCCGCCGTTCGATGACCTCGACGAGTGCGGAGCGATCCGCGACCGGCACGAGCTCGTCTTCGATCTTCGCGAGGGCGAAGAGGGCTTCCCGCATCGCGAACGTCAGTCCGGGTCCGACCTTGAGGATCGCCCAGTGGTCTTCGACGAGTTCGGCGAGCCGGCCCGTCTCCTGGTAGTCGGTGGAGTGGGCCTCGAACACCAGCCCCGGCTCGTCGTTCAGGACGGTCCGCAGCTGCACGGTCCCTTCGCGGTGGTAGTCGATGACCTGCAGGTGGTCGAATTCCACGGCGGGCTGCACGACGAGCGCGATGATGCGTGGCCAGATGTCGGTGAGGCCGACCTTCTCGAACGCGGCGCGGTGTCGGTCGAGGGTCGCTCGGGCCGCCACGGCGGATGTCGCAGTCAGGGTGCCGAGGGTCTCGTGCGCGCCTCCCGGTACCGGGACCTCTGTGCCGATCACGTACAGGATGTCGCTCGGGAGGCCGGCGCGCGTGGCTGTATCCTCGGCAACCCGCAACAGCCGTGCTGAGCGATCGGCCGCGAGGTCGTCGCCGGCCGGCACGGGATCCCCGGCGCAGGACATGCTGCAGTCCAGGTGGATCTTGGTATAGCCGGCTTCGACGTATGCCGTGACGAGGGCGTCGGCATTCGCCATGGCCTCGTCAGCGCTGAGGTTCTGCCATCGGTTGGGACCGAGGTGGTCGCCACCGAGGACAAGCCGGTCCCTGGCGAAGCCGACCCTGTCGGCGATCGAGTAGACCAGATCGCGGAAGTCGGCCGGACGCATGCCGGTGTACCCGCCGAACTGGTCGACCTGGTTGGATGTGGCCTCGATGAGAACGTAGGTTCCGTCGGCATCCGCCTGGCGGATGGCAGCCTCGAGCACGGTCGGGTGCGCCGAGCATACTGAATAGATTCCGACGGTTTCACCCGCCTTATGCCGACGTACCGTGTTCCAGAGTTGATTAACCATTGTGCTCCTTTGCAGTCCCACGGGCGTCCCGTTGTTCGGGGCGGGGTGGTTCGATCGATGGGTCTCGGGGGTGGATGGGTCAGCGGGTACCCAGCCCGGTGAGGAGGGCTGAATCCGAGGTGGTGGGGTTGTGCGCCGCTGCCGTGTCGAGCACGGTGCACAGGTGCGTGACGGTGCGGGAGATGGACTCGCAGCCGTCGCGAATGTATGTGCGCGGATCGGTGACATCCGGGTTGGTGGCCAGGAACCGCCGGACGCCGCCCGTGAATGCGATGTTCAGTGCCGTTCCGACGTTGATCTTGCGCATTCCGGCGGCGATGGCCGCGACGAGCGTCGTGTCGCTGACGCCGGAGGATCCGTGGAGGACGAGGGGGACGGGCACGATTCCGGCGAGTTGGGCGATGAGCGCGAGGTCGAGCTCGGCAACCTGTGACGTCATCGCGTGTGAACTGCCGACCGCAACGGCGAGCCCGTCGACGGTGGTCTGCGCGACGAAGTCACGCGCCTCATCGGGCTGGGTGCGTGCGAGCGGAGAGTGTGCGCCGTCTTTGCCGCCGATTTCGCCCAGCTCAGCCTCGACCCAGAGGCCGCGGGCGTGGGCGCGCCGAGCCAGTTCGCGGGTCTGGCGAACGTTCTGGTCGTGGGGGAGATGAGCGGCATCGACCATGATCGAGCTCACGCCGAGATCGTTCGCCAGATCGATGGCGTGTTCGGTGAGCGCAAGGTCCTGGAAATGGTCGAGATGAATGGAGATGGGCGCGGAGGACTCGGCGGCGATCTTCGCGCAGGCCGCGATGATCGGCGAGATCCTGCCGTTGTGGAACCGGATCGCGTTCTCGCTCACCTGGAGAATCGCGCCGGTATTGGCGCGCTCCACTCCGATCGCGATGGCTTCGGCGTGCTCGAGGGTGATCACGTTGAAGGCGAGAACGGCACGGTTGCCTGCGCCGAAGTGGTCGATGAGATCGCGAGTTGTGGCGAGCAAGATGACGAGCTCCTCCCGGCAGTGATGGAGTGCGATTCGGGCGATGTCGGCTCGACACCATCCGTGCACTGCACCATCACGATGGCCATGGCTTGATACTGCGCCAGAGTGCGCGGAGCGCGCAATTTTGCTGCTAAAGTGGACAGAAATACTGCGCGTTTCAATTTCGGTAAGGCGTCTCATGATCCAGAACGGCTCGTATCCATCCACCCCTCGTGCGGTCTCCGGCAAGCGCTCAGAGCGGATGCGCTTGGTGCTGTCGCTCCTTCACGAACAGACGAGCATGTCGCAGTCCGCGCTCGCGGAGGCGCTCGGTATTTCGGCGGCGACCCTGCGGCGCGATCTGGCGGACCTGGACGAACAGGGGCTGCTCGTGCGGACGCATGGCGGGGCCCGCGCCCTGGATGCCCGCAGCGAAATTCCCGTTCGGCTCCGGAATACCCAGTTCCGTGAGGCCAAGCAGTTGATCGCGCGTCGTGCGGTGGAAATGATCCCCGCTGGACCGTATGCGATAGCCCTGAGTGGGGGGACCACGACGGCCGAGGTCGCCCGGGCGCTCAGTAATCGGTCAGGACTGACCATTGTGACGAATTCGCTCACTATTGCGCTGGAGTGCGCGGCACGCCCGAAGCTCAAGGTGATCATGACGGGAGGCGTCGTTCGGCAGAGCTCCTTCGAGGCGGTCGGCTCGCTGTCCGAGAACACGTTCAAAGCGATCAACGTGGGCACTGCCATTCTGGGCACCGACGGCATCAGCGTGTCAGGGGGTGTGACGACCCACGATGAAACCGAAGCGCGCACCAATCACGCCATGGTTGCCAACGCCCAGCGTGTGATCGTCGTTGCCGACGGTTCGAAAGTCGGACAGGTCACCCTCGCGAAGATGGCCGACCTGAGCGAGATCGACGATTTCGTCACAGATTCCGACGCGGACCCCGCCGCGCTTCAGTTGATCGCAGACGCCGGGGTAACCGTACACATCGTCGACCTCAGCGCTGTGCGTCGGTAGGGCACGGCATAGTCCTCAGAATGTTCGCCGTGACACAGAGGCCGCGGCCGACACGCAGGCGGGAGGACGTTGCGCGCGCGGCGATGTGGTCGTGATCAAATTTGATTTCTGAATAAGTAAGCCATTTAATTAACTGAGTAAGTCTCGTATTCGTATTCGATTCGGGGTAGAATCGGGGCATGGCAGGAGCTTCCGATCCCCAGTCACACACCCCGCAGGCCCACGATTCAGTGGCCGCGGGTGATCAGCCCACCGCAGTCGTCGAGTCGGCCTATTCGGTCGCGGTTGCCGAGGGTTTCGAGGGCTCGGAGGGTCTGGCCGGCTCGGTGCCGTCGGTGCATGCGGATGCTGTCGCAAGGCTCGCCGAGGCGCAGGCGGTTCTCGCCGATGCCCTGGCGGCGATCCCGGTCGGGCTGCTCAGCGACACAGAAGCTGTCACGGCGCTGAGTACCGTGGAGGCGATCGGTCGGACGGTGGATGCGGCCCGGGTGAGCACGGCGACGGATGTGGACCGGAGGGCCCGGGTCCTCGGCCGCGAGGGCCTGGCCTGGCGGATGGGCTGCACGGGCCCGTGGGATGTCCTCACCCGGGTGACGCGGGTGTCGGCCCGGGAGGTGAAGCGGCGCGTCAAGCTCGGCGACGCGGTGTTGCCGCGGCCGTGCGGCGGGAGCAGCTGGTTGCCGCCCTTGTTCCCGACCGTTGGGGCCGCCCTGGCGGCGGGGGAGATCGGGGTGGAGACGGCGGAGTTGATCGTGGCGGGGTTGCAGGTGATCAGTCACCGGGTGGCGCCGGATGACCTGCTCACGGCGGAGCGGGCCCTGGTCGCCACGGCGGCGGGGCTGATCACCCCGGAGACCGAGGATTTGGCCGGGGCCGGTGTGCCGGTGACGACGGACTTGATCCGGGGCATGGTCGCGCAGTGGCAGGCGGCCCTGGACCCCGACGGGATACTGCCCCAGGAGGACCTTTTCGAGGCGAAATCCAACATCGGCTTCGGCCAGTTGAAGAACGGCTTGTATCCGGTGAAGGGTGGGGTGACGCCGGAACTGTTCGGGATCATGAACACGATGTTCGACGCCTTCCTGAGCTTCCATTCCCGGCCCGCGTTCCCCACCGCCGAGGAACAGGCCCTGATGGACTCCGGGCAGATGATCCCCGGCGCCGAGACCGCGGGTACCGACGCCGACACAGGCCCGGAGCTGGACGTGATCGAAGCAGAGCTCCGGGAGCGGCGCGCGGACACCCGCACGAGTGGGGAGAAACGCGCCGACATCCTCCGGGCGTTGTTCGAACACGCCGCCCGCGACGAGGACACGCCCAGCATGGGCGGATCCGCCCCGACCGTGATGGTGCACGTGAACGCCGCAGACCTCGCCTCCGGGGTCGGGGTGGGGTGGATCGACGGGGTCGAGGCCCCGGTATCGCTCAAGACAGTGCACCAGCGCATCTGTGACGGCGGCTTCCAAGGGGTCCTGTTCGGGGCGAACAACGAAGTCATCAAGCTGGGTCCGGAGCGGCGCTATTTCAACCGGGCGCAGCGCCGGGCGATTACCGCCCGGGACGGCGGCTGCATAATCCCCGGCTGCAAAGCCCCGGCGCACTGGGCCGAAGTACACCACGTGAAGCCCTGGGCGCAGGACGGACCGACCAACGTCGACAACGGGGTACTACTGTGCTGGTTCCACCACCACACCATCGACACCTCCGGGTGGGAAATCCGGATGGTGAAAGGCTCACCACAAGTCCGGGCCCCCGGACTCATCGACCCGCAACGACTCTGGCGGCCACCGAACCGACACCGCGCCCACCAGATCCTCACCGGACCACCCAACCGCGACTGACCGGCCCGGCTGAATCAGGTGACAGTGATGTCCGGCACCGACGGGATGTTCCTGACCGCCGTGGACCCGAAAGCCACGATAGCTTCGCCGCGGAGCGTCTGGGACTGTCCCGGCGCGACCAGCATGGCGTCGCGGAGGCCCAGGGCAAGGGAGTCCGTGCCTGGCGCGCCGTCGATCTCGACCTCGCCCTCGAGGACGACGACCAGGACGCTCTCGTCGGGTCCCGGCATCACCGATAACGGGTCGGTGAGACGCTCGACCCGGAGGGAACCCGTCGCGGCGGTGCGGCGCAGCATCAGGTTCAGGTCGTCGGAGCTCTCCGCCGAACCTGTCGATGAGACGAGGCTCTCCCCGGGAAAAGCGCAGACCTCGTACTGGCTGATGTGTTGCAAGGTGCCGTCGATGGTCAGGTCGAGCCCGGCCGCGGACAGCGGGACGAGGTATCGGTCGATGCCGGCGAACTCGGAGAATGCCGAGTCGCCGGCGATCGTCGCGATGCTGACCCTCCAGTCGAAATCGTCCATTGTCGCCGCAGGGGGCGCTACGGCCACAGTGCTCGTCCAGCCTCCGCCATTACGCCAGGCGACCGGCACCCGGGCGCTCGCGCGGGAGACGGCGTCAGAACGCTGCTCGGGCGGCATGGGTCACCACCGTGGGCACGCGCTGTCCGAGCAGCCAGGTGGCGGCGGTCAGCGGCACCCCCGGCCGATAGGCGATGTGCGAGATGGAGGGCGCGTCAAGTACCTGCAGATCGGCGCGACCGCCGACCCGGAGCGAGCCGACGGCATCCACCCCCGAGTCACGCCCGAGGGCGCGGGCACCGCCTCGAGTGGCCGCGCGCACGGCTTCCTCAACGGTCAGGTGCATCTGCAGCACGGCCGTTGCGATGCAGAACTGCATCGAGGTCGTGTATGAGGTGCCGGGATTGCAGTTGGTCGCGATCGCCACGGTGATGCCCGCGTCGAGGAGCGCGCGGGCCGGCGCGAGTGGTTCCCGGGTGGACAGGTCGCAGGCCGGCAGTACGGTCGCCACCGTGTCCGACGCGGCGAGGGCATCGAAGTCGGCGGGAGTCAGGTAGTTGCAGTGGTCGACGCTCGCCGCCCCGAGCTCGACGGCCAGGGCGACACCCCCGCCGTGCCCGAGCTGGTTGCCGTGCACACGCAGGCCGAGCCCCGCCGCCCGGCCGGCGAGCAGGACCTCCCGGGATTGTTCGACGTCGAAGGCCCCGCGCTCGCAGAACACGTCCATGAAACTGACCCACGGCCTGACGGCGGCCAGCATCGGGCCGGTCACGAGGTCGAGGTAGTCGCGGGCGCTGATGCCCTCCGGAACCAGATGCGCGCCCAGGAAGGTCACCACGTCCGCCCCGCGAGAGGCGATCTCCGCGGACCGGCGCTCCGTTTCGACGTCGAGGCCGTAGCCGGTCTTGGTCTCGAGGAAGGTGGTGCCCTGAGCCCGCGCCTCGTCGCGCAAGGCTCGGAGATTGGACTCGAGTTTGGCATCCGTTGCGGCCCTGGTCGCGTTCACGGTGGTGCTGATGCCGCCGGCGGCATATTTCGTCCCGGCCATGCGCGCCTCGAATTCAGCGGAGCGGTCGCCGGCGAAGACGAGGTGGGAATGTGAGTCGACCCACCCCGGCAGCACGGCCCGCCCGCCGACACTCGTGCGCACGTCGGCGACGGGCGGATGCTCGGCGTCGCCGATCCAGGCGATCCTGCCGTTGTCGATGACGAGCGCGGCGTTCGCGCGACGGTCCTCGTGGCCGGCGAACGTGCTCAGCTCGCCGATATCGGTGATCAGTTCGGAGGTCATGCGCGTTCCTTCGGGATCAGGCGGACCGGGTTCATGCGGTCGATGGTGTCGTCGAGCCGGTGCAGGGCGGCACCGAGCAGGACTGCGGGGTCGGCAGCGGGCGACACGAGAAGCCCGTCGCTCGCGATGATACGTCCGCCGACGATGACGCGGCGCACATCGCTCGCGGTAGCGACAAGCGGGAGCTGGTCGGGACCCGCGCCGACGGTGCGGACCGAGGCGGTGTCGAGTTCGACGAGGTCCAGCCACGCACCGACCTGCAGCCCGCCGGTTCCGAGCCCGAGCGACGCGTAGCCGCCGCGGGTGAGTGTCTCGGTCAGTTCCGGTGGTGAGAATCGGCCGCGCCGACCGGAGGCGAGACGTTCGCCGGCCTCGAGGCCGCGGGCCTCGAGAAAGGGGTCGACAACCGCGTTCTGGTCGGATCCGAGGGCAAGCCGGGCGCCGGCATCCGCCAGGCGTCGAGCGGGCCCGATCCCGTCGCCCAGGTCGGCCTCTGTGGTCGGGCAGAACACGGCCGTCACGCCGGCGGCGCCGAGGAGTTCGACGTCGTCGTCGGTCAGGTGGGTCGCGTGGACGACGCTCAGCCGGGGAGTCAGAGCGCCGAGTTCGTGCAGCAGGCTCGTCGGGGTGAGGCCGTATTCGGCGAGGCACTCCGCGTTCTCCTGGGGCTGTTCGGAGAGGTGGATGTGTAGTGGAACCGTTGCCGGCAACCCGGCGAGGATCGTCGCCATCGCCGACCGGGGCACAGCCCGCACCGAGTGCACGGCGGCACCGAGCGTGACGGCAGGGCCTGGACCAGCCAGAGTGCGAGCGCTGGTATCGAGGGTGTCCCGCAGGCTCGACCAGCGTTGCAGCCAGGCCTCCGCCGAGCCGTCGCCGAACCGCCGCTGCAGGTCGGCGAGCGGACGATCCGCGCCCCCGCGCAGGTAGCAGGTGTCGAGCAGGGTCAGGCGGATCCCGGTGTCTCGTGCGGCGGCCGCGACCGCGAGCTCCATGGCGTGGGCATCCGGGTACGGCCGCCCGTCCTGCCGGTGGTGCATATAGTGGAATTCGCCGACGGCCGTCCAGCCGCTGACGAGCATCTCGGCGAACACCGCCGAGGCGAGTTCGTAGTACAGGTCGGGGTCCAGAGCGGATGCCGCGGCGTACATTCTCTCCCGCCAGCGCCAGAAATCGCCGCCGTCGGCCTGCGTGCGTCCGCGCAGGGCGCGGTGGAAGGCGTGCGAATGCGCGTCGCCCATCCCGGGGACCACGGTACCGAGGACCGTGTCGCCGGCGCGCGCCGGAACGCCCCGCTCCAGCCGGGCGATCGTCCCGTCCGGGGCCGCGTGCACCCGGACCGCGTCAACGGGCGCGCCGTCGATCAGGGCGCGTGCGCACCAGAACGTCACGGTGATTCCCGGTTTCACAGCAGCTCCCGGAGAACCTGCTCGAGCGCCGCGACGCCGGCGAGGCAGTCGTCGAGCGTAGCGAACTCCTCTGGCGAATGGGAGATGCCGGTCGGGTTTCGCACGAAGATCATCGCCGTGGGCAGGCGACTCGACAGCACTCGGGCATCGTGGCCGGCGCCCGTCGGGAGAGTGGGGACGCCGTGCAGGGAGTGAACGAGCCGGTCGCGCAGCGCCTCATCGAAAGCGACGGCGCCGCTCCAGGATTCCTCGGCAACGAACGCGGTGCATCCCTCTGCCGCGGCGGCTTCGTAGACCCGCGCGGTGATCTCCGTGACGAGGCCCTGTGCTGCGGCATCCTCGGCGGCACGGGCGTCGAGCCAGACAGTGACCTGCGAGGAGATCACGTTGGTGCCACCGGGCACGGCCTCGATCCGGCCGATCGTGGCCCGGGAGCCGGTGCTCGCGACGGCGGCATCCCGAACCGCGAGCATCGAGCGGGCGGCTGCGAGCATCGGGTCCCGACGGTCGGTCATGCGCGTGGCACCGGCGTGGTTGCCCTCTCCGGTGAAGGTGATGCGCCAGCGCCCGTGGGCGAGGATCGAGGAGGCGACCGCGACCGGGCTGTCCAGATCGATCAACCCGCGGCCCTGCTCCACGTGCAGTTCGAGGAACAAGCCGATGCGTGCGAGGGCGGCCCGGTCCTCGCCGAGGCCGGCCGGGTCGATGCCGGCAGCGGATGCCGCTGCTTCGAGCGAGATTCCGTCCGCGTCGACGAGAGCGCGGGCCCGACCGGCATCGAGTGCGCCGGTCATCAGCCGGGAGCCGAGGCAGGCGATACCGAACCGGGAGCCCTCCTCCTCGGCGAAGACCAGAACGGCGCAGGGGCGTGCGGGCCGGAACCCGCTCGCCTGCAGTCGGTATATCGCCTCGAGGGCACTGACCACGCCGAGGGGGCCGTCGTACGCACCGCCGCCGGGAACGGAGTCGAGGTGGCTGCCCACGACGATCGCGTCGTCGCCGCGCGGCCCCCACCACGCCCAGGTGTTTCCGTTCCGGTCGATCTCCACGTCGAGCCCGAGCCGGACGGCGCGTCCGGTGAACCAGTCGCGCAGTTCCAGGTCGGCCGGCTGCCACAGGTGCCTGGAGTAACCGCCGCGCCGGGCATCCCTGCCGATGTCCGCGATCTCGTCGAGGCCGGAGAGCAGGCCGTGCGCCGTTGCCGGCGCCGTCATTCGGCCTCCCACATCGGCACACGCAGCCCGCGCTCACGGGCAACGGCGGCCGCCCGCTCGTAACCGGCGTCGACGTGACGCATCACGCCGGTGCCGGGGTCGTTGATCAGTACCCGTTCAATCTTCTGGGCGGCGAGATCCGTTCCGTCGGCGACGGTGACCTGGCCGGCGTGGATCGACCGGCCCATGCCGACACCGCCGCCCTGGTGGATCGACACCCAGGTCGCGCCGGACGCCGTATTGAGCAGGGCATTGAGCAGCGGCCAGTCGGCGATCGCGTCCGAGCCGTCCTTCATCGCCTCGGTCTCGCGGTACGGAGAAGCGACGGAGCCGGCGTCGAGGTGGTCGCGTCCGATCACGATCGGGGCACTGATCTCGCCGGAGGCGACCATCTCGTTGAACCGCAGCCCGGCGAGGTGCCGTTCCTTGTAGCCGAGCCAGCAGATCCTGGCGGGGAGGCCTTCGAACTGCACCTTCTCCTGGGCGCCGTGGATCCAGCGCGCGAGTTTCGCATCGTTCGGGAACAGTTCGAGGATCGCCCGGTCGGTCGCGGCGATGTCGGCCGGGTCCCCGGAGAGGGCGGCCCAGCGGAACGGTCCCTTGCCCTCGGCGAACAGCGGCCGGATGTAGGCGGGAACAAAACCCGGAATCTCGAATGCGCGCTCGCATCCGCCCAGGACCGCCTCGGCACGGATCGAGTTGCCATAGTCGAACACCTCGGCCCCGGCGTCGCGAAACCCGACCATCGCGGTGACGTGCCTGGCCATCGATGCCCGCGCCCGGATCGTGAAGTCCTCGGGGTCCGCGGCGGCGCGGGTGTGCCAGTCGGCGACGCTGATGCCCTCCGGCAGGTAACTGAGCGGGTCGTGCGCACTGGTCTGGTCGGTGACGATGTCGATCGCGACTCCGCGTTCGAGCAGTTCGGTGAAGACGGATGCCGCGTTGCCGACGAGTCCGACGGAGAGCGCCCGGCGCTCCGCCTTCGCGGCGAGGACCCGGGTGACGGCGTCATCGAGGTCGTCCGTCATCTCGTCGAGGTAGCCGTGGTCGACGCGGCGCTGCAGTCTGGCGGGGTCGACGTCCACGATCAGCACCGCGCCGCCGTTCATCGTCACGGCGAGGGGCTGGGCCCCGCCCATGCCACCTGCCCCGCCGGTGAGGGTGAGCGTTCCGGCGAGAGTGCCGCCGAATCGTTTGTCCGCGATCGCGGCAAAAGTCTCGAATGTGCCCTGCAGGATGCCTTGGCTGCCGATGTAGATCCAGCTGCCGGCGGTCATCTGGCCGTACATGGCCAGGCCCGGCCTGCTCGAGCTTGCGGAACTCGGGCCACGTCGCCCAGTCCCCGACGAGGTTGGAATTGGCGATCAGCACCCGTGGCGCCCAGGTGTGGGTGCGGAAGACCCCGACCGGCTTGCCGGACTGCACGAGCAGGGTCTCGTCGTCCTCGAGCTCACGGAGGGTGCGCACGATCGCGTCGAACGCCTCCCAGCTGCGGACGGCCTTCCCGGTGCCGCCGTAGACGACGAGATCGTCGGGACGCTCGGCGACTTCGGGGTCGAGGTTGTTCATCAACATCCGCAGCGGGGCTTCGGTCATGCCAGCTTTTAGCCGTCAGGGTGGTGCCACTGAGCAGCGCGAACCGGACGGGGGAGATGCTTCTGGGCCACGATTTTCTTCCTTCTGGTTGATGCCGGCCGGCGCCGGTTGGTTAGTCGGTTGGTTTTGTCTGATTCTGCGGCAGCGGGTCGGAACCCAGCCGTTCGGAGATCTCGCCGGCGACCCGGATGAGAAAGGCGCCGATGCGATCCAGTCCGGGATCGGTGACGCGGTAGTTCGGGATGACGACCGACACGGTTGCGACGATCTTGCCGACCGAGTGAACGGGCACGGCGATCGCAGTCGAGTCATGGTCTGCTCCGCTTCGGACGACGGTGAAACCCCGGGGACCGACAGCGCCGGCGAATGCCCGTCCGGCAGCCGTCGTCGAGCGGGGAATGACCCGGCCGACCCAGTTGGCGAGCTGGACCGGATGTGTCCCGTGCACGCCGGCCGCGTACAGCATGGTGTCCGACGTCGACGGCAGTCCGAGGTAGGCGTTTTCGCTCGTGAGCTCGACGATCTCGTGCAGCTTCGGCTCCGCGACGGAGACGATGGTCTCCCGGGAGAGCGCCTGGGCGCCGAGCCGGATGGTGATGCTCCCCGGCCGGTAGTCGCCGCTGTCGTCCCGCGAGACGAACCCCGTGGTTTCGAGGGTCCGCAGGAGCCGGAGGGCGGTCGAGATCGACAGGTCGCTGCCGCGCGCGGCTTCGGTCAGGGACACGGCGCCGTGTTCGCACACGTAGGCGAGGAGGCCGAGTGCGCGTTCAACGGTCCGGGTGCCCGTGGATTCCGGAGCGTCCAGGCTCATGCCGCCGCCTTTCGAGAGAATCCGATCAACTGCGACCGGAGAATTTCCATCTAGTGACAACATGATTTCATTTTTTACGCTCCGGACAAGGCCCGGCAGTTCCGCACGGGCAACTGTTGCCGTGCTCAGCCGGGCTGGGGTGCCTCGAGGGGGATGGCTTTCGGCTTGCGCAGGGCCCGGGTTGCGGGCAGGACCAGGACCAGGATCACGAGGGGGATCAGGAAGGCGATGCCGAAACCGGTCTGGTCGGCGACCACCCCGACGATGACGGTGCCGAGGATGGCGCCGGCGTAATTGAAGAGGTTCACCCTCGCGATGATCTCGTCGCTGCGGGACGGGAGGACGTCGCCGGCGGCCCCGAAGGACAGCGGGACGAGCGCCCCCGCGATCACGCCGGTGAGGGCGAAGCCGATGATCGCGCCTGCTTCGGTCGGAACCAGGGCGATCACCACGAATCCGATGCCGCCGAAGACGATGGCCGACGTTGCGATCACCGTGCGGGCGGTACGGCGGACGAGGTAGTCCACGCCGAGCCGTGAGATGAGCACGACGATCTGGTATGCGGCGTAACCGAGCGGCGCAGCCCAGGCCGCCGTATGGAGCGTGCCGCTGAGGTAGATGCTGCTCCAGGTGCTCACGGCGGAATCGGCGACGAACGCGGCGAGGATGAGCGCCCCGATCACGAAGACGGGCCAGCGCGGAATGCGGGTGGCGTCGCGGGCGTGCCCGGGCTTGCGGGCCGCATGACCCGTGTCGAGGAGCCGCCAGCCGGCGACGATGACGAGCACGTCGACCACTCCGACGATCGCGAGGACCGCCCCGGCGCCGGCCGGGGTCTCCACGAGCGCGACCATCAGGAATGCCCCCACGATCGCGGCGAGCGTGTAGGCGGCGAAGAACCGCCCCAGGAGGGGGCGGGGCCTGCCCCTCTGCACGAGGACGCCCTGCATCGCGCTCGAAGCATCCACCGCGCCCAGCCCGACGCCGTAGAGCAGTACGGCACCGATGTAGATCGGGGCCGGCTGTGCGGTCGCCATCATGAAGAACCCGACGGCCTGGGCGGCGAGCCCGCTGAGCAGCGCGGCCTTGCTGTTGCGGCGGATGGCGATCGCGTCGGCGAGGACCGATCCGCCCGCCGCGGCGAGCGAGACCCCGAGGAGAAGGAGGGCCACCATGGTCGCGTCGAGGGACTGGCGTGCCTGGATGGTGGGCAGGGAGGTCGCGATCACTGCGTACCCGAGTCCCTGCACGGCATAGGTCGACCCGACCGAGACCAGCTCCGCCCGTGGGACGGGGAGGTGCGGGCTCAGCTCCACAGCGGATGCCGCTTCCGGACGATGGAGAAGGCCTGCCTGGCTATATCGATCGTCATGTCCACGTCCGTTTCGGTGAGGGCGGCGTTGATGAAGTGGTTGTGGTGCGAGGTGATGAATACCCCGCGCTGCACGCATTCGGCGACCCATTCCTGGTGAAGCATGAGTGAGTCGTCGTCGGCGAGACGCAGGTAGAACAGGGCTGGTTCCCCCGAGGATACAAGGGTGAAGTCCTCGCCGTGTGCCGCCGCGACGAGACCCGTGGTCAACCGGGTGCCGAGCCGGGCGAACTGGGTGGGCGCGTCGATGCGGTGCAGCTTGGTGATCGTGGCGATCGCGGCGGCGAACGGCACGGCGCTCATCCAATAGCTGCCCGTGTATGTGATGCTGCTGACGGCGTCCTTAAGGAAGTCGCGGCCGCAGAGCGCGGACACGTTGTAACCGTTGGCGAGGGCCTTGCAGAAGCAGATCAGGTCGGCACTGAAGCCGTAGTAATGGTCGGAACCGGCCAGGTCGAGCCGGAAGCCGGCCCGGACGTCGTCGACGATGAGGACGACGCCATGCTCGTCGCAGAGCCGGCGAACGGCCTGCCAGTACCCCTCGGCCGGGAGCGCGTTGTCCACGAAGTTCCCGTGCATGTACGGCTGGGCGATCAGCCCGGCGATCTGGCCGGCATGCTGTTCGAGAGTCTGGCGCAAGGCCTCGATATCGTTGAACGGAATGGTCAGGTTGTTGGCGACATCCTCTTCGAGGACCCCGGGGTAGTCGAGCTTCTGCGACCAGGGTGCCACCCCGTGGTAGTAGCCCTTCACGAAGATGATCTTCTTGCGGAGGGTCGCTGCGCGTGCCGTCATGATCGCGAGGGTCGTTGCGTCGCCGCCGTTCTTGGCGAAGAAGGCCCAGTCTGCGCTCGCGACCGTCTCGACGAGGAGTTCGGCGAGGTCGACCATGATCGTCGACGGGATCGAGACGACGTCCTCGAGTTCGGCCTGCCTGCGGGCGGCCGCGTGGACCTCGGCGTCGCCGTACCCGAGCACGTTGGGGCCGTAGCCGCACATGTAGTCGATGTATTCGTTGCCGTCGACGTCCCAGAACCGGCTTCCCTCCGCGCGGGAGGAGAAGAGCGGGAAGGAGGCCTGTGGGATGTAGCAGCCCTCCGAGGGGCCCTGGTGGCCGTAGATCCCCGACGGGATCACCTTCGTGGCCCGCGCGAAGGCGGCACGGCTGAGCGGGTATTCGAACGGCTTGATGGGATTCATGGGCGTGACGGGGGAGAGGGTGTCGGTCATGGCGGGCTACTTTCCGAGGTAGGAGCTGACGCGGTCGAGGATCCTGCTGGTGTTGTCGACGAGCGGGATCATCCCGCGCATCGCCATCCGACCGTCGCAGATGCAGGCGAGGGCGCTGTATCGCCCGCTGAGCACCCCGCCGGCGACATCGAGGTCCGCGAAGGTGAGCGCCGCACGGGGAGAGCCGGTGGGGTCGGCATCGAGGCGGATGCTGCCGCCACGGACTGCCAGCCGGTAGCGGAGTCCCTCCCCGACTTCGATGTCCACGTCACCGTCGGGCATCTGCGCGACGCTGAACTGTCCGCTGCGGTCTTCGTTGCCGATGATCGTGATCGCCGTCGCGGCGACGTGCAGGGTGAGCAGGGCGGTGATCTCGGTGAAGCCCGCGTCGGCGAGGCGGTCGGGGGTCGGCTGCAGGTAGGAGCCGAGGAGGTTGCTGAGCGGCGTGAACACGGTGAGCAGGAAGCGCAGTCCGGCCGGTCCGGCGGCGGGAATCGGGCCGGCCGTTCCGTCGACGACGGCGTTGAGGTGCGCGGCCGATCGGAAGACCAGCAGGGCGCGGGCGGCGCCCGGTGTGCGTCCCGGCGTGATCCCGTCCTTCGCGAAGCTGAGGTCGAGGCTGAGTCCGGCCGGTCCGCGGAAGCTCACCGCCACCGGGCGTTTCAGTTCGGCGAGGAGCGCCTGGGCATCGGGAGCGAGTTCGGCGAGCCGTGGCAGCGCGCCGAGTACCGCGTGCAGGTTGACCTGGGCGCGCACGTGGGGGTCGGTGTCAGTGAGCACGGGGGTCCTGTTCGGTGTTGTTGCCGGTGTTGTTGCCGGTGTTGTGGCCGGTGTTGTTGAGGGAGTCGTTGTCGTCACAGTCGAGATCGAGATCGAGATCGATATCGAGGTGGATGCGCATCCGGATGTCGTCGCTCTCGTCATCACTCGGTTCGGTGGCTGCCTTGTCGGGCGCGGATGCGTGTCCCGCGAGCGACGCAGCGACGAAGCCCGCGAGGGACCTGGCGGCCTCGGTGTCGCGGTCCGCGAGCCAGGTCGACGTCATCCCGTCGACGATCGCGACGAGGTAACGCGCGAGTTGCTCGACGGGTACAGTCCAGGACTGCCCGGTGAGCTCGGTGACGCGGCGCAACGACTCCTTCGCCGACCGGTAGTAGACGTCGTATTGGGTGCGTGCCGCTTCGGCGGTCCCGGTGCGGGAGGCGTACAGGGCAAGTTCCGCGAGGGCGAGTTCACGGTGCGGGTTGGCCACGAGCCAGTCGATGTAGGCGTCGAGGCCGGCCCGGAGCACGGCCTTGACGCTGCGGTCCTGGTCGGTTCCCACGCTCGTGAACACGAGGAACTTCTGTTCCTCTGTGTTGGTGTCGATCACGGCCGTGAGCAGATCGTCACGGGAGTCGAAGATGTAGTGGAAGGCGCCGAGCGGCATCCCGGCTTCGGCGACGATGGCGCGGGTCGTTGCGGCCGTCAGCCCATCGCGGGCGATGACGCGCGTGGCCGCCGCGATGAGTTCGTCCCGACGCTGTGCGGGCGGGATGCGCCTCATCCGCGGGCTCCCGACGTGCGGCGTGCTGCGACGTCCGTGACGACGGCGAGATGACCGGGCTTCTTCGGCGATGGTGGATCTGTGGGTGGAGACAAAGGCACGTGTGCTCCCGGTTGCAAAGTTGGACAGTTGACCAACTAGGCAAGATTTGCACGCCGGCCGGGACAGGCACAATGCCGGGACAGGACGTTTTACACGCCGGTAATCTGATGAAACATGCTCGCCACGGGCCTCCGGCAGATCAGGCCGTTTCGGTTGGGGCGCTGTGCACGACGCGGGCCAGCCCCGCAGGCACTGTGACCGTGCCCGAGATCGTCTCGCCGGTGATGAGCTCGGCCCCGGATGCCGGGTGGGTCGCGTCGGCATCTGTGTGATTGATGACGAAGGTGAAGTCACCCTGAGCACTTGTGCGGGTCACCACCTCGATTCCGGGCTCCGACCCGATCCCGACGCCGACGGAGGTCAGTATCTCACCGAGAAGGGAATCGAGATCATGGCCGATCAGGCGCGTTGACACGTACCAGGCGGTGCCCGCACCGAGGGAATTCCGGGTGATCGCAGGTCCCGCGGCGGCGGGCCCATCGAGGTAGCGGGAGTGCACCTCTGCTGTCGACACGTGGATGTCGTCGGTCCAGCCGGATCCCGATCTTCCGTTGCTCAGGCCAACCGATTCGTTTTCGTGCAGGGGACGGAATTCGTGGATGGCGAGGCCGAGCACGTCGCGCAGCGCGCCGGGAGCAGCCCCCGGATAGACGGCATCCTGTTCGTCGACGATCCCTGAGAAATAGGACACGACGAGTGTGCCGCCGCCGCGCACGTATTCGGTGAGATTGTCGGCAGCAGCGCGACCCAACAGGTACAGGCTCGGGGCCAGCACCACGTCGTACCCGCGCAGATCTGCGGCCGGGTGTGCGAAATCGACGGTGACGCCCTGGTTCCACAGGGCGGAGTAGAACGCCTCGATGCGCTCGCGGTGGTCGAGCTCGACGCTCGGGCGCCACTCGAGGTCCTGCGCCCAGAACGATTCCACGTCCCAGAGGATGGCCACCCGGGCCTGCACGCGGCTCGCGCGGACGGGCTCGAGCCGGGCAAGGGTGGCACCGAGTGCGACCACGTCGCGCCAGGCCCGGGTCTCGGTACCGGCGTGGGGCAGCATGGCGGAGTGAAACTTCTCAGCGCCGTATCGGGAGGCCCTGAACTGGAAGAAGAGGATCCCGTCGGCGCCACGGGCGAGGTGGGAGAGCGAATTCCGGGCGAGTTCCCCGGCCGTCTTGGCGATGTTGCGCGGTTGCCAGTTGACGGCTCCCGTGGAATGTTCCATCAGGATCCACGGTGCACCTCCGGCGAGCGAACGGGTGAGATCGGCGTCCATGGCCAGGAGGATGTGGTTATCGGCGCGTTCGGCGACGAGATAGTGGTCGTTGGAGACGATGTCGACCTCGCGGCTCCACGTCCAGTAGTTGGCTGAGAGGCAGTTGGTGGCCATGAAGTTGGTGGTCACCGGGATGTCCGGGGTGAACCGGCGGATGGTGTCGCGTTCGTTGATGAAACACGCCAGCAGGGCGTCGGAGGAGAATCGTTTGAAGTCGAGGCGTTGGGCCTGGTTCGTCACGGAGGCGGACAGTCGGGGCGCATTGATTTCGTCCCATTCCCCGTAGCGCTGTCCCCAGAATGTGGTGCCCCAGGCATCGTTGAGTGCGCGGAGGGTGCCGTAGCGCTTCTGCAGCCAGAGCCGAAAGGCCGCGACGGAGTAGTCGTCGTATGACTCGCTGATCGGGGCCCCGTATTCGTTGTGCACGTGCCACAACACCAATGCGGGATGCCCCGCGTACCGACGGGCGAGCTGCTCGGTGATGTTGGCGGCGGCGCGGCGGTATTCGGGCGAACTGGGACTGACGACCCCACGTGAGCCGCCGGCCAGGTGCACACCGTCCCGGGTGACCGGGTGAGCGGCCGGGTATTTCTTCCAGAACCAGGCTGGGGGAGCCGCGGTCGGGGTGGCCAGGTCGATGTCGATCCCGGCAGCGTGAAGCAGCTCGAACAGGTCATCGAGCCAGGCGAAATCGTATTCGCCTTCACGGGGTTCAAGCAGGACCCACGAGAAGATGCCGAGGCTCACGAGGTTGATGCCGGCCTGTTTCATCAGCGCAATGTCCTCGAGCCAGACCTCACGCGGCCACTGTTCCGGGTTGTAGTCGCCGCCGTAGCGCAGGCTGGTTGTGCCGGGCATCCAGCGGTCCTGCTGAACCGCGACTACTCGGGAGAGAGACTCGAATGGCATGGGTTTGTGGCTCCTTCGACTGTGTGCGCTCCCAGTTCTATCACAGGATGCGGCTCTGTAGAAGTCCGGGATTCGCCTAGTTGACAGAACAATGGCTAGTGTGAGGTACTAGAACCGCTCACAGTCAAGGTCGACAAACGTTCACCGAGTCGGGGCGAACCCATCACAGCACCAGCTTTCTTCAAGGAGGACGAATGCGCACTTCATTCCGTGTCGGAGCAGTGGCCATGGCCGCTGCGGCCGCTTTGCTCATGTCGGGCTGTTCCAGCCCCACAACCGGCGGAGACACCGGTGCCCCCGTGTCACTGAACTACTGGGCCTGGGCTCCCAACCTCGACAAGGTCGTCGACATCTGGAACAAGGCCCACCCCGAGATCCAGGTCACGGTCCAGAAGCAGGACGGCGGTGACCCCGCGATCACCAAACTGCTGACCGCCGTCAAAGCGGGAAGCGGCGCCCCGGACCTGATCCAGGCCGAGTACCAGAAGATCCCCACCCTGGTCGCGGCGAATGCACTCGCCGACATCTCCGGCGACGTCGGCTCCGACGTGAAGGGCGCCTTCGCTGACGGCGTCTGGAACTCGGTCACCCTGGGCAGTGACGCGTTGTACGCGATCCCCCAGGACACCGGCCCGATGATGTTCTACTATCGCGCCGACGTCTTCGAGAAGCTCGGCCTCACGGTCCCGACGACCTGGGATGAGTACGCGACTGACGCCCGTGCGATCCATGCCGCCAACCCGGCTGATTATCTGGGCACCTTCTCCTCGAGCGACGCCGGCTGGTTCACCGGGCTGACCCAGCAGGCCGGCGCGTCCTGGTGGGGGATCGACGGGGACGCGTGGAGTGTCGACATCGACAAGACTCCGACCCAGAAGGTCGCGGCGTACTGGGGCGGCCTGGTCGAAGAGGGCGTCATCGACAACAAGCCGATGTACACGCCGGCATGGAACGCCGGGCTGAACACGGGCACCCAGGTGGGCTGGTTGAGCGCCGTCTGGGCTCCCGGCGTGTTGGCCGGCAACGCCGCAGACACCGCGGGCCTCTGGAAGGTCGCACCGATGCCGCAGTGGGATGCCTCGGCTCCCTCGACGGGTAACTGGGGTGGTTCCTCCACCGGGGTGACGACCCAGTCGACCCACCCCAAGGAAGCCGTCGAGTTCGCCACCTGGCTGAACACCGATCCGGCCGCCGTCGCAGCGCTAGTCAGCACCGCGAACATCTACCCGGCCGACGCGTCCGCCGCAGAGTCCGCCTTGACGACGGCCCCGGCCTTCTTCAGCAACCAGCCGGACTTCTACACCGTCGCCGCCCAGGTCGCCAAGACCGTCTCGCCGTTCAACTACGGCCCGAATGTCAACGTGGCGTACAGCGCATACAACGACGAGTTCGCCAAGGCCGCGGATGCGAAGTCGAAGAGCGCCTTCCTGGCCGCGGTCACCAGCATGCAGAAAATCACCACCGATGACCTGACCAAGAGCGGGTTCACCGTCAAGTAGTGCCACCGGGGAAGGCCCGCCGGCCTCAGGCATCCGCGGGCTTTCCCCACTTCTTCTCCCTTCGATTGAGGATCACCTGTGACTGCCACTGTGACCGAGGCGCCGAAGCCTCGAACGCGAACCGACCTCCCGTCGAGTACGCGAACGGGAAATTTCCGTTCGAGAGTACTCACCCCCTATCTCATGCTCGCGCCGGGCATCATCCTGTTCCTCGCGTTCATGGCCGCCCCGATCGCGTACACGCTGTTCCTCAGCCTGCAGAAGAAGCAGGTCAAGGGGCTCGGGCTCGGCTCGGGAAGCCGCACGACGGCGTTCGCCGGCGTGGAAAACTACATCACCTCGCTCACCAACGCTGATTTCGGAGCGAGCGTGGGCCGGGTGCTGCTCTACGGTCTCGTCCTGATCCCGCTCATGCTCGGCCTGGCCCTGCTCTTCGCTCTCTTGCTCGACTCGCGCCGAACCCGGGCCGCGGGATTCTCCCGGACCGCCATCTTCCTGCCCTTCGCCGTGCCCGCCGTGATCAGCTCGCTCCTCTGGGGCTTCCTCTACCTTCCGGCGGTGAGCCCGTTCTACTGGGTCTTCGAACGCCTGGGCTGGGACGTGCCCGGAGTGCTGGACTCATCAACGGTGCTCTTCGCGATCGCGAACATTGCGCTCTGGGGCGGGGTCGGTTTCAACATGATCGTGATGTACACCTCGCTGAAGGCCGTGCCGACGGACATCTACGAGGCGGCGAAGCTCGATGGCTGCACGGAGGTGCAGGTGGCCTGGCGGATCAAGATCCCCATCATCGCTCCCTCCATCGTGATGACCGCCCTCTTCTCCATGGTCGCCACGCTGCAGGTGTTCGCCGAACCGACGACACTGCGCCCGCTCACCAACAGCCTCTCGACGAGCTGGTCGCCACTCATGCTCGTCTACCGTGACGCCTTCACCCGCGACGACATCTACTCTGCGGCCGCGACCTCGATCATCATCGCTGTCGTCACCTTTGCTTTCTCATTCCTGTTCCTGCGAGTCGTGCAGAAACGCGCGTTCGGCCAGGAGGACTAGACCGTGACCACCTTCAGCATTCCCCGAACCAGGCCCCGCAGGGTCCGCGGATCAGCCGACTCGATCCGGGTTAAGCCGAGTTTCGTCTCGACCGGCATCCTGCTCGTCGGCGCCATCTATTGCCTCTTTCCGGTGTTCTGGGTTGTCATGGCCGCGAGCAAGAACAGTTCTGAGCTGTTCTCCACGTTCACGCTGATGCCGAGCACCCACCTGTGGGACAACATCGTCGAACTGACCCAGTACCGGGGCGGACTGTACTGGCGCTGGGTGCTCAACACGGCGCTCTACGCCGGGATCGGGGCACTCGCCTCCACCTGGATCTCCGCCATCTCCGGTTACGTCCTCGCGAAGTTCGAGTTCCCGGGCAAGAAGGCGGTCTTCTCCGTCCTGCTGATGGGCGTGCTCGTTCCGGGCGTCATCCTGGCGATCCCGCAATACTTCCTGTTCGCCTCCGTGGGGATGACGAACACCTTCTGGTCCGTGCTGCTGCCCCAGATCATCAGTCCGTACGGCATCTACCTGGCGCGGATCTATGCTGCCGCCTCTGTGCCGACCGACGTCATCGAAGCCGCACGCACCGAAGGCGCAGGCGAACTGCGCATCTTCAACCGGATCGCGTTGCCGATGATGGCCCCTGGCCTCGTGACAATCTTCTTGTTCCAGTTCGTGGCGGTGTGGAACAACTTCATGCTGCCGTACATCATGCTCGGCAACGACGCACTGTACCCGGTCACGGTCGGATTGAGCGGCCTGCTCAACCAGGGTGCGACCGCCCCGGCGATGTACACGCTCGTGATCAGCGGTGCGCTGCTGTCGATCATCCCGCTGGTGATCCTGTTCCTCGTACTGCAGCGCTACTGGAAGGTCGACCTGGCCGCCGGGGCCGTCAAGTAGGCGCGGGTAGGCTTTGTCCGTGACCCCGCCCACCGCCAAACGCCGCCCCACGATCGATGATGTCGCCGCGGAAGCCGGCGTCTCTCGAGGCACCGTCTCGAGGGTGCTCAACGGCGGTCACTGGGTGAGCCCGGATTCCCTGCAGAGCGTGAATGCGGCCATCAAGAAGACCGGATACCGGGTCAACCCGCACGCCAGGAGCCTCGCCACGAGCCGGGCCAACTCGGTCGCGTTCCTCCTCACGGAGGACCAGGAACGCCTGTTCGAAGACCCGAACTTCGCCGTGCTGATGCGTGGCGCCTCCAAGGCTCTCTCCCGGCACGACATCTCCCTGGTGCTGCTGATGGCCGGAAGTGAGGACGAGCAGCGTCGGGCGACCGAGTTCGTCACGGCAGGTCACGTCGACGGTGTCCTCCTGGTTTCCTCGCACAGCAGCAGGCACGGGCTGATCTCGGACATCGTGGCCGCGGGCATCCCGGCGATCGCCTGTGGGGTGCCGCTCGGGTTCGAACGCAAGCTGGGTTACGTTGCCGCCGATGATTACGACGGGGCCCGGGAGATGGTGAAATATCTGCGTGGGACCGGACGCGCCCGGTTGGCGACGATCACCGGTCCCGGAGACACGTCCGGCGGAATGAAACGGTATCAGGCCTACGTCGACGAGCTCGGCGATGACTTCGACGAGACGCTGGTCGCGCATGGAGACTACAGTCGCGCGAGCGGTGCTGAGGCAATGACCGAGCTGCTGGACCGGCGCCCGGACCTGGACGCAGTCTTCGTGGCGAACGACATGATGGCGGCCGGCGCCATCGACGCCCTGGTAAGTCTCGGCCGGAGGGTTCCGGAGGATGTCGCCGTCGCCGGATTCGACGACGCGCCCGTCGCTCTCACGGCCGTGCCACCACTGACCACGATGCACCAGCCATTCGACCGGATCAGCGAAGAAATGGTGCGGCTCCTTCTCGAAGTGATCAAGGGGGAGCGGACCGCCGCGATCGTCGTGCCCACCGATCTGATTGTGCGGGGATCGGCGTAATACCGATGCGGCATCCGCGGCGCTCCTCCCGGTCTAGAGTGAGATCGCGTCCGTCCGTTTCCGGGGTCTGGCGGCGCTTGCGCTCGGGGGATGTATGAATCGCATGGTCAGTCCGATCTTTCCGAACCGATCCGAACCGGTCGGGAACAACGCGGTGCCCGGCGCCGGCGCTGAGCTGCTCGCGCGGGCGTTCGCCGCGACGTCCACTGTCTCCCTGATCACCGACGCGGCGCAGAATATCCTGCACGTCAGCGCCGCGTTCACGGCGATCACCGGGTACAGCGAGGACGAGATCCTCGGGACCAACTGTCGGCTTCTGCAGGGATCGGGGTCCAGTGCCGCCGTCCGGGGGTCGATCCGGCAGGCACTCGAGGCTGGGGAAGGCTTCGAGGGCGACATTCTCAACTATCGCAAGGACGGCAGCGCCGTTCTGGAACGGACTGAGCATCGTGCCGCTCCGGGACCCCGCCGGCGTGATCACGCACTTCGTCAGCGTGCAGCGCGATATCAACACGAGGATCGCCCTGCAGGAGCAGCTGGACTTCCAGGCCGGCCACGAAGCCGTGACCGGACTTCCGAACCGGTTCGGCTTCGAGTCGTACCTGCAACGGCGATCAACGGATGCCGCACCCACAGGCCGCCCCGACCGTGCCGGGCTCGGGCTGATCGCCCTCGAGCATGTCGGGCAGGTCCGGCATTCGTTCGGATTCTCCGGAGCCGATGACGTGCTCGCGGAATTCGCCCGACGACTGAAGGGCCGGCTCCGCGGTGGCGATTACCTCGCGAGCTTCAGCGGCGACCAATTCGTCGTCGTCCTCGAGGGCCTCTGTGACGACGCATCGCCTGAGCTGGCCGCCCGGCTCGAGCGCCTGCACGAAGCCGTCGAGACCCCGTTCCCGGTCGATGGCGAGTCCGTGATGCTCGGGATGACCATGGGGATCACGCCTTTTCCCGCGCGGAGTTCCGGGCCTCACGTTCTCCGGCTGGCGAGCCAGGCGCTCCCCGAGCCGGGGTCGGATCTGTCACGTCCGGACTCGTGGTGGCGACTCGCTCCCACAGGACCGATTGTCGAGTGGGACACGACGATGGCCGCGAGCGATTTCCGCCGAGGGGAGCGATCCCGCGCGCATCGGGAACGCCTGTTCGCCGGGGGACTGTCGATGCACATGCAACCGATCATCGGGCTGTTCGACGGGACCCTCCGTCGCGTCGAGGCCCTCGCCCGGCTGACTCTCGCCGACGGCACCGTCGTCCCGCCGGACAGCTTTGTGCATCAGCTCAGTAGCAACGACCTCGACGAGCTCTTCCGGATCGGACTCAACGAGGCCCTCGGCTGGGTCGCCCGGTGGGAGCAGGACGGACTGGCCCTCGACGTCTCGGTGAACCTTGCCCCGTCGACCCTGCGGCACCCCCGGTGCACCCGATGGGTCGCGAATGCACTGCGCCGGCACGGGCTGACCCCGAACAGGCTCAGCCTCGAACTGCTCGAGACGCAGGAGCTGGATGCGGCCGCCTCGCGCTCCGTTCTCGAGGAGCTCACCGGCCTCGGCGTCGGGCTCGCCCTCGACGACCTCGGCTCCGGCCACAGCAGCCTGAAACGGCTTGCCCAGTTGCCGTTCGACTCGATCAAGATCGACCGCGGGCTGCTCGCCGGCGTCGCCACGAAACCGGTCGAGACGCTCAGCCTCATCGCGACCCTGTCCCAGATGGGTCGGGATATGGGCGCGGCCGTCGTTCTGGAGGGAATCGAGAACGCCGGCCTCGCCGAGGCGGCATCCGTGCTCGGCGCCTCGCTCGGCCAGGGCTACTACTTCGCACGCCCGATGCCGGCCGCGGACGTGCCGTCCTGGGCGGCAGGTTTCGGGCTTCCCGAGGGATTCCATCGTCCTGACCGGGCCGGCCGACTGCACACCGAGCTCGGCGCGCTCGCGTATCACTGGCAATTCACACGCTGGGGATCCCCGCATCCCTTCGTCATCGATGCCTGCCCCCTGACGGGATTCATCGCCGACCGCGGCATCGTCGGCAGCGCACCGCAGCTCTGGCATGACCTCCAACATGGCGTGGACGGTGGTCACGATCGAGCCAGCGGCCTCCTGCTCGACTGGCTGGTCGACCAGAGCACGGGCCAGGTGGGCCAGACTGCACAGACTGCACAGACTGCACAGACTGCACAGACTGCACAGACGGGACATATGGGCCAGACGGGCGGGCTCAGGGCTGGCGCATAGATTCACTGGCTAACGTCGTGAGGTACCCCACTGGGTACCTCGTCGACACCGGTACCTCGTCGACACCAGTACCTCGTCGACGGACCGTCGAATGATGCTCGCGAAGGGAGTCGTCGTGCCCCAGCTGGAGAGGCAGGACGGCAGACGAACGCGCCGGATCGCGATCATCGGTATGGCCGTGGCACTCTGCGCCGTTCTCGGCTTCACCGGCTGGAACCTCGTGGGCCTGGGATTCGGCGCCGTGCCCGGCACCGTGGTCACGTGTCCGACGGCCGACCCCGTCGTCGTCGGCGCGATCACCGTGCCCGCCGGGCCTGTTGCCGGCTATTGCCAGGACCGCCTGGTCAATGCCGCGCACATCATGAATGCCGGGCGGGATCTCGGGATCGGGACGCACACCCAGACCGTCGGCGTGATGACGGCCCTGGGCGAGTCGGGTTTGCGGGTGCTCGACCACGGCGACGCGGCAGGTGCCGACAGCCGCGGGCTGTTCCAGCAGCGCGACAACGGCGCCTGGGGAACACTGGCCGACCGGATGGACCCCTACGTCTCTGCGCAGAATTTCTTCACCAAGCTGACGAAGGTCGCCGGCTGGAAGGAGATGGAGCCGACACTGCTTGCCCACGCGGTCCAGGTCAACGCCGACCCCGAGCACTACGCGGCGTACTGGGCGCGGGCGGAGGACATCGTGGCGGCTCTCGCGATCCCCACGGCCCCGTGACGCACGGGGCCGCGAGGCCTGGGGTCGTACAGCACGGACTCAGCTGCGGCGAGTGACCAGGTAGTCCAGCGCTGCGGTGTGGAGCTCGGCGTCGAAGCCGCGGGCGACCCCGTCGATCTCGACGATCGGCACGATCTGCCGCACGCTCGAGGCGAGCCAGACAGAGTCTGCGGCCTGCAGCTCGTCGGGAGTGACGGTGCGGTACTCGGTGGTCAGCCCGTTCGCCTCCGCGTACGCGAAGAAGGCGGCCTGTGCCGTGCCGGCCAGGATGCCCTGGTCGGTCGACGGCGTGACGAGGTGCCTGCCGAACTGCAGCACGGCTGTCGATGTCGGCCCTTCCAGGACGAACCCGTCGCTGCTGATGAAGATCACGTCGTCGGCTCCCCGGCGCTCCGCCTCACGGTAGACCGACTTGTTCACCGCGTAGGAGAGGGTCTTCGCTCCCTGCAGCAACCACGGGGACGTCTGGGCGACATCGTGGCGGTAACCGCGGTCCAGGGTGACCACCTTCAGGCCGTGGGTGCGCGCTTCGGTGAAGTCGGGTTCCGGGTCGACGAAGACCCAGCCCGTGCACCGGCCGGCGCCCTCGATGCCGCGGGTGAGCACGAGCTTGACCGACAGGCGTGGGTGGGTCGACGCTGCGATTCCCTGGCGGATGCCCTCGCGGTAGAGGTCGAGGCACGGAGCCGGCAGGTCGAGCAACCTGGCCGAATTGGACAGACGGGCCAGGTGCGGCTCGAGGGCCTGGCCGAAACCGTCGATGGCGTCGAGCGTTTCGAAGATGCCGTCGCCGCGGGTCACCGCGAGGTCGAGCACCGAGATCTGCGGGTCTGCCGGGTCGGCCCGACGGACCGAGGCCGCGAGCGCGGAGGCATCCGTTCCGGTCTGGGTCGGGTCGTCCAGCATGAACAGCACGCGGGCGTCCGCACCGTCTGTGGGCGAGGCGTCCGCGTTCGTCGCAACGGGATTCGTGTCTGCTGTGCTCATCGTTCTACTCCATAGTGATCGTGGCTGATCGTGTTCTCGGAAATCCAGTCGGGCAGCACCGCGTAGCCGAGACCCGGCCCGGTGGGAACGGTCACCATGCCGTCGAGTGCGGTGACCGGGGGTCGATGATGTCCTTTGCGTAATACTTCTCCGACGCCGACACATCGGACGGGTAGCTGAAGTTGGGCAGCGACGACAGGGCGACGTTGGCCGCGCGCCCGATGCCGAACTCGTGCATCCCGCCGCACCACACCGGGATGCCCGCATCCCTCGCGAGATCGTGTGCGGCGCGGGCAACCGTGAGACCGCCCATCCGTGACACCTTGATGTTCAGGATCCGGCCGGCGCCGAGGGCGATCATCGTGCCGATGTCGTCGAGGTCCACGACCCCCTCGTCGAGGCAGATCGGGGTCTCCAGGGTGGCCTGGAGCCTGGCATGGGCGACGAAATTGCGGGGTGCGTACGGCTGTTCGATCATGCTGAGGCCGAATTCGTCGAGACCGCGCATCAGGGCCGTGGTTTCGTCGGTATCCGCGTAGATCCCGTTCGCGTCGACATGGACGTCCTGCTTCGGGAAGGCGGCGCGTACCGCCCGAACGGGACCGATGTCCCAGCCCGGCTTGATCTTGAGTTTCACCCGGCGGTAGCCGGCGTCGACATGGCGGCTGACCTCGGTGAGCAGGGCGTCGATGGAGGATTCGATGCCGAGGGAGACGCCCGCGGCGACCTCGGCGCGGGTGCCGCCCAGTGCCGCAGACAGCGGTTCGTCGCGCGCGCCGGAGTACAGGCTCCACGCGGCCATGTCGAAGCCGGCCTTGGCGAACTCGTGGCCGCGGATGCGTGCCCACGTCGTCGCCAGCTCGGCCGGCGTCTCCCACTCGTGCCCGATGATCGCGGGGACGATGTATTTCTTCGCGACGAGGAGCGCCGTGTCCACGGTCTCCGAGGAGTAGAAGGGGTCGCTCGCCGAGGCGATCTCGCCCCAGCCGACCGCGCCGGATTCGTCGGTGAGGCGCACCACGATGTGGTCGAGGTGGCTCTTGCGGTGAGAACTGGTCTCGAAACCGTGCACCAGCGGCAACCGGGTGACGAACAGGGAAACGCCCACTACCTTCATCGTGCTCCTTCGGTGCTGCGTTCGGTGCTGCGCTCGTCCATCGTTCACTCCACGTAACTGTTCAGGATCTGGTTCAGCTGCTCCCGCTCGGCGAACCTGCGCCGGGCTCCTTTGGCACTGGCAATACTCAAGGTACTCACCAGGTGGATGACGGCGGCGACCGCCGTGGGGAGTCGGCGTACGAGGCGCTGCTGGTCGGCACGGTCACGGTTTCGGTGGCGAAGGCTGCGACCGGAGCATCGGGGGAGTCCGTGACGGCGATCACGGTTCCGCCGGCCTCGGCGAACCGTTCGGCGACGAGCACGCTCTGCCGCTGGTACCGGCGGAACGAGAACACGACGAGCACATCGGTCGGGCGGACGTCGCTGAGGACGTCGATCGAGCGGACGGCGGCTTCGTCGATAAGGAGCACCTGAGAGAGTCCTGCCGAGAGGTCCCAGGCGAACAGGGTCGCGTATGCGAATGACTTGCCCGCGCCGAGCACATACCGCCTGCGGGCGGCCACGATCCGGGCCGGCGCGCGAACGAGGGCATCGTCTTCCCCGAGGTGGGCGAAGGTCTCGGCAAGGTTCTTCTTTTCGCTCTCCACGATGCGCGCGCGCAAGACCGACGACGACGACCGCTTCTGCAGTCGTGCGGCGTACCGGTCCTCCGGGCTTGTGAGGGCCTCGTTCGCCTCTGTCAACGGGCTGCCTGGCGGATGCGCGGCGCGGCCTCCTGGGAGCTGGCCGCGACGAAGACGTATGCGGCGCTCGTGCCGTCAACCCGGACGCAGGATTCGGCGACGTAGCCGCGCTCGAACAGCTCGGTGAAGGTTTCGGCCACGGCGGCTCTCAATGCCTGGACGATGACGGGGGCGAGCGTCTTCGCGGGATTGTCGGACGGGATCGGCACGTGGATGACGTCGCCGTCGCCCACCGGCCGACCCCAGTGCCGGGGTAGCGTCGTTCCCAGTGCTGTGGGGTCCACGACGGGGAAGCCCGGGGGATCGACGCCGCGGCGCGGGGCGGCGTGGCCGACTCGGTACCGGTGGCGCCCGAGAGCGCCCAGTCGACGATCAGGCGGTCGGAGAACGGCTCGTCGTAGTAGTTCGCGGTGAAGCGCACTCCGCAGGCGCCGAGCACGTCGAGGTTGAAGTGGGCATTGCGGGCAAGGGTCGGGTCGAACGCCCAGCGCATCGAGGTGAGTCCCTCTGCTCTCGCGATGATGGCCTGTTCCTGCTTCAGCAGGCGGCCCACTCCCTTGCCCTGCCAGGCGGGGTCGATGAACGCGGCCTGCGAGTACAGGTAGGGCGCCCCGGATTCGAAACCCACGAAGCCGTAGGCGAAACCGACGAGCTCGCCGGCGCCGTCCCGCGCGGCAACGGCCGCACCGCCGTTGCCCACGATTGCCGAGAGCAGCTTCGGGTTCAGGCTGTGATCGGCCGCGGTATAGCCGAACACCCGGGTATACAGCTCGCTGGCGTGGCTGAACTCGGCGCGTGACCGGGTGGATTCCACCGTGAGTTTCAGGTCACCCATGTTGTGTCGTTTCCCTGTCCTCGTCTTGTCGGAACACGATGTTCCAGAACCAATCTGACAATCATAAACAACTTATGTGTCGTATTCGTTTCGTAACTCTCAAGCAAATCCGCGAACTGGTCGAAGGATAGGTAACATATCTTCTACCTGTTCCGAGCCTGCCACCGCCTGAGGAGATGCCGTCATCACATCCACTGGACCCGTCATTCCGGACGCCTCCGCGCGGGCTCGTGCGCTGGCGACCCTCGAGCACTACGTGCTGCGCGAAACGCCGACCGGGGCGGGCGCGGCCATCACGGCGTTCGCGGATGCACTCGCCGCCCGCTATTCCGGACTCGGCGGCACGGTGGTGCTGCACCCGACTCCGGGAGGCCCCCACGTGGTCGCTGACTTCCCCGGGAGGGGCAGTGGCGTCGGCGCCGCTCCCGTTCTCCTGATCGGGCACTCCGACACGGTGTGGCCGGTCGGCACCCTCGCCGGCGACGTGCCGTGGACGAGCGATGGAATCCGCATCACCGGCCCAGGGGCCTACGACATGAAATCCGGCCTGGTGGTCATGGAAGAGGCCCTCGAGCTGCTCCGCGCCCTGGGCGATGCCGGTGCCGTGGACCACGTGCCGGTGCGGATCATCGTCACGGCAGACGAGGAAATCGGCTCCCCGACCTCTGGCGCGCTGCTCCTGGCCACGGCCGACGGCTGTTCTGCGGCGATCGGCTTCGAGTCGCCGCACCCCGACGGCGACCTCAAGGTCGGGCGTCTCGGCAGCACCCGCCTCGCTCTCGCCGTCTCCGGTGTTCCCGCCCACGCCGCCCTCGACCCCGAGAAGGGAGTCTCCGCGACGGAGGAGATCATCGACCAGTTGCTGCGGGTGCGCGACATCGCGGCCAGGGCCACGATCCGCGCCGAAGAACACCCGGCCGCCAAGGTGCTCTACAACCTCGGTTCCATCACAGCCCCCGGCCTGGCCAACGTCGTCGCGGACGACGCCGTGGCCGTCCTCGGCTTCCGCTTCTCCGATCCGGACATCGAAGGCGAAGTCCTCGACGAGATCGAGGCGCTGACTCCCGTCCGCCCGCGTGCGCAGGTGGCCGTCACCCGGCTGTCCTACCGCCCGGCCTGGCAGCCACGCGCCGCCGACCAGGCCCTGGCCGCCGTCATCTCGGGCTGCGACGCCGGGTTCGGCGACGGTGGTTCCGACAGGGCTCCACTCGGCGCTCGTCCAGCGGCCGGCGCCGCGGACACCAACCTGCTCGGCGCATCCGCTCTCGGTATCGTCGACGGTTTCGGACCCCGCGGCGGCGGTGCGCACGCCCGCAGCGAGCACATCATCATCGAGTCGCTCTGGGAGCGCATCCGCCTCCTCGCCGAGGTCCTCACCGTCATCCACCTGCCGCGCTGAGCAGTCTCGCCCGTCGCGGGTCGACGCGGCGGCCGATCGATCCTCTTTCGCGTGGTTCGGAGCGATGTCATACTCGCCTCGAACGGGGGTGCCGGAAACCGGCCGGATGAGGGGGCCAGCGGCGTTCGCGTCGGATTGCGGGTGACTCGATGAGTAAGTGGACGGCAATCGCGGTCCTCGGCAGTGCGCAGTTCGTCATGGTGCTCGACAGCACCGTCATGAACGTGTCGATCTCGACGGTTGTCACAGACCTGGACACCACGGTCGCGGCCATGCAGAGCGCGATCACGTTCTACACCCTCACGATGGCGGCGGTCATGCTGCTCGGCGCAAAGCTCGGCGACATCTGGAGCCGGCGGCGCGCGTTCGTGATCGGTGCGGTCGTCTACTCGTGCGGTTCCCTGTTGACGGCACTGAGCCCGAATTTCGCGGTGCTCTTCCTCGGCTGGTCGGTCATCGAAGGACTCGGCGCCGTGCTGGTGATCCCGGCCATCGCAGCTCTCGTCGCGGAGAACTACCGGGACAGGGACCGCGTGACCGCGTACGCGATCATCGGCGCCGTGTCCGGGGCCGCGGTCGCGGCCGGCCCCCTGATCGGAGGCTACGTCACGACCTACCTGAACTGGCGCTACGTCTTCGTGTCCGAGGTCGTGATCATGATCGGCGTCGTCCTCACGGCGCGCCTCATCTCCGACAGCAGCAGGCCGAGCAGCACCCGAATCGACGTCCCGAGCGTCCTGCTCTCGGCGGCGGGCCTCGTCCTCGTCGTGTACGGGATGTTGCAGAGCAAGACCTGGGGGTGGATCCTCCCGAAACAGGCTCCCGAGATCAACGGGACCCCGATCGAGCCCCTGGGCCTGTCCCTCGTGCCCTACCTGATCCTGCTGGGCGTCTTCCTCCTCTGGCTGTTCACCGGTCGCCAACGGCGACTGGGCGAGACGGGCCGCGCCCCGCTCCTCGACGTCGGGATGTTCTCGATCACGCAGCTGCGGGCCGGGCTCTCCGTGCTCGGTGCGCAGTACGCGTTCACGGCCGGGGTGTTCTTCATGATCCCGATCTACCTGCAGATGACCCTGGGGCTCAACGCGCTGGAAACCGGGCTGAAGATCTTCCCGCTGTCGATCGCGCTCATCCTCTTCTCTGTGGTGGGCACCCGGTTGTCGACGCTGTGGTCACCGCGCCGGATCGTGCGCGTCGGTCAGCTCGTCCTGGTAGGAAGCGCCGTATGCCTGCTCGGTTCCGTCTCCCTGGACCTGAAGAGCGTCGTGTTCGGCGTCGGGATGTTCACCGCGGGAGCTGCACTCGGCCTTCTCGCCTCGCAACTCGGAAACGTGAACATGTCCAGTGTCGGCGAGGAGAGGACGAGCGAGGTCGGCGGGCTTCAGGGAGTCTTCCAGAACCTCGGCTCGTCGCTCGGTACCGCTTTGATCGGATCGGTGCTGATCGCGTCGCTCTCGTCCTCGTTCCTGAGCTCGGTGGAGAGCAGCAGCCTTCCCGACTCCGCGAAAGCCGCGGTCAGCACGCAGACAGCGGCCGGTGTCGCCATCGTTCCCGTCTCGAGTGTGGCCGGCATCGCGACGGACGCGGGACTGTCGAGCTCCGACAGTGCCGAGTTGACCAGGATCTACAGCGAATCACAGGTGTCCTCCCTGCGGGTGTCCTTCTTCGCGCTGGTCCTCTTCGCCCTCGGATCCCTGGTGTTCTCCAGGAACATTCCGAACCAGACCGTCGCGAGGCGTCAGGGGAAGACCCCGGAGGCGCGGCAATCGCCGTGACCTGGCCCATTCCCGGCGGTGCCATTCCAGGCAGTGCCCATTCCAGAAGCGGCCGAACGACAGTATTTTGTCAGCGACGAGGGCATCACACGGGTGTCCCGGTATCCGAGGGAAGACGGCTCATGGATAATTTCTGGAACTTTGTCGGGTTCTTCTTCTGGTCCTTTGTCTTCCTCGCCTACCTGATGGTGCTCGTGACCGTCATCGGGGACCTGTTCAGCGACCATCAGGTCAGCGGCGGGGTCAAGGCCATCTGGATGGTCTTCCTGGTCTTCCTGCCTTTCCTCACCGCCCTCGTCTACCTGATCGCGCGGGGTTCCGGGATGTCCGAGCGCCAGGAGCAGCGCAGGAACCAGTACCGGGGCCAGACGGATCAATACATCAAGACCGTCGCGGGTTCGTCGCCGTCCACGGAAATCGCGGACGCGAAGAAGCTACTCGACTCCGGCGTCATCACCCAGGCCGAATACGAGCGGCTCAAGGCCCGCGCGCTGGGCTAGTCCTGCCCGGGGAGAAAACGACAGAAGAAAACGACAGAGAGGTCGTCCAGCATGGATGTCGTCCACCATGTATGAGGACAGGGCCGCGCTCGACAATGTCGTCGAGCACGCGACCGTGGAGGAGCGCAAGGCCAGGGGCAAGCGGGCCAGGGAGCAGACTCCCCGCGCCAGTCACTCGGGTTGGTCGCCGGCCGCTGACCGGCCAGACCCGGTCGCGCTGCTCGAGGAACAGAACCTCACCAGGGAGCAGGACCTGGTGCCGGTCCGGCACGGCCGGATGCTGGTATCGCCGTTCACGTTCTACCGGGGCGCGGCCAGGATCATGGCCGCCGACCTCAAGGACACCCCGAGGTCCGGGCTGATCGTGCAGCTCTGCGGTGACGCCCACCTGTCCAATTTCGGCCTGTTCGCCTCGCCAGAGCGCGCCCTGCTCTTCGACCTGAACGACTTCGACGAAACCCTGCCCGGCCCGTTCGAATACGACGTCCAGCGGATGTGCGCGAGTTTCACGATCGCGGCCCGCAACAACAGGTTCACGAGCTCCCAGGTCCACGACGTGACGCTCGCCTCGGTGCGGGCGTATCGCGAGGCGATGGCGGAATTCGCGAAGATGCGCACGATGGACGTCTGGTACGCCCGCATGACCGAGGACACGGTCTTGGCGACCCTCCAGGTCGCCGCGGGCAGGACGAGCGGAGACCGGACGGAGCGCAAGGCTGCGGTGAACGCGGAGAAGAGGACCAGGGCGATCGCCGAGAAGGCCCGCACCCGGGACAGCCTGCAGGCGCTGTCGAAGCTCGCGGAGTTCGTCGACGGGGAGTACCGCATCATCAGCCAGCCGCCGATCGTCATCCCCGTCCGGGAGCTGACGACGACAACGGGACTGTCGCCCGACGAGATCGAGGAATCGGTGCGGACGGCGTTCCGCTCCTACCGTGCCAATCTCCAGGACGATCGCCGCCAGCTGCTCGAACGTTTCGAACTCGTCGACGTTGCCCGTAAGGTCGTCGGCGTCGGGAGCGTCGGCACGCGCGCCTACATAGCGCTGCTCCAGGGGCGTGCCCAGCAGGATCCCCTCTTTCTCCAGGTCAAGGAGGCCAGGGCCTCGGTGCTCGAGGACCACCTCGACACGAGCCGCTACGGACAACCCGGTGAGCGCGTCGTACAGGGACAACGGATGATGCAGGCCGCGAGCGACATCTACCTGGGCTGGACGAAAGGGGTGCAGCAGAACCGGTTCCTGTACTGGCGCCAGCTGCGCGACATGAAGGGGTCCGTCGTCGTGGAGAACATGGTGCCGTTCGGCATGACCCTCTATGCCGGACTGTGCGGCTGGACGCTCGCTCGCGCGCACGCACGCTCGGGTGACCCCGTCGCCATCGCCGCCTACCTCGGGAAGAGAGCTGAATTCGACACGGCGATCACTGATTTCTCGCTGCGCTACGCGGACCAGAACGACCGCGACTATGAGGCCTTCGCCGAGGCCGTCCGTTCCGGACGGCTGCCGTCCATCGCCGGCCTGTAGGAACGTCAATTCCGAACCAGCCGCGCAGCGCTGCAGCCTAAGATTCAGGAGGGTCATCCTCAGCGGCGTCCCGCTCGCCTGCCGAACTCCGGCAGCTGGCTGACGACTGGCCTCGAAGGACGACCCACCGATGTTGCACAAAACCAGCCTGCTCGCCGGGCTCACCGCCCTGGTCCTGCTTCCGCTCGCCCTCACAGGATGCTCGACGAACGGGAGCACCGCGACCGGATCGGACGCGGCATCCGCCGGGAAGACGACCATCGCGGTGGTCACCCACGGAAACCCGGGCGACGCGTTCTGGGACGTGGTCAAGAGTGGCGCAGAGCAGGCAGGCACCGACCTCGGCGCGACCGTGACGTACCAGGGCGACGGTGACCCCGTGCGTCAGAGCCAGCTGATCGATTCGGCCGTCGCGACGCATCCGGACGGACTAATCGTCTCGATGGCGAACCCCGACGGGGTCAAGGCGTCCGTCGAGAAGGCCGTGGCGGCCGGCATCCCGGTGATCACGATCAACTCGGGACTCGAGGAGTCCCTCGCCTTCGGCGCCCAGACCCACGTCGGCCAGAGCGAGTACGCCGCCGGACAGTCCGCGGGGGAGCGCCTCGCCAAGGCGGGAGCCACGAAGGTGATCTGCGTCATCCACGAGGCAGGCAACACGGGCCTCGAGGACCGCTGCCGGGGAGCCGCCGCCGGGCTCGGCAGCCCGGTCACGAACGTGCAGGTCGACATCGCCAACCTCGCGGACGCCCAGAACACGATCAAGAGCACGCTCCTGGCCGACCCGACGATCGACGGTGTGCTCAGCCTGAACCCGGGCATCGCCGTCGCCGCGAGCCAGGCCATCACCGACGCAGGCAGCCACGCGCAGCTCGCGACCTTCGACGTGTCCAAAGACGTGACGACGCTCATCGAGGCCGGCTCGATCCTGTTCGCGGTCGACCAGCAGCCATACTCCCAGGGCTACCTTCCGGTGGTGTTCCTCACCCTGCAGAAGCGCAACGGCGACGTCGTCGGCGGCGGCCAGCCGGTGTTCTCCGGCCCCGGGTTCGTCACGAAGGAGAACGCGGCGCAGGTCGCCACCTACGCGGCACACGGAACCCGATGACCGGGCTGCTCCGCCGCCCCGAGGTCGGGGCGTTCGTCGCCGCGTTCGGGATCTTCCTGTATTTCTCGATCTCGACATCCGCTTTTCTGACGCCGGCCGGCGTCGCAACCTGGCTGTATTCGTCGTCGCTGTTCGGGATCATGGCCGTCGCCGTGGCGCTCCTGATGATCGGCGGAGAGTTCGACCTCTCCGCGGGCGCGATGACGGGAACGACCGGCCTGATCGTCGGCATCGCGACGACGCAGTGGGGCCTGAACGTGTGGCTCGCCCTCGTGCTCGCGCTCGCCGCGGCCCTCCTCGTCGGGGCATTCAACGCGTGGCTCGTCACCTCGACCGGCCTGCCGAGTTTCATCGTGACCCTCGCAACCTTCTTCATCCTGCAGGGCCTGAACCTCGCCGTCACCAAACTGCTCACCGGGACCGTCGCGATCCAGGGCCTCGGAGCCGTCACCGGCTTCGACCAGGCCCGGGTGCTCTTCGGCTCCTCGTTCCCGCTGTTCGGCATGGACGTCAAGATCTCGATCGTCTGGTGGATCCTGCTGACCGCGCTCGCGACCTGGGTGCTGCTGCGCACCCGCTTCGGCAACTGGGTCTTCGCGGTCGGCGGCCAGGCCGCAAGCGCCCGCCAGGTCGGCGTGCCCGTGCGCCGGGTGAAGTTCGGGCTCTTCCTCACGACCGCAGGCGCCGCCTGGCTCGTCGGAATGCTCCAGCTCTTCGACGTATCGACCGTGCAGGCGACGACGGGCATCGGCCAGGAATTCGTCTACATCATCTGCGCCGTCGTCGGCGGCTGCCTGCTCACCGGCGGGTTCGGCTCCGCGATCGGCGCGTCCCTCGGCGCCCTCATCTACGGCATGGCGCTCCAGGGCATCGTCTTCGCCCAGTGGGACAGCAACTGGCTCAAGGCCTTCCTCGGCGGCATGCTGCTGCTCGCAGTACTCGTCAACCTCTGGGTGCGCCGCCAGGCCGGTGAGCGCTCATGACCGCGGCGGAGCCCCTGGGCGCGGCGGAGCCCCTGGGCGCGGCGGAGCCCCTGGGCACGGCGGAGCCCCTGGGCACGGCGGCGGATGCCCGGACGCCTCTTCTCGAGGTCCGCGGTCTCGGCAAGAGCTACGGTTCGGTGCGTGCGCTGAGCGGGGTGACGGCCTCGATCGGAGCCGGCGAGGTGCTCTGCGTGCTCGGCGACAACGGCGCGGGCAAGTCCACACTGATCAAGGTCCTCGCCGGGGCACACGGGCACACCGAAGGCACCCTCCTCGCCCACGGCGTCGAACAACACTTCGGGAGCCCCCGTGACGCGCTCTCCCTCGGCATCGCGACGGTCTACCAGGACCTGGCCCTCGTGCCGCTGCTCCCGGTCTGGCGCAACTTCTTCCTCGGAGCGGAGGAGACGGTCGGCCGCGGGCCGTTCCGCCGCCTCGCCGTCGCCAGGATGCGGGCGACCACCCGGGACAGCCTTGCGACCCTGGGCATCACCCTCCGCGACGTCGACCAGCCGATCGGCACCCTCTCCGGCGGGGAACGCCAGGCCGTCGCGATCGCCCGCGCCGTGCACTTCGGCGCGAAACTCGTCATCCTCGACGAACCGACGTCCGCGCTCGGCGTCACCCAGGCCGGCCTCGTGCTGCGGTACATCGCGCGGGCCAGGGACAGCGGCCTCGGCATCGTGTTCATCACGCACAACCCGCACCATGCCTGGGCCGTCGGGGATCGGTTCCTCGTGCTCAACCGCGGCACGAGCCTCGGCGAGTTCGCGCGCGACGGGATCACGGTCGACGAGCTCACGAGGCTGATGGCCGGCGGCGAGGAGCTCGACGCGCTCGGTCCTGTGCTCGGCCGACCGGCATCCGCTGGGGACGCCCGCTGACCGAGGTGCGGGCCGACACCCCGGCCTCACACGCCTGTTCTACACTGGGGAATCGTCGTGCGGTGTGCAGCACCGCGTCCCGATCCGAGGAGCGAGCGTGACCGAGACCCCCGTTCCGCAGGGCGCAACCCAGGCCGCAGCGCAGTCCGCCGCCCAGGACGTGCTCGAGGCCGGATCGCGCACGGCGGAGGCGCGCACCCTCATCGACATCCTCTTCGCCACCGAAGCCAGGCACCCCAACGCCCTCGCGCTCGAAGACCAGTCCGGCACCGTCAGCTACCGCCAGCTCCGGCACCTCGTCGACGAGCAGGCCCTCGCCCTCAGCCAGGCCGGCGTGCGCCGCGGGGACACCGTCGGCATCCGCATCCCCTCCGGAACCCGCGAACTCTACGTGTCCATCCTCGCGACCCTGCGGGTCGGCGCCGCCTATGTCCCGGTCGACGCCGACGACCCAGAGGAACGCGCTCACCTGGTCTTCAGCGAGGCCCGCGTCGTCGGCGTGATCGGCCGCGGCGGCGTCTTCGAGTTCCGGCCGGCGGTGGACGACGTCATGCTCAGGCAGCGGATGCTGCCGCCAGAGGAGGACCTGACCCTCGCGCACACCCACCGCACCCTGCCCCGCGGCAGCGACGACGCCTGGGTGATCTTCACCTCCGGTTCGACGGGGGTGCCGAAGGGCGTCGCCGTCTCGCACCGCTCCGCGGCCGCGTTCGTCGACGCCGAGGCCGGACTGTTCCTCCGGGCCGACCCGATCGGCCCCGCCGACCGGGTGCTTGCGGGCCTTTCGGTCGCTTTCGACGCCTCCTGCGAGGAGATGTGGCTGGCCTGGCGGAACGGCGCCTGCCTCGTCTCCGCTCCCCGTTCGCTGGTGCGCAGCGGCGTCGACCTCGGCCCGTGGCTGATCGCGCACGGGATCACCATCGTGTCGACGGTGCCGACCCTCGCCGCCCTCTGGCCGGAGGAAGCCCTCGAACGGGTGCGCCTGCTCATTTTCGGCGGAGAAGCCTGCCCGCCCGAACTCGCCGACCGGTTGCAGGCCAGGGGCCGTGAGGTCTGGAACACCTACGGGCCGACCGAGGCGACCGTCGTCGCGTGCGCCGCGCTGCTCGACGGCAGCGCGCCGATCCGGATCGGCCTGCCCCTCGACGGCTGGGACCTCGCCGTCGTCGATTCCGCGGGCGCCCGCGTCGCCGAGGGCGAGACCGGGGAACTCATCATCGGGGAGTGGGCCTCGCCCGCTACCTCGACCCGGCCAAGGACGCCGAGAAGTACGCCCCGCACGCCGGCCTCGGCTGGCCGCGCGCCTACCGGAGCGGCGACCTCGTGCGCTTCGAGGCGGCCGGCCTCGTCTTCGCCGGCCGCGCCGACGACCAGGTCAAGCTCGGCGGACGTCGCATCGAGCTCGGCGAGATCGAGGCAGCGCTGCGCACGCTGCCGGGCGTCGCCGGTGCCGCCGCTGTCGTGCAGCGCACCCCCGCCGGGAACCAGGTGCTCGTGGGCTACCTCGCACTCGTCGACGGGGCATCCGCCTTCGACCGCGGCCAGGCGACCGTGCGCCTGAGGGAGGAATTACCCGCCGCTCTCGTGCCGTTGCTCGCCGTCGTCGACGAGCTGCCCACGCGGGTCTCCGGCAAGGTCGACAAGGCTGCAATTGCCCTGGCCGCTCCCGGCGACGGGCGACGACACGGATGCCGGCCTGCTGTCTCCGACGGCGGCCTGGCTCGCCGAGAAGTGGGCTGCCATCCTCGGGTCCACCGTCGAGGGTCCGGACGCCGACTTCTTCGCACACGGCGGTGGCTCGCTCACGGCCGCCCAGTTCGTCTCCGCGCTCCGCGAACGCTACCCGGACACCCGGGTCAACGACATCTACGACCACCCCCGCATCGGCGCTCTCGCCGACGAACTCGACTCCCGCACCCCCGCCGCGGTGGCCGCGGCGCGCACCGTGCTTCCGGTCCCGTTCCGCAGCCAGCTCCTGCAGACCCTGCTCGGCATCCCGCTGCACGCGCTCGTCGGCGCCCGCTGGCTCGTCTACCTCGCGGCGGCGAACAACCTGCTCGCCGCGGGCGGCGCCACGTTCGCGCCGACCCTGTCCTGGTGGTGGATCCTCACCGGATTCCTCGTCTTCGTCACCCCGCCCGGCAAGATGGCGCTCTCCGTGCTCGCGTCCCGGCTCCTCCTCCGCGGGGTGAAGCCGGGCGCCTACCCGCGGGCGGGGTCCGTGCACCTGCGGCTCTGGCTCGCCGAGCAGGTGTCCCTGCTCGTCGACGCCGTGAGCCTCGCCGGAGCGCCCTGGATCAGTTACTACGCCAGGGCCCTCGGCGCCCGCATCGAACCGGGCGTCGACCTGCACGCGCTCCCGCCCGTGACGGGGATGCTGTCCATCGGCGAGCGCGCCGCGATCGAACCAGAGAGCGACCTGTCCGGCTACTGGATCGACGGCGACGTGCTGCGCATCGGACGGGTGAAGATCGGCGCCGGCGCCACGATCGGCGCGCGCAGCACCCTCCTCGGCGGAGCGGTGATCGGCGAGGGCGCCGTGATCGAACCCGGCGCCGCCGTGTCCGGACACGTGCCGGAAGGCGAACGCTGGGCCGGCTCGCCCGCCACCCGGGTCGGGGCCGCCCGCGGAGCCTGGCCGGCCGAACACCCGCCACGCGGCCGGCGCTGGCTTGCGGCATACGCCCTCGGCGCGCTCGGCATGACCGCGATGCCCGCGGTCGCGGTGATTCTCGCCGCCCTCCTCGTCGGCGCCGCGATCGGCGACGCCGGCACCCTGGGCCTCGCGCTCGGCCGGGCCGCGCTGATGATGCCGCTCGCCGTGGTGGTCGCCGGGCTCGTGTACGCGCTGCTCGTCGTGCTCGCCGTACGGGTGCTCGGCGTCGGGCTCCGCGAGGGCTACTACCCGGTGCGCAGCCGGTTCGGCTGGCAGGTCTGGATGACCGAGCGCATCCTCGACGGCGCGCGCACTCTGCTCTTCCCCGTCTACGCGAGCCTGCTCACCCCGGTGTGGCTGCGCCTGCTCGGCGCGAAGGTCGGCGCGGGCGTCGAGGCGTCGACCGTGCTGCTCATCCCCGCGCTCACCACGATCGCGCCCGCAGCGTTCCTCGCCGACGACACGATGGTCGCCTGTTACGAACTCGGCGGCGGCTGGATGCACATCGGGCCCGCGAAGGTCGGCCGCCGTGCCTTCCTCGGCAACAGCGGCATGGCCGGCGCCGGCCGCACGGTGCCGCGCAACGGACTCGTCGCCGTGCTCTCGTCCACGCCGCGCAAGGCCAAGCGCGGGTCCTCGTGGCTCGGCAACCCGCCAGAGCGGCTGCGGCGGCTCGTGACGGATGTCGACGAGGCGCGCACGTTCCAGCCGTCCGCCCGTCTCCGCACGGCCCGTGCCTTCTGGGAGGTGCTGCGGATCGTGCCGGTTGTCGTGACCGGGCTGATCGCCCTCGGCGTGCTCGCCGCGCTCGACGCCCTCTGGCTCGGCCTCGGTCTCGGCTGGGCGATCCTGCTCGGCGGGATCGTGCTCCTCGCGGCCGGTGCCGTCGCCGCGGTCGTGACGAGCCTCGCCAAGTGGGCGCTCGTCGGGAGGATCTCCGTGAGCGAGCATCCGCTCTGGTCATCGTTCATCTGGCGCAACGAGGTCTCGGACACCTTCGTCGAGATGGTCGCCCGGCCGTGGTTCGCGGCGAAGGCCGCAGGGACCCCCGCCCTGTCGATGTTCCTGCGCACGATCGGGGCCCGGGTGGGCCGCGGCGTCTGGTGCGAGACATACTGGCTGCCGGAAGCGGACCTCGTGGCCCTCGGCGACGGGGTCACCGTGAACCGGGGCTGCGTCGTGCAGACTCACCTGTTCCACGACCGGATCATGCAGCTCGACCAGGTCGCGCTCGCCGAGGGTGCCACCCTCGGACCGCACAGCGTGATCCTGCCCGCCGCATCGGTGGATGCCGGAGCGACGGTCGGCCCCGCGTCTCTCGTGATGCGCGGCGAGCGGGTTCCTGCCGGGTCGGTCTGGTCAGGGAACCCGATCTCGCCGTGGCGCAGACTGCCGTGGACACCGTGAGCCCGCAGACCGGCGGGAAGAACGGCGCCGAAAAGGGCTCCGCAGGCAAGGGCTCCGCCGGCTCGCCCGGCAAGGTCGCCCTCAACCTCCCGACGACGATCGGCGCCGGCACGGCCGGCGATCCCTATCTGATCGGCGCGGGCAACGGCGGCTACCGGGCGCTGCACTACGACCTCGACCTGGACTACCGGGTCGCGACCAACCAGTTGCGCGCGACCGCGACGATCACCCTCGTGGCGACGATGCGCCTGGACCGGTTCAGCCTCGACTTCGACGGGCTGAGCGTCGACCGGGTCACGGTCAACGGCGCCCGGCCGCGCAAGTTCGTGCACACCGGACGCAAGCTCGTGGTGACCCCGCTGACGACGATGGAAGCCGGGGAACGGTTCGAGATCGCCGTGCGGTATCGCGGGGCGCCGCATCCGCTGCGGAGCATCTGGGGAGAGGTCGGCTGGGAGGAACTGCTCGACGGCGTGCTCGTCGCGGGCCAGCCGTGCGGGGCCGCGTCCTGGTTCCCCTGCAACGACCACCCGAGCAACAAGGCGACGTACCGGATCGCGGTGAGCTGCGAGGCGCCGTACACCGTGGTCTCGAACGGCACGCTCACCGCGAAGTCGACCCGTTCCGGCCACACCAGGTGGACCTTCGAGGTCGTCGAACCGATGGCGACCTACCTCGCCTCCGTGATGATCGGCCGGTACCGTTCGAGTGTGCTGCCGCCGGTTGCGGCGGGCGGCCCGGCCCCGGTGCCGATCATGCTGCACTTCCCGTCGAACCTCGCGCACAACGTCGGCGTCGACTTCGGCAGGCTCGGCGAGATGGTCTCGGTGTTCAGCACGACCTTCGGCCCCTACCCGTTCCCGGGGTACTCGGTCGTCGTGACGGATGACGTGCTCGAGATCCCGCTCGAGGCGCACGGCCTCGCCGTGTTCGGCCGCAACCACGTCGACGGCAACCATGGCAGCGACCGCCTGATCGCCCACGAGCTCGCGCACCAGTGGTTCGGCAACAGCCTCACCGCCGCCGCGTGGCGCGACATCTGGCTGCAGGAGGGTTTCGCCTGCTACGCGGAATGGATCTGGGGCGAACACGCCGGCGGACGCACCGCGGAGCAGAGCGCGGTGTTCCACCGCGGCAGGCTCGAGGCGCAACCGCAGGACCTCCTCATCGGCGATCCCGGCCCGCACAACATGTTCGACGACCGGGTCTACAAGCGCGGTGCGCTCGCCCTGCACGCCGTGCGGCGCTCCCTCGGCGACGCGGTGTTCTTCGACACCCTGCGCGCCTGGGCCCGCGCGAACCGGCACGGCCTCGTCTCGACGGATGCCTTTGTCGAGTTCGTCTCCATCCACACCGGGAGCGAGGAAATCCGCCGCATCATCGACCGCTGGATCTACCGGACCGCCCTCCCCAAGCTCTGACGTCGGGGGCGGCGAGCAGTCGGAGGGCCGGCTGAGACGCGGGGCCGGTTCCGGGACGGGCGAGCACGGCGACCCGGCCGACGAGCCCGAGACCGGCGCCGGGGTCGAAGCTCGCGAGGAGGATGCCGGCCAGGGCGACGCCGGCGCCGGGCCAGGAGGCGAGCGCCGGGCCGAACCCGGCCGTTGGGGCGGGGGCGAGGGTGAGGTCGCGCGGATCGACGCGGAGGCCGTCTCCGGTCGACTTCAGGATCGCCTCCTTCGCACACCAGATCCCGGCGAGGTCTGCGGCGTTCGCCGCCCGCTCGCGAGGAGACAGGGCGACGTCGGCGAGGGGGAGCGGGCGACGGCGTCCACGCTTTCGACGTCGACGCCGACGGGCCCGGCGAAGCTCACCGCGACGGCGACGTGGCCGGACGCCCGGCTGAGGCTCAGGTGAACGGTCGGGTGCGGCGCAGACCCGGATGTCACGGCCGCGAGGGAGGGCACCCCGTGCTCGGCGCTCCCGCAGTGCGGGCAGCGGCGACAGACCCGCACGCTCGCGGGATCGAGGCCGAGCGCCCACGCGGCGGCCGCCGCCAGCACGGCTCGGTCGGCGGCATCCGTTGGTGAACGCGGCGCGACCATGACGATCACCTCGCCGATGGATTCCATGCACCAAGTGTGGCCGAACCCACGGCCGGTGGCACACTGGTAGCTGCACTCGAGGAGCACGACATGACACTGATTGACAACGCGGTCTACGTGGACGGTCGACGCCTCGCGACGCCCGCCTCCCTCGATGAGACCTATGCGACTCTGACCGAATGCGGCGGCTTCGCCTGGATCGGGATGTACCGGCCAGAAGAGGCTGAGCTGCGCTCCATCGCCGCGGAGTTCAACCTGCACCACCTGTCGGTCGAGGACGCGCTCAAGGGACACCAGCGTTCCAAGCTCGAACGGTTCGACGACATCCTCTTCGTGGTGCTCCGCCCGGCCCGGTACATCGACGCCGAGGAGCGGGTCGAATTCGGCGAACTGCACGTCTTCGTCGGGCCCGATTTCGTCGTGACCATCCGCCACGCCGAATCCCCGGACCTCGCGAAGGTGCGCGCACGGATGGAGTCGACGCCGAGGCTCCTGGCCCTCGGCCCTGAGGCGGTGCTCTACGCGATCTTCGACCAGCTCGTCGACGAATACGCGCCCGTGATCGCCGGCCTCGAGAACGACATCGACGAGATCGAGGACGAGATCTTCGACGGCGACCCCGAGGTCGCCCGGCGCATCTACGACCTGTCCCGCGAGGTGATCGAGTTCCAGCGGGCGACCCAGCCGCTGATCGGCATGCTCGAGGCCCTCAAGCGCGGCTTCGCGAAGTACAACGTCGAGGTCGAGCTGCACCACCACCTCGACGACGTGCTCGACCACGTGCTGCGGATCAACGAGCGCGGCTCGGCTTTCCGGCAGATCCTCGACAACGCGCTGATCGTGCACTCGACCCTCGTCACCCAGCGCCAGAACGACGAGACCCGGCGCCTCTCGGAGACGGGCCTGGCCCAGAGTGAAGAGGTCAAGAAGATCTCGAGCTGGGCGGCGATCCTGTTCGCCCCGACCCTCGTCGGAACCGTGTACGGGATGAACTTCGAGAACATGCCGGAGCTGCACTGGGAGTACGGCTACCCCTATGCCCTCGGGCTGATGGTCGCGGGCGGCTTCGTGCTCTGGCGCGTCTTCAAGAAGAACAACTGGCTGTAGCTGCTTCGGGCGCCCGCCGCGCAGATCAGAACCGATCGCCTGAGGCCCGAAGCGAAGGGTCAGGCCGGGACGCTCGCCGTCAGCAACCCGCCGAGGAACCGGGCGATCGCCCGGGCAGCCGGCAGCGGGGCGCTGGCCTCGACGGCGGGGTTGTAGTTCGTGTTCGTGTTGACGTCGTAGGTGACCCGGCGGCCGTCGGCGGTCTCGATGAACTCGATGCCGGCGATCTCGATGCCGTGGTCGGCGAGGAAGGCCTCGTACCGGGCGATCAGTGGGTCGCTGTCGAAGCCCTCGCGCAGGGCGAACGGCTCGACCGGTGCCGCGTCGTTTCCCGGGTCGATGACACACGCGTCTGCCGGACACAGTTCGAAACTACCCGCCGAGATGTCGACCCGGACCGCGTAGACGTAACGCCCGCCGACGAACTCGACCCGGGTGATGAAGGGCCGTTCCGCGGGCAGGTATTCCTGGAGCAGAGTGATGCCGTCGGCCGGCTCCTCGAAGAGCGGCGAGGCCAGGTAGGCGTCGAACTCCTCGAACGAGTCGAAGCGCCGCACGCCGAGTCCTTTGCCGCCCTGGTTGTGCTTCGTGATGAACGGCGTCGCGAATTCGCGGGAGCGCTCACGCAGGTCGTCACGACCGAACACGGCAACGGTCTTCGGAACGTCAAAGCCCGCCGCGCGCAGGGCGCGGTGTTGCTGCACCTTGCTCACCTCGAAGTTGATCGTGTCCCCGCCGTTGACGACGCGGCGTCCGGAGTCTTCGAGCCAGCGGAGATAGGCCCGGGTGTAGTCCTTCGAGTGCACGTTTCCGCGGCTGTGCGCCGAGGCGCTCATCCGCGACCAGTACACGCCCGGTGCGGGTTCGGCGTCGAGATCGATGGAGCCACGGGTCAGCAGGACCTCCTCCGCAGCGACGCCTTCTGCGGCGAAGGCCGCGGTGAACGGCGGCAGCCAGTCGGGGTTCTCGTGGAGGATGTACACGCGCGGCAGCTCAGTCATCACTCCAGCGTACGAACACGGCAGAGGCCGCGCGACCAGGGTCGTCTCCGTGGCAGGTTGTGACGGTGCGTGACCGGCGAGCACCGCGCTCGGGGACCCGGACAACCACCGTGCCGAGCACGAGCCAGCCGACTCGGACATCCAGTTGTTCGTCTCGCTGCTGTCGGGATCGCACGGTCCTGCAGGCGGTGAAAACCGGCACGACGGCGGAGACGCCCCAGGCGCGGGCCTCGTCGATCGCGGCACGGACGAGGGCCTCACCGGTCCCGGCGCCCTGCACCTCAGGGGCCCTAGCCCTCGTTCGCGGTGCCGGTCACGCCTGGGCGGCGCGCCAGGCGTCGACGTCCGCGCCGAGCGCGGCCTTCTCCGCCGGATCGAGGAACGAGGCTTCGATCCCGTTCCGGGCGAGGAGGGCGAGCCGGTCAGGCCCGAGTCCGAACTCGGCGTCGAGCGCCGCGAGGTTGTCGTCGATGTACCCGCCGAAGTACGCGGGGTCGTCCGAGTTGACCGTCGCGAGCAGGCCGAGGTCGAGCATCCGCACGATGGGGTGGTCGGCGAGCGTGTCGATCGCACGCAGCCGCACGTTCGAGAACGGGCAGACCGTGAGCGGCACCCGCTCGCGCACGAGCCGTTCGACGAGCGCGGGATCCTCGAGGCTGCGGATGCCGTGGTCGATCCGCTCCACCCCGAGCCGGTCGAGCGCGCTCCAGACGTACTCGGGCGGGCCCTCCTCGCCGGCGTGCGCGACCCGGCGCAGCCCGTTCGCCGCGGCGAGCGCGAAGACCTCCTCGAACAGTTCCGGAGGGTAGCCGACCTCCGCGGAGTCGAGTCCGACACCGTCGATCGTGTAGCCGCTCGCGAGAATCTCGCGGAGGATCTGCAGGGCCTCGTTCGCGGGCCGGTCGCGCAGGAACGTCACGATCAGTTTCGTCGAGATGCCGAAGTCCGGGACCGAGGTGCCGAGGGCATCCGCCACCCCGCCGAGCGCGGTCAGCAACGGGATGCCGCGGCTCGTGTGCGCCTGCGGGTCGAAGAAGATCTCGGCGTGCCGCACTCCCGCGTCAGCGGCCCGGCGGAGGTAGGCCCGGGTCAGGTCCGTGAAGTCGGCGGCTTGGCGCAGGACGTCGAGGTTGTGGTAGTACAGATTGAGGAAGGATTGCAGATCGGTGAACTCGTATTGCGCCCGCAACTCCGCCAGGGTCGCGAAAGGCAGGACGACGGCATTGCGTTCGGCCAGCTCGAAGATGAGCTCCGGTTCGAGAGTGCCCTCGATGTGCAGGTGGAGTTCGACCAGGGGGAGTTTCATTTCCCCATTCTCGCAAGCCCGGTCGGCTCCGATTCACCAGTGGTGTCCTCCTTCAGCGCACCGGCGGAAGCGCCCGCCAGCGCACGGTCCAGCACGACGGTCGGCAAACACGACAAATCCGCGGGTTTTCCCGCGAATCCCCGCGAAACCCGGGGAGCCTGCGGCCGAACGGTGTTTTCCGGACTTAGGGTGTCGGTGTGTGGCGCCTCGATAGAAAACAAGATGACGACGACATCCTGTCGACCAACCCGGATGCTCCGTCGGGTGAGCCGCGGAATGCGGTCTCCCCGCAGACCGTGAGCCTCGGGGATCCCTCGGTCGTCGCGGGAAACATCGCCGAGCCGGTCTGGAACCGATGGCGCACCGAACTCGCCGAGATCGGCGGGCGCTCGCCTCTGTTGCACTTCGCCGACGAGCCGCGCACCCGCATCGAACTGAGCCAGGCCCACCCCGGAGGACTCCCGCAGTTCATCACCGGGAAGTCCACCCTGCTCTCCAACCTCATCCGCGACGAACTCGCGCTGCGCAACGCCCGCCTCGCGGCCGGTGAGATCACCCAGAAGGGCATCGAACTGCGCTCCATGCGCGGCATCGAATCGGTGCACCTGGGCATCGGCCTCGCCGAATGGCGCTTCGGCGACGTCGACTTCCTCGGCCCGGTGCTGCTCCGCCCGCTCGCGATCCGCCGCTACGGCCGCGACTTCGAGCTGAAGCTCAAGGGCCAGCCGTTCCTGAATCCCGAACTCGGCCGCGCGCTGCACGAGCAGTTCCAGATCACCCTCGACGCCGACGCCTTCGTCGCGCTCGCCGTGACCAACGGCGCCTTCAAACCGCAGCCCGTGATCGACCGCCTCCGCGGCCTCACCTCGCACCTGCCCTGGTTCAACGTCACCCCGCGCCTCGTCGCATCGTCCTTCGCCGACGTCGGCCGGGCCATGAAGGCGGATGCCGCGCACCTCGAGCATCCGCTGCTCGACGCGATCGCGGGGAACCCGAGCGCCCGACAGGCCATCGAGGGCGCATACAACCCCGTCGTGCCGATCGGCCAGGACTCCCGGCCGCCCGCGACCGACGTGCTGCTGCTCGACGCAGACCCCGAACAGGAGAACGTCGTCGCGCAGATCGCGGCAGGGAACTCCCTCGTCGTCAAGACCCTGCCCGGTACCGGAGGCACCCAGACGATCGTCAACGCGATCGGCTCCCTGATCTCCCAGCACAAGCGTGTCCTCGTCGTGAGCGCCCGCCGCTCGAGCCTCGACGGCATCAACCAGCGCCTCACCCAGGTCGGCCTCCCCGGCGTCGCCGTCACCCCACGGCTGCTGCGCCGCGACCTGATCGCCTCGATCACCCGCAACGAGAAGGCCGTCCAGCCGATGGTCGGCGACGTCGACGACGCCCTCGTGCGGCTCCGCAAGGTGCTGCTCGACTACCGCGGCGCCCTCACCCGGCGCGACCCTGCCCTCGGCGTCTCCGTGCTCGACGCCCTCGGCGAACTCGCGAGGCTCGCCCAGCTGTCCTCCCCGCCGTCGACGACCGCCCGGCTCGAGCGGCACGCGCTCGAGCGCCTCGCCCAGAACCGGGCGACCGCGGCGCAGACGCTGATCAAGGCGGCCGCGCTCGGCCAGTTCCGTTACGGTCCAGGCGACTCGCCCTGGTACGGGGCGTCCTTCGCGGTGCCGGCCGAGGCATCCGCTGCCCACCAGCTCGCCAAGCGGGTCAACCAGGTCGAGCTGCCGCGCCTGCTCGAGCGTGCCGCCGGCCTCGTCGGCCAGACCCGGCTGCGGCCCTTCGAAACCATCGCAGAGCTCGGCGTGTACCTGCGGCTGCTGCTCGACATCCGCGACACCCTCGACAAGTTCCAGCCGGCCGTGTTCGACCGTTCGCTCACCGAGCTCATCTCGGCGACCTCCGCCCGCCGCGACTCTCCGGACATGACCGGCACCAGCCGCCGGCGCCTGCGCCGCCTCGCCGAGGAATACCTGCGGCCGGGCGTGCACGTCACCGACCTGAACGACAGCCTCCGCCGGATCCAGCAGCAGCGCACCCTCTGGCAGCGCTACGTCGTCGCCGGCGTCATGCCGGAGGTGCCCGTCGGGATCTCCGACGTCCACGTCGCCTTCCAGCGCGTCTCCGAGGACCTCGCGGCTCTCGACATCCCACTGCGCAACACCGGCACGAACCGGCAGCTCGCGATGCGCCCGGTCAAGGAACTGATCTACACGATCTCCGGCCTCGCCGCCGAGAGCGAGGTGCTCGCCAACCTGCACGAGCGCACCGCGCTGCTCGCAACGCTGCGCGAACACAACCTCGACCCCCTGATGACCGACCTCGCGAAGCGGCACGTCTCAGAGGAGAACGTCGCCAACGAACTCGAGCTCGCCTGGTGGCAGTCCGTGCTCGAGACCATGCTCGGTGCCGACAAGGCGCTCCTGAACGCGAACACCCAGGTGCTCGACCGGCTCGAGGCCGACTTCCGTCTCGTCGACGAGGCCCACGCGTCGACGACCGGGCAGCGCCTCGGCTGGCTCCTCGCCGAAACCTGGAAGATCGGCATCGTCGACTGGCCCGAGGAGGCCGACCGCCTTCGCCGCCTGCTGCGCGCCGACCGCGCGACCCCGTCCCGCCTGAACAAGGCGGCCCCGCACCTCGGCCGCGTGCTCGCCCCGGTCTGGCTCGCCTCGCCGTACGAGGTCTCCAAGCTCGACGACCAGCACTTCGACGCCGTGCTCCTCGTCGACGCCGGCGCGACGACCCTCGCCGAGAACGTCGGCGCCATCCGTCGCGGCAAGCAGATCGTGGCCTTCGGCGACCCCGTCACCCAGACGCCGTCGCCGTTCGAGACCGGTATCACGGATGCCGGCGGCGGCACGAACGCCAACGCGCGCGTCAGCCGCGTCAGCCTCGCAGACCGCGCAGAGCGCGAAACCAACGTCGACGCCCTGCACGCGGACTCCGCCCTCGCCCGCCTCGGCGAACTGCTGCCCACCCTCACCCTGACCCGCAGTTACCGGGCCGGCGGCGAAGACCTCACCGAACTCGTCAACCACCGCTTCTACGGTGGCCGCATCGACTCCCTCCCGTGGGCAGGCAGCTACCTCGGTCACGGCAGCCTCACCCTGAACTACGTCGCGGGCGGCCACGGCATGCCCGACGCCGACAGCGGAGCCGTCGAGAGCGTCGACGCCGAGGTCACGAAGGTCGTCGACCTCGTGCTCGACCACGCCGTCAAGCGCCCGCGCGAATCGCTCATGGTGATCACCGCGAGCGCACGCCACGCCGTTCGCGTGCACCAGGCGGTGCTTTCCGCCTTCTCCAAGCGCACAGACCTGGCCGACTTCATCCTCAAGGACCGGGCCGAACCGTTCACCGTGCTCACCCTCGAACAGGCCGTCGCCCAGAGCCGCGACCGGGTGATCTTCTCGATCGGCTACGGCCGCACCCCGCACGGACGCCTGCTGACCAACTTCGGCTCGCTCGGCGAACCCGGCGGCGACCGCCTGCTCGCGATCGGCATGACCCGGGCCCGCCGCGCCATGGACATCGTCTCCTGCTTCCGCCCCGCCGACATCGACGAGGACCGCCAGCGCCACGGCATCCTCGCCCTCGCCCAGGTGCTCACCGAGACCGAAGCCAGGCACAACGAGGCGCAGGTCCCCGATGCCACCGAGCCGATGCTCGTCGACCTCGCCCAGCGCCTCGAACGCCTCGGCGTCACCGTGACGCTCGGCCATCGCGGCAAGCTCGCCCTCGCGGGCTCGCACGCCGGTCGAGCCGTCGTCGTCGAAACGGATGCCGTCGTCGACCGGGCGAGCCTGCGCGAGTCGCTGAGGCTCCGTCCAGAGGTGCTGCGGCGACTCGGCTGGCACTACCTGCGGGTGCACTCCTTCGAACTGTTCAGCAACCCGGACGCCGTCGCCACCCGCGTCGCCGGCCTCGTCGGCGTCACACCCCCCACGCCGCCGGCAGCTCAGTACCCGCACGCGTGACGGACGGCGCCCGCGCCCTCGTGACTGCAGTGCCGTCCGGGGAAGACCTGAAGGACCTGTCGTGAAAGACACCGACGACTGGGTCGAAACCCCGGAGAGTGCCGCCGACCGGTCGCACGGACTCGACCCGGCGAATCCCGCGTCAGCGCCGCGCCAGTCCGTCGTGAAAGCCCGCGGCGGAGCCCGCCGGGCGCGCCTGACGCCGGCGCCGGACACGGATCCGAACCCGCACCCGCCGGTCCTGCGCGAGGAGGGCGGCGTCGCACCGCACGTCGCCGGAACCGAGCCGTCACGGAGCGCGAACGAGGCCCAGTTGCGTCAGGACCGCCCGCCGCACTGGTAGCCTGCGCCCGGCATCCGCCGTTGCGTACGCGCTTCTGACGCTACGGCAGGCACGCCGGAGGAGAGCTACCTCGGGGACGGGCCGGTGTCGGGCTTGGCGGCGTCCGCGGCGAGGAGGTCGCGGATCTGGGTGAGCAGGTCGAGCTCGGTCGCGGGGACGGTCGCGTCCTTCGGCGGCAGGCCTGCCGCTCGGCGGCGCTCCTGCGCCTCCTTGAGCTTGTTGATCGGCATCACGAACACGAAATACACGACGGCTGCGATGAGCAGGAAGTTGATGATCGCCGCGAGCACGAGCCCGAAGGACAGGCTGCCGCCGCCGGGCAACGGGACATTCATCGATTTGGAGATGTCTTCCGCGTTGAAGATCGCCGCGATCAACGGGTTGAAGATCCCGGTGACGATGGCGGTGACGACGGACGTGAACGCCGCGCCGATGACGACCGCGACCGCGAGGTCGATCACGTTGCCGCGCATGATGAATTCTTTAAAGCCCTGGATCATGGGGATCCTCCTTAGGGTTTTGCGGACGGGGCCGCACTCGAAGTGGGGGTCGAACGTGATGCTGATGATACCGATGACGACGACGGGCCGGCGGATGCCCCGCCCGACTTCTCGGACGACGCGCCCGACTTCTTCTCCGACTTCTCGGCCTTCTTGGGCTTGTCAGAACCCTTGTCGGAGTGCGAACCCTTCTCGCCGTGCGACGCGGCGTCCGCGTGCGACTTGGCGTGCTTCTTCGGGTGCGCCTGCAGGGCCGCCTTCGCGTCCGAGCGGGAGTCGTTCTGGTAGAAGCCCGAACCGGTGAAGCTCACGCCGATCGAGGAGAACACCTTGCGCAGCTTGCCGCCGCAGGTCGGGCAGACGGTCAGCGTGTCGTCGGTGAAGGCTTGCTGGATATCGAACGCGGTGTCGCACTCGGTGCAACGGTAGGAATAGGTAGGCACTGAAACTCCGGCTGTAGGAACCCGGCGCGCGCCGGGAACCCTGATTGAAATAGATGAACGTGAGGGTGGATGAGTTAGAAGGTGATGATGCGCGTGGGCGTGACCAGGCCGTCGACGGGCTGGTCGTGCACTTCACGCGGCACGGAGTCGACGTATTCGTTGTCGAAGACGACGGCGTAGACCGGGGGACATTTCTCCATCGACCCGAGGGTCTTGTCGTAGTAGCCGCGGCCCCAGCCCATCCGCAGCCCGGTCGTGTCGACGGCGGCCGCGGGGACGATGATCAGGTCGACGTCATTGATCGCGATCGGCCCGAGCAGGCTGCCCGCGGGTTCTGGCATCCCGGAGACACCGGGGAATTCGGTCTGGTCCTCGCCGACGGTCCAGTCGAGCAGGCCGTCGTCCCGGGAGACCGGGAAGAGCACCCGGATGCCCTGGGCCTCGGCCCAGTTCACGAACGGCCGGGTATTGGGTTCGTTCCTGGCGGACAGGTAGCAGGAAATGGAGCGAGCGCTGAGGTCGACGACGATGCTCTGCAGGTTCGCGGTGAAGCCCGCCGTCGCGGCATCCGTCTCGACCGAGGTCATGTTCTGCCGGCGCTCACGCAGTTCGGCGCGGAGCGCCCGCTTTCGGTGAACGGTCTCGGAGTCCATATAAGTCATCCTAGATGCCGATAGCGTAGGGGCCATGGGTACACGCATCACGAAAGCCGTCATTCCCGTTGCTGGTCTGGGAACTCGCTTCCTCCCGGCCACGAAAGCAATGCCGAAGGAGATGCTCCCCGTCGTCGACAAACCGGCGATCCAGTACGTCGTCGAAGAGGCCGTCGCGGCCGGCCTGAACGACGTCCTGATGATCACCGGGCGCAACAAGAACGCCCTGGAGAACCACTTCGACCGGATGACCGAGCTCGAGGATGTCCTGATCCAGAAGGGCGACAAGGACCGCCTCGCCAAGGTTCAGTTCGCGACAGACCTCGCCGACATCCACTACGTTCGCCAGGGCGACCCGCTCGGCCTCGGCCACGCCGTCCTCCGCGCGAAGATGCACGTCGGAAACGAGGCCTTCGCCGTGCTCCTCGGCGACGACATCATCGATGCCCGCGACCCGCTGCTCGAGAAGATGCTCACCGAGCAGGTCGAACGCAACACGAGCGTCATCGCGCTCATGGAGGTCGAGCCCTCGCAGATCCACCTCTACGGTTGCGCCGCGATCGAGGCCACCGACGACCCCGACGTCGTGCGCATCACCGGCCTCGTCGAGAAGCCCGCTGAAGCGGATGCCCCGTCGAGCCTCGCCATCATCGGCCGGTATGTGCTCCGCCCCTCGGTCTTCGGCGTGCTCGAGCACACCGAGCCGGGCAAGGGCAACGAGATCCAGCTGACCGACGCCCTGCAGGAGATGGCGGTGAACCCCGAGACCACGGGCGGCGTCTACGGCGTCATCTTCCGCGGTCGCCGCTACGACACCGGCGACCGGCTCGACTACATCAAGGCCATCGTGCAGCTCGCCGTCGACCGCGAAGACCTCGGTCCCGACTTGCGCCCATGGCTCAAGGGATTCGCCGCCACCCTCGACTGATCGGGGTGACTCGGGGACTGATCCGGGTGACTACAGTGGGGGAACACCAGTTGAATCCGAGTAGACAGGCAGGTTGTGGCGATCGCGATTCCGACGCTCTTCGACGGTGATGTGACGTTGCGTCCCATCCGGCTGCGCGATGACAAAAACCTCGAACGCTCCCTGATGGAGAACCGAGGCTGGCTGCGCGCCTGGGAGGCGACCAGCCCGTACGCGCCGATGTCCTTCGACACCCGCGCGAGCATCCGCAGCCTGCTCGCGCACTCGCGCACCGGGAACGGCCTGCCGTTCGTGATCGAATTCCAGGGCCGGCTGGCCGGCCAGCTCAACGTCTCCTCGATCAGCTGGGGCTCGCTGTCGAGCGCGACGATCGGATACTGGGTCGCCGAGGAGTTCGCCGGTCGTTCGATCACCCCGATCGCCGTGGCCCTCGCGACCGACTACTGCTTCGGGCAGCTCGGCCTGCACCGGATGGAGATCTGCATCCGGCCGGAGAACGGCCCCTCCCTGCGCGTCGTCGAGAAGCTCGGCTTCCGTTACGAGGGCCTCCGCCGCCGCTACATCCACATCAACGGCGACTGGCGCGACCACTTCTGCTTCGCCCTCGTGGCCGAGGAAGTGCGCCAGGGCGTGCTGCGCCGCTGGCGCGACGGGGCGGCCCCCGCCGATGCTGCGGCGGTGACCGCCGCGGACCGGGCCGCGGCGGCGCATCCGCTCGGTGTGGCCGAGTACTGAGCATCGAACCACAACCCGCGCACAACAGAGACGCCGCGCAAAAAGACACGCCGCGCAAAAAGAATCGTCGATTCACCGGCGAGTCGGCGGACACACCCCGTCTAATCAGCGCCGGAACGGCCCCTGACTCATACCGTAGGGAGCATGAGTAGCGAGGTCCTGGGTGGCGGAGTCATGGTGGGGGTCGCCGCCGTGCTCTGGGTGGCCTATTTGATGCCGACCTGGACCCGACGACGCCAATATCTCACGATCGAACGCAATGCGGTTCGGTTGCAGCAGACCATGCGTATCCTCGCGGAGACGTCGGAGATTCCGCAGGAGGTACGACTCGAGGCGAATGCCCGCACCGTCGTGACCCAGCAGAAGCTGCTCGCGCAGGCCGAGGAGGACGCTCGCGTCGAGGCCAAGGCCGTGATGGCCGCCGCGAGTTCCGCCCGCCGCGCGGTCGCCGCCCAGGCCGCAGCAGAACGCGCCGCCGCCGCGCAGGTCGCCGCGGTACAGGCCGCCGCCCAACGCGCCGCCCAGTCCACCGTCATCGGGCACGCAGCGGCCAGGAGCCGGCGCGTGCGCCGCGTGCGTGCCCTCGCGACCCTCGTGCTCCTCGGCGGCCTCCTGGGCGTCACACTCGGCCTCGTCGCCCTGGTCTCCGGCGGCTCGGCCGTCCTCCTCGCCGTCGGCGCCGCCTCCGGCGTCCTCGCATTCGGCACCCTCAACCGCCTCGCCCGCACCAGCGCGCACGCCAGGGCCCGGTCCGTCGCCGCGGGCCCCGCCGTCGCCGAAGCCCGCTCCCGGCCGCTCGTCGGGCAGGACTTCGAACCGGTGCAGTTCGAGGAGACCCCCGTTCCCGTGCAGACCTGGACGCCGCACCCGCTGCCCCGCCCGCTGCACCTCGCCCCCGGCACGGTCGCCCAGGTCGCCATGGCTTCAGCGGATGCCGCCGCGCAGCTCCGCCGGGCAGCCGCGGAGGCCGAGGTGGCCCGCCGAGCCGAGCAGCTGCAGGTCGCGGTCACGCCGCTCCGGCACACCGGAACGATCTTCGCCCAGGGCAGCAGCCTGGGCAGCAACGTGGGCACGAACGTGGGCACAAGGCCGGCCACGAAGACAGGGCCGGTCGCCGTCGCGGGCAAGGCAACGGTCGCCGCACCGGTCAGCCGCTTCGCGTCGATGGGCATCGTCGGCGAGACCGAGCCGGGAATGACCGACCTCGACGCCGTTCTGCGCCGCCGCCGCGCCGCCGGGTAGGCACTCGGAGGAGCGCCCCGTTCCGCCAGGAGGTCGCCGCGCACGGGGTGTGCTCAGAACGAGGCCCAACGCGTGATATTCTTCATAAGCGGTTGGGGGCTATGGCGCAGTTGGTAGCGCGTCTCGTTCGCAATGAGAAGGTCAGGAGTTCGAATCTCCTTAGCTCCACCGGCAAGACAGAAGGATCGTGGCCCAGCGGCCCCGGTCCTTTTGTCGTTTCCGGGGTGAATTCCAGCCACGACGATACTCGGCGACACGTGATGGTTGCGCGCATCAGTGCGCGAGCGGGCCGGGCTTCTGCAACTCCTGGGTGATCCGGTTCGCCTCCTCGAGGAGCAGGCGACCGAGGAACTCCTGTCGCTCCGGCCGGAACCGGGGCTCGATCCCGGTCAGGGACAGCGCCCACGCCGGCCGGCCGGACCGGTCGAAGATCGCCGCTCCCATGCCCCAGCTGCCCTCCAGGATCAGCCCGGGGTTGACCGCATACCCCGTGGTGCGGGTGAGCTCGAGGTTCGAGCGGATGCCCGCCGCCGTGTGCGCCGGACCCCACGTCGCTGCGAGCTCGCCGCCCAGCAATGCCGTCACCTCGTCCTCCGGCAGGTACGCGAGGATCGCGAGCCCGGCGGAGGCGACGCCGAGCGGGAACCGCACGCCCTCGTGCAGAACGAACGACCGGATCGGGAAGCTGCCCTCTTCCCGCAGCAGGCAGACGGTCTCCGCGCCGCGGCGGATGGAGAGGAAGGCGCTCTCGCCGGTCTCCTCGGCGAGCCGGCGCAGGCTCGGCCGGGCGAGCTCCTCGATCGGGTATCGGTCGGCGGCGACGACCCCCATCACGAAGATCTCGGGCCCGTAGTGCCAGGTGTGCCGCACGGGATCGTGGTCGAGCAGCCCCTCTGCGGCGAGCGAGGTGAGCAGGCGGTGCACGGTCGGCCGGGTCAGGCCGGAGTCCCGCACGATGTCGGAGAGCGCAGCCCCGCGCGGCGCGCGGCCCACGAGCCGGAGAAGCAGGGCGATCCGGGCCGTCACCTGGGCGCCCTGCACGGTGCCGCCCTGCACGGTGCCGCTCGGTCCCTTTGCGTCAACCGTGGTCATCTCGACTCCTATGTGTCCATAATGTGGATAATGGTGAGCCTAGTGTTCACGGGGTGGATGCGCAATCGAACGCACGGTTTTCCGCGATTGACAGGGTCTTCGCCGCCCGGTTAGCATGGCCGTCAGACAGCGTGTCCACAGGGTGGACACAGTGAATGCTCAATGAGGAGACGACCATGTCCACGGTACTGACCAGCGCGGCCGACGCACTCGGTGACGTCCTCCACGACGGGATCGTGCTCGCGGTGGGCGGCTTCGGCCTCTGTGGGATTCCCGCCGACCTGATCGACGCGGTGCGGGCATCCGGTGTTCGTGATCTCACGGTCGTCTCGAACAACATGGGCGTCGACGGGATCGGTCTCGGTCGGCTGCTCGAAACCGGGCAGGTGCGGAAGGTGATCGCGTCGTACGTCGGCGAGAACCGGCTCTTCGCCGAGCAGCTTCTCGCGGGCGAGCTCGAGGTCGAATTCAGCCCCCAGGGCACCCTCGCCGAGCGCCTCAGGGCCGGGGAGCGGGAATCCCCGCCTTCTACACGAAGACCGGGGTCGGCACCCTCGTGGCAGAGGGCAAGCCCCACGCGGTGTTCGATGGCATCCGCTACGTGCAGGAACGCGGCATCGTCGCCGACGTCGCCCTCGTGCACGCCTGGCGCGCCGACACGGAGGGCAACCTCGTCTACCGGTACACCGCCCGAAACTTCAACCCGCTCGTCGCGACCGCCGGCATCGTCACGGTCGCCGAGGCCGAACAGATCGTGCCGCGCGGCACGATCGACCCGCACGACGTGGTGACGCCGGGCGTCTACGTGCAACGCCTCGTGCAGGCGGATGCCCGGGCCAAGCCGATCGAGCAGCGCACCGTGCGCGAGCGCGCGGTCGTGGTGTCGGCCTGAAGGTCCGGTCTGAGCCGCCCGCGACCCACCCACCAGAGACCCCCATCCGATCGACACCCAGGGAGTACCCCATGACGTGGACCAGAGACCAGATGGCCGCGATCGCGGCCGGCGAATTGCAGGACGGCTTTTACGTCAACCTCGGTATCGGTTTGCCGACGTTGGTCGCCAACAACCTGCCTGAGGGGGTCTCGGTCACGCTGCAGAGCGAGAACGGGCTGCTCGGCATGGGGCAATTCCCCTGGACGGGCGAGGAGGACGCCGACCTGATCAACGCGGGCAAGCAGACCGTGACGATCCTGCCGGGCGGATCCGTCTTCGACTCGGCGACCTCGTTCGGCATGATCCGCGGCGGCCACGTCAAGGTCGCGATCCTCGGTGCGATGCAGGTGTCCGGCAGCGGGGACCTCGCCAACTGGACGATCCCCGGCAAGATGATCAAGGGAATGGGCGGCGCTATGGACCTCGTCGCGGGCACCCCGCGGGTGGTCGTGCTGACCGAACACGTGGCACGGGACGGCGCCCCCAAGATCGTGACCGAGTGCAGCCTGCCGTTGACCGGCGTCGGGGTCGTCAACCGGATCATCTCCGACCTCGCTGTGTTCGACGTGACAGAGACCGGGCTCGTGCTGCGTCGCCGCGCCCCCGGGGTCACCCTCAAGGAGCTCCGCGCCTGCACGGAACCGGACTTCACCGTCTCGGAGACGGAAACCGACACCGCAACCGACACCGCAACCGACACCGCAACCAACACCGCAACCGACCAGAAAGCAGTGCGACTGTGAGCCTCCAGGAACAATTCGGCACCGACGTCCTCCTCGCCGGCTGGGGGCACAGCCGCTTCGGCAAGCTCAGCGACGACACCCTCGAGACCCTGATCGTGCAGGTCGCCGCCGAGGCGATCGCGAACTCCGGCGTCGACGCCGGCGAGATCGACGAGATCTACCTCGGCCAGTTCAACTCCGGGCTCGTTCCGCTCGCCTTCGCGTCCTCGCTCGCGTTGCAGACCGACCCGGCGCTCGCGTACGTTCCGGCCACCCGGGTCGAGAACGCCTGCGCCTCCGGCTCGGCCGCGTTCCAGCAGGGCGTCAAGTCCCTGCTCGCCGGCACCGCCCGCACCGTGCTCGTGATCGGGGCGGAGAAAATGACGGATGCCTCATCCGAGCGGGTGGGATCCGCGCTGCTCGGCGCCGACTACGACCTGGCCGGCCAGCCGTCGACATCCGGTTTCGCCGGCCTCTTCGCCGTCGTCGCCGAGGCATACGCCGACCGCTACGGCGACGTCGGCGACGTGCTCGGCTCCATCGCCGCCAAGAACCACCGCAACGGCGTCGACAACCCCTTCGCCCAGCTGCGCAAGGACCTCGGCGAGGACTTCTGCCGCACCGTCTCGGAGAAGAATCCGATCGTGGCAGGGCCGCTCCGGCGCACCGACTGCTCCCCGGTCTCAGACGGGGCCGCCGCGATCGTACTCACGGCAGGGGCGCCCCGCCGCTCCGGAGCCGCGACCGATCCCGTGCGGCTCACCGGCTTCGGTCAGGCCAACGACTTCCTGCCCGCCGCCCGCCGCGACCCCACCGCCTTCGCGGCGACCCGGATCTCGTTCGAACGCGCCCTGCGGATGGCGGGGGTGGGCCTCGACGAGCTCGACTTCGCCGAGGTGCACGACTGCTTCACGATCGCCGAGCTGATCATGTACGAGGCGATGGGGCTCACCCCGCCCGGCGAGGGCCGCCGGGCCGTCGAGGAGGGCTGGGTGTACCGCGGCGGCAGGCTCCCGGTCAACATCTCCGGCGGACTCAAGGCGAAGGGCCACCCGGTCGGGGCGACCGGGGTGTCGCAGCACGTCGTCTCCGCGATGCAGCTGACCGGCACGGCCGGCGACATGCAGCTCGATGCCCCGCGCCGTGCGCTCGTGCAGAACATGGGTGGAGTCGGCGTCGCGAACTACGTGAGCGTGCTCGAGGCCGTCTGACGCGGCATCCGCAGCACCGGTGTCGGGGGTGCCCGGTAGCCTCGGCCACGAACGAGGGAGCGGGGCATGAGCGGCACGGACATCCCGGCAGGAGGCGGCGGCACAGCGAGCGGCGGCACTGCGGTGCGGTTCCGCTGCGGCCACGGCGCCCCGGCAGCGGATGCCCGCATCACCCTGCACAGGGACTGCCCGCTCTGCGTGCTCCTGCGTGAGACCCGGCGCACCAGGGCCCAGCTGGTCGGCACGGTCGCGGCGGGCGCGCGCGGCGCCCTCGCGCAGGAGACCCGCATCGGCGCCGTCTACGACTGGATCTGCACCCGCGGCCACTCCCGGTACACCGCGACGGTCCGTGAAGCCCTCACCGGCCCCGGGTGCCCCCGGTGCCAGGCCAACGCCGCCGCCCCGGCTGCCCGGTTCGAGGGCGGCGTGCCGTTCATGAAGCCCGGCCTGCGGCTCGGCACCTCCGCGACCGAGCAACGGCTGCGGGTGGCGCTCGGGGAGCGCATCCGTCTGCCGCACCGAGTGAATGCCGTGCGCATCAGCCGCACCTTCTACGGCAAGCCCGAGGTCTGGCCGGACATCATCATTCCGGCGCTCCGGATCGCGATCGAATACGACGACCCTGGGCGCGACGGCCTGGCGCATCGCGGCCTCAAGGAGGCCTCAGACCGGGAGAAGGACGCGGCCCTGAACGAGGTCGGCTGGGAGGTGATCCGGGTGCGGGCGGGCGGCCTCACGGAGTTGGGCCGCCACAGCATCGTCTGCCGGGCGGTGACGACGGCGGTCGTCGACCGGATCCTGGAGCTCCTCGTCGAGATCCGGGGTTCCGAGGCCGTCTCCGGCATCCGGCGGGACCTGGCCTAACGGAAGAAGGGTGCCGCCCCGCCGAAGCGGGACAGCACCCTGTCTGCAGTGGAACTGAGCGAAACTAATCGGGCGGAAGCTATGCCTTCCGTGCCTTCTCGGCCGTCTCGTTGGACTTGGCGTGCTTGTCGGCACGCTTCTCCTTGAGAGATTTTCCGGCGACCTTCTTGGTCGCGTCCTTCTTGGGTGATTTGTCAGCCATGTGCACTCCTTCGACCCGAGCCCCAGCGGCATCGTCTTCCTCGACCCTACGCGGAATCGCTGGGAACGGCATCCGCTCGGCCCGGCCCTTGTGCCCGGGCGCGCCGGTCGTAGGCTGTGTGCGACCAGCCACCTGAGGGATTGAGGGAATATGAGCGAGAACGACACGTACCGGGCGATCTTCTACGGCGCCAACCCGATCGCCGCGGGAACCGAACGAGTACTGGAATACGTCAACGGCAGATACGCCCAGGAGGTCACCCTCGAAGTCGAGGAGGACGGGCAGATCGTGCGGCGCGTCTTCAAGCTCGGGCACGTCACCGAGGAACCGATCTCGTACCGCTACGTCGAGGACCTCCACGACGAAACCGGAGAGGCCGACGTCCCGAACTGACCCCGGGCTGCCGGACGGACAGGAGGTGTTCCGTTCCGGTCGAGAGTGACGCGCCGAACGGGCGCTCTCGACCGGAACGGTGCACGTGGCGTGGCTAGATGCGCTTGCCCGGGCTGCGGCTGAGCCGCACCGGAAGCGCCATCAGCGGACCGACGAAGCGGCGCTGCAGCCTGCGTGCCGGGCCCCAGACGAACTGCACGAGGTACTGGGCGAGGATCGCCCCCGCCGCCAGCGCCACGGCGACCGCACCGGCGGTCAGCATGCTGAGCACGCCGTCGATGTTGCCGTCGGAGAGCTGCAGCAGGCCGCTGAACAGGGTCAGCCCCGGTACGAGCGGCACGAGTGCCGTCACGACGATCACGAGCGGCGGCGTGCGCACGACCCGTGACGTGAGCGCGGCGGCGAGCCCCACTCCGACGGCCGCGGCCGCCGACGACCAGACCAGCCCGAAGCCCGCGCTCGTGCCGCCCAGGTACAGGATTTCGGCGAGCGCCCCGAGCAGGCAGACGACCCAGTACGCGCGCCACGGCACCTGCACCGCGAGCGCGAAGCCCACGACGATCACGACGGATGCCGCGAGCAGCGCGGCCACGTCGGCGAACGTCAACGCGACGTTGCCATTCACCCGCAGCACCAGGCCGAAGCGGGCGAGGAGGAGCGACGCCCCCGCGACGCCGGTCACGAGGCCGCCGGTGATGAGGAGCGCCTCCATCATGCGGGCGGTTCCGGTGAGGTAGAAGCCGGACAGGGTGTCGTGGACCGCGCCGAAGGTCGTGACCCCGGCGAGGAGCATGATGATCGTCGCGATCACGACGAGGGAGGGATTCGCGGACGGGTCGACGAGCGCGACGACAGCGGCCGTCATCGGGCCGATGGCCCCGCCGACGACGTTCTGGTAGAAGACCGGCACCTGTCGCCGGTCGAGCGCCGTCGTGATCAGGTCGATGAAGAAGGTCGCGATGAACGCGGCGACGAGCACGGTGAGGCCGCCACCGATCAGTACGGCGGCGCCGGCGCCGACGAGGCTCCAGCCGAGCCGACGCCAGAGCGCGGTGACCTGGGGCCGGGCGCTCACGATGGTCGCGAGGGCCTTGCGCGCGTCGGCGACATCGATGGGATTCTCGATGAGTTCGGCGATCAGCTCACTCGTGGCGGTGAGCTTCCCGTAGTTGAGCGAGCGGTACTTGACGTTGCGGCTGCGCGTGATCGACTCGTGCGTGCCAGGGTCTTCGTGGGTGAGGGCGATGATCGTGTGCGTCACGTTCGCCTCGGTGCCCTTGAGCCCGTACGCGCGGGTGATCGCTTCCATCGCGGCGGTGGCATCCTCGGCGCCGGCACCGGCGGCGAAGATGACCTCGGCGAGGCGCATGGTCAGGTCGAGGACCGCGCGGGTGTAGCCCGCGTTGTCGAAGACCCCGATGCTGACGGTGGCGTCAGACATCCGTTCGACGGACCTTTGTGGGGCCCGGCGGGGAGCGGTGGGGGTGGAGTGGGTCACCCCCAAGCCTAAGCAGCCTTTCCCTTGCGCCGGGACATCCGCACGATGAGGATCACGATGAGCGCCGTCACGCCGAGGAGTGCGATCCACGGCAGCGCGTAGCCGATGCCGACGAGCGCGGCGCCGAGCGCGCCGACCAGGGCCGCCCAGCCGGCCCCGATCGCGGTCCAGAAGTCGCCGGGAGCGCCGGGCGCGACGGTGCCCGTTGAATAGAGGGAGAGGGTGATCGTCGAGAAGTCGACCTGATCGGACAGGAAATTGCGCTGCGACTGCAGGCTTTCGAGGTCCGCCTGCCTCTGGGAGAGCGTGCCCTCGATCGCGATCAGGTCTGTCGTCGTCGTCGCCTGCTGCATCAGTGCGAGCAGCCGGTCGACGGAGGTCTTCAGGGCGGTGATGCGGGCGTCGAGGTCCTGGGTCTGCTGGGTGATGTCCGAGGCGTTGAGCGACACGTAGTTGAGGGTGCCGAGCTTCTTCAGGTCGGTAACCGTGCGGTCGAGGGCGGCGGCCGGGATGCGCAGGGTGAGGGTTGCGCTGGCCGGCTGGTTGTCGGTCGCGGGGTTCTCGGTGCGGCTGTCGATGCGGCCGCCGGCCTGCTCGGTGATCGTCACGGCGTCCTGCGTCGCCTTGATCGGGTCTTTTGCCGTGACCGACATCGATCCCGTCATGATCACGTCGCGTTGGCCCGACGCGACTTCGCTCGTGCTGCCGGCGACGGTGCCCGAGGTGGCGCTCCCTGCGGCGTCTCCGGCTTGCGGGGCCCCGAGGATCCCGGAATCCCTGGTCGTTCCGCCGCCCGTTGCGGCGCCGGTTCCGGGGTTCGTCACGGAGGAGCCGGCATCGTTCGACGAGCCGGAGGCGGAGCATCCGGCCAGCAGGAGCACGGCAGCGAGGAGCGCTGCGGCGGCGGGAAAACGTTTCATGGGGCAACTGTATGGCGCGCCCTGAGGCCACTGTCTGGACGCCGTCTGGGAGTCGAATCACAATCCCGTCTCGGTGTGGGCGCAGTTGTTAGGGTCGATTCATCGGCCAGGCAACGCCGGCCGAGTGCCACGGGACACACGTTCCACGAGACGCGCTCTCCCTGACACGCACGCTCCATGAGACACATTCGACACACGACGGAGGAAACATGGGATTCGCAGAGAACGCCAAGGACGCCCTCGACGCGACCGGGCAGAAGATCAGCCGGACGTTCGAGGACACCAAGGACCGGATCGAAGACAAGGTCGACGAGATCAAGGCGGATGCCGAGGTCAAGCGCGCGGAGGCCGGCGTCAAGCACGCCGAGGCCGAGCGCGACGCGACGAAGGCCACCAAGGAGTTCAAGGAAGGCCTGCGCGACGATACTTGAGTCATGGGATGGTGGGCGGCGATGAGGGATCGGTTCCGTCGACGCCGCCCGCCCCTCCTGCACATCGCGACCGATGAAGGCACGGGGCCGGTCGTCATCCTCGTGCACGGCATCGCCAGTTCGTCCGTGACGTTCCGGGAACTGGTGCCGCTGCTCACCCCGCGGCACCGGGTCATCGCGGTCGACATCCTCGGCTTCGGCGAATCGCCGGCTCCTGAGGGCTGCGAGTACCGGCTCGAGGACCACGTCGAGGCGCTCGCAGCCACGATCCGCTCGCTCCGGCTGCGCGAGCCGTTCGTGCTCGTCGGCCATTCCCTCGGCAGCCTCATCGTCGCCCGGCTCGCGGCGCTCCAGGCCTCATGGCGGGACCGTCGCATCCGGATCTCCCGGGTCGTGCTCGTGGGGCCGCCCGTGTACCTCTCACCCACGGAGATCGGCGACCGCTGGGTGCGCGCCCGGGTCAGCGTCTACCTGCGTGCATACGCCTTCCTGAGGGAGAACAAGGACTTCACCATCGGCAACGCCGCGATCATCTCGCGGCTGCTGCCCAAGGGCGTGTTCGAGATCACCGAACGCAACTGGACCCCCTTCGTGAAGTCCCTCGAGCACTGCATCGAATCGCAGACCTTGGTGAGCGACATCGCGATCCTGCGCGTGCCCGTCGACGTCGTCTACGGCAGCCTCGACGCGTTCATCCAGTCGGGCAGCCTGACCGTGATCGAGCGGATGCGCCACGTCTCGATGCACCGCGTGGAGGCGAACGACCACCTGATCCGGCCGCGCCTGGCCAGGGAGCTGCTCGCGGTCATCGAGACTGCTACCGGGGTCGACGACCGACCGGTGGACCCGGACGGGCCGCGCACACCGGCATCCGCTGTCGCACGCTGACCAGGGCGGCCGGCCGGGTGATTAGGCTAGGGACATGGACACACGCACCCTGGGAAGAACCGACCGAACCGTCTCCGTGATCGGGCTCGGAACCTGGCAACTGGGAGCGGACTGGGGGACGTCAGCGAGGCCGACGCGACCGCCGTTCTCGCAGCATCCGTCGACGCCGGCGTCACCTTCTTCGACACTGCGGACGTCTACGGCGACGGACGCAGCGAGCAGATCATCGGGCGCTACCTCGCCGGCGACGGCAAGGACGCCGGGATCACGGTCGCGACCAAGATGGGCCGCCGCGTCGACCAGCTCGCCGAGAACTACGTGCTCGCCAACTTCCGGGCCTGGACCGAACGCTCCCGCCGCAACCTCGGTGTCGACACCCTCGACCTCGTGCAGCTGCACTGCCCGCCGAGCGCGGTCGTCGAATCGGGCGAGGTCTACGACGCGCTCGACACCCTCGTCGCCGACGGCACCATCGCCGCGTACGGCTTCAGCGTCGAGACCTGCGACCAGGCCCTCGCGGCGATCTCCCGCCCGGCCACCGCGACGGTGCAGATCATCCTGAATGCGTTCCGGCTCAAGCCGCTCGACAACGTGCTTCCCGCGGCCCGCGCCGCCGGGGTCGGCATCATCGCCCGGGTGCCGCTCGCGAGCGGTCTGCTCACCGGCAAGTACACCCGTGCCACGACCTTCGCCGAGAACGACCACCGCAACTACAACCGCGACGGCAGCCACTTCGACGTCGGCGAGACCTTCTCGGGCGTCGACTACGAGACCGGGCTCACGGCGGCCGCCGAGTTCGCCGCACTCGTTCCCGCCGGACTCACGCCCGCACAGGCCGCGCTTGCCTGGGTCGCCCAGCAGGACGGCGTGAGCGCCGTCATCCCCGGCGCGCGCTCGATCGCGCAGGCGCAGGGCAACGCGGCGGCCGGGTCGGTTCCCCCGCTCAGCGCCGAGTTCCTCGCCGGCGTGCGCGACATCTACGACCGCCTCCTCCGCGCCCAGATCCACCCGCGCTGGTAGAACTCTCGCGGATGCTGGTGCGTGCGGGTGCGATCAGCCGAGGTCGTCGGGGTCCCGGCCGGTGCGCTCGCCGGAGTCGAGGGTCGCGATCGCGGCGAGGTCGGCCGCGTCCAGGCTGAAGTCGAAGACGTCGAGATTTTCGCGGATGCGGGACGGTGTCACCGACTTCGGGATCACGATGTTCCCGAGGTCGAGGTGCCAGCGGATCACGACCTGCGCCGCTGACTTGCCGTAGCGGGCGCCGATGGCGTCGAGTGTCGGGTTGCCGATCGCCCTGCCGCGGGCGAGGGGTGACCAGTCTTCGGTGAGGATGCCGTGGGCGGCGTCGTAGGCACGGGCATCCGCTTGCTGCAGCCAGGGGTGGAGCTCGATCTGGTTGACCACGGGAACGACATCGGTTTCGGCGAGAAGCCGGTCGAGGTGATGCGGGTGGAAGTTGGAGACGCCGATCGAGCGGGCCCGCCCGTCGGCGCGGATCGCCTCGAGGGCCCGCCAGGTGTCGACGTACTTGTCCTGGCGCGGGGCCGGCCAGTGGATCAGGTACAGGTCGACGTAGTCGAGCCCGAGCTTGCCGAGGCTCTCGTCGAAGGCACGCAGGGTGCTGTCGTAGCCGTGGTCGGCGTTCCACACCTTGGTCGTCACGAAGACGTCGCCGCGGGGGAGGCCGGCCCGGGCGATGCCCTGGCCGACGCCGGCCTCATTGGCGTAGAGCGCTGCCGTGTCGACGTGCCGGTACCCGGACTCGAGCGCGACCTGCACCGCGTCGGCCGCGTCGGCATCCGGAATCTTGTAGACCCCGAGCCCCAGCTGCGGGATGGAGTGGCCGTCGTGGAACTGCAGAACGGGTGAAGAGGTCATAGCTCCATTAAACCGGCCATGCAGCTTTCCGCGAAAGCGGGTGAATCGTCGGTTAGACACGGCCTGAACGACGATTCACCCGCTTTCGCGGAAGGGGCGGCCCGGCGGGGTGCGCGCTTCTCACGTGGTGAGAGGCGCGCTTTCGAGTCGGCGGCCCAGCACCGAGAGTATGAGGATCTCGTGCCGACCCCTCGGGGGTGCGGCAGGCCGGGCAACGTCGCCCGGCGAGAACCCGGGATGCAGGAGGTCACGGTGAAGGCTGTCCGGATCCATTCCTATGGCGCACAGCCGACCCTCGACGACGTGCCGGAGCCCGAGATCCTCGGCCCGTGGGACGTGCTCGTCGACGTCGGCGCCGCCGGGCTCTGCCGCACCGACCTGCACATCATCGAAGGCCAGTGGGATCCGATCCAGCACCCGCACCTGCCCTATACCCTCGGCCACGAGAACGCCGGCTGGGTGCGGGCGTGCGGCTCGGCCGTGCACAACGTCGCGGTCGGGGACACCGTCATCATGCATCCGCTCACCAGCTGCGGGCTCTGCCCCGCCTGCCGGGAGGGCCAGGACTCGCACTGCGAGAACGCCACCTTCCCCGGCATCAACGTCGACGGCGGCATGGCCGAGGTGCTGCGCACGAACGCGCGCGCCGTGGTGAAGCTCGACCCCGCGCTCCAGCCCCGGGACGTGGCCGCTCTGGCGGATGCCGGACTCACCGCGTACCACGCCGTGCGGAAGGCCGCCCCGGTGCTCTTCCCTGGCAGCCACGCCGTCGTGATCGGATCCGGCGGCCTCGGGCACATCGGCGTGCAGAGCCTCGCGGCGATCACGAGCGCGGAAATCACGGTCGTCGACCGCTCCGAAGCGGCGCTCGAGCTCGCCGGGCAGATCGGCGCACACCACACCGTGCTCGCGACGAGCGACGCGGCGGTCGAGAAGGCCGTCGCCGAGATCACCGGTGGCGGCGCGCACATCGTCTTCGACTTCGTCGGCGAACGCGGCGCAGAACTGCTCGCCCCGAAGTTGCTCCGGAACCGTGGCTCGCACTACGTGATCGGCTACGGCGGTACGGTCAGCCTGCCGACGATCGAGATCATCTCCCGCGAGATCAATGTGATCGGCAACCTCGTCGGCACATACACCGACCTTGTCGAACTGATGACCCTCACCGCCCAGGGCAAGGTCACCCTGCACACCGCTGTCTACCCGCTCGAGGCCGCCAACGACGCGATCGCCGACCTCGAGAGCGGTCGCCTGGTCGGCCGCGGCATCCTCGTACCCGGTCACGCCGCCTGAGCCCGATCCACCCCGATCCATCCGAAGGAGACCAACAGTGACGTTCCTCGAAACCTCGGAAGCCCCGAGCGGCTTCCTCGACTCCCCGCAGGCGCGGGCCCTGCTCGTGCGCGTCATCCGGGTGGCATTCCCGCACGCGCAACTGCCGGACACCGCATACGAGAAGACTGCAGACGCCCTGATCGCGCTCGCCGAGAAGACGCCACGGCACTTCCTCGCCCTGTCGTCCGGCCTCGCGAGCCTCGACACCCTCCCGGCCGGAGCGTTCCTCGACCTCAATGCGATGGATGCCACGGCCCGCCTCCGCGCGATCGAACAGACCGAATTCTTCGGCTTCGTTCGTGCGAACACCGTACTGACCCTCTACAACCTCCCGGAGGTCTGGCAAGCGCTCGGCTACGAGGGCGCATCCTTCGACAAGGGCGGCTATCTGCACCGCGGTTTCAACGACCTCGACTGGCTCCCCGAGCCGCGGATCGAGGAATACACCGGCGAACTGCGCTACGTCGAGATCGGCCCGCTCACCCGGCAGGTCGGTGCCGCGACCCCCGCGACCCCGGCTGCGGCATCCGCAGCCCCGGAATCCGCTTCGGGCAGGGACGAGGTGACGAAGTGACCGCCATCGACCACGACGAGGAGGCCGTCGTCATCATCGGGTCCGGAGCGGGAGGTGGCACCCTCGCCTACGAGCTCACTGCCCGGGGCATCCCGGTCGTCGTGCTCGAGGCAGGGCCCCACATCACCAATGCGGAATACGTCAACGACGAGTGGGCGGCGTTCTCGCAGATGGCCTGGCTCGACCCGCGCACGACGAGTGGCTCCTGGCGCATCGCCCGTGACTTCCCGAACCTGCCGGCGTGGATCGTCAAGGCCGTCGGCGGCAGCACCACGCACTGGTCCGGCGCCACGCCGCGCTTCCTCGCCCACGAATTCCAGGCCCGCAGCGCCTACGGCGGTATCGACGGCGCGAACCTGCTCGACTGGCCGATCACCCTCTCCGAACTCGCGCCGTACTACGACCGCGCCGAGATCGCGATGGGCTCCACGCACCGGCACGGTCGCGCCGCCCTGCCCGCCAACAACAACTACAAGGTGTTCGCCAACGGTGCCGCCCGGGTCGGCTACAACTTCTACGCGACCGGTCCGTACGCGACGAACGCCGAGCCGTACGACGGGCGCCCGGCATCCGTGCAGGACGGCTTCAACTTCCAGGGCGACAAGTCCGGCGCGAAGTGGAGCACCCTCGTGCGCGAGATTCCCCGTGCGGAGGCGACCGGCCACCTCGACCTGCGGCCGCTGAGCCAGGCCGTGCAGATCACGCACGACCGGACCGGGCGCGCCGATGCCGTGCTGTACCTCGATGCCGCCGGCGGCATGCACCGGCAGCGGGCACGCATCGTCTGTGTCGCCGGGAATTCGATCGAGACACCTCGACTGCTGCTGCTCAGCGCGAGCTCACTGTTCCCGGACGGACTCGCGAACTCCTCCGGCCAGGTCGGCCGCAACTACATGCGGCACACCACCGGCTCCGTCTACGCCCAGTTCCCCGACCCGGTGCACTCCTACCGCGGCGAGACCATGGCCGGGATCATCGCGGACGAGGCGCGCCACGACGAGCGCCGCGGCTTCGCGGGCGGCTACTACCTCGAGACCCTCTCCCTCGGGCCGGCGTTCCTCGCGGCCTTCGCGGACCCGGGTTCGTGGGGGCGCGACTTCACGTCGATCCTCGACGGCTACGCGCACACCGCGGGGCTCTGGATCGTCGGAGAGGACATGCCTCAGGAGACCAACCGGATCACCCTCAACGGCTCGGTCACGGATGCTGCCGGCCTGCCGGTCGCGAACGTGAACTTCGACGACCACCCGAACGACGTCGCCATGCGCGACCACGGCTACCGCCAGGCCGAACTGCTTTACGACGCGGTCGGGTCGATCTCGGCGCACCGCACCCCGCCGTATCCCTCGACCCACAACCTCGGCACGAGCCGGATGAGCGCACGACCGGAGGACGGCGTGGTGAACAAGTTCGGGCGTGCCCACGATGTGCCGAACCTGTTCGTGAGCGACGGGTCGGTCTTCACGACCGGCGCCGCGGCCAACCCGACGCTCACGATCGTGGCCCTCGCCATCCGGCAGGCCGACCATATCGCCGAACAGCTCGCCAACCGGTCCCTGTGACCGGGCTACCGGCTCCGGGATCCGGGACCACTCCGGCACCCGGACACCGTCCCGAACCATGCTCGACAAGGAGATGACGCACCCATGACCCACGACCAGATGATGAGAACCCCGTACGACCAGATCGGCGACGTGCCGACCTTCACCCTCGAATCGAACGATGTCGAGAACGGCCGGGAACTCGACCCGCCCCAGCGCAGCGGGATCTTCGGCGCCGGCGGCAGCGACACGTCCCCGGAACTGCACTGGAGCGGTTTCCCGGCGGGAACCCGAAGCTTCGCGGTCACGATGTACGACCCGCTCGCCCCGACGGCGAGCGGATTCTGGCACTGGGCCGTCGCCGACATCCCCGTTTCGACGACGAGCCTGCCGACCGGTGCGGGGGAGGAGGACAGCACCCTGCTCCCGCCCGGCGCCTGGCAGCTGACCAACGACGCGAGCCTCCGCCGGTACCTCGGTGCGGCCCCGCCGGCCGGCCACGGTCGGCACAACTACTACATCGCCGTGCACGCCCTCGACGTCGACACGATCGGGATCCCTGAGACGTCGACGCCCGCGTTCCTCACCTTCAACCTCGGCGCGCACACCCTCGCGCGCGCCGTGATCACGCCCTGGTGGGAGGCCCGCTGACCGTCGCGGAGCGGATGCTCAGCGCCGGACGCTGCCGGAGCGGAAGTACCGCGAGAGTCCGGCAGCGGTCTCGCGCAGCATCCGCTCGTGGTCGCGTTCGCGGATCGCGATGGAGTCCGCGCGGGCCGAGATCGCCACGGAGCCGACGAGCAGGCCTGCGGAGTTGCGCACGCCGACCGCGGCGCACGTCATGCCCGGCACGAATTCCTCGTGCTCCCAGGCGACGTGTGACCGGGAGATCGACTCGAGCTGGCGTTCGAGTTCTCCGCGATCCGTGATCGTCGCCGGGGTCAGCTGCGGCAGCCCATGAGCGTCGAGGTACTGGTCGCGCTGTTCGCCGGTCATGCCGCTCAACATGATCTTGCCGAACGCGGTCGCGTGCGCGGCCTCGTGGAACCCGAAGCTCAACGGGGTGAGGCGCGGGGCTGCCGGGGAATCCACGATGTAGGTGACGACGACATCGGCCCCCCGGTAGACGGCGAAGTACGCGGCCGCCTGGGCGTTGCGGTGCAGGCGGGCGATCTCGGTGCGCACCTCGGCGGGCACGCCGATCTGGCGATGCAGCGAGACGCCGAGCTGATGCAGCTTGTAGCCGAGTTCGAACTTGCGCTCCCGGCGGATGTGCACGAGGTAATCGCTCTGTACGAGCGTCTGCATGAGCCGGTACACGGTCGGCAGCGGATAGCCGAGGCTCGCGGAGACCTCCTTCGCCGTGGCCCCGCCACGTTCGGCGACGATCTCGAGGATCGCGAGCGTCTTCAGGATCGAGGCGACCCCGCTCGGGGCGGGCGGTGCCGGCAGTGCCGTGACGTTGGACGTCAGTGGCGGCTGGGCGAGCGTCCGGGGCGACGGCGGCTGGGACAGGGGAAGAGCATCCGTGGTCTTCATGCGGCCATTGTCGGTCGGGCCCGGCCCCGGCACAATCGTCCGGCGCCTGAGAAGATCCCGGGTTCGGCGCGTGAGGCAGCTTCTCACATGGTGACAGGGCCCCTGACCGGGCCGGCACCGGCGAATTTAGGCTGGCGGCATCCGCATCGCTTGAAGAAGGAGATCGTCATGGCCGCCTCCAGCGCCATTCGCACCATCATCAGCCCCGGCCGCTACGTCCAGGGGAAGGGGCGCTCTCCCGGCTCGGCGAATTCCTCGCGCCGCTCGGGAAGACCCCGCTCCTCGTCTCCGACGACGTGGTCTGGGGGATCCTCGGGCAGCGCGCCACGGACTCGCTGCGCGCCGCCCAGCTGCCCGTCACCCGGGAACGTTTCGGCGGCATCCCCACGGCCGCGGAGGTCATCCGCCTCGTCGGCGTGATCGACAGGACCGGCGCCGACGTCATCGTCGCCCTCGGCGGCGGCAGCACCATGGACGCCGTGAAGGCGGCCGGGTTCCTCGCCGGGATCCGCTGGGTCACGGTGCCCTCCGTCGCATCAACGGATGCCCCCACCTCGGCCCTTTCCGTGATCTACACCGCAGACGGCGCGTTCGAGGAGTACCGCTTCTTCCCGAAGAACCCGGACCTCGTGCTGATGGACACCCAGCTCGTTGCGGATGCCCCTGCCGCGTTCCTGGCCGCCGGCGTCGGTGATGCGCTCGCGACGTGGCTCGAAGCCCGGGCGACGAGGCAGGCGCACGCGAACACGATGGCCGGCGGCCTGCCGACCCTCGCGGGCACCGCGCTCGCCGAACTGTCCTGGGGCGTGATCTGGGACAACGCGCTCCCCGCCCTCGACGCCGTGCGCGACCACCAGGTCACCCCGGCCGTCGAGAAGCTCGTCGAGGCGAACACGCTGCTGTCGGGGCTCGGATTCGAGTCCGGCGGGCTCGCCGCGGCGCACGCGATCCACAACGGCCTGACCGCGGCGCACCAGACCCACGGGCTCGCGCACGGGCAGAAGGTCAACATCGGCTCGGTCACGCAGCTCGTGCTCGAGGGCGCCCCGACCCAGGAGATCCGCGACTTCATCGAGTTCACAACCCGGGTCGGGCTGCCGAACACGCTGACGGAGGTCGGCCTCAGCGTCGACGACGAGGACGACCTGCGCCGCGTCGCCGAGGCGGCGACGGTGCAGGGGAGACCATCCACAACATGCCGTTCCCGATCACCCCCGACGAGCTGGTCAGCGCGCTTAAGTCGATCGAGCGGTTCTCCGGCACCGTGCGGAGCGAGGCGCACCTGCCCGCTCCCGTGCAGTACGTGGCCCACCAGGTCGACACGCACTAGCCGCAGGTCTCCGGTGAGCGGATGCTGAGGCATCCGCTCGCCCCGACCCGCGGCTTCGCGACGCCCGCGAGAGTACACTTTTGGCCCCTAAACCACTGGTTTGAGGGCCAAAAGTGTACTCTCGCGGTCTGTAAGCGGGCGAGGCGCGGGCGAGGCGCGGCCGAGGCGCTGTCGGGGCGGTGGGGTTACGAGACCTGGATCTGGATGGGAGCGGTGTCGGGGATCGGGCCGGCGTCGCGGCCGCGCAGGTCCGGGTGCCAGCGGCGACCCAGCGCGGGGATCAGGGTCCCGAGCGCGGCGAAACCGGCGGCGACGAGGATCGCGGACCCGGCGCCGTTGTGGTCGATCATGAAGCCGGCCGTCGCGGACCCGAGCGCCGCGCCCATCAGCTGGCCGGTGCCGACCCAGCCGTACGCCTCGGCGGTGTCGCTGAACTTGACGCTCGCGGAGACGATCCCGAACAGCACAGCGAAGGCCGGCGCGATGCCGATGCCCGCAAGGAGCAGGGTTGCGGCGAGCCACCAGAAGCTGAGGCCGAGAGTCGCGAGGGAGAGGCCGATCGTGACGATCAGCATCCGCCCGGCGAGGGCCCACGGGCCGATCGGCGCGTGACCGAGCGCGAGGCCGCCGACGAGCGAGCCGATCGCGAAGATGCCGAGCACCCAGCCGGAGTCCGAGCTGCCGTGACCGAATGCCGCGACGACGCCGGCCTCGACGGCCGAGCAGGCCGCGACGAGCATGAAGCCGACAACGGTGCTGAGGAGCACGGCAGGGCGCTTGAGCACGGCGCCGAGCTTGCGGCGGCTGCGCGGGATCCGTACCCGGCCGACCTCGGGCAGCACGACGAACCAGATGCCGCCGCCGACCAGGAATGCAGCGGCGAGGAGGATACCCGCGACCGAGCTGATCTGGATCGCGACGAATGTGGCGATGACCGGTCCGAGCACCCAGATGATCTCCTGGGCGGATGCGTCGAGCGAGAACAGCGGGGTGAGCTGACGGGAGTTGACGATCTTCGGGTAGATCGTGCGCACGGCCGGCTGGATCGGCGGTGTCGTCAGCCCCGCGACGAGGCCGATCACCATCAGGCCCCAGATCGGCAGGATCAACAACGCCATCACGACGATGGCGCTCGCGCAGATCGCGATCGTGGCGATGATGACCGGGCGCATGCCCCAGCGGCCCATCAGGCGGCTCGTGAGCGGGCCGGCGATGGCCTGGCCGATGCTCATCGCACCGAGTACGAGGCCGGCGGACCCGTAGGAGTCGTAGACGTGCTCGATGTGGATCAGGAACGCGAGCGAGAGCATCCCGAACGGAAAGCGGGCGGTCAGCTGCGCGGCGATAAGACGGGCAACCCCGGGCGTCTTCAGTAGGGTCCAGTAGCTGCTCACTCGTTCGAGTCTACGGGCGAGGCCCGGTACGGGTCGAGTCGGGCCCCCGGCACGCAATCCGTCGCCGCCCCGCGCCGAATTGCGTCGCGTGCGCGCCCGTTTTCGCAACGAACGTGTACCGAACGCAATTCCGTGCCGAGGATCGTGTCGACGGCCGTGCCTGGGGCCGTATCGAAGGGGCGGGGCACGGGCGGATGCGGGTCCCCGCGCCGCGCACACCCGGTACCGTGGTTTCGTGAACACTTTGATCTCCGCCGAGGATCTGGCCCGCCTGCTCGAGACGCGTGACGACATCCGTGTGCTCGACGTCCGGTGGGCGCTCCTCGGGCCGAGCGGACGCGACGAATACGCAGCCGGACACCTTCCGGGCGCGGTCTACGTCGACCTCGAGACCGAGCTCGCCCGTCCGGGGGCGCCTGAAGACGGGCGGCACCCGCTGCCCGCGATCGACGACCTGCAGGCGGCGGCGCGGCGCTGGGGAATCCACGACGACGACACCGTCGTGGTCTACGACGACCTGAGCCTGATGTCGGCGGCGCGGGCGTGGTGGCTGTTGCGGCACGCCGGTCACCGGAACGTGCTCCTGCTCGACGGTGCGCTCGCCGCCTGGCGCAGGGCGGGGCTGCCGCTCGTCACCGGGGAGCAGCCCGACCCGCCGATCGGCACCGCACACCTCAGCTACGGCTCGCTCGCCACGATCGACGCCGACACCGCCGCCGCCATCGCGCACACCGGCATCCTCCTCGACGCGCGCGCCGGCGCCCGGTACCGGGGCGAGACGGAGCCGGTCGACCCGCGCGCCGGCCATATCCCGGGCGCGGTGAGCGCCCCGACGACGGACACCCTCGCCGACGACGGCCGCTTCCTGCCCGCCGACCAGCTGCGTACACACTTCGAGTCCCTCGGCGTGAAACCGATGCGCCCGATCGGGGTCTACTGCGGATCGGGGGTCACGGCCGCCCACGAGATCGCCGCGCTCACGATCGCCGGGTTCGTCCCCTACCTCTACCCCGGATCCTGGTCGCAGTGGTCCAACCTCCCGGACCGCCCCGTGGAAACCGGGGACGGCGGGCGCGGCGGGTTCGGCGGTTTCACCGGGGCCAGCGTCCGGCTGTAGGTGGCGAGGCCGGCTCGCGGCGGCCCGGTGCGCTCACACCGAATTCACACGGCACGCAGAGCCCGGGGATGCAATACTTAGGTAATGCTTACCTTACCCAGCACCGAGGTGACCGGCGAGGACCTGCTCCCTGATGCACGCCCCGGCTACCGGCCGTACCGGGCGACGGTCGCTGGCATCCGGCGCCTGAGCCCGCATTTTGTGCGGGTGACCTTCACCGGTCCGGAATTCGAGCACTTCGGCACGGCGGGACTCGACCAGCGGATCAAGCTCGTCCTGCCGATCCCCGGCGTCGGCCTCGCCGATTTCGGAGTGGACGAGCAGCGCGACCCTGCGTCGACCGGCACCGGCTGGTACGACCGCTGGCGGGCCCTTCCCGAAGCTGAGCGAAACCCGTTCCGCAGTTACACCGTCCGCAGGGTGCGCCCGCACCTCCGCGAACTCGACGTCGACTTCGTCTCCCACGACGCAGCGGATGCCGCCGGATCCGGCCCCGGCCCCGCATCCCGCTGGCTCGCCGCGGCCCAGGTCGGCGAGCACGTCGTCATCGTCGGGCCGGACTCGCGCAGCCGCGACGCCGGCCTCGGCCTCGACTGGCGCCCCGGCGACGCGACCTACCTGCTCCTCGCGGGCGACGAGACCGCGGTCCCCGCGATCTGCGGCATCCTCGATACCCTGCAGCCCGGGCGCACGGCGCACGCCTTCCTCGAGGTGCCGGATGCCGCGGACCAGCTCGACGTGCGGGTCCCGGACGGCTGCTCCGTCACCTGGCTTCCGCGCGGCGGCGCCCCGCACGGCGAACGCCTCGACGCCGCCGTGCGCACCTGGGTCGCCGGCCACCAGGGACCCGAGGTCCCGACCGGCGTCGGCGTCAACGTGGCCGAGCTCGAGATCGACATCGACCGCGAAACCCTGTGGGACACCCCGGACACACCCCCGGGCGCAGGCTTCTACGCCTGGCTCGCCGGAGAGGCCGGCGCGATCAAGCGCCTCCGCCGGTTCCTCGTGAGCGAGACCGGTGTCGACCGCCGGCGCGTCTCCTTCATGGGCTACTGGCGCCTCGGCAAGGCCGAGCCCCAGTGAGCCGCCTGGCACACCCGTCCGAGCATCCGGCCGCGAACCTCCGCGCCCGGAACCGCCCGGCCCCGAACCGTCCGGCCCCGAACCGTCCGGCCCCGAACGAATCCGACGGATTTTCTGCCCAAAGAACACCGGAGAGCGCTCTTTCGGGCCCGAAACCCGAAAAACTCCGTCGAATCGGTTCGGGTCGACGCCCGGCGGTCGGGCTCCTCGCCGCGGCCGTGCTCCTCGTCCTCGTGATCATCGCCTCCCTCGTCGTCGGCGCGCGGGACGTGCCCTTCGGCACCGTCCTCGACGCCCTGTTCCGGCCCGACCCCGCCGTGACCGACCAGCTGGTCGTGCTCGACCTGCGTATCCCGCGCACGGTCGTCGGCCTGCTCGCGGGCCTCGCCCTCGGCCTCGCCGGTGCGCTCATGCAGGGCGTCACCCGCAACCCCCTTGCCGACCCCGGCCTGCTCGGCGTCAACGCGGGCGCCTCCCTCTTCGTTGTAGCCGGCATCGCCGTCTTCGGAGTCACGAGCGCGCTCGGCTACGTCTGGTTCGCCTTCGTCGGGGCCGCGGTCGCGGCATCCGTCGTGTACATCATCGGGTCGCTCGGACGCGGGGGAGCGACCCCGTCAAGCTCACCCTCGCCGGCACGGCGCTCACCGCGGCGCTCACCTCGCTGATCACCATCGTGCTGCTCAGCGACCCGTCGACCTTCGACCGCTACCGGTTCTGGTCTGCGGGCTCCCTCTCCGCCCGCGGCCTCGACACCGCGCTGCAGCTCGCGCCGTTCATCCTCGTCGGCGCGATCCTGGCGGCGACGGCCGGGCGGATGCTCAACGCGCTCGCCCTCGGAGACGACCTCGCCCGCGGCCTCGGCCAGAACGTCGTGGCCGCACGGATCGTCTGCTTCGTGGCCGTCGTGCTGCTGTGCGGCTCGGCGACCGCCCTGGCCGGGCCGATCGTCTTCGTCGGCCTCGCGGTTCCGCACCTCGCCCGCTGGTTCGCCGGCCCGGACTACCGCTGGACCCTCGCCCTCTCCGCGCTGCTCGGCCCCGCCCTGCTCCTGCTCGCCGACGTGATCGGGCGCGTGATCGCCCGCCCCGGCGAGATCGAGGCCGGCCTCGTCGTCGCGTTCCTCGGCGCCCCCGTGCTGATTGCTCTCGTGCGCGGCACCAAGGCGGTCGGGCTGTGAGCACAAGCACTCCGGTCCTCGCGCCCCCGGCTGTGCTCGGCGCGGCGCGGGGTGCACGGCGCCGCCGGGAGCGCCGGACAGTGATCGTCCTCTCCGCGGCGGTGCTCGTCGTCGCCGCGCTGAGCCTCTCCGTCGGCTCCTATTCCGTCGCGGTGCCCGACCTGCTCCGCACCCTCGCCGGCCAGGGCACCGGGGCCGAGAACTTCATCGTGCTGACCCTGCGCCTGCCCCGGCTCGTGCTCGCGCTCCTGACCGGCGTCGCCTTCGCGCTCTCGGGCGCCCTGTTCCAGACCGTGCTGCGCAATCCGCTCGCGAGCCCCGACATCGTCGGCGTCACCGGCGGGGCGAGCGCCGCAGCGGTCCTCGGGATGCTCGTGCTCGGCTTCGGCAGCCTCGCGACCGCCTTCGCGGCCTTCGGCGGCGCGATCCTCGTCGCGACCGTCATCTACCTGCTGGCCTGGCGCGGTCGCGGCGGAGGCGCCGGCGGCGTCGCCGGCTACCGCTTCGTGCTCATCGGCGTCGGCATCGCATTCATGGTGCAGGGCCTGCTCGGCTACCTGCTCAGCCGCGCCGAGCTCCGCGACGCCCAGGACGCCCTGACCTGGCTCGTCGGCAGCGTGAGCGGTGCCGCTTGGCCCGAGATCGCGGTCGTCGCTGTCGGACTCGCGGTGCTCCTGCCGATCGTGTGGATGCTCGCTCCGCGTCTTCGCGCGCTGCAACTGGGCGACGACCTGGCCACGAGCCTCGGGGTCGGTGCCGAGCGCAACCGGCTCGGACTCCTCATCGTCGCCGTCGCCCTCGCCGCGCTCGGGACGGCCATGGTCGGCCCGCTCGCGTTCGTCGCGTTCGTGTCCGCGCCGATCGCCCGCCGCCTCGTCGGCACCGGCGGACTGAGCCTCGTTCCCTCGGCCCTCGTCGGTGCCCTGATCGTCAGCGCCGCCGACTTCGCGTCCCAGCACCTGCTCCCGGGCGGACTCCAGCTGCCCGCCGGGGTCGTCACCGGCGCCATCGGAGCGCCCTACCTGCTCTGGCTGCTCGCGACCGGAGCGGCGGGCGGCAGCGGCGCCGGCAGCACCCGCGGCATCCCGCGCGACAGCACAGAAGGAACCCGATGACCCAGCCCGAACCGCACGCTCCCGACCCGCAGACAGCGGTCCCGGCTTTCGCGGGTCCAGCAGCCGCCGGACCGGCCGACCGCACGCACCACGAGCTGCGCACCGTCGCCCTCGGCCTCGGCTACGACGGCGTCCCGATCGTCACAGACCTCGACCTCGAGATCGCCGTCGGCCGGATCACGGTCATCGTCGGCGCGAACGCCTCTGGCAAATCGACCCTCCTCCGCGGACTTGCCCGCCTGCTCACCCCTCAGACCGGAGTGGTCCTCCTCGACGGCACCGACATCGCGACGATTCCGGGCAAGCGGGTCGCGACCGTGCTCGGCCTCCTGCCGCAACAGCCGCTCGCGCCGGAGGGAATCACCGTCGGCGAACTCGTCGGTCGCGGCCGGCATCCGCATCAGGGCTGGTTCCGCGGCACCACGGCCGCCGACGACGCCATCGTCGCCGACGCCCTCGTGCGCACCGGAACCCTCGACCTCGCCGCGCGCCGGCTCGAGGAGCTCTCCGGCGGCCAGCGCCAGCGGGTCTGGATCGCGATGGCCCTCGCCCAGGACACCGACATCCTGCTGCTCGACGAGCCGACGAGTTTCCTCGACGTCGCCCACCAGATCGAGGTCCTCGACCTCCTCCTCGAGCTCAACCGCACCCGCGGGACCACGATCGTGATGGTCCTGCACGACCTCAACCTCGCGGCCCGGTACGCCGACGAAATGCTCGTGATGCGCTCAGGCGGGATCATCGCCGCAGGGCCGCCCGCGGACACCCTGACCGTCGACGTCGTCCGCTCCGCCTTCGGGCTCGACGCCCTCGTCATCCCCGACCCGGTCTGCGGCTCACCGCTCGTCGTGCCGATCGGGAGGTTCCATCCCGCTCCGACCGCGACATCCGCTATATTAGGTAAGGCTAACCTAATCTAGTCGAACCATGTCCCTCCCCGAGACAACTGAGAAACCGGAGTTTCCCGTGCACCGTCCCCCCATTCGCGCGCTTGTCGCCGTCGCCGCCCTCGTCGCCCTGACGCTGACCGGCTGTTCCGCGCCGGCGCCCCAGCCAACGGATGCTGCGGTGGGCGACTCCGCAGCCGCGTCGTTCCCCGTCACTATCGAGAACGCCTTCGGGTCGACCGTGATCCCGAAGCAGCCGACCCGGGTCGTGACCTGGGGCTGGGGGAGCGCGGACGACGCGATCGCCCTCGGCGTCATTCCCGTCGCGATGCCGTTCCAGGCATACGCCGGTGACGCCCAGGGCGTGCTGCCCTGGATCTCCGAGGCGCTCGCGACGAGCGGAACGCCGACGCCGACCGTGCTGCCCGACTCCACGGAGCCGCCGTACGAGGACATCGCCAAGGCCGCACCCGACGTCATCCTTGCCGCATACTCGGGCATCACCGCCGAGCAGTACGCGCTGCTCAGCAAGATCGCCCCCGTGGTCGGCTACCCGGACCAGCCCTGGGCGACGAATTGGCGCGACCTCATCACGATCACCGGAACGGCTCTCGGCAAGTCCGCTGAAGCGACCACGCTTCTCGCGGGCATCGACGCGAAGATCGCCGCGGCCGCGGCAGCCCACCCCGAGTTCGCGGGCAAGTCCATCGCCCTCACGAGCGACAGCGGAGGAACGTTCTACGTCTACAAGAAGGAAGACCCCCGCGTCGCATTCACCCTCGACCTCGGCTTCGTGAACGCACCCGCCGTCGATGCCCTCGCGACCGACGAGGCGAGCTTCTACTACACGCTCAGCCACGAACAGCTCGACAAGCTCACGAGTGACGTGCTCGTGAACTTCGGGACGACGCAGGAGGAATCGGATGCGTTCCTCTCCGCCGGGTACGCCCAGGCCATGCCGCAGGTGCAGCGTGGTTCCGTCGCCTCCCCGGTCGGCGCGGCATTCATCTCGTCCGTCTCCCCGCCGACGGGTCTCTCGCTGACCTGGGGCCTCGATGACTACGTGACGATGCTCTCGACCGCGGCCAAGGCCGCCGAATAACGCACGTCGCCGGGGTTGGATTGCGGTCAAAGCACCGTCGTCGTCGCGATGAGGGTGCTTTGTGCGCAACTGGGCGGGGCGGCGGCGTGGGCGCTGTCGTCGCACCCGGCGAAATCTGCCCGAAACACGCCAACGGCCATACTTGATCGAGACACGTCCCCCTCACGCTCGCTTTAGCTAGTCCAAAACGTGACCTGCGCACAGAATCCGCGTGAGCATCCTGTTATATGCTCACCTCTGTCGCTTACCGTTTACGGACTCAATGACGAACCCCTGACACCGACAAACAAAGAAGGTTCCGCATATGCGCGCTCGATACCTACTCCCCGCCGTCGCCGCCGCGGCCGCACTGATGCTCTCCGGCTGCGTCGACAACTCGACGCCCTCGACCGGCTCGACCACCAGCGCCTCGGCAGCAGCGATCACCAAGGACGACGCGGCCGCCGCACTCGTTCCCGCCAAGATCGCGTCCTCCGGCAAGCTCATCGTCGGCAGCGACCCGACCTACGCCCCGAACGAGTTCAAGGACGAAGCAGGCAAGCCCATCGGCTGGGGCATCGAGATCGCGAGCGCGATCGCGACCAAGCTCGGGCTCACGGCCGAATTCCAGGTCGCCAAGTTCGACAACATCATCCCCTCCGTCGCCGGTGGCAAGGCCGACATGGGCGAGTCCTCGTTCACGGACACCGCCGAGCGCGAGCAGCAGGTCGACTTCGTCAACTACTACACCGCCGGTATCCAGTGGGCATCGGCCAAGGACAAGACCGTCGACCCGGACAACGCCTGCGGCATGAAGGTCGCCGTGCAGGCGACCACCTACGAAGACACCGACGAGGTCCCCGCCAAGAGCGACGCCTGCGTCGCGGCCGGCAAGCCCGCGATCGACAAGCTCAAGTTCGACACCCAGGATGCCGCGACGAACGCGGTCGTACTCGGACAGGCCGACGCGCTCAGCGCCGACTCTCCCGTCACCCTCTACGCCATCGCCCAGACCAAGGGCAAGCTGCAGCTCGCGGGCAAGACCTTCGACGTCGCACCATACGGCATGGTCGTCGCCAAGGGCTCTGACCTCGGCAAGGCCGTCCAGGCCGCACTGCAGTCCATGGTCGACGACGGCAGCTACAAGGCCATCCTCGACACGTGGGGTGTCGCCGACGGCGGCATCGACAAGATCACGATCAACGCAGCCGCGAACGGCTAACCGGTGAGCACGCCGAATCTGAACGGCCGGGGGCGGGGCCCGCCTCGTCCCCGGCCGATCCGGCCGCCCCGGCCGCGTCGGTTCCCATCAAAGCCATCCGGCTGCGTCACCCCTGGCGGATGGTCTTCGCGATCATCCTGATCGTGGTGTTCGCCCTGGCCATCGTCGACGCGGCCTTCCGCCCCGCGTACGACTGGCCGACGGTCGCGAAGTACCTGTTCGACCGGCGCATCTCCCAGGCGGCGCTCGTGACCCTCGAACTCACCGTCTACTCGATGGTGATCGCGATCGTCCTCGGCGTGATCCTCGCGGTGATGCGGCTGTCGCCCAACCCGGTCGTGAAGAGCCTCGCGTGGTTCTATCTCTGGGTCTTCCGCGGCACACCGGTCTACGTCCAGCTGACCATCTGGGGCCTGATCTCGCTGATCTACTCGAGCATCGACATCGGCATCCCGTTCATGCACCCGTGGGTGTCGTTCGAGACCAACGCCGCGCTCAGCACGTTCGCTCTCGCGGTGATCGGCCTCTCGCTCAACGAGGCCGCATACATGGCCGAGATCGTCCGTGCCGGACTCCTCGCCGTGGATCGTGGCCAGGAAGAGGCCGCGACCGCGCTCGGGATGAGCTGGTCGCAGACGATGACCCGGGTCATCCTGCCGCAGTCGATGCGGGTGATCATCCCGCCGACCGGCAACGAGGTCATCTCGATGCTCAAGACGACCTCGCTCGTCACGGCGGTGCCGTTCAGCTTCGACCTGTTCGCCCGCTCCCGTGACATCTCCGCCGAAACGTTCAACCCGATCCCGCTGCTCATCGTCGCGTCGATCTGGTACCTGTTCTTCACCTCGATCCTGATGGTGGGCCAGTATTTCCTCGAGAAGCGTTTCGCGCGCGGCATCGGCGACCGTCAGCCGGACAAGAAGGGCGGCGGCTCCAACCCCGACCCGATCACGGGCGTCACGATCGTGCCCGGCTCCGAGCAGGCGCCGGCGACCCGCACCGGCCGAGAACCCGAAACCGGCCAGGAGGCCCGTCATGAGCGACCTGACCACGCAGAACGCGGCATCCGCTGCCCGCGGTTACGTGCCGATGGTGCTCGCAGAGCAGGTCTCGAAGAGCTTCGGCTCGCACGAGGTGCTCAAGAGCATCTCCCTCGAGGTCAAACGCGGCGAGGTGATGTGCCTCGTCGGGCCGAGCGGGTCGGGCAAGTCCACGTTCCTGCGCTGCATCAACCACCTCGAGGTGCTCTCCGCCGGGCGGCTGAGCGTCGACGGCGAGCTGATCGGCTACCGCGAGACCAACGGCAAGCTCTACGAGATGGCGCCCAAGGAAGCGGCGAAGCAGCGCAGGGACATCGGCATGGTGTTCCAGCGCTTCAACCTGTTCCCGCACATGACCGCACTCCAGAACGTGATGGAGGCGCCGCTGCGGGTCAAGGGGCTGCCCAAGGCGCAAGCCGAGCGCACCGCCCGCGACCTGCTCGCCCGGGTGGGACTCGCCGAACGCGCGGACTACTACCCCGCGCACCTCTCCGGCGGCCAGCAGCAGCGTGTCGCGATCGCCCGCGCGCTCGCGATGGAGCCCAAGCTGATGCTCTTCGACGAGCCGACTGAGCGCGCTCGACCCCGAACTCGTCAGGCGAGGTGCTCGACGTGATGAAGGCGACCTCGCCACAGGAGGGCATGACGATGATGCGTCGTCACCCACGAGATGGGCTTCGCCCGGCGAGGTCGGCTGACTCGGCTCGTGTTCATGGACGGCGGCGTCGTCGTCGAGTCCGGTGACCCCGAGCTCGTACTGAGCAACCCGCAACACCGCCGCACGCAGGCGTTCCTCTCGAAGGTGCTCTAGCCACCAGCTGACCCCGGCGGATGTCGGGGTCAGCTGGTCAGGACCTTGTGGATCCGCTGCAGCGACACCGACTCTGCGGCCTTGAGCTCCTGCGCGAACAGGCTGATCCGCAGCTCCTCGATCATCCAGCGTGCGCGCACGAGGTTCGCCGCCATGCCGGGGGCCAGCGGAATCCGGCCGCCGGCAGCTTCGTAGCGGGCCGTGGCCGACTGGCTTTCATTCATCCAGACCCGGTCGCGGCTGGGATTGTCGCCGAGTTTCACGATCCGTGAACTGATGCCGCCGAGGTAGCGCGGCAGGTGGCGCAGCTGGGCGAGGCCCGTCGCGCTCACGAAGCCGGGGTAGATCAGTCCGGCCAGCTGGGCACGGGCGTCCGTCAGCGCGGGCAGCAAGGCCATGCTCGTCGAGGCCTTGAGCGCCTTATCTGCGGCCCGGGAGGCGGTGAGGATGCGCGCAACGAGCCCAACGGCCTCGAACATCGAGTCCATCAGCACCCCGGACACGCGGTCCCGGATCGAGTCGAACTCGGCCTTCATGAAGACCTGGCCGCTCGGGTTCACCCGGAACAGCACCTCATCGACGCACGCCGCGAGGCAGTCGTCGAAGAGCGCCTGCGTGGTGCGGTACGGGCTCGTGGCGAGGCTGAGCTTTTCCGCCCCGGTCAGGTGCTGCTGCACGTAGGCGACCGGAGACGGCGTCGCGAGCAGCAGCAGCCGGCGCACCCCGCCCGGCAGCGTGCTCGCCTGCTCGGCGGCGGTGCTCATCATCCGGATCGCGACGCTCGTACCCTCGTCGACGAGAGTCGGGTAGCCGCGAATGGTGTTGTCGCCCTGCTTGGTGTCGATGAACCGGGGAGTTCCGCGAAATCCCAGGTCGTGAGGCCGCCGCGCTCGATCGCGTTCACGGGCGTGGCAGCGGATGCCGCCGCGACGCTCTCGCGTGCCCGGGAACCGAGCCTGCGCTGCAGCTCGCCGAGGTCCTTTCCGGAGGCCATCGCCTGCCCGCGGTCGTCGACGACGCGGAACGTCATCCGGAGGTGCGCGGGTACGCGCCCGAGTTCGAAGTCGTTTGCGTTCACCGGGACGTAGGTGAGCCGCTGGATCAGGCCCGCGAGGATCTCGGTGAACGGCGCAGCCTCTGTCTCGAAACCCGCCCCCGTGCCCGCGCCGAGCCGGGCGCCGATGCTCGTGCCGCCCATGCTGCTCGTGTCCTTCGCCGTGCGGGCCTCGCCGGGCGCAGGCGGCAGCTCGGTGAGCAGCCGGGCCGCCCAGTCGGCGGCGGGCACGACGTTGCGACGGATGCTCTTCGGGAGCGACTTGATCAGCGCGGTCACGAGGTCGGCGCGGAGGCCCGGCACCTGCCAGTCGAAGCCGGCGGGGGAGAGCCGGGCCAGGAGGGCGAGCGGGATCAGGGCGGCGACGCCATCGTCATCCGCCCCCGGCTCGAACCGGTAGCTCAGGTGGAAACGCTGGTCGCCCTGGTGCCAGGTCGGCGGGAAGACGGCCTCGTCGATCTCCGGGGTGGCCTCGTCGGGAACGAGCGCCTCCGCGGTCATCGTGAGCAGGTCGGGGTCTCGGCGCGCGCCTTGCGCCACCACGTCTCGAAGGTGCGCGTCGAGCAGACCTCCGCGGGGATGCGGCGCTGGTAGAACTCGAAGACGGCCTCGTCGTCGAAGAGGATGTCGCGGCGCCGGGTGCGTTCCTCGAGCTCGGCGAGTTCCTTGCGCAGCTTCGTGTTGGCCCGGTCGAACGCGGTGACGCGTTGGTCGACGCGGTCGAGGTCCCATTCGCCGTCGACGAGGGCGTGCCGGATGAAGAGCTCGCGGGCGTAGGCCGGGTCGACCGGGGAGAACTGGATGCGGCGGCGCGGCACGATCGGAACCCCGTAGAGGGTGACCCGCTCGTAGGCGACGACGGAGCCCTGCTTCTTCTCCCAGTGCGGTTCGGAGTAACTGCGCTTGCAGAGGTCCCCGGCGAGCGGTTCGGCCCAGGCGGGGTCGACGACGGCGTTCATCCGGGCGAAGAGCCGGCTGGTCTCCACGAGTTCCGCGCTCATCACGGCGTTGGGCTGCTTCTTCGCGAGCGACGAGCCGGGGAAGATCACGAAGCGCTGCTGGCGGGCGCCGATGTAGTCCTTCTTCGCGACATCCTTGAGGCCGATGTGCGAGAGCAGCCCGGCGAGGAGGGAGCGGTGGATGCCGTCGGGGTTGACCGCCGGGTCGCCGATGTGGAGGCCGAGCGGCTTGGCGAGCTGGCGGAGCTGCTTGTAGACGTCCTGCCACTCGCGCACCCGCAGGTAGTTCAGGAACTCGTTCTTGCAGAGCCTGCGGAAGGCGCTCGAGCCGAGTTCCTTCTGCTTGAGCTCGAGGTAATTCCAGAGGTTCAGCAGGCCGAGGAAGTCGCTCGTCGGGTCCGCGAACCGCGCGTGCTGCTGGTCGGCCTGCGCGCGCCGCTCGAGCGGCCGTTCCCGCGGGTCCTGGATGGTGAGGCCGGCGACGATCGCCATCACCTCGCGGCTGGCGCCCTGGGTCTTGGACTCGATGACCATCCGCCCGAAGCGGGGGTCGATCGGCAGCTTCGCGAGCTGCTGCCCGATCCGGGTGAGCTTGGACACCCCGCCGCTCGCGTTGCTCACCCCACTGCCCGGCGCAACGGCGCCGAGCTCGGCGAGCAGGTCGAGGCCGTCCTTGATACCGCGGGAATCCGGCGGGGTGAGGAACGGGAACGCGGCGATGTCGCCGAGGCCGAGCGAGATCATCTGCAGGATCACGGCGGCGAGGTTGGTACGCAGCACCTCGGGCTCGGTGAACTCCGGGCGGCGACCGAAGTCCTCCTCCGAATACAGCCGGATGGCGATGCCGTCGCTCGTGCGCCCACTGCGCCCGGAGCGCTGGTTCGCGGAGGCCTGGCTGATCGCCTCGATCGGCAGCCGCTGCACCTTCGAGCGCACGCTGTACCGGCTGATCCTGGCGGTTCCGGCGTCGATGACGTAGCGGATGCCCGGGACGGTCAGGCTGGTCTCGGCCACGTTCGTCGCGAGCACGATCCGGCGCCGCACCCCGGCGACGGTCGAGGGCTGGAAGACCTTGTGCTGGTCGGCGGAGGAGAGCCGGCCGTAGAGCGGCAGCACCTCGGTCGGGCTCGTGCGGTCGCCACTCGCGAACTTGCCCTGCAGGGCATCCGCTGCGTCGCGGATCTCGGTCTCTCCGCTCAGGAAGACGAGCACGTCGCCGTTCGACTCGCGCTCCAGTTCGTCGAGCGCCGCGGAGATGCCCTCGATGTAGTCGCGGTCCACCGGCGGCGTCGCGGAGGCCTGGTCCTCGTCGTCATCGTCCGCCATCGCTTCGGCCACGAGCGGGCGGTAGCGGATCTCGACCGGGTAGGTACGGCCGGAGACCTCGATGATCGGGGCCGGGGTGCCGTCGGCGGCCGCGAAGTGCTCGGCGAAACTCTGCGGGTCGATCGTCGCCGAGGTGATGATGAGTTTCAGGTCAGGGCGACGCGGCAGCAGGGTTTTCAAGTAGCCGAGCAGGAAGTCGATGTTCAGGCTGCGTTCGTGAGCTTCGTCGACGATGATCGTGTCGTAGTGTTGCGCAGCATCCGGTCGCGGTGCATCTCGTTCAGCAGGATGCCGTCGGTCATGAGCTTGATCCTGGTGTCCGGACCGACCTGGTCGGTGAACCGCACCTGGTAGCCGACGACCTGGCCGACCTCCTGGCCGAGTTCCTCGGCGATGCGGCTCGGCGATCGTGCGAGCGGCGAGCCGCCGCGGCTGGGTGTGCCCGATGCTCGTGCGCCCGAGTTCGAGGCAGATCTTCGGGATCTGGGTGGTCTTGCCCGAGCCCGTCGCGCCCGCGATGATGACGACCTGGTTGTCGCGGATGGCGCGCGCGATATCCTCGCGGCGTTGGCTGACGGGGAGTTCGGGCGGGAAGGTGATGACAAGGGGAATCATGAGCATTCCATCGTAAGACTTCCGGGTGCCCGGTGCGCGCGGGCGGGTCCTCCCGGCCTGGCGCTTGAACCGGAGACTGTTACGCTCAAACTATGGTAGACGGACAGGGAATCGGCGACCGGCACGCGGCCCTCGCCTCGGATGCGCGCCGCCGGGTGCTGGAGTTGATCGCGGGTGCCCGCGAGCCCGTCGACGCCGCCGCCGTCGCCGCGAGCATCGGCCTGCACGTGACGACCGCGCGCTTCCATCTCGACCAGCTCGAGGGTGCCGGGCTGATCCGCCGTGCCGTCGACCGGACCGGGATCCGCGGGCGTCCGCGCATCCTCTTCACCGTGAATCCCGCGGTGCGCGAAGACGGTGTGCAGCGGCTGCTCAGCCATGCCCTCGTCGGCGCCCTCGCCGAGGACGACGACGGCGGCCGGGCACGGGCGATCCGCGCCGGCGAGCGCTGGTCGGCCGCCTTCGACCTCGAGGCGCGCGAGAGCGAACCGGGCACGGGGGCGGCCGGGGGAGCGAGCGACGTCGGGCCGCTCGTGCACATCCTCGACGGCCTCGGCTTCGACCCGATCGCCCAATCGCTTGAGGCGTCGCCCGGCCAGCCGGCGTCGCCGAGCGAGACGGATGCCCGCGACGGTATGGTCGTCGAGCTCCGGGCCTGTCCCTTCCGCGACGAAGCCAGGCACACGCCCGCGGTGGTGTGCTCGCTGCACCTCGGCCTGATCCGGGGCATCGCCCGCTCCGGCGGGCACGACCCTGACGACGTCGAGCTGCGCCCCTTCGTCCTCCCCGAGCTGTGCGAGGTGCGCCTCCGCGGCGACTGGGTGCCCGTCGACCCGCTCGCTAATTAAAGCGGAATATATTAGGTTTAAATCATGGTTGACATGATCCCCCTTCTTCCCGCATCCGCACCCCGGCCCGCGGCCCACGACGAGCCCGCCGGCCACACCTGCACCTGCGGCGAGGCCGAGGCCGCAGGATACCCAGAACTGGACGCCCGGCAGCTGCCGCACGCGATCCGGCACGCCGCGATTTTCGGCGCGCTGGACGCTGTCCTCCCCGGCGGCGGCCTGGTCCTCGTCGCTCCCCACGACCCGCTGCCCCTCCTCGCCCAGCTCGAACAGCGCCACCCGGGCCGGTTCACGGTGAGCTATCTTTCCCGCGAGCCCGAGGCGTGGAAGCTCCAGCTCACCCGCTGAAGCGCCGCAGGTCAGGTTCCGTCCGGTTCCAGCGTTTAGGGTGGGCCCATGACGACTTCTGTGCCCACCCTGACCCTCAACGACGGCCACACCATTCCTCAGCTCGGCTTCGGCGTGTTCAAGGTCGATCCGGACGAAACGACCCGCATCGTCTCCGACGCCCTCGAGGTGGGCTACCGCCACCTCGACACGGCCGCGATCTACGGGAACGAAGCCGGAGTCGGGGCCGCGATCGCGGCATCCGCCGTGCCTCGCTCCGAGCTCTTCGTCACGACGAAGCTGTGGAACAGTGAACAGGGAACCCAGAGCGCATTCGACGCTTTCGACCTGAGCCTCGAGAAGCTCGGGCTCGACTACGTCGATCTGTACCTCATCCACTGGCCGACGCCGGCGAAGGACAGCTACATCCAGAGCTGGAAGGCGCTCGAGAAGATCCGCGCCTCCGGACGTGCACGCTCGATCGGTGTCTCGAACTTCCTCGTGCCGCACCTCGAACGCCTTCTCGCCGAGACGGATGTCGTCCCGGCGGTCAACCAGATCGAGCTGCACCCCGCGCACCAGCAGCCTGAGGTCACCGCGTTCGCGCGCGCCCACGGGATTCAGATCGAGGCGTGGGGACCCCTGGGCCAGGGCAAGTACCCACTCCTCGAGGAGCCCGTCGTCGTCGTCGCGGCCGAGGCGCACGGCAAGAGCCCCGCTCAGGTGGTCATCCGCTGGCACCTGCAGACCGGCAACATCCTGTTCCCGAAGTCGAACCGGCGCGCGCGCATGATCGAGAACCTCGACGTCTTCGACTTCGAGCTCAGCCACACCGAACTCGCCACGATCTCCGCGCTCGAGCGCGCCGGCCGCGTGGGCTCCCCACCCCAACGACGTGAACTAGGCTCCGCTCAGAACGGGTAGCTGCCCGGCGTGCGGCGCAGGGTGATCCAGCGCGTCTCCGTGAAGGCGTCGATGTTGGCCTCCGCACCGCCCTGCCGCGAACCCGTGCCGGACGAGCCGACGCCGCCGAACGGTGTGTTCGCCTCGTCGTTGACCGTCTGGTCGTTGATGTGCACGATGCCGGACGGGATCCGCTGGGCCAGTTCGAGGCCGCGCATTGCGTCGGCGGTCACGATGCCGAGCGAGAGCCCGTATTCGGTCGCCGAAGCGATGCCCACGGCCTCGTCCTCGGTGCTGAACCGCACCACGGATGCGACAGGGCCGAACACCTCCTCGCAGAAGGCGGGGGCATCCAGCGGCGAGTCCGCGAGCACGGTGGGCCGGTAGAACAGCCCGTCGTAGCTGCCGCCGGCCCTCAGCTTCGCGCCGGAATCGATCGAGCCCGTGACCAGGCGGTGGATGCGGTCGCGCTGGTTCTCGTCGATGATCGGGCCGAGGTGCACGTGCTCGGTGGCGGGGTTGCCAACGGCAAGGGAGTCCGCCTTCGCGGCGAGCTTCTCGACGTACTCGTCGAAGATGCTCTCGTGCACGATGTGCCGCCCGACCGTCATGCAGATCTGGCCCTGGTGCAGGAACGATCCCCAGGCCGCGAGGTTGACGGCCTTGTCGACGTCGGCGTCGGCGAGTACGACGAAGGCGGAATTACCGCCCAGCTCGAGGTGGGCACGCTTGAGATGCTTTCCCGCGAGCTCGCCGACGGCGCGACCGGCCCTGGTCGAGCCGGTGAACGCGATCACCCGCACGTTCGGGTCGGTGACGATGGCCTCGCCGACATCGGCGCCGCCGGTCACCAGCTGCAGGAGCCCGGCGGGCAGGCCGGCCTCCTCGAAGATGCGCACCATCATCACGCCGCCGGTCACAGCGGTGCGCGGGTCCGGCTTGAGCACGACCGCATTGCCCAGCGCGAGCGCCGGCGCCACCGCGCGGATGCCGAGGATGATCGGCACGTTGAACGGCGACACGACTCCGACGACGCCGACGGGCACCCGCTGGGCGATGGAGATCCTCGGCTCCTCGCTCGAGAGTACCTGGCCGAGCGGATGCGACGGCAACGCCGCCGCCTCGTAGCATTCCTGAGCGCCGACGTGGAGGGCGAAGCCGGCAAGCCCGGGAACCGCGCCGACTTCCCGCACGTTCCAGTCCATGATCTCGTCGGCGTGTTCCTCCAGGAGCGCGGCGGCCCGGCGCAGCACGGCGGCGCGCACCGGGTGCGCGGTCGCGGCCCAGGCCTTCTGCGCCGCGGCCGCGCCCGCGGCGGCCCTGGCCACGTCGACGGGGGTGGCGATCCCGATCCGGCCGATCTCGTCGCCGGTCGCCGGCTCGATGACCGGGAGGTCGCCGCCTGACCCGGCGACCCACTCCCCGTTGATGTAGATCTTCCCCGACCACGCCGCGGGGTCGAGGAACAGGGTTGTCGCGGTCTCGTTCACGGTGAGTGTCATGGGCGGTTCTCCTTCAGGGTGATTGCGGTTGGGTAGGGGTGCGGAGGATCAGGAAATGTCGATTGTCACGACGGCGGTGCCGCCGGGCGGGGCGACGGCTCGGGAGACGCAGCAGCACATCGTGCCGCGGGAGTCCTTCTGGCGCTCGCTGTAGAAGACGTCACGGTGGTCGATGTCTCCGTCGAGGTCGAGCACGCGCACCTCGCAGAGTCCGCACTCACCCTTGCGGCAGTCGAACATCAGGTCGACCTCAGCGGCCTCGAGCGCCTCGAGCATGGTCTCGGTCGCCCGGACGGTGACCTCGGCGCCGATCCGCGGTATGCGCACGACGAAGTCCTCGGGGGCGAACCAGCCGCTGTTGCCGAAGGTCTCGAACCGGAGGTCGGGGTAGGGGAGCTCGCGTTCGATCCAGGCCCGGCGAACGGCGTCCATCAGCCTGATCGGACCGCACAGGTAGAGTTCGGTGCCCGGTTCGACCCCGCCGACGAGCTCGGTGACGTCGAGCGGGTTGCCTTCGTCGGTGATGTGGAGTCTCAGCCGGTCGCCGTGCGCGTTCTGCACGTGTTCGACGTAGGCCAGCGCCGGCCGGCTGCGCCCGGCGTAGACGAGCGTGTAGTCGGCGCCGACCGACCGGAGCACCCTCGCCATGCCCATGACCGCAGTGATGCCGATGCCGCCGGCCAGCAGCACGTAGTGCGCGGCTCCGACGCGGAGGGGAAGTCGACGATCGGCTGGGTGATCTCGACGGTGTCGCCGGGCCGGAGTGCGTGCATCGCCCGCGCGCCGCCGCGGGACCGCTGGAGAGTCGAGACATCGCTGATCGCCAGGGTCCGCGCCAGTCGGGGCCGGCGTCGACGACGGAGTACGACCGGCGGTCCAGAACCCCGCCGATCGGCACGCGCACGTCGATGTGTGCGCCGGCGTCGACCTTGGCCGGGTGGTCGGGCGCGAGCACGATCCGGCGGATGTTGTCGGTGAGGGCGGTCGAGTCGACGACCGTGGCGCGCTGCCAGACCGCCGCGTGGGACGTTGCCATCGTCGTCGCCGCCACTCAGCCGGCAGCGACGGGCGCGGGCAGGCGTCCCTCCGCAGCGAGCTGACGTTCGATCAGCCGCCGCACCCACATCCCGCCCGCGTCGATGTTCAGGCTGTAGAACTCGTAGTCGGGGTTTGCGTCGATCGCGGCCTGCTGGGCGACGAGCATGTCCTCGTCCTCCCTGAAGACGCCGGAGACCCCGTCGCGCAGCTGGGTGGTGATCACCTGGCTTTCGAGCCGGTAATTGCGCATGAACGCCCAAAAGTAGCGGGAGGAACGGTCGGTGACGGGCGAGATCGTGTTCATCACATAGCCGTTGACGCCCTGGCTTCGATCGCCCTGCGGCGCCCCGGTGCCGGCCCGCGCGACACCGACGTCGATGTTGATCGTGGTCGGCGATTCGAAGTGGATGATCTGCCAGCGGTCGACCTTCCCCTCGAAGCCGGGAAACTTGTCGCGCATGTTCTTCAGCCAGAACGGGGAGCGTCGATGCCGAGCATCCAGCGTTCCACGGTGACGGTCCGTTCGTCATGGTGCACCGTGAACTCGGATTCACTCAGCGCCTCCTGGCCGATCGAGGAACTGTGCACGAATTCCTCGTGGGTCAGGTCCATCAGGTTGTCGAGCACCAGCTGGTAGTTGCAGTCCACCGAGATCGTCAGGCCGTCTCCTGCCCACTCCGGGTCATCCATCTGGTGCATGTCGGGCACGAGCTCCGGGTCGGCCAGGGCTGCATCGCCGAGCCACACCCAGACGTAGCGGTACCGTTCCACGACGGGGAAGGACGCGACCGTTGCGCTCGGGTTGATGGTCTCCTGTGCCGGCATCGAGACGCAGCGGCCCGCCGAATTGTAGAGGATGCCGTGGTACGGGCAGCGGATGCCGTCCCGGCCCTCCAGCTTTCCCATCGAGAGCGGCGCCAGCCGGTGCCAGCACGCGTCGGCGAGGGCGACGGCGTCACCGTCCTCGGTGCGGTACAGCGCGAGCGGACGGTTAGCGACGGTTCGCGCGAGCGGCTTGCGATTGACCTCGTGGTCCCAGGCCGCGACGTACCAGGCGTTGAGCGGGTGGCCGAGGATCTTGTCGACGGTCGTTTCCTTCATCGGGACTCCTTCGTCCGGACATCATGCACCTGGCATCACATCGATAGGTCAATGGAGGGCAACAATACCTATGTCGATAGTGAAACCACAAGACCCTTTCAGGGACCAGAATCAAACCATGAGCCTGCGCTACGCCCTCCTCGCGCTCCTGACGGCGCAGCCCATGACGGGCTACGACCTCGCCAAGTCCTTCCACAGCTCGGTCGGGCACGTCTGGAGCGCCCCGGACTCGCAGATCTACCCGGAACTGCGCCGGATGGAAACCGGGGGACTGATCGAGGCGACGGCAGTTGCCCGGAGTACCCAGGCGACCCAGGCGACGAAGCGGGTCTACCACATCACCTCGCTGGGTGAGCAGGCGTTCCGTGCGTGGATGGCCGAACCGGTCGAGTACTCGCGGGAGCGAGACCCGGCGCACCTGCGTGCGGCGTACTTCGAGTGGGCCGACCCGGACTCGGTCCGGGAGCAGCTCCGGGCGCACGTGCGGCACTGGGCCGGGTTGCGCGAGCAGTGGCAGGGCCAGTTCGCCGCGATCCGGGACGGTACGCATCCGATCTTCGTCCAGAGACTGTTGATCAGCCCGGAGTCCGAGCGGCCGCGCATCGCGGCGTACAAGCTCTTCGCCTACGAGGGGCTCATCGCCCGGGCCGAGCAGGAAATCGGGTGGGCAGAGCGCGGGCTGCGCCTGGCCGACGAGCTTGAGCCGAAGCCGCCCGAAAGCGTTCGCGGTAAGTTGGGAGAAGGCGGAGGGACCAGCCCCGGCGAGGAAGTTGACCTGTGAATCCGATTGAGTGGCTGTTCGACGCGCAACTTCAGATCGGCACGCAGACCATCCTCTGGCGCGAGGTGATCGGCAACGCGTTCGGGATACTGAGCGCAGTCGGTGGAATGCGCCGCAAGGTCTGGGCGTGGCCGGTCGGCATGGCGGGCAATGCGCTGTTGTTCACGGTGTTCCTCGGCGCCGTCTTCGGTACCCCCAACCCGGTGAACCTGCTCGGCCAGGCCGGCCGACAGGTGATGTTCATCATCGTGTCGATCTACGGGTGGATCCAGTGGTCGCGGAGCCGCCACTCCACCGTTCGCGCCGCGGTCGTGCCGCACTGGGCGGGCAACCGCACCCGCATCCTGCTCGGCCTCGGCATGGTCGCCGGCACCCTCGTGCTCACCCCGATCTTCCGTGCCCTCGGCTCCTTCGAACCGGTCTGGGCTGATGCCTGGATCTTCACGGGCTCCCTGCTCGCGACCTACGGCATGGCCAAGGGCTGGACCGAGTTCTGGCTGATCTGGGTCGCGGTCGACATCGTCGGGGTACCGCTCCTGGTCAGCGCCGGGTACTACGCCTCGGCGATCCTGTACGTGTTCTACGGGGCGTTCACGATCACGGGCTTCTTCATCTGGATGCGGGTGCAACGCCGCCGCAGGGACTTCGTCGAGCACGAGCTCACCGGCACGGTGTGACCCGCCCGCTTGACGAGCCTCGCCGCGGCCGACCACGGTCGAGTGTCGCCGGTTCCGCCCAGACGACCCGGTGTACGGGCGATCCTCGGCGGGTGTGGCGACACTCGGCGCCCGGGCTACCCGTCCGCGCTAGGGTGCGGGCCGCTCGATGAGCTCATTCCGTCTGCGGTCCAATCGACGCTGACGTCGATCAGCTGGTCGTAGGCGTCCGAAACGGTGAGGGGGCCTGCCGTCCCGAGCGAGCCCATGACCGTGGCGTTGAGGTGTAGCCCGCTCCCGGCGAGTTCGTCGAGCGTGGTGCACGCGCTCGTGCCGGTGAGGTCGGCGTTGCGGAGGATCAGGCAGTATTGGTCGTCACGGAGCCGTGCCGCGAAGACGCTGTACGGCAGTCCCGTTTCGAGGACCGGTCCGAAAAGGCTGTGCACCGACGTGTACTCGCCGCCGAGGGCGGGCGTGGTGTCGTCGGGCACGAATTCGGGTTGGTCGAAGACCCCGAGCAGGTTTCCGGCGGATGCGGCGGGCCCGGCCGTCTCGGAGGCTCCGCCCGTCGGGGTAGCGCCGCCAGAGGCATCCGTTGCGCCGGCCAGCCCGCTCGCCTGCAGCACGAGCAGCGCGATCACCCCGACCGTCGCGCCCGACACCACCAGCGCTGCTGCGCGCAGCACGCGCAGCACGCGCAGGCGCCGCGGCGCCGCGGCTTCCGGCCCCTGGCCCGCTGCGGTTCCCGCCGCTGCATCCGCTCCTCCTCCGCGAGAGTACGAAAAGTGCCCGTATCGGGGTCCGATAGGGGCACTTTTCGTACTCTCGCGGGAAGGAATGGTCCGGTTTTGGCGAGCGCGCCGGCCTCGAGGGTGGGGTACTGGCCGAGGAGTGCGTCGAGGTCGGCGGTGTCGCGGCCGAGCGCCAGCTGCAGGGCCGCGAGACGCTGCTCGTCCTCGGAAGCAGACTCGGGCGAGCGGGCACGGGAGTACACCGCCGCCTGCAACTCCGGGAGTTCGGCAGCGGGGTCCGGCCGGCCGGCCGGCGTCTCCGTGAGCGGATGCGCCCGCCACCAGAGGGCGTCGAGCACGTCGTGGCGACCCGGGTAGCCGCGGCGCAGGACTTCGTGGAGCGCGGCATCCGCCTGGGCGGCCTCGCGCAGCCGCCCGGCCCGCCGGTGCTGCTCGTACTCTGCGCTGATCTCGAATACCATTCCGGCCCCCCGACGGTTGTGACACTCACCCTAGCGAGTGCGCCGCCGGGAACAGGTGCTGCCGGTCAGGAAGTGGGATGCGGGGCGGTCTCGCTCGACACGACGCCGTCGGTGCTGACCCGGATCGTGACGTCAGCGAGGGCGCCCGCCGGTTCGAGGGAGTCCTTGCCGAGGGTGAAGGGATTGACCGGCACCGTCGCCGTGAGGGTCAGGCCGCGGCGGGCGAGTTCGGCGAGGCCGACGCAGGCGCTCGCGCCCTGCTGGCCCTGGGTGCGCAGGATGACGCAGTAGAGGTCGTCGCCCCGCCGCGCGACGTACACGAAGGAGCTGGTCTCGCGCTCGACGAACATCGCGTGGATCGAATCCCGCCGGAACTCGGGACCGAGATCGATCGTGGTCTGGTCGGGGATCGGCGGCTGGTCGAAGAGCGCGAGAAGCCCTGGCGAAGCGGATGCCGCCGGCTCGGTGCCCGGGCTGCTCACCGGGCCGCCGAGGGACAACAGGGCAGAGGTCGTGGCGACGGCGATCCCGCCGAGGAGGAACCCGGCCGCGACGAGGAGCACGCTGCGCCGGCGGGTCGGGCCGCGGAACGCGGGGGCGGGTCGTGCGGTCGCGTCGGCGTCGGATGTGCCCGCAGCATCGAGGGGGCGAGTGCCCCGGGAGTGGACGGCGTCGGGGGAGGCCGCGGCGTCGGGGAACAGCACCAGCAGTGCCTCGAGGTCGGTCGCGTCCTGCCGCAGCTGGGCGGTGAGGTCGTGGAGCCGCCGCTCACTCGCCTCGAGGGAGCCGTCCGGGCCCGGGCGCGCGTACACCGCGGCCTGCAACCGGGGCAGTTCGGCGGCGGGATCCGGTCGCCCGCCCGGGGTGCCGGTGAGCGGGTGCGCCCGCCACCAGAGTGCGTCGAGCACGTCGTGCCGGCCCCGGTAGGCGGCGCGGAGGTCGGAGGCGAGGGCGGCATCCGCTGAGGCCGCGGCGTGCAGCCGCAGCGCGACAGACTCCGTTGTCATCCCGCGGCTCCCATCGGTCGAGGTGTGTCCACTGTAACCAGTCGGGCGCGGCGTCACCGGTTCGATTGCCCGTTGCGGGGTCGGGGCACAATGGGACCATGCCGAATCGTCTTGCCGATGCGATCAGCCCGTACCTGCGCTCCCACGCCGACAACCCGGTCGACTGGCACGGCTGGGGCAGCGAGGCCTTCGCCGAGGCCCGGGCGCGCGACCTTCCGCTGCTCGTGTCGATCGGATACTCGACGTGCCACTGGTGCCACGTGATGGCGCGGGAGAGTTTCAGCGATCCCGACCTCGCCGCCTACCTCAACGCGCACTTCGTGAGCATCAAGGTCGACCGGGAGGAGCATCCTGAGGTCGACGCGACCTATCTCGCCGCAGCAAGCGCGTTCGTCGACGGCCTCGGCTGGCCGCTCAACGTCTTCGTGACCCCTGAAGGACGTGCTTTCTACGCGGGAACGTACTTCCCGCCGACCGCCGTTCCCGGCCGACCGGCGTTCCGGCAGGTGCTCGAAGCCGTCACGGACGCCTGGACCGACCGCCGCGCCGAGGTCACCGAGACCGGCGCTCTCGTCGCAGACGCGCTCGCCGCAGCCGCCAGACAGCAGGAGCTCGCCGATGCCGCCGTCGCCGATGCTGCCGTCGCTGCTTTCGATGGTGTCGACGGCAACGATGTCGGGGGAGCCGGCCCGCGGAACCTGCTGCCGCAGGGCAGCGTGCTTGACGGCATCGTCGAGGGCCTCGCCGTGACGGAGGACACCCGGTACGGCGGGTTCGGCGGGGCGCCGAAATTCCCCGTCGCCCCCGTCCTCGCGTTCCTGCTCGACCGCTCATCCGGCCGCAGCCTCGCCCTGCGCACCCTCAAACGGATGGGCGCCTCCCCGCTGCGGGACCCCGTGGAGGGCGGATTCTTCCGCTACGCCGTCAACCGGGACTGGAGCGAGCCCCACTTCGAGCGGATGCTCTACGACAACGCCCAGCTCCTGGACCTCTACACCCAGGCCTGGAAACTGACCGGGGAACAGTGGGCCCGCACGGTCGCAGAGGGCGTCGCCGAGTTCCTCCTTTCTGTGCTGCAGCTGCCCGACGGCGGTTTCGCGAGTGCCCAGGATTCCGAGAGCACCGTCGCCGGACGCCGCGTCGAGGGCGGCTACTACGCCCTCGACATCGACGCCCGGCGAACGCAGCCCCGCCCCGCCCTCGACGAGAAGGTGCTCACCGGCTGGAACGGCCTCGCGATCGGCGCGCTCGCCCGCGCCGGTTTCGCGTTCGGTGATTCCCGCTACACGGATGCCGCGGCCCGCGCCGCCGACTACCTGCTGTCCCGGCATCTCACCGTGGAAGCCGAAGCCGAAGCCGAAGCCGAAGCCGCAGCCGACTCCGCAGGTGACGGGCCGGTGCTCGTGCGAGCCTCCATCTCCGGCCGTACCTCGACGGCGCGGGCTACCCTGGAGGACTTCGGGATGTTCGCACGGGGACTCCTCGAACTGGCACTCGTGACGGGTGAGGGACGCTACGCGTCCGCGGCGCGCCTCCTGGTGGACAGCACGCTAGCGGCGACCACCGACACTGCCGCGACCACAGACACGGCCGCCGCACGGTTCCGGGTCCCGGGCGGCTCCGATCCCGTGCTGGTCGGCCAGGGACTCGCCCTCGAGGTCGACCCCTCCGAGGGCGCATACCCGTCCGGACGCTCGGCCGCCGCGGGCGCCGCCCAGCTGCTGTACCTGATGACCGAGTCGGAGAGGTACCGGGATGCAGCGGTCACGGCGGTCGTCCCGTTCCTCGCCCGTGCCGCGGAACGCCCGCTCGCCTTCGGTGCCGTCCTGCAGCTCTGCTCCGCACTGATCGCCCCCGTGGAACAGCTCGTGCTCGTCGCGCCAGACGACCGGGCCGCTGCGGCGGAACCCAGCGGTGACGCCGACCTCGACGAGCCAGGGGAGCCCGACTTCTCGGCCGCACCCTCCTTCTTCGATGTGCCCGCTGCCGTGAGCGTGACGGCACTCGTCGACAGCGCGAGGCAGCGGGCGACCGGCGTCATCGCATCCGTCACAGCGGCCCAGTCCCGGACACTCGCCGCCGCCGGATTCGGCCTCTTCGCCGGACGTGTCCCGCTCCGCGACCGGCCGACGGCGTACCTCTGCCGCGACTTCGTCTGCCGCGTGCCGGTGACCGACCCTGCGGAGCTAACGATCCGGGAGACATCCGGGGAGATCTCTCCCGACGGGCCCGCGTCGCCCTAACATCGAGGCATCCCCTCCGCCACCGGCGGAAGCAGCGAGAGGATCCCTCATGGTTCCCGAGATCAACATCTGGGCGGTACTGCTCGCCACCGCGTCGAGCATGGCCGTCGGGTCGGTCTGGTATTCGCGCCGGGTCTTCGGCGGGTACTGGATGCGTACGGTCGGCCATGACGAGGAGAGCATGCGCGGCAACGCGGTCGCTCCCATCGTGATCACCGTCCTCGTGAGCTTCGTCACCGCGTGGGTGCTCGCGGGCGCCGTCGCGATCACGCAGAACTTCTACGGCGGCAGCTTCCTCGCCAACGCGCTGCTGACCGCGCTGATCCTCTGGGCAGGCTTCACCGCCGCCCGGATGGTGACCCACGACGTCTTCGACCGGCGCCCCGCCGGGCTCACCGTGCTCAACCTCGCCCACGAGCTTGTCACCCTCGAGGTGATGGCCCTGATCATCGGCCTGATCGGCATCAACTCCCTCTGACCTACGCCGGAGGTCCCGGCGCCGTCATCGGGGCGGGTCGCCGGGCAACGTAGACTGGGAGGAACGCTACCGCTTGCTGTCGGCTGCCGGTTCCCGGCTCAGACCGGGTCGCGGCCGCCGGCACGTACCGGACGCACTCTCCCCGGCAACACACGGTTGCCCCGTTGATGAGTGTTCCCATTTCCCGAGGAGGACCATGGTTACCGTCGATCGTTCAGCCGCAGAGCCGTCGGTCGTCCCGGTGAGCCCGGCCGGCACCGGCAGCACCGCGGGCACCGCCAACTCCGCCGTCCCCGTGCTCTCACTGAGCACGGAACCCGAACTGGTGCTGCTCTCCCCGGACGCCCGCACCCGCCGCTTCGACCGCGACGACGTCGTCGTGCGCAAGGGCGAAATCGCCCTCATCAACGGCCACTTCACCCCGCACGAGTCCATGGTCAGGGACCTCCTCGCGATCGCCCACGCCCTCGACGCCGCCGGCATCGACTTCCTGCTCGTCCGCGGCGACCACGACCGCCCGGTCCTCGCCGTCGATCGCAAGCGCCGCAAGCACATCACCCGCGCGCTCGCCGAGGCGTTCTCCAACGACCCCTTCTACGCCAAGCCCCTCGACGGGCACCTCACCCAGCCCCTCCTGCTCGCCGACGGCGCCCTCACCACCCTGCGCAAGTCATCCGTGTTCCGGGTGTACCGCCCGCGCATCGAACCGATCGGCCGCCTCCGGTACGGCGCCGAGACCGCGTTCCAGTTCGAACTCTGGTTCTTCGGCGAAGACGAGATCGTCGCCCCGGTCGAGAACTCCCTGATGCGCAAGCGGATGCCGCGTGGCGAGGCCCGCGAGACCACCATCACCCTGTACGGGCGCACCTGGCGCACCCTGCAGCACATGTTCGACGATCTCGCGAGCGACGTGAGCTTCGACATCGACATGGTCTTCTCCTGGGTCGACGGCTCCTCGAGCGACTTCCAGCGCGAACGCGCCAAGCGGATGAAGGCATACGTCGTCGGCAGCGGCGACGAGTCCGACGCCCGCTTCCGGCAGATCGACGAGCTCAAGTACGCCCTCCGCAGCGTCTACATGTTCGCGCCCTGGGTGCGCCGCATCTTCATCGCGACGGACTCGCCGGCGCCCGAGTGGCTCGCCGAGCACCCGCGCGTCACGATCATGAACAGCGAGGACTTCTTCCCCGACCCGAGCGTGCTGCCGACCCACAACTCGCACGCCGTGGAGAGCCAGCTGCACCACATCCCCGGGCTCGCCGAACACTTCCTGTATTCCAACGACGACATGTTCTTCGGCCGCCCGGTCGGACCGGAGTTGTTCTTCTCGCCGGGCGGCGTCACGAAGTTCATCGAGGCATCCACCCGGATCGGCCTCGGCGAGAACGACCCGAGCCGCAGCGGGTTCGAGAACGCCGCCCGGGTCAACCGGGCGCTGCTCCGCGAGCGCTTCGGCAAGGTCACGACCCGGCACCTCGAGCACACGGCGGTGCCGATGCGGAAGAGCGTCCTGTTGGAGCTCGAGGCGGAGTTCCCCGAGGACTTCGCCCGCACCGCGGCGAGCCAGTTCCGTTCGGCGACCGACATCTCCGTGACGAACTCGCTCTACCACTACTACGCGCTGACCACCGGGCGCGCGGTCGAGCAGACCCAGGCCAGGTCGCTCTACATCGAGACGACGCTCAAGCTCGCGCTGCGCCAGATGAACAAGCTCCGCAAGCGCCGCGACCAGGACATGTTCTGCCTCAACGACGGCAGCTTCCCCGAGATCTCGGACGAGGTGCGCCGCGCGGCCGTGACCGAGTTCCTCGAACAGTACTTCCCGATCGTCGCGCCGTGGGAGCGCGAGGCGCAGGCCACCGCGAGCGGCACGCCTGCCGCCGCGGACAGCGTCTCCCCGGGGCCGAGTTCGCCCGGTTCGGCCGAGAGGGGCAGTCGCACCGGCGCATCTCGGCGGAATCCGGCGAACTCGCCGGCGCGGCGGTCGCGATCGCGCTCGGTCAGGCGCCGCGGCCCGCTTAGCTCAGAACCGGGATCGGCGTGGTCATCGGCGGCTCGCGGAGCGCCGGGAGAGTACCCGCGCCCATGATCGTGATGCCCGACGCGGCGAGGCGGCGGGCGCTCTCCTCCGGGTCGATGTAGTCGAGGGGGCGTAACTGCCGAGCGGTACGACCGAGTGCAGCACGGTGTCCGGGTAGACGTGCACGAGGTTGAACGCGCGGGCGCCGTCGCGGCCGCGGGTGCCGCCGACGGGCACGTTGAGGTCCTGCGTGTAGCAGGTGGCCGAGGCCACCGACACCGGGATGCCGGCGAACATCGCGGTCGAGGAGTAGTGCAGGTGTCCGGCGATGATGCTGCGGACATCCGTGCCGCGGAGCACCTTGGCGAGGCGGGCCTGGCCGCGGAGCTCGACGGAGACGGCGAGGTCGAGCACGCTCGGAACGGGCGGGTGGTGCATTGCGAGAATGGTGCCGTCGGGAGCGGGAACGCGGAGTTCCTCGGTGAGCCAGGCGAGCTGGGCGTCGGTGACCGTGCCGAAGTGCTGGTGGGGCACCGAGGTGTCGAGCGTGATGATGCGGAGGCCGCCGATGTAGTCGACGCGGTCGATCGGTGCTGTCGACGAGGGCTGGCCGAGGAGTTCCGCGCGGAAGGCCGAGCGGTCGTCGTGGTTGCCCATCACCCAGATCACCCGGGCGCCGAGGCGGGCGGCGGCCGGCTCGACGATGCTGCGGACGAGGGCGTAGGCATCCGGTTCGCCCTTGTCGGCCAGGTCGCCGGTGATAATGATGGCGTCGGGACGGCCAGAGGATGCCTCGACCTCGGCGAAGAGTTCGGCGAGGTGCCGGGCGCTGTCGACCTGGTCGTAGAGCCTGCCGCCATCGGCCAGAACATGGGTATCGCTGAGGTGGAGCAGGAAATAGTCCGGCCTAGGGTATTCGGCCGTTCGCAGGTTCAAATGAACTTTCCATTCGTCGGGACTGTTTGCACTCATCGTTGAGTCGACTGACTCTACTCCGAATATTCGACCAGCCGACCTTGAACGGCCGGTGTATTCCAGACGAACATGCCGACGGGACCGGAGAAGAGCCGGCGGGGCCCGGCCGTTCGCGGGCAGCGGAAGCCCGGCCGCGAGCGCCGCCGCATCCGAGGGGTGCCGGGTCTTGCGCGCCCTGAATAGGCTGGGCGCATGGCTCGTTTCGTGCGTTTCTCCGAATTCGGCGGCCCGGAAGTCCTGCGGGTGATCACCGGCGATCCGCCTGCCCCCGGCCGCGGCCAGGTGCGGGTGCGGGTGCACGCCGCGGGGCTCAATCCCGTGGACTGGAAGATCCTCCGCGGCGGTCCGGCCGCCGGCGCGTACAGTGTCGTCCTGCCGAGCGGCAACGGGAATGATTTCTCCGGCGTCATCGACGAACTCGGTGCCGGCGTGACGAGCTGGGCCGTCGGCGACGCCGTGCTCGGCGGCTCGCGGATGTTCGCCCAGGCCGACTGGCTCGTCGTCGAAGCATCCGCCGTCATCCGTAAACCGGATGCGCTCGGTTTCGTCCCTGCCGGGGCCCTCGATATCGCGGGCCGCACCGCGACGGCGTCGGTGCGCTCGCTGGCGCTGACCCGAGACGACACGGTGCTCGTGAGTGCGGCCGCCGGGGGAGTCGGCGTCCTCGCCGCGCAGCTCGCCGTACGCACCGGCGCGACCGTTGTCGGAACCGCGAGCCCGGCCAACCACGATTTCCTCCGGAGTCTCGGCGTCATCCCCGTCGTATACGGCCCCGGTCTCGCCGACCGGGTGCGCGCGCTCGTGCCCCGGGTGACGGCTGCGCTCGACAACAGCGGTCCCGCCACGATCGACGCCGCCCTCGAACTCGGTGTGCCGGGCGGCCGCATCAATACGATCGCCGCGCGCGGCCACCGGGCGGATGCCGGCATCACCGGCGTCGGAGGTCAGGCGGCCCGCCCTGGCGACCTGGCCGCCCTCGCCAACCGGATCGCGAGCGGGGACGTGGTGCTGCCGGTCGACCGGGTATTTCCGCTCGAGGAGGTCGCGGACGCCTACCGCTACCTGATGGGCGGGCACGTGCGCGGCAAGGTCGTGCTCGCCCTGGTCGTGCTCGCCCTGGTCTGAGCCCGACCTGGTCTGAGCGGGGCGGAGCAGGGGTGGGTCAGGGGTGAGTCAGTCCCTCGGTGGTTCCCGGAAGGGTGGGCCGGGTCACGGTTTCCTGCTCGTAGGGTTCGGCCTGGGCGCTCGCTGCCCGGCGGCGCTCCTCTTCGAAGTCGCCCTCGAGTCCGCTGAAGCCCTCGGCACCGGCCGGGTGGGCGTCCCGCGACGTGGTCCCGCGTGCGGGATGGTCCTTGTCGGCGACGTGCCGACCGTGGTGTGCAGCAAACATGCCAGTCACGGTACGCCGCGTCCCCGCCGAGTCAAGGGCTAGCGTGCGGCGGGCACCTGTGCAGCGGTGGTTCGCGGGCGTCCCCGCACGGTGTACCTTCAACATCACAGCAGTTGAATTCTGCTGAGAAGGACCTCGGCGGCGTTCGGCCCCGGGGTCCTTTGCTTTGGCCCGGTGTCGCCCGGTGTCGTTGACTGCGACGTCCTGTTCGGTGTCCGATCCGGCGTTTCTGCGGCCTCACCCACGGTCTGTCCAGCGAGTCGTGCGAAGCTGGACTGTGCGCTCCCTCTCGACAACAGGATTCCTGCGATATCTCGGCGGCGCGATCGTCGCGTCGGCCGTCTTCGTCGCGCTGTACCTCTTTTTGTGCGGACCCTGCACGGCCAGACGATGGACCAGCTCGCCTACGACGGCTCGATCTTCGGCCGTCGCAGCGTCACGGTCGTCACCCAGCAGGTGCTCGACCAGGTTCCGACCGTCTCGGTCGTGGCCGGCGCCGTCATCACCGGGATCATCACGGCCGTGCGCCGCGATCTCCGCACGCTCGTCGTCGCCGTCGTCGTCGCCCTGGGGGCCGTCGTCACGACCCAGGTCCTCAAGGACATCCTGCTCACCCGTCCCGATCTCGGGGTCGACGGTTACGCCGGCAACTCGTTCCCGTCCGGGCATACGACGGTCGCTGCGGCATCCGCTCTTGCCGTGTTCCTCGTCTCGAGCCCGCGGACCCGCTGGCTCGCCGCACTGCTCGGCTCGGCGTTCGCGGCCGTCGCGGGCGTCTCCACGCTCGCGAACGGCTGGCACCGCCCGAGCGACGTCATCGCCGGGCTCCTGGTCGTCGCGGTCTGGGGCTGCGCGGGCGGCATCGCGCTCTGGGTATGGGGCGCATCGCCCCGCCGCCTGCGAGCGCGCGGGTCGGCACGCCGGTTCGCGGCAGGGAACACCGACCCGGACGCGGGGACCGGTCCCCTGGCCCCGACCCGCGGAACGCCCGCGATCGGATACCGCATCCAGCTCTGGTTCGTCGTGCCGTTCTGTCTGGTCGCGGCCGCGGCGTTCCTCGTGACGTTCTTCGGCGCCTCCGGCCCGAACAGCGAGGCCGTCATCGCCTACGTCGGCGGGGTCGCGGCGATCTGCGCCGCCGGATCCCTCGTCGCGTTCGTCGCAACCCACCTCTTCGACCGCCTGCCCTGAGCTGCGGGGCACCCGACCGGTCACGCGGTCCGGCGCGAATCGTCCGGCGTTCAGGCGCCGATCAGGACGAGTACGTGATACACGACGTAGACCGGCCAGACGATCGCCTGGAGCAGCCCGAGGATCACACCCCAGAACGTTCCGCTCGAGACCGAGACGAAGTAGATCGCCGCTCCGATGTAGGCCAGGAAGAGGACGAAGCCCCACGGTCCGTCCCGCACGATCACCCGTCCACGTCCGTCCATGGCCATCAGCTCCTCCGATTCCGCACGCCCGGCGACTGTCCTCTGGGCCTCAGGGTAGCCCGAGTGCAGCCAGCGCGACACGGGGCGGCCGCGCCGGTTTCGGCGGGCCGCGCCCGCCGTTTCGGGCGCGGCCTGCCGATGTGGGCGCGACTAGAGCTTGTGGATGTTCGTGCGGGCGAGCTGCACGGCCTCGCCGACGCCGCCGTTCAGCACGACCCGGGAGAGGGCGAGCGCGAAACCGCGCACCTGCGCCCCCGTGATCGTCGGCGGCATGCTCAGGGCGAGCGGGTCGGTGACGAGGTCGACGAGCGCGGGCCCGTTGTGCTCGAAGGCGCGCTCCAGGGCGCCTCGGATGTCGGCGGGATCCTCGACCCGCTGGCCGTAGATGCCGAGGGCGTTGGCGACGGCGGCGTAGTCGACGGCCGGAACGTCGACGCCGAAGTCGGGGTAGCCGTCGACGAGCATCTCGAGCTTGACCATGCCGAGGGTCGAGTTGTTGAACACGACGATCTTCACCGGCAGGTTCTGCGCGGCGACGGTGACGAGCTCGCCGAGGAGCATCGAGAGGCCGCCGTCTCCGGACAGGGTCACGACCTGGCGCCCCGGGTGGCTCGCCTGGGCGCCGATCGCCTGGGGGAGCGCGTTGGCCATCGATCCGTGCAGGAGCGAGGCGAGCATCCGCCTGCGCCCGTTCGGGTTGATGTACCGGGCCGCCCAGACGTTGCACATGCCGGTGTCTGCGATGAAGACTGCGTCGTCTGCGGCGACCTCGTCGAGGATCGAGGCCGCGTACTCGGGGTGGATCGGCGTGCGCTTCTCGACGTTGCGCGGGTTGCCGTCGACCTTGTGCATGAGTTGCTCGTGGTGCTTGAGGGTCTTCTCGAGGAAGCGCCGGTCGGCGGTGCGGGTGATCAGCGGGGTGACCGCGTTGAGCGTCGCCGCGACATCCCCGTGCACCGGCACCGTGACGTTCGTGCGCCGGCCGATGTGTTCGGCACGGATGTCCACCTGCGCGATGACGACATCCGTGCCGTCGGGCAGGAATTGCGAGTACGGAAAGTCGGTGCCGAGCAGGATGAGCAGGTCGGCGTCGTGCATGCCGTCGTGGGCGGCGCCGTAGCCGATCAGCCCGGTCATGCCCACGTCGAAGGGGTTGTCGTACTGGATCCACTCCTTGCCGCGCAGGGAATGCCCCATCGGGGCGGCGAGCAGGTCGGCGAAGGCGACGACCTCATCGTGGGCTCCGGCGACGCCGATCCCGGCGAAGATGGCGATCTGGCGGGCGTTGTTGATGGCGTCGGCGAGGCGCTGCACGTCGGCCGTCGAGGGCACGAGCGTGCCCGGCTTGGTCAGGGTGATGGTCGGCGCGGTGCCGACGGAGGGCAGCTCGGCGATGTCGCCCGGGAGCGTGACGACGGCGACGCCGCCGAGGCCGATGGCGTGGCGCATGGCCATGCTCACGACGCGCGGGGCCTGGGCGGCGGAGCTGACGAGTTCGCAGTAGTTGGAACACTCGACGAAGAGGCGGTCGGGGTGGGTCTCCTGGAAGAAGGAGCTGCCGATCTGGGCGCTCGGGATGTGGCTCGCGATCGCGAGCACGGGTGCCCCTGAGCGGTGGGCGTCGTAGAGGCCGTTGATGAGGTGCAGGTTGCCCGGTCCGCAGCTCCCTGCGCAGACCGCGAGCTCACCCGTGAGTTGCGCCTCGGCGCTGGCCGCGAAGGCCGCGGCCTCCTCGTTGCGCACGTGCACCCAGTCGATGCCGCCCTTCGCGGAGCCGCCGCTGCGCCGAACGGCGTCGACGATCGGGTTGAGGCTGTCGCCGACGATGCCGTAGATGCGGCGCACGCCGGAGTCGATGAGCTGGGCGATGATCTGGTCGGCGACGGTCGTAGCCACGGGACTCCCTCGGATAGGCGGGCACCGGCCCGCGGTTGGCGACGCGCGTCCCCGTTGCCCCACGCCACATTCCAGCCTAGGCATCACTCCGCGCCACGGAACCGCGCCCAGCGGATTCACTGCCGGCGCCCAGTTTCGGGATGCGGGCATCCGTCGGCTGTTGCCGCCGCCCGCGAAAATGGGGGTGTGCCTCGCAGGGCCGCGTGTAACACTGGGGCTATGTCCGTCACTCTTCGAGCGTTACAGACCGTTGTTCCATCCACCGTCCTCGTCCAGGAACAGGTGCGCGATGTGTTCGCCTCCCAGCCGGGATTGAGCAGGCTGGGGAAACGGCTCGTGACGGCATCGTTCAATCTCTCGGGAATCGAACGACGCCACACCGTGATCGAGGAGCTGACCCTCGACTCGGACGTCGCCAATCCCCAGTTCTTCGACGCGGCGACGCAGACCCTTCTCGTGCCGAGCACCCGCGTGCGCAACGAGCTGTACATCACCGAGGCGACGAAGCTCTTCGTCGAGGCCGGCCGCCGCGCGCTCGCCGCCTGCCCCGGCATCGAGGCCGCAGACGTGACCCACGTCGTGACTGTGTCCTGCACGGGCTTCTACGCGCCCGGCCCCGACTATATGCTCGTGCGGGAATTGGGCCTGAAGCCGACAACGCAGAGGTATCACTTGGGGTTCATGGGTTGCTACGCGTCGATGCCCGCGCTCCGCACGGCGAAGCAGTTCGTCGAAGCCGACCCGAACGCCGTCGTGCTCGTGGTGAGCGCCGAGCTCTGCTCGCTGCATCTCCGCACCTCGGACGACCCCGACACGATCGTTGCCTCCTCCCTGTTCTCGGATGGTGCGGCCGCCGGAATCGTGAGTTCACGCGCCCCGGCGCCGGGTGAGAACGCCCTCAGCCTGGACCTCTTCGAGACCGTGATCACCCCCGTCGGCGAGGGCGACATGGCCTGGAAGATCGGCGACGAGGGCTTCGAGATGGTGCTCAGCAGCTACGTCCCGCACATCATCGACCAGCACATCGAGGGCGCTCTCGCTCCGCTCTTCGCGAAGGACCCGGGGCTCGCCGCTGCCGTCGCCGCTCTCGGTGAGACCATGCCGATCGAGGAATTCACTGACGAGGTCGAAGTCCTGGCCGAAGTGGCCACTGCGACCGAGCTCGCGGAACTCGCCACCTCCACGGAATTGGCCGAAGCGACCGAGTTGGCGGAACTCGCGGGCCTGCTCGCGGTGCAGGGGTCGCCTGCGGAGCCGGGTGTGCTCGGCGAGGCGGGTTCTGCGGCCGGGTCGGTTGCGACGCTCGCGGTCCCGGTGCACGCGCCGGAGGCATCCGCTGGGCCCGCGCTCACGACGGAGACCACGACGGAGCCCGCGACCGGGCGGGCCCTGAACCTCAGCACGGCGATCGCGCACTGGGCGATCCACCCCGGCGGGCGCAGCATTCTCGACAAGACCGAGGCCAAGCTCGGGCTGAGCGAGGCGCAGCTCGTGCCGTCGCGGGAGACCCTGCGCTCCTACGGCAACATGAGCAGCGCGACGATCCTCTTCGTGCTGAAGGCGATCCTGGACGCCCCGGACACCGCGGACGGAGAGCGGCTCTGCGCCATGGCGTTCGGACCGGGGCTCACGGTCGAGTCCGGCCTGATGACTGTGGTGCGCGGCTGACGCGGTTGGCGCGATCGCCGTTGTTTCCCATGTTGCCGTTCCTCCGCCGGCGGGCGAGCGACGCGGTCGAGCTCATGGACGATCCGGGCTGCGACCCCGAGGTCCTGAGCCGCACGTACGACTATTTCCGATACGTGAACGCCGCCGTCTCCGGCTGGCGCGGGGTGTACCGGCGCGAGATCCGGCCGCTCCTCTCGACGAGCCGGGAGAGCACGCTGCTCGATATCGGCTCGGGCGGCGGCGACGTCGCCAGGGCGCTCGCCCGCTGGGCGGCCCGGGACGGCCTGCTCCTCACGGTGACCGCGATCGACCCGGATGCCCGCGCCCACCGCTTCGCGACCGCCCGGCCGCCGCTGCCCCGGCTGACCTTCCGGCAGGCGCTCAGCTCCGACCTCGCCGACGAGGGAGCTCGCTTCGATGTCGTGGTGTCCAACCACGTGCTGCATCACCTCACGGGCGCGCAGCTCGGCGGCCTGCTCGCCGACTGTCAACGGCTCGCGGCGCCCGGCGGCCGGGTGCTGCTCGGCGACATCGAACGCAGCACCTTCGCCTACGTCGGCTTCGGCCTCGGCACCTGGCCGCTCTTCCGCGACTCGTACATCCGCGCGGACGGCCTCACCTCCATCCGCCGCAGCTTCACCGCGCCGGAACTGCGCGCGGTCGTGCCGCCGGGCTGGGACGTGGTTCGGGAGCATCCGTCTCGCCTGCTGCTGCGCTGGGACGGCCCGGGCGCGGGACTTCCGCCGTTGCGCGGGTGGTCTGCCACCCGCGCAACGGCGCAACGCCCGCGCTCGGCGAGGTTGGGCGCTGAGGCGAGCGATGGGCAGCGGATGCGCGACGTCATCGTGGTCGGCGGCGGTCCGGTCGGGATCCTGCTCGCGGGGCTCCTCGCGGTGCGCGGCCTCGACGTCGAGGTGCTCGAGCGGCGCGCGGAACCGTCGCGGCGGTCGCGAGCCATCGGCATCCACCCGCCGTCGATGCGCGCCCTCGAGGAGCTCGGCCTCGCCGACGCCGTCGTCGAACGCGCGGTGCGGATCCGTGGCGGCGAGGTTCGGTGCGACGGGCGCGCCCTGGGCCGCTTGACGTTCCGCGAAGCGGCCGGGCGGCATCCGTTCGTCGTCTCGCTGCCGCAGTACGAGACCGAAGCGCTGCTGCGCGCCCGCTTCGACGAGCTCAGCCCCGGCCGGTACCGGTCTGGTGTCACCGTCACGGGTGTGCGGGACCGCGGCGACCGCGTCGAGCTCGAGGTCGAGGAGGCCGGAACGGCGACCGCACTCGAGGCCCGCTACGTCGTCGCCGCGGACGGCGCCCGCAGTATCATCCGCGCACTCGCCGGCATCCGCGGCATCGAGCGCGGCGGTGGAGACACCTATCTCATGAGCGACTACCCCGCCGGAGAGCAGGCCGCCGAGCAGGCGGTGCTGTACTTCGAGCGCGGCGGCGTCGTCGAGTCATTCCCGCTCCCCGGCGGGCGGCGGCGCTGGGTCGCGATGACATCGTCCCTGCAACCGGATGCCTCGAGCCACGACCTCGCCGCGATCGTCCAGTCCCGCACGGGCGTGGTCCTGCCCTCGTCCGGGGCGTCGGTGAGCGCGTTCTCGGTGCAGCAGCGGCTGGCCGAACGTCTCGTCAGCGGACGCATCGTGCTCGTCGGCGACGCGGGGCACCAGATCAGCCCGATCGGCGGCCAGGGCATGAACCTCGGCTGGCTCGACGGACTCCTGCTCGCCCCGGCGCTCGCGCTCGCCATCAGGGAACCGGGCACCGCGGCATCCGTGCTCTCCGACTATGACCGTCGCCGCCGCCGAAGCGCCCGGATGGCTGCCCGGCAGGCCGGCTTCAACATGATGATGGGCCGGCCGGCCACGGGGCTGCGGCTGCGGCTCCGCAACGGACTCGTGCGCACCCTCGCCGTTCCGCCGGCGAGCGCCGTGCTCGCGAGCGCCTTTACGATGCGCTGGCTGTAGCCCGCACCACCCGGCCCGCGCCACCGACCGCGCTCCCGAGTTATGCCCGGGGCTGGCGGGGGAGGATCGTGACCGAGCCCAGGAGGGCCGGGGTGATCGGGGTCGAGGCGACCGTGCCGGCCTCGCGGTCGGGGGCGAGGCCGAGAACGGTCCCGAGCACGGAGATCGCCGCCGCCGCGGACCAGGCCTGCGGGCGGCAGGCCGCTGGGTAGGGAACCGCGACCGGGAATTCTGCCGCGGAGTCCCCGGAGTGGAGCTCCGGCATCCGGTACCCGAAGGACTCGGCGGCCGCGAGCAACCCGTCGATCAGGATGCCGGCCTCGGCGCCGAACCCGGCGCGGCCCAGCCCGTTGATCGCGATCGCGGTGTCGTGGGTCCAGACCGAGCCGCCGTGGTAGCTCAGCGGCCAGTATCCGGTCGAGTCGGTCGACATCGTGCGCAGCCCGAAACCGGAGTTGAGCTCGGTGGAGACGAGCCGGGCTGCGACGAGCGCCGATTCCTCGTCGTTGAGCAGGCCGGTGCCCAGCAGGTGGCCGATGTTGCTCGTGACCGTGTCGACCGGGCGCTTGTGCGCGTCGAGCGCGACCGCCGGGTAGCGTCCCTCGGGAGAGTCGATCCAGAAGGATGCCCGGAACCGGGCCCGCAGGTTCGCCGCCCAGGTGCGCCACTCGGCCGCGCCGGGGCGACCGAAGGCCTCGAGCAGCTCGGCGCCGCCGATCGCCGCCTGGTAGGCGTACGCCTGCACCTCGCAGAGCGCGATCGGCCCCTCGGCGAGGGAGCCGTCCCGCCACTGGATCGAGTCGCCGGAGTCCTTCCAGCCCTGGTTGGCCAGGCCGTGCCCGGTCTCGTCGACATAGGAGAGGAACCCGTCGTCGTGGCTGTCGCCGGAGTCGCGCATCCAGCCGAGTGCCGCCTCGAGGTGGGGCAGCAGGGCCACGACCTCGGCGTCGGGCAGGCCCCAGTGCCAGGCGTCGTTCAGCAGGCAGATCCACAGCGGCGTGGCGTCGACCGTCCCGTAGTAGAGCGGCGGCAGGTTCAGGCTCTCGCCGGGCATCGAGAACGCGCCCGGCCTCAGCTCGTGCATGATCTTGCCCGGCTGCTCGGCCGTTTCGGGGTCGGAGACGGTGCCCTGCAGGCTTGCGAGCAAGCGGAGTGTCGAGCCGGCGATGTCGGTGCCGAGCGGCAGCAGGAACCGCGCCGCCCACAGCGAGTCGCGCCCGAACAGGGTGAAGAACCACGGCGCCCCTGCGGCGAGGAACGGATCATCGGGCCGAGCCGTCGTCGCCATCCTCAGCCCGCTGAGGTCGTCGAGGGCGCGCTGCACCCAGCGGCCGAGCCGGGCATCGCCGGAATGCACGGTCACGCCATCCCACTCGGGCAGGCCCTCGGCCGCCTGCACCACGGTTGCCCTGTGCTCGACGTCGACGGTCCATTCCACGGTCGCGGTGCCGTGCGCGGGCACTTCGACCGCCCAGCTCGCCGCGACGACCGGTGCGGCGGCATCCGTCCCGGCTCGGTGCGCCCCGCCGGCGGCCGACGCGGGTGTCTGGGCGAGCGTCGCGTCGCTTCCGAACCGAAGCACGGCCGTCACGCTCGGCGTCGACAGGCGGATGCCGTCGGCCAGCGTCTCGAGGTCGACGACGGGCGTCTCCGGCAGGTCCTCAGTCGGGAACGCGCGCCGGCTCTTGGGGTCGGCGAGCCCGGCCTTGACGGTCTGCATGTCCGAGAAGTCGGGGTGGACCCGCAGGGCGATCGTGGTCGAGACCGTGTGGCCCAGGCCCGAACGGATCGTGATGCGTTCCCGCATCCGCCCGGCGCTCACGGTCCGCGTCACCTCGAGCCGCAGCCGCGGGTCGGCGGTGGCGTCGTCGAGGTGCCGAAGCAGCGAGGTGAAGGTCACTTCGCCCGAACCGCGCCCGGCCTGGGCGATCGCCTCGCCGTGTGCCCCGCCGACCGAGACGTCCCAGCCAGAGAGCACGCGGGTGTCCGCGTGGTACAGGCCGTGGATCGGCAGTTCGGTGCGCCCGTCGGGACGTGACCACGCCTGGGTGGGTGCGGCGAGGACGATGGTCGAATCGTGGAGCAGCGGCTGGACCGGGTGGTCGCCGGCGGGCTGAATGGGCACGGGCGTCGAGATGAGGGACTGGGAAAGCATGAGGAAGGAACGACTCCTGGGTTGAAGCGGATGTCCACAGGGGGACGGGGAAGGTGGGCCGGCCGGCCGGGACTTACTCCTTGACGGCGCCGTCGGTGGTGTTCATGATCCGTTTCTGGAAGATGAAGAACATCACCGCGACCGGGATGGTCATGATCGCCGCGGCGGCGAGTTTGAGCGGATACTGGGTGCCCTGGCTGAGCTCCCCGGAGGCGAGCGAAGCGACGCCCTTGGTGAGCGTGGTCAGTTCAGGGGACTGGGTGGCCACGATGAAGTGCGAGAGCTCGTTCCACGATCCCTGGAAGGACAGGATGATGATCGTGATCAGGGCGGGCCTCGCCATCGGCAGCACGATCGACCAGAACACCCGGAAGGTGCCTGCCCCGTCGATGCGGGCCTGTTCCTCGACGCTCGCGGGGATCGATTCGAAGAAGTTCTTCATGATGAAGACCCCGGCGGCGTCGGTGAGGAGCGGAACGATCATGCCGACGTAGGTGTCGTAGATGCCGATCTGGTTGATCACGAGGAACTTCGGGATCAGGAGCACGACGCCGGGCACGCTCATCACGGCGATCAGGCCGGCGAAGATGACCGTCCGGCCGCGGAACTGCAACCGGGCGAGGGCGTAGCCGGCGAGCGAGTTGAAGAACACCCGTCCGAGCGTGACGAAGATCGTGACGATGGCGGAGTTCTTGAACCAGACCGGGAAGTCCGAGTTGAGGAACAGTTTCTGGTACGCCGCGGTCGACCAGGTCTGCGGGAGCAGCGAGATGGGATTGCTCGCCGCCTCGACATCCGTCTTGAACGAGGTCGCGACCTGCACGAGGAACGGGGCGATGTAGATGATCGCGAGCACGGTGAGGATCGCGTACATCAGCGACCGGCCGGCGACGGCGCGGGTGGGGAGCTTCTCGCGGCTGAGGGCACGGAGTTTGCGGGTTGGGCTGACCGTGGGCGCGCTCATCGTGACTCTCCGGACTTCGTCGTCGATGCGGGTGTGGCCGTGGCCGCCAGGGCGACCGCTGAGGCGGGATTCGTGAGGTAGGGCCGCATCCTGCGCTTCGACACCGGCCGTTCGCGCAGCACCCAGCGCTGGAAGAGCGTGAAGAACACGATGATCACGAAGAGGATGAACGCGATCGCGGCGCCCTGGCCCCATTCCTGGTTGTTGAACGCCGACTGGTAGGACAGGTAGGCGGGCGTGAGCGTGGTCTTGCCGGGTGCGCCCTTGGTGCCGGTGTAGATCTGGTCGAAGACCTGCCAGCTGCCGATCAGGCCGAGGGTGAGCACGGTGAACAGGGTCGGGCGCAGCTGGGGGAGGGTGACCTTCCAGAACCGCTGCCAGCCGTTGGCGCCGTCCATCATCGCGGCCTCGGTGACCTCGCCGCTGAGGTTCTGCAGTGCCGCGATGAAGAGCAGCATGAACGTGCCGCTCGTGGTGAACACGGCCATCAGGATGAAGGCCGTCATGGCGACAGAGGGGCCGGCGAGCCAGTCCCACCAGGAGACGCCGAGGAAGGATCCGTCCGTGAGCGCGGCGGGGCCCTGGGTCACCCCGAAGAGCTGCAGGAAGTTGTGCAGGATGCCGCTCGGGTCGTTGAACCAGTTCGGTCCGTTGATGCCGATGAACGAGAGCAGCTTGTTGATGGCGCCCGTCGAGCTGAACAGGAACAGCCAGAGCACGGTGATCGCCACCGAGCTCGTCACCGACGGAAAGTAGAACGAGGTGCGGAAGAAGCCGCGGCCGCGGAGGATCTGCCGGTTGACGAGCACGGCGAGCAGGAGGGAGAGGGCGGTCTGGATCGGGACGACGAGCACGACGTACCACGCGTTGTTGCGCAGTGCCGTGCCGAAGTCCTGTTCGGCCAGGCCGCCCCCATTCAGCAGGGTGGAGTAGTTGTCAAAGCCGACGAACTTCACGTTGCCGCCGAAGGGCTGCCGCGGCCTCCCCAGTCGGAGAAGCTGACCCAGAGTGCCATGAGCACAGGGACGACGAGGAACATCCCGAGCAGGATGATCATCGGGGCGGTGAAGAGCCACCCCGAGGCGGCCTCGCCGCCCCGGATTCCGGAGCGGCGAGACGTGCGTGCGGGCTTCGACATGTCGAACTACTTCAGCAGCGCTTCGAGGTTCTTCTGGGCGGCGTCGAGGATCTGCTGGGGATCGCCCGTCTTGAGGGACTCGAGCTTGGAGTTCAGCTCGGTCACGACATCCGCTGAGCCCTTCGCGGTGGGCGTGCCGACGGCGTAGTCAGCACCGTTCAGGAACGGGACGAGCACCGGGTTGGCGGCCTTCCAGTCGGACGCGGCGGACTTGATCGACGGCATCGGGCCGAAGGCCGTTGAGAAGGCCAGCTGGGAGTCCTTGCTGGTCAGCTGCTCGACGAGCTTGAGCGCGGCGGCCTGGTTGGGGCTGTCCGTTGCGATGCCCCAGCAGTTGGTGAACTGCATGGTGCCCTTGCCGGCGGGGCCGGCCGGAAGTTCGGCGACCGTGTACTTCACGCTCGGGTAGTCGCTGGACATGGCACCGGTGATCCAGTTGCCCTCAATCGTCATGGCTGCGAGCTGCTTACCGAAAGCCTCGCCGCCCCAGCCGGCTCCGACGTCCTTCGCGTACTTCATCACGCCGTCGTTCAGGAGCTTCTTGACCTCGGTGAGACCGGCGACGGCCTCTGCGCTGTTCGCGGTGGCCTTGGAGCTGTCCTCGTTCATGAGGTTGCCGCCGGCCTGCGCCATGAAGGCGCCGGCGCGTGCGTATTCGCCGCCGATGGCGAGGCCGACCTGGTCGGGCGTGGTCAGCTTCTTGGCCACGGTTTCGAGCTGGTCCCAGGTCGTGGGGATGTCGGCGTCGGTGAGTCCGGCCTTCGCCCAGGCATCCGTGTTGATCACGAGGCCGAGCGTGGAGAAGTCCTTCGGCGCGCAGTAGAACTGGCCGTCGTAGGTGAAGGACTTGACGAGGCTCGGGTAGAAGTCGTCCTTGTTGGCGAGGCTGTCGCCGTAGGCGAGCAGGGAACCGTTCGAGGCGTAGCCGGCGAGGGCATCCGTCGACAGGTAGAACACGTCGGCCGGCTTCTTGGCCGCGAAGCCCTGGGCGAGCTGCTGGTTGAGGTCGCTCGCGACGGAGACGGTGGCCTTCGTGCCGCTCGAGGAGGACCAGGATGCGACGGCCGCGTTGACGGCCTTCGTCTCGGCGTCGCCGCTTGAACCGATCAGGACGGTGAGGCTCTTGCTCGCGTCGCTCGTGAGGGCGGCGGCCGAGCCGGTCGAGCCGGACGTGGTGCCGCCGAAGCTTGAGCTGCAGCCCGTGAGGGCGAGCGCCCCGGCCATGGTCAGGCCGGCCCCGATCATCCAGCGGGAGGTGCGTCGTTGCATTTTCTTCTCCTAAAGTCGCGCCGCAGTGCGCGTTTGCTTGTGTGAGAACGACGATAGCCGGTTTTATTTGATCGATCAAACTTTTTCTTTGATCGATCTAATTCTGGGATCGATCCGACGCGCTAGTCTGGTTTTATCGTTCCAGCCACGGGGCCTCGTGCCCGGGGCGCGAGGAGCACCGGCAGGGAGAGATCATGGGAGAATTCCCCACCGTCACGGACGTGGCGCGCGTAGCCGGGGTGTCCCGCCAGACGGTCTCCAACGTGATGAACACGCCCGGAATCGTGAAGGCCGATACCCGCGCCAGGGTCGAGGCGGCCATCAGCGCCCTCGGCTACCGTCCGCACGCCTCGGCGAGACGGCTGCGCACCCGGCGCAGCTCGACGATCGGCATCCGCCTCGACCCGATGATCGACGGCATCTCCGGCTCGGTACTCGACCGGTTCCTGCATGCCCTGACCGAGCAGGCCGATGCCAGGGGCCTGCGTGTGCTCCTGTTCACCGCCACGAGCCCCGAGGACGAGATCAGTCAGTTCCGGCGCCTGAACGACGGGGCGGATGTCGACGGTTTCGTCCTGACCTCGACGACCGCCGATGACCCGCGCACCGAGTGGCTGCTCGAGCAGGGCATCGCCTTCGTCACCTTCGGCCGGCCCTGGCGGAGCGACGACTTCACCGCGCCGCGCCACCCCTGGGTCGACGTGGATGGTTACTCTGGCCTGCACGCGGCGACCCGCGCGCAGCAGGACGCCGGTGCGACCCGCATCGCCTACATCGGCTGGCCGAGCCCGTCCGGCACAGGCGACGACCGTCGGCGCGGCTGGCACGACGCCATGCTCGAGCGGGGCGACGTCTCCGCGGAGGACCTCGCCCGCCTCGAGGTGGTCACGGCCGACGGAGTCGACCAGGGCGCGGCGGCCATGCAGCAGCTCGCCCGCACGGCCGGCGGCATCGACGCGGTGCTGTGTGCGAGCGACGCGCTCGCCCTCGGGGCGATGATCGCCAACCCGGCCCGGGTGCCGGTCACGGGGTATGACAACACGCCCATCGCGGCGGCGATCGGGCTCTCGAGCGTGGACCAGCCCGTCGACGAAGTCGCCGCCGCGGCCCTCGAGCTCCTCGCCGGCGAGTTCGAGGGGAAGTCCGGCGCGCCATCCGATCCGGCCCCGCCGCCCTTCCGGATGGTCACCCCGCGGCTCATCACCCGGCAGTTCGCGGCCATTCCCCGGGATTCGGTGCCCGTGAACGCCCTCGTCAGCGAGGTCTCGCGCTGAGTCGCGGACAAAGCACCGTCCTGCCTGCCGCGCCGTGCAGTTGAATGGGGGAGTGATCCCTGCACCGAATCCCGCCGCCCTCCCGGCGAAGAGCCTCGTCCTCATCCCGCTCCTGCGAGCAGACCTCGAGGCGGCGCACTATTCCGTCGCGACCCTGAGTGGACTCTGGGGCCCCGAAGCGGATGCCGCGCTCCGCCGCAACCAGCGGGTCCCCGCCCTGCGGGCCCTCGCGGCCCTTCGCGCCAGGCTCGGTCGCGAGGAGCCGTCGGCGACCCTCGCGCAGCTCTTCGTTCTCGGACTCCCGGTGACGCGCGGCGCGCTGTCGGCGGCGCTCCCGAGCCTCGGGGCGGCAGGTGCCGTCGCGCTCGGGCTCGTCGCCCGCGTCGGTGAGGATGACGGACCCGGCGCAGAACCCGGCGCAGAACCCGGCGCCGACGAGAACACCCTGCTCCGCCCGCTCGTCGAGCTCCGCCCGTACAGCTTCGTGGACGCCCACGGGGCCGGCAGCTGGTGGATCGCCTCCGACCTCGGCGAGCTCGTACTCGGGCACGCGCTCGGCGAGAGCCATGTGCTCGGCGTCGGCGGGGCATCCCTCACCCTGAGCGGCCTGCTGCTGCCGAACCCGGTCGACACCGCCCTCGACCTCGGGACCGGCTGCGGGATCCAGGCCCTGCACGCCTCCCGCCACGCCAGACGCGTCGTCGCGACCGACATCTCCGAGCGTGCGCTCGAGCTCGCCGCCCTCAACGCCGCGCTCAACGGCGTGACCAACATCGAATTCCGGCTCGGCAGCCTGTTCGAGCCGGTCGCGGGCGAGCGCTTCGACCACATCATCTCCAACCCGCCGTTCGTGATCACGCCGCGGGCAGAGGGCGTGCCGAGCTACGAGTACCGCGACGGCGGCCTCGTCGGCGACGCCCTCGTCGAGTCCGTCGTGCGCGGGGCTGCCGCGCACCTCACCCCGACCGGCGTCGCCCAGCTCCTCGGCAACTGGGAGTACCGCGCAGGCCAGGACGCCTTCGACCGCCTCGCCGACTGGCTCACCCCAGCCGCTGCCTCCGTCGACGCGAACCAATTCGACGGAGATTTTGCCGAAAAGACACCGGGGAAGCCGTCTTCGGCCCCTGCGGAGGGCGAATCTCCGTCGAATTCGTCAGGGCCCGCGCCGGCGCTCGACGCCTGGATCATCGAGCGCGAGGTGCAGTCGCCCGAGCTCTACGCCGAGACCTGGATCCGAGACGGCGGCACCCGGCCGGGCACGGCCGACTTCGACCGCCTCTACGACGCCTGGCTCGACGACTTCGCGGCGCGCGGAGTGACGCAGGTCGGCTTCGGCTACCTGCTGCTCCGCCGCCCGGACACCGCCCGGCCAGCGGAGGTTCCGCGGTTGCGGCGCCTCGAACGCCTGCACGGCGGCCTCGGTCACAACCCGGACGGCATCGGCAGCCACCTCGCGGCCTGCCTCGCCGCCCACGACTGGCACGCGGCCCTCCCGGATGACGACCTCGTCTACGCGACCCTGACCGTTGCTTCCGACGTCACCGAGGAACGCCACTTCTGGCCCGGCCAGGAGGACCCGACCCTGCTCACCCTGCACCAGGGCAGTGGATTCGGCCGGTCGGTGTCGCTCGACACCGCGCTCGCCGCGCTCGTCGGGGCCTGCGACGGCGAACTCGCGGTCGGCGCGATCGCCGGTGCGCTCGCCGAGCTGCTCGAGGTCTCCGAACGCGATCTCACCGCCGAGCTCCTCCCGCGCGTGCGCGAACTCCTCGATGACGGTTTCCTCCTCCCGCCAGAACTGCTCGCCTGACCCGGTCCCGACGTACCCGCCGGCGGCGGGCGACCGCCCGAACCGGCCCCTGCGGTAGTTTGGAACCAACCGGATTCGTTCGGAGAGGAGGACGTGAGTGACACCCGACGCGCGGAACGCCATGAAACGTCGCACCTTCCTCATCGGAGTCACGGGTCTCTCGACCCTCGTTCTCACCGCGTGCGTGTCCCCGGCCCCGCGGCCGAGCGCATCCGCCACCGCTACGTCGACCCCCGCACCGACGCCCACCGTCTCGCCCGTGCCGAAACCCGCGCAGATGCGCCGCACCTCCTGGTCGGCCGACCCGTTCGCCCGCGGTTCGTACAGTTTCGCCGCCGTCGACTCCACGCCCGAGCAGCGCACTGCGCTCGCCCAACCCGTGCTCGACCGGGTCTTCTTCGCCGGCGAGGCCACCTCGACCGACGCTCCGGGAACGGTGCAGGGCGGCCGCGACTCCGGCTTTCGCGCGGCGCGCGAGATCATCGCCGCCGCAGCGCCCGGCGAACGCATCGCCGTGATCGGCGCAGGCATCGCCGGGCTCAGCGCCGCGCGCATCCTCAAGGACGCCGGTTTCGACGTCGTCCTCGTTGAGGCTCGCGACCGCATCGGCGGCCGCATCGACACCGTCAGCGACAAGAAATGGCCCTTCCCTGTCGAGCTCGGCCCGTCCTTCGTGAGCCACAGCGACACAACGTCCCTCGACGAGGAATTCACCCGCCTCGGCATCGCGACCACCCCCTTTCCGAGCGCGAGCGAGACCCGCACCCATGCCGGAATCGTCGTCGCGGTGCCCGACACCGGCGAAAAAGCCGTTGCGACCGCGCTCGCCTGGGCCACGAAACAGGCCAGTGACATGTCCGTACACGGCGCGCTCGACGGCTCCGGCGCGAGCACGCTGTCCACAGCGGATGCCGGTGACGGTGTTTCGGCGGCTGACTGGCTCGCATTCCGGGTCGCGACCGTTCTCGATATCGACGCGGGCGCATCCGTCGACCAGCAGTCGGGCTGGTACACGAGCGCGGACGCCGGCGCGAACGAGGACCGGATCGTGCTCGGTGGATATGCCCACCTGCTCACCAAGGCGGCAGAGGGCATCGACCTGCTCGACTCGAGCGTCGTCACCAAACTTGCATACACCGACACCGGCGTGAGCCTGCGTCTGGGCACGGGGGAGTCGCTCTCCGCCGACCGGGTGCTCGTCACCGTTCCGCTCGGGGTGCTGAAATCCGGGGTGCTCGAATTCGACCCCGCGCTGCCCTTCGCGCACCGCGGCGCGATCGCCGACCTCGGCATGGGCACGCTCGACAAGGTCTGGCTGCAGTTCGACGAGCCGTTCTGGAGCACGACCGCCCCGCTGTGGACCACGGTCGGCGGGGACGAGGACTTCCGGGTCTGGATCAACATGATGCCGCTCACCGGGGAGCCCGTCCTGGTCGGACTCGTCGCCGGGGACACGGCGCTCCGGCTCGCCGGGGCCGACGACGCCACGGTGCTTGCCGCCGCGCTGCGCGGGCTGACCCCGTTCTACGTGCCCCCGACGCCGAGCCCCACGCCGACGCCCGCGCCCTGACGAACCCCATAAAGTCAATCCCGAGCATTTCTCACCAAACGGTGTAAGCTATGCCCAATGTCTAGTCGCTGAAGATTCCCGGGGCGAGCCGGGACTTCATGCAGGTGCGGTCCGCCGTTGTGCAGCTCCCCAAGGTTTAGTCGTTCCCGGGTTGGTGTTGCCGATGGCTGCCAATTGGGTGGGTTGCGTGCAACGGTCGTAAGACCCAGCAATGTACACATGTCGTGCCGTCGGCCACCCGAGCGCGGTCGCGGCTTCGGTGCCCCGCCACAGTCGCGACTGCAGTTCCCCTGTTTGACCGCGTGATTGATCGTGCCTCATGGAAACCCTGCTGGACCAAGAGCTGGACAGCCTGCTCGACTTCGATTCCGACCTCGCCTGCGAGGGTTCCCACCATGGCCGCGGCCTGAGCGGCCACCATCCGACCGCGCCCGGCGCCTACATGGTCATTTCGCCGTGCTGCGGCCCGAAGGTCGTGCAGTGCTCCCCGCGGGTGATCGCCATGCAGCACTCCGGCGTGCTCTACTGCGGCGCCTGCCGCAGCGAACACCTCACCGTGGAATACACCTTCATCCCGCTGTAGGCCGTTCCGCCCACTCCCTTCCGCTGTACCATGCGAGGGCGCAGTTCGACCGCGCAACCGGATGCCGAGGGGAACCAGCCATGATCGCACTCACCGGAGCGACGGGGCTCGTCGGCGGTCTCGTTCGCGACCGCCTTGACGCGGCAGGAACGCCCACCAGGCTCATCGTGCGCTCGACCGCGCGGCTCGCGCGGCAGCATCCGGATGTCTGGACCGCCGGCTACGGCGATGCCCAGGCCCTCGCCCCCGCCCTCGCCGGGGTCGACACCCTGTTCATGGTGTCGGCGTCCGAGAGCGCCGAGCGGGTGACCGAGCACCGCACCCTGATCGACAGCGCCGTCGCCGCCGGAGTCGAGCGGATCGTCTATCTCTCGTTCCTCGGCGCCGATCCGCACGCCGAATTCACCCTCGCCCGGGACCATGCCGCAACCGAGACGCACCTGCGGGCGAGCGGCCTCGCGTTCACTTTCCTGCGCGACAACTTCTACCACCGGCTGATCGCGCAGATGTGCGGCGCCGACGGCGTCATCCGCGGGCCCGGCGGCGAGGGCCGCATCGGCTCGGTCGCGCACACCGACGTGGCGGATGCCGTCGCGGCCGTCCTCGGCGGCGGCGCTCGTCACGACGGGGAGACCTTCACCCTCACGGGGCCGCGCGGCTGGAGCCTGCGCGACGGCGCCGCGGAGCTCGCCCGGGTGACCGGGCGGCCGATCCGCTACGAGCGCGAGACCGAGCCCGAGGCGTGGGCGTCCCGCGCTCACTACGGTGCGCCGGACTGGGAGGTTGCGGGCTGGATCTCAAGCTATCTCGCGATCGCGTCCGGCGTGATGGATGTCGTGACGGACGACGTCGAACGCCTCACCGGGCATCCGCCCCAGGACCTGCCGGAGTACCTGCGCGCCACCCCCGACGCCTGGGCGCACCTCCGCCCCTAGCCCCCGGCCATTACCCTTCAGCCCTGGGGCTTGAGGCCCCGCCAGCCGCGGGACGACCAGGTCAGCATGGCTGCGATCCCGGTGAAGAGCGCGACGGCGACCACGCAGTACAGCACCGTCTCGAGCGGGCCGCTGACCTGCTTCGGGTCGAGGAAGAAGTAGGGATACCAGCGCACCAGGGCGCCCCGGATCAGGGTGAACGCGCCCCAGATGCTCGGGACGACCATGACCCAGGCGAGCGTCGTCCATGGCAGCCGGGCCTTGCCGGTGTCGGTGAGCCAGTCGACGAGCGCGATCCCGGGGATCCAGAAGTGCAGCAGCTGCGTCGACCACGGTACCTCCATCGTGTACGCCCGCGACGAGGACTGGATCACGATCGCGAGGAACACGATGCCCGAGACGATCATGTAGGTCGTGACGAGCAGCCGGATCCAGTCGAGCCAGGGTGGGTCGACCTCCCGGCGCAGGGCGACGATCCCCGCGGCGATGAAGACACCGACCGCGGCGATGGCGCTCTGCACGGTGAAATAGCTGAAGTAGTTGTACACAATAAAACTCTTGAAGCCGAGGATGTAGCCGAAGTACCCGAGCAGTGCGAGCACCTCGGCGCCGGCCAGGACGAGCCGGACGATCCCGACGATCCGCCGTCGCGGGGAGTGAAGCGGGGAGTGAAGCGGAGAGCGATCCGGGGAGCGCCGCCCCAAGCGCATCAGGGAACGCCTCGCCGAGCCCGGGCGCGCCAAGAGAACCGCGGCGAGCGACCCGGCCGGGTCGTCGGTGCGGGCGGGACGATCTGCACGCGCGCACATGCTTCAACGCTACGCCAGCGGGCAGGTCACTCGATCCGAAAGCCGTCGTCCCCGCGGTCCGGCATGTCCTCGACGTGCACGGTGTCGACCTGGGCAGAGGGCGGCCCGTGCCGCAGCCAGTCGAGCATCCGGTCGACCGATGCTGCCGGCCCTTCGACCTGTACCTCGACCGAGCCATCCCTGTGGTTGCGCACGAATCCCGCGAGCCCGAGTCGCCGGGCCTCTGCCTGCGCGTAGTACCGGAACCCCACGGCCTGGACCATCCCGCGCACCACCGCCTGTTTGCGAACCATCCCCCCATTGTGCCCCCGATCCGGTTCCCTGTCCCGATCGGGGGGACGCCGGAATACAGTGCTCTTGCTACCGTGGGAGCGCTGAGCCGACCGAGGCCAGGCTGGGGAGTCACGTGAGCTGGACTACCGCACTGATCACGCCCGCACTGCCCGATCACCCGCTCTTCGTGTTCGCGGCCTATTTCGCCGTCGTGCTCCTGAGCGTCGCCCTGCCGTTCGCGGTGTCCCTCGTGCTCTACGAGGTCCTCCAGCTCTGGGCGGTTCGGCGCCGTGAGCGCGCAGAGCCCGACCTGCGGGCGCTCCTGCTCACCGTCCTCGTCGCGGTGGCACTCGGCGTCATCGGCGTGCTGCTCCTGCAATTCGGCCTCACCGGCGCCCCGCCCGCGTCCGGCACGGCCGCGAGTCTCGGCGGGCTCGCCGTACGGCTCCTGATCGTGTTCGCGCCCCTGGCCGTTCTCGTCCTGGTGCTCCGCACCCTGATCGACCGCCGCCGCTGACCGCCGCCGCTGACCTCCGCCTGCGACCGCGGCTGACCGCATCGACTCAGCGGCACGCCCGCGGATGCCGACGCCCTAGACGACGGGGACCGGTGCGGTTATCGTGCCCAGATCACCCGGCACCCGCCGCGTGAACCTGCCAGAAACCGAAACGGAGCTGAGATGGACGCATTGACCGCACCGGAACGAGCCGAGGTCGAGCGAGCGAACGAGTCGGGCCTGCGCCCGGTCGTGTTCGTGCACGGGCTCTGGCTGCTCTCGAGCAGCTGGGACCGCTGGCGCGGCCGCTTCGAGGCCGCCGGCTACACAAGCATCGCCCCCGGCTGGCCCGACGACCCCGAGAGCATCGAGGAAGCCAAGCGCGACCCCGACGTCTTCGCCCACAAGATGATCGCCCAGGTCACCGACCACTATCTCGACGCCATCAACGACCTCGCGATCAGACCCGCCATCGTCGGGCACTCCTTCGGCGGGCTGATCGCCCAGCGCCTGGCCGGTGAGGGAGTCTCCGCTGCAACGGTCGCGATCGACTCCGCACCGTTCCGTGGCGTGTTGCCGCTGCCGGTATCCGCCCTGAAATCGGCGTCACCGGTGCTGCTCAACCCGGCGAATGCCGGGCGGGCCGTCTCGCTCACCTTCGAGCAGTTCAGCTTCGGCTGGGCCAACGCCCTCGACACCGACGAGGCGCGCGCCCTGTACGACACCTATCACGTGGCCGCATCGGGCGTGCCGTTGTTCCAGGCCGCGACCGCGAACCTGAACCCGTTCACTGAGGCGCGGGTCGACACGAAGAATCCCGAGCGCGGGCCGTTGCTCATCATCGCGGGGGACAACGACAACACCGTGCCGCTCGCGATCTCGCACGCGATCTACAAGCAGCAGAAGAAGAACCCGGGTCTGACCGAGATCGTCGAGGTGCCGAACCGGGGCCACTCGCTCACGATCGACCACGGCTGGGAGGAGGTCGCCGACCTCGCCATCGACTTCGTCAAGAAGCACGACTAGAGCAGGCGGGCGCGCGAGCGGGGGCAGCGGCTCAACAGGGGCGGCGGCTCAAACGGGGTGGGGCGGCAGATGCCGCGGCTCGCTAGTATCGATCCGGGGGAGCAATCATATGGTCGACAAAAGCACAATCGATCCGGGCAGTATCGACGACGGCCGCGTCGAAAACGAGGGCATGCGCCGCCGGTTCGCCGCGCAGGCCATCATCGACAAATTGCTGCGCCAGCAGGGTGCCCACCCGCGTCGCACCCGTCTCGCCCGCTTCCTCGGTCGGTCCCCGCTCGGCGGCAATGCCCTGGGCTGGTACCGCGGCGCGCAGGGAGAACTCGCCGTCGGCGCACTGCTCGCCCAGCTGCCTCCGGAGTGGGCGGTCTTCCACGGGCTCCCCGTCGGGGTGAACGGCTGGGACATCGACCACGTCGTCGTCGGCCCCTGCGGAGTCGTCACCATCAACACCAAGCAGCACCGCCGTGCTGCGGTGCGGGTCATCGGCGAGGACGTCATCGTCGGGGATCGAGCGGTGCCCTACCTCGAACACGCGGCCTTCGAGGGCGAACGCATCGACACGCTCCTGCATGCCTACCTCGACTTCACCGTCCCGATCCACCCCGTGCTCGCGTTCGTCGGTCCGAAGGGTGTCGTCCGCATGGGCCCCGAGAACGCGGTCACCGTGCTCGACGCCGCAGACCTCGTCTCGTGGCTGACGGCCCTGCCGCGCGTGCTCACGCCGCTCGAACGGTTCCAGGTGATCGCGCTGCTCGACGATCCCGCGAGCTGGGCCGAAACCGTGCCGGTCGGCACGGGCGACGGCCTGATGGAGCGCTTCACAGTGCTCGACAACCAGATGCGGTCGGCGCGGTTGCAGCGCCTCGTGCTCGCCCCCTTGAGGTCGTCGTCGGGCTCGGCGTCTCCGCCTACCTGGCCGCGAACCTCGGCATCGTCCTGGTCGGCGCTTTCTCCGGCTCGGGTCGCTGACTCCGCGGCTTCGCACTCACCAGTGATCGGCTGGGCGCCGCCCCAGTACGAGGTGCATCCTGCGTCACACCGCGTGTCCCGGGTGGGCAACCCGCACACAATGCTTCATATACACCCCATAACTTAACGAATGGAGCAATCCGTCTAGGATACTGGCGTAGCCTTGTTCCCACGGCCTATCCACGGGCCTGGGGAGGAGTGAGCCGTGTACACCCGCGTTGAGACCAGCTCCGCGGTGCAGCAGCTTGCGATCGGCCTTCACGACCCCGCCCGTGATCGACCCTGGGTCGTCGTCTCCTCACCGTTCGGAACAGCCATCCCCGAGATCGGCATCGATCAGCTCGCCACCCAGATCGGCGACGTCGCGCGCGTCTTCCTCGTGCAGACCGGAGAACTCACCCGGCAGCTCGGCGACCTGCTCCCCGCCCAATTCCAGGTCTACGGCAGCGCCGGCCGGTCATACCCCACCGGGCCGAACCCCTTCGCCGACCTGGCCAGGTCCCGCCTGCGCTTCACGCACGGCGACCCCCAGCACGCGACCGACCAACTCGTCACGGATGCCCTCGCTCACGCCCACCACGCCGGTCTCTTCGCGCTCGCCCCGGCATCCGTCATCACCGTCACCGGAACCGTCAAGGGCTTCATGCTGCACGGTTCCCGCGCCCTCGTCGAGCTCGATGACGGCGGCATGGCGACCATCTGGCAGGAACTCACTTACCCGCCCGTGCCGCTGGACTGGACCCTCTCGCCCGGCCAGCGCATCCAGGGTGCCCTCGATGCCCCGACCCACCGGCTCAATGTCGAGCTCAAACCGCCGACAACGGAGGTGATCGCCGAGCGCTACCCGCACGGTAGCGTCACCCTCGCCCTGGTGCAGAAGGTCAGCGCGCAAAAGGCCGTGCTCGCCCTGCACCCGCACCTCACGTTCACGATCACCCGCGCCGACATCTCGGCCAACCCGCGCGACCTCGTCGATACCCTGCTCTCCGAGGGCGACGTCGTGGCCGCGCGGGTCATGCACCTGCCGAGTGGCGCCCTGCACCTCGTGCTCAGCGACGTCGACGACGACGAGCCGGTGTTGCCGCCGCTCGCCGCCGTGCTCAACGGGCCGCCCTGGCTGCGCGAGAACCGCCCGCTGCTCCCGCTCGTCGAGGACGACGACACCGGAAGCGGCGACGACCTCGTCTTCGACCCGGCCATGTCCGCGAAGGGGCTTGCCGGGTTCGTTCGCGCGGCCGGCGCCGCTCTCGCCCAGGACGACCTGCACGGCGAGGCCGGTTTCCCCGACGCGCTCGCCGGTGCTGGCGCCGTGCGGCCATCGCCCGCCGACCTCGCCGCTCCCCGGCCGATCGTGCCGCGCCCGTTCCCCGGGCCCGGCCGCGTGCACGCCGTGCGCCGGCCGACACCCGCGACCGCGGGGTCGCCCGGCGCGATTCCGTTCCGCGTCGGCCCGACCCCGGCGCCGTGCGCGCCGACGTCGGTGTCTGCCCTGCAGTCCACCCAGCTCTCCCTGGCCGAGGCGAAGGCGAAGATCACCCGGCTCGAGGCGCAGCTCGTCGAGGCGGGAAGCACGGAGTCCGACCTCGCCCGCCTGCGCGAGCAGGCCCGCTCCGCGCAGCTGCAGCTCCGCGACGCGCTCGTCGAACTCGGCACCCTGCGCCACACCGTCGCCGAACTCCGCGACGAGCAGCGCACCCAGAAGCGGATGCTGCGCGAGTCCCGCCGGACCGTCGTCGCCCCCACCCCCAGCAGCGAATACGAGTCCCGCCGCGCCCTCTGGGAAGATGCCACCAGCTGGGTCCGCCACGAGATCGCCCTCGCCTGGGTCGACCGGGTCCCGGAATCCGACCGCGAGGAATGGCCGCTGCCGCACAGCTACGGCCTGTCAGACCGGTTCGCGGATTCCCTGAGCGGGCTCGACGACGGGCAGCTCGCGAAGGCGTTCAAGGCATCCGTCGATGTGCTGACCGGACGGGTCAAGACCCTGCAGGGCCGCCACCTGCACGCGCTGCGCCAGGGCGCAGGTCCCGCAGACCCGCACCTGCTGCGCTGGGACGGCGCCCGCTGCATGCGGGTGTCGATCGAGCAGAACACCCCGGCCGCGCGCCGGATGCACTTCTGGCAGAAGCCGGACGGCAGCGTCGAGCTGATCCGCATCGTCACCCACGACGATATGGAAGCCTAGGCAGTCACCCCTGACCGCCCGGCCGGGTCAGCCGGCGCGGCGCGGGTGGGTCGGCGGGAGCGTGTTCTCCACGTAGGGGATCCAGGATTGCGCGTCGCGGGCGAGCACGAAATCGGCGAACGACATCGGACTGGCCTGGGGGTCGACGCCCGGGATTCCGGTGGCGCCGGCCGCGGGTGCAGCCGGCATCGACCCCGTCGGAGTGTCGGCCATGGGCACGAAGCCCGGCGGAACGAAGGATGCCGGTCGCCGGCGGCGCTCCTCGTGCGCCGGAGGCCGGGGCTGCTGGTGCTGCTGGGCCGGAGGTCGCTGCTGCGGTGCCCGCCGGTCCGCTACCCGAGCGTCACCGTCCGGCGCCGGGCCGGTGCTGTGCCGCGGCCGGGCAGACGGGAGGCCCGTGTCCTGGCCCGCGGGATCCTGCTGCGGGCTGGCGCGGTAGAACGTGTCGGGGTGCTGGCTGTAACGATCGTCCGGGAAGGTGTCGGCATTCCGGGGGTCGCGCCGGTCGGCGGGCGGGCGACGGCGGTCGTTCGGGTACGGCAGGCCGGCCTTGCCCGGGTCGCGGCGATCGACGAATGCCCGGCGCCGCTCGATCGGCATCGGCAACGGCGCGCCGTACTGCGGGTTCGGGCGGGTCGCCGGGTTCTGCGGTTCCTGCGCCGGCGGATGCTGCCGCACCGGCGGGTACTGGAAGCTCTCCGGATCGAGCGGGTTCGACGGTGTTCCCGGGGCCTGGCGCGGGAGCCTGCTGTCGCGCGGATCCATCGGCGTCCGCCGGACCGGCGAGGGCGGCGGCGGAACGGGTCCGCGGCGGATGTACTGGTCGTCCGGTCCGCGGGTGGTCCAGCCGGCACGCGGACCGAACTGGGCCTGCGGGTTCTCCGCCGGTCGCTGCTGGGGGTACTGCTGCTGCGCCTCGCGCGCTTCGGCGCCGCGCGGGTCTGCGGCCGAGGGGCCAGCTGCCGGAGTTCCGGCGGCGGCCGGGCCCGCGGACGCGGTGGCCGGGCCGGACGGAGCCGCGGTGCTCGCGGGATCCGGTGCCGCGGCCCGCCGGGCCGCAGCGGGTGCGCGTGTCGGCGGTGCGGCATCCGTGCGCTTGCTCGCCACCCGGTCGAGCTCGCCGTAGAGCACGTCGCGTGCGGCGGACATCCGCACGAATTCGGTGGTCGCGGCCGCGATCGTCTCCGCGGAGGCACCGGCGAGGAGGTCGGGGTGGTGCGTCCGCGCCTGCTTGCGGAACTGCTTGTCGATTTCGGCGCGGCTCGCACCCGCAGGCACGTTGAGGATCTCGGCGGCGATCTCCGGGGTCATGACAGCGGGCCGAACGAACGGAGGTACTTGTTGTAGGCCAGGCGCTGCAGGGTGTACTTGTACTGCGGAGCGAGGGCGCGAACCCGGTCCAGCAGGCCGTCGTCGATCTCCTTCAGCCGGGAGCCCGCGCGGATCGTCAGGATCGGGCCGGCGACGATCGCCGCGACGAACACGAGGAAGAGGGGGTTGTGGGTGACCGCAAGACCGAGCACGGTCAGGAGCAGGCCGGCGACGAAGACTCCGACGCCGATCCAGAGGGACCGTTTCGCCGGGGCGAGGTTCTCCTCCGCGAAGCGCGTCCAGCCTTCCTCCGAGCGGGTCCAGAACACCCAGCCGGGAGGCGCGGGGGAGCATTCCGGAACCGGCGTCCATCCGGCAGGGGGCTCCCAGCCCTGGTTGCCCGCAACCCAGTCGAGGGTCGGCGTCGGCCACCGCGGCGGGCGCTGGAACTCCAGCGGCAACGGGTCGGGAAGCGTGGGGGCGTCGGCCATAGACCCAGATTAGTGGCATCGACGCCGGCTTCGGTCCCCTGAATGGGTGGCATCCCGGGGGGCATGGTCCGATACCCGCCGAGAATAAGTCCCCTAAAAAGGGGACACGGGCCCCCCGCGTATGCCACTATGTGTTCAGCATATTAATGCAGACGGCTACCCGACCCGAAAGTTCCACCATGTCCCACTGGTTTACCCGAATTGCTGCCGTCACCGGTGTCGCCGTTCTGTCCCTTACCCTCACCTCATGCACAAGCGTCGCCGCCCTCGTTGGCTTCGCGCCGATCGACCAGGCCAGCCAGGTCTCGGCCTCCGCCGCACCGACGGCCACCGCTACTCCGCTCGTCTTCAACTCCGTCTTCACCGACATGGGCTCGATCCACCCGACGATCCAGCTCGCGCCCCAGCTCGAGCTCCAGCTCGACATGTGGACGGAGCAGAAGACCCACGAGTGGTACACGGACAGCGACAAGCGTTTCTCGTTCGTGATCAGCGTCTTCGATCGCTCGCAGGCGCCTGAGGCGGCTTTCGGTACCAAGCGCCACGTCTACATGTCCAACGTCACGGTCACCGCAACGACGACCACGGCGAGCGGCGCGAGCACGACGCCGTTCGTGCTCAACGTGAACCCGATCGCCGCAACGCTCGACCCCGAGGCGCTCACGGGCCCCGGCGGGCTGCTCGTCACCTCGCCGAAGGGCGGCTTCCAGCTCGAGTCCAACTCGATCGGCGTGCTGACGCCGGACACCTACGGCCTGACCCTCGACTTCGCGATGACGATCGCCGGTGAGGCCACGGCCGGCGGCGGCGCGACCGTCACCCAGATCGTGCACCAGTCGATCCCGGTGGCGATCTTCAAGCGCATGTAACAACTGCATGAACAAGCGCCGGCACCGCACGCCGGCACGCCAGAAAGGCCCGGAACGGCGAAATCGCCGCTCCGGGCCTTTCCTGTTGTGCGGGCCTTTCTTGGTGTGCAGACCCGTAGGCTCACCGCAGCGGATGCCGCGGCGTCCGTCTACAGGGCGGGCTCGGTGACCGTGTTCTTCTGCAGGGTGACCGCGGTCTGCGACAGCAGGCGACCGTCGACCGTCGCGCCGGTCTTCAGGGCGACGAGGGACTTGCCGAGGACGGTGCCCTCGAAGTGCGCGGTCGTGCCGACCGCGACGGACCCGGCAGCCTGCCAGAAGACGTTCTTCGCGAGCGCGCCGCCGGTGAGGGTGACCCGGGTGGCGGATGCCTGGGTGATGTTCCCCGAGATCTGGAAGATGAACACGTCGGTCGGGCCGCCGTTGAGGGTGACGTCACTCGTGATCGTCACGCCGGTGTTCCACTTGTAGAGCCCGGGAGCGAGGGTGAGGCCGCCGATCTCGCCGGCGCCGAGGTCGATCGCATCCGGCAGGGTGCGACCGGCGGCATCGGTGTACGCGGTGCCCATGTCGCCGACGGCGGTCGTGAGCAGGCTCGGGGCGGTGATCTCGCAGGCGGGGCCCGCGGCATCCACGGAGTAGATCAGGCCCGTCACCTCGGGGCAGCTCAGGTGGATGGCGGCACCGGTGATGGGGCTCGCCCCGACGTTTCCCGTGATGGCCGAGGCGTAGACATCCGTCACGCCCGTCTTGGAGAGGATTGCGAAGGTGCCGGCGAGGCCGAGCGAGACGGGCGCGCGCACGGAGCCGACCGGGACGGCGGCGGAGGCGGAGCTGGCCCCGGTGGTGGTGGCGCCGACCGTGCCGACCGCCGCGAGGGCGATCGCGACCAGGAGGACGGGCAGCCACTTCCTGGCCGGCGTGGTGGTACTGGTTTCGGTGGGTGTCTGGTCGAATGCAGTCATGGTGATTCCCTTTGTTCCCGTCAGCCCGGGTCCGCGACTGCGGAGCCGGGGCAGGGCCGTCGCACGCGGCGGTCCCCGGAGCTCCATCCGGGTTACGCTCGCTGGCGGAAGTGTGCCGGGAATGCACCTCTCCAGCCACCGGGGCAGACGGGTACCGCACCTGGAACAGGTGCCCTCAGTAGCTGGAATCCAACGAATCGAATCTGTCTAACCCCCAGACTAGGGCCAGAATCCGTCGGCCCTGGACCGGGGAGTGCTGTCCGGGTGAATTCGCGAGGAACACCCGGCGCCGGCGCACCCCTGCGCCCTCGACACCTGGGGCACTAGCCGCTGCCCTGACCTAGCAGTAGGTTGCCGAGAGCGGATGCCGTCGGCGCCACGAGACGCCGGGTCGCGGCTTTCGAGGTCGCGTCAGGAGTCGTCATGTCAGAGCGTCATGTGGTCTGGTTCGAAGAGATCGGCCTCGCCGACATCCCCCAGGTCGGCGGGAAGAACGCTTCCCTCGGCGAAATGGTCGGCTCGCTCTCCGGCCAGGGGGTGCGGGTGCCCGACGGTTTCGCGACGACGGCGGATGCCTACCGCGCGTTCATCACGGAGAACGGGATCGAGTCGGCCCTGCGCCAGGCCCTCGACAGCTACCACTCCGGAGAGGCGACTCTGCGGGTCACGGGCGAGAGCCTGCGCGAGTTGTTCCTGAACGGGGAATTCCCCGAGGACACGGCCGCGGGCATCCGCTCGGCCTACCGGGAACTGTCTGCCCGCTCCGGGCAGCAGAACCTCGCCGTGGCGGTGCGGAGCAGCGCGACCGCGGAAGACCTGCCGGACGCGAGCTTCGCCGGGCAGCAGGAGACCTTCCTGAACGTGACGGGGGAGCGGGACCTGCTCGCCGCCTGCCGCCGCTGTTATGCGAGCCTGTTCACCGACCGGGCGATCAGCTACCGCGAAGTCAAGGGCTTCGACCACCTCGACGTGGCACTCTCGATCGGGGTGCAGCGGATGATCCGCTCCGACCTGGGCGGGTCCGGGGTGATGTTCTCGATCGACACCGACACCGGGTTCCCGGGTGCCGCCGTGATCAGCGCGGCCTGGGGACTCGGCGAGACCGTGGTGCAGGGCGCCGTCGACCCCGACAAGTACCTCGTGTTCAAGGCGCTGCTCGCCGACCCCGGGCTGACCCCGATCATCGAGAAGACCCTCGGCGCCAAGGCGACCAAGATGGTCTACGCCGCCGGCGGCAGCGCCCGTACCCGGGTGATCGACACTCCGCTGCGGGAGCGGAACGCGTTCGTGCTGAGCGACACTGAGATCGTGCAGCTTGCCCGCTGGGCCGTGATCGTGGAAGACCACTATGGCCGGCCGATGGACATGGAGTGGGCCAGGGACGGCGTCACCCAGGAGCTGTACATGGTGCAGGCGCGGCCGGAGACGGTGCAATCGCAGGCGAGCGGCACCGTCTTCACCGTGAGCAGGCTGCTCGAGAGCGGGCCCCTCATCGTCTCCGGCGTCGCGATCGGTGACAGCATCGCGACCGGAACCGCGTGCGTGATCCGCGACCCGGCCGACATCGACAACTTCATCGACGGCGCGATCCTCGTCACCGAGATGACCGACCCCGACTGGGTGCCGATCATGACCCGGGCATCGGGCATCGTGACCGACCACGGCGGGCCGACCAGTCACGCCGCGATCGTCAGCAGGGAGCTCGGCGTGCCAGCGGTCGTCGGCACCGGCACCGGAACCGACCTGATCCACAACGGCGCCGAGATCACGCTCTCCTGTGCAGAGGGCGACGAGGGCTTCGTCTACGCAGGCACCCTCGACTTCGAGACCGAGGAGGTGGACCTCGGCACGGTGCCGATGACGCGCACGAAGCTGATGGTGAACATCGCGAGCCCCGCCGCTGCGTTCGAGTGGTGGCGGTTGCCGGCCGCGGGCGTCGGCCTGGCCCGGATGGAGTTCATCATCAACAACCTGATCACCATCCACCCGATGGCGCTCGTGCACCCGGAGCGGGTCACCGACCGGGCCGCGCTCCGGCGCATCCACGAACGCACCCGCGGCTTCGCCGACCCGCAGGAGTACTTCGTGCAGACCCTCGCGCTCGGCATCGCGAAGCTCACCGCGCCGTACTACCCCGACCCGGTGATCGTGCGGATGAGCGACTTCAAGACCAATGAGTACGCGCACCTGCTCGGTGGCGGAGCGTTCGAGCACACCGAGGAGAACCCGATGATCGGCTTCCGCGGCGCCTCCCGCTACTACGACGACCGCTACCGTGAGGGGTTCGCGCTCGAATGCCGGGCGATCAAGCGGGTGCGCGAGGAGATCGGCTTCACCGACGTGATCGTGATGGTGCCGTTCTGCCGCACCGTGGCCGAAGCCGACAAGGTGCTCGCGGTGATGGCCGCGAACGGGCTGACCCGCGGCGAGAACGGCCTGCAGGTGTACATGATGTGCGAGATCCCCGCGAACGTGATCCTCGCCGAGGAGTTCGCGACCCGGTTCGACGGCTTCTCGATCGGGTCGAACGACCTCACCCAGCTCGTGCTCGGCGTCGACAGGGACGCCGGTGAACTCGCCGGCCTCTTCGACGAACGTGACGAAGCGGTCAAGCGGATGATCAGCGAGGCCATTCGCAAGGCTCACGCCGCCGGGATCAAGATCGGCATCTGCGGGCAGGCGCCGAGCAACTACCCGGACTTCGCGGCCTTCCTGGTGCGCGAGGGCATCGATTCGATCTCGCTCAATCCGGACAGCTTCCTGAAGACGGCGGGCATAGTCGCCGAGGCCGAGGGGCTGCTCGACACCGTATGACGGCCGGCTCCTGCGGTGCGGCGTCAGCCCTTGCTGTCGTCGTACTGCTCGAGCACGGCCTGCTCGTATTCGTACTCGGCTGCCTCGGCCGCGGCCTTCGCCTTGGTCACCCGCTGGCTGATCGCGTGCTCCGACTTCTCCAACCGGCGCGCCTCGAGCGGGCTGGAGCTCTCAAGGAGGTCCTCGAGGGTGTCCGGGTCGAGGTGCATGGCCTCGATCGCATCGGCCTCCGACCGGGCGACGGCCGCCTTGCTGCGCAGCAGTCGCACCCGCGCATCCTTCGCGTCCTGCCGCTTCGCCGCCTCGGCGTTCGCAATGTCCTCGTCACTCCCGAAGCGTTCGATGCGCTTGTCCTGGCCAGTGTCACTCATGATGCCTCCCCGTCTCCGTGGCATCGTAGCGCGGCAGCGGCGATGGGGAAACGGCCCCGAGCGGGTGACGCCGGGTCGGGTGGCGCCGGGCGTCAGTGTGGAGTGGGTGGTGTGGCTGTCGCCGGTCCAGCGGGCGTCAGCGGCGCTGGTTGCCTCGGCCGCTGGTCCAGAGCCAGCGGGCCCTGGCGGTGGCGATTCCGCCGGCGGCGAGGGCGACGATCGCCACCGGAACCGCCACGCTTACGAAGGCGTTGTGGTTCACGGCGTTGAAGTAGAGAACCCCGAGGGCGATCGCACAGCAGACGAAACCGGCGATCCCGCACATCGAAAATGTCCAGTCCTTGAGGCTGCGCATGGCTCAGGCCTCCACGGAGAACTGGGCGAGTTTCGCGCGCAGGTCGGCGTCGCTCGGCTCGACGAGGTGGCTCGCGTCGGGGAACACGATCACGGGGATCCGGGTGCGTCCACTGATCGCGTGGGCGCGGTCGGCGCCGTCCGCGACGGCCTCGAGGTCGACGTAGTCGTAGTCGAGTTCGAGTCCGTCGAGCACCTTCTTCGAGCGGCGGCAGTCGCCGCACCACTCCGCGCCGAACAGGGTGATGCGGGGGTCGAGGGGCACGGATGCTGTCGCTGCGGTCATCCGCCGATCTTACGTGGCCGCGCTGGGTATCCGTCTGCAGGGACGGACAGGGGCGGATCATAGGTTCGCCCTTTTTGGGCTCTCCTGACTCTTCCGTGGGTTAGTCCCGGCCGGGAAGCACGGGTTTGTGCCCGCCGAGGCTGAGCATTGCGAGGGCGATGAGGGCCTCGGGTGATTTGAAGCCGAACGCGATGCGGGTCATGAGGCGGATCTTGGTGTTCATGGATTCGACGCGGCCGTTGGAGAGGCTGTGCTCGATGGAGGCCAGGATCGCGGTGCGGTGTTTCACGATGCTCTTCTGCAGTTTCACGAAGGACGGGATGCGGCAGCGGCGAGCCCAACCAACCCATTTGTCGAGAGCTTCGGTCGCTTCCTCGAGAGGCAGTTTGAAGATCACACGGAGGCCTTCCTTCAGGTAGTACGCCCGAGCCAGCCGGGGGTCGGTCTGCACGATCCAGGCGAGCTTCGTTTGTTGCTTCTCGGTCAGGTTTTCCGGGTTCTTCCAAAGCGCGTATCGGCAGTTCTTGATGCCCGTCGCCCGGGCGCTGTCTGGGCGTGCCGGGGCGTCGGCTGGGGGCCGGCCGCGAGTGCGTCGGGCATCGTTGTGCCGGGCGGCTTTGCGGGCCTCGTTCCACGCGCCCCGGCGGACTTCATCGAGGGCCTCGGTGGCCCATTTCACGACGTGGAACGGATCAGCGCAGCGAACAGCGTTCGGCGCTCGTTCCGCGACAACACTGGCGATCCAGGCCGCACCGTCCGCGGAAACATGCGTGATCAGTGCCGAACGCTCCGGCCCCAACGCATCAAAAAACGTCTCGAGGGTGGCCTTGTCCTGGCCTGGTGCCGCCCAGACGAGACGGCCAGAATCGTGGTCCACGACGCAGGTCAAGTACTTGTGGCCGCGCTTGTAACTGATCTCGTCAATCCCGATCCGGGTGAGGCCCGCGAACTGGTCGAACTGCTTCTCCGTATCTGCCCAAACCCGGGTGATGATCGCGCCCACGGTGCGCCACGCGATGCGCATCAGCACGGTGATGGCGGACTTGGATGTTTGCGTGGCCAGCCACGCGACCTGGTCATCGAAGAACAAAGTGTGCCCGCTCTGATGCCGGGCCCACGGCACGGCGGCGACCGTCACGCCATGCACCCGGCAGCTCACCCGCGGCGCCGCAGCTTCTAAGTGGATTTGCACCGAGCCGGCGTCCAGGGATCGCCAGCGGCGCCGCCCGTCACCGGCGTCGTAGCGCGGGCAGCGCTTCCGGCAGGCCCCGCACCGGTTCCGCATCGATGCCGTTGGGCGCACCGACGCGACCAGCATGCCCGTATCCGCGTCGAGATCGACCGCTTCGACGATGGTTTTGTCGACTCCGAGCAGAGTCCGCCATAGTGTTGAGTTTTGCACGCCGTTTTCTCGTCCCTGTGTTTCTTGCCTTTGTCAGTTAGAAACCTAGACGGAGAGCGGCGTGCACTCGTTAAGGCGCTCGGAAACCACCCACGGTAACGTCAGGAGAGCCCCTTTTTGGGGCTTTTTTCCGGCCGAATCGGGCCGGGTGCCCTGTTATGTTCGAAAGAGCGACAGACAGTCGGGGGGCTGAAGGTGGACTCGAAGGCGGCAGCACCGGAGGTGCGGGCATCTTCGGCAGCGCCCGTTCGCAGTACCGCACCGACGCCCGCACCGACACCCGCACCGTATTCGACGGCGGCACTCCTCGCCGCGTGCGAACTCTCGCGCGCCGACGGCCGGCACCTGGACGGCGCGGCGCAGGCCGAACAGGTGCTCGCGACCTTCGGGATCACCCCGGCCGAGTGCGCGCAGGCCCGCGAGCTGCTCGCACTGCACCGGTTGCGGCTGGGCGAGGTCGAGGCATCCGTTCGTCACGGGCTGCTCGCCCTCGAATACCTGGTCGACACGGGCGAACTGCTGCGGCAGTCGCAGGTGCACTGCACCCTGGCGCTCGCGTTCCATGAGTCCGGCCTGCACGAACCCGCGCTGCGCCACGTGCTCGGCGCGCTCTCCGCGGCGCGGGCGAGCGGCAGCAAGCTCGCCGAATTCTGGGCGCTCAGCCGGTCCTCGATGGTGCACGTGGGTATGGCCGACGCGCAGCGCGCCCTCGAACTGGGCCGCCAGGCGCTCGACCTGTCGCGGCTGCTCGAGGACGCCGAGGCCAGATTCGCCGGACTCAACAACCTCGGCGACACCTGCCTCGAGCTCGCCAAGACCCAGAGCGCCCAGGGCCTCGACCCGGCGGATGCCCTCCGAGAGGCACTCGACAATGTGCAGCAGGGCGCGGCGCTCGCCCAGGGCCAGGGACACGTCTTCTGGGAGACGATCGCGCGCACCAACCTCGTGAGCATCCTGATCGAGCTCCGCCGGTACGGCGAAGCGCGCGAACAGGTCGGGCTGTCCAAGCGCCTCGCGGCGGCGAACGGCTACCGGAATCTCGAACTCGACAATGACGCCCAGCTCGCCGAGCTCCTGCGTGCAGAGGGACGCATTGACGATGGCGACCGCGATGATGGTCGCCCAGCTGGCCGATCCCTTCATCGAGGACGATCCCGCGCGGCTCACCCGGCTGCATCGTGCGCTCGGGGAGATGTACAAGGAGCGCGGCCACTTCAAGTTCGCCCTCGACCACGCCGAAAAGCTGCACGAGCTGACCCTGCGCCTCACTCGGCAGACGGCGGGGCTGCAATCCCGGATGCTGATCAACACTCTCGAGATCGAACAGGCCCGCCACGAGACGGAGCGGTCGCAGCTCGAAGCACAGGTGCTGCGCATCCGTGCGGAGAAGCTCGACCAGCAGGCCCACACCGACCCGCTCACCCTGTTGCCGAACCGGCGAGCGCTCGACCGGCAGTTGCCCGCGCTGATGCGCCGGGCGCACGACCGCGCGCAGCCGCTCTGCGCGGCGATGGTGGACCTCGACCACTTCAAACGGGTGAACGACGCGCACGGGCACGCCACGGGCGACCGGGTGCTGGCCGCGATGGGCACGATCCTGACGGCTGCCATCCGCGACAGCGACCTCGCGGTACGGCTCGGCGGCGAGGAATTCCTGCTGGTGTTCGGCGACGCGACCCCGGCCGACGCCGCGAAGGCCTGCGAGCGCCTGCTCGATGCGGTGAGTGGCTTCCGCTGGGACGACGTCGCCCCGGGCCTGCGCTGCACCGTGAGCATCGGCCTGGCCGTGCGGAACACCGGCGAACGCACCGCCCACTGGCTCGCCCGCGCCGACAAGGCCCTCTACGAGGCCAAGCGCGCCGGCCGCAACCGCGTCGAGTCCGCCCCGCAGTAGCCGTGAGGTGTCGCACATCGACGTTTGAGGGCACTAGGAAGGTCGATTTGCGACACCTCACGGGGTGGTCGAGTGGGCGAGTGGGCGAGCGGATGCCAGCGTGGCGGCTAGTGGGAGCCGGGGCGGAGGAGGCCGGCGGGGGTGAGGGTGAGGCGACCGGAATCCAGGGCGAGTCCCAGGGCCGCGTCGAGACGGATGCCGACGGTTCCGCGGGTGCTCCGCCCGCCGAAGAAGGCGAGGGCCTCCCGCTTGAGCTCAGTGTCGTCGATGCCGGCGGCGGCCTCGGCCGCGAGGCGCATCGCGTTCGCGATCTCCACGAGCGGCACGTGCTCGAGGGATCGGGTGACGCCGGGCGGGGTGCGTCGGGCGCCCTGCCAACCGGTCGGGTCGATCGACTCGGGCCAGTAGAACGGCTCGTCGGCGCCGAGCGTCAAGTCCGCGGGCACGCACCGCACGATGGATGCCGCCCGCGCCTGGTTCACCCGGTCGAGCCCGAACGCCCCTGCCACGAGCTTGGTCAGCCGGGCGCTGTGGATCGGCCCCTCGGCCGTGACCGCCGCACGAATCGCGGACTGCACGTTCGCCGCGGCCGCGGTCCGCGGCAAGGCGTCGAGCACGTCGACCGTGCCGAGACGCCCGGGGGACCACTCGGCGTAGTCGAGCGCGAGGTAACTCGTGGTCGCACTCGTGTTGGCCAACGGTACAGTCGGGGCGGACACCGCGCGGGATGCGACGAGTACCTCGGGTGCATCCCGTGGCGTTTCGGTGATGGTTGCTGCGGGCTCGACGCCCGCGGGGAGGTCCAGCTCCCTGGCCACGTCGGCCGCGGCTGCAGCTTCAGTCGCGGCCTCGACCGCCCCCGCGAGCCGGGCGACCGTCTCGTCGCGGTGGTGCAGCCACTCGGGCAGCCAGACCCGCTCGACGCCCGGCCAGCGCATGATGCCCTGCAGCACGTCCACGGGCAGGCCGTCGCGGTCGGAGACCGTGCGCCGCGCACGCCAGTTCGGCCCGTCGAGCAGCACCGCGACGAGCGGCCGACCCGGGTCCGTTGCCGAGGCGAGGCTGAGGTCTACCCGGAAGTCGGAGAGCCCGACGTCGGTCTGCACGACGTGCCCCGCGGCGCGGAGTGCGGCCGCGATGTCGTCGCGGTGCCGGTCCACGGTGGACGTGCGGCGGACATCCGTGCTCAACGCCTCGGCGCCCGCCATCTCGAGGTAGGCCTTGAGGTGTTTGATGCCGACCGAGCTGGTGTCCTGGGCGCGCAGCACTGCCGGGTCGAAGCTCGCATAGAGCACCACCTGTCGCCGCGCACGGGTGATCGCCACGTTGAGGCGGCGCTCGCCGCCCGCCCGGGAGAGCGGCCCGAAGTTGAGCGGGACGACACCCTTCTCGTTCGCGCTGAACGCGATCGAGAAGAGGATGCTGTCGCGCTCGTCGCCCTGCACATTCTCGAGGTTCTTGACGAAGAGGCCATCGATCTCGTCCAGGGCGAGGGCGATGCGCTCGTCCTCGCTGTCGCGGAGCAGGTTCTCGATGAGGTTGCGCTGCTGGGCGTTGAAGGTGATCACGCCGACCGAGGGGAGACCCCGGGCGAGGCCTGGAAGCGGCGCTCGATGTCGTCGACGATCGCGCGGGCCTCGACCGGGTTGGTGCGAAGCGCCGTGCCGCGCCCCGACCGCTCGAACTGGCCGTCGACGCGCACGAGGGAGACGCCGTGGTCGGCGATGGCGCTCGACGCGGGCGCCGGGAACGACGACAGCCGGCTCTCGTAGTAGTAGTGGTTGCTGAACGCGATGAGTGACTCGTCCTGGCTGCGGTAGTGCCACGACAACCACTTGCTCGGCACCCGCGCCTGCACGCACTCGGTGAGGATCGACTCCTCGTCCGCGACCGCACCGAGCAGGCCGTCGTCGCCGTCGAAACCGGCGTCACCCTCGTCGTCGATGTTCGCGCTCGTCTCGGCGAAGCTCGTCGGCGGCATCTGCTTGCTGTCGCCCACCACGACCACGGACGCCGCCCGTCCCATCGCCCCGATCGCATCCGCCACCCGGATCTGCGAGGCCTCGTCGAACACGACGATGTCGAACAGGGCCGCGTGAGCGGGGAAGAACCGGGCGACGGATTCCAGGCTCATCAGGGTGCACGGCATCACCTGGGTGATCAGGTCGCCGTAGTTCTCGAGTAGCGCGCGCACGCTCATGCCGCCGCGCTGCCGGTCGAGCTGGCGGCGCAGGCCGCCGACCTGCCCAGAGGCCAGGTTCGTGTCGAAGCGGCGGAGGCCGAGCACCTCGGCCGGGATGGCCCGGGGAGTTCGCCGCGCACCGCGTGCGTGCTCGCGGTGAACCGCGTGATCGTTTTGCTGTGCGCCACGAGGTTGAAGTCGCCGAGGGCGGTCGCGTCCTCGCGTTCGGTGATCGAGGCGATGGCGAGGCCCTTGTCGAACGCGAGCGCGGCATCTTCGGCCGGGATGCTGCCGGCCAGCAGCGCGGCGCGGGCGTCGGTGAGCCCGTGGCGCCGCAGCGGCTCGAGGTGACGCACGAGGGCGAGCCAGCGTTCGAGCACGACGGGCTGGGAGGACTCGACCGTGCGCGCGGCCCGGGTCGCCCACCAGCGGGCGATGAAGCCGAGGTCGCCGGCCCAGCGGGCGCGGTCGGCGGGCTGCACGTCGGCGGCGGTGTCGAGGGTCTGCCAGGCCGCGGCGAGGGCGGTGAGCGGCTCCTGGCCGGCGCCGAGCGGGGTCGAGGAGTAGTAGGCGCGCAGGTCGGCGGTGTGGGTGGGTACCTCTGCTGCGGCCGCGGGCGCGCGCCGGTTGAGCGCGTCGCCGAGCCAGCCGAGCCAGGCCAGGCCGGTCGCGAGGTCCTCGGCGTCGGCCGGCACGAACGGGTTCCACCGCGCGTCCACGAGCGGCACCGGCAGGGTGAGTGCGGCGTCGCGCAGGCCCTGCGCTTCGGCGTGCGCGGCGGCGAGGGCCGCGGTGAGCGTCGAGAGCGTCTTGAGGGGCACGGCCTTCTCCGGGGCGGATGCCGCGTCGCCGGTGAGCGCATCGGCGACCTGCGCGAGCACCGCGCGGCGCTTGGCCTTGCGGCCGAAGAACCCGGCGGCATCCGCGGCGAGGGCCGCCGCGTGGATCCCGGGCACGTCACGGGAGAGCACGGTCGGCGCGACCCGGGTCAGCCAGTCCGGACGCGACGCCCGCAGCGCCGTGAGGTGCTTCTCGAGGCCGGCGATGAAGGCCCGCCACTCGGGGGTGTGCAGGGTGTCGACCGCGCTGACGGGGTGCCGGGGCGCGGCGGCGAGGTCGCGCCATTCCCCGGCGAGGGCGGCCGAGGGCATCCGGTTCAGGGTGTCGAGGTCGAAGCCGGCGGCTTGCCCCGCGAGGAGGGCGTCGTCGAAGGCGCGCCCGGCCGCGTGGATCGCGGCGGTGCGCAGCGCGATGGCGATGCCGGTCGACGGCGACGAGCCGGCGGCCAGGGACTCGGCACCGGCGGCACCAGCGGTCGAGACGCCGCCGGAGGACGGACCGGTGGAGACCGTGCCGACGGCGCGGGCCGCCCGCACCGCCTCGGCGGCGGACTCGGCCGTGCCGGACCCGGCGCCGGCTCCGCGCCCGAGCCGCTCGTCGACGAAGCCCCAGGGGTGCGCGGCGCTCGGCCGGGCGAGGTCGGACACCTCGGGCAGCTGCCGCAGCACGTGCCGCAGCTCGTCGAACACGGGAGCGGGGGACCCGCCCACGAGCGGGCCGGGGATGACGAGCGGCTCGACCGAGGCATCCGCTGCGAGGGCGTGGGTGCGGGCGGAGTAGAGGGAGAGGCCGGCCGCGTTGGACTCGTGCAGCCGGTCGGCGTAGCGGGCGAGGGTGCCGCGGCTGGCGGCGGCGGCCTCGCGGTTCGCGGCGAGGGCGGCGAGGTCGGGGTCGATGTGCAGCTCGAGGGCCGCCTTGATCTGGGCGCGCACGGCGGCGGGGCGGGCGCCCTTGTCGTGGAGGTCGAGGGAGAAGTCGCCGAGTCCCACGCTTTCGAGGCGTTTCTTCACGACGTCGAGGGCGGCGCGTTTCTCGGCGACGAAGAGCACGCGCTTGCCGTCGGCGAGGGCGCGGGCGAGCAGGTTGGTGATGGTCTGCGACTTGCCGGTTCCGGGCGGGCCTTCGAGCACGAAGGTGCGGCCGGCCGTGGCCTCGGCGACCGCCTCGAGCTGAGAGGAGTCCGCCGGCACCGGCACGGAGCCGCCGAGCGCGTCGAGGTCGACGGGCGAGCCGGGCGTGCCGACTGAGACACCCGTACCGCCCGAGGCGGAACCCGTCGGAGACGCCGTCGGCTGCGCCAGGCTCCACGCCCCGCCCCCGCCGGCGCCCGCCGCGGCGACCGGGTCGGCATAGGCATCCAGCGGCGTGTTGATCAGATGCGCGACGAGACTGTTCTGCGACAGCGCCTCCCAGTTCTCGTCGAGGTCCTTCCAGAGCCGGAACTTCGCGAACTGCAGAATGGAGAGCTCCACGGTCTCCTCGACCCGGAACGGCAGCCCGGCCTCCGCGATCGCCTCCCGCACCGCAGTGAACGCGGCGCCGAGGTCGATGCCCGAGGCGTCCTCCCCGGGGGCCGAGAGCCCGGCGATCTCGAGCCCGAAGCTCGCCCGCAGCTTCTCGAGCAGGCAGTAGTTCGGCGTGGACGCCCCGGCCTCGTCGATCGTCAGCCGGTACGAGGAGCCGCGGCTCGCGCTTGTCATGTTCACCGGGATCAGCACGAGCGGCGACCGCAACTCCCGGTCGTTGAACCGCCAGTGCAGCATCCCGAACGTGAGGTAGAGGTTGTTCGCGCCGGTCTCCTCCACGATCGTGCGGGCCTTGTTGGCGAGGTAGCGCAGCTTGCTCGTGTACGACGCCTCCGTGATATCCACGAACGCGCCCTTCTTGTCGGCGAGCATCAGTTCGCGGGTCTGCTCGGGCAGGTCCTTCCCGAAGCGGATGCCCCTGGCCCGATCCACGTTCGGCACCGCGTCGGCCGGCACGAGGGTGATCGGCGTGCCGGCGTTGATGGCGTCCTCGAGGCGGGCGACGGCCGGCCCCGGCACGAAGAGCGGGTAGCCGGACCGGTCGGTGTAGTTGATCAGCTTGTTGCGCAGGCTCAGGTCGAGCAGCGCGTTCTTCCACTGGGTGACCCGCGGCGGCACCGGGGTCGCTTCGGGAGCGTTCGAAGCAACCGCCGACCCATCCCGCGCATAATACGGAGCGATGACCGGACCGGCCCCCGCCTGGTACACCGTCACGGTGACCGCGCCGTCGGGCCCGACGGAGCGGCTCGGCAGCGGCCAGATCCGCGACTGCCGCGCGGTGCGCACGTCGGTCACGCCCAGGAACTTCTCCAGTCCCGCGGCGAGGTATTGCGTGTGCGGGCTCCGCCGCGCCTCCGCGAACGGCATCGACGCAGACCCGCCCGTGACACCCGTCGTTTCAACGAGCCCGATCGAACCGAGGTCGACGAGGTTGACGATGTCGGCGACATCCGTGTGGGCGACGGCGCCGAGCGCCGAGTCGACCCGCCAGTAGCCGAGGAAGATGTGCCCCTCGAGCAGCCAGAGCGTGGAGTTGAGGCCGGCCTGTTCGAGGGCGGCGGCGAGGGTGACGGTGGTGTCGAGGCAGGTGCCGAGCCGGCCCTCGAGCACCTCGGCGGGCGTGCGCACCTTCTGCCCGGTTGTGCCCCAGCTCGCCGGCGGCATCGCGTAGCGGATGTCCCGGGCGGCCATCGCGTCGTAGATCGCCTCGACCACGGCGTCGACCCGCTCGGGGCTCTCGGACTGGTACCCGCTGAGCGCGGAGTCCCCGGTGCGCTGCTGCAGCAGGTCGCTCGCCTCGACGAGCAGCGGGGCGATCGCGGCGGCATTGGGCTGCACGTGCGCGGCGAGGAGTTCGAGGCCGAGGTGCAGGGGAGTGGCGATCCACTGGCTGGACGCGAGGATCTGCACCTCCGCACTCGTCTCGGCGAGCAGGGTGCCTGCGGCGTCGCGCAGGGTGGCGCGGATCGACCCCGGCCGCTGCTCCTCCACCGCGAGCATGAGCGCCGGGTCGAGCACGAGCTCGACGGTGCGCAGGGTCGTGCTCTGCCCCGCGCCGAGGTCCACGATGACGACCCGTGGGGCGCCGAGCGACCCGGAAGCGCTCGTCACCTCGACCTCAAGGGTTGCCGCGCGCTGCTCCCCTGCGAGGTTCTCGATCACGATCTCGTCGACGACCGGAACCCGGCAGTGCGCCATTGCATAGGAGAGGAACGGCACCGAGCTGATCCCGATGCGGGCGGCTGCCGCGGCTGCGGCAGCCGGGGCACCTGCGGTCACGGCCGTAGTGGCTTCAGCACCTTCGGTCTCAGAGTCAATCTGGTCCACGGATTCCCCTTCGTGCAGCGAGGCGTCACGGCGACACTGACAGTCGCCGGATCACGTCGAAGCGCTGACCCGATTGTAGGGGTGGGTCTGACACCGTCGCCGATGCCGCTGGACTGTCGGCCGCCTTGCACCCCGGCAACTCATTCGCTCGCTGCTCCACGCTCGTGAGGTGTCGCACATCGATGTTCGCAGGCGGCGAAGGTCGATCTGCGACACCTCACGGCGCCTGGGTCTTCGTGGAAGCCGGTGTCTAACTGATCAATCGGTAGGCGATGAAGGTGATCCCGACAATGCCCACGACAAGGCCGAGGATCGCGGTACCCCGGCCCGTGATCCGATTGGAACCGCTCAATTCGTTCGCTCGCGCCAGGCCGATCGAGGAAAACACGATTCCAAGAACGCTGAGGATGCCGAACGGGTTGATGAGCATGCCGACAAGGGACAGGACGGCGCCCGTGTAGGCGAACGAATTGGTCCGCCGGACGATGCGATCCCTCTCCGTCCGATTCGGCTGTGATTGAAACTGGGTGCCGCCGCCCTGGCCGCGGTTGGCCATCGGCACGTATGGCGCCGGTGCGTACACGATGGGCGGGGCTGGTGCCTCCGCTGGAGTGGGCGGGGGAACGGGGGCCGGCATCCGGTCGCGTTGTTGCTCTGACCAGCTGACACCGTTCCACCATCTCAATTGCTGAGTGTCGTTCGGGTCGTTGTACCATCCGGCTTCGGGCGCGGTCACGGGGTCTCCTTGCGAATAGGTGTACCGTCCTCGATCCGCTCAGCGTTTGAGGTTTGGTACACGATTCATGCCTATCAGGTCAACGAAGACCAGTGGCATGTGGCTGGCTTGCCTGGCGAAATTTCCCCCGCAGTGGGGTCGAGGGCTGCCGCACACGAAGCGCGCATGGCGCCCCAAGGCCTTACCTGACTAGAAATGCAGCCGGTCCACCAGAGCCTGCAGCGACTCCTGGAGGGAGGCGAAGCCCGTAGGCTTCAGCTCCAGCGTGGCCTCGTTCAGGTACACGTCTCGACGGATCTCGAGCATGACCGAGCTGACCCGCGCATCCGTTTGGTAGTGCGTGAGCGGCACGTAGGCGCCGGCGAAGGGCGTGTTCGCCCGAGTCTCGAGGCCGGAGAAGCTTTCGGCAACCGCGCCGAGCAGGGCGGCGGATGCGTGGAATGGGTCCGATCCTACGCAGAGCGGTGCGCGAAACCCGCCGCCGTGCAGCTCATAGGGCAGTTCATGCTCGGGGTAGGAATGCACGTCGATGATCACAGCCCGCCCGTGGAGCGCCAGAGTGACGTCGACGAGCGCGGTGAAGCGGGCCGAGTACTCGGCGAAGTAAGCGAGCAGTGGTTCTCGGTCGCCAGCGGTCACGCGGCGAATTAACTGGCGGCGAGATCCGTGCGTGTAGAGCACGCCCATGCCCACCGCGTTCATCTCTTCGCTGTCGCCTGGGAACCTCTCCACGTCGACGGCGAAGCGGGACAGCCCGTTGATGACCGCGCTCGCACCGGTGACCGACTCGACCAGAACGTCCGTGAAGTGGTCGGTCATGATGTCTTTCTCCGCCTCCAACTCGGCAGGGGAGATGACGTAGGAGTACAGGTATTCCGCAGGGATGGCCCGACCGCCGTGGGGTGAGTGCAGGATCACCGGTGACGTCGCCGAGTTATCGGTCACGCGGAACAGTGCGGTCTCACTGTGGATGGTCATCGTGTGCCTCCAGGCCGTGGCGCTCCCGGTCGGAAGTAGTTCAGGGTCTCAGGCGCCAGTGGCATTCGGGATTCCTCCTCCTCATCTGCATCGCGCACTGTCCGGCCTGGGACCCCAGCGAGAGGTGACACCGCTCATTGCTCGTCGTCGAAGGACTCTCAAAGACCTAAATTGGAAACCATGAATCGGGACGAGTTTCACGCGTCAAATCTCACCTCACAGGAGCTTCTCCAGCAGTATGCGGGCATTCTCGGTGAGCTGCGCGCCCGAGGTGTCATTCGCACTCTCAATGCGCCCGCAGGCGATTTGGCGGAGACTCTTACTGCCCGCGCCTACCGGGGTGAATTGGCGCCGAATAGTGAAAAGAGCTGGGATGTGCGGGCTGCTGATGGCCGTCTTCTCCAGGTGAAGTCCCGCGTGATTGCCGCGAGTGCGCGGTCCAAACCTATACAGTTCTCCGTCTTCCGCTCCTGGGACTTCGACGCAGCAGTGTTCGTTGCGATTGCGGCGGAATCCTATGGGGTTCTCGGGGCTTTCGAAGTGCCGTCTGAGGTCGTGAGCGCGAGGGCGGGCAAGGCCTCATGGGTTAACGGCGAGATAGTCACGCTTTCACTTACGGGTCTCGCGGCCCTGAGCGATTGTATCGATGTCACCACTAGGCTCCAGAACGCCCTCGAGTCGTTGGACCTGCCGGTTTCGCTCGCAGAATGATCTCAGGCAACGAACTTCTCCCAGCGGAGTGCCAATCCGTCCCGCGACGGCCGATCTTTGGCGCGGCCCGGCAGCACCAGTGACCTCCCATGCATGTTCTGTAGCCCGTATCGGAGCATCGGACCGTCTACCTCATCAAGCAGTGCACCATTGATCCTCACCTCATAGTCGGGGGTGATGCCCATCAGATTGCGATCGTAGGAGGCATGGTGGATCTTGCAGAGCGCCATCCCGTTGGTCACCACGGCGAGGCCCGCGATATCGGAATCTTCAACAATGTGAGCAGCGTCAAGTAGCTCTGCATGCTTGAGCTGACACACCGCGCACGTACTGGCATAGGCGTGCATGATACGGGCACGAAACGCGGGTTGATGAAGTCTCTGGCGCACCGCTCGTTCGGCATACCGTCGCTCGTCCCCTGTCATGTGCAAAGGGTCGCCGAAGAAGCGCATCGACTCTTCAAGCGCAATCAGGAATGTGCGATTGACCTCATCGTCAGCGACGACATATGCGGGGTAGTGTGCGACGAATACGCCGGGGCGTACTCCCTCGAAATACACCAGTGGTACTCGCTGATCGAGCGCTCGTCTAAGTTTCACGTTGTCACCTCCCTCTCGCGATTGGTAGGCGTAGTGCACGAAACCGTCCGGGCTGGTGACGTCGTCATAGACGCCTTTGACGCCCGTCATGATCGTCAGGGTGGCGTCAAAGTCACGCGGATTTCGGATGCCCCGGCCGCGGTCCAGAAGTGGAATTGGGGTAACGCCGAAGTGGTACCCGGTCAACTCGTCCCGGGTGAGCTCGTATGCGCCCTGTCCCACTTTTTCATCTAGCCAACGAAACACGTCTTCGCGGATGATCAGCTGTTCCTCGGGAGAGTACATGATCTATGTCTAGCAGCACCGGTCACGGTCTTGAACGGCCTAGACGGGTCGATCGACGTGCCCCAGTACTTCAATATCCTTGTGCGCTACCTGTTGGTGTTGCTCTGCACGGAGGGTATCGACGTGATTCGGGCGCATTGTTCTGCAGCAATCCTGTCAGGTTCGCCGGGATGTTCACGCAGACGAGCCCTGCGCCGCGATGCAGCCGACCCACACGCCGTCGCGAGCTCGGGTGATACCCACGAACAGTTCGCGGCGGTCGCGCTCGTCGCGTTCGATCTGCGAATCGGTCCATCCAGCTCCGATGACGCCGGGGAACATCAGGCGTTCGGCAATCCAAGGCAGCAGCACCTGCTTGAACTCGAGCCCCTTGGCGCGCTTGATCGTGCCGACCTTCACGGCATCCGTCTGGCTACCGTCATATTTCGTGAGTTCGACAACGGGAATTCCCGCGGTGCGCAGAAGCATCAAAGTGTCACTCACCTGTCGAGTGGTGAAGCAGAGCACCCCCACGTCACCCCAGCCCACACTCACGCTCTGCGTGGCCCGGCGGACATGCTGCACCAGTTTGCCGTCGTGCTCGGTTCGGGTGCGCGCCCGGTCGAAGAGGGGACGTTCGCCGTGTCGCGGCGATGTGATCGCGGCGGCGCTGGCTGCGGTGCCTTCGATGTCGACGTAGCTGGCACCGTCGACGACGCGGACCGCCAGGGCGAGGACCTCGGCAGTGTTGCGGTAGTTCACGTCCATGACGACTCCGCGGCCGGCGACAGAGAGGCCGGCCTCGGCGAGGGTGTAGCCGCCGGGGTAGATGGTCTGTTGGCCGTCGCCGATCAGGGTGAAGGCGTCCGCACCGTCACCGGCCACGGAAGCGAGCATGCGGATCATGGCGCACGACAGGTCCTGCGCCTCATCGACAATGACGGCGGTGTACCCGACCATCGGCTTGGCGCGCAGAGCCGCTTCGGCGAGCAGGATCAGGTCAGCGTCGTCGTGCACTTCGCGAGTGCGCAGCAGCGATTCGTAGCACTGGTAGAGCTCCCAGACCGAGCGGCGCTGGTCGAGCGTGAGGCGGCGGCGCCGGCCGATGCGGGCACAGTCGGCGTACTCGTCGAAGGTGGTGAGACCGCGGCCCTTGATCACATTGTCGAGCTCCTCCCGCCAGTAACGGGAGTTCGTGTCGATTTTCGTCAGCGGGCCACAGGTCTGCTTGTAGGCCTCCTCGAATGACTGACCGGCCAGCTTGCGGTTGACGCGCACGTCGATGCCGCGCTCGTCGAGCACCTTGCGGGCGAATTGGTGCACGCCGCTGAACTCCACGCGACCCGCGACATCCGGGGCCATGCGGCCGAGCAGGTTGCTCAGAACATCGGGCAGAGTGCGCACGTATGTGGTCACGAGCACGCGGGCGTCCGCCTTGGAGCGTGCCAGGTACGCGGCACGGTGCAGCCCCACGACAGTCTTGCCGGTGCCGGCGGCCCCGCGGATGCGAGAGGGCCCGTTGAAACTACGGCGCACCAACTTGGCCTGGTCGGGATGCAGGAACGTCATCCACTCCTCCATCGGAGGGGCAAGGAGTCCCTCGAGGATCGCGGCCTCGATGTCGCTTTCGCTCGGGAGATGGTCCAGATCGAGAACTGGTTCCGGGCCGATGATCGGTTCGGGCAGGGTCACATCGACCGGTGCCGGCGCGCCGATCAAGGGAAAGCACGTGATCGCGGCGGCCAACACCTGCTCGACGGCGGACGCGGTCAGTCGCTGCCCTCGGCGTGCGATGTGGCGCACGATGTCACCTTCACCGACAATCTCGACTCCGCCGACCGACGCGCTGACGCCTTTGTGCCCGGCGAAAACGACCACAGGTCGCACCTCGCCCGGGGCGAGGCCGATCTCAGCCAGAGCCGCTTCCGTCTTCCAGGCGAGATCGGCCAGACCGTCGAACTCGTCGGTGACATCGGCTTGACCTCGAAATACCCGGCCCGCGGCGATGATCGGGTCCTTCCATGCCTTGGTGTCCACGATGAACAGGCCGCCCGGCCCGACGACGACCATGTCGACCTGAGCACGACGGCTGCCAGGCCACTGACGATCGGGCAGGAAGTGGTAGCCAGCCGCGGCGAGGGGGCGAGAACGTGGGCGATGCGTTTTTCGCTGTCGGCGGCGGCGAAGTAGTTGGCGGCCTTGGCCCGTGAGGATTCAGCGGCGAGCGCGTGCGCTTCGAGAGCGCCAGTTGCCGCGTCGCTTCGCTCCATGCCGATCCGCCTGCCGACATCCGCTCCCCCAAGCCTAGATACAGGCTGAGCTTATCGGCATGTTCGTGATCGGGGCGCACCCTCGCGGTGGGGAGGAGAAGGGGCGGCCGCTGCACCGCAAACTGACCACGCGCACACGGCGGCCGCCGATGCTCTGGTCGAGAGCGGAGTCGTCGAGAAGGTGCTAATCAACCTCTCGTGGAGTGACTTGTGGCTCGGCGCCGGTGGTGTGTCGGCCCCGAGTCCCGACGATCGCCTACGGCAGGTCGACGATCTCCTTGCCGAGCGGCAGGAGAGCGACCGGGATGAGTTTGAAGTTGGCGATTCCCATCGGGATGCCGATGATCGTGATGCAGAGCGCGATGCCGGTGGTGAGGTGGGTCAGGGCGATCCACCAGCCGACCAGCACCACCCAGAGCACGTTGCCGAGGAATGACCCGAGACCCGCGTTCGGCGTGGAGACGACGGTCTTGCCGAACGGCCAGAGCGCGTAGACGCCGATGCGGGCGGCGGCGATTCCCCAGGGGATGGTGATGATGAGCACGAACATGATGAGCGCGGCCAGCATGTAGCCGAGGAACAGCCAGAAGCCCGAGAGCACGAACCAGATGATGTTCAGGAGAGTCCTCATGATGGTATTCAGTCTCTCAGGTCGCGCGCACGGTGTGCCGGCGAGCTCGGTTGATTCGGGCTTGCAGCGTGCTGGCGTGCCGCTGGGCAGGATGGGACCCGACGTGCGGCTTCACGGGCCAGATTACGTTGAGGAGAGACTCGATGATGAGTTCCGGCCTCTTAGGTTCAGCGGCTTGAGTGCGGGGCAACGGCCGGCTGTGCGTGCTGAAAGCTGGCGAGAATGAACCTGAGCCGACTGTCGTGGGTGTGGCAGACATTCGTGCGTCAGTGCCCGACCTGGTCGCCAGTCAGGTGATCGTTTCGGCGCTTGTCTGGGCGGGGGGGCCTCAGGTGCCTTGACACCGCTTGCGAGGGAGTCCAACGTCTAGTTGGGGAACGCGATGATCGCGCCAGGCGGCGCCAGAGCAAGGAAGTTCTTCACCACTGGATGGAAGGCAATCTCGATGAAGACACACTCGAGTCTTGACATAGCGGGGCGGGGACGACGCCGAATCGTCCGGGGAACAATTGGGGGAGGAACTGCCCTCATCCTTTTGGCGTCCCTCACTGGATGTAGCGGTGGCACTGCGCGAACGGGTAGCCAATTACTCGAGTACGTCGCAAGCGGCCTGGGACGCTCTGCGCCAGAGGTAGAGCAACTCGCCAAGGCGCGTTCGACCGCTGCGGTATCCAGCGATGATCTGTTGCGGAGTTGGGCTGAGTGGGTGAAGGAACCGAGTAACGCTCGAGACAACGCCCTTGCCGTGTCGTGCCAGACGGCGATTGACCTGTCCACCGCAGGGAAGCCGCCCGACGACGAATCCCTCGTTACCCTTCTCAACAACATTGCTTCACTCTCGCCAGAAGTTGGCGGTCTGCTGCAGGTGAAGGGGCTAAACGAAGCTGCCGCGGAGGAGCTTGCAGGGAAACGGAATGCCGTGCAGTTTTACGTTCAATTGGAACGCTTTAAGGATGCTGTCTGCGTGGTCGAATGACGCCGAATCAGTGCGTTTGCAGGGAGTGAGCGGCGGTTATATGAACGGTTTACCGGTCGGGCTGCGGAGTGGTGGTGTCGGTCCACTGGGTGAGGGCGACGATGAAGCCGTGGATCAGGCGTTCGAAGCTCCGGTTGATGTCTGCGCTCATGGCGAAGGACCCCGCGGTTTCGAAGGAGATGAACCCGTGCAGGGTGGAGCGGAAGGCGCGGATCGCGTCGATGGCGTCGTCGCCCTCGAGGTGGTACGCGGTGAGTACATCGGTGATCAGCTGAATGACCGCGAGCGACACGGCTTCGTCATCGAGGTCGCCCGGGGCGGGCATCCGGTTGGCGGCCTCATACCGGGCGGGGTGCTGCAGCGCCCACTGGCGATACGCCCGGGACATGGCGGAAATGGCGTCGGGACCAGAGCGACCGACGGATGCCCGCGCGAGCACCTCGCCCATGTCGCGTTTGGCGTGCACGGCGATGTCGCGGTGGAGGCCGGCCATCGAATCGATGTGCTTGTAGAGCGACGGCTGCCGAACGCCGAGACGGGTGGCCAGTGCGGCGAGGGTGAGCGAGTTGAGACCGACTTCATCGGCCATCACGGCCGCCTCTTCCGCAACCCGGTCGCGGGTGAGCCCGACCCTAGGCACGGGTACGTGCTCCAGTCCTGGCGCTGAGGCGTCGTCGAGCGAAAGCGGATGCTGTTTCCATGGGGCTAAGGATGACTTTCTTTCTGGCTAGTGTCAATAGCCAACCCCGCGTGCTGGCGACGTGGTCCTGATCGGCCTGGGTGAAGCATCCACTTTTCTAATCTGGCTATTGACACTAGCCAAAAGGGGATGCATAGTAGCTGCATGACCTCCTCCACTGCAGCTTCTGCCTCGTCGACTCAGTACCTCGCCCGCCCCGAGGGGCGCATCGCCTATGACCTCCAGGGCGCCGGACCACTTCTCGTACTCGTGCCCGGCATGGGTGAGTTGCGGTCCTCCTATCGCTTCCTGACCCCGGCGCTCGTCGGCGCCGGCTACACGGTGGTCACCACCGACCTCCGTGGGCACGGCGACAGCGACACCACCTTCTCCGGCTACGGAGACATCGAAACCGCGAGCGACATCCAGGCCCTGATCGCACAGCTCGGCCGGCCGGCGGTGATCGTCGGTAACTCCCTGGCCGCCGGGGCCGCCGTGATCGTCGCCGCGGAGCATCCCGCCCAGGTCGACGGTCTGGTCCTGGTCGGCCCCTTCGTGCGGAACCCGCCGACGAACGTGTTCACTCGCGGGCTGTTCCGCGTGATGATGGCCCCGCTCTGGATCGCGCCCATGTGGAAGAGCTATATGCCCACCCTCTACGCCGGCCGGAAGCCCGACGATTTCGTGGAGTATCGCACGGCGGTCATCGCCAGCCTGACGCGCAAGCCGTACGGCAAGGCCTTCTCACTCACCACCCAGCAGACCACCCACGACCCCGCCGAGGCGAAGCTCAGCGCGGTGACCGCCCCCACGCTCGTCATCATGGGCGACAAGGACCCCGACTTCAAGGACCCCGCCACTGAGGCCCGTTTCGTAGCGGATGCCCTCCACGGCTCGGTCGTGATGGTCGCCGAGGCCGGCCACTACCCTCAGGCCCAGCAGCCGGACATCACCGCGGCGGCCATTCTCGGATTCGTGAAGACCCTGGCCCGCGCCTAGGCCGGGCTCTCTCCGGTGGACTCGCTGGCGCGGTGCCCGTAGGCGCCGGAGGTGAGGACGCGGTAAGAGTCGGCGTGGGAGCCGCTCATCTCACCTCCATTGTGCCGGGAGTCACTGGCGAAGGCCATGACCCGTGGCTAGCTGACGAGCGACTCCTTGCGCGTGAAACCCGAGAAGGGTCGCATGTAGGTCGAGCCGAAGCCGTCGAGGATTTCCTTCGCCGCGGCATCCGGTGTGCCGAACACGACGAAGCCCGTGATGTCGACGCCGTCGAGGAAGCGCTCGGCGAACTGGGGGAAGACCGTCGTGACGTGGCTGACGACAGCCGCTGAGTCTCGATACATTTCAAGAATGTGCACCAGGGTCTCGTCGTCGTTGACGCTGTAGCCGTAGATGAGCGAGCCCTCTTCGGCCTTCGTCGCTGCCACGAGCGGCTCGATTGCTTCGGTGAAGTCCTGGAACTTGCCCGGCTTCACGTCGCAGGTCACTAGCCAGTAGATTTCTTCGCGCATGGTCGTTGCCTCTCTCGATGCCTCACTCGGTGGATCCGCTGCGGTCTGGGCGCCAGAACAACCCGTCACGCCTCGGTCCGAACTATCGAGACCGATGCTAGAGCGCACGAACAGCCGGTCGCGGAGAGTGTCGAGTATCTGAACACCCGGGCCGATGCTCCGCACGACGCGGCGCTCGTGGACTTGCCGGGCGTGCGTGGTGTGGGTCGGGTGCGTTCGCGGTGGCGTCGGGGGATGCCCGTGGCCACGCCGTTGAAGGCTCGTTGCTCGCGGGCTATGGTCGGAGAACCCGAGGCGAGGACGCCGCGGGTTCGGCACGAAGGTGGAGGGAACAAGCGATGACGAATCACACGTACCGCGTCACGGAGATTGTCGGGACGTCGCCGGACGGAACGGATGCGGCCATCCGCAGCGGACTCGAGCGCGCGACCCGTACGCTGCGCAACGTGGACTGGTTCGAGGTGGTGGGCACCCGCGGGCATGTGGAGGACGGCGTGATCCACCACTTCCAGGTGACGCTCAAGGTCGGCTTCCGGCTGGACGACGCCGATGAGGTGGCCGATTCATGACCAAGTACCTCATCTCGTTCCCGAGCAGCGCGATGGTGGTCACCGACGAGGAGTTCCCGGTCGCTGTCGTCGACTCCCATGCCGTGGTCGCTGAGGCGAAGGCGGCCGGCGTCTGGGTCTTCGGCGGGGGGATCGACGAGGGCGTCGCTCCGGTGCTCGTTGCCGCCGATGGGTCGGTGAGCGCTGAGCTCTATCCGGGCTCCGACCTCACGGGCGGGTTCACCGTGCTGGAGCTGCCGACCCGGGAGGACGCGGTCGAGTGGGCGCGGAGGATCGCGGTGGCCTGCCGGTGCGCGCAGGAGCTCCGCGCGTTCGGGTACGACCCGGAGAGCTAGGGGCGCAGGGCGAGGCCGGCGGGAGTGGTCGCATCCGCCGGGCGTCGAGACCCAGCTGTCGGCCGGCATCCGCTCGCGGCGGTAACGTGTGTTACCTTGTAGTTGGCATAACAAGCAACCGGGTGTGACACGGTACAGGACGCGAGGCGGGACCATGGCGATCGAGGGCGAGGCGATTCCGTCTCAACTGCGCAAGGGCGTGGTCGAGCTCGCCGTGCTCGCCCTGCTGCACCGGGGCGAGGCCTACGGCGCCGAGATCGTCGACCGGCTCGTCCAGTACCCGGGCCTCGCCATCAGCGCCGGCACCGCGTACCCGCTGCTGAATCGGCTGAAGAAGACCGGCCTGATCACCTCGGAGTGGCAGGAATCGCCCGTCGGCCCGCCGCGCAAGTACTACCGGCTGTCGCCCGCGGGCGAGCGGGCCTTCGTCGCGATGACGAAGGTCTGGACCGCGATGAGCGCCGACATGACCGACCTCCTGGGAAAGGACGCGACCCATGCGTGACCACTCCGAAGCGCTGCCCGGCGACGGGCTCCCGCCCGCCGGGGCAACCGCGCTGGTCGACGCCTACTTCGACCACCTGGGCGCCGCCGCGGCGCGACTGCGCATCGACATCGACGCGGACTCCCTCGCCGAGCTGCTAGCCCACGTCGAGCATCGCCTCGACGGGACCGATCGCAGCGACGACGCGGTGCGCCGGGTGCTCGCCGAGCTGGGCGAGCCCGAGGAGCTCGCGGGCGCCTATGCGGCCGACGATCCCGACTCCGACTCCGATTCAAACTTCGACACCGACCATGGTGTCGACTCCGGCATCGACCACGACGGGGGCACGGATGCCGCCGCTCGCGACCCCCGGGACCTCACCACCGGGGGACTGCCGCGCACCCACCGGGCGGGCCGGTTCCTCGGCGTCCCCTACGACACCCGGCAGCCCACGTCGGAGCGCTTCGCGAGCCGGTCGTGGGACCCGACTGACCCGAACATCCTCGTGCCGAAGGCGCTCGGCATCGGCTGGACGGTCAACTTCGCCGCGCTCGCCGTGCGGGCGCACCTGATCCGGCCGGACGACGAGGACGAGCCGTTCGCCGAGGCGCCCGCGTGGGTGGTCACGGCGACGCTCGCTGCACCGATCCTCGCCGGGGTCGCGTTCGCCGCCCTCGCGGCCGCGACCTGGGCCGGTCTGCCCGAAACCGTCCCCTCGCACTGGGGACTCACCGGCGAGCCGGACGGCTACTCGAGCCGCACCGCCAACCTTCTGCTCCTGAGCGGGTTCGTGCTGCTGCCGCTGCTCGCCGCGGCCTGGGTGCACCTGGCCCGGCGTGGGGCGTGGAGTCGGGTCGCCGCATCCGCCGGGAGTCTTGCGCTTGCGCTCGTCGCGCTCGTCTGCCTCGTGCAGACCATCTTCGCGGTGCAGGGCGGCGCCGGAATGTGGCCGACCTGGGTCGGGCTGTTCCTCGTGCTCGTGCTGCCGTTGGGGTTGCTCGTGGGTGTTTCCCGGAGTGGTCGCGCCGCCGAACAGCGCCGCGACTTCGCGTCGGCCTCGAAGAAGGGTTCCGTGTCATGAATATGCCTTTGTCGTCACTCCCCGGGTGGGTGTGGATCGTCATCGCGGTGATGGGGGTCGTGCAGGTCACCCTCGACGTCATCGCGCTCGTCGACCTGTACCGGCGGCCTGCCGAGCGGGTTCTCACCGGCAACAAGTGGGTGTGGCTGGCCGTGATCCTGCTCGCCAACCTGCTCGGCGCCATCCTCTACCTGGTCGTGGGCCGGAAGCCCGCCGTGCTGGACGCGGCAGCGTCGGCGCCCCGGCCGCCCTCGATCAGCCCCGACGCGGTTGCCGACTCCTTGTACGGGTCACGCAACGACGCCGCCGGGCAGCCGGGCACCGAGCCACGGAGTGAAGCCGGCCCGCGATGAGTCTCGCGATCCGCACCAGCGGCCTGACCAAGACCTACGGCGAGCACCGCGCGCTCGACAACGTCGACCTCGAGGTCGAGGAAGGCTCGATCTTCGGGTTCCTCGGCCCGAACGGAGCCGGCAAGACGACGCTGCTCCGGATGCTGACCGGCCTCGCCCGGCCGACGAGCGGCGGCGTGCAGATCCTCGGCCGCGACGTCACGGCGGTCGACGACTCGATCCGCGCTCGGATCGGCTTCCTGCCCGACGTGCCCGGCTTCTACGACTGGATGACCGCCGAGGAATTCCTCCGGTTCGTCGGCCGGCTCTTCGCGATCGACCGGCGCACCCTGGATGAACGTGTCGGCATGCTTCTCGGACTCGCCGGACTGACCGACGTGACCACCGCGATCGGCGGGTACTCCCGCGGCATGAAGCAACGGCTCGGGGTCGCCCAGGCGCTGATCAACGCGCCCCAGCTGCTCCTCCTCGACGAGCCGACGAGCGCCCTCGACCCGATGGGACGCCGCGACGTGCTCGAGATGCTCAGCTCGCTGCGCGGGCGGACCACCGTATTCTTCTCGACGCATATCCTCGCCGACGTCGAGCGGGTCTGCGACACCGTCGCCATTCTCGACCACGGTCGCGTGGTCGCGCACGGGCCGATCCAGGAGCTCACCTCCCGGTACGCCGAACGCAAGGTGATCCTCGAGGTCACGGATGCCGCGGGCGGCCTCGCGGAAGACATCTCCCGCGAGCCGTGGGCGACATCCGTTGCCGTGGGGCCCACCGGCGCCCTCGAAATCACCGTCACCGACATGGACGCCGCCCGCCGGGCCATCCCGGTGCTCGTCGCCGGCCGGCACGTCGGCTTGTGCCGCATGGATGCCGGTGAGCTCGGCCTCGAGGACGTCTTCGTCAGCCTGGTCGGAGGGGGACCCGATGAGGGGATTCGCAGCGTTCGCGCGCAAGGAGGTCCTCGAGATCGTGCGGACCTGGCGACTCTGGGTGCTCCCGGGCATCGTGCTGTTCTTCGCGCTGACCGGCCCGGTGATGGCCCGGTTCACGCCGGAGATCCTGCGAGCGGTCGCGGGCGACCAGCTCGGGCAGTTCACGCTCCCGGACCCGACGTATGCCGACGCCTACACGGGCTGGATCAAGAACCTGTCCCAGATCGTGCTGTTCGCGCTGATCATCGTCTACGGCGGCATCGTCTCCTCGGAGCGACGCAGCGGCACCGCGGTGCTCGTGCTCACCAAACCGGTGTCGCGCGGCGCGTTCATCCTCGCCAAGGCGACCGTGCATTCGGCGTTCCTCGCGATGCTCGTAGTCGCGGGCACGCTCGTCACCTGGGGCGGGACGGCGATCGTGTTCGGGGAGGCGCCCGGCGGGGCGCTCTGGTCGGCGTCGCTCGCCTGGCTGGTGTTCGGCATCCTGTTCGTCGCCCTGATGACGCTGCTCTCCGTGGTGATCAGCCCCACGGCCGGGGCCGCCGGTGCCGGGCTGGGCGCGTATGCGCTCGTGTCGATCGCCGCACTGTGGACGCCCCTCGGCACCTATTCACCGGCGGCGCTGACGGGCGTGCCGACGTCGCTCGCGCTCGGCAAGTCGGTCGAAACGTTCTGGCCGGTGTGCACGGCGCTGCTGCTGGCCGCCGCCCTGGTCGCGCTCGCGGTCGCCGCCTTCCGGCGGCAGGAACTCTAGGCCTGCCGGGCGGTGCCTGCGCCCCTTTCGGCAGCCCGCGCCCGAAACGGCGGGCGCGGGCTGCCGAAACCGGCGCGGGCGTGGGGTGAACGGATGCGGCGCGACCGGTGAGCCGGATACGTGCGGCGACGGGCGGCATCCGATCGCGCCGCGCCCGTTTCGGCACGGCGCGCCCGAAACGGCGGGCGCGGTTTGCCGAAACCGGCGCGGGTGCGGGGTCAGGCGGGCGCGGGCTGCCGAAACCGGCGCGGGTGTGGGGTGAACGGGGTGCGGGCGTGGGGTGAACGGATGCGGCGCGGCAGGTGAGCCGGATACGTGCGGCGACGGGCGGCATCCGCTGGCAGGTGCTCGTCAGCCTTGGTATTCGCGGGCCGTCGCCGGCTCCACGACCCCGGCGTCGGCCATGAGGGGTACCGGGATGAGCGGTTCGAGCGTGGCGGGAACGGCGGTTTCGGAGCCGGCCGCACGCACGGCCGCGATGCCGCCGAGGATGAGCGCGCCGCCGAGGAGCTGGAGGGGCGTGAGCTGTTCGCCGAGCAGCAACCAAGCGAACAGGGCCGCGAAGACGACCTCGAGCAGTGAGACGAAGGAGGCGAGCCGCGACCCGAGGGCTTCGGCCGAGGTGATGCCGGCGACGTAGGCGAGCGCGGTGCTGACGACCGCGACGATGACGAGCGGCACCCACCACGGCAGGGCGGTGCCCGCGAGCGGCACCGGGCCGAACGTCGCGGAGAGGGGAGAACGCCGGTGACGCCCAACCCGCCGAGCACGAGGCCGCCGAGCACGAGCCCCGCGGCCGCGAACCCCACCGGAGGCAACCCGTCGCTCGGGCGGGCGGCGATCACGAAGTAGATCGCGCAGCCGACCATGGCACAGGCGGCGAAGGCGAGGCCGAGCGGGTCGACCGCGCGAATCGCGCCGGGGCCGACCACGAGCACAAGCCCGCCGACGGCGAACAGCGACCCGACCAGAACCAGGGCGTGCGGGATGCGCCGGGTCATCACCCACACGACGCCGACCAGGAGCAGCGGCGCGAGGAGTTCGATGAGCGCGGCCGTGGCGACCGGAATGGTCTGGATCGCGGCGAAGTAGAAGAACTGGGTGGCCGAGACGCCGGCGAGGGCCATCGCGAGCACGCGCCACCGTGCCCGCAACAGGGCGGGCCAGGATCCGCGCAGGGAGACCAGGGCGAGTGGCAGCAGCACGAGCCCGCCGACGAGCACGCGTGCGGTGACGGCGGCGCCCGGGGACCAGCCGGCCTCGAGCAAGGGCTTGATGAACGCGCCGGAGGTGCCGAAGGAGAGCGAGCCGATGACCGCCACGACGAGACCCGCGGAGGGCGACGAGATCTTCATGGGGCTCCTTCTGCTGCCGGCTCTGCTTCCGGCTTCTGTCGCGCGCTCTGCTGCGCGCGCAGCGTTACGGTCTACTATTCGGTATGACCATAACGTTAGGCGATGGTCGGGTTAGGAGTCAACATGCAGTTTGCCCATGACACCGTGGAGTCGCTCGAGTTCGCGGTTGACCTCGGCAACACCGATCCCGCGGCCTCCCGCAGCGGCACGGATGAGCTCGCCACCCTCGAACAGCTCGCGGACTTCCTCGCCGGGTATCCCTTCTCCGGCCGTATCGACGGCGACGAGGGCGAGCGGCTCGACGTGCTGCGCGCCCGTGACGAGGTGCGGCTCGTCTGGACCCGCGACCGCGACACCGCGGCGCTCCAGGTCAATGCCATGCTCGCCGAGGCCAGGGCCCTGCCGTACCTCGCCCGGCACGACGCATCCGACTGGCACCTGCACGCGACCACGCCCGATGCGCCGCTCGGCGAACGCCTGCGCGTGGAGGCTTCGCTCGCCCTGATGGACGTGATCCGGATGGACGAGATGCGGCGGCTGCGCATCTGCGAAGCGGATGACTGCGCCGGCCTGATCCTCGACCTCTCGCGTAACGGGTCCAAGCGTTTCTGCAGTGCGCGCTGCGGCAGCCGGATGAACATGATCGCGTTCCGAAAGCGGAAGGGCGCGGACCCGCAGGACTGAACCGGGTCTCGCGGAACGTTATGTCGGAGATTTTACGCGACTCGCGGCATCCGCTGCCCGGATACGCGGCGTGTCGCGAGAATCTCCGACGGTGCGCCGCGGCACTCTAGGTCACGCCGGGCGGAAGGCTCACGCTCAAACCTGCGGCGGATGCGGGCGGCGAGTAGACGGAGAAGCCGCTCGATTCAGAGGCGGCGACCCCGTCGACGACTGCATAAGTTGGCCACGATCGTGGCCCGGCAGCTCCGAACACGGCCCAGGCATCAGGCGAGTAGCCGGTGCTGAATCGTGCGGGGTACCGTATGCCGTCGAAGCCGAGCGACTCGAACAGGGCCGCCCACTGTTGCGGAACGCCGTAGCTGTCCATCGTGCTCAACTCACGGGTGACACCGAACGTGGCGGCGTCCGCCGCGGCCACGTCGGCACACTTCTTGCCCGCGCTGAGGTCGAGCTCAGTGACCTGGAATTCCTCGGCGGCCCAGCGGGGCACCATGCCGGATGCAGCGTAGCTGGGTCCCAAACGCTCGCGGACAGCAACGGCCACGGTGTCGGCGAGATAACAGGTGCCGAGTGGTGGGGCCAGATCGAAGCGACCCCCGCCCGGGCCGCCGGGCGCCGACGCGAAGAACCAGGCTCCACGCCCGATCGGGTGGGAGCGGTATTTCCGTTCGGCTCCCCGAGTATGTACTGCCGGGAAGCCGGTGAAGTCGCGGCCCGGAAGGGGATTGGCCTGAAAAGTCGCCTCCCGGCTCACGGCGCAAGCCGAGCGGCATCGTTTCGCGCGGCGTCGAGAACCGGTCCCAGCTCGTTCGACTTCAACAGGTCCGCCGCAGAGCGACCGCCGAATCGGGGTGTCTTCACGTTGAGCCAGAGCGCCTGCGACCATTCGTCACGTGCGGCGGGGAGCAATGCGTCGATCACTGGCCTCAGGTGGGGAAGGGGTTCACCGCCGGGGCCGAACTGCCATGCCGGGAACAGGAGCGACTTCGCATCCGCCGTCTGTACTGCGAGCAGCACGCCCTGGTTCCTCAGCTTGTGGACGTGCTGGCGGCTGACGCCCTTCCACTTAGCGATCGCCGAGGCCTCATAGAAGGGACCGATCTTCTCCTGCCAGATGCTTGTCCCGGGGATCGTGGCGACCATGCGTTCCGCCACGGTGCGAGCGTTACCGGCGACGGATGCTTCGAGACGGTCGGGAAGACGTTTCGCAATCTCGGTCAGAAGCTCGGCCTGGTAGTCGGTGAGCATCAGCGTGCGGGAGTGGCGCTCCCCGGGGGGTGTCTGCGCTTCGGCGTCGGGTGTCATCGTGAGCCCTCCCGGTGAGTCGTCGGCTGTCATCTCTGTCAACCAAGCCTAGCTTCGGTGTCATCTCTGTCAACCGACTCTCGTGAGGTGAAATCGCCGACTTGTCTCGCCCGGGGCGGCGGCGCGACTGTTGAAGTCGGTGGAATGCTGCATGATGAATGGGGGTCCGTCGTGCGCACCGCGCGGCGTGTCGAGTCGTTCTGAACCGTGTCGAGTCCAGGGGAGGTGAGCATCGTTTCTGCCGAGGTCCAGTTTTCCGAGTCGTTCAGCGTGTTCAGCCACCTCAACGCGCAGAACAGCGAGATCTACCGCCGCGTGCTCGGCACCTTCGTGACGGCCAAGGAGCGGTTCCAGGTGCATCTGCGCCCCGACGACGTGCTCGGCCAGCTGCGTCGCGATGCTGCAGTGGATGCCGCGGAACCGACCCCGGGCGCAGCCGCCAATCCGGCCGCGGGTGCGACCAGTGCGACCGTCCCTGTGCCAGAAGACCTGTCGATCGAGGCCGTCACCGCGGCCCTCGACTCACTCGTCGGCTGGGGCAACCTCCTCGCGTCGCCCGACACCGGCCGCGTCGTGCAGGTCGAGGACTTCTACCGCAAGCGCCATCTGTTCCAGCTGAGCCAGGCGGGCGAGGCCGCCGAACGCGCCCTCGAACGGTTCGAAGAGACCCTCGGCCGCCGCGGCGCCCTGCAGAGCGTTGCCCTCGAGGACATCGCGGTCACCCTGCACGAATTCGTGACGCTGATCGGCGCCGAAACCCCGGACCTCGGCAAGCTGCACCAGACCCTCGCCGCGCTCACCCTGCGCTTCACCGAACTCGCCGACAACGCGAGCGCGTTCATGGCCTCGCTCCAGCGCACGATCGACCTCACCGACACCGACGAGGCGGCCTTCGTCGCCTACAAGTCGCGACTCGTCGACTATCTCGAACGCTTCATCCAGGACCTCACCGTTCGCGGCCCGCAGATCGCGACCCTGCTCGCCCGCGCCGACAGCGCGGCGGTCGACCGCGCCCTCCGCGCGCTCGCCGAACGAGAGGCAAGCGACGCCCTCGTGCAGGTCCCCGATCCCGGAGATGCCGAGCATCCCGTCGGGCCCGATGCCCTCGCCGAGTCGGCGCGTCACTACGCTGTCTGGGCGAACCGCTGGGAAGGGCTGCGGTCTTGGTTCCTCTCGAGCCACGGCAGGGACAGCCAGGCGAAACTGCTGCGGATGGCCGCGCTCGCCGCGATCCCGGCCCTGCTCGACGCCGTGCGCGCCGTCAACGCGAGGCGCTCGGGCCGCTCCGACCGGTCCACCGACTACCTGCGCCTCGCCCAGTGGTTCCAGGAGGCGCCCGACGACGACGACCGTCACCGGCTCGCCCGGGCCGCCTTCGGCCTCTACTCGGCCCGGCACCTCACGGTCGACTCCGCGACCTGGGCGCACTGGAGCGACAACGCCGCGCTCGTCGGAGCGCCCTGGGCGGATGCCCCCGCGATCGAAATCTCTCCGCAATTGCGCCGGACGGGCAGTTACGAGCGCAAGGGTCGGCCGAACCAGGTCATCGACCGCTCGGCGTCCCGGGCGCTGATCGCGCTGCAGGTGCGCGAACAAGCCGAGCAGATCGCCGCGGCGCGAAGCGTCTCGCGACCGATGGCACGGTCGAACTGAGCGCGCTCGCCGGGCTCGACAGCACCGCCTTCGGCCTCTTCCTCACCCTGCTCGGCGACGCGCTCGTCGCGCGTCCGCCCGAGGGCGGGCCGATCCGCACCGCCTCGACCGACGGCACCATGAGCATCGAGCTGACCGAGCTGCCGGATGCCGGTTTCGTCGCCCTCGAGACCGAGCGCGGCACGCTCTGGGGTCCCGACCACCTCGTGCGTATCACCGACCTGATGGAGGAAGACGAGGACCGGCCGGCCGGCGCACACGCCGCTGATGCCGCCGATGCCGAGGCCGAAAGCTCAACTCACGGGCGCGCCGACGCGGAGGAAGCCGGCGACGTTCAGGCTGGGTCTCCGGCGCACGCGTCGCACTCGCGCGCCGATGCCGACTCGGATGCTGATGCAGACGTCGACGTGTTTGTGGAGGTGTCATGAGCGTCTCGGCGGTCGACGACCGGCAGCGGGCGGCCCGAATGCTGCTGCGCACGCCCCTGATCCGCTCGACTGAAGAGGAGCGCTACCGGCTCGTGCGGCGGCACGCGGGTGACCTCGCGGAGTGGTTCGACGTCCATGCCGGCTGGACGCTACACGTCGACAGCGAGGTGGTGCGGCTCGACCGGGAACCGGCGTCGGTGACGGATGCGACGCATCCGTTCGCCGCCCGCCGCGGCGGGGTGCCGTTCTCGCGCCGCCGCTACGTGCTACTGATGCTCAGCCTGTCGGTGCTCGAGCGCAGCGACAGCCAGATCGCACTCGGCCGCCTCGCCGAGCAGGTTCTCGTGGTTGCGACGGCGCCCGAACTCGTCGCGGCCGGCTTCGTCTTCGAACTCGGCAGCCGCGAGGAACGGAGCGACCTCGTCGCGGCCGTGCAGCTGCTGCTCGAATGGGGCGTACTCGCCCGGGTCGCCGGCGACGAGGCGGACTTCGTCCAGAACACCGGCGACGCGCTCTACGACGTATCCCGCCGGGTGCTCTCCCAGCTCCTCGTCACCCGGCGCGGCCCGTCGACGATCGGCGCCACCACGCTCGCCGAGCGGACCTCGGCCATGCGCGACCGCGGCACTGCTCCGACCGCCGACCTCCGCAACCTACGCCTGCGGCACAGCCTCACCCGTCGCCTGCTCGACGACCCCGTGCTCTACCTCGACGAGCTCGACGACGACGAGACCGCCTACTTGCGCGGCCAGCGCGCCGCGATCTGCCGGCGCATCACCGAGTTCACGGGGCTCGTCGCCGAGATCCGACTCGAGGGCATCGCCATGGTCGACTTTGACGACGACCTCAGCGACGTGCGGATGCCCGAAAAGGGCACCGAAGGACACGTCACCCTGCTCCTGGCCGAGTTCCTGGCTCGCTGCGGGGAATCCGATCTCCTGGTCGACGACCTCGTCGTGCACGTGCGCGCCCTCGCCCCCGACTATGCCAAGTTCTGGCGGAAGGGCGCGGCGGACGACGCGGCCGACCTCGTCGAGACCGCTCTCGGCCGCCTCCTGGCCCTTCGGCTCGTCGCCCGGGACGGGGAAAGCATCCGTGTACTGCCCGCCCTGGCCCGATACGCCCTCGCTGCACCGACAATCATGGGAGCTCGACAGTCGTGACCCTGGACACAGTTGCACCATTCCGTTCCGACCCGCGGCCAGTGCCGACGAGCGTGCGCTGGCAGCCGCAGCGACTGGGTCTCGTCGACCTCTTCTACTACGACAACGAGGAGTTCCCGTTCGTCGACGGCCGGCTGCTGCTGCGCGGCAACAACGGCGCGGGCAAGTCCAAGGTGCTCGCACTGACCCTGCCGTTCCTTCTCGACGGCGACCTCTCGCCCCAGAGGGTCGAACCCGACGGCGACCGGCAGAAGCGCATGGAGTGGAATCTGCTGCTCGGCGACGAGCACCCGAACGGTGAACGCCTCGGTTACAGCTGGCTCGAGTTCGGCCGCATCGACGAGGCGGGCCGGGCGCAGTACGTGACGATCGGCGCGGGACTCAAGGCGGCGCGCGGCCGCGGTATCACCCGGCATTGGTTCTTCGTGACCGAGCAACGCGTGGGGAAACCCTCGACCTCATCGACGCGAGCCGGCTCGCGCTCGGGCGTGACCGCCTCGCCGAGGCCCTCGGCGACCGCGGGCGGGTTTACGACACCAAGGGCGAGTACCGGCAGGCTGTCGACGCGAAGCTCTTCGGCCTCGGCGAGCGGCGCTACGCCGAACTGATCGAGCTGCTGCTGCAGATTCGCGCGCCGCAGCTCTCCAAGAAACCGAGCGAGGCCGCCCTGTCCGAGGCGCTGACCCGCGCGCTGACCCCGGTCAGCGACGACGTGATCAAGTCCGTCGCCGACGGAATGCGCTCACTCGACGAGGAACGCGACGAGGTGCAGCAACTTGCCGCCGCCCAGAAGGCGGTGCACGGGTTCCTGCAGCACTACCGAGCCTATGCGCAGGTGATGCTCAAGCGGCAGGCTGTCGGCCCCCGCCGCGAGCAGTCCGACTTCGACAAGTACGGGCGGGCGGTCCTCGAGGTGACCGCGGAGCTCGACCGGCTCCGGGAGTCCCTCGACGCCAACGCCGCGGCCACCACGGAGCGGCGCACCAAGCAGGGGACTCGCGAGGCCGAGCAGGAAGCGCTGCGCGACAGCGTGCATGCCAAGAGCGAGCGACTGCTCAAGCTGGCGGATGCCGCGGCGACCGCAGCCGGGGAACGTGCGGCACTTGCGGAGGCTGGCCTCCAGCGCGCGGATGCCGCCTTCACTCGCGCCGATGCGGAGGCGACGGACGCCCGGTCCGAATTCGTGGCGGGCGCGACCGGCTTCCGTGAGGCCAGCGTTTTGGCGGTCGCTGCGGCCGTGGGTGCCGGGATCGAGCACGACTCGGCGGGGCTCGGGCTCGTACCGGACGAGTCCGGCTGGCCGGTCGCGCGCGGTGGACGGCGTGCCGACGCATCCGGCGGCTTCGACGGCTTCGAGGCGGCCCTCCAGCGCGAGCGTACCGCGACCGCTGCCCGCGTGCCCGACTACGTGAATCCCTAGACCGGGTCTCTGCGCTGATCACAGTGCTGGAGCAGGCCGAAGGGCACCTCGGCGCGGCGGACCTGCGCGAAGCCGAGACCGAGACCCGGCTGGCGGAGGCGACCGACGAACGCACCGTGGCGGATGCCGCGGTCGAGGCCGCCGTCGATGCTTACGTCTCCGAGGTCGAGATCGTGCTGGCCGGACTCACTGAGCTCGCCGTTCCAGATGACGCGTTCGGCGCCTTCGCCGATTGGGTGCGACTGCGCACGGGCGAGAACCCCGCGAGCACTGCGCTGCGCAGGGACGCCCAGCGGCTGCAGGCCGAGCTGGAACGGCAGCGCGCTGACCTCCGGCACCGGCTCGGCGACCTCGCGATCAGGCGCGAGGCTCTCCGCACCGAGATTTCCGGGCTCGAGCAGGGCGACTCGGTCGAGCCGACCCTGCCGCACACCCGCACCGCCGCGCCCGAGGGGTCCCTTCCGCTCTGGCGCGCGGTGAGCTTCACAGACGAGGTCAGCGCGGAGCAGCGGGCCGGGCTCGAGGCCGCTCTTGAGGGCAGCGGGCTGCTCACTTCGCTCGTGCTGCCTGACGGGGACCTGCGCCTGCCCGGCAATGGGCAGTTACTGTTGCGCGGGGCGCGTGCAACGGCATCCGTCGGAACGCTTGCGTCGGTACTCGTCGCTGAGCCGCCCGCGGGGTCGGCCGTGACCGCGGAGACGATCGAGGCGGTGTTGCGAGGCATCAGCCTCGGCGGGGACACAACCGACGGCGGCGCTGATCCCGACTTCGACAACGGAGCCGATTCTGACTCCCACTCCGACGGCACTTCTTCCTCGGCGATCGGCTTCGGCGACGACTCGCCCGCGGTATGGGTGAGCCTCACCGGCCGGTACCGCCTGGGTTCGGCGTTCGGCGCCTGGTCCGTCGACACGGCCCGGTTCATCGGAGAGAGTGCACGCGAAGCGGCCCGCGCCCACCGGCTGCGCGAGGCGCGAGTCGAACTCGACACGATCTCCGCGGAGCACCAGGGCCTGGCCGCCGCCCTCGACGGGATCGCCGCCCGGTCCACCGTCATCGAACACGAGCAGGCGGCGGTGCCGCATCCGACCGCGCTCGAGACAGCCGATCGGGCCTCGGAGCGTGCCGCCGACCACGTCGCCCAGCGCACGAGCGAACGCGAGGAGGCCCGCTTTCGCTCGGCCGTGGCCCGCCGCGAGCTCGCCGAGGCGGAGGCTGACCTCGCCGCGGATGCCGCCACGCTGCACCTCCCCACCCAGCCGGAGGCGATCCGCGGTCTCGGCTCCGCCCTGTCGAACTATGAAGGAAGGGTCGTGAGCCTCTGGCACGCGGCCGAGCGCTGGGCATCCGCCGGGCGTCGGATCGGGCGAGCCGAAGACCTGCTCGCCGCCGCCAGCGACGACCACGACCGGACCCTGGCCGAGGTCGAGTCCGCCGCCGGCGAACGTACCCGCAGCCGCAGCTACCTTGAGACCCTGCGCGGGCAGCTCGGCGCCGACGTGCAGGGTTACCGGGACCGGGTCGCCGCCGTGGTCGCCGAGCTGAAGTCGATCAGTGCCGAGCTGCGCCGCCTGGGCGAGAGCGCTCGCCGGGACGGCGAGAAGAAGGCCGGTCTCGGGGAGCGGCTCCGCGGCATCCGTGCGGACCAGGACCGCGTGGCCGCGAACCGGGTCGCCGCCGTCGCCGCACTGCAGCGCACGACCGCGCTCGGCCTTGTGCAAGTGGCCGACCTCGCCGCGCTGGCCGTCGTCGAACCGGATGCCGGGGGAGACACCGACTGGACCGTGACCCGCGGGGTGCAGCTCGCCCGCGCGATCGAGGCTGCGCTGCCCGAGGTCGACGCCTCCGACGAGAAGTACAGCCGGCTGCAGTCGCAGGTGTTCACCGAGTTCGCCGACCTGCAACGCTCGCTCGGCCGGCACGGGCACGAGGCAGCCTACTATCCGAACGACGACGGGGTGCGCGTGGTCGTGACCTTCCGCGGACGGGAGATGCTGCTCGTGGAACTCGGCGAGCAGCTCGGAGAGCAGATCGAGCAGCACCTGCGGCTGTTGAGCGCGAAGGAGCGCGAGATCATCCAGTCACACCTCGTGACCGAGGTCGGCGCGCAACTGTCCGAGCTGATCGGAGACGCCGACCGGCAGATCGTTCAGCTCAACGAGGAACTTCGTGCCAGGCCCACCACGACGGGCATGATCCTGCGGGTGCTCTGGAAACCGCGCCCGGACGGGCCGGCCGGGCTGACCGAGGCCCGGCGCCTGCTCGCGACGACGGCGGATGTCTGGGACGAATCCGATCGGGCCGCGCTCGGAGGCTTCCTGCAGGCCCGGATCGCGGAAGTGCGTGACGCCGACGAGGCCGGCAACTGGTACGACCACCTCGGCGAGGCGCTCGACTACCGCCGCTGGCACCGCTTCACGGTCGAGCGGCAGCAGGGCGGCGCCTGGAAGTCGGCGACCGGCCCGGCGTCGGGCGGCGAGCGGGTGCTCGCCGCGAGCATCCCGCTGTTCGCGGCGGCGTCCTCGCACTATCGCACCGCGACCAACCCACACGCCCCGCGGATGATCATGCTCGACGAGGCCTTCGCCGGCGTCGACGACAACTCGCGCGCGAGCTGCCTCGGTCTGCTCGCCGAGTTCGACCTCGACGTCGTGATGACGAGCGAACGCGAGTGGGGCTGCTACGCGGAAGTTCCCGGGCTCGGCATCTCGCAGCTGACCCGTTTCGAAGGCACCGACGCCGTGCACGTGCAGCGCTGGCAGTGGGACGGGAAACGGCGCACCGTCGTCGTCGACGTCGGTGTCGCCGCCGCTGAGGCTGAGGCGGGAGGGCTCTGGTGAGCGAATATGTGGATGGCGGCGGGACCGGGGTCGACTCCGGAGGCGAGGTCAGCGCGGAGGCCGTTGCACGCATCCATCGTCTGCTCGGCACTCCAGAGACGGCGTGGCTGCTGACGCGCATGCGCTCCCGACTCGAGCAGACCGGCACGCTCGTGGGCGTCGTCACGAAGCAGAACGCGAGCGCGACCGAGCGGATGGCGGCGGCCCGGCTCGTCGGTCGGCCCGTGCGCTCGGGGTCGTCGGCTTCGGTGTCGCTCGACCAGCTCGACACCCTGCTGCGGAGGGACGCGTGGCCCGCGGGGCTGGCCTCGGCGGTCACCGAACTCGTCGGGCCGATCGTTGGCCCCGAGGTCCGGCGCGCGGAACGGGCGAGCTGGCAACAGGTCGCCGACACCCTGCGCGTGATCGCCGTCGAACGGCCCGAACTCGCGGGCTGGGTGGACGGCGTGAACCGATCGGGCGCGCTGCGGCGAGTGACGGCATCCGCTTCGGCCGCCCACATGATGACCCTCCAGCTCGGTGTGCTCGCCCGCGCCCTGCCTGCGGAGGGGAGGCTCTCGGCGTGCTCGCGGCGCGCCTGTTCGGGGACGCGCATGCGCTCGACCCGAAGAGTCCACTCGGGCCGATCGCGGTCGGGCTCGCGGCGGCCGCGTCCGGGCAACCCGCCGGGAACGGATCACGGTGGCGGCGGGACGCGTGGCAGCAGTCGGGTGTTGTCGTGGACGAGCTGTCCTCGACCGTGCTCGCGCTCGGGCTTCCCGGCGGCGTGATATCTCCGACGGCCCGCGCCCTAGCGGCGCTCGCCGAGTCCGGCCAGCCCGTCGTATTGACGTACCGGCAGCTTGCCGTGGATGACATCGGCCGGGCCCCGGCGCTGGTCTCGGTGTGCGAGAACCCTGCGGTGATCGCGGCCGCGGCCGACCGGTACGGTGCTGGTGCTGGTGCTGGTGCTGGTGCTGGTGGCGGTTTCGTACCGATCGTGTGTGTGAACGGGCAACCGGGGGCTGCGGTGCTGCGGTTACTCACGCAACTCGTCGAAGGCGGTTCGCGGCTCCGGTACCACGGTGACTTCGATGCGGGCGGCGTCACGATCGCGCGCACGGTCGCTCGCAGCGTGCCGTGGACTCCGTGGCGATACGGCGAAGCCGACTACCGCGCCGCGTGCGAGTCGAGCCTCGCGACCTCGGCGTTCACCGGAAGCGTCGGCGACACTCCCTGGGACAGTGCTCTCTCCGGCGCGATGGAGGAGTTGCGCTTGCGCGTCGAAGAGGAGTCGGTCCTCGAGGACCTACTCGCAGACCTGAAGCTCGACTAGTCCGGCCATCGTGGTGGCGCCCGCGCTGGTTTGCGCAGGCCGCGCCCGAAACGGCGGGCGCGGTGTGCCGAAACCGGCGCGGGCGTGAGGGCAAGGGGGCGCGGGCTGCCGAAAGGGGCGCGGGCGTGAGTGACGGTGACGGGAGCGGGCCCGCGGAGGTCCTATAGCTGCGAGCTATACTCCGTGCATGAACACAGCGGAGAGCATCCTCGAGGCACGCACGCGCGAAGGGCTCTCGCAGAGCCAGCTCGCCGTGCGCGCCGACGTGCCGCAGCCGAATCTCTCCGCCTATGAGTCCGGTCGGGTGCAGCCGCGCCCCGAAACCCTCGCCCGCATCATGGCCGCGACCGCCGAGCGACCATCGGTCGTGCTGCAGCGGGGGCGCGAGCGCGTGATCGAGCTGGCCGCACGCCGCCGCGCCGGCAATGTGCGGGTCTTCGGGAGCATTGCCCGGGGCACGGATGCCGTCGGCAGCGACATCGACCTCCTCGTCGCATTCGCGCCCGAGGCCTCAATCCTCGATGCGGCGGGCCTGGTCCTCGATCTTGAACACCTTCTCGGCGTGCGGGTGGACGTCATGAGCGACCGGGCCGAGGGCAGCATCCGTGATCGTGCCGTCGCCGAGGCGGTGCCCCTGTGAGGGAGGGGCCAACGGGCGAATCCGCCGAGGTCGGAGCCGCTGTTTCAGGGCACCTTGCTCGATTCCCTTGCGCGATCGTGGGGGCGACGGGTACCGTGGCAGCTACGCCACCCGACGAGAGGAGCCGTCCCATGATTCAGTCCAAGATTTCCGCAGTGAACTGCCTCGCCGTCGGCCTCGTCGGCGTCTTCACCGCCTGACCGGCGCGAGTTTCCGTCACCGGTTCTGCGGTGGCGACGCCCTCGATGTCCGCACGCAGCCAGCGTTTTCCGCGCCCCGGGATCACTCCCGTTCCCTGACGTCGCACTCCTGGCGACGTCCCTTTGCGCCGCCTCGGCGGCCCCGCCGGTGCACTCGACGGATGCCTCCGCATCCGTTCTGGGCACCGCCACAGTGAGGCTCACTCTCATGACCACAACGCTGTCGACCACTGCCGGTCGCCACGACCACCCGCTGCACCCGCAGCCCGAACCGGACCCGCACTCCGGATCCGAACGCGCATCCGCTGACCGCAACCTGCGTCCCCTCGGCCGCATCGATCGCCTGGCGCTGCACCTCGGCGTCGCCCTGATCCGGTGGGGACGTCGGCCGCGCGTGCAGCGCCCGGTCGCCGCCGTCGACTGGGAGGCCGTCCGCCTCGTCCGCGAGGAACGCGAGCGGGCTCTCGAGCGCCAGCATGCGGACCTGCTGCGCTACCGGATGACCACGCCCTATCGGTGACCGGTGAAGCGGAATTCCGTCCCACGGAGTTTCGCTTCACCGGAACAATCGGGCGGTGTCAGTGGTTTGAGTTTGAATAGCTGCACCGCCCCACCATCTTGACCGCACTTCTCGACGGGACCTTCACATGGCTGAAATCGCCACCGCCACCACCACACACGAGAACACGAACCACGGTTCACCGGGGGCGGATGCCGCGGCATCCGCGGCCGAGGCTGCCCTCGGCGTGCGCAACCGCCTCGTCATCACCCTGCTCCTCATCTCCACCTTCGTCGTGATCCTGAACGAGACGATCATGGGCGTGGCGCTGCCGCGACTGATGGAAGACCTCAGCATCTCTGCGAGCGCAGCCCAGTGGCTCACGAGCGCGTTCATGCTCACGATGGCCGTGGTCATCCCGATCACGGGGTTCCTGCTGCAGCGCTACAACACGCGGCCGGTGTTCATCGCGGCGATGACCCTGTTCAGCACCGGAACGCTCATCGCAGCGCTCGCACCCGGGTTCACCGTGCTGCTCGTCGCCCGGGTGGTGCAGGCGACCGGAACGGCGATCATGTTCCCGCTGCTGCTCACGACCGTGATGACGCTCGTTCCGGCGGCGCACCTCGGCCGGATGATGGGCAACATCTCCATCGTGATCTCGGTCGCACCGGCGATCGGCCCGACGATTTCCGGGGCGATCCTGAGCGTGCTCGACTGGCGCTGGATGTTCATCATCGTGCTGCCCATCGCGCTGACCGCGCTCGTCGTCGGCGGCATCCTGATGAAGAACGTCACGACGCCGACCAAGACCCCGATCGACGTGCTCTCGGTGATCCTCTCCGCGCTCGGCTTCGGTGGGCTCGTCTACGGGCTGAGCAACCTGGGCGCTGCGGGCGGCGGCATCGGTTCGGTGTCCGGCTGGTTGCCGCTCGCGGTCGGCGCGCTCGGCCTCACGGCGTTCATCCTGCGTCAGCTGTCCCTGCAGAAGCGCAACCGCGCCCTGCTCGACCTGCGCACCTTCCGCTCGCGCACCTTCACGTTCGCGATCGTGATGATGGCGATCAGCATGATGGCCCTGTTCGGCACCATCATCCTGCTGCCGATCTACATTCAGACCGTGCTCGGCCTCGACACGCTCACCACCGGGCTGATGCTGCTGCCCGGGGGGCTCGTGATGGGCCTGCTCGCGCCGCTCGTGGGACGGCTCTACGACCGGTCGGGCCCCACCCGGCTCCTCGTCACTGGCTCGGTGATCGTGAGCGCGGTGTTCTGGGGGATGACCCTGCTGAACGAGCACAGCGCGCCCTGGATGGTCGTCGCTGCGCACGTGACCCTGAGTCTCGGCCTCGCCCTGCTCTTCACTCCGCTGTTCACCGCGGGGCTGGCGGCTGTGCGCCCCGAGCTCTACTCGCACGGCAGCGCCATGGTTGGCACAATTCAGCAACTCGCCGGCGCGTTCGGCACCGCCCTGTTCGTGACGGTGATGGCCTCCGTCGCCGCGTCGCAGCTGGCCACCGGTGTGACCGCAGTGACCGCAACGAGCGCAGGGATCCACGCGGCCTTCCTCTGCGGCGCCGTGATCTCGCTGTTCGCGATCCCGGCGGCGTTCTTCATCCGCCGCACGCCGGCGGTCGAGGGCGCGGATGCCGACGCACCGGCCGGAGCGCACGGCCACTGACGCGCGCAGGCCCCTCCGGTGTAACGTCGTGGTAACGAAACTGGGGGGATCTTCGGCATGGCGTCTTCACTTCTTTCTTCACTTGATAAGCCCGATCAGCAGGCTGTTCCGCGGAAGGACTCGCGGTCGGAAACTGAGCCGCTCGTGCACATCAGCAACTTCCGGATGGACTTCGGCCGCACCACCGTGATCCGCGACCTGTCCTTCGACATCAACCGGGGCGAGACCTTCGGGTTCCTCGGGTCCAACGGATCCGGCAAGACCACCACCATCCGCGCGCTGCTCGGGATCTACCAGCCCACCGCCGGTCTGCTGCACATCAACGGGAAGCCGTTCAGCCCCGAGGACGGCGCCACCCTCGGCTACCTGCCCGAGGAACGCGGCCTGTACAAGAAGGAATCCGTCATCGACGTGATGACCTATTTCGGGCGCCTCAAGGGACTCAGCCGATCGAACGCGCACTCCTGGTCGCTGCAGTATCTCGAACGGGTCGCGCTGGCCGATAAGGCGAAGGTGCGGCTCGACAAACTTGTCGGGCGGCCAGCAGCAGAAGGTGCAGCTCGGCGTCACGATCATGAACGACCCGGAGCTGCTCATCCTCGACGAGCCGACCAAGGGCTTCGACCCGGTCAACCGCAAACTTCTGATGGACATCATCGAAGACCAGAAACGCGCCGGCGCCACCGTGCTGATGGTCACCCACCAGATGGAAGAGGTCGAGCGCCTCTGCGACCGGATCGTGCTCCTGAAGAACGGTGAGGCCGAGGCATACGGCACCGTCGAAGACGTGCAGGACCAGTACGGCGGAACCGTGGTCCGGGTCCGCTACTCCGGCGAGATCCCCGACTCTCCGCACTACACGGTCACCCGGCGCGAGAGCAGCTACGCCGAACTGACCGTGACCGGCCCGATCGACGAGGCCGTCATCCTGCGCGAACTGATGGATGCGGGGGTGACCGTTCGCGAGTTCACCGCCGGTCGTCCTTCCCTCGACGACATTTTCGTCGCCGTCTATGGTGACCAGAACACCGGTGATCAGAACCCCGGCGACCAGAACGCCGGCGCTACTGCCGGTGAACGTAACGGAACGGCGGGGGAGTAGACCATGGCTCGGCACAATCTCGGCACCGTCGTCTCCTTCGAAGTGACCCGCACGCTCAAGAAGAAGCAGTTCTGGCTCACGACCCTGCTCGTGCCAGTGGTGATCGGCATCGTGATCGCGCTCATCGTGCTGTCCAACACCTCCACGGAGAGCAAGGTCGACTCGCAGAAGGACGCGACCCTCCGGTTCACCTACAGCGACGCATCCGGTTACATCGACCCGGCCATCGCCACCGCGTTCGGGGGCACCCTCGCCGCCGACCCCGACCAGGCGATCGCGGACGTGAAGTCGGGCGCATCGGCGGCCTACTTCTCCTACCCGGCCGAACCGACGAAGGAGGCCACCACGGTCTACGGCGCCGACGTCGGCATCTTCGACAACGGCAAGTACTCCTCGGTGGCGACCCAGTTGATGGTCGCCAGCGCCCAGGCGAAGATCGGCGACCAGACGTTGACCGGGCTGGCGCGGGGCTCCTTCCAGGTCGATGCGATCACCTATAAGGACGGCGCGGTCTCCGGCGGAATCCTCGGTGCCGTCGCCCCCCTGCTCTTCCTGCTGATCTTCTACGTCGTGATCGTGATGCTGGGCAACCAGATGCTCACGAGCACCCTCGAGGAGAAGGAGAACCGGGTCACCGAGATGATCCTGACCACCCTCAACCCGACGACCCTGATCATGGGCAAGATCATCTCCCTGTTCATCATCGGGATCGTGCAGATGCTCGTGTTCATCCTGCCGGTGCTGGTCGGCTACCTGTTCTTCCGCACCTCGCTGAGCCTGCCCGACGTCGACCTCTCCCAGCTCATCGTCAACCCCGGCCAGATGGTCGTCGGCGCCCTGCTCCTGATCGGTGGGTTCACCCTGTTCATGGGCACCCTCGTCGCAGCCGGGGCGATCATGCCCACCGCCAAGGAGGCCAGCCAGGTCTTCGGCATCGTGATGGCGCTCGTTTTCGTGCCCCTCTACGCGGTGTCGCTCGTGGTGTCCGATCCGCACGCGCTGATCGTGCAGCTCTTCACGTTCTTCCCGTATTCCGCGCCGGTGACGGCGATGCTCCGGAACGGACTGGGCTCGCTGAGCCCCTGGAGTCCGGCATCGTCATCGCGGAACTCTTCCTGCTCGGCGGAATCGTGCTCCGGCTCGCGGTGCAGCTGTTCCGCTACGGCTCGGTCGAATACACCAAGCGGGTCTCGCTGCGTACCGTGTTCGCGCGCTCGCGGCGGTGAGCGCGGGAGTCGTTCCGTGCGGAGGGAAACGTGGCGCCGAGCATTCATGAGCTGTTCAGGAACGTTTCGCCGTCCCGTCAAGAACGACTTTTAGTCTCTCGGTGACCAGCACCGCGGCAACGAACTGCGCTCGCCGATGCGTGTGCGGCCTCTCGCTGCTGGTCAGACGGAGGAAAATTGATCACCCCACGCACCCTGATCACATCCCTGGCTGCCACGGCCGTGCTTGCGATCGGCCTCACCGGATGCTCCGGCACGGCCGCGAGCGGAACCGCCACCACCGATGCCGCAACAGCCACCAGCCTGAGCGCATTCGGCGACCTGCCGGCCCTCGAGAACGCAGCCAAGGCGGAAGGCAATCTCAACGTCATCGCCCTCCCTCGTGACTGGGCGAACTACGGCGCCGTGCTCGACGCGTTCTCGAAGAAGTACCCCGAGATCACGATCAACGAAGCCTCCCCGGACGGCTCGAGCGCCGAGGAAATCCAGGCGGCGGACACTCTGAAGGGGCAGGACACCGCGCCAGACGTCTTCGACCTGGGCCTGGCCGTAGCCCTGTCCAGTACCGACCGGTTCGCCCCGTACAAGGTGGCCACCTGGGCCGATATCCCCGACGCCCTCAAGGAAGCCACCGGGCTCTACACCGGCGACTACGGCGGATACCTGGCCGTCGGCTATGACCCCGACGCCGTCCCGGCGCCGACGCAGCTGAGCGACCTGCTCGGCGCAGCCTACAAGGGCAAGGTCGCCATCAACGGCGACCCGACCCAGGCCGGGGCCGCGTTCGCCGCCGTCGGGATGGCGACCGTGCAGAACGGTGGCACCGTCGACAACTTCCAGCCCGGAATCGACTTCTTCGCCAAGCTCAACGCCGCGGGCAACTTCGTCAAGATCGACCCGACCCCGGCCACGATCGCTTCCGGCGAGACCCCTGTCGTCTTCGACTGGGACTACCTCAATGTCGGCTACGGCACCAAGCTCGCCGGTCAGCGCAACTGGAAGGTCGTCGTGTTCCCGGGCACCGGCTACGCCGGGTACTACAACCAGGCCGTGAGCAAGGACGCCCCGCACCCCGCCGCAGCCCGGCTGTGGCAGGAGTTCCTCTACAGCGACGAAGGCCAGAACCTCTGGCTCGCCGGTGGTGCACGCCCTGCGCGTGCCGAAGCGATGACGGCCGCGGGCACCATCGACGCGGCACTGTTGGGCGCCCTTCCGACGGCCCCCACGGAGACCGTGGTCCCGACCAAAGAGCAGAGCGCAGCCGCGGCTACCCTGCTCGGCGCGACCTGGGCCGCCGCTGTCCAGTAGCACCCGCACAACGGCAGCAGCCTTCGGGCTGCTGCCGTTCGCGGTCTACGTGCTCCTCTTTCTCGCCCTGCCGACGCTGATCGCCGTCGGTACCGGATTCTTCGACAAGTCCGGCTCGTTCACCCTGGCGACGGTCGCGGCACTCGGTAACCCCGTGGTGCTCAACGCGTTCGCCAATTCCCTGTGGTTGTCCGCCCTCACCGCGGTGCTTGGCGCGTTGGTCGGCGCGATCGCGTGTTACGGGCTGCTCGGCGCACGTCCGGACGGGGCCCTCCGCACGGTGGTCGATTCGCTCAGCGGAGTCCTCGCCCAATTCGGCGGCGTGATGCTGGCCTTCGCGTTCGTCGCCACCATCGGCATCCAGGGCATCGGTCACGCTCATCCTGCGCGACACCTTCGGCCTGGACATCTTCGCGGGCGGTGTCTGGCTCTATGAATTGCCCGGGCTGGTGCTGCCCTACCTCTACTTCCAGGTGCCGCTGATGATCATCACGTTCATGCCCGCTCTCCAGGCCCTCAAACCGACCTGGGCCGAGGCCAACGCCACCCTGGGCGGGAGCACCGCCTCCTACTGGCTGAGGATCGCCGGCCCGGTTCTCGCGCCCTCCTTCCTCGGCAGCCTCCTCTTGCTGTTCGCGAACGCGTTCTCGTCGTATGCGACCGCTGCGGCGCTCACGAGCCAGGGCTCCCAGATCGTGCCGCTGCAGATCCGGTCGGCGCTGACCAGCGAGACGGTGCTCGGCCGGGAGAACCTGGCCGGTGCGCTCGCCCTCGGGATGGTCGTGGTGATGGTGGTCGTCATGGCCGGCTATTCGGCCCTGCAATCGAGGGCCGCACGGTGGCAGCGGTGACCGGCCCGATCGTGCGGGAGGGCGTAGCGCACGCTCCTTCGCGCGCCGTGCGCGCCCTGATCCTGGGTGTGATCGGTTTCCTCTTCGTCATTCCGTTCGTGGCCATGGTCGAGTTCACCCTCCGCAAGGGACTGGCCGGTGGCCACGATTTCTCCCGCTGGAGCGCGCTGTTCCAGGGCGGTCTCACCGGGCCGTACCGCCAGGTGCTCGTTGCCGTCGGCAATTCGGTCGGCCTGGCCGTCGGAACGGTGCTGATCGTGCTCCTGCTGCTCGTGCCTACGATGCTGCTGGTGCACATCCGTTTTCCCCGGCTGCGACGCCTGCTGGAATTCGTCTGCATCCTGCCGATCAGCATCCCGGCGATCGTCCTCGTCGTCGGACTGGCGCCGGTCTACTCGGTGCTCTCCCGGCTCGCCGGCAGCGGAGTCTGGACGCTGTCCCTGGCATACGGCATCATCGTGCTGCCGTACGCCTACCGGGCGATCCAGGCCAACCTCGATGCCGTTGACGTGCGCACGCTGAGCGAGGCGGCCCGCACCCTGGGAGCAGGCTGGGGGAGCGTGCTGTTCCGCGTGCTTCTGCCCAACCTGCGCCGTGGCCTGCTGGCCGGCGCATTCATCGCGGTCGCCGTGGTCCTCGGCGAATTCACCATCGCGTCGCTGCTGAGCCGGGTGAACCTGCAGACCGCGCTCGTCGTGGTCAGCAAGGCCGACCCGTACACGGCCGTGATCCTGTCCCTGCTTTCGCTGATCCTCGCGTTCCTGCTGCTCCTTCTCATCGGCCGCCTGGGCGCCGAACGCACCCGCTCGCCACGACACCGCCCCATCGGAGGCAGGCAATGACCCGCAACACGAGCAACACCCCGCTGGACACGCCGACCGGGAGCACCGCGCCGGCTCCCTCCGGTCAGGCTGCTCAGACGGAGGTGTCGTCGAGCGCAGCCACGCACCGCCACGGAGCCGTCGTCGAATTCTCGGGCGTCACCAAGGATTTCGGGGGACACCGAGCCCTCGCCGGATTCGACCTCACCCTGCACGCCGGCGAGTTCGTGGCGCTTCTCGGCCCGAGCGGAAGCGGCAAGACCACGGCACTCCGGGCGCTCGCCGGTCTCGAATCGACGGATGCCGGCATCATCCTGGTCGACGGAGTCGACGTGTCCACCCTCCCGACGAGCCGGCGCGACATGGGCATGGTCTTTCAGGCCTACTCCCTGTTCCCGCATCTGAGCGCGGGCGAGAACGTCGAATTCGGGCTGCGGATGCGCGGGGTCGCCGCCGCGGCTCGCCGGCGTCGAGCCGGGGACGCCCTCGCCCTCGTCGGCCTTGCGGACCACTACGACAGGTTCGCCCACCAGCTGTCCGGCGGTCAGCAGCAGCGGGTCGCACTGGCCCGCGCCCTGGTCACCGAACCACGGGTGCTCCTGCTCGACGAGCCGCTCTCCGCTCTCGACGCCAAGGTGCGGGTGACCCTGCGCGAGGAGATCCGGCGGATCCAGACCGAGCTGGGCATCACGACCCTGTTCGTGACGCACGATCAGGATGAGGCGCTCGCGATCGCCGACCGGGTCGCAGTCATGCGCGACGGCCGGATCGAGCAGGTCGGTACCCCCGAAGACCTCTACTCCCGGCCGGTCTCGCCGTTCATCGCCGATTTCGTCGGCCTGAGCAACCAGCTGACGGGAATGGTGCGCAACGGATTCGCGGAGCTGTACGGAACCCGGTTGCCCCTTCTCGACCCGTCACAGGCGGACGGGACCGTACTCGTCGCGGTGCGGCCGGAAGACCTCGAGCTCGCCGCGGACGGGGTGGAGGGCGTCGTCACCGCTTCCAGCTTCCACGGGTCGCTTCGCCGCACCCGGGTGCGGTTCGCCGACGGCGCCGAGGTCTCGGTGCAGCACGGCGTGCGCGTGCACCCCGCTCCCGGCGACGCCGTGCGGGTGCGCTTCACCGGCGCTCCGGTCTCCGTCGCAGCGGCCGCGAACCCGGTGCAGGCCGGATCCCGGCCGTAATGGCTACGCAGCCGGGGCGGGCACGCGCACGGTGAGGCCGCCCGGGGAGATCCAGGTCTTGAACGCGATGGCCGACCCGAATTCGTCGCCGTCGAGCTCGATCTCTTCCGGCCGGTGCAGGCGCAGGACGAGCTCGGTTCCGGTCGCGTAGTTGAGGGCGTCGACGTCCTTCGTCCTCAACCGGCGCGCGAGTGGGGTGCGGCTGAGCACCCCGTTCTCCCAGATCACCTTGGAGACGATCTGCACCCAGCCGAGCACTCCCTTCGGCTTGAGCACGACGATGTCGAAGTGCCCGTCGTCGACGACCGCGTCGGGCAGCAACACGATCTCGGCAGGAAGCAAGCCGCAATTGCCGACCATGATCGTGTGGGCCCGCATGGACTGCGCGGGCTGTTTGTCAAGGCTGTACCGGAAGTGCAGGTCGTTCCGGTCCTGCCCCACGGCGACGAGGGCCTTCACGTAGGCCAGCCAGCCGACCTTCGCCTTGAGGTCGTCGTCGGTGTTGGCGAGCATCTTGGCATCGAGGCCGAGACCGGCCATGACCAGGTAGGCGTGCCGGTCGACCGTGCCGTCGGCGCGCCGGATGTCGATCATGCCCACGTCGATGGGGCGGTCGGTCCCGGTGAACGCCGAGCGGATCGACCCTGCGGCATCGTCGAGGGCGAGTTTGAGGTTGCGGGCGAGCAGGTTCCCGGTGCCAGAGGGCACCAGGACGAGCGCGCGATCGGTGCCGTGCACGACCTCGGCGACCGCGCGCACGGTGCCGTCGCCGCCCGCCACGATGATGACGGATGCGCCCGCCTCGATCGCCTGCCGGGCCGCGCCCTGTCCCGGGTCGTCTTCCGAGGTCTCGAACCAGAGCGTCTCCGGCCAGCCCGCGGCGGACTCTTCGGTCGCGACGGAGGCCTTGAGCGCGGGGAGGTCGACCTTGATCGGGTTGTAGACGACCGCGGCCAGGCGGGTCCGGGCGTCCGGGGCGGTTCCGTTTCCGGTCGCGTCGGGATCCGTCAGCTCTGTGTTTGTCATGGGGTGTCCTCCGGGTTCTGTGCGGGAAGCCTAGCGCCCCGCAGGCTCGGCGGTCACCGTCGTGCGACATCCGTCACCTGTAAGACGGTTCTTCGGCGGAATTGTCACGCCGATCGGCCAGAATTCCCTGAGCCTCTCTGTTCAGGGGGTGCGGTCAAGGTCCCGCGGGAGCCACCAGCCACGGGGCAGCGCTCCGGCCGACGCGAGGTCGAGCTCGCGTCGCCAGCCACGCTCCAGGCCGAACAGCACGGCGTAGGCGAGCAGCGGATCGTTGAGCTCGGCGACCTCGACCGTGGCCTTGCGTTGCGTGTACAGCGCGCCGGACGGGCTCTGCAGGAAGTTGATCCGGAGCTGCTCGGCGACCCGGATGTACTCCCGCAGGCCGAGCAGGTGCTCCCGGGCGAGGGCGCCCTTCCGGGTCAGAGGGTAGCGGGTCACGGCGAGCGTGAAGGCGCTGAAGGTGACGGCGGCGCTCGCCGCGCTCACCCAGAACAGCAACCAGGCCTGCGATTCGATGCCGTCGTAGGCGAGCTGGCGGGAGAGACCCCATTGCAGGGCGGTCGTCGCGATGACGCCCCAGGTCAGCAGGTCCCTGACGAAACCGTTCGGCACCCGCCGGTAGCCCTCCGCGAGGGACCGGCGCCAGCCGCGCAGGCTCAGTTGCCGGAATGCCGGTCGCAGCAGGCCGCCGCGCACGTCGAGGCGAACGGGTCGCATCGAGCGTTTGGCGGGACGTCTCTTCGTGCTGATGATGCGGGCGTCGCCGAAGACGGCGTTGAGCAGGTCCTTGTCGGCGTCGGTCAGGGTCGCCTCATTCACGTATTCGAACTCGTACCAGTGCCGGCCGGCGGGGGAGTTTGCGCCGTCGTTGCCGCCGTCGACCCTGCCGTCGGTCACGGGGCTCACCCGGAGCAGTCGCACGTTGCCGCGCACGGCGAGGTCGAGCAGGGAAGCCACGATCGACCGGCGGCTCCGGCCCAGGATGTGAGAGGCGAGCATGAGGTCGACGCCCGCCTGGGGCGTGCTCTCGGCGATGACGATGCCGCGACCGGAGGCATTCCGCCACACCGTGGCCCGGGCGAGGAGCCCGAGCAGGAGCAGCCCGACGCCCACCAGGATCGGCAGGAACGGCGCGAGCAGGCGCATCCACTCGAGTAGCGAGCGGTCGGAGGGCATGAAAGTGCCGTCGGCGAAGTGGAATTCCACCCAGACCGTGCCGAACGGCGGCAGCGTGGACAACACCCGGTTGTGGAAGACCGCCTGCCCGGGCTGGGCGAGGGGATCGTCGTCGGCGACCCGGTCGAATGAGGCGGTGCTGCCCAGGATGGCCCAGGCGACGCCCCAGCTCGGTTCTCCGGCCAAGTGCGCCGCGAGCGCTGTGTCCATGCGCACGGTCACGTCGACGCCGCCTATTCCCTGCAACCAGCGTTCGCCCGTCACGCTCCAGTTCAGGCTGTCTTCGAACGCGGTGTTCTGGGCGTCCTGGACATGATCGGTCAGCTCGGTCTGCACGTAACGGATCAGGAATCGGTGGTCGCCGACGAGTCGTGCGCCGGTGTCGGTGGAGATCTTCCAGGTGTCGCCGCTGCGGGTGACCGTGAACGGAACGGCGGTGCCCCCGGCATCCGTCACCGAGGTCACCGTGGTGTGTACGGTATGGCCGCGGCTCTCGGCGACCAGGTAGCGGGTGATGCCGGTAGCCGTGGAGTCGGAGCCGAAGATTCCGTCGACGGTCTCAAGCACGCTCGCCCGCGAGTGGCCCTGCGCGTCTGCGTCGAGCGTGTAGTCGACGGAGAGGTTGCGGATCAGGAACTCGTCTGCGGAGGTCTTGGCCGGGTGCAGGTACTCGTCGAGGGTGTCGGGCGGGGTGAGGTCCTTGCCGAGCAGCATGGCCAGCCCGGCCAGGGTGATGAGCAGGCACACCGCGCGGAGGATCAGCCGCTTGCGACCGATGCCGATCGCATCCGCCCAACGATCGAGGCGTTCCAGGCGCCGGCCGAATACGGCGACGAAACCGGATGCCTGTGGTGCCGCCGGCGCCGGTGGGCCTGCGTTGTGCGCTGGGCTGGAGCTGGAGTCGGCCATCCCGCCAGCCTACGGGCGGTTCGGGAACGCCTCGCCCGCGGCCGTATTGTCAGGGCCGCCATCGCTCCACTGGATAGTGCCCGACATCCTCGGCGTGCTGATGTGGGCCTGGTCCGTCTGGACGGGAATCGCGTTGATCCGGCTCGGGCTGCGGACCCCGCGGGTATAGCGTGGCGCTATGCCCACCCTGCCACCCATCGATCGGGTCAGTGCGGACGATCTGATGTCGCTCGCCACCGAACGAGGATCCTCGCCCATGCAGGTCGGAGCGGTGCTGTTTCTCGATACTCGTGCGGGCCTCGACACAGAGGTGGCCCTCGGCGTGCTCGCCGACCGCATCCGCCGGGTGCCGCGGCTGCGGCAAAGTCTGATCGACGTGCCCATCGGATGCGGCCGGCCGGCCTGGGTCGACGACCCCGACTTCGACGTGTCGCGGCATCTGTCCTCGCGAGTGTGCCCGGCGCCCGGGGAGAGGCGGCGGTCCTCGACATCGCCGCGGGGCTGCTCGGCACCCGGCTGTCGCGTTCCCGGCCGCTCTGGGTCGCGGTGCTCGTGACCGGGGTCGGTGCGGGTGCGCCGGCCTCACCGGACGACCGAGCCGCGCTCATCATCGTGTTCCACCACGTGCTCGCCGACGGGATGGGCGGCCTCGCCGTGATGGCGAGCCTCGTCGACCGCCCCGCGGATCCCCTGCCGCGAAACCGGGTGAATCGTCGGTCTGGGGTGCCCATAACGACGATTCACCCGCTTTCGCGAAAGGGTTCTGGGGGATGCCCTCTGTCTCGGCGCTCGCGCGTGACGCGTGGGCGGGCAGGGTTCGCGCGGTGCCGCAGCTGCCGGCCTCCCTGGCGCGTGCGGTCGGCGGCCTCCTCGCCTTGCGCGGATCGATCGGCGCCCCGCGCCTGGCCCGCACCTCGCTCAACGTGCCGACCGGGCCGCGGCGGCGCTTCGTGTCGATCCGGCTCGACCTGGGGCGTGTGCTCGCGGTCGGCCACGCGCACCACGCCACGGTCAACGACCTCGTGCTCACGGCGATCGGCGGCGCGCTGCACCGGCTGCTCGAGCAGCGCGGCGAGCGGCAGGAGACCTTCGTGTTGTCGGTGCCGTTCTCGGGTCGGCGCCAGGCTGTCGCGGGCGAACTGGGGAACCAGAGCGGGGTGATTCCGATTCGTGTGCCCGGGGTCGGGCATCCGTTCACTCGGCTGGATGCTGTCGCCACTGCCACGAGGGCGGCGAAACTCGCGCCCGCGGGCGCGTCGACGGCGTTGCTCGGGCCGTTCTTCCGGCTGCTCGCGCGGCTCGGACTGTTCCAGCGGTTCATCAGCCGGCAGCGGACCATCCACACCTTCGTGACCAACCTGCGCGGGCCGGCGGAGCCCCTCTCGATCTTCGGGTGCCCGGTCACCGGCCTCGTGCCCCTGACCGGCCCCACCGGAAACGTGACGGTGTCGTTCGCCGTGCTCTCCTACGCCGGCAGCCTCGAGGTCACCCTCGCGGCAGACCCGGACACCTGCCCAGACCTGGACGCCCTCCGCGCGCTCCTCGAGCACGAGTTCGCCGCACTGCTGCACCCCTGACGCGTGGGCATGGCACCTGCAAATTCTTCGGTTGCGAACTCGCGGCCGCGTAACTCCGGGCTCGTTTCGGCCAGTGTCAGAGGCAGGCGAAGACGGTCAGGTCCCACTGTCTCGTCTCAAAGGCAATCTGGACGATGTATGAGTACGCGAAGTCGTAATCGAAGGTGTACGAGCTGCCACCCTCGACCATGATGTCGTCGAAAGCCTCGCCCTGGCACATGGATTGGTAGTTGGCGTTGTTGTGGACAACGGGCGGGTCCAGGAAGGTGGGGTGGGGCAGGAACTGAATGCCAGGGGAGCCGGACGTCGTGCCGCCGGTACTGCCGGTTCCGCTCGACCCGGAACTCCGGGAAGTACCGGAATTCCGGGCGCTGGTCGCTGCCGCGACCCGCGCGGCTTCAGCGGCGGCGGCTTCGGCCGCGGCTTGGGCTGCGGCCACGGCAGCAGCCTGATTTGCCGTCAGTGCGGCATTCGCGACGACGACCGCGGTGAAGGCCTTCGGCAGTTCCCCGTGGGTGATGGCCGCGGCACGCAGTGCGCGAACGGCCGCGGTGACAGCATCCCGGGCGTTTTGATCGGCAGCGGTCTGCACACCGACCGCGGTCTCCGCTGCGGTGGCTTCCGCCTCCGCGATGGCCTGGAGCCGACGCACGACGACGGAGTGAGCTTCGGCGATCGCCCGGGCGTAGCCGCCGTGAGCGGCCAAGCTCAGTCGGTCTCGGGCGACGTTCAGCTGTGCGATCAGGGCCGGGTCGACGACACCGACCAGGCGCCTATCGAAGTCATCCAAGGGGAGAACGAAGAGGGCGACTTCGGTGCGCAGCGCCGCGAGTTCGCTCACGGCTCGTGCGGCTGTCGCCGCGAGGGTCGCACGCTTGGTGTTCTCGGCGACGACCCGATCGTGTTCGGCCGATGTCAGCGGGATGCCGATCCCGGCGGTAAGGAGAGTCGCGAGACCGACAGCGAGTGTCAGGAAGAACCACGTTCGCTGTTTCCGGGACCGCGCGGGGACCCGCACTGTGGACCCGTCGGCAGTGGAGGTCGTGTCGGTTCCTGCGCCGGTGCGCATGCGGTCCTCGCTTCATCGGTGATCGTGGGACATCGGCTGGGCATCCACGGGATTCACCAGCGCACCTCTCGTCAGGCTATCGGTTGGCCGTGCCGCAGCCGGAGCCCCCGTTCGAGGCTCGTCGCACCAGTCTGACGGCCGCGGTCGGTTTGACTGAGGACGCGCCAGCGCCCAGAATGGAACTAAGTTCCATTTTGGGGCCGTGAAGCGCAAGGAGTCTCCGTGCAGATCCGCAATGCCACCAGCCCGACCGAAGTCCGGGGAATGACGACCGCCGAGCTGCGCGAACGCTTCCTCGTCACCGACCTCTTCGTCGACGACGAGCTGCGCGCCGTCTACTCCCACGAAGACCGGGTCATCCTCGTCGGGGTCAGCCCCGTCACGGCCCCGCTCACCCTCGAGAGCTTCCCCGAACTGCGGACCGACCACTTCTTCGAGCGCCGCGAGGCCGGGATCGTCAACGTCGGCGGATCCGGAACCGTTGTCGTCGATGGAGTGCCGTTCGCCCTCGGACACGGATCGTGCCTGTACATCGGCCGCGGGGCATCCGTCGTCGAATTCATCTCGGACAGTGCGAGCGCCGCGCCCGAGACCGAAGACTCCGCCCGGTTCTACATCTTCTCCGCGCCTGCCCACACCGAATACCCGACCACGCTCGTGCCCGCGGGAACCGGTATCGTCCGTGAGCTCGGCGACCAGTCGACCTCGAACCGCCGCACGCTCAACCAGTACATCCACGAGAACGGCGTGCGCAGCTGCCAGGTCGTGATGGGCGTGACGAGCCTGCACGAGGGCAGCATGTGGAACACCATGCCCGCGCACACCCACGACCGCCGCATGGAGGCCTACCTCTACTTCGACCTCCCCGAGGCCGCCCGCGTCGTGCACCTGATGGGCGAGCCGACCGAAACCCGCCACCTGATCGTCGCCAACCGCCAGGCGACCATCGCGCCGAGCTGGTCGATCCACTCGGGCGTCGGCACCTCGAACTACTCCTTCATCTGGGCCATGGCCGGCGAGAACCAGTCCTTCGACGACATGGACGCCGTGGACATCACCGCCGTTTCCTGATGACTGCTGACCTGGCCGGCGAGCGGATGCCGTCGGCCCCCGCCGCCGTCCGGGTCGCCACCCCTGCCGCCCCTGCCGCCCCTGCCGGCGCAGCCGAGCGCATCCTAATCGTGCTCGAGGCGGCCCTCGAGCACCCGCGGTTCTCGGACGTCGTCGCCGCGACAGGCCTGCCCAAGGCCACCGTGCACCGCCTGCTCGCTACCCTTGTGACCCAGAGGTTCCTCGCGACCGACCCCGCCGGCAGCTATCTGCCGGGCCCGGCGATCCTGGCGATCGCCGGCCGCGCCCTCGCCGGCGTCGACATCTCCGCGATCGCCCAACCCTTCGTCGACGACCTCGTCGCGACCGTGGACTGCACCGTGCACATCGGCTACCTCGCCGGCGACTCGATCGTCTACGTGATGCGCAGCGACTCCCGCAAACCGTACACAATGCCCTCCCGCGTCGGCCATGCCGCCCCGCTGCACACCACCGGCATCGGCAAGGTCATCCTCGCGAGCTACCCAGACGACACCGTCGACCGTATCATCGCGAGCGCCGGCCTCGCCCGCATCACGGATGCCTCGATCACCGACCCGGACGCCTTCCGCCGCGAGATCGCCGGCGTGCGCTCGCGCGGCACCGCCCGCGACCGCGGCGAGAACGTGCCCGGAATCGCCTGCATCGCGGCGCCCCTCTTCGACCACACCGGAACCGTCCGCTACGGGCTCAGCGTGTCCACGCTGTCGATCGAGCACAGCGACGAGCAGATCGAGGCGATGTCCGGCCCCCTACTGAAGGCCGCGGCGGCCATCTCCCAGGCCCTCGGCTACCAGGGAAGCGCATTCGCGACCACAACGTTAGGAAATCACTCATGAGTGTTCTGAACCTCTTCGACCTCAGCGGCAAGACCGCCGTCGTCACCGGCGCGAGCCGCGGCATCGGCTTCGCCATGGCCGTCGCACTCGCCGAGGCCGGCGCGGACATCGTCGGCGTTTCGTCGAGAATGCCCGAGCGCCGCAGCGCGATCGAGACCGCGGTCACCGCACTCGGCCGCCGGTTCACCGCACTGCACGCCGACTTCGCCGACCGGGACGCCGTCGCCGCGCTCGCCGCCGAGATCACCGCGCTCGGCCCGATCGACGTGCTCGTCAACAACGCGGGCACGATCGCGCGCGCCCCCGCCGCCGAACACTCGGACGAGATGTGGGACCGCGTGATCGCCGTCAACCTCTCGAGCCAGTTCGTGCTCAGCCGGGAGATCGGCCGCACCATGATCGCGCAGGGCCACGGCAAGATCATCTTCACCGCCTCACTGCTGAGCTTCCAGGGCGGGCTCAACGTGCCCGGGTACACGGCTTCGAAGTCTGCGATCGCCGGACTCACCAAGGCGCTCTCCAACGAGTGGGCGCCGCTCGGCGTCAACGTCAACGCCATCGCCCCCGGGTATTTCGCAACAGACAACACACAGGCCCTCCAGGACGACGCCGGCCGGTCCGGGGCCATCCTCGAGCGGATCCCCGCCGCCCGCTGGGGTACCCCAGCCGACCTCACCGGAGCGACGGTCTTCCTCGCCTCCGCCGCCTCGGACTACGTGAACGGCATCATCCTCCCCGTCGACGGCGGCTGGCTCGGCCGCTAGCCGCCCGCCCCTCCCCTCCCCCTCCCGCTCCACGAACCGGGCCACGACCTCCCGCGAGAGTACACTTTTGGCCCTTGAACCCGTGGTTTAAGGGCCAAAAACGTACTCTCGCGAGGGAGGGAGACGGGTGCAAGGCAGGGCAGGGCGGGTCAGGCGGAGTCGCGCCAGACGATCGGGGTGGTGAGCAGGATGCCGCCGAGCTCTGGCTCCTCGCCTCGCAGCTGGGCCAGCACCGATTCGGCAGCCCGCTCGCCGAGGCCGGCGGCCGGTTGGTGCACGGTCGAGAGCAACGGCTGGCACCGGAGCGCCCAGGCGCTGTCGTCGAAGCCGACGACGCCGACGTCCCCCGGCACGCTGCGCCCGGCCTCGCGCAGCGCCTCGAGCGCGCCCGCAGCAACGGCATCGGATGCCGCGAACACCCCATCGAGTCCGGGCTCGGCGGCGAGCAGCGCGCGCATGCCCGCGACACCATCGGCATACGCATAGAACGGCACCCGGGCCACGAGGGCCGGGTCGAACAGGGGACCGAGGGCATCCGTGAACCCGGCCAGCCGGTCGGCTCCCGAGTCGCGGTCGAGGGCGGAGGCGATCATGCCCACGCGCGTGCGGCCGGTGGCCAGCAGGCGCTCCGTGATCGCACGTGCGGAGCTCCGGTTGTCGATGCCGACGAACGGCAATTGCCGCAGGTCCGGCGGATGCCCGACAAACGTCGACGGCAGTCCCAGTTTCTCGATAATGCGCGTGATCGGGTCATTCTTGCGGGCCGACACGACGATGACCCCGTCGACGAAGCCGCCGCTCAGGTACCGGGCGACCCGGTCGGTGTCCCGCTCGGAGTCGATGATGAGGCAGACCATCTGGAAGTCGGCAAGGGACAACGCGGCGTTGGCCCCGAGCAGGATCTCACCGATGTTGGGGTCTTCCAGAAAGAGCGAGTGCGGTTCGTGCACGATGAAACCGATCGCCTGCGAGCGCTGCATGACGAGGTTGCGGGCCGCTGTGTTCGGCACGTAGCCGACCTTCTCGATGGCGGCCTCGATCGCGATCCGCGCCTCGGCGGACACGTAGGGTTCGTCGTTCACGACCCGGCTCACCGTGCCGCGGGAGACCCCGGCCTCGAGGGCGACATCGTGGATCGTGGCACGTTTGCGCCGCCCCGGATTGGTCACCATTCGATAACTGTATCGCCCGTTTCGCGAAATGGTCCTTGACACGGATCGCGATCCGTACTTACTCTGTGTACGTTCACAGATCGGCCGCAGGGTCTTTTTTCCACCCGGTCTGTGCACGTTCACAGATCATCCGGCGGATGCCGGTGCCAACGACGTCAGGGAGCCGATGAACGCGCGAGCAGCAGTCCAGAACGAGGCGGCATCCGCGGTCCCGTTCGCCCACGACGGCATCGCATACGGGTGTGACTACAACCCCGAGCAGTGGGGCCCGGAGACCTGGGCCGAGGACATGCGGCTGATGCGCGCGGCCGGCGTCGACCTCGTCGCGATCAACATCTTCGGCTGGTCACACATCGAGCCGAGGCCGGGGAGTACGACTTCGCCAACCTCGACACGATCATCGAGCTCCTGCACGCGAACGGCATCCGGGTCAACCTCGGCACCGGCACCTCCTCGCCGCCGCCGTGGCTGACCACGCTGCACCCGGAGATCCTCCCGGAGACCGAGGACGGCAGCATCCGCTACCCCGGTGGTCGCCAGGCCTGGTGCCCGAGCTCGCCGGTGTTCCGCGAGCACGCCCTCGCCCTCGTCGAGAAGGTCGCCGAGCGCTACGGCCGGCACCCCGCGATCGCGCTCTGGCACGTGTCCAACGAACTCGGCTGCCACAACGCGCTCTGCTACGACGAAGACAGCACGCTGGCCTTCCGGCGCTGGCTCCAGGCGCGCTACGGCACCATCGCCGCGCTCAACGCCGCCTGGGGAACCTCGTTCTGGAGCCAGCACTACGGCGACTGGTCCGAGATCCTCACCCCGCGACTCACCCTCTCGAGCCGCAACCCCGGCCAGGTGCTCGACTTCCACCGGTTCAGCTCCGACGAGCTGCTCGACTACTACCGCAGCGAACGCGACGTCATCCGCCGCCACAGTGCGGTGCCGGTCACCACCAACTTCATGGTCACCGCCCACATCCGCAACCTCGACTACTGGCAGTGGGCGCCCGAGGTCGACGTGGTCGCCAACGACCACTACCTCGACCACCGCCTCGGCGACCCCGTCACCGAGCTCTCCTTCGCAGCGGACCTCACCCGTGGGCTCGCCGGCGGGGCCCCGTGGCTGCTGATGGAGCAGGCGACCGGTGCCGTGAACTGGCAGCCGCACAACCTCGCGAAGGCGCCGGGCGAACTGACCCGCAACTCCCTCACCCACGTCGCCCGCGGCGCGGACGCGGTCTGCTTCTTCCAGTGGCGGGCCTCGCTGCAGGGCTCGGAGAAGTTCCACTCCGCGCTGGTTCCCCACGCCGGCACAGACACCGAGCTCTGGCGCGAGGTCGTCGACCTCGGCGCCATCCTGGACCGGCTCGGCGACATCGCAGGCACCCGCGTCATCGCCGATGCCGCGATCGTCTTCAGCTGGGAGGCCTGGTGGGCCGGGGACGGCGAATCCCGGCCGTCACAGTCGGTCGAGTACCTCGGCCAGATGCACGCCGCATACACCGCGCTGCACCGTCTCGGCATCACGGTCGACGTGATCGCCCCGGACGCCGACCTGAGCGGCTACCGCCTCGTCGTCGTGCCCACCCTCTACCTCGTCACCGACGCGGATGCCGCCGGTCTCGCCGACTATGTCGCGAACGGTGGGCACGCGCTCGTCACCTTCTTCAGCGGCATCGTCGACGAGGACGACCGGGTCCGCCCGGGCGGCTATCCCGGCGCGTTCCGCGAGATGCTCGGCATCCGTGTCGAGGAGTTCTCCCCGCTGCTCCCCGGCCGGACGCTGAGCCTGGACTCCGGGGCGACTGCCGGCCTCTGGACCGAGCGACTGCGCCTCGACGGCGCGACCGCCGTTGCGAGCTACCGCGACGGCCCCCTGCCCGGCGTCCCGGCGATCACCCGCAACGGCTTCGGCCGGGGCACCGCCTGGTATCTCGCCACCGCACTCGAACCCGACGCCCTGCGCGAGGTGATGCGCACGGTCGCCCAGGCTGCGCGGGTCACCGCCCTCGGCCCGGAATCGGACGGCACCATCGAGGTCGTGCGTCGCGCCGATGCGACGCACAGCTACCTTTTCGTCATCAACCACGGCCACGCCGAGATCGAGATCGCCGCCAGCGGGCACGAACTCGTCACCGACGCCGCCGTCGACCGCATTGTGCGCGTACCGGCCGGCGCCGTGCGCGTCATCAGAGAGGACACGGCAGCATGAGTGCTTCCACCGCCCGATTCACGGATGTCCCGGGCGACACCCGCACGGCCCGCCGGCTCGCCGGCCGGCCCGGCCCCCGCCCGGCGAAGCCGCGGGTGCAGCACAAGCGCGCGATCCTGATCTTCGTGCTCCCCTTCGGCGCCCTGTTCTCCCTGTTCTACCTCGTGCCGATCGGGTACGCGATCTACGAATCCCTGCTCGTGATCAAGCGCGAGGGCACCTTCGGCGCGGCGACCGAGGTCTTCGGCGGACTCAGCCAGTACGTCCTGGTCTTCCAGAACGGCCCGTTCTGGCAGTCCGTCGGCCGGGTGCTCGCCTTCGGCGCCGTGCAGGTGCCGATCATGCTCGGGCTCGCGCTGCTGTTCGCGCTGCTGCTCGACTCCCCGCTCGTGCGCGGCAAGAAGTTCTTCCGCCTCGCGTTCTTCGTGCCATACGCGGTACCGGGCGTCATCGCCGCGATCATGTGGGGCTACCTCTATTCACCGAACCTGTCGCCGTTCAGCGCGGTCACCCAGAACATCAACTTTCTCTCGGCGGACCTCGTGCTCTGGGCCATCGCGAACGTCGTCACCTGGGTCTACGTCGGCTACAACATGCTCATCATCTACTCGGCGCTCCTGGCCATCCCGACCGAGCTCTACGAGGCCGCCCGTCTCGACGGCGCCGGGCAGCTGCGGATCGCCTGGTCGGTGAAGATCCCGTTGATCATGCCCGCGATCGTGCTCACCGCGATCTTCTCCATCATCGGAACCCTGCAACTCCTCGCCGAGCCGCAGGTGTTCCGGAGCTTCAGCTCCGCCGTGACGAGCACGTTCACGCCGAACCTCACCGTGTACACGACGTCGTCGATCCCCAACGTCAACCTCGCCGCCGCGTTCTCGGTGGTGCTGGCCCTCGCCACCTTCGTGCTCTCGTTCACATTCCTCAAGTTCACGCAGCGGAAGGAAGCCCAGTGAGCACCCTGACCCCCACCCCCGGCCCGGTGCGGCCGGCCCGTCGCATCCGCTCGACCCCCGGTTCGGCCCCACGTGCCCAGCGGGAGAACCCGTTCGCCCGGGCCAGCGCCATGATCGTGATGGGAGTCTTCACGCTCTACTTCCTGGTGCCGGTCTGGTGGCTGCTCGTCGCCGCCACGAAGGATCGCGCCCAGTTCACCGGCACGAACCCGCTCTGGTTCGCGGACTTCTCCCTGTTCCAGAACATCGGCGCCCTGGTCAGCTACCGCGACGGCGTCTACCTCAAGTGGATGCTCAACAGCGCGCTGTACGCCGGGCTCGGTGCCCTGGTCGGAACGATCATCGCCGGCATGTGCGGGTACGCCCTCGCCAAGTACCGGTTCCCCGGGCGCGAACTGATCTTCAACGTCGTGCTCGGCGGGGTGCTCGTGCCCGCAACCGCGCTCGCGCTGCCGCTGTTCCTGATCTTCAGCCAGATCAGCCTCACCAACACGTTCTGGTCGGTGTTCCTGCCGAGCCTGGTCAGCCCGTTCGGGGTCTACCTCGCCCGCATCTACGCCTCGGCGAGCGTGCCGGACGAACTGATCGAGGCGGCCCGCCTCGACGGTGCCGGCGAGGTGCGCACCTTCTTCACCGTCTCGGTGCGGATGATGGTGCCCGCCCTCGTCACCGTGTTCCTCTTCCAGTTCGTCGCGATCTGGAACAACTTCTTCCTGCCGTTGATCATGCTGCGCGACGAGACCTTGTTCCCGGTCACGCTCGGGCTCTACGGCTGGAACTCGCAGGTGAACCAGATCCCCGTGCTGCGCGACTACGTGCTGATCGGCGCGCTGCTGTCGATCATCCCGCTGATCATCATCTTCCTGCTCCTCCAACGCTTCTGGCGGAACGGCCTCAGCGCCGGCTCGGTCAAGTAGCCCCCTCACCTCACCTCCGCTTCACCCACAGCACCACCCGCCCGGAATGCCGGACGGTTCCTTTCCCAAGAGAAAAGAAGAAGACACATGCGAATGAAGAAAAGAGCGGTCGCCGTTGCCTTGCTCGCCGCAGCTTCGGTTGCGCTGACCGGCTGTTCCGCCTCGACGACAAGCTCCGGCACCGCCGCCGCAGCCTGCGCACCGTCGACCGGCAAGGTCGACCTGACCTTCACCACCTGGGTCCCCGGCATGGAGGACGCCGTCGCCGTGTGGAACAAGGCGAACCCCGACATCCAGGTGAAGGTGCAGACCGGACCCAACGGCAACGGCGGCACCTACCAGAACTTCTTCAATCAGCTCAAGGCCGGCAACGCGCCCGACCTCGGCCAGATCGAGTATGACGCGCTGCCAAACTTCCGCGTGCAGGACGGCCTGACCGACCTCGCCGCCTGTGCCGGCGTGCTCGACGCGAAGAAGGACTTCGTCGACTGGACCTGGGGACAGGTCAACTTCGGCGAGGACAATGCCGTGTACGCGATCCCGCAGGACGCCGGCCCCATGGCCATGTTCTACCGCGCCGACCTGTTCAAGGCCAACAACATCGCCATCCCGACCACGTGGGCCGAGTACACCGCCGCCGCAGAGAAGATCCGCGCGACCGGCGGCTACATCACTAACTTCTCCCAGAGCGACATCAACCAGTTCGCCGGACTCGTCTGGCAGGCCGGTGGCACCTGGTTCAAGAACGACGGCACCAACTGGACCGTGAACCTGACCGACCCGACGACGGCGAAGGTCGCCGCGTACTGGCAGGACCTGATCGACCGGGACCTCGTCTCGACCAACCCGCCGTGGACCGACGAGTGGAACAACGCCTACAACACCGGCAGCGACTGGACCTGGAACTCCGCCGCCTGGGGCGCCAACTCCATCGCGAGCGGCGCACCGGACACGGCCGGCAAGTGGGCCGTCGCCGAGTCCCCGCAGTGGGCCGCCGGCGACACGGCCAGCGGTAACTGGGGCGGTTCCTCGACCGCTGTCTTCAAGGGATCGAAGCACCCCTATGAGGCCGCGAAGTTCGCGCTCTGGCTGAACACCTCCGATGAGGCGCTCACCCTGCTGAACAAGTCCGCCAACCTGTACCCGGCGGCCAAGTCCGGTCTGGAACTGCCCGCGCTCAAGGCCGGAGTCGACTTCTACGGTGGCCAGGCCATCTACGACGTCTTCTCGAAGGCCTCCTCGCAGGTCTCGCCCGACTTCGTCTGGGGTCCGACCATGACGCAGACGTACAACGACGTCTCCGACGGGTTCAAGGCCGCGGTCACCAAGAAGGGCACCCTGATCGACGCCCTCAAGACCGGCCAGACGGCTACGATTGCGGCCATGACGGCGCAGTCGATTCCCGTCAACAAGTAGGGCTCTCCCAGCAGCTCCCCAGCAGCTCCCCAGCAGCTCCCCGGGAGCGATCCGTACCGACCCGTTCACGCAGTGTGAGCAGTTAGCAGCGATCCACGTGACTCACACTCCGTCGACGGACTCCCCGGCGGGCCTGTATTACCTCCGTGCCGCGGGCACCAGCCTTGTGCTGGACGCCCGCGGCACGGCCGTTCCCGCGATCGTGCACTGGGGCGCCGACCTCGGTGCCCTCTCCGGGCCCGAGCTGGCCGCGCTCGCCGATGCCGCGATTCCCGCGGTCCCGCCGAGCTCGATCGACGTACCCCTGCGGCTCTCGCTGCTGCCGACGCTCGCCGAAGGGTGGAGCGGCCGGCCGGGGCTGAGCGGCTTCCGGCGCGGCGTCGCCGGTTCCGCCGGTTCTGCCGGTTCTGCCGGTTCGATCGGTTCCGGTCGGCCGGCGGATCTCGCGCTGCGGCTCGAGGCGGTGCAGCGCCGGGGTGCGCGCTCGCTCCGGATCGACACGGCGGATGCCGCGGCATCCGTCGCGGTGTCGACCGACCTTGAACTCACGGTCGAGGGCGTGCTGCGCGTGCGGCACACCCTGACCAACACGGGCGACACCGACTTCGAACTCGGCTCGCTCGACATGACCCTGCCCGTACCCGACCGGGCCGGCGAACTCCTCGATTTCACCGGGCTGTGGAGCCACGAACGCCGTCCGCAGTGCACGACGCTCGCGCACGGCGTCTGGAGCCGCGAGAGCAGGCACGGCCGGCCTGGCCACGACGACCCGTTCCTCTCGGTCGCCGGGGTGCCCGGGTTCGGGTTCCGCCGTGGGGAGGTCTGGGCGGTGCACCTCGCCTGGAGCGGCGACAAGCGGGTCTGGGCGGAGCGCTCGGCGCTCGGCGCCGCAACCCTCGGCAGCGGCGAACTGCTCGCCCCCGGGGAACTGGCCCTGCCAGCCGGGGCCGTCTACACCTCACCCTGGACCGTGGCCGCGTACTCGGCGGCCGGGCTCGACGGGCTGTCGGCGCGGCTGCATCCGTGGATTCGGTCGTGGGCGACGATCCACGACCCGCGCCCGGTCGTGCTCAACACCTGGGAGGCCGTGTACTTCGACCACGACCTGCCGACGCTCACCCGGCTTGTCGAGGCGGCCGCGCGGGTCGGGGTCGAGCGCTTCGTGCTCGACGACGGCTGGTTCACCGGCCGCACAGACGACAAACGCGCGCTCGGCGACTGGTTCGTCGACCCCGTGACCTGGCCGGGCGGCCTGCACCCGCTGGTCGAGCGGGTGCACGCGGCGGGTCTCTCCTTCGGGCTCTGGGTCGAACCGGAAATGGTGAGCCTCGACTCCGAGCTCGCGCGGGCGCATCCGGACTGGGTGCTCGGCGCCGAAGGCTCGCTCGAATGGCGGTTCCAGCGGGTGCTCGACCTGGGCAACCCGGATGCCTTCGCGTACGTGCTTGCCCGGCTCACGGCCCTGCTCGACCAGTACCCGATCGCCTACCTGAAGTGGGACCACAACCGAGACCTGCTCGGAGGATCGGCGCATCGCCAGACCGAGGCGGTCTACCGGCTGCTCGGCACGCTGCGCGCCGCGCACCCGGGACTCGAGATCGAATCCTGCGCCTCGGGCGGCGCCCGGATCGACCTCGGCATCCTCCCGCTCGTCGACCGGGTCTGGACAAGCGACACCAACGACCCGCTCGAGCGGCAGCAGATCCAGCGGTACACCGGAGTGCTGGTGCCGCCGGAGTACCTCGGCGGGCACCTCGGCGCCGCGACCGCGCACACCACGGGCCGCACCGCGTCGCTCGGCTTCCGGCTGGCGACGGCGCTCTTCGGCAGCGCCGGCATCGAGTGGGACCTCACCCGTGCCTCGGCCGGCGAGCTCGAGGCCGTCGCCGGGTGGATCGCGGAATACAAACGGCTTCGTCCGCTGCTGCACTCGGGCGTCGTCGTTCACGCGGATGCGTCGGACCCCGCGCTCGAGCTGCACGGCGTCGTAGCCTGCGACGGGGCATCCGCTGTGTTCGCGTACGTCGCGCTCGCCGCGCCGCGGACCGCACTGCCTGCCTCGCTGCGGTTCCCCGGGCTCGACCAGGACGCGCGGTACACGGTGCGGCCGCTGACGATCGGCGGGGCAGTCGACCCGGGCGCTGAGCCTTCCGGGGCGGGGGAGTCCGGCGTGCCGTCGGTTGAGCCGCGCGTGATCCAGGATGCCGCGCCGGCCTGGCTGCAGCACGGGTCGGTGACCCTGAGCGGCACCGTGCTCGCCGAGGTCGGACTGCCCGCTCCGCTCCTCGCCCCCGAGCAGGCGGTCCTCTTCGAGCTCACCCGCCTCTGAGTCGCGCCTCTCGAACTCCGCGAGAGTGCACTTTTGGCCCTTAAGCGGGTGGTTTAAAGGGCCAAAAGTGCACTCTCGCGAAGGGGGCGGCTACTCGCAGCCGATCCCGTCGCCGTCGCGGTCGAACTTGGACTGCCAGCCCGGGTCGCCGGGGTGGATCGGCGCGGCTCCGGCGGCGCGGACGGCGTCGCAATTCTTGTAGTAGGCCGTGGCCGGCGCGGGGGCTGGCGCGGGGGCCGGGGCGACGACCGGCGCGGGTTCGGGGGCGGCGGCGGGGGCGGGCGCCGCGGGGACCGGGGCGACGACGACGGGTGCGGGTGCCGGTGCCGGCGTGAATCCGGACGTGAGGGCGGGCTCGCTGGGGCAGGTGTCGAGGACGCGCGTCATCGCATCCCGTTCTGCCTGCGTCACCCAGAGGCCGTAGGTCGCCTTGACCGAGATCTGCCGGGCGACGTAGTGGCACCGGTATGACTTGTTCGCGGGGAGCCAGGTCGCGGTGTCGCCGTCGCTCTTCTGCTCATTGGAACGCCCGTCGACCGCGAGCAGGTTGAGCGGATCGTTCGCGAGCGAGACGCGCTGCGCCTGGCTGAGCTGCTGCGCGCCGGTCTGCCAGGCGTTCGCGAGCGGCACCACGTGGTCGATCTGCACGAGGGCGGATGTCGCCGCTCCCCGCACGAAGGAAATCGTCGCGTTCGTGTACGGGGAGACGATCGTGCCGGTCATGACCGTGCACGTTCCCGACTTGACGACGCTCGTGAGGTCGCGGCCGAGAACGTCGTTGCGGGTGTCGCAGCCGTTGCGGTCGACGTCGAGCCAGGCGGTGCCGAAGTCGCCGACCCGGTCGTACCCGGTCTTGGGCGCCTTGCCCTTGACCGCGAGAGTCGCGAGCAGGGTGACGGCCAGGCCGTTCGTCGCCGAGGTGTCGGTGATCGCGACCGTCGCAGCATCGGAGGCTGCGGTGACGCTCGTGGGGTCTGCGGGCGATTCCTCGGTGAACGCCGCCGCAGTGGGCGTGGCCGTGGCCGTGGCCTTCACGATCGAACTCGAGCTCGTCGGGGTCGCGCTCGCACTCGAACTCGCCGCCGATGTGTCGGCGAGCCGGCCGCCGTCCGGGCGCGTGGCCGCGGCGACCCCACCGGCGACGAGAGCGACCAGCAGTACCCCGGCGACGCCGCCGATCACCCGGGAGCGGATGCTGAGCGAACCGACGAACCGCCTGATCTTCGCTTCGAGGGTGGTGGGCTTCTTTGGTGCGGGCGTCATGGCGGCCTTCCGGGTCACCTGAGCCTAGGCGTAACCGGAGGCTCGCCCCCACACCCACTCCGGGGCGTTCCGAATTCGGGTCAGTCGGCGAGCCGCAGGATCAGGTCCGCCCGCTCGCGAGTGCGGTCGATGAGGTCTGCGTTGGCCTGGTCGCTCCCGCGGGCGAACGCCGCGGCATCCGCTGCGTCGCGCCCGAAGCTCACGTGCCGGCCGATCAGCCGCGGCAGCCGCACGGCGTCGGGCGTGTCGATGAACCAGACCGCGTCGAGTTCGCCGCGCAGCTCGCGCCAGACGGGGGCATCGGCGAGCAGGTAGTTGCCCTCGGTGATGACCACCGGCACACCGCGGGGTACGGCGATGGATGCCGCGATCGGCTCCTCGAGGCCGCGGCGGAACGAAGGGGCGTATACGACGTCCTCGTCGCGGGCGCGGAGCCGGCGCAGCAGCGACAGGTACGAGCCGGGATCGAAGGTGTCGATCGCGCCGCGGCGCTCGGCGAGCGGCGTGCCGCGAATCAGGTCGGTCGCGAGGTGGAAACCGTCCATCGGCACGATCACGGCGGTCCCGGCTCCGAGCCGCTCGACGAGCGCCGCCGCGAGCGTTGACTTGCCCGAGCCCGGCGCGCCGCAGAGCCCCAGCAGGATGCGCGGCACAGCGTCGGCCGACCCGGCGAGCACCCGGCGCACGCGCGCCGCGAGTTCATCGACCGTGGTCTCGATCACGGTCGGCGCGCCCGCGCCCGCGCCCGCTCCCGTCCCGATCACCGGGTCACCCGCGCGTCGAACTCGGCCCGCCGGGCGAGGATCTCGGCGGAACTGTCGTGCGCCCACGCCGCGAACGCGATCGCCGGCGGGAGCAGCGTGTGTCCGAGCGGCGTGAGTTCGTATTCGACCCGCGGCGGGATCTCCGGGAAGCTCTCCCGGCTCACGAGTCCGTCGCGCTCGAGCTTCTTGAGGGTGAGCGTCAGCATCCGCTGGGAGATGCCGGGCACCCGGTTCTTGAGTTCGGAGTACCGGATTGCCCCGCCTTCGAGCATCCCCACGACGAGGAGGGTCCACTTGTCGCCGAGGTGTTCGAGCAAGTCGCGCACGACCCGTCCGTCGTCGCCCTCGCCGGAACAGATGTCGTCCATCCGGGCGGCGTGTACGTCCGTTGTCGTCATACGGAACTCCATTTCTTACCTCCGTGTGCCCAAGGCACAGAGCAGTGCGTGGGGCCCGTGCGGTATAAAAGTAACCACTCGTGATGTTAGGCACCAATCGTAACAATCACGGGCAAGTCACACCTGCCAGACTCCCAGACAAACACCGGAAACTCAACGAAACGGATGCCATGACTCTCGCCCTCTGGATCACAGCGGTCCTCCTCACCGTCGTCTACCTCATGGCCGGGGGTATCAAGGTCGTCCGCAGCAAGGCCCAACTGCAGCCGATGATGCCGTGGGTCGAGGACTTCACCGAGCCCCAGGTCACCGTGATCGGGGCGCTCGGCCTGCTCGGCGCCCTCGGCGTGATTCTGCCGCTCGCCACCGGAATCGCGCCCGTCTTCACTCCGATCGCCGCGATCGGGCTCGTGCTCCTGCAGATCGGCGCCATCACGGTTCACGTGCGTCGCGGCGAGCTCTCCTCGCTCGGCGTCAACGTCGTCCTGCTCGTGCTCGCCGCCGCCGTCGCGATTCTGGGTTTCCTCGCCTGAGTCAGGGCACGAGCACGATCTTGCCCACGTGGGCGGATGCCTCCATCCGGCAGTGCGCGGACGCCGCCTCGCTGAACGGGTACCGGCTGTCGATCACGGGACGGAAGGCCCCGGATTCGAGCCAGGGCCAGGCATCCGTGCGGAGGGCTGCGATGATCGCGGCCTTCTCGGCGAACGGACGGGCGCGCAGGGTCGTGCCCCAGTAGCGGCCGCGCTTCTGCATGAGGTACATCGGGTTGAAGACGGCGTCCTGGCCGCTCTGGTTGGCGATCACCATGATGCGCCCGTCGAGCGCGAGCGCGGCGATGTTGCGCGCCGCGTACGAGCCGCCCATGATGTCGAGGATCACGTCGGCGCCGTGCCCCTCGGTGGCACGGTCGATCTCGGCGGGGAAGTCCTGGCTGCGGTAGTCGATCAGGATGTCTGCGCCGAGGTCGCGGCAGACCGCGAGCTTCTCGGGGGAGCCTGCCGTGACCGCGACGCGCGCGCCGGCCAGCCGGGCCAGCTGGATCGCGGTCGTGCCGATTCCGCTCGCTCCGCCGTGTACGAGCAGGGTCTCGCCGCTCTGCAGCCCCGCCGCGAGGAACACGTTGGACCAGACCGTCGCGAGCGCCTCGGGCAGCGCTGCCGCGTCGACGAGGTCGATCGCTTCGGGCACGGGCAGGGCGAGTTCCTCGTGCACGACGGCCTCGGCCGCGTAGCCGCCGCCCGCGAGCAGCGCACAGACCCGGTCACCGACGGCGAAGAGCGTTGTCGCGCTGCCGACCTCCGTCACGATCCCCGACACCTCGAGGCCCGGCCAGGCCGGGGCCCCGGCGGGCGATGGGTAGTAGCCCTGCCGCTGGGAGACATCCGCCCGGTTGACGCCGGCGGCGGCGACCTGAATGCGGATGTCCCTGGGCCCGACCTCCAGTTCGGCCACGGTTGACAGGGTGAGGGCGTCGGGCCCTCCGGGTACGGGTACCAGAATTGCGCGCATGCCCTCATCCTACGAGCGGCCGCTGGGACGCCGCCGGAGCGCCGGAGTCCTACTCGGTGTCGGAGGTGCGGGCCTCGCCACGCCTCTCGCCGCGGCCGGCGCCCTGCCTGGCCCAGGTCTCCTCGTTGTAGTCGAGGACCAGTCGCGCGGGCGGCGGACCCTGCAGCATCTCGGGCGTGAGGCCGTGGAACTCGATCATCTTGTCCCGGAACCACACGTCGTGGGGGTCCTGGGAGGTGGCGAAGTCGCGGAACATCCTGGCGAGGTCGTCGGCCTCGTGATAGAGCGCGACGAAGTCGCCCTGCGGGGTCGACATGAGCGAGGCGACCTCGCGATGCAGGCCCATCCGACGCCGGGACCGCTCGTGCTCCTCGCGGCGCGCGCCGGCCATCTCTGCGGCGAAGGACTGCCAGGCCTCGGTCTTGCCGGGCAGGATGGGGGCAAACCACGTGATGTATTCCATGACATCTTCTCCTTTGAAGTAATGACATGCGGCAGGAGCCGAGCGGGCCGAAGCCGCGAGTGGATCATTCCACCGAAGAGCGTAGTCCCCTCATCGCGGGCCGCAACCGTACTTCCGGGCGGCCCGACAAGCGCCCTCAACGCCTCAGTCACGGAGAATGCACCCTCGTCGCGTGGGCGAGGGTGCTTTCTCCGCAACGGAACAGTGCGGATGGGCCTACTGTGCTGCCGAGTAGAACTTCTGGTCGCTGAACGACTGCGAGATGACCCAGGTGCCGGTCGCGGCATCCGCTGTCGGGATGGCGATCACGACGTTGCCGGTCGCCGTTCCGGCGGGGTAGAGCTCGTTGATATCGGACAGCGGCGCGGGGCCGACGACCGAGCTGTCGAGTTCACTGTGCGTGGTGCCGGCGGCGGACACGAAGGACACGTCGAGGTCCATCCAGGGGGTGCCGGTCGTGGTGCCCTGATAGGTGACCGTGATCGGCAGCATGGCGTACTGCATGCCGGCGGGTGCGGCGTCGTTGAACTGGTTCTCAGCGGCGATGATCGCGTCGGCGTTCAGGGTCGGGGCGCCGAGGGTGATCTCATACTCCGGCTCGCCGTCCGCGGTCGTTGCGATCGTCGTGCCGATCGGGGCCGGGTTGGTGCGGGTTCCGACCTCGCCCTCGTTCGAGGGAACCTCGGTGGGGTCGGTCAGGCTGTCACCCGAGTCCGAGCTGTCGCCGGACGTGTCGCTCGAGGAAGTGCCCGACTTCAGGCCCTGGGCGTCATTGACGGCGGCGACGAAGCCGATCGTGTACACGATCGCGAGCACGATCGACAGCAGAAGGGCGACACCGGATGCCGCGATCCCGCCCTTCGCATGACCCTTCGGCTTGCCCTTTCTGGTCACGGCGATGATTCCGAAGACGAGCCCGGCGATGGCGGCGAACCCGGACACGTAATTGACGATTGGAATGAACGCGCCCACGAAGGCGACGGCGCCGACGATGAGGGATACCAGTCCGAAGGGGTTGCTCGTGGGGGCGAGCGGCGCGGGTGCAACGGGCGGCACGGGCGGTGCGGGCGGGAGGTTGCTTCCGCCGAATTCTGGGGGTGAACTCACTGTTTGCTGAGAATCGGACATACATCCAGCCTTGCAGCGTCCCGCTATTTTCAACGACTCCTGTCTACCCCCATTAAGGGGTGTCGTCAGTACGTGTCGTTGAGCCAACCGTCGCAGGACCCTTCGCTGCCGCCGTCGTACCCCTCCAGGAAGGCCTCGTTGCGCTGCTCGGGGGTGCCGTGGTGCTGGGGGTTGTCGAAGGCGTAATCGCCCAGGTCGAGAGTCGTCTGGCCGGCCTCCTTGATGTCGCCCTGGTCGAGGATCCCTTCGTCCTCCGCCGACTTCGCCCAGACCCCGGCCCAGCAGTCGGCGTGCAGCTCGATCTTGTAGACCGGGTAGATCGAACCGGCGGTGCTGAAGATGCCGATTTCGTTCTGGAGCTCGTGCGCGTACTCGTGCGCGACGACGTAAGCGACCGAGAAGTCGCCGGTCTTATGGGTCCTCGTGCCGTCGGTGTTCGCGTAGAGGGTTCCGTCCCAGATCTTCTGGGCGAGGCTCTGCGACACCGTGATCTTGTCGTCGTACAGGCAGTAGTACGCGCTCATGTCATCGGAGAAGCCCGGCGCGCACATCGACGGCACGACCTCGCCCGCCGCGGGGAAGGCATAGGTCACGAAGGGTGCCGGGCGGCCGTCGTCCTTCCACACGCCGGTCCAGTAGGCATCCACGTCGCCGAGCACTGACACGAGGAAGTCCTTCATCGTGCCGCTCGACCCCACGATATTGGCCGTCGGCACGCCCCCGATCCCCGGCGTGCCCGAGGTGCTCGTCGGCGTGATGCCGGACGGTGAGGGGCCGACGGCGACCTGCAGCACCCCGCTCGGGTGCGCGCCCTGTGCGGAGTTCCTGGGGACGGATGCCGCGGCGTGCCCGACGCCCGGATCCGCGGCGGCCGCGGTCACCGCGGTCACCGCGCCACCTCCCGCGAAGGCGAGGACCGACATCAGGGCGATGGCGCGCAGGACAGACGTGAGTTTCATGGTGGTGGACTCCCTTGTGGAGTGCGTGTGTGGTGTTGTCAGGAGCGACCGGAGCGACATCATCCGATTCGCGGCGTGGAGCCCGAGTGTCAACTCTCGCGAGTATAGGCAAACTCATAGCAGCCCGATAGGTCAGTTCGCAGTTCCTGACTCATCGACAGGGGGCGATGTGCGAGCTTCGGCGAACGAAACTACGATGGGGGTCCAAGCGGTCCTCGTTCAAGAGCGAGCGGGATCAGAAGCGAATGGGTGCCTTTTGTCAATGTCGTCAAAATCGTCGTCCGAACTGTCCAGTGCGTTGTCGAACACCGAAGCGTCGACGACCGAGGCCTTCGTCGCCGACTACTACGAGCACCTCGGTGACGATGCCAGGGAATACGACCCGGCCACGCTGCGCGCACGGGCGGAGAGCCACTGGCAGGTCGCCCTCACCCGGCCACCGAAGACGGCGAACATCGAGATCCGGACCGAAACCGATCGCAGCATCCTCTACGTCGTCACCGACGACATGCCGTTCCTCGTCGACTCGGTCAACGCCGAACTGGTCCGCCAGCACGCGGCCATCCACCTCGTCGTGCACCCCCTACTCGTCGTCACCCGCAACCGGGAGACCCACGAGCTCGTCAGGGTCACCCGCATGCCGGTTAACGCGGGCGTCTCGAGTGGCGACACCTCCGCGATGCCCGACATCTCCCACCTGCTCGGCAACGAGGAGGACTCGCCGCATCTCGAGTCGTGGATCGCGATCGAGATCGACCGTGCGAGCGTCGAGGCCCGCGAGCGCCTGGCCGAGGGGATCGCGCGGGTGCTCCACGACGTGCGGGCCGCCGTGGACGACTGGCCCGCGATGCGCTCGAAGTCCGTGCAGATCGCCGACGCACTCGGGAAGCTGCCGCACGCCGAGGGCATCCCCGACCTGGCGCAAGCCAGGGACCTGCTGCACTGGCTCGACCAGGACAACTTCACCTTCCTCGGCTACCGCGAATACGACCTCGAGACGGTCGACGGCGAGGACGTCCTCTCCATCCGCGACGACAGCGGTCTCGGCCTGTTGCGCGCCGTGAAAGACGGGCACGAGATCCAGCACCTGACGGATGCCGGGCGCACGATGGCCCGCGAACGGCGCGCCCTCGTGATCACCAAGGCCAACTCCCGCTCGAGCGTGCACCGTCCCGCGTACTTCGACTACATCGGCATCAAGAGCTTCGACGCCAACGGCAACGTCAACGGGGAGCAGCGCTTCATCGGCCTCTTCGCCGTGAGCGCGTACACGAGCTCCGTGCGTGACGTGCCGATCCTGCGCGAGAAGATCGATGCCGTCATGGCCGAGGTCGGCTTCCCGCCGGGCTCGCACAGCGACAAGGACCTGCTCGGCATCCTCGAGACCTACCCGCGCGATGAGCTCTTCCAGATCGACGTGCCCACCCTCGTCGCAACGGCCGTCGCCATCCAGCGACTGCAGGAACGCCGGCGGACCCGGCTCTTCCTGCGCCCGGACCTGTTCGGCCGCTTCATGTCCGCCCTCGTCTACTTCCCCCGCGACCGGTACACGACGGCGGTGCGCCTCCGGATCGAGAAGGAACTGACCGAGACCTTCTCCGCGGAATCCCTCGACTTCGAGGCCCGCATGACGGAGTCCACCCTCGCCCGCCTGTTCTACCGGATCCGCCTGCCGAAGACGGCCGCTGTCGGAACGGCCGACGACGTCGCCGCGCTCGCCGCGGCACTCGAACCCCGCCTGGCCATGGCCGTGCGGTCCTGGGCGGAGGGGATCACCGAGCAGCTGCACGACACGAGGCTCGCGCACCTCTGGGCAGAGGCGTTCCCGCCGAGCTACCAGGTCGACTATGAAGTCGAGGACGCCCTCGTCGACATCAGCAGGTTCGAGGCATACGCCGCGGGCCTGAAGAGTGCGGTCGCGCGGGATGCCGCGGCATCCGTGACGGGTTCGCCTCGCCCGGGCGTGCACGTCTACCTCTCCCCGAACGCCGCTGACCGGCCCGCCGAAGACGCCCGGGTGAAGCTCTACATGATGGAGTCGCAGAGCCTCAGCCAGATCCTGCCGTACTTCCAGAACCTCGGTATCGAGGTTCTCGACGAGGTGCCCTTCGAGATCAAGACCTCCGACGGGCGTGAATTCTTCCTCTACGACCTCGGCCTGCGCTACCCGGCGGGCGTCGACCCGGTCGGCACCGGCGACCTGCTCGCCGACTCCTTCGGCGCAGCGGTCAGCGGGGCCATCGAGTCGGACGGACTCGACCGCCTGGTCCTCCGCGAAGGCATGCCCTGGCGCCGCGTGGTCATCCTCCGCAGCTACGCCAAGTACCTGCGCCAGATGGGCAACACCAACTCCTACGACTTCGTCGGCGACACCCTGCTCGCCAACCCCGCGGTCTCTGGCGGGCTCGTGGACCTCTTCGAGGCCCGGTTCGACCCCGCGCGGGACGAGACCGAACGCATCCGTCGCACCGAGGAGGTGCGCGCGCAGCTCGCCACGGCCATCGAACAGGTCGCCACCCTCGACGCCGACCGGGTGCTGCGGGTGCTGCTGAACCTCATCGAGGCGACGCTGCGCACGAACTATTTCCAGAACAAGCCCTACCTGAGCATCAAGCTCGACCCGAGCCGCATCGAGGCACTGCCGTTCCCGAAGCCGATGTTCGAGATCTGGGTGTACTCGCCGCGCGTCGAAGGCGTGCACCTGCGCTTCGGCAACGTCGCTCGTGGTGGCTTGCGCTGGTCGGACCGTGAGGAAGACTTCCGCACCGAAGTGTTCTCGGCCTCGTCAAGGCGCAGACGGTCAAGAACGCCGTGATCGTGCCGACCGGCGCCAAGGGCGGGTTCTTCGCGAAGAAGCTGCCCGACCCCGGTGTCAACCGGGCCGCCTGGCTGGCCGAAGGCATCGATGCATACAAGACCTTCATCCGCGGCATGCTCGACCTGACCGACAACCTCGTTTTGACGGATGCCGGTGAGCAGGTCGTTCCCCGGCGAACGTCGTGCGTCACGACGACAACGACTCCGTACCTCGTCGTTGCAGCTGACAAAGGTACCGCAACGTTCTCTGATATCGCCAACGGGATTGCCATCGATTACGGCTTCTGGCTCGGCGACGCCTTCGCCTCCGGCGGCTCGATCGGCTACGACCACAAGGCCATGGGCATCACGGCCCGCGGCGCCTGGGAATCGGTCAAGCGCCACTTCGGTGAACTCGACCTCGACACCCAGACCGAGGAATTCACCGTCGTCGGGATCGGCGACATGTCCGGAGACGTCTTCGGCAACGGGATGCTGCTCTCCGAGCACATCAAGCTCGTGGCGGCCTTCGACCACCGGCACGTGTTCCTCGACCCGAACCCCGACCCGGCCGTGTCGTTCGCCGAGCGGCGCCGGCTCTTCGAACTGCCCCGGTCCTCCTGGGCGGACTACGACACGAGCCTGATCAGCGCAGGCGGCGGGGTGTTCCCGCGGCAGGCCAAAGTGGTCCCGATCTCGGCGGAGGTGCGCGCCGTCCTCGGACTGCCCGAAAACGTCACGCACCTGAGCCCGCCGGAACTGCTCCGCGCCATCCTCACGGCACCGGCCGACCTGCTCTACAACGGCGGCATCGGCACCTACGTCAAGGCGAGCACCGAAACCGCTGCGCAGGTCGGCGACAAGGCGAACGACGCCATCCGCGTCGACGGCCGCGACCTGCGCGTCAAGGTCGTCGGTGAGGGCGGCAACCTCGGCCTCACCCAGCGCGGCCGCATCGAGGCCGCCCTGGCCGGGGTGCTGCTCAACACCGACGCGATCGACAACTCCGCCGGCGTGGACTGCTCCGACCACGAGGTCAACATCAAGATCTTCGTCGACCGGATGGTCGCGGCCGGACGGCTCAGCGCCGAAGAGCGCCCCGGGTTCCTCGCCGCGATGACGGACGAGGTCGGCCGGCTGGTCCTGGAGGATAACGTCGACCAGAACATCCTGCTGCTGAACGACCGGGTCAAGGTCGCGAGCTGGAGCCCGAGTTACGAACGCCTGATGGACGCGCTCGAGGCATCCGGCGACCTGAAGCGCGAGCTCGAGGCGTTGCCGACCACCACGGAGCTGCACGAACGGATCGACCACGGCCAGGGGCTCACCTCGCCAGAGCTCTCGGTGCTCGCCGCCTACGCCAAGATCGAGCTCACGACCGCGCTCCGGGACAGCGACCTCGCGGACGACCCGTGGTTCCGCGGCACCCTGCGCCGGTACTTCCCGCGCCAGCTCGCCGAACGCTTCGACGCCGAGCTCGACACGCATCCACTGCGCCGGGAGATCATCGCGACCGTCGTCGCGAACGACATGATCAACCTCGGGGGAGTGACTTTCGCCTTCCGTGCCATGGAGGAGACCAGCGCGACCCCCGCGGCGATCGCCCGGGCGTTCGTCGCGCTCCGGGAGATCTTCGAGCTCGAGACCATGGTCGCCGAGCTGAGCGCCCTGCCGAAGTCGTTCCCGACGGAGCACTGGACGGCGATCCACCTCGACATCCGCCGGCTGCTCGACCGGGCCGTGCGCTGGCAGGTCAACCACGGCGGCTCGCAACCGGTCGCCGAGGTCGTGGCGCAGTACAAGCCGCAGATCGCGCTCGTCCGCGCGCACCTGGGCGACTACGTGCGCGGCGCCGACCAGGCCCGGCTCGGGTCGCTGCTGGTCAAGGCGGAGGAGTGGGGCCTGCCGTCCGGCCTCGGCCACCGCTGGACCCAGCTCTTCGAGGCCTTCGCCCTGCTCGACGTCGTGAAGATCGCGGCGCAGTCCGGCGAACAGCTCGGGGACGTCGCGTCCGTGTACTACACGGTCTACGACCGGTTCGGCGTGGACAACCTGCTCGAGCGCATCACCGCGTTGCCGCGCACGGACCGCTGGCAGGCCCTCGCCCGCGCGGCGCTGCGCGACGACCTCTACTCGACGGTCGCCGACATCACCACGGCCGTGCTCGAGGCGACGGATTCGGGAAGCGCGGAACACCGTCTCCTCGCCTGGGAGGCACTCAACGCCGAAAAGCTCGCCCGCTCACGCAGCGTATTCGACGAGGTCAACGCCCTCGGCCAGGACGACATGGCCTCGCTCTCGGTCGCAATGCGGCTGCTGCGCTCCATCGTGCGGCGGTAGGCAGGCCCGGGCGGATGCTGCGGACGACGCGCCTGGCGGAGGGGCCAGTCGAGTACCGGCTCGATATTCGCGCGGACCCGGTCATCGTGGTCTTCCACGGCGGACACCTCCGGGCCGGGATCGCGGTCGGCGAGGACGTCTTCGCCGCCGCCGGCTACTCCGTGCTCGCACCCTCCCGACCCGGCTACGGTCGCACTCCGCTGTCCACAGGGACGACCGTGACCGGATTCGCGGATGTCGTGGGTGACCTGTGCGCGCACCTGGGCATCACCCGGGTCGCGGCGGTCGTCGGCATTTCCGGCGGGGGACCGACCGCCGCAACGTTCGCCGCGCGACACGCCGGCCTTGTCGACCGGCTGGTCCTGATCAGTGCAGTCGGCTGGCTTCCGTACCCGGACCCGGTCACTCGCCTGGGAGCCCGGATCGGATTCAACGGCGTGACCGGGAGGGTCACCTGGGGCCTGGTTCACGCGCTCGCCCGGTTCGCTCCCTCCATGTGCCTGCGCATGATGATGGGAGCGCTGTCCACCCGTCCGGTGGGCGAGGTCCTGGCCGGCTTGGATCCGGACGCTCGCGCCGGACTCCTCACACTTTTCCGGCGGATGCGCTCCGGACGCGGGTTTGTCAACGACCTGCGCCCCACCCCCGATGTCACCGCTCTGGTCGATCAGCCCACCCTCGTGATCGCCACCCGAACCGACGGCGGAGTGCCCTTCGCACAGTCGCGTTCGCTCGCCTCAAGCATCCGTGCTGCCGAACTCATTGAGAGTCATGCGGACAGCCACATGGTCTGGCTCGGTGCTGACTGGCCGGTGGTCGGCGAACGAATCGTCGCCTTCCTCAAGGGCCCCTCCTGAGCTGGACCAGCTCGTGGCCGCACACCTCGCAGATGCCGCATCGCGTTTTCCGCGCCCGGCCTCCGATCCACCAGGAGCGGCTCTGCCTCCTCGGAAAGGACGGCTTCGCGGAGCCCGCGTGGGCAAGCGACCTAGAACGGTGTCGGGTCTTCGGGGTCTTCGGGTGTGGGGTCGAGGTTCCAGACGTCCACGATCGGGGCCGGTGGTTTCGGTGCGGGTTTGGGTTTCCGGGGTGGTCTCATGTCGGCGGAGGGTTCGACGATGTAGCTGTACCCGGCCGGTGAGGTCCATTCGATGCGGCCGTCGCCGAGGTGCCTCGGCGACCACCGGGTGTAGCTCTTCACCGCGTGGTGATACGGGCAGAGGTGGGCGAGGTTCATCGCGTCGGTTTCCCCGCCGTGCTGCCACTCCACACTGTGGTCGAGGTCTGATCGTTTGGCGGAGCGGCGGCACCCGGGGAAGGTGCAGGTTTCATCCCGTACCTCGAGCCATTTCTTGAGCGCGGCGGGTGGTTTGTAGGTGTCGCGTCCCATGGAGAGCACGACCCCGGTCTCGGGGTGGGTGAGCAGCCGGGTGAAGCTCGGCGCCCCGGCGGCGAGACGCCTCGCGGTGTCGGGGTCGATCGGTCCGTACCCGGCGAGGTACCCGGGTTCCTCGCTCTTCCCCAACAGGGTCAGTACCGGGACCGTGACGTTGACTTGCGCGGCCACCCCGGCACCGAGTCCATCCGGGGTGACCCCGCCGATCAGGACATCGGTGAGCACATCGGCCGCGATCTGGGTCAGCGTGCGGGTTTCCTCCGGGCCCTGCAGGGTCAGGGCGGTGTCGAGGGTGCGGTGGTAGGCGGCCTGCACCTTCTCCGCGTCCCCGGTCAGATACAGCGACGCCATGCCGTCGTTGAGGGCGTGGAACACCACGTGCCGATCCTCCACGCTCTTCTGGTGCCGGGCGGTGATGGTTTCCGGGTGGGTGCGTTCCCGCACCCTTCGGGCCCGGTCGGCGAGCTTCGCCACGGTGAGCACTTCCGCGTCGGGCACGAGGACCTCCTCGAACACCGCACGCGCCCGCGCGGACGCTTCCGGGTCATCAGCGACGCGGATGCCCCAGGCCTGCTCCATGATCACCTGCGCGTGCCGGTAACTGATCACCCCGGAGGCCAGGGCCTCCCGGGTCACGGGGAGGTCTTCGGCGAGGGTGCGGCTGGCTTCGATCAGGGTCTCCGCCGTCCGGCGCGGGAGCCGCAGCAGGGCGCCGACCTCGCACGTGAACTCCTCCTTCGTGGCCTCCTCCGGCGACCACGGCGTGCGGAGGCCGCCGGCGCGTTCTGCGGCCTCCGCACGGGCCCGGCCGACATCGGCGAGCACCCGTTGGGCGGTGTAGATCGCGGCCGCCCGCTTCGCGGCGGCCCGGTTCATCTCCCGGTCCGCCTCCCGGATCGCGTCATAGAAATCGGCGAGGGACGGCTCCACCAGGCTGAGATGCCGGGGGTTGAGGTAGGTGTCGGGAGGACTGTCGGGAGGGGTCCCGGGCGGGGGTTCCGCCGTGCTTTCGGGCTGAGGTTCTGAGGTATTTTCAGTTGTCATACCGGTTACTCTACGGACGACCACCGACATTCTTGAGGCATCCGCATGCCCATGAATCACCTGTGGAAAACCCGGTCAAGGGCTCATAACGAAAGTCGGTCAGCTTCAATCGTCCAGAGATATCGATAGGTTACCCGATGAGCGATTCCTGTCCAGGGGGCGTCCGCAAAGTCGGATCGGAACAGACCTACGTGGCCGCGAAACGCTCCCCACGCAACGGCCAGAGCTAGACGAGTGACATGATGTCGCGCGCCGCGGTGAGGAGCAGGGGGCGTATGACTCGAGTTTCGCCTGCGTCACCAATGGTGCGATTGTGGTGATGCCGATTCCGCCCAGCAGATTGTGCCGGGTGTCGAAAACGGGCGTCGCCATGCAGCGGATGTGCTCCTCGTTCTCCTCGTCGTCGATCGAGAAGCCGCGATTGCGCACAAGTTCGCCGTCGGCGAGCAAACGGTTGACGTCCGTGATGGTGTTGTCGGTGCGCCGCGGCAGCCCGGTGTTGGCGGCGTACCGCCGCACCTCGCTCTCGGGCAGGTAGGCCAGAACGGACTTGCCGATCGCGGTCGAGTGCAACGGGATCTGGGCGCCGACGCGGGACGCCATCCGGATCGGCTGCGCGGTGTCCTCGATCTTCTCAACGTAGGTGGCCCAGTCGCCGGTGCGGAGGGCGAAGTGGATGGTGCTGTGCACGTCCTGCTGGAGGCGCTGCAGCCGGGTGCGCACGCGGTCCGAATCCTCCGTGCTGGCAGTCAGGCGCAGGCCGAGCAACCGAAGCGCGCGTCCGGGTGTGTACGCGCCGTCCGACGTGCGGCTGACATAGCCGTCGTCGACGAGTTCGGACAGCAGACGGAACACGCTCGTCTTCGACAGGCCGGTCTCCTTAACCAGGTCGCTCAGCCGGTGCGTTTCGCCCGGGTTCGACACGGCTTCGAGCACGCGCAGCAGTTTGCGGGCTGCGCTGTCCTTCGCGGGCTCGCCGGCCTCGCCCGAGGTGTGAGATCCGTCGATCAAAGTCGCTGACATTTTGTCCTCCTGCGGCCAAAGATTGTGCATTGTGCACCATGAAAAGGCGGTTCTGCCCGATGGAACTCAATACGGCAATTCTACCGCGAAAGCAGTTGTTACGAACGTGTTAACCGGTGCTAGTGTTTCATCTGACGGACACGCGTTCTGCTGAGCGGAACGATTATCAGGCTCCGCCACACTTTCGCCTCACGTTTCTCGCCTCAAAGAGGAGTACGCATGACAACCCAGCAGCTCGCACAGGGCATCCGTCTGGTGGAGGGCCACGGCGGCCTCGCCGCCGTCGAAGTCACCACACCCTCGGCATCCGCCCTGATCTACCTGCACGGCGCGCACGTCGCCGACTGGACTCCCGCAGGCGGCATGCCGGTCCTTTGGATGAGCACCTTCGGCGTCTTCTCCGACACCGACCCGATCCGCGGCGGCGTCCCCTCTGCTTCCCCTGGTTCGGCCCGAACGGCACGGATGCCTCCGCTCCCAACCACGGCTGGGCTCGCCTCTCCACCTGGTCGCTCGTCGACTCCCGCACCCTGGACACCGCGACCGGCGCCGTTGCCACAGAGCTCGTCTTCGAACTGACCCAGGACAGCGTCGGCGTTCCCGCCGGATTCCACCCCTTCACCGCGCACTACACGGTCACCGTGGGCGCAGAGCTCGGCCTCGAGCTGTCCGTCCGCAACGACGGTGCCACCCCGTTCGCGTTCGAGGAAGCCTTCCACACCTACTTCGCCGTCGGCGACGTCACAACGAGCACCCTCACCGGCCTCGAGACGTTCGGCTACACGGACCGCTCGACCAAGCCGGCCACCGAGGGCTCGTCCCTCCTGCCGCTCGGCTTCACCGGCGATGAGATCGATCGCCTCTACCCGATGCCCGAGGCGCTCGAACTCAGCGACCCGGCGAACGACCGCATCATCCGCGCCGTCTCGCAGGGCGCCGCGCAGACGGTCATCTGGAACGCCGGCCGCATCAAGGCCGCCGCCATCGCAGACTACGGAACCGACGAGTGGACCGAAACCGCCTGCGCAGAGACGTGCAACGTCGGCGCCCACTTCATCACCCTGGATCCCGGAGCGACGTCGACCATGCAGGTCACCGTCACGTCCACTACTACCGAACGGAACACGAAGACCATGCAGAGACTGTCCAAGAGCGTTGTTCCCGCGATCGCGGAACTGCCCACGAAGGCCATCCAGTTCGGCGAGGGGAACTTCCTCCGCGCGTTCGTCGACTGGCAGCTGCAGCAGATGAACAACCAGGGACTGTTCCAGGGCGGCGTGAAGATCGTCCAGCCCATCGAAGGCGGCCGCGTCGCCTCCCTCGAGGAGCAGGACAACCTCTACACGGTCCTCCTCGAAGGCCTTCAGGATGGCAAGGACGTGCAGAGCCACGAGGTCATCACCGTGGTCACCGGAACGGTCAACCCGTACGTCGACAACCGGAAGTACCTCGACCTCGCCAACGACGACAACATCGAGTTCATCTTCTCCAACACGACAGAGGCCGGCATCGCCTTCGACGACCGCGACCGTCTCAATGACAAGCCCCAGCACAGCTTCCCCGGAAAGCTCACCGCGCTCCTCTTCGAGCGTTTCTCCCTCGGCAAGAAGGGCTTCCAGATCATCCCGTGCGAGCTCATCGAGCACAACGGCGACAAGCTCAAGGAATCCGTCCTCGCGACCGCCGCGCTCTGGGAGCTCGACGCAGCATTCGTCCAGTGGGTCAACACCGACAACACCTTCTACTCCAGCCTCGTCGACCGGATCGTTCCCGGTTACCCGGCCGACCGCGCCGCCGAGCTCGCCGAGGAATTCGGCTACGACGACCAGTCGATCGTCAAGGCCGAGCCATTCCTGCTCTGGGTCATCGAAGGACCGCAGTCATTGACGGAGTCCCTCCCGCTCGCGAAGGCCGGCCTCAACGTGACCGTCACCGACGACATGACGCCGTACCGCGAACGCAAGGTGTTCCTGCTGAACGCCCCGCACACCACAATGGCCTCGATCGCCCGCCTCGCCGGCGTCGAGACCGTGCGCGACGTGATGATCGACCCCGAGTTCTCCCAGTTCGTCAACTCGGAAATGTACGACGAGATCATGCCGGTCATCGACCTGCCGCACGACGAACTCGCCGCATACGCCGAGTCCGTCAAGGAACGCTTCGAGAACCGCTTCATGCACCACGAGCTCGCCTCGATCGCGCTCAACAGCATCTCGAAGTACAAGTCCCGCCTGCTGCCGATCCTGGTCAACTTCCACGAGAAGGTCGGAACCTTCCCTCCCCGCGTCACCCTGGCCCTTTCGGCACTGCTGCTCACCTACAGCGGCGACGCTGCGGTCACCGTCGTCCCCGTCGACAGCGACGAGGTGCTCGCCACCTTCCACGCCGCATACGCGACGGCCACCGCGACCGGTAGCAACGTGACGGCCGACTACGTCGAAGCGATCCTGAGCGATGACTCGCTCTGGGGCCGCGACCTCACCGAACTCCCCGGCCTCGTCGCCGAGGTCACCACCGGCCTCGACAACCTGCGCACCCTGGGTGCCCGCGCGACCATCGCGCTCCTGGCCTGATCGGCCGAATCAACCCACCGACTGATTCACCACAACGACTGTACGGAACGAAGGACTGTTTCTGATGTTTTTGAATGACGATTTCCTGCTGACCACGCCGATGGCGAAGAAGCTCTTCCACAATCACGCGAAGAACATGCCGATTGTCGACTACCACTGCCACCTGAGCCCCCAGGAGATCCTCGAGGACGGCAACTTCGCGACGATCACCGAAGCCTGGCTCGGCGGCAACAACTACGGCGACCACTACAAGTGGCGCCTGATGCGCACCAACGGGGTCCCCGAGAGCCTCATCACCGGAGACGGCGCCGACTTCGACAAGTTCTACGCCTGGGCAGGCACCCTCGAAAAGGCGCTCGGCAACCCGCTCTACGTCTGGGCGCACCTCGAACTCAAGCGCTTCTTCGGCATCGACACCGTGATCAGCCGCGCGACGGCCCGCGAGATCTACGACGCGGCCAACCTGCTCCTCGCGACTCCGGCGTTCTCCCGCCGCAGCCTGATCCGGGGCATGAACGTGAAGGTCGTCGTCACGACGGACGACCCCGCGGATGACCTGCACGTCCACGAGCTGCTCAAGGCTGAGAGCGCCTTCAAGGTGCTCCCGGCGTTCCGTCCGGACAAGTCCCTGAACATCGATCAGGCCGGGTACGCGGCGTACATCGCCACCCTCGGCACCGCGGCCGGCGTCAGCATCACCGCGTTCGCGGACATCGTCGAGGCCCTCACCCAGCGCGTCGACTTCTTCCACTCCATGGGCGGACGCCTGTCCGACCACGCCCTCGACATCGTCGTCTACGAAGAGGCCACCCCGGCCGAACTCGACACGATCGTCACGACCGCCCTCTCCGGCGGCACCCTGACCGCGACCGAGATCGCGCAGTACCGCACGGCACTGCTCAAGGCCCTGATGCGCATCTACAGCGCCAAGGACTGGACGATGCAGTACCACATCCACGCGATGCGCAACATCAACGACCCGGGCTTCGCCCGCATGGGCGCCGACACCGGTTACGACGCGATCAACGACCGCAACATCGCCGAGCCGCTCGCCAAGCTCTTCAACGCGATGGAATCCGAGGATGCGGTTCCCCGCACGATCATCTTCTCGCTGAACCCCAACGACTACCTGCCGCTGATCACCCTGATGGCCTCCTACCAGAAGGACGTCGTCCAGAAGCTCCAGCTCGGCAACGCCTGGTGGCACAACGACACCCGCAACGGAATGCGCCTGCAGCTGTCCACCTTCGCGGAGGAGAGCCTGCTCTCCAACTTCGTCGGCATGCTGACGGACTCCCGCAGCTTCCTCTCCTACCCGCGCCACGAGTACTTCCGCCGCATCCTGTGCGAACTGATCGGCGAATGGGTCGAGCTCGGCGAAGTTCCCGACGACGAGGCCATCCTCGGCCAGATGGTCGAAGACATCTCGTACAACAACGCGAACACCTACTTCGGGTTCTAGCCCGTTCGGCTCCGAGCAGGCACCTAGGACGTTCACGACCCGCTCGAAGCATCCACCCGCACAGTACCTCAGCACGAAACAGCACGAAACAGCACGACCAGCACGAACCAGCACGACCCCATTAAATCCAGCACATAGGAGTGAATCCGCATTATGAGTACATCCACCAAGGGCCTGCCCGGCGCCATGGGAGCCACCGGCCCCGAAGGCTCCGCCGGCGTCACCGTTATTGATCGCATTTCCCGCAAGGAGAAGGTCGCCTATGGCTTCGGCGACTTCGGTAACGGCTTCATGTTCGACCTCGGACAGTCGTACCTGACCAAGTTCTGGATCGACACCGCCGGCATCGCGCCCGCTGTCGTCGCACTTATCTTTACGCTCAGCAAACTGTTCGATGCCTGCATGGACCCGCTCGCGGCCGCATTCATCGACAGCCGCCGCTTCGGCAAGCGCGGAAAATTCCGCCCCGTCATGATGGTCTCCTCCATCCTGCTCGCCGTTATGACCGTCGTCACCTTCACGATGCCCGACGTGGACATGGGCTGGAAGATCGCCTTCGCCGCCGGCACGTACGCGGTCTGGGGCATCATCTACTCCTTCACGAATGACCCGTACGGCTCCCTCGCCTCGGTCATGACCCGCGACATCAAGGACCGCGCGGAGCTCGCGACCAGCCGCCAGGCCGGTTCGCTCGGCGCCCAGTGGATCTGTGGCTTCGCGTTCATCCCGATGATGATGATCTTCGGCGGCATGACCGCCCAGAACTTCATGTTCGCCTCGATGGTCATGGCCATCGTCGGCGTCGTGTCCTTCTACATCTGCTACCGCGGCACCAAGGAACGGGTGTACGTCAACCGTGCAGTCGGCTTCGAGAAGAACGGCATGAAGGACTACGCCAAGGCGATCTTCACCAACAAGCCGCTCCTCGCCCTCGTGCTCATGACGCTCTTCACCATCTCCTCGATGAACGTCAACAACATGATGATGATCTTCTTCGCCCAGTACAACCTCGGCAACATCGCCCTCCAGGCCGTCCTGAACCTCGTCATGATCGGCGCCTCCATCGTGGGCATCATGTTCATCCCGAAGATGGTCGCCAAGTGGGGCAAGAAGAAGACGGCCATGGCCGGATTCATCGTCTCCATCGTCGCCAACGGCCTGAACTTCATCATCCCGACCAACCTGTGGACGTTCATGATCCTCGTCACCATCGGGTACGCCGCGCTGGCCATCCCGAACGGCGTCACCTGGGCCTTCGTCTCCGACACGATCGACTACGGCGAATGGCACACCGGTGTCCGCAAGGAGACCATGACCTACGCCGCGTTCAACTTCTCCCGCAAGGTCGCCCAGTCCCTCGCCGCCCTCGTCGGCGCCGGCATGCTCGCCATCACGGGCTACGTCGCCAAGGCCACCTCGCAGTCCCCGGAGACGCTCTTCGGCATCAAGGCCGTCATGACGATCTACCCGGCCATCGCGCTCACCATCGCCGCCGTCATCATCTACTTCCTGTACAGCCTGAGCGATGACAAGTACCACGCCATTGCCATCGACCTCGAAGAGGGTCGTTGGGAAAAGGGCATCATCGGCGAAGAAATCGCCGCCAAGGCCTGATCCGGCCAGCAGTACCCTCCCCGACCGCTTCCCAGCGAGAGAAAAGATCTCATGAGCCACATCAACAGCATTGCGACCGGCACATCCGTGCTCGTCATGGCGGAAGGCGACGATGTCGCCGTTGCCCTCCGGGACCTCGTTCCCGGTGAAGCCATCACCCTGGGGGACAGCGTTCTGAATGTGATCGGGGCCGTCCCGAGCGGCCACAAGATCGCACTCGGATCGGTTGCGGTCGGGGAGAAGGTCCTCAAGTACGGCCAGTCGATCGGCACCGCAACGGCGCCGATCGTGCGCGGCGAACACGTGCACAGCCAGAACCTCGGTATGGACCTCGGTGCCCGCGTGCACGAGTTCGGTACCGTGCACACCGAGCTGCCCGCCCCGACGGGAGCCCGCCGGACCTTCGACGGCTACCGCCGGGCGGACGGCCGCGCCGGCACCCGCAACTACATCGCGATCCTCACGACGGTCAACTGCTCCGGCACGACCGCGAAGCTGATCGCGGACCGCTTCCGCGGCGACCTGCTCGACCGCTTCCCGCACGTCGACGGCGTCATCGCCCTCACGCACCAGAGCGGCTGCGGCCTGGTCCTCGAGAGCGAGGGTGCGCAGATGCTCGTCCGCACCCTCAACGGCTACGCGGCCCACCCGAACATCTCCGGAGTGCTCGTGCTCAGCCTCGGTTGCGAAATGACCCCGGCCGACGTCATCCTCGGCCAGGGCGAGCTTCCGGCAGACACCCTCGTCACGACCCTCTCCATCCAGGAGACCGGTGGCATGCGCGCCACCGTCGCAGCGGGCGTCGAAGCCATCCTCGAAATGGCGGAGAAGCTCGACGAACGACGCCGCGAACCCATCGACATCTCGGAACTCGTCCTCGGCCTCAACTGCGGCGGCTCCGACGGCTACTCCGGCATCACCGCGAACCCGGCCCTCGGCTGGGCCTCGGACGTCCTCGTCGCCAACGGCGCAACATCCGTTCTCGCCGAGACGCCTGAGATCTACGGCGCCGAGCACCTGCTCACCGCCCGCGCCACGACCCGCGAGGTCGGCCTCAAGCTGATCGACCGGATCAACTGGTGGGAGAAGTACATCGTCACCGGTGGCGGCACCATGGACAACAACCCCTCTCCCGGCAACAAGGCCGGCGGCATCACCACCATCCTGGAGAAGTCGCTCGGCGCCGTCGCGAAGGCCGGCCGCGCCGACCTCGCAGCGGTCTACGAATACGCCGAACCGATGACCACCCGGGGCCTCGGCTTCATGGACACCCCCGGCTACGACCCGGTGTCCGTCACCGGACTCGTCGCCGGCGGTGCGACGGTCGTCGTCTTCACGACCGGCCGCGGCTCGGTCTTCGGCTGCAAGCCCACCCCGAGCATCAAGGTCGGCACCAACACGGCGCTGTTCGTGCGCCAGGGCGACGACGTCGACATCAACGCCGGACGGATCGCCGATGGCACCGCCCGCGTCGAAGAGGTCGGCGCCGAGATCCTCGACATGATCATCGCCGTCGCCTCCGGAAAGCAGACCACGAGCGAAGAGTTCAACGTCGGCCAGGAAGAGTTCGTGCCGTGGCACATCGGAGCGGTGACCTGATGACCGACGAGCAAGCAGGCGCCCAGGCACTGCAGGAGGAGCCGGGCAACCCGGTCGCCTCCGGCGCCGACCAGGGCGAACCGCAGGTGGTCTGCTTCGGCGAGACCATGGGCATGTTCACCCCCACCTCGACGACGTCGCTCGACATCGCAGAGGGCTTCCGCCTCGGCGTCGGCGGGGCGGAGTCCAACGTCGCCGCGCACCTCGCCGAGCTCGGCCACCACGTGGCCTGGGCCGGCAATGTCGGCCAGGACCCGATCGGCACCAAGATCATTTCGACGCTCGACTGCGGGGGAGTGGACACCCGCTGGGTGAACCGCACCGCGGTCAGCCCGACCGGCCTGTACCTCAAGGAGCCGGACACCGGTACCGGCGCGCACGTCTTCTACTATCGTGCGGGTTCCGCCGCCTCCGAGCTGGGCGTGGCGGATGCCGGGGCCTGGCCCCTCCAGTCCGCCCACCTGATCCACACGAGCGGCATCACGCCCTCGCTGTCGCCGAGCTGCTCCGCCCTGGTGGAACACGTGCTCGACCACGCGGCGGAGTGGGGCACTTCGGTGTCCTTCGACGTCAACTACCGGTCCAAGCTCTGGCCCGTGAGCGTGGCCGGTCCCCGGCTGCGTGAGCTCGCCGGCAAGGCGACGGTCGTCCTCGTCGGACTCGACGAAGCCGCCACCATCTGGGGCTGCGTCACCTCCGACGACGTGCGCGCCCTGCTGCCCGACGTGCCCTACCTCGTCGTCAAGGACGGAGCCGTCGACGCGACGGAGTACGCGCTTCTGCCCGACGGCACCCGCCTCACCACGGTCGTCCCTGCCCACAAGGTCGAGGTCGTCGAGCCGGTCGGAGCCGGAGACGCGTTCGCCGCCGGTTACCTGTCCGCACTCATGAACGGCGAGTCGTCCGAAGTCCGCCTGAACCACGGGCACTCGCTCGCCGCCTGGGCGCTCGGCAGCCGCGAGGACTTCCGGCCCGGCCACGGGCTGTTCGCAGCAACTCCCGCAGCCGCCGCCGGATCCGCCGCCGGATCCGGCGCCGGATCCCCGGCCGCCGTCGGGAACGCTCCCGACACCCACGACTCACATTCCGATCTCACCGATCTTAGGAGACTGACCGTATGACCAGCACAACCGCCCTTCCCACCAATGAGTGGTTCCCTGGAGACTTCTTCCGGATTCCCGTCCTCGCCGTTCTGCGTGGGCTCTCGCTGACCGAATCCGTGCGCCTCTCCGAGCGCGCCTGGGATGCCGGTGTCCAGCACGTCGAGATCCCGATCCAGACCAGTGACGCGGTTCCCGTCCTGAAGGCCGTCGCCGAGGCGGCCGCCGAGCGCGGCCTCGTCGTCGGCGCCGGCACCGTCACGACCCTCGAGCAGCTCGACGCCGCCGAGAAGGTCGGCGTCGCCTTCACCGTTTCCCCGGGCTTCAGCCCGGAGATCGTCGCGGAGAGCGTTCGCCGCGGCATCCCGCATCTTCCGGGGGTGGCTACTGCGACCGAGATCCTCCAGGCTCGTGCGCTCGGCCTCCGCTGGGTCAAGGTCTTCCCGGCCTCGATCCTCGGCCCGAACTGGGCGAAGTCGATGAAGGGGCCGTACCCCGACATGAACTTCATCGCCACCGGAGGGGTCACCGCGCTCAACGCGCCCGACTTCCTCTCCTCCGGAGTCAGCGTCGTCGGCCTGAGCTCGTCCTTCGCGGACGACGCCCAGCTCGAGCTCGTGCGCGGCCTCATCGCCGCCAGCGCAGCATCCGCTCTGACGGGTGCCGGCCGGAAGTAAGACTCAGCGAGAGCGAGTCGCACAAAGACTGCGGCGTCCAGGACGTGCTTCGGCCCCTGGACGCCGCGTTTGCGGTTTAACGCGCGGCCGGGAACGGTACGTCAGAGAACCGGGTCCATCGAGTTCAGGTGGCAGGCGTCGTTCCACATCTGCAGCACACGGTTATCGCGTTCCCAGCCGAGGGTGGACACCGTGGCGGTCCCGAGGCTGAAGTGCTTCCCCGAGGAGGCAGGCAGGCCCATCCAGCGCGCCGTCATGATGCGCAGGAAATGTCCGTGCGCGAACACGGCGACCGGGCCCGGAGCTGCGAGGCACTGCTCGATCGCGAGGTCGGCACGCGCGCCGACCTCGTCTGCGGACTCGCCGCCGGTCATCGAGTGCGTCCACACGGACCAGTCCGGGATCTCCCGGCGGATGGCCTCGGTCGTGCGCCCCTCGAACACGCCATAGTCCCACTCGAGAATGTCCTGGGAAGCGATGCCCTGCGCGGCATATCCCGCGCGCTCCATGGTTTCCCAGGCCCGCTGAAGCGGGCTGGACAAGACCGTCGGGAACGCCTCGCCGTCGAGCATCTCGCCGAGCGCGTCCGCCTGCTGCCGACCGAGGTCGGTCAGGGGGATGTCGGTGCGGCCGGTGTGCCGACCGGAAATGCTCCACTCGGTCTGCCCGTGCCGGATCAGGACGATGTCGTGCGCGGTCATGATGAAACCTCGTGATCTTCAGCGTCGTGGGAACGTCCGCGGATATCGACCGGAATGAACATGTCGATTCTTCGAGTTTAGACAGGCTCGTCGCGGAGCCTGACGGGGCACGCGTGCGGAACGCGCCCCGATACCCATGACTTTCGGAGGAAAAAGTGAGGGTTTGTGCAGGAATCCCGGCCACTATGGCCGATTCGCCTGCGCAGCATCCGAGCGCGTGGGCCCGAGACCAGTGAGCGCTGGCCCACGAGCCCTGTTCGTGCGCCCGCGTTTGCGACACCGGGACTATATGACATCGCATTCAGCACCACCCCGCCGCTCACCGCATTCTCGCCGGATCATCGCCATCTCCCTGGCCTCCGCCGTCGCCGTGGCCCTCGTCACCGGGGGCTCATACGCCCTTCAGGCCGCGAACGCCGCCCAGGACCGCGTGACCGCCACCGCAGCCCTCTCCGCGAGCACCGGCCGCCAGCACGACCAACTGGCCGTGTACGACTCGATCGCCACCGTGCACGCGAAGGACGCCGCCGCCGTCGCGCTCGACAGGGCCAACGCGGTGCTCGCTGCCGCCAAGGACAAGGTCGACGCGACCACCCTGAGCGACGTCGCGAGCTCGCTCGCGAGCTACCAGGTCCTGCCCATCGACGAGGTCGAGTCGCTCACCCAGCGCACGGCCGCCATCTCGACAAGCGTCGAAGCCGCTGCGGCCGAAGCAGACCGGGTCGCCGCCGAGAAGGCCGCTGCCGCAGCCGCTTCGGCAGAGGCCCAAAGGCTGCAGGCCCTCGCCTCAGCGAACACGCCCGCGGGCGCGAAGGCGGTGGCCCAGGGCCTGGCCGCCTCGAAGTACGGCTGGGGCGACGGCCAGTTCAGCTGCCTCGTGCAGTTATGGCAGAGGGAGTCCGGCTGGTCGTACACGGCCCACAACTCGAGTGGGGCCACCGGTATCCCGCAGGCTCTTCCGGGGAGCAAGATGGCTTCGGCCGGCTCCGACTGGGCCACCAACGCCGCGACGCAGGTCGCGTGGGGTCTCGGCTACATCGCCGCCTCCTACGGGACGCCGTGCGCGGCCTGGGCGCACTCCGAGGCCTACAACTACTACTGAGTGCCCGCTGATCGGGAGCCGCGTTCCACCGATCCGGATGCCCGTGGCCGGAAATAGGCCCCTGCATTCCTGAGAAAACCTCAGAAAAGCGGAATCGCGCTCAACAAGGGCGGCGGGCCGGGACTAGTGCGGCCCGCCACCCCTGCAGAACCCGGTTGACCGGTTACCCCGTGGATGACTTGTGGAGGTTTTGGTCGGGACTTTGCCAGAAAGCGTCTGCACTATGGCCAATTCGCCCGCGCCGTCACCGAGAGCGTGGGCCTGACACTCAGCGAACCTGGCGGTTTTCGAGCCGGTTCTCGATGGCAGGAATCATGAACTCAGCTCAATCCGCACCAGATTCGCCAACAGATTCGGCTCCGGTCGACACCCGGGCCTCGCGCAGGAACGGATCCAGGGGACGTCGCCCGAAACGGTTCACCCTCGTCACGGCCGGTCTCGCGATCGCCGCGATCGTGGCCGGAAGCGGCTTCGCGGTCAGTGCGGCCGCCGAGGCGGCCACCCGTTCCCAGAGCCGGATCGCGGCAACGGCCGACGTCGCAGCGGCGACAGGCCGGCAACACGACCAGCTCACCGTCTACACCTCGATCGCGAAGGTACACGCCCAGGATGCGGCATCCGCTGCGTTGGTCGACGCCAACCAGGTCGTCGCCGCAGCCGCGAACAAAGTGGATGCTTCCACTTTGACCGCAGCGGCGAGTTCGCTGGCGAGTTTCCAGGTCCTGCCCATCGACCAGGTCGAGTCGTTGACCGCCCGGACCAAGGCCGAGACGACGACCGTGCAGGCTGCGGTCGCAGAAGTCGACCGCGTTGCGGCCGAGAAGACCGCCGCTGAGGCCGCAGCCGCTGCCGCCGCCAGGGCCGCCGCGGAAGCCCAGGCGGCCCAGGCGGCCAAAGCAGCGAAGGCGGCTGCGGCAGCTGCTGCGGCCGCTGCGCCGCAAGCGGCGGCGTCCGTGTCATCGTCGGGGGACAACAGCCCGGCCGGCGCGCGCGCGACGGCGAGTGCGATGGCCTCCTCCCAGTACGGCTGGGGCAGCGGGGAATTCAGCTGCCTCAGTCAGTTGTGGCAGAGGGAATCCGGCTGGAACTACCAGGCGTACAACAGCTCCAGCGGAGCAACCGGCATCCCGCAGGCGTTGCCCGGCAGCAAGATGGCCTCCGCTGGCTCGGACTGGGCATCGAACGCGGCGACGCAGATCAGCTGGGGCCTCGGCTACATCAAGTCGGCCTACGGCACTCCCTGCTCTGCCTGGGCGCACTCCGAGTCCTTCGGCTACTACTGATCGGTCGGGTGCTGACCCGCCGTCGCTCGCCCGCGCCGCTCCACCCGTTCGTCTGTCGGTGGCCACTGTTAGCGTTATTCCATCCACTCCCTGAGGCTCGTGCCGAGACCGAGGAGGACGGAAATGAAGGTTTTGGTGGCCACCGGGGCGACGCAGGGCTCCCGCGGCAGTGACTCGAACGGCTGTATCGAGGGTGAGCTCGTGTGGATGCTCGAGCCGTGCCCGTATAGCCGGTGGGCCCCATACGGGGACTGCGGCTGCGGGCGCTCGTTCAGCGGAATGAACTCGCTCCAGTCCACGACGACGGCGCGGGTATGCGACGTGCCCGGCCTCACGAGGGACTACTACGAGCAGGCCCTGCGCGCGTGTTTCGACGCGCGCGGCTGGTGCGTCTGCTGCCAGGCGCGCCCGGTCCCTGAACTCGTCGACGAGCTCATCACGCTCGCGACGATCCTCGAGGAGGGCACCGTTGTGGAACGCCGCCTCGACAGGCTCACTGTGCGACGGGTGCCCGCGGCGAAGAAGCGGCGCGGGAAGGAGCGTGGGTAGCGCGGCCAGTCCGGGGAGCGGTGGTGCCGCGCGGGCGACGGGAATACCCGGCGGCCCCTCCGCGCTGCACCGGTCATGAAGCGCATCGGATTCCTCTCCTTCGGCCACCACCAGGCGGTGCGGGGCTCCCTTGCCCGCACCGCACGCGACGCCCTCCTCCAGACGGTGGAGCTCGCGGTCGCCGCCGAGGAACTCGGCGTGGACGGGGCATACGTGCGTGTGCACCACTTCGCCCGGCAGTTCGCCTCACCGTTCCCGCTGCTCGCGGCGATGGCGGCGCGCACGAACCGGATCGAGCTCGGCACCGGCGTCATCGATATGCGCTACGAGAACCCGCTGTACATGGCCGAGGAGGCCGCGATCACCGACCTGATCAGCAACGGGCGCCTCCAGCTCGGCATCAGCCGCGGGTCACCGGAAACCGCGCAGCGCGGCTACGAGAACTTCGGCTATGCGCCCGCAGACGGGCAGACCGACGCGGATGTCGCCCGCGAGCACACCTCGGTCTTCCGGGCGGCGATCATCGGGGCCGGTGTCGCGACGCCGAACCCGCAGATGTCCGCTGGAACGGCGCTGTTGCCGATCCAGCCGCAGGCTCCGGGACTGAGCGAGCGGATCTGGTGGGGCTCCGGCACCCGGGCGACCGCGAAATGGGTCGGTGAGCAGGGCATGAACCTGATGAGCTCGACGCTGCTGACCGAAGACACCGGTGTCCCGTTCGGCGACCTGCAGGCGGAGCAGATCGCGATCTACCGTGAAGCCTGGGCCGCCGCGGGCCACACCGGCACGCCGCGGGTGTCCGTGAGCCGCAGCATCCTGCCGCTCGTCACCGAAGAGGACCGGGCCTACTTCGGCCGGCCGGGCAGCCGGGAGTCCGAGGACCAGGTCGGCTACCTCGACGGCGGCCTCGCCCGCTTCGGCAAAAGCTACGTCGGCGAGCCCGACCAGATCGTCGCCCAGCTGAAGACGGATGCCGCGGTGCAGGCCGCAGACACCGTGCTCGTGACGATCCCCAACCAGCTCGGAGTCGCATACAACGCGCGCCTCCTGGAGAGCATCGTCACCCACGTCGCCCCGGGTCTCGGCTGGCGTTGAGGCCGCCGCACGACCCCGGCACAGAACGCGTGGGGAACTGACCGGTAGCCCACTCAAGCGTCCCGAAGCCTTGTGAACCTTTCAGCCGCGCGCGTTAGGCTTGAATCACCACCACGAGTCGGAAGCCAGGTCAGAGACGTGCGGGTCATCAGCTACAACCTCCGGAAGAACCGAGCGGTCGGTGAACTCGCCGCGCTCTCCGTCACCTATGAGCCGGACGTGCTCTGCCTCCAGGAGGCGGACACCCTCGAACTGCCCGACGACATCGGCACCCTGCATCTCGCCGACTCGACCCTGACCAACCGGCTCGGCCTCGCGATCTACTACCGCCAGGACCGCTTCGACGCCGTCACCACCCAGGCCTTCGCGCTCAAGAAGTCCCTGCACGACATGGTGCTGCGCCCGGCGCACGAGCGCCTGATCGGCACCCGGCTCGTTGACAAGGTCGCCGATCGCGAGCTCGTCGTCGCGTCCTTCCATGCTGCGCCGCTGACCGCGCGCAATTCGCTGCGCCGCAACCAGATCCGTTCGGCGCACGAGGAACTCAATCGCCTCGGCCCCGGCCTGCCGACGCTGATGGTCGGCGACTACAACTACCCGATCTTCAAGGGCAACCTCGGCGACAAGGTCACGGAGTCCGGCTACGACCTCACCCTGAGCGACACCCGCACATACACGCGCTACCGGTTCTTCAGGGGTCACTTCGACCTCGCAACCTCGGTCGGCCTGACCATCGAGAATGTCGAGACGCTCCCGCGCGGCACATCCGACCACATGCCGATCTTGGTGACCTCCTCCTACACCGCGGAGCCCGTGAGCCAGACCCTCCGGCAGAGCGCGCGGAAGAGCATCCGTGAGACGGATGCCGCCCGCTCGGTCGCGAGGACCGCGACGACGACCGCGACCGAGACCGCAGCTGCACCGCCGAGCACGGACTTCGACATCTGAGACGGCCGGCCTGCGACCGGTCTGGACCTAAAGGTGCGGGTGCGGGCCTGCGGGTCTGAGCCTGCTCGTCAGTCCGCGGTCGGCGGGGCCGGGAGTGGCTGGCCGACCAGGCGCTCGACGAGGGCCTTGAGCTCGCCGATCTCCACGGTGAGGGCGTCTATCTTGTCCTCGTTGACGCCGAGCTCGACCTTGATGGCCTCCTCGGCCTCGCGGCCGGCGGCGGCGAACCAGGATGCGATGTACGCGGTGATGGTGCCGATCAGCGCGATCCCGGTGACCACGAGGCCGACAGCGACGAGGCGGCCGTCCGTCGTGACGGGAAAGTGGTCCCCGAATCCGACGGTGGCCATCGTGATGAACGACCACCACCAGCCGTCCCACACCGTCACGATGTTCGCGCCGGTCGCGTTCCGTTCCGCATCGGTCACCGCGAGGCCCGCGATGAACCAGACCGACACCGCCGTGATGCCCACGTAGGTCATCACGCGGTTCTTGAGCACCTTACTCAGCCGGCGGGTGGACAGGATCACGACCGAGACCACCCGCAGGGCCCGCAACGGTCGGAACAACGGCAGGGCGACCGCGAGAAGGTCGAGGATATGGGTGCGCATGAACGCGCGTCGATCCTCCGCGAGGCTTACCCGCACCACGAAATCGACCGCGAAGGCCGCCCAGCTGCCGATCTCGATCCACTCGAGGAACAGGTGCCAGCCGGGACTGATCTCCGGCGCAATGATCGGCGTCGCGTACGCGATCAGGAAAGCGATTCCGAGCGCGAGCAGGGGAGTGTCGGTCGCGCGTTCCCAGCGGGAGCTTCTCACATCGCCTTCTCCTGGCTCGTCATGGTCGCAGGTCGCGTGCTCATGTTAGAGGGTGATTGTTGCGCCCGCGTTTCGAAAAAGCGTGGCGGACTCAGGCGAGCGGGAACACGATCCGGGTGCGCCACTTGGCAGGGTCCGGTTCGGCGTCCGGACCCACCAGGTACTCCTCCCACATGTCCCCGGCGACGGTGAGCTTCTGCGCGGTGATCCAGTCCGTCACGGCCGCATACGTCTCGGCCATCGTCTCGTATGAGCCCACGTGGAACGTCTCGACGGCCGGACCGGACGGAAGGTGCACGACCTCGACGGCCCGGGTCGCACTGACCTCGTCGACGACGGGGAATCCGGCGGTCACGTCGACCGCGGCATCCGTGGGGGCGCCGTGATAGAGCGCGATCGGCGGACCGCTCGGGTGGGCGCCCAGCCTGCCGAGTTCGGCGGCGGAGGTACGAAAGGCGCGATCGAAATATTCGGTCAGCCTGCTCATCGGGATCACCTCGTGGACTCCGAGGAACGTGCGGGGTTCGAGGGTGATCTGTTCGGCCTTCATGGAGTCTCCCTGGTCGGTTGCCGGGCCCCGGAGGGACCCGCTGCGGCCCACAGTAGACCGCCGCCCGAAGCGACGTAAGGGTGCATAGTGGTCGCGAAGACCCCAACCCCGAGGAGGGCCCATGGCCGGCAAGATCGGAAACATCGTGTTCGACTGCGCACACCCGCGCGAGCTCTCGCACTTCTGGGCGGACGTACTCGGCTATCCCCGAGCCGAGTGGCCGCCGGAGCTGCGCGAACTCGTACTCACGAGCGACCTCACCGACGCGGACCTCGAGACGCGCAGCATCGCCGGGGATCCGGAGGGCCTGTTGCCGCGGTTGTTCTTCCAAAGGGTCCCGGAGGGCAAGACCGTCAAGAACCGGGTGCACCTCGACATCAGCGCGACACCGGGACGGGCGCCGAGCAGGGACGAGATCGATGCGGAACGGGATCGGATCGTCGCGCTCGGGGCATCTGTGGTTCGCATGGTCGACGAGAAGTGGGGGCCGTTCCCGGAATTCCACTACATCATGGCCGACCCCGAGGGAAACGAGTTCTGCATCCAATAACCGGGTTCAGGGCCGATCCCGGTAACCGCTCGGGGCAAAATCACCGTAGCGTTGAGTCGTGGTCTTCGAACACGGGTATTCGAAGAATGTGGGGGACACGAACACGAGAGGTTTTCTGGCTTTGAGCAACGAATGCATCCACGGACTCGAGGGTGGCCTGTGCGCCATCTGTTTCCCGAAACCGGTTCCGGAGGCTGTGCCCGCGACACCCGCGGTTCGCGCGAGCCGGGCCAAGTCCGCCCCGTCGCCGGCGCGCTCGAAGACGGCCTCGAAGCCTCCGTCGCTGCGGAGCGCCCCGGCAAGCAGCGCCTCCGGTGCGACGAGTGCGACCCGCCCCCGCCCCTCGACCCGGACCAAGTCGTCGATCGGGCCGAAATCCGCCCCCGACAACGTCGGCGAGCAGCGCATCTATCACCTGACCCACATCCGCAACCTCGCCGGCATCCTCGCCAGCGGTGGCCTCCTCGCCGACGCGAGCGAGGCCTGGGCCGTGCGACCCGCCGTCGACATCTCCTCCGTTCCCAACCGTGAGAAGCGCCGCAGCACGCTGATCGCCGGCACCGAGAACACGACCGTCGCGCACTTCGTGCCGTTCTTCCTCTCGCCGAACGCGACCATCTGGGACAGCATCCTCACGAACACCGGCGACCCGCGCCTGTCCAGGGACGCCCCGTATGCGGAGAACTTCGACTTCGTGATCCTCGTCAGCACCGTCAAGAAGGTCGTCGAGGCCCAGTCCGGGCACGGTGAGCCCGCCCTCGGCGTCATCGCCGTGACCGACGGCGATGCAGCGGGCACCCTGACCCGTGTCGGTGCGACGCCGGAGACGAGCGACCGGGTCCTCCGCCGGCTGCGTGCCGAGAAGGATGCCGCAGCGCTCCTCGAGGCCGAACTCCTCGTCGAGGAGACCTTCCCGTTCGAGCTCGTCACCATCGTCGCCGTCGCGAATGACAAGGTCCGTGACGTCGTGCGCGGCATTCTCGCCGAGTCCGGTCACCGCCCGAAGGTCGCGGTGTACCCGCCGTGGTTCCACGCCTCGGAGCCGGTCACCGCTTAGGCCGTCCGACGCGCGAGCGGTCGTCTCAGACGACGTCGAGGGGGACCTGTTCCCCCTCGGGCAGCTCGATCCGGATGATGTCTCCCGGCTGGACCGCACCACCGGACGCGACCACGCTCATCACGCCGGCCTTGCGGGTGATGCGGCCGGCGGCATCCGTTTCGATGAGCTGCTTCATCAGCCCGCCCTGGTATCCGTTGATCAGTGAGCAGGGGTTGCGCAGGCCGGTCAGTTCGACGACGGCGTCGGCGCCGAGGTGCAGCCGGGTGCCGAGGGGGAGCCCGGTGAGGTCGATCCCCCAGGTGGTCACGTTCTCGCCGAGTTCGCCGGGCCGCACGGTGTAGCCGTCGTGGGCGAGCTCGTCGAAGAGCTCGGACGGGATCAGGTGGACCTGGGTGAGGTTCGGCGCCGTCGGGTCCTTCTTCACGTGATAGCGGTGCTGCACGGTCGCACCCGCGTGCGCGTCGCCCTCGACGCCGAGACCCTCGAGCAGGAGGATGCGGGGCGCGGCCGGCTTGCTGAACCGGTGCGCGTCATCGAGGCTCACCGACACGACCGCCGCAGTGTGCTCGGGCCGCATGGCGTGGTCGGGCTGCGTGGGCTGTTCGGGCGGGGAAGTCACCATGAGACGATTCTGGCATGCCGCTCGTCAGCGCCAGGGGCTGGCGTCGACCTGCACGGCCACGACGTAGAGGTGGCGGCCCTGCTCGATCCGCTCGACCTCGTACACCCGCACGGCGGTGTTCACTGTGCTCGGCACCGGATGCCCGACCCCGATCCCGTAGGTCACGGTGCCCTCGAAGTCCCCGGCCGGGGCGTACCGGGTGATGGCGGCCAGGCCGACCGCTTCGCGCGGAGCCTCGAGCACACTCGAGATACCGTCCTCGGTGTGGGCCTGCGCGAGGCGGAACACCACCCGCAGGATGCTGTCGGTTCCGTCCATCGGAATCGTCAGGCCGCTCGCATCTCCGGTCAGGACCGGCACGTATTCGAGTTCATAACCGGGGAAGCCGCCCTCGAACCGGAAGCTCAGCTGGTCGTATGGCGGTGAGGCGAGCGGATGCGCACCCGCACCGATCGAGGTCAGTGACGGGAGCGGCGGACTCGGCGGCGGGGCGATCGGGACCGCGATGTCATGGCCGATCGTTGCCGGTTGCCCGGGTCCCGGCCAGGCCCAGCCGTAACTGATCCGGGCGGAGAGGACCCTGTCACCGGGCTGCGGGGTCGCCGTCGCGTCGTCGGGAGGCGGCGTGGCGCTGTCCGTTCCGGGTGCGGACGGGGAGGCGGTGGGGGACGCGGTGGGGGTGGAAGCAGACGTGGACGTCGGGGCTGGCGTCGGGCTGGGGAACGACGGCGCGCAGCCGGCCAGAACCATGCTGACGGCGAGTACGACGGGAAGTCCGAGCTTTCGTTGGGAGCAGAACATACGGCTCCTCTCCACTCCTCGTTCTACTCCCGGGTCTGCTCCGCAACAAGGCGGGCGGTCAACCAGGCGTCGAACTCGGTGGCGGGAAGCGGCTCGCAGAGCAGGCTGCCCTGGGCGGAGTCGCAGCCGAACCGCACGAGGGCCTCGTATGCCTCGTCACTGTCGACGCCTTCGGCGACCATTCGCAGTCCGAGGCTGTGGGCGAGGGCGATGGCGGAATTGACGAGGGTCGATGAGCGTTCGTCGTGTCCCATCGCGACGATGAACGATTCGTCCAGGCGAAGTTCGTCGATGGCGAGGTCGCGCAGCAAGGCGAGGGAACTGTAGCCCGTCCCGAAGTCGTCGATAGACATCCGCACACCCTGGCCTCGCAACCGGTTCAGCACAGCGCGCGCCCGGGACTGGTCGGCGAGCAGGAACTCCTCGCTGATCTCGAGAGTCAACACGAACGGCGGCAACGCGCGATTCGCGATCATGGCGCCGAGGTGCTCGGGGAGGGCGGCGTCGATCAGCGCGGCCTGGGGAAGCCGGATCGCGACGCCGAGGTCCAGTCCCCGGTCCCGCCAGGCGGCGGCCTGGTCGAGCGCCTGCACGAGCAGGGCCTCCGACAGCGCCCGCACGAGGCCGGCGTCCTCGACGAGATCGACGAATTCGGAGGGGTGCAGCAGGCCACGGACCGGGTGATTCCAGCGGATCCGAGCCTCGGCGGCATGGATCTCGGACGTGTCGAGGTCGATGCGGGGCTGGTAGTGCAGGGTGAGTTGGTCCTGGACGAGCGCCTCCCGCAGTTCCTGAAGGGTGCGCAGGCGCACCTCGCTGTGCCGGTCGTCGTCGGACTGATAGACGTGGAACCCGCTGCCGGTGGACTTCGCCACGTACATGGCGGTGTCGGCCTTGCGCATCAGGGCGCCCAGGTCGCGGCCGTGGCTCGGGTACAGTGCGATGCCGATACTGACGCTCGTCTGCAGGGAAATACCCTCGAGCGTGAAGGGTACGGCGAGCGCCGCCCGCAATCGATCGGCGAGAGCGGATGCCTCGCCATCCCTGTTTCGTGCGACGAGGATCGCGAACTCATCGCCGCCGAGCCGCGCCAGCAGGTCGAGCGGTCCGAGCTCGCGCGCCAGCCGCACGCCCACCTGCACGAGGAGTCGATCGCCGGCATCGTGACCGAGGCTGTCGTTGACCTCCTTGAACCGGTCCAGGTCGAGGAGGAGGAGCGCGCTGCCCTGCTTCCGGTCGGACGCGAGCCGGGCCGCGACGTCGGAATACATGGCCCGGCGATTCGGCAGCCCGGTCAGGTCGTCGGTGCGTGAGAGGTGGTTGAGTCCCCGCTCCCGCGAGATCATCGGGATGACCGCGAGGGCCAGGGTCACGCTCGCGAGACCGATCGCGAGCGCCGAGATGTGATTCTGGGTCGCGTAGACCAGGATCCCGAGTCCCGCGGCCGTTGCGATCGCGGGAACGACGAAGGCCATCACACCGTTCGGCTCCCGCGGCGCCGCGACGACGGGATAGGACGCGCGGTCGACCCAGACGGCGATGAGCGCCAGGCCGATCGCCCAACTGGCATCGAGCAGGGTTCCCAGGGAGTAGCCGCCGTCGAGGAGGGCGTATGCCACGTCGGCGCCCGCGTAGACGACGAGGCCGCCGATGAGAGAGACCCAGGCGCGCCCGGCGTGTCGGCCGTAGAGCGCGGCAACGCCGGCGATAGCAGCGATCAACAGCAGATCGAGCATCGGGTACGCGAGATTCACGAGCGTTTCGAGCGACACCGGTTCGGCGGAAGCAGAGACGAGTACCGGGTTGAGGAGGACGGCCATGAATGCGGCGACACTGACCGAGCCGACGGCACTGTTCAGGAAGGCCGCCCAGGGCACCCTGCGGAGCTGCCGGCGTGCGGTGACGAAGAGGGAGGCAAGGATCAGGCCGTAGAAGGCCAGGTAGAACAGGTCAGCGACCGACGGGGAACCGGGCCCACCGAGGAACCGGGTGGAGATGGTGAAGCTGACGTCACCGAGGAAATTGCACGTGACGGCGGCGGCGGCGAGTGTCACTTCTCGCCGGACGTAGTCGGCCCGGCGGACGGCGGTCCAGCAGACCACGACGGTCGCCAGGCCAGCGAGCTCGGCGAGGACGAAGTCGACGAGGACACTGTAGTCGCCGCCCTTGCCGACGAGCATCACGACGTAGAGGGCGAGCGGTATGCCCATGATCCACAGGGGTCGGCTGGATGGCTGCCCGACGGATGCGTCCATCGTCTGCTCCGGAGACGACTTCAGGGTGCGCGTCCCTCCGCGCAGGATCGTCATGTCGCGACCGGCTCCGCGACCGACCGGCGGTCAGCGAGCCACCGGTCGAAGGCATCCGCTGGGATCGGCCGGGAGATGAAGTACCCCTGGGCCTGGTCGCAGCCGAAGCCGGCGAGGGCGCCGTAGGTGGCGGCGTTCTCGACGCCCTCCGCGACCATGCGCAGCCCGAGGCCGTGCGCGAGCTCGATCGAGGACTTCACGAGCGCCGCGGCGCGCTGGTCGTCCTTGAGCGGGAAGACGAAGGACTGGTCGAGCTTCAGTTCGTCGATGGGCAGGTCACGGAGGTACGCGAGCGAGCTGTAGCCGGTGCCGAAATCGTCGATCGAAATGCGGATGTCGTTCGCGCGGAGTCTGGCCAGAATGTCCCTGGCCCGGTCCCGGTCGCTCATGAGGAAGTCCTCGGTGATTTCCAGTTCGAGCACCGAGCCAGGCAGGCCGCGCTCGGCGAGGAGGCTTTCGATCCGTTCGGGAAGCTCGGCGTCGACGAGGGAACTCGCCGACAGGTTCACGGCGATCGAGAGGGGCAGGTCCCCGGCCCAGGCGGCGGACCAGACCCTCGCCTGGTCGAGCGCGACGGCGAGCACCCGCTGCGTCAGGGCGTGCATGAGCCCTGCCTCCTCGATGAGCACGAGGAACTGGTCGGGGAAGAGGAGTCCGCGGGTGGGGTGCTGCCAGCGCACGAGGGCTTCGACGCCGGCGACGCTTCCCGATGCGAGGTCGATCTTGGGCTGGTAGTGCACGATGAGCTGGTCGTCCTGGAGGGCGAGCCGCAGTTCGGAGAGGGTGCGCAGGCGCAGGTCGCCGTGGCTGTCGTCGTTGCTGCGGTACACGTGGTGGCCGCTGCGGGTCGATTTGGCCTTGTACATGGCCATGTCGGCCTTGCGCATCAGCCCGGTGAGGTCGCTGCCCTGATCCGGGTACAGGGCGATGCCCACGCTCACCCCGGTCTGCAGGGCGATGCCCTCGAGGGTGAACGGCACGGCGAGTGCAGCGCGCACCCGGATCGCGAAGTCGACGGCTTCGGCATGGCCGACGTCGTCGAGCAGGATCGCAAACTCGTCGCCGCCGAGCCGGGCGAGCAAGTCCTGTTCGCGCAGCTCGTTCGACAGGCGGATGCCGGCCTGCACGAGCAGGCGATCGCCCGCATTGTGCCCGAGACTGTCGTTGACCTCCTTGAACCGGTCGAGGTCCAGCAGAAGGAGGGCCCGGCGCCGGCGGGGCTCCCTGGTGATCCGGGCCGTGACATCGCCGTACAGGGCCCGCCGGTTGGGCAGCCCGGTGAGATCGTCGGTCCTGGCCTGGTGCCGCAGCACGATCTGCCGGGAGACGAGTGGCAGGGAAGCGAGGGCGAGGGCGGTCGCGGCCAGCCCGATGGCGAAGCCGGTCACCGGGACCTGGCTCGCGAGGATCAGCACGCCGAGGCCCGCGCCCGTCGAGACGATCGGAACGGCGACGGCCGCGACGCTGTCCTGGGTGTGGCTGTGCGTCTCGGTCTGGCGCGACGAAGCATCGATCCAGACGGCGACGAGGGCGAGTCCGATCGCCCAGCCCGCGTCGAGGGAGGTGCCCGTGACGTAGGCGTCTCCGATGCGCAGGTAGACGATTTCGGTCGCGGAGAAGATCATCAGCCCGAGGACGAGCAGCATCCAGCGCCGGCGCGGATCCGGGCCCTGGGTCGCGGCGGTTCCGGCGATCACGAGCACGAGCATCGCGTTGAAGAGCGGGTACGTCACGACGACGGCGGTCGCGCCGGCCTCGATGGTCGTGCCCACGGAGTCGAGGATCGGGGTGAGGAGCGCGGCGAGCACGGAGCCGGCGCCGAGGATCCCGATCGCGCCCTCGAGGAGCACCGGCCAGCCCGGCGGGCGGCGCTGCCGACGTGCGAGGGCCACGATTGCCGTGACGATCAGGAGATAGAAGAGGAAGTATCCGATGTCGGGGAGGGTCTGGGACTGGTCGGAGTCTCCGGGCCGGAAGTATGCGTAACTGTCCGCTGCGACGACGATCGTGATGGCGCTCGCCGAGAACACGATCTCGCGGCGGTCGAAGCCCGCGCGGACGACGGCGGTCCAGGCGACGGCGACAAGACTCAGCTTCGTGATGATCGCGAGCCACACATCGACGAAGGGGCTGAACTCCGAGCCCTGCGAGACGAGCGCGACGGTATAGACGGAGAGCAGGAGACACATGAACCAGACAAGCCAATTGCCTGATGAGGCCACATACCGGGCGAACGTGCCGAGGCGGCGAGCCAGCGTTGTCATGGTTACCGGTGCCCCTCCGCCTGCGTGTGCCCAGCATATCAGCGGGACAGACCGGATTATCGGGACCACCTCCCGAAGGAGGGGCGGCAGCCAGGGGCGCCGGGGCCGCGGGGAGGAGCAGAATGGCTGTGCAGGCATGACCTAAGGCGCAGGAGGCGGACCATGGTGGTTCTCGTGGGGTATTCGAGCAAGTACGGTGCCACGGAGGGGATCGCGGAGCGCATCGCGCGCAAGCTGCGCGAGGCAGGGCGCGACGCCGAAGCGAAGCCGGTCTCGGTCGTGGAGAATCCCGACCGGTACACCGCGTTCGTGATCGGGAGCGCCGCGTACATGGGCTCCTGGCGGAAGGACGCCGTCGACTTCGTCCGCGGCAACCTCGAGCTGCTCACCTCCCGCCCGCTCTGGTTGTTCAGCAGCGGCCCGCTCGGCACCGCGACCCGCGACGCCGAGGGACACGAACTGATCATCGAGGCCGAGCCGAAGCAATTCGACGAGTTCGTGACCGCGCTCGAACCGCAGGGCACCAAGGTCTTCTTCGGGGCGCTCAACCCGGAGGCGCTGCGCCGCCGCGACCGGCTCGTGCGGATGATCCCGGCCGGCCGGGAGCTGCTCCCTGAAGGCGACTTCCGCGACTGGGTCGCCATCGACGCCTGGGCCGCGTCGATAGCCGCCGAGCTGCCCGCGACCGCTTAGGCCGCTCGCCACCAGCCCCGCCTGCGGGGCTCAGGGCGCGAGGAGCGCCCGGATGTCCTCCGCGGTGAAGTCGTCGCCGACATCCGCTGCCGTCGCCGCACCGTCGAGGCCCGCGCCATCGAGTACCGAGCCGACGAGACGCGCCTTGCGCTCCTTGAGCGCCATCACCTTGTCCTCGATGGTGTCCGCGGCCACGAGCCGGTAGACCATGACCGTGCGGGTCTGGCCGATGCGGTGGGTGCGGTCGATCGCCTGCGTCTCCGTCGCCGGGTTCCACCACGGGTCGAGCAGGAAGACGTAGTCCGCCTCGGTCAGGTTGAGGCCGAAGCCGCCGGCCTTGAGGCTGATCAGGAACACCGGCGCCGTGCCGCTCTTGAACCGGTCGATCACCTCTGAGCGCTTCAGCGTCGAGCCGTCGAGGTAGCAGTACGGGGTGCCCTGGGCGTCGAGGCGTGCGGCTGCCTTGCCGAGGAACGAGGTGAACTGGCTGAACACGAGCGCCCGGTGACCCTCGGCGACGACGTCGTCGAGCTGGTCGAAGAGGGCGTCGAGCTTGCTCGAGGGCACGTCCGCGTAGGTGTCGCCGAGCAGGGACGGGTCGAGGCTCAGCATCCGCAGCAGGGTCAGCGACCGGAACACGATGAACCGGTTCGCGTCGAGGTCCTCGATCAGCCCGAAGAGTTTCTGCCGTTCGCGCTGCAGGAAGGTGTCGTAGAGCGCGCGGTGCCGGGGATTCAGCTCGATGCGCAGTACCTGCTCCTGTTTCTCGGGCAGTTCGCGGGCGACGACGTCCTTGGTGCGGCGCAGGATCAGGGGCGGATGCGGCGGCGCAGCCGGGTGATCAGCGCCGGGTTGCCGGGTTGCCCGGCGTCGTCTGTTGTGCCGGCAGGTCTCACGCCGTGTTCGTCGCGGTTCTCGATCGGGCGGACGTACTCCTCGCTGAACCGGCGGGCGGAGGGGAACAGGCCGGGTGCGACGATCGCGAACAGGGACCAGAGTTCGAGAAGCCGGTTCTCCATCGGCGTCCCGGTGATGGCGAGCTTGAAGGGCGTGTCGAGGTCGCGGGCGCAGGCGTGCAGCCGGGAGGCGTGGTTCTTCAGGAATTGCGCCTCGTCGAGGATCAGCCCTGCCCAGCCCTGGGCTCGGTACGCCGCGAAGTCGAGACGGAAGAGCGTGTATGAGGTGACGATCACGTCGTGGTGCGCGACGGCATCCGTGAGCGTCGTGCCGCCGCGGCCGAGGACGGTCGACTGGGTCGTCTCGACGCCGTGCACGCGGAGCCCGGGGGTGAAGCGGGCGGCCTCGGCGATCCAGTTGGAGACGACGGAGGTCGGGGCGACCACGAGGAACGGGCGGCGCGGTACGGCGGGTGCGGGGCCGGATTCGCGCGTCGCGTGTTCGATCAGGGCCAGCGCCTGCAGGGTCTTGCCGAGGCCCATGTCGTCGGCGAGGATGCCGCCGTACGGCGATGCTTCCAGAGGAAGGCGAGCCAGGCGAAGCCCTCGCGCTGGTACGGGCGCAGGGTCGCGGTCACTCCCTCGGGCACAGGAACGGGCTCGAGGAGGCCATGGCCGTCGCCGTCACGGTCGCCGGCGTCGACCGCGCGGGTCCGTTCGAGCAGCCCGGACACCGCGGACCGCCAGGCCGTTGCTTGCTCGGTGTGTTCGGCGAGGTCCTCGAACTCCGCCCAGAGCTGGGCCTGGTAGCGGCTGATCCGCAGCCCGGTCTCCCACTCGGTGAGGCTGCGGGCCTCGTCGATGAGCGTCCGCAGGCGCTCGAACGCGGGCTGGCGCAGCGAGAGATAGGTGTTGTCGATCATGAGCAGCTTCGGCTTGCCCAGGGCGAGTGCCTTGAACAGTGGGCCGAAGGGCACGGTGCGGCCGTCGATCGTGACGATCACGCCGAGGTCGAACCAGTCCCTCTGGTTCGTCTCGACCGTGGTGATGGTCAGTTCGGGCGTCGCGGTGAGTTCGCGGTAGCCCGGATCCGCGCCGATCCGGTCGATCCGCAGCCCTCTCAGCTCGTCGAGCCGGGGGAGTTCCCCTGAGGTGAATTCGGCCGCGTCGAGCCCGCGGAGCGTGTCCGGAGGCGAGCCGGGTGCGGTGCCTGGGTGAGTTGCGGAGAAAACACCGTCGCGGCGCGGAGGAAGGTGCTTTGTCCGCAACTCGACCGCCGCGATGAGCGCGGCCTCCGCGGAGGCGTCCCGACCGGCGGGGCGGCCGGGGCCAGGGCCGGCGTCGAGCGGGACGCGCGTGACGGCACGGCCCTCGCGGTACTCCCAGTCCCAGGCGAGGCTCAGCGCCTGCTTGGGGAGGAAGCGCACGGTGAGCACCAGGACGGGAGCGGCGGCCTCCGGGAAGGTCACCGAGGCATCCGTGCTCGTCACCGGGAGCGCATGACGGAGGCTCGGGTAGAAGTCGCCGAGGAACTCGGCCGTCTCGGACGCGGGCACGGCCACGGTGGCGGGCACCCCGAGCAGGCGGCTCTGCTCCGGGCTGAGCGGGCCGCGGGTGGGTGCGAGGAGGAAGGAGAGGGCGAGGGCGGGGGACCGGGGCGGGGACTTCGTCGAGGTCGGGGTCGAGGTCGGCGACGCGGGGGGTGTCTGCGCATAGACGTAGACGCCGTGGCTGCCGATCGCGCCGGCCTGGGCCGGGGGCTGCGCATTGCCGTCGATCGTGAGTGTCGTGGTCAGGCGCAGGCCGGGCGCGCTCCCAGCAGGAGCCGTTGCCGCAGTCTCGGACGGGGATTGTGTCACGTCGAGTGCGACCACGGCTTCCGCCGCCACGGTGACGGTCGCGCCCTTCTTCGTGCCGACGAGCGCGATCCCGAGCCGGCGCGCTTCGCCGAGGTGGGCCCAGAGCAGGGAGCTCTCGAAGTCGTCGAGGTAGAGCCAGTCGGCCTCCTGGTTCGTGTACACCCCGCGCACCGCGCGGTTCAGGGCCCAGAGTTCGCTGAGCCAGCGCTTGTGCTCGGGGTTGAGGGCGAGCCGGTTCACGTGGAAGCTCAGCTGGTTCCATGTCACGCTGCCACGCACCCAGTTGCCACGCGCGTTCAGGACGACCGGGCGCACGCCGAGCCTGAGCGTGCCGTGGCCACCGCGGAGGCTCGTGACCGTCTGCGCCGTCGGCCCGCGCCAGCGTTCATCGGTGCGCGGGGTCAGCTCGCGCAGCTCGAACTGGAGTCCCATCGCCGTCGGGGCGGCGGTTCCCGGGGAAGCCGCAGCGCTCCCCAGTACTCCGGCGGGCGGTCCAGCGGGGGTCTGGGCGCGCATCCGCCACCCCGGCGCCGGTGCAGGGGGCCCGGTCTGCGACATTCCCCCATGCTCTCACGCTCCCGCAGCTCAGGGCAGCGGATGCGCCCCGGCCGCATCGAGGATCCACGCGTTGTCGAAGGCGATTTCCCGCCAGCGGGCGTAGCGCCCGGACACCCCGCCGTGGCCGGCGGACATCTCGGTCTTGAGCAGGACATCCGCCCCGACCTCGCGCAGGTGCGCGACCCACTTCGCCGGTTCCACGTAGAGCACGCGGGTGTCGTTGAGGCTCGTGACCGCGAGGATCCGCGGGTAGTGCGTGTCTCGAACGTTCTCGACCGGTGAGTAGGACTTGATGTACGCGTAGACCTCAGGGTCGTGCAGCGGGTCTCCCCACTCGTCCCACTCGATGACCGTGAGCGGCAGCGAGGGGTCGAGGATCGACGTGAGCGGGTCCACGAACGGCACGCCGGCGAGGATGCCGGAGAACAGCTCGGGGGCGAGGTTCGCGACGGCGCCCATCAACAGGCCGCCGGCGCTGCGGCCCTCGGCGACGAGCCGGTCGGGCGCGGTGAGCCCCACATCGATCAGGTGCTGTGCGCAGTCGATGAAGTCGGTGAAGCTGTTGCGCTTCTCGAGCTCCTTGCCGTGCTCGTACCAGAGCCGGCCGAGTTCGCCGCCGCCGCGCACGTGCGCGATCGCGTAGACCAGTCCGCGGTCGAGCAGGCTGAGCCGGGCGATGCTGAAGGTCGGGTCGATGCTGATCTCGTAGGACCCATAGCCGTAGAGCAGGGTCGGCGCGGGTTCGCCGGGGGTGACCAGGTCACTCCGGTAGACGAGCGAGATCGGCACGCGGGTGCCGTCTGCGGCCGTCGCCCACTCGCGGCGCTGTTCGTACCTCGCCGGGTCGTACGCGCCGAGCACGGTCTGCTGCTTGAGCAGGCGGCGCTCTCCGGTCGCGACCACGAGGTCGTACACGGTCGACGGGGTGACGAAGCTCGTGTAGCCGAACCGGATCGTCGGTTGCTCCCACTCGGGATTCGCCCCTGTGCCTGCCGTGAAGAGCGGTTCGTCGAAGGCAAGCTCGGTGAACGTGAGCGGGCGGGCAGCGTCGGCGGGCGCAGCGGATGCCTCGGCCTCGGTCCCGAGCGACGCGATCGCCACCTGCGTCAAGCCGTCCCGCCGGTACTCGGCGATGACGAAGTCGCGAAACGCGTCGACGCCTTCGAGCCGGACGGATTCGTCGTGCGGCAGCAGCATCCGCCGGGGGCCGTGCGGGTCTCCGGCGGCGACGTCGACGAGTTCGAAGTTGACGGCCTGGTCGTTGTGCACGATGAGGAGCCGGTCCTCCCCGGCGAGGACGGCGTGCTCCACGTCGTACTCGACGCCGTCGCGGCGCGGCCAGACGATTGCGAACTCGCCGGTGGGGTCGCTCGTGTCGAGCAGCCGGGTCTCGGTCGTCACGCTCGAGCCGGCCTCGATCAGCAGGTACTTGCGGCTGCGGGTCAGCCCGATGCCGACCCAGAACCGGTCGTCGGGTTCGTGGAAGACCTGCGCGTCGCTCGAGGGGTCTGTGCCGATCTCGTGCCGCCAGACGGTGTCCGGGCGCCAGGCCTCGTCGACGGTCGTGTAGAAGAGGTAGCGGCCACTCGGTTCGAACAGGGCGTCTTCGCCGGTATCGGTGATCTCGTCGGTGAGATTCTCGCCCGTCGTGAGGTCGCGCACCCGGATCGTGTACCGCTCGTCACCCTCGGTGTCGACGGCGAAGAGCAGCCGGGTGGCGTCTGCGCTCACGTCGAAGCTGCCGAGGGCGTAGAACTCGTGGCCGGCCGCCTCGGCGTTGTCGTCGAGCAGCACCTGCTCACCGGGGAGGCCTGCCCGGACGGTGGCGGACGTTCCGGCGTCGGCGGCTTCGGGGTCCAGGATCGGCGGCGCCCAGTCGTCCGGGCCCGAGATCGGGGCGCGGCAGTGGATGCCGTATTCCTGGCCCTCCACCGTGCGGGTGTAGTACCACCACCGGCCCTCCCGCACGGGCACGCTGAGGTCGGTCTCGCGGGTGCGGGCCTTGATCTCGTCGAACAGCTGCTCCCGGAGCGGTGCGAGCCGCGCGGTGCGGGCATCCGTGTACGCGTTTTCGGCCTCGAGATGGGCGAGGACCTCCGGGCTTTCCTTGTCGCGCAACCACTCGTAGTCGTCGGTGAAGAGGTCGCTGTGGTGCAGGCGTTCGACGGGCTTCTTCGCGGCGAGGGGAGGGACGACGGCAGCTGTAGTCATGGTGTTCAGCGTACTGAGGCTGGAGACGAGGGAGAATTGGAGGAGTACCGAAGCCGGCTATCGCGGCTTCACGGAAGGAAACAGCACATGGAGCAGGGCCTCACCACCGCCGCAAGCATGACGGAGAGCAGCACGAGCACCAGCACGGATGGTGCAACAGGGCACGTTCTCCTCGGCCGGGTTTTCGATGCGGTCCTCTTCGATATGGACGGCACCCTGCTCGACTCGACGCGGGCCGTGAACCGGGCGTGGATGCGCTGGGGAGCCGAAGCGGGCCTCGGCCCGTCGTTCACCGGGGCCGAACACGGGGTGCCAGCCCGGCAGATGGTCGCCAGGCTCGTTCCCGAGGACAAGATCGAGTGGTCGATCGGCCGGGTACTCGAACTCGAACTCGACGACCTCGAGGGCATCGTGGTCCTTCCCGGGGCCGCGGAACTGATGCAGAGCCTGCCGGAGGGCCGCCGCGCCATCGTCACCTCGTGCGCCCGTTCGTTGTGCCTCGCCCGGCTCGAGTCGGCCGGCTTCCCGGTGCCGGCGACCGTCGTCACGATCGACGACACTCCGCGCGGCAAGCCGTTCCCTGAGCCGTTCCTGGCTGCGGCCGCCCGGCTCGGCGCCGACCCGCGTCGCTGTGTCGTGGTCGAAGACGCGCCGGCGGGCCTCGAGGCGGGTCGCGCGGCCGGATGCCTGACGATCGGTGTCGCCGGAACGCACACCATGGACCAGCTCGACGCCGATCTCGTCGTGCCGAGCCTCGACCGCCTGCGGATCAGCGTCCGCGACAACGGCGTCGTCTTCGAGCTCCTCCCCGAGTAGCCCCTCGGGGCAGGGGCCCCTCAGGACTGGTAGATCTCGAGCGGCAGGCCGTCGGGGTCACGGAAGAAGAACATCGCCTTGTGCGTGTTCGGGTCGACCCGCAGCTCCTCGCAGTCGACGCCCGTGCCGAGGAGCTCTGCGCGCGTGCCGGGAACGTCGTCGACCTCGAACGCGAGGTGGCGCAGGCCGAGCGCCTCCGGGCCGCTGCGCCGGGGCGGGGTATCCGGGAACGAGAACAACTCGAGGATGTACTCGCCGTTCAGGGCGAGCTTGCCCATCCAGGAGTCGCGCTCGGCCCGGAAGTACTCCGCCTCGAGCGTGCAGCCCACGACGTCGACGTAGAACCGCTTCGAACGCTCGTAGTCGCTCGCGATGATGGCGATGTGGTGCACCCGGTTGATCAGCATCCTCCCAGCCTGACACAGCCGTTTCTGTGAGTCTCATAGCCCGAGTCCAGAAAACACCCGGGACCGGCAACTATCGTGAAGATTCTGACCATGGAACGCAATAAGGGGTTTTGTTGACGAATCACAGACCCGAGGGTCGCGCGGACGCCCGCAGGCACGCACGGGCGGCAACGCTCATCCGCCATCGGCGCCGACCGAGCCGCAGCCACACGATGCTGACCCTGATCAAGGCGCTTGCGCTCACGCTCGCCGTCGTCCTCGTGAGCGGCGTCTCCGTTGCGGCCATCGCGGTGAGCCAATTCGCAACGAAGGTCTCCGCTAACGCGGTCGACATCTCCAACGGGGCGACCGACCTGCCCGCGATTCCCCAGCTCGGTTCCTTCGAGGGCGGCTTCAATGTCCTCGTCGTCGGGGTGGACAACTCCCTCACCCAGTCCGCAGCCTATGGCGACCGCACCGGCACCCTCAACGACGTCAACATCCTGCTGCACGTCTCCGCCGACCATAAGAGCGCGGTCGTGATCAGCATTCCCCGTGACCTCGTCGTCAACCAGCCGGCGTGCACGGACCCCGCTACCGGGAAGGTGGCGAAGGCCGCGACGTCCACGGCCATGAACGCGTCCTTCGGACGGGGCGGCCTCGGCTGCGTGGTCTCGACCGTTTCGTCGCTGACCGGGCTGACCATTCCGTACGCGGGTCTGATCTCCTTCGAGGGCACGGTCGCGATGGCCGACGCCGTCGGGGGCGTCCCGGTCTGCCTCAACGACGCGATCAAGGACCCGTACACGGGACTCGACCTTCCCGCGGGAACGAGCGTCGTCTCCGGAACCGCCGCCCTCGCCTACCTGCGCAGCCGCCACGGCGTCGGCGACGGCAGCGACCTGTCCCGGATCTCCTCGCAGCAGGCCTACATGTCCTCGCTGATGCGCGTGATGAAGAGCAGCGCGACGCTCACCGACGTGTCGAAGCTCTCGGCCCTCGCGACGGCCGCGGGGACGAACCTGAAACTCTCCACGTCCCTCGCCAACATCCCGACCATGGTCGGCATGGCGCTCGCCCTGAAGGACATCGACCTGAACCAGCTCGTGTTCGTGCAATACCCGTCGGCGACCGACCCGCAGGACACCAACAAGCTGGTACCGTCGACCGCCCTCGCCAAGAAGCTGTTCGCCGCGGTCACGGCCGACCAGTCCTTCACCCTCGACGCCAAATCCCTCGGCAACAGCGCCGAACTCGACCCGACGGCGGCGCCGGCCGCAACGCCGACGCCGACCCCCACCCCCACTCCCTCGGCCACCGGTGCGGCAACGGGCACTCCGACGCCTGCGGCAACGGATGCAGCTGCTCCCGTCGAGATCGCCGGGCTGCGCGGCCAGACCGCGAGCCAGCAGACCTGCTCGATCGCCTTCAGCTACTGATCCAGGGGCCCGTCGAGCCCCTCCGAGCGCACTCCGCCGAGTGCACCCCGATGATTCGCGAACGAGGGATCACGGATCAGTGGACCCTGCGCTGTTCTTTCGCCCGCCCTGGTGCTAACGTCATCTTGTTCAGTTGACTTATATCTAGGAGAGTGAGATGAATTCTCGAGATCTCCGGCGGCAGGTCCTCGTCGTGATCGGCGCGCTCGTCGCCCTCGTCGGATCCTTCATCGGGTCAGGTGCCGCGGGCGGCACTCCCATCCAGAACGCCGCCGGCGGCGCGCTTGCCGCTGACGCGACCCTGATCGCCCCTGCCGTCCCCGCGTTCGCGATCTGGACGCCGATCTATCTCGGCCTGGTCGGGTACGCCATCTGGCAGTGCCTGCCGGCGCAGCGGAGCGATCCCCGTCAGCGTCTGCTCGGATACCCGGTCCTGGCGTCCCTGATCCTGAATGCCGCGTGGATCCTGAGCATCCAGTTCGACCAGCTGTGGCTCAGCGTGCCCGTCATCGTGGCCCTGCTCGCTGTCCTCGTCTGGACCTTCCGGCTCACCCTGGCCTCACGCCCGAAGAATCTCGTCGAAACGATCCTCCTCGACGGGACCATGGGCCTCTACCTCGGCTGGGTCTGTGTCGCGACCGCTGCGAACGTGACCGCCGTTCTCGTCGTCGCCGGCTTCACGGGCTTCGGGCTCGACCCTGACCTCTGGGCGGTCGCCGTCATCGCGGTCGCCACCGTCGTCGGCGGGTTGCTTGCGATCAGCGGTCACGGCAGGCTCGCCCCTGCGGTCTCCCTCGCCTGGGGGCTCGGCTGGCTCGCCGTCGCACGGCTCGGCGGAACACCGCCTTCCGTGCCCGCCGGTGTCGCAGCCATCGTCGCCGTCGTTCTCGTGATCGCCCTGACCGTCGGCGCGCGCCTGCGCATGGCCAAACTTCCCGTCTCCCCGCCGACCCGAATGGTAATCGCATGACCGACCAGCACCCAGCCACCCCCACTGCCTCCGCCCGGGCTGAGTCCCCGCGCCGCCGGTGGGCCGGCCTCGTCTTCATCAGCATCGCCGTCGCGCTGATCATCGTCGACTCGACGATCATCAACGTCGCGATCCCCTCGATCGTGCGGGACCTCGCGATCACGTCGACCCAGGTGCAGTGGGTTCAGGAAAGCTACACCCTCGTCTTCGCAGCCCTCCTGCTCGTCTTCGGCACACTGGCCGACCGGTACGGGCGCCGTCGCATCCTGATCCTCGGCGTCGTGCTGTTCGCCGCGGCATCCGTTCTCGCGGCGCTGGCGCAATCGGGCGACCTGCTGATCGGCGCCCGCCTGATCCAGGGCATCGGCGGCGCCATGGTGCTCCCGACCACCCTGTCGCTGATCAACGCGAACTTCCGCGGCCGCGACCGCGGCATCGCCTTCGCGATCTGGGGCTCCACGATCGGCGGCATGGTCGCGGTCGGGCCGCTCCTCGGCGGCTGGCTGACCACGTACTTCTCCTGGCGCTGGGCCTTCGGCATCAATGTGCCGCTCGGAGTGATCATCGTCATCGGTGTGCTCGTCTTCGTCTCCGAGTCGAAGGATGCCGGCGAACCCCGCAGGGTCGACGTCGTCGGCGCCGTGCTCTCGGTGCTCACGAGCGCCAGCCTCGTCTTCGGACTCATCGAGGGACGCAGCTACGGCTGGTGGCTGACCAACAAGCCCATGGTGATCGGCGGCTTCACCTGGCCGTATTCGATTTCCCCGATTCCGGTCGCCTTCGCGATCACCCTCCTCGCCGGCGCGGGGTTCATCCTGTGGGGCCTCTCCCGGCAGCGCGCAGGCAAGACCACCCTGCTCGCATTCTCACTGTTCCGGATCGCTTCATTCCGCAACGGGAATATCGCGGCGCTGATCGTGTCTCTGGGAGAGTTCGGCATCATCCTGTCCCTGCCGCTCTGGCTGCAGAACGTGCTCGGCTACGACGCGCTCCAGACCGGGTTCGTGCTGCTCGCGCTCGCGATCGGCTCCTTCGTCGCGAGCGGATTCGCCGGCGCATACGGCAACCGGGTGTCCCCGGAAACGATCGTGCGGGTCGGAATCGTCCTGGAGATCCTCGGCGTCGCGGGGCTCGGCCTGGTGATCACGGCGGACGCCAGCTGGCTAGCGATCGTGCCGTTCCTCTTCGTCTACGGGATGGGTGTCGGCCTCGCGACCGCCCAGCTGACCGGAGTCGTGCTCAAGGACGTTCCGGTCGAGAAGAGCGGACAAGGGTCCGGCACCTCCTCGACCGCGCGGCAGATCGGCTCCGCGCTCGGCATCGCGGTGCTCGGCACCGTGCTGTTCACCTCGGTTGGCGCCTCGCTCGACGCGAAACTCGCGGACGTGCCGGGGCTGCCGGAGTCGGCGCGCACCCAGGTCGTCGACGCGGTCGTGGACAGTGCCGGAGCGGCGATCCCCGCCCTCGAAGCACAGAGCCCTGCCGTTGCAGCGGCCGCGCGCGATGCCTTCAGCGAGGGCACCCGGTACTCCGCGTTCGCGGCCGCCGGATTCCTCGTCCTCGGCCTGCTCGCGACGCTGCGGCTCTCGGGAACGACGCCGCACCGCGACGGACGTGAGCCAGAAGCGGATGCCGGCGGAGAGGCATCCGCCGCCGTCACCACGGCGGGCGAGCCGGTCTAGCGCAGCGGACGCCGGGGCAGGGGCCGCCTCAACGCCGGGTCTCGGCGGCTAGGAGACCGGCGGCCCTGGTGTGGCCGGTGGCGGCGTCGCTCCGGTCCGGCGCGCGGGCTGCGGCTTCTGGTACGCCAGTTCCCCGCCCACCCTGCCGCCGTACGGACGACCGTGATCGGCGAATTCCTCGCGGAAGAACGCCATCCGCCACGGCCCGAGTTCGATGCGCGCGCCGGTGCGCAGAATCCGGCCCCCTCTGACGGACGACTTCCGTCGATGCCCGGGGACTCCGTTCCCGGCGTGACGGGCCCGAGGGGAAAGAACACGTACTCGTCGTTCTGGTCATGCCGGATCTCGGCGTGGATGGGGAGAGACCGTCGAGCCTCAGATCGGCGTCCGGGCTCGATCCGATCGTCGTGGTCTCCGGCATGAGGTCGAATTGGCGGGGCGGGGTGCCGTCCCAGTTTTCCGATCCGACGACGAAGATCAGTCGGGGACGCCCCGATCCGCGGGTGTAGTGCGTGGTCGTCACGGTGCGCCGGATGCGGCGGTCGAGCGTCGGTACCAGGGGGAAGAGGGTGGAGGGCGGCAGGGTCACGACCGGTGCCGGTTCTGCCCCTGCGGCGCGCCTGCGACGCCGCAGCAGCGGCGCCAGGGCCGCCCGGCTGCCGAGGGCGACATGCGCGGACCCGGTCAGGAGGCGCTGCAGCCGGTGAGCCGGGATCGCACCGAGCCGGACCACGAGCCCGTTCGGACCGCTCAGCGCGACCGAGAGCCCCCGTTCGGCCAGGTCTGCCGCGAGGGTGCGGATCTCCTTGAGAGTGATCGTCCTCGTCTGCAGGAAGAGCTCTGGCCGGCTCGCGAAGATCTCGACGTCGGTGCCGGCGGTGGTGATCGTTCCCTGCATCCGTTCGCCGCCGTACTGGCCGTCCGGCTCGGCAAGGGAGAAGGCGAGATCGATGTCCAGACGGGTGGTCGTTGCCATGGTCAGCGGGCGAGGGACTCGGCGGTCGGGCCTTCGCTCGTCGTGACGCGGAGGGTCCCGTTCAGCTTCCACGTCGCCCGCGGGGCGTCCGGTCCGATGTCCCGGGGGACTTCGACGGCCATGTCGATGAAGGTGTAGTTGATCACGGCGCTCTTGCCGGTCAGGTACGACCACATCTCTTTCCCGAGGTCGGTCCAGTCCTGGATGATGTGGCCGTCGGGGCCCGTCGCCGTTCCGGCCGTGTCGTCGCTCGTGCTCGTGCTGGTGGTTTCGCTCACGGTGTGTCCTTCTGATTTCGTCGATGAGGATGCGGAGTCCGACGTCGAGGAAACCCTCCGGGGCACCCCGTGAGGGGGAAGCCCGGCCACGCCAACACTGCCGTTGGGTCGAGGCTAGTGGGCGACTTCGCGCAGCGGGGGATTCCACAGCCTGCTCACAGCACCCGTACGTCGGTGGCTTCGGTTAGCCTCGGGGCAGATCCTTTCGGGAGGCCGTCGTGTTCCTGCTTGACCCTGTCACCGTCGTGTACTCTGCGAGCGACCTGAGCGCGGCCGCGGTCTGCGAATGGGCCGTGATGCGCCGGCTCGACGCACGCCTCGGGCGGATCGACCCGGTTCCGGATCCCGCGGACGCCATGCTCGCGCGCACCGCGGAACTCGGCGATGCCCACGAACTGCGGATGCTGAACCGGCTCCGTTCGACCGGGCCCGTCATCGAGATCGAGCGTCCGGCCCGCGCCGAGCGCGCTGCGATCCTCGAAGCCGCCCGGCTGAGTGCCGACGCCCTCCGAGCCGGCGCCGCGGTGGTGTTCCAGGCCGCCTTCTTCGACGGGCGTTTCCTCGGGTACGCGGACTTCATCATCCGCTCGCCGGAGCAGGGCGATTCGGCGGAAAGCGCCGCGGCGGGGCCGGGCTATGAGGTCTACGACACGAAACTGGCCCGCTCGGCCAAGGTGACCGCGCTGCTCCAACTCGCGGCGTACAGCGACCAGTTGGAACGCCTCGGTATCCGCACCGGCGACCGGGTGCACCTCCTTCTCGGCGACGGGCGCACGAGTTCGCACAGGCTGGCCGACATCCTTCCGGTGTACCGGGCCAGGCGGGCCAGGCTCGAGGGCCTGATCGACGAACGCCTCGCCGACGCCGCGCCGACCCCCTGGGGTGACCCCCGGTACGTCGCCTGCGGACGCTGCGCGGTCTGTGAGGAGCAGGTGCAACTGCACCGGGACGTGCTCCTGGTCGCCCGGCTGCGGCTCTCGCAGCGTGCCCGCCTGCGCGCTGCGGGGATCGGGACGATCGAGGAGCTCGCCGCGTCTGCGGGGCCGGTCGCCGGGATCACCGATTCGACGCTCGCGACCCTGCGCGCACAGGCCAGTCTTCAGCTCGACCCGCACCCCGGCCGGCCGCTCGCCTGGCAGGTGACCAATCCGCCGGCGCTCGCCGCACTTCCGCGGCCGAGCCAGGGGGATATCTTCTTCGACTTCGAGGGCGACCCCCTGTACCAGGAGGGAGCGGACGACGCCTCAGCCGGCACCGTGGTGTGGGGCCTCGACTACCTGTTCGGCCTCGTGGAACCCGACGACACCTTCCGCGCCTTCTGGGCGCACAGCCACGCCGAGGAACGCCAGGCCCTCATCGGCTTCCTCGCCTACGTGCACGAACGACGGGAACGGTACCCCGACCTGCATATCTACCATTACGCCCCCTACGAGCGCACCCACCTGCTCAGCCTCGCCGCGCGGCACGGCGTCGGAGAGGACACCGTCGACGATCTGCTCCGCAACCACGTGCTCGTCGACCTGTACCCGATCGTGCGGCAGGGCCTCCGGGTCGGCAGCCGCAGCTACTCGCTCAAGAAGCTCGAGCCGCTGTACATGGGGGAGGAGGCCAGGGAGGGCGTCGACAACGCCGCAGACTCGATCGCCGAGTACGCGCACGCGGGCGAGCTCCTCGCCGCCGGCGAGGCGGATGCCGCTGCGGCCGTCCTCGAGGACATCGCGCGGTACAACGCCTACGACTGCCGGTCGACGCGGCGGCTGCGGGACTGGCTCCTCGACCGGGCCGCGGACAACGGTGCCGTCGACGACGGTGCCTTCGACGACGGTGCCGCCGGACGCCTCGGTGCCTCGGGCGATGCCGGCGTCGCGGCTCGTGCCGGCGAGCTCGCGATCGCGGTCCCCGAGCGGGAACCCGACCCGGTCTACCTCGAACTGACGGCCCTGCTCGAACAGGTGCCGCCGACCGGCCGCACGAGCGACGAGACCGCGCTCGCCCTCGCGGCCGCGGCCATCGACTACCATCGTCGCGAACAGAAATCGTTCTGGTGGGACCACTTCGCCAGGCTCGCGTCGCCCCTCGAGGACTGGTCGGACACCAGGGATGTCTTCTCGGTCGTGCGGGCCACCGTCGAGATCGGCTGGCACCGCGAGGGCAGGCAGGTCCTCGACCGGCGCCTGCTCCGGCTCGAGGGCACCCCGGCGCCCGGAAGCTCGCTCAAAGCAGGGCAACAGCCGTTCCTCGTCTACGACCCGCCGTATCCGCCGATCCGGCGGAGCGACGAGCCGGGCGCCCGCACCGCCCACAACAAGGCGACCATCGTGCAGGTGGGCGACGACGGCGGATTCGGCGGCACCCTCGACGACGGCGTCCTCGATGGCGGTGCCCTCGACGACGGCGTGATCTTCGTCGACGAGATCCTCGAACGCGACGCGCCCCACCACGACGCGCTCCCTGTCGCCGTCACTCCGGGAACCCCGCCGCAGCCCGGCAGCCAGGTCGGCGCGATCTCCCAGTGGGGCAGGGCCGTGCTGTCCGCATGGCCGCTGCCGCTCGCGGATGCCGCGTTCGACATCCTGCGCCGGGTGCCGCCGCGACTGCGCGGGGGCGCCACCCTGCCTGTCGTTACCGCAGGAGACACCCAGGGCGCCATCCGCGATGCCGTGCTGGCCCTCGATCACTCCTACCTTGCCGTCCAGGGCCCGCCCGGAACAGGGAAGACCTTCGTCGGCTCGCGGGTGATCGCCGACCTCGTGGTCCGGCACGGCTGGAAAATTGGCGTCGTCGCGCAGTCGCATGCGGCCGTCGAGAACATGCTGCGCGCGGTGGTCGAGGCGGGCGCCGGAGTCGGGCTCGACCCGGACCGCGTCGGCAAAAGACCGAAGAAGGGCGAAGAAGGCACTGCCGTTCCGTGGCTCGCCCTCGATGTCAAGGGTCTCGCCGCTTTCACCGGCCGTTCGGACGGCTGGGTACTCGGCGGGACGGCCTGGGACTTCAGCAACGCCGACCGGATCCCGCGCGGCTCCCTCGACCTGCTCGTGATCGACGAGGCCGGGCAGTACTCCCTCGCGAGCACGATTGCCGCGGCCGTCTCGGCGGAGCGGCTGCTGCTTCTCGGCGACCCGCAGCAGTTGCCGCAGGTCAGCCAGGGCACGCACCCCGAGCCCGTCGACCTCTCCGCGCTCGGCTGGCTCACGGACGGGCATCGGGTGCTCCCCGCCGAGCTCGGGTATTTCCTCGCGACGAGCTGGCGGATGCACCCGGCCGTCTGCGCTCCTGTTTCGGCGCTCTCCTACGAGGGCAAACTCCGCTCGCACCCCTCCGACCGCGCCCTGGCCGGGGTGGAACCGGGGCTGCATCCCGTTCCGGTGCGCCACACGGACAACGCGACCTCGTCGATCGAAGAAGCGGATGTCGTGGTCGGGCTCGTCCGCGACGCCATCGGCCGGCCGTGGACATCCGCCGGGCGAACGGTCCCGCTCGGGGAGGCGGACGTGATCGTGGTCGCTCCGTACAACGCCCAGGTCGCCCTGATCAGGGAACGACTCCGGGCGGCCGGCCTCTCCTCGGTCCCGGTCGGCACGGTCGACAAATTCCAGGGCAGGGAGGCCGCGGTCGCGATCGTCTCGCTCGCGGCGTCGTCCGCGGAGGAGGTGCCGCGCGGCCTCGAATTCCTGCTGCTCGCGAACCGGCTCAACGTCGCCATCTCGCGCGCGCAGTGGGCGGCGTGGCTCGTCTACTCGCCCGCGCTCACGGACTCGCTGCCGCACAGCGTCGAGGCGCTCGCCCAGTTGAGCGCTTTCATCACACTCGTCGGCTCGTAGACCAGCGACGAGCACACAAAGAAGGAAGCACCCCCGACTACCGAGGGTGCTTCCTGTTGTTCCGGTGGAGTATTACTCGGCGTCGAGGTCCGTCTCGAGGATCTTGACGAGGGCTTCGAGCGCCTCGTCGGCTCCGTCGCCTTCCGCGCGCAGCACGACGACGTCGCCGTTGGCCGCACCGAGGCTCATCAGGCTCAGGATGCTCGAGGCGTCCATGGCGTCTTCAGCAGGCTCGCCCTCCATCGCGATGGTGACCTCGATCGGCAGTTCGCCGACGGCGGCCGCAAAAATGGACGCGGGACGGGCATGCAGGCCGACTCGGCTGGCAATGGTGGCTGTGCGTTCGGACATAATTCCTCCTGGTTGATACTCGACGACGGTCGTGCTCGACGATACTGCGGGCTGACTGGAGTGGTGCGGGGAGCGGTTACGCGTGTGCGGTTACAGACCCAACTCTTCAAGTATGGGCAATCCGGCGCGCACGCGCTTGCGGGCCTCGGTCGGATTCGGCGCGGACACCGCGAGGACCGCGAGCTTCTTGGCATCGTCGAGGGTGACGGACTTCAGCACGGCTCCGACAGCGGAGAGCGAACGGGAGGTCATCGACAGGGTCGCGACCCCGAGTCCGACGAGCACGACGGCGAGCACGGGGTCGGCTGCGGCCTCGCCGCAGACGCCGACGGGCTTGTTGTTGCCTTCGGCGATCGAGCCTTCGACGGTCAGTCCGATGAGCTTGAGCACGGCAGGCTGCCACGGGGAGTTCAGCGCGGCGAGAGTGCCGAGCTGGCGGTCGGCGGCCATCGTGTACTGGGTGAGGTCGTTCGTGCAGAGGCTGACGAAGTCGACTTCACCGAGGATCCGGTCCGCGAGGAGCGCGGCGGAGGGGACCTCGACCATGACGCCGGGGATCTTGAGCCCTGCGGTGGCGCACATCGCAGCGAACTCCGCGGCTTCCTCCGGCGTCGCGATCATCGGGGCCATCACCCAGACGCTGGTCGAGGAACCTTCGGCGGCCTGGGCGATCGCGGTGAGCTGGCGGGCCAGCACCCCAGGGGTGGTCAGGTCGGTTCGGTATCCGCGCACGCCGAGCGAGGGGTTGGGCTCGCTCGTGTCGGTCAGGAACGGCAGCGGCTTGTCGGCGCCGGCGTCGAGGGTGCGTACGACGACCTTCTGGCCGGGGAACGCGTCGAACACGCCGCGGTAGGCGATGACCTGTTCTTCGATCGTGGGCTCGGTCTCGCGCTCGAGGAAGCAGAACTCGGTGCGGAGCAGTCCGACGCCCTGGGCGCCGGCTTCGGCAGCCTTGACGGCGTCCTTGGCTCCGCCGACGTTGGCGAGCAAGGGGACGAGGTGGCCGTCCGCGGTGCGACCGTTGCCATCGAAGACGGCGAGGATCGCTGCGGCGGTCTTCCAGGCTTCCACGGCGGCGATTTCCTCGGCGCCGGGCTCGAGGGAGAGGAGGCCGGCCGCGCCGTCAACGTACACCTCGATGCCGTCTTCGAGGGCGTCGACGCCGGGGGCTGCGACGACGGCCGGGAGGCCGAGGGCGCGGGCGATGATCGCGGTGTGGGACTGCGGTCCGCCGCCGGAGGTGACGAGGGCGAGGATCTTCTCCGGGTCCAGGGTCGCGGTGTCAGCGGGGGCGAGGTCCTCTGCGACGAGGATGAACGGTGCGTCGGCGAGGGGGATGCCCGGCGCGGGAACACCGCGGAGCTCTGCGACGATACGGGCGCGCACGTCGAGGACGTCCGTTGCCCGCTCGGCCATATACCCGCCGAGGTTGATCAGCATCTCGGCGACGGAGGCGCCGGACTCCCAGATCGACCGCTCGGCGGACAGGCCGGTCTTGATCAGCTTGATGGCCGCCTTGATCAGCATCGGGTCCGTCGCCATCAGCGCGGTGGCCTCGAGGACGGCCTTGCTCGCGCCGGTCGCTCCCGCTGCGCGGTTCTGTAACTCGACCTGCACGGTCTTGGCAGAGGCACGCAGCAGTTCGGCGGCGGCATCCGCTGAGAGGGACGCGGCCAATCGTTCTCCGGCCGGGGGTTCACTGACCGGTTTGGGCATCTGCCGAATCGATCCGATGATCCGCCCGGGACTGACGCCCACGCCGGAGAAGTTCTGCTGCACGGTTTAACCTCTATTCTTGCGTGGGAATTGGTTGCCCACGGTAACGATATTACGCGGCGGCCGGTACGGATCACGTATCGGCCGCCGCGTTTTCATGCGGTGATGGTACTACTGGTTGTTCAGGCGGTGACGAGAACCGGGGCTTCCACTCCGGAAACGACCTTCTTCGTGGTGTACCGCTTCAGGGCGATGACGACCAGGCCTGCGACGACGGTGCCGATCGCGATTGCCAGGGCGAACAGCGCGAAGCTGTCGATCGCGAAGAAGACGAAGATGCCGCCGTGCGGGGCCTTGCTCGTGACACCCCAGGCCATCGACAGGGCGCCCGTGACACCGGCACCGAGCATGCTCGCCGGGATCACGCGCAGCGGGTCTGCCGCGGCGAATGGAATGGCACCCTCGGAGATGAAGGACGCACCGAGCAGCCAGGCCGCCTTGCCGTTCTCACGTTCGATCGGGCTGAACAGCTTCTTGTCGAGCACGGTGGCCAGGGCCATCGCGAGCGGCGGAACCATTCCGGCGGCCATCACGGCGGCCATGATCTGCCACGGAGCCTGGTTGGCCACGGTCGCGGTGCCGAGGCCGGCGACGGCGAAGGCGTATGCAACCTTGTTGACCGGGCCACCGAGGTCGAAGCCCATCATCAGTCCGAGGATCAGTCCGAGGACGATCGCCGCTGCGCCGCTCATACCCGTGAGCCAGGTGTTCAGTGCGGCGGTGAGCCACGCGATCGGACCACCGAGCACGAGGAACATCAACCCGGAGGCGACGATCGACGCGACGAGCGGAATGATCACGACGGGCATCAGGCTGCGGAGCCAGCGCGGAACATTGAGCCGCGCGAAGCTGGCCGCTGCGACACCGGCGAGCAAGCCGCCGGCGATGCCGCCGAGGAAGCCGGCACCCATGAAGCCTGCGACGGCGCCCGCGACGAACCCGGGGGCGATTCCGGGGCGGTCGGCGATCGCATAGGCGATGTAGCCGGAGAGCGCCGGGACCAGGAAGCCCATCGACAGGGCGCCGATCTTGAAGAAGACCGCGCCGAGATAGATCGCAAGGCCGCCGTCGGGCAGGTTGAAGAGGCTGTTCTGCAGGGTGACGACATCGGCGATCTTGGTGATCTCATAGCCACCGAGGAGGAAGCCGAGTGCGATGAGCAGGCCTCCACCTGCCACGAACGGAATCATGTAGCTGACACCGGTGAGGAGCGCGCGCTTGACCTTCTGGCCGAAGTGCTCGTTCTTCTCGTCGACCTCCGCCGCTCCTGCGGTTCCGCCGACGCGGCGGGCGTTCGGGTTCTCCGAGGCCGCGATGGCGTCCGCGATGAGCTTGGCCGGCTCGTCGATGCCGCGCTTGACTGGAACCTGGATGACGGGCTTGCCCGCGAAGCGCTCGCGGCCGCGCACGTCGACGTCGACCGCGAAGATCACCGCGTCGGCCGCTGCGATGACCGCGGGGTCGAGCATTGTGAGGCCGGCGGAGCCCTGCGTCTCGACCTGCATCTCGACGCCCGCGGCTTCCGCGGCGGCCGAGAGGGCCTCAGCGGCCATGTAGGTGTGCGCGATACCGGTGGGGCAGGCCGTGACGGCGACGAGGCGCTTGACCCCGGTGCGGACGGATGCCGCGGGGGCTGCAGTGCCGCCGCCGACAGCGACGGGAACGGGGGAGACGACGTTGGTGACGAGCTCGACGATCTCTGCGGGCGTCGTGGCGGCGCGCAGGGCGGCCGTGAACGCGGGCTTCATCAGCGAACGGGAGAGCTTCGCCAGGATCTTAAGGTGTTCCTGGTCCGCGCCTGCCGGCGCGGCGATCAGGAAGACCAGGTCGGCGGGGCCGTCTCCTGCGCCGAAGTCGACCGGGGTCGACAGGCGGGCGAGCGCGAGGGTCGGCTCGGTAACGGCTGCGGAGCGGCAATGCGGGATGGCCAGGCCACCGGGGATGCCGGTTGCCGTCTTCGCTTCGCGGGCGAGGGCATCCGCGTACAGGCTCTCGATCTCGGTGGCCCGGCCTGCGCCGACAACGAGCTCGGCGAGTCGCCGGATGACGCTCGAGGGAGCGGCTCCGAGGTTCTTATCCAGAGCGACGAGCTCCGGGGTGATCAGTGCACTCACTGGACATCCTCCTTTGGATGGGTCAGCTGCGTCACGGTGACGTCGCTGGGCTTTGTTTGGTTCAGTGCCGGAACGGTTGATCCGGGCAAAGATGCGGCTGCGGCCCCGTGGGCTGCTGCCTGGCGGAGCGCATCGGGGGCGCTGCCGCCGGCCAGGTCGCTCAGCAGGAAGCCGGCCAGCGACGAGTCGCCGGCGCCGACGGTGCTCACGGCGACCATGGGCGGCGTCTGGGCGAGCCAGGATCCGTCCCTGGTCGTCAACACGGCACCCTGGGCGCCGAGCGTGGCGAGGACCGCGCCGACGCCGCCGGCCACGAGGCGAGCGGATGCCGCTGCGACCAGTGACGGATTGCCCTCGAGGGCTTCGGCGTCCGGGATCCCGGTGAGTTCGGCGAGTTCCTCACCGTTCGGCTTGATCAGGTCTGGGCCGGCGCTCACGGCAGCGGCGAAGGGGGCGCCGGACGAGTCGACGGCGACCTTCGGCGCCGCGGAGCCGTAGCGGGCGCGCAGCCGGCGGATGATGTCGGCGTAGAAATCGACGGGAGCTCCCGGTGGAAGCGAGCCGGCGAGCACGACCCAGCCTGCTCCATCCGCCCGGTCGAGCACGAGATCGATGAGTTCGGTCTGTTGCGCGGGGGTCAGCACCGGGCCGGGCACGTTGACCTTGGTCGTGGTGCCGTCCGGCTCCGTGATCGCGACATTGCTGCGGATGCTTGCGCCGATCGGCATGCCGAGGTGCGGGATGCCCGCATCGGAGAGCGCGATGAGCACGGGATCGAGGGCGTCGCCGGGCAGGATCGCGAGGCTCTCCACGCCGGAGGCCTCAAGGGCGCGGCAGATGTTGACGCCCTTGCCCCCCGGCTCCACGTGGCTCGCCACGGCTCGCTGCACCTCGCCGCGGGCGAGGATGCCGTCGAGCGAGATCGTGCGGTCCAGGCTCGGATTCGGGGTAAGCGTGATGATCACGCGATCACAACCTCTACGTCAGCCGCGGCCAGGGCCGCGGAAAGTTCCGGTGATGGGGGTGCGTCCGTGATGAGCACGTCGATGTCCCCGAGGGCGGCGAACCGCACCAGGGTCTCTTCGTCGAGCTTGGTGGAATCGGCGAGCGCGACGACGAGCCGTGCCGATCGGACGATGGCGGTCTTCACGGACGATTCGACGAGGTCGGGGGTGCTCAGGCCGAAGATGGCATGCACGCCGTTGGCGCCGATGAACGCGATATCGGGGCGGAGCCCCTCGAGCTGCGCGATCGTGCTCTGGCCGACGACCGCGCGGGTCAGGCCACGGACGCGACCGCCGAGGAGGTGGAGCTGGATTTCCTCGTTGCCGGCAAGCTTGTATGCGATCGGAACGGCGTTCGTGATGACGAGGAGCTGGTCGTCGGGTCCGGCGGATGTCCAGTCGGCGAGACGGTCGGCGAGGAGCTCGGTGGTGGTGCCGGCGTCGAGGATGATCGACCCGGACTGGCTGGTCGGGATCATGGCGAACGCGGCAGCGGCGATGCGTTCCTTCTCGTCGTGTCGCTGGGTCTGCCGTTCGGCCAGGCTCGGCTCCGAGAGGCTGAGGCGGTCGAGGGCGACGGCCCCGCCATGGACTCGACGCAACTGCCGGGAGCCTTCGAGCGTATCGAGGTCGCGGCGCACTGTTTCCGGGGTGATGTCGAAGCGGGTTGCGAGTTCATTGACGGTGACCCGGCTGGCTTCGCTGACGAGTTCGGCGATCAGCGCCTGCCGTTCTTCCGCAAACATGATACCTCCTCGTCTTTGAGTGACCCCCGCCACTGCGCGGCCCGATCGCTTCGATCAGGATTGACTACACGATATCTGTGTTTCTTTTTGTTTGTCAAGGAAAACACAGAAGAACAAAGATGGATGCTGTGGGCGGGCCGATCGGCCCGTGTCGGTGCTGGACGGTAGCGTGACGACCATGAGGATCCTGCACACGTCGGACTGGCACATCGGGCGCACGTTCCACACGCACTCGACCCTCGAACACCTCCGGATCGTGCTCGACGCGCTCGTCGACGTTGTCCGCGATCGTTCGATCGACGTGGTCGTCGTCGCCGGCGACGTGTTCGACTCGGCGATGCCCTCAGCGGACAGCTACACCCTCCTCGCGACGGCCCTCCGCGAGATTCGGAACGCCGGCGCGCAGGTCATCATGACGAGCGGCAACCACGACTCGGCCACCCGGCTCGGGTTCCAGTCCGAGTGGGCCGGCCTGGCGGGCATCCATGTGATCACCCGGCCGGAACAGGTCGCCACGCCGGTCACTCTCACCGACGAGCACGGACCCGTGCACTTCTACGGCATCCCCTTCCTCGAACCGGCCCTGGTCCGCCACCTCTATGCCAATCAGACGCACCCGGAACGAACGCTCAAGACCCACGAGCAGGTGCTCACCTTCGTCATGGACCAGATCCGGTCGGATCTCGCGGTCCGCGGCGGTCGCTCCGTCGTGCTGGCGCATTGCTTCGCGGCCGGCGTCGCGGCCACGCAGGAGGCGAGCGACGTCGAGCGGGACATCACTGCCGGCGGGCTCGACCTCGTGCCGGTCAGCGTGTTCGAGGGCCCGGACTACGTCGCACTCGGGCACATTCACGGGCGAGCCAGGCTCGAAGACCGGGTGCGCTACTCCGGCGCACCCCTGCACTACTCGTTCGCCGAGGCCGCAAAGCCCCGCGGCGCCTGGCAGGTCGACCTCGGCCCCGACCGTTCGGGGAAGGGCGCCGAGCTCGAGATCGAGTGGGTCGCCCTCCCGGTTCCCCGGAGGCTCAGTGTGCTCACCGGCGAGCTCGAGGAACTCCTCACCGCCGACAGGTTCGCAGCATTCGAAGGGGACTGGGTCTCGGCCGTGCTGACCGACCAGGTCAGGCCCCTCGACGGCATGCGGGCGCTCCAGAAACGTTTCCCGCACTGTGTCACGCTCGAACACCGGCCGGCCGTCGTCGTGGATACCGGCAGCGAGAGCTACGCCGAACGGATCAACCGGCAGACCGATCCCGACATCGTCGCCGGCTTCCTGAGCTTCGTGCGCAACGGTGTCGGGCAGACGGAGTTCGAGCGAGACCTCGTCGCCGAACTGCTCGCGGCCGGGGAACTGAAAGAAGTCACCCAGTGAGCATCAGGAACACGAGGAGTACGACGTGAAGATCAAGCGCCTGCGGCTCGCCGGGTTCGGCCCGTTCAAGAACGAGCAGGTCGTCGACTTCGAGCGCTTCGACGACGACGGTATCTTCCTGATCACGGGCAAGACCGGCGCGGGCAAGTCCAGCATCCTCGACGCGGTCTGTTTCGCCCTCTATGGAAGTGTTCCGCGCTATGAGGGCACGGAATCGCAGTTGCGCAGCGACCATTGCGAACCCGGTGATCCCACCTTCGTCGAGCTCGAATTCGGCCTGAACGGGAACGACTATCGCATCTTCCGCACTCCCAGGTACCTCAAGGCCAAAAAGCGGGGCATCGGCACGACCGTGTCCGCACCGGATGCCCGGCTCGAGATCCGCGACGCCGCCGCGGTCGACGCCGCTGCCGATGCAGTCGACGGCTGGCGGGGTCTCGCCGCACGCCCCGTCGATGTCGGGAACGAACTCTCCCGCATCCTGCCGCTCAAACAGGACCAGTTCCTGCAGGTGATCCTGCTCGCACAGAACCGGTTCCAAAGGTTCCTGCTCGCCAAGACCGACGATCGTCGCGAGGTCCTGCGCACCCTCTTCGGCACCAGCAGGTTCCAGAGTCTGGAGACAGAACTCATCACGCGTCGCAAGGCCCTCGACGATGAACTCACCGGCGTGCGCGTGCGGCTCGAGACTCTCGCGGCATCCGCCGCCCGGCACGTGCCAGCAGGCACCGAGCCCGGCACCGCAGCACCAGACCTGGCCTGGTTCGAGGCGGCCACCGCCGAACTCGAGCAGGCACTCGCCGTCGCCGTCGCCGCGGCTGCCCGTGCGGATGCCGCACTGGTCGACGCGACGGCCGGGCTTCGGGCCCAGGAAGAGATGCGGGCCCGCCAGGACCGCAGGGACGCCGCAACGGCCACCCTGGCCGTGCTCGACGAGCGCAGCTCCGTTGTCGACGCCGACCGTGACGACCTCGCGGCCGCGCACCGCGCTGCCCGGGTATGGCCCCAGATCGAAGCAGAGTCCGCTGCGCTCGCCGCTGCCCTCGACGCGGCGCGGGCGGAGGTGGCTGCGCGGGAGAACTGGATCACGGTCAACGGTTCCGACGAGGTCGACCAGGACGGCGACGACGATCAGGATGCCGTCCCACTCTCCGCCACCATCGACCTGCTCCTCGAACAGCTCGGGTCCCTGAACGACGTCCTCGCGGCCGAGGAAGAACTGCCGGCCCTCGATGTGGAGTCCGGGTCCGCCGAGGCCGGGCTCGCCGAGATCCAGGCCACGCTCGACGGGCTGCAGGCGCGGATCGACGCAGCGCCCGCCCTGCTCGACGACCTCGACCGGGACCTCGCCGCGCTCGCTCGCGACTCCGCCCGCGAACCGGAAGCCGTCGCCGCGCTCGCCCGCGCGGTCGCCGCGGAAGCCGCAGCCGCAGAGGCTGCCGCGCTCGAGGCGGACCTCGACAGGGCACGCAGCCGGCACGCGGCCGCCGCCACCGAGAACGCCGACGCCGCCGGACGCTACCGAGACCTCGTCGCCAAGCGGCTGGCCGATCACGCCGGCGAGCTCGCCGGCCGGCTCGTTTCCGGCGAACCGTGCGGGGTGTGCGGTTCCACGCTGCATCCTCACCCCGCGGAGGCGCCCGGTGAGCCGGTCACCGAGGGCGACATCGAGGCCGCCCTCGCCGGAATGACCCGCGCCCAGGAGGACCTCGAGCGCAGCAACGGTGAGGTCCTCAGCCTGGGCGCGCGCGCCGCCGCCGCCCGTGCTTCCGCCGGCCCGGGAACAGGTGCCGACCGCACGGCCTCGCGCGCGGCCGCGCTCACCGCACTTGAGACTGCCCGCACCGCCGCGGCACGGGAAACGGAACTCGGTGCCGAGCGGCTGCGGCTGCGCACAGAGCTCGACCACGCGCGGGAGACCCTCGCCGGGGTCCACTCCGGCAGGGACGACGCCGCGACCCGGCTCACCGAAATCCGCGGCCGCCGCATCGCGATCGAGGAACGGGTGAATCGGCAACTGGCGGGCTACACCTCCGTCACCGAACGGGCCGAGAGCCTGCGCACCGAGCTCGAGGCGGCGCGCGCCTTCGAGACGGCCCGCGCCCTCAGCGGCGAACGGGATCGTGCCCTCGATGCCGCCTCCGCGGCCGTGGCCGACCGGCTCACCGCGGAAGGCTTCGTGGAAGCAACGGAGGTCGTCACCGCACGACTCACGCCGGCCGAGATCGCGACGCGGGAGACCGGCATCCGTGCCCACGACGACCAGCTCGCCGCGGTGCGCGCCGTGCTGGCCGAACCGGAGCTCGCCGACCTTCCCGATGTCGCGCTCGATCTGGACCCGGCCAGGGCCGCCAGGGCCGCTGCGGCCACGGCCAGGGACGAGGCGTTCACCGAGCACGGGACCCTCGCGATCCGGCAGGAGGAACTGGCCGTCGTGGTCGCCGAGGTCCGCGCGCTTGCCGCCACCTCCGCGACCCTGCTCGTCACCCAGGCCCAGGTGCGGGAGCTCGCCGCGGTCGTTCACGGCGAGGAACCGAACACCAAACGGATGAAACTCGAAACCTACGTGCTCGCCGCGCAACTCGAGGAGATCATCCTCGCCGCGAACGGTCGCCTGCGGGACATGACCGGCGGCCGATACGCCCTCGAACACGACGATTCCCTGCAGTACCGCGGCACCCAGTCCGGCCTCGGACTCGCCATCCTCGACCAGCACACCGGACGGGCCCGCCCGACCCAGTCGCTCTCCGGCGGCGAGACCTTCCTCGCCTCACTCGCCCTGGCCCTCGGGCTCGCCGAGGTCGTCTCGCACCAGGCCGGCGGAATCGCGCTCGACACCCTCTTCGTCGATGAGGGCTTCGGCTCCCTGGACAGCGAAACGCTCGAAACGGCGATGAGCACCCTCGACGGCCTCCGGGCCGGTGGCCGCACCATCGGACTGATCAGCCACGTGGATTCGATGAAGGAACAGATTCCGGCGAAGCTCGAGGTCACCGTCACCGATCAGGGTTTCAGTGAAATCGGCAGCACAGTCCTCGTCTGAAGCTGCGCCGGTTTGGACCTGTGCTCGTCTGACGCTGTGCTCGTCTGACCGGCCCGGCCTGCCCGGAGGGGCTCACAGTCGATGGGCGGGACCCTCTGGGCCAACACCACGACGCCTCATAGAAATCCGATAGCTTCCGGGACTTGGGTGGGAACCAGTCGCGACGGTACGGCCGTCACCCGGAGGAAAAGGATCTCACAATGACTGGCACCGAACCCACGGGCACGGAACCCACTGGCACGGAACCCACTGGCACGGAATCCACGGGCACGGAACCCACGGGCAACAGCCTGGCCGCACCCGTCGTCAACCCGGCCTTCCACCGGCCGCGCTTCCGTGCCGGAGTGATCGTCTCGATGGGGCTCGCTGCAGCCCTCGTCACCGCGACGACGGGCGCCGGCCTGTACTTCTCCTCGATGGCCGTCGCCCAGGTCGTCGCCGCGGCCTCCTCCTCGAACAGCTCGACGTCGGGCACGAGCAGCTCGGGCTCGGTTGCGGGATCAACCGGATCATCGGGAACCTCAGGTTCCTCGGCGACCCTCGGTACCTCCGGCCTGCGCCCCGGCGGCCCCTCCAACTATGGGTCCGGCACCGCATCCGCGACGACGGCCACCGCGCTCGACACCACTGCGGCAACGGCCGCGCAGTCGGTCGGCGTCGTCGTCATCGACACCGTCCTCAAGTACCAGAGCGCCGAAGCGGCCGGCACCGGAATCGTGCTCACCTCGAACGGTGAGATCCTGACCAACAACCACGTCATCGACGGCGCGACGAGCATCAGCGTGACGGTCGTCTCGACCGGCGTGAGCTATGTGGCGGATGTCGTCGGTACGGACTCCTCGCAGGACATCGCCGTGCTGAAACTCGAGAATGCCTCCGGGCTGGTCCCCGCCACTCTGGACACGACCTCGACCGTCGCGGCGGGGGACGCGGTCACCGGGGTCGGCAACGCCGGCGGAACGAGCACCCTCACCGCGGCGGCCGGCACCGTCACGAGCGTCGACCAGACCATCACCGCGTCGAGCGAGGATGCCACGGACGCCGAAACCCTGACCGGCCTGATCCAGGTTGACGCGGACATCCAGTCCGGCGACTCCGGCGGGCCCTCTACGACGCCGACGGGGAGGTCATCGGCATTGACACGGCGGCGTCCTCAGGGACCGCGACGATCAGTGGCTTCGCGATCACGATCGACGCGGCCCTCGAGGTCGTCACCCTGATCCACACCGGCGTCGAAACGAGCACTGTCACGATCGGCTACCCGGCGTTCCTCGGGGTCGCGGTCGGTTCGGGCGCCACCACGTCGACGGACACGGGCTCTGTCAACGGCCGCAGCTACCGCGGCAGCCTCGGCGCGGCATCCGGCACCACCGGATCGACGGCCACGACCGGTGACTCGGCCGTGATCACGGCGGTCGTCGCCGGTTCGGCCGCCGCCACCGCCGGGATCGTCGCGGGCGACACCATCACCGCCGTCGACGGCACGTCGATCACCTCGGCCGCCGCCCTCACCTCGACCCTCACGGCGTACAACCCCGGCGACTCGGTCACCCTCACCTGGACGGACACCGCCGGGGCACCCACACCGCATCCGCGACCCTCACCGCCGGCCCCGCCGACTGACCCGCGCGCGTCTCCTCTCCGCGAGAGCGTAATTTTGGCTCTCCTGACGTTACCGTGGGTGGTTTCCGAGCGCCTTAACGAGTGCACGCCGCTCTCCGTCTAGGTTTCTAACTGACAAAGGCAAGAAACACAGGGACGAGAAAACGGCGTGCAAAACTCAACACTATGGCGGACTCTGCTCGGAGTCGACAAAACCATCGTCGAAGCGGTCGATCTCGACGCGGATACGGGCATGCTGGTCGCGTCGGTGCGCCCAACGGCATCGATGCGGAACCGGTGCGGGGCCTGCCGGAAGCGCTGCCCGCGCTACGACGCCGGTGACGGGCGGCGCCGCTGGCGATCCCTGGACGCCGGCTCGGTGCAAATCCACTTAGAAGCTGCGGCGCCGCGGGTGAGCTGCCGGGTGCATGGCGTGACGGTCGCCGCCGTGCCGTGGGCCCGGCATCAGAGCGGGCACACTTTGTTCTTCGATGACCAGGTCGCGTGGCTGGCCACGCAAACATCCAAGTCCGCCATCACCGTGCTGATGCGCATCGCGTGGCGCACCGTGGGCGCGATCATCACCCGGGTTTGGGCAGATACGGAGAAGCAGTTCGACCAGTTCGCGGGCCTCACCCGGATCGGGATTGACGAGATCAGTTACAAGCGCGGCCACAAGTACTTGACCTGCGTCGTGGACCACGATTCTGGCCGTCTCGTCTGGGCGGCACCAGGCCAGGACAAGGCCACCCTCGAGACGTTTTTTGATGCGTTGGGGCCGGAGCGTTCGGCACTGATCACGCATGTTTCCGCGGACGGTGCGGCCTGGATCGCCAGTGTTGTCGCGGAACGAGCGCCGAACGCTGTTCGCTGCGCTGATCCGTTCCACGTCGTGAAATGGGCCACCGAGGCCCTCGATGAAGTCCGCCGGGGCGCGTGGAACGAGGCCCGCAAAGCCGCCCGGCACAACGATGCCCGACGCACTCGCGGCCGGCCCCCAGCCGACGCCCCGGCACGCCCAGACAGCGCCCGGGCGACGGGCATCAAGAACTGCCGATACGCGCTTTGGAAGAACCCGGAAAACCTGACCGAGAAGCAACAAACGAAGCTCGCCTGGATCGTGCAGACCGACCCCCGGCTGGCTCGGGCGTACTACCTGAAGGAAGGCCTCCGTGTGATCTTCAAACTGCCTCTCGAGGAAGCGACCGAAGCTCTCGACAAATGGGTTGGTTGGGCTCGCCGCTGCCGCATCCCGTCCTTCGTGAAACTGCAGAAGAGCATCGTGAAACACCGCACCGCGATCCTGGCCTCCATCGAGCACAGCCTCTCCAACGGCCGCGTCGAATCCATGAACACCAAGATCCGCCTCATGACCCGCATCGCGTTCGGCTTCAAATCACCCGAGGCCCTCATCGCCCTCGCAATGCTCAGCCTCGGCGGGCACAAACCCGTGCTTCCCGGCCGGGACTAACCCACGGAAGAGTCAGGAGAGCCGTAATTTTGGCCCTTAAACCGCTGGTTTAAGGGCCAAAATTACGCTCTCGCGAGGTGGGTGGACGCGTCGACGTGACGGGACGGAGCGGGAAGGGGCGGCATACTGTCGGCATGACCCGGAACTGGACCCCGCTCGCCCTCGTGTACCTCGGCTTGAGTATTGCCGGCCTGATCGGCACCTGGACGTACAACATCCTCTCGATCAGCCAGGCGCGCGACTACGTCGGCGACTGGACCGGAAGCGGCCCCTCGGTGTCATCGCTCACCGTCGACCTGCTTGTGACAGCCGTGGCAGGCAGTATCCTGATCATCGTCGAAGCCCGCCGGCTCGGCATGAAACGCGCCTGGCTCTACGTCGTCCTCGCGTTCGTTCTCGCCTTCGCGTTCAGCTTTCCGCTGTTCCTCGCGATGCGCGAGCGTCAGCTGGAGGCGACAGGGATGCTGCCGGATCTTCCGCCAGAACAGCTGTCGAAGCCGTGACCCCTGTCGCATGCCCCGCCCGGCTCACGGAGATCGCCGCAGCAGCGAGGCCCGCGATGACGACGGCGATTCCGAGCACGTACCCGCCGACGCTCCCATATCCGCCGGGTCCGGTCGGGTCGAGGAACGGGTAGGTGTAGAACCCGGTGACGGCGCCGCGGATCACGGCGTAGACGACCCACACGATCGGATACAGGAGGGCGAAGCCCAGGGCCTTCCAGGCGAGGGCCGGCCGCCCAGGGGCGAGGAGCCAATCGACCAGGATGAAGATCGGCGCCCAGACGTGCAGGACCTCGTTCGGCCAGGCGATCCCGGTGAAACCGTCGGACACCACGTTGCGCAACAGTGCGTTGTAGACGACCGCGGTCACGATCGCGTAGCAGAGCCCCGACATCCTGATCCGGGTGAAAAGCTCCGGGTCTGCCCGGAACCGGAGGGCGAGGGAACCGCCCCAGAGCAGGACGACCGCGTTGACCAGGCTCGACTGCACCGTGAAGTACCCGAAGTACTCCGTCGGCACGAAGGCGTCGTGCACAGCCTGGTCGACGACTTGAGTGAGCACACTCGCGAGGAGGAGCATCCCGATCGCGAGGCGGAAGACCCCGAAGACGCGTCGTTGCGTGGTCACCGCTGCTGTTGCCATGGCATCACGATAGCGGTGCGGACGGGCGGGATCGACGGACCGGGCGGGCGCGTTCAGAACGGGTTGAGCAGGCGGTGCAGGAACTGCCGGGTGCGTTCCTCGCGCGGGTTCCGGAGCACCTGCCTGGGGTCGCCGTGTTCGACGATCGTGCCGCCGTCGACGAAGGCGATCTCGCTCGCGACCTCCCGGGCGAACTCCAGTTCGTGGGTGACGATCACCATGGTCCACCCCTCGATCGCGAGTTCCTTGATCAGGCGCAACACGTCCCCGACCAACTCAGGATCGAGCGAGGACGTCGGCTCGTCGAAGAGCAGGAGCTGGGGGCGGAGTGCGAGCGCCCGCACGATCCCGACCCGCTGCTGCTGGCCGCCGGAGAGTTCGAACGGAAACGCATCCGTCTTGTCGGCCAGACCCACCCGGGCGAGGAGAGCGAGCGCCTCCGCGGTGACCTCCGCCTTCGGGCGGCGCTGCACGACGACAGGACCCTCGAGCACGTTCTCGAGCACCGTCTTGTGCGGGAACAGGTTGTAGTTCTGGAACACCATCGCCGACCGGTCGCGGAGGGCCGCGAGGCTCTTGTCGCTCGGGCCCTTGACGGCGCCGAAGTCGACCGTGATCGCGGTTCCGGCGAGTGAGGGGTCCCCGGGCGTGGCGGCGACCTGCGTGGCGTCTGCGACCTCGGCGGTGATCGTGATCGTGCCCCCGTCCGCGGTTTCGAGCCCGTTCAGGCACCGCAGAATGGTGGTCTTCCCCGAGCCGGAGGGGCCGATCAGGGCGAGCACCTGGCCCCGGGCGACGGTGAGGTCGATGGACTCGAGCACGCTGGTCGAGCCGAAGCTCTTGCGCAGCCCCCGAACGGTGAGCAGGGCGGCGGATGCCGCGGGCTCTGTCCCTTCGCCGTGCTGCGGCTCGGTCGGCGGGTCGAGCGGGGTATCAATGGGCGACATAACGGTCCAATCGCTTTTCGAGCCTGCCCTGCACGGTCGAGAGCACGAGGCAGATCACCCAGTACACGAGCGCGGCCTCGAGGTAGAGCAGCATGAATTCCTGGCTGAACGCCGCGACCTTCTGGGCCTGCCGGAAGAGTTCGGTGACAAGGATCAGCGAGGCGAGGGAGGTGTCCTTGACGAGGCTGATGAACGTGTTCGACAGCGGGGGGACCGAGACGCGGGCGGCCTGCGGCAGGATGATCCGGGTCAGTGCCTTGCTGCGGGACATTCCGACCATCCAGGCCGCCTCCCACTGGCCCTGGGGCACGGAGAGGATCGCGGCGCGGATGACCTCTGCGGCATACCCGCCGACATTGATCGAGAAGGCGATCACGGCGCTCGGCCACGGGTCGATCAGAAGCCCGAGCGAGGGAAGCCCGTAGAAGATCACGAAGAGCTGCACGAGCAGCGGCGTTCCCCGCACGATCGAGATGAACACCCGGGCGATCGCGGACAACCAGCGCTGCCGGGACAACCTCATGAGCGCGAGGACGAGCGCGAGCACGAGACCGAGCGCGAAGGAGACGAGCGCGAGCGGAATCGTGCCCTGGATGGCGCCCATCAGGATCGGACCCAGTGCGCTGAGGGCGAGGTCCCAGTTCGACTGAGTCATCTGCTGGTTACTTCGAGACGTCGGCCCCGAAGTACTTCTCCGAGATCGAGGTCAGGGTGCCGTCCGCGGCAAGATCGGCGAGGGCGGTGTCGACGGCGGTTGCGAGGGCGGTGCTGCCGCCGGCGAACGCGAGGGCGCTCTCCGACTTGTCGGTCGTGGTCGCGGCGACCTTGAGCCCCGAAGCGTCGTTGTTCTTCTTGTAGTCGAGGAAGGTCAGGTTGTCGTTGATCGTGGCGTCGACCCGGCCCTGCTCGACGAGGGCGACGGACTGCGCCCAGCCCTCGACGGCCTGCACGTTGGCGCCGCTCTGGGTCGCGAGGGTGTTCCAGTTGCTCGTGAGCGACTGGGCGGTGGTCTTCCCGGAGAGGCTCTCGAACGAGGTGATCGAGGTGTTGTCCGACTTCACGACGATCACGCCCGTCGAGTAGGTGTACGGGGTGGAGAAGGTGTACTTGGCGGTGCGCTCAGGGGTGATCGAGACCTGGTTGGCGATCGCGTCGAACCGGCCGGCCTCGAGCCCGGCGAAGATGCCGTCCCACTGGGTCTCCTGGAAGGTCGCGGTGACTCCGAGCTTGGCGGCGACGGCCTTGACCACGTCGACGTCGTATCCGGTGATGTCTCCGGCGCCGTTCTCGTGGAACGAGAACGGGCGGTATGTTCCCTCTGTCCCGACCGTGAGCGTTCCCGCCTTCTGCACCTTGGCGAGGGAATCGTCGGCGGTCGTTGCGCCGCTCGTGCTTCCGGCCGTGCCGCCGCTGGCGCACGCGGTGAGGGACAGTGCTGCGAGGGTGACGATGGCTCCCGCGACGAGCGCGGAGCGGAACGTGAGCTTCATGGGAATGCCTAACGCGAATGCAGGGAATCGAACCGCCGGTTTGACGCTTCGGAAGGTGAAAGACCAGGGTGGCGGTCCTTCACACGAGGGAGTCTCCGGGCCGGGTGTGTTCACCGGGGACTTCCGAAGAATAACAAGGTGCAGGCATCCCCGACTATTCCCGTGACGCACGATGACGCCCGCGCCGGTCGTTCTCCGCCATCGCGAATGCGCGCCACGGGAGGGGGCTGCCGCCTTGTCGGCCGTGCCGCCGGGACGTATGCTGCGCGCATTCGATGTCGTTGCTCCTGCCACGGAGGTCGCCGTGCTCACACCCGAACAGCATGATCGGTCCGGCGCTGTTTTGCTGGGGCTCGCCGCCGGGGATGCCCTCGCGTCCGGCGGTGACTTCGAGTGGTCCGAGCGGACGGCCGCGGCCGTGGACCTCGCGCTGCTCACGGCCGACGGCCTCGACCCCAGGGAGGCCGCGGTGCGGGAAGACCCCGGCCCGGCCGCGGAACCCGACGTCGGCGATCCGGATGCGGCCGGGCTCGCGGCCGGGCGGTGCCTGCTCCGGACGGCCCCCGTCGCCCTCGCCCTGCTCGACGACCCCGTGGCGCTCGCCGAGGCCGCGCGGTTGGTGTCGTCCGTGCGCGGCACCGCGCTGAACCGCACCGCACCGACCGACTCGGGACGCCCCGACGCCGACCCGGGCGCCGGCGACGCGGGCGTCCTCTTCGCGCTCTCACTCCGCGTGGCGGTCCTCGAGGGGCGCCTCGATCCCCGGGCCGGGTTCGAGACCCTGCCCGCAGAGACGCGTGCCGCCTGGGAGGCCCACCTCGCCGCGGCCGGGCGGGGCCGCACCGTCGACGTGCAGCGTGTGGGTCCGGTCGGCTGGATTCTGCAGGGCGCGTGGGCGATCCTCGGCGACGCGGGCGCCGTGGATGCTTCCCGCGTCGAACCGGTCATCTCCGCTGCCGCGCTCAGCGGTGCCGATCCCGCCAGCGTGGCCGCCGCCGGCGCGCTGCTCGCGGGACGGTGGGGACTCGAGGCGGTGCCGGCCACCTGGCGCCGCCGCCTGCATGGACGGCCTGACCTGTTCGGCATCGACCTCGTGCGTCTCGGGATGCTGTCCGCCCGGAGCGAGGTGCCGCACGATCCCGACGACCCGGCCCGGATGGACGTGCTGCGCTGAGGTTCGGTAGCGCTGAGGGTCTGAAGCGCCCGGGGTTTTGTAGACTCGACTGGGCTCCGCTCGCCGAATTCCCTGGGCGTCCCTCGAGAGGACAGCAGTAATGAGCCTGATCAGGCTGAATGACGTCAGTGTTCGATTCGAGAAGACGCAGATCCTGCGCGACGCCTTCTTCCGGCTGGAGCCGGGCGACCGGGTCGGCCTGATCGGCAAGAACGGGTCGGGAAAGACCACGATCCTCAAGCTCATCCTCGACCAGGTGGCACCGGACTCCGGCACCGTCACGCTCGAGAGCGGTGTCTCGATCGGGTACTTCTCGCAGTTCTCCGAACTGGACGGCTCCTCCACCATCACCGAGGTCCTGCACGGCCTCTTCGCTCCGATCAAGGCCATCGAAGCCGAACTCGCGTCGATCGACGCGGCCATCGCCGTGGCCACGGACTTCGACGCCCTCCTGCACCGCCAGGCCGAACTGTTCGAGGACATGGACCGGCTCGGCGGCTGGGATTACCCGCGCCGGATCGACACGGCACTCAGCACCCTCGGTTTCAACGAGGCCCACCGCGTCTGCGCGATCGACGAGCTCTCCGGCGGCTGGCGCAACCGGGCGGCGCTTGCCAAGATCCTGCTCGAGGACCCCGACGTCCTGCTCCTCGACGAGCCCACCAACTACCTCGACGTCGCCGGCGTCGAATGGCTCGAGGCCTGGTTCCGGGACTTCCACGGCGCGGCGATCATCGTCTCGCACGACCGGAAATTCCTCGACGCCGTCGTCACCCGGATCATCGAGGTCGAGAACTTCCACCTGCACGAGTACCCCGGCAACTTCGGCGAATACGTCATCCAGAAGCAGTTCCGGCTCAAGACGCTCGAGCAGCAGTTCGTGCACGAGTCCGAGCTCCTCGCGTTCGAGTCCGAGGGGATCTCCGACCGCAGGGAGGCGGCGAAGGCGGCGAGCCGCACCCTCGACGGCCAGCTGGCGCAGATCAAGAAGGCGAGGGCGCCGCGCCCGGTCGACCAGATCATCACGGAGATCTATCGTGGCCTGCACGTGAAGGACGTGCTCTGCCGGGTCGAGGGCCTCAGCAAGTCCTATGGCGACAAGGCCCTGTTCTCCGACCTGAGCTTCGAGGTCCGGCGCGGGAACAGGATCGTGGTGCTCGGCGCCAACGGCAGCGGCAAGACGACCCTGCTGCGGGTTCTCGACGGCGAGGAGAAGGCCGACTCCGGGTCCGTGACCTGGGCGGGCGGCATCGCGCCGGTCTCCTACAACCAGGTCCTCGCCGAGCTCGACGAGAAGGACACCGTCACGCACGCGGTGAACGCCATGCCCGGCAGCCTCGCGTTCACCGCGACCCGCAAGTCGGTGAACCGCTTCCTCGCGATGTTCCAGTTCTCAGAGGCCGACCTCAAACAGACGATCGGCAACCTGTCCGGCGGGCAGAAGGCGCGCGTCGCCATGGCGCAGTGCCTGCTCTCCGGGGCTTCGGTGCTTGCTGCTCGACGAACCGACCAACCACCTCGACCTGTCGAGCACCCAGGTGATGGAGCGGGCCCTCGTGCACTTCCCCGGCGCTGTCGTCGTGGTCAGCCATGACCGGTTCTTCACCGACAAGATCGCCAACCGGTTCCTGGTCTTCGGCAGTGAGGCCGCGGAGCCGGGCGAGATCGAGGTCAGGGTCGCCTGACCCCGCCGGAAACGACCCGCTTACATCAGGCCGAGCGCCCCGAGGGCGAAGCGGATGGCCGGGGCGATGTGGGTCGAATACGCAGGAGTCATGTGCACGGTGTCGTACTTGGTCGGAATCGTGCCCGCGAACGCCGGGCAGGCGCCGTTGTAACAGCTGAACGGCAGCGAGGACACGAAGAAGCTGCCGGATCCGTTTAACGCACTGGTCGCCGCCGCGAAGTCCTGCCAGGCCTGGTCGATGCCCGTGTTGCAGTTCTGCGGGCTCGACACCGGCGAATAGCACTGGCCGAGGCTGGCCCCGAGGGGCGGCGGTGCGAGGTAAACGATCCGGCCGGCGGCGTTGTACACGGCCGCCTCCGCGGCCGTCGACGCGACGAGGGTCTCCGCGGAGAGGGCGGTCCGGTCGGGCGTCTTGCCGAGCGCGTATGCGTTCGAAATCACGACGAGCCGCGGGTTGTCGGCCACGATGCGCTGGGCGACGTCCTGTTTGCGCTGGGGGCAGGCATCCATCACGCCGGCGCCGTCGTTCTGCACGGGCACGGCCGTGAACCGGCAGCCGTACAGGCCGATCGTGGTGATCTTCCACTGCCCGTTGCTGCCCTCCGCGATCGCCTTGAACGCGGGGGCATAGGCAAGGGCCGTCGAGTCGCCCACGAGGTACATGTGATTCGGGGCGTCCGAACTGCCCCAGGTGCAGCCGTCGAAGCTCGGCGTGCTTCCGACATCGAAGCAGCCCCTGGCCGGGTTGTTCTTCGACGTCGTCGCGATCGCGTCGTCGAGGGTGGGGGAGAGGTTCCCCGGCCACTCGGTTGACGAGGCAGCCGCGCCGAGATCCGCCTGCAGCTGGGCTGTCGGGTCCTCCACCGGGCCGGGCGCCGCGATGGGTGCTGCCGGGGAACTCGTGCCGTGCAGGGTGACCTGGGCGCTGACACCGATCACGGTCGCGATCACGAACAGGCTCAGCCCGGCAAGAATGAACTGGGAGCCGAACTTCTCCCGCCAGGTGCGCCAGGCGAGGCGGCTGGATTCCGCTGAATCGCCGAACCGGTGCAGCCACGGTGACCGGTGCAGTGGCTGCTCGATGAGGTAGTACGACACGATCGAGAGCGCGAGGATCATGCCGAGGATGACCTGCACGCTGAGCGTGGGGTCGGCCATCAGCAGGAACACCATCACCGGGAAGTGCCAGAGATACAGCGAGTACGAGAGGTCGCCGATCCAGACGCTGAGCGGGTTCGTGAGCGGGAACAGGTAGTGCTGCGGGCCGGTGATGCCGCCGATGATCACGAGGGCGGTCGCGGCGACGGGGACGGCTGCCCAGGGCCCTGGAAAGGCGAGGGCGTCGTCGATCAGGAAGAAGCCGGCCAGGATCCCGAGCAGTCCAGCCCAGCCGAGGAGCCCGCGCAGGGCGACGGGGATCCGGGGGAAGACCGGGGCGGCCGCGGCGAGCAGGGCGCCGACGCCGAGCTCCCACACCCGGGAGAACGTGGACAGGTAGGCGGCGGACGGCGTGGTCGCGCTCTCACCGAGGGCATGACAAAAAGACACGACAATGACGACGACCATCACCAGGCCGAGGACCACCCTGCCGCGGCGGACGCTCCGCAGGCGCTTCGCGCCCACGGTGAGCACGAGGAGCACCACGATCGGCCAGACGAGATAGAACTGCTCCTCGACCGAGAGCGACCAGTACGGCTGCAGCGGCGAGGCCGGGTCGGTCGCATGGAAGTAGTCCGTGCCGATGGCCGTGAAGTGCCAGTTCGCCGCGAAGACGAAGGCCCAGGCGGCATCCCAGAGCGTGGAGAGCGCCCGCGTGGTGTTGAACAGGAAGTGGGCGAGGACCGCCGTGGCGACCAGTACGGTCACCGCGGCCGGAGCGATCCGCCGGATGCGCCTGGCGTAGAAACGCCGGAGCGAAATCGTGCCCGTCGTCTCATGGTCGCGGAGCAGGATCCCGGTGATCAGGAATCCCGAGATGACGAAGAAGATGTCCACGCCGATGAAACCGCCGGTCGGCCACATGATCACGTGGTTGAGCACGACCGCGACGATGGCGACGGCCCGCAGCCCCTGGATATCCCGGCGCACGGTGGTTTCGCGTGGCGGCGCCGGAGCAGGTCGCTCGGTCTTGAGTGTCGATGTCACGGGTCTCCCTGGTTCTGAATGCCCGGGGAGTTTACCGGAAGGATGTGTCATCGCGGATGCGTGCGCGGCTCCCGGAACGCGCGCGGACTCAGGAACGCAGCGCCAGGGCGAACGGGAGCACCGCAGAGGTGCCCGCCCGGCGCAGCAGCCGCCCGGCGACGGTGAGGGTCCACCGGCTGTCGGCGAGGTCGTCGATCAGCAGGACCGGCTTGCCGGCGAAGGGCGCCAGGGACGCGGCGAGTTCGGGCCCGACCTCGAAACGGTTCCACACCGCGGCGAGGCGATAGGCGCTGTTCCCGCCGCTGCCGCCTGCGGGCCCGCCGCCGACGAGGTCCAGGGAGCCGAGCCAGGGCAGGCGCCCGGCCTCCGACAGGGCGCGGGCGACCGAGGCGACGAGAAGCGGATGCCGCCGCGACGGCATGCTGATCACCGCGGCGGGTCGTTCGTCCCAGTTCCAGTCGGCGAGCACCCGTACGCAGGCGCTTGTCATCGCGGCGGTCGCCGGGGCATCCGCTGCCTGGACGGCGAAGAGGTCACGGAGGGGTCCGCCCCAGCCGAGGTCGGTGAGCCGGGCGAGGGCGCGGCCGGGGGCGAGGCGCTCGCCAACCGGGATGTTGCCGCGCACGTCGACCCCGAGGCTCGCGACCCCGGTCGGCCACTGGGCGCGGGGTTCGAGTTCCACGCCGACCCGGTCGAGCGAGGCGGCGGCTGCCGAGGCCGCCGCCACGGCGACGTCGGACGGGTACCACGCGGTCGTGCAGGTGTCGCACCGGCCGCAGGGCACCGCGGTGTCGTCGTCGAGGGCGCGCTGCAGGAACTCCATCCGGCAGCCGGTCGTGCGTTCGTAGTCGATCATCGACTGCTGTTCGGCGAGCCGGGCGGCCGCGATGCGCTCGTAGCGCACCTGGTCGTAGACCCAGGGCTTCCCGGTCGACACCCAGCCGCCGGTGACCCTGCGCACGGCGCCGTCGACGTCGAGGACCTTGAGCAGCAGTTCGAGGGGGACCGCTTGAGGTCGACGCGCGCCTCGAGCGCCGGCGTCGAGAGAGGGCGACCACCCGCGTCGCCGAGGGCGCCGAGCACGGCCTCAGCCTTGTGCTCGCTCGGCATCGACGAGGTCGCGAAGTACTGCCAGATCGCCTCGTCCTCGATACCGGGGAGCAGGAGCACGTCGGCGTTCTCGGTCGCGCGCCCCGCGCGACCGACCTGCTGGTAGTACGCGACGGGGGAGGAGGGGGCGCCCAGGTGCAGCACGAAGCCGAGGTCCGGCTTGTCGAAGCCCATGCCGAGGGCACTTGTGGCGACGAGGGCCTTGACCTCGTTGCGCTTGAGCATCCCCTCAGACTCCTCGCGTTCCGCGGTGTCGGTCTGGCCGGTGTACGCGCGCACGGCATGGCCGGCCTCGCGCAACAGGCGTGCGGTGTCCTCGGCCGCTGAGACGGTGAGGGTGTAGATGATGCCGCTGCCGGGCAGCTCGTCGATGTGGCTGAGCAGCCAGGCGAGCCGGGCTCGCGAGTCGGGCAGCCGAAGCACGCCGAGCCGCAGGGAGGCTCGGGCGAGCGGCCCGCGGATGGTGACGACGCCGGGCCCCGCTGCCTGGCCTGTTGCCGGCGCCGCGGGTGCGAGCTGTTCCGCGACGTCCGTCACGACGCGGCTGTTCGCCGTTGCGGTCGTCGCGAGGACCGGCACCCCGGCCGGCATCGTCGCGATGAGGTCGCGCAGCCGCCGGTAGTCCGGACGGAAGTCGTGGCCCCAGTCGGAGATGCAGTGCGCTTCGTCGACGACAAGCAGGCCGACGCGACTGATGAGCGCGGGCAGCTGCTCGTCGCGGAAGGAGGGGTTGTTCAGCCGCTCGGGGGAGACCAGAAGCACGTCGACCTCATCCCTCCGCAGCCGTTCGAGCACCCCGGCCCACTCGTGCGCGTTCGAGGAGTTGATCGACACGGCACGCACGCCGGCGCGCGCCGCCGCGGCGACCTGGTCCCGCATGAGGGCGAGCAGCGGCGAGACGAGGATGGTGGGGCCTGCGCCCTGGCGGCGCAGCAGCAGGGTCGCGACGAAGTACACCGCGGACTTTCCCCAGCCGGTGCGCTGCACGACGAGCGCGCGGCGGCGGTCGTCGACGAGGGTGGAGATGGCCTCGAACTGCCCCTCGTGGAAGTCGGCGTCGTCGCGCCCGACCAGGGTGCGGAGAATCTCACGGGCGGATGCGCGGGTATCGGTCCGGGTGTCGGTCATCGTCCCAGCTTCGCAGGTGCCGCTGACAGTTCTGCCGGGACGCTCGGTAGGCTCGCAACGTGAAGGTCACCCAGGAACTCGAATCCCGCATGCACCCCGACGCGATCGCCGGCTTCCGGCTCATGCTCGCCGAGGCCCGCGTGAGGGACACGATTCTGCTGCCCGAGCGGGCGATGCAGCGGATGGTGGGACACGTGCAATGGATCCTGCGCCGGGTGGGTGCCGACGGCATCCGCCTCACCGATGCCGGCTACCTGCCGCCGGTCGATGTGCTCGCGGCGACGACGGAGCTCGACTGGGGCTGGCCCGTGACGGTCAACCGTGAGGTGCACATGCTTCCGTTGCAGGAGCTGCGTGACCACCTCCGCCGGGTCGGGCTGCTGCGGGTGAGCAAGGGTCGCCTCATGCTCACGAGCAGGGGTCGGGCACTCGCCGAAAACCCGCGTGAACTCTGGTGGCACCTCGCGCGCACCATTCGCACGAGCCGCTCGCCCGTCGAGGCGGACGCGACCAGCCTCCTCCTGGTGCTCATCGCCCGGCGGGGTTTCACCGAGGCAGCCCTGTTCAAGCAGGCGCTCGCGCTCGGTCTCGAGACCATCGGCTGGGGGCAGAAGAACGGCGAGCGCCTTTCCGCGGATGCCGCGTTCCAGGTCGTGCTCCCCAAGTGGCGCCTCTTCAACCACCTCGGCGTCTTCGAACGGAAGCCCCGCGACTACCTGAACTGGACGATCACCCCGGGCGGGGCCGCCTTCGCCCGCGCGGCCCTGCAGAGCGAGGTCTAGCCGCGGAACACACGCGCTCGCCGGCTGCCGCTCAGGCCGCGATGCCCGACCCGATCGTCGTGAGGAAGAGCGGCACGAGGGCGGCGAACTTGGCGAAGGTGACCAGCGTCGTGACGACGACGATGCCGGTCCAGACCCAGATCGGGGTCAGGCCGCGGCCCGCCTGGTTACGCACGACGATCGAGCGGCCGATCACGTAGATACCGGAGGAGAGGAAGGTCCAGGCCCAGTGGAACGGGCGGGTGAACCCGTCGGCGAGCAGCCGGCGCCGGTCGAAGTAGGCGAGGGTGACCGACGCCGCGTAGACGGCGATGCTGAGGAGCTGGCTGAGGACATCCGTCGCCGACGTCGTCGTGCCGGTGGAGCCCTCCGACAGCCCCCGGTTGAAGTCCGCGGTGAGGTCGGTCGACGCCACGTTGATGAGCGACAGGAGCGGCAGCAGCGTGATGATCCAGATGGCCGCGGTGTAGACGGGCGTGTCCGGTGAGAGGACCCTGGTCGGAGCGAGGCGCCCGTAGACGGGAGGCTCGGGATAGTGCAGGTCCATGGTCCAGGCCGCGCCGTTCCACCAGCGCTGGCGAGGGAGCCTGCGGGGTCCGGATACCAGCCCGCCGCGGGAGCCGCCGCGGGCATCGGAATGTAATTGCCTGATCCGTCGGTCATTGTGCCCCCACCTAGTCGATTGCGGTCAGTCTAGGGCCTCCGCTACGGGACCAGGGGGAAATCGCGGACCTGGCCCGGGGCGAGCCAGGCGTCCTGGCCCTCCACCCGTACCCGGATCGGCGGGGCACCGCCGGCGCTGAGTGTCACGCGCAGGTTCGTCGACGTGAGCTCGAGCCGGATCGGGTGGTCCCGGTAGTTGATGCTGAACGAGAACGCACCGAGCTCCGCGGGGAGCACGGGGTGGAGCCAGAGGATGTCGTCGCGGATCTCGAGGCCGCTGTAACACCGCACCATCATGTCCACGGACCCCGCCATCGCGCCGAGGTGGATGCCCTCGTGGGTGGTGCCGCCCTGGATGTCGGCGAGGTCGCTGTCCAGGGCCCTGGTCAGGAACTGCCAGGAGCGCTCCCGGTCGCGACGGGCCTCCACCCAGGAATGCACGACGTTGCTCAGGGTCGACCCGTGCGTGGACCGGGACCCGTAGAAGTCCACCGTGGCGACGACGGCCTCCGGCGGCAGAGGGTACCCCAGCCCGTGCAGCAGCCTCCGCAGTTCCTCGGCCGAGAACAGGTAGAGCAGCATCAGCACGTCGGCCTGCTTGGACACCCGGTAGTTGTTCGTGCTGTCGCCCTCCGCGTTGAGGATCAGGTCGAGCCGGCCGAGGTCGCCGTAGCGGGCGCGATACCCCGCCCAGTCGAACTCGGGGAGCGCCTCGTATCCGTCGAACTGGCTGGGCACCCCTCCGGCCAGGAACGACAGCCGGAGCCGGCTGCCGATGTGCCGCCAGCGGTCGACCTCGCCCGGGCGCAGGCCGAGCCGGTTCCAGAGCGGCCGGCAGCTGCGCCCGTTCAGCACGGCGACCATGTCGACGGCCCGCGCCATCAGCCAGGCGGTCATCACGTTGGTATAGGTGTTGTTGCGCAGCCCCGTTCCCGGCGCTCCGGGGGCTCCATCGTGGAATTCGTCAGGTCCCATGACGCCGGTGATGTCGAACCGGTCGGCGCTCTCGTCGTACCTGGCCAGGGCCGCGAAGAACCGGGCGACCTCCAGCAGCAGTTCGGCACCCTGGTGGATGAGGAAGTCGACGTCCCCTGTTGCCTGGTAGTACGTCCACACGCTGTACGCGACGGCCAGCCCGACGTGGCGCTGGTTGTGGGAATGATCGGGCATCCACTCGCCGGTGCGCGGGTTGAACAGTTCGGCCGGGGTCACCTCCCGCCCGTCGATGCCGCTCTGCCAGGGGAACATCGCGCCCTCGAGGCCGGCGGCCGTCGCGGCCGCCCTGGCCTCGGCGAGGCGCCGGTACCGGTAGCCGATGAGCGCCCTGCTCAGGTCGGGGCGGCGCAGGGTGAGCACCGGGTAGACGAAGACTTCGTCCCAGAACACGTGCCCCCGGTAGCCCTCCCCGGTGAGCCCACGGGCGGGGACGCCGGCGTCGAGGTCGGCGTCGACGCCGGCGAGGGTCTGCAAGACGTGGAAGGTGTTGAGGTTGAGCGCGAGGGACTGGTGCTCGTTGTCGTCGAGGTTCACCGCGAACTCGTCCCAGAGCCCGCGCCATTCACGTTCGTGCGCGACGAGAAGGTCCGCCGGGTCGGCGACCCGGCGCATCCACGCGGTCACGGCGAAGGGCGCCGACACGACGGCACGGTCCCTCGACGTGCCGACGATGACGGTCTTCTCCACCCGGACCGGGCGCCCAGGCTCGAGGTGCAGCTCGAACTCGTGCGCGACGAAGCCGGGTTCGCTCAGGAATCGCCGGTCCACCATGATCTCGCGGGGTGGGCCTGGCCGATCCGCGCCCGCAGGGTCGGCCTCGAAGACCCGGGTGCGCGCGGCCATCGCGATGTGCACGCCCGAGACGGTGGTTTCCATTTCGAGCAGCACGGTGCGGTCGTCGACCTCGGTGCGGGCACGTGGCATCAGGTGCCTGTTCGTGAGCGCGGCATCGGCCGCCACATTGCGGTTCGCGACGCGGCCGTCGACGGCCGAGCGCACCGTCACAGGGCCGGACCAGCCCTCAGCCTCAAAGGTCGTCTCGAGCACGGCGACGTGCGGGTCGGACTGGGACACGAAACGCCGCGAGGTGACCGTTGTCGTGTGCCGGTCGGCGTCCCGAAAGCGGATGACCCTGGTCAGCAGGCCGCGCCTGAGGTCGAGTTCCTGCCGGTACTCCAGGACTCCGGGGTCCTCTGGCCGGAACCAGTCCGCGGTGCCGATGCGGAACGACAGGGCGAGCCAATTGGGGGCATTGACCATGTGCTCATCGTCGCGGGAATGGCTGCCGAGCTCGGTGTGAACCGGGTTGTAGACGCCGGCGAGGTAGGTGCCCGGGTAGTGTACGGCATCCGACGAAGCCTCTGGGGCAGCGCCCCGGGTGCCCCAGTATCCGTTGCCGAGGGCGCAGAGTGCTTCGCGGACGCCCTCGGTGGCCGGGTCGAAGCCCTCGAAGCGCAGCACCCAGGCGTCGGCAGCCGCGTCGCCGCCCGCGACGGCATCCGCGACGGTGCTCGGCGGGCGCCTCGGAACGGTGCTCGCATCGGCGGTGTTGCTCGGCCGGACGGTCGGGACCATGGCGCACCCTTCTGCGGTCATCCGTCCGGCGAAAGCCCTCGTGCATGCCCGTCGCCGGCCGGTGCTTGGATAGGGGGATGACCTTTGCACCGGATTCGCACCCAGAGTACATCGACGACCTCGCCGGCTTCATCGCAGCGTCGCCGTCCTCGTACCACGCCGCCGCGGAACTCGAACGAAGGCTCGAGGCCGGTGGATTCACCCGGCTCGACGAGCGCGATGAGTGGCCGGGAAGCGCGGGAAGCGCGGGCAGCACGGTCGGCGCGAACGCGGCCGTGGCCAGGCGGCACTTCATCGTGCGCGACGGCGCGGTCGTCGCCTGGGTGCAGCCGGCGGGGGTCGGCCCGGTGTCGCCGTTCCGCATCCTCGGTGCGCACACCGATTCGCCCGGCTTCAAGCTCAAGCCGAAGCCGACCATCGGCAACCGGGGCTGGCTGCAGGCCGGCGTCGAGGTCTACGGCGGCCCGCTGCTCAATTCCTGGCTCGACCGCGAGCTCGAACTCGCCGGGCGCCTCGTCACCCGAGACGGCACGGAGCACCTCGTGCGCACCGGCCCGTTCCTGCGCATCCCGCAGCTCGCCATCCACCTCGACCGTGACGCCAACAACGGCCTCACCCTCGACCGCCAGCGCCACCTGAACCCGGTCTACGGGGTCGGCGACCTCGATGCCGCGGACCTGCTCGCCCACCTCGCCGGCCTGGCCGGGCTCGAGGCGGCGGATGTGGCCGGTTACGACCTCCTGACCGCCGACTCCGCGGCCCCCGCGCGCTTCGGCCTCGGCAACGTGCTTTTCGCCGCCGGACGCCTCGACAACCTGTCGTCCGTGCACGCGGGACTCGTCGCGCTCCTCGCGGTCACGGACGACGACACGGCCGGTCTCGACGCCGCCGCGGGCGTGGTCCAGAGCACGAGTGTCCTCGCCGCCTTCGACCACGAGGAACTCGGTTCCCAGACCCGTTCCGGCGCGAGCGGACCGCTCCTCGACGATGTCCTGACCCGGATCGGGGCCGGACTCGGCGCATCCGCCTCGGACAAGCTGCGTGCGTACGCCGCCTCGTGGTGCCTCTCGGCCGACGCCGGGCACCTCGTGCACCCGAACTACCCAGAGAAGCACGACCCGGTGAACCTGCCGGTCCCCGGCGCGGGCCCGCTGCTCAAGATCAACGCGACGCAGCGCTACGCCACGGATGCCGCCGGTGCCGCCCTCTGGGCCCGCACCTGCGCGCAGGCGGGCGTTGCCTACCAGGAGTTCGTCTCGAACAACACGGTCCCGTGCGGCTCGACGATCGGCCCGCTGACCGCGACCCGGCTCGGCATCCACACGGTGGACGTCGGCATCGGGCTCCTGTCGATGCACTCGGCCCGCGAACTCTGCCACGTGGCCGACCCGGTCGCACTGAGCGCGGCGATCGGCGCCTTCTTCGCTCCCGGGGAGTGACGGCGGTCCGACGAGGGGGTAGCGGATACTTCCACTATCGGATATTCTCACTATCAGATAGTTCATGTATCTGATCGGATGGTCGTGTGCCGTCCCGAAGGAGAATCCCATGGCCACCCAGCTTGTCGTCGGCGCCGGTTATCTCGGCAGTGCCCTTGCCCGTGCCCTCGTCGAGCGCGGAGACACCGTCACTGTCGCCACCCGTTCCGGCACCGCCGCTGCCGGCGCGACCGCCCGCATCCTCGACGCCGCGGACGCCGAGGCCTTCGCCGCGGCGGCCGAGGGCGCGGCCACGATCTTCCTCACGACCGGACCGCGTCAGTACAACCGTTGGCCGGAGCTCTGGCCGCCGATGTTCCGGGCCGCCATCGTTGCCGCGCGCCGATCCGGGGCCCGGCTCGTGCTGATGGGCAACCTCTACGGCTACGGAGAGGGCAGCCCGATGCCGATGACCGAGGCGACGCCGCAGCATCCGACCGAGCCGAAGGGCCGGGTGCGCACCGAGGGCTGGGAACTCGCCCTCGCCGCCGCGAAGCGCGGGGAGATCCAGGTTGTGGAGGTGCGCGCGAGCGACTATTTCGGCCCGGGCGCTGGCAGGACCTCCCAGCTCGGGAGCGCCTTCTTCGGTCCGCTGATCGCCGGAAAGACCGCGCGCGTCTTCGGAAGCCCCGACGCGCCGCACAGCTGGTGCTATCTGGCCGATATCGTCGCAACCCTCCTCGCGGCGGCGGACTACCAGGGGTCGTGGGGTCGCGCCTGGCACGTGCCTGCCGCCGAACCGCTTTCCCGCACAGAGCTCGCCGCCCGCGTCAACGCACTCACGGTCAACCGCGGGAGCCTGGCCAGGCTCAGCCCAACGATGCTGCGCGTTCTGGGGATGTTCGTGCCGTTCATCCGCGCCGCCAACGACTCCGACTACCAGTTCACCGCCCCCTTCGTCGTCGACGCCGCAGAGACCGAACGACTGCTCGGTGTGGCTGCGACACCCTGGGAGGAGTCCCTTCCCGAGGTCATCGCGAGCTACCGTGCCCTCGAGGCCGCCGGACTGCAGGCCCAGGACGAGCGATGAGAATGGCAGAGCTGAGCACCCGGAGCGGGACCGCCGTCGCGACGATCAAGTATTACCAGCGTGAGAACCTCCTCGCCGGCGGGGAGCGTTCCGGGCCGAACCAGGCGCTGTACGCGGAGTCGCACCTCGAGCGCATCCGCCTCATTCGCGGCCTCACCGAGGTCGGCGGGCTGAGCGTCGCGGCCGTCCGGCGGGTGCTCGAGGCCATCGACTCCGAGCTGTCGCTGCCGGAGACCTTCGAGATCGCCCAGCACTCGGTGTCGGCGACGATCGATGAGTCCGCGGTGAGCGCGAAAGCCCTGGCCCGGGTGGACGCCCTCACCGCCGGCTGGCATGTCTCGGCGGCGAACCCCGGCCGACTGGCCGCGGCCAGGGTCGTCGACACTTTCGCCGAGGTCGGCCAGACAGACGCTCGCGGCTGGTTCGACCGGTACGCCGCCGCCGCCCTGCTGGCCGCCGAGGCCGACATCGACGAACTGGATGCGCGGGTCGACCGGGCCGCGAAGGGCGAGACCGTCGTGGTCGGCACCGTTCTCGGCGACAAGCTCTTCTCCGGCCTGCGCCGCGCCGCGCAGGAACACATCGCCGCCCTTCGCTACGGCATGCCTCCCGAAGCGGCGCCCGAGCCCGCGCCGGGGTCCGCACCCGAGGCGGCACCCGACCACACCCCTGAACATCGCACGACAGCACGACAGCACGAGCCACCGCACCGCCACGCCCGACCGACAGAACAGGGAGCGCCCCATGAACACCCCCGAGTTTCCAGAGACCCCGGCGTCAGGCACCACGGCACCGCCGGCATCCGCTGACAACCGGCGAGAGATCACCGCGTGGCCCGCGCTGCGCACCCTGGCCTGGCATCGACCGCTGCTCGCGGCGACCGCGGCCATGGCGGTGCTCGTGGTGGTCTGCCTGGTCGGCCTCCTGGTCGATCCGCGCAGCCTCACCGGCGCGCCCGTCTGGGCCAAGCCGCTCAAGTTCTCGATCAGCGTGCTCGTCTACGCGGCGAGCCTCGCCTGGCTGCTCGGGATCCTTTCTGCACGTCGTCGCCGACTGGCCTGGTGGATCGGCACGGTGTCGACGATCGCACTTGTCATCGAAATGGTGATCATCGTCGGCGACGCCGGCCTCGGTATCACGAGCCACTTCAATGTGTCCACCCCGGTGTCCGCGACGCTCTGGTCGGTGATGGCATTCTCGATCGTGCTCGTCTGGATGGCCGCCCTCGTCACGGCGCTCCTGCTGTTCCGTACGGACCTCGGCGATCCGGCCCGGGCGCTTGCGATCCGGGCCGGTACCGTGATCGCCGTGATCGGGATGGGCCTCGCCTTCCTGATGACCGGGCCGACCGCCGCGCAACTCGACCACTTCCAGGGCATCGCCGGCGCCCACACCGTCGGCGTCCCTGACGGTGGCCCGGGGCTGGTTCTCGCGATCCTCACCGGCCAGGCGCTCGCCGGGGAGTCGATCGTGCGCCCCGATGCGCTCGTGACGACCCTCACCATCGCGCTCGTCGCTGCCGTCGCCGTGGCGGCGACGCTCGTGCTGTCCGCAGCCTCCCGCGCCGCGATTCCGCCCACGGATGCCGCCGCGCCGTGAGGTGTCGCAGATCGAGGTTAACTGGGCCCGGGAACGTCGATCTGCGACACCTCAGCGTCGGGCTCTGGCGCGACGCGAGCACGGGCGATGCGGTCGATGCGGGTCCGGGCCGCGTCCTCCGACGTCGACGACGCGCCGAGCAGCATCCGCACGATCCCGAGAACCGCCCCGGTCGCCCACACGACGGGGAACACCGAGCGGCGCAGCCCGAGCAGCTGCCGGTACTCGCGGGGGAGCGATGCGACCGCACCGGCGAACATCACCCGGTAGAACGGCAGCATCCCGCGCCGCAGCGGCGGATTGCGGATGAAACGCACCGCCTCGGCGACGCGCTCGTCGCTCTTCAGCACCCCGGCATCCGTGAAGGCGGCCAACTGGGCGGCGAGCTCTGCCGCCGACCGCGGCGGGTTCTGCACTCCCACCAGCTCGCCGGCCTTCGCCCACTCGCGCACGTACCCGTCAGCGCCACCCGGGATGCTGCCTCCCCACAGCTTGTGGGACTCGAGGAAGGCATCCGTGAAGACGATGTGCACCCAGGAGAGCAGCTCGGCGTCCCCGGCGGCGTAGGGCCGCGAGACTCCCGCCGCATCGAGGTAGGTGCCCGTCACCCGGTCGTGGAAACGCCCGACCCGCGTCGACTCGTCGGTCGCGACGGTCGTGTCGGCGAAGGTGACCGTCACGAGCCACTGGATCGTTCCGGAGAGGCGCCCGAGCGGGTCCTCCCGGTACCGCGACCAGTCGTGCACCCCGGCCATCGCGCCCGGGTGCAGGGTCTGCATCAGCAGCGCGCGGATCCCGGCGACCATCGTCGCCATCCCGCCGTGCACCGCCCACGCGGCCGACCCCGGTCCGAAGAAACCGGCGTCCTCGCCGAGTTCCATCTTCTCCACCCACGAGGGCCGTCCCTCGGAGTTCCCGGACAGCGTCGAGAGGAGATGCGACCGCCAGCTGTCCGTGAACCTGCCCATACCCGAGGTTAACCGGCGCCGGCTGGGCATCCGCCCCGAACCGCGGGCACGGCAGGGGCGCACGGGCACTAGGTTCGAGGGAACAGGTGACCCCGAACGCAGCCCGCACTACGCAGCCCCGCACTACGCAGCCCCGCACTACGCAGCCCCGCACTACGCAGCCCCGCACATCGAGGAGAGCACATGAAGATCGAGAACATCGAATTGCGCAGGGTGCGCCTGCCGCTCGTCAGCCCGTTCCGTACCTCCTTCGGCTCGGTGTCCGAGCGCGAGGCCCTCCTCGTGCACGTGAGAACGGCGGATTCCGAGGGCTGGGCCGAATGCGCCGCGGAGGCCGAGCCCCTCTACAGTTCGGAGTTCCTCGACGGCTGCGAACTCGTGATCCGCGACCACCTCGCCCCGCGGCTGAACGCGGCCGGCGAACGCCTCACCGCCGAGCGGGTCGCACCGGCGCTCGCCGCGGTCAAGGGCACCGGATGTCGAAGGCCGCCCTCGAGACCGCGATCCTCGACGCCCAGCTCCGCACCTCGGGAGTCTCGTTCGGGGCTACCTCGGAGCGGTGAGCGACCTCGTCCCCGCCGGGGTCTCCGTCGGGATCATGGACTCGATCGACCGGCTCCTCGCCGCCGTCGAGGGCTACCTCGACGAGGGGTACCTCCGGATCAAGCTCAAGATCGAGCCGGGCTGGGATCTCGCCCCCGTGCGTGCCGTGCGCGAGCGCTTCGGGCCCGACGTGCTGCTCCAGGTCGACGCGAACACCGCATACACACTCGCTGACGCCCGCCACCTCGCCAGGCTCGACCCCTTCGACCTGCTCCTGATCGAACAGCCGCTCGCAGAAGACGACATGCTCGGGCACGCCGCCCTCGCGACCCTCATCCAGACCCCGGTCTGCCTCGATGAATCGATCGAGTCGGCCAGGGACGCCGCCGCAGCGATCACCCTCGGCGCGTGCAGCATCATCAACGTCAAGCCCTCCCGGGTCGGCGGCTACCTCGAGGCCAGGCGGATCCACGACGTCGCGGCCGCCCACGGCGTTCCGGTCTGGTGCGGCGGCATGCTCGAGACCGGCATCGGCCGGGCGGCGAACGTGGCGCTCGCCGGGCTGCCCAACTTCGTTCTTCCGGGGACACCTCCGCCTCGAGCCGCTACTACGCCCAGGACCTGACGAAGCCGTTCGTGCTCGAGGACGGCCACCTCCGGGTTCCGACCGGGCCGGGCATCGGCGTGGAGGTGCTGCCCGACGTGCTCCACGACCTCACCGTGTCGAGTTCGGACATCCGTTTCTGATCCAGCGGCACGAGAAGTCCTCGACCTGCGCGGTCAGGCGGAGTAGCGTGAAATCGGTGGCGGGTCCACTGCCCCAGAAGTCGGAGTCGCCATGTCCTCGCTCTCGAACTACGGGCAGGTGATCGCGGCCACGACTGTGGCGCTCCAGTCGATGCTCGCCGGGTCGCCCTTCGGACTGAACGTGACGGCGCGCAGCCTCGACGTCGCACGCACCGGGGTCACCGGGTCGTCGATCAACCTGTTCCTCTACAGCGACAGCCTGATCAGCTATCGCGAGGCGAGCGCACAGCATGGGCCCAGCCGGGTCATCGCGGAGTTGCGCTATCTCGTGAGCGCCTTCGCGGCCGACATCGAGGACACCGACGCGGCAAGCCACCGCGACTTCGGCACCGCACAGGCCGCGATCGAACGGCATCCGGTACTCACGGTTCCCGTGACGTCGAGCGAGAAACTCCAGGTCTGGCTCACCCCTCTCCGCTCACGACCGAGGTGCTCACCTCGCTCTGGCAGGCATCCGCCGCCCCCTGCGCGTTTCGTTCGCGGTGATGGCGTCATTCACACTCGACACGACGGAACGGGTCACGAAGCTCGGAACGATCCGGGACGTCGTGAAGCTCGCGGGCGCCGGGGCGATCGCCGTGTTCAGCGGCACGGATGCCGGTGCGAAGGCCGCGGCGGCGGCATCCGCTGCGAGCGAGCTCGGCAAGGCCCTCGTCACCGTCGGGCTCGACAGTGTCGTCGCGTCGTCCCCCGAGGAGACCGATGCGACGCTCGATCGGCTGTTCGAACGGGTGAAAGAAGAGGGCGCCGTACTCCTGGTCGACAACGCCGACGCCGTCTTCGGCGTGCGCCCCGAGGAACTCGACCCCGACGACCCGTACGCCGCGATCGACGTGGGAGCGGTGCTCGACCGGCTCGGGAACGCCCCGAGCGTCGTGATCATCGCGCTCACGGATCTCTCCGGCGACGAGCTCGCCGATCGCGCCCGGGTCGAGGTGCGGTTCCCCGCTCGCTGAAGCCCCGCTTACGCTGAGGGAATGCCCTCGTTCCGGATCACCATGACCATCGGCAGCCTGCAACCCGGGGTCGCCCCCGACTCCGTCCTGCCCGCTGCTGCGGCCGCCGCGGCCGAGCTCACGACCGTCGAGGCGTCCGACCTGGCCGTCGTGGCCGGTTCGGCGCGCGCGACCGTGCGCTTCACCGCGGACGATACGGCCTCAGCGGTCCGAATCGGCGCGCACACCCTCGCGGGCACCCGCGTCCGCGCGGGAGTGATCACGTGGCAGGTCACCGAGCGCGTCCACGGCCGCTGGCTGCCCGTCCACTGACCCCGCTAGATCAGGGTGCGGAGCGCATCCTCGACCGTCAGCCCGAGGCGCGCTGCGTGTGCGGTGAGCCGGGCGTGCTGCTCTGCGGTGAGCGTGAGGGAGACCTCATGCGCGGCGGCGGGGTCTGTCGCGTCGTCGAACGAGAACAACTCCGGATGCGCCGCGCGCGCAGGCGGAGCCGCAACGGCCCGGCGCACGGCCGGCTTCTGCTCTCGCGAGCCGGCACCGGCTGCAGGGCCGACCGCAGGAACCGCAGGGGCCTTCTGGGCCGCCGGTGCAGCAGGGGTGCCGGCGCGCACGAACCCGGGACCCTTCGGGATCGGCCCACCGCGCTGGTACGCCTCGGAGACGGCCCTGGCCCGGGCATCCGCTGCCTCGTTGAGCGGGTGGTTCGCGTGTCCCTTGACCCATTCGAACCGGTAGCGACGGCCCGCGAGCGCCGCGTCGATCTCCTGGAGCAACTCGAGGTTCAGCACCGGCTTGCCGTCGGCCTTGCGCCAGCCCTTGGCCTTCCAGCCGCGCATCCACTTGGTCACCGAGTTGATCACGTACTGGCTGTCGCACAGCACGAGGAGGTCCTCGTCGAGGTGCGCGGTCGCGCGGAAGAGCTCGAGGACGGCCTTGAGCTCGCCCTGGTTGTTGGTGGCGTGCTTCCAGCCGCCGGCGTCCCAGCAGGAGTCGTCGACGTACCAGGCCCAGCCGGCCGGTCCCGGGTTGCCGAGGGCCGAACCGTCGGCGGCAGCGGTGATGGTCATGGTGGCCTCTCCTCGGGGAGCGGTCTCGCTCCCCGGTGTTCTTCCCTATTTTCGCATTGACCGGGTGGAGCTAGCCGACGACGCAGTGCCCGGGCTCGACGGAGTCTGTGAGTGATGCGGCCTCTGCGGCGACGGGGGTGACGGACTCCATCGCGAGGGCGTAGCCGATGTTGGCGGTGACCGTCGACTTCGCGAAGACGACGCCGACGACCTTGCCGTCCTGATTGAGCAGCGGCCCGCCGGACTCGCCGTGCTGGATGTCCGCCGCGAGCGTGTAGATCGACCGGGAGGTCGGATTGTCGCCGTAGATGTCACCGACGACAGCCGGTGCGACCGCGACGACCTCCGCGGGTCCGGTTTCGAACGGTCCGCCGTACGGATAGCCGTCGCTCACGGCCAGGCTTCCCGTCGCGAGGTCCGCACCGAGGCCGAGAGGTTCGGCATCGAGCCCAGCGACGGCGATGACGGCGAGGTCGGCCGCCGGGTCGAAGTACACGACGGTTCCCGCGCGGGCCGTGCCGTCAGCCGACTCGACGACGGGCTCTGAGACGCCCGCGACGACGTGCGCGTTGGTCAGCACCCGGCCCGGCGCGATGACGAAGCCGCTCCCGGACTGGTTCTGCCCGCAGGCATATGCCGTCCCGACGATCTTGAGCACGGAATCCTGCGCGGCGAGCAGTTCGGCGCTCGTGCCGGTGACGACGGGAACCGTGGGCACCGGCCCGTTGAAGGCCTCGATGACCCGAGGGATGCCCTCGGTGACGACCATCGCACGCAGCTGGGCGAGGAAGGCCTTGACCGGATCGGGCGTGAGCGAGTCGATCGACCGCACCACCGTCGACGAGGCGATCGCGGGCGACAGGACCGGCACCCCGAGCGACCCGATGCTGAAGGCGAGCATCGACACGATGCTCGCTGCGACGACGACGGCGATGCCGGCGCCGAACACCCGGTCGACGACGAGCAGCCGTCTTCGGGCCGCTCGGGGACGGAGCACCCTGCCGAGGGTTCCGCCGATCGACAGGCCGCCGAGCAGGAGGACGGCGGCGGTGGCGAGGGTCGCTGCGGTGCGCCACTCCGCTGCAGGCACCCAGGCTCCGACGAGCGGAACGAGGAAGTATGCGGCGATACCGCCGGCGACGAGGCCGGCGATGCCGCTCAGGCTGCCGATCAGGCCGCTGCGGTAGCCGGAGACGACATAGCCCAGCAGGAGCAGGACGAGGAGGACGTCCACGATGGTCGAAATGGGCATAGCTCCAAGACTACGTGGGGAGTTATGCACAGGTTGCGTTCCTTGCGCGAGTTATGCACCGATCCCCAGCGAGCGCACCCGGGGAGGGAACGCCCCGGGAGAGTGTCCGCATGACACCGACCATCGTGAAGACCAAGGAAGCCCACGACTTCCTCGCCCTCGTGCCACAGCTCGCCGGGTTCCAGCCCGAGCGCAGCGTGGTCCTCGTCGCCTTCCGCGGCAACCGCACCTGCGGAGCCCTGCGCTTCAACCTGCCGGAACCCGACCTCGCACGCACGGTCCTCCGCCGCGTCGCGACCACTCTCGTCGGCACGCTGTGCAAGATCGAGGGGGTGGACGCCGTCGTACCCGTCCTCTACACCGACGAACGGTTCGCGGACGTGCCGGGCATCCCCGGTGAGCGCTTCGCGGAAATCCTGGGCCGCCGGGCCGAACTGTCCGGCTTCCTCGTCCGGGATTCCCTGTGCGTCGCCGCAGACGGCTGGGGTTCCTATCTCGACCCCGCCTGCCCGGCGGGCGGGCGGCCGCTGTCCGAGATCGCGGAGTCCCCGGTGAACCGCGACCTGCCGCCGGAGGCCCGGCGTGAACTCGGGCACCTCGTGAGCCGGGCCGACCTGCCGAAGGTCGACCTCGCGCTCCGGGACCGCTGCGCCAGGAGGCTGACCCGGTACGAATGCCTCGGGTCCCAGGTTCCCGACGCGCCCGACCTGCCCGAACTCGTGGCCATGGTCGGGGACATCCTCGACCCGGTGTCGACAACGGAGGCCGCGCTCGAACGGGACCCCTCCGCTCTCGACGCCGAACAGGCAGCAACCCTGCTGTTCCTGCTGAAGAGCCCGGCCCGGCGCGACCAGGTCATGCTGCAGATCGCGTTCGGCGAGGAGATCGGGCGGGTGACGCACGAACTGAACGAACGGTATGCCGCGATCCAGCGCGAGACCGGCCGCAGCATGGACGACATCGTCGCAGAGGAGCAGGCCGGATCCGGCGCAACAGGGGACCTCGCGCAGACCGGCGACCTTATGCTCGGATCCGTCTCGCAACGTCCTGACCCTGAACGGATCGAACGCGGTATCGACCTCCTGAAGACACTGGTCGCGCTAGCTCCGAAACGGGTGCGCCCCGCGCCACTGTGCATGCTCGCCTGGCTGTCGTGGGCGCTCGGGCGCAGCTCGGTCGCCGGGATCTTCATCGACCAGGCCCTGGCGATCGACCCGGAATACGGCATGGCCAGGCTGCTGCTCACCGTCGTCTCCGCCGGGCACCTGCCCGAGTGGGCGTTCGCGGTGCCGGCGGAGGACGCCGGTGACACCTGATCGACCACGCGAGCGGCACTGCGGGGTCGAACGCGGGTGCTCCGCCGTTCCGCCGGTGGTGCACCACAAGCGAAACGGCGGAACCCCAGCGCTCGGTGTCCTGCCCGCGACTCCTACAGGTACTTCGGGGCCTCCGCGAGCACACCGTAGAGGATGTCGCCGATCTCGCGGAACTCGGACGGACCGATGGTCAGCGGGGGAGCGAGCTGCACGACGGGGTCGCCGCGGTCGTCGGCGCGGCAGTACAGCCCGGCGGAGTAGAGCGCCTTGGACAGGTAGCCGCGAAGCAGGCGTTCGGATTCCTCGTCGCTGAACGTCTCCTTCGTGCCCTTGTCCTTGACGAGTTCGATCCCGAAGAAGTAGCCCTCGCCGCGCACGTCGCCGACGATCGGCAGCGCGAGCAGCTTCTCGAGCTCGGCGCGGAAGATCGGCGAGTTCGTGCGGACGTTCTCGTTGAGCCCTTCTTCCTCGAAGATGTCGAGGTTAGCGAGCGCGACCGCGGAGGAGACCGGGTGCCCGCCGAAGGTATAGCCGTGATAGAACGTCGTGTCGCCGTGCTTGAACGGCTCGTAGATGCGGTCGGAGACGATCGTCGCGCCGATCGGCGAGTAACCGCTCGTCATGCCCTTCGCGCAGGTGATCATGTCCGGTTCGATGCCGAAGGTCGTCGAGGCGAACATGTTCCCGATCCGGCCGAACGCGGTGATGACCTCGTCGGCGACGAGGAGCACGTCGTACTTGTCGCAGATCTCGCGCACGCGCTTGAAGTAGCCGGGGGCGGCGGGAAGCATCCGCCGGAGTTCTGCACGGGCTCGAGGAACACGGCCGCGACCGTCTCAGGCCCCTCGAACTGGATCATCTCCTCGATCCGGTTCGCTGCCCAGAGGCCGAACTTCTCGATGTCGTCGCCGAAGCCGGAGCCCATCTCGTCCGCCCGGTAGAAGTTCGTGTTGGGCACCCGGAGGCCACCTGGGGTGACCGGTTCGAACATTTCCTTCATCGCGGGGATACCCGTGATCGCGAGGGCTCCCTGCGGCGTGCCGTGATAGGCGACATTGCGGGAGATGACCTTGTGCTTGGTCGGGCGGCCCTGAAGCTTCCAGTAGTACTTGGCGAGCTTGAACGCGGTCTCGACGGCCTCGCCGCCACCTGTCGAATAGAAGACGCGGTTGAGGTCGCCGGGAGCGAACGAAGCGAGCCGGTCGGCCAGCTCGATCGCGTTCGGGTGCGCGTACGACCAGATCGGGAAGAACGCGAGTTCCTCCGCCTGCTTGGCGGCCGCCTGGGCGAGGCGCTTGCGCCCGTGCCCGGCATTGACCGTGAAGAGGCCGCTCAGGCCGTCGATGTACTTCTTTCCGTTCGAGTCCCAGATGTGGTGTCCGAGGCCCTTCGTGATGATCGGAACGCCCGCGCCGGATTCGACGACCGACTGGCGTGAGAAATGCATCCAGAGGTGGTCCTTGGCCTTCTGCTGCATGGCCGCGTTCTCGGCGTCCGTGTAGACGGTGGGCCCGGTATCCTCCGGCGTAGCGGCGGCATCCGCACCGGTCGCGTCAGCGCTGACGACCGCGGGCGAAGCGGGAACGGATTCGAGCAAGGGTTCTGAGAGTGTCATTTTTTACCGTGTTCCCCAGTTGTAGAACTGTTTGTGGAGTTTGAGATAGACGAATGTTTCAGTGGACCTGACCCCGTCGAGGTTGCGGATCTGGGAGTTGAGCAGGTCGAGGAGTTCATCGTCGTCCTCGCAGACGACCTCGACGAGGATGTCGAAGGAGCCTGCTGTCAGCACGACGTAGTCAACGGCCGGCATCGCGGCGAGCAGTTCCGCCAGTATCCGGGTGTCTCCCGAGGCACGGATGCCGATCATGGCCTGGCGGAAGAAACCGAGCTGCATCGGGTCGGTGACGGCCACGACCTGCATGACCCCGCCATCCGTGAGCTTCTGCACCCGCTGGCGCACGGCGGCCTCGCTGAGTCCGACGGCCTTGCCGATCTCCGCGTACGACCGGCGCCCGTCGACCTGCAGCTGCTCGATGATTTTCTTCGAGACGTCATCGAGGGGTACCGGCTTGCCCGGCGTGGTACGTCCGTTTGCGACCATCCAGCGATTATGCCAGCGAGACCCTGCCCCGGCAAGCGATTCCGCAGCTTTTTACGGCAAATGCTGCGGATTCCATATCTCGGAGGGTTTTGCCGGTGCGTGGGGTCTCCCCGCGCCGCACGGCGGATCCGCGTACTCGGGATACGGTGAAGATCCTACGAGGACGAAGGGAGTCCCATGGACCCAGAGTGGATGTTCGTGGCCGGCCGCTCCTTCGTCGCCGCGGTCCCAACCGACGCGCCCCGTGGCCTCGTCACGGCGCTCTCGAGCAGGGCCGGAGACGCCAGCGTCTCGGCAGAGGCCCTCGTCGGACTGTTGCCGCTCGGTGGCTCCGATGCACTCGAGTCCTTCGCGCTCGTGATCCGTGCAGCAGCGGATGAGTCCGCCGTGACCGTCGTCGTGCGCGGACAGATCGCCGTCGACGTGTTTTCGGTCGGCGGATCACGACGCTTCACCGACCAGGGCATCCGGCCCTGGAACCTCGCCGATTTCTCCGCAGTGACCGTCGTCGTGATCGGTTCCCCGGACACGGCGGCACCCGCCGCCGTACCCGCTGGAAGCGGAACCGGGAACGAACAGGGCACAGTGGTCGGCCGGACGGCGCGCTGGTCGCCAGGCGGCCTGGCGGCAGATACGGACGACACCGCGATGCGCCTGCCGAATGACACGGTGATCCGCAGGCCGGACGACACGGTGATCCGCGGGGTGGACGACACGGTGATCCGCAGGCCGGACGACACGGTGATCCGCGGGGCCGGTGACACCGTGATCCGCCAGCTCGAGGACACCGAGGAGACCGAGGACACCGAGGACACCGAGGACACCGATGACACCGAGGACACCGAGGACACCGCGACCGGCGCAGCCCTCCGTCCGCCACTCGCCCGGTTCCGGCTGTCCGACGGCCGTGAGTTCCCTCTCGACCGTCCATATCGGCTGGGCAGGCGCCCTGCACAGCCGCGCATCCCCGTCGGGCCGGGCATCACTCTCGTGGCCGTCATCTCTGCCGGCTCGCTCGTGTCCGCGACCCACGTCGACATCCGGCAGGTGGGGGACGTCATCGTCGTCACTGACGCGGGCTCCCGGAACGGCACCATCGTGGTCTCCGCGGACGGGCGCAGGGAGCGGCTCCGTCCCGGCGATTCCCGAACTGTGCCTCCTGGTACGAGAATAGACATCGGGGACGATAACATCATCGAGATCATCCCGGCGAGCGGCACCGAGTCGGCTCCGTATTTCCCAGCACATCGTGGAAGGCACCACCCGTGACCCAGATTGGTCAAGGCTCAGGCGGATTCGAGGTCGCTTTCCCCTCGGTGAAGAAGACGGTCTCGCTCGCGTGGGCCGCACTCACCGACACCGGGCATCGCCGCGAAGTCAATGAAGACAGCCTGATATCCGCGCCGCCCATATTCGCGGTCGCAGACGGCATGGGCGGGCATTCCGCCGGCGACGTCGCGAGCGCGGCCGTCGTGCACCGGCTCGCCGAACTTGCCGGGCGGGACTCGCCGCAGAATGCGGCCATCAACGCGGCACTCGGCCTCGCGGTCACGGACATGGCGTCCGGTGTCGGCGTGACCGACCTCGGCACCGGGACCACCGTGACGGGAGCCGCACTCACCCTCGTGTCCGGCGCTCCCCAGTGGGTCGTCTTCAACATCGGCGACTCCCGGGTCTACCTGCTCACCTCCGGTGTGCTCGAACAGATCACCATCGACCATTCCGTCGTGCAGGAACTCGTCGACGCCGGCCGGATCACCCGCGACGAAGCGGATGTCCACCCGCACGGCAATATCATCACCCGCGCCGTCGGGTTCCACGAGGCGCCGATCCCCGACTACCGTGTGCTGCCTGTGCACCCGGGGATGCGCCTCCTGATCTGCTCTGACGGGTTGACCAAGGAACTCACCGCATACGGCATCCGGCATTTCCTGATCTCGAACCCGGACCCGGACGACGCCGCGAAGGCGCTCGTCGAGGCCGCGCTCGAGAACGGCGGTCGTGACAACGTGACGGTGATCGTCCTCGACGTCCTCGATATCGAAGACAGCGAAGACAGCGAAGACCGTGAAGAGGACATGGGAACCGGCGGCCCGTCCGCCTCGCAGGACGCCGACACCGGCCCGCTCGACATCGGCCATCTCGACACGCACTGATTTCGACACCCCCTGAGTTGGGGGAGCACTATCCCGGACACGTGCGGGGCAACTGCCTAAACTTGAGTGACGCCAGTCGTGATACCCGTTCGATGCGCGTTCACGGACCAGTCCAGGGACCATTGGCGAGAGCGAGACGGGGAGGCCGCGATGCAGCGACGATTACCGTCGACGCCCCCGAACCTGCCGGGGTTCTCCTACCTCCGGGTGCTCGGCTCCGGAGGCTTCGCCGACGTCTTCCTCTACCAGCAGGACCTTCCGCGCCGACGAGGTCGCGGTCAAGGTGCTCCTCGCCGAGGTCGTCAACGACCAGGTCCGGCAGCTGTTCCAGGCCGAGGCCAACCTGATGGCCTCGCTGAGCTCGCACCCGTCGATCCTGACCGTTTTCCAGGCCGGCGTCTCGGCCGACGGACGCCCATACCTCGTGATGGAACAGTGCTCTCCCGCGCTCAGCCAGCGCTACCGCACAGAGCCTCTCGGCGTCCCTGAAATGCTCCAGGTCGGCATCACCATCGCGAACGCCGTCCAGGCCGCGCACCAGGCCGGCATGCTGCACCGGGACCTCAAGCCCTCGAACATCCTCGTCACCCGCTACGGGCATGCCGTTCTCGGCGACTTCGGCATCGCGGCCACGGTGAGCGAGGCCAGAAACGTCGAAGCGGTCGGGCTGTCCATCCCCTGGTCCGCTCCGGAAGTCCTCCTCGACGAGGTCTCCGGCTCCGTCGCCTCCGAGGTCTGGTCCCTCGGCGCCACCCTGTACTCGTTCCTCGCCGGTCATTCGCCGTTCGAGATTCCCGGTGCCGAGAACAGCTCTGCCCAACTCATCTCCCGCATCAACAAGGCCAGGGTCCCGGCGATCGGCCGGGCGGATGTCCCGGGCAGGCTCGAGCTCATCCTCCAGCGCGCGATGTCCCGGCGTCCGGAGTCGCGCCAGGGCAGCATGCTCGAGCTCATCAGGGAGCTGCAGTCCGTCGAGGCCGAACTGGGCCTCCTCCCCACCCGGCTCGAGGTCGCCGACGAGAACTGGGCCGCTGAGAACGGCGTCGACGACGACGACCGCACCCGCATCTCGGCCGTGAATTCGATCAATGCGTATCAGGAGCCGCGCCGCCGCCGGGTGCATCAGGCGCCACGAGGGCGCCGTTCGGCGGCCGGCGCGCTCGCCGACACCTCCGGCGCGCGCAGCCCCTCTGGTTTCGACGGTTCGGCGGGGACTGCGGGCAGCGCGGGCACGGCCAGGGGCAGGTCCCGCGGCACAGCCAGGGGCTCGGTGTCGGGGGGCTGGCGGCGTTCGGTGCTCGTCTGGGCGCTCGTCGCGGCATCCGTCGTCATCGTCGTTCTCGCCGTCGTTACGGCGTCGGCGCTCTCGCACCAGTCGACGCCAGGACTGCCGACCGTGAGTAATGTCTCCGGGGAGCTGCGGGACGGCATGGTCGTGTTCGACTGGGCTGACCCGGGCATCGCCCGGGGGACAGCTACGTGATCACACTCCGCACCGGTGAGAGCAGCATCCAGAAGGGCACCGAGTTCAGCGTCGACCCGCACGGACAGGCCAGGGTCTGCGCAAGCGTCGCCGTGAACCGGGACGGGCGCACCGGGGGCGCGAGCGGCGAGAAGTGCGTCGACGCCGGGGGTCCGTGACCGGAAGCACGCACGGTGACCTGACCAGAGGCGGCGACGCTTCGTGATCCGTCTCTGGGTCTCCCGCCAGTTCGCTGCGCACCGCTCGGCGTGGGCGACGGCCCTCGGCGGAACGCTCGTCCTGGCCCTCGTCGTGACGACCGCTGTCGTGTCCGGCGGGTACACCGCCCAGCGTCTTGACCTCGGCGATGCCGCCGTCTGGGTCACCAACGAGACCCGCCAGGCTGTCGGCCGGGCGAACACGGCGGTCATGGAACTCAACACGGTCGTGACGAGCGAGAGTTCCAATCTCGACGTGCTCCAGTCCGGAGCGACGGTCCTCGTGCTCGACACCGGCAACAGCTCCCTCGACATCCTCGACCCGGCCACGGCAACGATCGTGCGCAGCGTTGCACTGCCGCCCCGGGCGCCCGCCGTGTTCCTCGCCGGCACCCGCACCCTGATCGCCTCGAACGGCGAGGTCTGGGAGACCCCGACGAGCCGGCTCGCGAGCTTCGACACGGCAACCCCGCCGACGCTCTCCCTCGGCGCCGGCTCGGTCGTGAGCGTCGACGACACCGGAACCCTGGTCTCGTTCACGCCCGCGACGGGCGCCCTCGCCCAGGCACCCTCCGGAAGCGGAACGGTCACCTCGAGCCAGACGCTCAGCGCAGGATCGCCGGGCGACGATTATCAGCTGACGAGCGTGAACGGCGCCTGGGCGCTGTTCAACGCGACCTCGCGGCACCTGTTCCTCGATGGCAGGGACGTCGACCTGTCCGGGTTGATCGCCGACGGCGGCGCCCCCGCCCTGCAGCAGCCGAGTCTCTCCGGCTCCCGCGTGCTGATCGCTCACGAGCAGGGACTCGTCGCCGTCCCCCTCTCCGGCGGCGCTCCGACCGTGCTCGTCAGCGGCCGGAACGGCACAGCGGCGGCCCCGGACACCGCCGGACAGTGCGCCTATGCCGCCTGGTCGGATGGCACGGCCTGGCGCGACTGCGGCGACGCCGGGTCCGGCGGCTCGGCGTCGGGAGCGTCCGGAGGCTCCCGTGGAACGCAGTCCGGCACGACGACGACACTCACCGGGCTCAACGACAACGCCAGGCTCGCCTTCCGGCGCAACGGCACCGGGCTCGTGCTGAACGATGCGCACAACGGTTCGACCTGGGCGGTCCAGCGCGACAACCAGCTGATCGACAACTGGGCCGACCTGATCGACACGACCCCGGACACCCAGCGCATCGAGACCAACGGCGATGACACCCCTCCGGTCTACGACAAGGTGCAGGCCCCTCCCGTCGCCGTGGACGACTCCTTCGGAGCCCGGCCCGGCCGGATCGTGACCCTCCCCGTGCTCCTCAACGACTCCGATCCGAACGGGGACGTGCTCGTGATCGAATCGGTCACACCGATCGACGCGACCGACGGCCGGCTCGACCTCGTCGGCAACAACCAGCAGGTGCAGCTCACCGTCGCGGAGGCGGCAACCGGTCAGCTTCGCTTCGGCTACACGATCAACGACGGCCGTGGCGGGAGCGCATCCGCAACCGTCACCGTCACTCTCAGGGCGCCGGGGGAGAACTCCGCTCCCCAGCAGGTGCGAACCACCCACGCGACCGTGCGTGCCGGCGGCCGGGTGACAAGCCAGGTGCTCGGCGACTGGATCGACCCCGACGGCGACCCGGTCTACCTCGCCTCAGCGTCCGCCGCGGGCCCCGACCTGCTGAGCTTCACCCCCGCAGGCGCCGTCGTCTTCACGGATGCCGGCACGAACGCCGATGACAAACGGGTCGGCCTGAGCGTCTCCGACGGCCGCCTGCTCGGCACGGGCTCGCTGACCGTCTCCGTGCGCGCGAGCGGCGCCGTGCCGATCGTCGCTGACTCCTTCATCGTGCTCGCGACTGCGGGGGCCGAAGTCTCGGTGTCCCCGCTCGACCACGCCCGCGGCGGGTCGGCGCCGCTGCGGCTTTCGAGCGTCCCCGCCAAGCCGGATGCCACGATCACCCCCGACTTCGCCTCCGGTGCGTTCCGGTTCCTGAGCAGCACCCCGGGGGTCCACGAGATCGAGTACTCGGTCACCGACGGGCAGCTCACCGCGACGGGAAGGGTGCGCGTCGACGTCGCTCCCGCCGCCGACGCCAACAGCACCCCCGTCACCGTTCCCCACACGGCCTTCATCCGAGGCCAGCAGGCCACCCTCGTCGACGTGCTCGCGAGCGACTTCGACCCTGCGAACGGGGTGCTGCTGATCACAGGGACGATGAACGTGCCGGCGTCCAGCGGCATTCGGATCGAGATCCTCGACCAGCGGATCCTCCGGGTCACCCTGACCCGTCCGCTGCCGGACGGCGGGCTCAGTTTCGGGTACCGGATCAGCAACGGGCTCGCCGATGCCGACGGTACCGTCACCGTCGTCGAAATCCCCGCGCTCGGTCAGAAACAGGCCCCGATCGCCGTTGCGGACACCGCGACCGTCCGGGTCGGCGACACCATCGACATCCCGGTCCTCGCGAACGACGAACAGCCGGACGGCGACTCGCTGACCCTGGACCCCGTCCTCGCCTCCGGCCTGTCCCAGGGCGCGGGCCTGCTCTTCGCCGCGGGCACCGTGCTGCGTTACCTTGCGCCGACCACCCCCGGCACGTATACCGCGGTGTACCGGGTGAACGCCCCCGACGGCCAGTATGCCAACGCGGAGGTGCGCATCTCGGTGCGCGAAGCCGACCCGAGCACCAACAATCCGCCTGTCCCGAAGACGGTGACCGCGCGGGTGCTCTCCGGCGGCACCGTCGAAGTGTCGATCCCGCTGACCGGGATCGACCCTGACGGCGACTCGGTCCAGCTCGTCGGCCAGGAGACCAACCCGGAGAAGGGATCCGTCACCGCGGACGGAACGGACACGTTCCGGTACCAGGCCGGGGAATACTCCGCGGGAACCGACACGTTCAGCTACGCCGTCGTCGACGCCCTCGGCGCTCGGGCGATCGGCACCGTGCGGATCGGGATCAGCCCGCGCCTCGACGGCGCCCGCAACCCTGTCGCGGCCCCCGACGACGTCGTGGTGCGTCCAAGAAGCACCGTCTCCGTTCACGTGCTCGCCAACGACTCGGACCCCGACGGCGGCCGGCTCACGATCAGCGCCGTCGAACCGAGCGGCACCCCTGCCGACCTCGCGGCCGACCACGGCACGGCCATGATCGCCGGGGACACCATCGCGGTCACGGCTCCCGCGACACCCGGCCGGTTCGGCTTCATCTACGAGATCAGCAACGAGCGCGGCGGCACCAGCTCGACATTCCTCACCGTCGTCGTGCGTGCGGATGCCCCGCGTGCCAGGCCAGAGGCCAGGGACACCCACCTGACCCTCTCCGACGTGCTCGCGGGCGGCACCGTCGACGTCGACGTTCTCGCCAACGTGACCTTCGCCGACGGGCCGGCCCGCGGCCTGGCGCTGAGCGTCCCCGAGTCCTGGGCAGACTCCGCGAGGGTCACAGACGCCAAGCGCGTCCGGGTGACCGTGCACGCCACGAGCCAGATCATCCCGTTCCAGGTCGCGAACCCCGACGACGCGAGCATCACCGCCCTCGCGTTCATCTGGGTGCCGGGGTACACCGACGCCCTGCCGCAACTGCGGAAGGGCGTTCCCGCGCTCACCGTCGCGAGCGGCGCCAACCTCACCATCCCGATCAACGACTACGTCGTCGCCGTCGGCGGCAAGCAGGTGCGTCTCACCGACCGGAGCCTCGTGCACGCCACCCGGTCCAACGGTGCAGACCTCGCCACCTCGGACACGAGCATCGCCTTCACGAGCGCGGACCAGTACTACGGTCCGGCCTCGGTGTCGTTCGTCGTCACGGACGGCACCGGCGCAGGAGACCCGAATGGCCACACGGCCACGATCGTTCTCCCGATCACGGTGACGCCGCAGGCGAACCAGCCGCCGGCCTTCGACGGCGCCGTACTCGACTTCGAACCCGACCAGACCAAGGTCATCGACCTGTCCAAACTGACGTCCTACCCGTACCCGAACGACCAGGCCTCCCTCGTGTACTCGGTGCTCGACCCGAAACCGGTCGGATTCGACTACTCCCTCGATGGCCAGCAGCTGACACTGCACGCCAGGACCACGACGCTGCCGGCCTCGGGTGGGCAGGGCGGCCACGGGTCCATCACGATCGGCGTCTCGGCCGGCGGTACGCCCGGTCGGGCCGGGCGCATCGAGATGAGTGTCGTCGCGTCCACCCGGCCGCTCGCCATCCCGGCGGCGGATGTCGCGATCGCCCCCGCGGCCAGACGACCGTCGTCGACGTGCTCGCCAACGACGGCGCGGCCAACCCGTTCCCACAGGTCCCGCTCCGGGTCGTCGCCGTGCGCGGACTCGGCGGTGCCGGGATCCCTGCCGGGGTCAGGATCACCCCGAGCGCCGACAACAGCACACTCAGCGTGCAGGTCGCAGCGAACGCCGATGCGGCGGACACGAACCTCGAGTACGAGGTCGCCGACGCGACGAACGACCCGAACCGGTACGCCTGGGGCACCGTGCGGATCTCGGTTCAGGACCGGCCGGACCCGGTGACGAGCCTCTCCGTGACCGGGTTCTCGGACACCCGTCTCGCGGTCGCCTTCAACCCCGGCGCCGCCAACAACTCCGCCGTCACCGGCTACGAGATCACCCTCGTGAATGCCATGACGGGCGCAGCGATCAGCACCACCACCTGCCAGGCGACCTCGTGCACGGTCCCGACCGGCGGCAACGGGCGGGCCAACGCTGTCCGCGTCTCTGTCGCAGCGCGCAACGGCCTCGGCCTCGGCGCGACGACCGCCCTCGCCGACACCGTCTGGTCCGATGTCGTGCCGTCGGCGCCCGGAAATCTCGAGGCCGCGCCGCTCAACGGCGGCTTGACGATCAGCTGGGCACCCGTTCCGAATGGTGCGGGTTCCCCGATTACGGACTACCTGGTCACCGTCAACGGCACGGCCCAGCCCGCCGTGAACGCGACGGGTCCTGGCTGCGGGGCCACCCGGTGCTCGCTCACGGTGAACGGCCTCGCCAACGGCGCGTTCGTTCCGGTGAGCGTGAGCGCCCGCAACGAGTCATATCCCGCCCTCTCAGCGTGGACATCCGCTTCGACCCAGGGCACGCCTTACGGTGCGCCGACGGCCGGCGCGGTCTCCGCATCGGCCGGTGCCGCCGGCACCGTCCACGTCGCCTGGGATACCTTCTCCGGTTCCGGCGACCCCGTGGGCGGATACTTCGTGCAACGCCTCACGAACGGAACGGTGCCGACGGGGAACCAGGCGTGCACGGTCACTTCCCCGGCCCCCGGCACCGTCGTCGTTCCCCACACCGGCGCGAACGTCGCCGAGCTCAGGAACCTCGGAGCAGGCGCCACGAGCGTCGACTTCACCGGACTCACCTCGGACACCGCGTCGTACTCCTTCGTGGTCTGGGCATACAACAGGGCCGGCTGCACCAACAGCCAGGTCACCACCGTTCAGGTGCAGTCGACTCCCGGCGCGGTCACCGACCCGGGAGCCTCGATGGGGATGCACGACACGGCATACGACCTGCAGATCACGCCGGTGAGCCCGGGCGCAGGCGTCACGGGCTATGAAGTCCGGTCCGTCGACGCCGCGACGGGGACCCCCGGCGCGAGCGCGACCTTCACCGCGACCGCCCTGCCACGCCAGCTGCTGACCCCGACGGTCTTCGGCGCACCGTTCAGCTACCAGGTGCGCGCGTGTGACACCACGTCCACCTGGGGCACCTGTGGGGCCTGGTCTGCGACGATGACGGCACCGGCGGCATCCGTCAGCCTCGCCGTGACCGGCCTGGCCTACGACCCGGCAACCGGCGCCTTCGGCTGGACGAACGGCCCGGACAACGGCGCATACACGACCGGATACAGCTGTTCGGTGCCGACGGACCCGGGCACTGCGCCCGTGGCAGGTGGCCCCACCAGCTGCACTCTCGCCGTTCCCGCAGCAGCAGGCACGGCTCGCCTCGCTGTTTCCGTCGACCTCGGGCTCGGCTCGGGCAACCCGGTGTACAACTACGACCGATGAGATCGATGAAACTGTTGAGACTTTTCCCATGAAGACCCGAAAGACGCTGAGATGACTATCCCAAGGACCGGCCCGATGAATGCCCCGACGAACTCGACCGAGCAGGCGGCCGCCGCCACGATGACCGCAGGGGAGGCCGCGCAATTCGCCGAGGCCTTCGAACGGCTTGTCTCCGGGGTCGAACGGGTGCTGCTCGGCAAGCACCACGTCATCCGGATGGCTTTCACCGCGCTGCTCAGCGGCGGTCACCTGCTGCTCGAAGACGTGCCTGGCACCGGCAAGACGAGCCTCGCCAGGGCGATCGCGCAGAGCGTCCAGGGCACCAGCAACCGGATCCAGTTCACCCCGGACCTGCTCCCCGGCGACATCACCGGTGTCAGCATCTATGACCAGCGCAACGGCGCCTTCGAATTCCACCGCGGTCCCGTGTTCGCGAACATCGTGCTCGCCGACGAGATCAACCGCGCGAGCCCGAAGACCCAGGCGGCGCTGCTCGAGGTGATGGAGGAGGAGCAGATCACCGCGGACGGGGTGACGCACCCCGTTGCCGAACCGTTCATGGTGATCGCCACCCAGAACCCGATCGAGCAGGCGGGCACCTACCGGCTGCCGGAAGCCCAGCTCGACCGGTTCATCATGAAGGCCTCGATCGGCTATCCCGACCACGCCTCGACGATCCGGATCCTCGAGGGTGCCGGACGGCGTGCGCACGCGGTCGTCATCCCCGCCGTCGTCTCTGCCGCGACGGTCGTCGAACTCGCCGCGCTCGCAAGGACGGTCCACGTCGACCCCTCGATCAACGACTACGTCTCCCGCCTGATCGACGCGACGCGCACGACCACCGAGGTGCGCCTCGGCGCGAGCGTGCGCGGGGCGCTTGCCCTCATCCGCACAGCGAAGACCCTCGCCGCGGCCAACGGGCGGCACTATGTCATTCCCGACGACGTGAAACAGCTCGCAGAGGCGGTCCTCGCGCACCGGCTCCTGCTCGATCCGGAGGCCGAGTTCGACGGTGTCACACCCTCGAGCATCGTTGCGCGCATCCTGATCGAGACGCCTCCGCCGGGAGACCGGCAGGCCGCGTGAGCGATCTGGGCGGCGCACGTCCGAACGGCCTCGGCGAGGACACCGCCGACGGTCGTCTCGCCGTGCTGCTCGTGCGCTCGGTCCGTGCCGTCCTGGCGACCGGTGCGCTGCTGACGATGACCTGGCGGCTCGCCACTGCCGTCGTCACGGTCCTCGGCTGGAGCGTGCTCGCATCCGCCGCCGTCGCCCTCGCGACCGGCTACCTGCTTGGCTGGACCGAACTCGTGGTGCTCGGCTGGGCTGGACTCGCGCTCGTCCTCGCTTCCTTCGGCTTCCTGTTCGGGCGGACCGCGTACCAGATCCGGCTCAGGGTTCCCGTGGACCGGGTCGTCGTGGGGGAACGGGTTCCCGGTGAACTGATCGTGCGCAACCCGACCGGCCGCCGGCTGCCTGGCGTCGGGGTCGAGGTTCCCGTCGGCCTCGGCCTCGCCGAGTTCGCCATGCCCGGGCTCGCCAAGGGCGCAAGCTTCGAGGACGTCTTCATCGTCCCGACCGTGCGGCGCGGGATCATCCCGATCGGGCCGGTGCGGACGGTGCGCGCGGACCCGGTCGGCCTCGTGCGCCGGGAACTCGTCTGGGCGGAACGGGTCGATCTCTTCGTGCACCCGCGCACCCTCCCGATTCCGAGCATGAGCACGGGGTTCATCCGTGACCTCGAGGGAAACCCCACCCGTGACCTCACCAACCTCGACATGTCCTTCCATGCCCTGCGCGAATACGTGCCGGGGGATGAACGGCGCAGCATCCACTGGAAGAGCACCGCGAAGACCGGCCGCCTCATGGTGCGCCAGTACGAGGAGTCCCGGCGCAGCCACCTTCTGGTCGCACTGAGCCTCGCCGCAGACGACTACGCCGACGACGAGGAATTCGAACTCGCCGTGAGCGTCGCCGGTTCGCTCGGGGTGCGGGCGATCCGCGACGCACGCACGGTGTCCGTCGTCACGAGCACCGTTGCACCCGCCGCAGCCCGCACGGGTGCGGCCGGCCGGGATCAGGTGCAGCACCGGCCGAACCGGGCAGGCACGAAGCGGCGTCCCGCCGCCGAAAGGCTCAGCACCCTGACGATCACCCGCCTGCTCGACGACCTGTGCCGAGTGGATCGCACGGCGGACGCGTTGCCGCTCGGCGCGCTCGCGCAGTCCGCAGCGGATGCCGTCGCCGGTGTTTCCGTCGCCTTCCTCGTGTACGGCTCAACGGTGAGCCTCGCCGAGCTGCGCGCAGCGGCGACGCATTTCCCCGGCGGGGTCGAAGTCGTGGCCGTCGTCTGCGCGACAGAGTCCGTGCCGAGCCTCCGGCGCGTCGCCGAGCTCAGCGTTCTCACCGTCGGCTTCCTCGAAGACCTGCAGCACAGCCTCGCCAAGGGGGTTGCCGCGTGACCGGGAGAGTGAAGCCCCGCGCATCCGCCGCCTTCATCGTCGGGAACACGGCCGCGCTGCTGCTCGCGACGATGGTCGCGGCCGTGACTCTCTGGCCGGTCTACGGGAACCGCGAATTCGTGGTGCTCGTCGTCGTCACCGCGTTGCTCGGTTCGGGCATCGCGATCCTCGGTACGGTGTTCCGCTGGCGGGCGTGGCTGGTCTCGCTGGTCACGATCGCGGTGTATTTCCTGGTCGGCGTGCCGCTTGCGATCCCTGGCGAGGCGACCGGGGGCGTCCTGCCGACCCTCGCCGGGCTCGGGGACCTCGCCGCGGCGACCGCACTGAGCTGGAAGGAGCTCGTCACGATCGTGCTCCCGGTCGGCTCGTACCAGGCCCTGTTGGTTCCGGCCCTCATCCTCGTCCTGTCGAGCACCGTCGCCGGACTCTCGATCGCCCTCAGGGCACGGGTCGGCGAGCTCGGCGCACTCGGTCCGATCGCGCTCTACGTCGCCGGGATCGGCGTCGGACCGACCGTCGGATTCGCGCCGATCGAGACCGGTCTCGCTCTCTTCGTCGTGCTGCTGTTCTGGCTGCTCTGGCAACGCGCGGCACGCCGCCGGGCGCTCCTCGCCCTCTCCGGTGCCCGGCAGTCCGCGCGCACCCGCGAATCGCGGGCCGGTCGCCGGCTCACCGCGGCCCGCGGGGTGCTCTCGGCCGCGCTGATCGCCGCCCTCGCGATCGGGGTCGGCACCGCGGCGGCCGTGGCCTTCCCTGTGCAGGTGCCCCGGGATGTCGTGCGGGCCCGCGTGCAGCAGCCCTTCGACCCGAATGATTACCCGAGCCCGCTGAGCGAATTCCGCAGTTACCTGCAGCCCGGGCGGTCCGATGCCGTGATGCTGTCGGTGACCGGCCTGCCGGCCGGGGGACGGCTGCGACTCGCGGCCCTCGATTCCTACAACGGAATCGTCTATTCCCTCGACGGCGCAGCGAACTTCTTCACCCGCCTGCCCGACCGGCTCGACCAGAGCGGGGTCTCCGGCGACCCCTCGTCGATCGACGTGACCATCGACGATTACGCGGGCGCCTGGGTCCCGGGTACCGGGCAACTCGAACGCATCCGCTTCAGCGGGGAGACCGGGACGGCCCGGGCCGATGCGTTCTACTACAACGACGGCACGGGGACCGCTGCCGTCCTCGGGGGCTCGCTTCCGGCGACACCTACACGGCCACCGCGGTCGTGCCACGGGTGCCCGGGTCGCTCGCGACGCTCACGCCGGGCACGGCCGCCCTCCCGGCCCTCGAAGCGCTACCCGACTCCGTCGAAGGGGCGCTCGCGGGATACGTTCGCGCCGGGGACCCGCCCGGCGTGCAATTGCAGGCCATGCTGGACGGGCTGAAGGCGAATGGTTACGTGAGTCACGGCATCGGTGAGGACGAGCCGGTGAGCCGGTCTGGCCACGGTCTGGACCGGATCAGTCAGCTTTTCACCGATGAGCCCATGCTCGGGGACGCCGAACAGTACGCCGTCGCGGCCGCGCTGTTGGCGCGGCGGCTGGGGTTCCCGGCCAGGGTCGTCATGGGATTCGCCCCCAGGCGCTCGGAGCCGCCGACGCGTCGGAAACGCCGGTGATCGTGCACGGGGCCGACGTCTCCGCCTGGATCGAGGTCCAGACGGCAACGGAGGGCTGGGTGACGATCGACCCCACTCCCGCCGTGCGCGACGTGCCGGAGAAGCAGCCGGACCGGCCCCAGATCGTCTCGCGACCGCAGACCGTCGTGCCGCCGCTCGTCCCGAGTGTGACGGAGCAGCGGGATCCCGCCGCTCCGGAGGATGCCGCGGAGACGCCGCCGGCACCGCTGTCGCCGTTGCTGGCGCTGCTCGTCACCGTGCTGACGATCACCGGTTGGACGCTGCTCGCCGCCCTCGTCATCGCCGGCCCGTTCCTCGTCGTGATCTTCGCGAAGGCCCGTCGGCGCAGGCTCCGCCGCGGGAGGGGCTCAACGCTCGACCGGGTGCGCGGCGGCTGGCGCGAATTCGCGGACACCGCGGCGGACTTCGGCATCGATGTGCCGGTCGGCGCGACCCGCCTCGAACTGGCCGAGGCGGTCGGCGGGGAGCCGCCTGTTGCGGTGGCGGTCGCGGTGGACCGGGCTGTTTTCGCGCCCGGACGGCCGAGCGACGGCGTCGCTGACCAGATCTGGAGAATGGTCGAAGACCTGCGGTCCGCGCTCGCCGCGGGACGCACCCGCAGGGACCGGTTCCGAGCCCTCATTTCGCTGCGCTCGTTCGCTCGCTACGCTGGAAGGGCATCCGTTCCACCTGCGAATCGGGGCACGCCGAGCGGGCACCGGGTTTCCACACCCGACCGGGACCGGCGAAAGGAAGGAGTCGTTTCGTGAATTGCCTGATCTGCGGGGCACCGCTGAGCGCGGGCGCCATGTTCTGCGGTGAGTGCGGCAGTTCGACGAAGGCGACCCCGAAGACCCGCAAGCGTCACGACCCGCGTCCGAACGACACGACGATCATCCAGCCGCTGCGAACCCGCCCGACCGTTGTCTCGATTCCGGTGACCACCGCTGCGGCCGGTCCCGGCGTGCTCGGTGAGCCTGGAGTGTCCGGCCCGCCCGTCGCCGTTCCGGCACCCGAAGCCGAAGCCGAAGCCGAAGCCGAAGCCGAAGCCGAAGCCGAAGCCGAAGCCGAGATCGAATCGTCGTCGCCGTTCGCGCCGGGCCGTCGCCTGCACCCCGTTACCCCCACGCGTCCGTCCCGACAGGGCGCGCACACCCACGGTTCCCACGTCGCCCTCACCGGCGGTGGCGCCCCGACAACGGGCGGCGCCTTCGTGCTGCAGTTCAGCACAGGGGAGGACCTCGAAGTGCGCGGCACCGGCCTGATCGGACGCCGGCCGATGCCGCAACCGAGCGAGCACTTCGACCGTCTTGTGCAGATCATCGATCTTGGCATGTCGGTGTCGAAGACCCACCTCGAGTTCGGCCAACATGACGGCGAGCTCTGGGTCAGCGACCGCTTCTCCGGCAACGGCACCATCATCCGCCGCCCCGACGCGACGATGGTGCGGTGCGAGCCCGGCCGCCGCTACCTCGTGCCGCGCGGATCGCGCGTCGAGATCGGTGACCAGTACTTCCAGGTCAGCTGAGACGTCCGGCCAGTCCGGCCTCTCCGGCCTGTCCTCGACGCTCCTCACCACCCGGGCCATCCGGTCCCCGGTGCACGGATGCGGTTGGTCGCCTGTCCTGATCGCGTTCCGGTGCTCTGCTACCCGGGTGACCGACTTCTTCCTCGCCGACGAACCGCTGTCGCTGCCCGCGTCCCCGACGGAACCCGCTCCCGCCGCGTTTCCCCTGATCGCCTCGCTGGCACCCCTCGTGGCGGCCGGCGTGATCTGGCTCGTGACCGGTTCAGCGTTCGTGCTGGTGTTCGCCGTGCTCGGCCCGGTGATCGCCGTGGCGAGCGTGGTCGACGGGCGCCGAGCCGCACGCCGCACCCGCCGCCGCGATGCCGCCGCGCACTCCGCGGCTCTCGCCGAGCTGCGGAACGCGGTCACCGAGCGCCACACCGAGCTGCGGCTGCGGCACCGGCAGGAGACCCCGTCGGCGGCACAGCTCCTCGAGACGCCGGACCGGGCATCCCGCTGGAGATCCCGGGCCGGGGGCGCAGTACCCGTGGTGCTGGGATCGGGTAGCACGGCGAGCGGTATCCGTCTCGAGGGAACCGGCTCGGAGCGGGAGCTGCGAGCCTGGGCCGCCACGCTCCTGGACGCACCCGTCACAGCGGATGCCTCTGGCGGCGTCGCGCTCGTCGGGCCCACCGCCCTCGTGCGCGCGTTCGCCCGGGCGCTGCTCGTGCAGCTCGCATTCGCCCTGGCACCCGACCGTTTCGCCCTGGAACCGGTCGTTTCGGATCAACCGGACGACGACTGGGCGTGGACAGGGGCCCTGCCGCACACGACCCGGGCGGGCGGCGTGGCAGACGCGGGTCCCGCGGAGACCGTTGGGCCCGCGGACCGCAGAGGCCCCGGGGAGGCAGCCCGGAAGGTCGTGCTGCTTCGGTTCACCGACATGCCGGTCGCAGGCAACCACGCTCCCACCGTCGAACCGCGACAGGGACACCGGCGGGTGCCGTGGCTGCTGCTGGCCACGGACCTCGTCGACGTGCCGCCCGGTTGCGCGACGGTCGTGCGTCTTCACAGTGCAACGAAGGCCGAGGTGCTCTTCCTTGCGGAATCCGAGCACCCGGGGAGCCCCGGGAGCCCGGGGAGCTCCGCGGGTCAGGGGTCTCGTCGGGGGTCGTCCCAGCGCCCGGACTTCCGGCCTGAGTTCGTCACGAGGGAACAGGCGATCGGCTTCGCCCGGCTGCTCCGAGAGCGTGCGGCAACGGCGGGTCTTCTCGGTGGGCATCGTTCGCTGCCCGCCCGGGTGACGCGCGCCGAGCTGGCCGCGATCACCGGGCATCCGCTCGCCGCGGTGGCGGCGGACCGGGACGGTCTCGCGTGCGCGATCGGTATCGGCGCCGACGGGCCGGTCACGCTCGACCTCGTCGGCCAGGGTCCGCACGCCGTTGTCGGCGGCACCACCGGGAGCGGCAAGAGCGAACTGCTGGTCAGCTGGGTCAGCCAGATCGCCGCGGATCGCTCGCCGGACGAGGTCACCTTCCTGCTCATCGACTTCAAGGGCGGTGCCGCGTTCCGCCCGCTCGCTGTTCTCCCGCACTGTGTCGGGCTGGTCACCGACCTCGACGGGCACCGGGCGGAGCGCGCCCTCGCGAGCCTCGCAGCGGAGCTTCGTCACCGCGAGCGGGTGCTCGCCGCAGCGGGTGCGAGGGATCTCGCCGAATGGCGTTCGCTCGGCGGGCCGGCGTCGCCGGAGAGGCCCGCGTTGCCGCGGCTCGTGATCGTCGTCGACGAGTTCGCGACCATGCTCGCGTCGTTTCCGGAACTGCACGCGCTCTTCGTCGATATTGCGGCCAGGGGACGCTCGCTGGGTGTGCACCTCGTGCTGTGCACGCAGCGCCCCGCCGGAGTCGTACGGGACGCGCTGCTCGCCAACTGCACGCTCCGGATCTCCCTGCGCGTCAACAACGCGGCGGATAGCCAGGCGGTGCTCGGGACAGATGCCGCGGCCGCCATCGCCGCCGCCGTTCCCGGTCGCTGCCTGATCGCGCTGGGGGATGGCGGCCCAGAGGCCTGCCAGGTCGCCGTCACCTCGGGCGCGGAGATCGAGGCCCTGGCTGCGGTCGCGGGCTCAGCCAGGGACGGAGGCGTCGTGCCGCCCCGGCACCCTCGCCGACCGTGGCTCGATCCGCTCCCCGCCGTGGTGGCCCTCGCCGACCTCGCCGACCTCGAGGGGCTTCCGGACCTCGGCAGGCCCGATTCGGAGCTCCATGCGCCGGACAGGACCCCGGGCGGCGAACCGGAATTCCGCTTCGGACTGGTCGACGAGCCGGACCGGCAACGGTACGGCGTGGCCCGGTATGGTCCAGGGGACGGCAACATGTTCGTCCTCGGCGGAGCGCGCAGCGGCAAGACCTCGGTGCTCGCCGTTTTCGCGTCCCAGGCACGCGCCGCGCACTCGTGGGTCGGTTGGCCGAATCCCGACGTCGAAGCGGTCTGGGACGCCCTCACCGAGGCGCGCCGCTGGATCGACCGGGGAGGCGCGGGCCGGGTTCGCACCGCTCAGGCCGGTGCAGGCCCGGACCGCCGCGCCCGCTCGAGGCTCCTGTTCCTCGACGATTTCGATTCGGTCTGCGCCCGCTGGGAGCCCGACCACCGGCAGGCGGCGCTCGAATGCCTCGCGAGCCTTCTTCGCGACGGACTGCCGGTCGGACTGCGCGTCGTGGTCACGGCGCAACGCCTCACCGGGCCGCTTCAGAACCTGGCGGCGCTGTGCCAGGAACACCTGTTGCTGCGCCTGCCCGACCGGGCCGAACACCTCGCCGCAGGGGGACAGGCGGCCCAGTTCGACCCAACCCTCCCTCCCGGCGGCGGACACTGGCGTGGCCGGCGCATCCAGGTGCTCGCTCCACAATCTCCTGTCCCGCACACGGCTGCATCCCCGGTCGCCGGCAGACCGGACCGCGCAGTCCCCGGCCCTGACGCGCGCCCGACCGCGACCGTACTCGCTCTCGCAGCGGGCACATCGATCATCCACGTGAGCGGGTCCCCGGCCCGCTCGGCCGCTCACCTTCGAGCGGATGCCGCGCACCCGGACGTTGTGGAGCTGACCGCCGGTGCCGGTGTGGCGAAACCGGAGGCAGTCCTGGCCCGGCATGGCGCGGCGACCGTCTTCATCGGGGATCCCGAGACCTGGCAGGCCAACTGGTCGCTCCTGGCCGCGCTTCGGGTTCATTCGCCCATCGTCTTCGACGGCTGCACCCTCGCCGATTACCGCATGCTGACCCGCAGGCGGGATCTCCCGCCACCCCTGGCACCCGGCCGCGGCCATCTCTGGTCCCTGTCGCCCGAAGGCGACCTCAGCAGGGTGGCCTTCGGTGCGGCGTGATTCCGGTCGGGCCTCGGGCGCCACCCGACCAGCGCAAGCGCCCATTTCGAGTGTCAAACGACGCCGAGACCACTGATTTCGTGACAAGTGCGTTACGTAATCGATGATTTGGTCACTCAGCCGTGACTAACGGCCCGCGCTGTGCGAGTATCTAGCAACTCACCCGTCGTCGTGTGGGTGTTCGCTCGCTGAAACGCAAGGAGACCCCAGACATGATGCCGAGGCCGTTGCCCGCCGACCCGATGATCCGCCAGCTCGTCCGCCAGGCCCAGCATGCCACCCTGGGTCGTCGCACCCTGCTCGCCGGAGCGGGCGCCGGGGCCGCGGCCCTCGCCCTTGCTGCGTGCTCCACCGGTGGAGCAGCCAAGCCCTCCGCGGCCGCCGACGTCTCCGATTCAGACAAAACCATCCGCTGGGACAACTGGGCGCTCTACATCGATGTAGACGACGCCGGCAGCTACCCCACGCTCGCGGCGTTCACCGCCGAAACCGGCATCAAGGTCGCGTACACGGAAGCCGTCGACGACAACAACACCTACTACGGCAAGGTCAAGGACCAGCTCGCCCTCGGCAAAGACATCGGCGCCGATGTCGCGTGCCTCACCGACTGGATGGTGGGCCGGCTGATCCGCTTCGGTTACACCCAGGGCCTCGACCACGCGAACATCCCCAACCTGAGCAACCTGCTCCCGTCCCTCAAGGACGTCGACTTCGACCCGGGTCGCGCGATGAGTGTGCCGTGGCAGGGCGGCTTCGCCGGGATCGCCTGGAACAAGGAAAAGCTCCCCAACGGCTTCACCTCGGTCTCCGAGCTGTGGGACCCGAGCCTCAAGGGCCGCATCGGCGTCCTCTCCGAGATGCGGGACACGATGGGCCTGATCATGCTCGACCAGGGCGTCGATATCTCCGGGAAGTGGGGCGACTCCGAATTCGGCGCCGCGATCGACGAGTTCAAGAAGCAGGTCGCCAACGGCCAGGTCCGCAACATCAAGGGCAACTCCTACAAGGAAGACCTCGTCAACGAGGACACCCTCGCCGCCATCGTCTGGTCGGGCGACATCGTGCAGCTCAACGCCGAAAACGGCGACAAGTGGGGCTTCGCCGTGCCCGAGAAGGGCGGAACGCTCTGGAACGACAACTTCATCGTTCCGATCGGGTCCCCGCGCAAGAAGAACGTCGAAAAGCTGATCAACTACTACTACGAGCCAGAGGTCGCCGCAGAGGTCGCCGCGTACGTGAACTACATCACCCCCGTCGCCGGTGCGAAGGAAGCCGCGATGGCGATCGACCCCGAGCTCGCGAACAACCAGCTGATCTTCCCTGACGCCTCGACCCTCGCGAAGGCGCACGTGTTCCGCACCCTCGACGGGACAGAGGAACAGAAGTACGGCGCCGACTTCCAGTCGATCCTGCTGGGAGCCTAGGGTGGCATCCGGCACCTTCGCCGATTCGGGTGCCGACCTCGAACTGGTCGGAATCCAGAAGCGTTTCCCCGGCTTCACGGCCATCGAACACCTCGATCTCTCGATCCCGGCCGGCTCCTTCTTCGCCCTGCTCGGCCCGTCCGGCTGTGGCAAGACCACGACGCTCCGGCTCGTCGCCGGCCTCGAGGAGCCGACCGCCGGCAGCATCCTGATCGGCGGGGCGGATGTCACGCAGCAGAAGGCCTTCCAGCGCCCGGTCAACACGGTGTTCCAGAGCTATGCGCTGTTCCCGCAACATGACGGTCCTCGAAAACGTCGCCTTCGGACTCCGCCGCCGGAAGATCGCCGACCCGGTCGGCAAGGCGCACGAGGCGCTCCGGCTCGTCGAGCTCGACCACCTCGCCGCGCGCAAGCCGCAGCAGCTGTCCGGCGGGCAGCAGCAGCGGGTCGCCCTCGCCAGGGCGATCGTGAACAAGCCGGCACTCCTGTTGCTCGACGAACCGCTCGGCGCCCTCGACCTCAAGCTGCGCCGCCAGATGCAGCTCGAACTCAAAACCATCCAGGAGGAAGTCGGCCTCACCTTCCTGCATGTCACCCACGACCAGGAGGAGGCCATGACCATGGCCGACACCATCGCGGTGATGAACAAGGGCCGGATCGAACAGATGGGCGCGCCCGAGCTGCTCTACGAGCTGCCGAAGACGGCGTTCGTCGCGAACTTCCTCGGCCAGTCGAACCTCTTCACCGGGCCCGTCATCGGCAGCACGAGCACCTCGATCACCGTCGACATCGCCGGGCACCGGGTACTGGTCCCCGCCGACCGGGCGCACCGCCACGCCGGCGAGGTCACGATCGGCGTCCGGCCGGAGAAGATGTGGCTGCATCGCAAGGCGCCCGTCGAGGCCGCCGACCGCAATGTCATGGGTCCCGGCCGGGTGATCGACGTGTCATTCAGCGGCGTGAGCACCCAGTATCTCGTCGCCGTGCCGTACATCGGCACCCTGATCGTCTTCGCCCAGAACATGGCCTTCGGCCCGGTGGCGGATGTCGGCGACGAGGTCTGGCTCGACTGGCACGTCGAGCACGGCTTCGGCCTCGAAGACGAACCCGTTCCGGGAGCCGGGCCCCGGTTCGCCGCGGACACCGACACCCGGAGCATCGCGGCGCAGCGCCGCGAGTCCCTCGTCACGGAGCTCGAGGAGGCCTAGTGGCGTTCGCGGCCTTCGCCACCACGACTGCGCAGGCAGACCCGGCCCCGCGGCGACGCAGCCGGGTCGCCATCCTGTTGCTGTTGCCCGGCATCCTCTATCTCGTTCTGTTCTTCCTGACCCCGCTCGTCTCGCTCCTGATCACCTCGTTCCAGGCCCCTGCGGAATTCGGGGACATCGGCCAGTACACCTACGCGTTCAACTGGCAGAACTACGTCGACGTCGTCACCGATTACTGGCCGCACATCGTGCGGTCCTTCGCCTTCGCCCTCGCCGCGACGGTGCTCGCCCTGCTGTTCAGCTACCCGCTCGCGTACTTCATCGGTGTGACCGCGCGGCGCTGGCCGCTGCTGCAGAGCCTGATGCTCGTGCTCGTGATCGCCCCGTTCTTCATCAGCTTCCTGCTGCGCACCCTGGCCTGGAAGCAGCTCCTCTCCGACGAGTCCTTCGTCGTGACGAGCCTCAAGGCCGTCTCGCTGCTGGCACCGGATGCCCACCTCACCGGGACCCCGATCGCCGTCATCTTCGGGTTGACCTACAATTTCATCCCGTTCATGACACTTCCGCTCTACACGACTCTGGAGCGGCTCGACCTGCGCTACCTCGAGGCGGCGAGCGACCTGTACGCGCACCCGTTCGAGGTGTTCCGCAAGGTGACGATTCCATTGTCGATGCCAGGGATCGTCGCGGGCACCCTGCTGACCTTCATCCCCGCCGCCGGCGACTATGTCAACGCGAGTCGCGACTTCCTGGGCGGACCGGACAGCCAGATGATCGGCAACGTGATCGAGGCCAACTTCCTGGTCCTGTTGAACTACCCGGCGGCCGCGGCGCTCTCGATCATCCTGATGAGCGTGATTCTCGTGATCGTCGGAATCTACGTCAAGCGCGCGGGCACGGAGGAACTGCTGTGAAAATCTCCCTCGGCAGATGGCTGCTGCCGGTCTACTCCGCCCTCGCCCTGCTGTTCCTGATGGTTCCGATCGCCTACACGTTCGTCTTCTCGTTCAACGATTCGCTGAAGTCGAACATCACCTGGCGCGGGTTCACCTTCGACAAGTGGCTCAACGTCTGCGCCGTGCAGAACGGCGCGGTCTGCGAGGCGTTCGGAAACAGCCTCGTGATCGGCTCGGTCGCGACCGTGCTTGCGACCGTGATGGGCACCATGATCGCGATCGCCATCGTGCGCTACCGGTTCCGGTTCCGCTCGGCGACGAGTCTCCTGCTGTTCCTGCCGATGGCCACCCCCGAGGTCGTGCTCGGCGCGGGACTGGCCGCGCAGTTCCTGTCGCTCGGCGTCGCCAAGGACATGACCACGATCATCCTCGCGCACACGATGTTCTGCATCAGCTTCGTCGTCGTGACCGTCAAGGCCCGCGTCGCGAGCCTCGACCCCGCGCTCGAGGAGGCCGGGCGGGACCTCTACGGCTCGTCGACCCAGGTCTTCCTCAGGGTGACGCTCCCGCTGCTGGTCCCCGGCATCCTCGCCGCCGCCCTGCTGTCCTTTGCGCTGAGCTTCGACGACTTCATCATCACGAACTTCAACTCGGGCGCGGTGACGACCTTCCCGAAGTACATCTACATCTCAGCGGCCCGCGGCATCCCGGCCGAGGCGAACGTGATCGCCTCCGCCGTCTTCATCTTCGCGCTCGTCGTCGTCGTCACCGCGCAGGTGTCCTCCGCGGCACGGGCGAAACGGCTCGCCCGGCAGGGGTAGTGGGTGAGTCGTCAGCGGTAGCTCGCGTGAATGCGCCCGACCGGGTGGCCGCCGCCGTACACGGCGAGGCCGAGGTCGGGGAGCAGCGCCTCGACATCCGTGTGTGCGATCGCGCCGGCGTCGGCGAGCAGGTTGAGCGCCACGAGCGTCGCCGCGCGCAGGCTGCCGTCCAGGATCTTGAGGGCGACCGTCGTTCCGTTCGGGGCGGCCGCGACCATGATGCCTTCAGCGCCGCCCTTCACGAACAGGCCGAGCCGATCGATCACGAGGGTGTCCGACTTGCCGGGGCCCGCGACGACCCAGCCGTTCTGGCGAACGGCCTCGGAGAGGAAGCCGGCCTCGCGGTAGATCGCGAACGGCGAGTTCGACTTGGACGAGGCGATCCGGCCGATACCGCGCGCCAGCCCGGCGAGGGAGAGCGCGTGCACGGGCGCGCCGCAGCCGTCGACACCCGAGGCGGCCGGGCGTTCGCCGGTGAAGCGTTCGACGACATCGAGAATGCGTTTCTGCAGCGGATGCTCCGGCTCGAGATACCCGGTCAGCGGCCACTCGTTCTGCACGCACGCCACGAGCATCGCCGCGTGCTTGCCCGAGCACTCCATGTAGATGGGGGCCTGGCCGGCGCCGAGGCGCACGAGCGCGTCGCGGGTGGCGTGGTCGATCGGCCAGGCCGGCGGGCACGCGAGCGCGGTCTCCGGGATTCCGGCCCGGGAGAGCAGGCCGCGCACGAGGTCGGCGTGCCGCTGGGTGCCGGTGTGGCTCGCCGTCGCGATCGCGGCGTCCTCGCCGCGCAGGGTGACGCCGCTCGCCATCACGGCGACGGCCTGGAACGGCTTCATCGACGAGCGCGGGAAGACCGGACTCGTCACGTCGCCGAGGGAGCGGAGCACAGCGCCCTCAGCCGTGAGCACGACGGCGGAACCGGCATGCCTCGATTCGACGAAGCCGCTGCGTTCGACGACGGCGAGTTCGACGGCATCCGTCACGGCGAAGGTCTGCACGGGGTGCGGGAGCTGGGTGTGCCCGATTGTGTCCGCGAACGACACTAGAGCGCGGCGATCGCGTCGTCGATGACCGAGAGGGCATCGAGGAGCAGGACGTCGGTGACGGCAAGGCTCGGCAGGAAGCGGAGCACGTTGCCGTAGGTGCCCGCTGTCAGCAGCAGAACGCCGTGCTGGGCGGCGTATGCGGCGATCGAGTTGACCGCGGCGGCGTTGGCGACCTTGGTCGTCGCCCCGGTGCCCGGCTGCACGAGCTCGATCGCGATCATCGCGCCACGACCACGGATGTCCCCGATGATGTCGTACTTGTCCTTCAGCTTCCCGAGGCCCGCACGAAGGGTCTTCTCGATCCGCTGTCCCTCCGCGAGGAGGTTGTTCTTCTCGATGGCCTCGAAGACGGCGATCGCGGCTGCGCAGGAGACCGGGTTGCCGCCGAAGGTGCCGCCGAGGCCGCCGGTCTGGGAAGCGTCCATGATCTCGGCGCGTCCCGTGACCGCCGCGAGGGGAAGCCGCCGGCGATGCCCTTGGCCGTCAGCACGAGGTCGGGGACCCAGCCGAAGTGCTCGCTCGCGTAGTAGGCGCCGGTGCGGGCCATGCCGCTCTGGATCTCGTCGGCGATCATGACGACGCCGTTGGCGGTGCACCACTCCTGCAGGGCGGTGAAGTACCCCTCTGCGGCGACCATGAAGCCGCCTTCGCCCTGGATCGGTTCGACCACGAGGCAGGCCAGGTCGGACGCGCCGATGACCTTGTCGAGGTAGGCGATCGTGCGTGCCGCGGCATCCGCCCCGCTGAGGCCGTCGTGATAGGGGTAGGAGCTCGGCACGTGGTAGACGTCGCTCGCGAGCGGGCCGTAGCCGGTCGCATACGGCATGGCCTTGTAGTTCATCGCCATCGTGAGCACGGTGCGGCCGTGGTACGCGTGGTCGAGCACGGCGACGGCGCGGCGGCCGGTGAACTTGCGGGCGATCTTCACGCCGTTCTCCACGGCTTCTGCACCCGAGTTGATCAGCACCGACTTCTTGGCGAAATCACCAGGGGTGTGCTCGGCGAGGAGCTCGCAGACGCGCACGTATTCCTCGTACGGCGTGACCGTGAAGAGGGTGTGGATGAAGTCCTCTGCCTGCCCGACCGCGGCGGCGACGACGCTCGCCTCGGTGTGGCCGATCGTCGTGACGCCGATGCCGGCGCCGAGGTCGATGAACTGGTTGCCGTCGACGTCGACGACGATGGCACCGTGGGCCTTCACGATGTACACCGGGAGAGCGGAGCCGACGCCGCCGGACACCGTCGCGAGGCGGCGCTTCTGCAGTTCGACCGAACGCGGGCCCGGGACGGCCGTGACGATGCGTCGCTCCTGCGTGACCGAGGGAGCAGTGGACGTGGGGGTCGAGGGCGTCAGCGTGTCAGTCATGATGCGTCCAGTTTACCCAGTGTCGTTTCCCGGTTGGGGTAGCGCCCTGAGAGAATCGGGGAATGAAAATCGAGCACCACTACGACGTGCGGGTGGCCTGGACGGGCAACCGCGGAACGGGAACGAGCGACTACCGGGCGTACGGTCGCGACCATGTGGTTTCGGCGGAGGGCAAGCATCCGCTCGAGGGGTCGTCTGACCGAACGTTCCACGGTGATGCCGACCGCTGGAACCCCGAGGAACTACTGCTCGCGGCCCTGAGCCAGTGCCACATGCTGTCCTACCTGCACGTGGCCGCGCGGAACGGTGTCGTCGTGGTCGGCTACACCGACGACGCGACCGGCACGATGGTACAGACGAGGGATGGCGGCGGTCACTTCACCGAGGCTATGCTGCGTCCGCGGGTCACCGTGGCCGATCCCGGCCAGGTGGAGCTCGCTCACTCGCTGCACGCCGAGGCGGCCCGGGAGTGCTTCATCGCAGCTTCCGTGAACTTCCCGGTGCGCCACGAACCCGAAACCGTCGCCGTTCCCTGACCCTCGGGCCAGGGAACGGGCGAGGTTCACACGCCGGAGAGGGCGCGGAGGGTTTCCTCGATGACGGATGCCGCGTCGTCGATGAGTTCCTCGGAGATGACGACGGAGGGCATGATCCGCAGCACGGAGTCCCAGCTGCCGGCATCGAGCACGATCACGCCGTGCGAGGTCGCGTGCTTGAGGATCGCGGTGAGCGCCTCGGGGTACGGCGTGGTCGTTCCGGGGTGCACCAGCTCGACGCCGAACATGGCGCCCTTGCCGCGCACCTCGCCGACGACGGAGAACTTCTCGGCCCAGTCGCCGATGCGGGCCCAGAGGGCCTTCTCGACGCGCCTGGCTTCGCCGAGCAGGTCGTCGCGTTCGATGATCTCGAGCACCTTGAGCGCTGCCGCGGTCGAAACCGGGTTGCCGCCGAAGGTTCCGCCGATGCCGCCGGGCTGGACGGCATCCATGATGTCGGCGCGACCGGTGACGGCGGCGAGCGGGAAGCCGCCCGCGATGCCCTTTGCCGTGGTGACGAGGTCAGGGACGACGCCGTGGTGCTCGATCGCGTACCAGACGCCGGTGCGGGCGATGCCGGCCTGGATCTCGTCGGAGACGAAGACGATGCCGTTCTCGGTGCAGAACTCGCTGATCCGCTTGAAGTAGCCGGGGGCGGGGATGACGATGCCGCCATCGCCCTGGATCGGCTCGACGAAGAACGCCGCGATCTCGGTGGCGCCGATGTGGGTCGTGATGTAGTCGATCGTCTTCTCGGCGGCTTCCTCGCCGGTCAGGCCGTCGCGGTACGGGTAACTCGTCGGGACGCTGTAGATCTCGCCGGGGAACGGGCCCATGCCGGCGCGTTCCGGCCAGGGCCGGTACGTCATCGTCATGGTCAGGTTGGTGCGGCCGTGGAAGGCATGGTCGAGCGCGACGATGGCGCGGCGCCCGGTGAACTTGCGGGCGATCTTGACCGCGTTCTCGACGGCCTCGGCACCGGTGTTGACCAGGATCGACTTCTTCGGGAAGTCACCGGGGGTGATCTCGGCGAGCTTTTCGGCGACGGCGACGTAGTTCTCGTACGGCGTGACGGTGAAGAGGGTGTGGGTCAGCTTCGCGGCCTGCGCGGCAGCGGCCTCCGCGACCTCGGCGTTCGCGTGCCCGATCGTGGTGACTCCGATGCCGCAGCCCATGTCGATGATCTGGTTGCCGTCGACGTCGACGAGGATCGCGCCGGCTCCGTGGTCCATGTAGATGTTGACGAGCGTGCCGGCTCCGCGGGACACCGAGTTGACCCGGCGTTCCTGCAGTTCAATGGACTTGGGGCCCGGCAGGGCGGTGACGAGTTTACGTTTTTGGGGGACCGAGTACGAAGCAGACATGGGTCCAGCTTAGTTTGCGGCGATTTCCCCGGTGTTTCCGCGCGCCGGTAGCTGCTGAACCCGGCTAGACGCGTTCTCGCGGGAAGACCTTGTCTGCGAGCCCGTGCAGCCCGGGGCGGGGTGATTCGTTGTACCGCCCGGCGAGCTCCTGGCCGGAGAGCTGGTGGATCGCGGCCATGATCTCGTCGGTGGCCTGGCGCCTGGCCCGGCCTGAGGTCGCGGGCCCGTGGCGGCTCACGTCGATCGGTTCGCCGAAGTTCACGGTGATCTTCCGCACGCGCGGGATCCGGGTGCCGACGGGCTGGATCTCCTGGGTGCCGATCAGGCCGACCGGCACGACGACGGCACCCGTCGTGAGGGCGAGCCAGGCGACGCCGGTGCGCCCCTTGTAGAGCCGTCCGTCGAGGGAGCGGGTGCCCTCTGGATAGATGGCGAAGGCGCTGTCCGACTCGAGGATGCTGCGGCCCGCGTCGAGCGCGTCCTGTGCGGCCTGGCCCGCGCCGCGTTCGATCCCGACAGCACCGATCGACTCGAACCAGGTTCGGGTGAGATAGCCCTTGATTCCCGTCCCGGTGAAGTACGTCGACTTCGCAAGGTACTGCACCCGACGCGGCGTCACGAGCGGGATGACCATGCTGTCGATGAAGGAGAGGTGGTTGCTCGCGATGATGACCCGGCCGGAGCGGGGGATGTTCTCGGTCCCCGTGATGACGGGCCGGAAGATGATCCGGGCGATCGGCGCCATGACGCCGTAACTCAGGTAGTAGACGAATCCGGGACGACGGGTCCTGGGGAGATCCGAGGCGGTCTCCGCGACCTCGTCGGGCTCCTGGATAAGGGGTTCCTGGGGTTCGTCCTTGGCTCCGGTCACTGCTCGACCCTACCGCCGTGACACCCGGTACCACGAAAGCTAGCATGAGGGAATGCGCAGACGAGTAGTAATTCTCGGGTCCACCGGCTCGATCGGAACCCAGGCCCTCGATGTGATCCGGGCGAATCCCACCCGGTTCGAAGTGGTCGGACTCTCGGCAGGCGCCAACCGGGAGATGCTCGCGCAACAGGCCGAGGAATTCCAGGTCGACGACACCGCGCTCGGCGCCGACGAATCCGAACAGCTCGTGACGGATGTCGACGCCGACGTCGTGCTCAACGGCATCACGGGCTCCGTGGGGCTCGGTCCGACCCTCGCGGCGCTCAGGGCCGGGCGCACCCTCGCCCTCGCGAACAAGGAATCCCTCATCGTGGGCGGCGACCTCGTCACGGCGCTCGCCGCACCCGGGCAGATCGTGCCGGTCGACTCTGAGCATTCCGCGATCGCGCAGGCGTTGCGCTCGGGGACGGCACGTGAGGTGTCCCGGCTCGTGCTGACGGCATCCGGTGGCCCGTTCCGGGGCCGCACCCGCGAGGAGATGCGGGCCGTCACCCCCGCCCAGGCGCTCGCGCACCCGACCTGGGACATGGGGCTCGTCGTCACGACGAACTCGTCGACCCTCGTGAACAAGGGCCTCGAGATCATCGAGGCTCACCTGCTTTTCGATGTCGCCTACGAAGACATTGACGTCGCCGTGCACCCGCAGTCGATCGTGCACTCGATGGTCGAGTTCATCGACGGCTCGACGATCGCCCAGGCGTCGCCGCCCGACATGCGCCTGCCGATCTCGCTCGGCCTCGACTGGCCGAACCGGGTCGCCGCCGTCGGTGTTCCCCTCGATTGGACGAAGCCGCAGACCTGGACCTTCGAACCGCTCGACACCGTTGCGTTCCCGGCCGTCGCGCTCGCGAAGCAGGTCGGCCGTGCCGGTGGCACATACCCGGCCGTGTTCAACGCGGCCAATGAGCAGGCCGTCGCCGCGTTCCACGCCGGCAGGATCGGATTCCTCGACATCGTGGACACCATCCAGCGGGTCGTCGAGACCCACGAGCAGGACGGCCCGCTCACCCGGGAGTCCCTCGCGGCAGCAGAGACCTGGGCGCGCGCCGCCGCAGACAAGCTCCTCTCGGCGTAGCCCGCTCCGGCGCCCCGCCAACCCAAAACGTCCGGTCAGAATCCTATTCAGCGGATACTGTGAGATCACAACGGCAATGGGGGACAACGGCGTGGCGATCAAGATCTGTGTGAAACGCGCCGTTCCGGCGGCCATGCTCTGTGGCATTCTCGCCTTGATGCTGACGGCGTGCGTCGGTGCGGACGGGGCGAGCCTGCCGGCCGCCGTGCCGTCGGTCTCCCCGTCGACTGCGGCGACGGATGCCGCGACCGCGCCGACGAGGACGCCGATGGCCGACCCTGCGTCCGATCCGACCACCATCGTCGTGCATTCTGACCGGCTCGAGGTCGTCGATGCCGCGGGCGTGCCGCGAGGTTCTGTCGACTACACGGAACCCATCGCGAAGGCCGTGGCTATCCTCGTTGCAGCGACCGGGACCCAGCCCGTCGTGGCGCCGTCCGCCCACGTTGCGGAGTCGGACCCGGGCACGTCCTACAGCTGGGAAGGGATCACGCTTACCGACCCTGTCACCACGGTCGAGTCGGCGTGGCAGTTCGACTGGTACGCGCAGGTCGACGGGCCGTCATCCGGAGGTCTCTCGATAACCACGGCTGCCGGTGTGCGGGTCGGCCAGACCAAGGCCGACGTCGACGCGCGCGCCCCGGGTGTTCTGACGCCTGTCGATGTCACTGGAGGCACGGCATACGACGCAACATTCGAGGAAAGGAGCGTCGCGACGGGCGCGAGCGGCGAGGAGATGACGTATTCGGTGCGGGTACGGGTGGGGACCGCGCCGGCCGTCGTCACGACGTTCGTCGCCCCAGCTCAGAACTGGGGCGGCTGAGCGGTCAGGCGCGGTAGCTGTCCGCCGTCGTGGTGAGCGCGTCGAGCCACGGGGTCGCGACGACGCCGAGCTCGCGTTCGGTCTCCGCAGAGTCGATGATGAACGGCGACGTGAACTGGTAGCTCGAGGTGTAGACCTCGCGCATCAGGGGGTTGGCCAGGCCGATGCTGCGCAGCACCCACTGTGGGTAGCCGGAGACCGAGCCCGCGCAGTCGTAGCGTTCGTTCAGCTCGGCCGCGATCTCCACGCGGCTGGCCGACGCACTCGGCACGTGCCAGATCCGGCCCCAGTCCCCGGCGTAGTCCGCGGCGGCGATCAGGGTCGAAACGATGTCGGGCAGGTAGCTCCAGCTGTGCGGGAGCTCGGGCCTGCCCACGACGCGCGCGGTCTTCGAAGCCAGGATCGCGGTGAAGAAGTCCGTGCCGAGGTGCGCGGTACCGGTCGCTCCCGGCCCGAAGTAGTCGCTCGCGCGCACCTCGACCGCCCGGATCTGCCCGGCCTCGTGCGCCGCACGCACCCGGCGCCACCCCTCCCTGCGAACCAGGCCCTTGCGCTCGGTCGTCGTCTCCGGCGTGTGCTCGGTCATCGCGCCGCGCGGTGTGCCGTAGGGGTAGAGGTTCCCCATCACAACGAGGGAGGCGCCACTCGCCGCGGCGGCTGTGATCGCCGCGCCGATGATCGGCGGCCACTGCGCGGCCCAGTCCGTGTATGGCGGGTTCGTGCAGAGGAAGATCGTCGAGGCCCCTGCCGCCGCGGCGGAGAAAGCGTCCGGGTCGCTCGCGTCGAGTACCAGCGGGGTCGCGCCGGCCGCTGCTGAGCCTGAGCGCGTCGCGATCGTGACGGTGTCCCCGCGCGCCGCGAGCCGTTCGGCGACGGGACGGCCGATCAGACCGGCCCCGACTACAAGATGGTGAGTCATATGTCCTTCCGGCCCATGACGAGGGTCACCCGTCGCAGTTGTCCTTTTTCGGATTGCACTTGTCCTTCTTACCGTTGCCCTTGTCGTTGCCGCTGTCAACGGAAGGAGCCGGGACCGGGACGGCGGACGGAGGAGCGGAACTGAGCCTGGCCGCCTCCTCGAGCGCGGCGAGGTCTGCGGTCACACTGTCGATCGCAGCCTGGATCTCTGTCGCGCGGGTCCCCGTGACCTGGCCGGTCGCGGCCGCCGTGAGCAGGTCGGCCTGCACGGCGTCGAGGGCGGCAGAGGCGCCCGGGTAGTCGCCTGCCGCAGCGGCCTCCGTCACCGAGAGCACGCCGGACTGCAACTGGGTCGCCGTCGACGGCTGAACGGGGGAGCTGTCGGAGGCGCACCCCGTGAGGGCGGCGGCCACGAGCAGTGCGCCGCCCACGAGCGCGGCGAGGCGGCCGCGGATGCCGTTGGCGCCGGTGCCGGTCCTGGTGCGCATGCCGATGCTCACGGTGCCACGCTTTCCTGGAGCTGTCGCAGGTGGTCGCCGAGGGTTCCGGCGACGTCGGGGTATGCCGTGGTGCTCGTGGACGGACCGGCCGGGGCATCCGCCTGCGCAGCGGGGCGCAGCGTGAAGCCGAGCACGACGATCGTGATCAGGGCGACCGCAGCGACGGCGAGCACGGCGAGACCGGTCCTGCCTGTGAGCACGCGAGGCCAGGCCGTCGACCGGGGTGGGCGAGCGGATGCGGCCGGCGCCCCGGCCGCCTGTCGTGGCTCCCCAGCACCGAAGGAAACCGTCTCGGCAGTGAACCCGGCACTGGCGAAGACGGTGGACTCGCCGGGAAGGACCCGGGTCGGGGTATCCGCCGGCGCGAAGGCGCGTGTCGCCGCATAGGCCGCCGTCGGGTCCAGCGCCTGCGTCGGGGCATCCGCCGCCGGGAGGACGCTCGCCGGGGTGTACGCCTCCGTCGTCGCGCCGGCATCGGGTGACACTGTCGCCTCCGTCGTTCCCGCGATGGTTTCCGCCGCCGCCTCGGACTGCGCCAGCAGTCGCAGCCGCACCGCGGCATCCGCCGGTCTGAGCCGCTCGTCCGGTTCGCGGCGGGTCATGCCGCCGAGCACGTCTGCCCAGGCCCGACCGAAGGTCGGGGAGATCTCCGGGTCGCGCTGCAACCGCGCCATCGCGGACTCGATCGCCGTTCCCGGGTATGCCCGCTCGCCGGTGAGGCATTCGAGCAGCACGAGACCGAGCGAGTAGACGTCGCTCGGCGCTCCGATCGTCGTGCCGAGCGCCTGTTCGGGGCTGAGATAGCCGGCCGTGCCGAGGAAGGTGCCGGTCGCCGTGAGGCGGGTCGCGTCGACGAGGCGGGCGATGCCGAAGTCGGCGAGCTTGGCGTGCGACGCGCGTCCGGGGAACCCGGAGGCGGCGAGCAGCACGTTCGCCGGCTTGATGTCGCGGTGGATGATCCCGCGTTCGTGCACGTAGTGCAGCGCTTCGGCGAGGTCTGCGCCGAGCGTTGCGACCTCCGAGCGCGGCATCGGGCCGGCGGCGATCCTCGTTCGGAGGTCGGTTCCGTCGACGAGCTCCATCACGATGAAGGTGCGCGCGGTCCCGTCGACGACCGCGGTGCCTGCGTCGAAGAGCGTGACGAGGGCGAAGTGGTTGAGGCTCGCCAGCACGGCGACTTCGCCGCTCTGCCGTTCCGAACCCGCGTCGTCCGTCGTGTCGAGCCGGAAGAGCTTGACCGCGACGGTGCGTCCGAGGGCGAGGTCGGTCGCCTCATAGACGACGGCCATCCCGCCGACGCCGATCAGGCGGTCGATCCGGAAGCGGTCAGCGAGGCTGACGCCGATGAGGCCGTCAACGGGGCGGGGACCGCCGGAGGAAAGCGAAGGCAGGGGAAACTCCATTCGGGTTCGGTACCCCCAAGCAAACCACACCCCGCATAGCGAACCGCCAGCGGCCTGTCAGCTTCGGGTGGGTAATCTACGACTGTGGAAACCGTGCTGCTGTACATATTGGGCGTCGTGATCGTCGTCGTCGGACTCGCCCTGTCCATCGGCCTGCACGAAATCGGCCACCTGCTGCCGGCGAAGGCGTTCGGCGTCAAGGTCACCCAGTACATGATCGGCTTCGGCCCCACGCTCTGGTCGCGCCGCAAGGGCGAGACGGAATACGGCGTGAAGGCCATGCCCCTCGGTGGCTATATCTCGATGATCGGCATGTTCCCGCCCGCGAAACCCGGGGAGAAGCCGCACCCGAACAGCACGGGCTTCTTCAACCAGCTTGTGCAGGAAGGCGCTCCTGCCCAGGACCCGACAGCCCAGGACCCGAGCGCGAAGAAGCCGGGGGCCCTGACGAGCCTTGTCGAAGATGCCCGGCAGTCGAGCGCCGACACGATCGGCGCCGGCGAGGAACACCGCGCCTTCTACCGCCTGGCGGTGTGGAAGCGCATCATCATCATGCTCGGCGGGCCCACCATGAACCTGCTGATCGCGGTCGTGCTCTTCGCGGTCCTCCTGATGGGCTTCGGCACCGCGCAGGCGAGCACAACGGTCGGCAGTGTGTCCGCGTGCGTGCTCCCCGCGACGAGCACCCAGACGACCTGTGCCGCGACCGACGAGAAGTCCCCGGGCGCGGCGGCGGGCCTGCAGCCCGGCGATCGCCTCGTGAGCATCGGTGGCACCGCGATCACGAGCTGGGACCAGTCGACCGGGATCATCCGCAGCTCGCCCGGCACCCCGCTCGCCGTCGTCGTCGACCGCGCCGGAACCGACGTGACTCTCACGATCACCCCCAAACTGACCGAACGGTACGTTCTCGACGCCGCGGGGAAGGTCACCACGGATGCCGACGGTAAGGCCATCACGCAGGAAGTCGGCTTCGTCGGCATCGGCCCGGCAGGCGAACTCGTCCAGCAGCCCGCCACGGCCGTGCTGCCCGCCGTCGGCGACAACGTCGGCGCCGTCGTGCACATGATCCTGAACCTCCCGCAGCGGATGGTCGACATCGTCAACGCCGCGTTCGGTCCCGGCGAGCGCGACCCGAACGGTCCGATCAGCGTCGTCGGGGTCGGCCGCGTCGCCGGCGAGATCGCGAGCATCAACACCATCCCCGTCGCGAGCAAGGCCGCGAGCCTGATCGGCCTGCTCGCCTCCCTCAACGTTGCCCTCTTCGTGTTCAACCTGATCCCGCTGATGCCGCTCGACGGAGGCCACGTCGCCGGCGCACTCTGGGAGGGCCTGCGCCGCCGGGTCGCGAAGCTCTTCAAGCGCAAGGATCCCGGCCCCGTCGACATGGCCAGGCTGATGCCGCTCACCTTCGCGGTCGTCATCCTGCTCGGCGGCATGAGCCTCCTGCTCATCTACGCCGACATCGTCAAGCCGATCAACCTCTTCGGCTGAGCCCGGCACCTTTCCGGTCGAGAGTGACCTTTCCGCGGGTCACTCCCGACCGGAACGGTCACACACAGGGGCCGCCCAGGGCCTGAACGCGCACGGGCACGTACTCCCGGGGGCGGATGCCGTGGGTCGTTCCGGCACGTAGCATCGGAATATGCCGCCACACTGGGATACCGACGCGCCGTGGTTCGCCCATGAGCGCTCTCTTCCCGGCGGCCCAGGCAGCCGGATGCCCCGCGCGGGCCGCGTGCTCTTCCCCGCGATCTTCTCGTTCCTGGTCCAGGTGCCCGCCACCGTGCTGCTCGCCCGCTACGGCCGCGACTTCGGCCATGCCGGCCACGACCTCGGTGGTGAGCTCGGCGCGCCCCGGCCCGGCTGGTTCCTCGCGGTCGCCCTCGCCCTGATCGGCCCGATCGCCCTCCTCGGCGCACGCCGTTTCCCTGGCCCTGTCGCAGCCGTGTGCGCTGCGGCGGCCGGCGCGCTCATCCTGCTCCGCCCGGACGTCGGCCTGCCCTACGTCGCCCTGGGTTTCGCGATCGTGCTCGGGATCGTGCGCGGCGCGCGGGTCTGGGTCTACGCATCCGTCGCCGTGGCCTGGACGGCGACGATCGCGCTCGCCGGGACGCTCGGAGTGCCGCTTCAGCCCGCCCGTGTCGCGCTCACGACCGTCGCCCTCGCCGTGCTCTGCGCGATCGGAGAGACGGTACGCACCCGGCGCGAGCAGATGCGCGAGCTGCGCCGCCGAGCGGATGCCCGCCGCCAGTCCGCGGAACAGCGCGAGCGGGTGCGCATCGCGCGCGAACTCCACGACGTGCTCGCACATTCGCTGTCCCTGATCAACGTGCAGGCCGGAGTCGGGCTGCACCTCATCGACAGCCAGCCCGCCAAGGCGGCAGAGGCCCTCGCGAACATCAAGCTCACGAGCAAGAACGCGCTCGACGAGGTGCGCACGGTGCTCGGCATCCTGCGCGCGGACGCCGAGGGGAGACCGGTGAGCGTGCCGGGGGAGCCGTGCCGCTCACCCCCGAGCCCGACCTGTCCCGGCTTCCCGCCCTGATCGACTCGTACAGCGCCCAGGGGCTGCACGTCGAGCTGGTCGGGCAACTGGCGCCCGTGACGGAGGCCACGACCGCCGCCACCCAGCTCGCGCTCTACCGGATCTGCCAGGAGGCACTCACCAACGTGCTGCGGCACTCGCAGACGCTCTCCGCGACCGTCCGGCTCGACCTCGACGACGGTGACGCCGTGCTCACCGTGACCGACGAGGGCTCGACAGAGCCGCTCGACCCGGCCATCGTTCCCGGCGGCGGCCTGCTCGGTATGCGCGAACGTGCGGAACTCCTCGGCGGGAGCCTGCGGGTCGAACGACCCTCGCCGGGCGGGTTCCTCGTCGAGGCGCGCCTGCCCCTGCGGAGGAGCCGGTGATCCGCGTCGTGATCGCAGACGACCAGCAGCTGATCCGGGCCGGCTTCCGTTCGCTGCTCGAGTCCGAACCGGATCTCGAGGTCGTCGCAGACGCCGCGACGGGGACGGAAGCCGTCGAGCAGGTCACCCGGCTCCGGCCAGACGTCGTGCTGATGGACATCCGGATGCCCGGCGGCGACGGCCTCTGGGCGACAGAGCAGATCGTCGGCAACCCCGAGCTCGGGGGAACGCACATCGTGATCGTGACGACCTTCGAGCTTGACGAGTACGTCGTCCAGGCGATCCGGGCGGGCGCGAGCGGCTTCCTCGTCAAGGACACCGAACCGACCGAACTGATCCGGGCCGTGCGCGTCGCGGCGGCGGGGGACGCGCTGCTTTCGCCCGGCGTGACCCGGCGACTGCTCACCCGGCTCGAGACCGGGCTGCGGCGCCCGAGCGATCCGGCGGCGCTGGCCGTGCTCACGGACCGGGAGCGCGAGGTGCTCGCGCTCGTCGGCCGGGGGCTCACGAACACCGAAATCGGCGTTCGGCTGTTCCTGAGCCCGCTCACCGCGAAGACGCACGTGTCGCGGATCATGTCGAAGCTCGCCGCGCGCGACCGTGTGCAACTCGTGATCCTTGCCTACGAGACGGGCCTCGTCAGCGACGGCTGGTGACCTGCACCCGGGGGAGTAGTCCAAGTGCCTCCTCCAGGCGGATGCCCCGGCGAGCGGGGCCGGAAAGAATCGGATCATCGGTTCTTCCCCACCGAGGCCCCGCAGGGGGTCCTCACACAGATTGGACTCACCATGCTTTCGACAGCGGTTCTCACCGGGTTCGCCACCCATATGGGCTACGGCCCCGGCTGGGGCGGCGGGCCGGTCTGGTTGTTCTTCCTGATCCCCTTCTTCGGCCTGCTCCTCGTGGTCGCCCTGTTCGCGATCCTCAGCAGGCGCTGGCGTCGTCACGGCGGACCCGGATTCTCCGGCCACCCCGGCTGGCAGGCGTGGCAGGCGGCCCAGGCCGGGCAGGCCGACGGCACCCGCAGCGCCGAGAAGACCCTCGCCGAGCGCTTCGCCCAGGGCGACATCGACGAGGTCGAGTATCGGGCCCGCCTCGAGGTGCTCCGCGCCAACCGCGCGGACCCCACTCCCGGCGCCCCACTCCCGCCCCAGTAGCGGCGCGACCGGTTCCCGGCTCCTCCGGGCGAGCGCGCCACTTGCGCCGCTTTGCTGCAGGCACGCCTGTCGCGTAGCGGCGGAGCCGGCGCGCAACGGCCGGCCCGGTGCGGAAATCGCCTGGGCCGGGCATCCGCCCAGTCAGGGCACCTAAGATATTCGCGTGGCTGCAATCAATTTGGGAATGCCCAAAGTACCTGAAATCCTCGCCCCCCGGCGCAAGAGCCGGCAGATCAAGGTCGGCAAGGTCCTCGTCGGCGGTGACGCCCGTGTGAGCGTCCAGTCGATGACGACGACCCCGACCACCAACATCAACGGCACCCTGCAGCAGATCGCCGAACTCACGGCGAGCGGATGCGATATCGTGCGTGTCGCCGTCCCGAGCCGTGACGACGCAGAGGCCCTGCCGATCATCGCGAAGAAGAGCCAGATCCCCGTGATCGCGGACATCCACTTCCAGCCGAGTTACGTGTTCGCGGCGATCGACGCGGGCTGCGCCGGCGTGCGGGTCAACCCGGGCAACATCCGCAAGTTCGACGACCAGGTCGGCAAGATCGCGGCGGCGGCCAAGGCCGCCGGCGTCTCGATCCGGATCGGCGTCAACGCCGGCTCCCTCGAGCCGAGCATCATGCAGAAGTACGGCAAGGCCACCCCTGAGGCGCTCGTCGAGAGCGCCGTCTGGGAGGCGAGCCTCTTCGAGGAACACGACTTCCACGACTTCAAGATCTCGGTCAAGCACAACGACCCCGTGATCATGGTCAAGGCGTACCGCCTCCTCGCCGAGCGCGGCGACTGGCCCCTGCACCTGGGTGTCACCGAGGCCGGCCCCTCCTTCCAGGGCACCATCAAGAGCGCGACGGCCTTCGGCATCCTGCTCGGCGAGGGCATCGGCGACACCATCCGCGTGTCGCTCAGCGCCCCTCCCGCCGAAGAGGTCAAGGTCGGCCTGCAGATCCTCCAGTCGCTCAACCTCCGCGAACGCAAGCTCGAGATCGTCTCCTGCCCGAGTTGCGGCCGCGCCCAGGTGGATGTCTACAAGCTCGCGAACGACGTCACCGACGGCCTCGAGGGCATGACCGTTCCTTTGCGCGTCGCCGTGATGGGCTGCGTCGTCAACGGACCGGGCGAGGCCCGCGACGCCGACCTCGGCGTCGCATCCGGCAACGGCAAGGGCCAGATCTTCGTGCGCGGCGAGGTCATCAAGACCGTGCCGGAGTCCGAGATCGTCGCGACCCTGATCGAGGAGGCCAACCGCCTCGCCGCAGAGATGCCGCCGTCCGAGGACTCCCTCGGCGCCCCCGTGGTCACCATCTCGCGGTAGCGCGACCCGCCGCAACCGCCGCATTCCCGCGGAAACTGTTGCCGTTGCGGACAACTGAGCCTGCTCTGCCGGCCACGGTTGTCCGCAACGGCAACAGTCGTGTCCGGCGCGCGCCGTAAAGTAGGGGGTGCCTACACGTCTGTCGTCTTATTTCCTCCGTACCCTTCGCGAAGACCCCTCGGATGCCGAGGTCACCAGTCACCGACTCCTCGTCCGGGCCGGTTACATCCGCCGCCAGGCCCCCGGCATCTTCGCCTGGCTCCCGATCGGCCTCCGCGTCAAGAACAAGATCGAGACCATCGTCCGCGAGGAGATGGCCGAGGCCGGCGCCTTCGAGGTGCACTTCCCCGCCCTGCTCCCGCGCGAACCCTACGAGGTCACCGGCCGCTGGGACGAGTACGGCGAGGGCCTCTTCCGCCTCCAGGACCGCAAGGGAAGCGACCTCCTGCTCGCGCCGACCCACGAGGAGGTCTTCACGCTGCTCGTCAAGGACCTCTACAACAGCTACAAGGACCTGCCCCTGTCGATCTACCAGATCCAGGACAAGTACCGCGACGAGGCCCGTCCCCGCGCCGGCCTCCTCCGCGGCCGCGAGTTCACGATGAAGGACGCGTACTCCTTCGACTACACCGACGCCGGCCTCGACCTGAGCTACCAGGCCCAGCGCGACGCCTACGAGCGCATCTTCACCCGTCTCGGCCTCGAGTACGTCATCGTCAAGGCGGATGCCGGCGCGATGGGCGGATCCCGGAGCGAAGAGTTCCTGCACCCCACCCCCATCGGCGAAGACACCTTCGTGCGTTCGGCCGGCGGGTACGCAGCCAACGTCGAGGCATTCACGACCCTGGTCCCTCCCGTCATCGACTGGACGGCGCTTCCGGCCGCCGAGGTGCACGACACCCCGGACACCCCGACCATCCAGACCCTCGTCGACAGCGCGAACGCGAACCACCCGCGCACCGACGGCAGGGAGTGGACCGCAGCGGACACCCTCAAGAACATCGTGCTCGCCCTGACCAACCTCGACGGCACCCGCGACCTCGTCATCGTCGGCGTTCCGGGTGACCGCGACGTCGACCTCAAGCGCGCCGAGGTCGCCTTCGCCCCCGCAGAGGTCGAAGCGGCGAACGCAGGCGACCTCGCCAAGCACCCGGGTCTCGTCACGGGCTACATCGGACCGTGGGCCCTGGCCGGTGCAGTGCTCGGCGAGAAATCGGCCACCGGCATCCGTTATCTCGTCGACCCCCGCGTCGTCGACGGCACCGCGTGGATCACCGGAGCGAACGAGAACGGCCGCCACGTCTTCGGCCTCGTCGCCGGGCGCGACTTCGCCGCCGACGGAACCGCGGAGGTCGCGAACGTTCGCGCCGGCGACCCGGCGCCCGACGGCTCCGGCCCTGTCGAGCTCGCCCGCGGCGTCGAGATCGGCCACGTCTTCCAGCTCGGCCGGAAGTACGCGGAAGCGCTCGGACTCAAGGTCCTCGACGAGAACGGAAAGCTCGTCACGGTCACGATGGGTTCGTACGGGATCGGGGTCACCCGCATCCTCGCCCTCCTCGCGGAGCTCAACAACGATCCGAAGGGCCTGATCTGGCCGGTGTCGGTCGCCCCGTTCGACGTGCACGTGATCGCAGCAGGGCGCGACGAGATCGTCTTCGAGACCGCCGCCGCGGTGGCCGCGACCCTCGAGGCGACCGGGCGGGACGTCATCTACGACGACCGCCGCAAGGTCTCGCCCGGCGTCAAGTTCGGCGACGCCGAACTGATCGGGGTTCCGCAGATCGTGATCGTCGGACGCGGAGCCGTCGACGGCATCGTCGAGCTGTGGGATCGCAGCACGGGAGAGCGCACCCAGTGCGCTGTGGACAACCTCGGGACGCACTTCGCCTGAGAACCGCCCAGAAAGTCCGTCTGGAACAGGCGCCCGTCCCCTTCGGGGTGACGGGCGCCTGTTCCGTCGGGTACCGTAGATACCAGCCCGCTGCGCAGTTTCGCGGCGGCAGAATCTGAATAGAGGAGGCCGGCCATGGACATCGACCTCAGCGTGTTGCGGCAGTTGGAGCGCGAGAAAGAGATTCCCTTCGAGGAACTCGTGCAGATCATCGAGCAGGCGATCTTGACGGCATACGTCAAGCACACCCACCAGGGTGAGACAACGAAGCAGGCCGTCGAAGAAGAGCCGGAAGCGCGTGTCGTCCTCGACCGCAAGTCCGGCCATGTCGACATTTTTGTACCAGAGCTCGACGACGACGGCAACGTCATCGGCGAAGCGATCAACAACCCGACCGACTTCGGCCGGATCGCGGCCTTCGCCGCGAAGCAGGTCATCAACCAGCGTCTCCGCGACCTGGCCGATGACGCGGTGCTCGGAGAATTCAAGGGACGCGAGGGCGAGATCGTCGCCGGCGTCATCCAGCAGGGCCCGAACCCGCGGATGATCCACGTCGACCTCGGCACGATCGAAGCGATCCTTCCGCCGGAAGAACAGGTCCCCGGCGAGACCTACGTGCACGGAGCCCGGATCCGGGTCTACGTCACGGCCGTCGGCAAGGGCCTCAAGGGGCCGCAGATCACCGTGTCGCGCACCCACCCGTCCCTCGTCCGGCGCCTGTTCGCCCTCGAGGTCCCCGAGATCGCGAGCGGTGTCGTCGAGATCGTCTCCCTCGCCCGCGAGGCCGGCCACCGCACCAAGATGGCCGTGCGCGCGACCGAGCCCGGCGTCAACGCCAAGGGCGCCTGCATCGGCGAACTTGGCCAGCGCGTCCGGGCCGTGACGGCTGAGCTCAACAACGAGAAGATCGACATCGTCGACTACTCGCCGGACCTCGCGACGTTCGTCGCGAGCGCCCTGTCGCCGGCTAAGGTGACGAGCGCCTACGTGATCGACCAGTCGATCAAGGCCGTTCGCGCCCTCGTTCCCGACTACCAGCTCTCGCTCGCGATCGGCAAGGAGGGCCAGAATGCCCGTCTGGCCGCCAAGCTGACGGGTGCCAAAATCGACATCCAGCCGGACAGCATCCTGGAGGACACGGAATAGGGGGTACGATGGAACCCGTTAGAACGTGCATTGGATGCCGTTCGCGCGCTCCGCGTGCCTCTTTACAGAGGTTCGTAGCCCGAGACTCGGAACTCGTGGTGGATCAAACCGCCACTCTGCCCGGTCGAGGCGCGTGGCTGCATCCCAGCATCGAATGCTTCCAAGACGCACTGCGGCGACGCGCTTTCGGGCGTGCCCTTCGCGTGACCAGTCCTCTGGACGCGAAACAACTAGAGAACAGGCTGAACTGGCTAATGGACAACTAATGAGCGGCTCGAAATGAGACCCGTCCGTTACTAACGGTCTGCCCCTTTCCGGGTGCAGACCCGGAATTGGAGAATTGTGGCTGCGAAACCACGCGTACATGAGATCGCTAGCGAGCTCAATGTCGACAGCAAGGTAGCCCTTGCGAAACTGAAAGAGATGGGCGAGTTCGTCAAGGGCCCGTCCAGCAGTGTTGAACCCCCGGTAGCCCGTCGTCTGCGCGCGGCTCTGCTGGCCGACGCCGCTTCCGGCGCCGGAACCACTGCCCCGTCAACCACCCCGGGTGCCGGCGCAACGCCGGGTGCCCCCACAGGCGTCAAGCCCGGCGCGCGGCCCTCACCGGCCCGCCTCGCGGTCAAGCCGGGTGCACGCCCGAGTGCGGCTCCTGCCGCGCCCGTCGAAGCCCCCGCAGCGGATGCCGCACCGCATCCCGTCGCGCCCCTCACCGTCGCAGAGCGCCAGACGGTCGCCGTCGAAAAGGCCGCAGCCGCTGAGAAGTCCGCGAGCATCGAGAAGGCTGCCGAACAGGCTGCCGCAGCAGACCCGACCGCCCCGAAGACGGCCACCCCGGCGGCCAAGTCCGACCGTGGTCCGTCCACGGGCGCCAAGCCCGGCGCGAGCGTTCCGCGCCCGCCGTCGGCACGTCCGGGCAACAACCCCTTCGCCAGCAACCAGGGCATGGGCAAGACCCCCACGCCGCGTCCGGGCAACAACCCGTTCGCGAGCGCACAGGGCATGGGCCAGCGCCCGCCGTCCTCGACGGCGCCGAGCAACATCCCCCGTCCCGCCGCACCCCGCCCCGGCGCACCGCGTCCGGGCGGACCCGGCCAGGCTCCGCGCCCGACCGGTTTCGGCCAGCGTCCCGGCGCGTTCCAGCGTCCGGGCGGCGCCGGAGCCGGCGGAGCACGTCCCGCCTTCCAGCGCCCCGGTGGCGCGCCCGCCGGTGCCCCCGGCTTCGGCCCGCCGCGTCCCGCCGGTGGCGGCGGCGCAGGTGGCCGCGGTCGCGGCCCCGGTGGCGGAACCGCTGGTGCGTTCGGTCGCGGAGGCGGCAAGAACAAGGCCCGCAAATCCAAGCGCACGAAGCGCGCCGAGTTCGAGCTGCGCGAGGCTCCGTCGCTGGGTGGCGTCAGCGTCCCCCGCGGCGACGGCGGAACCGTGGTGCGTCTGCGCCGCGGCGCCTCGATCACGGACTTCGCCGACAAGATCGACGCGAGCCCCGGAAACCTCGTCACCGTGCTGTTCCACCTCGGTGAAATGGCGACGGCGACGGAGTCCCTCGACGAGGCGACCTTCGATGTGCTCGGTGAAGAACTCGGTTACAAGATCCAGATGGTCTCGCCCGACGACGAAGATCGCGAACTGCTTCTCGGCTTCGACATCGACATCGACCAGGAACTGGCCGAAGAGACCGATGACGAGCTCAAGGCCCGTCCGCCGGTCGTCACCGTCATGGGTCACGTCGACCACGGAAAGACCGCGCTCCTCGATGCGATCCGTAACGCGAAGGTAGCCGCTGGCGAAGCCGGCGGAATCACCCAGCACATCGGCGCGTACCAGGTCATCACCGAGCACGAGGGCATCGACCGCGCCATCACCTTCATCGACACACCGGGCCACGAGGCGTTCACCGCCATGCGTGCCCGTGGTGCCCAGGTGACGGACATCGCGATCCTCGTGGTCGCGGCGGACGACGGCATCATGCCCCAGACCATTGAGGCCCTCAACCACGCCCAGGCGGCCAATGTGCCGATCGTGGTCGCGGTCAACAAGATCGACAAGCCAGGCGCCAACCCGCAGAAGGTGCGCCAGCAGCTCACCGAATTCGGGCTCGTCGCCGAAGAGTACGGCGGAGACGTCATGTTCGTCGACGTGTCTGCGAAGCAGAAGATCGGCATCCAGGAAATCCTGGAGGCCGTCCTCCTCACCGCGGACGCCGGACTCGACATGCGCGCCAACCCCGACAAGGACGCCCGTGGCGTCGCCATCGAGGCTCGTCTCGACAAGGGCCGCGGCGCGGTCGCAACCGTGCTCATCCAGTCGGGAACGCTGCACGTCGGCGACTCGATCGTCGCCGGAACGGCCTATGGCCGCGTTCGTGCGATGGCCGACGAAAACGGCGTTGCCGTGCTCGCCGCGACGCCGTCGCGCGCCGTGCAGGTCCAGGGCCTCTCGAGCGTTCCCCGGGCCGGTGACACCTTCCTCGTCATCCAGGAAGACCGCACCGCCCGTCAGATCGCCGAGAAGCGCGAAGCCGCCGAGCGCAACGCCCTGCTGGCCAAGGCCCGCAAGCGCATCAGCCTCGAAGACTTCACCCGTGCACTCGAAGAGGGCAAGGTCGAATCGCTCAACCTCATCATCAAGGGTGACGTTTCCGGTGCCGTCGAGGCCCTGGAAGAGTCGCTCCTCAAGATCGAGGTCGACGACTCCGTGCAGCTGCGCATCATCCACCGCGGTGTCGGTGCGGTCACGGAGAGCGACGTCAACCTCGCCACCGTCGACAACGCCATCATCATCGGCTTCAACGTGCGCCCGGACACCAAGGCCCGCGAGCGTGCAGCCCGCGAGGGTGTCGACGTGCGGTTCTACTCGGTCATCTACAACGCGCTCGAGGACATCGAGAACTCCCTCAAGGGAATGCTCAAGCCCGAGTTCGAAGAGGTGCAGAGTGGTGTCGCCGAGATCCGCGAGGTGTTCAGCTCGTCCAAGTTCGGAAACGTGGCCGGCGTCATCGTCCGCTCGGGTGTCATCACGAGGAACGCCAAGGCGCGGGTCATCCGCAACGGCGTCGTCGTGGGAGACAACCTCGGCATCGAGTCGCTGCGTCGTTTCAAGGACGACGTCACCGAGGTTCGTACGGACTTCGAGGCCGGTATCGGTCTCGGCAAGTTCAACGACATCCAGATCGGCGACGAGATCGAGACGATCGAACTGAAGGAAAAGCCGCGCGTCTAACCAGGCCGCGTCTGATCGACGGGTCTCCGGCTCCTCTCCGTGAGGGGCCTGAGGCCCGTTGGTCGCTCAGCACGACAGCTTCTCGATTCACCAGATTTTCCACGCATCGACGTAACGCAGTACCGAAGCAAGAGGAGTGAGACCATGGCAGATCCGGAACGCGCCAGAAAAATGGCCGACCGCATCAAGGTCATCGTGGCAAAGCGGCTCGAACGCGGCCTGCGTGACCCGAGGCTCGGCTTCGTGACCATCACGGACGTCAAGGTGACGGGTGACCTGCAACACGCATCCGTTTTCTACACCGTCTACGGCTCCCTCGAGGAGCGCACCGACAGCGCCGCGGCGCTCAAGGCGGCCACCGGGCTGCTGCGCAGCGAGGTCGGCAAGAACATCACCGCCCGGCTGACCCCGTCGCTCGAGTTCATCGCGGACGCGATCCCCGAGAACGCCGCCCTCATCGACGACCTTCTCCGCGAAGCGCGGGAGCGCGACAGCCAGGTCGGCGCGCTCGCACAGGGCGCCCAGTACGCCGGCGACGAAGACCCCTACGTCAAGCCGCGCGAGTTCGAGGGCGACGACGATGACGACGACGACGAGGACGAGACTCCCGCCGTCGGTCACCACGCCGAATAGCGGTTGCCTCCAGCGGACGCTGACGCAGCGCACCTAGCGAGGGAGACCGGGGAGAACTACGCTTAAAAGCGCTTTCGTTCCCCGGAAAGCCCATCTCACTGTGGAGGTACCCCATGGCCGGCATCGCAGCCAAGCTCGACAAAGCATACGAAACGCTCCCTCTGGAGGAGCTCGCGAAGGCGCCGGTCGCGGCGCTCCAGGGCGTCAGCGACAGCGATGCCGAGCACCTCAAGGCGGCGTTCGGCATCGACACGATCGGTGACCTCGGCACCAACAAGTTCTTCCTGTGGGCCCAGGCGATCGCGACGCTCGCGAAGTAGCCGCGTCGCAGCGGTCGGGGTCTCAGCTCCCGAATCGCGAGGCCAGGCCGCTCGCATTCCGGACCGCGTTTCCACCGCCGTCGTTGTTGAAGTAGACGAACACGTCCCGTCCTGTGCCCTGCCAGTCGCGGATGCGTTCCGCCCACCAATCGAGGTCGGCCTCCGAGTACGAGCCTCCGTACAGGTGCTCTCGATCGGGGCCGTGCATCCGCACGTACACGAACGGTGCGGTCGCGCGCAGGACACACGGCAGGTTCGCGCCGCTCAGCACGCAGTATGCGGCGCCGTGCCGCTCGAGGATCGCGAAGACCTCCTCGCACAGCCAGCTGTCGTGCCGGAACTCGACGGCGACCCTGATCCAGTGCGGCAGGGCGGCGAGGAAGAAGTCCAGCCTGGCATCGTCGCGCTCCATCGCCGGCGGCAGCTGCACGAGCAGGACGGCGCGCTTGTCGCCGAGCTCGTGCCAGCACGCGGCGATCCGTGCCGCCCAAACCTCGGGAGCATAGAGCCTCTTCGCGTGGGTGAGCCCACGGGGCGCCTTCACCGAGAGCAGGAATCCCTCGGGAAGGCGGCGTCTCCAGCCGGCGAACGTCGACTCCCGCGGCCAGCGGTAGAAACTCGCGTTGAGTTCGACGGTGTCGAAACGGGAGGCGTAGACCTCGAGCCGCCGGGCGGCGGGGAGCCCGGACGGGTAGAGCACCCCGTCCCAGTGCTCGTAACTCCAGCCGGAGGTGCCGATCCGGATGCTCACGGTCGCGCCTACTCGTGGGGGAGCGAGTATGACCCTGCAGCGACGCGCACCGCGAGCCCGTCGGACAGGAGGCCGGACAGGGCCCGACCGAGCTGGGCGGGGTCCGGCCAGAGCGTGGCGATCTCGGCATCCGTCACCGGGTGCCTCGTCGAGCGCAACTCGGCGAGGATCAGGCCGCGCACCTGCCGGTCGCTGCCGGCGAACTTCTTCTGAACGGTCTTCTTCTGACCCTGGTACTCCGGGTAGCCGGCCGCGCGCCAGGCGCAGAGCGCGGCGAGCGGGCAGTCCGCGCAGCGCGGGCGTGCTGACGTGCAAACGAGCGCGCCCAGTTCCATGGCGCCGGCGTTGAAGACGGCCGCGGCACGGACATCCGCCGGAAGGAGCGCGTTCATGGCCGCGAGATCGCGGGTGCGGCTCGGCGGCGCGGGTTCGGCCTGGCCTGCGACGCAGCGGGCGATGACCCGGCGCGTGTTCGTGTCGACGACCGGATGCCGGTGGCCGTACGCGAACGCGGCGACCGCCCGCGCGGTGTAATCGCCGATCCCCGTCAGAGTGAGGAGCACGCCGACGTCCTGCGGCACGATTCCGCCGTGGTTCTCGGTGATCTCGACGGCCGCGGCGTGCAGCCAGAGCGCGCGCCGCGGGTAGCCGAGCGTCGCCCATGCCCGCACGGCCTCGCCCGGCGGAACGGCGGCGAGGTCGGCGGGTGTCGGCCAGTGGGTGAGCCACGCCTCGAGGTGCGGGATCACCCGGGTCACGGGCGTCTGCTGCAGCATGAACTCGCTCACGAGCACGCCCCACGCGCCGAAACCGTCGCGACGCCAGGGCAGGTCGCGAGCGTGCAGGCCGAACCAGGCATTGACGAGGCTCGCGATCTCACCGGTGCCCTCGGCCTCGAGGGCAGACCCGGTGGCTGGCACTCCCCCGGATTCGATGGGCGCGATGACGGTTGCATTCACCCCACTAACCTAGGCTCGATTCATGACGCTTGTTTCGACACCACGCCTCGATTTCCTCCGCGACCTCGCAACGGAGATCCTCAGCCTCTACGGCCGAGGCCGCACGATGGTCGCGATCGACGGGACGGACCCCATCGCGCGGGCCGCCTTCGCCGACGACCTCGCAGCGGCCTTCGCCGCGACCGGGCACGCCGTGTCCCGCGCCTCGCTCGCCGACTTCGAGCGCTCCACCGAGGAGCAGACGGCCTTCGGGCCGGCCTCGCCGGAGCGACTGTTCCGCCACCGCGACGACTTCGACCTGCTCCGCAGGGCGCTCCTGGTCCCGTTCCGCGTCGCCGGCGCGACGGGGCCTGCGGACGACACCCTGATCTTCGACGGGGAGTTCCTGCTCAGGAAGGAACTCCGCGACGGCTGGTCGTACAGCGTGCTGACCGAGACCGCAGCGGATGCCTCGTCGACCGGCGCTTTCATCGACCTCGCCGCTGAGCTGAAGCCCTCCGGGGAACTCGGTGATGCTGCGGATACCACGACAGACCCTGCACTGGGTGGTTCCCCTGTTCCCGACGACCGGGCCATCGCCAACCGGCTCTACCGGGCCGAGGTCCGGCCCAGGTCGTGGGCGACGGCCGTCGTCGACCTCGCCAATCCGGCGGATCCCCGCCGTCTCTTCTTCGACAGCTGCTGAGCCGGCGCCGCGAGGCCTACCGCAGTCGGAGCGGGGCGAAGCGCACGAGCACCTCGGCTCGTGTGAGCGGGTGTCCTGTGGCCTCGACCTCATGCACAAGGGCAGTCAGCAGGGTATTGACCGGCGCGGCGACGCCTGCCGCCGCGGCCTCCCGCACGACGACCCCGTTGAGGTGGTCGATCTCGGTCAGCTGCCCCCTGCGGAGGCTCTGCAATGTCGAGCCGAGGTTCGGCACGTCGCCCATCCTGGCCCGCATCAGGCGCGGCAGCAGCTGCCCGATCGAGAGCGGAAGGCCGGCGAAACCACGCAACCGGCGGTCGCCGAGCCCCTGCAGCGCCCCGAAACGCACCCCGCGGGCGACGCCGACGCGCACGGTCTCCCGCATGCTCGCGGTCAGGACCCGACGGAGCCCCGCATCGTCGACGACCTCCTGCACGCTCAGCCCGGTCACTGCCGGGAGCGCGTTGAGCATGTTGACCACGAGCTTCGTCCACTGGGCGCCGACGAAGTTCGAGGTCGCGATCGTCGGGAATGCCGCGTCGAGCACACCCTGCCAGGCGAGCGTTCCCGCGTCGATGTCACCGGTATCGTGCCCGATGTACGTCGGTGCCGGCGTGGTCACGGTGACGAGTCCCGGCGCCGCATAGTTCGCGGCGATGATCGAGAGCGCCCCGAAGCAGTCGGAGTTCGGCAGGATCCGTCGCGCCGTCGCGACGCCGTCGAGCCCGTTCTGCACGACGATCACCGGCGAGCCGTCGAGGACCGCCGCGTTGGCCGTGATCGCGGCGGCGGCATCCTGCGCCTTGGTGCAGACGAGTGTGAGCTCGGGAGTCTCGGTGAGCAGTTCGACCGCAGCCGGCCGGGCGGTCTCGTCGCCGAAGGCGCCGGTCAGGTGAATGCCCTCCGAGCGGATGACGCCCAGGGCCTTTCCCCGTGCCGTCACGGTCACGGTATGCCCGGCCTTCTCCAGTAGCGTGGCGAACGTTCCGCCGAGGGCACCCGCACCGATCACAGCAATTCGCATTCCCCCAGCCTAGGTCGCCCCCGCCCCGCCCATCCCGCCCGTCCTTCTCGCGAGAGTACACTTTTGGCCCTTAAAACCGGCTCTCCTGACTCTTCCGTGGGTTAGTCCCGGCCGGGAAGCACGGGTTTGTGCCCGCCGAGGCTGAGCATTGCGAGGGCGATGAGGGCCTCGGGTGATTTGAAGCCGAACGCGATGCGGGTCATGAGGCGGATCTTGGTGTTCATGGATTCGACGCGGCCGTTGGAGAGGCTGTGCTCGATGGAGGCCAGGATCGCGGTGCGGTGTTTCACGATGCTCTTCTGCAGTTTCACGAAGGACGGGATGCGGCAGCGGCGAGCCCAACCAACCCATTTGTCGAGAGCTTCGGTCGCTTCCTCGAGAGGCAGTTTGAAGATCACACGGAGGCCTTCCTTCAGGTAGTACGCCCGAGCCAGCCGGGGGTCGGTCTGCACGATCCAGGCGAGCTTCGTTTGTTGCTTCTCGGTCAGGTTTTCCGGGTTCTTCCAAAGCGCGTATCGGCAGTTCTTGATGCCCGTCGCCCGGGCGCTGTCTGGGCGTGCCGGGGCGTCGGCTGGGGGCCGGCCGCGAGTGCGTCGGGCATCGTTGTGCCGGGCGGCTTTGCGGGCCTCGTTCCACGCGCCCCGGCGGACTTCATCGAGGGCCTCGGTGGCCCATTTCACGACGTGGAACGGATCAGCGCAGCGAACAGCGTTCGGCGCTCGTTCCGCGACAACACTGGCGATCCAGGCCGCACCGTCCGCGGAAACATGCGTGATCAGTGCCGAACGCTCCGGCCCCAACGCATCAAAAAACGTCTCGAGGGTGGCCTTGTCCTGGCCTGGTGCCGCCCAGACGAGACGGCCAGAATCGTGGTCCACGACGCAGGTCAAGTACTTGTGGCCGCGCTTGTAACTGATCTCGTCAATCCCGATCCGGGTGAGGCCCGCGAACTGGTCGAACTGCTTCTCCGTATCTGCCCAAACCCGGGTGATGATCGCGCCCACGGTGCGCCACGCGATGCGCATCAGCACGGTGATGGCGGACTTGGATGTTTGCGTGGCCAGCCACGCGACCTGGTCATCGAAGAACAAAGTGTGCCCGCTCTGATGCCGGGCCCACGGCACGGCGGCGACCGTCACGCCATGCACCCGGCAGCTCACCCGCGGCGCCGCAGCTTCTAAGTGGATTTGCACCGAGCCGGCGTCCAGGGATCGCCAGCGGCGCCGCCCGTCACCGGCGTCGTAGCGCGGGCAGCGCTTCCGGCAGGCCCCGCACCGGTTCCGCATCGATGCCGTTGGGCGCACCGACGCGACCAGCATGCCCGTATCCGCGTCGAGATCGACCGCTTCGACGATGGTTTTGTCGACTCCGAGCAGAGTCCGCCATAGTGTTGAGTTTTGCACGCCGTTTTCTCGTCCCTGTGTTTCTTGCCTTTGTCAGTTAGAAACCTAGACGGAGAGCGGCGTGCACTCGTTAAGGCGCTCGGAAACCACCCACGGTAACGTCAGGAGAGCCTTAAAACCCGTTCTTAAGGGCCAAAAACGTACTCTCGCGAGCTACCGGAAGGGTCAGGCGGAGAGGGTGGCGGGCTCGGGGACGGGAGTCGCTGCGGGCGCACGGCGACCGTGGGGCAGGGCGAGCCCGATCAGGGCGGCCAGACCGAGCACGGATGCCCCGACGACGATCGCCGGGACCGCCGCATCCACGTAGCCGGTCGGGGTCAGCTCTCCTCCGGCACCCGTGAAGACGGCCGTGAGGACCGCGACGCCGAGCGCCACGCCGATCTCGCGCAGGGTCGAGTTGGTTCCGGTCGCCTTCGCGTGGTCGTTCGGGACCATGTTCGCGAGCACTGCCGTGGAGCTCGGCGCGAACACGAGTCCCATCCCGACGCCGGCGAGGAGGAACGCGGGCACGAGGTCGATGTATGCAACCGTCGCACTCATCTCCACCGCCAGCCAGCCCATCGCGATGGCGAGGAAGGAGAGTCCGAGCACGATCGGAAGCCGGGTGCCCGTTCGCGGACTGAGCAGGCCGGTGAGCGGGGCGATCACCATGGGCGCGAGGGTCCAGGGCATCGTCATCAGGCCGGCCTCGAGCGGGGTGTGCCCCTGCACGATCTGCAGGAACTGGATCAGGATGAAGATGGACCCGAAGATGCCGAAGCTGAAGGTGAGGCCGACGAGGTTGGCGACGGTGAAGCTGCGGTCCCGGAACAGCCGGAGTGGCAGCAAAGGGTCAGGCGTGCGGGCTTCCCAGGCGATGAAGGCCGCGAGCAGGACCGCGCCGCCGGCGAGCGCGCCGAGGACCTCGAGGCTGGTCCAGCCCGCGTCGTTGCCGCGAACGATGCCGTAGACGAGACCGAAGACGCCGACCCCGGCGAGGACGAGACCCACGACATCCGCCCGGACCCTGGCCCCGAAGCTGTTCGGAAGGGCGACCAGGGCGAGTGGGATCGAGATCACGCCGAGCGGGACGTTCAACCAGAAGATGGCCTGCCAGTTCCAGCCTTCGACGACGGCGCCGCCGATGAGCGGGCCGAGTGCGACGCCGAGGCCGGAGATTCCGCCCCAGATACCGATCGCGGCCGGGCGGCGCTTCTCGCTGACCGAGCCGACGAGGAGGGTGAGCGACAACGGCATCAGGGCAGCGGCCCCGACACCCTGGATCGCCCGCGCGGTGATGAGCTGCCAGGGCTCTGTCGAGAGACCGGCGAGCGCGGAGGCGACCGTGAAGATCGCGATCCCGGCGAGGAAGACGGTTCGCCGGCCGAAGCGGTCGCCGATGGCGACGGCCATCAGCATGAAGGTCGCGAAGCTCAGCGAGTACGCGTTGATCACCCATTGCAGCTCCTCGATGGAAGCGCCGAGGTCTCGGTTGATCACGGGGAGGGCACCGGTCACGACGAGGTTGTCGAGGGTGGCCATGAACATGGGGAGTGAGGACGCGACGATGGCGAGCCAGATCGGGACGCGACGCGTGATGGGCTGGGACACGTGGTATCCAATCGAGGGGGCGAAGAAGCACGGAATGTTGTAATCGAATGATTACAAATAGAGACGATAGTTATTCGCGGATACCATGTCAAGAGTGAGTGAAGAATCCGGTACGGCAGCCAAAGAAACGACCACCGAACGAATCCCCGCGGCGTTGCGCAGGGAACAGATCCTGGCCGCGGCGAGCCGCGTCTTCGGCGAACGTGGATACTCCGGTGCCACGACCGACCAGGTCGCGCAGGCCGCCGGGATCAGCCAGCCGTACGTCGTGCGGATGTTCGGCACGAAGGAGAACCTCTTCCTCGAGGTCGTCGCCCGTGCTCTCGACAAACTCATCACGACCTTTCGCGTGGTCCTTGCCGAGCCCCAGCCGGCCGGCGACGACGACGCCGACTCGCTCGTCGCCCGTCTCGGGGCCGCATACGTCGACCTGATCGAGGACCGCGGCATCCTGCTCTCGCTCATGCAGGCCTTCATCACCGGGCATGACCCGGTGATCGGCGCCAAGGCCAGGGAGGGTTTCCTGCAGATCTACCGGATGCTGCGCGACGAAGCCGGGTTCCCCCGGAGATCATCCGGGATTTCCTCGCGAACGGCATGCTCTTCAACACCCTGCTCGCCATCCGGCTCCCGGACATCTTCGAGGACGACGAGGCCGCCGAGGAGCTGATGCGGTGCGCCTTCCGGGGCAAGCTCGACGTCGTGCTCGACGCGACGGGCTCGCACGCCTCGCACGCCATGTCCGCCCCGACCGGCACTGCAGGGACACACTCATGAGTGCAGACATCGAGCGCGAGACCGAACCCAACGACGAGACGTCGTCCCGAAACAGCGCGCGGGTGCATTCCACCGCGAGCGGTCTCCTCCTCGTCGACAAGCCGCAGGGTTGGACGAGCCACGACGCCGTCGCCCGCACGCGGCGCCTCGCAGGTACCCGCAAAGTCGGCCACGCGGGCACCCTCGACCCGATGGCCACCGGCCTGCTGCTCCTCGGCATCAACAGCTCGACCCGACTGCTCACCTTCATCGTCGGGCTCGACAAGGAATACCTGGCCACGATCCGGCTCGGCTCGGCGACGACCACGGACGACGCGGAGGGCGAGGAAGTCTCCCGCGCGCCTGAGGCATCCGTCGCACTCATCGAGCCCGCGGCCATTGCGGCCGGAATCGGCCAGCTGACCGGGTATATCAGCCAGCAGCCGAGCGCGGTGAGCGCGATCAAGGTCGACGGAAAGCGCGCGTATGCCCGCGTCCGCGACGGGGAGGACGTGCAGTTGCCCGCCCGGCCTGTCACCATCGCCGCCTTCGAACTGCTCTCGAGCACGCCCGTCGACGGCTTCCTCGACCTCGAGGTGCGCGTCGAGTGCTCCTCCGGCACGTACATCCGGGCCCTCGCCCGCGACCTCGGCGCCGGGCTCGGCGTCGGAGGGCACCTGACCGCGCTCCGCCGCACCCGCATCGGCCCGTTCCGTATCGAGAACGCCCAGCCCCTCGCGGAGCTCGACGTCGCCGCCGCTCTCATCAGTCCGGCGGATGCCGCGACGCGTGTGCTCGGGCGCCTCGACCTCACCGAACAACAGGCGATCGACCTCGGTCACGGCAAACGTATCGAGGTCACGACCGAGATCGCGGATACCGGGGCAGCGGGGACCGCGGCTCCGCTCGCCGCGATCGCCCCCGGCGGCCGGCTCGTCGGCCTCGTCGAGCTTCGGGGCACCCAGGCCCGCACCGTGATCAACTTCCCGCCCGACGAGGCCGCAGCGGGGGAGTCCTCGTGATCGAGTGGTTCACCTGGCTCCAGGTCGGTGTCGCGGTGCTCGCCGGCGTGCTCTGCCTGTTTCTCGGGCTGTTCGGCCGGGTCCCGAACGACCTCACGATGGGCGCGACGGCGCTCGTCGAACTGCTCCTCGTCGGGCAACTCGTCGTTTCGATCGCGGCACCCTTCGCCGGGAACACGGCGAGCGGCAGCCTGCTCGAGTTCTACACCTACCTCGTGAGCGCCCTCATCGTTCCCGTCGCCGCCGCCGCCTGGGCGCTCATCGAACGCAGCCGCTGGAGCACGGTCATTCTCGGCGGCGCGTGCCTCGCGATCGCGGTCATGGTGTACCGGATGTTCCAGATCTGGACAGTGCAGGGCTTGTGAGAGTCTCGCTCCCACAAGCTGCGATAATTAACAGGCCATGACCGGACCACAGAGCGCAGCCGAGAACGTCGTCGATGGACCGCAGAAGCGCAGGGTCACCGGCGTCGGACGCCTGCTGATCGCCGTCTACGGGCTGCTCGCGCTCGCCGCGACCGGGCGGTCGTTCGTCCAGATCGCCTCCAAGTTCGACCAGGCGCCGCTCGCGTACTCGCTGTCTGCGTTGTCCGCGGTCGTGTACATCGTCGCGACCATCGCGCTCGTGCGCAGCAGCGGCCGCTGGTACCGCGTCGCGTGGGTGACCATCTCCTTCGAGCTTCTCGGCGTGCTCGTCGTCGGCACCCTGAGCATCGTCGACCCCGCGCTCTTCCCGCACGACTCGGTCTGGTCGGTCTTCGGCAGCGGCTATCTCTTCATCCCGCTCGTGCTTCCGATCCTCGGGATGATGTGGCTCGTCCGCCACCGCCCTGCTCGTCCACAGGGCCCGGCACGACCACAGGGCCAGGCCGGTCGACAGGCCAGCTCGTGAAGGTCCTCTCCGGCATCGGCTCCCTCCCGCTCGAAACCGCCACCTCCGGCTCCGCGGTCACGATCGGGAAGTTCGACGGCGTCCACGCCGGCCATCGCGCCGTGATCGACCGGCTCAAAGACATCGCCGGAACGCAGGGGCTCACGGCGGTCGTCGTGACCTTCGACCGGCATCCGCTCGCCCTGCTCGCCCCAGAGAAGTGCCCGCCGTTCCTGATCAGCGCCGAGCAGAAGCTCCGGCTGCTCGCAGAGACCGGCGTCGACTGCACCCTCGTGCTCGAGTTCACCAGGGACCTCGCGAGCCTGCCGCCTGAGGTCTTCGTCGAGACCGTCCTCGTGAACGGACTGCACGCCCGGCACGTGCTCGTCGGCAGGGACTTCCGGTTCGGCGCGCACGGCGCCGGTGACGTGGCCCTGCTCACCGAGCTCGGCGCACGCTTCGGCTTCGCCGTAGACCTGATCGAGGATGTCAAGCCCGACCGGGTGCGCAGGGTTTCGTCGACCTGGATCAGGGAACTGCTCGCGAGCGGTGATGTGAGGGCTGCCGGCGAACTGCTCGGCCACACCCCGACCGTGCGCGGCGAGGTCGTGCACGGCGCGGCCAGGGGCCGCGAACTCGGGTTCCCGACGGCCAACCTCTCCGCGGAGTCCGAGGGGCTCATTCCTGCCGACGGCGTCTATGCCGGCTGGCTGACCGACGGCGCGGATCGTTACCCGGCCGCCATCTCGGTCGGCAACAATCCGACCTTCGACGGGGTCGCGCAGAAGCAGGTCGAGGCCTACGTATTGGACCGGGAGCTCGACCTCTACGGTCACGTCGTCGAGGTGTCGTTCGTCGACCGGATCCGCGGGATGGTCGCGTTCACCGGAATCGATCCGCTGATCCTGCAGATGCGGGCAGACGTCGACCAGATCCGCACTCTCCTCGCCGGCTCGACCCGCCACTGAAAGCGAGCGCGCTGCAGGGGCTCAGTGCTCAGCGCTCAGGGCTTAGGCCGCGGGGGAGCGCGGCCCGGTCGGTGTGAAGCCTTCCCGGCCGAAGAGGAAGAGCACGATGTTCACGGCCGTGCTCTCGATCACGGCTCCGCGCCCGACGCGCCAGCCGGCATCCGTCGCCACAAGCGTGCGGCGGCGCACGACCGCCTTGACCGGGGTGGGTGCCATCAGCGCCCGGCGCACGGCAACCGCGCCGAGCGCGACCGGCGAGACCTCAAGGGCCCTGCCGAGCGGATGCGCCAGGTCGAGTCCGTGGACGACGACCTCCGTCAGTTCGGTGATGCCGTGCCGCCCCCGGGCGGTCACCCGCCCCGCGGCGTACTCGGCGGCGGTGGTCTGCAGCGACGCGATGAGCTCAGCCGGCTCTGCCTCGGCGGCCCGGCGGCTGAGGGTGTCGACGGCATGGTCCACACTCAGGTTCGGCAGTTGCTCCCGCAGTGCCGTCCACCCGGTGCCGAGCAGCTCCCGCGTCGGGGTCCCGACCCGCCAGACGAGATGCCCGGCCGCGTCGCGCACCCGCCAGCCGCCGCAGAGGCTCGGTGTCTCCCATTCCTCCGCGGAAAGCGTCTCAAGGATTCCGGCGATTCCGGTCAGGGTCGCCGCGATATCCGCGCTCCAGTCGGACGTCGTCCCGGTGTCGTCCACCTGGGGCTTGCGGCTGAACGGCAGGTACTGGGAAATGTCGGGCATGACGTCCAGCCTAGACTCGCCCGGTGAATAGACTTGGCCGGTGAACCCCACCCCGATCCGCGGTCTCTGGGCCGGGCGAACCCTCGCGCTTCTGGGCATCCTCCTCGTCGCGGCCAACCTGCGCACGGCGGTCGCGGCGCTGTCTCCGATCGTCCTGGCGATCAGCGTCGACGTCCCGCTCGGGGCGCTCGCCATCGGCGTGCTCGGCATGCTCCCGCCGGTCTGCTTCGCGGTCTTCGGCATCTTCACTCCCGTCTTCACGCGCCGCATCGGGCTCGAGCGGGTCGTTGTCGTCGCCCTTGTCGCAATCCTCGCCGGTCACCTCCTCCGTGGCAGCGCGGGTTCCCTGACCTGGCTCATCGGCGGAAGCATCGTGACCTTCGCAGGTCTCGGCGCCGGTAACGTGCTGCTGCCCCCGCTCGTCAAGAAGTACTTCCCCGACCGGGTCGGCCTCGTGACCTCCCTCTACGTCACGGTGCTGTCTCTGAGCACCCTCGTTCCGCCTCTCATCGCGGTCCCGGTAGCGGATGCCGCCGGCTGGCGGGTCTCCCTCGGCATGTGGATGATCCCCGCGCTCCTCGCCCTCGTGCCCTGGGCCACCATGCTCGTGCGGCACCGGATGTCGCAGAGCGCCCCGCCGGCGGTTCCGGAGGCCGAGCCGGTGCTGCTGGCCCGCATCGGCCGTTCTTCGATCGCCTGGGCGATCGCCGTCGTCTTCGGGACGTCGTCGCTCAACGCATACGCGCTCTTCGCCTGGCTTCCGCTGATGCTCACCCAGACCGCGGGGATCAGCCCCGGCCAGGCCGGGACGTTGCTCTCCCTCTACGCCGCCGTCGGACTGCCGTGCGCGCTCGTCGTGCCGTGGCTCGCCGTACGGATGAAGAACCTCAGCCTCCTGATCTACGTCGGAATGTTCGCCTTCATCGCCGGAGACGTGGGTCTCCTCCTCGCACCGGGCACGCTCACGGTTCTCTGGGTGCTGCTCGCCGGCCTCGGCCCGCTCTACTTCCCGCTCGCGCTCGTGCTGATCAACCTCCGTACGCGCACCCACGAGGGCTCCGTCGCGCTCAGCGGGTTCGTCCAGAGCGTCGGGTACACCCTCGGCGCCCTCGGGCCGCTTGTCGTCGGCGTTCTGCACCAGCTCACGGGGGCTGGAGTTGGCCGATCTGGTTCCTGATCGCGACCGGCCTCGCCGTGGGCTTCGCCGCGCGCGTGATCGCCCGCCCGCATCTCCTCGAAGACGACCTCGACCGTTCCCGCTGACCACGTGGGCTGAGGTGTCGCATATCGACGTTCCTGGGCCACGGAACCTCGATATGCGACACCTCAGGAGGGAGTCGGGGGTCGCAGCAAGGCACCGATGCGGCGCTGCTCATGTGAGCAAGTTTTCCCACAACAGTTGAGGCGTGCGTCGACGCGTCCTACGCTGGTTGGGGAGCCAACGGAGGACCGCGTGATCGATACAGATGAACTGTTGTCCATTCGCGCCGCCGAACTCTATTACGAAGAGAACAAGACCCAGGACGAGATCGGCGCCGTCCTCCGGCTCACCCGCTGGAAGGTCGGCCGGCTCCTCGCGCAAGCCAAGGCGAGCGGCTTCATCCGGATCGAGATCGTGCACCCGCGGGCCCGCCGCCTCATCGTCGAGCGTCGCCTGCGGGAACACACCGGGCTGAGCGACGCCGTCGTCGTCTCCGCAGCCGGCGTCTCGACCGACGAGGAGCTGCAGTCCCGGGCGGCCCAGGCCGCCGCCGACTACCTCACCGCGCTCCGTCCGGTTCCGGCGACCCTCGGCATCAGCTGGGGCCGCACCCTGCACGAGGTGGCCCAGGGCCTGAAGCCCGGTTGGGCGCGCGGCGTCAACGTCGTGCAGATCAACGGCGGCGTCAGCCTCAACCGGCGGGAGGGAACGGCCGCGGCGACCGCGGTCACGATCGCGCAGAAAGCGCACGGCTCCGCGACCCTGCTGCCGAGTCCCGCGATCCTCGAGCGCGTCGAAACCAAGCTCGCGATCGAATCCGACCGCGCCGTCGCGACGGTCCTCGACCTGGGCAGCGCGGCATCCGCCTACCTGTTCAGCGCAGGCCAGGCCGACGAGAATTCGGCGCTCGTCGACAGCGGCTACCTCACTGCCGACCAGGTCGCCGAACTCGTGCGCAAGGGCGCCGTCGGAGACATCGTCGGCCGGTACATCAACGCGGACGGCCATATCGTCGACCTCGAGCTCGACGAGCGGACCATCGGCATCCGGCTCGAACAACTGCGCCGGGCACCGACCGCGATCGCCGTGATCGCGGGAAGCACAAAACACGCCGTCGCCCGCGCCATCGTCTCCAGCGGCCTCTGCACCGTGCTCGTCACCGACGAGGACACCGCCCTGGCCGTCTTGGGCGAAACCCACTGACCGGAACGCCCTCAGGCGCCCGGAGCCCCCGTGACACCCACCACCACCCTGCGAGGACATTTCATGACAAGCATCCCAGTGGTCGCGACCCAGCCGTCGACGAGGTCCCGTGCCCTCGCCCTCATCGGCGGCGAGGCCACAGACGCGAACCTCCGCCGCTACCTGCACGGGATCCCCGGGATCGACGCGGTCGGGCTCGAACAGCGTGCCGCCGCCCTCGGCACGCGCTCGATCAAGACGAGTTCGAAGAAGCGGGCGATCGACACGATCATCGGCCTGATCGACCTGACGACCCTCGAGGGCGCCGACACGCCGGGCAAGGTTCGTTCCCTCGTCGGCAAGGCGCTCACGCCAGACCCCGGTGACCCGGGCTGCCCCCGCGTCGCCGCCGTCTGCGTCTACGGAGACATGGTCCCGTACACCGTCGAGGCGCTCGGCTCCGCACACGCGGCCGGTCGCGACCAGGGCATCTTCGTCGCCTCCGTCGCCACCGCCTTCCCGAGCGGCCGCGCCTCCCTCGCGGTGAAGCTCGCCGACGTGGCCGACGCCGTCGCGGCCGGCGCAGACGAGATCGACATGGTCATCGACCGCGGGGCCTTTCTTTCCGGTCGTTTCGGCCAGGTCTACGACGAGATCGTCGCCGTCAAGGAAGCCTGCCGCCGCGCCGACGGCAGTGTCGCCCACCTCAAGGTGATCCTCGAGACCGGCGAACTCAACACCTACGACAACGTGCGCCGCGCCTCCTGGCTCGCCATCCTCGCCGGGGGCGACTTCATCAAGACCTCAACCGGCAAGATGCAGCCCGCGGCCACACTCCCCGTGACCCTCTCGATGATCGAGGTCGTGCGCGACTGGCATCGCCTCACCGGCGCGAGGGTCGGCGTGAAACCGGCCGGTGGCATCCGCACCTCGAAGGACGCCATCAAGTACCTCGTCGCCGTCGCCGAGACCGTCGGCGAGGACTGGCTCACGCCGAGCCTCTTCCGCTTCGGCGCCTCAAGCCTGCTCAACGACGTGCTGATGCAACGGCAGAAGATGCGCGATGGACACTACTCCGGCCCCGACTACGTGACGATCGACTGAAGGAACCACGATGAGCTTTCTTGACTACGCTCCCGCGCCGGAGTCCCAGGCGCTGCTGCACCTCCGCCCCGAATACGGACTCTTCATCGACGGCGAATTCGTCGCCGGCCGCGGCGAGCCCTTCCAGACCATCAACCCCGCGACCGAGAAGCAGCTCGCCATGATCGCACACGCCGACGCGGCGGATGTCGACACCGCGGTCGCCGCGGCCCGTCGTGCATTCGAACGGCGCTGGTCGACCCTTTCTGGCAGCGACCGCGGCAAGTACCTGTTCCGGATCGCACGTCTCGTGCAGGAGCGCGCCCGCGAGCTCGCCGTTGCAGAGACCCTGGACAACGGCAAGCCGATCACCGAAAGCCGTGACGTCGACATCCCCCTCGTCGCCGCCTGGTTCTTCTACTACGCCGGCTGGGCGGACAAGCTCGACCACGCCGGCCTCGGCGTCAACCCCGCGGCGCGGGGCGTCGCCGCCCAGGTGATCCCGTGGAACTTCCCGCTGCTCATGCTCGCGTGGAAGATCGCCCCGGCCCTCGCCGCGGGCAACACCGTCGTCCTCAAGCCGGCGGAGACCACCTCGCTCACCGCGCTCCTCTTCGCCGAGATCCTCCAGCAGGCCGAGTTGCCGGCCGGCGTCGTGAACATCGTCACGGGGGGCCGCGAGACCGGGCAGGCGCTCGTCGGCCACTCCGGCATCAACCTCGTCGCCTTCACCGGCTCGACAGGGGCCGGCAGGGCCATCGCCCGCGCCGTCGCAGGGACCGACAAGAAGATCATTCTCGAGCTGGGCGGCAAGGCGGCGAACATCGTCTTCGACGACGCTCCGATCGACCAGGCCATCGAGGGCATCGTCAACGGGATCTTCTTCAACCAGGGCCACGTCTGCTGCGCGGGCAGCCGCCTGCTCGTCCAGGAGAGCATCCACGACGAGGTCGTCGACCGGCTCAAGCAGCGCCTCTCGACGCTGCGCCTCGGCGATCCGCTCGACAAGAACACCGACATCGGTGCAATCAACAGCGCAGACCAGCTGAAGCGCATCACCGAACTGTCCGCCATCGGCGAGGACGAAGGCGCCGAACGCTGGAGTCCCGACTGCGACCTGCCGGAGAACGGGTTCTGGTTCCGGCCGACCATCTTCACCAATGTGTCGACGAGTCACCGCATCGCCCGCGACGAGGTCTTCGGCCCCGTGCTTTCCGTGCTGACGTTCCGCACCCCCGAGGAGGCGATCGCGAAGGCGAACAACACGCCGTACGGTCTCTCCGCCGGGATCTGGAGCGACAAGGGCAGCCGCGTCCTCGCCGTCGCCGACCGGCTCCGCGCCGGTGTGATCTGGGCGAACACCTTCAACCGGTTCGACCCCGCGAGCCCCTTCGGCGGTTACAAGGAGTCGGGCTACGGCCGCGAAGGCGGCCGCCACGGCCTCGCCGCGTACCTCCAGCCGGCGGGCAGCGCCGCAGTCGCCGCCGCCCGCCACGCCGTGGCCGTGGACGCCGATCATCAGCCGTCAAGCCGTCCGCAGCACGAAAGAAGGCCACCAAGTGACCCGCCTCGCCGTCCCCAAGACCTACAAGCTCTACATCGGCGGAAAGTTCCCGCGGAGCGAATCCGGTCGCGTCTATGCCGTGGCGACGCCGAGCGGCGACTTCCTCGCGAACGCGGCGCAGGCATCCCGCAAGGACGCCAGGGATGCCGTGGTCGCGGCACGCTCCGCCTTCGCGGGGTGGTCGCGTGCGACCCCGTACAACCGCGGCCAGGTGCTCTACCGCATCGCCGAGCTGCTCGAGGGCCGTCGCGCCCAGTTCGTCGAGGAGATCGTGCAGTCAGAGGGCGTGTCAGCGTCGGCCGCGGGCCGGCAGGTCGACGAGGCCGTCGACCGGTGGGTCTGGTACGCGGGCTGGGCCGACAAGTACGCGCAGGTCGCCGGCAATGCGAACCCGGTTTCCGGGCCGTACTTCAACATTTCCGTGCCAGAGCCGACCGGTGTCGTCGCTATCATCGCCCCGCAGTCCGGCGGGTCGCTGCTCGGTCTCGTGAGCGCCGTCGCCCCCGCCCTCGTCTCAGGCAACACGGTCGTGGTCGTCGCCGACGAAACCAGGCCGCTCTCGGCGATCACTCTCGGCGAGGTGCTCGCCACGAGCGACGTCCCCGGCGGGGTCGTCAACATCCTCACCGGGTCACCGGCCGAGATGGCGCCGTGGCTCGCGAGCCACGCCGACGTCAACGCGATCGACCTCCTCGGTGCCGGCGACCTCGACTGGGTGCACCTCGAGATCGACGCGGCCGAAACCCTCACCCGGGTGCTCCAGCCCGAATCCGGGGCGGATGCCGCGGCGCCCTCCCTCGCCCGGATCCTCGCCTTCACGGAGACGAAGACCGTCTGGCACACCAAGGGCCTGCTCTAGGCGCGGGGCTACTCCTCGTGGGGGCGGTCGGGGCCGTCCTCGCGCAGCAGGTCTTCGAGTGCCTGGTCGACCTCGTCGAGTTCGGGTTCCGTGCCCGCCGCGACGCTCGCGGCCGTGCTCGTCAGCCGCGCGACGAGCGCCTTCGGGTCGTCGAGGTCCGCTGACGTCGGCAGAAGGTCGGGGTGCGCCCAGAGCGCGTCACGACCGTCGTTACCGACGGCATCCGTCACGGCCTGCCACATCGCGGCGGCCTCGCGCAGCCTGCGCGGACGCAGCTCGAGCCCGACGAGGGTCGAGAACGCGGACTCGGCCGGACCGCCAGAGGCGCGACGGCGCTTGACGGTCTCGTTGATGGCATCGGCGCGGGGGAGCCTGCTCGTGGCCTCGACGGTCACGACGTCGACCCAGCCTTCGACGAGCGCGAGCATCGTCTCGAGCCTCGCGAGGGCGGCGAGCTGGGTCTCCGACTTCGGCGGGATCAGCGATCCGTTCAGGATCGCCTGCCGCAGTTCCTCGGGGTTGGACGGGTCGAAGCCCTCGGCGAGTTCTTCGAGACGCCCTGAGTCGATGCTGATGTCGTGGGCGAAGTCGGTGATCGAGCTGATCAGCCGCAGGCGCAGCCAGCGCGAATGCCGGAACAGCCTGGCGTGGGCGAGTTCCCGCACGGCAAGGTAGATCTGAACCTGGTCGATCGGCACGTCGAGGTCTTCGCCGAAGGCCGCGACGTTCTGCGGCACGAGGGCGGCCTGCTGGTCGGTCATGAGCGGGATGCCGATGTCGCCTCCTGAGACGACCTCGCTCGCGAGCTGGCCGACGACCTGACCGAGCTGCATGGCGAAGAGGGTGCCTCCGATGCTGCGCATCATCTTGCTCGCGCCGGCCATCATGCCCTTGAGCTCCTCCGGCGCCTGGTCGGTGAGGACCTTGGTCAGGGAATCGGAGATGCTGTTCGCGACCGGCTCCGCCAACTGGGTCCAGACCGGCATGGATTCCGTGACCCACTCCTTGCGGGTGAGAAGGCGCGGGACCACCGTGAGTTCGGCGATGTCGGTCACCTCGTCGAGCCAGAGCGCAGCAATGTGGAACGCCTGGTCGAGGGCGGCGTGCTCTGCGGGGGTCACCGAGACCTGGCTCTCGGCCGCCTTGTTCTGGCCCTGCGTGAGCGCTGCGTCCCAGCTGATGCCGCCCTCGCCGTTGCCGCGGAGGGCACCCTGCAACTGCTGCATGAGAGCGTTGATGCTGGCCGGGTCTGCCGGCAGGCCGGCGGCTCCGGCGAGCTGGCTCGGATCGATGGAGGACTTGCCCGACAGGATGTCGCGCAACATGTCCCGGAATTCGTCTTCCGGGTTGGGACCCTCGTCGGGTCGGGAGTCGTCGGGCACTTCAGGCACCTCTCAGTCGCTTGCTTCTACGCTAGTCCGAGACGCCCGGCCCGAACTGGGAAATGACCTACGCTGAGAGGTCTGGTGTCCGCTTGCCGCGAACGCCCGGCATAACCTGGAAGGAGCCCGGTGGCCCTCTTCACCGACGACCCGACGCCATCCGACTCCGGCACCACCTGGGAAGAGCGATCGCCGCGCTCCCGGCGTGCAAGCAAGGCCGGTTGGATCGTGCTCAGCATCGCCCTGGCCTGCGGCATCATCCTCGGCGTCACCCCGGCCCCATACGTGATCGAGAAGCCGGGCCCCGTCTACAACACCATCGGCTCGACCATCTCTGAGGACGGTGCGGACAGGCCCCTGATCACCATCGACGGCGCGGAGACCTTCCCGACCGACGGAACGCTGGACATGCTCACCGTGTCCCTCGTCGGCAACCCGGACAACCGCCCGAGCTGGCTCAAGGTCGCCGGAGCGTGGCTGGATTCCAGCCAGGCCGTCATCCCGATCGAGGCGGCGTTCCCCTCGAACACCACGACGCAGCAGCGCGACGAGGAGAACACCGCGCAGATGGTCAACTCCCAGCAGGATGCGATCGCCGCCGCCCTGACGAACCTCGGCTACACCTACCCGACGATCGTCTCGGTTGTTTCGCTGCCCGACGGTTCGCCGGCGACGGGCGTCCTCAAAGCGGACGACCAGATCGCCACCGTCAACGGCGCCGCCGTCACCGACATCGCCTCCCTCCGTGCCGCGCTCACGGCGAACGGCGCCGGCGTTCCGGCCACTGTCGGCATCGTGCGCGGCGGCGTCGCGCAGGACCTCACGGTCACCCCCGTCGACTCGGACGGCTCCGCGATCATCGGGATCAACGTGAAGACCGAGTATCGGTTCCCGTTCACGGTCACCATCCAGCTCGACCAGGTCGGCGGCCCGAGCGCCGGCATGATGTTCGCGCTCGGCATCATCGACAAGCTCACCCCCGGGCTCCTCCAGGGCGGCGAGAACGTCGCGGGCACCGGCACGATCGATCAGGCGGGCACGGTCGGCCCGATCGGCGGCATCCGCCAGAAACTCGCAGGCGCCCGGAGCGCCGGAGCAGACTGGTTCCTCGCCCCCGCGGACGACTGCGACGAGGTCACCGGGCACATCCCGGACGGTCTCACGGTCTTCTCGGTCACGACCCTCGACCAGGCACTCACCGCGCTGGACGCCATCAAGTCCGGGGCGGACACGAGCGCACTCCCGCACTGCCCCGTGCAATAACGGGGGATACCCCAGCGGCCTTGCAGGGAACTCTGAGCCGGCTTGGGGCCGGCTGGCAGGCCTGCTCCCAGAACCCCTGTCTAGAATGAGGCCTGACCGCCGATTTACAGACCAAGAGGCCCATTCGTGACGTCACAATCCACCGGAAACGCTCCTCGCAGGAGTCGTGCCCCCCTCGCCATTACGGCCGCCATCATCGCGGGGCTGGTGATCCTGTTCTTTGTGTTCGCCGGCCTGTACGCCGATGTGCTCTGGTTCAACCAGCTCGGCTTCCTGAGCGTACTGACCACCCAGTGGGCGGCAGGAGCCGCTCTCTTCTTCGTGGGCTTCCTCGCCATGGCGATCCCGGTCTTCGTCAGCATCCAGATCGCCTACCGGATGCGTCCGGTCTACGCGAAGCTCAACTCGCAGCTCGACCGCTACCAGCAGGTCATCGAGCCGCTCCGCCGCCTCGCCATGTACGGCATCCCCGCTCTGCTCGGCCTTTTCGCCGGCGTCGCCGCCGCCACCCGCTGGCAGGTCGTGCTGATGTGGCTGAACCGCACCGACACCGGCACCACCGATCCGCAGTTCCACCTCGACGTGTCGTTCTACCTGTTCGACCTGCCGTTCTTCCAGGCGTTCCTCGGCTTCGCATCCGCCGTCGTCCTCATCTCGGCCATCGTCGCGATCGCGACCACCTACCTGTACGGGTCGATCCGGGTCAGCGGCCGCGAAATCCTCGTGTCCAAGGCCGCTCGCGTCCAGATCGCCGTCACGGCGAGTCTCTACCTGGTCCTGCAGGCGCTCAGCATCTGGCTCGACCAGTATTCGACGCTCACCAGCACGAACGACCTGATCACCGGTGCCGGCTACACCGACACCCACGCCACCATCCCCGGACGGGCGATCCTCGCCGGCATCGCCGCCGTCGTCGCCATCCTCTTCCTCGTCACGGCGATCATCGGTCGCTGGCGCCTCCCCGTGATCGGCACGGCGCTCCTCATCGTGACAAGCCTCCTGCTCGGCTCCCTCTACCCGTGGGTCGTGCAGCGCTTCCAGGTCGATCCGAGCGCGAAGTCCCTCGAGGCCGAGTACATCCAACGGAACATCGATCTCACCCGGAACGCATACGACCTCTCCGGTGTCACCGAGGTCCCGTACAACGCGACGACGACCGCAGAGCCAGGGGCACTTCGGGCGGACGCGACGACGACCGCCAACATCCGGATCCTCGACCCGGCCCTCGTGAGCGACGCCTTCTCGCAGCTGGAACAGTTCAAGCAGTATTACCAGTTCCCGAAGAACCTCGATGTGGACCGGTACACGATCGACGGCAAGTCCCAGGACACCGTCGTCTCCGTCCGTGATCTCAAGCTGTCCGGGCTCAACGCCGGGAACACCTGGGTGAACTCGACGATCGTCTACACCCACGGGTACGGCGTCGTCGCGGCATACGGCAACCAGCGCTCGGCAGACGGCCAGCCCGTGTTCCTCGAGTCCGGCATCCCGACGACCGGATCGCTCGGAACTTACGAGCCGCGGATCTACTTCGGTGAGAACTCACCGACCTACTCGATCGTCGGGGCCGCGGCGGACAGCAAGCCCGTCGAGCTCGACTATCCGTCCGGCACCGATGGCGCCCAGCAGACCTACACGACGTTCACCGGCAACGGCGGTCCGAAGCTCGACAACGCGTTCAACAAGCTCGATCTATGCGCTCAAGTTCCAGTCCGAGCAGATCTTCCTCGCCAACGACGTCAACGACCAGTCCCAGATCCTCTACGACCGCGACCCCGTCACGCGCGTGCAGAAGGTCGCCCCCTACCTGACCCTCGACTCCTCCGCATACCCCTCTGTCGTCGACGGCCGGGTCAAGTGGATCGTCGACGGCTACACGACGAGCGCGGACTACCCGTACTCGACACCGGTCGGCCTGAGCGACGCCATCACGGACACCGAGACGCCCGCACAGCCGTTCGCGCTCGACAAGATCAACTACATGCGCAACTCGGTCAAGGCAACGGTCGACGCCTATGACGGCTCGGTCACCCTCTACGCGTGGGATACCACGGACCCGATCCTGAAGACGTGGCAGAAGATCTTCCCGTCCACGGTCAAGCCCATGAGCGATATGAGCGGCCAGCTGATGAGCCACGTCCGGTACCCGGCCGACCTCTTCAAGGTGCAGCGTCACATCCTGAGCCAGTATCACGTGACTGACCCCGGCTCGTTCTACTCGCACGACGACGCGTGGACGACGCCGAACGACCCGGTGTCGCCGTCGACGAACACGACTCTCCAGCCCCCGTACTACCTCACGATGCAGGTGCCCGGTTCGGAGAAACCGGCATTCACCCTGTACTCGACCTTCATCCCGGACGCGACGGGTACCACGAGCCGGAACGTGCTCACCGGGTACCTCGCCGTCGACTCGGATGCCGGCGCGACCGACGGAGTCAGATCGGCGGAATACGGAAAGCTCCGCCTGCTCACCCTGCCGAAGGCGAACACGGTGCCGGGCCCCGGCCAGGTGCAGGCGAAGTTCAACGCCGACCCGACGGTATCGACCCAGCTCAACCTGTTGAAGCAGGGCCAGTCGAAGGTGCTCAACGGCAACCTGCTGACGCTGCCCGTCGGTGGCGGGCTCCTGTACGTGCAGCCGGTCTACGTGCAGTCGACGGGTGAGACCAGCTACCCGCTGCTGCAGAAGGTTCTCGTGGCCTTCGGTGACCAGATCGCCTTCGAGGACACCCTGAACAAGGCGCTCGACGTGCTCTTCGGCGGCAGTTCGGGTGCGCAGGCCGGTGACACTTCGGTGCCGACCACCGGAACGACGACGCCGACGACAGGCGGCACCACGACACCCTCGACGACGACGGGCAACCCGGCAACGGATGCCCAGCTCCAGGCGCTCCTGGCCGTCGCCAAGCAGGCTATTGCCGACAAGCAGGCGGCGCTGACCGCCGGCGACTTCGCGGCCTACGGTGTGGCGGACAAGAAGCTCTCCGACACCGTCGCGAGCATGCGTCGCCCTGCTGGGCCAGTAGCAGACAGCAGCACCGGCCGCGGACAGCATCCGTGGTCGTGACGGCCGGTTCCCCTCGGGGAGCCGGCCGTCCGTGCGTGTGGCACAACGCACGAGCGCCGGCACAGAACCCGCGCAGCATGCACGGCGCCGCGTGGTTCGACTGGGCCTCAAGGCTGTGATAAGCTACTTCTTGTAGCGCGGGGTGGAGCAGTTCGGTAGCTCGCTGGGCTCATAACCCAGAGGTCGTAGGTTCAAATCCTGCCCCCGCAACAGATGCCCCCGGAACCGTAAGGTTCCGGGGCTTTTTCATACCCGGAACCGATACCCTCGGTGGATGACCTGCCCCACGACCCGGCCCCTGGCCTACGCCGAGACCGGGCATGCCTGAATGTTCACCATCGACAGGGACGATCCTGCGCGACCGGACGTCCATCGGCTGCTCGACGAGCATCTTGCGGATATGTTCGCCTCCTCGCCGGCCGAGAGTGTCCACGCCCTCGACCTCGAAGCCCTGTCCGCACCGGAGATCCGATTCTGGACCGCTCGGGAAGGCGGCACCCTGGTCGGCTGTGGGGCCCTGAAAGAGCTGACGAGTGACCACGCCGAGCTCAAGTCCATGCGCACAACGCGGGAGGCGCGCGGTCGCGGAGTGGCGGCCGGGCTCCTCTCGCACATCCTCGACGACGCACTCCACCGGCGCATCGGGCGCGTCAGCCTGGAAACCGGGACCCAGGACTCTTTCGCCCCGGCCCGGCGGCTGTACCTGCGCGCCGGCTTCGTCGAATGCCCGCCGTTCGCCGGGTACACCCTCGACCCCAGCAGCGTCTTCCTGACCATCCGGCTCGCTCGGGAGTGAGCCTTACTCCGGTGGGCCGCCGGTGATCGGTCAGTGGATCGCAGCGAGCAGAATGCCGACGCCGACGAAGAGAACTCCGAAGATGCGGTTGAGTACCCGCTGGCCGCGCGCGTCCCTGGTGAAGCGCTGGAATGACCGCGCCGTTCCCGCGAAGAAGAGCCACATCACGAGCACGTCGATCACGATCACCGTGGCTGCCGCGATCAGGTATTGCGGGAGCGCGGGGCGGTCGAGCCGGATGAACTGGGGGAGGAAGGCCAGGAAGAAGACGATCGCCTTCGGATTGAGCAGGTTCACCCACAGGCCGCGACGGAACATCGACCAGCGCGGCTCGTCACGAAGAGCCCGGGCGCTCTCGGCGTCCAGGCTCGGCTTCGCGAGGAACTGCCGAATGCCCAGGTAGACGAGGTACGCGGCGCCCGCATAGCGGATGATGTTGAATGCGACAGGCGAATTGGCGACGAGCAGCCCAACGCCGAGGGCAACGATCGTGATGTGCACGACCAGTGCAGCCTGTTGGCCGAGGATGCCCCAGATGGAGCGGCGGAACCCGGAATTGAGGGCATTGCTCATGGTGTTGATCGCCCCAGCCCCGGGCGTGAAACTGATCAGCGCACCCGCACCCACGAGGGCCAGCCAGAGGGAGAATTGCACCGCTCCAGCCTAGGGCCTGCCTGAACCCGTGGATTGCGGTGGGTTGTGTCAGAATCGACCCGTTCCCCGACGTCGTTGTCCGAGAGAGATGAGTGCCATGAGCGAAGTACCCGTTGTCCCGCACTGGATCGATGGCGCCGAGCACGCCGGGGTGTCCGGCCGTACTTCTCCGGTCTTCGACCCGGCCCTCGGCACCATCACGAAAGACGTCCCCCTCGCCGACGCCGGCGAGATCGAAGCCGCCGTCGCATCCGCCAAAGCCGCGTTCCCGGCGTGGCGCGACCTGTCGATCGCCAAGAGGCAGTCGATCATCTTCACGTTCCGCGAACTGCTCAACGCCCGCAAGGGTGAGCTGGCCGAGATCCTCACGAGTGAACACGGCAAGGTGCTCTCCGATGCCCTCGGCGAGATCACGCGGGGGCTCGAGGTCGTCGAATTCGCCTGCGGCATCCCGCACCTGCTCAAGGGCGAATACTCCGAGAACGTCGCCACGGGCGTCGATGTGTACTCGACCCGCCAGGCCCTCGGCGTCGTCGGCATCATCAGCCCGTTCAACTTCCCGGCCATGGTCCCGCTGTGGTTCTTCCCGATCGCCATCGCGGCCGGCAACACCGTGATCCTCAAGCCGAGCGAGAAGGACCCGAGCGCAGCCATCTGGCTCGCCAGGCTCCTCAAGGAGTCCGGTCTACCCGACGGCGTCTTCACGGTCCTGCACGGGGACAAGGTGGCCGTTGACGGCCTCCTCACGCACCCCGACGTCAAGGCGATCTCCTTCGTCGGATCGACCCCGATCGCCCGCTACGTCTACGAGACCGGCACGCGGCACGGCAAGCGGGTGCAGGCACTCGGTGGCGCCAAGAACCACATGCTCGTGCTTCCGGACGCCGACCTCGACCTTGTCGCGGACTCGGCGGTCAATGCCGGCTTCGGCAGTGCCGGGGAACGGTGCATGGCCATCAGCGTCGTCGTCGCGGTTGAACCGGTCGCCGACGAGCTGGTCGGGAAGATCGTTTCCCGGATGACGGCCCTGACCGTCGGTGACGGGCGTCGCTCGTGCGACATGGGCCCGCTCATCACGGAAGTTCACCGCGACAAGGTCGCAAGCTACATCGAGATCGCAGCGGATGACGGCGCGACGATCGTCGTCGACGGTCGCGGCATCGAGGTCGACGGAGACAAGAACGGGTTCTGGCTCGGCCCGACCCTGATCGACCACCTCCCCGTCACCTCGAAGGCGTACACCGAGGAGATCTTCGGTCCGGTGCTCGGCATCGTCCGGGTCGACACCTACGAGGAGGGCGTCGCCCTGATCAACGCCGGTGCGTTCGGCAACGGCACCGCGATCTTCACCAACGATGGCGGGGCCGCGCGCCGGTTCCAGAACGAGATCGAGGTGGGCATGATCGGCATCAACGTGCCCATCCCGGTCCCGGTCGCGTACTTCTCGTTCGGCGGCTGGAAGAACTCGCTGTTCGGTGACACCAAGGCCCACGGCGCAGAGGGCGTGCACTTCTTCACCCGCGGCAAGGCGATCACCAGCCGCTGGCTCGACCCGAGCCACGGAGGCATCAACCTGGGCTTCCCCCAGAACCGATAACAGCCGAAAAACAGGTTGGGCCCCGCACCGAAGTGCGGGGCCCAACCTGTTTCAGTACTGATTCAGCGGGTGAAGACCTACTTGCCTGCCTTGCGGGCCGGCTTCTTGGCGTCCGTGTTGGACTCGGCGGCGGCCGCTGCGGCCGAACGACCGGCACGAACCTCTTCGAACGAGGTGCCGTAGTACGCGGCCTCCATGATGGTCTTCATGTCGGCGAGCATCGGCATCCGCGGGTTGGCCGGTGCGCACTGGTCGCCGTATGCACCCATGGCGAGCGAGTCGAGGCGACCGATGAAGTCTTCCTCCACAACACCCTGGGCCTGGAACGACGGCTTGATGTGCACGGCGTCGCGCAGCTTCTCAACGGCGGTCGCGTACGACTCGATGCCCTCTTCAGGAGTCGAGGCCGGCAGCCCCAGGTGCTTCGCGATCTGCTGGAAGCGCTCGGGAGCGATGTAGGTCTCGTACTTGGGCCAGCTGGTCAGCTTGGTCGGGATCTTGCCGTTGTAGCGGATCACGTGCGGCAGGTAGGTCGCGTTCACTCGTCCGTGGATGAGGTGCATCTGGGCGCCGGTGACGTGAGCCATCGCGTGACAAATTCCGAGGAACGCGTTACCGAACGCCATGCCGGCGATCGAGGATGCGTTGTGCATCTTCTCGCGCGCCTTGATGACCTTGTCGTCGGTGCTGTTCTGCGTGCCGTTGACCGAGGTCTCGATGTTCTCGAAGATCAGCTTGATCGCGTGCAGGCACATGCCGTCGGTGAAGTCGTTCGCGTAGACCGACACGTAAGCCTCTGTCGCGTGCGTCAGAGCGTCGAAGCCGGAGTCGGCGACGAGGAAGGACGGCATTGCGGCGGTGAGCGCGGGGTCGATGATCGCGACGTTCGGCAGGAGTGCGTAGTCCGCGAGCGGGTACTTGACTCCGGAGACCTCATCGGTGATGACCGCGAACGGCGTCATTTCCGAACCGGTACCCGAGGTGGTCGGGATGCAGACGAGCTGGGCCAGTTCGCCGAGGTCGGGGAACTTGAACGCGCGCTTGCGCACGTCGAAGAACTTTTCCTTCATGTCGGCGAATTCGATTTCGGGGTGTTCGTACAGGAGCCACATGACCTTCGCGGCGTCCATGGGCGAACCGCCACCGAGGGCGATGATCGTGTCGGGCTTGAAGGCGCGCATTTCCTCTGCACCCTTCTTGACCGCGGCGACGGTCGGCTCGGGGAGCACGTTGTCGATGATCTGGAGGGACACGCGGTTCTCGCGACGGTTGAGCACGTCGAGGATCTTGTCAACGAAGCCGAGCTTCGTCATGGTCGCGTCGGTGACGATGGTGACGCGTTCGACGTGGCGCATGTCCGCCAGGTAGCGGATGGCGTTCGGCTCGAAGTACGTCTTGGCGGGGACCTTGAACCACTGCAAGTTGTTGTTCCTTCGACCGATCCGCTTGATGTTGATGAGGTTGATGGCCGACACGTTGTTCGAAACGGAGTTGTGTCCGTACGAGCCACAGCCGAGCGTCAACGAGGGGATGAAGGCGTTGTAGATGTCACCGATGCCACCGAGCGAGCTCGGGGCGTTGGTGATGATCCGGACGGCCTTGACGCGGATACCGAATTCCTCGATGATCGCGGGGTTCTCGCTGTGGATCGAGCCGGAGTGGCCGAGTCCGTCGAATTCCACCATCTGCTCGGAGAGCGTGATGCCCTCTTCTGCATCCTTGGCGTGCAGGACGGCGAGCACCGGGGCGAGCTTTTCGCGCGTCATCGGTTCCTGCGGTCCGACGCTGCCGACCTCGACCATGATGATCGAGGTGTCTTCGGGAACGGTGAATCCGGCCTGCTGCGCGATCCACACCGGCGACTTGCCGACGACGGAAGCGTTGAGCTTGGCGCCGCCACAGTTTTCCGAGTGTGCCTGGACACCGAAGATGAACTCTTCGAGGAGGGTCTTCTCCGCCGGGGTCACGAGGTACGCGTGCAGCTTCTTGAATTCGACGAGTGCCTCTGCATAGAGCGGCTCTTCAATGATGACGGCCTGCTCGGAAGCGCAGATCATGCCGTAGTCGAAGGACTTCGAGAGCACGACGTCGTTGACGGCACGCTTGAGCTTGGCGCTCTTCTCGATGAATGCCGGAACGTTTCCCGCACCGACGCCGAGGGCCGGCTTGCCGCAGGAATACGCGGCGCGGACCATTGCGTTGCCACCGGTCGCGAGGATGGTCGCAACACCGGGGTGGTTCATCAGGAGCGTGCTCGCCTCGAGGGAGGGAACTTCGATCCACTGCACGCAGTTCTTGGGGGCGCCGGCGGCGATTGCCGCGTCGCGCACAATGCGGGCAGCTGCGACAGAAGACTGCTGGGCTCCCGGGTGGAAGCCGAAGATGATCGGGTTGCGGGTCTTAATGGCGATAAGGGATTTGAAGATTGCAGTCGAGGTGGGGTTGGTCACCGGGGTGATACCTGCGATAACACCGACCGGCTCGGCGATTTCTGTAATTCCGGTAATAGCGTCGCGGCTGATAATGCCGACGGTCTTAAGATTCTGCATCGAGTTCGTGACGTGCTCGCACGCGAACAGGTTCTTCACGGCCTTGTCCTCGAATACGCCACGACCGGTTTCGGCTACTGCGTGGACGGCGAGCTCAGCATGTTTGCTGAGGGCCGCGACGGAGGCCTTTTTTACGATGTGGTCGATCTGCTCTTGGGTGAAGTCAGCGTATTCGGTGAGCGCCTGCTGTGCTCCCTGAACGAGTGAGTCGATTTGGCTAGCAAGTGACTCAGTGACTGGTTTGTCCGTAATGGTCATGGTGCCCCTCTTCGGCGGCCCAACTTGGGCTTTTCGCCTCTTTAGGCAAGCTTACGACCCCGCGCCGAGGGACGCATCTTTAACGATGGGCAGGGTGCCGGGATTGCGACGTTTCAATTGAGCATTTTGGCTGATTAGCCGTCTGTTTCTCATTCGACGTGATCGGCTGGTCGATTTCTACGATTCGTAGAAATTCCGCAGATTCCACGGCCCGATTCAGCGTCGGCCGAGACCTCGGATTGTCGCGACAGCGAGACCGGCGGCCCGGGCCGTTTCGGAGAGCTCTGCTCCGGTCGTCGACGAGGCAAGGGCGAACCGGACTGCGGTCTGGGCGACCTCCGCGGGAAGCCCCATGGCCGTGAGGGTGGGGGAGGGTTCGTCGCTGCCCGCCGCGCACGCCGAGCCGCTCGAGCAGACGATCCCGTGTCCTTCCAGCTCGAGCAACACGGCCTCCCCGCTCGTGCCGGGGAACACGAACGACGCCGTTCCGGGCAGGCGCTGCAGCGGATGCCCGGTGAGGCGTGCGCCCGGCGCCGCGCCGAGCACTTCTGCGATGAAGGTGTCGCGGAGGGCCGCGACCCTGGGAGCATTCGCTGCGCGTTCGGTCTCGGCGAGCCGCAACGCTGTCGCGAGGGCTACGGCTCCGGCGACGTTCTCGGTGCCGCTCCGGTTGCCGCGCTCCTGGCCGCCGCCATGCTGGACGGGTTCGAGCGGCACCCGGCGACGCAGGAAGAGCGCCCCCGTTCCCTGGGGCGCCCCGAGCTTGTGGCCGGAGATACTGAGCGCATCGACTCCGAGGTCGGCGACGGACAGTGGCAGCCAGCCGGCGGCCTGGACGGCGTCGGTGTGGAACGGGACGCCCTGGACGCGGGCGAGCGTGGACAGATCTCTGATCGGCTGCACGGTGCCGACCTCGTTGTTGGCGTACTGCACCGAGACGAGGGTCGTGGCGGGGGTGAGCGCACGGGCGAGGTCTGCCGGATCGACGAGACCCTGGGCATCCACCGGCAGCAGGGTCACGTCGAAGCCGTGCAACCGGTGCAGGTAGTCGCAGGATTCGAGGACCGCTTCGTGCTCGACCGCCGAAATGATCAGGTGCCGGCCCCGCGGCGCGGCGAGGGCGATGCCCTTGATCGCGAGGTTGTCGGACTCGGTCCCGCCGCTCGTGAACAGCACCTCGGCGGGTCGGCAGCCGAGAACGGCGGCGACCGTTGCGCGCGCGTCGGCGAGGGCGGCCGCCGCGGCCTCGCCGACCCGGTGGTGGCTCGAGGGATTGCCGAAGCCGGTGGTGAGCAACGGCCAGATGGCCTCGAGGACTTCGCGGCGCACGGGCGTCGTCGCTGCGTTGTCGAGGTAGATCACTCCGGGCTCCTTGGGTGTCTGCTGGCGGTCGGCGGTCAGTTCCGGACGGCGCCGTCGAGTTCGGTGCCGGCGACCACGACGACGTCGAGGCCGAGGTCGAGGAGCGCACGCTGTGGGTGAGCGCGCCGACGGAGATGACGTCGACGCCGGATAACGCGATGGCCCGGACCGTGTCGAGGTTCACGCCGCCGCTCGCTTCGACGATGGCGCGGCCTGCGACCAGGCGCACGCCTTCCGCGAGCCGATCGGGGTCGAAGTTGTCAAGCATGATCGTGTCGACGCGGGCCGCGAGCACGGCTTCGATCTGGTCGATGCGGTCCACTTCGACCTCGAGGTGGGTGGTGTGCGAGATCCGGTCGCGCACGAGCAGGAGCGCCTCGGTGAGGCCAAGCCCGCCGGACTGCAGGACGGCGAGATGGTTGTCCTTGGCCATGACCGCGTCGGAGAGGCTGAAGCGGTGGTTGTGGCCGCCGCCGTCGCGGACGGCGGTGCGTTCGAAGGCCCGCAGCCCCGGCGTGGTCTTGCGGGTGTCGACGATGCGGGCGCGGGTGCCGGCGGTCTCGGCGACGTACCGGGCGGTGAGCGTCGCGATGCCGCTCATCCGCTGCACGAAGTTCAGGCCGATGCGTTCGGCCTGGAGGATGCCCTGGCGGGGCCGGCGACCTCTGCGAGCACGTCGCCGGTCGCGAAGGGAGTGCCGTCGGTTGTGAGCAGCGTGACCGCGATGGCGGGGTCGGTGAGCCGGAAGGCGGATTCGAAGACGGCGCTGCCGCTGAAAACGCCGGGTTCGCGGGCGACGAGCCTCGCGGTCGCCGTGGCGTCTGCGGGGATGAGCACCTCGGAGGTCAGGTCGCCCCAGGGGGCGTCCTCGTCGAGTGCGGCGCGCACCACGGTGTCGATGGCGGTGGTGCTCAGCATGCGATGGCCTCCTCGGCCTCTCTGGCGCGTTCAGGGGATTCGAGCACGAGGAACGGATCGTCGGAATCGGCGGGTCGCACCCACGCCTGGCTGTGGGCCAGCTCCGGCCGGCTCTCGGGGAAATCGGCGCGGTAGTGCGCGCCCCGGGATTCCTCGCGGGCGAACGCGGAGGCCACGGTGACCCTCGCCAGGTCGAGCAGGTTGGCGTCTTCGACGGCGCGCACCCGGTCGGCCGGGGTCGCGTCCTGACCGGCGGGTGCCGGGTGCTTCCAGCCGGCGAGGGCAGCGGATGCCGCGGCGAGCCCGTCACCGTCGCGCAGCACACCGGCCGCGTCCCACATCAGGCGCTGGAGTTCGGCGCGGTCGACATGCGCGCCGGGTCCGTCGACGGCCCTGGCGGGAACGGTCGCGTCGGCCGTGCCGCTGGAGGCCGGCACTGGCGGCAGGCGCCTGCCGTCGGCGTCGACCTGGCCAGTGCCGAGGGCGCGCACGGCTCGGTCGGCGAAGACCGCGGCCTCCAACAGGGAGTTCGAGGCGAGGCGGTTGGCGCCGTGGGTCCCGGTTCGTGCGGTCTCGCCGACGGCGTAGAGGCCGGGCAGTGAGGTGCGGCCCCACAGGTCGGTGCTGACGCCACCCATCCAGTAGTGGGCGGCGGGTGCGACGGGGATGGGCTCGACGGCCCAGTCGATCCCGGCGGCGAGGCACGCGGCCGTGATCGTGGGGAAGCGGGTTTCGAGGAGTTCCCTGCCGAGGCCGGTCGCGTCGAGGAGCACGGGTGTGCCGCCCTGGGCGGACATTTCGCGGGCGATGCTGCGGGCGACGATGTCGCGGGGGGCGAGTTCGGCGCCGGGGTGGATGGCGAGCATGAAGCGCTCGCCGCGAGCGTTCAGGAGCACGGCGCCCTCGCCGCGGACCGCCTCGGAGACGAGCGGGGTTCCCGGCACCGCGAGGGCGGTCGGGTGGAACTGGTAGAACTCGAGGTCGGCGATCGCCGCGCCGGCGCGCCAGGCCGCTGCGACGCCGTCGCCGGTCGCGAGCGCGGGATTGGTGGTGTGCGGGAAGAGCGAGCCCGCCCCGCCGGTGGCGAGGATCACCGCGTCGGCGTCGGCCCGGTGCACGAGCCCGTCCGGTCCGAGCAGGGAGGCGCCGGTCACCCGGTCGCCCGCGACGAGGAGGTCGACGAGCATGGTGTGCTCACGGAGCTGGACGCGCGGGATACCCGGGGTCTGGGCCGAGCGGGCGGCCCGTTCGCGGACGGTCGAAACGAGTGCGGCTTCGATCGCGGCGCCGGTCGCGTCCCCGCCGGCGTGCAGCACCCGAGAGCGGGAGTGGGCGGCCTCGAGCCCGCGCGTCACGCCGGAGTCGTCCTTGTCGAAGTCGACGCCGAAGCGGATCAGGTCGCGGACCCTGGCAGGCCCTTCGCCGCAGAGCACCTCGACGGCCGCCGGGTCGCAGAGGCCTGCCCCGGCGCGGAGGGTATCGAGGATGTGCAGGTCCACCGAGTCGTCGGGGAACATGGCCGCGGCGATGCCGCCCTGGGCATAGCGGGTGTTGCTGTCCGGGAGTCCCTGCTTGGTGACCAGGGTGACGGAATGACCCGCGTCGGTCGCGCGCACCGCGGCGATGAGTCCGGCGAGGCCGCTCCCGATCACGAGGATCCGGAGCGATGGTGCGAGGGGTGCGATCGGTGCTGCGGGCGTCACGCGCGTGCTCCGCTCACCGGTGCGCCGACGGGAGGACGCGCGGCAAGCATCCGCTCGAGGGCGACCCTGGCGTTCGTCGCGTCGGTAGCGGGGACCTCGATGCGGTTGAGCACGGCGGGCGGCTGCCCGGCATCGCCGACGAGGGCTTCGAGCACCCAGGCGAGATAGCCGGAGTGGATGCGGTACATCGTCGAGCACGGGCAGACGACGGGGTCGAGGCAGAAGATGGTGTGCTCGGGGTGCTCAGCCGCGAGGCGCTGCACGAGGTTGATCTCGGTGCCGATCGCGAAGGTCGACCCGGCAGGGGCGGCCTCGATGGCCTTCTTGATGTAGTCGGTGGAGCCGTATTCGTCGGCGGCGTCGACGACCGCCATCGGGCACTCCGGGTGCACGATGACACGCACCCCGGGGTGCTCTGCACGGGCGGTGGTGATCTGGTCGACGGTGAAGCGCTTGTGCACACTGCAGAATCCGTGCCACAGGATGACCTGGGCGGCGTCGAGTTCGGTCCCGGTGCTGCCGCCGAGTGGCTTGCGCGGGTTCCACATCGGCATCCGCTCGAGCGGGACGCCCATCGCCTTCGCGGTGTTGCGGCCGAGGTGCTGGTCGGGGAAGAAGAGCACCCGCTGGCCGCGTTCGAAGGCCCACTTCAGCACGGTCTCGGCGTTCGAGGAGGTGCAGACGATGCCGCCGTTGGCGCCGCAGAACGCTTTGAGGGCCGCCGAGGAATTCATATACGTGACCGGGATCACCGGGACCCGGCCGGAGGCATCCGCCTCGGTTCCATAGAGTTCTTCGAGCTGTTCCCAGCAGTCGGTGACCGAGTCGATGTCGGCCATGTCCGCCATCGAACACCCGGCGGCGAGGTTGGGCAGGATGACCGCCTGGTCGGGCCCGGAGAGGAGGTCTGCGGTCTCGGCCATGAAGTGCACGCCGCAGAAGACGATCGCCTCGGCATCGGGGCGGCTCTTCGTCGCCTGCGCGAGCTGGAAGGAGTCACCGACGAAGTCGGCGTGCTCGAGGACCTCCGAGCGCTGGTAGAAGTGCCCGAGAATCACGACCCGGTCGCCGAGGGTGGCCTTGGCCGAGCGGATGCGCGCGTCGAGTTCCTCTGCGGAGGCGGTCCGGTAGCGCTCGGGCAGGGCACCCTGGCGCGGGGACCCGGTCGGGAGCACATCGCCCATCGAGGACCCTGGGCCGTAGCCGGGGGTGCCGGAGTCGAATTCCCAGGGGCCTGCGGCCAGCTGCGGGCTGCAGGTGCTTCCGGGCGCGGTGCCCGTGCTGATCAGACGAATGGTGCGGTCGACCGATGCGATGGTCATGCTGTAACTCCTCGATTTTCACAAAAAGCGTTGTACACGGTGATTCAGTTCGTGGTGGGGATGGCGGCGGTCGCGGGTTCCGGCCCGAAAGGATCCGGTTCGCCCTGTCGTCCGGAGTCGTTGTACCGGTAGAGACGGGGCGGACGGTGCCGGGTGCCCGCGACGCGTTCGCCGGTGTCGACGATGGAACCGGATGCCTCGATCGTGCGACGGAAATTGGCCGGGTCGAGGGACTTCTGCAGCACGGCCTCATGCACGTCGCGCAACTGGGAGAGCGTGAAGGTCTCGCCGAGGAAGGCGTGGGCGATCCGGGAATACTCGACCTTGGTCCGCAGCCGCCAGAGGGCGTACTCGACGATCCGGTTGTGGTCGAAGGCGAGCCGCGGCAGGCGGTCTGCGGCGAACCAGCGCACGTTGTCGCCGACGACGGCGAGGTCGGCCTCACCGGACTCGACGAGGGCCCAGTAGACGACGGACACCACGCGGCCGCCGGCAGAGCGGCCCGGATCGCCGAAGGTATAGAGCTGCTCGAGGTACCTGGGCGCGAGGCCGGTTGTCTCGTGCAGGGTACGGGCGGCGGCCGCGGCGAGTTCCTCGTCGCCGGGCAGCCCGCCGCCCGGCAACGCCCACTGGTCGAGGTATGGGTCCCTGGTGCGGCGGACCAGGGGAGCCACAGCGTCTTGAAGTCGGATTCCGCGTCGGAGCGCAGGGCGAAGATCACGGTCGACACGGCGAGTGCGACAGCGGCTTGAGCGCTCATGGGGGCATCCACTAGGTAAAGGTCAGTATGACTCTAACTGGGTGAACCCATCATATAGTCATTCTGACCCGAAGTCGCCCCCGACTTCGTTCCTGTTCCGAATTCAGGAGTAGGACTGGTCTGAACCGGTTGATCGGCCGGTTTCCGGCGTCAAGATGGCTCGACTCCTGAATTCGGAACGCGCGGCTCAGTTCTTGGCGGCGGCAACGACGGACCGACGGGCGCCCTTGCCCGTGAGGCCCCACAGGGTGACGCGGGCCATCGCTTCGACGACGATGCTTCCGCTCATCTTGGATGAGCCGAGCACACGCTCGACGAAGGTGATCGGCACTTCGACGACGGTCAGGCCGGCCCGCACGCTCGTGAGCAGCATGTCGATCTGGAAGCAATAGCCCAGGCTCTCGACGCTCGCGAGGTCCATGCGTTCGAGGGCATGCGCCGTGTAGACGCGGTAGCCGCCTGTGACGTCGTGCTGGCGGAGCCGGAGCACGAGGCGTGAGTATGTCGATCCACCGCGGGACAGCGCGCGGCGGTGCCACGGCCAGTTCTGCACGGCTCCGCCAGGAACCCAGCGCGATCCCATCACGACGTCGGCGGTCTTCGCCGCCGCCAGCAGGTCGGGGAGCTGCTCAGGCTGGTGCGAACCGTCCGAATCGAGCTGCACGAGCTCGTCGTAGCCGCGGGACAGGCCCCAGCCGAAAGCCTCGAGGTAGGCCGCTCCGAGGCCGTTCTTCTTCGTGCGGTGCAGGACGTGCACCTGGGAGTCCGCTGCGGCGATGGCATCGGCGAGCTGGCCGGTGCCATCGGGGGAGGCGTCGTCGACGACGAGGATGTCCGCGGCCGGGACGCTCGCGCGCACCCTGGCCACGATCGGATTGATGTTCTCGCGTTCGTTGTAGGTCGGGATGATGACCAGTGTCTGTGCCATGAAAACTACCTTGTCAGTTCGGTGATTGTTGTGTGTACGACCGTGGCCGTTGAGGCGACGGAAAATCCCAGGTCTTGCAGCGTGTGCAGGTCGGTGCCCGCTTTTTCCTCACTGCTGCCCGAATACTGCACCAGCCATACCGTATCGGTGCCCGCGAGTGAATCCAGGACGCTCGTGAGCGGCCGGGTGGTGTCCCAGAGCGATCCGGTGTCCCCATAGGCCGTGTCGAGGGTCACGTCGCGCAGCCCGGTGAAGGATGCGGGGTACAGGTGCAGCGCGAGCCGCGGCTTCCGTGAGGGCCGCACGCTCTCGTCGAACACGATCGCGTCTCCGGGGTGCGCACCGGCCTGGACGATGGATGCGGCCTGGCGCCAGTCGCTCCCGGCGTTCTTGGCGTACGGGCCGCGCTGGTCGACGTAACTCGGCACCACGGCGACGACGAGCAGTACGAGTGCCGCGATCCCGGCCCAGCGGGGCCTGATCCAGGCCACGGCGATCCCGAGCGCGATTGCTGCGGCCGGCGTGCAGATGGAGAGGTACCGTAGCGAGTACATCGGCGTGACGACATGCGTGCCGATCAGCAGAGCCGCACTCGGCACGAGCATCCAGGCGAGCATCACGCCCAACGCTGCCCTGTTCCGCTCGAGGGCGCGCACCCTTCCGCGACTGAACCAGGCGAGAACGACCGCGAGCAGGATCAGAGCCCAGGCGATGACCGCCGCGGGCACGTTGCCGAACCACTGGTTGACGGCCGCGTCGAGCACGCCCGTCTGGGCTCGCCGCCCGATGAACGAGAGCTGGTCCTTCTGGCTGACGCCCGCGAACAGGACCGGGGAAGCGATGATGAGACCGACGACGGTCGCGCCCGACCAGGCCATCAGCTGTCCGCGTCGCCGGGCCCGATCGGGCGCGAGCAGGAACACCGCGATCCCGAGTACGGGGACGAGAAGCGCGACGTAGAGGAAGACATAGATTCCGAGGGCGAAGAGCGCGGTGAAGCCGATCCAGAGCCAGCTCTGGGTCGACCGGCTCGCCGTCCCTGCGCGGACCAGATGCACGAGCAGCACGACGAGCCACACGGCGATAGCCGTCGCGAGCGCCGTCGATCGCGCCTCTGCGCCCATGTACGTCACCCGGGGAAGTACCGCGAAGACGAGGGCTGCGATCCAGGCGACCCTGGCCTCGGTCAGCATTCGGGCGAGGACGAACGTTCCCGCCGTTGCGACACCGATCGCAATCGCGCTCGGGAGCCTGGTGGAGAACTCGGACGCACCGAAGAGGTCGATCCAGAAGTGCAGCATCAGGTAATAGGTGCCATGAACGGCATCGATCGTGCCGAGCATCCGGAACAGGGAGGGCAACGAACGCTCCGCGGACATCACGCTCGCGGCTTCATCGCCCCAATAGGACGGGTTCCAGGCCGCCGCGGCGGAGATCAACAGGCCGAGAACACCGACGTACAGCGGGGCCAGCTGCCGGTGGGTGGGCCAGGATCGCCGCTGCGGGCGCAGCTCTGGATCATGGGTCACGGGCAGATAAGTCACCCCATTACGTTATGCCACCCGGTCGGGGGTTTCCCGACGACCCGGTGTCGGGCGCCTGCGAAGGCTCTCAGTTTGGCGCTGTCGTCAGGCCCGCGGGCCCTGTCCGGTGCGGGTGCTGCGCGGCAGACGGATGTCGATGGCCAGGCCCGTCCCCGTGTTGCGCAGGCTGATGGTTCCCTTCGCCCGCGTCACGATGGCGTGCACGATCGCGAGGCCGAGCCCCGACCCGATCGAGCCGCTCGCGCGGGACTGTTCCGGCCGGGAGAACCGGTCGAAGGCCACCGGGATGAACGATTCCGGCATGCCGGGCCCCGTGTCCACGACGCTCAGCATGGCACCCTCTGCGAGGCTGCGGAGCGTGACGGTCACGGCGCCGCGGCCGCCCATGGCGTTGATGGCGTTCGAGATGAGATTGTCGATGAGCTGCCCGACGTTGGTCACCGAGATCGCATAGCGGCCGGTCGGATCCTCGCCCTCGATCTCGTAGTCGACGTCGAGATCCTCCCCGTTGCGAACCACCCTTGCGCGGTCGACCGAGGCCGAGATCTCGGCGATCAGGTTCTCCCAGCCGCACTCCGGCGGGGCCTGCTGGCTCTCGAGCTTGGACAGTTCCAGCAGGTTCGTCGCGAGCCGGGAGAGGCGGTCCACGGTGCGGGAGGCGTCGTCGATGTCCGCCTCGAGGGCCGGAGCGTCGCCGGAATTGAGATGCGCGAGCTCGAGCTGCGCCTTGAGCACGGCGAGGGGAGTGCGCAACTCGTGGCTCGCATCCGACACCACCTGCTTCTCCCTGTCGAGACTGCGGCGCAGCCGGGAGATGAAGTCATTGAGCGTGACCGCGAGGCGGCTGACCTCGTCCCTGCCCGCCGGGACGAGCAGTTGCGCGGACGACCCGGTCGTGCTCAGGCTCTCCGCCTCCTTGCGCAGCCGGTTCACCGGGCGGAGGGCCGCGCCGGTGAGCAGCCACGAGGCGAGGCCGAATCCCACGGTCAGCAGCACGGTGCCCATGATGAGCACCCGGCCCAGTTCGTCGAGCAGCAAGCCGAGTGCCTCCTCGTTCCGCGCCGTGATGACGACCCAGTTGCCCTGGTTGGTCACGGCCGTCGTCGCGGCGACAAGGTACCTGGCGTTGCCCGCGTCGATCGTCTGCGGCGTCTCGCCGATCGTCGCGAGCTCACTCACGCGTTTCCGCAGCGCCATCGGCAGCGAGGACTTGGAGATCTGGCCGTCCGGACCGACGATCGCGATGAGCTGGCCCTCGCTCGGGCCGTCGATGGGTTCTGTCGGGTTGCGGATCAGGTCCGTCACGATCGGGGCAGCGTCGCTGTGCAGCAGTGTCGTCGTCGTCTCGATCAGGATCGCCTGGACCTCGCCGCGGAAGAACACCGCTGCACCGCTGAACAGGACAGCGGCGATCACGAGACTGCCGACGGTGATGCGGGCCCGGATCGACAGCCCTGGCAACCTCATGGACGTGCTCCGCTCACTCGACGAGTTCCACGGCATACCCGGAGCCGCGTACGGTCACGATCCGCATCCCGGCCGCCGCAGAGTCGATCTTGCGCCGCAGGTAGCTGATGTACTGGTCGACGATGTTCGGGTCGATGTGTTCGGTGCCGTTCCAGATCTCTTCGAGGATCGTCGTGCGGTCGACGGTCGTCCCCGCCCGGCTGCACAGCAGGCGGAGCAGCGCGACTTCCTTGGGGCTCATCGAGACGGACCGGCCGGCCACGGTCACCTTGAGGTCCCGGGAATCGATGGCGAGGTTGCCGAGTTCGAGGCTCAGCGGTGTTGCCATCGACTGGCGTCTGAGCAGGGCGCGCACCCGGGCGGTGAGCTCGAGGAAGGCGAAGGGCTTGGTGAGGTAGTCGTCCGCGCCGCTGTCGAGCCCGAAGACCCGGTCGTCGACGGTGTCCCTGGCGGTCAGGAGCAGGACCGGCATGGTGTTGCCGGAGTCGCGGATGCGCCGACAGATCTCGAACCCGGTCATCTGCGGCAACATCACGTCGATGGCCGCAAGGTCGAATTCGTTGTTGTTGATCGCGATCAGGGCATCCATCCCGTTCCCGACCCTGACGATCTCGTAGCCCTCTGCCTCGAGTCCGCGTTCGATCAGCGCGCCCATTTGTTCGTCGTCTTCCACGACCAGGATCTTCGTCATGCCCGCCCCTTTTGCTCGTACGCCGCTACCTCTTCATGCTGGCACGTTCCCGGTGCGGAGCGTGACCAGTCTGAGGGTTCCGCTCCAATCGCGCCGCCCTCGTGGCTAGGCTGACGCCATGGTCGAAACCCCGCCTGCCACGCCAGCGCCCGCCCGGACGGTGCCTGTCGACCCGACGGCCGTCGGTGTCGCCGTCGCCCAGTTCGTCCCAGGGGCCGACCGGGAGGCGAACCTCGCCGAGGTCGCCCGCCTGGCCGGCATCGCGGTCGACCGCGGCGCGCAGCTCGTCGTGTTCCCCGAGTATTCCGCGTTCTTCGAGCCGACCCTCGGGCCCGCGTTCGTCGCGGCCGCCGAGCCGATCGACGGGCCGTTCGTGACGGCGCTCGCGGCGCTCGCCGAAGGCCTCGGCCTCGTCATCGTCGCGGGCATGCTCGAGGAGGCCGTCGGTGCCGGACGATTCTTCAACACCATCGTGAGCGTCGGGCCGACGGGCGAGCTCCTCGCCCGCTACCGCAAGCTGCACCTCTACGACGCATTCGGCGAGCGCGAATCCGACTGGGTGCTGCCCGGCGCGATCGAGCCGCCGCAGACCTTCTCGGTCGGAGGGCTGCGGGTGGGGTTGCAGACCTGTTACGACATCCGCTTTCCCGAGGTCACCCGGCGACTCGTCGACGCGGGTGCCGAGCTCGTGCTCGTGCCCGCCGAATGGGTGCGGGGCCCGCTCAAGGAGCAGCAGTGGCGCACCCTCCTGACCGCGCGCGCGATCGAGAACACTGTTTATGTCGCCGCCGCCGACCACGCCCCGCCGATCGGCGTCGGCACGAGCATGATCGTCGACCCGATGGGGGTCGAACTGGTCACGATCGGCGAGACGACGGATGTCGGCCTCGCCTGGCTCACCTCGGCTCGCCTCGGGCAGGTGCGTGCGGTCAACCCCGCACTCCGGCTCCGGCGCTTCGGGATCGTCGAGGTCTAGCCGCCGGGGAGCCTCAGCCCTCGGTCGCGATCGTGTCCTGGGAGGCCGCTGCCGCCCGGGAACGGAAACCGGGTTCCTTGCGCATCACGTGGTCCTGCTCGGACATCGCCCGCTCCTCTCCCGTGGCGACGAGTCCCTGGGAGCTGTTCGCCGAGCGGGTGAGCTGGGCGAGCCACAGCGGATTGATGGTCGGCGGCTGGCCGCCGGAGAACTTGAAGTACAGCGGGATGGCCGGGTGCAGCCAGGCGGAACTGCGACCGTCTCCTGCCTCTGCGGCGTTCCGCCAGGACAACAGGAAACTCTCGCCGCGGCGTAACTTCTGCACGATCACGATTTGCAGGTGCGCGAGGATCCGGTCGTCGAATTCGACGGTGACCCGGTCATACGTCAACGAACCCATGGGGCGCCGCTTTCAGTCGGTGAACTCTCGCGCGAACAGCAGACCGCCCTTGTGGGGCATCCGCTGGGTTCGCACTTTAAGTGTGGTCGTAATTCCCGGTCAATACAAGGGAATCGTCAGGCCTCGGCGGTCGCGGCCGGCACCTGCTCGACGATGCCGTGCAGCACGAGGTCGATCTCGGTGCGGAGCGAGTCCGGCAGGCTCTCCATCGGCTCCCGTCCCAGCCCGCATCGGATCAGGGCGAGGTGGAGCAGCGAGAAGATACTGCGTGCCGCAAGCGCCGGGTCCACCCCCGCCGGAGCCGCTCCGATTCTCCGGGGGTCTCCGTCCCGTAGCCGCTGAGCACGGTCGCGATGGTGGCCTCGAGCCCGTCGACGAGCTCGAGGGCCTCGGCGCGGTAGGTCCCGGTGGGCTCGCCGCACAGGATCTCGCGCTGGTAATAGGCGGTGTTCTCCGGGTGGCGCGCGGCGGAGGTCAGCAGGGGGAGGAGGAGGGCCATGATCGCGTCCGTCGGGGCGAGGGATGCGTCCGCCTTCGTTGGATCGTGCCGGGTTCCGGTCAGGGCCCTGCGCCACTCGTTGTTGAAGACCATCAGGAGGAGCTCGGGCTTCGAGCTCGCGTACCGGAAGAGCGTCCCCGCCGCGACATCCGCGCGATCGGCGATGTCCTGGGTCGTGACGAGCGCGTAGCCGCGCTCGGCGAAGAGATCCTCGGCGGCCGCGAGGATGCGGCCCTGCTTGTCACGCTTGTTGCGTTCGCGGCGGCCAGGAGTGGCACTGGCGGCGTCGGCGTCGGCGTCGGCAACGGCGGCGGCACCGGCGGCCGGTGTCGTGCCTTCGTCTGGTCGGCGCACGGGGATCCTCACTCTGGGTCGGCTGCTTCCCGGGACGGTGCCACGGGGTTTTCTCAATCGTAGATTCAATCAGCTGATTCCAATATAACGGAGTACGCTCATTTTTGAGTAGAGTACAGATTCATTGAACCCGAAGAGAAAGGTGGCCATCATGGGTCGCGTTCAAGGCAAAGTGGCACTGATCAGTGGCGGTGCCCGCGGAATGGGAGCATCACACGCGCGGCGGCTGATCGCGGAGGGAGCGCAGGTGGTCATCGGAGACCTCCTCGACACCGAGGGCGAGGCCATGGCGACCGAGCTCGGCCCGTCCGCACGCTACGTGCACCTCAACGTCACCGACGCAGACGACTGGTCTGCAGCTGTCCTGTTTGCTGTGGAAACCTTCGGCGGGCTGGACATCCTCGTCAACAACGCCGGAATCGCGAGCGCCGCGCCGATCGAGAGCTTCCCGATCGACGTCTGGACCCGCACCATCGAGATCAACCTCACCGGTACGTTCCTCGGCATGCGGGCCGCCATCCCTGCGCTCTCACGCCGCGGCGGCGGCTCGATCGTCAACGTCTCATCGGTCGAGGGCCTCCTCGGCAGCGCGGGCCTGCACGCCTACGTCGCGTCGAAGTTCGGCGTGCGCGGCATCACGAAGTCGGTCGCGCTCGACGTGGCGCCCCTCGGCATCCGCGTGAACTCGATCCACCCCGGCTTCATCGAGACGGCCATGACGAAGTCCCTCGACGTCGACATGGTTGAGATCCCGTTGCGCCGTGGCGCCAAGCCCGAGGAAGTATCGAGCCTGGTGCTGTACCTCGCGAGCGACGAGTCGAGCTACTCGACCGGCGCAGAGTTCGTCATTGACGGCGGCCTCACGATCGGCATCCCGCACAACTGATCGTTCACGTCCCCGCTCCGCCCGGCGTGCCCGCGAGAGTACACTTTCGGCCCTTAAACCATCGGTTTAGGGGCCGAAAGTGTACTCTCGCGGAGGCTGCTCAGGGCTTCGAGGGCTTCGAGGGCGGCGAAGGGCTTCTCGATGTGGGCGAAGTGGCCCGTGCCCGCGATCGTTCGCGAAACGAACCCGGGAATGACGGCGGAGAGCCGGGCGCGGTCCGAATCGGCGACGAAGATGTCCGCGTCGCTCTGGATCGCGCGCACCGGGCAGGTGATGCGGGCCCAGGACCGTTCCGGGTCATGGGCTCCGGCGAGGGCGGATGCCTCGACGAAGGCCCGCGGACGGACTTCCGTCGCGAGGGCCGAGATCACGCTCGCCGGTACGGCGTCGACCCGGCTGAACAGCGGCGCGGTGAGCCCGCGCAGCACACCCACCCTGTTGAGCCAGCGCACGAGGCCGCGGCCGGCGGGCTCGGCGACCGCGAGGGCGCGCATGACGCCGAGCAGGGCCGTGTACCCGGGCAGCAGGGTGAACCTGGTGATCGGATGCCGCACGCTGTCCACCACCGAGAACGTCGTCGCAGAGACGAGGGAGACCGACACGGTTGCGGCAGGTTCGAGTGCGGCCAGTTCGAGGGCGAGGAAACCGCCGAGCGAGTGCCCGACGACGTGCCAGCGCTCGTAGCCGAGTGCACGGACGGTTTCGGCGATCGCGGCCGCGACGGTCGTGATGCCCGGGGCGGGCCGGGTGGAGTGCCGGCCGGAGGCATCCGCTGGTTCGCTGTCGCCCCAGCCGGGTAGGTCCGGAATGATCAGGTCGGTCAGGGCGAGTGCGCCGGATGGAACGCGTCCCGTCGAGCCCGCCGAGCCACCGTTCGTCGCCGCCGAGAGGAGCGGGGTCCAGGTCGTCCAGGAGCCGGCAGCCCCGTGCAGCAGGACCGTCGCCGTGTCGCTGCCCGTGCGGCGGCCGTGACGCACCGCAAGCGTGCCGGAGCCGAGGCGCATCGAACTCGTGGTGAGGCCGAAGGCGCGTGCGTCTGTCGAGAGTGGGAACGGGCAATACTCATCCCGCCGAGTTTCGGGCACGGACGTCACGGACGTCCTGGACGTCCCGGCCGGCACGAGAGACGTCACCGGGGCGGGCGCCGCCGTGCGGTCGGGAGTTCGTGTCACCAGGATGGTCATGCCTGGTATTCGTCGCCGCGGGGCGATCGGTTTGCCCGCGTCGGGACAGGCTGAGACCGCTCGCAGCCCGGCCCGGCGTCGGCGTCCCGGCGGCGGACGACGGTGTGGACCGCGTGTGGAATAGGACCGGGCCCGGGCCCGTTGTCTGCAGCGCACCCTGCGTTTCCCTGCGCCGGCCCGTTCGGCCGCGCCCGGCGGAACTTCCGTACTACGAAAAGAGCGACTGTGACCCTGTTCTCCCCGCTGACCCTCGGCGACCTGCACCTGCCGAACCGACTCGTGATGGCGCCGCTGACCCGCACCAGGGCGGGCCTCGACGGCATCCCCGGACCGATGGTCATCGAGCACTATCGCCAGCGCGCATCCCTCGGCCTGATCGTGTCGGAGGGGGTCTACCCGAGCCACGCCGGACAGGGCTACACCGGCCAGCCCGGACTCGTCACCGCCGAGCAGGTCGACGGCTGGCGTTCCGTCGCGTCGGCCGTGCATGAGGCCGGCGGCCTCATCGTCGCCCAGGTCATGCACGCCGGCCGGGTCTCGCACGACCTCGTCAACGGCGGCTTCGACGTCGTCGCGCCGAGCGCGATCGCCATCGAGGGCGAGACGCACACCCCGGAGGGCAAGAAGCCATACCCCGTTCCGCACGCGCTGACCGAGGCCGAACTCCCCGGAATCGTCGCGGAATTCGTGCGCGCGTCGCAGAACGCCATCGCGGCAGGGCTCGACGGCGTCGAGATCCACAGTGCCAACGGCTACCTCCTGCACGAGTTCCTGTCACCGGCCTCGAACCAGCGCACGGATGCCCACGGCGGTTCGCCGGCGAACCGCGCCAGCTTCGTGATCGAGGTCGCGACTGCTGTTGCCGCCGCGATCGGCGCCGGCCGGGTCGGGATCCGCATCTCACCGGAGCACAACATCCAGGACGTGCTCGAGACGGATGCCGCAGAGACCCTCGCGACCTACACCGCCCTGGTCGACGGGCTGGCCCCGCTCGGCCTCGCCTACCTCAGCGTGCTGCACCAGGACCCGACCGGCGACCTGATCCAGGGACTGCGCACCCGCTTCGGCGGACCGCTCCTGATCAACACCGGCTTCGGCACCGTCACGACCCGGGCCGAGGCCATGGCCATCCTGGCCGATGACGTCGCAGACGCCGTCGTCGTGGGACGCGCCGTCATCGCCAACCCCGACCTCGTGCACCGCTGGCGCGACGACCTCCCGCTCAATGCCCTCGACCCGCAGACCCTCTACGGCAGCACGGCCGCCGGCTACACGGACTACCCGGCGCTCGCCGCCGCCGCCGCGGAGTAACACTCGCCCGAACCGATTCGACGGACTTTTTGAGTTTCTGGGCCGGTTTGCGGCCGCCCAGGTTACGAAAACCCGGCATCTCCGTCGAATCGGTTCGGGCGGCCTCGCGCTACCGGGCGGCCGGGCGCAGGGCAGCGAGCCGTGCGGCAGCCTGCTCCAACAGGTCCACCTTCTTGCAGAAGGCGAAGCGCACGAGCGAGGCATACTGCGGCCGGTGTTCCGGACTGCAGAACGCACCGATCGGCACGGCGACCACGCCGGCGAGGGCGGGAAGGTCGCGACAGAAGTCAGCGCCGTCCTCGTATCCGAGCGGCGCGGCATCCGCCACGATGAAATACGAACCGCTCGGGCGCGACACGGCGAAGCCCGCGGCGACCAGGCCGCGCTCGAGGACGTCACGCTTGCCCTGCAGCGAGGCCGCGATACCCGTGAAGTACGAGTCCGGGAGATCGAGCCCCCTCGCGATCGCCGGCTGGAACGGCGCACCGTTCACGTAGGTCAGGAACTGCTTGACCGCGAGGATCGCCGTCACGAGCGCGGCGGGTGCTGTCAGCCAGCCGATCTTCCATCCGGTCGTGTTGAAGGTCTTCCCGCCGGAGGAGATCGTCACGGTGCGCTCGAAAGCCCCCGGAAGCGTCGCGACGGGCAGGTGCTGCACACCGAAAGTGAGGTGTTCGTAGACCTCGTCGGTGACGATGATCGCGTTGTGCTGTTCGGCGAGCCGCACGATGAACTCGAGCGTCTCGCGGGAGAACACGGTCCCGGTCGGATTGTGCGGGTTGTTCACGAGTATGAGCCGGGTGCGATCGGTGATCACCGCACTGAGCTCGTCGAGATCCGGCTGGAAGTCCGGCGTGCGCAGGCGCACGGTGCGATGGATGCCGCCGCCGAGTGCGATGAGGCCGCCGTACGCGTCATAGAACGGTTCGAACGTCACGACTTCGTCGCCGGGCTCGATCAGGGCGAGGATCGTCGCAGCGAGCGCCTCTGTCGCCCCCGCGGTCACGAGGACCTCGGTCTCCTGGTCGACACTGAGGCCGTAGAAACGCTGCTGGTGGCGGGCGATCGCGTCGAGAAGCACGGGGAAGCCGCGGCCAGGCGGGTACTGGTTGACCCCGTCCGTGATGGCCTGTCTGGCGGCGTCGAGAACCTCGATGGGTCCGTCCTCATCCGGGAACCCCTGTCCGAGATTGATCGCGCCGGTGCGGACGGCGAGCGCGCTCATCTCGGCGAAGATGGTGGCGGCGATCGTGCCGTCGGCGCCCAGCAGGCCGGCACCACGGGCCGTCCGGCGCCAGGCGCCCGGAATGGCCGCGGTCGGAACTGTCTCGGGGGAGCCGTGCATGACTCCAAACTACGACATCCCCCGTGTCGGTGGCTCACGGGACCGGTTCGCAGGCGAGGATTGCTGCGCCGATCCGGCCGACCCCGGTCGCTGGGCTGCCACCCCAAGCAACATCACGGCTTCGTCATTGAATGCTCTCAGCTTGGGCGGAGGATTCGTTCAGGTTCGGGCGTGAAGCTGGCATCGCTTGGAAGGAGCACCTCATGACCGAACACCCTCAGGACCCAGACATTAATCGAGATCGTCCCGCTGCCGACGTTCCCTCCGACGCTGGCCAGGCCGCCGCGTCCGGACAGCCGGCCAACGCCGCCGTCCCCGCCGATACCACCGAGTACCCGGCCCCCTCCGCGAACGCGGACAACACGACCGAGGTCGTCGGCTTCCCGCAGGCCGCGCAGCCGGTTGCAGAGCAGCCGCAGGGCGTCGTCGCCCAGCAGGCGTCCGCCCCCGCAGACGTCCAGGCCGCCCAGGCTCCCCAGCAGCCCGTCGCGAACGCGTCGAACCAGATCACCCAGCCGACGCTTCCCTACGCGACGGATGCCTTCGGACGGCCCCTCGGCGGAGCCGACGGCTCTGTCCCGCCGCACTTCGCAGCATCGGCTGCACCCTTCTCCTACGCTCCCCAGGGTGGCGGCCCGAACGGACCGACCGGCCCGTCGTCGGCCCCCCATCCGAAGGACCCGGCCCGCCGCCGTGCCGGACTCAGCCTCGTTGCGGCGCTCGCGATCGGCGCCCTCATCGGCGGCGCATCCGGCGCCGGCGTGATGGCGCTCCTTTCCGGAGGCCAGGGCAACGGCACCCCCGTCAGTCAGGCCCAGGGGTCGAGCACCGTCGTCGTCAACAACACCGAGAGCGTCAACCAGATCACGGCAGCCACCGCGAAGGCCATGCCGAGCGTCGTCACCATCAACGCGACCAGCGGAACCTCCGGCGGCACCGGTTCCGGAGTCGTCCTCACCTCCGATGGCTATGTCCTGACCAACACCCACGTCGTGACACTCGACGGCGCGAGCGCAGACGCGACCCTCGAAGTCACGGCCAGTGACGGGAAGGTCTACAAGGCGACAATCGTCGGCACAGACCCGATCTCCGACCTCGCGGTCGTCAAACTGACCGACGCGAGCGGCCTCACCCCGATCAACTGGGCAGACTCGAGCAAGCTCAACGTCGGCGACACCACGATCGCCATCGGCGCACCGCTCGGCCTCTCCGGAACCGTCACCGACGGCATCGTGAGCGCCCTCAACCGGAGCATCTCGATCGCCTCATCGGCGGCGCCCACCACGGACACGCCGGACACCACGGCCCCGAGCACGGACAACCCGTACTTCTGGAACTTCGACCTCCCGAACAAGGACGGAAGCGCGCAGTCGACCACTCCGAGCACGACGAGCAGCATTTCGCTCTCCGTAATCCAGACGGATGCCGCGATCAACCCCGGCAACTCCGGCGGCGCCCTGCTCAACTCCAAGGGTGAACTGATCGGCATCAACGTCGCCATCGCCAACGCGGGCGGGTCCTCCTCATCGGGAACGGCTGCCGGAAGCATCGGCGTCGGCTTCTCGATCCCGTCGAACCTCGCCAAGCGCGTCTCCGACGAGCTCATCGCCAACGGCAAGGCCACCCACGGGCTGCTCGGTGCGAGCATCACGAGCGCGACGAGTGACACGAGCAGCACGGTCGGCGCCCTCGTCAGCGAGGTCAGCTCCGGTGGCGCAGCCGAGAAGGCGGGCCTGAAGAAGGGCGACGTCGTCACGAAGTTCAACGGAGTGCCGATCACCGACGCGAAGGATCTCACCGCCCAGGTGCGGGTACTCGCCGCCGGCGCCACCGCCGACCTCGTCTACGTCCGCGACGGCAAGTCGTACACCGTGACCGTCACGGTCGGGGAACTGTCCAGCTAGCAGCTCCCGTCCTCCTTCCACGCCCTGCGCCGCCGGTCATCGACCGGCGGCGCAGTCGTGTTTCCGCTCCGGTGCGCCAGCCGTCAGGAGGCCCCCAAAGGGGTGGGCTGGTAGTCTGGACAGTCCGCAACGGAATGGACACCCGATCGAACAGGCAGCACACACCGGCGAAGCGCCCCTGATCGGTGTCTCCTACGTGATGCCCGTGCTCAACGATGTGCTGCACGTCCCGGCCGCGGTGACGAGCCTCCTGGGCCAGGATTACACCGGTCCGTTCGACGTCACGCTGGCCCTTGCACCGAGCATCGACGGCACGGAGGAACTCGTCGCGGAACTCGCCGAACTCGACCCGCGCATCCGTGTCGTGCCCAACGAGATCGGATCGACCCCTGCCGGCCTCAACGCCGCGATCCGTGCATCCGCCTACCCCGTCGTGATCCGGGTCGACGCCCACTCGGTGCTGCCGAGCGACTATGCGCGCGTCGCCGTCGATACCCTCGAGCGCACCGGGGCGGACAACGTCGGCGGAGTCATGGACGCGCGGGGCACCGCTCCGTTCCAGCGCGCCGTCGCCCGGGCTTACGGCACCCGGATCGGCCTCGGCGGAACGCCCCTCCACGTCGGTGGGCCGGAGGGCGCCGCAGAGACGGTCTACCTCGGCTGCTTCCGCCGCGACAGCCTCCTGCGTGCCGGGCTCTTCGACGAGACCATCAAGCGCGGCCAGGACTGGGAGCTCAATCGGCGCCTCCGCGAGCAGGGTGGCACGGTCTGGTTCACACCGAGGCTGCGCGTCGTCTACCGGCCGCGACCGAGCCTGTCCAGACTCGCCCGCCAGATGCTGTCCACCGGAATGTGGCGCGGGGAACTCGCGCGGCGCTTCCCCGCAGACAACGGCATCCGCTATTTCGTGCCTCCCGTGATGGTGCTCCTCGTCACCGACGGAGTGGTCCTGGGCTTCGCCGGCGTCGTCGTACCGTGGCTGCTGCTGGGCTGGATCGCCCCGGTCGGATACCTGCTCGTCGTCCTCCTGGCCACCGTGGTCGTGACTCGCCCTGATGGCGGGCGCTCCGGCGCCTGGTTCCTTCTAGTCTTGCCCTGTATCCACTTCTGCTGGGGTTTCGGCTTCCTGCTCGGATACCTGAAACTCACCAGCAATATCGCGGCACGGACCGGGAGACACCTATGACATCCCACTCACATTCCACCGGTCGGGTGCGCCAGCCCCGGCCGACGTCGATCGCCGAGTTGCGGGCCGTCGCGCAGCCGCCCGAGGTACGCCTGCGGGCGAACGCCGAGCACTGGACGGCCTCGCTCTACCTGCGCGACGTGTCGCCGTATCTCACCTGGCTGCTGCTGAAGACGAGCGTGACCGCGAACGGTGTCACGGCGCTGATGATCCTCGTCGGCTGGTCGACCGCTGCGGCGCTGCTCATCCCCGGTGTCTGGGGGCCCTGCTCGCGCTGATCCTCGGGCAGCTGCAGATGCTCGTCGACTGCTGCGACGGCGAAGTCGCGCGCTGGCGAGGCGAATCGTCGCCAGCCGGGGTCTTCCTCGACAAGGTCGGTCACTACTCGACGGAGGCGCTCATTCCGATCGCGTTCGGCATTCGCGCGGCGGCCTACCCGTTCGAATCGCCGGAGGATTTCCTCTGGACGACTCTCGCGTTGCTGCTCGCCCTCGTGATCGTGCTCAACAAGGCGCTCAACGACATGGTGCACGTCGCCAGGGCGAACGCGGGGCTCACCAAACTCGCCGACACGCGCGGTGAGCAGACCCCGACTCCCGGCAGGATCGCCCAGCTGCGCAGGCTCGCCCGGTTCCTGCCGTTCCACCGCCTGTACCACTCCGTCGAACTCACGATCCTGATCTTCGCCTCCGCGGTGATCGGCCGTTTCGTCGGCGAGCCTCTCATGGACCGGATCGTGCTCATCGCTCTCGTGCCCCTGTCGATCCTCGCTCTTTTCGGCCATTTCGTCGCAATCATGGCGTCGCGCCGCGTCCGGTCCTGAGCGGTGAGCGACACCGTGCTGCCGAGGGTCGGTGTCGTCGTGCTCACCCAGGGCACCCGGCCGGATGACCTCGCCAGCGGCATCCGCTCGGTGCTCGCCCAGCAGGAGGTCGTCCTCGACGTGGTCTGCGTGGGCAACGGCTGGGTACCGACCGGGTTACCGGGTGCCGTCCAGGCGCTGGCCCTGACGGAGAACCTGGGCATCCCCGCCGGTCGCAATCGCGGCGTCCCCCTTGTGACGGGCGAGTACCTCTTCTTCCTCGACGACGACGCGAGCATCCCGGACCCCCGGTTCCTCAGTCGCGCGGTCGCGCAGCTCCGCGCGGACCCGTCGATCGGCCTGCTGCAACCCCGGGTGACCGATCCCACGGGCGCGGCGGCGCCGACCCGCTGGATTCCGCGCATCCGTAAGGGAGCCGCGACAGAGTCCGGCGCCGTCTTCTCGGTCTGGGAAGGTGCCGTGGTGATGCCCCGTGCGGTCTTCCTGGCCACCGGAGGCTGGGCCGAACCGTTCTTCTACGCTCACGAGGGCATCGAACTGGCGTGGCGGGTCTGGGACCAGGGGCTGCGCACCTGGTACGCGGGAAACCTCGAAGCAAATCATCCCGTCATCCAGCCCACCCGGCACGCCGACTACTACCGGCTGAACGCGCGCAACCGGGTCTGGCTCGCCCGGCGCAACCTGCCTGCCGTGCTGGTCCCGGTCTACGCCGGTTCCTGGCTCGCGATCCAGCTGCTGCGATTCCGCAGCGACCGGCCGGCACTGCGGGCCTGGCTCGCCGGATTCCGGGAGGGCTGGCGCAGCAACCCGGGGGAGCGGCGGCCGATCAGCGCCCGCACGGTCTGGCGGATGTCCCTGGCCGGCCGTCCCCCCATCGTCTGACCCGGTGCTCGGTACTCTGGAGGGATGACCATTCGAAAAGACATCGGCCTGGCCGTCAAGCTGGTCAAGGATGTCGCCGCGTCGCGCCGGGCACAGAAACTGCTCGCCGGCCGGCTCCTCGGGGACGGTCCGCTTCCGCTCGGCCGTTTCAAGATCGCGGTCTACTTCGCCGACGGCGCCGTCAACCTGTATCAGATGCGGCAGTGGTACCGGCCGCTCGCCGTGCTCGCCGAGACCTGGCCCGTCATCGTGTTGAGCCGCACCGGGACCGGGGCGCTGCCGATGTCCGAGGAGTGCCCGGTGCCGGTGACCTACGTGCGCAAGGTCGCCGACCTCGAGCGGGTCGTCGCGGAACAGGACATCCGCATCGTGTTCTACGTCAACCAGAACGCCCGGAACTTCCAGATGATGCGCTACCCGCGGTGCTGGCACGTGTTCATCAACCATGGCGAGAGCGACAAGATGTACATGGTCACGAACCAGATCAAGGCGTACGACTACGCCTTCGTCGCCGGTGACGCCGCCCTCGCCCGTCTCGACCGGGTGCTCTGGGACTACGACTTCGACAAGCGGGCGATCACCATCGGCCGCCCGCAGGCGGACCACTACAGCGGCGTGCTTCCGTACGTTCCCGACGACCGGCAGGTCGTGCTCTACGCGCCGACCTGGGAAGGAGACCGGCCCACCGCGGCATACGGCTCGATCGCGAGCCACGGCGTCGCACTCGCCACTGCGCTCCTCGCCTCGTCGCGGCATCGCCTGATCTACCGGCCGCACCCGCGCAGCGGGGTCACCGACGAGGCATACGGCGCAGCCAACCGCAGGATCATCGCCCTGATCAAGGCGGCGAACGCCCGCGATCCCGCCGCTCACCACATGTACGACACCGGTGCGGAGCTCGGCTGGCAGCTCGCGGCGGCGGACGTTGCCATCGTCGACATCTCAGCCATGGTCTACGACCGGCTCGCCGCAGGCAAGGCCCTTCTCGTCACCCGCCCCGCCGATCCCGCTGCCGAGATCGACACCGGCGGGTACCTCGCGGCGTGCGAATGGCTCGACGCGTCCGCCGCCTCCTCGATCGTGGGCACGGTGGATGCGCTCGCGCACGACCCGGAGGCCGAGGCCCGGTTGGGTGTGTGGGTCGAACGCTACTTCGGCGACGCGGCACCCGGTGCGGCCACCGCTCGCTTCCACGCGGCCGTGCAGCACCTGATGGACGAGTGGGAGCGGTTCGACGCCGTTCGGCCCTGAGCGGCCTGCTACGGTCGCGGAGAGGAGGCCGGTTCGCGGGGAGACACGTCCTGCCCGGCGGCCGCGTGATCCGAATCCGCGTGAGCCGAATCCGGGTGATCCGCCGTTGCGGTGCCTGGAACCCCTGACTCCAGCGGTCGGCCACGGCGCAGCAGCCGCGGGACCATGCGGGGGAGCACGGTGAGGGTGCCGTGCCCGAGCTGCCCGAGCTGGGTGATGCGGTGGCCGGCGGCGACCCGCAGCGCGCCGGCACGGCCGACTCCCTCGAGGCCGCCGCCCTCGCGCACGATCGCCTCGCGTATGCGCGGGTCGAGTTCGGGACGGAAGTCCGCAGGCGGCTGGCCGAAGGCGAGCCGGGACGAGGTCAGCACCCGCTTGCCCAGAATATGGTTGCCGGCGCCGCCGACGACGGCGCCGACGCCGAAGGGGAGCGCCTTGCCGACGAAACTCGCGGAGCCGCGGGTCGCGAACTGGCGGATGAACGAGCTCTTCAGGCGATCGGTGAGCGGACCCATGATGGCGCGCGGAATGCTCGCGGTGACGAGTTCGCCCCAATAGGCCGTTCGGACCGCACCCGTTCCGCTGAACTGGCCGGCAAGCTGGCGGACGAGGTCGGAGCCCTCCCTGCCGAGCATCATCGTCATGACGAGGGCGCGGGCGCGCTCCGGGTCGTCGACGGCAATACCGTGCACCTCGCTCACCGACTGGGCGAACAAGGCTGTCGCTTCGAGGAACCCGGCGGTCTCGACGCCGGACAGTGCGAGGGTCACCCCGGTGCCGACGCCGGGAATGACGGCCGTCGCCCCGACGGCCGCGCCGCCGGTCGTGACCATGGCGAGGTAGCGGCGTTCGAGGATCCTGATGATCTGTGCGGGGTCCGAGTCCGGTGAGCGCCGGCGGATGCCGCGGATGTGGGCGAGCACAGCCGGGCGGTGGATGGCCATGACCCGGTCGAATCCCCGGATGATGCCGGTCGGAAGCTGGCCGCCCTGCGGCAGACCCCCGGTCGTCGAGACGAGGGGTTTCACTCTTCGTGCCATGTCGATGCCGTCCTTCCGATTTCCGTCGAGTTTACGTTGCCGGTCTGACAGGGGAAGGTATTCACATCTTTTCCCCGGCCACTGGCGGTTTTCCCACTTCAAGCCTATAGATGGAGGATGCCGGAGCCGAAGTCAGAAGCGAGCCGCCTGCTGGGACTGCGCCTGCGGCAGCGCCGAACGGAACTCGAGCTCAACCAGGAGTCTGTCGCGCACCGGGCCGGACTCAACGTGTCCAATTACGCCAGGATCGACCGCGGCACTGGGAATCCGACCTTCCACACCCTGATCCGGCTCGCGGACGTGCTGAGCCTCGAGGTCGGGGACCTCCTCACCGGCCTGACCAAGGAACAGCTGCCGCCCGATCGCGACAGCCTCGCCATCGTCGATCCTTGAGCCGGCTCAGGCGGGCCGCACGCCGTAATCGGCGTCGTACCGGGCGAGGACCTCGTCGAGTGGACCGTCGAGGACGAGCGCGCCCTTGTCGAGGTAGAGGCCCCTGGCGCAGAAGCGACGCAGGTCGCGTTCGTTGTGCGAGACGAAGAACAGGGTGCGGCCGCCGGCGAGCAATTCCTCGATCCGGCGATAGCACTTCTCCCGGAAGGCCTTGTCGCCGACGGCGAGCACCTCATCGACGAGGATGATCGGCTCCTCGAGCCGGGAGATGACCGCGAAGGCGATGCGCACCTTCATACCGCTCGAGAGGTGCTTGTACGGGGTGTCGACGAAGTCTCCGATCTCGGCGAAGTCGAGAATCTCGTCAAAACGCTCGCCGATCTGTTTCTTCGTCATGCCGTGCAGGCCCGCCGTGAGATAGACGTTGTCGCGCACGGTGAGGTCATCGACGAAACCGCCGGTGATCTCGATCAGTGGTGCGACGCCCTCCGTCACCCGCACAGTGCCCTCATCGGGCAGGACGACCCCGGTCACGAGCTTGAGCAGGGTCGACTTTCCCTGGCCGTTGCGACCGACAACGCCGATGGCCTCTCCGCGCTGCACCGTGAAGGATACGGCGCGCAAGGCCCAGAATTCGCCGGGTCTGGTGCGCCGGGCCCCGCTCGCGAACAGGTCCTTGAAGCTGCGCCTGCCGCGTCGGTTACGGCGAAAACGGATGCCGACCCCGGCCAGGGCGATCACAGGCGCCCCGGTCACGGCCGATCCCGGCGTCCGGACTGTTCCCGTCATCACAGCTCCTTCAGGACCGCGCGCTCGGTGCGCGTGAAGACCAGCAGCCCGAGTCCGAGGAAGGCGACGGACATGGCCGCGCTGACGCCGACGGTGAACCAGTCGAGGTTGCCGGGGAAGAAGGCCGCCCGGTAGAGGCTGAAGATGCCGCTGAGGGGATTGAACGCCGCCCAGAAGTGCAGCTGGTGCGGCAGGTCCTGGGTGCTGTAGATGATCGGGGATGCGTAGAACAGGAAGCGCAGGATGAGTTTGACGGCGCGTTCCAGATCGCGGAAGAACACGACGAGCGGCGCGACGATGAGGCCGACCCCCGCCGTGAGGATCGCCTGGATCACGATGGCGAGCGGGAAGAACACGATTTCGACGCTCGGCCGGGCGCCGGCGAACACGGCGAACAGCACGAGCACCGGGATCGAGGCGAGGAATTCGATGCCCTTGGAGAGCACGAGCCGGTTCACCCAGATGGTGCGGGGGATCCGGGTCGACCGGATCAGCTTCGCCTCGCGCAGGAACGCGCGAGTGCAATCGGAGACGGTTCCGTTGAACCACATCCAGGGCAGCAGCGCGCTGAGCAGGAAGATGATGTACGGCTCGTGCCCGACGCCCCGGTGGAACACCTGGGTGAACACGAACCAGTAGATCCCGGCCATCACGAGCGGGTCGAGGATCGACCAGAAATAGCCGAGGAACGAGGTGGAGTAGCGGACCCGCAGGTCGCGCTGGGTCAGGAGCCACAGTGAGTGGCGGTAGCGGGAGAGAGCGGTGAGCTGTTCAGGGCGCACTTCTGCGTAGCTACTCACAGACTCCACTCTAGATGTTCACAAAATCAGGGTGAATGCGAATCAGACGAACAGGTTCGCGCGCTCGAGGTCTTCGGCGAAATCGACCTCGACAGCGTAGAAGTCGGAGATGTCGAGGGGTTCGATCAGCAGGCCGTTCTTCTCGATCGCGAGTTCGATGCCGCGCTCGAAGTAGTCCTGGTCGTTCACCCTGGCGAGATGGCGCACCAGGATCGCCTTGTGCGCACTGGAGATGAAGTTGATGCCAACGGCCTCTCCGAGTCCACCGGTCACGGTCTTGGAGAGTTCCCTGATGTATCCCTCGTCGTCGGTCGTGTACTTGACCTCTTCTTCGGACACCTGTGAGGTGTTGACCGTCACGAAAGACTGGTCGCGTTCGACCATGGCGTGCGCCCGATCGAGGACGGCGGGATCGAAGACGACGTCGCCGTTCATCCAGAGCACCCCGCCCGCGCCGGAGGCCTGCAGGGCGCGCAGGAGGCTCTTGGACGTGTTGGTCTGGTCATATTCCTCGTTGTAGACGAAGGATGCCTGGGGGAACGCCTCGATGATGTGCTCGAGCTTGTAACCGACGACGATGGTGACGCGGGCCAGGGATCCGAATGCGTGCTCGATGTTGTCGAACTGCTGACGCATGATCGACCGGCCGTCGCTGAGTTCCGTGAGCGGCTTGGGCAGTGAACGACCCAGTCTGCTGCCCATTCCCGCTGCCAAAATGACTACCTGGGTGGCCATATTTGTCTCCTTAACAGTGTCGGGCTACCTGCGCCCGGTTCGAAAAATGTCGAGCCAGTTTGCCTGTGGTTCACCTCGTCTTTTCCGTTCAGACACACCAACATGAAAGTGTCAGTCTACCCGAAGTGCCCCTTTCGGGTGCCGCCGCGTGGAATCGGCCCCGGTGAACGGGCCGGATCGAGCGCGTTTTCGGCGGGATTCGCGCCCGCCATCCAGTCTTGTCGGAGGGTCGTTGGTAGGGTTGGCGAGGTGACTCACGTGCCTCCCAACTCCGAGCCCAACGAGCCGACCACAACTGTGCCCGCGTCCGATTCGGCCCCGTCGAACGACGCAGCCACTCCGGCGCGTCCGGCCAAGACGACGCCCGACCGCGCAACCTCGGCGCGCACCGCTTCACCCCGAACTCCGGCAGCCCGAACCCCCGTCGCCCGAACCCAGAAGCCCCGCGCCAGCCCGGTTCGCAAGGTTGCCGCGGCTCCCCAGAAACCCGCTGATCCGGCCGAGCCGTCCCCGACCCATGTCGCCCCTGCGGCAGGAGCCGCGGCCAAGACCCGCACGACCGCAGAAAAGGCCGAGACGGCCGCTCGTCAACGCGCCGCGAGGGCGAGCGCGGCGAAGTCGCGTGCCGCGAAGGCTGCCGTCGTCCGTGCGGAGGCCCTTGCCGCCGCGGAAGCCCTCGCCCAGGCGCAGGCCGAGGCGGAGGCGGAGGCTCGTGCCCGTGCCGAAGCCGAAGAGTACGCAGCTGCCCAGGCTCGCGAGTACGAGGCGGCCGAGGCGCGCGCCCAGGCGGATGCCGCCGCACGCGCGAAGGCGCAGGCCGATGCCCTGGCTCTGGCCGCGATCAAACCGCGTCCCGACCCGGAGGCGCTTGCCCGCGCCCAGGCGCAGGCCCGCACCGAGGCCCTCGCCAAGCGTTCACTCGGCCCCATGCCGCCGGACGCGCCCGCACGCGGCGGCCGGCTTCCCGTACCCGGCGTCGTGCCGATCGTCGTGCCATCCGTTGTCTCAGCGCCTCCCGCCGTTCCCAAGCCCCCACGCATCCGCCCGGGAGTCGGGACCTCCAGAGACTGGGTCGCCACGGCCGTCCTCGGCCTGCACCTGCCCCCCGTCGAGAACAAGTCCACCACGCCGGCAGCCACGCAGCCGAAGGACGACGAGGTGTCGACGGTCCGTCCGGACCCGACACCTCCGCCCGCGACCAAGGTCATGCCGGTACCGGCACCGGTTCGTGCTGGTGAGCCGATTGCCCCATCCGTTCCGGAACCGGGACTCGTCGCTGTCCCTGAGCCGATCGACGCTCCGGAGCCCGACCCCGGGCCCGTCGTCGCCGCAGCACCCGTGCCGATCGTCGCGAAGGCGGCAGGGTCCTCGACTCTCGACGAGCCGGCGACCGTCACCGAGCCCGCAACCGAGCCTGACGCGGAGCCCGTCACCGATCTCCCCAGTGAGCCCGAAACTGAGCCCGTCACCGAGTCGGAAACCGAACTCGTGCCCGAGACAGAAACCGAGCCCGAAACCGTGCACTCGGTGGAGCCGCAGGCCCCGCCCGTGCCGGAGCTCGTGTCCGAACCGGAACCGGAACCAGAACCCGAGCCGGAACCCGAACCGGAACCGGAGCCAGAGCCAGAGGTCGAGCCTGCCGAGCCGGCTGCCGCGAACCTCGCCATCGCTCCCGGTGCCCGTACCGCACCCGCCCCTGTCGTCCTCTCTGTCACGGCCCTGCGTAAGTCTTTCGGAAGCACGCTCGCCGTCTCCGGAATCAACCTCGAGGTCCGCACCGGCTCCTTCTACGGCATCGTCGGCCCGAACGGTGCGGGCAAGACCACGACCCTCTCCATGGTCACCGGCCTCCTCCGTCCGGACGACGGTTCGATCGAGGTCCACGGCATCGACGTCTGGAGCGACCCGGTCGCCGCGAAGCGCGTCATCGGGGTGCTGCCGGACCGACTGCGTCTCTTCGACCGCCTGACCGGCGCCCAGCTGCTCTACTACGCCGGCGTGCTCCGCGGGCTCGACGGGGCGACCGTCCGGAAACGATCCGCCGACCTCGCCGTTGCGTTCGGACTCGAGGACGCACTCAACCGACTGGTCGCCGATTACTCGGCGGGCATGACCAAGAAGATCGCCCTGGCCTGCGCGATGATCCACTCGCCGCGCCTGCTCGTTCTCGACGAACCGTTCGAATCCGTCGACCCGGTCTCGGCAGTCAACGTGACCGAGATCCTGCAGAAGTACGTTGCAAGTGGCGGCACCGTCGTCCTCTCGAGCCACAGCATGGACCTGATCCAGCGGGTCTGCGATCACGTCGCGATCATCGTCAACGGCAAGGTCCTCGCGGCCGGCACTGTCGACGAGGTGCGTGGCGGGCAGACCCTCGAAGAACGATTCATCGAACTCGCCGGAGGGCGAAAAGTGGCGGAGGGGATGGAATGGTTGCACAGTTTCTCGGACTGAAGCTCCGGCTCTTCGGCAATCTCTTCCGGCGGAGCCCCTGGCAGGTCGTCGGCATCGTGATCGGACTGCTCTATGGGCTCGCGGTCGCGGCCGGGATCTTCGCCCTGCTTGTCGGCCTGCGCTTCGTCGACGACGGCGTCGGTTCGATCCGTGACGGCATCGTGGTCGCCGGCTCGCTCGTCGTGCTCGGCTTCCTGCTGATTCCGCTCATGACGGGCATCGACGACAGCATGGACCCCCGCAAGTTCGCGGTCATGGGCATCCCCAACCGGCAACTGTCGCTGGGGCTTGCCGTGTCCGCACTGATCGGCGTCCCCGCAATCGTGCTCACGATCGTGCTGCTCGGCACCATCGTGACCTGGTCGCGCGGACCCGGTGAGACCGTGTTCGCCGTCCTGTCCGCGGCGCTCCTCCTTGCCACCTGCATGCTCGGCTCCCGGGTCAGTACGTCCATTGCTTCGTTCCTGCTGGCCACTCGCCGCGCGCGGGAGATCGCCGGAATCGTCGGCGTTCTCCTGCTCGTCATGTTCGCTCCCGTCACCGTGCTCGTGGTCAACCTCGACTGGAGTCTCTACGGCACGGGCTTCATCGGCGGCCTCAGCAGTATCCTCGGCTGGACTCCGCTCGGGGCGGCCTGGTCGGCGCCCGGCGATGCGGCAGGTGGGGACTGGGGTGCTGCACTCCTCAAGCTGCTCGAGGCCGCGGCATTCCTGCTCGTCCTCTGGGTCGCCTGGCAAGCGCTCGTGAGCCGGATGCTCGTCTCACCCGGCAGGGAAGCCGTCGCCAAGGAGTACGGCGGCCTCGGCTGGTTCGACCGCCTGCCGAACAATGCCGCGGGCGCCATTGCCGCACGAAGCCTGACCTACTGGCGCAGGGACCCCCGCTACGGCATGTCCCTCGTGATGATCCCGGTGATCCCGGTGCTCGTCGTTCTCCCGCTCGCGTTCGCCGGGGTTCCGGTCCAGGCCCTCGCGCTCCTGCCGGTGCCGCTGATGTGCATCTTCCTCGGCTGGGCGCTTCACAACGACGTCGCGTTCGACCACACCGCGATCTGGCTGCACGTCGTCTCCGGCACCCGGGGCATGGCCGACCGGATGGGCCGGCTCGTTCCCGCGTTCCTGGTCGGAATCCCACTGATCGGCATCGGCTCGTGCATCAGCGTCGCCGTGTACGGCGACTGGGGCGCGTTCCCCGCCGTGCTCGGCGTGAGCACCTGCATCCTGCTGACCGGACTCGGTTTCTCGAGCTACAGCTCGGCGCGCTTCCCCTACCCGGCATCCAAGCCAGGCGACAGTCCGTTCACGCAGCCGCAAGCCTCCGACACCGCGGCAGCGCTGATCCAGTCCGTGACCCTCGTCGGATCGGTCATCCTCTCGCTCCCGGCGATCGGGTTCGCGGTCCTCGGCCTCTTTGTCGATCCGGTCTGGCTGCTGCCGTCCCTCGCGAGCGGTGTCGTCGTCGGCCTGCTCACCCTTTGGGGCGGCATCTGGCTCGGGGGCCGAACGTTCGACGCCCGCGGACCCGAGATGCTCGCCTCGGCGCTGCGCGCCTGACCCGTCGGTGAGCGCCGCCTGCGAGTTCGTCGATACCACCCTGCGCAACGAGGGGGACGAATACCGGGCCCAGGCGGAGAAGACCAGACTCGGAAGCGACCTGGACTTCTACGGGGCGACGATCGGGGCGATCCGGGGCACGATCCGGGACGCTGCCCGGCGGTACCCGGGGCTGACGCATGACGAGGTCACGGCGCTCAGCACAGAGCTGTGGGACGTTCCCGTCTTCGAGCGCCGGTTCGCCGCCGTCGTCCTGCTGCAGTCGAACGTCGCACTGCTGACCAACACCGATCTCACCCGGATCGAAGGCTTCCTCCGCGACGCCCGGCTGGCCGCGCTCGCGGATCCGCTCGCCCGCGATGTCACCCGCCCCCTCGTCGGACGGCTCTCCGGACTCCCTCGCACCAGGGCGGATGCCGCCATCGAGCGCTGGGCGCGCGACCAGGACCCGTGGCTCCGCCGCACCGCCGCCCTCGTGAGGGAAGCCTGACGCTGCCTAGACTAGGACCCATGATCAGAATCATTCGCGCCAGTATCGCCGAACCGGGCAACCCCGGCCAGCCGGGCGGCGGTACGTCCACGCTCGACCGCGAGCTCGAGGAACTGCTCAACACCGAGCAGATGGAACCGGGCGACCACGAGCGGTTCTCCCACTACGTACCCAAAGACAAGATCCTCGAGAGCGCCATCTCCGGCAAGCCGGTCAAGGCACTGTGCGGGAAGATGTGGATTCCCGGTCGCGACCCGGAGAAGTTCCCGATCTGCCCGACCTGTAAAGAGATCTACGACACGATGAAGAAGTAGCGGTTCCGCAGACCCCTTCCGGTCTACCCGTACCTGTCTAACCCTGCTCGTAGATCGTCGGGATGACGGGCTCCCCGCGGCCGAGGCGGAAAGCCTCGATCGGCAGCTCACGCATCACAGAGGCATGGTGCAGTCTCGCGCGTTCCGTGCCGGCCGCCCCGAGGTGGCTTTCGTCGATCACGCCGTCTGTGACGAGCGGGACGAGCAGTACCCGGTCCCGCCCGGATTCCTCCGCGGGCTCCGTCGTGTCTGCGGGGTCGCCGCCGAGCAGGACGACCTCGGCGCGGGCCGTTCCGCTCGCGTCGAGACGTCGAACGGCCCGCTTGAGGCCCCCGACCGAGACCTTGGCCGCGGATGTCTTCGCGACAGACACCCACTCGCCGGCGTCGTTCCGGTGCGCGACGAGCTTGTAGACCATCCCGGCGGCGGGGGCACCAGAACCCGTGACGAGGGAGGTGCCGACGCCGAACGCGTCGACGGGAGACGCCGACAGTGCGGCGATCGAATACTCGTCGAGGTCGCTTGTCACCGTGATGTGGGTGTTGACCGCGCCGAGCGAGTCGAGCTGGGCGCGCGCGCCGGCGACGACGGTCGGGAGGTCCCCTGAGTCGATCCGGATCGAACCGAGCCCTGTCCCGGCGACCGCGACGGCCCTGTCGATTCCGGCCTGGATGTTGTAGGTGTCGACGAGCAGGGTCGTCGAGGAGCCGAACGCCGCCACCTGGGCTTCGAAGGCATCCGCTTCGCTGTCGTGCAGGAGCGTGAAGGAATGGGCCGCCGTACCCATCGTGGGGATGCCCCAGCTGCGCCCGGCCTCGAGATTGCTCGTGGACGCGAACCCGGCGATGTACGCCGCGCGGGCGGCGGCGACGGCGGCGTACTCGCTCGTGCGGCGCGAGCCCATCTCGGCGATCGGCCGGCCGAGGCTCACCGAGACCATGCGCGCGGCCGCGCTAGCGACGGCGCTGTCGTAGTTGAGCACGCTCAACACCAGGGTTTCGAGCACGACGGCGTCGGCGAAGCTGCCCTCGACGGAGAACAGGGGAGAGCCGGGGAAGTACGCCTCGCCCTCCTGGTAGCCCCAGATATTGCCGCGGAAGGCGTAGTCGGCGAGCCAGTCGAGGGTGGGCGTGCGCACGACGTGGTTGTCGCGCAGCCAGGTGAGCTCGGCATCCGTGAATCGGAAGTCCCGGATGAGCTCGAGCAGGCGCCCCGTGCCCGCGACGATGCCGTAGCGGCGCCCATCCGGCAGCCGCCGGGCGAACGCCTCGAAGAGGCACTCCCGGTCTGCGGTGCCGCTCTGGATGGCGGCGTCCACCATGGTGAGCTCGTATCGGTCGGTGCGGAACGCGGAGGATTCAGTCACGCGGCCAGCCTATTCCTCCGGCGGGGTTGCCCCAGCGGACGGGCCGCGGCCGGCGTTCCCAGCCTGCCCCGGCCGCGCCGGGTCATACTCTCCCTACAGCGCGCCGAACGCGACGATGCAGTTCTGGCCGCCGAAGCCAAAGGCGTTCGCGAGGGCGTAGCGCACGGGCCGCTCACGGGCCACGAGCGGCACGTAGTCGAGCGTGCAGTCGGGGTCCGGCGTCGTGTAGTTGATCGTCGGGGGGATGATGCCCGTCTTGATGCTCAGCGCACAGAGCAGTCCGGACAACGCCCCGGCCGCACCGATCATGTGGCCGGTCATCGACTTGGGCGCCGTGACGGCGATGCGGTCGGCGGCGTGCCCGAGCGCCCGCCGGATCGCGGAGGTCTCGGCGCGGTCGTTGGCCTGCGTCGAGGTGCCGTGCGCGCAGATCACGTCGATGTCGCTCGGGTTGAGCTTCGCCTTCGTGAGCGCCTTCGTCATCGCGGCGCTCGCGTACTGTCCGGTGGGGTCAGGGGCGACGATGCTGAAGCCGTCGCTCGTGAGCGCCCCGCCGAGCACCTCGGCGTAGACCTTCGCTCCGCGTGCCCTGGCGTGGGAGAGGAGTTCCATCACGAAGATGACGGCGCCCTCGCCGAAGACGAGTCCGCTCCGGTCGGCGTCGAAGGGGCGGCTTGCCTCGGCGGGCGAGTCGTTGTGGGTGGATGCCGCGTGCATCGCATTGAGGCCGGCGAACATCACCGGGGTGATCGCCGCTTCGACGCCACCGGCGATGACGACGTCCGCGTCGCCCATCATTAGCATCGTGCGTGCCTCGAGGAGGGCGTATGCGCCGCTCGCACAGGCGAGCGCGCTCGCGTTGACCGGGCCGTGCACGCCGAGGTCGATCGCGACCTCGCATGCGGCCATGTTGAGCAGGGAGGAGGGTACGAAGCGCGGCGGGATCCGGCGTGAGCCGCCCGAGTTGACGAGTTCCGTCGCCTCCTGGATCTCTGCATATCCCGAGACGGCGCTGTTGACGACGACGGCGGTGTCGATGCCTTCCATGGATTCGCCGAACCCGGCGTCCTGGACGGCTTCGCGTGCCGCGGCGATGGCGAGTTGTGATGCGCGTGTGGCGCGCTTGGCCTGCTTGAACGGCATCCGCTCTGAGGCGATGAAGTTCTTGACCTCGCCCGCGATGCGGGTGGGCAATCCGGAGGGGTCGAACTGGGTGATGCGTGCGACGCCGCTGCGACCGTTCGTGAGGCCGGACCAGGTCTCCCGCCAGGTGTTGCCCAGGGGCGTGAGAGCGCCCAACCCGGTGATTACGACTCGGTCAATCATGACGATCATCTCCTCGACGGCGAATCTGACGCCGTCCTGCGCGGCGACCGTCGGTTGGCGGGAACCCTCTTTCGAGTGTAGTTACGGCCATATTCCCGGCGTGGTACACGCGGGCGCCCGCACGGCCTCGGAGCCTCGGTCAGCCGGGCCGACTAAGCTCGATTGTCGTGACGGATGCACCCATAGGAATTTTCGATTCTGGCGTCGGCGGTTTGACCGTCGCTCGGGCGATCAAGGACCAGCTGCCCAACGAGTCGATTCTGTACATCGGAGACACGGCCAATTCGCCGTACGGGCCGAAGAAGATCGCCGACGTCCGCGGCTTCGCACTCAAGGTTCTCGACGACCTCGTGGCCCAGGACGTGAAGATGCTGGTAATTGCCTGCAACACCGCGTCGGCCGCTGTGCTCCGAGATGCGCGGGAGCGTTACAGCGTCCCGGTGGTCGAGGTCATCCAGCCCGCCGTGCGACGCGCGGTCGGCACGACCCGCAACAACAGGGTCGGTGTGATCGGCACGATCGGCACCGTGAATTCACGGGCATACGAGGACGCCTTCGCGGCAGCGACGAACATCAGGCTTTTCACCAGGGCCTGCCCCCGATTCGTCGAATTCGTCGAAGCCGGGGTCACGACCGGCGACGAGGTGCTCGCCGTCGCCGAGGAATACCTCGCCCCCTGCGCGCTGCGGACATCGACACCCTCGTGCTGGGCTGTACGCACTACCCGTTCCTGCGCGGCGCGATCTCGTACGTGATGGGCGACGCCGTGTCAATCGTCTCGAGCGACACCGAAACCGCCAACGACGTCTACCGGATCCTCGTCGGGCAGGGCCTCGCCCGCACCGAGAAGGCACCTCCGAGTTACCGCTACGAGGCGACGGGCAACAGCGCCGATGACTTCCTCGACCTCGCCCATCGCCTGGCCGGCCCGGAGGTCTCGAACGTCGACCTGGTCGAGACCGGTGTCTTCAGTCTCAGCGAGCTCGTCGAGTTCGCAGCAACCCACCCTAATTCCGAGCACAACCACGCAGCGTCCCTCCTCCACCCGAGGGATGCCCGGCACACCAAGGAGACCTCATGACCGACATCGTGCGCGCAGACGGACGGGCCATCGACGAACTAAGGCCGGTCACGATCGAACGCGGCTGGAGCGACCAGGCCGAAGGGTCCGCGCTCATCTCCTGCGGACGCACGAAGGTGCTCTGCACCGCGTCGTTCACCAACGGTGTCCCGCGCTGGATGAGCGGCAAGGGCAAGGGCTGGGTCACCGCGGAATACGCGATGCTCCCGCGTTCCACGAACGAGCGGATGGCCCGCGAGGCGGTCAAGGGCAAGATCGGCGGCCGAACGCACGAGATCAGCCGTCTTGTCGGCCGCAGCCTCCGAGCGGTCGTCGATATGAAGGCGCTCGGCGAGAACACCATCGTGATCGACTGCGATGTGCTCCAGGCCGACGGCGGCACCCGTACCGCCGCGATCACCGGAGCCTACGTCGCACTCTTCGACGCGCTCGAGTGGGGTCGGCAGCAGAAGTTCATCGGCCAGAAGGCGCAGCCCCTCACCGACAGCGTCGCCGCGATTTCCGTCGGCATCATCAAAGGCGTTCCCATGCTCGACCTCGCATATACCGAGGACTCGAGTGCCGAGACAGACATGAACGTCGTCGTCACCGGCCGGGGCTCCTTCGTCGAGGTGCAGGGCACGGCGGAGGGCGCCCCCTTCGATCGTGCGGAGCTGAACTCACTGCTCGACCTCGCCCTCGCAGGGACCGTCACCCTGACCGAACTGCAGAACGCCGCCCTCGGGCGCTGACGGATGGGCGCTGACACCATGCGGCTCGTACTGGCCACCCACAACGCGCACAAGGTCGACGAGTTGCGCCGCATTCTCGCGCCGCAGCTCCCGGGGTCGACGTGCTCGCGTACGACGGCCCTGAACCCGTCGAAGACGGAACGACCTTCGCCGAGAACGCCCTCATCAAGGCTCGTGCAGCCGCGGCACACACCGGCCTGCCCGCCATCGCGGACGACTCGGGTATCTGCGTCGACATCCTCGGCGGCGCGCCGGGCATCTTCTCCGCACGCTGGTCGGGCCCGGCCAGGGATTCCGGCGAGAACCTGCGCCTGCTGCTCTGGCAGCTCGGGGACGTGCCGGAGGAACACCGCACCGCGCATTTCACCTGCGTCGCCGCCCTGGCGCTGCCGGACGGCACCGAACGGGTCGTGACGGGGGAGTGGCCCGGCCGGATCCTGACCGAGGCCGCGGGGGCCGGCGGCTTCGGGTACGACCCGATCTTTCTCCCGGACGGTTATGCGATCTCGGCGGCGGAGCTGACGGCATCCGTCAAGAATCGCGACAGCCACCGGGCGCGCGCCTTCGACGGGCTCGTCCCTGTACTGCGGGAGCTGCTCGGCTGATCCGGCACCGGCACCGGTCTCGATACCGGCGGAGGCGCCGCTCAAGCCCTGATAACGGCTCTCATTCCCAACTGGGCGCTGAACTGGCGACGCGCCCCGGCACCGCCTAGCGTGGAGGCATGGGCCACGATCACGCGCACGGGCACGGGCAGGCATCCGCCACCAATCGCACCCGGTTGTCCTTCGCGATCGGGATCGTCGCCCTCGTGCTCCTCGTCGAGGTCGCAGGGGCCTGGCTGACCGGGTCGCTTGCCCTGCTCGCTGATGCCGGGCACATGTTCTCGGACCTGGCCGGCCTGATCATCGCCCTCATCGCCACCGTCGTGGCCGCCCGGCCGGCCACGGACCGGCAGACGTTCGGCTACCAGCGCGCCGAAGTGTTCGGCGCGCTCATCAATGGGCTGATCCTGCTCGGCGTCGCCGTGTCCGTCGTGATCGGCGCGGTTTCCCGGCTGCTCGGGCCCGGCGAGGGCCACGTTCAGGCCGGACCGATGCTCTGGGTCGCCGTGATCGGCCTCGTCGCGAACATCGGCGCGCTGCTCCTGATGCGCCCTGCTGCCGGCTCCTCGATCAACATGCGTGGCGCCTACCTCGAGGTACTCGGAGACACTCTCGGCTCCGTCGCGGTCATCGTCGCGGCCGGGGTCATCCTCACCACCGGTTTCGAGCAGGCGGACTCGATTGCGTCCCTGCTGATCGCGGCCATGATCGTGCCCCGCAGCTTCACCCTGCTCAGAGACGTCGTACGGGTGCTCAGCGAATCGGTGCCCGTCGACACCGACGTCGCAGAGATCCGCAGGCACCTCATCGAAACGCCGGGGGTCGCAGCGGTGCACGACGTGCACGTCTGGGCGATCACGTCCGGCGCGCACGTGTTCAGTGCGCACGTCGTCGTCGAACCCGCCGTGCTGCAGTCCGGCGGCTCAGGGGCGCTGCTCGACGCCCTCTCGGAGTGCCTCAGCACCCACTTCGATGTCGAGCACTCCACGTTCCAGCTCGAGCCGGCCGAGCATGCCGATCACGAGGACTTCCCGCACCGCTGACCCCGACCTCCCGCTTCCTCTCCCCGCGCGCGACTCAAAGACGTCCGTGCCTGTTCCGAATTCAGGAGTTGAGGCCCGGAACCGGGATCAACGCACTCCTGAAGCGGTTCAGCCGGGCTCAGCTCCTGAATTCGGAACGCAGCGCGCGCTGGAGTCCGCGATGGGGAGTGTTAGTCGTCGTGCTTGGGGTGGCCGGTGAAGACATCCGCGTCGAGGACGAGGCTGCCGGTGTCGGTCGTCGCCGGCGCGGCCGCGGCGAGCGCCTTGGCCTTCTTCGCCTTGCGCGAGGACTGCACGTAGTGGAACGCGGTGGGGATGAGCGTGCCGAGCACGGCCGCGATCAGGATCAGGTCGATGTAGTGCGTGACGAAGTCGGCGACCGGCGGGATGTACCCCAGGAAGTACCCCCGAAGGTGAGGCCGGCGCCCCAGATCATGGCGCCGACGAGGTTGTACAGGGAATACTTGCGGTAATTCATGTGGCCGACGCCCGCGGCGACGGGTGCGAACGTGCGCACGATCGGCACGAAGCGTGCGATGATCACGGCGAAGCCGCCGAAGCGTTCGAAGAAACCGTTGGTGCGCTGCACGTTCTCGACGCTGAACAGTCCGGATTCCTTGCGTTCGAAGACGCGCGGGCCGAGCTTGTGACCGATCAGGTAGCCGACCTCGCCGCCGAGGAACGCCGCGAAGCCGATGGCGAGGGCGACCCACCAGATGTTGATGTGGATGACGCCCGCGAAGGTGAGGAGGCCGGTGATGACGAGGAGGGTGTCGCCGGGCAGCAGGAAGCCGACGAGAAGGCCGGTTTCGGCGAAGATGATCGCGCACACTCCGAGCAGGGCCCATGGACCGAACCCGTCGATGAGGTTTACCGGGTCAAGCCACGGGATGAGTCCGGCGTGGTTGAGAGCAGTGTTGAGCACGAAGATGACTCCAGTCGGTGGTGGCCATGGCGACCGCACGGTGATGAGCAGGGATGGTCTGTTACAGGCTAGCGCTAAAGGGAGGGTGGAACCCGTGAATTACCCGGCCGCGGGGTCGTCGGCCGGGGTATCGGCCGGGCCGTCTGGTCGGCCGCCGCCGGCCGCGTCCCGGCGGTTCTCGGCGCGGTCGGCGAGCCAGGTGCGGCCTCCGAAGAAGATGGATGCCGCGATGAAGACCCCGGCGATGACGTACGCGGCGCTCTTCACGCCGGGCAGGCTCGCCGCGAAGTATCCCGTCAGGGTGAGCCCGACGCCCCAGGCGAGTGCGCCGACGAGGTTACTGGAGAGGAACCGGTAGTAGTTCATCCGGCCGACCCCTGCGATGACGGGCACGAAGACGCGCGCCCAGGGCATGAACCGGGCGATCACGACCGACCACCAGCCGTACTTGCGGTAGAAGGCCTCGGTCTTCACGATGGCAGCGCGGGTGCGACGGCCACCGCGGCGATCGAGGTAGCCGCGGCCGAAATGCCTCCCGAGTAGGAATCCGACCTGGTCGCCGAGGAATGCGGCGATTCCGGTTCCGATCATCAGCACGACGATGTCCACGTTCGCCGCCGATGCCGCGACGAGCCCGGACCCGAACAGGAGCGAATCCCCGGTGATGAACGGGATGAAGACTCCGAGGAATACCGCGGTCCCGGCGAAGACGAGGGCCCAGACGAGCAGGTAGAACACGATGACGCCCGTGTTCGCGAGCACATCGGTCAGTTGGCCGTCGAGGGCCGATGTGCTCATCATGTGCGGGAGAGGGGACTTGAACCCCCACGCTCGAAAGCACAGGAACCTAAATCCTGCGTGTCTGCCAATTTCACCACTCCCGCTTGTGCCGTTCCAGTGTAGCCAGATCGTCTGGTCAGCCTGCCCCTCCGCGGCCCTGCAGGGCGTGGGTGAACGCCGCGGTTCGGGCACGGAGGGCGTCGACGACGGCGGCGACGGCGGGCTGGTGCAGGGACTCGGCGCGGAGCACCATCCAGTACGGCAGTTCCTCGTTGAACTTGTCCGGCAGGAGGCGCACGAGGTCCGGGTGCTGGTCGGCCATGAAACACGGCAGGAAACCGATCCCTGCTCCCGCCCTGGTCGCTTCGACGTGCACGAACACGTTGGTCGAACTCAGTGAGGGGCGCATCGACGGCACCTGCCGCCTGGGGGCATCGAGGTCGTCGACGAGCAGCATCGAATCGACGAAGTAGACGAGCGGATGCTCGGTGAGCTCTGCAACGCTCACGGGCGTGCCGTTCTCGGCCAGGTAGTCCCGCGACGCATACATGCCCAGGACATAGTGCCCGAGCAGGATCGCGTCGGCCCGGTGCACCTGAGGCTCTCCGACGACGACCTCGATATCGAGTCCCGACCGGTGCTGGAGCGCGCGCCGCGTCACCGTGACGATCTCGACCCGCAGGCCGGGATGCCGGCGCTGCAGCGCGGCGACCGCCGGCGTTGCGATGTACGCGCTGAAGCCATCCGTCGCCGAGAGCCGCACGACGCCGGAGAGCTGAGCGGCCTGCCCGGGAGGGCCGCCGAGCAGGGAGACGGCGGCCTCGACGTTTTCCGCGGCGTTGACCGCGCGGGAGCCGAGTTCCGTGAGCTCCCAGCCGCCGACCGTGCGGGACAGCACCCGGCCGTCGAGCGCCTTCTCGAGGGCTGCAATGCGGCGCGAGACCGTGGTGTGATTGAGGCCGAGGCTTTCCGCCGCGGTCACGAAACGGCCGCTGCGTGCGACCGCGAGCAGCACGAGAAGGTCGTCGGCGTTCGGCGGCAGGGTGGGGCGGGGTCCGGTCATATCTGCAATTATGCACACACGGAGTTCGGAAGTGGTCATGGCCGCAGAGCCGACGGGCGGCGATACTCGGTGGAGCCAGGGCGGCGACCCGCCCCCGGCATCCAGCGACAGTGTCAGCGAAGACACCGAAGGAGACAGACATGAGCGTCAACGAACGCATCACTGCCGACAGCCCCGGAGGCGCGGGATCCCGCGACAACCGGGAAGAAACCTCCGGCCTCAGGAAGATCGTGGCCGCCTCGATGGTCGGCACGGTCGTCGAATGGTACGAATTCTTCCTCTATGCGACCGCGGCGAGCCTCGTCTTCGGCAAGTTCTTCTTCCCGAACGCGGGCAGCGAACTCGACGGGATCATCGCCGCGTTCCTCACCTACGCGGTGGGCTTCATCGCCCGGCCGCTCGGAGGCATCGTCTTCGGCCAGATCGGCGATCGCCTGGGCCGCAAGCACACCCTGCAGGTCACGATCATCCTCGTCGGGGCCGCGACCTTCCTGATGGGCTGCCTGCCCGGCTACAACACGATCGGATACTGGGCGCCCGCGCTGCTCGTTGCACTCCGCTTCATCCAGGGCTTCGCCGTCGGCGGGGAATGGGGCGGCGCCGTGCTGCTCGTCGCGGAGCACAGCCCGGACAAGTCCCGCGGCTTCTGGGCGAGCTGGCCGCAGGCCGCCGTCCCGGTCGGCAACCTGCTCGCGACCCTCGTGCTGCTCACCATGTCGTGGATCCTGCCTGCGGAGCAATTCCTCGGCTGGGGCTGGCGGGTCGCCTTCTGGCTGTCCGCGATCATCGTGGTGATCGGCTACTACATCCGCACCCATGTCAGCGAAGCGCCGATCTTCCTCGAGGCCCGCGCCCAGGTCGAGGCCGAGAAGGCCATCAGCTACGGCGTGATGGAGGTCGTCCGCAAGTACCCGCGCGGCATCCTCGGTGCGATGGGGCTGCGGTTCGCCGAGAACATCCTCTACTACACGATCGTGAGCTTCTCGATCGTTTACCTCGTCACGGTGCACAAGTACAACACCAGCCAGTTGCTCCTGGCCCTGTCTGATCGCCCACGTCGTGCACTTCCTCGTGATCCCGCAGGTCGGCAGGCTCTCCGACCGCTTCGGCCGCAAACCGATCTACCTCACCGGCGCGATTCTCGGGGCCAGCTGGGCGTTCTTCGCCTTCCCGATGTTCGACACCCTCAACCCGGTCGTCATCGTCGCCGCGATCACGATCGGGCTGTGCTTCCACGCCTTCATGTACGCCGGGCAGCCGGCGATCATGGCCGAGATGTTCCCGACCCGGATGCGGTACTCCGGCGTCTCCCTCGGCTACCAGGTCACGTCGATCCTCGCCGGCTCGCTCGCGCCCATCATCGCGACGGCGCTGCTCCAGCAGTACAAGTCCTGGCTGCCGGTCGCGTTCTACCTCGTGATCGCGTGTGCGATCACGGTCGTCGCCGTTGTGACGCTCAAGGAGACCAACGGCATCTCGCTCCGCGACGTCGACGCGGCGGATGCCGCCAGGCACGGCCTCGAACCGGCCCCGACGCTGCGTTGACCGTGGAACAGTCCCTCGCAGGGAGGCGCGCCCTCGTCACCGGGGGAGCGAGCGGCATCGGCGAGGCCGTCGTGCGCTCCTCGCTGCCCGCGGAGCCCACGTCACGGTCGCCGACATCGACGCGGCGAGTGCTTCGGTGCTCGCCGCGGAGGTTCACGGTTCGACGTGGGTCGTCAACCTCGCCGACACTCCGGCCCTGACGGACGCCCGGCTCGCGGACGCTGCTCGGCGACGTGGACATCCTCGTGAACAACGCGGGGATCCAGCGCATCAACCCGATCCCCGACTTCGACCCCGCCGACTTCCGGCTGATCCTCGCCCTCATGCTCGAGGCCCCGTTCCTGCTGATCCGGGCGGCGCTCCCTGGGATGTACAAACGCGGTTTCGGACGGGTGGTCAATGTCACCTCGGTGCACGGCATCCGTGCGTCGCCGTTCAAGGCCGCATACGTCTCGGCGAAGCACGGGCTCGAGGGGCTCTCGAAGGTGACCGCCCTCGAGGGCGGTGACCACGGTGTCACGAGCAACTGTGTGAGTCCCGGCTACGTGCGCACGCCGATGGTCGAGAAGCAGATCGCCGACCAGGCCGTCGTGCACGGCATCCCCGAGTCGGAGGTGCTCAGTCGGATCATGCTCACCGAGAGCGCGGTCAAGCGCCTCGTCGAACCGGCGGAGGTCGGCTCGCTCGTGGCGTGGCTCGCCTCGACGGACGCGGCGATGGTCACCGGCTCGAGCTACGGCATGGACGGCGGCTGGTCGGCCCGCTGATCCGACTGGCCCATTCCGGTGTGCGGCCCGGACGGCGGATGCCTGTGGATAACTTCAACGGGGATCCGGCCGTCCGGGCACACTGTGCGCATGAGCGAGGCCGTGCGCATCATCACCGAGCAGGTGCGCTCACGGGTGCGCCGTGACGGCGTCGACCTCGCCTCCGACGAGAACCTCGCCGAGCGATACGTGCGCGCCGAGCTCCAGCGCTACAGTGAGCGGGCGCTCGGCGGGGCGCATCCGCTCATCTCCGACGAGCATCAGGCGGCCAGGGAAGTCGTCGCTTCGCTGACCGGGTTCGGGGCGCTCCAGCCGCTCCTCGACGATCCGGAGATCGAGGAGATCTGGATCAATGGACCGTCCCTGGTGTTCGTCGCTCGGGACGGCGTACCCGAACTCACCGACATGGTCCTCACCGCACGGGAGGTGCGCGACCTCGTCGAACGGATGCTGCAGGCCTCCGGCCGTCGTGTCGACCTGAGTTCACCGTTCGTCGACGCCTCCCTGCCGGATGGTTCGCGGCTTCACGTCGTGATTCCCGACATCACGCGGGAGTGGTCGGTCAACATCCGGAAGTTCACCCGGCGCATCCGCGACCTGAACCAGCTCGTCGGCCTCGGCTCGCTCACCCAGCAGGCCTCGGAGTTCCTGCGGATGTGCGTGCTCGCCGGACAGAACATCCTCGTGTCGGGAGCCACCCAGACCGGGAAGACCACGATGCTGAACGCCCTGCTGTCGGCGACCCGGCGCAACGAACGGATCGTGACGGTCGAGGAGACCTTCGAACTCGACCTGTCCGCCCGCGACGTCGTGTCGATGCAGTGCCGACAGCCGAGCCTCGAGGGTCGTGGCGAGATCACCTTGCGGCGACTGATCAAGGAGTCATTGCGGATGCGCCCCGACCGCCTCGTCGTCGGCGAGGTTCGCGAGGCCGAGAGCCTCGACCTCCTGATCGCCCTCAACAGCGGCCTGCCGGGGATGTGCTCCATCCACGCGAACAGTGCGAGGGACGCCCTCGCCAAGCTCTGCACGCTGCCGTTGCTCGCGGGGCGCAACATCGATTCCGCGTTCGTGCTGCCGACCGTCGCCGGGTGCATCGACATCGTCGTGCACTGCGAGATCGACCGGCACGGGCGCCGGCGGGTGACGGAGATCCTCGCGGTCAGCGGACGGCTCGCCGGCACCGTGATCGAGGCGAGCCCGATCTTCCTCGCCGACCGGGGCGGGCTCACGCCGACGGGCGGCCACCCCGGCAAGCTGGCCAAGTTCCGGGCGGTGGGGCTCGACCCCGCGATCGTGTTGCGGGCGGACCGCGCATGAGGCTCGCGCTGGGCTGCCTCCTCGGCGCCGGCCTGCTGCTCATGGCCGCGCCCTTCCTCTGGCCGCGGCGCCGGGTGGCGGCGGGCGCACAGGATTCACCCCCGAGCCCGGCTGACGGCGCAAGCGGACGGCCCCAGCCGCGCGGCCCTGCGACCTTGCGCGGGTCCCTCGCCCTTGCCGGCCTCGGCTCGCTGCCGCTCCCGGCGTTCACGGCGATTTCGCTCCTGCTGGGCCTGGCCTGCGCTGCCCTCGCCCAGGCGTTGATCGGAGTCAGGGTGCTCGCCCTTGTCGCCGGCGTTGTCGGCACCCTGGTGCCGATGACGATCGTGCTGTGGCGGGCCCGCGAGCGGCGGCGCTCGCACCGTACGGTCTGGCCGGACGTCGTCGACCACCTGGTTTCGGGCGTGCGCTCCGGCCTCGCCCTGCCCGACAGCATCAGCACGCTCGCCGAATCCGGGCCGGTGCCGACGAGGGCCGCCTTCGCCGACTTCGCCCGCGACTACCGCGCGACCGGGAGTTTCGGTTACTCCGTCGACCGGCTCAAGGCCGGCCTTGCCGATCCGGTGGCCGACCGCATTCTGGAGACCCTGCGGATGGCCAGGGAGGTCGGGGGAAGTGACCTCACCCTCGTGCTCCGTGACCTCGCGGCCTGGCTGCGGCAGGATGCCGCGATTCGGGCGGAGGTGGAAGCCCGGCAGTCGTGGGTCGTCAACGCCGCAAGGCTCGGCGTCGCCGCACCCTGGATCGTGCTCCTGTTGTTGTCCTCCCGGCCGGAGGGAGCGGTCGCATACAACACCGGCAGCGGGGTTGCCGTGATCGTCTCCGGACTTGTGGTGTCGGTGATCGCATACCGCCTGATGGTCTTCATCGGCCGCCTGCCCGAGGAACGCCGGTGGTTCCGGTGAGCGCCCCGCTCGCGTGGGGTGTGTTCTTCGGCGCGGTGCTCGGTATCGGGCTCTGGTCGCTCGTGAGCGTCTTCCCCCGGCTCAGCCGGCCCCGGCTGGCCGACCGGTTGGCCCCGTACATCCTGGACGTGTCGCCGGAGGCCCGCGCGTTCGTCGGGCGCACCACCGTCGATCCGATCCCGGTGCTCGGCACCCTGTTCATGCCGGTCTTCGGCCGGCTTCGACGCGGACTCGCGGCTCTCCTCGGCGGTTCCGACACCGTCGAACGGCGTCTCCGGCAATCGGGGTACCGGCGCAGCCTCGACGAGTTCCGCTCCCAGCAGCTCGTCTGCGCACTCCTGTCCCTGGCCGCCGGCCTCGTCGCGGTCGTGTTCGTCCCCGCCCTGCACGCCCTCCCGGTGCTGGCGGCTGCCGCGATCCCCGTGCTCGTCGGGCTCGGCGGTGCCTTGCTCTGGGATGGGCTCCTGCGCCGAGCCGCACACAGCCGACTCACGAGGATGCGTGCCGAGCTGCCGACCATTCTCGAGTTCCTCACCCTGTCCCTGTCGGCCGGGGAAGGCATCCTCGATGCATTGGCCAGGGTGTCCCGCACGAGCGCGGGGGAGCTGTCCCGCGAATTCGCCGGCGTCGTCGCCGAGGTGCACTCCGGGATCCCGCTCGTCGAGGCCCTCCAGTCACTCGCCAGGTCCCTGCAACTGACGGCGCTGACCCGCTTCGTCGACCAGGTCGGCGGTGCACTCGACCGCGGCACCCCGCTCGCCGAGGTGCTGCGCGCCCAGGCGCAGGACGCCCGCGAGGAGACCAAGCGCGAGCTCCTCGAGGTCGCGGGGAAGAAAGAGGTCGCGATGCTCGTTCCGCTCGTATTCCTGATCCTCCCCATGACAATCCTGTTCGCAATCGTTCCTAAAAGGGAGATTCGCGTGCGACTGGCTCTCGCCTGCGGATTGCTAGTTCGGGCAGGGCCTAAGGCCGCTGCTACAGGAGGACTACTTTCCTGAAGGGAATACAGACGTGAACACAAAGAAGGCGATGGTGAGCAACCCGACACCGACCGTGGATAGCTCTAACCGCGTAGCAGGTCGAGGACTTGGGCCGGTCTTCACTGAAATATCGACCAGCGGGCTGCTTAGCGTCATATTCGGCATACCGTCCGTGATGAAAAGCAGAGTCGAGGACGCCCTTCGGCGTATCAGTTGGGGGGCGAATCGAACTTGCGAGCCGAATACGTCCGCGGCTATTGGTCCGGCAACTGTAGGGTCCGCCACTATCGAACTCCCGAAGTCGAAGACGAGAGGTTTGTCAAGATGGAAGGAGGCCGAGGTTATGTCAGCACGGCTTCGCGACCTGACTGTCAATATGGCGAGATATGGGTCAAGGAGGACGCGCTCGTTGAACGTGACCTTTACATACTCGGATCGTGCGCTGACTAGTGGCGATGACGTTAGTGAATACGTCAACGATCGCTTCGGGAACTGTTTATGGAAAGTCCATACCAAGAAAAACGCCGTAAGTACGAGACCGACTATCCCCAATATGTCCATAGGGCTCAGCGTAAGCGCCCGTTCAAGCGACGGCAGACAGGAACGGACAGCGAGCACCTAGACGCGCTGAGTGGAAGGCGATGCCTGACTTTGCTGGGGAATATCAGGCACTTCCCAAACACCGAACACCCTGCCGGTCGGACGCTTGTCTCCATCGGTTCGGCTGACAACAACACGACAGAGTTCGCGCGCGATCGCGTTCCGCTCGGCGTCGGTGGCCGCGGGCCACGCATCGAGCAGACCCGAGGCGAGCGCCGCCCGCTCGCGCCCATCTGGCGGCGCTCGTGGCGAACCGATCAAGCGCGGCCTGCGCCGCGCCCTGTTCGGCCGTGAGCGTGTCTCGAGCGGCCAAGTACGCGGCCTCGGGAATGATCCGGCGCGCGTGGTCGACGGTTAGGTTCTGCAGGGCCGTTGCCGCGTTAGATATGACGCGATCAAGGCGCTCGCGCTCGACCTTCGCGGATGCCGAGCGCTTCGGAACGGCGCGCGCCTCACGGGTAACGGCCTCGGCGACGGTCGGGAGCCATTCGAGCACGAGCCGTTCGGCATTCCCACGGCGGTACGTCATCGGCCGGGGGCATTCGCGCCGCGCACACCGGTAGTACGGCTGCTCGGTCGGCGTCCCGCTGCGCGAGCCTGGCGACTTCAGGCTCATTCGGTAGCCACACGAGCCGCAGAGCACGATGCCTGACAGGGCGCTGACGGGCGACACGAGCCGAGCCGGGAGCGTGGCGCGCTCGCCGCTGCGCTGCTGGAATGCTGCCCAAAGCTCGGCGTCGATGATCGGCGCTTGGATGCCTGGCTGCATGATCGTGTTTGGGCACCGCTTGCCGCTGCGGTGGGTGAGTGGACACGCGGGGTCGTGGTGCACGAGCAGCCCGGCCGCGAATCCCGTGCGGAGGTAGTAGGCGACCCCGCGCGCGGTCGTGAGAGCAGTCACGCCGAGGGTGGCGAGGTAGTCAACGAGCGTGACGAGCCCGGCCCCGGCGACGTATCGGCGGTACAGCTCGGCCGCGATCGGCGCGAGTTCCGGGTCGGGTGTGTAGCCCGTGGCGCGATCGTAGGAATAGCCAAAGCGCGGCTTGCCATTGTGGGGGAGTCCGTTTCGCCAGCGGCGGCGGTGTGTTTCCTGCCATTGTTCCCCGGCGCGTTCACTCTCGAATGCTGCCATTCCGGCGAGGATGCCGCGCGAGAACCGGCCCGAGCTGGTCGTGGCGTCGATTGGCTCGGTGGCCGATTCGAGCCGCCCGCCTGCTGTCTCGATACGGTCGAGGGCAATCTCCCAATCGAGGCGGTTCCTGCTGACTCGCGATACTTTCCAGACCACGATGACATCGACGTCGCCCGCCTCGACCTGGGCGATCGCGCGCTCCATCTGGCGGCGTTTCCAGAATCGGCCGGATAAGTCGAGGTCGGTGATTATCTCGCCGAGGACGAAACCGGAGCGGGCGCAGTGGTCGCGGATCGCCGTTTCTTGCAACTCGGGCGAAATCATGTCGTCGCGTTCCTTCGAGACGCGGATGTACGCGACCGCGCTCAGTGGCCGAGCTGGAACGGCTCGAAGGTTCGCGGCCATTGCTACGCCTTCGCGACTACTGCGGCCTGCAGGCGGTCGAGCCTGGCCGAGAGTTCTTCGAGTAGCTGCCTGTCCGTGAGGTCGGAGACGCCTACCTTCACCTCGTGTAGGGCGGCGTCCTCGGGCGTAATGAGGCCGCACGCGGCGAGTGCTTCGACCACGGGGCGACCGTAGGCGCGGGCAAATTTGACGGCGAATGAGGGCTGGATCATCGCGCCTTGTTTCCATCGCGTGATGTTCGATTTATCGAATCCTGCACGGTCGGCGATAGCAGCGGGGCGGGCATCGGGGACAACGCTCTCGACGTATGCCCACCAGTTTGTATTGGTCATGTTCCTAGCGTAGTTGCGCAACTGCAACGGCGCAAGGCTGCAATTGTCCTGACCTGGAGGTGCTTATACACGCCTACGGATTGGGAATTGCGGTCGTGCGGGTGAAATTTGCTGAACAAATTTACAGCATCGAGTTTTCCGCTTTGTCGCCTGCTGATTGCGATTCGGCAACATTCGGACGAATTATTGAAGAACTGCGCGATCAAGTTGCACGACTTCAACACAACCCCTAGTGTCCTTATTGCACAACTTCAACCGAAGTGAGCGACACTGCAACACGGAGGGCAACACTGCAAATGGCACGAACAAAATTCACAGTTATGGCGAACGCTGAGCGGATCGCCGAGCTGAGCGCGGAGGCAGGGATCCGATCGAACGCCGAGCTGGCGTTATTCGTCGGGGTGGACAAGGGCACGCTCTCGCGCGTCCTGAGCGGGGCCAGCGCAGCCGGGCCGCAGTTCCAGGGGAGTTTCCTAACGGCCTTCCCGGTCAAGTTCGAGGAAGTCTTCGAGATTGTCGAGCGCGCAGCGGGCAAGGCGGTGGCGTGAGCGCCGAGGCGAAGGCCGAAGCGTTCCGCCGCGCTGGCGGCGCGCTCGCCGCCGTGCTTGATCGCATCAACACACAAGCAACACCCGAGGCGTGCGAAGCGCGCGAACTCGACCGCGCGGCATAGCGGCACCCGCCGACCGCGACGCAAAGAACCGACACGAAGGGCACATTCTTATGGTTCACATCCTCGACGTATTCGCCGCACTCGGCGGCGAAAAGATCGTCTCGCGCATCGCGCTGAACGAATGGGAAGGCCACGAACGACGCGCCCGCGCAACGTTCGCCCTGGCCCGACTGAACAACCTCGACACCCTCAACTTCATCCTCACCCGCACCGACCTGTTCGACGCCGCGTTCGCAATCTGGGACGACTTCATCGACGGCCGCACGATTCAAGACGGATGGCGCGAGGCCGACGACATCGCCTGGCCCGAGCTGCGCGAGCACGCCGCCGTGTTCGCCCGGGTCGCCGCGTATATGCCCGGCCGTGAACTTCTGGCCCTGGCCGACAAGGCGTGGGAGTCGCGCGCTTTCGCCGTCCCGATCAACCTCGGCGGCAGGCTGGCGGGCTCGATCGAGCGACGCCCCGACCGCCTTGCCATTCGATACTTCGCAACGAACGAAACGGCCGGGCTGACGGCAATCATCAAGCCCGGAAACACGACCATCCGCACGCCGAACCTGCCGCTCGTCGGCCCGCGTCCCGAACACGACCGCACGGCCCGTTTCAACGCGACACACGGCGGGCAGGCGGCAGCATGAGCCGCACGCGCCGCTCGGTTCGCTACCCGGCCGGGTCGGGCCGCACGTTCGAGCAGGTACAGCCCGAGCAGTCGCGGTGGCTAGCCGACCGCAACGACCGGATCGGCAAGGCGAAGCGCGACGAACATCGCATCGCGCGCGCCGAGGAGTTCACCGCGCGGCGCGACCTGGAACCGCGCTGGGCGATCGGAACGGCCGTGCAGGCGGTCGCATAGTGGCCTCAGTGGCGCTCGACGGCGCGCGCCCGAGGTCGCGCCGTCGCGACCCCATTACCTCGGTGGACGCCGGACGGACGGCCCCGCTGGTCACTTCGCAAGCTGCGGTACTCGCGCTGTTCGATCGCGTGGGCAAGCTCGCCGACCACGAGCTGGTCGCGCTCGCCGAATGGGCAGGAGTGACCTGCACGCCGCAGCGGATCCGCACTGCGCGGGCCGAGCTGGCCGAGGCGGGGCACTTGATCCTGCTCGAGGGCGCGTTTCGCCTCACCGATCGCCGACGTCGCGCCCGTGTCTGGGCGAAGCCTGAGCGGTCGGTCGCTTGACCGAAGCAATCGGCAGCGGCATCGCCGCGGCCGCGTTCGTGATCTTGTTCGCCGTGTGGTGGGTCATCAAGACCCCCGGCGACTAACCAACTGAGAGGAAACACCAATGAGCGTCAAGCTCGCCGGGCGACTGCCCGACACCGACCGGAACGGCCTCGACCGCCTTCAGGGCGTTCTGGTCAACCGGCCCGAGGAACGCCACCTCGTGATCGCCGTCATCGACTGCGCGACGACCAAGGTCGATCACAGCGCAGACGGCGACATCTTCACGCCGACCGCGGGCGTGCTTTTCATCGAGCCGATCACCGACCGCGACGACAAAAACGGGGTGCTCGACATCCTGGCGCGCGTTCGCGCTGAACGACTGGACGACGCCACCCTCGACTTCGACTTCGGAGTCGGCGACCCGCTGCGCGACGCCGCCGAAGACCTGCGCCGCACCGGCGCGACCGTGAGCTTCATGCGCCCCGGAGACGTGCTCAAACACGGCCAGGGAGTCTTCACCGAGGGGGACGCCGATGCCGATTCTTGAACGCGGCGCGCGCCTCGCGATCGACGCCGACTGCCCGAGCTGCGGCTGGCCCGAGCGCAATTTCGACACCACAAGCCGCCTGTTCGGCTGCAACAAATGCACGCACACATCTGACGAGAGGAACGCATGACGAACACACCAATGCCCGGGATACGGCTGGCCGCATCCGACGACCCCGAGGCGTGGCACGACGACCGCGCCGGGGGCGTAACGGCCTCCGAGATTCACGCGATCGCCAGCGGGGGCCGCGCCACCTGGCGGCGCATCCTGGCCGACAAACTGAACGGCTCCACGTTCACCGGCAACGCGCACACGCGGCGAGGCCACGAGCGGGAGGAATGGCTGCTCGAGCTGGCGGCGCAGCAGTACCCGGGCATCGAGTCGAACCGGCACCTGTACGCCAGCATCGACAACCTGCGGCACCGCGCGACGCCTGACGGCCTCGGCGTGCTGAGCAACGGCCAGCTCGTCGGCGCGGAGGTCAAGTCGCACGCCTACGGCTGGACGCGCACGGATGTCCCCGCCGAACACTTCGACCAGTGCCAGTGGGGCATGGTCACCACCGGTGCCGAGCGCTGGCTGTACGGCTGGGAGACGATGGGCGAGGACGGATTCGCCACCCTCGAAGACCCCGTGTTTCTGTGGATTGAGCGCGACGAAAAGCGAATCGCGCAGCTCGTGAAAGCGGCCGACGCGTTCCTTGCCTGGCGCGATGCCGGGGCACCCGAGGCCGACGACCTGCCCGACGACCTGGACGACGCGCTCGCCAATTGGGCGGACGCCCGCGATCGCAAGGCCATGGCCGAGGCCGACGAGAAGAACGCGGCGAAGGTCGTGCGCGCGTTCATCGCGGCGACCCCTGGCGCTGCGGATGACGGCATCAGGCGCACCGGAACTCGCGCCGGGTTCAGCTACACCGTCGCGCACGGGACCGAGCTGGACGAGGCCAAATGGCAAGCCGCCGAGCCCGAGTCATACGGTGCCTGGCTCGACCTCGCGAAGCGCGCCGAGGCCGCGGCCGCGGTCGCCCTCGCGCTGTACTCCAAGCCGACGAAATCGTCGCGGCTGAGCTTCGAGAAGTCGAAGGCGGCGGCGGCATGAGCGCGACTGAGCAGGATGTCGCGGCGACGATCGCCGAGTACGAACGCCTCGCGATCGGGACCGGGCAGTGGCGCGGGACCGTGGTCGAGTTCTCAAACGACGGCAACGTGTGGGCCGCGTACCTGTTCCCGACCGAAGCCGAGCCGCACCCGGCGCTGGCGCGTGCCACCGTGCACCGCGAGGGCGTGACCGTGCCCACCGTGGTCACCGTCGCATGGGCCGAAACGGTGCCCGCTGTCGCCGAGTGGGCCGAGCTGTGGAGCCGCAAGCCGCACTCGCTGTTCGGCGCTGCTGCGGCGCGCGCTGCGCTGCGGCGGGCGTTCCGCGACGCGATCGGCGACCGTCGCGAGCCCGAAGAAATCGACGCGGCCGCAGCACCCGCGGCCGCGGCGAGCATCGCCTCGGATTGGCTCGGAGAACTCGCCGAGGCGAACACCGCCGAGGCCGTCGCGGCGCTGTGGGCTCGCGCTCGCAAGGCGCGGGCGGTCACGGTGCAACTCGAGCGCTCATTCACGGCTCGGCGGCACGCGATCGCCGAGCAGGCGACGGCGCAGCAGCCCGAGGCGATCGCGGAGCCGCAGCCGAAGGCGAAGCCGAGTCCGGCGACCGTGGCCGCAGCTCGGCGCAAGCCTGGCGCAGCGTCGGGGTCGGCCGAGTGACCGACGCGCTCGCCGTGAACACGGCAACCGGCGACGTCGGCGTCGCCGGATCCGAGGTCGGCCTGGTCACCCTCGATATGGCGGCGCTGAGCGAGGACGACCTCCTCGCGATGTTTCCCACGCCGGTTCAGGCGGCGGGCGCGCTGCTGCTCGCGCGCCGCCTGATAGCGCAAGCGCCCGAGGTCATCAACGGCCGGTCGAAGGCGCTCAAGGATGCCAAGCGCCAGCTCCTGATCGCGAAGGGGTACGCCCGACAGCGCGCGAGCGGCCGGACGGCCGAAGATCGCCGCGTCGAAGCCGAGGCCGACGCCGAGGTAATCACCGCGGGCGAGTGGGTAGACAGCTGCGAGCTGCTGCTCGAATACGCGCGCGAGCGCCGCAAATCACTAAGCGAGGACGTGGAAATCCTGCGGTCCCTGAACGCCAACTTCCGACAGGAGCACAAATGACCGAAGACACCACCGAGCAGCCCAGGCCGTACTTCGCGGACGAGCTGGTCACGCTGTACCACGGCAGTTGCGAAACCGTCGTCGCCGGATTCGCCACCGGGTCGATTGACGCGATCGTCACGGACCCGCCTTACGAAATCGGCCTCATGGGCAAGGCGTGGGACTCCAGCGGCATCGCGTACAGCGTCGATTGGTGGCGCGAGTGCTACCGGGTGCTCAAGCCTGGCGGGCACCTGCTGTCGTTCGGCGCAGCGCGCACCGTGCACCGGATCGCCTCGGCGATCGAAGACGCCGGATTCGAGATCCGCGACGGAATCCTGTGGATCTATGGCACCGGGTTCCCGAAGAATCGCGACGTAACCGAGGCGATGACCAAGTACCTCGCGGGCGAAGGCGTGCCCGGTGTGGTCGCGAACATCAACCCGGACGTGTACGCCGTGACCGGGTTCCTAAAAGCTGCGCGGGATGCCGCGGGCTGGTCGAATCGCCGCATCGATGACCTGTTCGGCACGAACGGCATGGCCGGACACTGGACCTCGCAAGCGTCGCAGCCCGCGATTCCCTCGGTTCGCCAGTGGGGCGAGCTCAAAGCCGTCCTCGGGTTCGGCGACGAAATGGACGCGACCGTCGCCGAGCTGGCCTCCACCGAGAGGCCCGACGATTGGGGCACTCGCGAGAGCGTAGGCACGTTCCTCGGCTCACTCGGCCAGACGAGCGGCCCCGCGGGCGCATGGGGCACGGCGCTCAAACCGTCATACGAGCCGGTCATCGTCGCCCGTAAACCGTTCGCGGGCTCGGCGACGAACAACGTCATCGCCTACGGCACCGGGGCGCTCAACCTCGGCGCGAACCGGGTCGGCGGGCCGGACGGCCGCTGGCCGACGAACGTCCTCCTGGACGAGAGCCAAGCGGCCGAGGTCGAGCAGCAGAGCCGCGGCGGTTCGGTCGTGTTCCCCGTGTTCCGATACGTCGCGAAGCCGGGCAGCATCGAACGCCCGAACGTGGAAGGCATGACTCACCAAACGGTAAAGCCGCTCGAACTTATGCGGTGGCTCGTTCGCCTGGTCACACCGCCGCACGGCGTGGTGCTCGACCCGTTCGCGGGCTCAGGCACGACCCTCGAGGCGGCGTTGATCGAAGGATTCACGGCGATCGGGGTCGAGCTGGAAGCCGACCACCTGCCCCTGATCCGGCAGCGCCTGGCGAAGCCGCTCCAGCAGACCATGTTCGGAGACTGGGAGCAGGACGCCGCGTGAGCTATAACGACGACCTCAACGCGCACTGGTTCGGCGGCAAGCCGAAGCCCGTGCCCCCGCTGCGCCTCACTGGTAAAGACCTCGCGATCCGCAACAAACGGATCGACAAACGGGACGGCCAGCGCTGCGCCCGCTGCGGCGTCATCATCTGGTCGGGCGGCTCGCGCCACCACCGCAAGTTCAAGAGCCGCCGAGGCGGCGACGAGGTATCGAACGGCGTCCTGCTGTGCGGTAGCGGAACCACAGGCTGCCACGGGTGGGTTCACTCCAACCCGGTATCGGCGCGCATGGTCGGCCTCGCGCTCAACACGAACGACAACCCCCGCCTCGTCCCCGTTCGCCACGCCGCGTTCGGCGGCATGGACGTGTGGCTTGACGACCTCGGCAACGCTTCGCTGACACCGCCGCGGCTCGCCGCATGAATCGCCGCGGGCAGAAACTGCACATCCCCGAAACGGCGATGACCTACGCGGTGCACTGGCCCGAACTCGGCGTCCTCAAAGTCGGCCGAGCCTGGCGCATGTCGCGAATCCGCGGCTTCATCGCCTCGGGCGCGGAGGTGCTCATTCTGGTCCGCGACACGCCAGCGATATGGGAACGCGCCGCGCTCGCCGAGCTGGACGGCACGTTCGAGCGCGCGTTCACCGAGGCAGGGCAATCGCTCGACATTCTGCCGAACGGCCGCGGGTTCACCGAGTGTTTCCGGGTGGCATCCGCGGCCGTGGGTCGAGCACTTCAGACGATATTTAGAGGGATCGCACGCTATGGCAATGCACCGGCAAAGAACAATCCGGCCGGAGATATTCAGGAACGAGAACCTCGCCGACCTGTCGCCGGAAACGCGGCTGACAGCGATCGGCCTGCACCTGTACGCCGACGACCACGGGCGGGAGTCGGCGACAGCGGCGCTCATCAAGGGGGCGCTGTGGCCGCTGGATCGCGGCGTGACCGAGGCGACGATCGAGGAACATCTGGTCGACCTGGCGGACGCCGGGTGGCTGATTCTTTACGATCACGGCGGTCGGACGTACTACGCCCTGAGCGAATGGCCGCGGGTAGACCGCCCGGCCGACTCGATCCTGCCAGCGCCCCCCGCTGTGCCCCTGGCGACGCCCTCGGCCCCTCGCGAACCGATCGCGAATACATCGCGATCTTTCTCGGTAGGGGAGAGAGAGGGAGAGAGGGGGAGCGAGGGAGAGGGTGCCTGGAGGGACGCGGAGTGGGCGCGCGAGGGAGCTGAGGGGGAGCGGCATTCGCGAACCAATCGCGAGAACACAGACACCACACGCGCACCGTCCCCGTTCTGTCGCTCGCACCCGAACGGAACGGACAACCCCTGCCGATCCTGTGGGACCGCACGACTACGCCACAAGCAATGGGTGGCCGATCAAGTAGACCGAGCAGCGCCCCGCGGGCCGCGCTTCGACACAACCGAGGAGGGGCGATATGAGTCGACCAACACCCCCGAAGACTAAGCGCGGCCAGCGGGCAGCACTCGACCGGGCACTCGACGCGCACGTCCGCTGGGAGCAACGCACACTCGCTGACCTTCGGGTGGCCGGGTGGAACTTCACCACGATCGAGCAGGCGCGGCAACACCGCTCCCTGCTTCGCAAGATGGAAAGCCTCGGCACCGACGAGCAGGTCGAGCTGATCGCCCGAGCGCTCAACATGAAAAACCGCATCAAGCACACCGACGAAAGGCAGGCCGCAGAATGAGCGGAGAGACAGTAATCACGGTGGTGGGAAACCTCACCGCAGCCCCCGAGCTGCGCTACACGCAGGGCGGGCTCGCCGTGGCGAACTTCACGATCGCGAGCACGCCGCGCGAGTATGACAAGGCCAGCGGCGAGATGAAAGACGGCCAGGCGCTGTTCCTGCGCGCGAGCGTGTGGCGCGAGTTCGCCGAGAACGTCGCGGCATCGCTCACCAAGGGCACCCGGGTAATCGCGAAAGGGCGCCTGAAGCAGCGCAACTATGAGACGGCCGAGGGCGAGCGCCGGACATCCTTCGAGCTGGAGGTCGATTCGATCGGCCCGGACCTTCACTGGTCGCAAGCGTCGCTGACGCGGAACGCCCGCTCGAGCGGGCCGCAGCAGTCGAGCGGCCGCGACGACGACGGGGCATCCGCTGCGCCCGCTGGCGACGCCTGGGCGACCTCGGAGACGAGCTTCGGGGACGAGGTGCCGTTCTAGTGGCCGCATGGTTCAGGGTCGGCACGCGGTATCTGTTCTCGCCGTCCGACGAATCGCCCGAGGAGTTCCCGGCCGCGACGGTCGAAGTGTTCGTCCGTTATCCCGACGAGACGAAAACGGCGCTCGAGCGCGAGCAGGTCGGGCAAGTGCTGCACGCCCTGGCCGCGGATGTCACCCGAGTGCTCGGCGTGGAACTCGAGAAACGGTTCCCGGATGCCTGAGCCGACCAACAACGCCGACGACCTGGCCGTGATGATCCTCGCGCACGCCGAGGCGATGGAAGAACGCGGCCTGACGGCGACCCCAGCGAACCTTCGCTGGATCGCGGGACAGGTCGCGCAGCTCGCCGAGCCCGCGACCGCGCCCAGCGGAAGCATGATCGACGCCTACGCCGAGCAATTCGGGCCGGGTGTCAAGCCGGTCGGGTTCGTCATCGAGTATCGGCGGCCCCGAGGTCGAAAGCGTTGACCGGTCGCCCGTGCAAGCGCGGATGCACGATCCGCGGCACCCACTTCGCCGCGTGCCCTGACTTCGGTCGGGCGGGCGGCGCGTGCCGAGGCTGCGCGCCGGTCGAGTCTCGAGCGGGGTCGTTCATCTGCGAACGCTGCTATGACTCCCTGAGCCGGACGATCGACGCCGCGCCGGATGTCCTGGCGCTGATCCGCTCGAAGGCCGACCCGCTCAAAGCCGCGGTCTATGACCGGGTGCTCGTGTCCGGCAGCCGTTCGGATATGACCCCGGCACCCGTCCAGGCCGACTTCATCGACGCGGCCGACGACATCATCAGGACGCTGCGCGAGTGGGCGTACTACGCCGAGCACGGCGCGGCACGTTCGGGCGCGCCCCGTGGCCTGCAGCCCGGTTCGGCGTCGGATGTCGCCTATGACGACGCCCTCGAATGCACGGCCGTCATCCTGGCGAAGCTCGACCGCCTGACGAACGACGCCGAGCAGGTCGCGGCGCTGTGCGACGGGGTACTCGGTGGCGTCGGGATGCCCGACACGGCGTTCTGGACGGTCGCCCGGGCCTTGCGGCGTTGGCCCCTCGAAGAACGCGCGTGGTGGGCTGCTCAGCCTTGCCCCGAGTGCGACCTGCGGGCGATCAAGGTCAACCCGGCGAGGTTCCCGGGCGGGCCGACACTTTACAGCTGCCGAAGCTGTCGCTGGCAGCGACGCGACAACGACGCGGCCGGGTACTGGGCGCTGTTCTTCAGCCCGGCATCCGGCCGCGCCGCGTAAGGAAAGGAGCGGATGAAACACGACATCGACCTCGCCCCGGCGCTCACCGAGGGGATCCGGTATCTGGTCGCCAATCCACCGAAGGACGGCAACTACATGAGCGCGCTGTCGGTGCTCATTGTCGGCGCGGTGCCAGCGCTGGCCGAGCAGTTCGCCCGCGTCGCCGAGGCGGTCGCCGCCGAGCTGCGCCCCGTCGCCGAGCCGATCGCCGACGTCGACCGGAAGGTCGCCGAGGCACGAGCGGACGGCGCGCTCGCAGCCGCGGCCGCGCTGCGGCGGGCGGTCGCATGACGCGCCTTACGATCAAGGCCGCGGCCGAGCGGGTAGACAGGTCCGAGCGCACCATTTACCGCTGGATCGACCGCGACCTGCTCACGATCCGCAACGGCACTGTCGCCGAGCTGGACCTGCTCAAAGCCGACCGAACGCAACGCCAGCGCAAGGGACGCCCGCGCATAGTCGCCAGCGCTCGGCAGTCTGGAAAGCTGGCGGCGCTCGCCGACGAAACGGCCGTACGCTCGGGACTGTCGGCCGAGGTGTGCCGCGGGCTCTTCGCGGCCGGGTGGAACTACACCGAGCACGGCGACGAACCGGCCCGGTGGATGAGGCCAAACCAGAGTGGAAAGTGACGTGACGGCAGCTGCACCGCATGCCGTGACGCCCGGGACTTCGGATGTGCGCCAGTAGGCCGTGCGGGGGCCGCCGCTATTTGCATGCAACACCCTCGCAACAAGTGTGCCCCCCACAATGGATGTCACCTCGCCGTCCGTGTTGTCATTCCGAAACGAACAGCGATGCTAACTTTCAGTTACAGATATCAGAAATACTGGTAACAGGGGGAATCATGGCGCAAGTCGGCGCAGCGCGCGGAGCGAAGGAACGTCTTCGGACAATCAATTTCTACGAAATTGTGAAGTACAAGAACCCGCGAGTCAACGAACGAATGAAGCATGCCGACTGGAACGCGATCTTGAAGAGCATCAAGGATGTTCCGCTCAGCAAGCGCGTCTGGGAAGGGCCGACAAAGATACTTATCGGCGAGGTGCTGACCGTGGAGGGGCAGCACCACCTGAAGCTGTCGCTTGTGCGGAACCAAGACGCATGGCTGGACGTATACAACCCTGAGGCTCAGTCAATCGCCGAATTGAACTTGGGCGACGCCGGCGAACTGCTCGAGACTTCCATTGTTGCCTTCCTGGGCTTTGGGAATGTTATCGGAATGATCCAGGGTTCGACTTCGGCTCCCACGCCGAACGCACTCCAAGAATGGCTCAACGGCCTGAAGATTCTGGGGCCAAACTTCACCGTTGAGACGCAGGTTATGGTTTCACATGAGGCTCAGGAACTGGTCAAACAGTCCACTGAGGCGTCGCAGATCGAAGTGAAGATGCACACCAATCGTGCGGACGCACTCGAAAAACGCGGCTCGAAGTTGTCGCAAATCTTCAAGGCGGTCAACGCGGAATATGGTCCCATGACCGTGACGGTGATCCTTCGGGCGTCAAAGGCGAGAGATCAAAGCGAGGGGCGCGTGGCAATTCGCAACGAGGCCAAGAAGCTTGTTGAGGCAGCCGGAGCCAAAGAGGTAACGAGCGCAAAAGCGAAACTGATTTTCGTCGACGCGGATGAATCGACGCGGACGCAGGAAGTCGACTTCGCCAAGCAGAAGATCACCGCCAAACGAAAGATTGCGACGACTGGCGAGGACGGGAATCCAGTCCGCAATGCCTCGGCAATCCAGGCAATCCTTACGGTCGCCGAGTCCAACCATGACGAACTGCGCGCTATCGTAAACTCAAAGTGAATGTCGGTAGTCGGCCGCAGTATAAACGGGGACTGGCAATCGTCCAATATGAGGTGACGGGAGATGGAACCGTGAACAGGCTACAAATCGTTACGTCTTCCGTGCGGAACTTCTGGATCGACAACTTGTGGTTTGACGTCGTCATCGTCGTCGGAGTCCTCGGGGTTCACGCGGCCCTGATCCTCTGGAACCCACTGTTCGATATTCTGGGCTCGGCTGCGCCAACCGATCGGCGCGCGGTCTACGCGTCAGCGGCGATTGTCGTTTCGCTGCTTGGCTCATTTAGTGCAGTTGCGATCGGACAGTTGAGTTCCGCAAAGGGAGCGCGCGCTGAGGCTCTGCGCGGTCACGGCGCTGAGTCTTTGGCCCGAAACTGGCGCAGTATCTTTCGGGTAGGCATGTTGTCCGCGCTTCTGGCGCTTCTGGCGCTTCTGCTGGACCCGTCAGCGGGCAGCGTTTCAGCAGTTCCTGTCGTTGTCCGATGGCTATTTGAAGCCGGGCTTGTACTGGCGATAACCAAGTTTCTCAGGCTAAGCGCTCTGTTCTATGAGGTCATCACTCTCGCGTCAAGTAGTACGGCCGATGACGAGAATGCGCTCGCTGAGGCACCGGTCGTTGACGAGAACTGGCATAAGCGCGTCGCGTAACGAGAGATCGGCCAGCGAAGTCAGCGGGCGGCATACGCAAGCTCGAACGATTCGAACATACGTTCTGGTTTGGAGATGATTAAGCGTCAAAAGTGTCACAGGTTTGTGCTACGATTCTCGTGCGCGAGAGTAATGCCCAACTAGATCTAGTTGGGCATTTCGCGTTTAACGACTTCCCGACCGGATGCCCGGGCGGGACTGCCCGCCGTCACCGCCGAACCAACTACAGACCGCCCGACTGCCCGCGCGTGCCCGCGCGAGTGGCCGGGCGAGTCATCACACTCGGGCGGATGTCGACGGCGGGTTCAGACTTCGAGGGCCGAACGGCACCTCGAGCAGCACGGCCGCGAGGCCGAACGACCTGCCACCCTGGCGACAACGGCGACCGAGGCTTACGGCCCGGCAGCCTGAGCCGCGTCACGGCAGCAGCAACCCCGGACGCTGAGACAATGCGGGGCGCGCGTTACATCCCGGCGCGAGGAACGGGACGGGGCAGGCCAGGCGCTACTTCGGAGCGCCGGTAAGGCGAGCGAGGGGCCGCTCGCGCCTACCCCCGACTTACCCGGGGGTGTCGTGACCATGCACCGACATCCTCGGGTGACATCAACGCTGGCGGCGCTCGCCGCGGTCGCCCTGGCCGCGGGGGTCATCCTCACGCCTGGCCGCGGGCTCGGCATCGAGCAGCACCCGGCCGCAGTGCTCGCCGAGGCGCAGCCGGCCGCGACATCCTCGGCGTCGCCGGCCCCGATCATCCGCGACGGGTTCGCCTCGGCTGTGGTCGCCTGGCCGGTCGATACCGAGGACGCGAAGATCAGCGACCTGTTCGGCCCTCGGCCTGCGCCGTGCTCGGGCTGCACGACCAACCACCTCGGCGTTGACTTCAACCCCGGGGCCGAGTACCCGATCCACGCCGCAGCAGCGGGCAGGGTAATCGAGGTCGCCGGGCCGAGCGGCGACTACGGCTGGCACGTCATCATCGCGCACGACTTCGCGGGGCAGAAGCTCGAGACGCTGTACGCGCACATGCCGCGACGCCCTCTCGTGAGCGTCGGCCAGCGCGTCGGCATCGGGCAGCAGCTCGGCAACGTGGGCACTACCGGGAACTCCACCGGGCCGCACCTCCACTTCGAGCTGCGCGACCACGGCGTGCCCGTTGATCCGCTGCCCTGGCTCTACACCAACACGAGAGGGGCAACACATGGCTGACTACCGAGCCGCGAGCGAACGCCGCGCAGTAATGCCGACACCGAGCCGATCACGGCCCGAGCAGTTCGTCACCGCGCCCCCGCGTTCGATCGAGCGCACGGGGGCAAACAACACTGGGGGGCCGGGGTCGCACCCTCGGCGGGGGACCGGGAGCGCTAGGGTGCCGAACCGGGAGAACGGCCCCGACCCTGAGCCGACAGGCCGACAGCGCCAGGCGTTGCTTCGCGATGTCTGCCCGATCGGCTCACGCTGTCACCTATGCGGCGGGCTGATCCTGTTCAACCTTCGACGCTGGCACCCCAAGGGACCGAGCATGGACCACCTCCTACCCCGGAGTAAGGGGGTACCTGGGACCGGGCAAACCTGGCGCCTGCTCACTACGGCTGCAACTCGGGCCGAGGAAATCGCGACCTGCCCGAACCGGAGCGGATTCGCTCGCGCGAGTGGTGACACCCCCGGCCCGGGTCGCGGTCCAATTTTTTAGGAATCTGAGCCACGGACACCCGCGGCCTTACCAAAAACCCTCTCCCCGATCCGGACGGATGCCCGAATGGGCACGAATGGGCACGGACGCCCCGCTGACGAACGAACCGGGGCAGCTTCGGGCACCCGATTGGTGGCCGAGGTCGTGCCCGCAAATCGGCGCGAATGGGTCGAGCGAAGAACGGCGGTCGAAGCATGGCGAACCTGCCCGCGCACGGCACAATGCGGCGCTATCGCGCGGGATGTCACTGCATCAAGTGCAACGCGAAGAACACCGAGGTCAAGGCCACCGAGCGTGCCCGCAAGCGCGAGCGCGACGGCAAGGCGACGACCACACCACGCGCACCACGCCGAGCTGTGCCCACCGTGCCCACCATGCCCACCGCGGCCGCACCTGCCCCGCCTACTGAGCCCGACGCCGGATCGGTCGCTGGCGCGCTTGCCCTGGCGCTCGTGGCCGTCGAAGCCGACGACCCGCTGACCCTGTACCGCAAGGCGCACGCGCTGCGCCTTGCGTCGGTGCTGGACGACCTGACCAAGCCGCACCTGTGGCGAGGGATCACCACAGCGCTCGCCGAAGTACTGGCCGCGCTGCTCGGCGACAAGTCGCCCGAGGATGGAGAGGCGGCAGTGCTCCGTGAATTCATGGAAACGATCGGGGCCTCACGCCGAGGTCGAGGTTCGGCCAAGGTTCGCGACCCCGCGGAACCTGGCGCGTGAAACGATCGCCCCCGAGGTAGTCGCCACGACCCGGGTGCTCGGGCGCGAGCCGTTGCCCTGGCAGTCCGACGCCTTCGACGTCGCCTTCGAGGTCGATTCATTCGGCATTCTGTGGTATCGCGAAATCGTCATCGTTGTCCCTCGGCAGTCAGGCAAGACGACCCTGGTTATCCCGTGGGGCGTGCACCGCTGCACGACCTGGCCGGATCGCCAGCTCGTGGTTTACACGGCGCAGACTCGGCAGGATGCCAAGGAGAAGCTGGTCGAGGATCAGTTCTGGCTGATAAATCGGAGCCCGTTCCGTCGCCTGCTCAAACCATCACGGTCGGGTCGCATCGAGCCGAATATGAGCCACGGCGAAGAACACATGCGCTGGCAAAACGGGTCGAAGTGGGCGATCGACGCGCCGACTGAGAAGGCGGGCCACGGTAAGACCCTGCACCTCGGGATCGGCGACGAGATATTCTCGCACGCCGACGCCCGGGTCGAGGCGGCGATGTCGCCCGCGATGATTACGGTAGAAGACTCCCAAAAGCTCTGGATCTCGACGGCCGGGAAGACCAAGGCGCGGTCGCCGTTCCTGTGGGGCAAGGTCGAGGCCGGACGGAACCGGGTCACGGCGGGGCTCAATTCTCGGTCTCTGTTCATCGAGTTCTCAGCATCCGAGGACGCCGACTGGCTCGACCCGCTCGTGTGGTGGCGCACCATGCCCGCGCTCGGGTACACGCAGACGCAAGAGAAGGTCGAGGCCGAGGCCGAAACGCTCGGCGAGGACGAGTTCCGGCGCGCGTATCTCAATCAGTGGAAGGACGACCGCGGGCAGGACTGGAAGATTCCGGCCGAGCATTGGAACGCGGCGAAGGATCGCGACTCGAAGATGTCGGGCACGCTCGTGTGGGTCGTGGACGTGTCGCCCGAGCGCGCGCGCGCTTCGATCAGCGTGGCGGCGCAGCGGCCGGACGGCAAGATCCACCTCGAGACGGTCGAGACATCCGAGGGCACCGCCTGGCTGATCGACGGCGATCCGACCCGCGACCTGCGCGGCCTGGCGGCGCTCGTGGCCGATCACGGCGGCGACGTTTACTTTGACTTCATCACGGTCGGCGCGCTCGTGCCCGACATGCGCGACGCCGGGCTCCACCCGCACGCCATTGCCACCGAGGACGTCAAGGTCGCCGCCGCTGCGCTGTTCGACGGCGTAGTCAACGGCCGCGTGCGCCACCTAGGACAAGCCGAGCTGACCGACGCCCTCGCGTCAGCGGCGACGCGCAAGATCGGCGACGGGTGGGCCTGGTCGCGCGGCGCATCTATGGCCGACATCACGGCGCTTGTCTCGGCGACGCTCGCATTCTGGATGCTCGCGAAGACCCTGCCAGACCTCAACTACGACGCGCTGTCCGGAATCGGATAGCAGAAAGGAGGCCGATATGGGCCTCAAGGAATGGCTCGGATTCGGCGAAGAAAAACGGGCGCTCGACATCCCCGAGTGGTTCAACGACGAGCAGCGCGCCCGCGAGAACGCAGCGGGCGACAACGCCCTCCGCGTCATCCCGGTTTACGCCGCGGTGTCGCTGATCGCCGACCTGCTCGCGTCGCTCAACGTCGCGGTCTATGCCTCGGCCGGGGCCGGTCGCAAGCGGGTCGAGCCGCCCGCGTGGTTCCTTCGACCGGACCCGAGGATCAGCAGGTTCGACTGGCTGCACCAGCTCGCCGTGTCGCTGCTGCTGCGCGGGAACGCCTACGGGATCGTCCATAAAAATGCGTTCGGTATCTCGCAAGTTATCTGGCAGCACCCGGACACCGTGACCGTCGATGAGGCGGGGCACTGGCCGCAGTATTGGGTCGGGAGTTTCAACACGACCCTGTACGAGCAGGGCGGGCAAATGCTCCATATTCGCGCGTTCGTTTCGCCTGGCAGCGTCAAGGGCCTGTCGCCGATCGGGACGTTCCGCGCACGCTTCGAGACGTGGATGGACGCGGCCGGATACGGGGCCGATTGGTTCAAGAACTCGGCCGTACCGGCGAGCATTCTGCAAAACAAGACGGGCAACCTCAAGCCCGGGCAGGCCGAGGAAGTCAAGGCCAAGTGGAAGGCGAGCACGACCAAGCGCGAGCCCGTCGTGCTCGATCAGCACTGGGACTGGACGAAAGTGAGCGTCACGCCCGAGGAGGCGCAATTCCTCCAAACGATCAAGGCCACGGCATCGCAAATTGCCACGATATTCCGGGTCGACCCCGAGGATGTCGGCGGCGAGACGGCCGGATCGCTCACCTACTCGACCCGCGAGTCGAACCAGACGCGGTTCAACATCCGCACGCTGACGCCCTGGACGGTGCGATTCAAGAACGGGCTCGATCCGCTGTTCCCGGCCGGGCAGTCGGTCACATTCGACCTCGACGCGCTCGCGCGACCGAACCTGCTCGAGCTGCGGCGCGCGAACACCGAGGCGCTGCATAGCGGAGAGCGCACCCTGGCCGAGATTCGCGCCGAGGGCGACCGCGAAATGCTCACCGAGCAGGAGGTCGCCGACTGGCAGGCGTGGTACGCCACGCGGCGCTCGGCGAGCGAATCGACCTCCGAGTCCACATCAACGTCCGCAACCACTAACTAAGGAGGCACTAGTGCCAGAAACACCCGAGGTCGAGCGGCGAACATTCGACCGCCCGATCCACTTGCGAGCCGCGCCCGAAAGCGCAAACGGCCCCGGAATCCTGACTGGATACGGGGCCGTTTTCAATTCCGAGAGCCGCGACCTCGGTGGGTATGTCGAGGTCATCGACCCCGGCGTATTCGACACGATCGGCGAGGGCGACGCCCGGATGATCGACACCGGCAGCAACGGCCGCGTGCTGTGCCGTTTCAATCACGACAGCAACGGCCTCCTCGGCACGACGAACGCGGGAACGCTGCGGCTGTTCGTGGATGACATCGGCGTCCGATACGAGGTCGACCTTCCCGACACGCAGCACGGCCGCGATATGGCCGAGCTTGCACGCCGCGGCGACCTCGCGTTCTCGAGCTTCGCGTTCCGGATCCTGCCGAACGGCCGGACGTGGCGCGAGAACGCAAGCGGCCAGCTCGTCGCCGTCATCACACGGGCCGTGCTCGTGGATGTCGCCCCCGTCGCCGATCCGGCGTATTGGGGCAGCTCGGCAGAAATGCGGGCAGCCGTAGACCTGGACGCCATTCGCGCGTCCCTCAAAACCACCGACACCGAAGCGCGTGCCTCCGAGGTTCGCGCCGTGGCGATCGGCCGGGCACGACAGATCACCATCCTGACCGAAAGGAACCACAAATGACCACTACCCGCGAGAACATCGACCGCCTGCTCGCCGAGCGCGCCCGCGACTGGGAAGCGACCGGCAAGCCGCTCGCCGACATCGCCGCCACCCGCGAGTTCAACGCCGAGGAAGGCCAGACCTGGGCGCGCGTGAACGCCGCCTTCGACGCCGCCTCGGCGCGCATCAAGACCCTCGAGCTGTCCGAAGATCAGGAGCGGCAGATCGCCGAGTTCCGCGAGTCGGTCGGCAGCGACGACGCGCTCAGCACGGCGATCGCGAACGAGATTCGCGCGGTTCTGCTCGGCGATCAGCGCGGCGGCGCGGACTTCGCGTTCACCACGCGCGAGTTCAAGCGCGCGCTGACTTCGACCACCGCGGCCTCGGGCGGTAACACCGTCCCGGCGACGTTCTGGGCTGAGCTGATCCGCCCGCTCCGAGACTTCTCAAGCATCCTGCAGGCGGGCGCGACGATCATCACGACCGCCAGCGGCGAGGAAATCACCATGCCGACGCTGGCCTCGGCCGGTACCGCCGCGCAGACCGCCGAGTCGATCGCGCTCAGCGGAACGGACCCGACGTTCGGCAAGGCGAGCCTCAAGAGCTACAAGCTCGGCGAGGTCGTTCTCGCACCGCGCGAGCTGATCGAGGACTCGGCCGTCGACATCGAGTCGCTGATCGCCACCCTGATCGGCGAGAACATCGGCGTCCTGCTCGGCCAGCGCCTGGCTGTCGGCACCGGCACCGGCCAGACCGCGGGCCTCGCGACCGCGGCGACGACCGGAAAGACCGGAGCCGCCTACGCGGCAACGTTCGACGACCTGATCGACCTGTTCTTCTCGGTCGGCGCGCCGTACCGCACCCGGGCGTCGTTTATCGTCGCGGATCAGGCGTTCGCGTCGCTTCGCAAGATCAAGGGATCGGACGGCCAGTACGTCTGGCAGCCGAGTGTTCAGCAGGGCCAGCCCGACCTCATCCTCGGCAAGCCCGCGTTCGCCGACGCGAACCTCGCGGCCCCGACGAACGGCGCGAAGTCGGTCCTGTTCGGCGATGTCTCGAAGTACTGGGTCCGCTACGTCAACACCCTGCGCTTCGAGCGCAGCGACCACGCCGCGTTCACCAACGACCAGGTGGCCTTCAAGGGCACGCTCCGCGCGGACGGCGTGCTCACCGACGCCTCGGCCGTTAAGGCGTTCGCGGGGCTCGCGTAATGGCGTCGAAGTCCGACGCCGAGGTCGTGCCCGAGGTTGCCGCCGAGGTCGCGCCCGAGGTCGCGCCCGAGGTCGCGCCCGAGGTCGAGCCCGAGGCGACGACCCCGCCCGAGGTTGAGCCCGACCCGGGCCTGGCCGAGTTCGTGCAGCAGGTTCAGATCACCGGCACGCGCGACGGCGAGAAGTGGCCGGGCATCGGGCGGCGCGTGACGCTCCCGATCGCCGAGGGCCGCAGCTACGCCGCGCTCGGGTACGTCACCGAGGCGTAGACAGCAGCAGGGCAAGGCGGCTCCGGGGCGACTCGGAGCCGCCTTGCCTGGCGCGGAAAGGATCACGCATGGCATGGCCGATAACCCCCGCCGAGCTGCGGAAAGCGCTCGGATACACGCCCGAGCAGGGCGACGAACTCGAGCTCGAGCTGATCGCCACCGGAGCGTGCGAACGGATCGACTCAAAGACGGGCCGCGACATCGAACCGAACCGGCACCTGAAAGCGGACGGCACGCTGCCCGTCATATTCACCCTCGCCGCGCGCGAGACGGCGAAGCTGTGGTGGAACCAATCGAAGAACGGCCCCCGCGGGCAGGCACCCGACCCGGGGGCAGACGGCGCACCGCGCGGTATTGACTTGCCCCGCAAGGTCGAGGGCTGGCTCGGCGACTACCCGCCGCCGCCTGGCATCGCATGAGCGGGTCGAGCAACACCACGGCGCAGCACACGGCGAAGGTCGCCCTGTTCGAGGCGTGCAAGGTCGCCCTGGCGGGCGAGGACGTGGACGTGTCCTTCGGGTTCCGCTGGCCGTTCGTGTCGAACGACTGGGCATCGCTCACGGACACCGATTCCGAGGTCGACCCGAAGGCGATCGCACCCCGGCGCAGCCAAGACGAGACATTGATCCTGTCGATGTCGGTCGGATCCTGGCGAGCAGGCGACGACGCCGCCACCGAGCTGGCGACATCTGCGCGCGCATTCGACCTGCTCGGGAAGATCCAATCGCACATCCGAGAGAACGACATCACCCTCGGCGGGACCGTGCTGTGGTGCGTTCCTGGCCGGTCGAGTTCAGCCGGAGCAACAACAGACCAAGACGCCGAGTTCGGCCGACTCACTGAAATTGCCGCCACGTTCGTGTGCGCGCACCGCATCACCACCTGAGAGGAACAACACATGGCGAAACTTCGCAACGTGTCCCCGATCGGCGCGCTGGACATCCCCGCGCTCGGTCGGATCATCGCCGGGGGCGAGTCATTCGACGTCCCCGACGAGCTGCTCGCGAGCTTCACCGAGCAGACCGCAAACTACGCCCTCGTCCCCGAGGACGGCACCGAGAGCGAGCAGGCGCCTGACGCCGAGCCCGCGCCCGAGCAGGAAACCACGCCGGAAGGGGCGAGCGAATGACGCAACTGGATTACACGGTCGGAGTCGGTAAGGAATCGACCTACGGGGCCGCGGTCGCCCCGGAACAGTTCTTCGAGTCCGAAGCGAAGATGGACCTCGAAATCACGACCGTTTCGGCGTCGGGCCTTCGCCCTGGCAAGGGCGTCAACCGGACGAACCGCAACAGCGTGGTTCGGCGCGCAGTCATGGGCGACATCGACGTCGAAATTACCGACGCCGGGTTCGCCCTGCTGCTCGAGGCCGTTCTCGGAACAAAGACGAGCGCGGCCGGTGTGGATACGTTCACGATCAAGACGAACGACCCAATGCCCTCGTACACGATCGAGGAGGTCGTTCCGTTCCTGGGCGGCAGCGGGCAGGCCGGGCAGACCTTCGCCGGGTGTGTCGCCGAGTCGATCACGATTGACGTCAAAGAGGGCGCGATCGTCACCGCAAAGGTGTCCTGGATCGGCAAGCAGTACGCCACCAAGGGGTCGCCCGCTGCGGCGTCCTACCCGGCCGGGGACGAGCTGTTCACGTTCGTCGGCGGCTCGATCACCCTCAACAGTCTCGCGGTCGCGAACGTCACCGAGTTCTCGGTGACCATTAAGAACAACTTCGACGGCGGCGGGTTCAACCTCGGCGCGGCCGGGCTGCGCGCGCGTCGGCCGGAACTCGGCAAGCGCGAGATCACCGGATCGCTGAACGCCGAGCTGGTCAACGCCACGGTCACCGACTGGTACACGAGCCAGAATGCGCTCCCGATCGTGGTCAACCTCACGACCTCCCGCGGCGGCAAACTCGACATCACGCTGCCCGCGGTTCGCACGAAGGGCGAGCTGCCGAAGTCGAACGGTGGGCAGGTATCTGTTCAGACCGTGAGCTTCGAGGCGTTCGACAACGGGGTGGCAGCTCAGCCGGTCACGATCGCGTACAAGTCGGCGGCGAGCGTCGCCGACCCCGTCATTACGTCCGCGACATACGGAACCTGGTACACCGACCCGGTCGATTCTTACGTCGTGACCGTGATTACGGGCGCGGTTACGGTGTCGCTGGAAACCTTGCCCAAGGGCGCAAGCACGGGGACGTGGAGCGCTATTGCGATAACACCGCGGGCAGGCGTTCCCGGCACCTATGACTACTTCATCCCGGTCGACGCGACGGTCGGCAGCACCTACCGCACGCGGATCAAGGCGACAAACTCGGCGGGCGTTTCGGTTTACTCGACCGAAACCGTCCGCACCGTCGCGCCGTAGCAATGGCGGGCAGCGTCGCACCGAAGATCGCACTCGACGCGAAGGACGTTCGCGCAAAGTGGGACGCGGTAAAGGAGTTCTCGCCGCGCCTCGCGCGCGAGCTGCGGCGAGAACTTCGCAAGACCGGCAGCGAGGTCATTACTGAGCAACGCCGCGTTCTCGACGGCCCGCTGCCCACCGGGATCCAAGTCACCGGCCAGACCCTACGGCCGACACTGAACAAGAAAACCGGCCGGGTCGGAGTTCGGAAGCTGAACACATACGGCGACCGAGCCATCCAACGACCCGGCCGGTCAACCGGGCTGCGCGAGGGCATCAAGTCGGGCCTCGTCACCCGGGTCACAATCTCGAAGTCGCGAACCTCGATACAGGTTCGCACGACGAACGCGAAGAAGACGGGCTCGAACTTCTGGCAGTCGAAGAAGTTTCGCCACCCCGTATTCGGGAACCGGCAAGTCATGGTCAACCAGCGCGGCATGCCGTTCTTCTGGCAGCCCGCGATAGACGGCGGGCAGCGCATGGCCGGGCGCATCAATACGACGATCGACGCCGCATTCCAACAAATACCGAGCGACTAGCACGAGGAGGCCACTATGGCGAAATTGAGAATCAACGGGCACGACCTGGTCGTGAAAACGATGTCGAAGGCGCGGAACATCGACATCATCGAGCTCCAGCGACAGTCTGGGATCAAGATGGGCGAGCTGCGCGAACTCGTGACCGAGGCCGACCACATGGGAAACGTAATCGCGTCATTCCTGGCGCAGCACAACGCCGGGTTCAAAGTCGGGTGGAACGACCTGCTGAACGGCACCCTCGAAGACCTCGGCGAAATCATCGCCGAGCCCGGCGACGAGCCCGCGAAGGTCGAGGACGAGGTAGAGGAAAACCCTCCGGTGCGGTCCGAAACGGTCGCCGCCGCCGCCGACGCAGCAGCACCGGCCCCGACCCCCGCGTAGCGGCGATAGAAGCGGCCGAGCCGCGGGTCGAAGATCAGATCCGAAACCGGATTCTGACGATCAGCCACGCCGAGTTCTGGCCGGGCATTACCCCGTTCAACGTGGGCGAGCTGGAATACGGCGTCTGGCTGTCGCTCGCGCTGTCGTGCGACGCGCAAGTCGCGGCCCGCGAGAAGGCAAACCGAGAAATGGAAGCGAGGCGACATGCCAAACGCTAAGGACTTCATATTCAACCTCCTGGCCGACAGCTCGAAGGCCGAGAAGACAATCGACGGGTTCTCGAAGTTCGCCGGGAAGGCTGCGGTCGGAATTGCCGCAGCGTGGGGCGGCGTCAAGATCGGCGAAGCGATGTCGAGCACTCTCGACACCGAAGACCTCAACGCGAAGATGTCGGCCAGCCTCGGGCTGGTGCCCGCGGAATCGAAGCGGATCGGCGAGGTGTCGGGCCGGGTGTTCGCGCAGAATTACGGCGAGAATGTCGGCGCGGTCAACGGCGCGGTCGAGTCGGTCATTTCGTCATTCTCAGGAATGCGCGAGGCCAGCGAAGCCGACCTCGAGTCAATGACCAAAAAGACCCTGAACTTCGCCAAGGCGTTCGAGGTGGATGTCTCCCGGGCGTCGCAAGTCGCCGGGCAAATGGTCCGGCAAGGGCTCGCGACAGACGGCGGCAACGCCCTCGACCTGCTCACGGCATCCATGCAAAAGGTTCCGGTCGAGCTGCGCGGCGACCTGCTCGACGCGACCGACGAGTACGGCGGGTTCTTCAAGCAACTAGGGCTCGGCGGCGAACGCGGAATGAGCATGCTGGTCGCGGCCAGCGCTAAGGGCATGTTCGGGGTCGACAAGACCGGCGACGCGCTCAAAGAGTTCACGATCCGCGCGACCGATATGAGCGCAAGCTCGGTCGGGGCGTACAACGCCCTCGGGCTGTCTGCGGAGGAGATGTCCAACGACATCCTGGCGGGCGGCGACCGTGCCTCGGGTGCCTTCCAGGACATCGTTTCCGGGCTGCTGTCGATCGAGGATCCGACATCGCGGGCGAACACGGCGATCGCCCTATTCGGCACGCCGATCGAAGACCTCGGAACCGCGGACATTCCGCTGTTCCTGTCGTCGCTGCAAGGCGCAGCGGGTGGCCTGGGCGAAGTGCAAGGCGCGACCGAGAAGATGGGCGACGTCCTCAACGACACCCGACAGAATCGGCTCGAGACAGTGAAACGCGGGTTCGAGCAGTGGACAAAGAGCATGGTCGACGTCCCCGGGCCGCTCGGCGAAATCTCGGCCGGGCTGGTCGTTTTCGGCCCCGGCGTGCTCGAAGTGCTGGCAGCGCTCGGCCCAATGGCGATATTCATGGGTGGCCCAATGGCCTCCAGCCTCGGCGTCGCGGGTAAGGCCGTCTTCGGGTTCGGGGTGTCGCTGCTCGCGTCGCCGATTACCTGGATCGTGCTCGGAATCGTCGCGGCGATCGCACTGCTCGCCGGGGTCGTGTTCCTGGTCATCCAGAATTGGGACGGAATTGTCGCCTGGTTCGGAGGCGTGTGGTCGGCCGTTTGGTCGGGTATTCAGTGGTTCTTCGGCGTCATCACCGAGGCGTTCCTGACATTCGACCCGCTCGGAATCATCATCAAGAATTGGGGACCAATCACCGAGTGGTTCGGCAATTGGTGGGGCGGGATCAGCGGCATGGCGAGCGACGCCCTCGGCTGGCTCGGCGGCAAGGTCGGCGAAATCGTCGGGCTGTTCACGTCGATTCCCGCCCGCGTCGGCGACGCCTGGAACGGGCTGGTCGGGCTCGTGCGCGGAGTTGTCAAGAATGTCCTGTCGTTCGCGGTGGACATCTGGAACGGCACCCTCGGAACTATCAACTTTGACCTGCCGTGGATCCTCGGCGGCGGGCACGTTCAGTTCCCGAAGTTTCACCTGCCAGCGCTCGCCGCGGGCGGCATTGTGACCGGCCCGACCATCGCCCTTATCGGCGAGGCGGGACCGGAGGCGGTCGTTCCGCTGTCGCGCAGCTCGGAGTTCGGGATGGGCCGCGGCGGCGATCAGTTCGTCGAGGTGCCCATTGAGCTGAGCATCGACGGCACCGTGCTCGCGCGCATCCTGCGCCGAGTCATCGCCAAAGCGGCATATTAGGGGGCGCGGATGCAATCACCGACCAATACCACCCTCAACGCGGCGTTCGCCGCTCGAGCGGGCATGTTCGCGCGGCTCACCCGCCGCAGCGGGGGGTCAACGTTTCAGGACGTGACCCTGGCCGAGAGCATTACCGTCCGGCGCGAGCTGGCCGGGGACGTGCCCGAGGCGGTGTCGCTCGTGGGCGGCGCTGTAACAACCCGTGTGACGATCAACGCCGACCTGGCAATGCCGGGAGCGCCGCACCCTATGAAATCGGCAGACAGGGCCGCGTGGCTCGGCGCTGACATCGAGCTGGCGGCGGGATACAGCGCCGCCGAGGTTCCGGTGTTCTGGGGCAGCGCGCGCGAGCTGTCCGTCGATGACGCGGCGAAGTCGCTGACGATCGAAGCTCTCGACAACAGCGACCGAATGCGCGCCCCGGTAAGCCTCCCAATGTACGGTTCGCACTCTCACCCGATCGCGCCGCAGACCCTGTATCGGTTCCCGACGAACCTGTCGGCCGTCATCGTCGCCGCGCTGCACGCCTCGGGCATCCGGGTGACACCTGCCCCGAGAAACGCGAGCGCGTGTGTTATCTCGGTGCCGTTCGCGTTCGGAGCGCTGGCCGACATCGGCTGGACCGTGCCGAACGGGCGCGGCCCCCAACGGGGCGTGTCATGGCTCACGCCTGGCCGGTTCGTGGACATGCCCGCCGAGCAGACCGGCGACAACTACTGGAACGTCTCGGCATATCCCGACCGCGACACGAGCTGGGAACCGGGAGCAATCGCCCAGGTCGAGTTCTGGTACAAGCACACCCCGGGCACTGCGGCAAATCCGGTCGTTCTCGGCATGGGAGCACTGGCGGGAATCGCCCTGTATGTCGATACGTCGAGCCGGGCTTACTTGCGGTCGTCCGGAAACGGCGGTGCAACGTGGACCAATATCGACTTCAACACGGGCCGCACACTCTCGGCGGGCTGGCATCACATCGCCTACGAGCTGAACTATGCCGGGCGCGCGAAGCTGTGGCTGGACGGGAACCTATTCACCGACGTCGCCATCGGTAGTACCTCGGGCGTCCTCGGGCCGATCAAGGTTCAGGGGATCGAGCCGGGCAAGGTTCAGGCGTTGCACGTCTATTTCGGTATCTACACGGCGTTCTCGCCGCCGACCGTGTCTGTCGTCAACTTCACGGCGGCGGCGAGCGTGGACCGCGCCCTGCTGGAAGTTGAAACGCTGCCACGAATCGACGGCCGGATCGCGTGGGAGCTGTGCAAAGAGATCGCCTCGGCCGAACTCGGAATGGTCGGCTTCTCGGAGCTCGGCCAGTTCTATTTCAAGAACCGCGACACGCTGAACGGGTCGACCACACCGGTGGCAACGTGGGGCACCGACCTGCTCGACAACATCGCCGGATCCGTGAGCGTCGAGTCCATCCGCACTCGGGTGACGAGTTCGGTCCAACTGTCCCGGCTCACGCTATCGGGGCGGGGCGCGACTGCGGTCCCGTCCTACCTGGCGCAGGATGTTCTCACAATCCCGACCGGCATCTCCTCGCACATGCTGTACCCCGCGAAGCCGTTCGCGGCCGAGTCGGCGACGGTGTCGTTCATCACGCTTATGGGCGGGGCCTGGGAATCCGACATCGGGATCGCGCTCAGCACGAGCGCGAGCGGTGCCACCCGCTACACAGGCTCGGCCGTGTCCGCGACGATTCACCCGGTCGGGCCGAACGCCTGGCAACTGATCGTGCGAAATAGCTCGACTCAGGTTCTTTACACCGCCTGGCCCGCGGAATGGTCATCGCCGACAGAATCGAATCCACCATTCGGGCTGGCTGCTGGCGCGCCCGCAATATGGGTGAACGGCCGAGTCCTGGCCGACGAAACCGCGACCCCCGAAGTGCTCGTGAACGTATCCAACACGGCAGCGATCACCAAGTGGGGCGATCGTGCTCTCGCGCTCGACGCGACCGACTGGCGGCAGGATGTCGCCAGCGTCACGGCGCTGGCGAACCGCCTACTCGCCGACCTCCTCGAGCCGCGGTTCGAGCTGCACGACATCAGCGTCCCGCCCGACCTTCGGTGGCAGATCGGCGACCCTGTGCTGATCACCGATTGGCAAGGCCGAGTGCCGAACATGACGGCCAGAATCACGAGCATCGAGGTCAAGCTGAGCCAAACGGGCGAGAACGGCATGGTCGGAACCTACGGCCTGCGCGCACTCCCGGGGGTGGGCTGAGATGCCCGCCTGGCTGCAAGGCGTCACCCTCGGCGACGCGCTGCTATGGCTCGGTGGCATCATCGCGGCCGCGCTCGCCGTGTGGCGAGGCTGGCCAACATTCCGCAAGGTCGTGGCGTTCCTGGCCCGCGGGATCAAGCTGGTCGACACCCTCGCGAACCTGCCCGAAGACCTCGGATTCATCAAACACGAGCTCGAGGCGAACTCGGGCAAGTCGGTCAAAGACATCACGACCCGAACCGAGGCGGCGGTCAACGGAATAAGCACCGAGGTCGCGCACGTCAAGCGGCAAGGCGCGGCGCTGAAAACATCGGTCGCGAAATCGAACCGGCGCCTGACGCTGCTCGAGCAGCGCCTACTTGCGCTCGAGCAGGCCGAAACCAACTAACCCGACCGACGAATACGGCCCCGCGATCAGCGGGGCCGTTCGCATTTAAGGAGAGACTATGCCGACATTCGGAATCGACATCGCCACATCGCAGCAGGGGATCGACATCGCCCGCGCACGCGACGAGGGCGCACAATTCGTCGCCGTCAAGGCGGGCGGGTTCAACACGGGTGACCTGTACTCGGCCCCGTTCTACCACGCGCAGATTGACGGGGCGATCGCGGCAGGGGTGGCCCGCTGTCACTACTGGCTGATCGGCGGCGGGTTATCGCCCGAAGCTCAGGCCGACTGGTTCGCGGACCACCTGTACCGCTTCGACGTGACGCGCGACGTGCTCGCGCTGGACGACGAACGCCTCGACGCAAACGGCACCTTCTGGAAGGACGCCGAGGTCGCCCGGTTCATGCGCCGGGTTCAATTCCGCACGGGCATCGCCTGGGCGCGGCTGTGGAAGTACGCGGGCGCAGCCGACACGCGCACGTTCGCACCCTGGCCCGAGTGCGAAGCGCTCGGAGTCCGCAACTGGTGGGCAGCCTACGGCGACCGACCCACCGGGCACACCCCCGACCACACGCCCGACCTTCGCGGCTCGATCAGCGAGGCGCACGTTCATCAGTTCTCGAGCCGTGTTCAGGTCGCCGGGTTCGCCCTGGACGGCAACTACAGCGCGCACGACCTGGCCGAGCTGTTCGGCGGGGCGGCATCCGCGGCGGGATCCGCTGCTGCAAGCGCAGCACCGGCCGCACCGGCAGCAGCCACGGGCATCCCGCGCACGGGAACCGAGGAAGACGGCGTGCCCGGTGTCAACTACTGGAAGCGATACCAAGTCATCGCCTCCCGGAACGGCTACACCGGAAAGATCGACGGCGACCCCGGCGTGAACTCCCACCGCGGATTCGCTCGGTTCCTCAACTCCCTCGACTTCCCGGGATACGCGAAGACGAACGCCGACATCGACGGCAAGCCCGGGTCCGTGTTCTACACCCGCCTCCAACTGCTCGCCGAGAAGAACGGCTACACGGGCCGGATCGACGGCGACCCCGGGGTCAACACCTACCGGGGTGTCGCGCACTACCTCAACACGGCGATCTAGCCGCGTTTCACCAACGAACGAAAGGCAAAAACAGAATGAGCCAATTCATCGTCGCCACCGTGCGAACGCTCGTGCCGATCCTGGTCGGGTTCCTGCTCGGCCAGCTCGCGCGCCTCGGGCTCGAAGTCTCGGGACCGGTCGCGGACGGCCTGATCGTCTCGATCCAAACCACCGCGGCGTCGCTGTACTACGTCGCCGTCGCCTGGCTCGAGCGCAAGTTCCCCTGGGCGGGCTGGCTGCTCGGCATCGCACGCAACCCGGTATATGACCTGCGAACCGCGGCCGAGCGCATCGCCGAGCAGGACGCAACCGGGCCGAAGCACGCCGAATAGCTGAGCAATCAAGCGCCCCGCCGATCCGGGAACGGATCGGCGGGGCACCTGGCAGAGAGGAAAGCATGACCGAGGTACTGTTCGAGTTCGTCACACCGACCGCGGCAGGGGTAGACATCCCAGCGGTCGGCGTGATCGCCTGGTCGCTCACGGTCGCCGAGGTGGCCGCGGGCCGCACGCGCACCACCGAGCCATTCACGGCCCCCCTGGTCGCCGGGCGGGTGTCTGTGGAGCTGTCGCCGACCGGGCCGGGGCAGGCGTGGCGAATTAGCCCGTCCTGGCTGCGCGGCCTTGAGACGTTTTACAAGGCCGTGCCGCTCAGCACGACCCCGTTACGCTATGACGAGCTGGAAGACATAGACCCCCGCACCCTGGTCGTGTCACCGACAGCGCAAACGGCGTGGGACGCCACCATCGCCGCTGTTCAGGCGATCGCCGACAGCATGACGCCGGGCGGCGCGTTCTACATCGACCCAACGGACTCCGGAATCTTGCGCATCCGGGTAGACGTCAAGCCCGTCCTGACGCTCCACCCGACATCGCAAACGGTCAACAATCAGCAGCAGGTCACCCTGGACGCCGACGCGACCGGCAACCCCGCGCCGACCGTGCAATGGCAGGTCGACGCCGGGGCCGGGTGGGTTCCGATCGCGGGCGCAACGTCGAAGGACTACAGCTTCACGGCGACCGAGGCGGACAACGGCAAGAAATACCGGGCCGTGTTCACGAACGGGGGCGGGCAGGCCGCTACCGACCCCGCGACCCTCACGGCAGGCCAGCCGGTCGGGTTCCCAGTCATCCAGCAGTTCGTCCTGACTTATGACATGTATGACAACGACCCCGCGTTCGACTTCGACTATGCGGGAACCGGCGACCCCGCACCGACCCTCACCCTCGAGACGCGCTACCCGACACCGCCGTGGAATCAGACGGCCTGGACGCCGCGCGTCGCCACCTATGTCGGGCCATCGGCTGTCCCCGGGCTGAGCCGCTACAGCGCGCCATTCGTGGGCATGTTCGCGAGTCTCGACCTGCACGTTCGAGTCAAAGCGAGCAACACGCACGGCAGCGTGACAAGTCCAGAGAAAACAGCGCAGATTACGAGTTGGACGTGACGAAATGACAGATCCCGGATTCCCCTTACTCGAAGGCGGCATCATCCCGCGCCGGTTCCTGCCCGGGAACATCGGCGGCGGGCCGCAGGACGAGTCGTTCGCATTCTCGGGCGCGCTAGACACGATCCGCAGCGGCGTTCTCGGCTGGACGAGCCCCTGGTGGGCGTCGATCCGACCGCTCGGGCTCACCGTGACAATCGGAACAATGCCCTCGGCTGGCGCGAGCAGCCCGAACACATCGTTCGACCTGATCGTCGGGAGCGTCGTGGCGGGAACCGTGACCGTGACGGATTCCAACGACTACGCGGCCATGGATGTCTTCACGATAGACACCATTGGACCCGCAACGAGGATCACGGTCGACCTGTCCAAATGGTCGAACGCTGCACCGGTAAAGACCGGGAACGCAGTGGTTCAGTTCTGGTGGGAATACGTCATTGATTGAGCAGCCGCCGACCGTGCCTGCCCGGGTGCCAGCGCCACCCGGGCTCACCTATCCGCTGCGCTGGCGAGAGAACAGCGCGGCCGCGCTCGCCAAGGTGGTGGCCTCCGATATTCACTATGCGAAGATCCCGGCCGCGATCCGCGAAGCGTTCGCGGTCCCGTTCGTGTCGCCATATCTACCCGCATACCGCTTCGCCTGGGCTGCACATGTCGGAAGCTCAGAGCAGTTGTCACGGGACTGGGCAAAGAATCGCGACGCCTTGCCATTGCCCTGGGGTGGGAAATACCAGGGGGATTCGAGTGGGGGACCAATCGAACCGCTACCACGGCGGTCACTTCGACAACCTCGCGAGACGAAACACTGGTCCACGAGTTCGGGCACCATATCGACGCCACATACGGCACGCTGTGGCCGGGAGCAACGGAAGGGATACAGGAGCTCAGCAACACCGCTCCGTTCCTGGCGATACGGGCGCAAGTCGGCGCAAATATCCCAAAAGTTCTCTACGGGTCAACGAACCGCCTCGAGTGGTTCGCCGAGCTGTGGACAACGCAGATCATGAACGATTCGGTGACGTTCCTCGGGCTCGGAGGTAACGACCGGACCGCGGCCGTGGCGATCCGTAAGTTGTTCACCGATCGCCTACCTATGCCGCCGCTGCTCAACTTCTAACGAACGAAACGCCCCCGCCTCGGCCTAACGGCCGAGTCGGGGGCGTTTCGTCGTTCCTCGGGATGCCTTACTGGGCGAGGCGCTCTTTCAACCATTGCCACTTTGGGAGCTGTAGTTGCACGCCAAGCCCGCCTTCGATCTTCTCAACCTTCCCGTTAGAAACGAGGAGCACCTTTTCCGATTCGAGTCGTGCGGCTAGGGCCTGGAAGTGTTCAGTCTTGTATTCCCCGGCCGGGAGATATCCAACCTTCGCAAGCCCTTGTTTCACGATCGCGCAGACCATGACCGCATCCCTGTCCGCCTTGTTTGTCGGCTCGGCAACGAGGGCGAATTTGTGTTTTCCCTTACCTATTGCCTTGATATTCACTTGGTTATAGGTCACGCCGCGCACGAACTCCGTGCCTTCATTTGGTACGAGTTCCTGCGGCCAATCCTGTGGCGGCGTCTCTTTTTCCTGAACAGACCCATGATTCCCCCAATGTCGCGTATGTCGAAAGTCTAGTGACGCAACGCCAATCGACGGCGAAACCAAGGGGGAGCGGCCGGACTTTTAGGAACCACCGCATTCGCGATCTTCCCCGGCCTTTTCATCCTGCAGGCCGGTTTCTGACCGTGCCGGCCTCGACCGCATATATGGACCGCACCCTGGCACCCTCACCACCTGCACGACAAGCACCGACACGACGACCACCGAGAAGAGGAGACGAACATGCATACCCTGACGCGGCGCATCCGCAGGCAGTGGACGGCGAGGCACGACGACACCGGGGACGTGCCCGGCTGGGTCCTGATCACGCTGATGACCGCCGGGCTGGTGATCGTGATCTGGGGTCTCGCCGGGCCGGCGCTGAGCGGCATCTTCCAACAGGCGATCAACCGGGTGAGCGGACTCTGACGGGTTCGGCCCGCCCGGCGCACGGCGTCGCGCCGCAGACCGGCGGTCGGCGAGGGATGCTGCGCCTCGATTTCGGTGCCGACCGCGGCTCCTCGCCGGCCGAGTTCGTGCTCGTCGCGGCACTGCTGACGGTGCTGACCCTGACCGTGCTTCAACTCGCACTCGCGCTGCACGTGCGCAACACCGTGCTCGATGCCGCCGCCGAGGGCGCACGTTACGGTTCGCTCGCCGACACCGGCCTCGATGCCGGCACCGCGCGCACCCGGGACCTGATCGTGGCCGCGCTCGGTCCCGCCTTCGCGACCGACGTGACCGCGACCTACGCGAGTGACAGAGGCTTCCCAACCGTGCGGATGCGGGTGGTCGCCCCGCTTCCGCTGCTCGGGTTGCTCGGCCCCGATCGGAGCCTGGAGGTGATCGGGCGTGCCGTCGTCGAAGGCTCGGACTGAGGCAGACGCCACCCGTCATTCAGCCCCCGCCGGTTTTGTGAAACGAATCTCCCGCCGACTGCGCTCTGACCACGGGTCAGCGTCCCTCGAATTCATCACGACGGGCATGATTCTCCTTGTGCCGCTCGTCTACCTCGTGCTCGCCATGTCCGTGCTTCAGGGCGGCGCGCTCGCCGTGGAGGGCGCCGCCCGGCAGGCCGCCCGGGTCTATGTGCGCGCGCCGAGCGAGGCAGTCGCGGCGGAGCGCGCTCAGCGCGCGGTCGACTTCGCCCTCGCCGACTACGGCCTTCCGGCCGGGGACGCGCAGGTGTCGATCGACTGCGCGGCCGCGGCCGGCGGATGCCTGAAACGCCGCACCGCAGTGACGGTCACCGTGCGCCTGCGGGTGTCCCTGCCCCTTGTACCGGACGTGCCTGGGCTGGCCGGGACGGCGAGCGTGCCCCTCGAGTCGAACGCGACCCAGACCGTGTCCCGATTCTGGCAGCCGGGGACCGGACCATGACCGTGCGACCACGACGCCGGGCGCCCGAGGTGCGAGCCGCCGACAGGCCGGACGACCTGTCGGACGACACCGGTTCCACCCTCCTGCTCACCATCTTCTACGGCTTTCTCGCGCTCGTCGTGATCCTCCTGGTCGTGGCCGCATCGTCCCTCTACCTCGAGCGGAAACGCCTGCTCACCCTCGCGGACGGTGCCGCGCTCGCCGCAGCTGAGGCGTACACCCTGGACGCGGTCACCATCGCCCCGGATGGTTCGGCGGTCCCGCTGCGCACCGAACTCGATTCCGGTGCGGTACGCACGGCAGCGGATGCCTACCTCGCGGCGGCCCCGCACCCCACCCTCGAGGAACTGGTCGTGAGCCGGGCGGCATCCGCAGACGGTCAGAGTGCGACGGTGTCCCTGAGTGCGTACTGGCGCCCGCCCATCCTCACCCTCGTGCTGCCGGCGGGTGTTCCCCTCGAGGTGTCGGCCGTCGCCCGCTCGGTCTTCCGGTAGAGGCGCACGCGGGGCTACTCTCCACAGTGAACCGGGAGAGTCCGGGAGGAACCGGGAGGAACCGGGAGGCCCCATGTTCACCGATCGCCGCGACGCCGGCCGCTTGCTCGCCGAGCTCGTCGCCGAGCTGGACCTCACCGACCCCGTCGTCTATGCGCTGCCACGCGGCGGAGTGCCGGTCGCCCTCGAGGTCGCCCGGCGCCTGCACGCTCCCCTCGACCTGATCCTCGTGCGCAAGCTCGGTGCACCCGGATTCCCCGAGGTCGCGATGGGCGCCGTCGTGGACGGGGCAGACGCCCAGATGATCGTCAACGAGGACGTCTTCGTCGAGACCGGGGCCGACGCCGCGGGACTCGGCCGGGCCAGGCGCCGGGAGCTCACCGAGATCGAGCGGCGGCGCGCCGCCTATCTCGGAGACCGTCCCCGGGTGAACCCAGACGGACGGGTCGTCGTGGTCGTGGACGACGGGCTGGCCACGGGAGCGACGGCCAAGGCGGCCCTCGCCGCAGTGAAGCGCCAGGGCGCCGCCCGTATCGTCCTTGCGGTGCCCGTCGCCCCGGCCGATGTCGTCGAGGAGATGCGCGGGCTCGCGGACGACGTCGTCGTGGTGCAGACCCCCGAGCAGTTCTGGGCGATCGGCCAGTTCTACGTCGACTTCCACCAGCTCTCCGATGACGAAACGGTCACACTCCTGGCCGAGGCGTGGGCCGGGCCTTGAACCGTCCCGTCACCCGCTAGCCTCGAATTCGAGCGCGATCCGCGCGGCACGACATCGTGAACGAGACAGGGGCGCCCGGCGTGACGGCGAAATCCAAACGGCTGGCGGGGGCCGGTGCCCAGCTCGTCACCGAGGTCAGCATCAACTACGGCTCCTCGCTCGCCGGACTCGCGATCCCGATCGTCGGTTCCCCCGTCGTCGTCGCGGCCAGGCAGATCGTGATGGCCTGCGCGGTCCTGCCGTTCTACCGACCGAAGCTGTCGACCCTGACGTGGCGGCTGCTCTGGCCCGCGCTCCTTCTCGGACTTGACCTCGCCGTGATGAACCTCGCCTTCTACGAGGCGGTGCACCTGCTCGGGCTCGGCATTGCTGCGACGATCGAATTCCTGGGCCCGTTCTCCCTCGCCCTCTTCACCTCGCGGCGACCGCTCGACTTCATCTGCGCGACCACGGCGGCCGGGGAGTCTTCCTGCTGACCTGGTCCTCCGGAGAGATCAACCTGCTCGGCCTGTTCTACGCCCTCGTCGCGGCGGCGGCGTGGGCCGGGTACATCCTGCTGACCCGACGGGTCGCCGTGACCTTCCCCGGCCTCGAGGGCATCTCGGTCGCGAGCGTCGTCAGTCTCACCCTGCTCGTGCCGTTTGCGCTCCTCACCGTCGACTACACCCGGCTCGACTGGGGTGTGCTCGGGCTGCTGCTCGCGATCGGGGTGCTCTCCTCTGCATTCCCGTACGTGCTCGACACGTACATCCTGCGCCGGATCACCCCGCGGCTCTACGCGATCATCACGAGCTTCGGACCGGTCATCGCGGCGATATTCGGTGTGCTCGTGCTCGGGGAGACTCTGCTGCTCCAGCAGCAGATCGCGATCGTCGTGGTCTGCGTGGCCGCGGGCGCCGCGATCGCGACCCAGCGCGACCGCCCGATCTCCGACCTGGAGGCGACAGCGGGCGCCATTCCCTAGCCAGGAAGTGTCTCGTATATGCGTTTGAGGCTTATATAAGCCGAGTACATACTGAATGCATGCACATCTTGGACTTGCAAACCGCCTTCGATGTCCTCGTCGACGGGAACCGCCGCGCGATTCTCGCCGAATTGCGACTCGGCGACCGCAGCACCGGCCAACTCGCGGCGCACCTGGGCCTCAGCCAGCCCGGAACCTCCCGGCACCTGCGCGCGCTGCGCGAGGCGGGCTTTGTCGCGGTGGAGCCTCGCGCCCAGCAACGCATCTACTCGCTCGCGCCCACAGTGTTCGACGATCTCGACGCCTGGTTGCAGGGGTACCGCCGGGCTGCGGCGGGGAGAGTGATCCGCTGGCCGATTCGGTGCCGGCGACACGTGCAGCGGATGCCGACCCGAGCGGCGCGCAGGCTGCCTCCTTCCCTTCTGCGGTCCCGTCCGCTTCGCTACAGCCGGCGAAGTCCCCGAAGCCAGCGAAGTCCCACAAGAAATCCGCAAAGTCGAAGGCCGGGAAGTCTCGGAAGCCGGCGAAGTCGGGCGGTTCACGGAAGTCCTGAGCCCCCACCGGGCCGGCAAGGTCGAACGCGGGTGTTCCGCCGCTCCGCGGGTGGTGCACCAGACGCGGAGCGGCGGAATACCCGCGCTCGGCTACAGCCCGGAACCGAGCGCGGCGCCGCTACTCGGCGCCGCTACTCGGCGCCGCTACTCGACGATGATGCCCAGGTGATCCGCCATGATCGGGGCGAGGAGGCTCAGCTGGGAGTCGTCGACCGTGGCTCCGCGGAGACCCTCGAGACCACGGATGACGCTGAAATCGCTTCCGCGCAGGTCGACGTCCTTGAGCGTGGCCCTCGTCACGTCGAGAGTGCCGATCCGGCAGTCCCGGAGCTCGAGGCGCTGCACAGTCGCGCTGCCGAGGTCGAGCTCCTCGATGATGCAATTGCTCAGCAGGACATCGTGCAGCTGGGCGTTCCGCAGGTTGACGAAGTCGAGCTTGCTGCCGTCGAACTGCACGGACCGGAGGCTCGACTCGTAGAGTTCGACGGAGCCGAGGCGAGAGTGCTCGACGCGCACGTCGCGCCAGACCGAGCGGGGTGCGCTGAAGATGGCCGCGTGCAGTTCGCCCGCGACGCACTCCGACAGGGTTGCGCCGCGCAGTTTCGCATCGTTGAGCGACACCGTGTGGAATTCGCACTCGCGGAAGGCGACTCCGGTGAGGTCCCGTCCGTCGAAGTCGCAGCCGCTGAAACGCTGTGCTTCGACGTCGGCGCCAGAGACGAGCTCTGAGCCATCGGCATCCGTGAGGTCGTCGAGGCGGATCGGGTCGAGAAGGGGAGGTCTGGTGCCGGAGCGGGCGCGCGCCACGCTCAGTCCTGCGCCGCGGGTGCGGCGGGGCTCTGAACGGCGGAGACAGGCTCTGCGGTTACCGGCTCTGCGGCGAGGGGCTCGAGCACGAAGACGGGGATGATCCGTTCGGTCTTGACCTGGTAGTCGGCATAGTCGGGGTATGCCGCGACGGCGCGTTCCCACCACGCGGCGCGTTCGTCGCCGGTGACCTCGCGGGCGACCATGTCCCATTTCCGGGTGCCGTCCTGCAGTTCGACCTCGGGGTGGGCGACCACGTTGGCGTACCAGACCGGGTTCCGCGGTGCGCCGCCGAGCGAGGCGATCGCCGCGTAGCTGCCGTCGTGCTCGACGCGCATCAGCGGGGCCTTACGGATCTTGCCGGACTTCGCACCGAGCGTGGTCAGCACGATGACGGGCATGCCGCGCATCGTGGTGCCCTGCTCGCCGCCTGAGCTCTCGTAGAGGGCGACCTGGTCGCGGACCCACTGCTGTGGGCTGGGTTCATATTCTCCGATGAGGGGCATGACACCATTAAACGTCACTGCACTGGGGAACATTCCACATCGGTCATTCCCGGCCGGGCAGCGTTCCGGGGGTCCCCGACGCTGGTCCGGGCTTGATTCCGGGCCGGGGGCGGCGGGGAACGTAGCGCGGGATGTACCGGCCGAGCAGCACGGCGCCGATCAGCCCGAAGGCGCCCATCACGCCGCTCGCGAGGGAGATCGACACGATCGTGAGCCCGGCGACGGCGACCGGGGCGACCGCGCTGCCGAAGTCGCCGGTGAACCGCCACGCTCCGAGGAACGGTGCCGGGTTGTCCTTGGGGGCGAGGTCGGCGCCGAGTGTCATCAGGATTCCGCTGCCGATCCCGTTCGCGACCGACAGGAACATCGCGACACCGATGAGCCACTGCACGTTGGTGGACAGGTCATGCGTGAACGCGAGGACGAGGAGGCCGAGGCCGAGGCCGATCATCGAGGGGAGCGCGCTCCACATGCGACCGTAACGGTCCATGATCTGGCCGCTCGCGTAGAACAGGGCGAAGTCGATGCCGCCGGCGATGCCGATGATGAGCGCGATGTCCGGCTCGCTGATGCCGATGCTGACGGCCCAGAGCGGGATGAGGACGGCGCGGGCCGACCGCATCGCGCCGACGAGGCCCGCGCCGGTGCCGAGCCGGAGGAGGACGCCACGGAAGCTCCAGATGGTCTGGAACAGGCCCTGGCTCTCCTCCTCCGCGAGTTCCTGGCCGGCCGGGCGCACGGTTCCATCCGGGGACGTCGCGAGTTCGGGAGTGCCGAAGGTGCTCGCGGGGTCCGGCAACAGCAGGAGCACGAGGGCCGCGCCCAGACACGCGACGACGAACACCCAGAACACGGCCTGGGTGCCCCCGGTGAAGCGGATGACCGCGGTCGCGATGAAGGGGCCGACGAACCAGCCGCCGCGAAAGATTCCGCCGAGGGTCGACAGCGCACGCGCCCGGTAGGCGACCGGCACGTAGCTCGTCATGAAGGCATGCCTGGCGAGGGAGAAGATCGCCGTCGCGAGGCCGACGATGAAGATCCCGACGCCCAGCACGAGCGGGTTCGGGGCGACCAGGCAGACGAGGATCGCGATGATCGCGAGGAACGATGCCCAGATCATCGCGTTGCGCTCGCCGATCCGGGAGACGACCCAGCCGCTCGGGATGTCGCCGATGAGCTCGCCGACCATGATCATCGCGGCGATGAACCCCGCCATGGCGAGTGACGCCCCGAGGTTGTTGGCCACGATCGGGATCAGCGGGATGATCGCACCCTCACCGACGGAGAAGAGGAACGTCGGCAGGAAGGCGGCAAGGGCCACCGAGCGCAGGCTGAAGGGGCGTTCGGTGCTTGTCATGACTCCTCGATGCTACCCGGGTGCGCAGCCGCGCCCGGGTGGGCACCAGCCCGCGACCTGCGACGCCGGGTAGGCTGGGCAACAAATGATTGAGCTGGACATTTCGGAGCAGATCGCCGCATTGCGGGCCACCTTCGGCGACATTCGGGCCGTGATCGACATCGATCAACTGCGCACCGACATCGCCGACCTGAACGACCAGGCCGGCGCCCCCGACCTGTGGGACGACTCGGAGCACGCCCAGAAGGTCACGAGCGACCTCAGCCACCGCCAGTCGGAGCTCGCGCGCATCGAGAGCATCGAGTCCCGGCTCGACGACCTCGAAGTCCTCGTGGAGATGGCCAACGACGGCGAGGGCGACGAGGAGTCGGCCGAGGAAGCCACCGCAGAGCTCGCGAGCCTGCAGAAGGTACTCGGCGAACTCGAAGTGCACACCCTTCTCAACGGCGAATTCGACGAACGACCCGCCGTGATGACCATCCGCTCGGGCGCCGGTGGCGTCGACGCCGCCGACTTCGCCGAGATGCTGATGCGGATGTACCTGCGCTGGGCCGAACAGCACGACTACCCGGTGACGGTGCTGGACGTCGGATACGCGGAAGAGGCCGGCATCAAGTCCGCGACCCTGCAGATCGATTCGCCGTATGCCTTCGGCACGCTGAGCGTCGAGGCCGGCACCCACCGGCTCGTGCGGATGAGCCCGTTCAACTCCGCGGGCAAGCGCCAGACCTCTTTCGCCGCCGTCGAGGTCGTGCCGCTCATCGAGCAGACCGAGTCGATCGAGATCCCGGACACCGACATCCGCGTGGACGTGTTCCGGTCGAGCGGACCCGGCGGCCAGTCCGTCAACACGACGGACTCCGCCGTCCGGATCACCCACCTCCCGACCGGCACGGTGGTGAGCTGCCAGAACGAGAAGAGCCAGATCCAGAACCGCGCGGCCGCCATGCGGGTGCTGCAGTCCCGGCTGTTGCTGATCCAGCGCGAGCAGGAAGCCGCGACCAAGAAGGAATTCGCCGGCGTCATCACGGCGAGCTGGGGCGACCAGATGCGCAGCTACGTGCTCGCCCCGTACCAAATGGTCAAGGACCTCCGCACCAACTATGAGGTCAACAATCCCACCCAGGTCTTCGACGGCGACCTCGACGGTTTCATCGCCGCCGGCATCCGCTGGCGGAAGCAGGCACCGCAGGATTGAGCCCAATTCGGCGGTTCCTGCCTGTGAGGAAAAGCTTGCCGGTATGTCGAACTGGCAAAACACAGGATGCCTGCCTAGGCTCAAGGGGCCATGATCCGTTTTGACAGCATCACTAAGAAATATCCGGGAACGACCCGACCGGCCCTCGACGACATCAACGTCGAGGTTCTGCGCGGCGAGTTCGTCTTCCTCGTCGGTGCATCCGGTTCGGGTAAGTCAACCTGCCTGCGGCTGATCCTCAAGGAGGACAAACCCACGAGCGGGCGCATCCACGTGCTCGGACAGGACCTGCGGTCGATCTCGAACCGCAAAGTCCCGTACTTCCGGCGCAACCTCGGAGTCGTCTTCCAGGACTTCCGGCTGTTGCCGAACAAGAGCGTGTTCGAGAACGTCGCCTTCAGCCTGCAGGTGATCGGCAAGTCGCGCGGCTTCATCCAGGAGGCCGTTCCTGACACGCTCAAGATGGTCGGACTCGCCGAGAAGGCGCTCCGGCTGCCCCACGAACTCTCCGGCGGTGAGCAGCAGCGGGTCGCGATCGCGCGAGCCATCGTCAACAAGCCCCAGGTGCTTCTCGCCGACGAGCCGACCGGAAACCTCGACCCCACCACGAGCGCGGGCATCATGGCCCTGCTCGAGCGCATCAACGCGGGCGGCACGACCGTGGTCATGGCCACGCACGAGGCCGGCATCGTCGACCAGATGCAGCGCCGGGTCATCGAGCTCTCCGGCGGCAAGATCGTGCGCGACGAACGCCAGGGTGGTTACGCGACCGCAGGCATCCCGATCATTCCGCTCGGAGCTGGCCTGCACCGGAAGCCGGCCATCGACCCGCAGCACACCGTGTCAGCACTTGCGCCGAGCGCACTGCCGTCGGTGTTCGCCCCGGCGAACCAGGCAAACCAGGCGAACCCGATGGCCCCGGCCACTCCTGCCCTCACCCACCCCTCCGCACCCGTGCCCGCGCCGCTCGTGCCAGCGGCCGTTCCCGTTCCTGCTGCACCCATCACGCCGGTCGTCATCGTCCCCGACGCCCCGGCTCGTGCGGGCGCCCTCGCCGAGACGGGCGCAGACGCTGCGGCCCCGGCCACGCCGCCCGCCGCCATTCCGCAGCCGTTCGGCGAGCAGGCCATGGCTATTGCCTCAGATTCCGGCATGCCCCTCCCGCTGACCTCGGCGATCTTCCTGCCCGGCCGCGAGCAGCAGGCGGATGCCGCGACGACGCCAACCGGGACCGGTGCAGACGATTCCCCGTCAGATGCGGGTGCTGCCGAGCAACCGAAGTACATGTCGCGTCCGATGGCACCTACCCAGGACGACGTTCTCGACCAGCTCACCCTGGCCGAGAGGCTGGGGCTTCGTGCTCCCGGCGAAAAACCAGACCAGACCGGCGAACAGAATGTGGGACCCACCCGATGAGACTCGGACTGGTGCTCTCCGAAGCCGCCAACGGCCTGCGTCGCAATGCCTCGATGGTTGTCTCTGTCGTGCTCGTGACCTTCATCTCGCTGACCTTCGTCGGCGCTGCGATCCTGATGCAGATGCAGATCGGCCAGATGAAGAACTTCTGGTACGACCGCGCCCAGGTCGGAATCTACATGTGCACCGCGATCTCACCGGGGGAGACCTGCACCGGGGGAGAGGCGAGCCAGGGTCAGATCGACGCCGTCAAGGCCCAGCTCGAGTCGCCGACGCTCTCGCCGTTCGTGGACAAGTACTATTTCGAGACGCATGAACAGGCCTTCGAGAACTTCAAGAAGCAGTTCGCAGGCAACCCGGTCGCCGACTATGTGACTCCGGAGCAACTGAACCAGACCTTCTGGGTGAACCTCAAGGACCCGTCCCAATCGGATGTGCTCGTGGAGAGCCTGTCCGGCGTGGCCGGGGTCGAGAACGTCGCTGACCAGCGCAAGTACCTCGACCAGATCTTCTCCGTGCTCAATGCGGCGAGCTACACGGCGATCGGTATCGCCTCGCTCATGCTCGTGGCTGCAGCGTTGCTGATCGCCACCACCATCCGGCTGTCGGCCTTCTCGAGGCGGCGTGAGCTCGGCATCATGAGACTCGTCGGTGCATCGAACCGGTTCATCCAGACGCCGTTCATCCTCGAGGGCGTCTTTGCGGCGCTGCTGGGATCGCTTCTGGCAGGTGGTGCGGTCCTTGCCCTCGTGCAATGGTTCGTCCAGGGCTTCCTCGGTTCCCGGCTGACAGGCTTCTCGCTTGTGGGCATGCAGGATGCGCTCCTCGTCGTGCCGATCCTGCTGGTGGTCGGCGCGGTACTCGCGGCCTTCTCCGCCAACTTCGCCATCACCCGCTACCTGAAGGTCTAGCCGTTCGTCCGAACGGCTCGAGGCCGAGAGCTAGACTGGTGGGCTGGCCGGTACCGGTCTGCCCACCCACCGACGTTGAGGAGTAACCCGTGCCCAGGGAAATCGGCGAAAAGGTCGTCTCGACCAATCGCAAGGCACGCCACGACTACCTCATCGAGGAGACGTACGAGGCCGGAATGGTGCTCACCGGGACCGAGGTGAAATCCCTGCGCGCCGGCCGCGCCTCGCTCGTCGACGGCTATGCCTTCATCGAGGGCGGCGAAGCCTGGCTCGACGCCGTGCACATCCAGGAATACATGGCCGGTACCTGGACGAACCACCCGCCGCGGCGCAAGCGCAAACTGCTGCTGCACAAGCAGGAGATCATCAAGATCAGCCACAAGACCAAGGAGGGCGGCTACACGCTCGTTCCCCTGCGGATCTACTTCAGCAACGGCAAGGCCAAGGTCGAGATCGCCGTCGCCAAGGGCAAGAAGGAATACGACAAGCGCCAGACGCTCCGTGAGCGCCAGGACAAGCGCGAGTCCGACCGCGCGATGTCCGCGCGCAAGCACCTCGGCGACTGACACCCGGTTGAATCGCCCGCCCGTCGGACGAGCGGGCGACGGCATCCGCACGCGTCGATGCGGCGGATGCGGGGCGTTACGATGAAGGCAATGAGTACAGCCGACGCGGAATACAACGCCTTCGGCCCCTGGGTGGACGCGGTGCGGACACTGGATGAGGTCCCGCGGCTGTTTCGCGACTTCGGGTGCGATCCCACGTCGGAGCGCCTCGTGCTCAAGGTGCCGCGGAACATCCCGCGCAGGGACGCGGATCCGACCATGGACCTCTATGACCACCTGATCATCGCGGGGAGCGACGCCCTCACCGTGCTGAGCAGGACAGGTTCGGCATACGCCGGCTCGACTCTGCCCTACGACGCCGTCGTTGCCATCGAGGACAGCGTCGACCTCACCGACGGGCGCCTTCGGGTGTACTCCCGGGACGGCAGCGTGCTCCAGGTCGGCTACAACGGCTCCTCGCGCGAGGTCGTCAGCGGATTCGTCGACATGCTCCGTGACATGTCGCTGGGCTTGGGAGTGACGTTCGGCTCACACGACGCCGCAACGGCCGCTGCTTCGATGCTGACTTTCCCGGTCGGCCCCGCCATCGACCGGCGGCCCAATGCCGTCCTCAACTCTGCCGTATTCCGGGCAACCGACGCGGACCTGATGGCGGACTGGACGAATCTGCGGGATCGCGAGCCGGAACTCCACCTCTACGCCGCGCATCCGCGTGAGCGGGTTCGGGCGACCGGCGGCTTCATGGCGCGGGTGTTGAACCTGTTCCGTCCGACTGTGCTGCACGGCGCCATCGTCTGCGGGACCGACGCGGAGGTTCAAGTGCTGTCCCGTCGCGACTGGTTCGGTCTGGCCGATCGGTCCGAATTGTCGAGCTCCCGGCTGATCGTGTTCCTGGCGCGGTTGGAGTCGGTCACCGTGCAGCGGCATCCGCGTTACGCCGAGGCGAGTATCGTCACGGTCCGGTCTGGTGCTGCGCGCATCGATGTGATCGTTCCCGGCGACTCCGAGGCCGAGCGCGTCCTGCTGGCCGTCGCCCCGCATTCCGGCAGAAGTGTTGTAGACTGAAGGGCTGCACGATCAGTTCGAAAAGAACGAGTGCAGTATTGACAACTCAACAGCGTGTGACAGGACCCACTCATTCCGCCGCACGTCGGTGGCGCCGAACAATGGCGACGAGTGCTCATGGGGATGATCGGTTTCGACATTGCCTGCGCAATTGTGAGAAGCGGGTCGAGGATGCAGGGTTAACTCGTTAACGCTCCCTGCAAAACAATAAGTGCCAAAACAAACCGCACTGACTCTGCTTCTGCTTACGCCCTCGCGGCCTAAGTAAAGCAACTAGAGAGTCCGTCAGGCCGGGAATGCTCTCTACCCGGACCCTGACGTCATTTAGAGAGATTGCTCCTACTCTGAGCCGCGGGGTGTAGGGGGACTTAAACGAGGGCTGGGCTCGTCGGATTAGCTGACAGTGGCAAATTCCGGAGCCGAGTAGAACGACTTCACTGGATACACCCGTAGAAGGCATATGACCACAGCAGTGGACGGGGGTTCAATTCCCCCATCTCCACCATCGGTTCCTGTCACACGCTCTTGAGTCCTCGAGTCTCGGACCGTCGGTCGTGAGCTCGTGACCCCTTGAGCCCGTGGGTCGAATCACCATAGTGTGATTCCCTACGACCACGACTCCAGGAGATGACATGTCCCTCGTCCGCGTGCACAACTTCTCGGTCTCCCTCGACGGCTTCGGCACCGGAGAAGGCCAGGAACTCGACGCTCCCTTCGGACACGCAGGCTCCCGGCTCCTGGAATGGGCGATCGCGACACGCACCTTCCGCGAGATGGGCCTTCACGGGGAGTCTGCGGCATCCTTCGGCGTCGACGATGCGTTCGCCAGCGCCTGGGGTCCCGGGATCGGCGTGGAGATCATGGGCCGCAACAAGTTCGGCCCGGTGCGTGGTCCCTGGGAGGACGAAGAGTGGAAGGGATGGTGGGGCGACAACCCGGTGTTCCACACCCCCGTGGTCGTGCTGACGCACCATCCCCGGCCGATGCTCGTGATGGACGGCGGAACAACCTTCCATTTCGTTGATTCCGACCCCGTCTCGGCGCTCGAACAGGCTCGCGCCCTGGCCGGCGACCGCGACGTCCGGGTCGGTGGCGGCGTCAGCACGGTTCGACAGTTCCTCGAGGCCGACCTGATTGATCACATGCATATCGTCCTCGTACCGATCGTCCTGGGCCGGGGCGAACGACTGTGGGACGGACTCGAAGGGCTCGAGCAACGCTTTGACATCGAGGCGACCCCTTCTCCGTCCGGAGTCGTCCATCTGGTCTTCACCCGTCGCACGGCTCGGTAGTCCGCCGCGCGCTTTCGGGGCATGATGACCTCGGACGAGGAGTCTCATGGCCGACACCGGACTGCGGAAATGGGCGCCAGGCGTCGCTACAGCGCTGGGCTATCGGCGCATCTGGCTGCTGCCCGATCTGCGCGCAGGGGCGATCCTGACCGCCCTGCTCATCCCGGTCGGCATCGGCTATGCCGAGGTCGCCGGCCTTCCGCCCGAGTCCGGCCTGTTCGCCACGATCGTTCCTCTTCTCGTCTACGCCGTCGTCGGGCCGTCCCGGATCCTGGTGCTCGCTCCCGACTCGGCTCTCGCGCCGATCATCGCCGCGGCCATCCTGCCGCTCGCCGCCGGGGACAGCGCCCGTGCCGTTGCCCTCGCCGGACTCCTGGGAATCATGGTCGGCGCGGTACTCATCCTGGGCGGATTGCTGCGCCTGGGGTTCGTGACCGACCTGCTTTCCAAGCCGCTCCGGGTCGGCTACCTCAACGCACTCGCGGTGATCGTCATTCTGTCGCAGATCCCGCCGCTCCTCGGATTCTCTCTCGTCGGCATCGCCGCTGCGAGATGCGATCGCCATCGTCACCGGCATCGTCGGCGGCCAGGTGAACCCGACCGCGATGCTGTTCGGGATCGGCTCACTGGGTGTCATCGTCGTCCTGGTCTGGACGAAGAGCCGGATCCCTGGGATCCTCGTCGCGGTCGTGGCCTCGATGGTGCTGACGTTCGCCCTCGGCCTCCACGACGGCCTCCCCGTCGTCGGCGCTCTCCCCGCCGGCCTTCCGGCACCCGCCCTCGCCGGCCTGCAGGGGGCAGATGTCGTCGGCCTGGCCCTTCCCGCGCTCGGGATGGCGCTCATCGCCTTCGCGGACACCGCGGTGCTCTCCCGCACCTTCGCCGCGCGCCGCGGGGACAACGTCGACGGCAGCCAGGAGATGGTGGCGGTCGGCGCTTCGAATCTGCTCGCCGGCCTGTTCGGCGGGTTCCCCATCTCGGCGTCGTCGTCGCGTACTGCCGCCGCTGAGAGCGCCGGGGCGCGCTCTCAACTCGCCGGAGTGGCCGGGGCTGTCCTCCTCGTTCTGTTCATGCTGCTCGCACCCGGCCTCACGGACTTCCTGCCATCCGCCACGATCGCGGCCGTCGTGATGGTCGCGGCGGCGGGGCTCGTCGACATCACGGGATTCGTCGCCCTCGTGCGGATGAGCAGGACCGATGCCTTCTTGTCCGTCGCTGCTTTCTTCGGCGTGCTCGTCGTCGGCGTGATCGAAGGGATCATCGTCGCGGTCGTCTTGTCGCTCGGCGAATTCGTCGGCCACGCCTGGCGGCCGTATCGTGCGGAGCTGGGTCGCATTCATGGCCTCCGGGGCTACCACGACCTGTCCCGGCACCCGGAAGGCGAGCGCCTGCCCGGAATCGTCATCGTGCGTTTCGACGCGCCGCTCTTCTTCGCCAATGGCGGGATCTTCGACGACTACGTCCGGGCGACCGTCAGCGCGGCCGGCGCCGACGTGCAAACCGTGATCCTGGCCGCGGAACCCATCACCGATATCGACACCACCGCCGTCGACGAACTGCTCGAACTGGATGAGTTCCTGCAGAAGCGCGGCGCCACCCTCGTTTTCGCGGAGATGAAGGGTCCCGTGAAAGACGTCCTGCGTCGATACGGCCTCGGCAAACGGTTCCCGCCCGAACGATTCGCCGACACCGTCGGCGCTGCCGTCGACGCGGCGACCGGGACGCTGCGGGGCGACCTCGACGGCACGCAGTGGGACCGTGACGCCTGACCTCGTGATGTCAGGGCATCAACGGCGGGCCTGGGCGAGGGTTCCGGTCACGGGGCCGGCGGGGTCGTCGATCAGGCACGAGACCAGGTGGCTGCCGGAGATCGTCCAGCCGTCCTCCGGCGGAACGAAGTAGTTGTAATCGAGCTGGGAGCCGTCATAGGCGCTGCCGGTGAAGGCCTCGAACCGGGTTCCGCAGCCGTCTTCGGCCGCCGCGACGACCGCGTCTTCGCCGGGATACGACTCCATCGGCAGGTCGAAGCCCGCGTAGACCTCGAAGGCGTGCACTTCGGCACACGGCACCAGCGTGACGGTGACAGCGGATGCCACATCGGCGTCCCCGACGTTGTCGAGGCAGTCCCCGACTACGACCTTTGACACCTCGATCGGCACGGCCGTGGCTGATGCGGCAAGCGAGGCGGCCCCGTCACTGGCCGAGGGGGCCAGACGGGCGACGGAGGCGCATCCGCTCACCGCAAGCGACAGGCCGAGGGCGAGTGCTGCTGTGGCCGCGGCTCGCGCGATGACGGCGCGCCGGGCAGAGAGGGGGCAACCCGGACCGGCCCGGGGCGCGAGGGTGGCATCAGCCGTGAGGGGCCGTGCCGGCGGTGCCGGCCGCGGACGCACGGAGGACGTCGAGGGTCGCGGCGTGCAGCAGTCCGTTGGTGGCGAGGGAGCTGCCGTGCCAGGGTCCCTCGAGCCCGTCGGCCGAGGTGAAGGTGCCGCCGGCCTCCTGGACGATCGGGGCGAGCGCGGCCATGTCGTATGGCTTGAGGTCGAATTCGGCCACGATATCGAGCACGCCTTCGGCCAGGAGCATGTACGACCACATGTCGCCGTATGCCCGAGTGCGCCACACCGACCGGGAGAGGGCGACAAGCTCGTCGAGGTGGCCGGTCTGGTCCCACTGCTGGATGCTGTTGTAGCTCAGGGACGCGTCGGTGAGGGTCGGGACGCCGGAGACCTGGAGCCGGCGCGGGGCTGCGTCGGGGGTGCGCTCGTCGCTGGACCAGGCGCCGGCGCCGGCTCGCGCCCACCAGCGCTTGCCGAGGGCGGGGAGCTCACCACTCCGACGACGGGGATACCGTCGACAGCGAGGGAGATCAGAGTTCCCCAGATCTGCACGCCGCGCAGGAAACCGGCGGTGCCGTCGATCGGGTCGATGATCCACTGGCGCACGGTCGAGCCGGCGGTGCCGTATTCCTCGCCGAGAATGCCGTCTTTCGGACGTCGTTCCGCGAGGAGGGCGCGGATGGCTCGTTCGACGGCCTGGTCGGCGTCCGTCACGGGGGTGCGGTCCGGCTTGGTCGTGACGACGAGGTCCATCGCGGTGAAGCGGTCGCGGGAGATGGCATCCGCGGCATCGGCGAGTTCGATGGCGAGGGCCAGGTCATCGTCGAGGCTGTAGGTCGAGGCCTCGTCGGAGGCACTGTTTCGGGGAGGAATTGTCGCGTCGGTCACACTCCCAAGGATAGTAATTTCCGCGCGACTCACCGGTGCGCGGCCTCGATTGGCGCCGGGGACGTTTCCGGTGTTATTCTCTAGAGTCGCTTCGGGTCGTCCCGGAGAAACAAATACGCACCTCTAGCTCAATTGGCAGAGCAACTGACTCTTAATCAGTGGGTTCCGGGTTCAAGTCCCGGGGGTGCACCAAAAAGCCAGATTGACCGGCTGTTTTACTGGGTTCCATGTCATTTGGGATCACTTGGAGTCAGCTATTGTCACCTGAATAAGTGTGGAGTAACTGTGGACTTGTGCTAGGTCCACACAAATAGAAAAGCCTCTGACAACCAGCGTTGTCAGAGGCTTTTGTGGTTAAGTATGGACCTGTCGCGTGGAGACCTGGGGCTAAGTCCACACAAATAAAGCTGGCGACATCCGCGCCCGCAGGGCTCACGTTCCTACGATGGCGCTCACAAAACTCTTCGACCGAATTTCGCGCTCACCTTGCGCACATCACTCACCGAAACGTCCCGGCTTATGTAGCTGCGAATGGTTGTACTTAGCTGGCCATGCCCGAGGAGCTTCTGTGCGGCTTCCGGCCCAAACTCTGGGTGGTGGCCAACTTCCGATGCAATCGAGCGCCGCATGGAGTGGGTGCTCGCGAACTCGACCTCGGAACCCGCAAGGGCCGCTCGCATCGAACGACGCAGATTGGCGAGGTTGAGAGGTGCACCTGTGGCGGCATAGAAGATGAGCCCGCCGGTACCTGGTGTATCAACCCGACGGCGCAGAATCTCGATGGCGAAGTCATCCAGGACGACACGGCGGACATCTTTCGCCTTTGTGTAAGGCTGCACAAAATAGAAGCCGGGAATCTCATACTTACGGGCCCCGAGCTTCCTACCTCGCGGGCCCTGGATGGACACGGCCTGGTGAATCGTGATGACGGGAGGCTCTGCCGTCCAGTCGATGTCCTGCACTTGAATGGCGGCAACCTCAGACACTCGGGCACCGAGAGCAAGCTGCAGAGACAGGACGTCGATTAAGTCGGTGCTGCCTTTGCGGGAATTCGGGCCTGGACGCGACCGGTCTTTAGCAGCAATCAGGAGGTCGAACATCTGCTCGGCAGTATCGGGCGTGAGCGTCTCAGGGTCGGCTTTTTCTACTTTGGGGAGGTGTCCCGCTGCATTGACCGCGGTGTTAGAGGCCACGGCATCGTGACGAAGCGCCAAAGTCATTAGGTTGCCGGACACCGCCCGGATGAGTTTTGCTTCGGAGGGGGACTTCTTGTGCTCGTCAAGAATGAGCTTGGCAAACGTGCCCTGTGTTAGCTCGTGAAGGCGGCGTTGGCCGATAGCCGGCAGAATCTGGAAACGGGCGGTGCGCGTGTATCGAGTGACGGTTGCGGATGCCAAATCGGTGTCGTCCAGTTCCGCGATATACAGCTCGATGAGCTGGGCAACCGTTGACATCCGGCTCAGCGCAGGGGTACCGATGCTCGTGGGAGTCTTGACTCGAGCGTCCATCTTGCTCTTGAGGGCAGCCTTCGCTTTGGCTTCCGTATTGGAGGATGCCCGCACTTGCCTGCGCTCCCCGGTCGTTGGGTGTCGCTGCCAAGCTACGGCCCTCCATGCGCCCTCTGAGACCTGCTTGGCGCTGATGTTGCCGTAGGCGCCGAGCTCGAGAACCGGTCTGCCGGCCATTACATAGCTCCGAAGAACGCGACGATGGCATCAGCCGGCCAGCGAGTGGTCCGGCCGATGTGGAGGGGCTTGGGCATGCGACCGGCGACGACCCAGTTGCGTACAGTACCGACGCTAATCTTCGCGTAGGTCGCAACGTCGGTAGCGTCCCAGAGCGGAGCGTAAACGGTGACGGTTGGAGTGGCATTTGGCATGGCGTGTCTTTCAGTTCGGCGACCGAGGTGACAACCTCGATTCGCTATACGCATGCGCGGTAAAGAACAATTTAGCAACGCTAACGAAATGGCGTCCCATAACTCGGTGTCATCCGACGTCGAAACCGACTCACATTCCGAGCGGATGCAAATACCGGGATTTTGCATCGAGCCGACCCGTCGAACTGAGAGCACCGACTTTCTTCATGCCCTTGAGCAGATCGACTTCCGTCCGAGGGTCAATAACGATCAGTGATCGGCTCGGCGCAGGTGGCTCCCAATCAAGCGACTTCAGGATCGGGTGCACGAGGACCAGCTTCACACTGCCACCTGGCCATGGTTCCGCTGAAGGGACTACGCATCGAGGTGCGTAGAGCCTTTCCAGAGCGGACGCGGATTCGGCCCACTGCGACCAGGTCCCGCTCGACGAACCTTTCGCCAAAGCCCGAGCTTGGTACTCGGTGGCGACTTCACAGGCATAAGCAAAGCGATTCTGACGCAAGAGGTCGGCCCAAGAACCGCCCTCTACGATAGTTTCCGCACGACCGATCTCTCCGTATCCTTCAATGAAAGACGCCAGCAGCCCGCCGGTCGTCACACTCAGCCGCAGCTCTCCGTCGGTGGCTTCGCCGCAGGCCCAGAAAGTTTGATGCATCTTTTCGCTCATGCAGCCTACATGCGCGGCACCCGTCAGTACCGCACACGCTGCGGTACGAAAATGTCCGCGAGCTCACCGTCGGCTAGCCAATCCACCATCACTGTCAGGGCCAAGCTCGGCGGCGAGAGCGCCTGCCGCGGCTGCACCATGAGCTGAAGTGTCGGGTCTGAGTGAACATTCACAAGAGGCCACGCGCCGCCGGTCGCCAGACCGATCCGCCACAGGTTTTCGATTCCTGCTTCCGGATGCCAGCCGAGCTCTACGGCGATCGCCCGGCTTGAGCCGAGGCATTGCGCGAACCAGCTCGGGTATGGCTGGCCCGGTTCGCGAATCCTCTCCACGATCAGAAAATTCCAGCCGGTCCCGGTGCCCACCATTGAGACCAGACTTTCTAGAAATATCCAAGAGATCATTGGCGACCACCCGTCGCCTGACGAATTCTTCCATCTGTATTTCAGCGGTTCGGGCTCCTCCCAGAGGACCAACTCGAGGCTGAGGTCGAGGTCGAAAGTGCTGGGCATTGGAAGGGGCATATGGAGCTCATGCGCGGGGTCGCCAATCTCCGAACTGTCCCGCGCATGTAGTTCGCATGAAACCCAAGATGCACGAGCTGATGGATGGACCCGGTCACTGGCGAGTAACCACATTGAGTGGCACGGTCCACGAATTCAAGACCGAGCCCAGCCTCTACTGGCGCCGGACGCCAGCGCATGGATCTTTCGATGCTGCGTACGACAACCGGTGGGCACGGCTGCGCCGGCTCAGCCGCGTGGAGGTTGGTGTTCGCGTCTCACTCGAAGTGAGCGACGGCTCTTATCTGTACGGTAACACCTGGCATAAGACGTCGACGGTCGTCTCCATCCAGCGACTGCCCGGATATTGTGACGTGTGCGGCAGCCGCCGGCCACTGCTCCTACCCTGCTGGCGCTGCGCGATTCAGCCGGACTGGTTCGAGGGTGACGACGGAGCGGACCCCCGCCGGGTCGCGCTCCGCCGACGCATTGAACGCCGGCTCGGCCGCATCCGTTCGTGGCAGCAAAACAGTTTGGCGGCTGTCAAAAAGTCCGCTTACAACGCCACCGATTGGCGCTGGTGGGTCGATGGGGTCAGGCCGCTCACCGCCGAGGATGTCGAACCGTCCTACTGCGAGAACTGCCGGAGCCTGCTCATCGGCGCTGATACCTCGCCGAGCCTCACCAACTGCACAATGTGCTCCATCAGCCCCGGCTGGGCGTTTCGCTCACACTATGAGGGTGAGAGCAACAAGCGGTACCCGGACTCCGCGCGTCTCCGTCGCCGCGTCCGCTGGGTCGAGTTCATCGCCCGCCTTCGCGGAGTCCCAGCATGGCAGCCACGCTCATAAGACACCGCCAGATCCGCCATCCGTGGCGGGGTCCTGACAGTACTTCGCATTGATCTCGCCTTGGGCTTCTATAAGTGTGATCTCCCCGGTGAGGCGGCGACGGCACCGGCCGATATTGTCTTCGTTAGGTTCGTGGCCGGCGAGTCCGGCGGTCTTCTCGATCTCTACCAGGCGACAAATTGCGCGTATTGCGTACGGCTGACGCGTAGATTTGGCCCATGTTGGATATATCGCTCGTTAAAGAGGGGATCTTCGCGTCAGGTCAACTTTCGACGCGAATGATTATGGACGAGGCTGGCCCCACCGGTTTCATGGGCTCAGGGCAGGTCGAAGGGGACGCTGCCGGGACAGCGGACGCTGCCGAGACTGCGGACTACATTGTTGGATTGATACAGGCAGTGGGCGCAAATCTTCAGGCCGTTGGGGTCGGTCTCCAGAACTATCGGGAGACCAGATACCAACAGGACGGCGACATAAGCATGAGGATGCGCAATGAGGGCACCCCCTTCCCCAACGTTTCCAACTCAAAATACGACGAGCGGGAGCTTCGACTAGACGTGTATGAGCGGAGTTTGTATATATCGATGGGATCTGTGCTGGATTGCCTTGCCGGCGCTGTCATTGGAATCTCCGGACTGAATGTCAACATCCATCGGGCTGACTTTGGCCTGTTTCAGCCCATTGATGAGATCAATGCAAGTCCAACGAGCCCGAAGCTTCGGATCCTGTTCAAGTCCCTTCTCCTCAACAATGACGTCGGCAGGGCGGAACAGCTGAAGACAGTGCAAGCCTTCGGATCTGCCCTCGTGCAGAGTGGACCCACGGGCTGGACTGATTGGACCCTCGGAATGCGCAACATGTCAGTCCATCGCGAGCATCGCAACGAATTGATATCCATCGGTAGGGAACGGACAAAGCACACGGTGCACCGTCTCCCTGTAGCAAACCCTGGCCTTTCCAATCTGCAGGGAATCCGGCAGACGAGTGAGAGGCTCTCTGGCTACCATCTCACTGAAGACATTCAAACCACTCTGGACGGGATCGTCGGATCACTTAACGCTGCATCCGCCGCAACAATGGGTGCAATGGAAACTCTCTGGGAGAGGCGAAAGAGGGACCCAGCACTCATAAGTCAGCCGCTGGGCCAGTGGAAGCTAGCGCACCCGGTCATGACTTTCCGAGGCTATGCTCCAGGTTCCGTCAAAATCGACCCCGGACGACTCCAACTGATGATGAACCCGCTTGACGCCAGACGTTTGCAGGCTGGGGCCCTACGTGTCAGGGTGAGTTGAGGCCAGTAGCTCAGAGCAAGTCCGCCGTTTGACGTAGGGCGAGAATCAGGAAGTCCCGATCATGTCCAGCCCGTCTTTGATCGTCGTGCGCGACGATAGTTCGATGAGTAAGAACAGCAGTCCCGGCCCGCGCGCGGGTGGTCCGAGCGCCAGGAGGTCGTTCACGCCCGCGCAGAAGCTTGACCATCTGGCCGCGTATGAGGACGCCACGACCCGGAACGGGGGCGGCGCGTATCTGCGGGAACAGGGCATCTATTCCTCGCAGATCACCGAGTGGCGCAAGCTCCGCGACGCGGGTGTCCTGCAGGGCAAGAAAGCGGGCGAGAAGATCGGCAAGCTCACGCCCGAGCAGGCCGAGATCGCCCGGCTTCGCCGGCAGCTCGATGTCACCGAGCGGCGTCTGGCGACGACGGGGGTGGCGTTGGAGATCATGTCAAAAATGCACGAGCTACTCGAAAACTTGTCGAAGAGCTCGCGGGACGAAACACCGCAGACGAAACCGTGATGACCACCTACCGTGCCCTGACCCGCCAAGGCGTGTCCACCCGCACCGCAGCGGTCCTGGTGGGGTTGCCGCGGTCGACGGCGACCCGGGCACCGCGCATCCCGACTGTCGGGCCGGCGGTGGTGCCGGCGAACAAGCTCGATGTTCTCGAGCGGGCCCGGATCCTGGCGGTGGTGAACTCGCCCCGGTTCGTGGATTTGCCGCCGATCCAGATCTACGCGCAGCTGCTGGACGAGGGCGTGTATTTGGCGTCGATCTCCACGATCTACCGGGTCCTGGCCGAGAACAAGCAGGTCAAGGAACGCCGCCGGCTGGCCCGGCACCCGGCCCGGGCGATCCCGGAACTGGTCGCCACCGCCCCCGGCCAGGTGTTCACGTGGGATATTACGAAGCTGGCTGGCCCGATCAAGGGCAAGTACTTCGATTGCTACGTGATGATCGATATCTTCTCCCGCTATATCGTCGGCGCGAAGGTCCACCCCGCCGAGTCCGCCATCCTGGCCGCGGAAATGATGACGGAAACCTTCGGCATCCACGGCACCCCGCAGGTCGTCCACGCCGACCGGGGCACGTCGATGACGAGCAAGACCGTCGCCGCGTTGTTGTCGGATCTGGAGGTCACCAAGTCGCACTCCAGGCCCCGGGTCAGCAACGACAACCCGTACTCGGAGTCGTGGTTCAAAACGCTGAAGTTCGCCCCGGTGTTCCCGGAACGTTTCGCGAGTCTCGGCGACGCCCGCCGCTTCATGGACACTTTCGTCGAGGGTTACAACCACACCCACCATCACACCGGCATCGGCCTGAACACGCCCGCTGACGTCCACTACGGCCTCGCAGCAGGCAAAGCCGCCGAGAGGTCCGCGACCCTGGCTGAAGCCCGGGCCAGGAACCCGGAACGCTTCAGCACCAGCGTCGATCCCAAGATCCCTAACGCGGCCTGGATCAACAAGCCTGCCGAAGCACAAGAAGACGAGACGAAACTAGCCGCCTAACTCACGCTGGCCCCATTAAACTTGACAAATTCCGTATCGGCGGAAATAGGCTCGAGGTTCCGCTCACCTGCGCCAGAGTCCGCCGCCAACGAGGACCTCACGGTTTCCTCCGAGCGGGCGAGATTCGATAGATACGCTGAAACAGCGAAATCTTCTGCAAAATGTCAGCGGGCACCACAACTGGAGGTCGTGGTGCCCGCTGATCACGTGGTGCGTTTGTTAGTTGTTGTCTGTGTTGTCTGTGTTGTCTGTGTTGTCTGTGTTGTCTGTGTTGTCTGTGTTGTCTGTGTTGTCTGTGTGCTCGGTGTTGTTCGACATGATCAGTAGTCCCTTAGGCTGGATGGCGGCGAGGGCCTTGATCGGGTTCAAGGTTCCATCGGTCAGGTTGAGGGTCGCGAGGTAGGCGGGTCCGGCATCGGGCGTGACTGACGAGATGGCCTGCCCGGCGGAGAACGGTCCAGTGACGGCGTCAATAGTGTTGTGGGTCGGGTCGGTGATCCAAAGCGTCTGCTCGGGCCGGCCCGCGAAGACGGTGTCGTCCATCGGCTGCGCCACTGAAAGAACGTGAAGCGTGGCTGAGGGTTCTGCGCGGGAGGCGAAGACGAGTTGCTGGTCGCCCTGGGCGGTGAGCATGAAGTCACCGCCGAACCGAGACGCTGTGCGGGGGACCATGGTGTTTCAATCGGGATCCGTCAGGGCCAAGTTCACGCTGTGGCCTGCGTTGGCACCATTGGCTGCGGTCGCTAGGGCGTTGTCGGCGAACAGCGGGGTGAGGGTTGCTGTCGTGCCGTCAAGGTCCACGAAGTACAGGGCCGGACCGGTCGCGTTGGTGGGCGCCGAAGCGGAGATGACGATCCGGCCGTGGACGAGAGAGATCGCGTCGGTGCCACCGCCATGGGTGAGGCCCGCGTAGTCATAGGTCTTCACCGCGTGCTCGTCATCGGGGGACAGGGTGCTGAAGTGGGAGTTGCCGTCTTCATTGGTGGTGATCAGCAGGCGGTGATGAGCGTTGTCGGCGGTGAGGCCATCCACTTTGCCGGTGACCTGCCACGACGTGCCCGGGCGACCGTCCAACCCGTATTCCTGGATTGTGCTGGAGGTGACTCCGCTCGGGGACGCTTCCCCGAGCGAGCCGACCCCGTTCTGAAAAGCCACGAACACATGATCGCCCAAACGGGAGATGTCATCTGGTTTGGACTCGGCTCCGACGGCGGCAAAGGAATACACCGTGTAGCCCGTTGGCGGGGTGGAGTCCCGGTGTTCCACAGCTGAGGCCGGAAGTGCTGAAGCTCCCAGAGCACCAATTGTCACCGCCACACCCAGGATTGCGAACGATGTGCGCTTGAACTGAACAAATGCGTGACGCAAGAGATCCATCCTTTGATCGTCGATATGGTTCCGATCGAACGATACGGATCTCGCAAGGCATACCCCTGATAAGGGGGACAACGGTGGGGAAAGCTGAGATGAACCTCAGGTGAACGAACCCTTTCATAAGTCCCCGGGAACAGCGATTCGGAGATGCAGCCATGCGTCGACGTCGACGCTCGTTGAAAAGTAGGCCGTTAGCGAAACTGGCCTACTTTTCGAAGAGCGCTGACACCAGGCGTCGCTGCAGTCGGCTGCTCGCGCGACACGCGGCGCCTGACCTGCAAGCCCAGGATCTCGCGGTGGCCGTCCTTGTTCACGCCCGTCGCGAGGAGCGCGTGGACGTTGGCGACACGGCCGCCCTCGCGCACCTTCAGCACCAGGGCGTCGGCGGCGACGAACATGTAGGGGCCGGCGTCGAGGGGCCTCGTGCGGAACTGCTCGACCTGCTCGTCGAGGTCTTTGGCCATGATCGATACCTGCGATTTGGAGAGGCGGGTGATGCCGAGGGACTCGACGAGTTTCTCCATCCGCCTGGTCGAGACTCCGAGGAGGTAGCAGGTCGCCACGACGCTGGTCAGGGCGGCCTCGGCGCGGCGGCGGCACTTGAGGAGCCAGTCCGGGAAGTAGGTCCCGGTGCGCAGCTTCGGGATCGCGACGTCGAGGGTGCCGGTGCGGGTGTCGAAGTCCCGGTGCCGGTAGCCGTTACGGGAGTTGGTCCGGTCGGCGGAGATCTGGCCATACTCGGCGCCGCAGACGGCTTCGGCCTCGGCGCTCATCAGCGCGTTGATCAACGTGGTCAGCATCTGCCGCATCAGGTCCGGCGAGGCTTGCTCGAGTTGTTCGGACAGAAAACGGGCAGTGTCAATAAAATGGGGTGCGGTCATCGCGTGTACTCCTGGTGACGTCCCCCACGCGTGAACCTTGCCATGGCCGGTGGCGACCAGTTCGGGATCGCGCGGCCGGGTGCCGGGGCGGGCGCCGTGCCAAATTTCGTCCTCGGGTGACAACCCGGCGGATCTTCTCTCTCTTCACACCGCGGGGGTGTGTGGTTAACCACATTGCTCTCAGTCGTGCCTAGTGACCGTTTGGTCACACGGATATGGTCTCGATGCCGGTGCCGACGACACCGCTAGTTTTGCTCGGGCGCGCTGCAAATGGACTCTGCACGAGCGTGAACGATTTTGTGGGAACGAAGACGTTGTGCCGCTTTCCGTGCTTGTGCCCTCGCCCGGCGATCGCTAGCAAAGGACCACACTCTTGTATTTTGAACTGGTTGCAGCGCCGGATGCCCGTGCTGGTTTTGATTGGTCGGTCGTCAGTGGTGTTGTGGCCGTTGTCAGGCCGTATTTTCCTTTGGCCGTGGCGGGAACGATTGTGTGGGGCCTGTGGTTGTTCCGGTTTGTGTTGTCGCACCGGGTGGGGCCCATTGTCACGGGTTTTCGGGCGTCGACGTCGGTCGTGGTCCCCTCGTTTCACGAGGATGTTGAGATTTTGATGAGTTGTCTGGATTCCTGGAGGGCCCAAGACCCGGGGGAGATCATCATTGTTTTGGATGTGGTCGATCTGGAGGCGTTCGAACGTATCGAGGATTTGGCTGATCCCCGACTGATCCCTGTGCTGTTCCACCATGCGGGTAAGAGGTCTGCGCTGGGGTGCGGTATTCGTTTGGCTCGTTTCGACATTCTCGTGTTGACGGATTCGGACACGTGGTGGGGTGACGGGTTGTTGGAGAACGTGCAAATGCCTTTTGACGACCCGCTGGTCGGTGCGGTTGGCACGCGCCAGAACGTGTATCAGCGTGAGTCGAGCGTGTGGCGGAGGATCGCTGACTGGATGGTGAACTTGCGCTATCTCGACTACGTTCCGGCGATGGGTAAGGCTGGGGCGGTGCCCTGTGTGTCTGGCCGCACCGCCGTGTATCGTCGGGCGGCGGTCCTGCCCGTTCTCGAGCACTTGGAGGATGAGTTCTTCTTCGGCCGGCGGTGCGTGTCCGGAGATGACGGGCGCCTGACATGGCTGGTTCTCGCTTCAGGATATAAAACGGTTCATCAGTCCTCCGCCCGGGCGGTGTCGATGTTTCCCTCGAGTTTCCGTGCTTTCGTGAAGCAACGAGTGCGGTGGAGCCGCAACTCCTACCGCTGCTACTTGACGGCGGCATTCAGAGGATGGCTGTGGCATGTCCCCTTCATCACCAAGGTGACCGTGCTGCAAATCCTGGTCACGCCGATAACGATGGGGCTCAGCTTGTACTATCTGCTCTTCCAGCGCCTGGAATTCACTGCCTGGGGCGTCGCGGGAACTCTGTCGTGGCTTCTTTTAGGTCGCGGAATTCGAGGGATATCCAACCTTCGCGAGAATCCCAGAGACATTTGGCTACTGCCGTTGTACGCATTCGCGGTGATTCTGGTGGCGCTGCCGATCAAGGTCTATGCGTTTGCGACGATGAACCGGCAGGGCTGGTTGACTCGGCGCGCTGACCAGATCGGCGGCGACGGTCAAAACCACCAAAGCCTGAGGACGGACCTCGACACGGAGCAGGTGTCCTTGTGAGTATCAGGCGGCCCATTGTAATTATCGTTCTTGTTTTGCTCGTGACCTCTGCGGTCGCGGCCACGTGGATACTCGGGGTCAGTGTTGGAAAACAATCCGCACCGATGAGTAATGCTCGTGGTGATGCGGTTGGCTCTGGCGCTGTGGGGACTCTGTATCCGGGTGATCCGGCGCGGGAGTCGGCCTTGGTGACCGGGGAGAACAAACGGCTGGTCTATGTGCGGGCTATGGCCACCCTCGCTCCGTTCCGAGTGCGCAGCCTGGTGGGTCCGTTTCGGCTGGAAACCAGCGGAACGTTCACTCTCGTCTTGCCCGGGCGGGATAGCCCCTACACCCTGGCGGACCTGCTCGCACTGGCCCCGGACACTCTCATCCGCCAGCCCGAAGGGTCCTACTTTCTCACTGAAAACCTGGTTGTCCTCACCGGGGCGACGTTGGCGTTGGACGCTCCCGAAGGGATCAGCCTCCGCCTGAAGAGTGACCCGGCTTCCTTCGTCTCGATCGTCACTCTCGGAGGTAGCCTGAGTGTGTCTGGTTCGGCGGCAGCCGCAGCGACGATCACGAGCTGGGATCCAGCCTTGGGAGCACCGGACACCATCACCAGCGATGGCCGGGCGTACATTCGGGCAATCGGCGGACACACCGACCTCACCCACGCGCACATAGCGAATCTCGGCTTTTGGGGCGGGAACACTGGCGGCCTCGCGTTCACCGGAACGGACCCGTCGAATATATTTGATTCCTCGATCGGTTCGGGCACCCCAGGAGCGGGGACGATCCCCAACGGCGCACCCGTGGTTGCCGGAGCGGACCTTGCTAAGATCTCCGAGGGAGCAGGCGAGCAACACACCCTTGCTTCCGCAACCGTTGACCATGTCACCGTGACAGGAAACGCTTACGGAATCTTCGCGAGCAATGCACACAATCTGACCGTTGACGATACCCAGATCACAGGAAGCCTCATCGACGGCCTCGCGTTGCACCAGTCGGTCACCGAAACCACCATCAGCAACACGACGTCGACATACAATTATGGCGACGGTTTCTCCTTGGACCGCTCCAGCAGCAATGCTCTCTATCACGATGACATTTCAGCGAACAACGGGCGTGACGGCTTCAACATTGACGGCCAACCTCTCGCCCTCGGCCCCGGCCCGGCAGGATTTGGCACCGAGGGATACGGGGGAAACCGAATCGTGAACAGCACCATTACGGGCAACACGCGAAACGGCATTGAAATCAGCGGCGGACAGAACGTGGAAGTGACAGCGTCTTCCATCGCTGGAAACGAGGACGGCATCCTCGTGGACCACGGCGCAGCCAACGTGCAGCTGACGAATAACACCCTCCAGGACCAACGCAACCGGGGCATCACGATCCGAGACGCCGGAACGTCATCGACCGTGACAGGAAACACCATCAGCGGCGGGGACACCGGCGTGTCCCTGCGGAATTCTGCTGCCTCCGTGACGGCGAATGTCGTGGCCGGAATCACCAACCACGGCATGGCCCTCCAAGGCGACACCAGCCAATCGCACATCACCGACAACACCGTATCCGGGACCGGCTCAACTGCGATCTGGTCCGAAACAACTGCCGCATCCTCAGGTGACAGCATTGTCGGGAACAACGACGTCCGGGGGTGGCACCCAGCACCCACACTCGCAACGGTCACGAACTGGGTGTTCCAACCCCTCACCTTCGTGTGGCTCTTCCTCGCCACACTCCTCGTCGGAAGCGCAGTCACCCGCAAACGACATCTACAACTTCGAAGCATCCATAGCCCATTCCCCGAGCAAGCCCAGCCATCCCGCAACATTGCCACCCGCGAAGGAACAAAAAACACCGAACACACGCCCGTTCCGGCCCGGAGGCTGCCATGAAGCACCCACCAGTCTTTCTGGTCTTGGTCCTGGCGATCGCCCTGCTGGCCGTTTTCGCCGTCCTCTACAGCGGCTGGCTGACCCAGGAAAATACCTCCTCGGGTGACCCAGGAGTTGCCACGGAACCGAGCCAGTTCGCCTCCGCCAGCCCGGCTGCCACGGCGCCAACCCGAAACGCGGGGTGCCCCACCAGTGCCGCCACAGTGATCGTGACCAGCGCCGCCGAGCTCACCCGGGCACTAGACCACCCGCAGCCTGGAACGGTTATCCAGCTCGCTGACGGCGTTTATTCCGGAAATTTCACCGCGTCCGGGCGAGGTAGCGCCGCGCTGCCCATCACCCTCTGCGGAACCAAGAGCAGCGTTCTGGACGGAGGTGATGACCGTCACGGGTATGTTCTGCACCTCCAAGACGCCGCATTTTGGGTTTTAGACGGTTTTACCGTCCGCAACGGGCAGAAGGGAGTGATGTTGGATGGGACCAGCAACACGGTCCTCCAGAACCTGACCGTTCAGCACGTGGGCGATGAAGCCATCCACCTGAGAGCCTTCAGCAGTGACAACACGCTAGTCGGCAATACGATTTCGGATACAGGGCTTTTCAAGCGCAAATTCGGTGAAGGCATCTACGTCGGCACTGCCGAAAGCAACTGGTGCACTATCAGCAACTGCGCCCCCGACACCAGCGACCGCAACGTCATCACCGGGAACACCATCTCCGGCACCACAGCGGAAAGCGTCGACATCAAAGAGGGAACAACCGGCGGCACCCTCAATCAGAACACCTTCGACGGTTCGATGATTGTGCAGTCTGCAGCCAATGCCTGGGTGAATGTCAAAGGCAACAATTGGACCATCGACTCCAACACGGGAACCAACTCACCCCAGGACGGCTTCCAAACCCACGAAATTCTCGACGGATGGGGAACCGGGAACATATTTCGTAACAACACCGCCAACGTCAACGGCCCCGGCTACGGATTCGCTCTCACGCCCGTCCGCGGCAACATCGTCGAATGCGGTGCGCAAAGCTCCAACGCCCAACACGGCCTTTCCAACGTGCCCTGCACGCCCATCTAGTCAAGCCCTTCTTTCCGCGTCCTGTCCGCACCGGACCCGAACGTAAACACGACGCCACCATCGAAGACCGGCTTCTGTCATCATCCAAGATGCCCCGCAGGTACCGTTCGCGGGCTCGCCGACGATCCTCATCGATGGCGTCGACGCGTTCCCGAGCGAAGGACGCACCAGCGACCTGGCCTGTGCGTCCAGTAATCCACTGGGTTACTCGAACGAGATCATCGTGAGCGCGGTTGTTAGCCCTCGCGGTCGGCCCTCAATTCAGCGAACCGTGCCAGGAAAGTGATGCCGATCCAGGCGGCCGAAGTGATGGCCGCCAGGGCGATGAGTGCCGGCATGACCGTTTTCCAGCCGCGACTCCGCATTCTCCCCATTGCCGAAGGCTAAAGTGCAACCCTGCGATTGTGCTGCCGTGGTGCTCGAGTCGCCTGCGAGATCTCTCATACCAAGCCATAATCATGCCGACAGCTGCGCGGTCGCCAGCACACGCTCCACACCCGAATTGATGTGATTGGGACCCCGTCAACGATGGGGTGTGGACGACGGGGACATCAGCGACTGGAGCAGCTGCGCAGCCTTCTCCGTCCCCGGCTGGCGCGGATCGCTTTCCCGAGGCGTTCGGCCTCGCTCCGATATGCGTCATCGGCCAATACCTGTTCGATGACCGCGCGGATCTTCGCGGGGGGCGAGGACGATGGCAACATTGCCCCTGCCCCCTTTTCCTCGATTATGCGTCCGATGAGAACCTGATCGAACATGAGGTTGATCGGCAGGATGACTAGGGGTAGGTCGTGTGCCAGGGCAAGCATCGTGGTCGAGTGCCCGCCGTGCCCGACGACCAGGGAGACAGTGGGCATCACTTCGGCATGGGGGAGATAGCGGTGCAGTGCCGTGTTTGCGGGCGCCTGTAGTTCGTCGGGCTCTACTGCCGGGCCAGTCGTGACGAGCACCCGCACCGGGAGATCGCGGACGGCGTCGAGGACCTTTTGAAGCACCTGGGCTTGCCCGGCGACGTAGGTTGTGCTCAGGCTCACCAGGATCGTCGGCGTCGGTGGGACAGCCGGCGACGCGATATCCCGGGCAAGCTCCGTCAGCACCGGCCCCGTGTAGTTGAGCTTCACTGTCGAGCCCCGATGAGAGGGTCGGTCCAGTTCCTCGAGGGTTGCGACGATGACCAGGTCGGCTTCGGCCCACAGTCTTCGCGGACGCAGGCCGGTCATCCGTGCGACGGCCCCCGGGGCGCCGCTGGCCATCTTCCGATCGACGGCGTCGTAGAGGGAGTGCACGAGCACCGCTCGGCGAAGCCCCGCCTGTGCCGCAGAGTTCAACGCCCCGAAGAGCAGGCAGTCGATGACGACAAGATCAGGTGGCGCCTTCTTCACCTCTGCAAGCAGGTCGCGGCCGAGGCTGCGTCCGGTGATCAGGCGAAGAAAGCCGATGGCGTTTGAGGCGGCACCCCGTTTTCCCGTTGCGGTCCACGGGCCAGGTTTCCGGTAGGAGGCGAAGTCGAACCCCGCTCGCTCGAAGGCCGCGCGCTGCTGCTCCTGGCCGAGGAAGGACACCTTTTCACCTCGACGAAGCAATTCCTGCGCTATTCCTACCGCCGGAGCGACGTTTCCGCCGCCATCCCAGGTGACAAAAAGGACTCGAGACATTTCAGTTCCCTCATTCTCTCGGTGATGCGAGGATCGCATCCACTAGCTGCTGCATCCTCTGCTCGGTCAGTTCGCGGCTGAGGCCGCGATCGCGGCGCAGGAGTTTCCAGGTGTAGACATCCGTCGCAACAACCAGCAGGTCGGTGATGGCTGAATGCTCGGGGCTGGCTTGCTTGGCAAGCCGCAGGCCGAACACCGTCTCCACCCAATCGCGGTGAAGCTGCTTTCCCGGCATCGTGATGCCCCGGATGCGCTCGTCGGAGCCCTCCTGGCCGAGCAAGGCGATCACCCAATCGCCTCTGGTCTCGTAGTGATCGATGATCACCCGCACCGCTTCGGTAACGTCGCCCACCGGAGTGGCGCGTTCGGCCACGACCTCGGCACTGCCGAACTCGACGGCGGCATCAAAGAGGCCAGCGCGGCTCCCGAAATGGCGAAGGATCGTCTGCACGGTCACACCTGACCGGTGAGAGACATCGGCGAGCACGATTTCGACGGTCAGTTTCTCGGTCGCGAGTTCCAGCACGGCGCGCAGAATGCGCGCCCGGGTCTTGGCGACGCTGATCGAACGGTTGGTCATGGAGTAGTTGCGCTCAGAATTCATGTTAACCATAACTAACAACAATTGCGGGTGAATGTCAACGGCGTTCCCCAAGCGTTTGGTCTGTATCGAAGACCTCGGCGATCTGGATCTGTTGGTCACGGACAAGACCGGAACCTTGACCGAGGGGCGCATCAGCTTCACTGCTGCGATACCCGCCTACGGAACGATCACGGCCGAGGAGTTGTTTCGTCTGGGCTTGCTGGCGACGGAGACCGACTACACCAAAACTCATCCATCGATTGTGGGTCTCAACGCGTTGGATGCCGCCCTATGGCAGGGCCCAGAAGCAGCTTCTTTCGTCGTGGGCAGCACGCACCAGCTCGACCTTGTTCCGTTCGATCACGACCGGCGCATGACGAGCGTTCTCGTTGTCGACGCTGAGGGTACTCCCCGCCTGATCGCCAAGGGCTCAGCAGAGGACGTCTTCGGGCGCTGCTCGGACGTCTCGGCGGGCGCCCAGGCCATTCTCGACGCCCAGTACGAAGCGGGCGCGCGAGTGGTCGCGGTGGCGAGTCGTGTCGTAGCAGGCCTCGCCCTGATTGAAGCCGCCGACGAACAAGACTTGACGCTGGCCGGCTTTCTCGTCTTCGTGGACAAACCCAAAGCCGATGCGCGCGCATCCCTCGACCAGCTCGCCTCCCTCGGTATCGCCCTCAAGATCGCGACCGGCGATAATGCCAAAGTGGCCGAGAAGGTCTGCGCAGACCTGGGAATGATCTCCGGCGGCACCTTGACGGGCGAGAATATCGACGCCCTCAGCGACGACGAACTCGGGGAAGCCGCCCGCCGAGCGACCATCTTCGCCCGTGTGTCACCTGAGCAGAAAGCGCGGATCTTTGAACGACTTCGCGAGAAAGGACGTTCGGTCGCTTTCCTCGGCGACGGCGTCAACGACGCTCTGGCCCTTCATCGGGCCGACATTGGTATCTCCGTCGAGACTGCGGCCGACGTCGCTAAGGATGCTGCGGACGTGCTCTTGCTGGATAAGGACCTCAGCGTGCTCGCAAACGGCGTGATGGAGGGCCGCCGTATCTTCGCTAACACGATCAAGTACGTACTGATGGGCACATCCAGTAACTTCGGCAACATGTTCAGCGCTTCCGTCGCATCGGTGGTCTTGTCCTTCCTTCCAATGCTCCCTGGCCAGATCCTCCTGAACAACCTGCTCTACGACGCCAGCCAGCTCGCGATCCCGAGCGACCGGGTCGACGAGGAACAGCTTCATGCACCCTCGCACTGGGACATCCGCTTCATCCGCCACTTCATGATTGTCTTCGGACCGATCAGCTCGCTCTTCGACTTCGCCACCTTCGCTCTCATGCTCTTCGTCTTCAGCGCGGCACCACCCGAGTTTCGATCAGGCTGGTTCATCGAGTCAATCGCTACGCAGACGCTCATCATTTTCGCGATTCGCACCCGCCGTGTTCCCTTCTTCCGTAGTCGTCCTTCGCTCGGGCTCACTCTGGCATCCCTCGGTGTGGTCTCTATCGGTGCCTGGCTGCCGTACTCACCGCTCTACGATGTGCTCGGATTTGCTCCGCTCCCGGCACCGTTCTTCCTGGCGCTGGTCGGAATGGTCGTTATTTACCTTGTACTCGTCGAGATCGCGAAACGATGGTTCTTCAGCCTTAGTGCCAAGCAGTCCGAACACCGCCCCGCCGAGCATCCCGTGCGCCGACGCAGCTACCCCCACCGTGTCGCACGACGCGCATCCCGCTTCACGTCGAGATCACCCCACGCGGGAAGCTGAATCGATGTGGATCGGGCCTTGCGAACCTCAAACGATTGGCCAGTGCTGGCGCTCGCCTGGCTCCAAGTGAAAGCAAGCCCTCGCCTAATTCGCCCTCATCCACATAGCGCTCGACGTGGCAGTCTTTCGCGGGCATCGACCTGCGGATCAGGTAGAGATCGACGTTGTCGAGCCCGAGCTTGTCCAGGCTCGCATCGAACGTATCGAACGCATCGAACGAGCACCTGACGCCGAAGTCCGGTCGTGGTTCCGGAGCAGGCGAACGTCTGGTTGCTCTGGTCGGTCGCGTGAGTTCTCGATCTGTGATCGGGCCAGCGGGCGCGGCCTGCGTCGATCGCAGATCGAGGAATTGCCAACGGTGAACTGAGACGATGCTATTTGGTGGGGGGCATCAGGACGGTGTCAATCAGGTACACGGTTGCGTTCTTGGTCTGAACTCCGCCGCAGATCACCGAGGCACCGTTGACCTTGAGGGTGTCTCCACTGCCGGTCACGGTGAGGCTGGCACCGTTGACGGTGGCGTGGGGGCCAGCGATCATGTCCGGGGCAAGTTGACCGGGAACGACATGGTAGGTCAGGATGCTGGTCAACGTCGCCGCTCCAGCAGGCGTTTTCAGGGTGGCGAGGGTGGCGGCATCGATTTTAGCGAACGCGGAATCCACCGGGGCGAAGATCGTGTACTGCGCCCCATCCAAAGTCTTTGCCAAGTTGACGGCCGGGTTCAGGGACCCGGAGACTGCTGCCGTCAGCGTCTTCAGGAGCGGGTTGTTCGACGCAGCGACAGTGACGGGCGAGGTGGACATTCCCGTCACTGAGCCAGGTCCGGTGGGAACTTCTTTGGCATACGCCGCGCACCCCGTGCCGACGAGCATCGCCGCAGAATCATTGCTCGGGCTTGCCATCGCACTTTGCGTTGGAGCCGGAGCGCTCGTGGTGGTACTCGCGCACGCTGATAGCCCGAGGGCAGCGGCAGCAGCAAGAGAGATGATGGTCAGTGTCTTACCTGTCTTGGACAACATGGAAATTCCCTTCGTCATGGTGCGTGGTTTGTGCTGCATGCGGTGAAGAAAACCGGATCTGTTCCCTATACGGAAACTACTTCTCGATTGCTTGCTCTCGCGGATGCACCCTGTCACGTTTCACACAGCAAATATTCAGGGAAGACACTTCAATTCACGTAGAAGAAACAGAGGGGGACCACCAGTTTTCATGGCCGCTCCTCCGTCGGGACGAGATAAAGCCATCGGGCCGACATCCCTATGAGCTCGGCGGGCTCGGACTAGGTGGCCTGGCGGTTCAGCGCAGGGGGGTCCGGCTGACTGCGAGTACGGGGCCGAATGGGCGAGTCAGATCTCGCTGCTTTGAGACGTCTTCGGCGACCAAGTCGCGGTCGCGGCCATGATCGACCGCATCGTTCATCGCGCTGACGTCATCTCACCAAAATGGCGCCAGCTACCATCTCGAGAACAGCGGAGTCACCGCCCTGCCGTCCCCGAGGCCCGAGGCCCGAGGCCCGAGAACATCGTTCCTCGTTGTAGCCGGTCGTTGGCCCTGCAGCCGTGAGCTTCCCCTCCTGCCTTGACAGCCCGGTGAAGGGCTCTGTCGCCGTCACGCCCCGATCCGCAGCCTTGCAATTCATCGACGATGAACGTACCTACCGGGAGGCTCTTCATCGCCGTAAGCCGAACTCAGCGCAAATTGATGCACTTTCGACGCCAGCATCGCGGTTGCCTCTCAAAGAGCCGGATCACCACTACGCTCAAGCTACCGGGCGGTGGATTCCGGCTCGGGCGGGGTAGGAAAGTTCATTCCCAAAGCCTGCTTGAAGAACAAGAGGAGGTCCCCATGCCCAAAAAAGTCAAATGGCTGGAGTCGCCCGAGGCGCAGGACTACCCGAGCGCCGCGGACTACTTGCACCTGCTCCTGCAGGCTGAGAGCGTCGACGCCACCGTGCAGGCGCTCCAGGATACGCCGATCACCATTCAGAAGGCCAAGGACATTCTGCGGGCGGCGGGCCTACCGCTCCTTGATGTGACCAACCCCCACGTCGCCTCTGACTTGATGAAAATCCGGACTGGCGTGAAGCTCTCGCCGATTCTGCTCGTTCGTGGCAATCTCTCTTCGGCGGTGCCTGTACACATTGCAGACGGGTACCACCGGGTCTGTGCGACATATCACACCGATGAGAACACGAACATTCCCGTGCAGCTGGCCGACCTGATCTTGGGGAGGCCGGCCGTCCCCTAGTGGTGGTTTCGCGATGACATTCCAAACCCTGGCGATCATCTCGATCGTTGCGCTGCTCGGGCCTTTGCTGGCGATCCCGCGACGGTGGAATCTTCCGGTGACGCTGGGCGAGATCCTCGCGGGCATCCTCGTTGGCCATACGGGGCTTCGTCTGGTCGATTCGTCGGACCCATCGATCACGCTGTTGGCCAATGTCGGATTCGCTTTGATCATGTTCGTGGCCGGCTCACACGTGCCCGTGCGGGACGCGCAGATCCGATCCGCACTGGGCACGGGCGCAGTTCGTGCGTTGTTCGCCGGAGTCCTGGCGGTGGCGCTTGGTATTGGTGCCGCCATCGTCTTCGGGAGTGCTCACGCTCCCCTTTACGCGGTACTGATGGCATCGTCCTCGGCGGCACTCGTCTTGCCGGTGATTGATTCCCTGCGGCTGCGCGGAAACTCGGTGCTGCAACTCACTGCCCAGGTCGCCATCGCCGAATACGTCGCGATCATCGCCCTGCCTCTGGCGATCGATCCGCCTAACGCCGCCCGGGCGGCCCTCGGAGCGGGCGCCGTCGCTGCGGCCGCTGCGGTGCTCTACCTGACGTTGTCGCGTCTGGAGCGAAACGGCGCTCGACTGCGGTTGCATCGGCTCTCCGAGCAGCGCAAGTTCGCTCTCGAACTCCGCATCCAATTGGCGGTCTTGTTTGCGATGTCGGCTCTCGCGGTCTTCGGCCACGTCTCGATCATGTTGGCCGGGTTCTCCTTCGGACTGGTCGTCGCCGCCATCGGCGAGCCCCGCCGGCTAGCCAGACAGCTGTTCGCTCTCGCGGATGGGTTCTTTGGACCACTTTTCTTCGTGTGGCTCGGCGCGTCTCTCAACCTCGGTGACCTCCTCACACACCCGCAGATGATTCTCCTGGGCCTCGCGCTCGGTGGTGGCGCCCTGCTCGCCCACGCCGCCACTCGGTTCCTCGGTCAGGAGCTGCCTCTGGGCTTGCTGTCTGCTGCCCAGCTCGGGGTTCCCGTCGCCGCGGCCACGATCGGTGAGCAAGCCCACCTCTTCGTACCTGGCGAGGGCGCGGCCCTCCTCCTCGGCGCGCTCGTGACCATCGTCCTCTCCTCACTCGCGGGCGGGCGCGCCGCGAAGCGGCAGGCGAACATTTCTGCCGCACCTCCTGCGGCACCCTAGTCTCAGATCCAGCCGCGTCGGGAGGACGACGAGAGTTTACCAAAGAGCGCCTCGGCCGCAGCCCTGGACGTTTCCCACCTGCCGCCTCGCCAGCGACCCCGATCGCGCCCCCGTCTGTTGCTCCGGACTGCCCGATTCCAGGCAAACTAGAGTGCCACGGCGCGGATCACCTACGTTTCCTTTCGGCGGTCGAGGCGTTCTCACGAGTTTGGGCCTGCGAGTGTGTGTCAACTGGCTTGCAGGTGTCCACGCACGATCGTGTTCCGAGAGTGCGCGGGGTTCCCGTTGTTGGGTTGAGCTGAGATGTCGACGAGGGGATATTGGGTGAGGTCGACAGTATCGGGGATGTCGAAGCGGCCGGTGTTTCCGTCGAGCAGGCCGATGCTGATCAGTCCTGAGGCGTCTGCTTTGATCAGCCAGACCTCGCGTAGCGAGGTATCCGGGGTGGCGGGAGCCGTCAGGTCGACGGTCACGTTGCGGTGCCCGTCCGCGCTTTTCCTTAACCGACGCTTGGCCGTGTGCTTGCCAGCCGGGGAAGGGGTGAGTTGCGCTTGGTAAATCACTGTTGGTGCGGCGGCCTGCTGAAGTGAGTCGAACCAGATACCACCGGCCAGGCCCGCGATGAGGCCAACGAGCGCAGCTGCGAAGGAAACAGGTAGCCACCGACGGCGACGCGGCGCCAGATCAACGAGTGTGCGAGCCCTCGTCGCGGTGAGATGATCCCTCGAAGTTCGGGTTTGGGCGGGCTCCGGGACATTGGTTGCCGCTGCGGACGTTGCGCCGACGAATTGGTCACGTCGTGGTGTGCTCTTGACGGCAGCACTGAGACCGAGAGCGCCATGAATCCGCTCCCAGACCGTTTCAGCAGGCTCGGTGAGGGACACGTTGCGCGCCGCCTGGCCGACAATCACAGTGTGCTGGAGAGAAAGGAGTTCGAGCGCGCACCCCGGACATCCCGCGAGGTGCTCGCGTTCAACTTCGGTGAGGTCGGCCCCGGCCAGGGCGATGATGGCAAGGTTCTCGGGGTCAATGTGTGTCATCGCTCGCCTCCAATCGGTTACGTGCTCCGCTGAGGATTCGAAGACTGCGGTTCATCCCGGTGCCCGGGCTATTCGCAGTCAAGCGTCGACCGGCATGTTGCTTGATCATGGTCCCCCCGTCGACGGTGGGCGCAGATCGATGTCAGGCACAGAATAGCCAGAAGCGCCTTCAGAGAGCCACTGGCAATAGGTTTGGCCGTCGAAGGGATTTTGTGTCCTCGTGGCTCGGGTTGAGTCGGCGGCCATATGCACGTTTGGCCCACAGGAGACCGGTGGAGCTCACCCTGATGTATCGGGCGGATTTGGATCTAGTTTGTGTGCGTTGAAGCGGACACCTCCTGCGCTCGGATGGCAGAGCGCAGGAGGTGTCTGGGTGTTGCTTAGTGGTGGGCCTTGTCGAGCTTGACGGTCTGCACGGCGAGGGCGAGGTTGTGGTCAGCGAGGCTGCCCCACGCATACACGATGGTGTTCGTGCGCTTGGCAATGGTCACGTCGGCCGGACCGATCAGCGCTGCGGTCGTGCCGGTCGCGGCGACGGCCGCGCTGATCGTCCCCGTCGGGAGGGTCAGTTCGACCTCGTCGGGGTTGGTCAGGTCGGTGATCGCGGCGGCACCGTTGGCCAGGATATCGACAGAGGGTGCAGCGGCGACGTGGCGGACCGTGAGTCGACCCTTGCCCTTTCCGACGGGATCCGGGTTGTTCTGGAACAGGGTCGCGGTCGGCATGCCGGCCTCCGTCAGGTGTGCGACGGCGGTGTAGTTGTTGCCGCTGCCCAGCTTCAGATCGATCGGGCCGATCACGGGATTGGAGGCGTCTTTGGCGTCGGCGGCGGTGATCGCGACGGAATACGTGCCTGGGTCAAGGCTCAGAGTGTCCGAGAAGGAACCGGGGGTGAAATTATCCAGGGTGAGTGCTCCGTTGACGTAAACGTCGACGGTGACGCCCGGGATTGCGTGGAACACGGTTAGTTCGGCGGGGCCGTTGTCCCCGTGGCTGTGGTTCTCATTGGCGTTTGCCGGCATGAATCCCGCGAGGGCGACGAGTACACCGACTACGGCGCCGACAGCGATGGTCTTGCGCATAGTTACCTCCTGCTAGTTGTAACGGGCGGGAAGCGTCATCGCCTCCCAGACTCTCTTCTGATTGAACTTCCGTTTTGGATGCACGCGACGCTAACAATTTTCTGGAACCCATCTGCTGGACCCTGGCTGGCGCTGCCAGCGCGAATCTTTCAGCCGAGTCCGCAGTGTGGTCCAGGGCCGCGAACTGTCCCTCGTAGGGTGCGATTCTTATCACTTGGTCGATGATCCTGTCCCGTCGGTATGCCGGGTCAACTTTCCGAACTCGGATTCTGGCGCCAGCTGAGATCCGCAAAGTCGCGGCTGGGTAGGGACCTCTGACATGAGACAGGCGCGACCTGTGATCGGGCGGGTGGCTTGCTGTCGACATCGAGCACAGATCCTGAACCCGCTGCACGATCGGCTATTTGGATCCCCGGGATGACCTCGAAGTGCGGATCGGCGCGGGTGATGCGGCCATACTGCACGTCATCGCCAAGGATGCCTCAGCCGAGCGAGGACGTAGGGGGTGATGACCGTGTGGGCTCCGAGGAATGGAATCTCAACTGATTTGACGTGCGGTGTCCTGACGGACTTCTAAGGGAACGCGAGCAGGACTACGAAGAAGATGGTTCCGGCGACGATGCAGTAAATCGCGAAAGGAGTGAGTGTCCTGGTCTCGAAGAAGCGCAGCAGGAACTTCGTGGCTAACCATGCGGCAACGGCCGAGCAGAGTGCACCGACGAGGAACGCGCCGCTCTGATCGGCCATCTGTGGGCTGAACAGTCCCGGGAGTTTCAGTGCGGCCGCGGCGCCGATGATGGGTGTGGCCAGTAGGAAACTGAATCGGGCAGCGGTTTCGTGGTTGAGTCCGGAGAGGAGCCCACCGACCATGGTTGATCCTGATCGGGATATTCCCGGTAGCAGGGCGGCCGTCTGCGCGACGCCGATTCCGAACGCCTGTTTCCAGGTGAGCTTGGCGATCGTGGTGTCGGACCTCTCGGTCTCGGACATTTGCGTGTTGGCCGAGCCCGCGGGGATGGGGCGTCCGCTCGCAACAGCATCAACGCTCACCCGTCCGGTCTGAGCCCGGTTCGGATGCCGTCGGAGGCGTTCTGCGGTCAGAAGAATGAGGCCGTTGAACACAAGGAATGCGGCAGCGATCAGTGGGGATGCGAAAAGGGACCGGAGGGGCTTCTCCAAGAGCAGGCCCACGATACCCGCGGGGATTGTTGCGGCGACGAGTAGCCAGGCGAGTTTCGCGTAGATGTCGTCAGGGCCGATTTTACGATCCCGGATGGAACGTCCGAACCCGCGGAAAACGCGGATCCAGTCCTTTATGAAGAAGAGGAAGAGAACGATAGCGGTAGCCAGATGGGTGGCAACGAGAAGCCCGAGGAACGCGGGGCTGCTTTGGTCGATGTTCCAGCCGAAGAGTGTGGGCAGGATGACACTGTGGCCAAGGCTGGAAATGGGGAACAATTCCGTGATCCCTTGCAGGAATCCCAGAATCGCCGCTTGAATCAAAGTGATCATATGAACAGGCTAGAGGTTCCGGTCACCTGACCCGACGTGCGCCGCCAATGATGACGTCAAGGGTTCCTCAACGTGAACGAAATAGAAAGACTGGGACGGTCTGGCCGGGCAGGTCCCGATCTGGTCGGTACCCGGGCCCCTTCGATTCCCTACCTCGGTGGATCCACAATCGGTGGCGGGGCATCCGTACCGAGGGCTCGTTTTCGGTTCTCTTGACTAAGGTCGGTGAGGGCCTCCAATTCGTCGTCCGACGCACCTTCCAACGCGATGAGTCGGTCGTCGGCAGTTGGCTGGGCGCGTAGCAACTCGTCGAGCTTGCGCTGGGTGACCGCTTGTTGTCGTGCTTGCGTGTGTTGGATTGCGAAGACCATCACGACGGTCACAGATGAACTCGCAATGTAAAGGACGTTCTCCCACCAGGGAGGAAATTCCGCCGCTATCCCGACCGCGACCCACACTACGAGCGCACTTCCGGCAACCAATCCCGCTGCGGCGTGTTCACTCACTGTGCCGATATTGTGCAAGACCCGGCTACTCCACCGTTTGTCGGGCACGCTCGTCCAGTCGTTCCGTGTCATTTCGCGAGATCGGTCCAGCCGATTCTGGTGGCCCGCGTTGATTGATTCGTTGCCGTTAGCCGCATTCTCCACGCTCGAGAGACTAGGCGTTGTTCCCATCAAAACAACTGTTGACTCGACGCGCAAACCCGGTGGTGCGAGGCACTGATTCGGCTGGTCGAAAGTGTTGCGCAACCGTGCGTGTTTGATCCGGCGACGGTCCTGCCCGGCAGTTCGCCGAGTCGTGGCCGTGACCCGTTTCGGTGGACCGTCCATCGAGGACACAACAGCGAAGGATTTCACAGCGTCGACACCGTGGGTGGACCAAGAATCGATTCCGTGCCGTTTCCACTTCAATCAGCGTGCAGTGTTGCGACGAGAGCGAGCGGGACGAGTTATGGGTGGTCGGCGTCCGGCTTTCGGGGTGGAGGTGTGCGTGTCGGCGACGGCTCGCTGTGTGCAAAGGAGAGCACGATTCCGATTGCGATGAGGGTGGTGAGGAGGGCGGTGCCCCCAGCAGAAATGAGGGGAGGGGCACGCCGAGGACAGGGATGAATCCGAGGACGACGCCCATGTTGACGAGTGCTTGACCGATGATCCAGACCATGACGGCGGCAGTACTGACTTTGGCTTGAGGGCTGGTGGTGGCGTTCATGATGCGGAGGAAGGCGATGGCCAGCAGGACGAAAAGGGCGAGCACCACGATTGCGCCGATGAGACCGAGTTCCTCGCCGATGATCGCGAAGATGTAGTCGTTGTCCGCGGCTGGAAGCCAGGACCATTTCGCTTTGGAGTTCCCGAGTCCAACGCCGAAGATGCCGCCCGACGCGAGGGCCCACGTGCCGTGCAAGGGTTGCCAGCATGCGGCGGAAATCGTGCCGGTTGAGCCGTCGCAGCCGGTGCCGAAGAAGCTCAGTATCCGGGCCATCCGGTTTCCGCTGGCCATGGCCGCAGCCAGGGCGCCAAGGGCGCCGATCCCCAGGGGGATGGCGAGCATGCGTAGTTTTACGCCGGCGAAGAAGAGGGAGCCAAAGAGGATGCCGGCGAGGATTACTGTTGTCCCCAGATCGCCGCGGATCATGACGAGCATGACGGCCGTGCCGCCGATGCCAAAAACGGGCACGAGGACGTGGCGCCAGTCGTCGAGGTGATCTTTCTTCTGTGCCAGAAGCATGCCCAGCCAAATGACGAGGGCGACTTTGATGGCTTCAGATGGCTGGAATTGAAAACTGCCAATGGACAGCCAGTTGGTGTTCCCGGCCACGGTCACACCCAGCGGGGTGAAGACGAGCAACTGAACGAGGCAAGTAGCGATGAGCGTCGGCCAAGCGATACGTTGCCAGAACTTCAACGGCATCCGGCTGAGCACGAGCATCAATGGGACACCGACGAGGGCGATGGCACCTTGATGAAGCACAACGCCGAAGAAACCCTCGTGAGCAACAAAGGAATCTACTGATGACGAAGACAGGACCATGATCAAGCCCAAGATAACCAAGAACAGCGTCGTTCCCAGGAGTAGAAAATAGTTCGGGGATTCTGAGCGGATCAAACGGCCCACGCTAATGCGCGTTGAATGTGACGGTCTATTTGACGGAACCCTGTGTTCGGTCTTTGAACGTGGCGCACGGGTCGGGTTGCGCGAACTCGTCACGAACCGAGCCCCTTCTCAGGGGACGTCGCGGAGGTGGAATTTAGTGTGGATTGACCACAATTGCTCGGTACTTCACATACGGTCATATGCGGGGAGTGTCCTGCCGGGTGTGGGATCAGATCAGAGTGCGCGGCAATGGGCTGGGGCGCCACCACGACACTACTGAGGGAATCCCGAACCGCTAGTTCATCTCACTCGTGTCGCGTCGGGTCGCATGTCTCTCCCAGATTGTGCCTGCTCGGAAATCTCTGCTGGGAAAGCCTCGTCGACGTTGAGCTCGACCGACAAGGGGCCGTGGAGGTGCGCAGGCTGCCTGTATCGCCGGCTCGGACAAGACAGTTCACGGCGTTGGCGGTCGCCGTTTTTCGATTCGTCGACTTGCCCGTGCACTGCGGAGCGGAATGAACGGCTACTCGCGGCGGGGCCAAAGTCTTTCCCGATGTTGGCGCTCGAGATTGCCCCCGGGCGCCCGTTCCCATCTTCTGCAGTAGGGATTCCCCACTGGAAACGTTTCGTTTCCATACTGAATGCCGCGTTTGTGTCCCATCGGGGAGCTGCAATCTGACGACCATGGACGCCATTTGTGAACTCCCGTGTTGAACACGCCATCAAACAACGCTGATTCTGATCCGGCGACACTCGTCATTCCCCGTTGACGGCGCTCAGCGAATTTCCCCAGTCTTGCTCATCGGAGCTCCCCAGGTCGCGGGGTTAGGTTAGTGGAAGTTCGTGCCCGTTGTCACGCGGCGGAGCTCGTTGGATTGGGCGGCGTGGTTGCGGAGTCGGTAGGAGCCGCCGTCGAGGGTGACGACGACGGATCGGTGTAGGAGCCGGTCGAGCATCGCGGCGGCGACGGTGGTGTCGCCGAGGATCTCGCCCCAGGCGCCGACGGGGCGGTTCGTGGTGATCACGATCGATGTTTTCAGGTAGCGCTGGTTGATGACTTGGAACAGTGCTGACGCGGCCTCGGCGGGCAGCGGAAGGTAGCCGAGTTCGTCGATTATGAGCAGGGTGGGGCCTGCGAAGAACCGCATCATCGTGCCCCACTTGCCCTCGATCGCGGCGCGGTGGCAGCGGGCCGCGAGGTCAGCGGCAGAGGTGAAGTAGGTGCGGTAGCCGGCCTGGACTGCGGCGTGGCCGAGGCCGGTCGCGATGTGGGTTTTCCCGACTCCGGGCGGTCCGATCAGGAGCACGTTGGTCGCGGTCTCGAGGTAGCGGCAGGTGCCGAGCTCGGCGAGGAGGTTGCGGTCGATACCGGAGGCGGCGTCGAGGTCGAAGTCGTCCAGGGTGGCGCCGGTGGGGAGGTTCGCGAAGCGGAACCGGCCCGAGAGACGTCGGGCGTCGGTCGCGGTGACCTCGATGGCGAGCAGGCGCTCGAGGGCGTGGGTGAGGCTCCAACCCTCGGCTTGGGCCTGGTCCAGGACGCGGGGCAGAGCGTCGGCGGCGTCGGCGAGTTTGAGCTCGGTGAGGTGGCCGCGCAACTGCTGATAGACGCTCGCCGCCGTCGCCGTCGAGACAGGCGCAGCGGTCGTTTCGGTGGTGGTCAGGGGTGTGTTCATCGGAGGGTGTTCCTGTTCTTCGCGGCCGTCTCGTAAGCGGCCAGGCTGATCACGGTGGTGGGTTCGGCGGTGCCGGTCAGCGCCAGGGCGGCGCGGCGGGCCGCGATGCCGGGCGGGATGCGTTCCTTCTTCCGGTGCGGCCGGCCGGGAGGCGCTGAGGCCATCGCGATGGTCTCCAGGGCGGTGACGTGTCCGCTGTCGCGGATCGTGACTCCGAGGCCAGCCTCCGCGAGCGTGTGTCGGGCAAGGACGACGCCCGAGATCGTGGCGATGTCGATGGTTGCCGCGCCGAGGCGTTGGTGGACGACGACGCGGGCCGCGGCCAGCTCTGGCGGCACCGAGTACCGGTTCCCGCGCCAATCGATCAGGGCCTGCCGTGTCGCGGTGCGTTCCTCGGTCACCACGACCGGGAACACGGTCGGCGGCAACGGTTGGAGGCGCTCTGCGGCGAACATGACCGCGGCCGTCGTCGACCCGTCGCGGCCCTCGCGCCGCCGGCCGTCTTGCCCGGTCGCGAATGCGGTGAGGCGTTGCTGTGCTTGCTCGAGGGTGACGTCGTCGGGGAGGTTGCGCCACCAGCGCTGCGCGGCGGTGTGGTTGTTCTTCTCGACCACGCCCTTGCGGTTGCCCGACCGGGGCCGGCACGCGACGACGCTGACGGCGTGGTGCTTGGAGAACGCGGCGAACATCGGCGTCAGATCACTCGTCCCGGCCTTCAGCACGGTGCTCATCCGGTCGAACCGCCACGTTTTCGTCACCCCGCCCAGCAGCCCCAGCAGCACCGTCATTGCCGCGAGCAGGTGGGGCAGGTCCATCGATGGGGAGATCACCGCCCGCCAAACCCCGGAGTGCGCGAGGGACCCGACGAGGACGTAGGCGCGTTTGGTCGGGAACGCCCAGGCGGCTGGGGCGTCGGGCAGCTCGACCCAGTCGAACTGGGTCTCCTCGCCCGGCGGGTGCTCAATGATCGCGTTGGGCCGCTTCGTCACGTGCGCGCAGGCCGTGCAGGCGGGCCGGAGGTTCCGGTCCCGGATCTGGCGAGTCAGGGTTTGATACGACCCCGAGAAGCCCAGCGGGACGAGCTCGTCCCGCAGCGTCGCCGCCCACAAATGCGGGTCCTCGCCCAGGCGGGCGGTGACGTAGTCGATGAACGCGTCGAACGGGTCCGGGGCGGCGCGTTGACGCACTCCCGGGGTGCGTTGGCCGGCCAGGTAGGCGCGGATTGTCTTACGGTCGTGGTCGGTGCGGCGGGCGATCTCACTGATCGTCATCCCTTGCCGTTTGAGCGCGTGGATGTCCACGTCGTCCTCCTCTGAAAGCATAGGAGTAGGGCCTTCCTCGTACTGGTGTGTGGTCGAAGACCACCAGCATCGAGGAAGGCCCGCTTCTATGAGCGGAAGCGACCCGGAGTGGGGAATTTCAGTGAGCAGAACTGGGGAATTTCAGTGAGCGCCGTCACCGTTTGGTGGGTTTGGCGGGCTTCCTGTGAGATTGCGCTGGTCGAGGAGCACTTTCACAGGAATCTCCGGTCACTGCTGGCATATAGTTGGGACTGCCCCGAGTTCAGTTGACTCGTTGGGTTAGTGGTTTCAGGCGGCGTTGAGGGCCATGTTTATTGTCTCAAACTCGATCGGGGTGAGTTTGCCGAGGCGACGTTGCCGACGCTTCCGGTGGTAGGTTCGCTCGATCCAGACGACGATTGCCAGGCGTAGTTCCTCCCGGGTGGCCCATCGTTGCCGGTCGAGGACGTTTGTCTGCAGCAGGGCGAAGAACGACTCCATCGCGGCGTTATCGCCGCACGCGCCGACGCGGCCTATCGACCCGGTGATGGCGTTGTTCTTCAGGACCCGGACGAAGGCGTTGGAGCGGAATTGAGAGCCGCGGTCGGAGTGCAGAATCGTGCCGTCGATGTCACGTTGCCCGATCGCGTTGCGGGCCGCTGCGACGGCCAGGGATGCTTTCATTCGGGAGTCGATCGAGTAGCCGACGATCTTGTTCGACCACACGTCCTTGATCGCGCAGAGGTAGATTTTGCCCTCATCGGTGCGATGCTCGGTGATGTCGGTCAACCACAGCTGGTTCGGCCGGGTCGCGGTGAAGTTCCGCTGAACGTGGTCGTCGTGGACGGGCGGGCCGGCCTTGCCCCTCAGGCCGCGTTTCTTCGCGAACACGGACCAGAGCCGCTGCTGAGAGCACAACCGCCAGACCCGGTTCTCACCAGCCTTCAGGCCCGCATGGTTGAGCTCGTCGGAGATGAACCGGTAGCCGAACGCGGGGTCGTCCTGGTGGGCGTCCCACGCCGCATTGGTCAGGTGCGCATCATCCCAATCACGTTGGGAGACCGGGTTTCGGAGCCACTGATAGAAGGCTTGTTTGGAGAAGTGCAATACCCGGCAGGTCACCGTGACGGGGACTCCGTCGACGGCCAGTTCGCGGACCAGCGGGTACATCATTTTGGGTTGACGTCCCGGGAGAGGTAGGCGACCGCGCGGCGCATTACTTCGGCTTCCTGCTCCAGCAGCCGGATCCGTTTCCTCGCCTCCCGCAGCTCAACCGACTCCTTCTCCGTCACGCCGGGCTTCACCCCCTCTTCGACGTCGGCTTTCTTCAGCCAGTTCGCCAGGCACGACTCGGAGATGCCGAAGTCCTTCGCTATCTGGTTCAGCGGGGCTTCGTGCTTGCGAGCGACCGCGACGACATCGCGACGGAACTCGGGTGGGTAGGGCTTGGGCATGGTGACATCTTTCCAGCGAAGACGAATCTCCACAGGTCAGGAGTCAACCAAACCGGGGGCAGTCCCGTCTGCCCTGCTTGACCTCCTCGCGGAACTCAACCTCACCCATGTCCCCGACCGCATCCGCGTCGCGACCAAAACCCTCTGCCAAGAACTCATCGATGAGGAGGCCACCGCCCTCATCGGTGTCGGCCGTTTCGAGCGTTCCGAAGACCGCACCACCCAGCGGAACGGCTCCCGCCCGCGCGTGCTGTCGACGGCGGTCGGGGACCTGCACCTGAAGATCCCCAAGCGGCGCCAGGGTTCATTCTTCCCCGCGCTCCTCGAGCGCCGCCGCCAGGTGGACCAGGTCCTGTTCGTCGTCGTCATGGAGGCTTACCTCCACGGCGTTTCGACCAGGAAGGTCGACGACCTGGTCAAGGCCCTCGGCGCGGACACCGGGATCTCCAAGTCAGAAGTGTCACGGATTTGCGCGTCTGGACCGGGAAGTCGCCGCGTTCCGCGACCGGGACCTCGGCGAGACCGGGTACCCCTACGTGTTCCTCGATGCCACGTATTGCAAGGCTCGCGTCAACCACCGCGTGATCTCCCAAGCCATGGTCGTCGCGATCTGGGTTGCCGCCGACGGGCGCCGTGAGGTCCTCGGCTTCGACGTCGGTTACAGCGAGACGGAGGCGTTCTGGACGAGCTTCCTCCGCTCGCTGAAGACCCGCTTTCTCGACGGCGTCGAGCTCGTGATCTCCGACGCACTGAGCTGCTGCGGAGATTTCGGACAGCGGACCTGGTGGTTTCTTCTACGCTGCTAGGGCTGTTGATAACCATGGTGGACTTCGTTGGGTATACGGTAACCGAGCGCTGAGTGCCGGCGTCGGCTGTTGTAGAAGCCTTCGATGTAGCGGATGACGTCGTTGCGAGCTTGGCTTTTTCTCGCGTACACGGTCCGGTAAATGCGTTCGTTCTTCAGTATTGAGAAGAACGATTCCGCAATGTTGTTGTCGCAGCATACGTCCGTATGGTGCCAACATTGTGAGTCATCCCGGCATGGGAGATCGTTTTGCGGGCTGGTGGGGTGCCCTCTGCCCGCTGTGGATCGGGCAGAGGGCCGTTGTTTAGTGTCCGCTGGTGTTGATTTTACCGTTGACGCCGTCGGGGAAGAATCCGCCGGAGGTGGCCTTGTTGGGGGTGAGGTAGGCGATGTTGAGGACTTGGCCGGGGGTGCGGCTGAAGGCGAGCGCGTTCGCGTCCGTGGGGACCAGGTTGGACTTGTCGGCTGTGCCGATGCCTTGGTCAAGGTCCGTGGGCCCGTCGAGGCTGTCTCGGGCGTCGGAGATTTTCTGGACGGTCGGGTAGATCGATGGGGTCTCCACGCCGAGGGAGTAGAGGGTGGTTCGGATGATGCCTGCGTGGTAGGCCTCAACGGCGAGGAGGCCGGCCGCGGCTTCCAGGTAGGTTCTGTTACTGATGAGGGGTGCGGCGCCTTTGTATGCGGTCACGCCGACGTCTTCGAAGATGAAGGCGCCGAAGAGGAAGTTGACTTCGTTCTCGAACACGTCGAAGGTTTCGCCGGGGCCGATCAGTCCGGCGGCGAGGGCTGCGGCGGTGAAGCTGTCATCGAGGTTGAGCGTGGGCCGGGACACTGCGGCGCCACCGAGGGCGCTCCGGAGGAAGGCGACGTGGGATTTCTCGTCCGCCGCGATTTCTTGCGCGTACTTACGGATCGCGGGGGTGTCGAAGGGCACGGCGTAGCCGCCGCTAACGTCTCCTTGCTGTCCGCGCCCGGTGATCATGTCATCGGGCAGTCCGTTTCCTGTGACGGCTTGGAGGTAGAACTCGGCCTCGAGGTATTCCAGGTTCAGGGCGAAGTTCAAAATTGCGGAATCGCTGGGCGCACCACCGTCATCTTTTCGTTCGGTGGCCAGGGCGGGTTGACCGGCGAGGAGCACCGCTGATCCGACACCGAATCCGGCGACGCCCGCTGCCTGGAAAAAACGGCGCCGGTCCAAGGCGTTTTCCGCGCTCCTGCTGATCGCGTTAGTAATGAATTTGTGCTCAAACATGAACGCTTCTCCAACCATCTCGTGTGCTCATGGCGGGCCGGGACCCCTGTCCGCACCCGAAACAGCATGGTGCGTCCAACCTCGCATCACAGCCTGAATGACTCCGACCCAGCGAACGTTACGCTCCGCCAGCGCGGCTTAGGGGCTCGCACAGGAATTAGTTTCAGGATACTGAAAACATCAAATAGGCGGCCCTCTCGGCCGGTCGGCCTAGCACCGGCTGCAACCCACCATGGTCCCGGCCTGACGTTCGCGGGAGTATTTATTCGGTTGCCCGGGGCCGGTCGATGTCGGGGTATACGATGCGTTCACTCATTTTTTGTCACAGGGAGGACACCACATAATGCTGGGCAATTTGACTGGATGGCATTTCCTGATCATTCTGGTGATCATTTTGCTGCTCTTTGGCGCACCCAAACTTCCCGGGCTTGCCCGGAGCTTGGGTCAGTCGATGAAGATTCTCAAAAGCGAAATCAGAACGGAACCAGAAGACGACAAACCCGTTTCGTCAGCTGTCACCCCTGAGCCGCGCATTGAGCCCGCCAAGCAGACGGGCGCCACTGGGCCGTCTTCGATGCCGTAACCGTCGTGGTCCTGGGCGCCCGGTCTCGGCCCGCCCCCGCGGGGCGGATGACTTTGGGCCAGCATCTTCTGGAACTACGTAAACGCCTGTTCCTCGCAGCGGCCGGGATTCTGCTCGGCGCCATCGTGGGCTGGTTACTCTCCGGCTTCGTCTGGGACGCGCTCCGGGAACCGATCTATGCCATCGTGCACGCCCAACACCGAAACGCTCAAATCAACTACCCCGACATCACCTCCGCTTTCGACCTGAAGCTGAAAATATCGCTCTACGTGGGCCTGATCGTGTCCAGCCCAGTCTGGCTCTACCAAACCTTCGCGTTCCTGATGCCCGGCCTCACTCGCACAGAAAAGCGGTACACGTTCGCCTTCTTCTTCACCGCCATTCCCCTGTTTCTGGCGGGCTGCGCGGCGGGATGGTATGTCCTTCCCCACGTCGTGGAACTCATGACCGGATTCGCACCCACCCAAGACGCGGCCTTCATCAACGCCCAAAACTACTTCGACTTCGTCCTCAAACTCGTCGTCGCTATCGGGATCGCTTTCGTGCTCCCAGTGTTCCTGGTACTGCTCAACTTCGCGGGCGTGATCAGCGCCCACTCCATCATCAAGTCCTGGCGAATCGCAACGCTCATCATCATCTTGTTCACTGCCATTGCGACCCCGGCCGCCGATGTCATCTCCATGTTCCTGCTCGCCATCCCCATGGTCCTGCTCTACTTCACCGCGTACGGCATCGCCGCCCTTCACGACCGTCGCACCGCCAAACGTGCCCAAAACCTCGAGGAAGGGCTCACCGCCTGACGCGGCGGCCTGCGCTCAACGAGCGTCGCTTGTCCCGGAAATGTCGAGTCCTGAGGGTTCGGTCGCTGGCGGTGTGATCACGGGTTCCTGCTGGACGACATCTTCCGCTCCCTTTGGCGAAGCGAGCGGATCGTCGGTGCGGGGCTGCACCTGGCTGGGGCTGTGTGGCGGCGCATCGTCACTGTCCAGGAGTGCCTCCCGGATGATCCGGCGGGGGTCATACTTGCGGGGATCGTACTTCTTCCAGTCGACGTCATCGAAGTCAGGGCCCATCTCATCCCGTAGCCGATCCGATGCCCCGGACGCTAACACCCGCAGCTGCCGCACTACACGGCCCAACATGGCCGCGTAATGCGGAAGCTTTTCCGGGCCCACCAAAAAAACTGCCACCACCCCAACCAGCAACAACTTCTCCAACGTCAAACCAAACATGCGCACACAATAGCCCGACCAGCCATGCCAAGGGGCCGGCAGCGATTCGTTCCACATTTCTCTTTAAAATGAGCTGCTGCGCGTTGACTGCTCTGCAGCAGCGCAGTTCTCGATTCCGGGAAGCGCAAAGAAAACATCCATTCCGTTGTCGGATCTTTCGGAAGTTCTACTGCCACCGGATTGCCTTTGCCCTCGCCCTCCGCTTCCACGTGCATTCAACCGATTTCTTTACGCCATTAATCCCGCACGAGCGTCGCCCGCTCACCGAGGTCTACGAAGGAGGGCGGCCGGTGCTGCCTCCTGCGGTTAAAAGCAGTTGTTGCCTCACGACGGCTGAAAACCCACACGCCACGACATCCGGCCTAGGCTCAGCGCCCTTTCACGGGGAGGCTGGGACATCATCGCCGGCCGAGAACATGATCCATTTCGCTCAGGAGCTCCGTGTCTAGAAACCAAGACGGGTCGAGGACCGAGGGCTCAACGAGCGTGCCGCCCAGTGACCAAGAACCCACAGGCACCAACAGCAGAGTGCCCAGTCATCGTTCTCGGCGTGGCTGGACGCGCACGCGAATTGTCCAGCTTGCCGCCGTCGCGGCCGCGACAGGGGTCGTCGCCGCGATCGTCGTACTCTTTGTCCGGCCGGCGGGGACCCAGTTCCCGTGGCATACGCACATTATCTCGACCACGTTTTGGGTGGGCGAAGTCTTCGACCCGACGGCCGCAGGTGGCAGCCAGGTTCTCTCCACTTATGACTCGCTCTGGATCCAGAGCTTTGGAGGGTGTGACGGGGTTCTCGGTGATGGGTCCTGTCAGACCGAGCAGCGCAGGAGCGCCAATGGGTTTCTTCCCAGCCAGATGGCTCCGAAGGAGAACCCGTTCTACCTGGATCTTCCCTTCGATGACGTCCACGATCAGACTGCCCTCTCCATGCGCCAGAAGGTGATTCCGTGGGCAGGGGAGCCGGCCTACGCAACGCCCGCGGGAGACCCTACGGCGAGTCTGATGAAGAACAGGTGGGTCAGGATTCGGGCGAACGGGCAGACTTGCTACGGCCAGATAGAAGACGCCGGCCCCGGCAGCTATCACGACGCCAGCTACGTTTTCGGCTCCAACGATCAACGACCCGAAAATCGCAAGTTCAACGGTGCAGGCATGGACGTGTCCCCAGCGCTGAACGGGTGCCTACACTTCACCGACGTCAACGGGGAAACCGACACTGTCGACTGGCAGTTCCTCGCAGCAAGTGACGTCCCGGCCGGCCCGTGGACCGCGATCGTCACGACCAGCGGAACACGCTAACACCACACAACACACCTGGCGCCTGGTGCAGTTCCCCGAGGTGGCCCTGACCCTGGGGGTGGACACCTCACAAGAGAGAATGTTCACTATGGCAAGATCACGGCGGGAGTTCACTCCTGAGTACAAAGACGAGGCCGTGAAGCTGGTTTTGACTACCGGCAGAGCGGTCGCGACCGTCGCTCGAGAGCTCGGGATCAACGAGGCCACGCTGGGCCGCTGGGTGAGCGCGTTCAAGGCCCGCAACGAGACCGGTTGCGCTATCGCGGACCACATGCGCACCGACCTCATCCAGGACGCCCTCACGATGGCCATGGTGCTGCGCGGAGACCGCCCGGCGACGGTGATCTTCCACAGTGACCGTGGCACCCAATACGCGTCGGAACACCTCGATTATGGAGGTGGTTTATGGGACGTCCGAAGGAATGGATGGCCACGCAACTCGGGCGGGAGCCGATGCGGTCGCCGGGCCGGCCGCCGGGGTGGCGCCGGTCGGGACACGTTTCTTTCGTCACGCTGGTGGGATGCGAGACCTCAGCAAGGCACCGCTGTCAGGAAGGTTCTTGACCTTCGTCGAGCGTGAGGAGATCGCGATCCTGCGAGCACAGAATCTTGGTGTTCGACAGATCGCACAGGCGTTGAGTCGGTCCTCGTCGACGATCTCCCGCGAGCTACGACGCAACGCGGCCTCGCGCGGCGGCAAGGCTGAATACCGTGCCACGAGCGCCCAGTGGCACTCCGACCGGCGTGCCCGCTGGCCCAAGATGGCCAAGCTCGCGGGTAGCCCGCTGTTGCGCGAGTACGTTCAGTCCCGGTTGGATGGAACAGTGAAGCGCGCTGATGGCACGCCCGCGGCAGCTCCCGGGATCGGGGCGTGGAACGGGCGTCGACATGGGCCCCGACAGGATCGCCACTGGTCCACAGCGTGGAGCCCGGAGCAGATCGCAGGTCGGCTTAAGGTCGATTTCCCCGACGATAGGAGCATGAGAATCTCCCATGAGGCGATCTACCAGGCCCTCTACATCGAGAGTCGTGGCGCGCTGCGCCGCGAGCTGACCACGGCCTTACGCACTGGTCGGGCGTTGCGAGTGCCGCGGGCCCGCGCAAAACGCGGCAAGAGCTTCCTGTCAAAGGAAGTCATTATCGCCGCCCGGCCCGCAGAAGCCAACGACAGGGCCGTTCCCGGACACTGGGAAGGGGACCTGATCCTCGGACTAGGCGGGGTCGCGATCGGGACCCTCGTCGAACGCACCACGAGGTTCACGATGCTGTTGCACCTGCCCCCGATGGACGAGCACAAGATGATCGGCGCACAGGTCAAGAACGGGCCCGCGACAGCCGGACACGGCGCCGACGCCGTCTGTGATGCGATCGCCCGAACCATCACCGGCCTGCCCGAGACCCTGCGCAAGTCATTGACCTGGGACCAGGGCGCCGAGATGGCCCAACACGCCAGACTCCGCATCCAGGCCGGGCTGCCGATCTACTTCGCCGATCCCCACTCGCCGTGGCAGCGACCCAGTAACGATAACACCAACGGGCTGCTGCGCCAGTACTTCCCCAAAGGCACCGACTTCACCCGCTACGCCCTGGACGATCTCGACGGCGTCGCCAAGACCCTGAACGAACGCCCCCGCAAGGCACTCGGATTCAAAACGCCAGCCGAAGCGATGGACGAGCTACTGTTGTCCGCAAGCACCAGTGTTGCGACGACCGGTTGAATCTGCCCACGCTGCCGCGGTCGGAGTGTCAGATCGCGTCCTGCTCGATCCGGGGCGTCACGGCCGCGTTTGTGAGGGCGTCGGCGACGAGTTCGGTGCGCATGTGATCGGCGATGGACCAGCCGACGACTTCCGCAGCATCTCCGTGGATTCAGGGTCGGCGTTCGTCCAGAAGGCGTTGAGTACGAAGGGGGCGTACGTTCTGCGGTGCGCTCGCTTCCATTGGTGCACTGTGCGCGGCGCGACGGCAGCCTATCGATCAGATTTCGGAATCGTCGTCTAGCCCGGTGACGACGGGGAGCGTCTTCTCAGCGCTACCCGCGGAATGTGAGTGCTCTGGCTGCCGGCTACGGGTTGGCTGCGGCTTCTGGAACGACAGCTCCCCACCCACGCGCCCGCCATGTGGTCGGCCGTGGTCGGCGTACTCTTCACGAAAGAAAGCCATCCGCCAAGGCCCCATTTCCATCCGGGCGCCTGTGCGCAGGACCTGTGCACCCTCCTGCCCGCGCTCCTTCTTTGCGCCGCCGGAAACCGCCCCAAGCGGATACAGAACGTACTCATCGTTCTCGTCGTGGCGGATTTCAGCATGGAAAGACTGGAGACCCTTTAAACACAAATTCGCCTCCGGGGCCGAGCCAATGGTGGTGATGGTCGGTAGCAGGTCGAACTCAGCCGGCATCTGGCCGTTCCAGTTCTCCGAACCGACCACAAAAATCAGCCGGGGCCGTCCGGATCCCGGCGTGTAGTGCGTCGTGGTGATTTGGCGCCGGATTCTCCGATTGAAGGTCGGCACGAGTGGATACACAGTCGGCGGCGGCAACGGCACGGAAGGTACCTGCGTGGCTCCGGCACTCCGACGCCGCAAAAGGGGTGCCAGCGCAGCCCAGCTGCCGAGCGCGATGTTTGGGGAACCTGTCAGCAGGCGCTGGATGATCGGCACGCGCACAGCGCCAATACGGATGACCAGTCCGGCGGGTCCTGACAGGGAGACGCTCAGTCCTCGCACGGCCAGGTTCGAAGCTAGGGCACGGATGTTCTTCAGCGTCGCCGTTCGGGAACGCACGAACATTTCCGGGTGATCTGAGAAGACCTCGACATCAAGTCCCTTAGCCTTGATGGTGCCGTTCATTTGCCCCGCCGGCGTCTCGGTGGCGACGTCCGTATCGGCGCCCTTCTCTCCTGGCCCCGCTAGGGAAAACGTCAGATCGATGTCCAACCGGGTTGAAATACTCATGGCTACTTGATGATCGGATCGATACCGGAACTCTCGCTCGTGGTGACCCTGAGGGTGCCGTTCAGTTTCCAGGTGGCGCGCGGGGATTCCGGCCCTATGTCACGCGGCACTTCAACCGTCATGTCGACGAAGCTGTAGTTGATCGCGGCATTCTTGCCGGTCAGGTAGGACCACATCTCCCTACCAAGATCTGTCCAGTCCTTGATATTGTGCACATCGTGGCCGACAACGGTTGCGGGATCTGCGGGGGTTTGGCTGTCAGTCACGGTATGTTCCTTCTCGCTTGTCGGCTGGAAATGGTCACTCAGTCATCAGAGATCCGACCAGACGATTAGCTCTGAATCGGAGCAAACTCGTGCACAGGGCGCGCAGCCGCCAATTGCTTCATCGGCTGCGTGCACTCAATCGTAGTGGAGGGCGCCGTCTGGGGGAAGGGCGATGAATGTCTCCGTTAGGGTCAATACCGTTTGTCGATTTCAAACGGTGGAAGCAACAGGGGCTATTTCCTTCCTTGAGACTAGCTCGCTGAGCAGGTCAGCTGGGGTGCTGCGTTTGAGGGTTTTGCGGGGCCGCTCGTTGAGTTCAGTGGCGACTTCGAGGAGGCGTTGAGCGCTGTGGGCGTTCAGGTCGGTTCCTTTGGGGAAGTACTGACGCAGTAGTGGAGTGGTCCCCGAAAGTTGGACTAGGTAATGGAACTCTATGTGGTGGCGGTTGTTTGGGCGCGGTATTCGTCGGGGCTGAGGTAGCCGAGCCGCTTTTGGATTCGGGTGGTGTTCCACCATCGCAGGTAGTCGTTCAGCCCCGTGTGGAACTCGTCGACGGTTCCCGGTTTCTGGATGCGGAACCATTCCTCCTTGAGGTGGCTGAAGAACCCCTCCATGACGGCGTTGTCCAGACACGTGCCCTTGCGAGACATCGACTGAGTGAGCCCGGCGCCCCGCAACGTGTCCCGCCAGAGGGTGTGGCGGTACTGGAATCCCTGGTCGGAGTGGACGAGAGGCTTCTCGGCGGGGGTGAGTGTGTCGATTGCCATGCGGAGACTGTCGGTGACCATTTTCACGCTCGGAGAGGGCCCTGCCGTTGCAGAGATAACCCGGTTGTCATAGAGATCCAGGACGGGTGAGAGGTAGACCTTCGAGGCGCCGATGTTGAACTCGGTCACGTCCGTGACCCACTTCGTGTGCCTAGACTCTGTGGCGAACTGCCGGTTCAATACGTTGTCGGCCGCCGCCCCGACTTCTCCTCGGAATGAGTTGTACCGTTTGCGTCTGCGCACTGGGCATTCCAGCCCGAGCTCGCGCATCAGTTTGAGCACCGTCTTTTTAGACACCGTCCACCCCTGTCGGAGCAGAACGGCAAGGATGCGCCGGTGCCCGTAGGCACTCTTCGCCGCCTCGAATGCGCCACGGATAGCTTCCTTGATGCCGGCCCGGGTGTCGCTGCGGCTGAGCCGGTGCCGGTGGTCGTAGAACGTTGACCTGGGAAGGTCCGCGAGCTGCAGCAAAAGAGGTAACGGGTAGTGCGCCTTGAGGTCATCGACAGCTCGAACTTTCAGCGTCGTTCCGGTGACCTCAAGGCCCGCAATTTTCCCAAATAGGCGACCTCAGCGCTCAACCGTTCGTTCTCCGAGCGCAGCGTCTCGATCTCGGACTTCGGAGGGGAATCCTTTTGATCCGTTGGCGGTCTGCCTCGCCGCTTCGGGAGTAGCCCATCTTCCCCGTCACGCCGATAAATGCCCGTCCAGGTCGCCACGGTACTGGGCGACGGAAGGCCATACTCCTCGGAAAGAGCCCTCCCGGACTCACCCCTGACATGGCGGCGCACGATTTCAAGCTTGATCTCGAAATCGTACTGTTTGCGGTCTCTCGTCACCAGCGCCCCCGAACCTCGTATCTGCCATCGCTGATACAACATTTGGACCGGAGACCCGGCAAGGTCAAGAGACAAGGCCACCGACTTGGCGGTAAAACCCTGCTCGAACAACTCGACAGCCGAAACGGCCTCGGAGTGACTCAACGTGCTTTTCGAGTACATCTGACTACTCCCTGAAGATGGAACCCTAAATTCGGTGTCCAACTTTCGGGGACCACTCCAGTAGGCCGTTGGTGTTCTCGTTCGAGCCGCGTTGCCAGGGCGAGGCGGGGTCGCAGAAGTAGATCGGAACGCCGGTGGCTTTGGTGATGTCCACGTGCCGGGCCAGCTCGGTTCCCTGATCCCACGTCAACGAGCGCGGCAACAGCACGGGCAGGGCGTCCAGGGCGTCGATGAGGCCGTCGTGGACTGCAGCGGAGCTGTGGCCGTTGGGCAGGTGCACCAAGACGACAAACCGGGTCGTGCGTTCAACGAGAGTCGCGATCGCCGATCCTGACGCGGATCCGACGATCAGGTCGCCCTCCCAATGGCCGGCGACCTTCCGGTCGTTGGCCTCTTTGGGGCGTTCGCTCAGCATCACCTTGTCGCGAATCTTGCCCGGCGCGTTCAGATGTTTTCCCCGTGGTTTCCTGGCTGATCGGCCCCGTCGCAGGTGCCGGTGCAGTCGCACTCCGACGTAACCGCGGCTCTGGACATAGAGGCTTTGATAGATCGACTCGTGCGAGACCTGCAGCTCGGCCTGGCCGGCGAATACGACCGCGAGGTCGTCACTGCTGCTGCGGGCTCCAGTTCTTCCGCAACCGCTCCTCGACGGCGGCGGCAAGCAGCCGGTCGTCGAGCTTGCTCGGCTTGGGCCGGGCCACTCTGATCACGCACCGTTTCTGAGCGGCATAGGGCCGGTAGCTGCGCGTAATCGGGTGGGCATTACGACGCAGCTCCCGGCTGATCGTCGACGCGGAGCGCCCCAAATCCCGGGCAATCGCGCGAACACCGGCCCCGCCCAGCCGCAGATCCGCGATGCGTAGACGCTCCTCTTGACCCATATAGCGCCCCGAAGAGGCCACGGCTGGAACGGGAATTCGCCCGCCAGCGGCCTTGATCCACCGATATCCCTGTCTGCGATTCACTCCCACAGACTCACACGCGGCCGCCGCCGACATCCCCTCGCGAACCCGAACCCAGAACAAGTTCTCGCGCTCCTTCAACACAACTCTCGACGCCATCAACAACACCTCACTCAAACGGTGTTGCTACGACCCCTTGAAGCCGCCCATGGGATACAAGACGTAGGAGATCATCTGTTCCCGGGCGGGGGGCAGGTGCTTACGAGATGAGGGCACGGGTTTTGTTACCTGCCGCTCGTCGAGACTTCCGTTACGTCGTTGCAGGAGCTGCCCATGGCCTGCTTTACCAGGGGATCCGATTCGGCAACGCCTGCGTACCGGGTCTCAGTGGTCCCGTTGGTGGCTGTCGTGCCGTCCGCAGACATATTGATGTGGGTCCACTGGATGTCGTAGAGCCCGTCACCGCGCTTCTGGGCGAGGGCACCCTCGATGAGGGTTCCGCCATTTCGGTTGTTGCACGCAACACCCGTTCCGTGCTCTCCGAAGCCGTTGAGTAAAAAGCGGTATGGCTGTCCGTCTGTGCCCATCGTTGTGACGAAGCTGCAGTTAATGAACGCGTGTAGCGACGCCGAGCGCCCGTCATCCAGTACCGTCGCGACGATGGCGGGGCCATCCAGCGGGGCGCTCCATCCGCTGTGCGCGCCGGGGCCAGCGAGATCATCGGGCAGGAGCACCGTGGCCCCGGATGCGGTATGGATGCCGTAGCTGAACGCACCGACCTCGGTGTAGAACTCGGTGTCCGGCTGTTGGTCGCCGTCGACGTCCCCGATGATCGCCGTCGTCGCGCCCGCGGGGATCGCGATGCCGTTCGGGATGCATCCCGTAGCGCCAGTAGCGCTGTTTCCGGGTGTCGACGGTGACGGCAGCGGCGACGGCGGGGAGGTCGACGAGACTGCTGACGGTGTCGCGGAGGTCGTTGGAGACGCTCCGGTCGTGGCGGGGGTGGTCGGGGCTTGAGTTGACAGCCCCGAGCCGGTGGGCGCGCAGCCCGCCAGGGCCATGCCGACGACGACCGTGAGTAGAAGAAATGTTGACTTTGACATGTAGGGAACACCGAATCTATTGAGCAACGTGCACGGGCTACACGCTGACCGTATGGGATGAAGTCGTCCCCTGGTGCACTCGTGCTGAAATGTCTCGCCGAGATATCCGGCAACCTATCCCCTAACGGACACGAAAGTGAAATGAGCCGGGCACCGGGTCCATGCCGGGACCATGACCGACCCGGCCGAGACCCGTACTCGAGACGGGGAAATAGGGCAGTCCTGGTACCCCAGTGTGCAGGCCGGTGGGCGTTGCCTTTTTTGCTTTTTCGTCTGGGGGAGTGTTCACTCCGTGCCGCCGGCGTCAAGCCGTCGTCGCAGTTTCGGCAAAACTTTCTCCTCCGCTGCGCTCCTCCAAAACTTTGGCCTGCAACCGCTCCTTGGGGCTTGACCCCGACAGCACTCCATGAGGGCGGAAAACCGCCGAAAAGGCAAAAAACGTTGAGTGAGATAGAGAACATGACCGAATACATCAGCACCAAGGACACCGCCAAGTTGGTTCGTGCCGCATTGAAGAACGCGTTTCCCGGAGTGAAGTTCAGTGTTCGCATGAGCACCGGCACCGCGGTCGCGTGGATGAACGTGAGCTACAGCGACGGACCCACAGAACTCGAAGTGCGCGCGATCACCGGCCACTACGAGGGCCGCCATTTCAACGGTATGACGGACGGCTACGACGACGCCGGAACAGTCCTAGTCGCGGGAGACGGCGAAGAGATGCCCCGTGAGGTGCGTTATTGCTGCGACGGAATCAACAGCCACCGCAACTACACCGCCGCCGGATACCGCGCAGCGCAAAACCTCATCAGCACCGACAGCGACCGAAAAGACCTAGTTCTATTCACTCCCGAGGGCAACCCCATCGACAATGCGACTTTGCCCGACGGGCTTTACGTCGCGGGTCACTACATCGAATACGTCTACAGCCCCACGCAGGTTGCCCAAGAGATCCTCCACCGCGTGAACCTCTGCACCGTCACCACACCCGCCCGATAGAGAAGGAGAACCAGACATGCCCACAATCACCATTGACTCACACCCCGTCGTCGCATTTGTCGACGTTTTCGAGGAAGCGGACCTAGCGCGCGACATGGGCCCCCGGTTCACCTGTGGCGAGGTCGAGGCCCTGTCAGACCTCCTCCGAGCCGTGGGGGCCACCGCCGCCGCCGAATACTGGATAGAAGCACACGCCTCCGCCGACGACGAGGACGACCAGCACCACCGCTAAAGATCTAGCCCCCCTTGACGTTGCACACTAGGGGGACTAGACTATTGTTATGACGAAGCCGCAGAAGTACCGGGACGTAACGAAGTTCCTCCGCTCGCAGGGGTGGTTTCTTCTTCGGCCCGGCAAGGGTGGTCACCAGATTTGGGTCTCCGAGGACGAGACTCAGACCATCACCATTCCGGGGCACAAGGAGCTGTCAGCGGGAGTTGTGCGACAGATCACCGACGCATTCCCGAACACCCCCAGAGCTGGAAGTAGGACAGACCATGGCCGAGCAAAACGTACCGTTCCACGTCGTGCTGGACCTCACCGAGGACCGCGCATATAGCGTTCTCACGCTAGCCCTCGAAGGCTACGCCGACCGCACCCGCGCAGAGGCCGAAAACGAGGAACAAAACGAGCAGCCAAACCAGTTCCACGTAAACGATTTGAACGCGCTAGCTGAGATAGCGGCGAACCTTCTAGAGGACATAGACCGACAGTTGACCCAGACAGATAAGGCGCTCTCATGAACACAGCCACAACGACGAAGCGAACCCTAACGGCGCGCGCCTACCGAGACGGCAAATGGTGGACCATCGAGATTCCCGAACTCACCTCACCATCACCCCGAGGGGGAGACACCCGCATAACGGCGATCGGGCAGGCCCGCAGCGTCAAAGACATTGACGCCGCCGCCCGCGACATTGCCGCAGTGTGGCTCGACGTGGGCGAGGACCAAATCGAGGTTCAGGTGACGGTAGAGATTCCGCCGCACGCTGCCGAGTTGTGGACGCTCGCGAAGAAGAACGAAGAAGACGCCCGGGCCGCCGTCGCGGAAGCGGCCAGGCTCAACCGCGAAGCAGTTAAGGCCCTCACCGCAGACGGACTCAGCCAGGCGGACACCGCCCGGATTCTCGGCCTCTCACCGCAGCGCATTAGCCAGCTCACCCACTAGGAGCGTGGGTCAGTAACGGCGAAGTTTAAAACGCCGTTGGATTTCTTGGGATGGGGTTTTGGGTCTGGGAAAATGGGGTATGCGATTCGGATGGTCTCTTTCCTGCGGCTGGTCTTGAGCACGCCGACCCGGTCGTTGAGGACGGTGTTGAGGCTGGCGGCGGGGTGAATAAACGGTTCCGCGCGTTCGAGCCGGCCGCGGTGATGTTGGTGCCACCGTCGCTGGATGAGTGGTTGCCACAGAATCATCTCTCTCGGTTCATCGCGGATATCGTCGAAACCCAGCTGGACCTGTCGAAGTTTTATGCGTCGTATGCGAAATCGAAGGGGTAGCCGCCGTATGACCCGCGCCTGATGGTGCGTGTCCTGCTTTACGGGTATTGCGTCGGGGTGCGCTCATCGCGGGAGCTGGAACGCGTGTGCGTGGACGTGGTCGCGTTTCGCTGGTTGGCCGCGCAGCAGGCCCCCGATTTCCGCTCGATCGCCCGGTTCCGCAAACGCCACCTCGCGAGCTTGTGGAACGTGTTCTTACAGGCGTTGGAACTGTGTCGTGCGGCCGGGATGGTGTCGCTCGGGCAGGTCGCGTTGGACGGCACCAAGGTGCGCGCCAACGCGTCCCGGCGGAAGGCCATGAGCTACGCCCGGTTGACGGAGAAGCAGAAAGTCCTCGCCGCCGAGGTCTCCGCCCTGCTGGCCGATGCGGACGCGATCGACGAGGCCGAGGATGCCCGGTTCGGGAAAGACAAACGCGGCGATGAACTCCCGCCGGAGCTCGCGAGGCGGGAATCGCGCCTGGTGGAACTCGCCGAGGTGCGGGCCGCGTTGGAGGCCGACGCGGCGGCCCGGGCTCGGAAAGAGGCCGAGAAGAAAGCCCGGGACACGGGCGATGATGACGATGCTGTGGCGCAGAAGGGTGACGACGCGGCCAAGAACGCGGTCGTGAGCCCGAGGGCTCAGCGCAATTTCACCGACCCGGACGCGCGGATCATGAAGACCGCTGACGGGTCCTTCCATTACGCCTACAACGCGCAGGCCATCGTGGATGCGGATCATCAAGTGATCGTCGCGACGACGCGGACGAATGTTGGCGTGGATGTTGAACAGGTCGTGCCCCTGCTCGAGAAACTCCATGTCGCGGCGGGGGTTCTGCCGGGGCAGGTCCTCGCCGATACCGGGTATTGTTCAGCCGCGAACCTGGACTACGCCAAGACCGTTGAGATGGCCAGCGACGGCGGGACCGAGTTCTTCATCGCGACCGGCCGGGTCAAGCATAACGAACGTGTTCCCGAGGTTCCTCGGGGCCGGATCCCCGCCGATGCGACGCTTCGGGAGCGCATGGCCCGGAAGTTGAAGACGAAAAAGGCCGCGCCGTCTACGCGCGGCGCAAAGCGATCGTGGAGCCCGTGTTCGGTCAAATCCACACCCGGCAAGGAAAATTCCTGTTGCTTCGCGGGTTGGAACAAGCAGCCCACGAGTGGGACTTGATCGCTGCCTGCCACAACCTGATGAAGCTCCACACCCTGCACACCAAAGCCCTCCTCGCCACGCAAAATGCCTGGAGAGGCCGCCCGGCAGCCTAAAGACCAGGGCGAGATCGCCCTGACGGGCGGCAGCGATCCTGCCTTGCGCCGTCAAAGCGGCCGTGGCCCTATTTTTGATGGGCACGCGAACGGATACAGAGCCGCAGCCCATGACGATCGCGTCGGCAACGCCCCAACCCGACCCGACGACATCGGAGGCATTCCTTGGCATCAAGGCCCAATAGGCGTTACTGACTCACGCTCCTAGGCACCAGGCCGTCGTGAACGTTTTCCGGATGATCACCGGGGGAGTGGCTAGCGACCAGAAGATATCACACGCCCTCGGCGATGGCGGAGTAATTTAGCAGGGCTTTACTTTTTGGTAAGTCGGCATTTGTGCTGACGTGACAGCAGCGTGAGGGTCTGCCACATTCATCCCGGGGGATGTTCGTGAAGCGTGATGTCCTCGTGGCCGCTGTCGACACGTGAACCGACTGGGTCCAAAATGATTGGGCACGGCATCGCGATCTCGTATGTAACAAACCCTGCCAAGAAAACTCGTGGCGAGTCTCAAAGCTCCAACAGCGAGCGGAACGCTCAGCTCGCGAATATCGTCCTTGACGACGGAACGAAATTTTCGCTCAGGGTCGCACCGTCTCCTGACGACGACGGCCCGGTTGCGATACTCCTTCCCGCGCTAGGGGCGGCAGCACGCTTCTACGAGCGATTCGCTCGACGGCTCGGTGCCCTGGGGTTGACCTGCGTCACAGTGGATCTCCGAGGTCAAGGCGAAAGCTCTCCCGCGCCAGGCCGGAAGGAAACGAGCGGCTACCGAGAAGTTATTGAATCGGATTTCCCACGCATTGTTGCGGCAATTGAACAGAACTTTCCAGGGCGAGACGTGTGGCTCATCGGTCACAGTCTTGGTGGCCAGCTCGCTCTTGTGTTCTCCGGCCTGCACCCCACTACAGTTACGGGGCTCGTTCTAATCGCGACTGGTTCCGCGTGGTACGGCGGATTCGTTGGTTTCCGGCGATTACGGAATCTGGTGCTATCCCAGTTGATCGCATTGGTAGCGAGATGCATCGGTTTTTGGCCAGGAGTGCTCTTCCGCTTCGGTGGGCGCCAATCGCGTGTCCGGATGCATGACTGGGCCGCGCAGGTGAGAACAGGTCGCTATCGCGCCACGGGCTCAGACCTTGACTACGAGGCCGCAATGAGAAACGTGAGAGTGAGCGTGCATTTCATTGAGATCGAGGGCGACCGGCTAGCTCCGCCTGGTTGCGTCGATCACTTGTCCCAAAAAATCTCGAACGCCAAAGTTACCCGGTGGCGCTACGGCAATGACGTTCCTGGGGAGGCTCCCCTGAATCACTTTTCATGGGCGCGACAGAGCCCGGGACTTGCAGAAGTGGTGGCCGCATCGATTCTTACGAGCTGCAGCCAGCCTGAGACACCGTCCAACAATTCACTGCAATTGGAGAACGAAGAACGACCGTCACACAAACAACTTATGCCCCGCATGCAATCGTCGTGGGAGGAGGCTGGTCGGGTATCGCATCGGCATGGTATCTACACCGGGCAGGCTTCCGGGTGGACCTGTACGACAGCGGGCGCTCCCTGGGGGCAGGTCTGCCTCTTCGACGATTGGCGATAAGAACGTGACTTTTGGCGGGAAGAATATCGGCACCAAGTACGAGCTCTTCCGCGAATTCGTCGCTGAGGTCGATGGCGGAACATTCGAATACTTCGGCCTCAACTCGTCACGCGTTGAAGGCGGGCGGATTAAAACGATCGATGGCAAGGCGCGGTTACGTGCCGTTGCCGGGCTGAATATTGGCTTCGTTGGGCACCACCTGTGGTGCGGTTGAGCCCCACTGTTCAGATGCGTGATTCGTATCGTTCAGCCCCACTGCCGGCGTGGTTGAGCACCACCTGAAAAGCTCCTCCCACCATGTGAGCGCCACGTGGTGGAAGGAGTACCGGCAATGGTACGGAAGATCAAAGCGAAGCAGATCCTGCAGCAGCGAAATCAGGGTTTGTCGCGACGGGCGATCGAGTCCGCTCAGGGGATGTCCCGGCACAGTATTCGGGCTGTGCTCGCTGCAACAGAGCGGCTCGGGCTCGGCTGGGACGACGTCGCGGAGTTGTCGGAGGCCGCGGTGTATTCGATGTGTCAGCGCCAACGGCCTACTATTCAACGAGCGTCGACACGATGCTGTTCCCCGGCCGCGGCGTGCATGAGAGCGTCTTCGCGCAGCCGGGCTGGGCGCCGGTGGCCTCGAAAAAGCCCCGGCTTCCCTGCACCTGGGGGAGGCGAGGAATGTGCCGGGGCTCGTTTGTTGGAGTGGGGGACTCCGCCATCAACGGTAGGCGGGTGGGCTGAATGCCGGCTGTGCGGGACACGCGTGTGCGGTGGGAACGGCAAGGTCGGAACTGGTGATCCCGAGTGTTTCAGAACTAACGGTGAGTACTGCAATTCAAGCAGGAGGTTGTGTGACGTAGTCATGAGAATTGCTGCAGGCGAGATTCCGTCGATCTGCGAAGGCGAGAAACGGGAGTCGTGAGACGTTTTATATCTCTAGGGATACAAGACGGTCGGAAGGGTCGAATTGTTGTCGCGTTAAAGGCACCCCGAATCCTTTGCGGGCGGGGCATACGCGAATGAGCGGCCCACTCAGATCATTGTGGCCAGCGAACGCGGGGGAGTATCCGTAGGGGTCCGGCTTACGGCGACTGCCGACGGTGCCCTCTCTGTCAACCTTGGGTGAGGCACCGGGATCGTCCCGAATAGTGTCATAGAGGGCGGGGAAGGATTTCCCCTTGATGAACACAGTGATGGCAGGACCCAGCTCGACCGGGCAGGCTGTCGGGATGGAAGATGTTCCCGATCCCCAGGTTCCCGAGCGTGCTCGGCGGCGGACCTACACGGCCAAATACAAACGTGACATTCTGGCCGAGTACGACCGTCTCGACCGGCAGGGCCGCGGCGCGCTTCTGCGCCGGGAGAAGCTTTATACCTCGTTGGTGAGCGCGTGGCGAGACCAGCGCGAGAAGGGGGTGCTGGTCGCGTTGGCGCGGCCGGCGGGCGCGCCGCCGGCCAGCGTCGCGGAGAAGGACGCGGCCCGGCTGCGGCGAGAGAACCTCCGGCTCTCGGGCGAGTTGGATACCGCGCGGCAGGTGATCTCGATCCAGGGAAAACTCTCGGCTCTGTTGGATCAACTCTCGACCAACAGCAGCGAGAAGAGCACCGAGAAATGATCGAGGCCACCATCGCCGAGCTCGTCCCGCTCGTGGGCACGAGAGACGCGTGCCGGGCCGTGGGACGCTCCCGGGCAACGCACTACAGCCACCACCGCCGGTCCCTGGCGCCGCCGTCAGCGCCGCGGCCCCGGCCAGAGCCGGCGGCGCAACCGCGCGCGCTGACCGAGCCGGAGCGCACCGCTGTTCTGGAGGTGCTGCGCTCGAGCCGGTTCGTGGATAAGGCGCCGGCGGAGATCCAGGCGATCCTCCTCGACGAGGGCACCTACCTCTGCTCGGTCGCGACGATGTATCGCCTGCTCCGCGCCCACGGTGAGACCGGGGAGCGGCGGGCTCAGGCCACGCACCCGGCCCGGGTCAAGCCCGAACTGATCGCGACCGGACCCAATCGGGTGTGGTCGTGGGATATTTCCAAGCTCAAGGGTCCGGCCAAATGGTCGTACTTCCACCTCTATACGATCATCGACATTTACTCCCGGTACGTCGTGGGCTGGATGGTCGCGACCCGGGAATCCGCCGAGCTGGTCGAGCGGCTCCTGCTGGACACGATCAAGAAGCAGAACATTCGCCGCGACCAGTTGACGATCCATTCCGACAACGGGTCCTCGATGGCGTCGAAACCCGTCGCGTTCCTGCTCGCCGATCTGGGCGTGACCAAGTCCCACTCCCGCCCGCACACGAGCAATGACAATCCATTCAGCGAATCGCATTTCAAAATTTTGAAGTACCGGCCCGAGTTCCCCGACCGGTTCCACAGCCTCGCCGAGGCGCGCTCATTCTGCACCGAGTTCTACGCCTGGTACAACGGTGAGCACCGCCATTCCGGCATCGGTATGCACACCCCGTTCAACGTCCACCACGGCCGCGCACCCGTCATTCAGCACGCCCGCGCCCGCGTACTCACGACCGCGTATGCCGCCCACCCCGAACGATTCGTTCGGCAGCACCCGCAGCCACCAACGTTCCCGACAACGACCTGGATCAACGAACCCGAGAAAGCAGGAACGAACTCAATGACCGCCTAGAGAATATGACTCATACAGGTTGACATATTCCGCGGCGTTTGATGGAATCCCCGCCCGTGTTTCCGATCATGCAGAGCGATAGCACCCTGGAAGACCCCGAGCGCGAGCCACAGTGCCCCCAGCAGGATTCGCGTCATAGTGGGTCCTTCGAATACCGCTAGGAGAATCCAAGCCAGCCCGATGCAGCACCAAACAACACCAACCCAGATACGTGGCCTGCCGACCATCCAACGCATAAACCCTGATCTGGCACTGCCGACGTCAGCCATGTGGCCAAGGTACCTCCTACCAACGGGTTTCTTCTGCAGCCCATGACAGTTGCCCGCAACCGGTTCCTGAAAGAAGTATTCGGTATCGGGGGCCGATCGACTTGACTCAGGAGTCTGGGACGGCGAGCGAACGGTGAGGAATTGCACTTTGGTGGAGGACTCAGGAAATCGAACCTGACTAGGCTCCCCGATAGGAGCATCCCCCGGAACGCTCACGCGTCGCCAGCATCCTAACCGAAGTGAACAAATCCGCTGTGGGCAAGCTCAAAGCTTCTTTCCCTTCCCTCGGCGGGTTGGTGTTGGCGGCGCTTTGTTGAATTGGGTCTGTCTGCTGTCCCATAACGACACGGCTTTGAAACACCCCTAGACGGTTCTATATTTCTTGTTATCGAATTGTCTATGGACTGAGTATTCCGGTTGCGGGCGCCCACCGATGCGTGGCCGCGACGTCGGATTTCCGCCAGTCATTGGATGGCGGCTCGGGTAATTTTGAAGCGAAGCTCGCCCCGACTAGCCCCTCTCGCCGAAAGAAGCCCATGCCGACGCACACCGTCATCGACCCGGCCATTCTCTACTTCGGAACACCCGTTGCTCTTCTCAGCACGGTCGACCGCGACGGTGAAACTAATACCGCCCCGATGTCGTCTGTCTTCTGGCTTGGCCAGACCGCACTCCTCGGCATGGGCGCCCGCTCCTTGACAGCACAGAACCTCCTCGACACCGGCGAGTGCGTCATCAACCTCCCCACTGCCGAACTGGTCGATGCGGTCGATAGGATCGCTTTGACCACCGGCCACATGCCGGTTCCTCCTGGCAAGGCTCTTGTCGGATACCGCTATGAGCCCGACAAGATCAACCGTGCGGGTTTGCATTCCCGGCCGGGTGACACCGTTCGAGCAGAACGGATCGACGAATGCCCCGTCAATCTCGAAGCCCGCATCGTGCACTCTCGTCCCCTCAAGAAAGACGACCCGGCCGATGGCGATACGGTCATTTTCGAAGCCAGGATCACCCGGGTGCACGTCCACGACTCGATCCGCCTGAAGGGGTCGAAAAACCGCATCGATCCGAACCTATGGCGACCCCTGATCATGAACTTCCAGCGCTTCTATAGCCTCGGCGACGAGTTGCAACCTTCGCGCCTGGCTCAGACCGACGAGGAGTGGTACCGCTGATGACGCCCTGACAGCTCATCTCGCCAACGAGACGCCCTGGCGCCTTGCCGAACCGGTGATCAGGAATGCGACGAAATGCCCTAACCGGGCCGACTAAACACGGCAAAACGCGATCGAGAAGTGCCGAACGTCGGTGTCGTTCGTAGAACTGGACGGGCATTCTATTGTTGTGAGTGCAGGTTACGCACGTGGAGCCAGATCGGGATGGCGAAGAGTGGAATGTGGCGTGCCGGAAGATTTCTGGCAAACCAGACTGGCAGGTACGTCGGTGGCTGAGCCGCGTTCATCGCCCAGCGACTTTGCGAATCCCGTCAGCGGGCGCCTCCCTGCACCGGCGATGAAAACCATTGACTCAGCGCCGATGATCGTCGAAAAGCGGCATCGGCGGTCTCCGGCGAGACTGCAACGGATGACGGATTAGAAGCCGCGATGGTTCGAGCAATCGGCGACGCCGTCTTGATGTGGTGGACATCGATGGCTTGGCTCGGGCATCTCGGAGCGTTTGGAGATCTTGGAGTCGAGCTTGGTGAAGGACTCGCACCGAAGCCCTGAACATTTTCGGTGGCTCAAAGATCACCAAGTCCGTAATCGTCCGTTCGATTGTGCAATGCGATCCGGATGGCATCTCGCAGCAATCCGTCTTGCCTCTCAGCCTCGACTCGCGCAGCGTCGATTTCGGCGGATTCCTTCATTCCCGCGTCGCCCACTTTGGGGATTTTTGCTTGGAGGATCTGTTTTCTTAACGTGTCCTCGTCGGCTTTGTTGCAGGCGTTCCAAGCGTTCAGTACGGATTGTCGAGCGATGGCCTCTGCGCGCCCGGATAAAGCGAATCGATCGGTCGACTCGTACTGTTGAGGGATATCGACACCTTCGATCTTGCCCATGCTCAGTACGGCGCTTCTGTGCTGGCTCCGTTGGGCGATGAAAGTCAAAATATCGGCGTAGAGGAGCATCTGCTTTTCCAGCAGCCGCGCCTGCCTATCTGCCGTGATCGTGCGCTTCAGAGAGACGTCCGAATTTTCCCCAGCGCGCTTTGTAGCTCGACTGGTATTCCAGAAACCGAACAATGCCACTACCAGCACGGCCACCGGCGGGAGCCACACCGAGACTGGCACGCCGATGATCGACCCGGCAGCGGGCGCTTTCGATAGTGCCGTTGTAAGGATGTCCATTCGGACAGCGTAGCGACGCGCTTTCCATCATTTGACTATGGTCTCGGCTACCTTTGCGGTCAAAGGAGAAACATGAAGATCGCACCACCCCGGTGTTCGACGACCGGCTGAGGCTCGGCACTCATAGGTCACGTCCCGCTGAGCGGTGGAGTTTCTCAACACCGTGCGGGTCAGTTGTTCTAGCTTAGGCGGCGGCGAGTTCTGGGAGGATCACCGCCTCGTCGATGACCTTGACGGGGTTGTTCATGGTGGCCAGCTCGAGCATGGATGCTTCGGAGAAGTAGCGGCGTTCGCCGGCTTCCCATTCGTCGTGCTGCTCGATCAGAACCGACCCGGCCAAACGCAAGAGAGCGGCAGCGTTGGGGAAGACACCGACGACGTCGGTGCGGCGTTTGATCTCCTTGTTCACTCGTTCCAGCGGGTTCGTGGACCAGATCTGGCGCCAGTGCCGCCGCGGGAAAGCGGAGAAGGCAAGCAGATCGGGTTGCGCGTCGACGAGCATCGCGGCGACCTTTGGGTGCGAGCGGCTCAGCATCGTGGTCACCTCGCGGAACTGTTTCTCGATGTGTTCGCGGTCGGGCTGGGCGAAGATGGTGCGGATGATCGAGGCGACCATCTCTTGCGATCCCTTCGGCACCACGGCGAGGAGGTTTCGCATGAAATGGACCCGGCAGCGCTGCCAGCCGGCGCCCTGGAACACGGTCCCGATGGCTTTCTTGAGGCCGGTGTGAGCATCAGACATGACCAGGTTGACCCCGTCGAGGCCGCGGGTCTTCAACGACCGCAGGAAGCTGGTCCAGAAGCCCTCGTTCTCGCTGTCACCGACGTCGAAGCCGAGGACTTCCCGGCGTCCGTCGGCGGCAACGCCGACGGCGACGACAATGGCCTGGGACACGATGCGGTGCCCGACGCGGGCCTTGCAGTAGGTGGCGTCGAGGAACACGTAGGGGAAGTCTTGGGCGGCGAGGGTGCGGTCGCGGAACTCGGCGACTTCGGCGTCCAGGCCTGCGCAGATCCTGGAGACTTCGGACTTGGAGATCCCGGTGTCAGCGCCGAGGGCTTTGACGAGGTCGTCGACCTTTCGGGTCGAGACGCCGTGAACGTAGGCCTCCATCACGACCGCGAACAGGGCCTGGTCCACCCGGCGGCGACGCTCCAGCAGCGCCGGGAAGAATGACCCGGCGCGCAGCTTCGGGATCTTCAAGTCAAGGTCCCCGGCCGTGGTCGACAAGGTCCTCGACCGTGTCCCGTTGCGGTGGGTGGTGCGGTCGCTGGAGCGTTCGAACGGGGCGGCGCCGATGAAAGCGGTCGCCTCCGCATCGATCAGTTCTTGATACAAGGTTTCGGTCGCGACGCGGATGCGGTCGGTGACATCGGTGAGTTTGAGTTCTCCCAGCAGGTTGAGCAGGGCAGACTGGTCTAGAGCCATCGTGTGGTGTCCTTCGTGAGTTGCTTTAGTCGGTACTCACTGACCATCCCACGGTGGCTCTTTACGTTGACGAAGCAACGCTCAAGAGCGGGAAACCACACCACTCACGGGGACGTAACCTTTGCTTGCCGCGTTCGACCGCCGGTCGATGCGATGGCAGTCAGCAATGAGCCCCCCGCACCGTTAGACACTCGTAACTATTTTCTTGCAGCCCTGACATTCCTGTGGGGGATACTGAGCTGGTCGATCCCGCTTGAGCGGTGTCGAAAAAATTGAGCAACGATGCCAGGAGACCGGATGACCATGACGCAGTCGACCCTCCAAGAAGCTGTAGCGCGGGTAACGGCAGTAGCCGCCGCTCACGCCCAACAGGTTGATGCCGATGGCAGCTACCCTGTTGATTCAGTCGCGGCACTCAGGTCGAGCGGGCTGCTCGGCCTGGTGATCAGCGAGGACGCTGGCGGCATGGGGGCCGGGCCGGTCGAGTTCACGGAGGTGCTGAGCGCAATTGCGGTGGCGTGCGGCTCTACCGCGATGATCTACCTGATGCATGTCGCGGCCGCGGTGACGGTGGCATCCGCCCCGCCTGCCGCGATGCCGGAACTTCTCTCGCGGATGGCTTCGGGCGAGGTGCTCGGTACGCTCGCGTTCAGTGAGAAGGGGTCGCGATCGCACTTTTGGGCTCCCGTGTCCGAGTCGGTAGTCGACGGGGCTGGCCTTCGCTTCACGGCCTATAAAAGCTGGGTGACCTCGGCCGGGTATGCCGACGTGTATGTGATGTCGTCGAAGAGTGCGGTCGACCCGGAGACCGTCGACCTGTATGCGATCCCGGCTATAACGCCGGGTTTGGATATCGCCGGTCCGTGGATCGGACTGGGGCTGCGCGGCAATGCGTCGAGCCCGATGACGGTAGCGATCACTATTCCGTCCAGTTATCGTCTCGGTGAGCCGGGCAGCGGGTTCGGCACGATGATGGCCACCGTGCTTCCCTGGTTCAACCTGGGCAACTCCGCAGTGTCGCTCGGGCTCTGCACCGCAGCTGTTGATGCCGCGGTCGCACACGTGACCGGTGCCCGGCTGGAGCACCTGGACCAGGCTCTGTCCGCGTTACCTACGATTCGGGCACAAATTGCGAAGATGAGCATCGCGTTGATGGCGCAGAAGTCCTACCTTGCACAGGCGGCCGCGAAAGTGGCGAACCCAGCCGAGGACACTCCGCTGTTCGTGCTGGGGGTGAAGGCATCCGCCAATGACGCTGCGCTGACCGTCACCGAATCGGCGATGCGGGTGTGCGGCGGAGCGGCGTTCTCAAAACACCTACCTATCGAGCGGGCCTTCCGGGATGCGCGTGCGGGGTCGGTCATGGCCCCGACCGCCGACGTGCTTTACGACTTCTACGGGAAGGCTGTCACCGGCCTTCCGCTGTTCTGAGTTTCGGATGTCGAAACTCGTCGGAGCCCCCTGCTCATCGGAGCGGTCGCCTACACGCCCAACGTCGTTCCCATCTGGGAAGGCATCCGCGAATACTTCGATGAACCGGAAACGGCGATGGATTTCGTGTTGTTCTCGAACTATGGCCGCTTGGTCGACGCGCTGCAAGCGGGAATGATCGACATCGCCTGGAACACGAATCTTGCGTATGCGCGGGCCGTGCTTCAGACCGACGGGCACGTGCGGGCGCTGGCCATGCGCGACACGGACGCCACATTTTCGACGGTGTTCGTTGCGGCCTCGGGAAGCGGCTGGTCCGGACCCGGCGATATCGCGACTCGGCGCCTGGCACTCGGGTCGGCGGACTCAGCGCATGCCGCGATTCTGCCGATGCATTATCTGCGCGAAGCCGGAGTGGATGTCGATCACCTGCACATTCAGCGCTTCAACAGTGACATCGGAAAGCACGGTGACACCGGTCGCAGTGAGCTGGACGCGATCGATGCAGTGCTTGCCGGTGATGCTGATGTCGCTGCGATCGGTATCACGGTGTGGGAGAACATCGGCCGCGGCGACCTGATGCCGGGCATGCTGGAGCCGGTCTGGCAGACGGAGACCTACTCGCACTGCATGTTCACCGCGCTCGACACCCTGCCCGAGTCGGTCTATGCACCATGGGTGGCGAAGCTGATCGCCATGGACTGGGAGGTGCCAGCGCACCGGCGCATCCTCGAATTGGAGGGTCTGACCCGATGGGTCGAACCACACCTCGAGGGCTACAACGGACTGTTTGCGGCGATCAAGGAACAGGGCGTCGACGCCCGATGGTAGTCATGGCGCTGATGCGCACCGTCGAGCAAATGGCCGAAGGCGACACGGCAGAGTTTGCGGTGGCGTCGGCGAGCGAACTGGAACTCGTGCGCCGATGGTGCGAGAAAACGGGCAACACCCTCGTCAGTACCCTGATTGTCGAACAGGACGCCGGTCATGTGACCGTGTGCCGAGGCCGGCCACGCAACCCCGGCAGCATGATCCCCGCCGACCGGATGCCCGGAGCGCGGCTCTGGCTCTATACCAACTTTCACTGCAACCTGGCCTGCGACTATTGCTGCGTCGCGTCGTCGCCGAAGACCGATCCGCGTCTGCTCGGCATCGACACTATTCAGGCGCTTGTCACCGAGGCTGCCGACTGGGGGTGCGCGAGCTGTATCTCACCGGCGGCGAACCGTTCCTACTGCCGGACATCGACGTCATCGTGCGAGCCTGCGTAGATCGCCTGCCGACCACACTGCTGACCAACGGGATGCTGTTCCGCGGCCACGGGCTGCGCAAACTACAGGCGATGCCACGTCAAGGCTTCGCGCTCCAAATCAGTGTGGACTCACCCACCCCCGAGGTACACGATTCCCACCGCGGTGTCGGCAGCTGGAAACGGGCACTCGCCGGCATCCGAGTCGCACTCGACGAAGGATTCACTGTGCGGGTCGCCGCGACGATCTCGGCGCACGACGACCCGGCCCTCGACCAGTTGCACGCGCTATTCGACGGGCTCGGCATCCCGCGAGCCGACCAGGTCATCCGCCCCATCGCGCTCCAAGGCGTCGCCGAAGAGGGGGTCGCATTCACACGCGAATCACTGATCCCCGAGGTGACCGTGACGGCGGACGGTATCTACTGGCATCCCGTCGCCGCCCTTGACGAAAACGCGCTCGTGAGTCGCCAGATACTCCCCCTGGCTCCCGCGCTCGACCGGGTCAGTGAGCTCTTCACCCAACAGTGGTCATCCGCAACGTCCGCCACGTCGATGTTCGCCTGCGCCTGAAACGAAGGAGAACTCCATGACCACCACCCGAACCACCGCACCGACACATATCAACCAGATCGAGACCGGGCGTCTCACTCGCGCGGTGCTCGCGGCCGTGCGGATCGCAGTGGGGTTGATGTGGCTGCAGAACGTGAACTGGAAACGCCCGCCAGACTTCGGGCAGGCTGCCCAAGACGGCCTGTACCAGTACACCGCCGATGCGGTGAAGCATCCGGTGCTCGGAGCTTTCAGCTGGCTGGTGCAGAATGTCATCTTCCCCAACTTCGCGCTCTTCGGCTGGGGGGTGCTGATCGCGGAATTCTGTCTCGGCGCGTTCCTGCTCGTGGGATTCCTGACACGCTTCTGGGCGGCCATCGGCATCCTCCAGACCATCGCCATAACCCTCTCGGTGCTGAACACCCCCGGGGAGTGGCAATGGAGCTACTACCTGATGTTCGCAGCGCAATTCGTCCTCCTGGCAACCGCCGCCGGAAGGATCGCCGGCGTCGATGGACTGCTGAGACCCCGGTGGTCGCTCGCCTCGGGCCGGCCGAGTCGGATCGCGATGGCCCTCTCATGAGCGCCACCCCACTTACCGGTGGTACAGCTTCCACCTCAGCAATCTGGCGCACCCGCGGCCTGATCGTCGCCGGTTTCACCGCGCTCAGCTCGTTGTTCTCGCTGCTTGACTACACACCGCTACAGTTCACATCGGTCAACCTTGTGCAAGCACTCGTCCTGGTCGCACTCGGTGCCCTCGCCGCGCTCGGCTGTGCACTGCGAATGCCCGCGCTCCTGCTTACAGCCGGCGCGATCCTCATCGTCGTCGGACTGGTGCGCCTCGCCACCTACGCTGCGACTATCGGCATCATCTCCGGCTCTGTCAACGCCGCCGCCCTCATGACCGGACTCGGCACCGCCCTCACCGCCATTTGGATCACCTCACGGCCGATGCCAAAACGTGGTTGAAGACACCACGGTTGATTGGCAGGTCCAACAGGCCCATCGTCACGACCACCAGCGCACTCCGAACCTGAAACGGTGCGAGCCACGCATCCCCCTCGAAAGCCCTTTGCGGTGAGTGGGCAGGCCCCGAACAACCCTCTACAGGGTTGCCACGCGATGCAGCATCAGCACGATCAGAAGCCACAAGCGACAGCGTTCGGAGGCGTCGGGGCCGGGCGTAGCCTGCCAAGCATGAAACGGGACGTGGACGAGGACCTGAAGGGCGCGGAGTTCCGCGAGTGCAACCTGAACAGCACCCGTCTGATCGGCGTGGTTATGCAGGGCGCCGTGATCGACGGGCTGGTGACCAACCTCGTTGTGAACGGCGTCGAAGTCATGGAGAACGTCGAGGCTGAGCTCGACCGTCCTCACCCGGTCCGCCGACTCATCAGATCGGACGACCTGGCCGACGTTCGCCGAGGGTGGCGGCAGCTGCGCACCGGCTGGGCGGCGACCGTGGCGCGCATGCGGCAGTCGCCGGGCATCGAGCACGAGCGCGTGAACGACGAGTGGTCGGCTGTGCAAACGCTGCGCCACCTGGTCTTCGTCCACGACTCGTGGTTTCGGCGCTGCTGTCTCGGGTCGACCGACCGATTCACTCCGATGGGGCTCGGCATCGACTCTGTGCCCGGCCGCGAGGAGTAGGGTCTCGACCCATCGGCGAACCCGACGCTCGACGAGGTGCTGGCGCGCCCAGAGCCCATTGTCGGGCAGGCAGTGTCGGGCAGTCACCGTCGGGCCAGAATAGGTGGTACGTGGTTAGAGACGAGGGGGCGATGAGATCGACAGGGTTCAAGGCGACCTCGGTTCTGGCTAGCGCGGGCGGACTCCTCACCAATAGCGGAGTCGACGACGCGGTCGACGTGCTGCTTATGATTGTGGCGGCCTCGGCGTCGGGCTCGAACGTTCACCCCGAGGTAGTCAACGCCGCCCGGCCCCCTCTCGCGCGAGAGGATCGGGCAATCGAGGCCGAGATCGGTCGGCCTGCCCATCGTGTGGCAGCGACATGAACACCGTGACCCTGATCGGCGACATGTCCGCCCTGCTGCATGGGGCTCGGCGATGACGGCCGTCGTGGTGATCGCCAAGGAGTGCCTGCCCGGTCGGGTGAAGACCAGGCTGCACCCGCCGCTCAGCCTCGAGCAGGCGGCGCTGCTCGCGGCGGCAAGCCTCGACGACACGCTCGCGGCCGTTGGGGCTCTCCCGGCGACGCGTCGCATCCTCGCCTTCGACGGTGTCACGCCGCCGGTCGCCGCCGACGCCTTCGAGATCCTGCCCCAGACGTCCGGCCGTCTCGACGCACGCCTCGCGGCCATCTTCGACTCCCTCGACGAACCCACCCTCCTCATCGGCATGGACACACCCCAGGTCACCACGGCGCTGCTCGAGCCGGTCTTCACCGACTGGGACGACACCACGGATGCCTGGTTCGGCCCAGCGAACGACGGCGGCTTCTGGGCGCTCGCGCTCGGCGACCCGCGCGGCCTGCTGTCGCGTCGCGTGCAGTCGAGCGGCGTGCTGTCGCGTGGCGACCTGATCCGCGGCATCCCGATGTCCCAGGACGACACCGGCGCCCGGCAGCTCGCCCGCCTGCACGAGGCCGGGCTCCGGGTGCGGCGGCTCCCACACCTCACCGACGTCGACACGGTCGCCGATGCCGACCGGGTGGCGGCCCTCGCCCCCGGGGGCCGGTTCGCGGCGAGCCTCGCCACGATGCGGCCCGCGGTGCCAGGCAGGCCCGACGCGGGGCTGACACCGAGCGGGTAGGAGCTGTCGCCGGGCCAGTGATGCATCCGACCTCGCTAGTGTCCTGCGCCGTTAGCGTTAGTTCGTTGTAGAAGTCTGCTGAGGGATTCGAGGATCTGTTCGGCGGGCTTGGTCCAGATGAATGACTTCGGGTTCTCGTTCCAACCCTTGACCCATTTGCGGATGTCGGATTCGAGGGCTTGAAGGTTTTGCCGAGGCGTCCCGGACACACGCGGGCCCGGTGGTTGAACGTTGTCTGGCGGCATCACATGGCTGCGGTTCAGCTATTCAGCTGACTCGAGCCATGTGTCTACGGCGTCTCGTGCGGCGGCGGGCCGTTCATGGAACAGGAAGTGGCCGGCGCCCTCGATGATGGTGAATGTGGCTGCAGGCATTGAGGCGGCTGTTTCTTCGGCGGCGGCGAGGGGAATGAGGCGATCTGCAGCCCCGTGGATGATCGCCGTGGAACACGTTATCGACGGCAGTATCGAGCGGAGGTCAGAGCGCTGAACGACAGCACGCTGTTGGCGCAGGAAGGCGCCCGGGCCAACTGGCGCTGTCATGGCCCGCCATGTGGCCAGCAGCGCCTGGTCAGACTCGTTGTTGGCTGCGACGACGCCGGGGAAGGCGGCGTCGACGAGGGCGTCGAAATGCCCGTCCTCGACGAGTGCGGATTGGCTGGACCGCGCCTTGACCTGCTCTGTGGTGTCGGCTCGGGCGGACGTGCTCACGAGGGCGAGGGCGGTGACTCGGTCGGGTGCTTGCCGGACGACTTCCAAGGCGACGTACCCTCCCATGCTGGCACCAAGAATGGCGAATTCTCCGGCGTTCTCGCGGAGAATCCGTTCAGCCATTGCCGCGATCGTGTCGTCATGGCGGGTATCGGCAATGGTGACCTGACCGTGGGACCAGACAGTGTCGATCACCGGCGCGTAAGCGAGGGGGAGCAGAGCAGCGGCGGAACCAGGACGATCTTCATGAATCCATTCTCACCCGACCCACCGACAGTCAAGTCGAACGCCACCTCGTAACGTCCAGTTGGATGAGGCAAGCGTGAGTTCATTTGGCTTGTTCTGCCTGGATGGTTGAGGTTGGTGCGTCGATCCAGGCCGCGGCTGGGGAGGCGAGGAACTTTGGCTCGCCTCTGGTGCTGAAACGCTCGCGGTTCCCCTTACGGGTCAGTGCTGTCCTCTCGCAAACATTGCGCTCCGAATTTTTCCTGGCACTTTCTATCGGCTCAGCTACGCAGCAGTTATCAGGAACGCTTCTCGACAAATAATTCGAACTCGACTCAATTACGGCGACAACACCTCACTGGGCGACGATGTCGTGCTCCGCGGCGCAGACGAACCAACCGACACGTCAGCAGAGGGTGGCCAGAAATTCCTCAATGGACCTCGCGGCGCACAGAACTGGGAATTCGTTCAACTGCACCGCTACACCTGGGATCCCTTGTATCCGCCCAGTGAATCCATCGCCCTGGGTCAGGCCATGGGACTGCCCCCGGTTTGGTTGACTCCTGACCTGTGGAGATTCGTCTTCGCTGGAAAGATGTCATCATGCCCAAGCCCTACCCACCCGAGTTCCGCCGTGACGTTGTCGCGGTCGCCCGGAAGCACGAAGCCCCGCTGAATCAGATCGCGAAGGACTTCGGGATCTCGGAGTCCTGCCTGGCGAACTGGCTGAAGAAAGCCGACGTCGAAGAAGGCGTCAGGCCCGGTGTGACCGAGAAGGAATCCACCGAGCTCCGGGATGCCAAGAAGCGCATCCGGCTGCTCGAGCAGGAAGCCGAGGTCATGCGGCGGGCAGTGGCCTATCTCTCCCGGGACGTCAACCCAAAATGATCTACCCGCTGGTCCGTGAATTGGCCGTCGACGGTGTCCCCGTCACGGTGACCTGCCGGGTGTTGCGCTTCTCTAAACAAGCGTTCTACCAGTGGAAGCGCAACCCAGTCTCCCAGCGCGACTGGGACGACGCCCACCTCACCAACGCTGCCTGGGACGCTCACCGGGACGACCCTGCGTTCGGCTACCGATTCATCGCCGACGAGCTCCACCAGGCGGGCCTCACGGCCGGTGAGAACCGGGTCTGGCGGCTGTGCTCGCAGCAGCGACTCTGGTCCGTGTTCGCGAAGAAACGCGGCCTCACGCGCAAGGCTGGCCCTCCCGTCCACGACGACCTCGTCAAACGGAAATTCACCGCGACACGCCCGAACCAGCTCTGGCTGACCGACATCACCGAACACCGCACCGACGAGGGCAAGATCTACCTCTGCGCGATCAAAAACGTCTACTCGAACAAGATCGTCGGCTACTCCATCGGCTCCAGGATGAAGGCGTCCCTGGCCGTCGCCGCGGCCCGGAACGCGATCGGTCAGCGCACCATCGACGGCACGATCCTGCACTCGGACCGAGGCTCTCAATTCCGCTCCAACGCGTTCCTGCGAGTGCTGAAGAACAACGGCATCACCGGGTCGATGGGCCGCGTCGGCGCATGCGGCGACAACGCCGCGATGGAGTCCTTCTTCGCGCTGCTGCAGAAGAACGTCCTCGACCGGAAGTGGTGGTCAACCCGAGAGGAACTGCGCCTCGCGATGGTGATTTGGATCGAACGGACATACCACCGCAAGCGCCGGCAACGCCGCCTTGGCAAGCTCACCCCGATCGAGTTTGAGACAATAAACGTGGCCCTCAAAGCCGCCTGAAACCACTAACCCTTTGAGTCAACTGAACTCGGGGCAGTCCCCATGTTCGATGCCCCGGAGCAGCACCTGAACGTCAGATTTGCCATGGGCCAGACCCTTGTCGATGACTGCCAGACCAATGCTTCGATCAGTGCGGAGGACGAGTTGGTGCTTCTGCTTAACGGCCGTGCCAACGGCACCCCCTACAACTGCAAACCGTGAGGACCATCATGAGAAAACGCACTCGTTTCTGCTTGGCTGGCCTCGCCGCCATCGGCCTGGCAGCACTGGTCGTCGCCAACCTTCCCGGCCACGCGGAAGCGGCCGTGAATTTCAGCGATCCCAGCGTTGGCTTCCGTGACCAAGCCAGCGGCGCATACCTGCGCATCGACCTGGACTCCGCGGCTGCTGGAGTGGGCCAGTTCTACTTCAGCGCACCGGGCGTGGGACTCGTCGTCCCCGCGAAGACGGCGACCCTGGACCCACACAGCGCCCACGACGAACAGTTCCGCTTCGATGGTGCCGGCACCCAGTATGCCTCGGCCGTGCTGACCAGCGACATCGCCCAACCCGTCCCGAGCGGGGCATCGGGCACGGCAACCATCAAAGTCATCGGTCATGACGACCCGACCGCGCGCACCGCGAACGTGGAAGTGTGGATCAATGGCAAGCACTTCACCCTGAAAGCGGCGCCCGCCCCGCACAACGCCGGCCCCACCCTGACCGCGGTCATCACAGCGCTCAAGGCAACAGACCTGGGTGCGCTCTACGACCTGGGAGACCCGAGCCTGCGAAACGGGCTCACCCGGGAACAGTTCGTCGCCACCATCGGCGCTACCGGCGGCGGCAGCGTCACAGGTTTGACTCCCACAGGCGCCACGACTTACGTCACAACTAGTGCCGGGGCGGACTTCACGCTCACCCCGATAACCTTCGACTACGTCAAGAACGGTGTTCCCGGTGAAGTCACAGCCCACCTCCGCCTCATCTACACCGGAGGCCAGTGGCGCTACATGACCATGCAACCAGACAACGCGCCCTCGAACTCGGACAGCAACACTCCTGACCCGACCGTGCCCTAGCATCCCAATTGACCAACGCGACGCCGCAGGCAGGGAGAACGATGCGAAGAACGACTCGGTTTCTGAGCGTGGTGACCGCAGCCAGCATGTGTGTGCTCTTGCTGATGGGCTGCGTGCCCGGACAATCCATCGACAGCCTGGCCAAACAACCCGAAGCCGCATTGACCTAGCCCGGCAGCACCGATGTCCGGATCAACAATGTCCCAGGACGGGTTCAATTCGGCCTCGATGGCGGCGACGTGGCCATCACCGGCATATCCGGGACAACAACGCACCAGCAACGCGAGGTCATCGCCTTCTACTCGCAGGCACTGGCAGCGAATGGCTGGACACAGCCCAGGGACGATCATCGCTCCGAGACCGCTTCGGGACTGCCCTCTTACTTTATGCAATGGGACAAGACGAAGCCCTACCTCACCTATGTCGTCGTCGTATGGACTGAGGGCGAAACAACGAAGTACGAAACTCAACTGCAATCGTTGCGGTAGTCCGTTCGATTCGCGGTCTGAAAAAGCAAGTTGAGATCCCGCGTCGGGGTAGAGAAGAAGCACCGCCGCGGTGGGAAGGACGAGATTCGAATCACACCACCGCGGAAGCGTCCGCAAGGGGTTCCGCTGCCAGGGCGGTGATACAGCCGTTCTGTTTCGCAGCGAAGAGTGGCTCTTGGTGGAGGATTCAGGAAATCGAACCTGACGAGGCACCCCGATAGGCGCATCCCCCGGAACACGTATGCGTCCACCACATTCTAGCCAAAGTGGCCCTGACCCCGCTGGCAAGCACTCAAAATCCCGTCCCGTAGGAGGTTCGGCTTGCGGCCATGTGCACCTCTGACGGCGCGACCTCTCGGAGGCCCGGGCCGGGGCCCGGACGCCAGTGTCGCGCTCGAGCGGCATCGTGAGGCGAGACTTGCTGGGCCGACTTAAGCGGTCCTTTCGCGGGCCTGTCGAAAACGGACTGGGACTCATCGCCGTCAAGCAGCCGGTATTTGCGTGCGAAGTCGATTCCCAGCTACGCGACACCGGCTGATGTTGAGCGGTGTCGATACCCTGAAGCATGACTTACGAAACGAATTTCGCCGCCTACATCATTGCTGCCGCAATGTTTCTCGTCGTCATTGTGACGCAGCTTGCCGCGTCGGGAAAGATTCGCCGCAATGGTTTCGTTGGGCTCAGGATTCCGCCCACGATGGTCAGTGATGCTGCGTGGGTAGCAGGCCATAGGGCCGCTCGGGTGCCGTCATGGATTGGCTTCGTTCTGGTCGCGATCGCTGCAGGGACAGCCCAGTTCATACCGGAGGCCACGACTGCTCCCATCGTGTTCTTGTTTCTATTCCTCGGGTGGTCCGTCGTGGCCGCCTGGCGAGGGGCGGGAGCCGCAACGAGCTGAATCTAGCTTTGGGCAGCCTGCCAGATCAAGCTACCGGGCGGGGTTCGCCCGTGCGCAAGGGGTTCCGGCTACGGGCACGGATGGCGCTCGGGCCCAGTCGTTTGGCTTCTGTGCATCCGGGAGCATCGTGGGTCGGCGGCTGGTCCTCGACAGCTGGTCAATTGCCGAGGGCTCGAATGCGTCGTCCGGCGAGGGCGGCCACGATTCCGATGCCTGCGGTGAGCCATATGGCCGCTTCTGGTCCGGCGGTTGAGGCAAGCACGCTCAGTCCTCCCGCCGTGGTGAGCACGATGATGAGGGCGTCGGCTTGCCACGCGATCACGTTCAGAATGGACACGTCGCCAGCTGGCGTGACGACGGGAAGGAGCAGACCGATGGGCATCGGTCATTTGGCACAGTCCAGAATCCGCACCAGAGCGATGAAGACCGACACCAGCATCCACCACGGCAGGACACCGATTGGTGCCCCGCCCGGCACGGCAGCAATGGCACCTATGGATCCGAGAAGGAGGCAGGCGAGACCGGGGAGCAGCGCATGGGAGCCGATCATGGTCAGGGCGCTCCGTCCATACAGCGACGACGGGCCGACGTTCTCGTTGGCGTTTCGCAGCCCGTCGCACCACACGCCGGCGGCGAGGTAGGCGAGGAGTACCCCGGCCAGGGCCATGACCCAGTCGATTCCGTCAGTGGCTGAAGCAGTTTGGGCGTTCAACCACCCTGCTCCGACGAGAGCCAGAGAGCCGAGTGTAGTCCGCACTGGGAACCGCCGTGCGGATCCGATGTCGCGCTGCAGAATCGCGATCGGCAGTGGCCCGGTGAAGGAGATCCGGCAGTGCCTCCCTCGTGTCGGTGGGGTGCGGAGGGCGCCTGACGCTCCGGCAATATCGCCGGTCTGCACCAGAGTGCCGATTGACTGCCAGCGGCGGGCTTGCGCCATGATTTCAGGGCTGCGGAGGTTATTCAGCAGTGCAGGAGCGGCCAGAAAGACCAATGGTGACAGGGCGAGGGCGATGACTGGCCACCACGGGACTGGCGCAGCCGGACCGAGGGATTCCCACAACAGGGCAAGCCATCCCCAGGGGGTCGCGAGCAGGACGATGTCGACGCCGGTTTCCACTGCAACCGCACTGCCCAGGATGACAATGGCCAATGGGATCGTAATGCGGCGGGGACAGCTCTGCCCGACAAGCCACAGCACGGCCAGCACGCCCGAGTACGCGATCGAGCCCAGCACCATGAGCGCGGCCGGAATGGCCGCTGTCGGCCCGCCAAGGAGCCGCGCCCCGATAACAATTCCAGATACCGTGACCGCCGCCAAGGCCAGCACGGTGACGCTGATCAAGAACGGACGGCGCAGGGTATCGCTGCGGGCGAGGTAACTACCCGCGAGGAATTCAGTGAGGAACGGACTCGGTACGACCGGACCGCGCGTTCGCCCGATCAGGACCGCGCAGGCTGCCAGTATTGCAGCGATTGCGCCCACACCCCGGGAGCTATCCGGGGCGACGATCGTGGCAAGGATTTCCGGACTCGCCAAGCCGAGGACTAGTGATCGCACGACTGGCACCGCGACGATTGCGACGATGAGTGCCGCGACGTAGACCGTGTAGACGGCGTCGCTCGCCGTTGGCAGGCCGGCTCTTGATGCGGTTACGGATCGAGACTGCGCCAGGATCTGACGGTCAGTGGAGGTGCTCACGACTCTGCGAGTGACACGGACCGGTCCGCGATGGCCTCGATCATGTCTGTGCTGTGGCTCGCAATCACGACCGTGGCCCCACGATCGATCTCGGTGCGAACAACCGATGCCACCAATGCTCGTCGTGTGGCATCCAGGCGCTGCTCCGGTTCGTCGAGGATCAACACGTCGAAAGGACGCACGAGAGCCGTGGCCAAGGACAACAACTGCGTCTGTCCCGACGAGAGCTCGTTCACAAACCGGTTCTGGAGGTCACTGATCCCGAGAGCCGCCATGGTGGTGTCAGCCGCATCAGTGGCAGCGGATCCGAGTCGTCCCCACGTTGTCGCGATGAAACGCAAATGCTCGTGAGCGGTCAGCTCCCGGGCAAAGGCCGGCAGGCCGATACGGGCAGAGATGGTTCGCCGCATAGTGCGATGGCGTTCATCGACCGGCTCACCGTCAATGAAGGCCTGACCTCCAGTCGGACGAAGCTGGCCACTGAGGATTCGAAGAAGGGTCGTCTTGCCGGAACCGTTCCGCCCCTGCACAGCCAAGGCTTCACCGCTACTCACAATGAGGGATACGGGCGCCAACAGCACCTCTGAATCGATCGAAGCGGAGACATCGCGGGCTTCGAGAGAGGACACAAGCCTCATCCTCTCGCACTTCCAATCTCGATGACCGACCCGCCTCAGGCTGGGCGGGCAAGAATCGTCATTCTGTCTCGTAAGGGGTTCCCCACTAGGAGCCTCTGGCGGGGGTGCTCCCAGGTCACGGCGAGCGGAACACGATTCGCGGAAATCAAGCTCTCGACAGCCCCCATCCTCCGGCGTCGGTTTCACCGGGCTTCGCACCGCCCGCACCGCAGCAATCGGCGCAGGGCTTTATTTGGTTTGGCCGTCGTGCGCTCGGCCACCGCACCACCGCCGTCTAGAAGTCAGTCACTTTCTTGGCATGCCACGCACACCTTGCGGGAATACGATCTCTCTATCGGGCTTCCCGTCACGTCGGCAGCCCGCGACGCACCGCCTCACAGCAGCGTCGAAGCATCGCTGCACCACAGATCGACGCTGCTGCGATGCGGCGGCTGATCGTTAAATTGTGACCCCGACGACACCGTTTCTCATCCAGCTAAAGCACACAGGGAGCATCAATGGGCACTGACGACCAGACCAACACATGCAGTTTCCACATGAGCGGTGCGCTGCCAGCAGGTGGCGACCACCTCGGTGGCACCTTCGGTCAGTCGCCGACCCTGGACAGTTGGTACCCGCAGCGTCTCCGGGTTGAGCTTCTCCACCGGAATGGCGTCGACGCCGACCCGCTCGGCGCGGACTTCGACTACGCGGCGGCTTTCGCCACGATCGACCTCACGACGCTCAAGTCGGACATCAAGCGACTGCTCACCACATCGGTCGACTGGTGGCCGGCGGACTACGGCAACTACGGTCCACAGATGATCCGAATGGCGTGGCATGCCGCCGGCACGTACCGAATTGCCGACGGCCGTGGCGGAGCGGGCACCGCGATGCAGCGGTTCGCACCAATCGGAAGCTGGTGGGACAACGGCAACACCGACAAATCACGACGACTCCTACAGCCGATCAAGCACCAGTACGGCAACGCTCTGTCGTGGGCCGACCTGATGGTCTTGACCGGCAACTGCTCCCTCGAGTTGATGGGCCTGCCGACGTACGGCTTCGGTGGTGGACGACTCGATGCGTGGGAACCGGACGACGGCACCTGGTGGGGCCCGGAGGTCTGGAACCCGCACGCGGTCGCGAGCCCTGACGAGATGGTGAGCCGCGACGAACGCTGGCATGGTCAGAACGGCGACGCGGACTACGACCTGCAGAGCCCCCTGGCCGCGTCGCACCAGGCGCTCATTTACGTCAACCCTGAGGGGCCCTATTCGAACGGCGACCCGCTGGGCTCAGCACGCGACATTCGCATCACGTTCACGCGGATGGCGATGAACGACGAGGAAACGGTGGCATTGATCGCCGGTGGCCACGCGTTCGGTAAGAGCCACGGCCAGGTACCCGCATCCGACATCGGACCATCACCCGAGAAAGCCCCGATCGAGTCGATGGGGCTCGGTTGGCACAACCCGGTGGGTACCGGCAGTGCCGAGCACACTTCGACCAACGGCATCGAGGGCAGCTGGACTCCGAACCCGACACAGTGGGACAACACCTACCTCGAGAACCTGTTCGCGTACGACTACGAGCAGACGAAAAGCCCGGCCGGCGCGCTGCAGTGGACACCGACTGACCCGGAGGCGCCGAAGACTCCGGACGCCCACGTACCCGGTCAGATGAACCCGCTCATGATGATGACCTCGGACATCGCACTCAAGGTCGACCCGGAGTATCGGGCCATATGCGAGCGTTTCCTGGCCGACTTCGATCTGTTCACCCTCGCGTTCTCGAAGGCCTGGTACAAGCTCACGCACCGCGACATGGGGCCGAAGCACCGGTACCTCGGCCCGGAGGTCACCATCGCCGACGACCTGCTCTGGCAGGACCCGCTCCCGGACGCAGCAGGATCCTCACTCGACGAGGCCGACGTGGCAGCGCTCAAGGAAGCCGTCCTCGCGACCGGGCTGTCCGTGTCCGACCTCGTCTACACGGCGTTCTCCGCCGCCTCGACCTACCGCGACAGCGACAAGCGCGGAGGGGCGAACGGTGCCCGCCTGGCATTGTCGCCGCAGAAAGACTGGGCGGTCAACCGACGCACCGTCCCAGTCATCGACGCGCTGCGGAACGTGCAGGCGGCTTTCACGGCGACGTCGGGCGGACGGAAGGTGTCTCTCGCCGACCTCATCGTCCTCGCCGGCAGCGCCGCCGTGGAGCAGGCGGCACGGGCGGCAGGATCTGACGCCAGCGTGCCGTTTACGCCAGGCCGTGTCGACACGACGCAGGAGTTGACCGACATCGAGATGTTCGAGTGGCTGCGACCCATTGCGGACGGGTTCCGCAACTTCGTGTCCGAGCGCTTCGAAGAGTTTGCTCCGGGCGTCGCGCCCGAGGCGGTATTCCTCGACAAGGCGAACTTGTTCACTCTCACTGCACCGGAGTGGACCGTCCTGCACGCCGGGCTCCGCGTGCTCGGCAGCAACTGGGACGGGTCCGACGTGGGTGTGCTCACGGATCACGTCGGAGTCCTGACGACCGACTTCCTCGTGAATCTGACCGACACCGACCTCATCTGGACGAAGGACGACGAGACCGCGATGACCTTCACTGGTCGGGTTCAGGCGACCGGCGAGGCTCGCTGGAGGGCCTCCCGAAATGACCTGGTATTCGGCTCGAACGCGCAACTGCGGTCGATCGCCGACGCCTACGCGGGCAGCGACGGGCAAGAGCGGTTCGTCCGCGAATTCATCCGCGTCTGGTCGAAGGTCATGATGCTCGACCGCTACGACGTCAATGGCCACAAGCGTTACGGGGCAATGGCCGCCTGACCCCGGAGGTCGCGTCCCGGCGAGCTGACGGCGTGGAGGCACGGCGCGGTCACGCGCTGAGCCTCCAAGCCGTCGAGGCCTTGACCGAACGACGCTTGAGGCCGCGAGCCGAACGTTGCACGGATTGATCAGGCTGGGGACGGCCAAGGAACCTCCGCGGGCACCACGTGGTCGACCACACTCGCACCTGGACGGCCTGCGAGGGTGGACGGGCCGCTATGCCCTGGAAGCCGTTACCCCCACTCGTAGAGACGCCGGCCGGATTTGCTTTGGCCTCGGGTCGCGAGAGGGTGCCGCTGATGTTCTCTGTGGCGGCTCGTAAGGCCTGAGCCTTCCGGGGTCATGTCCCGCTGAGGAATGCGCGTGACCGGTAGAGGTTCCCCTGTGACACAAGTGTGCCCGACCAGGCGACCGCATTGCTGGGGCAAGTATTTGTCTCGATAGGGGTCCCGCTTACGGGCACGACGCTGATGTCGTTAACCGGCCGGGAAGCATTGGCGCTGGTTCATCGGGTTGTTGCTGGTTGGGCCATCGAGGCGTCGTAGAGGCTTGCCACTCAGCGCTATTTGGCGGCCGACTTTATGTTGAGTTCGTCGGCCTCTTCCTCCGTAACGATTCCGACGAGCTCGGCAATCTTGACGACGATGTCTTCCATGGGCTCTTCGGCCGTACTGAATCCACCACGCGACGCGAGTGTCGGGGTGACCTGGTCGAGCTCCTCGAACGTCACCCCGTGCATGACCGGCACTAAGAGGCTCCGGCGCAGCAGAGCGCTGAGCTCGTTGCTCGCAATGCTGCGGTCGGTACGCAGCTTGTCGAGCATTGCGGGCGTCACCAGCACAATCCCCATGCGCGAACTGACCAGTCCACGGTCGATGGCTACTCGCATGTCCGTGCCAGGTCGCAGGCTTACCTCACTGAACCACACCGACACGTCTTTTCCGAGGAGCAACTCGTAGACGTCATTCGCGGCCGCCTGACGGTCGGGCCAGGCGTGACAGAGGAACACGTCATTCACCTGAGTCCGTAAGACAGTCGCCGCGCGGACAGACTCCAGGTCGCGCACCTGCTGTTGCGTGTACGAGGCAGTCGACCCGCTGGGCTGCCAAGCCGGACGGGCGACACCACGTCCCCCGCCCCCGCTACTGCCCGACAAGCTCCCACTCCTACGCACAGGCGCGGCCGGTGTGGCGTCGGACGAGTGCGACCGAGGCGGCGAGTATGAAGAACGCCCATAGCCGGACGAGCATGCAGGGCAATTCGCGCGACCGCTTGCTGTGCGGTGGCCTTCTCTTGGAGCTGTGCATTGAGCCATGTGCTGATGATACGGAAGACCTAAGACACCGAGTGGAGCAATGGCCCGTCGGTGCCCGTAAGCCGATCGGCATACGCACCTCGAACCACATTGCCAGTCACGGGATTCAGTCAAAAAGGATCCCAGATAGGGTTCGATCTACGGGACGGTCTGGAAATGCTCGACCAAGGGGAACGGTTCGTAGAAATGGTGCAGTAGGGCGCGCCATTCTTGGTACTGCGCGGATTGCCTGAAGCCGATCGTGTGGTCGTCGAGTCGCTCCCACTCAACGAGCAATAGGTATGTGCTCGGAGACTCGATCGAACGCGACAGCGTCAGGCTACGGCACCCGGGCATTGACGAGATGATGGACCGCGCATCGGCAAAGGCGAGCTCGAATTCAATTTCACGACCGGGAATCACGGGTAAGAGGGCATGTTCTGTTATCACCTAAGCAGTGTCCCATTCAGCGTTCCCATGTGACACAAGTGCGCCCGACCAGGCGACCGCATTGCTGGGGCAGGAATTTGTCTCGATAGGGGTCCGGCATACGGGCTCGGATCCATCCGCGGCGTATATGGGACCCTTTCCTTATGCCTGCTACTACTCGACTCATTTCCGTGACGGATGTGGAGCGCCTTGCCGGCCTTCAGCTCACCGGCCGGCTCTTCTTCGCTCCGTGGGACCCAGTCCGCGCGGACCCCTTCTTTACCGTCGCAGGCCAACAGGCGGAGGTCGAAAAAGCGCTCGCTTGGCACAGCCGTGGCGAGGCCTTACCGCACGTGATTCTCGACGAGGATTCGCAGGTTGTTGGTCGGATCACGTTTAGTGGGATCACCTACGGGGCCTTCCAATCGTGCAACATGGGTTACTGGGTCGCCCAAGAGAGCAACGGACATGGCTATGCCACCGACGCAGTTCGAGCAATGACTGCGCTTGCATTCGAAGAGTTGGGGCTGCACAGGGTTCAGGCTGAGACGCTGATCCCCAACGTGCGCTCACAACGGGTGCTTGAACGTGCCGGTTTCGCGCGCTACGGATCGGCTCCTCAATACCTGAAAATAGCGGGCCGGTGGCAAGACCATCTCATGTATCAGCTGCTTGCCGATTCCCAATAGGCGGTCAACTTCACCAACGTGATCCCACCTCATCCGCAACCAGTCGCGGACCGGGGCGATTGCAGCTTTCACGTCTCGCAGCCCGTTTCGTCGAGGGTTCCTCGACTTGCCTATCGCCGCCTTTCCCCCCGTTTTGATTCCGTCCCATGATTGCTCGGCCTCATGACCTCACCGTGGGGATAAAGTGGGGGCCACCGATGATCGCCTGACTTCACGCCCATGTGTGAACGGTCGAGGGCGTGGGAGGCACCTGATGGGCACCTTCCTCAGCACGTTTCTCTCCGATTCCGCGGAACTTCCGGAACTCACCAATCGCGTTCATTCAGCTGGGCCGGTGCCGCTATCGTCGCCGCTGCCTGTCGCGGATCTTGCCGCAGACAGCATCGCGGCGACCATGCTCATGGCCTCGTTGCTGCACCTTGTCCGCACGGGAGTGCGCGACCCGAGGGCGAGCGAAGTTCCGCAGGTGAGCATTGCGCCGCAACTCGTCGCCGGCGACCTACCGGAGCGACCTACTCTTCCGGTGGAACGGGAGCCCCGCGCCAGCGTGGGCGCCCCTGTCCGGATTCTTCGCCTCGAGCGATGGCTGGGTTCGCACTCACGCCAACTACCCCCACCACGAAGCGGCTTTGCGCACACTTCTGAGATTGGACGATTCCGTCACAGCCGAGACTGTCGCTCATGCGATTTCGCGCCGTCGCGCCCTCGATTTGGAGGATGAAGCCGCAGACTCTGGTGCGGTCATAAGCGCGGTTCGCAGCCCGAGCAGTTGGAGAGGACATCCTCAAGCCCAAACCCTGGAAGCGGATCCCTTCATCAGCCTGGTGCAGCAGGCAGGAGGCTCGGGCCGCCATAGCCTGGGGTTGGCCGACAGCTACGCGCCACTGCAGGGCGTCCGGGTGCTCGACTTGACCCGGGTGATAGCCGGTCCGGTGGCCACTCGCAGCCTCGCGTTCTTCGGCGCAGACGTCCTTCGCATCGATAGCCCTGGCATGCCGGAGCTCTCCTGGCAATATCTCGATACCGGGCAAGGGAAGCGTTCCGCGCTTCTTGACCTCGGCTACAAACCAGATCGAGACCGCCTCGAACAGCTACTAACGGACGCCGACGTTATTGTCATGGGATACAGGCCGAACAGCCTCGACCTGTTCGGCCTGTCCCCAGCCGAAATCCACAACCGCCATCCAGGGCTCGTTATCGGCCGGGTGAGCGCGTGGGGGCAAAGCGGACCTTGGGCCGAGCGTCGAGGATTTGACAGTATCGTCCAAGCAGCCAGCGGCATCGCCCAGATCCACGCAGACGGCACGGGCAGGCCAGGTGCTTTGCCAGCCCAAGCTCTGGATCATTCCGCCGGGTACCTACTTGCCGCCGGGATCATGTCATCACTTCGACGTCGACACCTCGACGGGCACGGGTGGACCGTCGACATTTCACTGGCCCGTGTCGCACAAGAGCTACTCGTCCAGCCTCATTCCCCGCCAACCGAAGCCGGCCCAAACGTGATCAGAACCGTGAACGCGGAAACGCCGGGAGGAACCGTCACCTGTGCCGCACCCGCGATCAGCATCAGCGGCGGCTCGAAATGCTACAGGTGGATCGGCCGCCCGTGGGGAGCGGACCAGCCAGAATGGTCCGAGCCAGGATCCGCCGACGTCCAGCGATAAGGCCCACCAGGAAGGTGCGCCATCGGCAGGTGCAACATGGCGAAGCCGCCCGCTGCGGGTTCCGCTTACAGCCTTTAGGTTGGAAAGATGGATGAAGAGGTTCTAGCGGGGGGCAACTCGAGTATGGTCGTGCGGGTAGGCGACACCGTTCGCCGCTCCGCCGGTCCTTGGACTCCCGCGGTGCATCAGCTTCTGACCGCACTCCGCGCGGCGGGAGTGATGAAAGTACCTGAGCCCTTTGGCCTGGACGAGCAGGGCCGGGAAGTGCTCTCCTACCTTCCGGGAATCGTTGGCAATTACCCAATGCCCAGCTGGATCTGGTCGCCCACGATCCTGCGCGAGGCTGGGTCCTTGCTTCGACGGGTGCATGACGCGAGCGCGCCCCTCGTGCACGCGGCCGCGGAATGGCAGTTGCCTGCGCACGAGCCAGTCGAGGTGGTGTGCCTGAACGACGTCGCACCGTACAACATGGTTTTCCAAGACGGTCACATCACGGGTCTTATCGACGTTGACATGGCCTCACCCGGGCCTCGGATTTGGGATCTCGCTTACCTCGCATATCGGCTCGTCCCGCTCGGCGAGTACGCAGACCATGACGCCCCAGGATGGGATGCTCGCCCCGGCCGGCTCGATGCGCTCATTCGCTCATACGGCTATGAGTTCGACCAGACTGCCGTTCTTCGGACGGCAGCGGACCGCATGGAGGATCTCGCCGTGTTCACGGATCAACGTGCCGACGACACGGGCCGCAGTGATTTCCTGGAGCATGCCGCACTGTACCGACGTGATCGCGACCGACTTCTCGACATGAGCGCAAGCCTGCAGGCCTCGTGAACGCGGATATCCACGTAGTCCAAGTCAACGATCCACGCCTGAAGCGTCTAACCGAGGCGGGGTATGTCGTTGTCGGCGAGTCGTGGGGTGCCCGCCTGCGCCTCAGCGATCCACCCAACCTAACGGTCCTGAACGCGGCCGTCATCGCGGCAACGGACCAAGGATTTCTGATCGAGGAACTCGATGATAGCTGGGCGCCTCAGGTCACGGCCCTTGAAGCCTTGAACCACGCCGACTACCCGTTTACGCCAGCGACATCCGTGCCGCACCGCGACGAGTGCGACGTGCTCGAACTGTGGAAATCTGGGTGCCGCCTATTTGGCGCCATCACTGACGGGCAACTCGTGGCCGTCAGCGCAATTAGCCTGACGGCCACGCGCGCGGAAACCGAATTCACTTCCGTCCACCGCTCTTATCGTCGGAAAGGGCTCGCCGTTGCCGTCAAAGCCGCATCGGTCACGGCGTTGGCCCACGACGGCGTGCGGATCTTCGGCACGGGTGGAGCTCAGAGTTCAACACCGGCAGCATCCGCATGAACGAACACCTCGGCTATGCCATCGAAGAACGCTGGCTCAGCCTCACGGTGCCGCAGTAGAACAGGAACGCACGCGCCCGGAGGAGGTCCGGCTTGTGGGCACCAGACCCTACGGACCCAGCGTGGCCCGAACGATCACGATTGCCTTCGGTGGTTGCGTCACGAGAGGCGACATTCGGAAACCTGTGGTCTCCGGGGTGTTGCGTCTATGCTGAGGCCATGCACGTATCGCTGCGATTTCTTCGCCCTCGACCGGTTCCCGGTCGCATGGGCTTAGTCGTACGCGCTTAGGTCCAGCGACAGATCGGTCGGGGGTGGCTCCTCCATCCGATCTCATCAAAGGACCAGAACATGACGTCATATCTCTCTGCGGCGGAACTCACCGACGCGCTCAACCTTCGCGACCTCTCCGACCCTGACCAGGGTCACCATGCGATGCAGACGCTGCTCGACGGCGTCGTATCCGCTCTTGCCGGTCACTGGGACATCCCGGCCGAAACCATCCGATACAGTCCGCTGGTCGCTGTCGCCGACAACTACGACAAGCTCGGCTTCGACCCGACGGCAGTCACCAGGGACCGGCGATACTCGCGCTATGTGAGTCCAACGGTGATGCTGCGCAGCCACACATCGGCCTCGATTCCCACCCTGCTGCAGTCGGTGTCGACGCAGACCAGCTGCGACCGGCTGCTGGTGTTGCCTGGCCTGGTCTACCGCCGCGATGCAATCGACCGCACCCACGTAGGGGCCCCGCACCAGGTTGATTTGTGGCGGGTGAGTTCTGGCAAGACACTCACTGCCGCAGATCTGCAGACGATGATCGAAACGCTGGTGAAAACGGTGCTGCCCGGCGCGAAGTGGCGCGCCGTTTCGGCGGCGCATCCGTACACGGTCGACGGCTGTCAGGTCGATGTGTCAATCGCGGGTGAGTGGCTGGAGCTGGCGGAGTGCGGATTGATCGCACCGCACATCCTCACCGCGGCCGGTCTGGACCCCGATGCGTGGTCTGGGCTTGCTCTGGGCATGGGGCTGGACCGGGCGTTGATGCTGAGAAAGGGTATCCCTGACATTCGGCTTCTGCGGGCGGCGGATCCACGGATCGCACAGCAAATGCTCACCCTGTCACCCTGGCAGGCCATTTCGGTCATGCCCGTGATCCGCCGCGACATCTCGATCGTCGTCGACGTGGCTGCGGACGCCGAGACCCTGGGTGATCGAGCAAGGGCGGCGTTAGGCGATCGCATCGACGACCTTGAATCGGTGGAAGTTCTGAACGCCACCGCGTACGCGGATCTCCCGCGAGGCGCGCAGGACAGGCTGAGGCTCCGGCCGGACCAAGCAAATGCACTTGTCCGACTCACACTCCGACCAATCTCCAAGACCCTGACGCACGGCGAAGCGAATGACATCCGCGACGACATCTATAGGGCGTTGCATGAAGGCCCCGTTCTTGAACTGATTGGATAACCGGTTGACGGGCTCTGTTGCGCGGAGTCCATCTGCGCGCAACAGAGACCCGGACACGACCCACCCAGTCTCATCCCCGCGTTCGCAAGGGCTTCGGCGGATTCAAGTGGTGGAAGCAACAGAGGCTATTTCCTCCTTGAGACCAGCTCGCTGAGGAGGTCGTCTAGGGTGCTGCGTTTGAGGGCCGATGTGGGTGCGACTGAACCCGTCAGAAAGGGGTGGGCGAACCCATCGGCGGGGGAGGAGTGGCCGGTTGCTGGGTATCAGGGCGCTGAGGGGCGGCCGTGGTACGCTAGATCCATCACGATCAGCCCGCTCGCCTCACGGCTCGGGCTGATTTTCTTTAACTGGGGGACTCGTGGCTGAGTACACAAAGAAGTGGTTGTCGGTCGACGGGCAGGTCGCCAAGCTTGAGTCACGCGGCGTTGAGGTGGGTGACCACGAGAGTTTCCGCGGGTTGCTTCGAGCCGTCGGGTATTACCGACTCACGGGCTACCTTTATCCATTCCGGGAATCGGAACCTTTTCGGGATGACGCCGGACGGATCAGGTTTCGAGTTCTTAACCGCTATCGTTCCGGCACGTCTGTAGGGCAAGCTTCTGCGCTCATTGATTTTGATCGTCGCCTGCGGATGCTCGTTCTCGAGGGCATCGAGCGGATCGAGATTTCTTTCCGCATGCAGATCGGCTATGTGTTGGGCAGGCAATCGGCATTCGCCCACATGGATCCCGTCAACTTCGTCAACTCGTTTACGGAATCACAGACTGATAAGGCGACCGGCGACACACTGCCCAGTAGACACGCGCAGTGGATCGAGCGTGTGAAAGAGCGCCAGGCCGATTCTGACGAAGCCTTCGTCGCTCACTTTCGCAACAAGTACGACGATGAAATGCCTATCTGGGCGTTAACGGAAATTCTGGAGCTCGGACATCTCGGCCGGCTCTATTCGGGATTGAACAGTTCGTTGGCGACGGAGATCGCCGCGGCCTACGGGGCACCGTCGAAGAAGGTAATGGTCAGCTGGATCTCCAGCCTGAACTATGTCCGGAATGTCTCTGCACATCACGCACGCCTCTTTAACCGCAAGCTTGTCAGCGCACCGGCACGACCCAGTCACGACCAGGTGCCACTTCTTGGTCATCTCAAGGACGGGGATTCCGCGAAAGCTGTGTTCGGCGTGTACAACGCTCTCGCGGTGATGGCCTATCTGCTCAGATCGATCGAACCGTACAGTGGCTGGCCCGCCAGGGTCGTGGAGCTCCTCAACTCTTTTCCCGAATCTGGCTGTGTGACGATCGAATCGATGGGCGTCCCGGATGGCTGGCCGACGCTTGAGCTCTGGCGCGCCTGATAGGCGGCACGCCCGGCATTGAATCGATGCACGTGAGCTTGCCAAAGGCAACCGGAGCGCTTCATCTCGGTTGAAGTTATCAGGGGAGTCCTGATCGTCGGAGATGTGGTTACCGGGACTCTGCGCTGAGCCGGTTCAAAGGGGCGTCCCGGCGTGTGTATCGCGGCGAAGGGGCCTCCTCATCGTGTCTCAACGATGAGGTTCGTCGATGCTGAAAGCTGAAACGGATTCGCGGTCGAATCGGATTAGGTGGGCGTCGATGGCGAAGATTTTGAGCTTGTCGGTTGTGGTGCGTAGCTTGTTGAGCGCGTCGCTGTCGATGTTTAGTGCTGCGCATATTTCGGCCGGTGTCATCAGGGGTGAGATAGGTGCGGGCTTGATCACGCGTTCTCCTCCGTCGGCATCGGCGTGAGTGCCGCAGTGTGGGCTGTGGCGATGGCGGAGATTTTGTCGGGTCTGAACCCTGTCCAGTGTTCGGTGCCAACGGTCACGACGGGTGCGTTTCGGTAGCCGAGTTGTGTGACCACGGCGGCGGCGACCTGGTCGTGGGTGAGGTCGATGGTCTCGTAGTCCAGGCCGACGTTGTTGAGTGCTCGTTTGGTCGGGGTGCAGTGGATGCAGTTCGGCAGTGTGTATACCGTGAGTGGTTCTGGCATCGGTGGGTCCTCTTTCTCTTATCTCCCATTGTCTTTTGGCGAAGACCTTGAGACAGCGCCAGGGGTGAATGTGCAAGGGGCCGTGGAATACCGTAGCGCAGCGAGGATATGCCGCGAAAGCCCTTGCGCAGAGGGGAATGGTGCGTACGCTCAGATCGTAAAAGGCAACGGAGTTGTCGCAAAGAAGCCTCGTCGACCAGCGGTCGACGAGGCTTCTTTGATCAGTTCAGAGCCGAAGGCTACCTCTCAGTCTTGGGCGTGGATGCGGCGGCCGTGGTGCGTGGTCTGCGGGTCCGCGGCGTGTTCTTGAGTATTTGCGGGTCTGGGGGCCAGCGAATATTGCCTTCGGGGGCCATCGATATTGCCGCTGGGTGCCACCCAGTCGCGCAGCCGGGGGCCACTGGCGCCCCCGACCGCGCGAGCCTCAGGCCGTGGCGTGACCGGCGGTGTGTTCTCGCATGTTGTGGCCGCCGGTCTCGACCCAGATGGTGTTGTGCACGATGCGGTCCATGATCGCGTCCGCGTGAACCCCGGAGCCAAGGCGCTGGTGCCAGTCCTTTTGGGCGTATTAAGTGCAGAACACTGTTGATGCCTGATCGTAGCGGCGCTCGAGGAGTTCCAACAGCATGCTCCTGGTGCTCTCGTCGGGCTCGTCGAGGAGCCATTCATCGATCACCAGGAGCGTGAATGCGGCGTACTTGTTCAAGAACTTCGTCGTGCCGGAGGGTTTATCGCGGGCCAGCTGCCAGGCCTCTTCGAGCTCCGGCATTCGAATGTAGTGTGCTCGCACCCGGTGCCGGCACGCGGCTTTCGCCAACGCGCAGCCTAGATATGATTTCCCCGACCCGGTGAATCCCTGGAACACAACGTTCTGTTGCCGGTCGATGAAAGGGCCGGGGCAGTCTGCTCTTCTTCTGCCTCCCGGCCGCGTCATATGTCCACGTGGTGGCGGCGGTGTCGGGGGCGGTGCTGTTGAGTTGGTTGTAGGCGTTGTAGCTGTCGTCGATGGGTGCCGCGCGGAACTTGGGGTGGGTGAGGCTTGGGTATGGTGAACTTCGCTCCAAGCGAAAACGAATCTTCAGAGATCAGGAGTCAACCAAACCGGGGGCCGTTCCAGCCGACAGAATGCTACGGTCAGGTCAGGATCACTTGATCATTGACGAGACGGCGTTTCTGCGTCAGTCGCACGGGCACATCCGGTGCAAGCCGGTGTCGCAAAGGCACGGGACCCCTTGGGTTAGCCGGCCTATCAACAGACAGGACCGACGCTCAATGGGCGTTTTGCGAAAATCAGTAGACCGGGTGAACGTCCGTGGCCTCTTGAGGCCGTCTGACGGGACTGTCCAAAGCACACGGTGGTACTTTGCCGCCCTGGCGATGGCGTCTCTGATCGTGTCCGTGCCTGCTGCGTTTTTCGAAGCGACCGGCGGCGTGATAGTGCTGATGCTTTTGGGGTCAACGGTAACGTTGCTGTCATCGTGCGTTCACGTCCTCCTGAGTCGGCAGGTACCACTGTGGCTGGACGTATTGGACACGGTTGCGATTGTTGTTCTCGGGCTCGCCAGTCCGTCCACGACGACGGTGATCGCCTACGTGCTCACCGCGATCTGGTTTCGAGCCTTCTACGGATCGATCTGGCGTTCTCTGCTGCGATGTGTCCTCGGGATGGCAGCGCTCTCTGCGACAGTGCCGTTGTGGTCGTTGATTCCGACCCACTCGGTGCCACCGACAACGACGGGCTTATACGAGTCGTTCCCGCTGATATTCATCGCCGTTTTCATCGCCCGCCAAATGGGCGGTGGCCTGCTGGCGCGAGAGCAGGCCACTCGGCGCGATACCGTGTTGGCCGCCACCGGCTCGCAATTGTTGGGCCTCACTGACGAGACCTTGATCAGGGCTCTCGCTTGGGCGGCTTGTGCTGAGATTTGTGATGCCACTCCAGGTTTGCGCCTGCTCAAACTGGTGCGCGATGGCGCCGAGTTGAGGGTTCAAGGAGTTGCCGGCAGCTTCCTTAGTGTTCCGGGAGCGTTTCCTGGGACCGTCGTCTCGTCCACAACGGATCCAGGGGATGCGCGGGTCCTTCAGCCGGGACCGCTGGATGACGCCGTCGGCGTCGACCTCGCCTGGTCGTGCGTTAGTTTGCGGGGATTGCACGAAAACGCCTGGATGCTGGTAGGTGCGCCGAAGAAGATCCCCTCAGATGCGTTGTTGTCTGTGCGTGATTTGGTCAACCAGGTGGCTCTGGCCCTCCGCAATAGTGACGTGCATCAACAACTCACGTTACAAGCCCAATATGATTCGTTGACTGGGCTGGACAACCGGGCTTCCTTCACCGCGAAGCTGGCCTCAAGCCTCGCGGACCAGGCGCATCTGGACGGTCTGCACGTTTTGTTCCTCGACTTAGACGACTTTAAGGATGTCAACGATGTCCTGGGTCATCGTGCCGGAGATGCGGTACTTCTCGAGGTCGCAGCGCGGCTGCGCGGGTGCACTCGCCCCGGCGATGTCTGCGCGCGACTGGGCGGCGATGAATTCGCCATCTTGTTGCGCGGTACCACGGCCAGCGCTGCTAAGGACGTCGCTCAACGCATGATTGACTCGCTGACACCACCCGTGCGCGTTGGCGAACGCTTTGCGCAGGTCGGTGCCAGCGTCGGGATCGCGACGCTCACACCCGGGATTGATATCGATGAGCTTGTACATCAAGCCGATATCGCGATGTATGCAGCCAAAGCCAACGGCAAAGGTCAAGTACAGGGCTATCACGTGGGGCTCATACACACCGGTGCGACCCGGCTAACAACCGAATGGGCCCTCGCAGTCACAGCTATTCCCACGCGCCCACTCCGTGGAGCGCGTTGATCATTTTTGTGTCTCTGAGGCTCTCCTCACGCTCGACGAAGGTCAAAAACCTATCCTGACAGCGGTGCCTTGCTGAGGTCTAGCATCCCGCCAGCGTGCCGGAAGAAGCGAGTCCCGACCGGCGCCGACACGCAGGCCCGCTCGCCCGCTCGCCCGCTCGCCCGCTCGCCCGCTTCCTCGCTCGAGATGCCCTGGCCAACGAGGCCCCCAGAAATCCTGGCGGTGCTCCCGGTGCCACCCCGGCGGCCGGCCTGGCGACCGCATCGGTTCTCGCCCGAGTTGCGTGGCCATCCAACCCTTCGGACGTCCCATAATCCACCTCCATGATCGAGGTGTTGCTTCCACCGGTTGAATCCACTCTTCTTGTTGTATCCGCTGTAGAGAAGAACAATCTTGCAGCCGTGAAATGTGCAGAACACTCGGAGAAGTACCTGGCGGTCGATGCCAGACATATCCATCGGCGGCGCTAGGCCGGCTTCAGTAAAAATCGCCTGCAACGATTTGCGCACGCGAAACTCGTACAGTCCATCGCCGAGTGATTTCCCCCACTCGCCTGCGCAAATGTCGATTCCATAGACCTCGAGTACGTGCTCGATTGCCGCGATGAGGACCGCCTGCTCGTACGGAGGGAGCGAGTCCACGAAGCGGTCAAGGGTATCGCCCTCATATTCAACAGTCCAGGCGGCCAATATCGTCCTCTCTTATGGTGCGCCGTGAGCTTATCGAGTCCGGGAGCGCCCATAGGCCCGTACGATCCCTTCAAAGAGCCACGATGGTGGCATCAGCGGCCCCGGTGTCGAGGGATAGTGGCGTGTGCCCGGGCAATTGGTCAACAGCTTGTTGGACAGCGGGGCGCTGGCTCTCCCCGGCCCGCGCGATTGCTTGCATGCCGGTCCAGTTCGTCCTCAGGTATGGATCGGAACACGTGGGATCCCGCTCACCGATTTCTTCGCCACCGGAAACGCGGGTGCCGGTGCGTGCGCCGAGTCGAACTTATTGTCGAGTCCCGGGTGTGTGTCTCGGCGAAGGTGCCCCGTCGGCGAGGCTGAAAGTCAGGACGGACTGGCGGTCATCGCGGAGGAGGTGTTCGTCGATGGCGAAGGTTTTGAGCCTGTCGGTGGTGCGCAGCTTGTCGAGGGTGTCGATGCGCAGTGCTGCGCATACTTCGGCTGGAGTCATGAGAGGTGAGATGGGCAGCGGCTTCCTCACTCTTTCTCTTCCTTCAGTATCGGCGTGAGCGTGGCGGCTTGTGCTGCGGCGATGGCGTTGATCTTGTCTGGCCTGAACCCCGCCCAGTGTTCGGTGCCAACGATGACGACGGGTGCGGATCGGTAGCCGAGTTGTGTGACCAGGTCGGCGGCGGCTTGGTCGTGGGTGAGGTCGACGGTCTCGTACTGCAGGCCGACGTTGTCAGAGCGTGAGGAAGCCACAACCGCGAGTGGCCGGCGTCGATGGGACCGCGTTGCCGTCCGTCGGCTTGGAAGGGTGTTTGCCAATCATCCAATCCTTAGGTGAGCCACCGATCAGGGGGTCTGGTTTTCCAGGGACTTGACCTTGTCGAGGAGGGCACCTATGGCGGCGTCCTGTGAGGCGAGGTGCAATTGTATTTGTTTCGCTTCTTCGAGGATCGCGCCCGCATCTTCATAGGTGGCGGCGGCTCGTGCGTCGGAGGCTGCAGCCTGGATGTTCTGGCCCACAATGATGATCGGGAGGAGCACCAATTGGAGGAACGTCTGGGCGACCCAGGCGATGATAACGATGGAGTCGTGGCTTTGAATGGCGGCCGGCAGGCTGACAAGGCTGATGGCGGCGAATGCGTAGGCCGCCCACATTGTTCCGACGCTCTTCGTGATGCCCAAGCCGATTTTTTGATTGATGCCGTTCACCCGGCCGGAATCAGCGCGCAACTTCGAGAGAACTGAGCGCACGGTCGGCGGCCCTTGGGCGGCACGTTCGGCGGCTCTCGGGTGTTGGGTGTAGTCGAAGTCTGCGCTCATTATGTCGGTGCTCCCATTTCATGTTGGAGGTGTGAAGTATCCCACCGTTGGCTCCCTCATGATTTCTGCGCGCCCCGCTTCAGCGGATATGAGCGGCAGCATGTCCAATGCTCTACGAGAGTTCTTCATCCTGGTCTTTGGGGAGGCGTGGGCGAACCCGTGACCTACGCATTGGCGAGGCTAGCGACAGAATTCCAGTAGGGGACATCCACAACATACCGGCGGTTGGTTCTAAATCGTGCGCTTTGTGCGAGGATCTGGGGATGGAGCAGGTGCAGGACTTTCGATCAACAATTTTTCATGCTGGCACGAGGGCGAGCGTGGCTCTCATCGTTGGCGTGCTCGTTGGCGTCGCCTCTGGTCTGATTGTGAAATGGGCATTCGCGCCGGCTATCGGTTGGGTTGGGGCGGCGGTCGTCTTCCTGTCGTGGACGTGGATAGCGGTAGGTCGACTGGATCATTCTGAGACCGCACGATATGCCACTCGAGAAGATCCATCCCGGTTCGCCGCCGAGGTACTCATTCTGTGCGCAAGTATCGCCAGTTTCTGGGCCATTGCGCTTATCCTCATTGAGGCTGGCACCGTGGAAGGACTGGCCAAAGCCGGACTCGTCGCCTTGGCGTTGTCAACGATCGCGGCTTCTTGGCTGATGGTCACCACCGTGTTCACCTTGCGATACGCGCACCTGTACTACAGCAACGAAACCGGGGGCATTGACTTCAATCAACGCGAGCCGCCCCGGTACTCCGACTTCGCTTACCTGGCCGTGACGATCGGGGCCACGTTCCAAGTTTCGGACACCAATCTGCAAAATCACGATATCCGCATCACCGCGCTGCGCCATTCGTTGCTTTCTTACGTCTTGGGAGTCGTTGTCCTAGCGACAACGATCAACCTCGTTTCCGGACTCGCCCACTAACCATCTGCTTCAGCGCACCACGTACTCGCTCGAGACAAAACGTCTGGAGAAGGAACGAAGCATCCCCAGTGTTGCCAGAAAGGCGCTCGGGTCCCGGTTTCGTGTTCTGCTCCATCCCGGTCAGGGCCCCGTCCCGGGGCTTGATTCGCGCGCGAGCTCCGTCTCGAAAACTCAGAACTAGACAGCCGTTGCCTGGCGGCCTTCCGAGCCCAGATGCGTGCGAGCCTCCCTCAACCCTTTTCGTTCTTCTTCGGCCAAAGGGTCACCGTTGATGGTCTTCCTTGGCGATCGCGCTTTTCCCGTCCTCTGACCCAACGATGTGGCCGTGAACTTCAGCAAGTGTTAGCGGCCTGGGGTTGTGGGATCGTCAACCGTTTCTTTGAGTTGGTCCGAGGTTTAGAGGAGTGCTTCGCGGGCGAGGACGATGGTTCTGTCTCGGGGAAGCTCGATGACGTCGACGGGGTCGGGTGCGAGCCTGTCGAGGGCTAGGAAGAGGACTTGGGCCCAGCGAAACATTTTGCTCCGCCGGTTGTAGCGGGGTACTGGGGTGGAAATGAAGAATGTTGCGCGTGAGGAAGCGAAATTTACTAGCGCTGTCTTGTCAACGGTGTGAGCTTCGGTCAGCAGTTCTGTCATCCGGGGTTGCTCAAGGAATCCGATTTTCGCGACGACGCGAACGATTCCGGAGGGGAACGTTTCGACGTTGATTCGTTGTTTCATCCCGACGGTGGAGGGGACGTCGATCGTTGACCAGCTCAAGAGGATGGAGCGTTTTTGGAGGGCATGATTTTGAGTGACCATTGTGCGCAGGGCAACGGGCACAATATTTGGATTCCGGGTAATGAACACTGCGTCTCCGGGAACCCGGAACAGGTCCCCTTTGGCGCGTGTGAGAAAGGACTCCAGGTCGCTGATGGGGAGCTCGCCGATGCGTCGTGCGGCGCGGATGCGTTGCTGTCCTATCCACCATGAGCCCATCACTGTGAATATGATTGCGCCAATTGCCAGTGGGAGCCACCCTCCCGAGGTCGCTTTGGGTAGGTTCGCAACGAGGAACGCGATAGTAACCAGGAGGATTGCGCCTGCGGCGATAATTCTTGGCGTGAGGCGTCTGGAGTGTGCCCAACTCCAGGCCAGGTAGACGATGCTGGTGATGGAGATGGTAGTGGTGACGGCGATGCCGTATGCGGAGGCCAACGCGGCGGATCCTCGGAAGCCAATTGTCACGGCGAGCACAGCAAGTGCAAGTAGGACGTTGATGGCTGGAACGTAGATCTGGCCCTCGTTCTTTTCCGATGTGTGAACTACTCGAAGTGGAGGGAAGAGCCCCAGACGCCACGCTTGATGGATGACGGAGTATGTCCCTGAGATCACAGACTGGGAAGCGATGATCGTGGCGGCCGTGGCGAGGATGACCATGGGGAGTTGACCCCACGCGGGCACGAGGCCGAAGAAAGATGCGGTCGCCTCCTGCGGGTGGCGCAGAGCCAAGGACGCCTGCCCAAGATAGTTGAGGACCAGGGCGGGAAAGACGACCCACATCCATGCGCGCGTGATCGCTTGTCGGCCGAAATGGCCGAGGTCGGCGTAGAGGGCTTCGGCTCCCGTAACGGCCAGAACGATCGCTCCGAGGGCGAAGAATGCTGTCCCGGGCTGGTCGATGAAGAAAAGTACAACCCAGTGCGGCGAGAGCGCTTGAAGGACCGCGGGGTCCTCCAGGATCGATGCGCCACCCGTCACTGCGAGGACAAGAAACCAGAGCAACATTATCGGGCCGAAGAGCCGTCCGATTGTTCGGGTGCCAAATCTTTGTATCGCAAAAACACCCAGCAAGATCACGACTGCGATCGGCACCACAAGGGCGGACAGGGTCGGCTGGATCACTTCTAGACCTTCTACTGCGGACAGGACCGAGATCGCGGGAGTGATCACGCTATCGCCTAGAAACATTGCGGCACCCAGCATGGCAACAATAGTGAAGGTCGTGAGGGTTCGAGCTTTCAGACCGCTCCGGCGGAGAAGCCCGAATAGTGCGAGAAGCCCACCTTCGCCTCGGTTGTCAGCCCGGATTAGGAAACGCACGTAGAGGATCGTGACAACCAAAGTGAGCGCATAGACGATGGTCGCCGTCGACCCATACACATATTCGGCCGACGGTCCGCTGGCATCGAAGCTGCCGGCGTCAAACGTCGTCGTCGCCGCGTAAAGCGGGCTGGTGCCAATATCGCCGAAGACGACACCCATCGCCGCAATCATGGGACCCACAACCAAAGCCGGACCGCGTGCGCTCAATTTTTCCAACTTCACGAATCTTTCTACGTCCAAGACAGGCTCACGGCAGCTGGGACCGCTGTCGATCCGGTTAACGGTTAGCGTGCGAAGCGGTCTTGAAGGCGCCGCGTCAACTAACTCCTGAATCCTAGGGTGCGTGGAGAGCGTTCTGTGCCGCAACGGGTATCGTGCGACGTGTCGGCAACCATCGGTGAGCACCAAGTCGACCTGGCCGGCGCCCACTCCAAAGTTCCCACGGACCGCCCCTCTCTGTGAACCTCCGGAAATAGATGGAAGGCCCGGCGGCTGGGGTGCGTGAAGCCCTGGTCGTCATCGAAGGCGGTAACACCACGAGCAGGGCGGCGATGCGGGTCGAGACGCGGTGGCGGGTTAGGGCACGGTAGGTGGTCATCGCGGATTCGTCTTCGGTGTTTCGTCCCGCGAGCTCGAGCAACACGTACATTTTTCGACATGATCTCCAACACCATCCCGTCGTTGCGGCAGAGCAGATCGACTGCATACGCCACCCCGACCGGGCTGCGGGCAACGGCGGTTCGTGGTCGATTCCCGGCCCGATACGGCAGCATGGACCCCATGCAGGCCAACTCAGAGTTCAAGCCGGAGTTCTTAAAGATCAACCCGCTCTTCGCCCGCCCGGGAGAGGACAGCGTTGTCCCACGCTATGTCCTCTGCGCGGACCCGATGGAGCCGGAGACGGCGTACCAGATCATCCACGACGAGATCATGCTCGATGGCAATGCCCGGCTGAACCTCGCGACCTTCGTGGGCACCTGGATGGATGATCACGCCGGCCGGCTCTACACGGAGGCCTTTGACAAGAACGTCGTCGACAAGGACGAATACCCCCAGACCGCGGCGATCGAGGAGTATTGCTGGCGGATGATCGCGGGCCTCTGGCATGCGCCTGAGCCGATGGACACGATCGGCACGTCGACGATCGGATCCTCGGAGGCGTGCATGCTCGGCGGACTGGCCCTGAAACGACGCTGGCAGCAGGCCAGGCGGGCGGCCGGGAAGCCGACCGGGCAGCCGAACCTCGTGATGAGTTCCGCGGTGCAGGTGTGCTGGGAGAAGTTCTGCAACTACTGGGACGTCGAGGCGCGCTTCGTGCCCATCAGCGAGGAGCATCCGAGCCTCGACGGCCACAACCTCGAAAGCTATGTCGATGAGAACACGATCGGCGTCGTCGCGATCATGGGCGTGACTTACACCGGGGTCTACGAGCCGGTCGCGGCGATCGCCGCAGCCCTCGACGAGGTCCAGGAACGCACCGGACTGGACATTCCGATCCATGTCGACGCGGCATCCGGGGGCATGATCGCGCCCTTCCTGCAGCCGGAACTGGCCTGGGACTTCCGGTTGGAACGGGTGCATTCGATCAACACGTCCGCGCACAAGTACGGTCTCGTATACCCCGGCCTGGGCTGGATCGTCTGGCGTTCGAAGGACCTGCTGCCGGAGGACCTGGTCTTCCATGTCAGCTACCTCGGCGGGAGCATGCCCACGTTCGCCCTCAATTTCTCCCGTCCCGGCGCGCAGGTGCTCCTGCAGTATTACCTCTTCCTCCGGCTCGGGTTCGAGGGATACCGTGCCGTGCAGCAGGTGTCCCAGGACGTGGCACGATTCCTTGCGCGCGGCATCGAGAAGATCGGCGCCTTCACCCTGTGGAATGACGGTTCCGATATCCCGGTGTTCGCGTGGCGGCTCACCCCCGGCCACACCCGGAATTGGAACCTGTTCCACCTCTCGGACCGGCTGCGTTCCCATGGTTGGCTCGTTCCCGCCTACCGGATGCCCGACGACCTGTCCGAGATGACGGTGCAACGCATCGTTGTGCGCAACGGGCTCAGCATGGACCTGGCCGCACGCCTGCTCACGGTCATCGAGCAGGAGACGGCCTACCTCGACAGGCTCGAGGGGCCGATGCCGGTCGAAGGGCAGCAACCCGGATTCACGCACTGACACCCCGCGGCGGTCATCCGCACAGCAGATTCCCCGTATGTTCGGTTGGGCGCCGCGATGCCAAATGCAGCCATGAAGGAGACCCGGTCACGACAGGCGTGGTGGCGGCGTCGACCATGAGGGGGATCGCGGAGGGGAAGCACTGAACGAGAACTGAACCGCACTCCTAGAGTGAGGGATTCTCTGGCAGGCGCCGGTAGACAGTGTGGTGAGAAGCCTCGCTCAGCCAAACACCCGGCAGCCTGCGGCCGGCGGTGTCGATTGGGTTGACGAGGACCGTTGGAACGTGGCCGTGCTGGTCACGTTTGACCACGACAACAAAAGTTTGGCCCAAAACATCGTCCGTCCGGAGAGTCACGGCCGTCCACATTGTTGACATCGGGTTTCCCTCAGCGTAATAGGTCTTGTCGAGTGTAGAAGTTCGGTGTGCCTCCTCACAGCAGTTCGCGAGGTCGGGCGTGGACAGAGGTTAGTCAATGCATGCGTTGCCCGCGAAGTGTTGGGGCGCTCCGGACGGTCAGCGGGACGGTCGGTGGACATGACGGTGCTTCCGATAGGACAGCAGGCAGTCGAGGAGGCAACAATGAAGCACGTCCCTATATAAGGCCCTCGACCCGGGAAAGGCCCGAAGGACACTCCCGCACCGCGCCAGAACGCAGCCTGGTCCCAGCTACACTCTCGATTCCCCATGCTCCGGCTGCTGACAGAGCCACGAACCGCTCGGTGGGTTCCCAGCAGTTGCCTACTCGCGTTGTATAAGGTGCGGAGCAAGCGTGTTGTTTTTGACGGGGTAGCCGCTTTCGGACCGCAGGAGAAAGCCGGGGTCAACGTGACGGAAAAGCCGCCGCAACCGCTTCGGACGCGAGCGCATTCCTTGGGTGCCCCTATTCGGCACGGACGGTTGCAGCGGCGTGGCCCATGGCAAACCGTGAGGGTCGCGCTCGTGTTCTCCGTGAGCGTTCTCCTGGTCAGTGGGGGGACTATTGCAGCTGTTGCCACGTGGGATGTTGCCAGCAGCGTGAAACCGGGCGTGCATCTCGCCCACCTTGCGGACACACCCGGGAGCACTGCTGCGCCTGCGGCAGACGTCGCAGCCATTTCCGGCGGGGTCGATCTACTCCTGACGGGAACGGATACCCGGTCCGGGCAGGGTGGGGCTTTTGCGACGGGCGCAGGTTTGGCGGGAAGTTCCGGTGCGGGCAATAACGATGTCACCCTGTTATTACACATTTCGAAAAACCATCAGAACGTGAGTGTGATCAGTTTCCCTAGGGATCTCATGATCCCTGTTCCTGCGTGTCCGCAATCTGATGGGTCGACGGCGTCGGCGTCCAGTCGGGTGATGTTGAACGCGACGCTCGCCCGCGGAGGGCTTTCCTGCGTGGTGCTCACGATCGAAAAACTTACCGGCGTTCAGATTCCCTTCGCCGCCCAGATCAGTTTCGACGGGGTCTCAGCGATGTCCAACGCCATCGGCGGCGTCACCGTGTGTGTGGCCTCCCCGATCGATGACCTCTACACGAATCCGCCCTTGCATTTGGCGGCCGGACAGCAGAGCATCGTCGGTGACATGGCCTTGTCGTTCCTGCGGAGCAGACACGGTGTCGGTGACGGCAGCGACCTGGGCCGCATCAGCAACCAGCAAGTGTTCATGGCTGCGTTGGCCCGGAAAGTCGAAACGGGCGGCGTCCTCGGTAACCCTGTCATGCTGTACTCCCTGGCCAAGGCGGCGACAGACAACATGGTCCTCTCTGATACCTTGACCAATCCCACGACTCAGGTCCAAATTGCGCTCGCGCTCAAAGATACCGGGTTGGCGAACATGGTCTTCCTTCAGTACCCCGCTGTGGCCGACCCTCAGGATGTGAACCGTGTCATCCCGCAGAAGGAGGGTGCTGCTGTCGTGAACGCAGCTCTCGCCGCTGACCAGCCCATTCAGCTCAGCGGTGCCCCCGGTCGGGCAGCCGTTCTGGACAAATCTGCGCCCGCGGCCCCGAATCCCACGCCCACTTCCCTCTCGACTCCTGTGCCGGGCAAGACTGTACCGGCCACCACACCCACCCCTGTGCAGGCGGCCACGCCCGGCCCCGGGGGCGCCGTCCTCCCGGCGACCGTGACGGGACAAACAGCAGCTCAACAAACCTGCAGCAAAGGAAACTAGGGCGCTCGACCCATCCCGGAAATCCACGCTGGGTCACAACGAAAATAGCGCTTTGAGACACGCGGATACGGTACCTGTCTAACGCGAAAGCCTATTTTCTGGCTGGAGCAGGGGAGAGGGATTGCTTCTTGGGCAGAAAGTCCCCGGACCACGGATACCGCCCGCATCCCTGTTGGCCTTGTCCCGGCGTCGATATCCGCAACTCGACGCTTTCATCCTCGGGTCCTCGGGTCCTCGGGTTCTAGGGCCCTCGAATGCAACCCAGAGCAGCGACTTCTGTGCATTCATCACCACTCGTGGGAAAGCACCACTTGGATATCGGCGAAGACGCCGGTCGACAGCGCCTCAGCTGCCAGTTTGCTCGGTGTTGGCATCGCTGGCACGCTTGGCAGCGTCGTGCTGGAGTGGCGGCTACCAGCGTGGAGAACTGGAGATCGCCGGTTAGAGGGAGCTTCCCAAGGGGTTGAGGGGGTGCAGGTTGCGGTCGAAGTCGTATCGGAGGAGTTGCCCGGTCGGGAGTTCAGCGTCACGGGTCTGCCGAGCATTGCTGTCGTTGAGAACGATCCGTAGTTGAGCAATAACGTGCGGATCTGCCATGAGAAGTATGGTTTGCCGGTCGGACAGCAGCGGCATGAGCAGATCTGTGACGAACGACCGCCTCGAAGTGGATACGACGTTCTTGGTGTCCATGTTTGCTGATAGTTCGAGTCTGCTCGGCGGGCTGAACGAGGTCGAAGTCGCGTCACCGGTGTCGCCAGCTTCGGGGGACGACTCGGTCCGCGACAACCAGCCGGGCCGGAGTGAGGGGTCTTGGCGCCGTGCGCTTTGGTGACGATCCCAGGCCTCTTCAACGTCCAGTCGACGGTCGGAGCGGACAACGCGCGGTAGGTGACGCAGTTCCGTCAGTACCCCTTGAGTGAGCGGCATCCAGCCCGGTTCGCAGGGCGTGAGGACCATGTCTGGTGCGATCCGGAAGAGATTTAGTCGGTGAGCGGCCAGACGCGCCTGGGCGGTGAACGTCGGGTCCGTCATCGTGCCGAGAGGAAGGTCAGGCCCGGGATCAGACCGGGAACCGGCTGCGACCTGGTTCGCGTTCAGTGGCAGCAGGATGAGTGATCCGAATGAGTGCATCCCTGTCCTCTGCTTCCTCAAGTCTTGGTCTCGACTTAGGTCCTCGCCCTTGGCGTTCTGGTCTTTCCGGGTCCGATGAAGGGTTGGACCGGGGGATCTAGTCGAGTTGAGCACTTTAGAACGCGGCGCGCTAGCAAGGTAAAGCTATCCATGTTGCCGCGCCGCCCAGACGGCGGCCGTTTAACGTCGCGGCAAGGTGAACGCTTGTGGAACATTGACAGCCGCGATTGCTTCTGTTGGGGTCTCCGCGTACAGTCATCTTTGCAGGGCGCCGTTCGTTAGCTGAGGCTCCTTTGTGGATATAAGCCAGCGACCCCCAACGTCCAGAGACGCCCCGGGTCAGGACAGGTTTTCCCGGAACAAGGGATTGCCCCGATTGGCTCCCGGTTTCCGGGTTAACGCCGCAAAGTGCCAAAGGTCTTACGAGGAGAGGTTACCTCGGCCGGTCTGGTCGGACTCTTCGTGTGCGCTGAGCAAAGCGGAGGGAGCACGTCAATGAGCGAGAGCCATAGACCCTACCTCCTGCCGACCACGCGCACCAGGTAGCAGTCTGCCTGCACACGCCTTTCTGGTGGCGTGCCCCGCGGTGATCGCATCCCGGCCAGGTCATATATTCTCGCCCGGCCCTGTGGTTTCCGCGGTGTTCCCGACATCGCCGGCCCTCGTGGGGCCGCGTTTGATCGGCTCCCGGATCCTGTCTTTTCATTTCCTGCAGAAAGTTCACCATGGATACAACGTCAAACCTCGTTCCTCCGACCGGGCCCGTGTCAGCGGTCCTGGATTCCGCGCACGTGGGCGATATTGAAGGGGCCATGGGCACGATTCGACTCGGCGATGATGCGCCGCGGCGGGGCGTGCGGGCAAAACTGCGTACCCTTTTGGCCATTCTGGGTCCTGGACTGATTGTGATGGTCGGCGACAACGACGCTGGCGCGTTTGGGACCTACACGCAAGCTGGCCAAAATTATGGGACCACATTGCTGTGGACGTTGCTGCTGCTGGTACCCGTCCTCTACGTGAACCAGGAAATGGTGTTGCGGTTGGGGGTGGTCACGGGGGTGGGCCATGCCCGGCTCATCTTGGAACGTTTTGGAAAGTTCTGGGGAGCCTTCAGCGTCATTGACCTGTTCATCCTGAACGCGCTCACCATCGTGACCGAATTCATCGGTATCAGTTTGGGCTTGCAGTATCTGGGCATCCCCCAGATTCCCGGCGTAATTGTTGCAGCCGTGCTCGTGCTCGGCGCCGTCAGCACCGGGTCTTTTAAACGGTTCGAACGCGTCAGCATGGTTCTTGTTGCCGGGTCCCTCTTGTTGGTCCCCATTTTCTTTCTGTCGGGTCCGAATCTGGGCGAGATGGCGACCAATTTTGTGCTCCCCGGGATGCCACCCGGGTCCCAACTTTCCACGGTGATGCTGCTCATCATCGGGATCGTCGGCACGACCGTCGCCCCGTGGCAGTTGTTCTTCCAACAGTCCTATGTCATTGACAAGCGCATCACGCCCCGGTTCATGAATTACGAAAAGGTCGACTTGTGGATCGGGATCTTGATGGTCATCGTCGGTGCGGCCGCGATCATCGGCTTCACGTCCGCCACCTTCACGGGCCGGCCCGAATTCGGCAACTTCACTGACGCACTCGGGGTCGCAGAAGGCCTCGGCAAGTTTGTCGGACGTGGCGTGGGAGTGATGTTCGCGATCGCGTTGATCGACGCGTCCATTATTGGTGCGGCCGCAGTAGGTTTGTCTACTTCATACGCGTTGGGCGACGTGTTGGGGTTGAAGCACTCCCTGCACCGCAAACCGTGGGAAGCGAAGGGCTTCTACGCCGTATTCGCTGCCCTCCTCGCCCTGGCAGCCACGATTGTTCTGATTCCCGGTGCGCCGCTGGGACTCTTGACCGTGGGAGTACAGACTCTCGCCGGGGTGCTGCTACCTTCAGCCACGGTCTTCCTCTTATTGCTCTGCAACGACAAAGACGTGCTGGGCCCCTGGGTCAACGGCAAATGGTTGAACCTGTTCACGTCTGTTGTCGTCGCCGTGCTGGTCATGCTTTCCATCATCCTCACAGCCAGCGTTCTCTTCCCAGACATCACGGGAGAGACAATCTTGTCCATCCTCGGCGGGGGCAGCGTCTTGGGAATTCTTGTCGGAGCGACCGCCCTGGTCCTTCGCCGGCGACGCCCGGCCGGTGATGCGGTGCTCCCGATGGAACACAGTCAACGTCTCCGTTGGCGGATGCCACCCCTCACCCTCCTCGCCCGCCCGGAGCTCTCCACCGGTCGGACCATCGGATTGGGCGTGCTGCGCGCCTACCTGATCCTCGCCATGGTCCTAGTCGTCGTCCGCGTCATCCAGCTCGCACTGGGCCACTAGCCGCGAGCACCATATTCTCAATACCACCCCGACAACGTGCCACCTCTACCTAGCCTTGTTCGTGAAAGAAGCCACTGTGTCTAACTCTCCCGTTCCAACAACAACTAAATCCGCTCTCCGTCTTTCCCAACTCCTGCGCCATGCCGTGGTCGACAGCCAAGGAAAACAACTTGCCAAACTCGCTGACGTCATTGTTCGCCTCAGGGGAGATGACTACCCCCTCGTGACCGCGCTCGTGGTCAAAGTGGGTTCCGAAACCATCTACGTCCCGATCGCCGACGTCAGAGCCTTGGAACCCAATCGAGTCGAGCTCACCACAGCCCGCTTGAACGTGCGGGCATTCCAGCGCCGCCCGGGCGAGGTCCTACTCAACGCTGACGTCCTGGGCCACCGCCTCATCGACGTGCACATGGCCTCCCTCGTCCGTGCTCACGACATTTATCTCAGCTCCGACACCGCCACGTGGGCTGTCACAGGATTGAACGTGCACCAAACCCACTGGTGGTCCACCCGGAAGACCATCTCCACCGACCCGGCACGGGACTGGAAATCCTTTGAAGCCCTCATCGGCCACGAACCCTCGGTCCTCGTTCGCGCCCCGTTTGGGAAATTACGCCGTCTCAAAGCAGCCCAAATTGCAGACCTCATCGAAACGGCAGACGCTAAAGAGCAAAGCGAACTCCTCACTCAAGTCCACAACGACCCGGAATTCGAAGCAGACGTCTTTGAAGAACTCGACGAAGACAGCCTCACCCATCTCCTCAAATCCCGAAGTACTGCTGACGTCGCTTCTGTCCTGACCCGGATGCGGGCAGATGACGCGGCCGACGCCATCACTGACCTCCCCCAGGCGCGACGCCGGGAAGTCCTCGCTCTGCTCCCTGAACCCCAACACACCAAAGTTCTGGCCCTGCTGGGCTACCACACTGCAACGGCAGGGGGCCTCATGGGTGTGGAATACCTCGCTCTGGCGGAGCACGCGACCATCCAGGACGCCCTTGATCTCATTCGCACCTCGACAACTCAACAACCGGAAGCGCTCACCACCATTTACAGCACCGCCGACGACGGAACACTCCGTGGTGCGATCAGTATCATCCGCGCCCTCCAAACAGACCCGCACCGTCCCCTCCGCGAAGTCGCTGACCCTGATCCCGTTCACGCCGCACCACAAGATGACATCATCGACGTCACCACCCGCATGGCTGACTTCAACCTCCTCACCCTCCCGGTCCTCGACGAAAGCGGCCACATCCTCGGCATCATCACCGTCGACGACGCCCTCGAAGCCGCCCTGCCCCAGGACTGGCAACGCCGCGAACCCCAAACTCACGCCTCCCTCACCCCGGGCGCCGTGTGAGATCGTGCCGTCTTTTCGAACAGTGGCTCCTCCCAGTGAAGGATCGTCTCATCCAGAGCAGCGTTACGATTTCACTGAGATAGCGGCGGAGGAAATGGGCTCGGATCTCCGCTGACACGATCTCAGTTCCGCGCTACGTAGAGGCGATTCGGCGACACCGGCTGCGAAGTGCTTTCTTCTCTTCCCTCCGTCTCTCTTCTCACCGAATTCGTAAGGTTGACCGAGAGCTCAGGAGAATCACATCACGGGCGCTATGTTCGCCAGTGAATATTGGCTTCGTTGGGCACCACCTGTGGTGCGGGTGAGCCCCACTGTTCAGATGCGTGATTCGTATCGTTCAGCCCCACTGCCGGCGTGGTTGAGCACCACCTGAAAAGCTCCTCCCACCATGTGAGCGCCACGTGGTGGAAGGAGTACCGGCAATGGTACGGAAGATCAAAGCGAAGCAGATCCTGCAGCAGCGAAATCAGGGTTTGTCGCGACGGGCGATCGAGTCTGCTCAGGGGATGTCCCGGCACAGTATTCGGGCTGTGCTCGCTGCAACAGAGCGGCTCGGGCTCGGCTGGGACGACGTCGCGGAGTTGTCGGAGGCCGCGGTGTATTCGATGTGTCAGCGCCAACGGCCTACTATTCAACGAGCGTCGACACGATGCTGTTCCCCGGCCGCGGCGTGCATGAGAGCGTCTTCGCGCAGCCGGGCTGGGCGCCGGTGGCCTCGAAAAAGCCCCGGCTTCCCTGCACCTGGGGGAGGCGAGGAATGTGCCGGGGCTCGTTTGTTGGAGTGGGGGACTCCGCCGTCAACGGTAGGCGGGTGGGCTGAATGCCGGCTGTGCGGGACACGCGTGTGCGGTGGGAACGGCAAGGTCGGAACTGGTGATCCCGAGTGTTTCAGAACTAACGGTGAGTACTGCAATTCAAGCAGGAGGTTGTGTGACGTAGTCATGAGAATTGCTGCAGGCGAGATTCCGTCGATCTGCGAAGGCGAGAAACGGGAGTCGTGAGACGTTTTATATCTCTAGGGTTATGAGGCATGCGGAGGCCTTGAACACGGTTTCTCATTGACATCCGCGCGGAACCAAGCCAGGACCATTTGTTAGCGGCCATGCCAAACTGCCCATAGGCGGCCACGGAAGTGCCCACTGATGGCCAGTAGAACGGCCCGTTGGTGGCCATGAGATCTGCCCACTTCTATTTCTGAACCCCCGCCCGGTTACGTGGCGGGAGCCCCTTCCTGGGATTTGATGACGGTGTCTAGTCGCATCAAAGTCGCCCAGGAAGAGGCCCTGAATGAAGTTTGACGGAGAAATCATGGAAATACTCGCTGCCTACGACCTGACTGAGTCGTTGCGTGCCGCGGCCGAGCTCACCGGGTGCTCGCATCACACCGTCGCCCGGCACGTCGCCGCGCGCGACGCGGGCCGTCCGCTCGCGGAGCCCGCCTACCGGGGCCGGGTCACGGACCCGTTCCTGCCCAAGATCGAGGAATGGGTGGAGGCGTCGCAGGGCAAGATCCGTGCGGACCGGGCCCACGCGAAACTGATCGGTCTGGGCTACGCGGGTTCGGAGCGGTCGACGCGGCGGGCGGTCGCGCAGGTCCGCGCTGCGTTCCGGCTCGGTCGGGTGCGGGTGCACCGGCCGTGGATCACGGAGCCGGGGATGTGGTTGCAGTATGACTTCGGCGACGGCCCCGTCATCGATGGGAAGAAGACGGTGTTGTTCGTCGCGTGGCTGGCGTGGTCGCGGTTTCGGATCGTGATCGCGTTGCGGGACCGGACGGCGCCGAGCGTGTTCGCCGCGTTGGATCGCTCGTTCCGGCTCCTTGGCGGCGCGCCGACCTACGTCCTGACCGATAACGAGAAAACGGTCACCGTGTCCCATGTTGCCGGGGTGCCGGTGCGGAATCCGCAGACGGTGGACTTCGCCCGCCACTACGGGGTGAGCGTGCTGACGTGTCAGCCCGCGGATCCTGCGTCCAAGGGCGGGGTGGAGTCCTCGGTGAAGCTCGCCAAGGCTGACATCGTGCCCAAAGACACCAACCTGCGGCCCGAATACGCCTCGTTCGCCGAGGTCGAAGCGGCCTACGAAGCATTCATGGCCCTGGTCAACACCCGGGAGCACCGCGCCACCAGGCGGAAGCCGTCGGTGATGCTCGAGGAGGAACGGCCCCGGTTGCACCGGGTCCCTGACACGGCGCACACCGTCGCGCTGGGCCTGACGCGAGCCGTCCCGGAGAACACGCCGATGGTCACGTTGGAGAACGGCCAGTACTCGGTGCCGGCGCACTTGCTCGGCGCCCGTGTGTTCGTCCGCAGCCACGGGGTCGGGGCCTCCGAGCAGGTCGTCATCGTCCACGTCGGCAGTGACGGGCCCGTTGAAGTCGCCCGGCACCGGCGGGCCCGGCCGGGCAGCCCGAAGATCGACGACGCGCACTTCCCCGACCATCGGGAGAAGATCCCGGGCGACTACACGATCACCCCGCGCAGCGCAGCGGAGACGGAGTTCCTGGCCATCGGGGCTGGCGCGCACGCGTGGTTACTCGAAGCGGCCGCGGCCGGGACCGCGCGGATGAACGTGAAGATGGCCGAGGCCGTCGCGTTGGCGAAGATCAGCGGCACCGCCCCGGTCGATGAGGCCCTCGGGCAGGCGGCCACTTATGGTCGTTTCGCGACCGGTGACCTCGCCTCCCTCCTCAGCGCAGGCTCGATCCGTCCGCAGGCACGCACGGCGGGCGAGACGAGCTCGCTCGCGCAGGGCACCGCCGGGTGGGCGGCGATCGGGCAAGCCGCCGATGACGAGTTGGAGCAGAGCGCGTGAGCGTCACCCAGGCCGCCGCGCCCGCGCTGCCCGCGGACCTGGAAGCGTTGATGCGGCAGTTGAAGATGCCCTACGCCCGCGCCCTGGCGCCGGAACTGATCGCAACAGCCCGGGCCCAACGCTGGGAACCCGTCGAGATCATCAAAGCCCTGTTCGTTGAGGAAATCACCGGCCGGTCCCGGTCGATGCTCGCGACCAGGAGGCGAGCGGCGGGGTTCCCCACAGGAAAAACATTCGACACCTGGGACGAATCGGCGTCCTCGATCCCGGCCCCCACCCAGCAGGCCCTCCGGACGTTGGAATGGATCGGCCGGAAGGAGAACGTCGTCGTTTGCGGGCCCTCCGGGACTGGGAAGACCTTCTTCCTCGAGGCCCTCGGCCAGCAAGTCGTCGAGGCCGGGATGAGGGTCGCGTGGTTCCGCCTTGAGGACCTCGGCGCTCTCGTCCGCGCGCACCGCGCCGACGACTCCGTCGGCCGGGTCGTCGCCCGGATCCTGCGCTCGGACCTGATCGTGATCGATGACATCGGGCTCCTCGAAGTCGGGGCCGACGCCGCGGAGGGCCTCTATCGACTCGTCGATGCGGCCTACGAGAAACGATCCATCGCGGTCTCGTCGAACCTGCATCCCGCGAAGCCGCATACGTTCAAGTTGACGTATGCGAGTTGATACCTAATCTTCATAGGTTGAAGCGAAGACTTCTTCCTCGCGGTCGACAGCATCGAAGACGTAGTGCAGTGCGCCGCCGGCTGTCATGCCGAATGCCGCGGCGACCAGTCTCGGGTCGTGGGAGTGGGCGAGATCGGCGAGACGGGTTTGACGCAGGACAGCTGGCGTGACGCCGGCCGGATCGAGAATATGAGTCATGAAATACGGCGACGCTGCAGTTTCGTGAGCGCGTGAGTCTTTCGTGAGGACGAGGTGCGGGTTGTTCGTTCGCAGCGCCAGCCGCGCCGTCAGCACCGCATCGATAGCAGCGAGCGTGATGGGGTCCAGCGGCACGTTATACGGCCGTCCCGCGATGACCATCGTCCCTGCCTTTGTGCTGATGTCCGAGACCAGAACAGCGCGGATCTGACGGCTGCTCATACCGTGGAGAAGAGCGAACAGTCCGACCACGCGCTCTCTCGGGTCGATGGTGGTGAGTATCCACCGATGGATAAGTCGGCGTTGTTCGGCGCTGTTGAGCGTTCGTCCGGCGAAGCCTGTTGGGCGTGGTCGAGTCAGACCGAGGGCCGGGTTGATCAGGATGAGCTTTCGTTTGCCAGCGAAGGTGAAGAACATGCGGAAGCTGGCTAGCCGATGCCGGGAGCGGCTCCCGAGGAACTCCTCGATATCGCCGGCGGTGACGGCGGCCCAATCGTTGATGCCGCGTCTCTCGAGGAAGTTGGCCAGGGCCGCGACATCAGCCAGTCGGGCCTCGATCGTGGCGTCTTTGAGTCCGCGGCCGCCGACCAGGTTTGCTCGAGTGCGCGATCGCAGGAGATAGTCGCAGAAGGCTGCCACGGCCGGGCGGAAGGGGATGGGGGCGCGGGCCAGGCGGCGCTCTCGGCGCCCCGCGCTCCGGCGGTCTTCCTCGTCTTGGAGGAAGGATCCGAGCCCATTCGTGACGAAATACTCATTGACGATTCGGGCGGTGTCGCCCGGTGATCGTCCGGGTGAACGCAGCGCGCGGACCAGAGCTTCGGGAGTGCAGACTCCTTGGATTAGGTGGTGTTCGATCTGCCGCAGGTGTCGCACCGCTACTGCGCTGACGAATCGGTCGCCGATGTCGTCGACCAGGGGTTCGAACCAGTTGGGAATGCTCGCCCCGAGCCGGATAAGAGCGGCGGCTGTTCGGTCGATCAGGGAGTTGTGGGTCCTTTGATAGCAGGCCGTGCATAGTCCGTGAGCTGCGTGTTTGGCCAGACGGCCACACTGGTCGCAGTTTCGCGGTGTCGGTTCTTTCCGGGGACGAGCTCGGCGCACGCACATCCCGCACAGGTCCTGTTCCGCACGGAGCACTCGCCGTTGGCCACACCGTGGGCACGGTTCCATCGTGGCCTCGCGTTTGGCTTTCCAATAGCACGAGGTGCAGCGACCCCGAGCATGGAGATTGGGGCTTCCACAGTCGATGCAGTTGCCGACGAGCGTCATCAGAATGGTGGCGGGGTATTGCGCGAGGCCCGAGACCGTTCCTGACCGGCCGCCGCTCGGAGGGGCTCCTGCGTGACCGGAGTTGGCGGAGTCCCGTTGCCGATGTCGGTGGTCGTATCAAGTTCGAGGAGATCATTTGCGGTGCAGTCCAGCGCTTGGCACAATGCGGCCAGAGTCGCGAGCTTAATTTGCGAAGGCTGTTGAGTCATCAAGGCGGAGATCGACGCGGATGAGAGTTCCAGACCGGCCTTGTCGACCAACAGGCGCCGCAGTTGAGCACCGGTCCACACTTCTCGTTGAGCGGCAGCCATCCGGAGCCGCCAGCGAAACTCTGCCATGTCCTATTCCTCCTTGGTCGCTTCGGCGAGAGTGGTCGTGAGGGCACGACGATAGGCGTCCTCGACGAACGTAGATGAGGGCGTCACATATCGCATCGTCGTGCCCACATTCCAATGGCCCAGCATCTGCTGAATGGCGACGAGATCGACACCGCGCTCGTAGTTGCGCGTCGCGCAGGCATGCCGCAGACTATGAGGGCTGAACTGCTCGTGGACCGGCCGGCCCTCCGCTCTGCACAGGGCCGCCAACCGGTTACGGATCGATCCTGAATTCATGAATCGGCCGCCCTCGTCGCAGAACAGGGCCGGGCTGCTTCCTCGAAATTTGGGGCGGACCTCGTCGAGATACCAATGCAGGATCAGGCCCAGATCGTCCAGCATGGGCACCCAGCGTGGCCTGGGACCGGAGCCTTTCGCCGCCTTACCCAAACGCACGTGAATCTTCCCGAACGGGCCTCGGTCAAAATGAAGATCGCGGATTTCCAACGTCGAGGACTCTGCAGAGCGAAGACCTGCGTGATAGAGCGTCCGGAAGAGTGCGTAGTCCCGAGCGATCGGAGCCCATTTTCGCGACTGCTCCATTCGAGCCTTCAGGAACGCGAAGAAGTCATCCATGCGCTCGGGCGATGGGGGCGGGCGGGTCGCGGGCGACTCGCTGGTTACGTGATGCCCAGCATGGAACACGTCGATCGGGTCGGCCAAACGGATACCGAAGCGAGCCTCAACGTCGGCGAAGTGCCGGGCTTGCAGAAACTGGAAGTAGTGTCTGAACGTGCTGACGTAGTCCCTGCGCGTGACGGGTCCCACGCCGCGTTCGATAAGCGCGGCGACGACCGCGTCGACGTCGAAGGCGGTCAGCTCCCATGCGGGCTTCTCCGCCAAAGCGAGGAAACGCTCAAGCACGCCCGTGCCGTTGTCGATGGTGAGGGCGCTGAATCCGCGGGCCACTTGGCTCGCGACGAAACCGTCCACGCACTGCCGCTGGAATTCCATCGGCTCCATGGCATCGGCCAGTTGCGCGCCTGGAGAATTGTCGCTCACCACGCGCAGCCGGGGTCGCGGCGTCACTGCATACCTCCCGCCCGCCTCGATTTCTGAGGCGCTGCCTCATATTTCACTCCTCGATCGAGCAAATCGCACCTCGCCACGCCGACCACGCTCGACCTACTCCCCACAGGGGATGCGGCACTCAGAGTCGGAACGAACGTATGGGAACCTCAGTTCGCTGGGGCGACGTCTTCGGCGACCAGGTCGTGGCCGCGGCCATGATCGACCGCATCGTTCACCACGCCGACGTCATCTCACTCAAAGGCGCCAGCTACCGGCTCAAGGACAGCGGAATCACCACCCTGCCTTCCGCCAGACCCGAAAACACCGTAGAATAGATGAACCACGGTGGCCTACTTTTCGAAGAGCGACAGTTTCAAGCGGTCAATGCAACGCAGGCGGCGCTGAAGACCTCATGAGGAGTCTGCCATCCCAGCGTTCTCCGCGGGCGGTTGTTGAGTTCTGCCACGATTTCCTTGAGTCTCTCGGTGTTGGTCAGGTTGAGATCGGTGCTCTTGGGCAGGTACTGGCGGAGCAGGCCGTTGGTGTTTTCGTTCGTGCCGCGTTGCCAGGGTGAGTACGCGTCGCAGAAGAACACGGGAATCCCGGTCGCTGTCGTGAAATCAGCGTGACGAGCCATCTCGTTGCCGCGATCCCAGGTCAGCGTTCGGCGCATGACAGCGGGCAGCTTGTTGAAGGTTTCGATGAGTGCCGCGATCACGGTTTCGCTTTTGGCGCCGTGTGGGAGCGGGACGGCGATCAGAACGCGACTGTGCCGTTCGACCAGGGTCACGATGTGGGACGTGCCGTAACGTCCCACGATCATGTCGCCTTCCCAATGGCCGGGTGTCTTGCGGTCGTTCGCCTCGGCCGGACGGTCCTTCAGGGGCACGAGGCCCGGTATCCGTGACTTCTTCCCGCCGGAGGCAACACGCCGTTGCGGATGGCGGCGCAAACGCCGAGTCCGAAGCTTGGCGGTCAATTCCGCTTTGAGACCGGGCTGGGCTTGCACAAAGAGCGAGGTGTAGATGGTTTCGTGAGACACCCGCATCGACGAGTCGTCCGGGAACTCCGCGATCAGGCGCTTCGAGATCTGTTGCGGAGACCAGCAGACCTTGAGTTTGGATTCCACGTGCTCGCGCAAACGATCATCCAAAGCGAGTTTGCCGAGGCGTGGCCGCCGGCTCCGGGCCTCGGCGAGACGTTCAGCATGAGCGGCACGGTATCCATTTCTCCCACTGTTGCGAAGCACCTCCCGCGAAACAGTGGAAACCGGTCGACCGAGCTCGGCGGCGATCGATGTCAGAGACCGGTTAGCCGCGAGACCGCGCGAGATCGTCTCACGCTCATCGAGCGACAACCGCAACGCCGGCCGAGGCTTCGTCGCCCGCGGTCTGACACCACCAGACTGCTTGAGCCACAGACAGGCCGTCGACCTCGATATTCCCGCCAGTGCCGCGGACTTTCGAAGCGACGCACCCGACGCACGTGCCGTAAAGAACGCCATCCGCTGTTCCGGTGGCTTTGGTTTCCGTCCCATTCTCGCTCCTTCCCAAGAAGCAGACTAGGAGGTCACCTGAACGACACCCTTGCATTGACCGCTTGAAACTGTCAGCACCAACGGCCTACTATTCAACGAGCGTCGACACCTGGGTCTGCGATGTTGGGCGTCCAGCCGTTGTTTGCCTCCAGGTATGGCATCGCGTCGGCAAACTGCGCAGGAATCGTTGCGGTGCCTTGATGCTGAGCGCACAGCCATTCGATGTAGGTGGCCAGCCTTCATTCAGCCAGATATCCTTCCAGCCAGAGGGCGTCACCGAATCGCCGAACCATTGGTGCCCGAGTTCATGGACCACTGTTGCTTCGTCCGCGACCTGTGAGTAAACAGGCGGGGTTTGAGTCTCTAGGGCGTAGTCGACTGAATCGTCGACAGTCGGGGTTTGACGGCGTGTTAAAGCGAGGTCCTCGCCCTAACTCAAGCCACGCCGACGCAAACGTCCTTACGGCTTGATCAGAGCGTTGACCGCTGGCAGCCCGAGGTTGCTCTACTCTGGCACCCTCGGCTTCCTCACCGGGGCGGAGTCCTACTCCGACGTTCAGCGACGCTTCGAGGCGTGAAGCGATCCTGTGCGTGCTTGGGGGACGGGGAATCGCGGAGGTGTCCTCTGGCTGTGTTCAGGAATGCATTGTCGAACGATGGTCAGCGATACCACTTGCCGGCGAGTGGGTCCTCACCTGGGTACGTCGGAAGTGAGTAGCCGGGGCTCCAGAACGGCATGACTCCGTAGTAACCGTAGGTATTTTCGTAGAATTCCTTTTGGTTCACGAGTTCTGGGTCGTACGTGGGGGCACCGGCGATGTGCTCGGCGGACTGGCTGATGTGGACTTCGTCCTGGGTGATTTTCGTGATCGCATCTATCGGGATGAATGATTTGGCTTCTCCAAGTCCCAGGAAGCCGCCGGAGGCCACTTCAAGGAATCGAATCTTGTTCTCTTTTTCATCCAGGAGCAGCGCGTCGATTTTCCCGAGGGGTTGGTGGTCTTTGTCGAACACTCGCCGACCTCGAATGTCATCTTCTCGCTCGGCGACGGTTTCGTCACTGTCCTGTAGCCTGACCAGCTTGTCGAAGTGCGCATCTGTCATTTTCCCTATCCGTTCCGGCGGTGTGCCGCCTTGTCTTGCGTTGGCTGTTGGTTCGCTTTCATTCGGGAGGCGGAGTGGCAGGTCCAGTCAGGCCCTGTCAGGATCGATGGCGTTGCCACCCGCGTCGATCTCGGATGTGGTTCAGGTCGTGGACGCCGCGTAGATCCGCTCGACATAGGCGGCCAGCACGGCGTCGAAGTCGGCGTCCGATTGTTGGGCGGTGAGGCCTTCGAGCAGAGCGCGGCTAAAGCTGGCGCTCAGACCGAGATTCTCGGCCAGCAAGCGGCACGCCTTCGTCTGACTGTAGCCACCAGAAAGCGCCACCACTCGAAGCACCATCGGATGGTAAATCAGGTCGGAGTAGAAACCGGCTACCGTCGGGATCGACAGCTTGAGGATCACCGGCTGGTCGGTGGAGAGCCCGTCGAGGGCTGCCAGGGCATCGGCTTTGAGGAAGTTTTCGGCCTCGGCCTTGTCGGGAGCGTTCACGTCGACTTCGGGTTCTAGGATCGGCACAAGGCCGTGGGCCAGAATCTGCCCTGCGACGGAAAACTGTTGGTCGACGATCGCCTGGATTCCGGCGGGGTTGGCTTCCTTGATCACGGAACGCATCTTCGTACCGAACATCGTGCGCTCAACCGCACGTGCGAGGAGGGGTTCCAGCTTGGTGAGTGGCTTCATCAACTGGACACCGTCTACCTCGACAGCGAGGCCCTGGTCGACCTTGACAAACGGCACGATGCCCTTGGCGGTGAGGTAATCACCCGTCAGCTGGCTGCCAACGGTGCGGTCCATGGTCTGCTCGAAGAGGATCGTCGCGAGAATGCGGTCGGAGGTGAAGCTTTCTGCGGTCATCACGCGGGCGCGCATCTGATGCATCAGGTCGAACATCTGCTCGTCGGTACTGTAGGACGACGGGTCTATTCCATAGAGCTTCAGTGCGCCGCCCGTGCTGCCGCCGCTCTGATCGAGCGCTGCGACGAAGCCGACTCCGGTGTTCATTCTTTCTGCTTGTTCGGTATTCAAAGTCCCTCCAAAGGTTGTGGACTCCATTTCAGTCTAGTGAGCAGCGATCCTCGTCTGAGTCGAGTGGCCGAGGGCGGTTTGTCCGCCACTTCTGTTCTGGTCTGGTCGCCTGAGCATCGCCGCAGGCGCGTTGACGGCGGCCTTAGGGCAGTCTGAGGGTGTCGAGGGTCGCGCGCAGGGTATGAGCCGAGTGCTTGAAGAGCTTCTGCTCCGCGTCGGAGAACGGCACCTCGATCACCCGGGACACGCCGCCGGCATTGACGACCGCCGGAACAGAGAGCGCAACCCGGCTTATGCCGCGATAGTCGGTGAGCAAGGAACTGATCGGAAGTATGGCGCCCTCGTCTCGCAGCACGGCCTCCACGATCCGGGCGCCGGAGAGTCCGATCGCATAGTTCGTAGCGCCCTTGCCTGCGATTACCCGGTATGCGGCGGTCTTGACGTCCTTGGTGATGGCCGCGAACTCGGCCTCAGAGAACTTCGCCCGGTCGTCGGATGCCGGCGAGATGTCGTCCTTGACCCATTCGGAGAGGGAGATCGGACCGACGCGAGCCTGAGACCAGAGCGGGAATTCCGAGTCGCCGTGTTCGCCGATGATGTCGGCATGTACGTTGGCAATCGCGACGCCGACGCGGTGCGCGAGCAGCAAGCGAAGCCTCGAGGAGTCGAGGACGGTGCCTGAGCCAAAAACCCGTGCCGACGGGAGCCCGCTGAAATGAAGGGCCGCGTAAGTGACGATGTCGCACGGATTGGTCACGATCATGAACACGGCGTCCGGCGCTCGTTCGACGAGTGTGGGCATCAACTCACGCAGGATGCCGACGTTGACAGCGGACATATCGAGACGCGATTGCCCGGGGTGCTGCCTGGCTCCTGCGGTGATCACGACCATGTTCGAGCCCGCGATCGCGTCGAGGTCCGCCCCGCCGGACACGCAGGAGGCGCCGGTGAACTGCGTGCCGTGGGCGAGGTCGAGTACTTCGGCTTCGACCTTGGGCTTGTTGATGTCGTAGAGCACCACCTCGCGGGCTGATTGCCGGATCAGCGCCGCGTAAGCGAGCGAGGTACCGACGGTGCCCGCTCCGATGATGGCCAGTTTGGAATTCTCGATTGCACTCATGAATCCACTCTCCTCCTTCGCGGTTTCCTCCGTCGCGGCGAATTGTAGGTCACCGGATGTCGCTGCATCCTTGATGCATGGAAACACTGCCGATCGGCCGTATCGCTCGTCTCGCTGGCCGATTTCCGAACCGCAGATGTAGCATGAAGGAGCGATCCCGTCCACCGATTGTGATGGGTCATGTGTGCACTCTCGATGTGAACGCGTTTATGTCTCGGTCGCTCATCCAGTGAACCAGGCTCAGTAGCGAGCAGTTCATGACCCGTTTGAGACCGAGGGAATCCATGGCCGATGCAACGCACGAATCCACCAGCATGTCCAAAGTGCCACAGTCCGGTGAACCCGCCGAGGTCTCGCCCGCTGCCGAGGTCTCGGTCCGGCGCTGGAATGAGCTGAAGCGCGAGTACAACCTTCGCCACACGACACTCGAGAGGTTCACGGAGCCGATTGCACCGGCTGACGAGCCGGGGCTCTTGCCGGCGCCGGGTGATTCTCCCAGTTAAGCCACCATACCGAAATTCATTGCACCGGCTAAAACCTTGTTTTTGTGCAACACTTGCATTAAAGCATCATTCGCGGAGGCGTACAGCCGGTTTATTCCGGCCTCGGCACCGAACGCGATTCACGTACACGGCGTGCGTCGCAGGTGGTCAACTCAGGGAATTGGAGCATGATGAGGACGCGAGCCCGGGAATGAGCACGGACAAGACCACGAACGCTGCGGCCGATTCGGCGACGTTAAAGCCCGACCCGGCACACGACCTGAAGTCGCTCCCGATGGCTGAGGTCCAGAAGCGGCTCGGCAGCTCACCGGACGGGCTGACCCAGTCAGAGGCCGACACACGCCTGGCAAAGTACGGTCCGAATGAGATCGCCGAGCATACGACGAACCCGCTTCTGAAGTTTCTTTCCTACTTCTGGGGCCCGATTCCGTGGATGATCGAAGTGGCCGTGGTTCTGTCCGGAGTGGTCGGGCACTGGCCCGACTTCTTCATTATCCTGGTGCTTCTCATGGCGAACGCTTTGGTCGGGTTCTTCGAGGAGCGCCAGGCCGGAAACGCCATCGCCGCCCTGAAGGACACGCTCGCTATGAATGCCCGGGTTCGACGTGACGGTACCTGGGTCACGCCCGCCGCCAGTGAGCTGGTGCCGGGAGACGTGATCCGTCTGCGGCTGGGGGATATCGTTCCCGCGGATGCCCGACTGCTGGAGGGCGACGAGATCGAGGTTGACCAGTCTGCGCTGACCGGCGAGTCACTGCCCGTGACGTGCGCGGCCGGGGATGCGGTGTTCTCGGGTTCGATCGTGCGCCGCGGCGAGATCGGCGCCATGGTCTATGCGACCGGCGCCCATACCAGCTTCGGTAAGACGGCCGGTCTGGTGCAGGATGCCCATACCGTCAGCCACTTCCAGAAGGCCGTTCTGAAGATCGGCAACTATCTCATCCTCCTCGCCCTCGCGTTGGTGACCGTGATCGTGGTGGTGTCGACTCTGCGGGGCGACCCGATCCTGACGACACTGCAATTCGCGCTCGTGCTCACGGTTGCGGCTATCCCCGTCGCGATGCCGACCGTGCTGTCGGTCACCATGGCGGTCGGCGCGCGGCTGCTGGCCCGGGAAAAGGCCATCGTCAGCAAATTGGTGGCGATCGAGGAACTCGCCGGCGTAGACATCCTGTGCGCGGACAAGACGGGCACACTCACCCGCAACGCGCTGACCCTGGGCGACCCGTTCAGCCTTGACGGTGTTTCGGCCGCGGATATCGTGCTCGCGGGTGCGTTGGCTTCCCGCGCGGAAAACGATGACCCCATCGACCTCGCCGTCCTCGGCGGTCTCCCGGGGAAGACCGCGATGGATGCCTACACGGTCACGCACTACCAACCCTTCGACCCGGTTCACAAACGCACCGAAGCCACCGTCACCGACGACAGGGGCGCGACGTTCAAGGTCACCAAGGGCGCACCCCAGGTCATCCTCGCTCTCGCCGACAATTCCGCGGACATCACCTCCGCCATTGACACCGCTGTGAATGACTTCGCCGCACGCGGCTTCCGGTCTCTGGGTGTGGCCCGCGCAGAAGGACATGGAACGTGGCAGTTCCTGGGTGTCCTCCCGCTCTTTGACCCGCCTCGCGAGGACGCCGCTTCCACCATCGCCACAGCGAAGGAGATGGGTGTGACGGTGAAGATGGTCACCGGTGACGCGATCGCGATCGCGAAGGAGACCGCCGCCAAGGTCGGTCTTGGCACGAATATTCTCGACGCGTCCGGCCTGGGCGACGTGAAGAAGAAGGAGACAGCGGCGGTCGGGGAATCCATCGAAACAGCTGATGGGTTCGCCCAGGTCTTCCCCGAGCACAAATACCACATCGTCGACGTGCTGCAGAAGCGCGGTCACATTGTCGGGATGACGGGAGACGGCGTCAATGACGCGCCCGCACTGAAGAAGGCGGACTGCGGGATCGCAGTCTCGGGAGCGACTGACGCCGCCAGAGCCGCGGCCGCCATCGTTCTGCTCACCCCTGGTCTGTCCGTGATCATCAAGGCAATCGAGGAAAGCCGCCGGATCTTCCAGCGGATGAACTCCTACGCCATCTACCGCATCGCAGAGACCTTGCGTGTCCTGCTGTTCATGACGGTATCGATCCTGGTCTTCAACTTCTACCCCGTCACCGCGATCATGATCGTGATGCTCGCCATTCTGAACGACGGGGCAATCCTGTCGATCGCCTACGACAACGTGAAGTATCGGAAGGCACCAGAGGCGTGGAACATGCGTCTGGTGCTGGGCATATCGACCGTGCTTGGAGTTGCCGGCGTTATCGCCGCCTTCGGACTCTTCTATCTGGCCGAGAATGTCTTCCACCTCGATCGCGACCATATCCAAACCCTGATGTACCTGAAGCTTTCGGTGGCAGGGCATCTCACCATCTTCCTGACCCGCACCCGCGGCCCGTTCTGGTCGATCCGACCGGCCCGCATACTGTGGGTCGCGGTCCTGGGAACCCAGGCCGTCGCGACCCTCATTGCCGTTTACGGGCTCTTCATGACTCCGCTCGGCTGGGGCTGGGCCGCCTTCGTGTGGGGCTACGCGATCGCCTGGGCGCTTGTCAACGACCGCATCAAACTACTCGCCTATCGCATCCTCGACCCCGCAGGGAAGAAAGGCACGGCGGGCCGTGCGCTCACACAGTCGGCCGCACACTTGTCCGACGCACCGGAACCCCAAGTCGCCTCCACGGATCCGAGCACAGAAGGCGCCGCATCGCGAGAAACGAAGGGCCAGTCATGAAGATAAAAACAAGTGGCTTCCGCGTCGAAGCAGGAAAGAATGCGGACCTCGCCAAGCGCGCAACGGATGTTGGGGATGTCTCGGGGCCGACACAACGTATAAACAGGTCTTGCCTCGGCGTATCAAAAAGCTGAGCGAGCTGCAGCGGTTGCACTACGCCTCGGTGCACTAGTCCGTGTTGGTGATCTTCCAGGGCATGGATGCGGCAGGAAAGAATGGAGCGATCCGACACGTCATGTACGGGGTGAACCCCCAGGGCTGCCAGGTCTCCAGCTTCAAACAGCCCAGTAGCGAGGAACTCGAGCACGACTTTATCTGGCGTCCGACCCGCCGCGGGCCGGATCGGCACCTTCAATCGCTCATACTACGAAGAAGTTCTCGTCGCGCGGGCGCACCCGGAGATTATGCACGGCGAGGGTATCCCGGCCGAACTCATCGACGAGTCGTCCATCTGGAGAGAACGGCATCGCTCGATTGCGGACCTCGAGGCGCATCTGAGCCGCAAGGGGACGATGATCGTCAAGATCTTCGTGAACCTTTCGAAAGAGGAACAGGCGAACGGATTCCGCGAACTCATCGACGTTCCCGAAAAAAACTGGAAGCTCACTCTCTCGGACATTCACGAACGGGAGTGTTGTGACTCGCATTTGTCGGCTTACGAGAAATGCCTGACAGTCATGAGCACCATGGACAGCCCCTGGTACGTGGTGCCGGCGGACAGTGAGAAGAACGCCCTGCTCGTTCTGTCCCAGATCATCGGGGACACGAGCGCAACAGGGAACTGGCTACTATCCGCGCTGAACTCTGAAATGCATAGCGGGCACGGAGAACTGAGACACAAAAAGAGAGGTAGCGTTTTTGGTTGTGTTCTACGGAAACGGTTGGGGGTCCGAATCCCTCCAGGGGCACCATAGACGGCTTACTCGAACCATCACCCCGTTCCGCGGCGGTGAGCAGATCGTCTACGGTTTACCAATGCTCTTGACGGTCTTTTGCGCTGCGTGTGGGCATGGACAGTACATGCGCGGTCCTTACGGTCGTCGGTGCAGTAAGAGGAGTAGCCAAGCTTCCCAAAATCAGCCGAATTGGGCGCATTCGGCTAACGATCAGCGTTCGTACAGACGATACATAGGTGTGGAATAAATGTGGACTTCGTTCTCTAAAAGCCTCGCACCCCAGTAATGGCCTCGCGAGAATTCGGAATCAGTGGGTTCCGGGTTCAAGTCCCGGGGGTGCACCAGTAAAGCCAGATCAGCGAAGGGTTCCGTTCTCACGAACGGGGCCCTTTTTTGTTGCATTGAGATTCAGCCATGTCTGCGACATGTGCAGGTCCGCCAGATTCGACCATGACTTTGAGGCTCACGACCGCACGCCACGAGCAATACTTCCTGCCGGGCAACGCCCTGCGTTCTAGAACGGTGTCGGGTCGTCGGGGTCGTCGGGTGTGGGGTCGAGGTTCCAGACGTCCACGAACCGGGCCGGTGGTTTCGGTGCGGGTTTCGGTTTCCGGGGTGGTCTCATATCGGCCGAGGGTTCGACGATGTAGTTGTACCTGGCCGGGGAGGTCCATTCGATGCGACCGTCGCCGAGGTGCCTCGGCGACCACCGGGTGTAGCTCTTCACCGCGTGGTGATACGGGCAGAGGTGGGCGAGGTTCATCGCGTCGGTCTCCCCGCCGTGCTGCCACTCCACACTGTGGTCGAGGTCTGATCGTTTGGCGGAGCGCCGGCAGCCCGGGAAGGTGCAGGTTTCATCGCGCACCTCGAGCCATTTCTTGAGCGCGGTGGGTGGTTTGTAGGTGTCGCGTCCCATGGAGAGCACGACGCCGGTTTCCGGGTGGGTGAGGAGCCGGGTGAAGCTCGGCGCCCCGGCCGCGAGACGCCTCGCGGTGTCGGGTTCGATGGGTCCGTACCCGGCCAGATACCCGGGTTCCTCGCTCTTCCCGAGCAGGGTCAGCACGGGGACGGTGACGTTGACCTGCGCGGCCACCCCGGCACCGAGTCCGTCCGGGGTGACCCCACTGATCAGGACATCGGTGAGCACGTCCGCCGCCAGCTGGGTCAGCGTGCGGGTTTCCTCCGGGCCCTGCAGGGTCAGCGCCGTGTCGAGGGTGCGGTGGTACGCGGCCTGCACCTTCTCCGCGTCCCCGGTCAGGTACAGGGAGGCCATTCCGTCGTTGAGGGCGTGGAACACCACGAGCCGGTCTTCGACGCTTTTCTGGTGCCGGGCGGTGATGGTTTCCGGGTGGGTGCGTTCCCGCACCCTTTGGGCCCGGTCGGCGAGCTTCGCCACGGTCAGCACTTCCGCGTCGGGCACGAGGACCTCCTCGAACACGGCCCGGGCCCGGGCGGCCGCTTCCGGGTCATCATCGACTCGGATGCCCCAGGCCTGCTCCATGATGACTTGCGCGTGCCGGTAACTGATCGCCCCGGAGGCCAGGGCATCCCGGGTTGCGGGGAGGTCTTCGGCGAGGGTGCGGCTGGCTTCGATCAGGGTCTCCGCCGTCCGGCGCGGGAGCCGCAGCAGGGCGCTGACCTCGCAGGTGAATTCCTCTTTCGTGGCTTCTTCCGGAGACCACGGCATTCGCGGCCCGCCGGCGCGTTCTGCGGCCTCCGCCCGGGCCCGGCCCACGTCCGCGAGCACCCGTTGCGCCGCATAGATCGCGGCCGCCCGCTTCGCGGCGGCCCGGTTCATCTCCCGGTCCGCCTCCCGGATCGCGTCATAGAAATCGGCGAGGGACGGCTCCACCAGGCTGAGATGCCGGGGGTTCAGGTAGGTGTCGGGAGGACTGTCGGGAGGGGTCCCGGGCGGGGGTTCCGCCGTGCTTTCGGGCTGAGGTTCTGAGGTATTTTCAGTTGTCACACCGGTCACTCTACGGACCACCACCGACATTCCCGGGGCATCCGCCACCCCACAAGCCACCTGTGGAATACCCGGTCAAAGAAGATTTCTGTGGACAACTTCTCCCCAAGGCCCTCCAGCCACACCGGGAGGAGGTCGCGATGACCGGCGACGGGGTCGACGACGCGCCCGCGCTTCGTCGAGCGGACGTCGGACTGGCAAGGGGGATCAAGGGCACGAAGCGACGAAGGAAGCGGCAGGCATCGTGCTCGCCGACGACAACTTCGCCACCATCCAGAGTGCAGTTCACGAAGGCCGTCGCATCCGCGACAACCTGCAGAAATCCATCGTCTTCATTCTGCCCACGACCGCAGCCGAGTCTCTGGTGCTCCTGCTCGCCGTGCTGTTCGGATTCGCGCTGCCGCTCCAACCGACGCAGATCCTGTGGGTCAACCTGATCACGGCCGCGACCGTCGGGGTGTTCTTCCTCGAGCAGGGAATCGGGTCCACCACCGTGGAAGCGCAGACCGCGGCCGCGACCATGCCCACCTTCAGCCGGCTCGCGTTCCTGTTCACTTCCCGGTTCCTCCGGGCGTCGAGCCTCACCCTCTGCACGCCATTCATGAACCTCTGGTTCAGCTCGACGCCGATCGGGGTTCGCGAATGGGCGTACACGCTGGGACTTTCCGCCGTCATCTTCCTGCTCGTGGAAGTGAACAAGGCGATCGGACGGGCGCGCGCGGGCCGGGCCTCGCGGGTCGCTGTCCCGTGACCGGCTGCTGAGCGCACTGCGGCATAATCAGGAACACGGAGACGCGGGTGTGCAAGAAGCGCCACCACGCACCGCGTCCTGATCGGTCGCAGGGGTGGGTCCGGCAGGTGCGGTAGCCAGGTCTACGCCAGTCAGTCTTTTCATCGAGGGGGATGTCCATGGCAATTCGAATCACGAGCACGTCAACGAAAATCGCCTACGTGACGAGCGGTGGCGTTCTCGTCATTCTCGGGTCGGCCCTGACGATCGGTCTCCCGGTGCCTGTTGCGTCCGTCGCGGCAGCCGTCCTTGCGCTGGTCCTGGTCGTCTTTGCTGCGAGAACCTTTCGCGCCGAGGACGAACCGGTCGAACAGAGGCGCCCGTGGTGGAAGATGACGGCGCACCGGACATCCGGTGTCGTGTTTGCACTCCTGTTCGGTTCCCAGGCGATCTACGTGCTTATCGCTTTTGTCAGTCGGCCGGAATCGGGGGGCCTGATGGTTCCACTGGTCACGAACATCTTGATCGCGATGATGTTCGCTTTCTCGTCGATGCGGCTGGGAACGACATCACCCGCGACCGCGTCGCGTAACCAGTAAGGCCACCTGCATCGGTACCTGAGGCCGCCCGGTTCCTCGCCCACGTCGCCACTTTTCTTGAGTGAGACCACCCTGTCGCTGCGCACAATGGCATACACTCATCGAGGGGAACCAAACAAACGGGGAAACCGGTTTTTTATTGGATGGCATCGGCGTTCGCTGAAAGGCGCATCGCCGGCGTCTGTGCCGTCGGGGGTCGGTGAGCACGGAGTCGAACTCGCGTTCGGCCGGTGCCGCGCTCACCGAAAAAACATCTGGGGGAAGTTTGAAACAATCAACTCGCGCGCAGCTGGTGGACATTTCAACAGCACTCGTCATCGCCGGTTGCGTATTCGTGCCGCTCTTCTGGCTCGGCTACGCAGTGGGGCCGATTCTCGGTATTTCGGTGTTGTTGGCCATCGGTGTCCTGATGATTCGGTCGGCGCTCAGATCGGAACCCAACCCAGAGGCGCTGATCGAGCCGGAGTGAGGGTGCCGGACGGGGATGCAGAGGTGCCGTCGGGTCCATGTTCGATGCGGAATCGCCAGGAGGCGCACCATGACCGTGAAACAAGAGCGCGCCGTACTCACTCGCGAGAAGATTATCGCGGGGGCTGCGGACGTCTTCTATCGCCAGGGTTTCGGCGGGGCCACGCTCTCGGACATCACGGCCGCCGCCGGAGTGACCAAGGGCGCGCTGTACTTTCATTTCCAGTCCAAGGAGCACGTCGCCCTCGCCGTGATCGAAGCGGAACACGAGATCGCGACAGCTGCCGCGACGGCGATACTCGACACGACAACCGGGCCGCTTGAGTCGATGCTCAGGCTCTGCAGCGATCTGGCCGGACGATTGACCACCGACCCCATCGTCCGTGCCGGCATCCGCCTCACAACCGAAACCTCGACTTTCGATCGGTCGATGGCGCGACCATACGAAGATTGGCTTGCGACCTTCGAGGCACTGACTCTGGCCGCCACGGAGGCCGGCGAACTCCGCGCAGGCACCGACGCCGAGAAGCTGGCGCACTTCATCATTCCCGCTTTCACGGGGGTCCAGATGGTTTCTGATGTCTTCACCGAACGTGCCGACCTCCGTCGACGCGTACGGGAAATGTGGGAGATTCTCTTGCCCGCAATCGTGCCTCCCGAAAATCAGAATTCAATCGAGTGGATGCTGGAAGCGGCATTCCCGATTCGATAAGGTCTCAGTCGTGAACCGACACGACGACTGCACTCCCGAGCACACTCCGGGGAACGCACGAGAGCGATTCCCGGTGCGCACGCCCACACCGTTGTCGGGGCCGGGACGGTGGCGGAGAGAGCCCGAGCGCTGCCTGCATTCCTTTTCGACGCCGGAGGAGTACGTTGCGATCATGCAGCGGACGGGAGTGAATCGTGGTTGCGACCAGAATCGCGGGTATGACCCCGATGCCTGATCTGTTTGCCGTGGCTGCGGATGCACTGAACGCCCTGACCGGGCAGGAGGCGCGTCTGTACGAGCCGCTCCTGGCGGCGTTGCCCGTGGACGGGGCATCCGTCTCGACGTTCGGCGATATTCTTGCCGCTGAAACGATTTCGGCCAGTGACGCCCAGTCGTTTCGTCTCGACGAGTTGCAATTCGATCTTGGCGAGGGCCCCTGTTGGGACGCACTGCAGACTGCGGCTCCGGTCCTCGAGCCTGATATTCGCAAACGGCCGAACCGGACCTGGCCGGCCTTTTCGGAAGCGATCCTTGCAGATGACCTCGGTGCGGTCTTTGCTTTTCCCCTGATCCTGGGGCCTTTGCGCATCGGTGCGATCGATCTGTATACCAACCGCCCCTATCGCCTCAGCTCGCAGAGCGTCCAGCAGATTTCGAGCCTTGCGACCGTGGTCAGTCGTCTGGTCCTCTCTCGAGCCATCAGACTGTCCCACACCGAGATCGAAAACGAGACCGACAGTGCCACTCGCCAGAAATTCTCTCGTCGCGAGATCCATCAAGCCACCGGAATGGTCCTGGCTCAACTGAGAATTCCTGCCGCGGATGCCCTCCTCGTCATGCAGGGCCATGCTTTTGCGGCTGGCCGGTCAATGGCCGAGATTGCGGCAGAAATCATTGACCGCCGATTGAGTTTCGCGGTAATCGAGAGCCAGATCGAAGGGTCCCATGATTGATGGAACGAGAGAGGACCGTTTAATCGACACGTTCGCGACCCTTGCCGACACGCTTGTGGCCGACTACGACGTGGTGGATCTCCTGCAGACCCTGGTCGAGAGTTGCACTGATCTCTTCGATATTGCGGCCGCTGGAATTCTTCTGGCCGACGCCGATGGCGAATTGGAAGTTGTCGCTTCGACGAGCGAGGCCAGCAGACTTGTCGAGGTCATGCAACTGAGCGCTCGGGCGGGCCCCTGCGTGGAATGCTTTGTCACCGGTGCCGTCGTATCCCTGACGGACGTAGAGGAGAGTCCGCCCGCGTGGCAGCGTTTTCGGGACAGCGCACGCGAGCAGGGTTTTGCCGCGGTCTTCGCCATACCGTTGCGGCTGCGGGAGACGACAATCGGTGCCCTCAACCTGCTGTCGAATGTTCCGGGTGCACTTCGCCAGCAGGACGTGCGGGCCTCCCAGGCGCTGGCCGACGTTGCCACGATCGGAATCCTGCAGGAGCGTACGCTCCGGGAAAGCATGTCGGTCCGGGAACAGCTGACAAACGCGTTGACCTCCCGGGTGGTCATTGAGCAGGCCAAGGGCGTACTTGCGCACTCCCGAGGCGTGTCGATGGAGGAAGCGTTCACCCTGCTGAGGACGTATGCCCGGGCAAACCGCCTGCTGCTCTCAAGCGTCGCCCAAGGTCTTGTCGAACAAACACTCGTGATCTGAGCGGGCATCCCGCCGACCGTCTGCACGCTGAACCACGAGGAGAGGGATGTCCATGGACTTCGAGCAGGTCATTTCGGCCGGCGTGCAGGTCGTCGAGGCTGCCGGTGCAATCATCATGGTGCTCGGTGGGGCCCTGGCTTTCGCGGTCGCCCTTCCGCGCGTGCTGCGGAGCTCCACCCGTGCCCAGGCGTACGTGGGCCTCCGTCGTGACCTGGGCCGGGCCATCCTCCTCGGCCTCGAGGTCCTGATCGTGGCCGACATCATCCGGACCATCCTCGTCGAACCGACCGTCCAAAGCGTCGTCGTCCTCGCCGTGATCGTCGTGATCCGCGTTGTGTTGAGCTTCTCGCTCGAAGTCGAAATGGACGGGGTATGGCCGTGGTCACGCTGGCGGGTCGATCCCGTCTCCCCGGTCACCCCGCAGCCGCCTGCTCAGTAGCCTGCGCCGTAGCCCCGTGGCGGTCGGGTCACGAGCACGCCACGCCACACCAGGTGGCGTGGCTGCTTCAGACCCGGGTCATGCCGTCGCCCAGGATCAGGGCACCGAGCATCAGGGCCACGACAACCGTGACGGTCTGGGACGGATTGATGATGCGCTTCTTGAGCGCCACGAGGGGTTTGATCATCGTCTGCGGGGACGCCAGCGTGAGGATCACAGGGACCGCGACACTGGACACCCCGATGACCGTGTAGACGAGGATGCAGATCACCAATTCGGCAAGCGGGAGCGCGTGCGCGCTGAGGGCGAGCCCCGCTGCAGTGCCGAGAACGAGGGCCTTCGGCCGGATATTGAGCACAAGTCCGACCCCGGCGCAGGACACGGGCCCGAGGGTCGCGATCCGGTTGAGCCAGGCGGGTTCGGCCAGCCGGGGAGGGGACGGATGCAGGAGTTTCCACACGCCGGACCCGATCAGCACGGCGCCGAGAACGATCTCCGTCCAGCCGATGGCCGGCTGGAGGGCAGTCATGTCGGCCGGGGGAAGCCAGGTCAGTGTGGCCGTGAACACGGCCGTAACGACGATGAGCCCGACGATCCAGCCCGCGAGGAAGGCGGGGGCCGACCAGCGCTGTTTCGGAGACAGAAGCAGCAGCACCGTCACGAGGAGCGGGGTGGTGCTGAGCGCGACCGCGAGTGCAAGCGGGAGCAGCCGTCCGATTGTGGCGAGCATGGGAGCGCCTCACCCCTCGTGCCCGGGCTCCGGCGCTTGCGTGGCTGTCGGGCGGGGAGATGAGGGTGGCTTCGCTTTCCGCGCATTCTTGCCTGCGACATCGGCCGCCTTCAGGAGACGTCGGGTCTCGACTGTCGGGCCGAATGCCGGCCTGACCCACGCGACGTCGGGATCGGAGTCGACGAGGAACGTTCGGGCGAGCAGGGTGAGGGGGATAGCGAGGATGGCGCCGATGGGCCCGATCACGACGGCCCAGAACAGCACGGAGAAGAAGGTGATGGTCTGGTTGAGGGAGACGGCGCTGCCGACGGCCTTGGGCTGGATGATTGACTGCACGCCGCCGTTGATCACGCCGTAGACGATGATCACGGCGATCACGGTCGGCCAGCCGCCGACAAGATAGCCGAACACGACGGGCGGGGTGATGGCGAAGAAATAACCGATGTTGGGGATGAAACTGCAGAGGAAAGCCAGGAGCCCCCAGAGCAGGGCGGCGGGCACCTGGAGGATCCACAGCGCGATGGTGTTGAGAAATCCCTGCACCAACCCGAGCACGGTCGTGACGATCATGTAGCGGCGAACGTTCGCGGCGAAGACCTTGAGGGCATCGACGAGGCCCGGCCGGCGCTGGCTCAACTGCCCGAGAATGGTGTGCGCATAGGAAGCGTCCGAGGACATCAGGATCAGCATGGTCAGGACGATGACCAGGAAGCCGACGATGCCGAAGAAGCTGCCGAGGAAACCGCTGAGGTAGGGGACGAACCGGCTGGGCGTGAAGCCTTCCGTCATCGCCTGGATCTGCGAGTCGCCGATGCCGATCGTGTTGAGAAACTCGCCAAGGGAGACGCCGAGATCGTGGATCTCCGCGGCATAGCCAGGCAGCATCGAGACGAATTGGGAGATGGCCACGATGACGACATAGAAGAAGCCGGACAGCAGCGCGAAGACGACGAGGATCACCGAGCCGGTCGCGAGGCCGTGCGGCACGCCGCGCTTCTCCAGGCGTACCCGGACAGGATGAGCGCAGATGGACAGCACAAGAGTGAGCAGGACCGGCGCCAGAATGCCGCGGATGCTGCTCATCCCGATCGCCGTGATCGTGGCGGCTGCGAGGCCGACCAGGAGCAGCGTCCCGCGGGGATACCGGGGCAGGGGTGTGGGGTCGGGTCCGACGATGCTCATACTTGTCCCGCCATCCTCTTCGATGGGTTGTCCATCGAGTGGCTCCGCCAACGATTCATTGGGAAACGTAGTCCCATTTCGTGCGCCCAGCGTCGTTTCCGCGTTTCTCCGCTTCGGCGCCTCGAAGCTAGTCTGAGAGGAACAAACCAGAGCGGGGGAGACGGATGCTGTCAGGCGAGCTGTTGAGTGAGGCCTATGGCCGGGTCGGCGGCGTGGTGCGTTCGGTGTTGCGGCAGGCCGGACCGGCCCTGCTCGAATACCGGGCGGACCCGGAGGCGAATTCGATCGCCTGGCTGGTCTGGCACCTGACACGGGTGCAGGACGGACATGTCTCCGAACTTCTCGGCGAGGACGAGGTCTGGATCAGCGGCGGCTGGGCCGCGAAATTCGACCTGCCCTTCTCCGACTCCGAGACCGGATACGGCCAGACCGCGGAACAGGTCGGCGGCGTCCGGGCCAGTGCCGAGCTGCTCGGCGGTTACTTCGACGCCGTGCACAGCCGGACCCTCGCCTATCTTCCGACGCTGACCCCCGAGGACCTCGACCGGATCGTCGACACCTCGTGGAACCCGCCCGTGACCCTCGGAGCCCGGTTGGTGAGCGTGCTGGCCGACGACCTGCAGCACGCGGGCCAGGCCGCGTTCGTGCGGGGCCTGGCGGTCCGTTCCGGGGACTGACCCCGCCGTGCGCCAGGGCGCCGTTCCTCCCGCCGCCGGCGCAACTCCTGCCGGGACCCGCGCGCGCGTGCCGCTGTGGCTCAAGGTACTCCTGTCGACGGCCCTGCTCTTCGTCATCGTCTGGTTCGTCGTCGTGCCGCAGTTCGCCGGCGTTGAGGCAGCCCTCGCGTCGCTGGAAAGCGTTTCGCTGCCGCTCGTTCTCCTGGCCGCTGCCCTCCAGCTGTCCTCGCTGCTCTCCTTCAGCGCGTTGACCGCCGCGGTGCTCGGACCCGTCCGGCCGGGCTACTTCACCCTCCTCCGGATCGACCTCGCGGACCTCGGGGTGAACCACGTGGTGCCCGGCGGAGGAGCGACGGCAGCCGCGGTGCGCTTCCGGCTCCTCGTCCGCGCCGGAGTGCGATCCGGCGCTGCGCTCACCACGGCGACCATCGAGACCACTGGTTCGAACCTCGTGCTCGGGATCGTGTTCGCCGGCGGGATCCTGTTGTCGATCACGACCCTTGTCGTCACGGGCACGTACATCGTGGCAGGGACGGTGGTGCTGGTCCTGCTGGTCGGCACGGGCGCCGGCGTCTGGTTCCTGACCCGCCGGACTGAGCTCGTCGTGCGTGGATCGCGCCGGGTGGCGGCGCGCGTGCCGCTGGTCTCCGAGGATCGGGTCGAGGTCTTCGTTCGCAGCGTGGCGGCGCAGGTCCTCGAGCTCGTCACAGACCGACGGCGGATGTCCGCCGCGCTCGGCCTCGCCGGCGCGAACTGGCTTCTCGACGCTGCTTCGCTCGGAGTCCTGCTCGCCGCGTTCGGGCATCCGCTTGCCATCGGCCCGCTGCTGGCGGTCTACGGGCTCGGCGGGCTCCTCGCGCTCCTGCCGTTGACCCCGGGAGGCCTCGGTATCGTCGAGGGTGTGCTCGTGCCCGCCCTCGTCGCGGTCGGGACTCCGCACGCGACGGCGCTGCTCGCCGTTGTCGGCTGGCGGGTGCTCGAGTTCTGGCTTCCGATCCCGCTCGGTCTCGCCGCCTACGTTTCGCTGCGCCTCGGCGTGCTCCGGCGGCGTCCCGCCGCTCCCTGAGCGTCACGGGCGCGGTATGCGCATCCAGGAATATTCGTTCTCCGGACGCCCAGGCGTCCCGTAGCGCGGAGAGCGCAGAACGGTTCCGGTGTCCGCGAGGTACTCGAGGTACCGGCGAGCCGTCACCCGGGAGATCCCGAGTGCGTCGGTGACCTCGCTCGAGGAGACCGGGGACTCGTGCTCTTTGAGGAAGTCGACGACGGCCGAGAGGGTGCCTTCCGCGAGTCCTTTCGGCCGGGGAAGCTCGGCGGGCGCGCGCAGGCTCGCGAATGCCAGGTCGACGTCCGACTGGTTGGTGACCCGGGATTGGGTGCCGAGCTGGAGTCGGAAGTCCCGGTACTGGCCGAGCTTCTGCGCGAAGGTCGCGTAGGTGAACGGCTTGATCAGGTATTGGACGATGCCTGCTGCCACCGCGCCACGCACGATCTTCAGGTCGCGCACCGCCGTGATCGCGATGATGTCCGTCATCAGCCCGGCCGAACGCATCCGGCGGCTGACGTCGAGGCCGTGGAGGTCGGGGAGGGTCATGTCCATCAGGACCAGGTCGATCGGGCGGCCCGCGGACTCGGCTTCTGCCAGCGAACGCAGGGCGGAGTGTCCGTCCCGCGCGGTTCCGGCGTGGACGAAGCCTGCCAGGCGACCGAGATAGACCGCGTGGGCTTCAGCCGCGATGGCCTCGTCTTCGACGACGAGCACGCGGATGTCCGCGTCAGGCATCGTGCGGATCCCTCGCTCCGGTGGGGCGCACGGCGGCGACCTCCGCTGAGGGTGCCCGGCAGGGAAGCGTGACCGTGAAGACCGCGCCCCTCCGGAATCCGATCGTCAGGGTACCGCCGAGGCGGTTGACGGTCTGTTGGACCAGTGCGAGGCCGAGCCCACGCCCGAACTCACCGGGTTCCTTGGTGCTGAAGCCGCGGCGAAGCACGTCGTCGAGCGTCTCCGGATCGACGCCATGGCCGCTGTCGGCGACTTCGACGACGACGGAGGCCGCACCGTTGTGCACGGAGAGGTGGACCTCCCGCGGCGCCGCGGCGTCCATGGCCGCGTCGAGGGCGTTGTCGATCAGGTTGCCCACGATCGTGACGAGGTCCCTGGCCTGCAGCCCGGTGTCGGACAGGCTGCCGGTGGCCTCGACGGCGAGGACGACGCCGAGCTCGCTGGCCTGGGCGAACTTACCCATCAGCAGTGCGCTCAGCACGGGCTCGTCGACCGACGCGACCACCTCGTCCGTCAACATCTGGCCGAGTTCGAGGTCCCTGGTCGCGAATTCCAGTGCGTCTCCGGTGCGGCCGAGTTCCATCAGCGAGACGATCGTGTGCAGCCGGTTGGCATGCTCGTGCGTCTGGGCCCGCAAGGCATCGGACAGGGTCTGCATGGACTGCAGCTCGCTGCCCAGGGACTCCAGATCGGTGTGGTCGCGGATCGTGGCGACCCACCCCATCGGCGTCGATTTCCCACGGCCGCTCACCGGTGGCGCGAGTGCGGGCTGCTGGCTGACGACGAGCACCCGGGTGCTGGTGAGGTGGATCTCATCCTGCACGGGGCGGCCACTGCGAGCAGGTCACCGAGTCCCGCCGGGAGCTCGAGCTCGCCGAGGGTCGGGGCGGCGGCTCCGCCCCTCGGATTCGCCGGTCGGGACGGGATGCCGAGAAGCTCGGCGGCCTGGTCGTTGTAGAGAACGAGGTCGCCCTTTAGATCAACGAGGACGAGGCCTTCCCGCACGGAATGCAGTACGGAGTCGTAGTACACGAACAGCTGGGCGAGCTGTTCCGGTCCCCAGCCCAGGGTGACCCTGCGCAGGTAGCGCCCGATCAGGGACGTGACGATCGCGCCGGCCACGAGGAGGGCGAGTGCCAGGCCCAGGACAGCGGGCAGTCGGGCGGTCAGGGCGATCGACAGGTTGCTGGTCTTCACCCCGGCAGCGACGTGCGCGCGGACGGCGCCCTGCGCATCGACGACGGGCACGACTGCGCGGACGGACGGGCCCAGGGTTCCCGTCGTGACCTCGGTGAACGGCGTTCCCGCCAGGGCCGGCGCGATGGTGCCGATGTACGGCCGCCCGATTTCCGATTCGGTCGGGTGAGTCCATCTGGTTCGGTCCGGCGCCATGATCGTGATGAAGTCGAGCCCCGCCTTCTGCGTGACGCTGAGCGCGTATGGCTGCAGGAGCGCGCTCGGATCCGGGGTCCCGCTGGCCTCCAGGACGAGCGGGTTCTCCGCGATGGCCGTCGCGACCGACAGCATCCGGCTCTCGGTTTCGGCGTAGCCGCGATCGCGAGCGTCGATGAACAGTGCCGTGCCGACCGAGGCGGCGAGCGCGACGATGAAGACGGAATGGGCCAGGAAGAGCCGGCGCGCGATGCTCCAGTCGCGGATCATGGCGTGCCGCCCTTCTCACCTCGATGTGAATGAAACCATATGCCCGTCGCGCGTGAACAATATGACCGCAACCGTGACGCCACGCGCCGCGTCGACCATTCTGAAACGCACAACACCAGACAAAGGAGTCTCTCATGGCAGCACTGCGAGCCACACGTCCGGTCCGGCCGGCGAAACGGATCGACACGTCCCACTACCTGTACATCGCGGTCGTCGTGGCCGTCGTGCTCGGCATCACCGTCGGCCTGCTTTTCGGCGGGAAGGACGGCTTCGCCGTCTCGCTCAAGCCGCTCGGCGACGTGTTCATCGCACTCATCAAGATGATGATCTCGCCGATCATCTTCTGCACGATCGTGATCGGCATCGGCTCGATCGCGAAGGCCGCGACGGTCGGACGGATCGGCGGACTGGCGCTCGGGTACTTCCTCGTCATGTCGACCTTCGCACTCGGAATCGGGCTGCTGGTCGGGAACCTGATCCACCCCGGCGCAGGGCTCGACCTGAAAGCGGCCGCGGCATACGTGCCGCCGGCCGCCGCGGACTCGCAGGGCTTCTTCCTGGGCATCATCCCGACGACGCTCTTCTCGTCGTTGACGAGCGGCAACATCCTGCAGACCCTCTTCGTCGCACTGATCGCCGGGTTCGCCCTGCAGAAGATGGGCAGGGCGGGCAAACCGATACTCGAGGCGATCGCGAACGTGCAGGCCCTCGTCTTCCGGATCCTGATCATGGTGATGTGGCTCGCTCCGATCGGCGCGTTCGGCGCCATCGCGGCGGTCGTGGGCGCGACAGGCTTCCAGGCCGTGGTCAGTCTCTTCACCCTGATGGGCGCCTTCTACCTCACCTGCATCCTCTTCATCGTCGTCATCCTCGGCGGGCTGCTGAAGATTTCCACCGGCGTGAGCATCTTCAAGCTGATGCGCTACCTCGGCCGGGAATACCTCTTGATCTTCTCGACGTCGTCGTCTGAGGCGGCGCTGCCGCGGCTGATCGCCAAGATGGAGCACCTCGGTGTCTCGAAGCCGGTCGTCGGCGTCACCGTGCCGACGGGGTACTCGTTCAACCTCGACGGCACCGCCATCTACCTGACCATGGCCTCCCTCTTCATCGCCACAGCAATGGGCCAGCCCCTCGCCCTCGGCGAGCAGATCGGCCTGCTCGTGTTCATGATCATCGCGTCGAAGGGAGCCGCCGGTGTGTCAGGTGCCGGCCTCGCGACCCTCGCTGCGGGGCTGCAGGCCCACGCCCCGCAGCTGCTCGGCGGTGTCGGCTTCATCGTCGGCATCGACCGGTTCATGTCGGAGGCCCGCGCACTCACGAACTTCACCGGCAATGCCGTGGCCACCGTTCTGATCGGCTCCTGGACCCGGGAGATCGACAGGGCCCAGGTCGACCGGGTCCTCGACCGACTGGAGCCGTTCGACGAGACCACGATGATGGCGCACACCATCGATCCCACCCCCGCGGAGCGGTCCGTCGCGGCAGAACGGGCTGCGCAGTCTGCGGTGCTCGAAGACGCCAGGCACTGACCCAGGCCCCACCTGGTGCGCGGCGCCGGGCCCGCCCCCTTCGAGGGCGGGCTCGCCGTCGCGCATCCGTGTTCTCGCCGGGGAGGGATAGTCTCGGAATCAGCGCCGCCGGAGGCGCCTGACCGGGGGACCGAGAAGAAGATGACGGAGATGCCCGACCTCACGTCGAAGGAAACCGCGAGGCTGAACCCGGAGCCTCCCGAGGCGACGACGCTCGCGGACTTCGCGAGCAGCAGCGCCGGTGAGGTGCTGAGCCGACTCGGGTCAACGGCTGCGGGCCTGACCGGCGTCGAGGCAGCTCGTCGGCTCGCCTCGACCGGACCCAATGCGGTGCGCACGCACAAGGCAGGTCCCCTGTCCGTGCTCGGCAGGCAACTGCGCAGTCCCATCCTCATCCTCCTGATCGTGACCGCCGCCCTGTCGCTTCTCCTCGGGGACGTCACCAACTCCATCGTGATCGGCGTCATCCTCCTGGCGAGCGTCGGGCTCGGCTTCAGCAATGAGTACCGGGCCGAGCTCGCCGCCGAGGCGCTGCATTCGCGGGTGACGCACAAGGCCGTCGCCGTCAGGGACGGGTCCCTGGTCGAGATCGATGTCGTCGACATCGTTCCCGGCGACATCCTCCACCTGTCCCTCGGCGCCGTCGTCCCCGCCGACATCCGCCTGCTCTCGTGTGAGGACCTGCTCTGCGACGAGAGCATCCTGACCGGGGAATCACTGCCGGTTGACAAGTCGCCGGAACCCATCCCCGCCGGAGCGGCGCTCGGCGACCTGAACTCCTGCGTGCTGATGGGCACGGTCATCCAGTCCGGAAGCTGCGTCGGCGTGGTCGTCTACACGGGCGCCCACGCCGAATTCGGGCGCATTGCGCTCGGCCTCGGCACCCGGCAGCCGCAGACCGAGTTCGAGCTCGGCCTGCGGCGTTTCTCGCTGCTGCTGCTCCAGGTGGCCATCGGGCTGACGACGCTCATCTTCGTCGCAAACCTGCTTCTCCAGCGCCCCCTGCTCGAGTCCCTGCTGTTCTCGCTCGCGATCGCGGTCGGGATCACGCCCCAGCTCCTGCCCGCCGTCGTGTCTACGAGCCTCGCCACCGGAACCAGGGAGCTCGCGAAGCGCAAGGTGCTGGTCAAGCGCCTGGTCTCGATCGAGGACCTCGGAGACATGGACGTGCTCGTCACGGACAAGACGGGAACCCTGACCGAGGGGAAGATCTCGTTCACGACGGCGCTCCCTGCGGCCCCGCACGTGGACGCGGGTGACGTCCTCCGGTTCGGGCTGCTCGCGACCGAGGTCGACTACTCGACGGGCACGGTGTCGACGGTCGGCCAGAACCCGCTCGATGTGGCCGTCTGGGCCGCACCGGAGGCCCCGGCCTCGCAGGTGTCCGAGTACACCCGGCTCGACGTGATCCCATTCGACCATGAGCGCCGGATGACAAGCGTGCTCGTGCGAGACCCGGCAGGGACGCTCACCCTCGTCACCAAGGGATCGCCCGAGGATGTGCTCCGGGTCTGCCGCGACGTGGCACCGGCCGCCCGGCACCTGCTCGACCAGCAATACGCGAAGGGCAGCCGCGTCGTCGCGGTGGCGACCCGGACCGGCTCCGGGCTCACGGACATCAGCCCGGCCGATGAGAACGACCTCACGCTCGCCGGGTTCCTCATCTTCCTCGACCGCCCGAAACAGAGCGCGCGGGCCTCACTGAAGCGGCTCGAGACCCTGGGCATCTCCGTGAAGATCGCGACGGGGGACAACGCCCGGGTCGCGGAGAAGGTGTGCGGCGACCTCGGCCTCGAGTCGGGAGGCACCCTGACGGGCGGGGAGATCGACGCCCTCACGGATGCCGAACTCGCGGTCCGGGCGGAGGAAGCGAGCATCTTCGCCCGGGTGTCCCCGGAGCAGAAGTCCCGGCTCATCCACGCCCTGCGGGCGAACGGGCGTGCCGTCGGTTTCCTCGGCGACGGCGTCAACGACGCCCTCGCCCTGCACGGAGCCGACATCGGGATCTCGGTGGACAGCGCAACGGATGTCGCCAAGGACGCCGCGGATGTCGTGCTGCTCGACAAAGACCTCGGAGTGCTGGCAGACGGGGTGATGGAAGGTCGACGGATCTTCGCGAACACGATCAAGTACGTGCTGATGGGCACCTCGAGCAATTTCGGCAACATGTTCAGCGCGGCGACGGCATCCGTCGTGCTCAGCTTCCTGCCGATGCTGCCGGGGCAGATCCTGCTGAACAACCTCCTGTACGACGCCGGCCAGCTCGCCATTCCCGGCGACAGGGTCGACAAGGAGCAGCTGCTCGCGCCCTCGCACTGGGACATCGGGTACATCCGGCGCTTCATGTTCCTGTTCGGCCCGATCAGCTCGCTCTTCGACTTCGCGACCTTCGCGCTGATGCTCCTGGTCTTCCAGGCCGCGCCCGGAGAGTTCCGGGCCGGGTGGTTCATCGAATCGCTGGCCACGCAGACGCTCATTATTTTCGCGATCCGCACCAGACGGGTGCCGTTCCTGCGCAGCCGGGCCTCTCGAGGGCTCACCATCTCGGCGTTCTCCGTTGTCGCGATCGGCATGTACCTGCCGTTTTCTCCGCTCGCCGGAGTCCTCGGCTTCGACCCGCTGCCGCTGCCGTTCTTCCTCGCCCTGGCCGGGATGACCGTGCTGTACCTCGTCCTGGTCGAGTTCGCCAAGCAGTGGTTCTTCAGCCGCCCCGCGCAGCAGCCGACGGCCACCCGTCAGCGGGTCTCGAGCCACCACCTTGCCCGGCGCGCGGCACGCTTCAGCGTCGTGGAACCGGGAGCGGTCGTCGCCAGGCGACGGTCGGCCTCGCGGCGCCGACGTGCCAGGGCCGGGCGGAAATAGCCTCACGACGCAGGCGGATCCTGACGGAGGCTGATCAGGGGCCGATCAGGAAACGGATCAGGAGGCGAGGGCGGCGACGATCGAGTCGCCCCACTGTCGTGCCCGGTCGAGCTCCCCGTCGGCGAGCGGTCCGGTCTTGCCGTCGACGATGAACCCCGTCGGCCGGGTCAGGATGTGGGCCCCTGCGGACTTGAGCCTGCGGGTCACCCTTCCTGCGGCATCCCCGTGCAGGGGCGAGTGGACCCGGGTGTCGAAGGCGGCAGCCTGGATGCCGCGCAGGGTGCCGGGGTTCAACTGGTCGAGGAAGGCCTGCATCCGCGGTGACGGACGCCAGCCGTTGATCGGGCAGCCGACGACGAGGAGATCCACTCCGGTCAGGCTGTCCGGGCTGATGGTCGAAACGGACACCGCACTGCCGCCGATCGCATCCGCGATGGCCCCTGCAACGGATTCGGTGGTGCCGTAGTTGGAATCGAAGACAACGAGCGCGCTCACGAGCGGCCTCCAGTCGGAAACGACGGTTCAGATGCTCTCAGTGTGGTCCCGGAGGGTGGGCCTGTCGAGGCTCGTTCGTGCCGGAGAAGCACCCAGAACGGGTGTCAGACGGGTGCGATCAGTCGTCGAGGCCGCGCGCGACGAGGGCCTCACCGATCGCATCCGCTGCGTACAGGGAGCGCACGACGACCGGCACCGCGAGCGCGAGCAGGGAACCCTGGGTGCCGCGGGCCCTGCGTGCCTCGAGTACCTCGGTGACGATCTCGGCGACGAGGGGGATGCAGCGCAGAGTGATCGCAACGAGCAGTCCGACCCTGTCGGCATCGACCCAGCGATCGAAGGGGCGGAGCAGCCGCTGGAACCCCTCGAGGACCGCCGTGACGGTGGTCGTGAGCGTGAAGAGCGCTGCGAGGGCGACGGCCGCGAGCAGCCGCCCGGCCATGAGCGCCGCCGGCACCCAGCCAGACAGGAGCGCCTGGATCGGCACGGCGATCAGGAGGATCCACAGGATCGGACCGATCTGCTGCCAGGCTGCGCGCGGAGGCACGCCGGCCACGGGATACAGGCCGGCGATGATGCCGAGAGCGACCAGGAGCTGCCACGGCTCGCCGAGAATGCCGACCCAGAGCACCCCGGCCGACAGGACGGCGAGCTTGAGCAGGGTCGGCGCCCGGTGGAGGAGTGAATGCCCGGGGGAGTAGAGGCCGATCATGCCAGCAATGCCCGGTACGCATCGATGGCCACGGCCGGTGCGCCGTCCGCGACGACCGTGCCGTCCTCGATGCAGATCACCCTGTCGAAGTCTTCGAGCAGGTCGAGCTGATGGGTGACCACGATCACCTGCTGGGTCATGGCCCGGAAGAGGTCGGCGATGCGCCGGGAATTGCGGGCGTCCAGGAGCGTTGTCGGCTCGTCGGCCACGACGACCTGCGGCTCGCCGACGAGGACGGCGGCGAGGGCGAGCAACTGCTTCTGGCCACCGGAGAGCCGATGCGCCGGATGGGCGGCGTGGGCGCTGAGCCCGAAGCGGTCGAGTGCCGCCTGGGTACGGCCGGCGATCTCGGCGGCGCCCAGTCCGCGTTTGCGGAGGCTGAACGCGACGTCTTCCTCGACGGTGGGCATCACGATCTGGTTGTCAGGATTGGTGAAGATGAAGCCGACCCTGCGCCGTACTTCGCGCGCGTTCTTCGCGACGAGGAGCCCGTCGACCGTGACAGTCCCGGCATCCGGTGTGATGAGCCCGTTGATCAGGCGGACGAGGGTGGATTTGCCCGAGCCGTTCGCGCCGACGATCCCGATGCGGCGTTCGGTGAGGGTGAGGCTCAGGTCGCGGAGCACGCTGCGGTAGCCGAAGGAGTGCGACACTCCGTCGAAGACGATCGTGCTCACGGTGGCCTACTCGTCCGAGGCCCGGGCCGGGGTCGGGGTCGCGGTCGAGGTCGAGGTCGGGGTCGAGGTTGCGGACGACGCGGTGACTGCGCGGCGGCGGGGGATGAGCCCCGGGTATGCGCGGTGCACCTGCCGGGCGACGAGCACCGTGACCACGGCCTTGATCGCGTCTCCGGGCAGGAATTTCGAGGCGTCGACCAGGGCGCCCCAGATCGGGAGGTGCAGGGTGAACGCCGTGACGGGAACGCCGATGGCGTAGATCATGACGATGCCGCCGAGCACGGTCGCGCCGAGGGCGGGCCAGAACGGGTATTTCGGGAGCAGCCGGCTGGTGAGATACCCGATCACGAGTACGCCGAGGAGCCAGCCGTAGAGATAGCCAGCGGACGGCGAGGTCGTGAACCAGGCGAGGCCGCCACGGCCGCCGGCGAGCAGCGGCAGCCCTGCGGCCGTGAGGGCGAGGAAGAGCAGTACGGCGAAGAAGCCCTTGCGGGCCCCGAGGACCGCGCCGGCGAGCATCACGCCGAGGGTCTGCAGGGTGATCGGCACCGCGATCACGCCGAGGGAGAGAGGTCCGGGGACGCCGAGCGCCGCGATCAGCGCGGCGAAGATGGCGATCTGCGCGAGGTCGCGCACGGTCAGGGTTCTGGCGGTCATGGTTTTCAATGTACGAGCAGCGCGGGGGCGGTTTCCAGAGGAGACCTACAAAGAATCCGGCGGATCTCTATCCGCCGGCGCCGGGGACGGCCACAGTGGCGGCGTCGTTGCCCGTCCCGGCGAGCCGGGCTGCCCGATCCTCCATCGCCGTGATCGCATCGGCGGCACGCACGAGGGCGAGGTGGCTGAGCGCCTGCGGTGTATTGCCGGCCTGGCGGCCCGCGCCGACGTCGTACTCCTCGCTCAACAGGCCCACGTCGTTGGCGAATCCGACGAGCCGGTCCATCAGGGCCCGGGCGTCTTCACCCCGTCCGGAGTTCGCGTACTGCTCCACGAGCCAGAAGGAACAGGCGAGAAACGGATGCTCGCCACCGGCCAGTCCGTCGACAGGAACCTCCGTGCGGTAGCGCAGCACCAGGCCGTCCCGCAACAGGTCGGCCTCGATCGCGGCGACCGTGCCGAGCATCCGGGCATCCGTCGGATCATGGAAGCCCACCTGGGGAAGCACGAGCAGGGAGGCGTCGACCTCCGTGCCGCCGAAGTACTGGGTGTATGTGCCGAGTTCGGCGTTGAAGCCCCGCTGCTCGATGTCGCTGCGGATCTCGTCCCTGAGGGCGGTCCAGCGTTCGACGGGGCCGTCGAGGCCGAATTCGGTACAGCCCCGCACCATCCGGTCGAAGGCAGCCCAGACCATCACGCGGGAGTGGGTGAATTCGCGGGCCGGACCGCGCACCTCCCAGATACCCTGGTCCGGCCGGGACCAGGTTCGTTCGAGGACCCGATCAGGGCGCGCTGCAGCGGCCAGGAGAATTCGCCCTCGGTGAGGCCGCTGTGGCGCGCGGCGTGCAGTGCCACCATGACCTCGCCGATGACGTCGGCCTGGAACTGGTCGACGGCGCCGTTGCCGACCCGCACGGGGCTGGACCCGCGGTACCCGGGCAGGCTCGGGAGCTCGCGTTCCGGCAGGTAGCGTTCGCCGGCGAGGCCGTACATGATCTGCACGTCGTCCGGGTCGCCGGCGATCGCGCGCAACAGCCAGCCGCGCCAGTTCTGGGCCTCCTCGGCGTACCCGTGCGCGAGCAGCACGCTGAGGGCGAGCGCCGCGTCGCGGAGCCAGACGTAGCGGTAGTCCCAGTTGCGGTGGCCGCCGCGGAATTCGGGCAGCGAGGTCGTCGCCGCCGCGACGATGCCGCCGGTTTCCTCGTGGGTGAGCGCCCGCAGCACGAGCATGGAGCGCACGACTTCGTCCCGGTATGGACCGTCGTGGGTGCACGAGCGCGCCCAGTCTGTCCACCAGGCGGTCGTCGCAGCCAGGGCGGCGTCGACGTCGATCCGGGCGGGCGGCGGCCGGTGCGAGGGATGCCAGGCGAGCTGCAGGTCGACGACCTCTCCCGCCGCGACCGTGAATGTGGCCGTGTGCCGGTGATCGGCGGCGGTCAGTTCCGGGCCGCGCACGGCGATGGCGTCTGGCCCCGCGACGGCGAGCAGCACGGTCTCGCCGTCCTGGTGGACCTGGCGCACCCAGGGAATGCTCACTGCATAGCCGAAACGGATGCGCAGTTCCTCGGTCATCTCAACGGCACCGGCCAGGCCGCGCACCCGGCGGAGCACGTCCGGCCGGCCGTCACCGTGCGGCATGAAGTCGAGGACCTCGACACGTCCGGTCGGGGTCGTCCAGACCTGGGCCAGGATGAAGGTGCCGTCGACATAGTTGCGCGTGCTCGTTGCAGCGGGGTCTGCCGGGGCGAGCAGCCAGCGCCCGTGGTCCTCGGTGCCGAGGAGCGCGCCGAACATGGACGCGGAGTCGAAGCGCGGCAGGCAGAGCCAGTCGATGCTTCCGTCACTGCCGACGAGGGCCGCTGAATGGCAATCGCCGATCAGGGCGTAATCCTCGATGTTCAGGGGCATGCAGACATCCTGTCACCGCGCGGGCGTCCTCCGGCCGTGAGCGGATGCCCGGGCCGGGACCCGGAGGAAATCCTCAGGCGACGAGGCGGGCGCGTTCTGCGGGTTCGACAGCGGTGTACCCCGGGAGCGGCACGGCCGAGACGAAACGTTCCGCCTGCGGGGCAGTCGGCTTGCGGGCCGCTGCATCCGGTTCGGCCCAGACGGTGATGGGGGCGGGGGTGAACGACAGTGCCGCCGGTTCACCGACGGACTCGCCGCGCAGTTCCGAGGTGGCGCTGCGGAGCGCGGATGTCAGGGAGGCGGCCACCTGGCGGGCCTTGAGGCCGTGGAAGATCACGTCGGTGTCCGCGGGGCTGCGCGGAACGAGGGTCCAGAGTCCCTGCTCGCCGATCAGCCGCGACAGCTCGCCGTGGAAGAGGTCGAACACCTCGTCGTCGCTGAGCTCGGGGGTGGGCAGCACCGGTACCGGAATAGCAGGCGCGGCACGACGTCGTCGACCAAACATCGGGAGCCCCTTTCGATCGAAAGCTCTTTCTGCTATCAGTGTGGCGGCCCCGGGCATGATTGAACCGCGGACACGCCGGTCAATCGCGAGTCCGGGAGGGAAACCGGGGCTTTCTAGCTGTCGATTTGCCGTTCATCGGCATCTTTGACGATGGTGCCAATGGCGACGGCTGCGCTCAGCGCCCAGCCGATCCACATGAGCAGCAATCGCCAGTCGCGCGGTCCGCGCCGGGTGGCCTGCAGGATGTTCCAACCGCCGGCGACGACGCCGAGCATCGCGCTGCTGAAGATGAATTTTCGCATGGGTCCTCCGAGGACCACGGTACCCGGATCGGGACCGGGTCGTGTGCCGCCCGGTCCCAGGCATCCGGCATGTTTCCGTCGGGTGAACAAACTGACCGACCGTGCAGGAACTGACCGATCGGTCAGGTAAGGTAGTCCAGTGCAGATCGAACCGGAAGACCTCGTCCCCGCAGCGGCCGCGACCGCGACCGCGACCGTCCGCCCCGGCGCGGGAGCCGAACTGCGGGTCATGGCGCTCCAGCAGTTCGCTGCCGTCGGGTTCGCCGGTACCTCCCTGCAGCAGATCGCAGCATCCGCCGGGTACTCGAAATCGAGTGTGCTCTACCATTTCGCCTCGAAGGACGCCCTCCTCGGCGAGGTGCTGACCCCGGCCATCGAACGCCTCGAGGCCATCCTCGGCGGGTTCACGTCGACCTCGGAGAACGCGGCCTCGCGGCACCGGTTCATCGAGGACTTCGTCGACTTCCTGCTCCAGTACCGGCTCGAAGTGCATGTCCTGATCAACCAGGCCCAGTCCCTCAAGGGCATCGCCGTGATCGATCGGGCCAGGGCCCTGATCGTGCGCCTCGGCGACGCCCTCTGCCAGGAGCACGCCACGACCATCGACCGGATGCGCTTCGGTGTCGCGCTCGGCGGCGCCGCGTACTCCCTCGTCGCCGGCCTGACGTTCTTCGACGAGGACATCACGCCGACCGACGATCTCCGGCCCGCCCTCATCACCCTCCTCTCCGAGCTCCTCGCCCCCGTCGCCGTCCGCACCACCCAGCCCAGGAAGTAATCACAATGGCAACCCTTCTGTATCGGATCGGCCACTTCGCCTACAAGCGCGCGTGGCTCGTCATCGGCGTCTGGGCACTCCTCCTCGTCGGGATCCTCGGCGGCGGCATCGCGCTCGGCGGCAAGACCGCCGAGTCCTTCGCGATCCCAGGCACCGAATCGCAGGACGCGATCGACCAGCTCGCCGCCGTCTTCCCCCAGGCGGCCGGAGCCTCGGTGCAGGTCGTCTACAGGACGCCGGACGGGGCATCCGTCAACACGGAGCCGTACAAGACGGCCATCACCGACATGGCGACCGAACTCGAGGCCGTTCCCGGCGTCGTGTCCGTGATCACCCCGTATTCCGACTACGCCTCGAGCGCCATCTCGACGGACGAGGCCACCGCGCGCAGCGTCGTTCAACTCGACGGTCCATCCGCGGATGTGACGGACGCTACCCTCAACGCCGTCACGGCGACGGCCGCGATCGCGGAGAAGGCCGGTCTCGAGGTCGCCTTCGGCGGCCAGGTCTTCTCGTCCAACACCTTCGGCATCACCATCACCGAGGTCTTCGGCCTCCTCTTCGCCGGGGTCGTGCTGCTGATCACCTTCGGGTCGCTCGCCTCGGCTGGGATGCCCCTGCTGATGGCGCTCATCGGCGTCGGCGTTGCGATCGGCGGTATCACCGCGATCTCCGCGTTCGTGCCCGTCTCGAGCACCGCACCGATGCTCGCAATGATGCTCGGGCTCGCCGTCGGCATCGACTACTCACTGTTCATCCTGTCCAGGCACCGGACCCAGCTCGCCAGGGGCGTCGAGCCGCACGAATCGGCATCGACGAGCGTGGCCACCGCCGGGAGCGCGGTCGTCTTCGCCGGGCTCACCGTCATCATCGCCCTGCTCGGACTGCTCGTCGTCGGAATCCCGTTCCTGAGCGTGATGGGTGTGGGAGCCGCGGTCGCCGTCTTCATCGCCATCCTCGTCGCGATCACCCTCCTGCCCGCGATTCTCGGCCTCGCCAAGGGCCGCCTCACCCCGAAACCCGGCGGGCGCGCCCACAACCGGGCGACCATGCCGGACACGGGCAGGCCCACGATGGGCCGCCGCTGGGTGGGCCTCGTGATGAAGGCGCCGATCGTCGCCGTCATCCTCGTCGTCGGAATCCTCGGCACCCTCGCGATCCCCGCGCTCAGCCTCGACCTCAACCTGCCGGACGGAGCGTCCGAGCCGGTCGACTCGACCCAGCACAAGGCGTTCACCATGATCGAGGAGGGCTTCGGTCCCGGCTACAACGGCCCGCTCATCGTGGTCGTCGACATCACCCAGACCACGAACATCTTCCCTGACCTCGAGACGATCAGCGCCAAGCTGCGTACCCTGCCCGACGTCGCCTTCGTCGGCAAGGGCACCCCGAACGCCACCGTCGACACCGCGATCATCCAGGTGATGCCGAACAGCGCGCCGAACGACCCCAAGACCAAGGATCTCGTCCAGGCCATCCGCGACCTCGCGCCGGGGATCGACTCCGAACTCGGGACTCCCGTCACGGTGACGGGAGCGACGGCCGTGTCGATCGACATCTCGAACCGGCTCAGCAACGCCCTCATCCCGTTCGCGCTCATCGTCGTCGGGCTCTCGATCATCCTGCTGACGATGGTGTTCCGTTCCGTCTTCGTTCCGGTGAAGGCCGCGGTCGGGTTCCTGCTCTCCGTCTTCGCCTCGATCGGTGCGACCGTCGCGATCTTCCAGTGGGGATGGTTCGCCGACCTGCTCGGGGTGAGCACGCCCGGTCCGATCCTGAGCTTCCTGCCGATCCTGCTGATGGCCGTGCTCTTCGGACTGGCCATGGACTACGAGGTCTTCCTCGTCTCCGGCATGCGTGAGGAGTACGTCAAGAACAACGACCCGCGCCAGGCCGTCGTCTACGGATTCGCACACGCCGCCCGCGTTGTCACGGCAGCGGCACTCATCATGTTCTTCGTCTTCTTCGCCTTCGTACCCGACGGCACCGGGGCGATCAAGGGCATCGCATTCGCCCTGGCCGTCGGCGTGTTCCTCGACGCCTTCCTGGTGCGGATGACCCTCGTGCCCGCAGCGATGGCCCTCGCAGGCCGGGCGGCGTGGTGGCTGCCGCGCTGGCTCGACCGACTGCTCCCCAACGTCGACATCGAGGGCGAGGGACTTCGACACCACATGCTCGACAGCCACTGGGCGAAGGCCCAGGACGGCGCCATCACGGCGGACCAGGCCGTCTTCGGCCTGCCGGGCAGCACGATCGGCCCGCTCACCGTCTCCGTGCCGACCGGATCGGTACTGGTCCTCACGGGGACCACCGCCCATCGCCGGGTCGTCGCCGCGACGCTCGCCGGCCGTCTCGACCCGGTCTCCGGCCGGCTCCAGGTGCTCAGCTACCCGCTGCCCTCCGAACGCGGCCGCGCCTTGCGCGTCGTCGCGCTCGCCGATGTCGGCGACAGCCGCGACAACGGCCTGACCATCGGCGAACTGCTCGCCGAGCGACTCGACCTCACCCAGCCACGGTTCCGCTCCCGCAGCCGGCGCGGTCAGCTCGACGCCTGGATCGGACGGATCAACCGTGCCATCGCCGACGACCGTGCCCCGGTCGCACCCCTCACCGCGGACACCCCGGTGTCCTCCCTCTCCGCCGTGTCCCGTGCCGCGGTCCTCGTCGCGGCGGCGCTCGCCGAGCGTCCTGGCGTCGTCGTCATCGACCTGGGTGAAGGACTCCCCGCCGATCCCGCAGGACTCAGCATCGGTGTCGTGGTTGCGACGCTCGCCCCCGCAGACACCACGCTCATCATCGCGGCGGCGTCGCAGCATCCGCTCGCCGCAGCCGGCCGGGCCGTGCTCGTCGTCGACCTCGAAACGCTCGAGCCCGTCGAAACGGCGGGTCCCACCGCCCGCGGAGCTCTCGGCGGATACCCACCGCTCGACCCGGAGCCGCGTCATGCGACCCGGCCAACCGACACCCTCGACCCCCGCGACGCCGTCTTCGGCGCCGACGCCCTGGATGGAAAGGCCGCACTGCGATGAGCACCACGCTCGAACGACTCTTCAGCCGCACGCCGGGACAGCGCCGCTGGACCTTCGGCGCCGTACTCGCCGGACTGATCGTGGTACCCCTTGCGGTCGCAGGCGTCTTCGCCGGCGCGCTCGCGACCGCCGACCAGCGGCTCGACACCCTGCCGGCGATCGTCGTCAACAACGACACCTTCGTGACGACGACGGCCGCGGACGGCACGAAGCAGACCGTGCTCGCCGGGCGCCTGCTCGTGACCGAGCTCACCGCGCCGGCCTCGTCGCGGACGGCGTCGACCGGGTTCGCCTGGACGATCTCCAATTCCGCGGACGCTGCGGCGGCACTCGCCTCCGGCAAGGCATACGCGGTGCTCACCATCCCCGCAGACTTCTCCAAGTCGATCACCTCGATCGGCACCGCAGCGCCGACCCAGGCCGAGCTCGCCATCCGCACCGATGACGCGCATTCCTATCTCGCCGGAACCGTCGCAGGGACGGTCGGCTCCGCGATGACGGGCGTCTTCGGCCGGCAGATCACGACCCAGTACCTGAGCGGCCTGTATTCCGGCCTGTCAACGCTCGGCGGCTCGCTGACGACGGCAGCGGATGGCGCCGGCCAGGTCTCGACGGGCGTCACCGGAGTGGCCACCGGCCTCGATTCCCTCTCCGGGGGCGCGGCCTCCGCTGCAACCGGGGCGGCGTCCGCCTCGACAGGAGCGTCGAGCTTCGCGACCGGGGTTACCGCGTACACGAACGGGGTGGATGCGCTCAGTGCGGGCCTCGGCAAACTCAACACCGGCACGGCAGGTCTCAGCGCCCTCAGCAGTGGCGTCGCCCAGTACACCGGGGGAGTCACGCAGGCGGCAACCGGGTTCACCAAGGTCTCGGCGGGCTTCACGACGCTGGCCGGCCAGTTCGCCGGGGTCGCCGCGGCGATCAAGGCTGACCCCGCAAACGCCGACGCCTACATCGCCCAGTACCAGGCCGGACTCGACACGTACCAGGCCGGACTGACCCAGTTCCAGGGCGGACTCGACACCCTCTCGACGCAGGGCGCCGGACTCAGCCAGCAGACGACATCCGCCCTCACCGGGGTGCAGGGCGGCGTGGCGCAGAGCGCGACAGGGGCCGCGAAGCTCGCAGCAGGTTCGGCATCGCTGCGGACGGGCGCGACCGGCCTCGCCTCCGGCGTCTCGAGCCTCTCGAGCGGCGTCTCCCAACTCGCGACGGGGACCGCGGCCGCGGCCACCGGGGTGCACCAGCTCGAGACGGGCGCGAGCCAGCTCGCGACCGGGCTCGCGTCCGGAGCCGAGAGCGCGAAGAAGCTGAACCAGGACGACCCTGCGCAGTCGGCTTCGGTCGTTTCCGAGCCCGTCGCCATCACCACGAGCCGCGACAACCCGATCGCGACGATCGGCCCGCTCCTCGGGATGGTCTTCGTGCCGGTGGGGCTCTGGATCGGCGCGCTCGCGATCTTCCTCGTGATGCGCCCGGTGACAAGCACCGCTCTCGCTTCGACCGCCTCAACAGGGCGCCTTGTCTCGCGTGGCTTCGGCCGGGCGTTCGGCCTTGCCGCAGCCCAGGCGGTCGTCGTCGTCGCGCTGCTGCACGCCTCGCTCGGCGTGACCTGGACCCTGCTCCCGGCGACACTCGGCTTCGCGGTCTTCCTCGCGTTCGTCTTCGTCGCGGTGCACCAGTTCCTCACCGTGGCGTTCGGACGGGTCGGCATCGTGGTGTCCCTCGTGCTCCTCGCCCTGCAGCTCACTGCGGTCGGCGGACTGTACCCGATCGAGCTCGTCTCGGCGCCGTTCCAGGCGATCAGCCCGTTCCTGCCGCTCACCTGGGCCGTGAGCGGCATGCAGGGGATCGTCTCCGGAGGGGAGCAGGTGCGCTCAATGCCGTGGGCATCCTGCTGCTCTTCGCGGTGGTCAGCATCGGCCTGACGTTCTGGGCCGTTGCCGCCAAGCGCGGCCCGCGCTCCTTCGCCCTGGCCCTCGCCCGCGGCTGACGCACGAGCTCCTTCCGCGAGAGCGGGTGAAACGTCGGTTTGAGCGGACCAGACCGACGATTCACCCGCTTTCGCGCGTGGGGACGGGGCTAGTGCTGCTGTCCGGGGCGCAGGGACTCGTGGGCGCGGGGCGACCGCGGGGCGCGGCGCACCCGGCGCTGGGCGGTGTGCAAGCGCGCGAACGCGAGGGTCTCCACGAGCAGCACGAGGCGTTCCTGCTCGGTGCGCGCCTTGCGGGTGTTGACCTCCGCGACGATCCGGCCGTCCCAGCCGGTGCGCGCGAGCAGGTTGAGCACCTCGGCGACCGGCTCGCTGCCACGGCCGGGCAGCAGGTGCTCGTCGAAGACTTTGCCCTCGTCGAGGGAGCCGGAGCCGTCGCAGAGATGCACATGCCGGAGACGGTCGCCGAGCTCCGTCGCCATCGCGAGACTGTCGAGCCCGCTCAGGGCGCAGTGCGAGAAGTCGAGCGTGACGGCGTCGCAGTCCATCCGGGTGGTGTCCCAGCCGGGGGAGTACGCCTTCATGCCCCGGCCGCCGAACTTCCACGGGAACATGTTCTCGACCGCGATCTCGATGCCGCTGTCCGCGCTGATCTCGCGCACGGAGTCGAGGAACGTGACGGCGAAGTCGGCCTGCCAGCGAAACGGCGGATGCACCACGACGGTTCGCGCCCCGACCTCGGCCGCGAGCGCCGCCGAGCGTTCGAGCTTCACGAGTGGGTCCCGACCCCAGACGAAATGCGTGAGCAGGAGCACGGGAGCGTGGATCGAGAAGATCGGCAGCTTGTATTTCCGCGACAGGGCCAGGAGCGCAGCGGCATCCTGGGTGACGTCGTCGCGGGAGACCATGATTTCGATGCCGTCGTAGCCCGCGAGTTTCGCGAGCCGGAAGGCGTGCTCCGTCGAGAGCGGATAGGCGCACGTCGTGCTCATGCCGATGCGAATCATTGGCGCCAGAGTAAACCCGACTGCTGAACAACGGGTGTCGCGCGCCCGAATAGTCAGGGGCTCCGCCGGGGCTGCTGGTATCCTTGGAAGTTCACCGAGGTGCGTGCGCCGTGCAGGTACCGGAACGGACCAGCCATTTCGATTGAAGCCGTTAACACGCCCGCCGCCGAGCCGAAGGTGACATACGCCCTCGTCGCTGTCTCGAACCGGCTGCCCGTGGACTTCGTCGTCGCCGAGGACGGCACCGAAAGCTGGAAGACCTCACCCGGCGGACTCGTCACCGCCCTCGAGCCGCTGATGCGCTCCTCCGACGGCGCGTGGGTCGGCTGGCCCGGCGTCGCCGACCGCGAGTTCGCCCCCTTCGAAAACGACGGCATCAACATCGTTCCCGTCTCACTGACCGACGCCGACCTCGAGGACTACTACGAGGGCTTCTCCAACGACACCCTCTGGCCGCTCTACCACGACGTGATCTCCCCGCCGAGCTTCCACCGCGAATGGTGGGAGGCGTACGTGCGCGTCAACCGCCGGTTCGCCGAAGCGGCCGCCGCGGCCGCGGCAGCCGGTGCAACCGTCTGGGTGCACGACTACCAGCTGCAACTCGTGCCGCGGATGCTGAGGGACATGCGCCCCGACCTCGTGATCGGCTTCTTCAACCACATACCGTTCCCGCCGTACGGCATCTATGCGCAGCTCCCGTGGCGTAAGCAGATCCTCGACGGCCTGCTCGGCGCCGACCTGATCGGCTTCCAGCGGCTGGCGGATGCCGGCAACTTCTCCCGCGCGGTCCGTCGCCTCTTCGGATACACCACCCGCGGTGTCGCGATCGACGTTCCAGGCGCCGGGGGACACCACCGCCGGGTGATCGCCAAGCACTTCCCGATCTCGATCGACGCCGTCGCATACGCCGACCTCGCGAAACGTCCGGAGATCCAGGCCCGCGCGCGCCGCATCCGCGAGGACCTCGGCAACCCGAAGACGATCATTCTCGGCGTCGACAGGCTCGACTACACCAAGGGCATCGGCCACCGGCTGAAGGCCTTCGGCGAGCTCCTCGAGGACGGGTCGATTTCCGTCGAGGACGTCACCCTCGTGCAGGTCGCGAGCCCGTCCCGGGAACGGGTCGGAGCGTACATGGCCCTCCGCGACGAGATCGAACTCGCCGTCGGCCGGATCAACGGCGACTACTCGACGATCAGCCACACCGCGATCAGCTACCACCACCACGGCTACCCGCGCGAGGAAATGGTCGCCCTGTACCTCGCCGCAGACGTCATGCTCGTCACCGCCCTCCGCGACGGGATGAACCTCGTCGCGAAGGAATACGTCGCCGTCCGCGACGACAAGGACGGCGTGCTCGTCCTGAGCGAATTCGCCGGGGCGGCCGACGAACTCAAGCAGGCCGTGCTGATCAACCCGCACGACATCGACGGCATGAAGGCAGCCATCCTGCGTGCGATCGCGATGCCGCGCCCCGAACGGCAGCGGCGGATGCGCGCCCTGCGCCGCAAGGTGTTCGACAACGACGTCGCCGCCTGGTCGTCGTCCTTCCTCCGCACACTCCGGGAGGGTGCCGCCGTGCAGCCCGGCGTTCCCGATGATCTCGCTCACGCCCTCCGCGACTTCAGTTCCGCGGGCTCGCTGCTCATCGCGCTGGACTTCGACGGCACCGTCGCCCCGATCGTCGACAACCCCCAGGACTCGCGTGCCGTCGCCGGCACCCGGGAGGCCGTCGAACGCCTGATCGGACTCGACGGCGTGCGTGTCGCCCTCGTCTCCGGCCGGTCGCTCGCGAGCCTGCGCCAGGTCGCCGAACCGCAGGTCGAGGTGCTTCTGACCGGTTCACACGGCATCGAGGTCCAGCTGGACACCCCGGGCGAAGAGCTCGGACTCGACCAGGACGAACTCGACCAGCTCGACACGCTCGCCCGCGTGCTCGAACGGGTCTCGGCATCCGTGACGGGTGCATGGATCGAACGGAAGCCCGCCGGCCTGGCCTTGCACACCCGCAAGTCGACCGCGCAGGCCGGCCAGGCCGTGCAACGCGACGCCCGCGTGCAGCTCGGCGCCGTGCTGCCAGACCTCACCGTGCGCGAGGGAAAGAATGTGCTCGAATTCTCCGTGCGCTCGAGCTCGAAGGGTGACGCGCTCGAACGGCTCCGTGCATACACGGGCGCCGACCGGGTGTTCTACGCCGGAGACGACGTGACGGACGAAGACGCCTTCACCGCACTGCACCCCGGCGACCTCGGACTGAAGATCGGCGCAGGCACCTCCCTCGCGGGCTACCGGGTGCGCGGACCGGAGGAAGTGCCGATCGTGCTGCAGCTGATCGCCGACCTCCGGGAGGCCGCCCCAGCTCCCGGAACCCCCGGAACTCCCAGCGAACGGTAACCCTGCGGCAAAGTTCCCGAAACACAGGTTCTAGAATCACTACATGCCTGAGATCGATCTGAAACCGCGTAGTCGCGACGTCACCGACGGAATCGAAGCCACGACCTCCCGCGGAATGCTCCGTGCCGTCGGGATGGGCGACGCGGACTGGGACAAACCCCAGATCGGCATCGCGAGTTCCTGGAACGAGATCACACCGTGCAACCTGTCCCTCGACCGCCTCGCGCAGGCGGCCAAGGAGGGCGTGCACTCCGGTGGCGGCTATCCGCTGCAGTTCGGCACCATCTCCGTCTCCGACGGCATCTCGATGGGCCATGAGGGCATGCACTTCTCCCTCGTCTCCCGAGAGGTCATCGCGGACTCCGTCGAGGTCGTCATGCAGGCCGAGCGCCTCGACGGCTCCGTGCTGCTCGCCGGCTGCGACAAGTCCCTGCCCGGCATGCTGATGGCCGCTGCCCGGCTCGATCTCGCGAGTGTCTTCCTCTACGCGGGCTCGATCGCGCCCGGCTGGGTCAAGCTCTCGGACGGCACCGAAAAAGACATCACCATCATCGACTCGTTCGAGGCCGTCGGCGCCGTCAAGGCCGGGCGGATGTCCGTGGCCGACGCCAAGCGGATCGAGTGCGCCTTCGCCCCCGGCGAGGGTGCCTGCGGCGGCATGTACACCGCGAACACCATGGCGAGCGTCGCAGAAGCCCTCGGCATGAGCCTTCCGGGATCCGCGTCCCCCGCCTCGGCCGACCGCCGCCGCGACTACTACGCGCACCGCTCCGGCGAGGCCGTCGTCAACCTCCTGCGCCTCGGCATCACGGCCAGGGACATCCTCACCCGCAAGGCCTTCGAGAATGCGATCGCCGTCGCCATGGCCTTCGGCGGCTCCACGAACGTGGTGCTGCACCTGCTCGCCATCGCCCGCGAGGCCGAGGTCGAACTGAGCCTCGACGACTTCAACGTGATCGGCGACATGGTTCCGCACATCGGCGATCTGAAGCCGTTCGGCAAGTACGTCATGAACGACGTCGACCGCCACGGCGGGGTGCCCGCCGTGATGCGCGCCCTGCTCGAGGCCGGCCTCATCCACGGGGACGCCCTCACCGTCACCGGGAAGACCGTCGCAGAGAACCTCGCGGAGATCGACCCGCCCGACCTCGACGGCGAGGTGCTCCGCACGCTCGACAACCCGATCCACAAGAGCGGCGGCATCACCATCCTCAAGGGCTCGATGGCGCCGGAGGGCGCTGTCGTCAAGACCGCCGGCTTCGACAGTGACGTGTTCACCGGACCCGCCCGCGTCTTCGAGCGCGAGCGCGCGGCGATGGACGCCCTCACCGAGGGCACCATCGAAAAGGGCGACGTCGTCGTCATCCGCTACGAAGGCCCCAAGGGAGGCCCCGGCATGCGCGAGATGCTCTCGATCACCGCGGCCATCAAGGGCGCCGGGCTCGGTGCCGATGTACTACTGTTAACGGACGGCAGATTCTCAGGCGGCACAACCGGACTGTGTATCGGCCACATAGCACCCGAAGCGGTGGACGCAGGTCCGATCGCCTTCGTGCGCGATGGTGATCTCATACGGGTCGATATCGCAGCTCGCACGCTCGACCTACTGGTCGACCCTGAAGAGCTCGACGCCCGACGAGTCGGCTGGGCGCCTCTCCCTCCGCGCTACACCCGCGGCGTGCTCGCCAAGTACACGAAGCTCGTGCAATCGGCGGCCGTTGGCGCCGTCACGGGGTAGCGCTCACCATTCGTACTCGACCTTAGGGACCTGAATCAATGACCGCGGAACAGAACCCCGTGCCATCACCCACGCCCTCGCCGACCTCGGCCGCCACGTCGTCCGCCGCGGCGACGGCCGCGGCAGCATCCGGTGAGCCCGAACTCCTCACCGGTTCCGGTGCGATCATCCGCACCCTCGAACTGCTCGGCGTGACGGATGTCTTCGGCCTGCCCGGCGGCGCCGTCATCCCGCTCTACGACGAGCTGATGACCCAGGACGCCATCCGGCACATCCTGGTGCGCCACGAGCAGGGCGCCGGCCACGCTGCGGAGGGCTACGCCTCGGCGAGCAACCGCGTCGGCGTCGCCATCGCGACCTCAGGCCCCGGCGCCACGAACCTCGTCACGGCGATCGCGGACGCATACATGGACTCGGTGCCGATCCTGTGCATCACCGGCCAGGTCTTCTCGACGCTGATGGGCACGGATGCCTTCCAGGAGGCCGACATCGTCGGCATCACGATGCCGATCACGAAACACTCGTTCCTCGTCAAGCGCCCGGAAGACGTTCCCGGTGCGATCGCATCCGCCTACCTGATCGCCTCGACCGGCCGGCCAGGCCCTGTGCTCGTCGACATCACCAAGGACGCCCAGCAGAAGACGGCGCCGTTCATCTGGCCGCCGAAGATCGACCTGCCCGGCTATCGTCCGATCACCAAGGCCCACGGCAAGCAGGTGCAGGCGGCAGCCCAGTTGCTCGCCGATGCGAAGAAGCCCGTGCTGTACGTCGGCGGCGGCGTCATCCGCGCCCGCGCATCCGCCGAGCTCCTCGCCTTCGCCGAACTCACCGGCACGCCCGTCGTCACGACGCTGATGGCCCGTGGCGCCTTCCCGGACTCGCACGACCAGCACCTCGGCATGCCGGGCATGCACGGCACCGTTCCCGCCGTGCTGTCCCTGCAGGAGGCCGACCTGATCATCGCGCTCGGCGCCCGCTTCGACGACCGGGTCACCGGGAAGGTCAGCGAGTTCGCGCCGCACGCCACGATCGTGCACGTCGACGTCGACCCCGCGGAAATCTCCAAGATCCGCACCGCAGACGTGCCCATCGTCGGAGACGCCAAGGACGTGCTCGCCGACCTGACCGTCGCCTTCTCCGCGGTGCTCAAGACCACCACCCCGGACTTCACCGAGTGGTGGAGCTACCTGAACGGTCTCCGCGAGGAGTTCCCGCTCGGCTACTCCGAGCCGACGGACGGCCTGCTCGCCCCGCAGTACGTGATCAAGCGCATCGGTGAACTGACCGGGCCGGAGGGCGTCTACGCCGCCGGCGTCGGCCAGCACCAGATGTGGGCGGCCCAGTACATCAAGTACGAGCGCCCCAACTCCTGGCTCAACTCGGGCGGTGCCGGCACGATGGGCTACTCCGTTCCCGCGGCGATGGGCGCCAAGGTCGCAGAACCCGACCGGGTGGTCTGGTCGATCGACGGTGACGGATGCTTCCAGATGACCAACCAGGAACTCGCGACCTGCACGATCAACAACATCCCCATCAAGGTCGCGATCATCAACAACTCCTCGCTCGGCATGGTGCGCCAGTGGCAGACCCTGTTCTACGACGGTCGGCACTCCTTCACCGACCTGAACACCGGGCACGGCTCGGCGATGGTGCCCGACTTCGTGAAGCTCGCCGAGGCGTATGGTGCGCTCGGCATCCGCGTCACGAGCGCGGACCAGGTCGACGACGCGATCAAGCTCGCCCTCGCGACGAACGACCGCCCGGTCGTGATCGACTTCGTCGTGAGCCGCGATGCGATGGTCTGGCCGATGGTGCCCCAGGGCGTCAGCAACAGTTACGTGCAGTACGCGAAAGACCACGCACCGACCTGGGGAGAGGAGTAAGCCCATGAGTTCCCATGTCCTGAGCCTCCTCGTCGAGGACAAGCCCGGCCTGCTGACCCGCGTCGCCGGCCTCTTCGCCCGGCGCGGCTTCAACATCGAAAGCCTCGCGGTCGGCCACACCGAGATCCCCGGCCTGTCGCGGATCACCATCCTCGTCGACGTCGAGGACCTCCCGCTCGAGCAGGTCACGAAGCAGCTCAACAAGCTGATCAACGTGATCAAGATCGTCGAGCTCGACCCCGCGCAGTCCGTGCAGCGCGAGCACCTGCTGGTCAAGGTGCGTGCGGACAACACGACGAGGTCCCAGGTGCTCGAAGCCGTCACGCTGTTCCGTGCGCGGGTCGTCGACGTCGCCCCTGACTCCGTCGTGATCGAGGTGACCGGGGATTCCGGCAAGACCCAGGCGCTGCTGCGCGTGCTCGAGCCCTACGGGATCAAGGAAATCGCACAGTCCGGACTGCTCGCCATCGGCCGCGGGTCCAAATCGATCACCGAACGCGTGTTCAAGAGCTAGCGTCCGCCCCTCACCCCCTTTCTTCACCGACCTTTCTTCACCAAACAACTAGGAGATAACCACTCGTGTCTGAGATTTACTACGACAAAGACGCTGACCTGTCGATCATCCAGGGCAAGAAGGTAGCCGTCATCGGTTACGGCTCGCAGGGACACGCGCATGCCCAGAACCTCCGCGACTCGGGTGTCGAGGTCGTCATCGGCCTGAAGGATGGCTCGAAGTCGAAGGCCAAGGCCGAAGAGGTCGGCTTCACCGTCCTCAGCACCGCCGAGGCAGCCAAGTGGGCCGACGTCATCGTCATCCTCGCGCCCGACCAGGTGCAGCGTCACCTCTACGCCGCTGACGTGCTTCCGAACCTCGCGGCCGGAAAGGCGCTCGTCTTCGGACACGGGTTCAACATCCGCTTCGGCTACATCACCGCACCGGAGGGCGTCGACGTCGTCATGGTCGCCCCCAAGGGACCCGGCCACACCGTGCGTCGCGAATTCGAGGCCGGCCGTGGCGTACCCGTCATCGTCGCCGTCGAGAAGGATGCGACCGGCAATGCCTGGCCGCTGACTCTCAGCTACGCGAAGGCGATCGGCGGGCTCCGTGCCGCCGGCATCAAGACCACCTTCACCGAAGAGACCGAGACCGACCTGTTCGGCGAGCAGGCCGTGCTCTGCGGCGGCGTCTCGCAGCTCATCCAGTACGGCTTCGAGACCCTGACCGAGGCCGGTTACCAGCCGCAGGTCGCCTACTTCGAGGTGCTGCACGAGCTCAAGCTCATCGTCGACCTGATGTGGGAGGGCGGCATCGCCAAGCAGCGCTGGAGCGTCTCCGACACCGCGGAATACGGCGACTACGTCTCCGGCCCGCGCGTGATCGACCCGCACGTCAAGGAGAACATGAAGGCCGTTCTCGCCGACATCCAGAGCGGCGCGTTCGCCGAGCGTTTCATCGCCGACCAGGACGCCGGAGCACCCGAGTTCCTCGCTCTCCGCAAGAAGGGCGAAGAGCACCCGATCGAGGCCACCGGCCGCGAGCTGCGCAAGCTCTTCGCGTGGAACGCCTCGAACGACGACGACTACGTCGACGGCGAAGCCGCCCGCTAACCACCGCATCGCGCACGACGCACCGCGCACCGCACCATGAACGGCGGGGCTCCTCTACCCGAGGAGCCCCGCCGTTCGTCGTAACGCCCCGCAGGGTCAGTGCTCGGTGAGGACGGCCTCTTCAGCCTCCTCGAAGGCCAGGTCGGGCGGCGAAATCCGGAAGCCCCTGGTCAGGATGGCGAGCACGACGACGCCCACGCCGAGCCAGGTGAGGCCGAGCGTGATCGCGTTCACGTCGAGCTTGGTGAGCAGCCATGCATCGATGACGGCTCCGATCGCGGGCACGACCACGTACAGCCACACGTTGTGGTGCCGGCCGGCCCTGCGCTCGCGGATGAAGAAGGCGATCACGGCGAGGTTCACGAACGTGAACGCGGTGAAGGCGCCGAAGTTGATGAACGATGTCGAGGTTGCCACGTCGAGGAACAGGGCGATGAGGCCGACGGCTCCTGTGATGATGATGCTGATCACGGGCGTGCGGTAGCGCTCGCTGATGGTGCCGAAGATTCGGCGGGGGAGGACGCCATCGCGGCCCATCGCGTAGAGAAGACGGGCTCCTCCGGCCTGGGCGGCGAGCCCGGAGGCGAACTGGCCGAGCACGAGCCCGGCGATGAAGATCGCGCCGAACACGTTGCCGCCTATGGTGAGAGCGATGTCGAAGGCGGCGGACGACACGTTCTCGAAGACGCCGCCCGGCTGGACGAGTGTCGTCGTGTACGCCACGACGATGAAGATCGCTCCGCCGATCAGGGCGATGAGCATGATCGCGCGCGGCATGGTCTTCCGCGGGTTGATCGTCTCCTCTGTCAGCGTCGTGACGGCGTCGAAACCGAGGAAGGAGTATGCGGCGATCGCGGCCCCTGCGGAGATGCCGGTGAGGCTCGCCGTGTCGTTGAAGAACGGCGTGGAGCTGAAGAGGGCAAGCGGGCCGGAGTTCGTGAGGACGGAGCCGATCGAGAGGGCCACGAAGAGCACGATCACGAGCACCTGGAAGGCCATCAGGATGTAGTTCGCCTTCTGTGCCACCCGGATCCCGATGATGTTGAGCGCGGTCGTCGCGAGGATGAACCCGAGGATCCAGATCCACCCGGGCACGTCGGGGAATTGAGCGCCGAGGTACGCGCCACCGATCAGCCAGATCACCATCGGCAGGAAGAGATAGTCGAGAAGGACGGCCCAGCCGACGAGGAAACCGACGCGGGAGTCGATCGCGCGGCGCACGTAGCTGTATGCCGACCCCGCGACCGGGTACGCGGCGGCCATCCGCCCATAGCTCGATGCGGTGAAGAGCATCGCGACGAGGGCCACGAGGTAGGCGGCGGGCGTGGCGCCGCCGGTGACCTCGGCGACGATGCCGAAGATCCCGAGCACGATGATCGGCGTCATATAGGCGAGGCCGAAGATTACGACAGAGGAGAGCGTGAGAGAACGAGTGAGGGTGGGACTGGGGTGCGTTGGCGTAACCATGGGTCGTCCTTACTGGGTTGGGGTGGCGGGGCGAACTGAGGGGGCTACTACTGAGATCAGCGGGGCTGGAGAGGTCGGGGACCAGGACTGGGGCTGCCAGCTGGACGGAGAGATCCGGCCGCCGTACAGGGGAGCTCGATCGGGGCATCCGTGTCGGCGAATTGCGCCCACGGTCGGTTGGTACCCGCGGTTCCCTGCACTCGCACCCGGGTCACGTGGTCGAGGTCGATGGTGGTAAGAAGCACGTCGGAGTTGGTGTCAGCGCTCTCGTCGAGGACGTGGCCCTCCGGGTCGACGACGATGCTCCGACCCCGGCCGACGGGACCTGCGCAATTGACGCTCACGGTGAAGACCTGGTTCACGATCGAGTTGGCGCGGGCGAGCACGAGCTCCTGGGCGCGGTCGTCCGTCGTCGTCTTCACGAGGTTCAGTACCACCTCTGCACCGAGCCACGCGAGATGCCTGGTCACCTCGGGGAACCAGGCGTCATAACAGATGGAGAGGCCGAGCCGCCCGACACCGGGCACATCGAAGACGACGAACCGGTCGCCGGGATCGTACGGTTCGAACGGCCGCCAGGGAAACATCTTGCGGTATGAGGCCACGCGTTCCCCCGTCGGGGCGTACACCACGGCCGTGTTGAAGAGTTCCCCGTTCTGGCCGAGTTCGCACACGCTCCCCGGAACGAGCCAGATGCCTGCCTCCCTGGCGAGCGCTCCGAGGGAATCGCCGAGCGGGCCGTCGAGGGGCTGGGCGGATGCCCTGAGGCTCGCGTTCCGTGCGTCGGCCGACTCAGGTTCTGACGTGACGTCGCCGCGGTCCGCGGGGGAGCCGAAGAGATGCAACTCGGGAAACACCACCACGTCGGCATCGGGGGCTCCGGCAAGCACGGACCGCAGCTCGGCGGCGAACGGCTCGATCGCGGCTCCGATCAGCTGGGGAGCCGCCTGCACGGCGGCCACTTTCAGGGTTCTCATCCTTCGTCCTTCCGAGTTCTCCTAAATTAGATCATTTTGAACATTACCGGCGCGTTTCGTGTCGATTATTGTGGTGTCGTGACCACATCGATACCGGGCGACACTGAAGCGGCGCCATCGGGCCTCGCGGCCCTGACCGCCGCCGCCGTCACCGGGATCACCCGCCTCGCGGCCATCGACACCGTGCGGGCCCGGCTCGCCCTCGCCGTCGACCTCGGCCTGCTCCTGCCCGGGGAGCGTGTCCCGCCCGTCGACGACGTTGCGGAGGCTCTCGCCGTCAGCCCGATCACGGCCCGGCGAGCGCTCGAAAGCCTCGCGGACGACGGCGTGCTCGTGCGCCGCAGGGGCCGAGGCGGCGGAACCTTTGTCGCCGACGTCCCCGCCCACTCGGCCGTCGCCGAGATCCGCAGCTATCTCGCAGACGCCGCCGAAGTACACGATCTCATCGACCGACGGGTGCTCCTCGAGTGCGCCGTCGTGCACCACGCCGCGCTCGCCGCGACGGAATCCGACCTCGCCGTCCTCGACCTGCAGATCACCCGGATGCGGGAGGCCAGAAGCTGGACCGAGTACCACCTGGCCGACGAGAGCTTCCACGTCGGAGTCGCCGTCGCGAGCGGTCTCGACTTCGCCCTTCCCCTCTACCGTGCCGCCCTCGCCGCCCTCTACCGATACTTCCTGCCCTATCCGATCTCCTTCCTGCACGGGGTCAACGACGACCACGCCGACCTCGTTGCCGCGCTCCGCCGCTCCGACCCTGTGGATGCCGTGCGCATCGCCCGCGCGCACGTCGAGGCCCTGCACCACACCATGTTCATGGGGCTGCCGCAGCCACCGAACGATGCCCCGACAGCGGTCACCGCCACGCCCCCCTCCAGGTCTCCTGACCCGCTGCCTGACGCGGCGCCGCACTCCGACGGCTAATCTGGCCCTATGACTTCAGCACCACGCGGCGGAAATCCGCGCGACGACGACGCGCTCGGCTGGGCCGGCGACGACGATCCCACCCTGCAAACCCGGTCGGAGGACGCCGACGCCCGCGAGAACTCGCGCACGCCGGTCGAGTCAGACCCCGTTGCCTCCGCACCGGCCAGCGCTCCGGTCTACGCCGCTTTGCCGGACGGCTGGAGCGTCAAGGGCCCGACCGCTGCGATCGAAGCGGATGCCGCGGCCCGCAACTCGGAACGCTCGCCGATGAGTTCATTCACCCTCATCTCCCTCGGGGTGTTCGGCGGCATCTACCTGCTCTTCACGATCGGCTGGTTCATCGGCGTGAGCCGGATCGACAATCCGCTCGGCGACGCTCTCGCGAGCTTCATGTTCAGCCTCGGAACCTGGCTCGCCGTCGCGGCCCCCGTCGCGTGGTTCGCGGTGACGCTCTGGCTGACCCCGACCCGGCCGCGCGGACGAATCCTCTGGCTGCTCCTCGGCGTCGTGCTGCTCGCTCCGCTCCCGCTCCTCGTGAGCGGAGGGGCCGTCGCATGAGCGAGCCCGTCGCACTCCCGAACCCGTCCGGTCCGGACACGTCCGGTCCCGATGCGTCCGGCACCGGTTCGACCGAGACCGTCGCCGCACCACAGCGCCGCAGGCCTTCCTGGCCGTTCCTGGTCGTCGCCGTCTTCTTCGGACTGTTCTACGCCTGGGATGTCTGGGCGGCCCTCGGGAACCTGATCGGCCTCAACCTCGCCGCCGGGTCCCTCGACACCCAGCTCAGCGGGTTCGGCTGGGGAATCCTGATCGCCGGGGTACTCCTGCCGATCCTGATCTTCCTGCTCGCCGCCCGGATCGGACGGGGCAGGCCAGTGTACGCGCAGGCCGCCCTGTTCCTCGTCGGCCTGGCCCTCGCATCCGCCCTCGCCCTCGATATCTACCAGTTCGGACTCGGCAGCCTGATCGTCTGATCGAGGCGTCGGACCGGGATCGCAGGCTCAGAGAATCGCCAGCACGACGAGGGCGATGAGCGCGACCTGCTCGATGACCCGGGTCCGGAGCGGGATCGCGGCCCGGCCGAAGCGCAGCGGGTCGCGGGCGGCGAACGCGTTGGCCGGGAAGACCGCGATCAGGAAGATCACGAGCATGACTCCGGTGACTCCGGTGGTCGGCGGCCAGAGCAGGCCGAGGCCGCCGAGCATCTCGCAGACGCCCGTGAAGATCACCAGGACGACGGGGCCACGCGCGCCGAAGAATCCCGTGAAGCGGAGTCCCGGCGGGATCATGGCAGCCATCGTGCGCTGGACCACCGGGATGAAGTGGGTGATCCCCGCGCCGAAGAAGAAGACGGCCAGAAGGCAGCGCAGGACGAACTGGAGGGAGTCCAACGTAACAGTGCTCATTGGGGAATATTACGGCCGATAGACTCGACCCAATACTGGCGCCCCACGGTCGCGGCGCGAGCCACAATTGCTGCTGCTATCGGAGGTTCTGTTTTCGTGTCAAAACCAGTCGTTCTTATCGCTGAAGAATTATCACCCGCAACCGTCGATGCACTCGGACCCGACTTCGAGGTCCGCACTGTCGATGGCACGGACCGGCCGGCCCTGCTCGCCGCGCTCGCAACGGCCGACGCCGTGCTCGTGCGCTCCGCGACGAAGGTCGACGCCGAGGCTATCGCGGCTGCACCCCTGCTCAAGGTGATCGCCCGCGCCGGTGTCGGACTCGACAACGTGGACATTAAGGCTGCGACGGCCGCAGGCGTCATGGTCGTCAATGCACCGACCTCGAACATTATCTCTGCCGCAGAACTGACCGTCGGTCACATTATTAGCCTCGCCCGTCACATCCCCGCCGCGAGTGGCGCCCTCGCAGAGGGGCAGTGGAAGCGCTCCAAGTACACCGGTGTCGAACTGTACGAAAAGACCGTCGGCATCATCGGCCTCGGCCGTATCGGCGCCCTCATCGCCGCTCGAATGCAGGCCTTCGGCACGAAGATCATCGCGTTCGACCCGTACATCACCTCCGCCCGTGCGCAGCAGCTCGGCGTTGTGCCCGTGACTCTCGAAGAACTCCTCGCGCAGTCCGACTTCGTGACCATCCACATGCCGAAGACGGCGGAGACGACCGGCATGATCGGAGCCGCGCAGTTCAAGCTCATGAAGCCGACCGCGTTCGTGATCAACGTCGCCCGAGGCGGCCTCATCGACGAAGACGACCTCTACGACGCCCTGACTGCCGGCACCATCGCCGGGGCCGGCCTCGACGTGTTCGTGTCTGAGCCCCCGACCGGGTCGAAGCTCCTCGGCCTGGAAAACCTGATCACCACCCCGCACCTCGGTGCATCGACCGACGAAGCCCAGGAGAAGGCCGGCGTCTCCGTCGCGAAGTCGGTGCGCCTCGCCCTCTCCGGCGAACTCGTGCCGGACGCGGTCAACGTCGCCGGCGGCGTCATCGACCCCTACGTGCGCCCCGGCATCCCCCTCGTCGAGAAGCTCGGCCAGGTCTTCTCCGGCCTCACCGCACAGCGCCCGCTCACAAGCGTGGACATCGACGTGCGCGGCGAGCTCGCCGACTACGACGTGAGCGTGCTGCGCCTTGCGGCACTCAAGGGCATCTTCACGAACGTCGTGAGCGAGACCGTCTCCTACGTGAACGCGCCGCTGCTCGCCGAGCAGCGTGGCATCGCGGTCCGCCTGCTCACCGACAAGGAATCGCCGGAGTACCGCAACGTCATCCAGATTCGTGGCGCCCTCGCAGACGGCTCACAGGTTTCCGTCTCCGGCACCCTGACCGGCACGAAGCAGATCGAGAAGATCGTCGAGATCAACGGGTACGACGTCGAGGTCACCTTCGCCGAGCACCTGATCGTGATGGTCTACACCGACCGCCCCGGAATCGTCGCCGTCTACGGCCGCGAGTTCGGCGACGCCCAGATCAACATCGCGGGCATGCAGATCGCCCGCCACGAGGCCGGCGGCAAGGCGCTGAGCGTGCTGACCGTCGACTCACCCGTCTCGGCGAGCCTGCTCGCCACCGTGCGCGACGCGATCTCGGCCGACGTGATGGTCGAAATCGCCATCACGGAGTAGCGGTCCGGTCGGTCATTCGACCGATCACGGCGAGCAACCGGTCCAGTCTCGCCGCCGACACCACGTCGGCGGCGGGATAGGCCGCGCTCGTGATGGTGGAACCGAAGTACAGTCCGTCACTGATCAACATGATCGCCTCTGCGACGTCCGGATCCCCGACGGTCTCCTCGATCACGGCCAGCCACTGGCGCCGCATTGAGACAACGGCCGTGTTGGCCAGCGGATGCGATCCCTGCGCCAGGCGCACGGCTCCCGCGATGGTGCGGTCCAGGGGAGTGCCCTCGCTCATCGAGGTCCGGATCAGGTAGTCAACGGGTCCGGCCGCCGCAGAGCGGATGCGTACGATGTCGTCGGCCACGAGCTCCTCGAGCCGGGTGAGCAGTCCCCGGACCAGGGCCTCCTTCGACCCGAAATGGTAGAGCAGCCCGCCCTTCGACAGGCCGGCCGCCGCGGCGACACCCTCGAGGGTGGCCGCACGTTCGCCCTGGTCGATGAGGAGCCCGGTGAACGCGTCGAGGACCCGGTCCCGGGTCGGGGAATGGTCGGCTGACCGGAGCGGGGGCTGGACGGGCGAGGGTGTCATGGTGCTACTGTACCGTCTGGACGGTATAGTTTTGTGCCGTCCCCCTTCTGCGACGGGTCCACCCGTCCCCTGCCCGGAAAGTTGTTGCACCGTGTCAACCCCGACCCGCCCCCGGATCCCCGTCCAACCCGGCGCCGCGCCCGTGCGCCGCTGGTGGGCCCTTGCGGTGCTGATGCTGCCGGTGCTGCTCGTTTCGATCGACAACACCGTGCTGAACCTTGCCCTGCCGCAGATCTCCGAGGCCCTCAGCCCGAGCGGCACCCAGCTGCTCTGGGTGATCGACATCTACCCCTCGTACTCGCGGGGCTGCTGGTCTCGATGGGCAGCCTCGGCGACCGGATCGGCCGGCGCCGACTGCTGCTGATCGGCTCCGCCGGCTTCGGAGCGATGTCGGTGATCGCCTCCTTCGCGCCGAGCATCGAATGGCTCATCCTCGACCGTGCTGCACTGGGCGTGTTCGGGGCCATGCTGATGCCGCCCACGCTCGCACTCCTGCGGTCCGTCTTCACGGAACGCAATGAGCGCCGCCTCGCCATCGCCATCTGGGCGAGCGGCTTCGCGGCCGGCAGCGCACTCGGCCCCGTTGTCGGCGGACTCATCCTCGAGAACGGGGAATGGGGATCCGTCTTCCTGCTCGCGGTCCCGCTGTTGCTGCCCTTGCTCGTGGTGGCGCCGCTGATCGTGCCGGAATCCCGGGATCCGAACCCGGGTGCGATCGATGTGCCGAGCATCCTGCTCTCGCTCCTGACGATGTTCCCGATCGTCTTCGGCATCAAGACGCTCGCCGACTCCGGGTTCGGCGTCGCCGGAACCGTGTCGATCGCAGTGGGACTGGTTGCCGGCATCCTCTTCGCCCATCGGCAGCGGCGTCTCCATGAGCCGATGCTCGACCTCGCACTCTTCCGTCGCGGTTCGTTCAGCGGCGCGGTCGGGGTCAACTTCCTGAGCGTCGTCGCGCTCGTCGGCGGACTGTTCTTCGTCTCGCAATACCTCCAGCTCGTCCTCGGCCTGGAGCCCCTCGCTGCCGGCCTGGTACTCGTGCCCGGCCTGGTGGCGATGATCCTGGCCGGATTGATCGTCGTCCCGATCGCCAGGCGGATCCGGCCGTCGATCGTGATCCCGGCCGGGCTGCTGTTCTCTGCGGCCGGGTACACGGCATTCGCGATCGGCGGAGCCGGATTCGGCCCTGCCGGTGTGGCCGTCGCCTTCGTCGCCCTCGGGATCGGGATCGGGGCTGCCGAGACGGTGTCGAACGAATTGATCGTGGCGAGCGCACCGCCGGAGAAGATGGGCGCTGCATCCGCTGTCGGGGAAACCGCATACGAACTGGGCGCGGTTCTCGGCACCACGGTCCTGGGCAGCATCCTCACCTCGGCATACCGCTCCGCGGTGGTGCTGCCTGATGGGCTCGGCGCCGGACAACGGGCCGCGGCGGGGGAGACCCTCGGCGGGGCCGTCGCCGTTGCGGCCGAGCTGCCGGCAGGAGCCGGCCGGATGCTGCTGGAGTCTGCGCGGGAGGCCTTCCTCACGGGAATCGGTCCCACCGCCTGGATCGGAGCCGGACTCGTGGTCGTAGCGGCCATGGTCGCCTGGGTCGCACTGCGCTCGGCGCGGTGAGCCGGCGTCGATTCCGGGAGTGACGAAGACGCGGGGATCACCCGACCTGACGCGTCGCAGTAGGGTTTGGGTACAGCAATCCGAGCCCCCAGGAGTCCCATGTCCCGTCAGATCAAGCTCGCCGTCATTCCCGGAGACGGGATCGGACCCGAAGTCGTCGCCGAGGCCGTCAAGGTGCTCGGCGCAGCGACAGTGGCCGACGACGTCGAATTCGCGCTGACCTGGTTCTCGCTCGGCGCGACCCGGTTCCTCGAGACGGGCGACGTGCTCACCGATGATGACCTCGGGGCGATCGCCGCCCACGACGCCATCCTGCTCGGCGCCGTCGGGGGAGTGCCCGGCGACCCGCGCCTCGCGAACGCGAACATCGAGCGGGGCCTGCTGCTCAGGCTGCGCTTCTCGCTCGACCACTACGTCAACCTGCGACCGAGCGTGCTGTTCCCCGGTGTGCCGAGCCCGCTCGCGGCTCCCGGCAACGTCGACTTCGTCGTCGTGCGCGAGGGCACCGAAGGGCCGTACGTCGGCAACGGCGGCGCCATCCGCCAGGGCACCGCGCACGAGGTCGCCAACGAGGTCTCGGTCAACACGGCCTTCGGCGTCGAACGCGTCGTACGCTACGCCTTCGAGGTCGCCAGGGGCCGCGCGGCCAAACACCTGACCCTCGTGCACAAGACCAACGTGCTCGTCTTCGCCGGCGGCCTATGGCAGCGGATCGTGACGACCGTCGCCGCCGAATACCCCGACGTGACGGTGGACTACCTGCACGTGGATGCTGCGACGATTTTCCTCGTCTCAAATCCGAGTAGATTTGATGTCATCGTCACGGATAACCTCTTCGGCGACATCCTCACCGACCTGGCGGCCGCAATCAGCGGCGGCATCGGCCTGGCAGCATCCGGGAACATCAACCCGGACGGCCGGTTCCCGAGCATGTTCGAACCGGTGCACGGTTCGGCCCCCGACATTGCGGGCAAGCAGCTTGCGGACCCGACGGCCGCCATCCTTTCCGTCGCCCTCCTGCTCGATCACCTGGGCCTGACGGATGCCGCGGCCCGGGTCCGGGACGCGGTGGTCGCCGATATCGCGGCCCGTACGGAAAATGGGGCATTCACGGCGTCGCGCGGTACCAGCGCGGTGGGCGACGCCATCGTGACTCGAATGACAGACAAGGGACTCCAATGAGCCAGGCAGCACTGAGCGACACCACCACCGAGACCACCACAGGCACCACGACCGACGCCGCGACCACGGGCGCCTTCCCGCTGACCTTCAGCCTGACGCCGTCCACGATGGCGCGCACGAGGGCCGAGCGTGAGGAGATCCTCGCCGACCCCGGTTTCGGCAAGAAGTTCACCGATCACATGGTCTCGATCGATTGGACCGTCGAGGAGGGCTGGCACGATGCCCGGGTCGTCCCGTACGGCCCGTTGCAGCTCGACCCGGCCTCTTCGGTGCTGCACTACGGCCAGGAGATCTTCGAGGGGCTCAAGGCCTACCGCCACGCCGACGGCTCCATCTGGACCTTCCGCCCGGAGAAGAACGCCGACCGGCTCCAGCGTTCGGCACGCAGGCTCGCCCTGCCGGAGCTCTCCGAGAGCGATTTCATCGAATCGATCCGGCAGATGATCGCCGTGGACGGCGATTGGGTGCCGTCGGACCATGAGACGAGTCTCTACCTGCGACCGTTCATGATCGCCAACGAAAGCTTCCTCGGTGTGCGCGCCGCCCACAAGGTCGGCTATTACGTCATCGCGAGCCCTGCGGGCGCCTACTTCGCCAACGGCGTCGCCCCGATCAAGATCTGGCTTTCGACCGAATACGCCCGTGCCGGCCGCGGCGGAACCGGGGCCGCGAAGTGCGGTGGCAACTACGCCGCCTCGCTCCTGCCGCAGATGCAGGCATACGACAACGACTGCGCCCAGGTACTCTTCCTCGACGGGGAAACCGGTTCGCACATCGACGAGCTCGGTGGGATGAACGTCTTCTTCGTGTACGGCACCGACACGCTCGTCACCCCGCGACTGACCGGCACCATCCTCGAGGGTGTCACGCGCGACAGCATCATCCAGCTCGCCCGTGACCGGGGACTGACTGTCGAGGAGCGCGACGTGACCCTCGACGACTGGCGCGACGGAATCGCATCCGGTGCCATCACCGAGGTCTTCGCGTGCGGCACCGCCGCCGTGGTCACCCCGATCTCACAGCTCAAGGGACCGGGCGGCCTGGCCATCGGCGATGCGGATGCGCCGGCCGGCACGATCACGATGGCGCTCCGCCAGGAGCTGACCGACATCCAGTACGGGCTGCTGCCCGACCGGCACGGCTGGCTCACCCGCCTCGACGTACCCGCGGACCAGGCGTGAAGGTCGCGCGGTTCAGCCAGGGCGGAATCATCGCCTTCGGCATCGTCGACGACGATGAGCTCGTCGTACTCAAGGGCGACCCGATGTTCGCCGGGTACGACCCGACCGGCGACCGGATCGCCCTGCGCGACGTGAAGCTGCTCGCGCCCGTGATCCCGCGCTCCAAGATCGTGGGCATGGCGCATGCGTTCTTCTCCGACGACGAAGAACGCGAGCACGCCGAACCGCGCGAGCCCCTCTTCTTCCTCAAACCGAACACCTCGGTGATCGGGCCGGACGACCCGATCTTCCTCCCGGCGCAGTCCCACGACGTGCGCGTCGAGGGCGAACTCGCGATCGTGATCGGCAAGATCGCGAAGAACGTGACGGTCGAGAACGCCGAAGACGTCATCTTCGGGTACACGATTGCGAACGACGTGACGGCGCGCGATCTCCTCGAGCGCGACGGGCAGCTCGCCCGCGCCAAGAGCTTCGACTCGTTCTGCCCGCTCGGCCCCGTGATCGACACCGAGTACGACTGGACGAGCCTGCACCTGACCGGTCGGGTCAACGGCGAGAAGTTCCAGAAGGGGACGGCTGCGCTCTACAAGCATTCGGTCGCCGAGGTCGTCGCGTTCGTCTCGAGCGTCTTCACGCTCCTGCCGGGCGATGTGATCCTCACCGGCGCCCCTGACCGCGCCGAAAAGGTCCACGACGGCGACGCCGTGCAGATCGAGATCCCGGGCATCGGCATCCTGACGAACCCGGTCAAGCGCCTCTAGAGCAATAGATCAGGGGTGCCAGGACCGGACCTGGTCCGCGGCCGTGGCGAGGAGTGCGAGCGACTCGTCCCGGTTCACCCGGGCGAGCAGCATGACGCTCATCGACAAGGCGGCGAGCGTGCGGGCGCGTTCGTCGAGGACAGCGGCCCCGGCATCCGTGCCCGGAGCGATCTCGGCCGCCGCTCCCGCGAGGGCGTTGCGGAGTGCCGCCGTGAGCTCGGCGCGGTAGTCGTCGACGACCTTCCTGGCGGGGTCGTCGTGGCCGGCGAGTCCCGCTGCACAGTTGACGAGCAGGCAGCCCCGGCGCGGTGAATCGTCGGGCAGGGAGGCGACGGCCAGGCTCAGGTCGCCGTAGTACGCGAGCAGGGCGGCACGGCCGGCCGATTCGGCGAGCAGCGGGCGCAGGCGCGGGCGGATGACCGTCTCGAGGTAGTCCGCGACCGCGGCGTCGAAGAGCCCGCGTTTGCTTCCGAACGCGTGGTACAGGCTCGACCTGTTGAGCCCGGTGACCCGCTCGAGGTCGGCGAGGGACGCCGCCTCGAAGCCGCGGTCCCAGAACAGGTCGCGTGCCGCGGTCACGACGACGGGAGCGTCAAAGCTCGGCGTGCGGCCCATCTCGGTCTCCAGTCAGTGGTCGGGTTTTTGTGTACCGTTCGATTCAGCATATAGTAAACCAGTCGGTACAAAAACGTTCCGAGCCCCACGTTCGGCACAGAGAAGTTCAGGAGTCACCCATGACAGCGAATACCAGCACCCAGATCCAGCTCGCCGCACGCCCCGTCGGATGGCCGACGGCGGCCGACTTCCGCACGGTCCACGTCGACCTGCCGGAGCTCGCGCCCGGCGAGATCCGCGTCGCCAACGAGTTCGTGTCCGTCGACCCCTATATGCGCGGCCGGATGAACGATGTGAAGAGCTATTCGCCGCCCTACGCACTCGACGAGACCATGACCGGTGGCGCGGTCGGCCGGGTCGTCGCATCTGCCGCCGACGGAGTGTCCGTCGGCGACGTCGTCGTGCACCAGTACGGCTGGCGCGACCTCGTGCAGGCCCCCGCCGCGGGCTTCCGCGTCGTGCCCGAACTGCCCGGCGTTCCGCTCTCCGCCTACCTCGGCGTGCTCGGGATGACCGCTCTCACCGCCTACGTCGGCCTCCTCGACATCGCGGGCATGAAGCCCGGCGACACGGTCTTCGTCTCGGGCGCAGCCGGGGCCGTCGGCAGCATGGTCGGCCAGATCGCCCGCCTCAAGGGTGCCGGCCGCGTTGTCGGTTCCGCAGGCACGCCCGAGAAGGTTGCGCTGCTCACGAGCAAATACGGCTTCGACGCCGCCTTCAACTACAAGGACGGCGACATCGCCGGCCAGCTCGCCCTCGCCGCACCCGATGGCATCGACGTGTACTTCGACAACGTCGGGGGAGAGCACCTCGAGGCCGCCCTCGGCGCCTTCAAGGACGGCGGACGCGCTGCACTCTGCGGCGCGATCTCCCTCTACAACACGACCGAGGCATCCGCGGGACCCCGCAACATGTCGAACATCGTGACCCGCGGGCTCACCCTGAAGGGGTTCACGGTCGGCAACTACCTGCAGCACTTCGGCGCGTTCTCGACCGAGATGTCCGGATGGCTGACGAGCGGCGCCGTCGTCTTCGACGAGACCGTCGTCGACGGGATCGACAACGCGGTCGAGGCCTTCCTGGGCCTCATGCGCGGAGAGAACACCGGCAAGATGGTCGTGCGCAGGACCGTCTGAGCCGACTCGATCCCGCTCCACGACACGCATCCACCCATTTTTGAACATTGGAGAATCATGGCCCACGTACTCTTCGTCGTCAGCGCCGCTGACCACTGGACCCTCAATGACGGCACCCTGCACCCGACCGGGTACTGGGCGGAGGAGCTCGCGGAACCGCACCGGCGATTCAGCGAGGCCGGATGGTCCATCACCATCGCGACTCCCGGCGGGGTCGCGCCCACGATCGACCGCGGCAGCCTCACCCCCCAGGCCGCGGGCGGGGAGGACCGGGCCGCCGAGATCATCGCCTACCTCGGGTCGATCGGCGAGGAGCTCGACGCCCCGCGCAGCATCGACGACATCGATGTCGCCGACTACGACGTGGTCTTCTACCCCGGTGGCCACGGCCCGATGGAGGACCTCGCTGTCGACGCGACGTCCGGCGCGCTCATGACCGAGGCGCTCGACACCGACCGTATCCTGGCCGTGTTGTGCCACGCCCCTGCCGCGCTCCTCGCCGCGAAGCGCGCGGACGGCAGCTGGCCGTTCACCGGTTATCGCATGACCGGGTTCACGAACGAGGAAGAGGTCATCGGGGGACTGGCGCCCAAGGCGCCCTGGCTCGTGCAGACCCGCCTGGTGGACCTCGGCGCGGACTTCGTCGAGGCGGCGCCGTTCACCGCGCACATCGAAGTCGACCGTAACCTGTACACCGGTCAGAACCCGGCATCCTCCGGCGAGCTCGCGGCCCGGATCATCGCCGTCGTCGCTGCAAAGTAGTAGAAGCACGCGCGCCTGAGGTGTCGCAGATCGAGGTTCCGGAGGCCCGCGAACCTCGATCTGCGACACCTCACGCGGTGCCGGCGGTCGCGTTGTCAGCGGCTGCGGCGTCAGCGGCCGAGGGCGCGGAGCGCGTCCTGAACGTCGTCGGCATCGTTCCAGAGGTGGAAGGCCACGCGAGCGCGGCCCGCCCGACCGGATGCCGTGAGTCCGGCCGCCGTGAGGCGCGCGAGGTCGGTGCCCGCGGCATCCGCCCACGTCACGGTGGCCTGGCCGGTCTGTTCGGTCGGGTCGATGCCGAGTCCGGCGCGGAAGGCGTCGGCGAGGCCCACGTCGTACCGTCGCACCTCGGCCAGGTCGAGTGTGCCGAAGAACTCGAGGGCGGGTTCCGCACCGACCCAGGTTTGCCACGCCGGCGACACGTCGAAACGACGGGCGTCGGCCGCGAGCCGCATTCCCGGCCCGTAACAGGAGCCCCAGACGTCCTCGCCGGCGTACCAGCCGGCCTGGGCCGGGCGCACGACGGAGCCGAACCCCTCGGCAATCGTGAGGAAAGCCACGCCGCGCGGCGCGCACAACCACTTGTACGCGTGGCAGATCGTGGCGTCGAAGACCGAGGCGTCCACAGGCATCCACCCGGCTGCCTGTGAGGTGTCGCACAGGGTGAAGGTCCCGTGACGGCGCGCAGCGGCGATGATCGCCGTCGTCTCGGCGACAGTGCCCGTCGCGGACTGGACGAGTGACCAGGAGACCAACCAGGTGTTACCCGTGATGCTCTCGGCCAGGTGCGCGAGCGGAACGTGTCGCACAGTGACGCCGCGGTGGGCCTGGTTCAGGAACGGGAAGACCATCGAGCTGAAGTCGCCGTCGACGCAGAGCACCTCCGACCCGTCCGGAACGCTCGCGGCCACGAGGCCCGCGAGCACGGAAGCCTGGGAACCGATTGCCACCCGGCGCACCGGTACCATCACGAGCCGCGCGTAGACGGCACGCACCCGTTCGACGAGCGCGGCGTACCCTGCGGCCGAGGCAGAGCCGCTCGCCCAGGCGTCGAGGTCTGCGCGAAGGGCCGCGACCGTTCCGGCCGTCGGCAGCCCGAGCGTGCAGGCGGCGAGGTACCCGCGCCCGCCGGGGAACTGCGCCCGGGCTGCGGGGATGCCCAGTGGCGGACCGTCGATTCGCGAGCGGGTCGTGTCGGGGGAGGCTGGGCTGGTCATTCCTCCAGCATCCGCCGCTCGCACTCATTCGACAATCGCCAGTGAGTGATAGAAACCATAACCCAGCGTTATCCTTGAGGATGCCTCTCGCCGATTCCGCCCTCGACTCCCATTCGCTGCGCATCGTTCAGGCTCTCGCCGAGCACGGTTCGATCACGGCAGCGGCCCGCGCCCTCGGCTACAGCCAGCCCGCGGTCAGCCAGCAACTCAAGCGCCTCGAGCTGCGGGTGGGACTCGCCCTGGTGGAGCGGGTCGGCCGGGGTGTGCGTCTCACCGAGGCCGGCCGGTTGCTCGCCCGGCACGCCCGTACCGTGACCGGAGCCCTCAACGCCGCCGCAGGTGACCTCGCCGAACTCCAGGGTCTCCGGGCCGGCCGGGTGCGGGTTGCGGCCTTTCCCTCTGCGTCCGCGACGATCGTGCCGCGCCTGCTCGCCGACCTGGGGAGGCGGCATCCGGGGCTGTCGATCACCTATGTCGAAGCCGAACCACCCGAGGCCGTCGCCCTCGTGCGCGAGAACCGCGTCGACCTCGCGATCACGTTCAGCTACCCCGGCGACCTCGTCGACCCGCACCGGGACAGTGCGGAGGGGCTCTCGGTCACGACGCTCGGACGGGACGAGGTGCTGCTCGTGGTTCCGGCCGGCCACCGGTTCGGCGATGCGGAGTCGATCGACCTCGGCGATCTCGCGGGCGAGCGCTGGATCGGCGGCTGCCCGCGCTGCCGCGGGCACCTGCTCGAGCTCTGCGAACGGCGCGGGTTCGTTCCGGACATCTCCTACGAGACCGACAATGTCGCCGCGGTCTTCGGCATGGTCGGCGCCGGTATCGGCGTCGCCGTGCTGCCGACGCTCGCGATCGACTCCGTCGGCGCTCGGTCGGGAGTGCTGATCCGTCCGACCCGGCCGGGAGAGTATCGCACGCTCCATGCCGTCACCGCTGACGGGGCCATTGGCGTGCCGGCGCTGGGGAGACCCTCCGCGCACTCGCATCGCTCACCGTATCCGCCCGATAGTGCCCCGCACGCACGCAGGCACGCACCTGTCCCCGCGTGCACCCACCGCGTGATCGACGCGCCAAGTAGACTCGATACCGATGTCTGAGACCACTGTGTACCCATTTTCCACCGCGACCGGCACGGATGTTCGCGTACGGTTCTGCCCCTCACCGACCGGAACCCCGCACGTGGGTCTCGTTCGCACGGCCATGTTCAACTGGGCCTACGCGCGGCACACCGGCGGCACCTTCATCTTCCGGATCGAGGACACCGACCCCGCCCGCGACAGCGAGGAAAGCTACCTGCAGCTCAAGGACGCGCTGCGCTGGCTGAAGCTCGACTGGGACGAGGGCGTCGACGCCGGGGGACCGCACGGGCCGTACCGCCAGTCCGAGCGCTACGACATCTACCGGGACGTCGTCGAGCAGCTCAAGGCCTCTGGCCACATTTACGAGAGCTTCGCGACCGGCGAGGAGATCGAGGCGCGCAACGTCTCCCTCGGCCGCGACCCCAAGCAGGGCTACGACAACTTCGAGCGCGACCTCACCGAGGAGCAGCGCGCCGCCTACCGTGCCGAGGGCCGCGCCCCGCGCTGCGGCTCAAGGTTCCGGACACCGACATCAGCTTCGACGACCTCGTCCGCGGCGAGATCACCTTCCCGGCCGGCTCGTTCAGCGACTTCGTCGTGGTGCGCCCCAACGGGCATCCGCTCTACCCCTTCGTCAACCCGGTCGACGACGCGTTGATGGGCGTCACCCACGTGCTGCGCGGCGAGGACCTGCTGTCCTCGACGCCCCGCCAGATCGCGCTGTACCACGCGCTGATCGAGATCGGCCTGACGACCTTCGTGCCGCGCTTCGGCCACCTGCCCTACGTGATGGGCGACAAGAACAAGAAGCTCTCCAAGCGCGACCCCGAGTCGAACCTGTTCCTGCACCGCGAGCGCGGCTTCATCCCCGAGGGGCTGCTCAACTACCTCTCACTGCTCGGCTGGTCACTCTCCAAGGACCAGGACGTCTTCAGCGTCGACGAGCTCGTCGCCGCCTTCGACGTGGAGAACGTCAACCCGAACCCGGCGCGCTTCGACCTCAAGAAGGCCGAGTCGATCAACGGTGACCACATCCGCCTGCTCGAGCCAGCTGACTTCGCCGCGCGTATCGTGCCCTACCTCGTCTCCGCCGGAGTCGTCGACCTGCCGCTGGGCGACGCCCGCCAGGCCGTGCTCACGGCCGCGGCGCCGCTGATCCAGGAGCGCATCGCGCTGCTCGGCGAGGCGCCGGGCATGCTCGGGTTCCTGTTCGTCACGAGCGACGCGCTCGTGCACGAGGCGGATGCCCTCGCGAGCCTCCCGAAGAATGCCGCCGAGATCCTCGCGGCGTCCGGCACGACCCTCGAGAGCATTCCCGAGGCCGAGTGGACCCACGACCGGGTGCACGAGGCGCTCACCGCTGCGCTCATCGAGGGGCTCGGGCTCAAGCCGCGGGTCGCCTTCGGGCCGTTGCGCGTCGCGATCTCGGGCCGGAAGGTGTCGCCGCCGCTGTTCGAGTCGATGGAGATCCTCGGCCGAGGCGAGTCGCTCGCCCGGCTCGGAGTGCTCTCTGCGGTCGTGGCCGCTGACGCGGCGAGCTCGCCGGTGGTCGCGAGCTGACGGGCGTGAACCGATGATTCGGGGCTCGCAACCCGCCGATGTGGCGCTCAGTTTGGCCAGCATCCGCTCTGTGGGTTAGAGTTACGAGTCGGCCGATCTTCGGAGAGGCCAACGGCCAATGGGGTATGGTGTAATTGGCAACACGACTGATTCTGGTTCAGTTGTTCTTGGTTCGAGTCCAGGTACCCCAGCTTAAAACCCCTGAGTTTCCGCGGAAACCAGGGGTTCTTTTGTTTCCAGGCACAGGTTTTTTCGCCACAAGTGCCGCTGTGGGTGCCACAACCTCTCGCCAGTCTGGGCTCGGCGACACGCCGGACAATCGGTGCCCGGATCATTGTTCGTCGCGCCCATAGGATCATGTCGATGACGACACGCTCCGGCCCGCTGCGGCCCGCACTTGTGGCACGACGAGCAGTCCTCGGCGGGATGATCGGTGTGCTCGCGCTTCTGGCCCTTTCGGGATGCGCGTGGCCGCAGTCATCTGCAGGGAGCAGCGGGGCGCCCGGTGCTCCCGATCTACACGGTTCTCTGGTCGTCGACACGGAACCGTTCAGCCAGCTCACGCCAGGACAGTGCACGGACATCTCCGCGAATACAGTCGTCTACGACACGGTCGACATCCTTGACTGCGGTTCCCCGCACGGCAGCGAGGTGTACAACACGTTCACCTTCCCTGCCGGCGACTACCCGTCGACGGCTCAGCTGAATTCGGTCGGTGAATCTCGCTGCGGTGCAGCTTTCGATTCCGGCGTGCCCAGCTGGCTGACGTACATCTGGTTCAATCCGACGGAGGAGGAGTGGGCCGTCGGAGACCGGTTTGTCGCCTGTCTCGCGATCGATGCGAACGATCGCGCGCTCTCGGCGCCGCTGGCCACGCTCGCGAGCCAGGGGCCTTTCAGCCGCTTCGATCTGGGCGCTCTCACACCGGCACTGGGCGTGGTCCTCACCGCGACCGCGGGAATCGTGTTCGTGTCGTTCCTCGCGGGCTACCTCCTCCTTGCTGCGTCGCTCGCGACACTGTTCCGCAAGACGGGAATACCCTCCTGGAAGGCGTGGGTTCCCTTCCTGCAGACGTGGACGCTGCTGCGGCTCGGCGGTCAGAGCGGCAATTGGGTGTGGCTGGGGCTTGTGCCCGGCGGCAATGTGGTTTCCTCCGTGTTCGTCTACATCGGCATGTACCGCATTGGGATCGCGTTCCGAAAAGACTCCGGGATGCTCGTGCTCGGCATGTTCCTGCCGTTCGTCTGGGCGATCATCCTTGGCGGCCGTGACGAGCAGTACGCGCCGGAGCTGCTCGCGATGCACGGCTACCCGCCTCCCCTCGAAGGCTATGGCTCGGCCTCTCGACCGGCCCAGTTCTAGCCCCTGGGCATCCCTGCAGACCCGTTTCCTGCGGCCAGAGCGCCAGACCACGGGATAGCGGTCGAATACAGCCTCCCGGCAGGGTCGCGTGTCAATGGGCCTTGGGGTGGCTCTTCTTCGTGGGCTTTGTGGCCGGCTTCGTGAGATGCACCGCTGCGGCGACTGCGGTCCAGAGGTCCTTGTAGGCGCGGGCGGCAGTCGTGTTCGGGGCGAAGGCTGCGACCGGGGCTCGTTCGGCACCCATCCGTTCGACCACGACGGTCGCGGGCACGCTGATCGCAAGCACCTCCGGTCGGGCGCCGTGCAATGATTCGGCTGCGACTCGGTGCCCGGTCTTGCGCCGATCGACCATCGTAAGGAACGCCAGGATGGGTGTGGACTTCGCGGACTCCGTGACGATCGAGACCACCTGGTCGAGCGACCGCAGGGAGAGCGGGGACGGAATCAGCGGAACGACCACGACATCGGCTGCGCGGAGGGCGTTCTCTGCGACGAGGGACGATCCCGGAGGGCAGTCGAGCACGACGACGTCATATTCTCTGGCGACCGACTCGAGTATGCGCCCGAGACGATGTGTCGATTTCTTCGCGGCGTCGAGCACGAGGTCGAGGTCACGGTAGCTGTCATCGGCGGGCAGCACGTCGAGTCGCTCGTATGCCGTGGCCCGAACGGATGCCGTTGCATCTGTCCTGCCCGTGACGAGCGAGTTCACGCCGCCCTTGACCTTGGGCTTGACGTTGAGAACGAAGGTCGCGGCTCCCTGCGGGTCGAGGTCCCAGAGCAGAACACGCGAGTTCCGGGATGCTTCCCATGCGAGGTTCACGGCCGTCGTTGTCTTGCCGACCCCACCCTTGGTGCTGTAGACCGCGATGACCTTCATTCTCCGATAGTACGACGTTGCCATTCGTGCTGACGTGAGGAGGGACGGTGCTCTAGACGCCCGCCCTGCCCCGGGTCTATGCTCTTGCCCAGATCAGTTCTCAGCTCCCGCAACGTCGCGCCACTTGACCACCCCCGGAACAACTGAATTCTCGCGATGCCCGCTGTGTTCGGGCGTCCTCCGCTCGCGCTTCGAGTCTGCACACTCGTCGTTCCGCGCCCGGAGCCGAAACGTCCGCAGCACTGCGGACGGACGCACGAAGCCAGGACTGCAGGCCAGCGCTGCTCCTGAACACAAAGTGGGACACGATGACCGACATCGGAACCGGATTCCTCAACGGGATCGAAGCTTTCGCCAATTCACGCCTCGGCGCCATGAGCGGCACGTCCTTCAAGGACACGGTGCCGTTCCTCGAGTCGATCGTCACCTTCGGCGCCGTCGGCGACGTCAAGCCGACCTTCGAGAAGCTCAAGGCCGACATCAAGGCCGCCGTCGCCCTGGTGGAACCGATTGCCGAGAAGATCAAGAAGCAGACCGAGCTCATCGCCAAGATGGTGAAGGAGTCGGCAGATGACATCGACAAGGACGACTTCAACGTCGATACCGCCGCGAGGGTCGCTGTGCGCATCGGCATGGCCCTCGCCGCGATGGACGAGGCGTTCAACATCGTCGCCAAGGAGCTGGCCAAGAAGGCGGACGGCACCGTCGACGAGACCATCCGTTCCGGCCTGATGGATCTCTGGAACCCGTGGGCGCAACCGTTCAAGAATCTCGGCGCCGGTTCCGGCAAGCTTCTGAACAGCTTCGGGAAGAACGTGCTCGGCGTCGATGACCTGGTGAAGAAGCTCGGCGACAACCTCGCCCTCGACCGCACCGACGGAAAGTTCCTCCTGGCTGCCACATTCCTCCGCTCCGGCCAGGTGAAGCTGGGCGCGATGACGCTCGACCAGGTCACGTTCGAGGCGTTCCTGCAGTTCAGCGACCGCGAGATCGCGAACCCGACGGCCGAGGAGAAGACCAGCCTGCTGGAGCGCGACGGCAAGTGGTTCATCGGCGATGTGGCGATCCTCGGTCTGCGCTTCCGCACGATCCTGCAGCCCGGCCTCACGAGCGACCCCCTGCTGGCGAAGGTCATGCCGGGCTCCGAAGACCCGAAGGCCACGACCCTCACGACGGTCTCGCTCGACACCGGACAGGGGTTCTACATCGGTGACGGCCGCGGTAATGAGAAGGCGGTTCTGCCCACGCGTTTCTCGTTCCCGGGGGTCGAACTGCGCGAGGTGGCGTTCGGGCTCGTGCGCAACCCGGCTCGGGAGGTCACCGGATTCGAACTCACCACGTCGATCGCCGCGAAGCTGGGGGATGTCATCGGGCTGCAGGTCGTCGGCTCCGGTTTCGTGGTGACACCCGAGGGTGAGGCCGAGCAGCAGGCCGTCTTCAACCTCCCCGTCTCGCCTCGCTGGCCGGATGCGATCGGCTTGCGAGTGAAGGCAGGCCCCGTCACGGGAGGCGGGTTCATCCAACGCGTCGAGCGCACCTACAAGGTCGGCGGGCAGGACGTGAAGCGGGTCGAGTTCGGCGGGGTCGTCCAGCTTCAGATCCTCAAGTTCGGCCTGTCGGCCATAGTCATCCTCTCGCCGGACCCGTTCTCCATCGTGCTCGTCATCGGCGTGCGTTTCCCCGTGGCGATCGACCTCAGCATGGGATTCACTCTGAACGGCATCGGTGGCATCCTGGCGCTCAACCGCGGTCTCGACCTCGAAGAGCTCCGCTCCGGGATGAAGGAGCACATCCTCGACAAGATGTTGTTCCCCGACAACCCCGTCGCCGAGGCGCCCAAGCTGCTCGAGAAGGTGGCGCACGTGTTCCCGCCGAAGGACGGCGGCTTCGTCTTCGGCCCGATCGTCGAACTCGGCTGGGGTTCGCAGGCGAAGTTCGTGGAGATGAAGCTCGGCGTGGTGCTCGCGCTATCCCGATCCGATGATCGTCATTCTCGGCTCCCTGCGGGTGCGAGTGCCGACAAAGGAGGCGCCGATCACCGACATCCGCGCCGACGTCTTCGTGGCGATCACCCCCGACTACCTGCTGCTGTTCGCGAGCATGCGCGACTCCACCGTGGCCGGCATCAAGATCTCGGGTGACCTCGGCCTCTACATCCAGTGGTCGGGCAACGGAGCGTTCGAGTTCTCGGTCGGCGGCTTTCACCCCGAGTACGAGAAGCTGACGGGCGGCAAGCCGAAGCTCGGTGACATGGACAGGGTCACCATCGACCTTTCGCCGTCCAAGGCGATCAGTTTTGTCATCAAGGCGTATTTCGCCATCACGGCGGGCTCGGTCATGCTCGGCGTCGATGGGCGCCTCAACGCCGACTTCTCCGTCATCGTGGCGAAGGCCTGGCTCACGCTCGACATGATCTTCATCTGGGCGCCGCGCTTCGCCTTCAAGATCACCATCGAGGTGGGCGTCGAGGTTGAGCTGCTCGGCTTCACGCTCTGCTCCATCGTCTTCCGCGGCTCGCTCGAGGGGACCAAACCGTTCCGCCTGGCTGGGCACATCAAGGTCGACGTCTGGTTCCTCCCCACCTTCGATGAGGATCTCGGTCCCGTCGAGTGGGGTGAGAAGCCGCCGCCGCTCATCGCCACGGTCGATGCCCTCCAGATCGCCGCAGCGGCGATGAACGAGCCCGACGCCTGGAAAGTACAGTTGCCCGACCACGCCGCGCAACTCGTCACCCTGGCCGAGGTCGACGACGTCGAGGGCCGAATCGGGCATCCGCTGGCCGGAGTCGAGGTGTCGCAGACCCAGGTGCCGTTGGGCGTCAAGATCGCGCGCATCGGCTCGGCATCGGTGAAGGCCGACATGGTGACCATCGGCACTCCGACGGCGACCCCAGACTCCGGGCTCGTCGGCGCCGTCAGCGAGCTCAGGACGGCATTCGCCCCCGGGCAGTTCTTCGCGCTCGAGGGCGAGTCCCTGCTCGCCCGCTCGGGCTTCGAGGACATGACCGGCGGATGCCGCATCGCCGCGGCGACCACCCCGAAGGTCGGAACCCCGACGTCGGCGACCGTGGCGTACCAGACCTACGTGCGCAATCCCGACGAGCCATCTGCGATGATCGAGTTCACGGGGACGTTCGCCACCATCGCGAACTCCTATGCCACGAAGACCAACGTGGGCAGGGCTGTGCGCGAGGTCGGCAATCCGTACACGCAGCCGGCTCCGCCGAACGCCGGTGTCACGGTCTCCGACAAGGGCTCGTCGAGGATCGCGGATGCCGCCACCGGTGCGGCGCTGCTCGCCGGCCTCGGAGAACTGAGCGCCACGCAGGCCGCGCTCGTGACAGCGGCAATCAACACCGAGAGCGCCGCAACTGCGACGCGCATGATCGTGAAGGGGTGACCTGATGGCCGACCTGGATGCCATCGCAGCGAGCGTCGTCGCGCCGCTCGACCGCACGGCCACTCATGTGGTGCGCGACGCCTTCGCCCTGGCGATCGCTCCTGAGGACGACTTCGATGAGAGCGCCGTTGCGATCGAGTCGCTCGAGTTCGCGTCGACGGTCGTCGGCGGCCTCTCCGCAGCGGCGAGCGCTCCGCCCCCGGCAAGGTGCGTTCCAGCTCCGAGGTGAAGGTTCCCCTGACCGACAGCGCCGGGGGATCGGCATCCGCAGACCTCTCGGTGACCCTGTACGGTCCGGGCGACGTGCGCGGCATCGACCCGGCGCAGATCGTGCGGCGCTTCCCCGCCCCGGGCGTTCGCACAGCCGAGGAGACGGTGCTGGCCCACATCGAATTCGATCGCCCCGAGCTGCCGTGGGCGTTCAGCGCCGCACAGCAGGCTCCGGTCATGCGTCCCTGGCTTACTCTCGTCGTGCTCGAGCGTTCGACGGTCATGCGCGAGCCGGCGTCCAGGACACTGCTCCCCGTGTTCCAGGTGGCGCTCGCGCAATTGCCGACGCTCACTCGCGCCGACCTGTGGGCGCATGCCCAGGTACCGGCCACGACGACAGGGCAGGACCTCTCCGCCCGGTTCTCACCAGCGCACGCTCCCGTCAACCTGTCCCGGGTCATCTCACCGCGCATCCTGAAACAGGACACCGACTACATCGCGGCCCTCGTGCCGACGACCGACGTGGGCGTGCGCGGAGGTCTCGGCCTCGCGGGCGGCACCCTCGACCCGGCCTGGACCAGTTCCTCACCAGACCCGGTGCGACTCCCGGTCTACGACAGCTGGGAGTTCCGCACCGGTCCCGACGGCGACTTCCGCTCGCTCGCGATCAAGCTGCAGGGGATCGCCGCACCCTACGAGGTCGGGCGCAAGTTCATCGACACGTCGCAGCCGGGCAAGCCACTGCGGGCCCTCGGTGCCGACGAGGTCGGGCGCAAGCAGGTGCTGCGTTGTGCCCTGTTCTCGCCGAGCGCGCCGTCAACTCCTGAGCAGCAGATCGCGGAGACGGCGGTCTGGCCCGCCGAAATGGTCGACGGCCTGCGCGCCGAACTCGATCTGCCTGCCGCCATCGAGGGCACGCAGGAGCAGACGGATGGCGTGCCCGACCTGCCCATCATCGGCCCGCGCATCTACGCCAAGCTGCATCGCGGGAGTGCCGTCATCGAGGGCTCCGACTGGTTCGCCGAGCTGAACCTCGCTCCGGTGAAGCGCATCGTGGGCGGGCTTGGAACCCGGGTGGTACAGAGGGACCAGGAGCGTCTGATGCAGTCGGCGTGGGCCCAGCTCGGAGAGGTGGAGGCGGCGAATCGCGCCATCCGCCTGGCACAGCTGGCAGAACTGCTCGCCACCAGGCTCCACGGCAGGATCAGTGAGCTGCAGGCCGGGCACCTGCTGCAGGTCGCCGCTCCTCTCGCCACCCGGATCTCGGTCGCTGCGGGCAGCACGCTGTTCGCCGATGTGGTCCTGAGCTCGACCCCGGTCGCAGCGACGACGAGCGCCTTTCGGCGGGTCACCCGCCCGGCCGGACCGATGATCAGGAGAACGGATGCCGCCTCCCGCGAACGCGCGGGCAACGTCGTGGGAACGGACGCGGGGCTCCGGGACTTCACCCGGGTATACGCGAACCCCGAGGGCATCGGGCGGCTCACGGCCGATGTCGTCGCCCACCTCGACCTGCAGCTCGTCAGTGCGGCGATCGGCGCTCCGATCGACACCATCGGCGGACTGTTGAAGGAGGCGAACGCACGCGTCGAGGGTACGGGCGGCTTCGCCACCTACCTCACCGAGCCGAGCCGCTGGAAGGCCGTCGACACCGGCTTCGACCTGCGCGCGGACCTCGCCACAAGGTGGAGCGAGCGGCTGCTGCGCTCGACATCCGTTCCCGCGATCGAGTCCATCCGTGCCCAGCGCATCGGCCCGCTCGCCGCCGAGCTCTCGCTCTCGAAGGCGACGATCGCCAGCCCGCTGCGCGAACGCCTGAAAGGTACGGCCGTGAACCTGAACGACCGGGTGCTGGTCGACCTCGGCATCGTCGACGTGCACCCTGTCGACGTGCACCCCGTTGACGTGCACCCCGTTGACGTGCACCCTGTCGACGTGCACCCTGTCGACGTGCACCCTGTCGACGTGCACCCTGTCGACGTGCACCCTGTCGACGTGCACCCTGTCGACGTGCACCCTGTCGACGTGCACCCCGTCGACGTGCACCCCGTCGACGTACACCCCGTTGACGTACACCCCGTTGACGTACACCCTGTCGACCTGCACCCGTTCGAGGTCGGCCCAATCGTCGCACCGTTGAACCCGCGCGCGCCGATCATCAGGAGATCACCCATCGGCGGCGCGGTGGGCCGCCTCCGGCAGGGCGGTGGCGCGGTGCGGGTTCCCCTCGGCGGCGGCGAATTCCGTCGCGTCCCGGTCGAAGGCCACGTGCTCATCGGCGGACGCGGCCTCAGGGTCATCGACGCGCAGCACCTCAAGAAACTCGGCGACATGAGGGACGTGGCCGAACTCGATGCCGGACTGGCCCAGTTCGCAGACCTGGCCGAGGTGAAGCTCACCCCCGCCCTTGATCGCATCAACGAGCTTCCGCTCGACGTGCTGCGCGCCGAGATGACGTCGCTCATCGATCCCGGGGCCCTGCTCACGATCGATGCCGTGCCGCACCGCGACGCCCTGGCCGTCGCATCCGCCGCCATCATCGGGGAGATCGATCCCCGGCACACCGTGCGCTCCTCCCTCGCCGGGAGACTTCACCTCAGCGTTGGCCTCGCGGATCGCTGGTTCGCCCAGCCGCGTATCGCACCGATCATGGCGGCGCCGCGTTTCGACCGGCCGATGTACCGCGCACTCGAGGAGTACGACCGTGAGTGGCTCGTCCCCGGGCTCGGCCTTCTGCCGGCAAACGACTTCGTCACTGTACTCTCCACCAACAGTGAGTTCATGGCGGCGTTCTTCGTCGGCCTGAGCGACGAAATGGGCCGGGAGCTGCTCTGGCGGGGCTACCCGACCGACCAGCGCGGCACCTACTTCCACCGTTTCTGGAACCCGACAGCCGACGAGCTGGCGACACCCATCCACCTGTTCCCGGCGACGCCTCTCGCGGCGCAGATCTCCCTCGGCGGTGGCGACGGCCGTGCCGTGATCGTGGTCAAGAGCGAGCTTGTGCGGCGTTTCCCTGATCTCATCATCCAGGCGGTGAAGAACCAGGGCACTGTGCGTGATCCGGTTTTTGAGAAGGTCGGCTCTCCGCAGCAGACCGCCCCCGTGCTCTTCTCCGAGGTGCTCGATCCCGACATCGCGCTCGTGGGCGTCGACCTCTCCGTCGACGAGCTCGACGGGGAGCAGTGGTGGATCACCATCGCCGAGCATCCCAGCGCCACCCGATTCCAGCGGCCGGCCGACGCCCAGCTGCCGGCCGACCAGAAGCACCTCACCGACACAGCACCGCATTCCGCCGCCTATGCCGAGAAGCACCTGCACCGTCCGGTGCGGGTCGCATTCCAGGCGACGGACCTCATCGTGAGAGAGGCGTAGACCATGCCCGTCGAGACCCCAGCCGTCCTGGCCAGAGTTCGCGAGCGCATCGCCACCCTTGCCGAGAAGCGCCGAACGCTCATCCGGCGGCCGGCCGACCACGTTCGGCGCGGCGAGATCCTCGCGCTCGACGACGACCTGCGCGAGATCATCGGCGGGTTGCGGGACCGCCTCGACCCGTGTGATGCGTCTCCCGAGGTTCCGCTGGTGCTGCTACCCGTCCGCATCGAGAGCAAGCTGACTCCGGGCACTTCGACGCTTCGGGTGCGCATCTCGCCCGACGAGGCGCACATCGACAGCCTGCTGCGCTCGGTGACGGATGCCGAGGTCGCCGCCGGAGCGGCGTACTGGTCGGCCGTCTGGACCGACGTCGCCGATGCGGTCGCCTGGCCCGCACTCAGCGCGGCCGTGGGAGAACGCCGTGCCGGGTGGGTGGCCGAAGTCACGACGCCCACCAACCTCGCCACCCGAGGACAGGGCGCCCCGATCTTCCCTGCATCACCGGAGGAGGTGGCCCACGGCGCCGTGGCCCGCTGCCTTCCCGACCAGTTCGTGGTGCGGGTGTTTCCGAACGGAGCAGCACCGATCACGGTGACCGGTTCGCCGGTGGCGACCGACGTGCCGCTCTCGCCGATCGCGTTCGGCGACGACGAGCTGAGCCAGGTAGCCGGCCTCACCGTGCCGGTCGGCTCGGAGTGGACAGTTGACTTCGAGGCGGCCAAGAAGGCGGGCCTGGGGGTGGAGGTGCAGCTGCCCGGCGGCACCACGCTCATCGACCGCATCGTGGTGGTCGGAACGCGCAACTCGGTCTCTGAGGAGGCCAACGCCGCCGACTTCGTCGACCTCCTCACCAGTCACCGGTTCAGCGACGGTGTCTCCCTGTTGGCCGCCGGAACCGCCACCAACAATGCGGATGCCGAACGCTCGCCCTATCGTCCGGCCGCGAGCGCCGGCGCCCCGCCAGTGGAATCGCGCACGCCGTCGCGGGACGCCATCCTGCTCGCGGCAGCTCTCGGTCTCGACGCCGCATCCGTCGAGCATCTCATCCCCGCCGGACCGGTCTCGACCCTGGACGAGGCTCAGGCCGCCGCCAATACCGCACTCTGGTTCGCGACCTGGGAGCCTGTGCTCGAGCGCCTTGACGACCTCGCCATCCCCGCGGTCACCCCGGGAAGCATCGAGTCGGCCCGGCGCCTGCACCGCGACTACGTGCGCGGAGCGGGGCGGCCCCCGCGCTGCGCATCGGCGCCCAGCCATACGGCGTGCTGCCGGTCACGGATCTCGACGCCTGGCAGCCGCGCTCCGGCGAGACCACGGCGCAGCTCGTACCTCTTATCCGGCGCACGCTCGCCCGTTGGGTGAGCCGATCACCCGTCGTTCCCCATGTGCGTCCCGGAGGCCAACTCGATGACCAGGACCTGCTCGACATGCTCGGCACCAGCCCTGTGTCCACCGGCGTGCGCGCCCGACCGGCGGTCGACGGCCCTCAGCTCGCGTCCTTCGCCGCCGCGACCGGAGCGGATCCCGCCCAACTGCAGGCCGAGGCTCACCTGCGCACGGCCGTGCTGGCGCAGTTCTCCGTCGATGCCGCCAAGATCCTGCAGACTCCGGCGCCGCACGACGACTCCCGCACCATCGGTCTGCCCCTCGTTTCGGAGCGCGATGCCGACGTCGTGGCCGAGATCCTGGCCGGGACAACACCGAAGGTCGACAGCGTGCTGCAGGCCCTGCTCGACATCGCATGGGACGGCGCCAAGCGACTGAGGTTCCGCGCCGCGCCCCAGGAGTTCGTCGGCCCGCTGATCGACTTCGTGGAGCTCGACCCCGAGATCAGGAGGATCATCACGGTGGCGGCATCCGCCGACGCCGCCGTCGACGATACGGCCCCTGAGCGTTTCTTCGCCGCCGCCGAGCGGGTCGCTGCCGTGCAGCACTTCGACGGCCAGCACGACCGAGCGTGTGAGCATCGCCGCCATCGAACCAGTGGCCGAGGCCCGCACCTCCCTGGCGCAGGTGGCGCTCGACCTCGGCGACACGGCGCAGGCGAGGTGGCTCGGCAGCAGCGCCATTACCGAACTGCTCTACGCCTTCGGCGTGGGCGGCGAGGTTCGCGCCGCCATGATCGCGCTCGCGGCGGCGCCGCTCGACGAGCGTCGCATCGCCGTCGCCTCTGCGCTCGATCTGGCGTCCCATCGAGTCGACGCGTGGGCGACGGGCATCGCGACGGCACGCCGGGCCACCCTGGCGGCCACCGCCCCCGTCGGAATGACCATCGGCGCGTTCGGCTACGTCGAGCAGATCCGTCTTGGAACGAACCGAAGCGATCCGGATGGCTGGATCCACGCGCCCAGCAGCTCGCACGCCGTCGCCGCCGGCGTCCTCGCGAGCGCTCACCGCTCCAACATCGGCGCACTGCCGGGGAAACAACCGTTCGCCATCGACCTGTCGAGTCGGCGCGGCGTCGAGCTCCGGCGCGTGCTCGAAGGGGTCGCGGCCGGGCAGTCGATCGGCGCCCTGCTCGGGTACCAGATCGAACGCGGCCTCGCCGGGACCTCGGCGGCCCGGTTCCAGTTGAGCCTGCGGCAGATCGCGCCTGCGGCCACCGATCAGCTCGGCAACGACGAGGCCCAGGAGGTCGCGGCAGCGCGCGTCGCCGCCGCCGATGTCGTCGACGGCGCAGAACTCCTGCGGCTGTTCCCGCTCGATACGCTCACCGTGGTCAACCCGCCGTTGCGCGCCCGCCTCAGCCGGAAGCCAGACAACGCCTTCGTCGAGAATTGGGACCCCGTGTCGAAGGCTGAGTGGGACCTTCTGGTCGCAGCCATGCGCGGAGCTGCGGCCACACTCGACGCCGTCTCGGATGCCCTTCTGAGTGAGAGCGTCCTGCAGTACTCTTCGGGCAACCCGTCGCGCGCCTCTGCCGCGATGGATGCCATGGCCAGCGGCGCCGCCGTCGATCCAGACCTCGGTATCCTGGGCGTGCGCCAGACCGGTCGCATCCTCACCCACGGCGTGTTCGCGGCCATCCCGGCCGGCGCGACCGGCTGGTCGAGCACCCGCCCGCGCGCGCTCGCCGAACCGAGGCTGGAAGCGTGGGCGGCGCGTCGCCTCGGTGATCCTGCCGGCATCACGGTGACCGAAGCCCCCAACAGTCACACCCTCGCCGAGGCAGGCTGGGCCGCCCTGGACCTGGTCTTCGCGGACGACGCGGCATCACTCGACCGGGAGCTGCGTGCGGCCATACCCGCTCTGGGCGACTCGCCGCTGGCCGACGGGCTGCTGCGCGCCGCCACTCTCGCCGGCAGCCTTCGCTCGCTCGCTGCCGGTGGAACGCCGCTCGGCCCCGACTCCCTCGTGCGCACCGGCGTTGCCCCGGAACGCCGGATCGACACCGACGAGCTGCTCGCGCGTGTGGGCGTTGTGCTCGACGCCCTCGCTGCTGTGCTCGCCTCCGGCCAGGCGGTCATCGCCGCCATCGACTCCGACGGCCTCGCGGTCGAAGAGGATGCCGTGGCCGACGTGATCGACGCCGTGCGCGGGCTCGCGGCCTTCGGCGTCCCCCTGATTCCGGATACTGCGATTCCCGCGAACGTCGCCTGGGCCGTCGGCGCGTGGCAGGCGGCGTTCGCACGCCTGGGTCAGGCACGGGCGACGCTCGTGGCCCTGCGCGACCCGGCGCGCGACGTCCCAGCGACCACCGGCGAGATCGTCGACGCCTGCCGCGCCGTGGCCGAGGGGATCCTCGGCGACGGTTTCCTGCTCCTGCCCCTGCTGACGGAGCCCGCCGGTACCGACTCATTCCACACCGCCATCGTCACGCCGGCCATGAAGAAACAGCCGGCCCATGCACACATCAACGCCTTCCTGCGTGATCACGCGACGGTCCAGGCCGGCGTCGGCCGCCTCGCCGAGGCGCAACTGCTCGGAGGGGCCCTCGGCATCCCGATCCCGCTCCGCATCGTGCAGCTCACCGAGCACGACGACGCCACCGGAGATCCGGCTGCGGGCACGGAGCGCTGGCTGGCCGGGTCTCTCCCCGACGACGTCCCCTGGCCGGCGGCATCCGCGAGCCACCTCGTCGTCGAACTCGTCGGCGGCCATGACGACTTCGCCGGCCCATTTGCCGGACTCGCGATCGACGGCTGGGCCGAGACACTGCCGTTTCAACCAGACCCCAAAGCATTCGATCCAGCTGCGCCGGACAACCCGCTGCGCGCGGCCAGGGCCACCACCGGGCTCGCCGTACACGCCAACCAGGCATCGGCCAGGGCGCCGCAGGTGCTGCTCTCCGCGGTGTCGCCAGACGGCACCAGGTGGACGACCGATTCCGTCGTGGCGACGGTTCTGGAAGCCGTGAAACTGGCCAAGGCCCGGCTGGTGACCTATGAGCACACGCCGGGGGACGCGGCCATCCTGCCCGCCATCTACGTGGCGAGCCCCTGGCTGCAGATCCGCACAGGGCTCCAGTTCACGGAGCTGGCCAAGGTGAAATGGTCCGGGGTCGGCATCCCGTTCCTGTCGGAGGTGAAGTGATGGCCGTCAAGATTCCCATCGACATGATGGTCAGCGCGGTGACCGACCAGAACCTGGCGGGGATCCTGAAGCTGCTGCAGGTTGCCGACCCGCCGGCCATGGTGCGGCTCGAGCCGGACTCGGTCACCGGCGACCCTGCCCCGGGTGCCGAGGCGCGCATCGGCGATGCCGCGTGGATGCTCGGTCGGCAGTGGCAGTTCGGCGAACTCAGCGGCGAGGATGCCGGATCCGTCGTGTCGGTGCACGTGGCGTCGAGCGCGCTGCCGATCACGGCCTGGGCCCCCCTGCCGGGCGCCGCGATCGATCTGGCAGACGCCGACTGGCGGCCGTGGCGCGAGGGGGCGCTTCTCGAGGAGCTCATCCAGGACGTGCCGGAGCTCGCGTTCGGCGACGGCCTGCGACAGCGCGCCGAGGCAGGAGCCCAGCTCGTGGACCTCCTTGCGGACGTCGGCGAAGAAGCGCTCGCACGCACGCTCACGGGTCGCCATCCACTCGCCCTCGACGACGACCCGAACGATCCACTCGGACTCGACGACCCGCAGGCCGCCCGCCTCTTCGTCGTACTCGGCGGCGCCGTTCCCGACGGGGGAACACTCGCCACCGAGCTGCGCGCCGGGGATCCCGGCTGGATCGACGAGGCGACGGATGCCGCGGCCGCACGTTCGGCGATCGCCGAGTGGCTGGCCTGGCTCGGCGGCGAGCCGGATTCCGGGGGCGCCTGGTCGACCGAACGCCTGGAGTACCGATTCGCGCTGCGCTTCGGTGACGAGGCTGACGCCGTGTTCGCCCGGGGCACCCAATTCGGCTCGGCATCCGTACGCTGGAGCGACCTCGAATGGGTCGAGGGCGCCAGCGCCGGGCTGCCGGACGAGGCACCGGCCGGCACCCCCGTCGGCAGCGAGGCGACTATGCTCGCCACTCCGCTGCGGTTCCCCGGCATGCCGGCCGACCGCTACTGGCAGCTCGAGGACGGCGCGGTCGACGTGGGCGCCATCGAGGCGCAGACGAATGACCTCGCACGGCTCTGCCTTGCCGAATTCGCATTGTCCTCGGGTGATGACTGGCTGGCCGTGCCTGTCGACGGCCTGCTCGGCGCGGTCAACAGGGTCGGAACCGTCACCCTGACCGACGACTTCGGCGACGTGGTGACGGTTCCGGAGCTCGCCGATCCCGCGTTCACCATGTTCGGCGTTGCCTCGGCGGCCGGACGGATGCTCCCCGGCATCGTGCTGCCTCCCGTGGCCGTCGGCACACTCGTGGGCGAGGCCCTCGAAGACGTGCTGTTCTTGCGCGACGAGATGGCCAACATGGCCTGGGCCATCGAGAACTCGGTACAGGGGCGAAGCGGGGATCCGCGGCGGCGCGCGAGCGAGCGTCCGCCCGTCCCCGATCCGTGGCCGGAGGGCCTCACCCAGGGGGAGCGGGCGTACAGGTTGCAATCCGTCGTGCCCGCGCACTGGATCCCGCTGGCACCCGTGGCGTTGACGCCCGGTCAGGTATCGCTGCGCAAAGCCGCACTGCTGCGCGACGGAGTTCCCGTCCTGCCGAGGGGAATCACCCTACGTCCAACGCCCCTGACGTTCCCGGGGGAAGAACTGCCGAGGGAGGGCGTGCACCTGCGTGCCGTGCCGGTGCTGGCGCGGCGGGCCGATGGGCGCTACGCGCGGTGGGCGGCTTATCGGGTGCGCACAGGTCGGGGAGAGGCCTCCAGTCGTCTCGCCTGGGACTCGGCTCTGTCGTTCACCGACATGACGCATCCGCCGACAGTGTAGGTTCCGGCCAGGCCTCAGAGCTGTGCCGATCTGATCCGCACCTCAGCGGCTACCGATGCGAGCGCAGCGGTGAACGCTTCGAGCTGCGCGGCGTCCAGTGTCGTGGTGGAGGCCGACAGCATGTCGGTGAAGTCGCGGTGGATCTCGCCCATGACGTCGTGTCCGTGGGGAGTCAGCTCCAGGTAGAGACTGCGGCGATCGCCGGGGTGGTCGATTCGATGAAGCAGGTCGATGTCGACCAGGCGGCGGGAGATCGCTGTCACGGCTCCCGTCGTCATTCCGAGGTGGGTTGCGAGGTCTTTCGGAGTGATGGACCCCATCCGTGCGATCCGGAAGAGCGCACGGAGTTCGGTTCCGGAGACGCCGGCGCGCTCGGCGATGCGGTGGCGGTTGCCGTCGAGGGCGCTCACGAATTCGGTAGCTGCGGCCGGAAAGCCACTGAGCGTGTGCGGGGGCCGTTCCGAGTGGTCCATGTTTCCTCCGGCCTGCGCTGGAGCGAGCCTTGTGTCGTCACGACTGGTGTACCTGATCCTAGCGAAATCGGGCCAAAAAGATGTTGACGATTTAGCTTACTTACTATGTAATTGAAACACTAAGTTATCTCGGGAACGCTGAACTTCTACGGAGTACGCCATGATTCCAGATATCCTCTCGCACGGACAGTACGAGACCGTCTACAACTTCCTGTCGCTCGTCATCGCGGCGCAGCTCTTCACCGCTGTCTTCCTCGTGATCGCCCTGCCTCGTATCCTGCCGCGGTACCGCCAGGCCATCACGGTGGCCATCGTGGTCTGCGGCATCGCCGCCTACCACTACTTCCGCATCTTCGACTCGTTCAAGGCGGCGTTCGTGACCGATGCCGTCGGCGGTACGGGCGACTACTCTCAGGCCGTCGGCGCCGGCTTCAACGAGGGCTACCGCTACGTCGACTGGCTCCTCACCGTTCCGTTGCTCCTCGTCGAGCTCGTCGCCGTACTCGCCCTCGTGCGGTCCGTCCAGTCGGCGCTCCTGCGGAGGCTCGTTCCCGCCGCGGCGCTCATGATCATCCTCGGTTATCCGGGGAGATCAGCGGCGACAATGGCCTTCGCGGACTGTTCGGTCTGCTGTCAACCATCCCGTTCGCCTACATCCTCTTCGTGCTCTTCGTCCAACTGAGCAAGTCCCTCGACCAGCAGCCGACCGGTGTCCGCAAGATCCTGAGCCAGCTGCGGTTCCTGCTCCTGCTCAGTTGGGGCGTCTACCCGATCGCGTACCTGCTGCCGCTGCTCAACATCTCCGGATCGGATGCCTGGGTCTACAAGCAGGTCGGCTATTCCGTCGCCGATATTCTCGCCAAGGCGGTCTATGCGTTGATCATCTACCAGGTGGCTCGCATCAAGTCCTTCGACGACGACCCCACATTCGCCGGAATCGAGCTTTCGCGGGATGAGGTCGCGACCCGCTCCTGACTCCGTCCTCGGCGATTCACCTGCGGGCATCGCTCGGTTGATGAGGGTGCCCGCACGGTCGCCACGGTGTTATTTGCCTTCGGCGAGGAGCGACACGGGGTTCCACTCGGCCAGCTCGGCGAGACGCTGGTTGAGCAGGTGGGGCACGGCCTGCGTGGCCATCTCGCCGAAGAACACCCGGCGCGGGGCGGTCTAAGCCCGTGGACGAACCGGTGACGAACCATGCGATGGAGCGCATCGTGCGGGGGAGCGCCCAGCTGAACGCTCGCTACCTCGAAAAGATGCAGCGGGTGCAGGAGCTGCTCGTCGGGCGAGTGGTCACCCGGCTCGCCGGGAGCGTGACTGCGAGCGACCCTCGACCTGCGGCCATCGTTCAGGCGGCACGCGTGGCGTGGCTTGAGTCGGATCAGCAGCGGCCATTCGGTGAGTTCCTCGACAACGCCATGGCGGCCTTCAGGATTACCTAGCGCGTGTGATCACGTCCACGTTCGCCTGCACGGCGTTGCGGGCGCCGGCGCCGTGAGCATCGTCAAGATGCGCCACCTCAAGACCCGCTAGCCGGAATCTGGGAGGATGAAAGGACGTCCGGTAGCACCGGCATCCATCTTCTGAGTCAGGAACCCCAATGACCTTCGGCCAAGCGATCTCGTCCGTGTTCAGCCAATACGGCCAGTTCACCGGAGTCGCCCGCCGCTCAGAGTACTGGTGGTGGGTGCTCTTCGTGACGATCGTCGACTTCGCGCTCAGCACCCTGGATTCGACGATCAATCCCACGTCGGCGTTCGGGTTGTTCTCCACGCTCTGGATCGTGGTCATCGTGCTGCCGTTCCTCGCAGTCGCGGTCCGGCGCCTGCGGGATGCGGGCTTCTCCTGGAAATGGCTCTGGTTCCTGTTGCTCCCGATCGTCGGTGTGATCATCCTGATCGTGCTGCTCTGCCGGCCGAGTAGATAGTCACAGGGCCCCGGGCGCTGGTGTCACCCCTGGGACAGCGGGGCGCGCTTCGACCGGACGACGAGCACGGGGCACGCGGCGTGATGCACGAGCTGGTTGGAGACCGACCCCATCAGCAGGCCCGTGAAGCCGCCGCGGCCCCGCGAGCCGACGACGAGGAGACTGGCGGATTCGGCGGCCTCCAGGAGCACGGTGACCGCACTACCGCGCACGATGCGGCCTGTCGCGGTGAGGCCGGCATCGGTCGCGGCTGTGAGAGCCTCGGCCTGGATGCGCTCACAGACCTCTTTGAAGGAGTCTTCTGGAACGATATCTCCCGGGGTCCCCGCCATGATCGGATACGACCACGTCGTGACGATGGTGAGCTCTGCGCTCCGCAGCTTCGCCTCGACGATCGCCCACTCGAGCGCCTTCACTGACGGCTCTGATCCATCCACGCCCACAACAATTTGAAACGCACCGGTGTCACTCATGGGATTCGTCCGCTCTCTCGGCAGGACGGCTCGCCCTGTGTGGCCATCATGCGGCCATTGCGTCGCGCGGTCAATGCGAGGTGCCACTGGGCGGTCGGTCAGTTGCGGAGAAAACACCTCGGTGGGGGTGGGAATGTGTTTTCTCCGCAACTCCGTGCGGAGGCGTGAGACTTACTTGCAACCCTTGTTGGTGAGGCCGCTTCCGGCACCGGAGGTCTTGCAATGCACCACGTTGCCCGCGGTCTTCGAGGCGTTGTTGACCTCGTAGCCGGGGACGCCGCCGGTGACCGTGTTGCCGGCGAAATCGTTCCCGCCGCCCCAGCCGGAGAGCACGGAGTGCACCTGGAACGCGTCCTCGAGGGTCGAGGATCCGGAGTTGCCCGAGACCGAATAGCCGTTACCCTTCACGTCGACCCAGGAATCGGCCGAGTTGTCGCCGGAGTAGCCGGAATGGCGGAAGGTGTTGCCGGTGATGCGTCCGCCGGTCGTGCCTTCCTTGATGTCGATCGCCTCCGCGGGGTTGTCCTCGATCCGGTTGTCCTGGATCAGCACGTTGTCGGACTTGTCCGGGCTGGACGAGGAGCCCATGACAGAACTCCAGTTGCTGTTCGCGCTGCCGACGTAGACGCCTTCGCCATAGCTCGCCGAGGTGAGTCCGGTGTCGTGCACGTAGGAGTTGCGCAGCACGACGTTCGTGCTGCTGTGGCGGACGTGCACACCCTCCTGGCCGATGTGTCCGACGTCGACGCTGGAAATGACCGTGTAGTCGGAATCGTCCAGAACGATGCCCTTGGCGGCCTTGTCGACCCGGAACCCCGTGAGGTTCCAGTGTCCTCCCGTGACGTGCAGAGCGTAACCGGAACCGGTCGACCCGGTGGTGAGCACGGCGGCTCGTGAACCGGTGAGGGTGATCGGCGCCGCACCTGTTCCGACGGAGGAGGCCTCGAATTTGCCGGTGTAGGTGCCGTCCGTGAGGTGGATGGTGTCGCCGGGCTTCGCGTTGCCGAGTGCGGTCTTCAACTGAGCGGATGTCGACACGTTCGTGACCGTGGCGGCGTGGGCCGGTCCGGGGGTGAGCACGACCCCCGCCACCGCGACGGCGCCGGTCAGGAGGGCGGCTGCGGCGATGCGAGCGCGGCGAAAGTCGCCGGGTGTCGGGGGAGAGTGGGAATGAGCGGGACGGGTGGGTGAATGAGTGGAGCACGAAATCAGCAGCTTCCTGTGGTGTGGAACAGGAAGAATGCCTAACCGGTCGAACCTCGGGTGGACCACGAGATCGACAACTCCCCGTCGGAGTGGACAGGGCACTACGGAACGTCGTCGACGGTACGAAAGCGTCGACAGAATAAGGCAAGTGACATCGGCAGCACCCTGTAATAAGACAGGAGCCGAACCGGTCGCGTGCACGATGGCAGAGGCGGGGCGGGGATCAACAGCAGCCTGCAGATTACGGCAAGAATGCTGCCGGAAACTTGGAACGTTTAGTTCACACGACGATACACGGTCCTGAGGAAAACTCAAATGAACATTTGGTTTTCCCGGGGGTCAACCGTCGGCGCACCGGACGTTCGAGGAACCCTCGCCGGCGTCGGCGGACGTGTTGCTGCACTCGACTACGTTGTTGTTGGCCGGCTTGAGCGCGTAGCCGTAGCCGGGGCCGTTCACCGTGGCCTCGTTGTTACGGAAGGTGTTGCCCACACCCCAGCCGTCGAGGATCTCATGCGTCTGGAACCCATCCATCGGCGAGTTGACGCCGGTGTTGCCATCGATGATCCAGCCGTTGCCCTTGACATCGACCCAGGAATCGGCGCTGGTGATTCCCGAACCGTCGAAGCTGTTCTGCTGGAGGATTCCGTTGCTTGTGCCCTCCTTGATGTCGACGCTTTCCGCGGTCGTCGCCGAGATTTTGTTGCCGATGATCGTGTTCCGGTCGCTCCGGTCCGGCTCGCACCCGCTCACGTCGCACCAGTTGCTCTCGGCCGTTCCGACATAGATGCCCTCACCGAACTTCGGCCGGCGGAGGCCGGTGTCGCTGATCTGGTTGTCGGCGACGCGGTTGTCTGTGCTGTTGTTGCGGAGGTGCACCGCCTCGTCGCCGATCTGGGATACCTGGAGGCCCTGGATGAGCGAGTTCCGGGTCTGGTCCGCCATCACGCCTTTCTGGCCGTTGCGTACGGCGAACCCGACCAGGTGCACGTAGGCGACCCGATCGAGGTGAAGCACGTATCCGCCCTGCACGCCGCCACCGTCGAGGATGCTCCCTGCCGTGCCGCAGAGCGCAACCGGCGCATCGGCGGTGCCTCCACTGCGGAGCGTGAAGGTGCCCTGGTAGACGCCGGGGGCCAGACCGATCACGGTCCCGGGATTCACAGCGTCGAGGGCCGCCTGAAGCTCGCGCGCGGTCGTCACCGTGACCGTGAACGGCGGGCAGCCGGCCACGGTCTCTGGTACCGGAGGAGCCTGTGCCGTCGACGGGGGTGAGGTGGGTTGGGTGATGTTCTGGGTCTGGCCGGTGATGGCGACGATGGCCATGACGGCGACGCCGATGATCGCAAGGCCGAGGATGCCGACGGTGAGCACCCACTGGAGGCGCGACGGCGTGCGGCGGCGCGCCGGGGCATCCGCCCGGTCGTCGCTATCGGGCATCAGGGGCGCCGCCGACGGACTCGCGCGAAACGATGCCGCGTGAGAGCGACGTGAGCGGTACACGCTCGGCGTACGGATGCCGGATCGCACCGAACTGGGGACCGCTGCGGGTGAGTGCCGTCACGAGAAGCAACAGCGCGAGCAACAGCCAGACCACGGTGAGTGGCTGGAACACGAACCGCGCAACGGTGATTGCCGTCGTCGCGCGCTGCCAGCCGGCGAGGTTGTTGCCTGCGACGACGGCCCCCGACGAGGTCTCGTCCCACACCGGAACGGCGCCGGAGCCCGAGAGCGCGTTGCTCACGACCCTCACCGACCTGGCGTCCCCGACGAGGCTCACGGCGTGGTTGGAGACGGCTCGGATGGTGTTGTCGGTGACACTGGCACCGGCGTTTCGAACGTACACGCCGGTCTGGCTGCCGCTGATCGCGTTGTTGCGCACACTCGTGTCGGTGACCCGGTCCCGGATCGCGATCGACTGGCGGGCCTGGTCCTTCAGGGTGTTTCCGGCCACGACGACACCCGATGCCCCGTCGTCGAGCACGATGCCCATATCGTTGCGTGCGATGAGACTCGAGTACACCCCGAGCGCCTGACCTCCGCTGAGTTCGATCCCGTACCTCCGGTTGTCTTCGACCGTGCTGCGGGTCACTGTACTCGAACCGAAGGATTCCACACCGGTTCCGATGGCACTCGGACCGTCGGCCAGCGAGCGGCCGTCGATCGACACTCCGTTACGCCCGTTGTCCGTTGCGGTGATCTGGTCGAACATGATCCCCGAGCTCGATCTGGCCACCGTGAATCCGTCGACGCCGCTGTTGACGGAGCTCGTCCGGGTTACCGTCGTGTCGGTAACGAACCGATGGAAGACGAGGCCGTCGACGAGGCTGTTCATGATCCGGGTGTCGGTGATGGTGACGCCGGCGGCGTGCGTGATGAAAAGACCGAAGGCGTTGCCGTCGATCGTGACGTCCTGGAACCCGGCGGACAGGGTCGCTGCGGAGGGCCCGCTCGAGGCGACGGATCCGGCGGGAGCACGCAGGAGTTCGGGAGGGAGCACGGGGGCGCCGGCGAGAGGGGCGCCTGCGAGCGGGCCTGCGCCGGCCGGGGCGGAGGTATCGGCCGTGCCGGAAGCATCCGCCGTGACCGAGCCGTCGGCTCCTGACGTGTCCGTACCGGAGGCATCCGTCCCTGAGAGCGCGAGCCCGCCCGTCTCCCCGCTCCAGAACCCGAGGTTCGCGATGCGCGCGTGCCCGACCGAGACCGTGCCGTCGATCATCCGGAGATAGGCGCGACCGTCGGACGTGTCGGTGTCGACCGCCCCGGTCCGGGTGTTCCAGCTCTCGATCGCCACGGGGGCCGTCGCCGTGCCGTTGATGAGGACGGAGCCGCCGAGTCCGATCACGGACACGAACGTGCTCGGGTCGCTGCGGAGCCGCAGGGTGAGCCCATCCGTCGCGGTCAGAGACAGGGTCGCGCCGGTCAGGACGACGATGTTCTCGGAGAGCAGATAACCGCCGTCCGGTTGCCGCACAAAGGTCGTCGGGGCGAGGGTGAGCAGGTCGGACACGAGGTAGGGCTGTGCACGGGCCGGCAGGACGAGAGTCACGGAACTGCCCGTGGTGAGTCGGTAGGGGCCCTGGATCCCGGCGACCCGCCACTGGGCGGATGCCGAGACGCTGCGGACATAACTGAGCCGGGCCTTCTCCGCGTTCACGAGGCTCGTCTCGCGGGTCGGGTCTCCGGGATAGAGCACGCCCTGGACATTTCCGTTGCGCGCGATCTCGGCCCGCCCGAAGGCGCTCGTGGGGGAGCGGAACACTCCCGTTGCGACGAGGATGAGCGCTGCCGCGAGTACCCCGGCGAGGATGCCGGCAAGCATGCCCAGCAGCACGAAACGTGCGCCGGGAGGACGCCCCGACTGGCGGTGCCTGCTCGCGATCACCGTCACCCTCGGTGTCCGGGTGCGGGGAACCCGGACCGGCGCAACCCTGGTCCGGGTCACGGGGCCACCGCCGCCTGGGTAAGGGTGCGCGCGTCCTGGCCGTCACCGCCGATGGTGTCGTTGTGGCGGGTGAGCCAGCCCTGCTTGTTCATGGTGACGAGGGCATACGTCTTGATCGGGAGGGCGACGAGGATGACGGCGAGGGCGAGCAGCGGCAGGAGCAACAGGTCCTTCGGGTGGCGGCGCAGGTGTGAGATCCCACGGATGCCGCGGCCGAGAAGCAGCCAGCCGATGGCTGCCGCGAACCCGGCGACGCTCAACTCGAGGCGACTGAAGACCAGGTAGAACAGGGTGATACCCATCGTGAGCGGGGTGAGGAGGATCTGCAGGACGGTCACCTTGGTGATGAACGGTACCCGCCAGAGCCAGCCCCTGGCCATGGCCGTGAGGTAGCACCGGTAGGAGTTGCGACTCCAGCGCACGCGTTGCTTCACGAACGCACGGAAGCCGGTCGGGAACATCGAGAGAGCGCGCGCGGATGCCTGGTGCACGGTCTTGTAGCCCGAGGCGAGCACGAGCCACGTCAGCCGGCCATCATCGCCGGAGATGCAGCGTCGGCCCAGGAAGAATTCGTTCTCGAGATGGTCGAGCACGGGCAGGACCGCGGCACGGCGGTACACCGCGGTCCGTCCGGACACGCAGGGCACAGCCCCTGCCCGTCCCATGGCGGGGACGTAGTCGAGGTAGCGCAGGTCGACCAGCCAGTCTGCGATCCGTCGCCAGACGCTCGTGCCGCTCTGGTAGACGTTCTGCCGGGTGCCGACCGCCCCGACCAAGGGGTCTTCAAAGGGCATTTGCACGTTCCGGAGCAGGTCAGGCTCCCACCAGGTGTCGGAGTCGGTCAGGACGAGCAGGGTGTGCCTCGCCTCCCTGATCCCGGCCCCGAGTGCTGACCTCTTGCCGACGTGGTGGAAGAGGATCGGCCGGACACGTGGATCGCCGATCCGGACGATGCGTTCGTAGGTGTCGACGTCCGCGACGTCGAGCACGATCAGGATCTCGTCGGGATTCTGGGCCCGCCACGTATCGAGACAGCTCAACAGGATGTCCGGATCCTCGTGGAATGAGGGCACGATCACGGAGGTCGACGTCCGGAAGTCGGTGACGATCGGCGGGGCCCGATGCGACAGAATGAAGCGGTAGAGCCAGAGTCCCCAGACGATGGTTCCCGCAATCGCCAGGGGAAAATAGGAAACCACGACTGCCGCGTCGTGCACAACCGCATTCCCGATGGCGCCCCAGTCGAACGCGTAGCCGGGGTCAGCGGACACTGTCGTTTCTGGTGGCATAGGGATCGGGTTCCTTGTGCTCGATTGTGCTGGTCAGCGTTACCACGGGCTGACTCGTCGAAGGTGTGCGGTGATTCAGTTGCGACATTCCGTTCGCACTCAGTAGCGCGGCGTGAGGTCTCTACTGAACCAAAGTAGACAATTCCTCACGTTTTGCAACCGCACTGTGTGGATACACAGGGAGCTCTTACCGTGAGCTAGTCTCTCCGAGGTTCACGGGCATCCGTTGTGAACGGATTGACCCCGGTGATGCGCTCGACGAGCCCGATGGCATGGCGCAGGATGGCACGGGGATCGGCGGAGTAGTCGGATTCCGATGCCTTGCGCATCGCGAAGCGGAGGATGCTGACCGCCAGACCGACGACCATGTGCGCCTCGTCGAGAATGTCCGGCGTGGTCGCCTCCGTGCGCCCGCGGGCCTCGAAACGCTGGAGGACGATGCCCGCGAGCCGGTCTTCGAGTTCGGCAAGACGGATGATCTCGCTTGAGAACAATTCGGGGGTGTTCTCGATGAGCGTGCGCCTGGCCCGGAGAACGTCGCGGTCCGGCTCGCTCGCGACAATCGCGGACTCGATCATCAGGACGAGTTCGGCGAGCACGGATCCACCGTTGCCCGTGATGAATCTCTTCACCGCGCCCTCGGACGGAATGGGAGGGGACGCTCCGAGGAAGGCGGCCTCCTTCGTCGCGAAGTAGTTGAAGAAGGTGCGCTGGGAGACCTGGGCTGCTTCGCAGATCATGTCGACGGTGACGTGGTGGTACCCGTGTTCACTGGCCTGGCTGATCGCGGCTGCTTCGAGCGCGGCCTGGGTGGCGGCGCGCTTGCGGGCGCGCAGCCCCTCGTCGGGCCCCGGGCCGGTGGGGGTGCTCTGCGTGGATGCCGCGGAGCTACTCATACCGCAGCGCGTCGATGGGGTTCTGACGTGCGGCGGCCCTCGCAGGCAGGGTGCCGGCGAGGAACGCGATCAGCATCACCACGCCGACGATGATGGCGATCGAGGCCGGAGCGAACTGCACGACCTGGAGACCGGGCAGGGCCGAGAATATCCCGTTCGCGAGGAGGTTGCTGATGAGCGAACCCACACCGATCGCCGCGATGACGCCGAGTGCGCTGCCGAGGAAGCCGATGAAGACCGCCTCCATGCTGAACAGGGCATAGACGCGGCCGCCGTTCATGCCCATGGCCTTCATCAGCCCGATTTCGCGGGTACGTTCCTGCACGCTCATCAGGAGAGTGTTGACGATGCCGAATCCCGCGGCGATCAGGGCGATCACTGCGAAAGCGTTGAGCACGCCGATGATGACGTTGATCACGGTCTCGAAGGCGCCGATCGTGTCGGCAACTGTCTGCGAGGAGTAGCCCTGCGCGCTGAGGTCATCCTTGATCGCGGTGATCTGTGCTTTCGTCGCCGAGACGTCGAAGTGCGCGACCGCGGTCGCATAGCCGGCGGACACTCCAGCGGGCTCACCGGTGGTTGCGACGGTGTGCAGGTGGGCGACGAGGCTCCGGTTGAGCCCGGCTCCGCTGCCGAGGAGCGTCTCGTTCTGCACGCCGACGACGGTGGCCGTGACGGTCTGCTGGGTTCCGGTGTAGTCGGTGATGCCGATGCTGACTGTTGTGCCGACGGCCGCCTTGGCGTCCGCGTAGCCGAGGTTGTCGAGGTAGGTCGTCGGCAGGAGGAGCTGGTCGCTCGAACTGCTGTTGTCGAGCTGAGCCCCCGCGGCGAGGTCTGCCGTCGTGATGGTCCCGGTCTGGCTGACCGTGAGCTCGAACTTTCCGTTTCCGGCATATTCGACGTAGTCCGGCGAAACCCGCACGGCGGGGTCGACGCTCAGGATGCCTGCGGTCGCCTTGATCTTCGCGAGGTCCGCCGTGGTCAGCGCCTGGATGGTCGAGCCGGGGCGCGACCCGTTGCCGAGGCTCACGGTCGTGGACTTGCTCGGGTCGTAGGCAGCCGGTCCGTCGCTGGCCGTGGCCGTCGCATCCGCTGCCTTGGTGATGGTGAGCACGTCGGCGGCGCCGATCGCCGAAACCTGTCCGTTGATGTAGGCGGTCACGCCGGTGCCGATGCCGCTCGTGATCGTCAGCGTGAAGGCGCCGATGAAGATGGCGACGACGGTGAGACCGGTGCGGAGCTTGTTGCGGAAGCTGTTCTGGATGGCGGAGCGGACGATATCGAGGAACTTCACGAGTGGGCCCCGCCTCTCTTGTGGGTTCCCGTGGGGGAGTCGGCGGTCTCTTCGAGGCCATCGCGGATGAAGATCTGGCGGTCGCAGCGGGCTGCGAGCTCTGTGTCGTGGGTCACGATGATGAGCGTGATGCCGTTCTCCTTGTTGAGCTTGAAGAGGATGTCTTCCACGACGGCTCCAGTGGCGGAGTCGAGGTTTCCGGTGGGCTCGTCGGCGAAGATGACCTTGGGGTTGTTCACGAGCGCGCGCGCGATGACCGCGCGCTGCTTCTGGCCACCGGAAAGGTTCTTCGCCTTGTTCTTGGCCTTGTCGGCCAGTTCGAGCTGTTCCAGTGCGGCCATGCCGCGGGACTTGCGCTCCTTGGCCCCGACGCCGGCGATCGTGAGGGGAAGGACGACGTTTTCCAGCACAGTCGCATTCGCGGTGAGGAAGAACTGCTGGAACACGAAACCGAAGTCCTGGTTGCGGAGCCGGTTGAGTTCCTTCGCCTTGAGCTTCTTGGCATCTGTGCCTTCGACGAGGAGAACGCCGGAGTCTGGATCGTCGAGGAGCGCGAGAAGGTGCATGAGCGTCGACTTGCCCGAGCCGCTCTTGCCGACGATGGCGACGGACTCGCCCGCCTGGATGTCGAGGGAAACGCCCTTGAGCGCATCAAAGCGGTTGGCTCCACTGCCATAGGACTTGCCTATGACCTGCGCGGACAGGACGGGAACACTCATGCTGGCTTTCCTTCGTTGGGTGGCTGGAGCGCTTCGCTCGACCCGCGGAAGCCGTCATGGCCAGCGGATGCTGGCGAAAACAGTGCGCAGACAATAAATTTACAGTAGCTGCACATTCACGGCGCTCGCTGGGAGACGACTGGGAACCAGCCGACATTCATCTCCCAGTCATCCCAGCGTACGACGTGCATTCCGGGTGTCACGCCAGCGGATGTCGGCCGGTGCGGTTCAGAGGTCGAGCGTCTCGTTCGGTTCGAGGGCGAAGAACTCCCCACCGACCTGTTCGGTCGCCGCGGTGATACGCAGATTGGAGAGGTCCTTGCCTGCGCGCGACAGCAGCATTTCGTGGGTCGGGAAGGTGCGGCGCGGCTTCACGGCGAGCACGTAGTCGATCACTTCACTGATCTTCAACCAGGGCGCGCCGGCCGGAACGGCGAGCGTGTCGACATCCACTCCTGCCGGGACCGTGAAGGAATCGCCGGCGTAGTACAACCGGTCGTTGACGAGCACGCCCACGTTGTCGATCACGGGGATCGAGGAGTGGATGACGGCGTGGGTGCGCCCGAAGAAGCGAAGGGTGAACTCGCCGACCGTCACGGTGTCGCCGTCGTGGACGACTTCGACGGGGTATCCCGATGCCGCTGCGACGACCCCCGCCGGTCCGAAGATCCGCACATCGGGGCTGAAGGCGATGATGCGGTCGAGCTGTTCGGGGGTCCAGTGGTCCGGGTGCTCGTGTGTGATGACGACGGCATCCGCCCGTGCCGTGTCGGTCACTGCCGTCGTGTAGGAACCCGGATCGATGTAGAGCTTGCGTCCCGCTACTTCGACGATCAGGGCCGCGTGCTCGAGCTTGGTCAGTTTCATTTCGGTCCGTTCTGTCGGGTGTCTGGACCGAGCTAATACCCAGATGGCCGGGTGATGCAAGCCGACGACGTGCCGTGTCGTCTGCTCGGTTTGGAGCGGACCCGATCCGTGTGGCATACTCGGTAAGTTGCAAAAACGGCCCCATCGTTTAGCGGCCTAGGACATCGCCCTCTCACGGCGGTAACGCGGGTTCGAATCCCGCTGGGGTCACAATTGCCCGGTTCCCTTGAAAATAGAGGGAACCGGGCTTTCTTGTTTAAGCGCCCCGGAAGGGTCGTTTTCGGGTTTGGCAATATTCTGGCAATATCCGATTTGCAGGCCATCTGATCGAGGGCCGTTGCGACACTGTCAGGCGCCCCAAGCCCAGCACGGGCGTGCAAGGCCTTGTGCCCGGCCGCAAACGAGTTCAGCGTGGGAGCATGAGACGAATTATGTTCGGTGGCGCCTCGTTCTTGACGGCAGATCGAATCGGTGACGCACTCGTTGCCCTTTTGGTCGTCCTCAATGTCAAGAGCTGCTCCGCGGTCGCGCGCATTCCCGTTGTTCTCATCAACGGCACGATCGTGACTGCAACGTTGCTCCTCGCACCGGCAAGCCCGTTCCTGGTCATTCCAGAAGAATCACCGTGGCCTGAACCCGATGCGTCGGAGACCGTCACTCACCTCTCGAATCTCGAAGTGCTGGCTTCCGCCCCGAGCCAGAACGGGTACCTGGAAACGATCGCAGTCCCGGACTGCGAATGGAGTGACCCGGACCTGGACGATCTCTGATGATGACGAAGTAGGTGCCAGACCGCGAACGGCACGTCTCCCTGGTGTAGCCAACGGGGGTCGGGATCGTGACGATGCGAATCTGTTTGTGCCGATTGATGTTATTCCGAAGTCGGTGGAGTACGTTGCGGATATGCAACGGAGGCGCGTGAACCAAGCAGGTAGTAAGAATCGCGGGTGCGATGTCGATGCCTGACCGACTAGCCGCGACGGAGGACTCGTTGAACGCTCTGACGGGTGACGAATCGCGCCTGTATGAGCCCCTTCTGGCTCTGTTGCCTGTCGACGGGCTGTCCATCTCCACGTTCGGCCACATTCTCGCCGCTGAAACAATTTCCGCGAGCGACGCGCAATCGTTCCGGCTCGACGAGCTGCAATTCGATCTTGGTGAGGGCCCGTGCTGGGACGCGCTGGAGACTGCGGCGCCAGTCCTGGAGCCGGACATCCGTGAACGGCCCAACCACGTGTGGCCGGCCTTTTCGGAAGCAATCATCGCCGAAGATTTCGGTGCGCTCTTTGCTTTTCCATTGATGCTGGGCCCGCTGCGCATCGGGGCGATCGACCTGTACACGAACCACCCGTTTCGCCTCGGTGAGCAAGACATCCGGCACATCGAGATCCTCGCAACCGTGGTGAGCCGGATGGTTCTCTCTCGAGCTCTCCGGCTGTCCGAAAGTGACCTCGTGGGTGAGGCCGACACGGCCACCCGGCGGGCATTCTCTCGTCGGGAGATCCATCAGGCCACGGGCATGGTCCTGGCGCAGCTGGGCATTCCCGCCACGGATGCCTTCCTCGTGATCCAGGGACATGCGTTCGCCGCCGGACGATCCATGCTCGACATTTCAGCCGAGATCATCGACCGTCGATTGAGCTTTGCCGTGAACGAAAAGCAGATCGAAGGGTCTCATGATTGACAGCACCCGCGAGGATCGCTTGATCGACACGTTCGCGACCCTCGCCGACACCCTCGTGGCCGACTATGACGTGGTCGATCTTCTGCAGACGCTGGTCGAGAGTTGCGCGGATCTCTTCGACATCTCGGCGGCGGGCATCCTCCTGGCGGATGCCGACGGCGAGTTGGAGGTGATCGCCTCGACCAGTGAGGCGAGCAGGCTCGTCGAAGTCATGCAATTGAGTGCCCGTGCGGGCCCCTGCGTGGAATCCTTCACGACAGGCTCTGTCGTATCGCTGCCGGACGTTGAGGACAGCCCTCCCGAGTGGCAACGTTTTCGGGACAGCGCCCGGGAACAGGGATTCGCTGCCGTCTTCGCCATACCACTGCGGTTGCGCGAGACCACGATCGGTGCACTCAACCTGCTGTCCAGCGTTCCCGGAGCCTTGCCGCCCCGAGACGTTCGAGCCGCACAGGCGCTAGCCGACGTGGCCACGATTGGAATCCTGCAGGAACGCACGCTTCGGGAAAGCATGTCCGTTCGCGAACAGCTCACCAACGCACTGACGTCCCGAGTGGTGATCGAACAGGCCAAAGGCGTGCTTGCGCACTCTCGCGGCATCTCCATGGAGGAAGCGTTCATCCTGCTGCGGACGTACGCCCGAACCAACCGCTTGCTGTTGTCGAGAGTGGCCCAAGGTCTCGTTGACCAGACCCTTGTGATCTGAGGCCTCCGGCCCGAGTTCGCCTCGGTGGCTCGCGCGCGGTGAGGGGCCGGACGCATATCGCCTGAAGGGGTCCAGGCGATGCTGTGCTCCTGGTTGGCGAGCCGAACCCGATGTGTGTCGCTCGGAAGACAATCGAGCGGGATCCGGATCGCGTTGGGTCAGGACACTTTGCCGGGACCGTCAAGGCCGACGGTGCAGGGCGAACCCGGTTCCGGAGCGGTTGTGGCCCCGCGGTACTGGGCAATGAATGCCGCGAGCCGGGGGTCGGAAGGGTCGCTGATGTCGAGCTGCGCGCCCCATGCCGATGCGACGATCGACGACGGGAGACCGGAGAACGGAGAGAGGATCGCGTATGTGGAGGGGATCACCTTGCGCAGCGCTGCGAGTTGATCACCCGTCACCGTTGAAGCGTCGTAGGCGACCCAGACGGCGCCGTGCTCGAGAGAGTGCACCGCATTCTCATTGGGGACGTTCTCGGAATACACGCCACAGTTCAGGAGAGTGACGGAGTGGTCTCCACCCACCGGTGGCAGCGGGTCGTATTTCACGGTCCCGGTGACGTGCTCGGATGTCTGGTTTGGAAAGGTCTGCACGCCGTCAACGGATGTCGGTGCCGCGGCGTTCTTGGGGGCGCCGGTGGTTGTGACGACGAGGACGATGACGATGACGACGATCCCTGCAGCGGACCAGGCTGCGGCGATTCCGATCTTCCGGTTCCGTTTCGCTTTGGATTGTTCGCGCCGTAGTGTCTCCACTTTTTCTGCCCGGCGAACGGCTCGTTGCTGTTCGACAGTCGCGGGCGCAGATTCGTGACCTTCATTGGCTGAGTGATCGTCAGAGTGGTCGGATATTTCACGAGGCATGTCAGCTGTCCTTCGGGTCAGGTGAAATATACCCGATGGTGTCCTGTAGCGCCTTGATCACGCGGTCGGTCCGGTGCCGGGGTGGCGTTCATCGAATGCCGCGGCGTGTGGACGGAGGGCGGCGACTTCGGCGCGCAGGCGGGCGAGTTCTTGTTCTTCGGGACCGTCGACGGTTTTACCGTGGCCGTGGCCGTGGCCGCGTCCGCGCATCATTAACCACATCATCAGGCCCATGCCGACGGGGCAGATCAGGGCGGGGAGGATGTACAGGAATTGCTGCATGTCAGGATCCTTCTGGTTGGGTTGGTTGGGTGGTCTTGACCATGGTGGTGAATTTCCGCCGGAGGGCGCGGGTCGACAGGCGCCCGTGCGCGATCAGCCGGCCGTCGGCTATGAGCCCGGGGGTGAAGGCCAGGCGCTGCTCGCGGGCGATCGAGCGGCCGGTGTCGCTGTTCACGTCGACCTCGTCGATCTGGAGGGCGAATTCGGCGGACAATTCGGCAAGTACTCTCTTTCCTGCGATGCAGGAGGGGCAGTCGCTTTGAGTGAGTAGGGTCAGGGTGATCATGACGTCGTATCGGTCTTCAGGTCGAGGAGAAGCTGGTCGACGGGCACGAACATGGTGTACTTCGGAGCTCCGCCGTAGTCGGCGCGCCATTTGATGGTGCCGTCGGGTCCCACGAGGATGAAGCTGTGGCCATCGGTGCTGGTGCCCATCATGCCGAATTCGTTGGCGTGGTACTTTTTCGAAGTGACCAGGTCGGGGTCGGACAGGACCGGGGTTTTCAGGCCCATGTCGGTGGTTTTCCGAGCGATTTGCTGGGCCGGGTCGGTTGTGATGGACACGACGGCGTCGATTCCCGCGGCCTGGAGCTTCGCGGCGTCCGTTTCCAGGCTGGTGATCTGCGTCCAGCATGGTTCGCAGGCCAGGCCTTCCTGAAAGAAGAGCAGCACATTCTTGCCGGAGTAGTCGGCCAGGGACACCTGGCCGCCGGAGTTGTCGGCGAGCGTGAAGCCTGGTGCGACCTGACCGATGCCGGGGGTTCCGACGTCGTACGACGACTGCGTCGTCGTACCGGCGGCTGCCGTCTTCGGGGCGTTCGCGCTGGCGAAGACGCTGTAGAGGCCGGCGAGGACGATGCCGGCGATCAGGAGCCCGGTGATCCAGCCGAACCAGCCGGGGCGGCGGGACCGGATGCTGGGGGACTGTTGCGTGTTTTTGGGGGCGGAACTCATTTGGTGGTGTCCTGTCCTGTGCGTGCGGGGGTTTCGAGGGCTGCATCGCTGCAGCAGCTGGATTCAGAGTCGGCGGACTGAGCCGGCCCGTCGGGTGTTGCCCGGGTTGGTTCCGGGGGCTTCGGCTCCGCGTGGCGGGTGGCGCGCCACACGAAATAGCCGCCGGAGGCAACCAGCACGATCGCCACGGCCCAGCCGGGAAGCCAGGCGAGCGCCTTGGTCGCGACGGAGACACTGTGTTGGAGGTCGGCGCCGAACTGGGCGAGCCAGCCGCCTGAGGTCATGCCGGGTCCGACGGCGGCCTGGATATAGGTGAGGATGGCCATCACGATGAGTAGGACGGCGGAGGCGGCACTGCCGACGGCGAGGCTACGGCTGAACCGACCCACACGCAGGGTGATCTGGCGTCCCTGAAGCCACTTGCTTGAGCCCCAGTCCCTGCGGTCCCAGATCAGCGCCAGGACGGCGAGGGGGCGACCATTCCGGCCACATACGTGAGGCCAACGGCCAGGGCGGCGGGGAACGAAGCCGTTGCGCCGGAGAGGACCGCTACGCCGATCAGTACCGGAGCGCAGCATGAGCTGGCCGCTCCGGAGAACACGCCGAGTCCGTAGACCGAGGCGAGGCCGTGACCGGCGGGAACGCGGCGGGCGAGCATCGGAAGCTGCAGCTTCCAGCCGAACAGCATTGCGATTCCTCCGATCAGCATTGCCGTGGCGGCGATCGTGAAGACGATGGCGTGCTGGCCGGAGATCAGGCCGATCAGGGCTGTTGCTCCCAACCCGATCGGCACGATGATGGTCGCGACCCCGGCAGCGAAGACCAGGGTCGCTCCCACGATGCCGGAACGCCGACGCATGCCCGACGCCAAGTAGGCGGGCAACATCACCGACACGCAACAGGGCGCGAGCAGGGCAACCAGGCCGCCCAGGAAGGCGGCGAGCAGGGTGCCGCCGAACAGTAGATTTTCCATATATTCGTCGCCTTCACTCGGGCCGCGTCTTGCGCGGACATTCACCTATCCTCCTAAGGAGATTAGGTGATGGTGATGCAGTTGTCTAGCTGGCGTGCCGAAGCTGAAAGTCAGCTGGAGAAGCGACCCTCGTCCATGCTGTCGACGGCACACGGGGCATGCGCGGCGGGCGCGGGCGCAGGCGCGCTGCCGGAAGAAGAAAGGGACGCCGACAGGCTGGTTTCCGGCTCGGCGGGGCACAACGCGTGGTCCGCGCTCGTCACGGCCGGCCAGCCGAGGGCGAGTCCAGGCGCGACCAGCAGCAGCGCGATCGCGGCCGCTGCAACGCACGCGGGGACGCGACCCAGAGACTGGCGTGGAGGGAGGAGTCGGCGAACGCGGGCCGCAGCCCCGGTTCCAGTGGCTCCGAGTGCGACGGCCGGCACTGCATGCGGCGGCACGGCTACGACGGCCAGGAGCGCCGCCGCGACCGTGAGCCGGTGAGTTCGTGCGGCAGCGACATCGTCGGCACGAAGTTCAACCAGGCGAGAAGTCTCCCGCGCAGCCAGCCGGAAAGGCGGGAGCCCGTGAAAGGCCTGCGACAGTGCCACGGAGAATGCCAGGGCGAGGTCATGCCGTTCAGTGAGGTGTGCGCGCTCATGGGCCAAAACCGCGATGAGCTCCTCGTCCGTCAAAGCGTGAAGCGCGGCCGTGGTGACTACAGTGCGCCGGTGGATTCCCGGCATGCAGTAGACCGCCGCTTCCGTGGAATCGAGGATGACGATATCGCGATCGAAATCCGGGCGACCAACCATGTCCAGAACTCGACGATGTGCATTGCGCTCCCGTGACATCCGGGCGCCCGTTGATGCCAGGCCCCAGAAGGATCGAGTGATGACGGCGCCGGCCAGCAGCGCCCCACCAATACCGACGGCGGCACCGGCCGGCGTCGAATACTGCTGTTGCAGCGCCATTGCACAAGCCTGGAGGTCGTCGATGATGCCCTGTCCGCCAAGGCCGGCGATGGGAATCGCGAAGGACAGGCCAGCGAGGGCCAGCGAGCCCACGACCGCGACCGTCAGGGCCTGCCAGGACGCGATAGCGAGCCGAGGCGCGCGATCGACCCAGTTCGCGCGCAACAGGAGCTGGGGGACGGCAAGGGAGAGCGCTATCGCGTACACGGTCAGGATGATTGCGACAATCATGACTCCGGCTCGTTGTCCTGTGCGGCGGAAAGCAAACGGCGGAGTTCGGCTGCTTCGTCGTCGGGCATTTCGTCGACGAAGCCCACGAGTGCTGCCGCCCGATCGTCGGCGAAGGACAGCGCCTCGCGGATGAGTCCGGACACATAATCGTCCCGGGTGGCCGCGGGACCATAGCGGAATGCGCGGCCGTCCCGTTCCTTGCTGAGCCAGCCCTTGCGATTGAGGATCTCGGTGACCGTCTGCACGGTGTTGTAGGCGAGCCCGCGATCGAGCCTGTCGAGGAGTTCCCGCACCAGGAGCGGGTTCTCGGCCTGCCAGACCTCGTTCATGATCGCGTTTTCCAGATCACCGAACTTTGCCATGGTCGAGCCCTTTCGAAAATTGGTGTCCCTCGCGAACCGACCGGAAATGGGAGTTCACGTCAATCGTAGTCACCTAAGGTGATTAGGCGGCCAGGAGCCGCGGAGTGCCATTGACGCTCCGCGGCCTGTCAGTGGGTCGGCTACAGGGTGGCGAGGATGTCCTGCATTTGTCTGATCTGCGCCGTCTGGTCGGCAATGATCTTCGTGGCCAATGCCTGTGCTTCCGGGTTCTGCCCGTCCTTGAGCTCGACGTCGGCCATGTCGATCGCGCCCTGATGGTGCTGGATCATCTGCTGGAGGAACAGTTTGTCCGCGGCCGGACCGGTCGCAGCGTCGAGCGCGGCCATGTCCCCATCGGTCATGGAGCCTGAGCTCATGTCCATTCCGGGCATGCTGGTGGCGGTCGCACCCCAGGCTGTGACCCAGGAGCTCATCATCGTGATCTCCGGCCCCTGGGCCGCCTTGATCTGCTCGGCGAGAGCGGTGACGCGTGGATCGACCCCGGTCTTGTCGAGCATGGTCTGGGCCATGGTGATCGCCTGCTGGTGGTGGTCGACCATCGGCATGGCGAACGAGACGTCGGCATCGTTGAACACCGCTGTCGATGCGGCGGGGGCGGAGGATGCGGATGCACTGGCGCCGCCGGCCGTGGTGGCACCGGCCGAACAGGCGGACAGGGCGATGGCTGCGGCTAGCGCGGTGGCGGTCAGGAGGGGAATGCGTAGGGAAATCAAGGGGAGTCCAATCTGTCAAACAAGGGTCGTGATTGTCGTCAGCGGAAGAAGATCCGGAGACGGCGAGTGTGCTCGCGGATGCAGCGAGACACGGAAATTGCTGGAATGGGGAGAGTCCGCCGCACCAGGTGGAGGCTCACAGCCGGTTATTGATCAGACGCGGCTAATCGACAGGGCCGTCAGCGAGGGCGGTCGTTGTGGAGGGAGGCGCAGCGGGAGAGTGGGTGCTGCGCGCACGGCGGAGCGGTCGGCAACGAGGGCAATTGCGTGCTGGGCTACAGGATTGGGGGAGTGCGCGATGAGTCCGGCGGCACACGCGGACCCTGTCATAAGGCAATCGGTGGAACACATGCCGAGACAAGTCGACGGCAGGTGCGACCTTCCAGATGCAGATGCCATGGAAATCGAGGCGGACGGCAGTTCGAAGTCCGACCCCCCTGCGCTGAGGACTGACATGTTCGAATGCGGGTCAGACATCGCGTGGGAATGCGGTGAGGCTTCGGATTCTGCCGCCATCCCTGCATGCATCGCTACCATTCCGAAAACGATGGCTGCAAGCGAGAGGATTCCGAGGAGCGAAAGACGCAGTTGCGCGGCGGCTGTGAACGCGCGACTGCACGGCTGAGCTTCCACCATGGCGTTCCCTTCCTTCCCGTGCCGTCCGGAGGCGGCAATGCTCACACTGTAGTCAACGGATGCTCCGCGCGGTCTGAGAGGGCCCACCTGATTCCGCGAAGAGACAGCCCGAGGTCACCATGGGGCTCATACCTATGGGGGGTATATGCTGATGATGTAGGCACCGAGAAAAACAGTGTCGAGTACCAGCAAATTCCTCGAGAGGATCGTTCATATGAGCCCATCGGCCGAGACCAGGATCATGCATGCGCATGCGGCAGCCACGACCACGACGAGGCAAGACGCCATGGGGCACGGCGGCGGCCATGGCACCATGACGATGAGCAGCATGATCCGGGATATGCGCAACCGGTTCCTGGTGGCCGCGATCCTCTCCGTTCCGATCACGCTTTTATCGCCGATCGGCCGCGAGGTCATCGGGTTCACTTTTCAGGCACCGTTCGGGCTCCGTGACGACATAACAGCGCTGATCCTTTCACTGCCGGTGATCTTCTACTCTGCATGGATCTTCTTCGACGGCGCCTACCGGGCGCTTCGGGCGAGAACGCTCGACATGATGGTGCTTGTGGCCGTCGGCGTCGGATCGGGCTGGCTCTACAGCGTCGTGGTCACCCTGACCGGCGGCGGCGACGTCTTCTACGAGGCCGCCACTGTCCTGGCCAGTTTTGTGCTGCTGGGGCACTGGGTCGAAATGCGGGCACGGGGCGGCGCCAATGACGCCGTCCGCACCCTGCTCGAGCTGGCCCCCGCGCAGGCCTTCGTGATTCGCGAGGGCGAACCCGTTGAAATTCCCACCGCGGACATTGTTCCGGGCGACCTGATGCTCGTGCGCCCGGGATCCAAGGTCCCCACCGACGGCGTTGTCGAGTCCGGTGATTCCGATATCGATGAATCCATGGTCACCGGTGAGAGTCTTCCCGTGGCCAAGACGGCCGGCTCCACGGTGATCGGCGCCACCGTGAACACCACGGGCACCCTCCGGGTCCGGGCGACGAAGGTGGGCGCGGACACCGCACTCGCCCAGATCGTCGCGCTCGTGCAGGAGGCCCAGAATTCCAAGGCTCCCGGCCAGCGCCTGGCCGACCGGGCGGCGTTCTGGCTCGTGCTGGTCGCCCTGATCGGCGGAATCGCCACCCTCCTTGTCTGGCTGCTCTCGGGCGCAACCGGTCCCACGGCCATGCTGTTCGCGATCACCGTGGTCGTCATCACGTGCCCGGACGCGCTCGGGCTGGCGACCCCGACGGCGATCATGGTCGGGACCGGACTTGGCGCCAGGCGCGGCGTCTTGTTCAAGACCGCGACCGCGCTGGAAACGGCCGCACGGATCGACACCGTCGTGATGGACAAGACCGGCACCCTCACCCAGGGCAAGCCGGAAGTCACCGACTTCGTCGCAATCGGCATGGACGAAGACGAGCTGCTCGGACTCGTTGCCGCCGTGGAGCGCGAGTCGGAGCATCCGCTCGCCGCTGCGGTGGTCAGCTACGCTGCGGGACGGGGTGTGACCGTTGGCGACGCCGTCGGCTTCGAGAACGTACCCGGGCACGGGGCGGGGGCGACGGTGAGCGGGCACCACGTGCTCGTCGGCAACCGCAAATTGATGCTCGCTCGAGGCGTCGATATCCAGCCGGTGAGCGCGCGGCGTGAGGCCCTGGCGTCGACTGGACATACCGCTGTCCTGCTGGCCGTGGACGGCAACGTGGCCGGAGTAGTGGCTTTGGCGGATGCTGTGCGCCCGACCGCTGCGGCAGCCGTCGCGGCCATGCACGACGCGGGAATCCAGGTCGTCATGCTCACCGGAGACAACGAAGCCACCGCCGCACGCATCGCCTCCCAGCTCGGGATCGATACCGTGATCGCGGAGGTCCTGCCCGAAGACAAGTCGGCGAAGATCACGGAACTCCAGGCTGCAGGCAAGAGGGTTGCCATGGTCGGCGACGGTGTCAATGACGCCCCGGCGCTGGCGCAGGCAGATCTCGGGATCGCGATCGGTGCCGGCACCGACGTCGCCATTGAGACGGCGGATGTCGTGTTGATGCGGTCCGATCCGTTGGACGTCCTCGTCGCGCTGCGGATCGGGAAGGGAACCGGTCGGAAGATGCGGCAGAACCTCGGCTGGGCGATCGGATACAACGCCATCGCCCTGCCGATCGCGGCCGGCGTCTTCTTCCCCGCATTCGGAATCCGGCTCAGCCCCGAGATCGCGGCGATCTCGATGTCCGGCTCCAGCGTGATCGTCGCCGTCAACGCGCTGATGCTCAAGCGCCTACGCCTGCCGCGGCCTGCAGGGAATCCCTGAGGATGAACCATCCCATCACCAGGACTTGGCTCCAACCATGAGGCCGGATAGCCGGACAACATCCCAACGCTCGCCTTCCAGCAAGTAAGCCCCCGAGTCAATCCTCCATACAGTCTCCACACGCTCGCCAACGGTCCTGCATACGGGGCGCGCAGAGTGGACACCCTCAACGAAATCGTCAGAGGAGAAGCAAAATGCGCATGAACGCACTCGTCGTAACGGCGATCGCTGGAGCTGTCGCGACAATCGTCGGCCTGACTGGGCTGTCCGTCGGTGTCGTCACCGCCACGAACGGGAGCGCGCCAGTCTTTGGTAACTCGGCCGGATCGTCGTGCGTGCAGCCGCCACTAGCGGGATCCATTGTGAATGTGTCGCTGCGGAGCATGGGCGGCCCCATGATGGGCAACAACTCGAGGATGGGCGCTGACAACGGGATGACGGGTAAGAGTACGGGGAATCGAACGATGCCACGCGGGACCATGAGTCTCAGCATCGATCGATCCCGTGTCGGCTCAGGAGTCGTTTCCTTCCTGGCCACTAATGAGGGCAGCATCCGCCACGAACTGGTCATCCTTCCGCTGACGGATTCGCAGGTCGCGGGCAGCAGGCCGACCTCCAGCGAAAATAAAGTCGACGAGACCGAGAGTCTCGGCGAGGCCTCCGCAACGTGCAACGCCGGTGAAGGCTCCGGAATCGCTCCCGGGAGCGCCGGCTGGGTGACGCTCAACCTGGCGCCGGGACGATACGAGATCGTCTGCAACCTGCCAGGCCACTATGCCGCGGGGATGTACCAGGAACTGATCGTGTTCTGACTCGACGAACACGCGAATTCTTGAGCTATCGAAACAGAACAGAGCAAGGGAGAAAAATATGATGTGGGGAAACGGGTCTTACATGGCGTGGGGATGGCCCTTCGGGTTGTTGGTCGTCGTCGGCATCGTGCTGTTGGCCATTTGGGCGGTCCGATCCTTTGGCGGTTCGGTACAGCACCACGATCAGCGGGCGGCAACGTCGCGCGATGAAGGGGCCGTGCAGCCGAGCAAGGCTCGCCAGATTCTGGACGAGCGCTTCGCAGCCGGCGATCTGAGCGCCGATCAATATCGAGAACAGCTGAAAGTGCTTGGCATTCCATCGTCCGGTGCCGACGGCGGCGATGGAAAGCGCTAGACAAGGATCAGGAATCTTAGGGACCGTTCGTAATCTGACAAGATCATTGATGTAATCCGATACCCCCGGGGTATACTGGTACTTCCGTTTCATCAATGAAGGAGAAACCCATGTGTAGTCCCGTCCGCTGCGACCGTTGCAACAAGATCACCTGGGCTGGATGCGGCGAGCATGTGGCCAGCGTGATGGCCGATGTTCCGCCCGCCCAACGCTGCACCTGCAACTAACCAGCACCGTCCCGTCTTCGCGAGGGGTTTCGAACGAGTGTTGACGAGCAGGGAGGCACTCATCGTCTCCGCACTCAGGCTTCAGAGCGAGACACATCAGCGACTGGTTGCCGTCTCCGGTGGCCAGTCGCTCTGCACTCTTTCGCGCGGCGCTGACCGCTTGCAGAGCCTGAAGTATTTCGAAGGAATGGCTGCGGCCCTTGCCGAGGTGCGTCGGGCAATCCGTCTCCTTTCGTATTCTCCCGACGAGGATACCCACGAGGCGCTTCGCGACATCCGCGATCGACGGGCCACCCAGTCCGGTGCGCCGGGTCGCACCGGTTGGGCGTGGGCGGACTACCTTGCTGGCGGGGTCGACGCGGTAGAGCGCCTGCTCGCCGAGTATCCCTGGCTAGCGCACGGAAGGCGCGGTTGCCCCGCCGACGCGACCCGCGCATCTGGTGACAGTCAGTCGTGATGTTTGGCGAGTCGGTACATCGTCCAGTTCAGGCCGAGGAAGCGGATGAACTGCAGGACGGGGTTGCTTCGTCGTCGCAATTCGCCCGTCCCGGGCAGCGGCGCTGCATCGATTCGTGCCTGTGCGTCGTCCACGCTGATCTCCCTTGGTCGGTGAAGCAGGTTATTCGGGGATGAGGTACCAAAGCGGGTAGGCCTTGGCCTTGTAGATGAACAGGGTGTGCAGCATCCGCTTTACCCAGTGCGCGGCGAGCCCGATGTCGCCGGTTGTCTCCTTGGGATCTCGGCCGGCCGTGTTCGGGTGCCGGGAGTAGTCCGGCACGATGGGTGACATCGACATGGCCGCCGCGGTGCCGGAGAGCATTCCCGTTCCCGTCGAGGCGATGCAGGCTGCCGCCATGTCGCCCATCGACGCCGTGTGGGTCGGCTCGGTGGAGCCGCTCAGGACCATGTCGGAAATGGTCATCGCCACGGCCTTTCCCATGGAGCCTGAGGGCATGCCCGTGCGTGGCGGCGCCGGGGCGACCAGGACGCCGTCGGGGGTCGCATAGGGGCGGGAAATCGCGTGCGGCGGGGCAAACGCGATCCCGATCCCGAACACGTTGTGGTGCAACGGGGTCTGGTATGTCTTGGGCCAGTCCTGCGCCGTCCACTGGTCGAAGGGTTTGGCTTCGTAGTTCGCGTCTACCCGCATGAACCCGCTGGGAGCGAAGATCGAACCCGTGATATCGGCTCCATCCCTATCGAAGGCCTCAAGGCCCACGCCACGGAACGGTGGGAGAAGCATGGCGAAATCGAACGGCTGGGTGTTCTCCGTGCCGTCGATCTGCCGGTAGTGGATCAGGCCGGGTTCGATCTCGGTGACCGCGGCCTGGGTGATCGCCTTCATCGCCCGTTCGCGGAAGAGCGACTCCATCCAGGCCTCGCTCGTGATCCTGCGGTCGCCCTGGCTGAAGGTCATTCCGCCGACGCCGAAATCGCCCAGCTCATGCTCGTTGGTCAGGTAGATGACCTCTGCCCGTTCCCGGACCCCTGCCGCGCGGAGCTCATGTTCGACATTGAAGGCATACTCGAACGCCGCACCCTCGCAGGTGCAGGTCCCATGGCCCACTCCGATCACCAGGGTCTGCCGGCGACCGGTCTTCAACGTTCCGATGACCGCAGCCAGGCGTTTAGCTGCCTCGACGGCGTGGCTGGGCGTGCAGACCGACACGGTGTGACCGGCGTCCGGACCGAGGCCCGGAGTTGCCTCGAAGTTCAGGCGGGGGCCTGTCGCATTGATGAGGTAGTCGTAACGGATGCGTTCCGTCTGGCCGGCCCGCTTCGGGTCCGTGTACACCACATCCACGGCTCCGCGGGGGCTGACGGCATCCCCGTCCGGTCGCAGTGCGACGGCCCGGGCCTGGCGGAAGACGATTCTCTTCCGCCGGTAGATCGGCGCGAGCGGGAACACCACCTTGTCGGGGCGCATCTTGCCGACACCGACCCAGATGTTCGAGGGGATCCAGTTCCAGTTCGAGTTCGGTGACACCACGACCACTTCGTGCTTCCTGCCCAGTCTCCGCTTGAGGAACAGCGCAGCGGTGTGGCCGGAAACCCCGGCTCCCAGAATGACGACTCGTGCCATGTCAGACCCTCTCAATCCCAGCCTCGATGCTGTTGATCTGAACCATACTCCTATACCTAAGGGGGTATCGCTTATATCTAATGGGGTATTGCTTTCGCGCTGTCGGTCCATCGCAGGGAGGGAAGAGGGGCGCCCACGGTCTATGGACGCCCCTCCACCGTCTGTTCGTGTCAGCCGCCGAAGGCGGACAGGTGGTGCTGCGAGGCGGTGAGCAGGTGCTCGTAAACGGCCAGAACGTCGGGAGCGGTGACTCCGGCCGAAGCCGCCGTCAGGTCGGCGATGTCGGTCGTCTCGACCGTGCGGGCCGTTTCCCTGGCCGCGTCCACGCTCGCTGAGCCCTGGGAAAGCAGGGTGTCGTAGAGCTTTTGGCTGGCGTCGGTCGGGAACCTTCCGACCTCGAGGCCGATGGTCGGGTCGGTGATGCTGTAGCGCTCCAGAAGAGTGCGAACGGCATCCAGGTGCATCGTCTCAGACCGGGCGATCCGGCTGAAGACCGCCACGTCATACTTCTCGGCGAAGGCGACATACAGGTCATGGGCTACCTTCTCCTCGGCCGCCAGCGCAGTGAGGCTGGCCTTTTGCTCATCGTTCATCGTGCCGCTGGCCACGTCGGCGAGGCCGGCGCCCATGCCCATACCCTTGCTGGTGTCGCCCTGCATGCCGGCACGGTTTCCTGCGCCCATGCCTGCGCCCATCTCGGAGGCGGAGCCCATGCCGTCGCCCATGCGGTTCATGTGCTCAGTTTGGGCGTATGGCTGGATGCTGGATGCTGTTGGTCCGGTACCCTGCGGATCCCCGCCGCGGTTCATGGCGGCGATGCTCGGTGTGGCGATGAGGGCGGTGATGACGACTCCGCTGGCGATCGCCGTGGTGATGATGATTCCCTTGCGCATGATGTGCTCCTTCAGATTGTGGGTTGTTGCTACCTACAAACTCCCTCCCCGCGGTGCAGGGGGTCTGCCGGGTGTGTGGAGATCGCGTGGAGAACTGAAGGCGCCGCCACCGCGGACGGGGGCGGCGGATAGGGTGAAGTTATGCCAACAGTGCTGGTCGTCGAGGACGAACGTGACATCCGGGACGTGCTCCGTCGGTATCTGGAACGGGCTGGATTCTCGGTGCTGACGACCGCGTCGGGAGCGGAGGCGCTGCGTCTGCTCGACTCGGCAGACCTCGTACTCCTCGACCTCGGCCTTCCCGACATCGATGGCACCGAGATCCTCCGCGAGGCCCACGGAATGCAGAACCTTCCCGTGATCGTGCTGACGGCCCGCAGCAGCACGGACGACCGGATTCACGGCCTCGAGCTGGGCGCCGATGACTACGTGACCAAGCCGTTCAGTCCCGCCGAGGTGGTGCTTCGGGTGCAGGCCGTGCTCCACCGATACAGCGGACTGCCCGGGGAGGCCGGCCCTGTCGCCTACGGCAACGGGCGGCTCCGCATCGATGAGGCCTCGCACAAAGCGTGGCTGGACGAAGCCCTCCTCGATCTGACCCCTACCGAATGGGGGCTTCTGGCCGCGGTCGCGGCCGCGCCCGGGCGGGCGTACTCGCGTTACGAGCTGGTCAACCGGGTGCGCGGCTACGAGTATGCCGGCTACGAGCGCACCATCGACTCCCACATCAAGAACCTCCGGCGCAAGCTCGGGGCCTCGGGAGCGGAAGTTTTGGAGACGGTTCTCGGCGTCGGTTACCGGCTTGCTCTCCGGCGGGACGATGCGTCATGACGACCCGTGGTCTTGGGCTCGGCCCACTCGGACGTCGGTTCCTGCTCGCGTTCATCCTGGTCGCGGTCTCGTCGGTGGCCGTGCTCACCGGCGCGGCCCTGGTGGGTGTGGATCGCGGAGTGCAGGTTTCGCAGCAGGCCGACCGCGAACGGGTTGTTGCGGCCGCCGCGGCGGCGGCTGCCGACGCCTACCGTTCTGGTGGTGGTTGGGAACAGGCCGATCTGGGCCGCGTCTTCGCGATCGGCGAGGCGGCGTCGGCCCGACTCGCCATTCTCGACGTGAACGGTACCACCCTTCAATCCAGTGCTGACAACAGCGGAAGTGCCAACAATCAGGGAATGGGCCAGGGTATGGGCCAGGGAATGGGGCAGGGCTCCGGGATGGGCCAGACGGTGGTGTCGGCGCCGATCGTGAGCGAGGGTAGCCAGATCGGCACCGTTCGAATGAACTTCGGCACCATGGTTGCGACGCAGGTCGTCGACGTGGCCTGGCCCTGGATCGCCGTGGCCGCCATCGTGGCACTTGTCATGGCACTCGGCGCGAGCTTCCTGGTCACGCGGCTCCTCGTTCGGCCCATCCAGGCGATCACGGGGGCCGCACGGTCGTTCACGGCCGGCGATCGGAACTCCCGTGCCACGGGTCCCGGCCCGGGGAGCTCGGCGAGCTGGCCGTCGCCTTCAACGGCATGGCGGATGCCGTGGTTCGGTCCGATCGCGACCGGCGCAACCTCACGGCCGATGTGGCCCACGAACTGAGAACCCCGCTGGCGGCGTTGCAGGCCGGACTGGAGGAGTTGCGCGACGGACTCGTGCAGCCCACGCCGGAGGGCCTCGCCGGCCTGCACGACCAGTCGCTGCGCCTGGGCCGGGTGGTGACCGATCTGGCCGAATTGTCGGCGGTGGAAACCGCTGGACTCTCCCTGCACCTCGCATCCGTCGACCTGGCGCAGGTCGCCCGGAACGAGTGTGCCCTCCGGGAACCCCAACTGCGCGCTGCCGAGCTCACCCTGACACTCGAGCCCGGGGGACCCGCATTCGTGCGGGCGGATGCCGACCGCCTGCACCAGGCCATCGGCAATCTCCTCGCCAATGCAGCCCGATATTGCCGGCCGGGTGACAGAGTGACCGTCACGATCTCCGTCGACCACGGACAGGCGGTGCTCTCGGTCGCCGATACCGGGCCGGGCATCCCGCCGGAAGAACTCCCACACATCTTCGACCGCTTGTGGCGGGGCAGTGCGGCGGAACAGGTCGCCGGTTCGGGCATCGGGCTCGCTGTCGCGCGCGAAATCGTCAGCAGCCACGGCGGGACTATCCAGGCGACGTCCGCACCAGGTGAGGGAACCAGAATCACTATCCGGCTGCCCGCCACGGGCTAGGGCCGGCGAGTTCGAACCATGCGCCGTTGGCAGGTCAGGCCGTCGTTTGCCGCGCGGAGATGCTCGCGCGCACCGCATCCATGTCCAAAGCCTGCACGCCGGCGATCACCTCGTCGAGGGACGAGGCGTTGAGCGCTCCGGGCTGGGAGAAGACGAGGATCTTGTCCCGGAATGCCATCAGGGTGGGAATGGAGCGGATGCCGGCCGCGGCAGCCAGGCCCTGTTCTGCCTCAGTGTCGACCTTCGCGAAGATGATCTCGGGGTGCTTCTCCGACGCGGCCGCGAAAGTTGGCGCGAACATGCGGCACGGGCCGCACCAGCCGGCCCAGAAGTCCACCAGCACGACGCTGTTGTCGGTGATGGTCTCGTCGAAAGTCTTTTCGGTGATGTCAGTGGTAACCATGGTCCGATAATCTACCCCCTAGGGTATTTCCTGCAAGGTAGCCATGCGCTCGACATGTCTGTGCCCGGACGTGCCCTCTCTTGCGAACAAATACCCCCGGGGGTATTGTGATGCGATAGAGCCGATCCGCATCGAGACCTGGAGGACCACGGACCATGGACGTCATCGTCATCGAAACCCCGCAACTGGGAGATCGCAGCTACCTGGTGCATGACGGCGTCGTGGCGCTTGTCATCGACCCGCAACGCGACACCGACCGAGTGGAGGCCGCTGCCCTCGAAGCGGGGGTCACGATCACCCACGTTGCCGAGACCCATCTGCACAATGACTATGTGACCGGTGGGTACGATCTTGCCCAGGCGCACGGCGCCAAGTACCTGGTCAACGCGGCCGACCCCGTTTTGTTTGAACGAGAACCGGTCACGGACGGCCAGATCATCCAGATCGGCGCCTTCAGCGTCGCCGTCGTCGCCACCCCGGGGCATACGCACACCCACGTTTCCTACATCGTCAGCGATGGCACTACTGACGCCGTCTTCTCCGGTGGAAGCCTGTTGTACGGTTCCGTCGGACGTACCGACCTGGTTGCCGCCATCGACACCGTCGGACTCACCCATGACCAGTACGCGTCCGTGCGCAAGCTCGTGCACGAAGCCCAGCACGACGCGGGGCTCTTCCCGACACACGGGTTCGGCTCGTTCTGCTCCAGCGGCCCCGCCACCGGATCCGGCTCATCCACCATCGGCGAGCAGATCACGACCAACCACGCCCTGATCGACGCCGATGAGGAGCACTTCGTCGCCACGTTGATCGCCAACCTCACCGCGTACCCGTCGTATTACGCGCACATGGCACCGGCCAACATGCAGGGTCCCGGTCCGGCTGACCTCGAGGTGCCCGAGTCTCTGGATGCCGCAGAGCTCGCCCGCAGGCTCGCCGACGGTGAATGGGTCGTCGACCTGCGTAATCGCGTCGCGTTCTCCAGTGGCCACCTGCAGGGGGCCGTGAGCTTCGAGTATGGCAATGGTTCCAACTTCACGACCTATCTCGGTTGGGTTCTGCCCTGGGACGAGAAACTCACCCTCGTCGGCACACACGCCGACGTCGAAGACGCAATCCGTGACCTGTCGCGGATCGGCATCGATTCCCCGGATGCCGCCATCGGCACCGAGCCGCACGCGCTCGCCCCGGATGCCCCGGTTGATTCCTATCCCCGCGTCGGCTGGGCGGAACTCGCGCGCGACCACGCCGCAGGCGACGTGCTTCTGGACGCGCGACGCACCGACGAGTTCGCCGACGGGCACCTGATCGGCGCGGTCAACGTGCCACTGCACGAGATCCTTTCCCGGATGGACGAGATCCCGGCGGGCACCATCTGGGTGCACTGCGGATCGGGTTACCGTGCCGGCGTTGCCGCGAGTTTGCTTCAGCGTGCGGGCCGGGACATCGTGCACGTGGACGCCTCCTTCGCCGATGTCGAATCGGCCGGCATGCCGATGGCTGAGAAGGCCGTCTAGCACCGTGACCGTGCTCCGAACGGCAGGACACTCGGCCGAGAGGCGAAGCCTTCCAGGCTTGTCGATACTCCCTGGAAGATGTTCCCAATCGGAGTGCTTTTCGGGTTGGGGTTGGATACGGCTGCGTCAATCAGCCTGCTCGTCGTCGCCGGGGTGCTCACGCCCGACCTGCCGTGGTACGCGGCATTGGCTCTCCCCGTCGTTTTCATGGCCGGAATGGCGTTGTTCTACAGCGCCGACGGAATCCTGATGAATCGTGTCTACCAGTGCGCGTCCACGGACCCGCTTCGGAAGGTGTATCACAACCTCATCGTGACCGGGGTATCCGTATTCGTCGCATTCTTCGTTGGGGGAATGGGCCTGTTATCCCTCTTCACCGATCTCGGCATCGGCTGGGGAACTCTTGACCTCATTGCGACCATCGGCCCCGACGCCGTGGGCCCAATCCTGGTCGGCGGCTTCACGCTCGTCCTGCTCTCCGCGGTTTTGTGGTCGAGATACCGTACCGACACCTCACTAGAAAGGCGCCTTTAATGGAACTCACTCCCCAGCAGGTATTCACCCCACGTGGCGAGGCCCAGATCATCGACGTTCGAGAAAGCGATGAACTGGTTGACGGGATGATCTCCGGCGCGCAGCACATCCCGCTGGGTGCGATTCGTGGCAGCCACGCGACCCTGGACCCGACCCCTCCCGTCATCATTGTGTGTCGGAGTGGGCGTCGGAGCGCTGTCGCCGCCGAGCATCTGACCGAGGCCGGTTTTGACGCGCACACTATGCCGGGAGGCATGCTCGAATGGGCGGCTGCCGGCCTCCCACTGGTTATGCCCCAGCTTCCGTGATCGTCATTGCCCTCGTCCTGGGCGTGATCGTCGGGGCGCTGCTAGGCCTGGTCGGCGGGGGCGGGTCGATACTCGCGGTCCCCGCCCTTGTCTACGGGCTAGGCCTGCCCCTCGCCGAGGCCATTCCGAGCTCCCTGATCGTAGTCGGAGCAGCCTCCGCCGTTGCCGTGCTCCCACGGCTTCGCCGCGGCGTGCATTGGCGCCTCGCCTTCATCATCGGCGTGGCCGGAGTGGCCACCGCCTACCTGGGCACGACGGTCAACCGGATGCTCGACCAGCGCGTGCTTCTCGGCGCCTTCTCGGTGATCATGGTGATCGCCGGCGTGAGAATGTTCCTCCCAACCCGGTCGGCCGGTGGCCCCTGTGCTCTTCCCGGGGGACGTGTCAACTGGCGCAGTTGCCTGCCCAGGGCTCTTGCCGCCGGTGCCGTGGTCGGATTTCTCACCGGACTGCTCGGCGTCGGCGGGGGATTCCTCATCGTGCCGGCACTCACGCTGGTCCTCGGCCTGCCGATGGGCGTGACGGTGGGCACCTCGCTGGTCATCATCGTCATTAATTCCGTCGCCGGATTTGCAGCGCACCTCGACGAGGTCCAGATCGACTGGGCGGTCACTGGCGCGTTCGCCGCGTCTGCCATGGGTTCATCCCTGGTAGCGGGCCGGCTCGGACGAGGCCTGTCCGACACTGTCCTCAAGCGGGGGTTCGCTGTCCTGGTTCTCGGTGTCGCGGCCTATGTAGCGATCACGGCACTGATCGGCTGAACGCACGTCAGCCGCACGTGCCTAGGACAACGCCAGGAAGAGCTTCTCGAGTTCTTCCACCCGGAGCGGCGTCCTTGCCGAGTCGGTGTTTGTTTCGCTGAGGCATTCTTTCATCGCCGTTGAGATGATCGTGAACCCAGCACGGTCGATCGCGCTGGATACCGCTGCGAGCTGCGTGACAACCGTTCGGCAATCCGCGCCTGACTCAACAGCGGCAATGACGGCGGCCAACTGCCCTTGGGCGCGTTTGAGCCTGTTGACGGTCTTGCGTAGGTCGTCGGATGTGGTCGGTGCGGGGGAGGCGGCGACCGGTTCGTCGCGGCGAGACGCTGAAGGGATCTGCAGGTTTGGCGCAGATTCTGGGGATGATGCCATTCGGTGCTCCTGTGCTGGCGCGAGGTGTCCATGTGCTCGGGTGAGGTTGACCCTCAAAAGAATACCCCGTACCGTATAAAAATACCCCTATGGGTATATACGCTTTCGCGGATATCCCTTCCTATGTGTGATGAGGCCAGCTATGCAGAACGGACGAACTGTCGGAGTCGACTCAGAGCGAGGGATGGCGAGACGGCTGGTGGATTCCATCCTGAATGCGGGCGCATCCCTCCGGCGATGGCCGGCCCGCCGCTGGTGGATCGCGCTCGCTGCTGCGGTCGGCACCTACCTGGTCATCGCGATTCCGACCGACTTGATCGACACGCCGTTCTTCGCACGCGCAGTCGCCCCGACGTCCTGGTCCTGGCCGGTGCTCGCCGCGAGCGCGATACTCGCCGGGCTCGTGTCCGCCACATACGTCGCGTACCCGGAGGGTGCAGCGCCCCGTCGCGCAGAGGGACGACTCGGTATGGCCGGATGGATGATCACCTTCTTCGCGGTCGGTTGCCCCGTATGCAACAAGATCGTTCGCCTCGCCCTCGGTGCAAGCGGAGCGCTGCAGTTCTTCGAGCCGGTGCAGCCGTACCTGGCCGGGGCATCCATCCTTCTGCTGGGCTGGGCGTTGCATGCCCGCCTCACTCGGGAGAGCTCATGCACTTTGGCGTCTGCTGCGCCGAGTCCCATCGTTGTACCGAGCCGGGAGGCATTGACCAGATGAGAATTCCGGGCATGATTCGTGAACTGCGGTCCTGGCCGACACGTCGTCGGCTGATCATCGTTACCGTCGCCGCGATGGCCCTGACCGGACTGACGCTCGCATCCGGAACCGTCGCGATCGTTCGCGGGTCCCTGGTGTTCCCCGGTCCCTGGTGGGCGGATGCGGTCACGGTAGGGGGTGCTTGCCTGATCGGTCTGGTCGTGGCCAGCTACGTCGATGCACCGATCGGTGCGGATGCCACCCTGTGTGATCTTCGCTGGCCGGCGCTCGGCCTGATCTCGCTCTATCTGTCGACCGATCTGCGCACTGCAGTGCCTCTGCTCGAGCCGAGCATTCGTCCTGTCGTCGGCGTCGCGGCGATCGCGTTGTTGGTGTGGGCATTGCTGGCACGGCTGAATAGCGAATACAAGGCAACGCGTAGCCAGCGTCGGTCAGGTACGTCAGGCGACATCGACGGCACCGAAGACGGCGAAGTATGCACGACGTGCCGCCCGTTGTTCCCGAGAGTCGGCGGCCGTCCGTGACGGAGGTCGGGACAGCCTACGACACGGAGCCTGACGGTGGCGGGCGCGGTCAAGCAGTGACCGGTGCCGGGCTCCTCCTGCACGTCAGCGGCGCCGATGCGCCACTGATCCAGGCCGGCATCCGATCCGCGCTCAATGCCAGCGCCCAACTCCCGACGCTCACGATCGAGATCGTGGTCCAGGGGTCGGTCGTGTTGTTCCTGCGCGCGCGATCGGACCTGGAAAACGCCCTGACCGAGCTCGCTGCAACGCCCGTGCGGGTGCTGTCCTGCCAGAACAGCATGCGGTCCGTCGGGCTGGACGCCGCTGATTTGCTGCCGAGTGTGTCAGTCGTCCCTGCGGCTGTCGCCCATCTGACCGCTCGGCAGTTCGAGGGCTGGGCTTACATCCGCGTGTGAGCCGGACGGGGCATCCGTCGCGGTCAGGCCGTCGGCCGGGGGCTCCTCCGGATTCCGGTAGATCGACAGTTCCGGTCCGGGGTGGCGCCGGGTTTGGACGATGATGAGGACGATCCCGGCGATGGCGGCGAGGAGCGCGATGTCCACGTTGATCTTGAGGCCGAAGAGGAAATACTCGGTCGGGTCCAGGCGGAGCGACTCGAGGAACGCCCGTCCGGCGCCGTACCAGAGCAGGTAGAAGCCGAGGGCCTTGCCCCAGCGGAGGTTGAACCGGCGCTCGAGCACGAAGATGATCAGCACGACACCGATCGCGTTCCAGATCATTTCGTAGAGGAAGAGCGGCTGGAAGAGCGTCCCGGCCGGCAGCCCCGTGGGGAAGGCCGCGTTCGTCGACTCGATCTCGAGTCCCCAGGGGAGGGTCGTCGGGCCACCATAGAGCTCGTGGTTGAAGTAGTTCCCGAAGCGGCCGAACGCCTGCGCGAGGAGCAGGCCGGGGGCGAGGGCGTCAGCGAACGAGAAGAATCTGATGCCGGCCCGACGGCAGCCGATATAAGCTCCGATGCTGCCGAAGAGGATCGAACCGAAGATCGCGAGTCCGCCCTCCCAGACGAACAGCACCTTCCAGAGATCCGCGCCGGGGAAGAAATAATCGGTCGGATGAGTGACGACGTGGTACAGGCGACCGCCGACGATTCCGATCGGGACCGTCCACGTGGCGATGTCCATCACCATGCCCGGCTTGCCGCCACGAGCCGTCAACCGCGCCGAGGACAACCAGACGGCGATGACGATGCCGGTCAGGATGCAGAGCGCATAGAAGTGAACACGCAGGGGTCCCAGATCGAAAAAACTGATGGATGGGCTCGGAATGCTGGTGTGAAGCACCGTGTTCACCTTTCGATCGTCGGTCTCGGCGCAGCTGGCGGACGAAGGTCTCCCAGAGGTTCCGGAGGGGTCCGATGTCTCGAACCGCCCAAAGCTTATTCGGGTCCGCTGGGTGCCCCGCACCAGTGCAGCCGCATAGGCGGATGCTGGGAAGGTTCTCATAGAGGGGCGACCCGTGAGGGAGCGGTGCACCCAATGGAGCGATCCCCGAACGCTACGATCGAAACGTGAGGCCCGTCCCGAATTCGGTTACTCCGTCGTGGGTCGCCCGAATCGTCGTGGTCACGGCGCTCGTCGGTGTCGGGGCAGGTTTGGGCGGGCTCGCGGTGAGCGTCCTCCTTCGAGCGATTCAACACCTCGCCTACGGCTACTCCGAAGGTACCTATCTCGACGGGCTGGCCAGGTCCGCACCGCAGACGCGCGTGATCGCCTTGTGCGTTGCGGGCGTGATCGGTGCCGTCGGCTGGTGGGCCGTGCGTCGCTGGGGGCGACCCATCGTCCCGGTGAACCGAAGCGTTGCCGGCGAGCGGATGCCCGTGCTCGCGACCCTGGTGAACTCGGCCTTGCAGATCGTGATCGTCGGGTTGGGCGCGTCGATCGGCCGCGAGATGGCCCCCGCGAGCTGGGCGCACTGGCGGCGGGCTGGCTCAGCGAGAAGGCAGGCGTCACTGCCCGCGAACGTCGTGTTCTGGTCGCGTGCGGCGCCGGGGCAGGGCTCGCCGCGGTCTATAACGTGCCGCTCGGGGGTGCGCTCTTCACCGTCGAGATCCTGCTCGCCGAGCTGACTCTGGCCACGGTGCTGCCGGCCCTCGCCACGTCCGCGATCGCGACACTGGTCGCGCAAATCGTTGTGCCCACGACCCCGCTGTACTCCGTGCCGCAGTTCACTCAGACCCCATCGCTCCTGGTCTGGTCTCTTCTTGCCGGACCCGTGATCGGGTTCGCTGCGGTCGGTTTCGTGCGACTGGCCGCCGGGGCCGAGAAACGGCGTCCGCAGGGCTGGCTGATTCTGGTCGTCATGCCGCTGGTGTTCTCGGCCATTGGACTACTGTCGCTCCTACTTCCAGAAATTCTCGGCAATGGACGTTCACTCGGCCAGACCGCGTTCGACGCCGTCGTGCCGATCGGGCTGGTGGCGGTGCTCCTCGTTGCCAAGGTAGGAGTCACGATCGCCACGATCGGCAGCGGTGCCGCCGGAGGAACTCTGACGCCCTCGCTCGCGATCGGTGCCGCGTTCGGCATCGTGACCGGAGGGCTCTGGGGCACGTTGTGGCCCGGTACTCCGGTGGCGGCCTTCGCTCTGGTGGGCGCGGCCGCATTCCTCGGCGCTGCCATGCGCGCACCCCTGACAGCTCTGGTCCTGGTGCTCGAATTCACCGGGCAGGGACCGGCACTGCTGATCCCCATGACGCTTGCGGTTGCGGGTGCTGTCGTCGTGGAATACCTCCTCGGGCGGAGACGGTTCCTCGGCATTGACTAACGCGGATCATGTGCTGATGGAGTCCGGTCAGTGGCTCGCGGCAGTCAGGAGTGTACGCACTTCGGCGAGGGTCGGTACACGGCCGGAGACGACGACTTTCTCGTTGATGACGAGGGCAGGGGTGCTCATCACGCCATATCCGAGGATAGCGGTGTAGTCCTCGACTTTTTCGATGCTGGCCTCGAGGCCGAGTTCGGCGACGGCGGTGGTGGCAGCCTTGGTGAGGTTGACGCAATTGCGGCAGCCGGGGCCGAGGATCTTGATGTTCATGAGGGGATTCCTTTCGGGTGCGGTGATCAAGCCAGGATGGCGTTGAAGAGGTAGCCGACGGCGACGATACCGAGGCCGGTGGTCGTGATGAAGATCGCGAGGAGCTGGGGCTTGAGCACCCGGCGGAGCAGGATCATCTCTGGCAGGGACAGTGCGACGACGGCCATCATGAACGCGAGCAGGGTGCCCATCGGCAGGCCCTTGTCGTAGAGGGCTGCGACCAAGGGCATTACCCCGGCGGCGTTGGAGTAGAGCGGGACGCCGATGAGAACGGCGATCAGCACGCCGAAGGGGTTGCCAGGGCCGGCGTAGGTGGCGAAGAAGTCGGTCGGTGCCCAACCGTGAATCAGGGCTCCGAGACCGATGCCGACGAGGAGGTAGACCCAGATCTTTGCGATCAGGCTCCTGACCTCTTCGACACCCATCTGCATCCGCTGCCCAAAGGTCAGGCCGAGGGAGGGATCAATGATCTGGCCGCCGAGCTTTACATCGAAGACGAAGGGTTCGACCCAGCGTTCGACGTGCAGGCGACCCAGGATGTAACCGGACACGACTGCGATGGTCAGACCGGAGACTACGTAGAGGGCGGTGATCTGCCACCCGAAAAGGGTCAAGAGCAGGCCGATGGCGATCTCGTTTACGAGGGGGCTCGCGATCAGGAAGCTCGTCGTGACGCCGATCGGTACGCCCGCAGCGACGAAGCCTATGAAGGCGGGCACGGCGCTGCAAGAGCAGAACGGGGTGATGACGCCCAGGGCCGCCGCGAGGAGGTTCCCGACGCCCTCGCGTTTGCCGCCGAGGAAGGCCCGCGTGCGCTCCACGCTCATGAAGGAGCGGAGCACGGTGGAGGCGAAGATGATGATGACGAGCAGGAGCAGGATCTTCAGCGAGTCGTAGAGGAAGAAGTGGATGGTCTCGGTGATCTGGTTCTTCGGGTCGAGGCCGAACGCATCGTAGAGGATGACGTTCCAGAGCCACTCGTTGGCCCAGTAGGCCAGCGCCCACACGCCGATCCCCGCAATCAGGACGCCGACCCGGCCGCGGGTCGTGGTCGGTATCCGTTCGGCGATGTTCACGAGGACTCCTTGACTAGGAACGCATACGTATTCGACGTGCGTCTAATCATTAGTGTGCCACCTCTTTGATATATGTCAAGAAGGTGGGATGATGGACCCATGCCCAAGACCCTTCCCCTCCTGGAGGACGCCTCGCCGATCTGTTGCGATCCCCTGGGCGCTAGCGCCACGCTGGCCTTGGACGATGCGATGGCACTCGCGGTCCGCCTCAAGGCTCTGGCTGATCCCACCCGCCTGCAGCTCCTGGCCTACCTTCTGGCCCAGCCGGACCAGGAAGCGTGTACGTGCGACCTGGCCCCCGTTGTCAAGCTTTCTGAGCCAACGGTCAGTCACCACCTCAAGAAACTCGAAACCAGCGGCATCCTCACCAAGGAACGACACGGGATGAGTGTGCACTACCGCGTCGTTCCAGAGGCCATTCACGCCATCGCGCGCACGCTCGACACGGCTACCCGCGAACTGACCCAGGTAGTCTGAGCCGACCCGAGCGCAATCCTCACGTGAACGCCTGCGGTGCCCGTTCTATCGGCTCCTAGGTGCTCAGGGGCGCCAACTCTATCTGTGTCGCGAGCGCATAAGCGGTAGGTGCCGTTGAGAATCGCCGCACCAGCGTTCGCCCCATCCCATCCCTGGTCGTCGTCCAATAGGCGGCCTCTTCGCAAGCGTTCACGACCGGTAGGGCTTTCGAGCAGGCCGCTCGGACGAGGATCCCGTTTCCGGGCTGGCCGCACTCGTGGATGCTTCTCCAACCCTTGACGCTCGCTCGGTTCCCGACAGCGAACCGTGCGACAATCGCCACGCCGGATGCCGGATTGATCGAAGGGACCTCACAGTGGACGCGAACGAGTGGGATAGTCGTTACCGGCAGGCACGGGACGGCGACCACGCCAGGCTCTGGTCGGCCGTACCAGCAAAGCTCGTGCAGGACATTGTTTCGCCCTGGACCCCGGGGCTCGCCCTCGACATGGCCTCAGGTGACGGGCGTAACGCGATCTGGCTGGCCAGCCGCGGCTGGAACGTTACCGGGCTCGACTTCTCCGCCGAGGCAATTGGCCAGGCCCGGGAGCACGCGCGGGCGGCCGGCGTCGATGTGGACTGGCTGGTCGCAGATGCCACGACCTGGCAAACCGAAGAACGCTTTGACCTGGTAACAGTGATGTACCTGCACCTGCCGGAGGAACTGTTTCGAATCGTATTGGCCAGGGCGATTGGCTCGCTCGCTCCGGGCGGGCACCTCCTTGTCCTTGGTCACGACCGAGGCAACATCGACGCAGGCGGCCCTGGCCCTGGCAATCCCGACATTCTCTATACGCCCGAGCTCCTATCTTCGATCGTCGGACCAAAGCGGATCCTGCGCTGCGAGACCGTCAGCCGCGACCTGGCCACCGACCCCGAGTCCCCGGCTGAAACAGGTGGAGTCGCCCTCGACACGGTCCTCGTCGCCATCTGCTGAGGCGAGAGGGCAATTACCCTCCGAGGGCCCGCTTTTCGGAAGAGCTTTTCGTCCTGAGCCTGGGCCAGCATCGCGACCGCTTCCCGACCGGTCGCGCCGTCCAGCACAGTTCCTGATCGCCGCCGTGAGGTGCCGACGGCAAGATCGTCATGCGGGTTCGAATCCCGTTGAGGCCACAATTACCCGGTTCCCTCGAAATCAAGGGAACCGGGCTTTCTTGATTAAGTGGCGTCGCCAGCGTCCACGCAGCTCCTCGGCACGGGCCTGAGACCTTCATGGTGTTAGGCTGTGAATGTTCTTACGAACCTCATCAGGACGCGAGCGCGCAGCCCCAGCAAGACTGGAAGAGCCGCGGTCGTATGGTGAGGCCAGACGGATGCGGCCCCATGGTCGCTCCAGCTCACGCCGCTCAGCGGCGTCAGGGCCGGTCTCGGCCTACCCGCCCGATACAGCTAGCCCCCGACGTGCCGGCTGCGAAGCCGGTTTCGTCGTCGCGCTCGGAGAATCCGTGACCCAGATCGTTGCCGAACACGCACAGGAATTCGCCGCCTCGGCGGAGCACACAGCCTCGACATCCCCAGCACCCGAAATCGCCGTCAAGGCGGACCACCTGTACAAGGCATTCGGTCGCCGACCGCATGACATCGTCAAGAAACTCGAGGGCGGCGCGAGTCGTGAAGACCTCGCGCACCTCGGAACAGCCGCCGTGATCGATGCCTCTTTCGAGGTCCGGCGCGGCGAGATCTTCGTGGTGATGGGACTGTCCGGTTCGGGCAAGTCCACCCTGATTCGCATGCTCAACGGCCTGCTCGAGGCGACCTCCGGGACAGTGACCGTCGGTGACACCCGGATTACTGGACTCCCGGCCGCCAAGCTGCGCGATGTGCGTCGCCGGAGCGTGTCCATGGTCTTCCAGCACTTCGCCCTGCTACCCCACCGCAGCGTGATCGACAATGTGGCGTACGGCCTCGAGGTCCAGGGCATGCCTCGCGCGGAGCGCCTCGCGAAGGCCCGCACCATCATCCGCCTGGTGGGCCTGGACGGCTGGGCCGACAGCATGCCGTCCGAGTTGTCCGGCGGGATGCAGCAGAGGGTCGGCCTCGGTCGGGCGCTCGCCGCCGATACCGACGTTCTCCTGATGGACGAGGCGTTCTCGGCACTCGACCCGCTGATCCGCCGCGAGATGCAGGAACAGCTCATCGAGCTGCAGGCCGAACTCGGCAAGACCATCATTTTCATCACCCACGACCTCAACGAGGCGATGTTCCTGGGGGACCGGATCGCGGTCATGCGCGACGGTCGCATCGTGCAGATCGGCACCCCGGAAGACATCCTCACCGACCCGGCCAACGACTACGTCGCCCAGTTCGTTCAGGACGTCGACCGGGCCCGGGTGCTCACGGCCGGGAGCGTGATGGAGCCGGTGCGATCCATGGTCACCGTGACGTCCGGCCCGCGTGCCGCCCTGCGTACGATGCGCGACCTGCAGACCTCCGCCACGTTCGTGGTCGGGCGTGACCTCGGCTTCGTCGGGGTCGTACGTGACCGCGATGTGCTCAAGCAGGTCAAGGCCAGCCACCCGGACCTTCGCCCCATCATCAAGGAAGCAACGGCCGTTTCAGCGGATACCGCACTGGTCGACCTCGTCGAGCTGGCGGTGGAGAGCGACTTGCCGATCGCCGTCGTCGATGCGCGAAACCGTCTGCTCGGTGTCATCCCGCGAGTCACCCTGCTCGCCGCTTTCGGTAACGTCACCACCGCGACGGGGGAGGTGCCGGTCACCGAACCGCCATCGACCATCTCGCACCGCGTGATCACCGAAACCCTGCGCGAGACCGCGCTGGAAGGAGCACAGCTGTGAACGACTTCCGCATCCCGCTCGGCAGCTGGGCCGACGACTTCATCGCCTTCGTCACCGACAATTTCAGCTTTCTCTTCGATTTCGTGCGCACCATTTTCAACGGCGCCTACGAGTTCGTCGACCTCGTCCTTGCCTCACCGCCGTTCTGGGTGATCATCCTCGTGGCCGCTGCACTGGGCCTGATGGTCCGTGGCTGGAAATTCGCCGTGGGCGCCGTCATCGGCCTCATCGTCATCGTGGGTGTCGACCAGTGGCAGAACGCGATGGACTCGCTCGCCCTGGTCCTCGTGGCGAGCGTCCTCGCCATCCTGGTGAGCATCCCCCTGGGGATCCTGGCCGCCAAGTCCGCCCTGGCCTCCAAGATCATCCGGCCGATTCTCGACTTCATGCAGACCATGCCCGCGTTCGTCTACCTGATTCCCGCGCTGATCCTCTTCCGGGTGGGAGTCGTGCCCGGTATCGTGGCGACGATCATTTTCGCGATGGCACCGGGCGTCCGCCTGACCGAGCTCGGCATCCGCAGCGTTGATCACGAGGTCGTCGAGGCGGGCGAGGCATTCGGTGCATCCCCGGCGAGAATCCTGCGCCAGATCCAGCTCCCGTTGGCGATGCCGACCGTCATGGCCGGAATCAATCAGGTCATCATGCTTTCCCTGTCGATGGTCGTCATCGCGGGAATGGTCGGCGCCGGCGGTCTCGGCCAGCAGGTCGTGGCGAGTCTCAGCCGCATCGACGTGTCGCTGGGATTCGAAGCCGGACTGGCGGTCGTGATCCTGGCGATCTTCCTCGACCGGATGACCGCATCGCTCGGCACGGGAATCACACCGATCGGTCGTCTCCTTGCCGGGCGCAAGCACCGTCGGCAGGCCGCCGCAGTGGCGGCCGAGAGCCCGATCAGCGCGCCCGTCGCAGACGTGAAGACGCCGCAGCCCGCCGGAGTCTGACCTGCACCTGGCGGGGGTACCTCACACGGCACTCCGCGATTCCAGCCGGTCGAGTTCGTCCTGACCGGCACCCCCAATACTCACGGAGACACCTGTCTCCGTGTCGCACCCGGCCGCCTCGGCCGCCCGGCGCATCCGTCAACCCCGGTCACCCACAGCAGGTGACAAGACAGGAAGACACATGAAGAACCGTTCCCTCAGCATCATCGCCCTCGGAGCCGTCGGGCTTCTCGCTTTCACGGGCTGTGCAGCAACACCCGCGCAGACCGTCGGCAACGGCAACTCCGACAACAAAGACCTCACGATCGCCGTGTTCAACGGTTGGGACGAGGGTGTCGCGGCGTCCGAGCTCTGGAAGGCCATTCTGGACAAGCAGGGCTACAACGTCGAACTCGAGTACGCCGACGTCGCCGCGGTCTACGCGGGGCTGTCCACCGGCGACTACGACGTGAACCTCGACGTCTGGCTTCCGAACACCCACGCCACGTACCTCAAGCAATACGGTGACAAGATCACCGAACTCGCGGCCTGGAACACCGAGGCGAAGAACACCATCGCCGTGAACGCGGATGCACCGATCAACTCGATCGCGGAACTGGCCGCCAACGCCGACCTGTTCGGCAACAAGATCGTGGGAATCGAACCGGGGGCCGGCCTGACCGAGGCCGTCACGAACAAGACGATTCCGACCTACGGACTCGAGAACATGGACTACCAGACCTCGTCGACCGCCGCGATGCTCACCGAGCTCACGGCGGCCGCGAAGACCGGCGAGAACATCGCCGTGACCCTCTGGGAGCCGCACTGGGCGTATGGCTCCTTCGACCTGAAGAACCTCGAAGACCCCGAAGGCACCCTGGGGGCCACGGAGACCATCCACGCCTACGGCAAGAAGGACTTCGGCACTGACTTCCCGCAGGCCACCAAGTGGCTGTCCGGGTACAAGATGGACCTCGATCAGCTGTACTCGCTCGAGACCGCGATGTTCGTCGACTACGACGGCCAGGACTACGGCCCCATCGTTGCGAAGTGGATCGCGGACAATCAGGGCTACGTGGACTCGCTCACCAAGTAAGCCACTGTTGTGACGAACGGCCCGTGCTCCGGCACGGGCCGTTCGTGCGTTCGGGTGCGGAAGCCTGCCGTCTCAGGGCCTGGCCGTGACAGTTCGGAGAACGGCATTGAGCGTGAGCCAGCCGCGGAGCATTCCGGACGAATCGACGACGGGCAGGCCATCGCTCTCGCTGGCCGCAAGCACCCGATCCAGCACACTGTCCAGCGTGTCATCGGGGCTCGCGGAAGTGGGCGTCTCGATCAGGGCACTGAGGGTGATCGCGCTACTGTCGTCATCGTTGCCCAGGGAGTCGGATATGGCAGCGACGGTCACGATTCCGATGAACGTTCCGTCGCTATGAAGAACCGGCAGGGCGCGTTTGCCTGAATCGATGAGTATCCGCGCTCCTGCGGCGGGCGTGAGCCGGGAACTCACCGCATCGGGAGCATCCGTCATGACCTCACGCACGAGCGTGGAATGCAGCAGGATGCCACCGGGACCACCGTCGACGCTCACGCCGCGGCGACGAAGTTTGAGGGTGTAGATCGTGTCCCTGCTGAGAAGCCGGGACACGCCCGTCGCGATCACGATCGCGAGCAGCAAGGGAAGGATGATCGAGTATTCCCCGGTCAGTTCGAACAGGATGATGGCTGCCGTGATCGGGGCCCGCGTTGCCCCGGCGAAGACCGCGCCCATGCCGACCAGGGCAAACGTTCCGGTTTGCCCGGCGAACACGGGGAACACCATGCCGGCGACGTCGCCGAATGCGGCACCGAGCATCGCTCCGATGAAGAGTGACGGTGCGAACACTCCTCCGGAGCCGCCGATGCCGATGGTCAGGCTCGTCGCAACGACCTTGCCGACGAGCAACAGCGCAACGAAGCCTAGGGCATAGCCGCCCTGGACGCCCTTCTCCAGGACCGGGTAACCGACCCCGTACATCTGGGGCAAGGCAAAGAGCACCAGGCCGAGCACGAGGCCGCCGGAGACCGGCCGCAACCACTCCGGTTTGCCCCGCCAGGCCCAGTCGCAGAGGTCTTCCACGGCGTACAGGACCTTCGTGAACCCGACTCCGGTCAGGCCTGCCGCGAGTCCAAGCACTGCGAAGAGCGTGAACTCAGACGGGTTGACGATGGTGAACGTCGGCAGGCTGAGGAAGGGGTGATCGCCGAGGATCGAGCGGCCGACGATCGATGCGGTCACTGAGGCAAGGACGACCACGCCGAAGGAACGGGCGGCGAAATCCCTGAGCAGCAGTTCGAGGGCGAAAAAGACTCCGGCGATCGGAGCATTGAACGTGGCTGCGATCGCGCCTGCGGCGCCGCACGCGACGAGGGTTCTGAGCTGGGATTCGGGCAGCCGGACTGCCCGGCCAAGTGTGGAACCGAGTGCTGACCCGATTTGGACGATAGGGCCCTCGCGACCCACCGACCCACCGGAACCGATTGTGATGGCCGAAGCGAGCGACTTGACGATCGCAACTTTGCCGGGAATCCGGCCGCCCCGTTTGGTGATGGCGTACATGACCTCTGGAACGCCATGCCCCCGGGCTTCCGGTGCGAACTTGTTCACCAAGGGGCCGTAGAGGAGACCGCCAATGGCCGGAGCGACGATCACGAATGCGCCCCCCAACCACGGAACCCAGGGATTTGCCGGATGGCCGACGGAGGCTGAGTAATCGACCGTTCCCGTGAAAATCAGAGTCGCGGTGGCCACCAGCCAACGGAACGCAACTGCGCCGAAACCGACACCTGCGCCAACCACGACAGACATGAAAATGAGTCGTCCGGAGCCGGTGAGGATCCGGTTGAACCACGTGTGCAAGGGCTCCAACAAGAGGGATCTCATTCGTCCCCGCAGGCTCAGAGTGGGCTGTGCCATCAGGCTCCGTAATGTGCAATTAGACAATTGTTGCATGTGTGCAATAATCACGGTATCACTTGCCTGGAACGGGGTTTGACCGATGGACGTCCTCACTGAAGCCGACGCACGAGCGGCCGACGCGACCCTTGCCGCCTCCCGTGCCTTGCTCGGCGTCGTTGCCCGCTCGGTTGTGGCAACGCTGGACGTCGTTTCCCTGCCGCAGTTCCGGGTCCTGGTCTTGCTCAGTTCGACCGGCCCAACCCGGATGGGCGCTGTGGCGGAGCGAATGGGAGTCATCCCATCGACATTCAGCCGCTTCGTCGATCGCATGGTCGCCGGAGGCTGGGTGGAGCGGGCGGCCAGCCCCGACAGCCGGCGCGAGGTCCTCCTCGAACTCACCGAGAGTGGCAGGCGACTCGTAGACGACGCCACCGGACGACGCCGGTCGGATATCTCCACCATCCTGTCGAGAATGACGCCGGATCGACGGACCGTGCTTCAACACGCACTGCAAGCATTCGCGGATGCGGCAGGGGAGCCCCAGGCCGCGGATCTGCTGACCCTGGGGCTCTGAACGCTTCCAACTCAAGACAGATCGGTGTCAAGTTCTCCCCGTCTGGGACTCTTTTGTTTCCTCGGTTCCTGATATGGTGCTGCCGGCACGAGCGAGCGACTGGGGATCCGACCAGCCGTTCCGCACGATGAACAGTTGTGAGATGGGGGAAGAGTATGGCCTTGGCCGGGTTCGGTGTGGCGTGGTGAGCGAGTCGAACGCTGCGAACACGAGCGAGCCGGTTCGGCTGGCCAGGTCGACGCTGGACGCGGGCGACAAAGACCTGCGCGCGGTGGCCGACCATGCTTTCCAGGTGAACGGGAACACCCAGGCGGCCCTGCGACTGGCGATCACGCTCGGCGTTCGGCTCGACGGGGCGGGACCGGGCTCCGGGGGAACCGAACGGCTCTTCGACACGCTGGCCACGGTCGCGGCGGCAGACCTGACCGCTGCCCGCGTCGTGGAGGCGCACCTGGATGCGCTCTCGATCCTGGAACAGGCCGCTGAGTCCGGCAGTGGAATCCACGTCGAATCCGGGAACGGTCGGACGTGGGGTGTGTTCGCGGCGGAAGGACGCGGCACGCGCCTCGAGGCGCGCCAGACCGAGTCCGGCTGGCGGCTCGACGGTGTCAAGCCGTGGTGCTCGCTCGCCGGCGCCCTCAGCCACGCGCTCGTCACCGCGCACACCTCGGAGACCACGCGTCGCTTGTTCGCCGTCGACCTCCGCGTGCCGGGAATCACGGCGTCGGACGGCTCCTGGGTGGCCAGAGGACTCGCATCGCTTCCGAGTGGTCCGGTCGACTTTCGCGGCGTTCCGGCAGTGCCGGTCGGCGCAGACGGATGGTACCTCGATCGACCGGGCTTCGCGTGGGGAGGGATCGGGGTCGCAGCCTGCTGGTGGGGCGGGGCCGTCGGCGTCGCCAGACGCGTCTACCGGGAGGCCGGGGAACGCACGCCGGATCAGGTCAGTCTTGCTCATCTTGGCGCGATTGACATGCTGCTGACGGCATCGGGGCAGGCACTCGCGGCCGCTGCGAGCGCGATCGACGACGGGACCGCGACCGGCACACTCGGGGCCGTGCGTGCGGCGCGCGTGCGGGGGATCGTCGCGCGCACCGCAGAGCGGGTGATCGAGCGGGCCGGGCATGCCCTGGGGCCGGAACCCCTGGCCTTCGACGCGCGCCACGCCCAGCGTGTCGCCGATCTGCAGTTGTACATTCGACAGCATCACGCTGAGCGCGACGAGGCCAGGCTTGGAGCTCTGCTGCTCGATGGTGCTCGCGGAGTCTCACCGTGGTGATCTTCAGCCACCGGGACCTCGGCACTGCCGAGCAGGCCTGGGCCGGCGCTCCCTGGATCACGGCTGCGGCGCCGCTTGACCTCGACGACCTCGCCCGGCTGATCATCGTCGCGGCGCATCCCGACGACGAGACCCTCGGTGCCGGCGGGCTCCTCTCCGGTGCGACGCGACGCGGGATCCCGGTCGATGTCCTTGTCCTCAGCGACGGTGAAGCGTCCCACCCGGAATCCCCGACGCATAGCCAGGGTCGCCTTTCACGTGTGCGCAGGACAGAGGTGACGGATGCGGTGGCGCACCTGGCGCCATCCGCTCGCCTGCACTTCGCCGGACTGCCGGACGGCGACCTCGAGAGGAACAGGGAGGCGGCGGCGCGGGCGCTGGCATCCGTGCTCGGGCCGCCGTCTTCCGGCGCGGAGACGATCACGGAAGGCTCAGCCGCGGGCACCTGGATTGTCGCACCGTGGCGGGCCGACGGGCATCCCGACCACGCGCTCGCCGGCGACGTGGCAGCGGCCGGAGCGGCATGGTCGGGCGCCCGCCTGCTCGAAGTACCGATCTGGGCCTGGCACTGGGCGACAACCGGACGGGGAATGGCCGCTGGGCCTCATCCGCAGGTTCGATCTCTCTCCCGAGGACCACGCGCGGAAGCTGCAGGCGCTCGCGCTGCACCGCAGCCAGGTGCTGCCGTTGTCCGACGAACCCGGAGACGAGGCCGTCGTGCCGCCGGCGATGGCCGCCCATTTCGCGAGGGGTTCGAGATCTTCGTCGACGGCACCGCAGCGGAGGCACCGTCCCCGGATGCGAGCGGGACGGCGAGCCTGGCGAGATCTTTCTTCGACGAGTTCTACCGGGAGGCGCGAGACCCGTGGGGCTTCGAGACGCGCTGGTACGAACGTCGGAAACGCGCGCTGACCCTCGCTGCGCTGCCGCGCGAACGATTCGGTGCCGCCCTGGAGCTCGGCTGCTCGATCGGAGTACTCACGGCCGACCTCGCCGCCCGGTGCGACACCGTGATGGCCGTCGATATCGCGGAGCAACCGCTCTCGATTGCCCGCGAACGGCTCGCCGGGCGCCCCGGCGTCCGCTTCGCACGGATGACCCTGCCCGGTGAATGGCCCTCCGGAGTCTTCGACCTCATCGTCGTATCCGAAGTCGGCTACTACCTGGCGACCGCAGACCTGGAACGGTTCTTCCAGCGCTGCCGGGGCAGCCTCGCCCCCGGCGGAGTCCTCCTCGCCTGCCATTGGAGGCATCCGGTTCCCGAGTATCCGCTCAGCGGCGACCGGGTCCACGACATGCTCGCGACGGTGCCCGGCCTCGTGCGAACCGTCGAGCATCGCGAAAGTGACTTCCTGCTCGAGGTGTGGCAGCCCGAGCCGGCACGATCCGTGGCCCAGCACGAGGGACTCGTCCCATGATCGGGCCCGGTGAAATCGACCACCTGGTCATCGTCATCCCCGCGCACAACGAGGAGGAACTGCTTCCTCGGTGCCTCGCCGCGGTGGGGGCCGCGATCGAGCCAGTGGTCGCGACCCTCGATCCGGCGCCGCCGATCGTGTCGGTCGTGATCGTGCTCGACCGCTGTACGGACGGGACCGAGACCATTGCCGCGGGTTTTCCGGGCGTGCATCTGGTCCGCAGTAACACGGGAGGCGTCGGTGCGGCACGGCGTGCGGGCGTCCGCGGCGTCCTGAAGACCCCGGCGGACTTCACGGGTCGTACCTGGATCGCGTCGACGGATGCCGATTCAGCCGTCCCGGAGAACTGGCTCGCGAGCCAGCTTGCCTTCGCCAGGAACGATGTGCATCTTGTTCTCGGCACCGTCGAGCCGGACGAGTGCCTCGACGGCGAAATGCGCGCTCGCTGGGCGGCAGAGCAGTGGCTCGTCGAGGGACATCCGCACGTGCACGGGGCCAATCTCGGTGTGCGGGCAGACCGGTACCTCGCTGCCGGGGAATTCCCCGGTATCGACACCGACGAGGACATTGCACTCGTCGCGGCACTGCGGAGGCTGCGGGTGTGCGAGATCCGCACGGCACGCATCCCGGTTCGTACGAGTGGGCGACTCGTCGGACGCACGCCCGGGGGTTTCGCCGGCTACCTGCGCGCTCAGACCGCTCGCCTCCCCGTCATCATGGAGACGGGTGTTCTGCAGGTCGACGACGCCGGCGGCCTCCCGTGAGCGAATCACTCAGCCTGATATGTGGCCCAGAGCGCTTCCATCCAACGCTCTCGCGCCGATCCAGTCTTCCAGCTCGGCCGCAGGCACAGGGTGGGACATCAGGAAGCCCTGAGCGACATCGCAGCCGTAGCCGATGAGCTCCGAGTATGCCGTAGCGTCCTCCACGCCCTCGGCCACCATGCGCAGGCCGAGGCTGTGTGCCATGTCGATGGTCGAGACGACGAGGGCCGTTGCGCGAGGATCGTCCTTCATCGGGATGATGAAGGACTTGTCGAGTTTGAGCTCGTCGATCGGCAGGTCACGCAGGTACGCCAGGGAGCTGTACCCGGTCCCGAAGTCATCGATGGAGATCCGAATTCCCGTCGCCTGCAACCGGGTGAGGATGCTGCGCGCGCGTTCCCGGTCGGAGAGGAGGAAATCTTCGGTGATCTCCAGGACCAGCACTGTGGGGGACAGACCACGCGACGACAGCATCGCGCTGATCCGTTCGGGCAGCACCGTGTCGATCAGGGAACTCGGGGACATGTTGACCGCCATCGTCAGCGTCCGGCCCTGGCCAGACCAGGTTGCGGCCTGGTCAAGGGCCTCACGCAGCACGATCTCGGTCATCGCATGCATCAGCCCTGACTCCTCGACGAGATCGAGGAAATCGTCGGGTTGCAACAAACCCCTCGTCGGGTGGTTCCAGCGGACCAGGGCCTCGACCCCGCAGACGTCCCCGGTTTTGAGGTCGATCTTGGGCTGGTAGTGCAGCACCAGCTGGTCATCGACGAGCGCGAAGCGCAACTCCTCGAGCAGGTGCAGCCGATCCTCCCCGTGATTGTCGTCGGTGCCCCGGTAGACGTGGTGGCCGCTGTGGGTCGCCTTCGCCGTGTACATCGCCATGTCCGCCTTGCGGAGCAGCATGGTCAGGTCCTCGCCCTGGTCGGGGTACCCGGCGATCCCGATACTGGCGCTGGCCTGAACCGAGATGCCCGCGAGGATGAACGGCTGGGCCAGGGTCGCGCGCAGCTTCAAGGCCACCGCTTCCGCCCTGACCGAATCCGAACCGTCGAGAAAGATCACGAACTCGTCGCCGCCTACGCGCGCGAAGAGATCCTCGGTGCGCAGCTGACCGGAAATCCGGCCGGCGACCTGGAACAGGAGCAGGTCACCGACATCGTGACCGAGACTGTCGTTGACCTCCTTGAACTTGTCGAGGTCGAGAAGGAGGAGCGCGCTCGTCCGGTGCGGATTCGCGGCCAGCCGGGCGGGCACATCGGCGTAGAGGGCGCGGCGGTTGGGCAACCCCGTGAGCTCATCGGTCCGCGCCTGGCGATGCGCATCCGCAATACGGATGCGCTGGCGAAAGATCAGGGGCAGTGCCGCCACGGTGAGGGTCAGGGCCGCCAGGACGACGGCGAGCGGAGAGATCTTCAGCTGGGTTCCCATGATCAGGACCAGGAGACCCGCGGCCGTGGCGATCGCGGGAACCGTCTGTTCGGGGATCGCCCACGTCGACTGGCGAGGGTGCGAGCCGAGGCGGGCCTCCCTGTCGACCGAAGACGCGATCAGGGCGAGGCTCAGGGGCCAGCCGATGTCGAGGGGACTGCCGATGACGTAGAGGCCGTTCAGGTGCAGGGACACGCTGATGATGTCGGCGGCCGTGAAGACAGCGAGACCGAGAACAAGGAGGGTCCAGCCCGGGCCGATGGAGGTGCCGTGGGAGGCTGCAATCCCGACGAAGAAGGCCACCAGCAGGACATCTCCGAGCGGATACGCAAATGCGACGGTCGTGGCGAACGATCCCGGGGTCGCGAGGGCCGCCTTGAGGATCGGATCGAGCAGCACGGCCAACAGGGCGGCCGCACCGAGAGACCCGACGGCGCTGTCCAGGACGATCGGAGACGCGAGACCCCGGATTGTGCGCCTCGCGAGAACGACGAGTGCCGCGAACATGAGCGGGTAGAAGCCGAGGAAGCCGACATCCGCCCAGGACGGACGCGGCAGGGATTCGCCTCCGGTCGTCGCCAGTGCGAAGAACGTGTCTCCGGCCGCCAGGACCGTCACGGCGGCGGTCATCAGGTGCAGGTCCCTGCGCCGGGACCGTGTCCGGCCGATCGCAATCCAGCACACGACGACGGGAATCCACAACGCGAAGAATCCGAGTACGAGCGAACTCACGTCGCCTGCGGTACCGAAGATCGTGGCGACAGCGAAGGCAGCCACAATCAGCCCGAGGGTCCAGTTCGGCCATCGGCCGAATCGGCTCGTCCCTCGAGACGCGCTGACGCGCTCCGTGCTGGTATCGGCTGGCATAGATCTCCCTCTCGATAAACCTAGCTGCGTCGGTCGCCTTCGAAATGAACCCCGGCGTGCGGCATCTTCGGGATAGATTGGTCCCGGGGGAGCCAGTGCGGCAGCGAATTTGCCGCATGGCCGGGCATAAAATTGGGGGATACGTGTACGGAAAACCAAATACCAGGCGGAATTTTGAAGCGGTCGGCGGATTGCTGGGTTTTGTCGGGATGAGTGTCGTTGCCGGTGTTCTCGTGGCGGCCGCGGTTACTCCCGCCCTGGGCCTCTCCGGCCTTGCTGCGACAAACGCGATCACTGTTTTCGAGAACCTGCCCGATTACCTGAAGATCGACCAGCTCTCGCAGAAGAGCAACATCTACGCGACCACGAGCACCGGCGTCCCCTATCTCCTGGCCTCGTTCTACGACCAGAACCGCGTCGAGGTCGCCTCGGATGCGATCAACCAGTTCGTCAAGGATGCCGCGACCTCCGGTGAAGACCCCCGGTTCTACGACCACGGCGGCATCGACCTGCAGGGCACAGTGACCGGGATCGTCACGACTGTCGCCACCGGTGATGTTCGCGGTGGGTCTTCGATCACCCAGCAGTACGTGAAGAACGTGCTCGTGCAGAAGTGCGAAGTGCTCACGGATACGCAGAAGAAGTCGGACTGTTATGACGCCGCGATCGCCAAGACTCCTGATCGCAAGCTCAAGGAGATGCGCCTCGCGATCGGCGTGGAGAAGAAGTACGCGAAGGACGACATCCTCCGCCAGTACCTGAACATCACCGGCTTCGGCGGCACCGTCTACGGCATCGAGTCCGCCGCGGAGTACTACTTCGGTTCGACGGCGGCGACGCTGACGCTCCCGCAGGCCGCGAGCCTCGTCGCGATCGTGAACAACCCGGTCAAGTTTCAGCTCGACCAGCCCGACAGCGAGACCAACGGCGCCGCGAACGGCTACGCCGCGAACAAGGACCGCCGCGACTACATCCTCGACCAGATGCTCAAGTACGGCAAGATCAACCAGGCCGACCACGATGCCGCGATCGCCACGGCCATCGAGCCCAGCATCCACGTGCCCTCGACCGGCTGCCAGACCGCCGGCGGCAGTGCCTTCTTCTGCGACCTCGTCGTGAATACCCTGCAGAACGACCCGACCTTCGGAGCCGACGACACCACCCGGATGGCCAACTTCCGCCGCGGCGGGTTCAACGTCTACACGACCCTCGACCTCGACATGCAGCAGGCCGCCGAGGCCACGATGAAGGCCAACGTTCCTGACACCTACCCCGGCTGGGACGTCGGTGGCGTGATCGTCAGCGTCGGAGTCGGCACCGGCAAGGTTCTCGCCATGACGCAGAACAAGGACTACAGCCAGGACCCGGATGTGCCGATCACCGGGTCGAACCTGACCGGGATCAACTACAACACCAACGTCGACCAGGGCGGTTCCCACGGGTTCCAGCCCGGATCGACGTACAAGGTGTTCACCCTCGCCGAGTGGCTGACCGAGGGCCACTCGCTCAACGAGCGGGTCGACTCCCGGCGCAAGGCCAACTGGGGCACCTTCCGCGACAGCTGCGCGACCGGCGGCACCGTGAGCTTCCCCGGCTACAACCCCAAGAACGACTCGAACGAATCCGGCGCCAACTACAGCGCCCTGCAGTCGACGATCGGGTCCATCAACACCGGCTTCATCGGCATGGCCAAGAAACTCGACCTGTGCGGCATCCGCAAGACCGCCGAGGCCTTCGACGTCACGCGCGCCGACGGCGCCCCGCTCGAGCAGGGTGCCTCAGCGGTGCTCGGCACCAACGAGGTCGCGCCCCTGAGCATGGCGGTCGCCTTCGCCGGCATCGCCAACAAGGGCACCACCTGCAGCCCGATCGTGATCGACCACATCACCGGCTCCGACGGAACGGCGCTTGCCGTGCCGCAGTCGGCGTGCCACCAGTCGGTCGATCCGAACGTCGCCGCCGGCATGACGACCGCGATGCAGCAGGTCATGGCGAGCGGAACCGGATCCGCCTCGTTCAAGGCGACCAGTCCGAAGTCGCCGATGATCGGCAAGACCGGGACCACAGACGGCAACAAGGACACCTGGATGAGCGGGGCGAGCACGACCGTCGCCACCGTCGCCGGCGTGATGAGCGTCACGGGTGACAGGGATCAGCGCACCACCTCCTTCAACGGCCAGCAGGCCGCGACGGCACGGCATCGGATGTGGCCGGACGTGATGAGCGTCGCGAATGCGAAGTATCCCGGCGTTGCCTTTCCCGCGGCCTCCGGCGCGGTGATCAACGCCGCCCAGGTGTCCATTCCTGACCTCCGCGGCAAGAGCCTCAGCCAGGCGCAGTCGACCCTGGAATCCGCAGGCTTCCTCTTCGTGAATGGCGGAACCATCGACTCCGAGCTGCCTGCCGGCGTTGTCGCGAACACCGAGCCCGGTGGGGGAGCAAGCGCGGCCCGCGGCGCTGCCGTGACGGTGCGCACGAGCAACGCCGCGCTCGTCGTCGTACCGGACGTCTCGGGCAAACGTGAAGTCGAAGCCCGCGCCGCCCTGTCGAACTTCACCGTGGTGAAGAACGAAACCGATGTGAAAGACCCCGCTCTCGTCGGCACGGTCGTCACGACGTCGCCACCGGCCGGCAGCGCCGCCAGACCTGGGGATGCCGTCACGATCGTCGTCGGCCGGCTGGCCGCCGCGGGAGGCTGAGCCGGCGCACTGTCTGCGCTCACTTCGGCGCGAGGAGAAGATCAGCTGCTGGGCCCGCGAGGCTCCCGGCCGGACAGGACCCCGGCGAACAGCAGGGTGAGCACACCGGCCACAGGCACGACGAGCAGGCCGAGCCGGAGCGAGGACGCGTCGGCGATCGCGCCGACCACGGGCGGCGAGACGAGGAAACCGACCCTGAGAAGCCAGGCGAGGATCGTCAGCCCGGAGCCAGGGCGGAAGCCAGGAAGCTCGTCCGCCGCATGCATGGCCGCCGGGATCAGGGTCGCGACCCCGAGTCCTGCGAGGCCGAATCCGACCACGGTGCCCAGGACCGACGGGACCAGGAGGGCGCTTCCCATGCCGACACAGACGATCACCCCGCCCGTTCTCGCGACCGCGCGCTGGCCGAACCGGTCGACGAGCCGATCGCCGAGCATCCGCCCGATGAACTGCATGCCCTGGAGCGCGATGAAGCCGAGGCCCGCGACGAAGGCTGATGCGCCGAGGTCGACGGAGAGGTAAATGGCCGACCAGGAGCTGCCGGCGTCCTCGACGATGGCCCCGACGCCGCGATGAGCACGAGGGCGAGGAGCACCGCGTATTTCGCCAACACGCCCACCGCTCGTCCGGTGCGCGTCTGCACGCCGGCCGAAACATTGGCGGCACGCGTCTCGTCCGGTTCGGGGCCGGACAGGAGCATGCGGTACGACAGCGCGGCCAGGATGCTGAACAGCACGGCGGAGAGCGTGAGGTGCACGGCCAGGGGAATGCCGAGCCCGGCGGCGAGGGACCCGAGTGCGCCGCCGGATACCGCACCGATGCTCCAGACAGCGTGGAACGAGTTGAGGATGGAGCGTTTGTACAGTCGCTGCACCCTCAGCGCGTGTGAGTTCTGGGCGACGTCGGTGATCGAGTCCATCGCGCCGGCCAGGAACAATCCGGCCGCGAGCGGAAGCCAGGCCGGGGCCACCCCGGCAAGCAGGATGCCGACCGCGGTGAACACCGTGGCGACGATCGCCACCCGGGAGGAGCGGAACCGGCGCACGAGCATCCCGGCCGTCAACCCGGCGATGAGCGCGCCGAGCGGGTATGCGGCGACCGCGAAGCCGAATTCCGCGTTCGTGAGGCCGAGGTCGGCCTTGATCTGGGGATAGCGCGGCAACAGGTTCGCAAAGATCGCACCGTTGGTGAAGAAGAGCACGCCGACCGCTATGCGGGCACGGCGGGCCGCTACCGGCGGCCGCGAGACCGAGGCAGGGGAGGAGCCGCCCGGACCTGAGGTCTCCGCGGTGGTCTCGCTCGTGGTCTCGCCCGTGGTCTCATCCGTGCTCTCAACGTTCACGGTCGAAGGCTACAGGCTTGCGGCAACGCCATCCGCTGGCGGGCGCTGGAGGAGCTCGATCAGCAGGATCGCGACGAGGGCGGTGACGGCGGTGCCGATGATCACGCCCGGCGACAGCGGGCGGACGAACAGCACGACGGCCCCGGCCACAAGCGCAACGACGACCCGCGCGTATCGCCGCACGGAGTACAGCCAGACCCCGAACGGTCCCGTGGTTCCTCCTCGACGTTCCGCCGACGAGCGGATGCTCCTGGCAGAGTCCACGGTCAGCCGGCGGACCACGATCGCGCCGCGGAAGGGCCCGGCCAGGTACGCCACCACGGCGACGGTCACGCCTGCGGTCCCCACAGCCAGCGCTGTCGCGCTGATGAACGGCACGATCGCGTCGTAGGTGGCGAGTGCGGCATCCCGGGGCAGGTACTGCGGCGAGACGGAGCCTGCGAAGAGGATGCGCCCGACGGAGATTCCCGTCGCCAGCACGGCCATCGAGAGCGCGAGCAGGAGACCCGCCCAGATCAGCGCCCGTGCCTTCCGCCTGGCCACGACGACACCGGCCGCCAGGAGGACCAGGCTCACCCACGGCAGCACGAACCCCAGGACGTCGAGGAGCTGATAGGCGACCCGTGCCTGGACAAGGGAGTCGGACTGGGCGACCTGGATGGTGCGGTTGATCTCCGGGATCCGATCGGCGAGAGCGAAGCCCTGGGCGACAAGGGCGCTCTTCACCGCGGCGATGAGCGGCGCCAGCTGGATGCCGACCTCACCCTGGGTTCCGATGGTGAGCGGCCCGCCCGTATCGCCCTGAAGCGCCGCGATGACCTGGGAATGACTGACCCGCAGGGTCTGCTCCCAGATGTTCGCGAAGGCGTCCGAAGCGATCAGCCGCTGTGTCGCCGTGCGGACCAGCGACCGCGCACCCTCGATGGCCGGCTGCTTGAGCAGGCCGAGGGCTGTCTGGGCCCTCGGCGGCAGGTTGAGCTGGGCGATTCCGTCGAACAGGTCCGTTGCGATGCTCTCGAAGTCGACCTGGTCGTCGATCACCGTGGAGATCTGGTCAACGAGGAACGCCTGGAATGCCGGGTCATCCGCAAGAGGCGACAGGGTGGCCACGAATCGGCCGGTGTCGGTGACCTCGGTTTTGGTCCACGCGGCGACGACGGCGACCGGGGCGAGAATGACGCCGACGGCGATCAGGAGCGCGGCAAAGAATGCGCGCAGCCGGAGCGATGCCTTGGTGGGTTCAGACACGCCGGGAGTGCTCGGCGGTGCGGGCTGCAGCCGGGCCTGCAAGTGCGCGACCTGGGCCGAAAGTCGTTCGATTTGCTGCTCGGGGGTTTCGATCTGCGCCATCGGGTCCGTGCCTCTCGAGAGTGCGCGCCACTCTCCGGCGCAGGCACATTATGGCGCGGTCCGTCGGATTCGGCACGGAAATCCGCTAGGCTTACCCCCGTGAAGGGGAGTATCCCTCAAAGCCCACTGGGTTTAGTGATCTGATCGTCAACACGGACCGCGGTGCAGGGGTTCCGGTCGGATCGGCGGCATCTTTTGTCGCGGGAGAGACTTTCAGGTTCTCTGCCTGCCCTCCCTCTCCTCGAAAGGCCCCTCCGTGGATCTCGCCCTTCCCCTCTGGTTCGAAATCGGCTCCCTGGTCATCCTGACCCTGGTCCTGGTCGGCGACCTGCTGATCGTGTACAAGCGCCCGCACGTGCCCTCGATGCGCGAGGCCAGCCTGTGGGTCGTCTTCTACGTCGTGCTCGCCCTGCTGTTCGCGCTTGCGATGCTGCTCCTGGCCGATGCCGAACACGCCGGTCAGTTCCTCGCCGGCTGGCTCACCGAGTACAGCCTCAGCATCGACAATCTCTTCGTCTTCGTCATCATCATGGCGAGATTCTCCGTGCCGCGGAAATACCAGCAGGAAGTACTGATGGTGGGCATCATCATCGCGCTCGTCCTGCGCCTGATCTTCATCCTTCTCGGGGCGTCCCTCATCGAGAACTTCAGTTGGATCTTCTACATCTTCGGCGCTTTCCTTCTCTATACGGCCGTGCATCAGGCCGTCGCCAAGGAACCGGACGCGAACGAGGCCGACAACGCGTTCGTGAAGATGATCCGTCGCCGCCTGCGGATCTCCCCGACCTTCGACGGGTCGAAGATCCGCACCACCGTCAAGGGACGCCGGGTCTTCACCCCGATGCTGATCGTCTTCATCGCAATCGGCACGACGGACCTCGTGTTCGCCCTCGACTCGATCCCCGCCATCTTCGGTATCACGACGAGCCCGTTCATCGTGTTCACGGCCAACGTCTTCGCCCTGATGGGACTCCGGCAGCTCTACTTCCTGCTCGGCGGCCTGCTCGAACGGCTCGTGTACCTCAAGTACGGCATCGCCTTCATCCTGTTCTTCATCGGAGTCAAGCTCGTCTCGCACGCGCTCCACACCAATGAGGTCGCGTTCATCAACGGCGGCCATGGTGTGGGCTGGGCGCCGGAGATCGACACCTGGACGTCGCTCGGCGTGATCGTGGTCTCGATGGCCGTCGCCACGGTCGCGAGCCTGATCAAGGCGAACCGGGACGCCCGCGCCCGCGGCCACAGTCTCGGCGAGGAACTGTCGCTCACCACGAAAGAATAGCGCGGGCGCGACGTGTCCTGGCGGCGCGAAAAGTCCCCCCGAATTGGTACCGTGGGTCTCTGACGCCTTGTCGAGGCGCGATCGGGTCGGCTCGGAACACGCGCCGCAGCACGAGGGAGTACCGGCTTGGTCCAGAGCGCAGACACGATGACCCTCCCAACGGTGACGGTCTCGTTCACCGTCGGCGCACGCAGCGAGGTCGGCCAGGTCCGGCAGCTCAATGAGGACAGCTTCATGGCGCACTCTCCGGTCTTTCTCGTGGCCGACGGGATGGGCGGGCACGCCCACGGCGACGAGGCGAGCCAGACCGTCCTGAGAGTCTTCGAAGAACACATCGAGGCTGGCCGTCCTTCAACCCCCGAGCGCATCCTCGACGCCATCCACTCGTCCAACGACGCGGTGCGCGACCTGAGCGGCGCGGAGGACTTCGGAACCGCGGTGAGCGGCACGACGCTGGCCGGGGTTGCCTTCGTCGATGCCGGTGCGGACATCGGCCTGCACTGGATGGCCTTCAACGTGGGCGACTCCCGCATCTACACGTGGGACGGGGTTCACCTCGCCCAGCTGTCCGTCGACCACTCCGCGGTGCAGGAACTCGTCGACGCGGGACTGATCACGCCTCGGTCCGCCGAACTGCACCCCGAACGGAACATCATCACGAGGGCGATCGGAACCGATGAGTTCGTCGACGCTGATGTCTGGCTCGTGCCGGCATCCGGTCACCGTGCCTTCCTGATCTGTTCCGACGGCCTCACCAAGGAGCTCGAGCCTGACGACATCTCGAGGCTCCTCGCCGAGCAGCAGGCCAACGGCCAGCAGGCCGTTGTGGACGCCCTCGTCGACGAGGCGCTCGCGCGCGGCGGGCACGACAATGTCACGGTCGTCTTCGTCGAATCGGTCGTGTCACCGTCGTGACCTTCGGCGAAGACTCGGCGCGAAGTGTTAGCCTGTCCGGGTGCTGTTCGGTCGACTCCTTCTTATCTGCCGCGACGAGTCCCAATTCTGAGGCCTCCCTCGTCGCGGAGACTGTCGTTGGCTGCCATCAAATCTTGAGGAAGACGCACACACATGACTAACGCATCGATGTCCGGCGAACGCCCGCGGACCCTGGCCGAGAAGGTCTGGGACAAACACCTGGTCAGCAAGGGTTCCGACGGCACCCCGGATCTCATCTACATCGACCTGCACCTCGTGCACGAGGTCACGAGCCCGCAAGCGTTCGATGGGCTGCGCCTCGCCGGGCGCCCGCTGCGCCGACCGGACCTGACGATCGCGACCGAGGATCACAACACTCCGACGCTCGCCATCGACCGGCCGATCAAGGACCTGACGAGCCGCACCCAGATCGAGACGCTCCGCCGCAATTGCGAGGAATTCGGTGTGCGGCTGCACTCGCTCGGCGACATCGAGCAGGGCATCGTGCACGTCGTCGGACCCCAGCTCGGGCTCACCCAACCGGGCATCACCGTCGTCTGCGGCGACTCGCACACCTCCACGCACGGCGCCTTCGGGGCGATGGCCCTCGGCATCGGCACGAGCGAGGTCGAACACGTCATGGCCACCCAGACCCTGCCCCTGCAGCCGTTCAAGACCATGGCCATCACCGTCGAAGGCGCCCTGCGCCCCGGCGTCACCGCCAAGGACGTGATCCTCGCCGTGATCGGCGAAGATCGGCACCGGCGGGCGGACAGTGGCTACGTGCTATCGAATACCGCAGGCAGCGCGATCCGCGACCTGTCTCGATCGAAGGGCGTATGACCATCTGCAACATGTCCATCGAAGCCGGCGCTCGCGTGGGCCTGGTCGCACCGGATGCGACGACGTACGCCTACCTGAAGGGTCGCGCCCACGCGCCGGCCGGTCAGGACTGGGACGACGCGGTCGCGTACTGGGAGACCCTCGCGACCGATGAGGGCGCCGTGTTCGACGCGGAGGTCGTTCTCGACGCCGACACCCTCGAGCCCTTCGTGACCTGGGGCACCAACCCCGGCCAGGGCGTCTCGCTGAGCGAGACCGTGCCTGACCCGGCCGACGTCGCCGACGCCAACGAGCGCGCCGCCGCCGAGCGCGCCCTCGAATACATGGACCTCGCGGCCGGCACTCGTATGAAGGACATCCGGGTCGACACCGTGTTCCTCGGCTCGTGCACCAACAGCCGCGTCGAAGACCTGCGTGCCGCCGCCGACATCGTGCGCGGGCAGACGCTCGCCCCCGGCGCTGCGGATGCTGGTGGTCCCCGGGTCCGCCCGGGTTCGCATCGAAGCGGAGGCGGAAGGCCTCGACAAGGTCTTCACCGATTTCGGTGCCGAATGGCGATTCGCGGGCTGCTCGATGTGCCTGGCATGAACCCGGACCAGCTGGCCCCCGGCGAACGCTGCGCCTCGACGGCAACCGCAACTTCGAGGGCCGCCAGGGCAAGGGCGGCCGCACCCACCTGGTCTCCCCGCTCGTGGCGGCGGCCACCGCCATCCGCGGCACGCTGTCGAGCCCGTGGGACCTCGTCGCGGACGGCCTCGTCCCCGCCGACGCGATCCCGGCCGAACTGGCCCCTGCTGCGGCACCGGCACTGGATGGAGCACTCTGACCATGGACAAGTTCACAACCGTCACGGGCATCGCCCTGCCGCTGCGCCGCTCCAACGTCGACACGGACCAGATCATCCCCGCCGTCTACCTCAAACGCGTCACCAAGACCGGTTTCGAGGACGCGCTCTTCGCCGCCTGGCGAACGGACCCCGAATTCGTGCTGAACCGGCCGGAGTACGCGGGCGCGCGCATTCTCGTCGCCGGCGCGGACTTCGGCACGGGATCGTCTCGCGAACACGCCGTCTGGGCGCTGCGCGACTACGGCTTCGACGTGGTGCTCTGCCCCCGGTTCGGCGATATCTTCCGCGGCAATGCCGGCAAACAGGGCCTCCTTGCCGCGCAGATCACCGAGGACGATGCCCAGAAGCTCTGGAGCATCATCGAGGCCGACCCGGGAATAGAACTCACCGTCGATCTGGTTGCGCGTACAGCACGCGTCGGCGATTTCACAGTGCCATTCCAGGTCGACGACTACACCCGTTGGCGCCTGCTCGAAGGCCTCGACGACATTGGCCTGACCCTGCGTGATGAAGCGCGGATCGCAGAATTCGAATCCCATCGGGAGCCGTGGCGGCCCCGTACTCTCCCCGCAAGGCAGGTAAATTTGTGAGTACCATCAGCGAGATCGCCCAGAATCGTGAAGACGCAGCCGTGAAGGCGCAGCTCCTCGAAGACGAACAAAACCGTGAGAACGCACAGAGCTGGGGGGCCGCTGTGGGGCTGAAAGGCGACAAGATCACGATTCGCGGCGGCATCCCGCTGATCGGCCGGATCGAACTCAAGGGCGCGAAGAACCTGGTCACCAAGGCCATGGTCGCCTCCCTGCTCGGCGAGAGCCCGAGCATCCTGAAGAACGTGCCCAACATCAGCGACGTGCGCATCGTGCGCGAGCTGCTCGCGGTGCACGGCGTCAAGGTGACCGACGGGCCAGAGCCCGGAGAACTCCTGCTCGACCCCGTCGACGTCGAGAGCGCGCACTTCGCCGCGATCGACGCGCACGCGGGGTCCTCCCGCATCCCGATCCTGTTCTGCGGACCGCTGCTGCACCGCCTCGGCGAGGCGTTCATCCCCGACCTCGGCGGCTGCCGCATCGGCGACCGGCCGATCGACTACCACCTCGAGGTGCTGCGCAAGTTCGGCGCCGTCGTCGACAAGCAGCCCAACGGCATCCGCATGTCGGCCCCGAACGGCCTGCACGGGGCCAAGGTCTCCTCCCGTACCCGAGCGTCGGGGCGACGGAGCAGGTCCTGCTCACCGCCGTACGCGCCGAGGGCATCACCGAGCTCAAGGGCGCGGCGATCGAGCCCGAGATCATGGACCTGATCAACATCCTGCAGAAGATGGGTGCGATCATCACGGTCGACACCGACCGGGTCATCCGCATCGAGGGCGTCGAACGACTCGAGGGCTTCAACCACCGGGCGCTCTTCGACCGGAACGAGGCCGCGAGCTGGGCGGCAGCCGCGCTCGCGACCGACGGTGACATCTTCGTCGGCGGCGCACGCCAGTCCGAGATGCTGACCTTCCTCAACGTGTTCCGTAAGGTCGGAGGCGCCTTCGAGATCCACGACGACGGCATCCGCTTCTATCACCCGGGCGGCGACCTCAAGCCCGTCGTCATCGAAACGGATGTGCACCCCGGCTTCATGACCGACTGGCAGCAGCCGCTCGTGATCGCCCTCACCCACGCCCACGGCGTGTCGATCGTGCACGAAACCGTCTACGAACAACGCTTCGGCTTCGTCGACGCCCTCGTCGAGATGGGCGCGACGATCCAGATCCACCGCGAATGCCTCGGCGGCCACCCGTGCCGCTTCGGACAGCGCAACTTCAACCACTCCGCCGTCATCGCGGGGCCGACGAAGCTGCACGGCGCCGACATCGAGGTTCCCGACCTGCGCGGCGGCTTCAGCCACCTGATCGCGGCGCTCACCGCCGAGGGCACCTCGACGGTCAGCAACGTGGGAATCATCAGCCGTGGCTACGAAAACTTCATCACGAAGCTGCGGCTGTTGGGGGCGGACTTCGATCTCGAAGGATAATGGCCCTGTGCCAGTCAATGGAGCAAGTCCGTCATCCGAACCGTCCGTCGAACCCGATCCGTCCGCGAAACCGGTGAGGGTGCGCAAGGAAACCACACAGCCGTCGGTGTTCTGGATCCTCGCGACGATCGTGCTCCCTGCGGTCAACCTTGCGGTGCGGTACCGGGTGACCGACGTCCGGAAGTTCCCGCAGACCGGGGCGTTCGTGCTGTCGCCGAATCACTTCAGTGAAATCGACCCGATCGTCGTCGGCGCACTCGCGTGGAAGCTCGGGCGTGCTCCCCGGTTCATGGCGAAGGCATCCGTCTTCAAGATCCCCGTACTCGGCTGGCTGCTGCGCAAGTCCGGCCAGATCCCCGTCGAACGGGGCGGGGTCGCGCGTGGCAACGAACCGGTCAAGGCCGCCAGGCGGCTCGTCGAGCGCGGCCAGATGGTCATCGTGTACCCCGAGGGTTCGCTCACCCGCGACCCCGAGCTCTGGCCGATGCGCGGGAAGACCGGTGCCGTGCGGATCGCACTCGAGCAGGGCATCCCGATCGTGCCGATCGCCCACTGGGGCACCCAGGACCTGATGCCGCGGTATTCGAAACGGATCAGCCCGTTTCCCCGCAAGACCATCCACGTGAAAATCGGCGATCCGCTGTCCTTCGACGAGTTCAAGGGACGCAGCCTCGACACGGCGACCCTGAACGAGGCCACGGCCATCCTGATGGATGCCATCACCGGGCTCCTCGAGGACCTCCGCGGCGAGAAGGCCCCGGCGAAACGCTGGAACCCCTCCGAGCACGACCAGAAGGAGACCGGCCGTTTTGAAGGCTAAACAACGGCAGGGTGTCCCTGTCGGTACGCGCGTCGCCGTGCTCGGAGCGGGAAGCTGGGGGACGACCTTCGCCAAGATCCTGAGCGACGGCGGCGCCGACGTCGTGCTCTGGGCCCGCCGGCCGGAACTGGCCCGCGAGATCACGGAGGGCCGGAGGAACAGCGACTACCTTCCCGGCATCAACCTCCCGATCGGCCTCCGCGCGACCCCGCACCTCGACCAGGCCCTCGCAGGAGCCGAGCAGGTCTTCATCTCGGTCCCGAGCCAGTCGCTGCGGGAGAACCTCGTCCTGATGGAACCGTTCCTCGAGCCCGACGCGATCCTGGTGTCGCTCATGAAGGGCGTCGAACGCGGCTCCGGCCAGCGGATGAGCCAGATCATCGAAGAGATGCTGCCCGTCGACCCGCACCACATCGCCGCGATCTCCGGACCCAACCTCGCCCTCGAAATCGCCAGGGAGCAGCCGACGGCCGCCGTGGTGTCCTCGACGAGCCTCGAGACCGCCCAGGCCGTCGCGATCCTCGCGACCAACAGCTACTTCCGCTCCTACGTCAACACCGACGTGATCGGCACCGAATTCGGCGGCGTGCTGAAGAACCTCATCGCCGTCGCGATCGGCATCGTCGACGGTGTCGGCTACGGCGAGAACACCAAGGCCTCGATCATCACCCGCGGCCTCGTCGAGATGACCGACTTCGCCGTCGCATACGGCGCCCAGCCGGAGACCCTCGCCGGCCTCGCCGGCCTCGGCGACCTCATCGCCACCTGCCAGTCCCCGCTCTCCCGCAACAACACGGCCGGGCGGCTCCTCGGCCAGGGCTACAGCATCGCGGATGTCGTCAAGCAGATGCAGCAGACCACGGAAGGCCTCGCCTCCGTCGGACCGATCCTCGATCTCGCCAGGGCCAAGGGTGTCGACATGCCCATCGTCGAACAGGTGCGGCAGGTGCTGGCCGGTACGCTGAAACCGCGGGACATCGCCCCTCACCTCACCACGGATTCGGCGGAACCGCAGGGCGAAAGGACAATTGATGACGGACAAGCTCACGGTAGCGCTGCTCTTTGGGGGTCGGTCAAGCGAACACTCGATCAGCTGCGCCACGGCCGGCGGAGTCCTGGCGGCAATTGACCGGTCGCGTTACGACGTGATCCCGATCGGGATCACCCGCGACGGCGCGTTCGTGCTCGAAGCGGATGACCCGGCGCACTTCGCGCTCGGATCCTCGGCAGCGGAGCTTCCCGTCGTCACCGACAACGGCAGCCGGGTGCACTGGCCGGAATCGTCCCTCGACCGCACGCTCCGTGTCGTCGACGCCCCCGGCGCCGCAGCCTGCGCGTGCTCGGCAGCGTCGACCTCGTCTTCCCGATCCTGCACGGCCCGTACGGTGAGGACGGCACCATCCAGGGTCTCCTCGAACTCCTCGGCCTGCCGTTCGTCGGATCCGGCGTGCTCGCCTCGGCGCTCGGGATGGACAAGCACTTCACCAAGACCGTTTTTCAGCAGGCCTCCCTTCCGGTCGCACCGTGGCGCACGATCACTGCGGCCGACTGGGCCGAAGCGCCGGGAATGGCCTACGCGGCCCTCGCCGAACTCGGGCTGCCCGCCTTCGTCAAGCCGGCCCGCGCCGGGTCGAGCGTCGGCGTGAGCCGGGTCACAGACCCCGCCGAGCTGGTCCGTGCCATGGAGACCGCCCTCGCGGAGGACGACAAGGTCCTGATCGAGGCGGGCCTCGTGGGCCGCGAACTCGAGGTGGCCGTGCTGCAGGGCCGTCCGGGGGAGCCGTCGCGGGCATCCGTCGCCGGAGAAGTACTCGTCACCGGGCGTGACTTCTACGACTTCGACGCCAAGTACCTGGGGGCAGCGGGCATCGAACTGGTGTGCCCTGCGGCCCTGACCCCGGCCGAGCTCGCCGAGATGCAGCGGATGGCGATCCGGGCGTTCGACGCCATCGACGGCGCCGGGCTGGCGCGGGTCGACTTCTTCCTGACTGACACCGGCTGGGTCATCAACGAGATCAATACCATGCCCGGCTTCACGCCGATCTCGATGTTCCCGACGTGCTGGCTTCAGAGCGGCTACACCTATCCCGCGCTCATCGACGAATTGATCTCAGTCGCGCTCGCCCGCCGCGGCGTCCCGGCGCGGGACCCGCTTCCTGCCTGATCAGGGGCGGCAGGCGTCGTTCAGGGCGCGAGGGTTCCGCCGTCGGTCGGCAGGGTCACGTCGGCGGCCCCGAGGCACTTGGCCGTCGCGGGGATGACCGCCATCACGGCGGCCAGGTCGACGAGCACCGTCGAGCCGCTGACCTTGCCAGAGTCGATGACGACCTCACTCGCCGGGGTGCGGCCGTAGGTCGTGTACCGGTAGAGCGGAGCGGCGGAGTCGTCTTCGATCCAGTCGATGCCGTTGACGTTGAGGCACGGCAGCGTCGTGGGGGCAGGCACCGCGACGCCGCAGTGCAGCAGCACGGCGGCCGGGCTGCCCCACGCACCCGTCGCCTGGGCGTTCGTTTCGCGTTCGGCCTGGTCGGCGACGAGCGTCGGCAGGTGAACGACGACGTCTGCACAACCGGGGTTCACTGCGTCCGCCGCGGGTTCGAGGGCGACGCTCGCCGTGCATCCGCTCAGGAGCACGACGCCGGCCAGGGCGAGCGTCGACGTGGCGAGACTGCGGCGGGTACGGGAGCGGAGAGACATTCCATTCAGGCTACCGTTTGAAGATGACCACTGCTGCGAGAACCCCTGCCGCGAACGCATCCCCGGCGGCTGCGTCGGAATCGCGGGCTGTGCGAGACACCGGTGCCGCTGCGATGAACGCCGGACCGGCGACCGAGACCCTCGCCGAGCTCAGCGAGGGCGAGGTGCTCGCCCGCATCTTCCCGCGGCTGCCGGATGCTGCGACTCAGCTGCTCGGCCCCGGCGACGATGCCGCCGTGCTCCGCGCCCCCGACGGGCGATACGTCGTCACGACCGACATGATGATCCAGGGGCCGGACTTCCGGATGGCCTGGTCGACCCCGCACGACCTCGGCTGGAAGGCCGCGGCCACCAACCTGTCCGACGTCGCGGCCATGGGCGCGCGCCCGACGGCGCTCGTCGTCGCGATCGCGGCCCCGCCGTCGACCCCCATCTCCGTGATCGAGGGCATCGCCGACGGGCTCCGGGACTGCTGCGCTGCGCTCGCGCCGGGGTGTGGCGTCGTCGGCGGCGACCTGTCCGCCTCTGACGCCCTCACGCTGGCCGTGACGGCCTTCGGAGACCTGGAGGGACGGGAACCGGTTCTGCGCTCCGGAGCGCGTGCAGGCGACGTCGTGGCCCTCGCCGGGGGGCTCGGTGAGGCAGGGGCCGGCCTCGCACTGCTCTTCCGGCACGGAGTCGACACGAACGGTGTTCCGGATGCCGCGCTCGCCGCGGCCGTCCGGGAGCGCTACCCGGTCGAGGTGGGCGCCCAGCTCGCCCCGACACCGCCGATCGACCGCGGCCCTGCCGCGTCCCTCGCGGGGGCGACCGCAATGATGGACCTCTCCGACGGCCTCTTCATCGATGCCGGGCGCCTGGCCAAGGCGAGCGGGGTCGGAATCGACTTCGCGGCGGACTCCCTCGGCGACAGCGTCGGGCTCGCGCTCGGCGGCGGCGAGGACCACGGCCTGCTCGCGACCTTCCCTGCCGGCGCCGTGCTGCCGGAGGGCTTCCGTGTGATCGGCACGGCGACGGATGCCGCGGGCACGGTCCTCGTCGACGGCCGCACACACGAGCAGGGCGGCTGGGACCCGTACCGCGGCTGGGACGGCGCCCTCGGCTGACCGCGCCTGCGGCGGCTACGGGCCGGCGAGCACCGGGGCGGCGTACCAGACGGTCGTGTCGCCGTAGTCCTTGCGGCGCTCGGAAGCGAGGCCAGGACCCCAGGACGGCTCGGGGGAGCGGGAGCTGCGCTCGACGACGACGAGGGCGTCCGGGTCGAGCAGGGGGTCAGGGCGAGCAGGTTGTGCCCGAGTTCGACGTCGGAGAGCTCATACGGCGGGTCGAGGAAGACGAGTTCGAACCCGTCGCCCGTCGCCGCGAGAAATGACTGCACGGCCTGCGCGGAGACGCGGATCGACGGGGCGTCCTTCTTCGGGGCGGCCTTGAGCACCGCGTCGGTGTTCTTCCGGCACATCTGAGCGGCCCCGTAGCTGTTCTCGACAAGGGTCACGATGCGGGCACCCCTGCTCGCGGCCTCGAGCCCGAGGGAACCGGAGCCCGCGTAGAGGTCGAGCACCCGGGCGCCCCGGATGATGTCACGGGCGTCGAGGGCGGAGAAGATCGCCTCGCGCACCCGGTCGCTCGTGGGGCGTGTGCCCGACTTGGGAACAGCGAGGGGCAGGGAACCGGCGAACCCGGAGATGATGCGCGTCATGTCCGTTCGAGCCTAGCCGGACCGCAGTGTCGGCGGCCGCGCCTACGATCGAAGGATGACGGATGCGACCGCGGCGGACGGCGAGAAGCTCACCGGCGCCCTGACCCTGGATACCCCGCTCACGGCACACGGAACGATAACGGCCGCCGAAGCGAAATCGCTCGCCAAGGCGTTCGACATGCGCACCGTCGGCGACCTGCTCAGTCATTACCCTCGCCGCTACGCCAGGCGCGGAGAGCTCAGCGCGATCAGCGAACTGCCGCTCGACGAACAGGTCACGATCTTCGCCGAGGTGCGTTCGATCTCCACCCACGACATGAAGACCCGCAAGGGCTCGATCACGACCGTCAAGATCTCCGACGGCCGCGGCATCCTCACCCTCACGTTCTTCAACCAGGCCTGGCGCGAGAAGCTGCTCGCACCGGGCACCCGCGGCATGTTCACCGGCAAGGTCACCTCGTTCAAGAACCAGCTGCAGCTGGCGCATCCGCACTACAAGCTCTTCGTCGCCGGGAGCGACGAGGAACAGGAACACGAGATTCCCACGGAAGGCGAGGCCTGGCTCGTCGAGCCCGTCCCGGTCTACCCGGCGACCGCCGCGGTCGCGAGCTGGGACTTCCAGACGATCGTCGGAAAGATACTCAAGCACCTCGGCCCCGTCGAGGACCCGCTCCCGCCTGCGCTCCGCTCCGAACGCGGCCTGCTGCCGCACCGGAAGGCCCTCGAGCTCATCCACCAACCCGCCGTCGACGCCGACTGGATCAGGGCCCGCGACACCCTTCGGTTCACCGAGGCATTCGTGCTGCAGAGCGCGCTCGTGCAGCAGCGAAACGTCGCCAGGGCGACGAAGTCGACCGCACGGGTGCCCGTCCCCGGCGGGTACCTCGAACGCTTCGACGCCCGCCTTCCGTTCACCCTCACCGGCGACCAGCTGACCGTCGGCGCCGAGATCGCGAGGGACCTCGCCGACACCGCACCGATGAACCGGCTCCTGCAGGGCGAGGTCGGTTCAGGCAAGACGCTCGTCGCGCTGCGGGCGATGCTCGCCGTCGCCGACACCGGGGGCAGGCCGCCCTGCTTGCGCCGACGGAGGTGCTCGCGGCCCAGCATCTGCGGTCGATCGTGCAGATCCTCGGCCCCGACCTGGCCGCAGAACTTGTGCCCGTGCTGCTGACCGGCAAACTGCCCGTCGCCCTTCGACGCAAGGCGTTGCTGCGAGCGGTCTCCGGCCAGGCCAGGATCGTGATCGGCACGCACGTCCTCCTGGCCGAATCGGTGTCGTTCTTCGACCTCGGACTCGTGGTCATCGACGAACAGCACCGCTTCGGCGTCGATCAGCGGGAGGCACTCCGCCTCAAGGGTGCTGTGCCACCACACCTCCTCGTGCTGACGGCGACACCGATCCCGCGCACGGTGGCCATGACGGTCTTCGGCGACCTCGACGTGTCGACGATCGCGATGCTCCCGGCAGGCAGGCAGGGCATCCAGACCTATGTTGTGGCGCTCGCCGAAAAGCCGCAGACCTTCTCGCGCGTCTGGACCAGGCTGGCCGAGGAGCTCGCCCTCGGCCGGCAGGGTTTCGTCGTGTGCCCTGCGATCGCGCCGAAGGAACTTGAGGAGGGCGAGGAATTCGAACAGCCGGCGACAGAGAAGGGCGCCGCCGACGCCGCGCCGGCCGTGCCCCCGGAATCCGTCGAGGTCGTGCTCGAGAGGTTGCGCTCCCGGCCGGAGCTCGCAGCGGCCAGGATCGAACCGCTGCACGGCCGGATGACCGCGGACCAGAAGGACCAGACCATGCTCGCCTTCGCCGCGGGCCAGATCGATGTGCTCGTGGCCACCACGGTGATCGAGGTCGGCGTCGACGTGCCGAACGCTTCGGTGATGGTGGTGCTCGACGCCGACAGGTTCGGCGTCTCGCAGCTCCACCAGTTGCGCGGGAGGGTCGGCCGCGGCGGGGTGCCGGGGCTCTGCCTGCTCGTCACCCGTGCGGAAGTCGACTCTCTCGCCCGGTCGAGGGTCGAGGCCGTCGCCGCAACCCTCGACGGTTTCGAGCTCGCCGAGATCGACCTCGAGCTGCGCAGGGAAGGCGATGTGCTCGGCAGCACGCAGTCCGGCGGGCGTTCCTCGCTGCGGCTGCTCCGGGTCGCGACCGACGGCGAACTCATCCTCGAGGCGCGCACCCACGCACAGGAGCTCGCGGCGGATGACCCCGAGTTCGCGAGCGTGCCTGCCCTGCGCGATGCGGTGCGCCGGCGACTCGACGACGCGGAACGGGCCTCGCTCACCAAGGGCTGAACTCCGCGCCGCCGAATGAGACCTGGCCGACGCCATCGCCACCGGTCTGGGTCGTTTCGGGCACCCGGCGACCCGCGAAGTGGGGGTGATTCCCGGCCTATCCCGTCCCGCGAGCGCGGTGCTACGGTGCCTCAACAATCAAACAGGTCCTTCCCCCGGGTTGCGCACCAGCGCGATCGGGGACGATTTGGGAGTCTATCCGGGCTCGGTGAAGAGCTTCATCGACCCGGGTGCCGTCCACCGGGAATCGTCGACCACACAGCGCTGGAACACACCCGGCCCACGCACTCGCCCACCATTCGATTCCCGACGCCCGAACGGAAGTTGACATGTCCCAGTCCGAACCCGCTTACACAAGCGACTCGCTGCGAGTGACCTTGCGTAGTCCCCTCCGGCGGCGGCCCAGGTGGCGCGCCTTCGGAACAGCGTCCGTGATGCTGCTGTCCCTCGGTTCCGTTCTGGGGACGGCCCTCCCGTCCCAGGCCGCGACCACCGACCCGGTGACCGTCGTGAGCCTCACGTTCGACGACGGCGACGCCGACCAGAGTGCGGCCGTTTCGATCCTCGACGCGGCGGGACTTAAGGGAACCTTCTTCATCACGACCGGCTGGATCGGCGCATCCAACTATCTGACCGTCCCGCAACTGACCGCGATGGCAGCAAGCGGGCACGAGATCGGGGGCCACACCGTGAGCCACCCCGACCTGACGACCCTGCCCGCCGCCGAGGTCACCAAGCAGATCTGCCAGGGCCGGAATACCCTCGACGACTGGGGATTCAAGACCACGACGGACTTCGCCTACCCGTTCGCGACCGTGAGCCCCGCAGTCGCGGCGGCCGTGAGTGCGTGCGGCTTCAACAGCGGACGCATGCTCGGCGACGTCGGCGGCACGACCGGTGTGTTCGCCGAGACGATTCCGCCGGCCGACGCGTTCCAGACCCGGGCTCCCGAGGAAGTCGACTCGACCTGGACCCTCGCCACCCTGCAGAAGACCGTGACGGATGCCGAGACCCACGGCGGAGGCTGGGTCCAGCTGACCTTCCACCACGTCTGCGACACCGCACCGGGGGTGTGCGACCCGCTGAACCTGACCATCACGCCAACGCTCTTCCAGCAGTTCGTCGACTGGCTCAAGGTCCGCACGCCCACATCCCCCTTTCAACCACCAACACGATCGTCAAAACCGTTCACGAGGTCCTCGGCGGAACGGGGAAGCCTCTGGTGGCGTCCACGAACAGCTTCCGGGCAGCTCCGGCCGCCGGTGAGAACGGCGTGCTGAACCCCAGCCTCGAGACGGCGAGCACGGTGGTGCCGCCGGCCGGAACCACGCTGCCGCCGGAGTGCTGGCAGCAGGGCGGGTTTGGAGTGAGCACCGCGACATTCACGACGCTCACCACAGCCGCAGAAGCGCATACCGGTACGAAAGCAGAACAGCTCGTGGTGACGGGCCTGACCAGCGGCGATGCGAAACTCGCCCTGATGCAGGACCTCGGAACCTGTGCACCGACGGCGACCCCCGGTCACACCTATTCCCTGAGAGCCTGGTACAAATCGACCGTGCCCACCCAATTCGACCTCTACTATCGCAACGCGGACGGTGGCTGGATCTACCAGACCTCTGGCCCGTTGTATAACGCGGCGACCGCGTACACCCAGGTGGCCTGGACGACGCCGGTCGTGCCTGCCGGCGTCACCGGGATCAGCTTCGGACTCAACCTGATCAGCAACGGCACGCTCGTGACTGACGACTACGCCCTGTACGACACCGTCGGGGCCCCTGCGACCCTCGTGACGCCGGCCGTCCCGACCATCACAGGTGTTGCCGCGGTCCGACAGGTCCTCACCGCCGTTCCCGGAGCCTGGACCCCGGTTCCGATCGTTTTCACCTACCAGTGGTCGGTTGGAGGGGTCGCCGTTCCCGGTGCAACAGCCGTGACGTATACACCCGTCCTCGCCGACCAGGGGAAGACCGTCACCGTGACGGTCACCGGCACGGCCACCGGCCTTCCCGCGGTTTCCGCGACGAGCGTCGCGAGCGCCGCAGTGGCTGCGCCCGCCGCGGCGACGGCCACGCGGTTGTGGGGTCAGGATGCCTATGGCACGTCGGCCGCGATCTCCGCTGGGACGTTCCCGACGCCGGGTGTGCCTGTCGCGTACGTTGCGACGGGTGAGACGTACCAGGATGCATTGTCCGGTGCCGGTGCTGCCGGGGTGAACAAGGGTCCGGTGCTGCTCGTCCAGCCCAATGGGATCCCGGGTGTCATCGCGGCAGAGCTTGCCCGGTTGAAGCCGGCCAGGATCGTGGTGCTCGGCGGCAATCTGGCTGTCTCGGATGGTGTCTTCGCGAGCCTCTCCGGGATCGCGCCGACGACGCGGTTGTGGGGTCAGGATGCCTATGGCACGTCGGCCGCGATCTCCGCTGGGACGTTCCCGACGCCGGGTGTGCCTGTCGCGTACGTTGCGACGGGTGAGACGTACCAGGATGCATTGTCCGGTGCCGGTGCTGCCGGGGTGAACAAGGGTCCGGTGCTGCTCGTCCAGCCCAATGGGATCCCGGGTGTCATCGCGGCAGAGCTTGCCCGGTTGAAGCCGGCCAGGATCGTGGTGCTCGGCGGCAATCTGGCTGTCTCGGATGGTGTCTTCGCGAGCCTCTCCGGGATCGCGCCGACGACGCGGTTGTGGGGTCAGGATGCCTATGGCACGTCGGCCGCGATCTCCGCTGGGACGTTCCCGACACCGGGTGTGCCGGTGGTCTATCTGGCCACGGGCGAGACTTACCAGGATGCATTGTCCGGTGCAGGTGCCGCCGGCGTGAACCAGGGACCGGTGCTCCTCGTCCAGCCCAACGGCATTCCCGCCGTCATCGCGGCGGAGCTCGCCCGGTTGAAGCCGGGCCGGATCGTGATTCTCGGCGGAAACCTCGCGGTGTCCGACGCGGTCATGGCCCAGTCGCTGGCCCTGGTCGGCTAGATCGCGCACGAAGGCCAGGCGGGAGACTCCGCCTGGCCTTTCGCGCGCGATCGCTGGCCGGCGAATTTGGCCTCCCAGCAGGGCGAATGCCGAGAGTGTGCCGCCCGGGGAGGCGCGAGACGTGCTCGCGCGTTAGGGTATTGCGTATGCGCAGGATCGCCGTTGTCCCTGGTTCATTCGACCCCGTCACGCTGGGTCACCTCGACGTGATCGAACGGGCGGCGGGCCTCTTCGATGAAGTGCACGTGCTCGTCGTGCACAACCCCGACAAGACGGCCCTCCTGCCGATCAGCCAGCGCGTCTCCCTTCTGCAGCGGGCGATCGCAGACGCCGGCCTCCCGGACACCATCATCGTCGCGTCCTGGAGCATGGGACTGCTCGTCGACTACTGCCTCGAGGTCGGGGCAAGCGTGCTCATCAAGGGCATCCGTTCCCAGGTCGACGTCGCATACGAGACACCGATGGCGATCGTGAACCGCAACCTCGCGGGCGTCGAGACCATCTTCATGCTGCCTGACCCTGCGAATGCCCACGTGTCCAGCTCCCTCGTGCGACAGGTCGCCGCGCTCGGCGGCGACATCTCGCCATACGTGCCCCGCGTCGTCGCGCAGTACCTGCAAAAGGCACCCGTGTGACCGCCCCGCCCGCCGGCGCGACAACGGATGTCCCCGCGGGCGTCCCGACGCAGCGCGCCCCGGGCATCCGACCGGTACCGGCGGCCGCGCCGGGGGCGGACCCCCGCCCGACGCAGACCTCGACCTCGACCTCGTGGCCGAGGCCGGCCGGGCCATCGTCCGCAACGTCGAAACGGTCATCGCAGGCAAGCACCCCGCCGTCGTCACGGCCCTGACCGTGCTCCTCGCCGAGGGCCACCTCCTCATCGAGGACGTGCCCGGCGTCGGCAAGACCATGCTGGCCAAGGCCCTCGCCCGCTCAGTCGACTGCTCGGTCAGCCGCATCCAGTTCACACCGGACCTGCTCCCTTCCGACGTCACGGGCGTGAGCGTCTTCAACCAGGTCGACCGCAGGTTCGAGTTCAAGCCGGGGGCCATCTTCGCGAACATCGTGATCGGCGACGAGATCAACCGGGCGAGCCCGAAGACCCAGTCGGCCCTCCTCGAGTGCATGGAGGAACGCCAGGTCACCGTCGACGGAGCGACCTACCTCCTTCCGCTCCCGTTCACGGTCGTCGCGACCCAGAATCCGATCGAGATGGAGGGCACATACGCCCTCCCCGAGGCCCAGCGGGACCGTTTCATGGCCCGGATCTCGATGGGCTACCCCGACACGACCTCCGAGCTCGCGATGCTCGACTCCCGAGACACCTCGAGCCCGCTCGCCGGAATCGACGCCGTCGTCACCGGCGCCCAGTTGCGGGCCATGATGACGGCGGCCCGCGGTGTCTTCGCCTCCAGCGCCGTCAAGCAGTACGCCGTCGACATCGTGCGGGCCACCCGTTCGGACAAGGACCTCCGCCTCGGTGCAAGCCCGCGGGCAACCCTGCAGCTCATCCGTGCCGCCAAGGCGCAATCCGCTCTGCAGGGCCGTGACTTCGTGCTCCCCGACGACATCGATGCGCTTGCCGTCGCCGTCCTCGGCCACCGGCTGGTGGCGAGCAGCCGGGTGCTCGGGCACCAGCATCAGGACTCGAGCCCGCTGCTCGAGGACATCGTGCGCCGGATCCTCGCGGCGACCCCGGTGCCGCTCGGCGCCTCCGGTCGCCCGTAGCCGCCATGTCTGCGCGGCGACCTCCCTCGCGGCCGGTTCGGTTTCCCCGGCTCACCCTCCGGGGTGGCGCCTTCCTCAGCGGGGGAGCGGTGCTGACGGTGGTGTCATTCTCGGAGAACCGGCGGGACCTGCTGTTCATCGCCCTCCTGCTGGTCTCGGTGCCGATCGTCGCCGGGCTGTCGGTGGCCCTCCGACCCGTCCGGGTGCGCGTCGGCCGTGACTTCCGCCCCAACCTCGTCTCCGCGGGCGGGCAGACGACTGAGCTGCTCACCGTCGAGAACGTCGGGGTGCAGCCGCTTTCCGGGGTGCGCTGGCGCGAGACCGGCCCGATGGGAACGACACCGATGCCCAGGGATCTCCCGTTGCCGCCGCTCTCCGGGCTCGGCGGCGCGTGGGGCCGCAGCGGCGGCTGGGACGGTTTCGGCGAGGGCCCTGACGCGGCAGCCCGGACCGTGCGCCTCGAGTTCCCGCTCGCACCGCACGCGCGGGGACGGTACGAGTACGGGCCGGTCGTGCTCGCCCGGTCCGACCCGTTCGGACTGGTGATGGCGCGCTGGGCGGTCGGCGGCCGGCATGAACTGGTCGTGACTCCCCGGGTGACGCCCCTTCCCGGCCGGGGGCACGCGAGCATGCTCGGTGGGGAGAAGCCCTCGAACGGCAGCGACTGCTCAACCAGAATTCGGACGAGCTGATCGCTCGCGAGTACCGGCCAGGGGATTCGCTGCGCCGGGTGAATTGGCCGGCCACCGCACGCCACGGCGAGATCATGGTGCGGCAGGAGGAACACCGGAGCGACTCAGGGGTGCGGTTCGTGCTCGACACGCTCGCGCCCGCCGAATCGGGCGCTCGCGAGGTCGACCGGGCGCGGCGAGCGAGTGCGTTCGAGCTCGGGGTGGAAGTGGCGGCATCCGTCTGCACGCACCTGCTCGCAGCCGGTTACCGGGTCGATGTCGTCGAGCTCGGCCCTGCCCAACTCGGAACTGCCCGGCTCGGCCGTGCCTCGAACGGTGCCACGGCCGCAACCGATGCCGCCCCGCTCGGCGCGACCGGGCTCGGCGGCTCTCCCGTGGCCGGGAACGGTGCGGGAGGTACGGCCGGGTCGGGAGATCCGGTCTCCTATCGCGGATCAGGCGGCATTTCGCACCTGCTCGAGGACCTCGCGGGCATCCTCCAGGTCCCTGCTGAAGCCAGGGACGCCGGCACCGGCGAACCCAATGGGCCCCTCGCGCCCCCGCGCTCACGCGTCCCCCGCGGGGCGCTTCCGACCTTCGCTGTACTCGGCGCCGGGGCAGCCCTCGACCTCGCCGTTCTCGCCGCGCTCGCGGCAAGTGCCCGGCCGGCGATTGCATTCGTACTCGAACCTGTGCCGACGGATGCCTCTGAGCGGCTCAGGGAGGCCGGCTGGCGGTGCATACCGGTGCGTTCGGCTATCGCACTGCCCGAGGCATGGCTCGACTCCGTCGGCGGGAGAGGGGCGCTGCATGAGCCTGCGTGAACGGATCCTGCCAGAGCAGACGATGACGGCCAGGCCGTCGCCGTCACCGGAAACGCCTGGTGGCCGGAGAACAGGGAAGCGCTCCTCCGGCTCCCGCTGGCCCGTGACCGGTGCGCTCGCGCTGCTCCTGCTCGTCGGGATGACCGCGCTGGGTCCTCTCCTGCAGGGCACCGGCTGGTGGTGGCTGATGGCGGTCGAAGCGGGAGCCGTCTTCGTCGTCTCCGCGGGCATCCGCTCGCTCGGCCCCAAGCCCTGGGTCGTCCCACTCGCCGGTGCCGGCGTGATCGTCGGGAGCGTCACCCTGCTCTTCGGCGGCGGAACAGGGCTGCTCTGGCTCGTGCCGACCGGCGATACGATCGACCGGTTCCGTACCCTCGTCGAATCGGGGATCGCCTCGGTGCAGTCCCAGGGCACCCCGGCCGATCCCGTGACCGGCATCCTGTTCCTGCTCTGCATCGGGGCCGGTGTGATCGCCGTGCTGATGGACGCCCTCGCGATCACCCTGCGGGCGCCGGCGCTCGCTGGGCTGCCCGTACTGGTGCCTGTCGGCGTCCCCGGCCTCATCCTCGACAACGGTGCGGAGAAACTGACCCTCGTGCTCACGGCCGCGGCATTCCTGCTGTTGCTGCGGATCGACGTCCTCGGCCGGCGCGGCGGGGTCACAGCGGGAACGGGCGAGGGTATCGGGATCGCCGGCTCTCGTGGGCCTGCCGGGCGGAGCTGGTCCGTCACCGGGGCCTTCCTGATCGGCGGGCTCGGCATCATCACAGCGCTCGTGCTCAGCATCGCGGTTCCCAACCTGCCCGGCGACGGGCGCGTCGGCGGCCGGGCCACCGGACCGCTGCTCTTCGGCGACGGCGTGAGCGCCATGGTCAACCTCGGGCAGGATCTCCGGAGTTCGCAGGCCGGCGCCGCGCTGCACTACCGGACGAGTGCCGCTCAGCCGCCCTACCTCAAGCTGCTCACCTTGGACCGGTTCGTCGGGCCGAGCTGGACCGCCCGCCTCGAGCCGACCAACACCGGGAACACCGTCGACGCAATCGACCGGCCGCCGGGGCTCTCCGCCCAGGTCGCCACGACGGAGGAGTCCACCCAGGTCGTCATCGACGGGGTCGCCTCGGCCTGGCTGCCCACCCCTGGCGCGGCCACGAAGGTATCCGGGCTCGTCGGCGACTGGTACTGGAACGGGCCCACCGGGACGATTGCGAGCACGAACAGCAGCACCCGGGGCCAGGAATACACCGTCACCTCGCTCGCCCTCGAGCCCACTCCCGAGCAGCTTCGCGCGGCGACGGGCCGGTACCCGGTCAGCGTCGAGTCGAGCCTTCGCCTGCCCCGGAGCAGCCCCCTGATCATCGAACAGACCGCGCGCGCGGTGACATCGGGAACGACGACCCCGTATGACGCTGCCGTCGCCCTGCAGGAGTACCTGCGGGGGAGCGAATTCACCTACGACACCACCGCACCGGTCGAGGACGGCTATGACGGCGGCGGGGTCGACGTTGTCGGTACCTTCCTCGAGGTCAAGCGCGGTTACTGCGTGCATTTCGCCTCCGCGATGGCGGTGATGGCCCGGTCGCTCGGCATCCCGGCGCGCATCGCGATCGGCTATCTGCCCGGTTCCCGCTCCTCGGACTTCATCGAGGGCAGGGACCGTTTCAACGTCGACGCCCATGACCTGCACTCGTGGCCGGAGCTGTACTTCACCGGCATCGGCTGGTTGCCGTTCGAACCCACCCCCGGGCGCGGGACCGTTCCGAGCTACACCCAGCCGGCCGGTCAGTCCACCCCACTCGGCGGCACGGTGGCCGGTGTGCCGTCGTCCGCGCCGCGCCCGTTCGACGACCCCGGCCAGGCCCTGTCGACGGGAAGCGGAGCCGCGAAGACGCCCGGGAACGATGCAGGCACGCCCGGACGCGTTGCGCTCATCCTCGGAGCGCTCGTCGTCGTACTCGCCGCTCCGGGTGGCATCCGCCTGCTTCGGAGCAGACGACGGCGCAGGGACCTCGCCAGGGGCACGGCAGGGGGCGCCGATGCCTGGCGGGAGCTCGTCGACACGGCCGTCGACTTCGGGGTCAGCATGCGCGCCACGGAGACGCCCCGGGAATTCGCGGCGCGGATCGGCGCCCTGCCCGGCCTCACGGGCACCGGTGGGGCGGCAGCCGGTGCAGCACTTGCCCGGTTGCTGGCCGCGGCCGAGCGACACCGGTACGGCCGCCCGGTCGCCGGGGCGCCGCAACCGGCGCTCCTCGGCGACCTCGACACGGTCTCGACGAGGATCAGCATGGGTGCGAGCACGGCTGTGCGCTGGCGTGCGCGCCTCCTTCCCGCGTCCCTATGGCTCTTCCTCGGCGAACGGGGGCGCGCACCCGTCACGGACGCGTAGAATCTCCCCCGTGACCAAGTTTCAGAAGACCCCGTACAAGGTCGACGTGCGTGACCTCATCAACCGCCCCGGCACCATGCGTGAGCGCCACATCGACCTCATCGTTCCCGACGACCTCGGCGAGGGACTCGTTGCCGTCAAGGCCGGGTCGACGCTCGACGTCAACATCCGCCTCGAAACCCTGCACGAGAGCCTTCTGGTGTCCGCGCAGATCTCCGGAATCGCGTCCGGCGAGTGCGGAAGATGCCTGATTGACATCGACTTGCCTGTCCGAGTCGAGTTTCACGAGGTTTTCGCGTACTCTCTTGATGAAGCTTATGAGTGTGCGGTTGTCGAGGACCATGTGGATCTTGAACCGCTCATCAGGGATGCAGTGGTTCTGTCACTGCCTTTCCAGCCGGTCTGCCGGCAGGATTGCCCGGGTCTCGACCCCGAGACCGGGCAGCGGCTTGCCGTTTCCCTGAATTCGAACCAGAACAGATGCGCGATCCCCGGTGGGCAGCGCTTGTGAATTTCCAGGCTTCCGAAAGCATCGGCACGGATGAAGACATCCGCGCTGAAACGGATAGAAGAGAAGAGAAGTAGTCATGGCAGTCCCGAAGCGCAAGCAATCACGCTCCAACACCCGCTCACGTCGTTCCTGCTGGAAGGCCGAAGCCCCCACCCTGGTCAAGACCATGGAAAACGGCAAGGTCGTCTACAGCCTCCCGCACCGCGCCAAGGTCGTCACCGACACCGCCGGAACCGCGATGTTCATGGAATACAAGGGCCGCAAGGTCGCCGACATTTAATTCGGCGATGTACACGCCCCAGGTACCGCTCCTCCGACGGATGCCGCGTCTTCTGACCCGGAACATCCGCTCGTCGCGTCGCGGTACCGTCGGGGCGGTCGCCGTATGACCGGGCACGCCGCAGCCGGTCACCCGATGACCGGCGCGGAAGCCGACCCCTCGGCCCTCGTGTCCGCGCTCGGCGTGCAGATCGACGAGAGCCTGCTTCGGCTGGCGCTCACCCATCGGTCCTTCGCGTACGAGAACGGCGGAGTGCCCACGAACGAGCGCCTGGAATTCCTCGGCGACTCGATCCTGGGCCAGGCCGTCACGGTCATGCTCTACCGCACGTATCCGCTGCTCGACGAGGGCGACCTGGCCAAGCGCCGGGCCAGCCTGGTCTCGAGTGTCGCCCTCGCTGAAATCGCCAGGGGCCTCGGCCTCGGCGCCTACGTTCGGCTCGGGCGGGGCGAGATCCTCACGGGTGGTCGTGACAAGTCATCGATCCTCGCCGACACCGTCGAGGCGCTCATCGGTGCCGTCTACCTCGACACGGGTCCGGACGCCGCCACGGCTTTCGTGCTGCGGCTGATCGCGCCGATGCTCAACGACCCTGGTCACTTCGGAGTCTCGATGGATCCGAAGACGAGCCTGCAGGAAGCGGCGGCCCGGCTCGACGCCGGCGTACCCGTCTATGCGATCGCCGAGAGCGGCCCCGACCACTCCAAGGTGTTCATCGCGACCGTGACCGTCGGCATCGTCGTCGCAACGGGAGAAGGCACCAGCAAGAAGCACGCCGAGATGGCCGCCGCCCTCGAGGCGTGGAACCGGCTCGTCCCGCGCTGACCTGGCCGATGTCCGCTCGACTCATTCCCGCGCATCCGACGGCACCGCCACCATCGTCTGGACGCTTCCTTGCCAGAACTTCCTGAGGTCGAGGTGGTGCGCGCGGGCGTCGAACCCGCCGTGACCGGTGCTCGCGTCACCGCCGTTGAGGTTTTCGAGCCACGCTCCCTCCGCAGGCACGACCCCCTGACCGGCCCGTTCGCCCCGCAGCTCGAGGGGCATCGCCTGCTCGGCGCCGTCCGCCGCGGCAAATTCCTCTGGCTGCCGATCGACACCGGACGCGCCCTCGTGATCCACCTCGGCATGAGCGGCCAGGTCCTGCTCCGGGAACCGGGCTCGGAGGCAGACCGTCAGTTGCGCATCCGCCTGCACCTCGAACACCCCGACCACGGGGAACTGTGGCTCAACTTCGCCGACCAGCGGATCTTCGGCAGCATGGCGATAGACCGGATGCAGCCCACCGGCGACGGACTGCCAGGAGGGTATGCCGGGGCGGGCACGGGTGCGTGGAGCGGGCTGATCCCCGACCAGGTCGCCCACATCGCCCGTGACCTCATCGACCCCGACTTCGGAACGGATGCCGCCCTCGCCGCCCTGGCCCGGCGCGGCTCAGGGATCAAGCGGGTGCTGCTCGACCAGACCTGGGTCAGCGGCATCGGGAACATCTACGCCGACGAAGCCCTGTTCGCGGCCGGACTGCACTACGAGCAGCCGGCGTCGTCCCTGTCACGCACCGAAGGCATCCGGTTGCTCGACGCCGTGCGCACGGTGCTGATGCGCGCCCTCGCCGAGGGCGGCACGAGCTTCGATGCGCAGTATGTGAACGTCAACGGCCAGTCCGGTTACTTCTCGCACAGCCTCGCCGTCTACGGCAGGCAGGGCACCGCGTGCCCGCGGTGCGGAACCCTCCTCGTGCGCGAGCAGTTCATGAACAGGTCCTCGCACCTCTGCCCGGTCTGCCAGCGCCTCCACTGACCGAGTCAACCAGGGTTCACGCGTCCGTAAGGGGCGTGCGCCGCCGCCAGGCGCCCTCGTAGCCGATCGGCAGGAAGCCGAGCTCCTCGTTGATGTCGAGCATGTGCCGGTTCTCCTCCGCGTTGAAGGTGATCACCGACGGATGTCCTGGCTCGTTCCGGAGGATGCTCTCCAGGTTCCAGGCCTTGAGCAGCAGGCCGAGCCGGTGCCCGCGATGTTCCCGCACCACGAGGGTGTCCTCCTGGTTGACCGGCCTGTCGGTCTCAGCGGGAACGGAGAGTTCGGTGAACCCGACCAGTGCGCGGGACGGGCGGTGCACGACGGCTGTGGTGTAGACGGTCCGTGGTCCGTCCGCGAGCCGGGCCTGCCTGTCGAGGAACCGATCGAGGGGCCAGGACTCTGCGGGTTCCTCGAGGCCGGCGGTGGGAGCGTCCGTGCTCATTCTTTCGTAGAGCATCGCCATGTCCGGCTGCCACCGGATCGGCGTGAAGCCGTCCCACTGAATGATCTCGTATTCCTTTCCCGCGCGCTTCTCTGCCGCGCGCAGCAGCCGGTCCAGCCGCTCGCGGTCGTAGGGAAGTGCGAGGCGGTTGCCTCGCTCGACCTGCTCGAGACGGTAGCCGCGCCGGAGCAGGAAGCGCACCTCGGGGTTCCGCAACGGCAGTGAGCCGAAACCGGTCGGGGCGACCAGGCGTTCGCCCGGTGAGTCCGGCGAGGCCGCGTAGACGATCTGATTCACGCACCCGTCGGCCTCGGCGACCGACTCGAGCAACGCGAACAGGGCGGTACCGATGCCGCGGTTGCGGTATCCCGGCAGGACATCGGCGCGAAGCCACGCAGTCTCCGAGCCGGGGCCCTGAAACTCACACACACCGCGCGCGACGATGTGGGTCACGTCGGCCGCGGCGGGGTCGTCCGCCGGGGCGTCAGCCGCAGCCTCGTCGCTCCCGCCGGCAGGAGCTGAACCGTCCGCGGCCCGCACCACGAACAGCCTCCTCGGCTCCCAATCCTGGTCGAGCCACTCCGGGAGTGCCTCCTCCGCCGTCACGGTCAGCTCGTGGGTCCCGTAGGCATCCGCTTCGACCGTGTTGTGCACCTCGGCGGCGGCGACGAAGTCGTCCCAGCCCTCTGCACCCGGCTCCTCCGGGATCGAGAGCTCCTCGATCCTAGGCACGAGGTCGTCCATGCAGGCAGAGTAGCGTCCGGTCGGCACTGCCGAAACCCCCGCGGGCAGCGCCGCGCCTCCCGGGCCCGGGAGGCTGCGTCCGGTACCGTGGGAGAGCCGATATCTACTCACGGGAAGGGCGCAACGGTGTACTTGAAGAGCCTCACCCTCAAGGGGTTCAAATCGTTCGCGCAGCCCACGACCTTCGCTTTCGAGCCCGGCGTCACCTGCGTCGTCGGCCCGAACGGCTCCGGCAAGTCCAACGTCGTCGACGCTCTCGCCTGGGTGATGGGGGAGCAGGGCGTCAAGACGCTCCGCGGCGGCAAGATGGAAGACGTCATCTTCGCGGGCACCTCGACGAAGGGCCCGCTCGGCCGCGCCGAGGTGACGCTCACGATCGACAACACGGATGGCGCGTTGCCGATCGACTACACCGAGGTCACCATCTCGCGCACCCTGTTCCGCAACGGCGGAAGCGAGTACGCGATCAACGGCCAGGGCTGCCGGCTGCTCGACGTGCAGGAGCTCCTGAGCGACTCCGGCCTCGGGCGGGAGATGCACGTGATCGTCGGCCAGGGCCAGCTTGACGCGGTCCTGCGCGCAAGCCCAGAGGACCGGCGCGGTTTCATCGAGGAGGCCGCCGGAATCCTCAAGCACCGCCGCCGCAAGGAGAAGACCCTGCGCAAGCTCGACGCGATGCAGGCCAACCTGACCCGGCTGAGCGACCTCGCCGGGGAGATCCGCCGCCAGCTCAAGCCGCTCGGGCGCCAGGCCGAGATCGCCCGCGAGGCCCAGACCATCGCCGCCGTCGTGCGTGATGCCCGCGCCCGCCTGCTCGCCGACGACGTCGTCGGCCTGCGCAGGACCCTCGACGCCCACGGCCGCAGCGAGAGCGAACGGCACTCCGAACGCATCGTGCTCCAGGAACAGCTCGACCAGAAGCAGTTGCGCCTGCACCGCCTCGAGGAGGCCCAGATCGGCGACGCCGTCGACGCCGCCCGGCGCACGAGCTTCGGCCTCGAATCCGTGCAGGAACGCCTCCGCGGGCTGTACACGCTCGCGAACCAGCGCCTCGCCCTTCTCGGTTCCCAGTCCGAATCGGTCGACGCCGGCCCGAGTGTGACCCCGGCGATGCTCACGGACGCCGCGGCGGAGATCGTGCGGCTCACCGAACGCATCGCCGTCGCCGAGTCCGCCTGGGCCGCCGCGCGGGCGGCCACGTCGACCGCGCGCCGCGATCTCGACGCCGTCGACGAGGACATCGCCGCACAGACCGCGCTCATCTCCCGCCACGACCTCGAAGCGTCCAAGCTGCGCGGCCAGGCCGAAACCGCCGCCTCCCGCCTCGCCTCTGTCCGCAGCGACGTGCTCCGCCAACAGAACACCCGGAAGGCCGCGGCCGGACGCGTGCAGGAAGCAGAGGCCCTCCTCGCCACCCTGGAAGCGGAGACCGAGCAGGCGAACGCGGAGAACGCAGGGACCGGCGCGGTGAACGGCGATCCGGGCGACACCGGCGCGGCCGACGGGAACACCCGGCTGTCCGAAGACTACGAGGCGGCCCAGGCCGTCGTGTCCGCCGCGGAGGGCGAAGTCGAACGCCTCCGCGAAGAACTCCACCTCCTCGAACGCGAACGTGACGCCCTCGCCGCGCGCGCGAGCGCCCTGTCCCTGGCCCTCGACCAGAAGGACGGATCCTCAGCCCTCCTCGGCGCCCGGCTGGACGGCATCCGCGGGCTCGTCGCAGAACACGTGCGGGTGCATCCCGGTTACGAGGCGGCGATCGCCGCCGCGCTCGGCTCCCTCGCCGATGCCGTGCTCGCGGATGACAGCGCAGCCGGCTTCGCCGCACTCGACCGGGTCAGGGCGGACGACCTCGGCCGGGTCGAGCTCATCCTCGCCACGCCAGCGACTCCCGACGCTGACGGCGCCCCAGCTGATGCTGCCGGCGGAACCCCCGATTTGCGCGCGTCGGGCGCGCACGCACGCCCGAGCCTCGCCGAACGGGCAGGCCTGGTCTGGGCTTCCTCGGTCCTCGATGCCCCTGCCGGTGTCCTCGGACTCCTCGAGAACACCGTCATCGCCGAAGACCTCGACTCCGCCCTGGCCGCGGCAGACCTGCTCACGTCCGGCCATTCCACCCCGGGGACGGCTACCGGCCCCGCGCGGCGAGCATTCCGCTGACGATCATCACCCGGGCCGGCGACGTGCTGAGCGAGTTCGTGCTCCGCGGCGGATCCGGGGCCCGGCGCAGCAAGCTCGAACTCGTCGCGGACCGCGAGACCGCGGCAGACCGTCTCGGCGAAGTCCGATCCCGCATCGAGCAGGTCAGCGGCGACCTCGCTGAGCAGCGCAGCCTGCTCCGCCTCGGCAAGGACCAGTCCGTCGCGGCGCTCGCCGCGCTTCGCGCCTTCGACGCCCGCCTCGCGGCCCAGGCAGAGAAGACGAACCGGGCAACGGTGCGGCTCGAGGCCGCAACGGCGGAGCTCGAGCGCATCTCCGCCGGCGTCCTTGTCGCCGAACAGGCCGTCGCCGGTGCGGAAGCAGAGGCCGAGCGCACCAAGGCCGGTCTCGTCACCCTGCTGTCCCGCCCCCGCCCGATCCTCGACGTTTCGGTTCGTGACGCGCTCCACGCCGAACTCGAAGCTGCGCGCGAACACGAGGTCGAGGCGCGGCTCCGCGTCGAGACCGCGCGCGAGCGCGTGCGCTCGGGTGAGGCCCGCGCCGCAGGCCTCGCGAGGCAGTTCGAGCGCGACCAGGCCGCAGCCGAGGCCGCCGCCCGGCGTGCGGTCATCCGCCGTCGCCAGGTGGATGCCGCGACCCGCGTCGCCGAAGCGCTCCCCGCCGTGCTCGCCGCGGTCGACGTCTCCGTCAGCGAGGCACGCCTCCGCCTCGCCACCGCCGAGGCCGAGCGCCTGAGCCAGAATGAGGAACTCGCGGCCCTGCGCCGCGAGGACGGTGCCCTCCGCAGCCGACTGCAGGCCGTGACCGAGAGCGTGCACGGCCTCGAACTGCAGATCTACGAGAAGAAGCTGCACCTCTCCGGCCTCCTCGAACGCGCCGGCAGCGAACTGGGCCTCGTCGAAGATATCCTCGTCGCGGAATACGGTCCGGACCAGCCGGTGCCGCCCGATGACGACCCGGATGGCGAGCCGGTGGCCTACGACCGCGAGCAGCAGCAGCGCCGCCACGCCTCCGCCGAGCGCCGGTTCGCCCAACTCGGCAGGATCAACCCGCTCGCCCTCGAGGAATTCGCCGCGCTCGAGCAGCGGCACAAATTCCTCACCGAGCAGCTCACCGACCTGACCAACACCCGGGCCGACCTGCTGACGATCATCGACGACCTCGACGTCACGATGGGCGCCATCTTCGGAAGCGCCTTCGAGGACACCCGCCTGGCCTTCGCCGAGGTCTTCCCCGTCCTGTTCCCCGGCGGGTCTGGCAGCATCCGCCTGACCGATCCCGACGACCTGCTCACGACCGGCATCGAGATCAGCGTCAAGCCGGCAGGAAAGAAGATCGAGCGGCTCTCACTGCTGTCCGGCGGGGAGCGTTCCCTCGCCGCAGTCGCGCTGCTGATCGCGATCTTCAAGGCCCGCCCGAGCCCGTTCTACATCATGGACGAGGTCGAGGCTGCCCTCGACGACGCCAACCTCGGCCGGCTGCTCACGATCTTCCAGGGCCTCCGCGAGGCCAGCCAGCTCATCATCATCACGCATCAGAAACGCACGATGGAAATCGCCGACGCCCTCTACGGTGTCTCGATGCGCCAGGACGGGGTATCGGCGGTCGTCGGCCAGCGGATCGTGCGCGAGGAGGAACGGGCGTCCTGAACCGCGGACAGGCCGGGACAGTGGCCCCCGCGTCACGGCCGGGTCACAGCAGGGCGAGTACCTCCGCACAGGCGTCGGTGACCCTGCGGCACTCGGGGGCGCAGCTCGTCCAGTCCGGCCGGTGCTGCAGCATCCGCTCGCAGGCGATGGACGAGGAGCGGCACGCCTCCATGCAGGTGTCGAGCATGGAGGCGGCGGTCGTCCCGTCTGTCCGGGTGTGCCAGGACAGCACCCGGCTCGTCGTGGTGCAGATTTCGATGCAGTCGAGGTCGGCGAGGAAGCACGCGGTGACATCGCCGTCGCCGGACTGGGCCAGGCAGGCGTCAGCGCAGTCCTCGCTCGCGGCGATGAGCGCGTCGCAGGCGGCGACGCACGCCGCGGTCCGTGCCGAGAGCGCGTTGAACTCGCTCCCACCGAACCCGCCACCGAACATGCCACCACTGTAGCCCGGTCGGTGGCGCCCGGTCAGGCCTGCGGGGGCAGCGCCGCGATCAGCGGGTGGTCGAACGTCAGCACACCGGTCTTGGCCGCGCCTCCCGGCGACCCGATCTCCTCGAAGAAGTCCACGTTCGCGCGGTAGTACTCGCTCCACTGCTCCGGAAGGTCGTCTTCGTAGTAGACCGCCTCGACCGGGCAGACCGGCTCGCAGGCACCGCAGTCGACACATTCGTCGGGGTGAATGTACAGGGACCGTTCGCCTTCATAGATGCAGTCGACCGGGCACTCGTCGACGCAGGCGCGGTCCTTGACATCCACGCACGGCAGCGCGATGACGTACGTCACGAGGCGACGAGTTCCACGGACCGGCTGATGTCGACCTGCTCGTCCCGCGGAACGACCTTGACCCGCTCACGATCGGCCGCCGAGCCGTCCGCGGCTCCGAGGGCACGTTCGTGGGCATCGAGCACGAGCCAGCCGTCCCATTCGGTGAAGCGGATGCCGCGGGCGGAGAGCACGGCCAGGATCGCGTCCGCGTCGTCTTCGACCGGCTCCGGCAGGAGGCCGTTGCCGAGGTCTTCGACGTAGCCGCGTGACGGTCTCGAGCGCGTCGCTCTTGGTGTGGCCGATCAGGCCGACGGGGCCACGCTTGATCCAGCCGGTGGCGTACAGGCCGGGAATGGGCCGCGCGGCCGGGTCGAGGACCCGACCGCCGTCGTTCGGGATCACGCCGCGCGTCTGGTCGAAAGGCACCTCGGCGAGGGCGCTGCCGCGGTAACCGACGGCGCGGTAGACCGCCTGGAGCGGGTAGTCGAGGATCTCACCTGTCCCGGTGACACCGCCGGGGTTGGCGGGATCGGGCGCGGTGCGCTCGAAGCGCATGCCTTCGACACTCTCGGTGCCGTAGACCTCGAGGGGAGAATGCAGGAAATGCAGGTGCAGGCGGCGCGAGGCCCCGCTCGGTTCCTTCGTGAGCCATCCGTTCAGGGTGCGGCTCATCACCTTGACCTGGTTGTTGGACGCGGCGAGGAACTGCTCGGAGGCCTCGTCCCTCGGGAAGTCCTCCTCGTAGACGATCACGTCGACGTCCGGCACCGCGCCGAGCTCCCGGAGCTCGATCGGGGTGAACTTCACCTGGGCAGGCCCGCGTCGACCGAAGATGTGCACGTCGGTGACTGCCGAGGCGGCCAGGCCGGAATAGACGTTCTCGGGGATGTCGGTGGGCAGCAGGTCGTCCGCATGCTTTGCGAGCATCCTGGCGACGTCGAGGGCGACGTTGCCGTTGCCGATCACGGCGACCTGGTGGGCGTCGAGCGGCCAGTCGCGCGGGGCGTCCGGGTGTCCGTCGAACCAGGAGACGAAGTCGGCGGCCCCGAAGCAGCCGGGCAGCTCGGTGCCGGGGATCGGCAGCTTCGCGTCGCGGATCGCCCCGGTCGCGAAGATGACTGCGTGGTAGTGGGCCCGCAGGTCGTCCAGGCCCAGATCGGTCCCGTAGCCGACGTTGCCGAGGAACCGGATGGTGCCGGCATCGAGCATCTCGTGCAGGCTTGTGACGATGCCCTTGATCCGCGGGTGGTCGGGGGCGACGCCGTATCGAATCAGGCCGTATGGAGCGGGGAGGGTGTCGAAGAGGTCGATGCCGATCGTGCCGCCGGCGTCGCGCACGGCCTTGCCGAGGATGTTGCCGGCGTAGATTCCCGCGGGACCGGCGCCGATGATGGCGACGCGGAGAGTATGGGGGTCATGAAAAAGCCTTTCGGGATGGTTCTGGGATGAGCCGGCCGGAACGGGGTTCGTCGGACGCGAGCTGGTTGCTGTACCGGGGGTGGAGCGGGCTCAGGGTGACGACGTCCCCCACCACGACGACGGCGGGGGAGCGGACGCCGCGTTCGGCGGCGAGTCCGGCGATGGTTGCGAGACTTCCGAAGGTGACCCGCTGGTTCGAGCCGTAGCCGTCCTCGATGATGGCGACCGGGCAGTCTCCGCCGCGGGGTCCGTCCGCGAGCATCGCCGCGGAGGCGGCGATGCCGGAGATGCCCATCAGGAGCAGGACGGTGTGGTCGCTGCCCCCTGGCAGGGACGGAAGCAGCTCGTGGCCCGTCACGACGGTGAACCCGTTCGCCACCCCGCGATGGGTGACCGGGATGCCGGCCGCAGCAGGCACCGAGATGGCGCTCGTGACGCCGGGGATGACCTCGACGGGGATACCGTTGCTGCGGCAGTACGCTGCTTCCTCGCCGCCGCGACCGAGCACGTACGGGTCGCCGCCCTTGAGGCGCACGACCCGGCGGCCGGCACGGGCGTGCTCGACGAGGAGTGCGTTGATCTCGTCCTGGGGCACAGGGTGGTGGCCGGGCAGCTTGCCGACGTCGATCACGAGAACGCCGGGATCGAGCTCGCCGAGCAGGGAGCGCGGGCCGAGCCGGTCGGCGATGACGACATCCGCTTCGTCGAGCAGCCGGCGGCCGAGCACGGTGATCAGGCCGGGATCGCCGGGTCCGCCACCGACCAGGTGCACGGTGCCGGGGCGCACGGTGTCGGGGCTCACCGGCCGGCCGTCAGGTAGAGGCCGCGGCGGCGGAGCAACCGGCGTTCTGCCGGGGCGAAGAGCACGAGCTCGACGAGGATGCCGACGAACAGGATCACCAGGATCGTCGCGAGCACCCCGGGCAGGTCGGCGAGCTCGCGGCTCTGCGTGCAGCATCGAACCGAGGCTCGAAACCGATCGAGCCGCCGACGGCGATGATCTCCGCTGCCATCAGGGACCGCCAGGAGAAGGCCCAGCCCTGCTTGAGGCCCGCGAGGTAGCCGGGCATCGCGGCGGGCAGCACGACGAGGGTGGCCATCTCGAAGCGGTTCGCGCCGAGCACGGTGCCCACGCGGCGCAGCTGCGGCGGGATCTGGTCGACGCCGGCGACCAGCCCGTTGGCGATCGAGGGGACGGCGCCCATCAGCACGACGAAGTACACGGTCGCATCGCTCAGGCCAAACCAGAGGATCGCAGCGGGCACCCAGGCGACGGAAGGAAGCACCTGCAGCCCGGAGAGTAGCGGTCCGAGCGCGCGGCGGAGCAGCCGCCACTCCGCAAGGAGAAGGCCGAGCGGGGTTCCGATCGCGACGGCGATCAGGAACCCGATCCCGCCGCGGGAGAGGCTCGTGACCACAGCCGTCTGCAGGTGACCGGTCGACCAGAGGTCGGTGATCGAGGTGAGCACGTCGAGTGGACCGGGAGTGAGGTCGGGGCGCGGCTTGGCGATCACGATATAGAACTGCCACGCCGCGATGAGGGCGAGCAGGAGCACGACCGGCGGCAGGACGCCGTCGGCGAACCGGCGCCACGGGCCCTTCTCGACGAGGGGGACGTCTGCAGGGCGTCGAGCCCGGCTTCGAGCGTACGGAAGTCCGCCCGGGTGCTCACCGAGGAGCCGGACGCGGCGTCGGGCTCCAGGGAGCCGGGGGTGATGGTCTCGGAACGGGTCTCAGGCGGCATTACGGCGGATCTCCTCTCGGAGGTGGTTGGTGATCTCGATGGAGAGGCGGGAAACCTCCGGGGATTCGATCCGGCGCGGACCGTTGTCCTCGATGCGCCACTCGTTCCTGATCCGGCCGGGACGGCTCGACATCAGCAGCACCCGCTGCCCGAGCCGTGCGGCCTCGCGCACGTTGTGCGTGACGAACACGATCGTGCGGCCGGTTTCATGCCAGACCCGTTCGAGTTCCTCGTGGAGCAGATCGCGGGTGATCGCGTCGAGGGCGGCGAAGGGCTCGTCCATCAGCAGGACCTTGCGGTCCTGCGCGAGTGACCTGGCGAGGGCGACACGCTGCCGCATGCCCCCGGAGAGCTCGTGCGGGCGCTTGTTCGCGGCATCCGCGAGGTTGACCAGGTCGAGGAGCTCGAGTGCCTCGCCGCGACGCCGGCCGCGCGGGACCCCGCGCAGCTTGAGGGCGAGTTCCACGTTGCGGCTCGCGGTCAGCCAGGGGAACAGGGCCGACTCCTGGAACATGACGGCGCTCTTCCCGCTCGCGACCGTGACGGTGCCCTCCGACGGGTGTTCGAGGCCGGCGATGATGTTGAGCAGGGTCGACTTGCCGCATCCGGATGCGCCGAGCAGGCAGACGAATTCGCCCGGCTTGATCGTGAGGTTGATGTTGTCGAGCACCACGGGTCCGGCCTTGCCGAACCGCTTGGACAGTCCCTCGACCCGGATCGCGGTCTCGACGTCCGCTGCGACGACCGCGGCAGGCGCGGTGTTTGTGCTGACGCTGATGCCCTGCGGCCGGTTCCCTGAACCGTCGGTGCGGTCGCGCTCTGTCACGGACACGGCGCTCACCGTGCTCCAGAGCCGGTGACGATCCCTGCGGCGAGGGTGGCACCGTCCTGCGCGTTGATCACGAGGAACGCGCCGGAACGGCGGTTCTCGGTGAAGGTCTCGATCGGCAGCGGAGCCGCGAGGCGCAGGCCGACCTCGCCGATGTCGTTGACCTCGAGGCTGCCGGCCGGTTCGAGTTCGAGCGTGTCGAGGTTGAGGCGCCCGGTGACGGCGGCTACGAGGGCCTGGACGGTGTTCGTGCCGAACTTGACCAGGGTGCGGTCGCCCGGCCTGAGTGCCCGCGGGTCCAGCCAGAACAACGCGGCGGTGAGTTCCCTGGTCGATTCGGGCAGGGTGCCCGCTGCGCCGATGACCGCACCGCGGGCGATGTCGAGGTCGTCGGAGAGGCGCACGGCGATCGACATCGGTGCGAACGCCTCGGTGAGTTCGATGCCGGCGAAGTCGATGCCGGTCACGACGGTCGTCGCCCCGCCCGGGGCGACGCTCACGCTGTCGCCGACCCGGACGGTGCCCGAAGCGACCTGCCCGGCGTACGCCCGGTAGTCGCGGAAGGAGTCCGCATCCTCCGGTGCGACGGCGACGGCGCCCTGGGGCCGGAGCACGAGTTGAACGGGCAGCCGGAACGCCTCGATCGCGGTCTCGACCTCGTCGACGACCGGGAGGCTCTCGAGCAGTTCGAGCAGGCTCGGCCCGTCGTACCAGGGGGTCCGTGGCGAACGGTCGACGACGTTGTCTCCGACGAGCGCAGAGACGGGCAGCACGTGCACGGCACCGAGGCCGAGATCGGCCGTGACGGCGCGCACCGATGCTGCGACCGCTGCGAACGCGGACTCGTCGTAGTCGAGGAGGTCGATCTTGTTGACCGCGATGATCACATGCGGCACGCGCAGCAGGGACACCACGGAGAGGTGCCGCCTGGTCTGCTCGAGCACGCCCTTGCGCGCGTCGATGAGCATGATCACGGCGTCGGCCGTCGTAGCGCCGGTGACCATGTTGCGGGTGTACTGCACGTGCCCGGGGCAGTCGGCGAGTATGAAGGAGCGGCGCGCTGTCGCGAAGTAGCGGTACGCGACGTCGATCGTGATGCCCTGCTCGCGTTCGGCGCGGAGGCCGTCGGTGAGCAGCGCGAAGTCGATGCCGCCGTCGTCGCCGCCGAAGCCGCGCTCCGTGGACGTTCGGGTGACGGACTCGAGCTGGTCGGCGAGGATCGCCTTCGAGTCGTGCAGGAGACGCCCGACGAGGGTCGACTTGCCGTCGTCGACGGAGCCGGCGGTCGCGAACCGGAACAGGGTTCCCGGGGCGTCTGCGCCGTCGTGGGTGCCGGCATCCGCCGGGCTGAGGAGTGCCTGAGTCATCAGAAGTACCCGTCCTTCTTGCGGTCTTCCATGGCCGCTTCGGAGATGCGGTCGTCGGCGCGCGTCGCGCCGCGTTCGGTGATGGTGGAGAGGGCGACCTCGCGCACGACGGCGGCGACGGATGCGGCGTCCGATTCGACGGCGCCGGTGCAGCTCATGTCGCCGACCGTGCGGTAGCGGACGGTGCGGGTCTCGACTGCTTCGCCCGGGCGCGGCTCTGAGACGGGGCCGATCGCCCGCCACATGCCGTCGCGGCGGAAGACCTCGCGCTCGTGGGCGTAGTACAGCGGCGGCAGTTCGATGCCCTCGCGTTCGATGTAGCGCCAGACGTTGTACTCCGTCCAGTTGCTGATCGGGAACGCGCGCACGTGCTGGCCGACCGTGTGACGGCCGTTGTAGAGGTTCCAGAGTTCGGGGCGCTGGTTGCGGGGATCCCACTGGCCGAATTCGTCGCGGAGCGAGAGGATGCGCTCCTTCGCGCGGGCCTTGTCCTCGTCGCGGCGGGCGCCGCCGAAGACCGCGTCGTGGCGGCCTGCGGCGATCCCGTCGAGGAGCGGGAGCGTCTGAAGCGGGTTGCGGGTGCCGTCGGCGCGCTCCTGCAGGCGGCCGTCGTCGATGTAGTCCTGGACCTTCGCGACGGTGAGGCGGAGGCCGAGGCGCGCGACCGTCGCGTCCCGGAACGCGAGGACCTCTGGGAAGTTGTGGCCGGTGTCCACGTGCAACAGCCCGAACGGCACCTTGCCGGGCCAGAAGGCCTTCGCGGCGAGGTGCAGCACGACGACGGAGTCCTTGCCGCCGGAGAACAGCAGGACGGGACGTTCGAATTCTGCGACGACCTCACGGATGATGTGGATCGCCTCGCTCTCGAGCACGTCGAGCTGGGAAAGCCGGTGGCTCCCGGCCGCCTGCACGGGCGGCGCGGATGTCATGGCGGTCGTGGTGGTCGTGGTGGTCGTGGCTGTCGTGACGGCGTTCACTCGTGGAGCCCGCATTCTGTCTTGGCCAGGTTCGCCCAGCGTCCGGATCGGGGATCGTCGCCAGCGGCGACGGGCTTCGTGCACGGCGCGCAGCCGATGGAGGGGTACCCCTGCTCGAGCAGCGGGTTCACCGGAACCTGGTGGTAGCCGGCGTAGTCGAGGATGTCGTCGAAGCTCCACGCCGCGAGCGGGTTGACCTTGACGAGGCCGTTGCGCTCGTCCCAGGTCACGAGCGGGGTGTTCGCCCGGGTCGGTGCCTCGTCGCGTCGCACGCCGGTGAACCAGAGTTCGTAGCCCGTGAGCGAGCGCTGCAGGGGTTCGACCTTGCGCATCGCGCAGCAGAGGTTCGGGTCGCGGCTGAAGAGTTCCGCGCCGTGCTCGGCGTCCTGTTCCGGGACGGTCTTCGCGGGGAGCACGTCGACGATCCGCACCGGGAGAAGCCGGGCGACGGTGTCGCGGGTCTCGTAGGTCTCGGCGAAGTGGTACCCGGTGTCGAGGAAGAGCACGTCCACGCCGGGCAGCTGCGCGGCGACGACGTGCGGGAGGACGGCGTCGGCCATCGAGCACGCGACGGCGACGTGGGCGACGGGGAAGTTCGCCGCGACCCAGGCGACGACCTCGGCGTAGCCGGCCTCGCCGAGCTCAGCGGCTCCGCGGGCGGCGAGCGCCTTGAGTTCCTCGGCGCTCCGCCGGGGAGCGACGGCCGTCGTGGTGACGGTCGTGGGTCCGGTTCCGGTTCCGGTTGTGGTGTCGCTCATTGCAGGGCCTCCTCGTCGGCTCGGTGCGCCCAGACGGCGAAGGTCTCTGTCTCGCCGCGGTCGGCGAGGAAGCGGAGCACAATGCGTTCGACGTAGTCGGCGATGTCGTCAGCGGTCACCTTGAGGCCGCGGACGGTTCGGCCGAGACCGGCCTCTTCGCGGTCCTGCGAGGCGAGGCCGCCGCCGAGGTGCACCTGGAAGCCGGGGACCTGACCGCCGTTCCCGTCGGGGAGGAGCTGGCCCTTGAGCCCGATGTCCGCCGTCTGGATACGGGCGCAGGAGTTCGGGCAGCCGTTGACGTGCAGGCTGATCGGCTGGGGGACGTCGATGGACGCGAGCCGCTTCTCGAGCTCGAGCACGGCATCCGTCGCAGACTTCTTGGTCTCGACGATCGCGAGCTTGCAATACTCGATGCCCGTGCAGGCGATCGTCGACCGGCGGAACAGGCTCGGGCGCGCGGCGAGGCCGATCTCGTCGAGGGCCACGATCAGGGATTCGACGTTCTCCTCCGGGATGTCGAGGAGCACGAGCTTCTGGTGCGGGGTCGTGCGCAACCGGGTCGAGCCGTTCGCCTCGAGCAGGTCGGCGAGGCTGAGCAGGGTCGGGCCGGAGACGCGGCCGACGAACGGGGTGACACCGATGTAGTAGCGGCCGTCGGTCTGCTTGTGCACGCCGACGTGGTCGCCTGCGCGGGTGGGCGGCGGGGCGGCCGGGCCGTCGGGCAGCGATGAATCGAGGAACTCGTCTTCGAGGATCTGCCGGAACTTCTCGGGTCCCCAGTCGGCGAGCAGGAACTTGAGGCGGGCTTTGTTGCGCAGGCGCCGGTAGCCGTAATCGCGGAACAGGCTCGCGACGCCGTGCCAGACCTCGGCGACCCGGTCGGGAGTGATGAAGACGCCGAGCCGTTCGGCGAGGCGTGGGGCGGTGGAAAGGCCGCCGCCGACCCAGAGATCGAAGCCGACGCCGAGTTCGGGGTGCTCGACCGCGACGTAGGAGATGTCGTTGATCTCGTGCACGACGTCCTGGCTGGGACTTCCGGTGATGGCCGTCTTGAACTTCCGCGGCAGGTTCGCGAGGCTCTCGTCGCCGATGTAGCGTGCGGTGATGTCGGTGATCAGCCCGCTCGGGTCGATCAGTTCGTCCGCGGCGATGCCGGCGACGGGGGAGCCGAGGATGACGCGGGGTACGTCGCCGCAGGCCTCCGTGGTCTGCAGCCCGACCGCTTCGAGGCGGGTCCAGATCTCGGGGACGTCCTCGATCCGGATCCAGTGCAGCTGGATGTTCTGCCGGTCGGTGAGGTCGGCGGAGTCGCGGCCGAATTCATGGGAGATCTCGCCGATGACCCGGAGCTGGGTGGTCGTGAGCTGGCCGCCGTCGATGCGCACCCGCAACATGAAGTACTTGTCTTCGAGCTCGTGCGGCTCGAGGGTCGCGGTCTTGCCGCCGTCGATACCGGGCTTCCGCTGCGTGTAGAGGCCCCACCAGCGCATCCGGCCGTGCAGGTCGGTCCCCTCGATCGAATCGAAACCCTGCTTCGAGTAGATGTTCTCGACTCGCTCGCGGACGCTCAGGCCGCCGTCCTCCTGCTTCCAGGCTTCGTTGCCGTTGAGGGGGCGGTTCCGTCCACCTTCCACTGGCCGTTGGGACGGCCGGCCTGGCGGTGGGGCCTGGCCGGCGTGGCCGCTTCGGTCTGGTTCGGTGACACGGGATCCTCCTTCGGCGCCGGCACAGCGCGAGCCATAGAGCAGCGTGAGCCGGGGTGCGTTGAAAGAATCTATCGAGAATGAGGTGGAATCACTCGTGTGCGTCGTAACGACCAGTCATGCACCGTAGCAGAGCGTCACACGGATGCGTCGGGCGGCATCCGCTTCTATAGTGTCGGTCGTTGCCGTAACGGCCCCTGTCCTGTTCTGGTCCCTGTCCGCTGTCGGAGGGTGGGCATAGTCTCGCCCCATGACCCAGGTGATCTACAACACGGCGACCTCGTTCACCGGCTTCATCGCGGACGAGTCGAATTCGCTGAGCTGGCTCTTCGCCGTCGACACGGCGGGACTCGAAGACCAGGACCTCTTTCTCGCCGGCATCGGCGTTGTCGTGGAGGGCTCCACGACATACGAGTGGGTGCTGCGTGAGGAGGAGCTGCTCGCCAATCCGCACAAGTGGCGGGAGTTCTACGGCGACCGTCCCACGTTCGTCTTCACCTCGCGCGACCTGCCAACGCCGGACGGGGCAGACGTGCGTTTTGTGCGCGGGAACGTCGCTGCGGCACTGCCGGCGATTCTCGCCGCTGCGGGGGAGAAAGACGTGTGGGTGGTCGGTGGGGGCGACCTGGCCGGCCAGTTCCTCGATGCCGACGCCCTCGACACGATCATGCTCTCGGTGGCGCCGGTCGCCCTGCCCGGTGGGGCACCGCTGCTGCCCAGGAGGGTGGAGTCCGACCGCCTCGAGCTCGTGAGTGCGACGGCCCAGGGCCAGTTCGCGATCGTCACCTATCGCGTGCGCCGTTAGCCGCGTCTCGCCGGCGCCGCCACTGTTCCGTGCCGCCGACCGCCGCGTCTGTCTTCGCAGGCCGCACCCTAAGCGGCGGGCGCGGGCTGCGAAAACGGGCGCGGTTCCATCTCCCGGAAGACCGGGATGCCGAGCGGCAGGAGGGTGACGACCACATAGAGCACGCCGATGATGAAGAAGGAGGCCTGCAGACCGACGGTGTCGGCGCCGATTCCGCCGAGCAGGGCCCCTGCAGGTACGCCGGCCCAGGCCCCGGCGTTGATCAGCCCGAACACCCGTGCGCGCATGCCCTCGGGCACTCGTTCCAACTCGACCGTGCCGAGAATCGGGTTGACGGCACCCGCGGCGACGCCGGAGAGGGCTGTCGCCGCGATCAGCCACGGGAAGGGGAGTCCGGCCGCGAACGCGAAGAGAGACGGACCTCCGGCGAGGGCGAAGCAAACCGAGAACGTGACCCGTCGCGGCAGCCGGTGCGCGAAGAACCCGAAGACGACGGTTCCGAGCAGCGCGCCTCCGCCCATCACGGCCACGAGTACCCCGAATGCCGCGGCGCCGCCCAACGAATCGTGGGCGTAGAGCGGAAGCAGGGAGGAGCCGCGGGCGGCGTCGAACACGTTGGTGACGAGAACCAGGAGCACGACCGCACGCAGGAGCGGATCGCGCGTGACGAACCGGAAACCCCCAGCGAGTGCCGACCAGTAGCCATCGTTTGCCGGGAGCTCGGCCGCGGCGGGCATCCGCTCGCCGGTGAGGGGACGCGCGACGAACAGCCAGGTGATGATCGCCGAGAGCGCGAAGGTGCCCGCGTTGACGAAGAGGGCGTTCAGGGGGCCGATGCCGGCGATCAGGATGCCGCCGAGCGGGGCGCCGAGGAGGCGGGCGAGGCGTTCGGCTCCGTCGAGGAACCCGACGGAGCGTTCGAGACGGACGTGCGCCTCGGCAGAGAACGCGGGCAGCATGACCCGCCGCGCGGTCTGGCCGGGGGTGTCGAGGAGGCCGCTCAGGAAGACCAGGGCGAGCAGGCCCCAGAACGGGAGTCCGATCGTGAGCGCGAGGACGGGGATGGCGAGAACGGTCACCCCGCTGATCAGGTCGGCGAGGATGCTGGCGCGCCGGTAGCCGATCCGGTCGACGACGACCCCGCCGAGGGGGCCGCCGATGATGACCGGCGCCGTCGCGAAGAATGCCGCGGTGCCGACCTCGATCCCCGTTCCGCCCGTCGCGAGCACATAGAACGGAACCGCAAAGAGAGTGACGACGTTCCCGGTCTGAGACACGACGTGCGCCGCGAGCAGTGCGGTGAGAGACCGCAGCGCGCGGGTGGTCGCGACGGTCTTCGTCACGGGGTTCGGTAGGCCTGGTACACCAGGCTGACCCGCTCGGAGCCGTCCGCTTCGGTGTGGGCGGCGCTGAGTGCCAGGAACTTCTCGGTGATGACCTCGAGATCCTTCCGCAGCTCCGCGAGCTCGGCGACCGTGAGGCGCAGCCCTCGGTCGGAACTGGGGGCTGCACGCACCCAGTCCACGGGAAGAGCGGGCACGTTGTCGAGGTAGTGCGTGAAGTTGGCGGCGTAGATCTGCACGATCGCGCGCTGGAGAGCGGTCGATGCTGCCAGTGCCGCGGGGTCGCCGAGCAGGTCCGCCGGCTCCCAGGATGTGAGCGCGTGGCTCGACCGCCACCAGCGTTCGCGGCGATCGGTGCCAACGTCCGCGGCCTCCTGGATCAAACCGATGGACGCGAGTTTGGCCAGGTGGTAGCTCACAGTGCCCGGGGCCTCGTCGACGATGTCGCCGAGCAGGGCGGCGGTCTGGGGGCCGAGCTCGCGCAGGAGGCCGAGCAGACGCAGCCGGGTCGGGTGAGCCAGGACGCGCATGGATGCTGCGCTCGTGAGGTGTGCGGTACCACCGGTTTCAGGAGACATGCCGCCACGCTATCTCCACAACAACTATTGCGCAATAACTGTTGTGTTATTTGTTGGGGACGGGGAGTCGTGCCTGAGGTGCAGGACGGTCATGGCGGCGGAGGCGGAGGCGGAGGCGGCGGTGAGTGCGGTGCGATAGCGGTCGGTGACGACGGCGACGAGAAGCGGGCTCGCCGGCTCGGTGGGGAGGAGCAGGGGCGCCGTGACGGCATCCGCTCCTGCCTTCTCGACCAGCCGTTGGAAGAAGCCAGGGGCCAGCAGATAACTGCTCACCACGACCCGACGGCCGGGCCGCAGGATCCGCTCGATCGTGATGGCGCACGCGAGGCGTGGGCGCGCGGCGGACAGGAAACCGAGGGCGACATGGCGTCCGGCGGCGAGGGACAGCCGCTCGGCGACGACGCGGCACGCGGCGACTGCGCGGGCGTCGCTCGAGCCCGCGACCGCGAGCACGAGCGAGTCGTCGGCGTGGAGTGCGACCTCGTCGAGTCGTTCGCGGAGGAGCTTGATGAGGCGGTCGTCGGGTCCGAGCGCCTCGGTCAGGATGACCGAACGCGCGGAGGCCTCGGTTTCGCCGGTCACGGCATCAGTGAGATCGACGTAGACGTGGTATCCGGCGGACAGCAGCAACGGGACCACGACGGCCGGCACGCCGGCCGGGAGCGTCGCCAGCGTCGAGGGTGCGTCAGGCTGCTGGACGTCGACATAGCCGAGGGCGGTGAGGAGCTCGGGTTCCGCCAGGGTCACGGCAGCCATGAGCCCGGCGACGGCCGCCTGCCCGGCCGCGGACGAGGTGCCGTGGGCGATGCCGACGAGGGCGGGAGTGGTTGAGGCCGTCACCCCTCTATTCTGCACGCGCAGGCCGTTCGCGTGGCGACCGGTTGCCCGGTTCGGTTCGCTGCTTCCCTGTCCCGCCCGGTCGTGCTCGTCAGTCCGTGTCCGTGGTCGCGGCGGCCCCGGGCCCGAGGGGCCGGTTGCCGACGAAGATCCCGCCGGGATCGAGCCTGCGCTTGACGTTCGCGAGGCGCTCGAGCGATTCAGGAGGGAAACTGAAGGTCAGATCCTGGCCGGCGGTGAGGAAGGTCGGGAGGGTCAGGCCGAGGGTGCTCCCTCGAGCGCCCGGCGGAGCGGACCGAACACGGCCTCCGGGTCGGCGGGCCGCTGTTCCGTGAGGAACGAACCGGCGAAGGCCAGGAAACGTGCGTCGAGACGGCCGGCGACCGCCGCCGCATCCGCCCCCTGCTCGGCAATGGCACCGCCGAGGGCACGCAGGCCGAGAACGGTCAGGCCCGCAGGAGTGGCCTCCTGGAAGGCCCGCGCGAGGGCGCCGAGGCCCGCTTCGTCTCCACCGGCGAAGGACGTGATCGCGGCCGTCCACTCGATTGTGGCGGCCGGTTCGGTCGGTTCGGCCGCGACCTCGGCGAGGTGCCCGATCGTGAACGGCCGGGTCTCGTCGGCGAGCACCGGTGCGCTTGCGAGCAGCGGTGCGAGGAGGGGCGCGGCGTCCTCAGCGGTTCCGACGAAGACCACCTCGGCGCTCGCGATCGTCTGGCCGCGGAGCGGCGCGGGCACCTGTTCGATGTCGGGCAGATTGGTCAGGCCGAAGAAGATACTCAACTCGGGCGGGGCATCCGCCATGATCGCCGCAACGCTACCGAAGACGGTCCCTGCGGCGGACGCGGGGAAGACGATCGTTCCGCCGAAGAGGTCGGGAGCCGCATACAGGTCGATCTCGAGCGTGGTCACGATGCCGAACAGCCCGCCGCCGCCGCGCAGCGCCCACAGCAGTTCCGGATCGCTGTCCGCGGTGACCCGGCGCGGCTCGCCCCCTGCGTCGACGAGTTCGACCGCACGGATGCTGCGGGCCGCGATCCCGCGCCAGCGGCTGAACCAGGAGTGACCGCCCCCGAGGACGTGACCTGCGACGCTCACATCGGGATTGGACCCGGCGAGCGCCACGAGCCCGGAACCATCGAGGCGGCTCAGCAGGGCACCCCAGGACACGCCGGAGCCGACCCTGGCCACGCGTCGTTTCTGATCGATCACGATCTCGTCGAACGCGCTCGTGCGGACGAGGATGCATCCGGCGAGGTCGCCGCTCGGGCCGTGTCCGCGCGGCTGCACCACCACCCGGTGCCCGTCGGCGCGGGCGGCGGCGAGGATCCGCCGCAGGTCCTCCGGCCCGGCCGGGTACGCGACGGCGACCGGCCGTTGGTCGATCGCGAGGTTCCAGGGGGCGCGGGCACTGTCCCAGTCATCGTCGTATGCACGGACGAGCCTGCCGTCCATGGTCTCCGCGAGGTCGGTGAGCGCGCGGTCGGACGGAGATTCAGGTGTCATCATTCCTCCACAACGAGTCGGAAACGCGTACACGGCCGAGTCTCGGCCTATCCCGCCTCGCAGCCAACCCCGCGACTGAAACCGCGGCCGACCCGGTGTCGATGGCACGCTCGCGCCCGGAGGCAGGGTCCCGCGCTTAGGGTAGAGACATGGCAGAACGCACCCCGTGGTCACTCTCCGGCGCATTGCGCGGCATGTTCGCGAAGAAGACGATCGACGCCGACACCTGGGACGACCTCGAGGACGCACTCATCCAGGCCGACTTCGGCCCCCAGATCACCGAGGACATCGTCGCTGACCTGCGCGCCAAGGTCGCCAGGTACCACACGACAGACCCGGCCGACCTGCAGCGGATGCTGCGCGAAGGCCTCGAGGAACGCCTCTCCCGGCTCGACTCGACCCTCAACCTCAGCGCGCGCCCCGCCGTCGTGCTCGTCGTCGGCGTGAACGGCGTCGGGAAGACCACCACGATCGGCAAGTTCGCCAAGTTCCTGCGCGTCTATGACCGCAGCGTGCTGATCGGGGCTGCGGACACGTTCCGGGCCGCCGCTGTCGAGCAGCTCGCCACCTGGGCCGAACGCGCGGGCGCCGAGATCGTGAAGCCGCAGGCCCAGGGCCAGGACCCGGCATCCGTCGCCTTTCAGACCGTCGAGCGCGCGATCGCGACCGGCACCGAGATCGTGATCATCGACACAGCCGGCCGCCTGCAGACCAAGGGCGGCCTGATGGACGAGCTGACCAAGATCCGTCGCGTCATCGAGAAGCAGACGCCGATCGCCGAGGTGCTGCTCGTGCTCGATGCGACCACCGGCCAGAACGGACTGGCCCAGGCCGAGGCCTTCATCGAGCACGCCGGGGTCACCGGGCTTGTGCTCACGAAGCTCGACGGGTCCGCCAAGGGCGGATTCGTGCTCGCAGTGCAGGAGAAGACCGGTATTCCGATCAAGCTCGTCGGCCAGGGCGAGGGCATCAACGACCTCACCGGATTCACCCCGCACGTCTTCGCGCAAAAACTCGTCGGATAGGACGACCATGACCATCGAACACGATTTCTTCGGAATCCTCGGCAGCGACGACGAAGGCGAGATCTACTGGTCGGATTCGGCGGAACTGGGCGACCAGGACATCGAGATCGACCTCAGCTCGCCCGATGAATCCTCGGTTTCCGTCGAGGCGCTCGACATCGCGGCGTTCATGATCAATTCCCTCGAAGACCTCGACTCGCAGGCCCGCGAATCGCTCGTCGCCGAGCTCAGCGCCGAGGGGTCCGTCACCGCGCTCTACATCAACCAGTGCCTCGAGGAACTCGATGAGGAGGTCATCGACGACGCCCTGATCTGGGACTCCGGCGACAAGCAGATCGACTTCCTCCGCTCCATCCAGCTGCAGCGGATCGGCTTCCACCCGCACCACATCAAGAACGACGAGCACTTCGCGGTGCTCGACTATTCGATCAGCCCCACCGAGACCGACGCCCTGATCGTCGTGACGCTCGACGTGCACGGCGACACGATCGTGATCTCGCTCGACAGCTGAGGATTCGAGACCGGGCAACACCGGTTAAAGTAGAACCACAATGGCTACTTTTGGAAACCTCTCAGATCGCCTGGCCGAGACGTTCAAGAATCTCCGCACCAAGGGCAAGCTCAGTGCGGCGGATGTCGACGGCACCGTGCGCGAGATCCGTCGCGCCCTCCTCGACGCCGACGTCGCCCTCGACGTCGTCAAGGACTTCACCGCGCAGGTGCGCGAGCGCGCCTTCGGCGACGAGGTCAGCAAGGCGCTCAACCCGGCCCAGCAGGTCGTGCAGATCGTCAACGAGGAACTCATCCGCATCCTCGGCGGCCAGCAGCGCCGTCTCGAGTTCGCGAAGAAGCCGCCGACCATCATCATGCTCGCCGGCCTTCAGGGCGCGGGCAAGACCACCCTCGCCGGCAAGCTGGCGAAGTGGCTCGCCAAGGACGGGCACACCCCGATCCTCGTCGCCGCCGACCTCCAGCGTCCGAATGCCGTCACCCAGCTCCAGGTCGTGGGGCAGCAGGCCGGCGTGCCCGTGTATGCACCGGAACCGGGCAATGGCGTCGGCAATCCCGTCACGGTCGCCCGCGACGGCGTGAAGTTCGCCCAGCAGAAGCTCCACGACGTGGTCATCGTCGACACGGCCGGCCGCCTCGGCGTCGACGCCGAGATGATGAAGCAGGCCGCAGACATCCGCCGGGCCATCGACCCCGACGAGGTCCTCTTCGTGATCGACGCGATGATCGGCCAGGACGCCGTCGCGACCGCGAAGGCGTTCCAGGACGGCGTCGACTTCACCGGCGTCGTGCTGACCAAGCTCGATGGTGACGCCCGCGGTGGAGCAGCCCTCTCGGTCGCCTCGATGACGGGACGCCCGATCATGTTCGCGTCGACGGGTGAGAGCCTCGACGACTTCGAGCCCTTCCACCCCGACCGGATGGCGAGCCGGATCCTCGACCTCGGTGACATCCTCACCCTGATCGAACAGGCCCAGGGCGCCTTCGACGAGGACGAGGCGCGCAAGCTCGCCGAGAAGTTCCAGACCGACACCTTCACCCTCGACGACTTCCTCGGCCAGATGCAGCAGCTGCGCAACATGGGCTCGATCAAGAAGATGATGAGCATGCTCCCGGGCGCCGGGGCCATGAAGCAGCAGCTCGAGAATTTCGACGAGCGCGAGATCGTGCGCACAGAGGCCATCATCCAGTCGATGACCAAGGCCGAGCGCACCACCCCGAAACTCCTGAACGGATCACGCAGGCTGCGCATCGCGCGGGGCTCCGGCTCGAGCGTGACCGAGGTGAACCAGCTCGTGCAGCGCTTCGAGCAGGCCGCGAAGATGATGAAGACCGTCGCCCGAGGTGGAATGCCGAACATCCCCGGCATGGGGCCGATGCCCGGCCTCGGCGGTGGGCGCGGCAAGCCCCAGCAGGCGAAGAAGAAGGGCTCGAAGTCGGGCAACCCGGCCAAGCGTGCCGCGGAGAACCTCGCGATCGCGTCCGGTGAGAAGCCGGCGGGCGCCGGCGCTGAGGCACCGACCGGCGGCGGCACCGGTTTCGGCCTCGGCGGCCGCAAGCCGGCAGTCGCCGGCAAGCCCGGCGGTCCCACCGACGAGGAGATGGCCGCCCTGCAGAAGATGCTCGGCCGCTAACCGTACCGCTCCCTGTACCTTTCCGGTCGAGAGTGACCGCTCAGCGGGTAACTCTCGACCGGACAGGTATGCCTCGGGCGTTTAGGCTGGGCGCATGACACTCACGAAGCCCGGTCCCGTCCGCATCGGCGCGCAGGTGGCGCCCCAGCATGCCGAGTACACGAAGATCCGCGACACCGTCGCAGAGGTCGAAGCACTCGGCACCGATGTCGCCTTCAACTGGGACCACTTCTTCCCGCTTTCCGGTGACCCGGACGGGCTGCACTTCGAATCCTGGACGATCCTCGCCGCGTGGGCTGAGCAGACCTCCCGGATCGAGATCGGCGCCCTCGTCAACTGCAACAGCTACCGCAACCCCGACCTGCAGGCCGACATGGCCCGCACGATCGACCACATCAGCGGCGGCCGCTTCATCTTCGGCACCGGCTCCGGCTGGTTCGAGCGCGACTACGACGAGTACGGCTACGAGTTCGGCACCGTCGGCAGCCGGCTCGACGCCCTCGCGGAGAACCTCCCACGCATCGAGGCGCGCTGGGGCAAGCTCAACCCGCCGCCCACCCGGAAGATCCCGGTGCTGATCGGCGGAGGTGGGGAGAAGAAGACCCTGCGCATCGTCGCCAAGCACGCCGACATCTGGCATTCCTTCTCGAGCCCCGAGGTACTCGAGCACAAGCTCGGCGTCCTCGCAGACTGGTGCGCGACGGTCGGGCGCGACCCGGCCGAGATCGAGGTGTCCACGGAGCTGCGCGGCCGCACGGTCGACGAGGCAGACGAGCTCTATGCGCTCGGGGCCCGCCTGTTCACGATCGGGCTCTCCGGCCCGGCGTATGATCTCGCCCCACTGACCGACTGGCTGGCCTGGCGCGACGCCAAGAACGCCGCCTAAACGGGCAGCGTGCCGCCGCGGAGTTCCGCGCTGAGCGCGGCCACGACGGCGGGCAGGCTGCCGCCGTTCGCCGCGGCGACGCGCAGCTGGCGCTGGTAGCTCGCGCCGGCATCCAGGATGCCGTTCAGCTGCAGCAGTTCGGTGAGGCAACCGAGGCGTTCCGCGGTGGGGGAGAGCACGCCGATCAGCCGGCGCACGTCGTCGGTCACGAGTCGTTCGGCGCCGCTCGAGTCGAGGATGATCTCCGCATCGAGCCCATATCGCGACGCACGCCACTTGTTCTCGCGCACGAACCACGGCTGCATGCTCGGGACCGGGCGTCCGGCGTCGAGCTCGGTGGACATCCACTCGACGAGGCACTGGATGAGCGCGGCGATCGCCCCGAGTTCGGTGGCCGTCGACACGCCGTCGCAGGCGCGAATCTCGATGGTGCCCCAGCGGGCAGAGGGGCGGATGTCCCAGCGCACCTCGGTCATGTCGTCGATGATCCCGGTTCGGGTCATGTCCTCGACATACCGTTCCCAGCTCGCCCAGTCCTCGAGGATCCAGGGCAGCCCCGCCGTCGGCAGCTGCTGGAACATCTGCGCGCGATTCGACGCATAACCGGTCTCGACGCCCGCCCAGAACGGACTGGACGCCGAGAGCGCCTGCAGGTGCGGGAGATAGCCGAGCAGGCCGTTCAGGATCGGGATGACCTTGTCGCGGTCCTCGATGCCGACGTGCACGTGGATGCCCCAGATCATCATGTTCCGGCCCCACCACTGGGTGCGGTCGATGAGCTTGTGGTACCGCTCCTTGTCCGTGACCTCCTGGTCGAACCACTGGCCGAACGGATGCGAGCCGCTGCAGATGAGGTCGACGCCCCGTGGGTCCGTGATCGCCCTGACCTCGTCGACCTGGCCGTAGACATCCGCAACGGCGCCCGCCACGGTCGTGTGAACACCGGAGACGAGCTCGACGGTGTTGAGCAGCAGCTCTCCGGTGATGTGCGGGTGCGGCGACCCGTCGGGGCCGCGCAGGGCATCGAGCACCTCGTCGGCGATGCAGACGAGGTCACCGGTCGACCGGTCGACGAGCGCGATCTCCCATTCGATGCCGATCGTCGATCGCGCTGATCGGGCGAATTCGATTCCCACGTGCGGTCCTTTGGTCGCGTGGCACCCGGCTGGGTGCTGGTCACAATCCTGACACCGATTGCAGGCGGCCTCCCGCACGAACGCGGAATCCGCTTTCGGCGGACACCCGGTGCCCGGTCGATTATCACATTGGGGCCGACATCTGACAGAATGATTAGTCGAGTTCTCCTGCGCCCGACCCTCTACTCTGACGCAGGAAAAAACCATCTTGAGCTTGTGCCGAGTGTGCCCCCACGCTCACGGCCCTCAGTTCGCCAAAAATCAAATACACAGGAGAATTGTGGCTGTCAAAATCCGTCTGAAGCGCATGGGCAAGATTCGTGCGCCGTACTACCGCATCGTTGTGGCCGACTCGCGCACCAAGCGCGACGGTCGCGTCATTGAAGAAATCGGCATCTACCACCCCACGCAGGAGCCCTCGGTCATCGAGATCAAGTCCGAGCGTGCACTGTACTGGCTCGGCGTTGGCGCCCTGCCCACCGAGCAGGTTGAGGCTCTCCTCAAGCTGACCGGCGACTGGGGCAAGTTCAAGGGTGACAAGAACGCCGTCAGCACCGTCAAGATCAAAGAGGCCAAGGTCGCTTTCGTCGCCGACGAGAAGAAGAAGCCGGTTCTCAAGCCCAAGGCTGAGAAGCCCGTTGTCAAGGAAGAGGCGCCCGTCGCCGAAGCCGCTGACGCAACAGAAGAGGACAAGGCGTAATTTTGCTCGCACCCGCGCTTGAGCACCTCGTCAAGGGAATCGTTGACCACCCGGACGATGTGCACGTTGCTGCCCAGAACTCACCGCGTGGCGAGGTGCTCGAGGTTCGCGTGAACCCCGAGGACCTCGGCCGCGTCATCGGTCGTTCCGGGCGGACCGCAAAGGCCCTGCGCACCCTTGTGGCTGCCCTGGCCGATGGCAAGCGCGTGCGGGTCGACGTCGTCGACACCGATTTCTGAGCCGGCGGTGAGCCTCGTGAACGACACTCTGGTACCCAGAGCCCAGTCGCCCCGAGCCCAGCTGCGGGTTGGTCGCCTGACCAAGGCCCATGGCCTCAAGGGCGCCATCAAGCTCGAACTGTTCACGGATGACCCGGGGCGACGTTTCGTCCCGGGCGCCGTGTTCACGCTTCAGGTTCCAACCGGGTCCCCGTGGCACGGTAAGAAGATCGAGCTCGTCGAGCTCCGCTGGTACAACCAGCACGCCGTCGGCTTCTTCAAGGATGTCCCCGACCGGGAAGCGGCTGAGGCACTCGCCAAGGCCATCCTGTGGATCGACCAGGACGACGACGAAGAATCCGACGAAGAAGACGCCTGGTACGACCACCAGCTCGTCGGCCTCAAGGTCGTGCGTGACGGGGTGCAGATCGGTACCATCGGCCGTCTCGAACACCTTCCGGCCCAGGATCTCCTGATCGTCAAGACCGCGACCGGTGACGTCATGGTGCCCTTCGTGAAGGCAATCGTTCCCTCCGTCGACATCGCGACGGGTATCGTCACGATCACCCCTCCGCCCGGACTGCTCGAAGAGCTCCCCGAGGAGCCGGACGACGAGCCCGAAGCCCCGCTCGAAGCGGATGGCGCACCGCACGAACCCGACGCCGGTGCCGAGCCGGACGCCGAGCACACACCAGACCAGAACGGCGCATAGGCGCGACCGGGATCAACCCGGGGGAAGGCGCGCCGCGCCCGCTGGCTCCTCCACTCCCCACGACGCGGCAGCCCTTGCAAGGAGAACCGCCTGTGTCGTACGTCCAGCCCGACAAACTCATCGATGACATCATTCATTCGGGTGTCGTTAAATCGAACCTGACCATTAAGCAGATGATCATCCGCGGAACCCTGTCCGGGGCGATCCTGGGCGCGGCAACGGCGGTGTCCCTGACCGCGGCCGCCCAGACCGGGCTTCCCATCGTGGGCGCCGTGCTGTTCCCGGTCGGATTCGCCATTATCCTGCTGCTCGGACTCGAGCTCGTCACGGGAAGCTTCGCGCTGATCCCGCTCGCGATCCTCGAGGGACGAACGACCATTAAAAAGGGCCTCACCAATTTCGGTGTCGTCATCGCCGCCCACCTGTTCGGCGCCGTGCTCTTCGGCTTCCTCTACGTCGTCTCGATCACCTACATGGGCACCGTGACCACAGACCCGATGGTCCAGGCCATCGTGCATCTAGCCGAGCACAAGGTTCTGCCGTATGAAGCGGTCGGCCCTGGCGGAATCGTCGTCGCGATCATCAAGGCGATGCTCTGTAACTGGATGGTCGCGATCGGCACGATCATGTTCTACACGTCGAAGTCCACCGCAGGAAAGATCCTCGCGATGTGGCTTCCGGTCACGATCTTCTTCAGCCTCGGACTCGAGCACGCGATCGTGAACATGTTCGTCATCCCCGCCGGCATGATGCTCGGCGCCCCGATCAGCATCGGCCAGTGGCTGCTCTGGAACCAGATCCCCGTTCTCGTCGGCAACCTGCTCGGTGCGATCCTTTTCACCGCCCTGCCGGTGTACTTCTCGCACCGCACCCGGGTCAACCGTGCCGCCCACCTGGAAGCGAGCGCTACGACCGCGACCGACGCCGAAACCGCGGACGAGTCCGTTCCCGTCCACGCCTAGGCTTTCTTCGTGCGCATCGATATCCTCACCATCTTCCCGGAGTTCTTCTCTGTCCTCGACGTCTCCCTGCTCGGCAAGGCCAGGCAGTCCGGACTCATCGAGGTGCTCGTGCACAACCTGCGCGACCACACCCACGACCGGCACAACACCGTCGACGACACCCTGTACGGCGGCGGCGCCGGCATGGTGATGAAGCCGGAACCCTGGGGCGAGGCTCTCGACGCGATCCTCGACGAGACCACCGGCGCGCCCACTGAAGCTGGCGGCGACGCGGCAGCGGATGCCACGGCGAACGACGCAGGGCCGCTCCTGATCTTCCCGTCCCCGGCCGGCGACCTCTTCACCCAGAAGATGGCCCGCGAACTGGCCGCCGAACCGCACATCGTCTTCGGCTGCGGGCGATACGAAGGCATCGACCAACGCGTCTTCGACCACTTCGCCTCCCGCGGGCGCGTCAGGCTGGTCAGCCTCGGCGACTATGTGCTCAACGGGGGAGAGGTCGCGGTGATGGCCATGATCGAGGCCGTCGGCCGGCTCATCCCCGGCATGGTCGGCAACCCGGAGAGCCTCGTCGAGGAGTCCCACGAGGACGGACTCCTCGAATACCCGAGCTACACCAAGCCGTCCAGCTGGCGCGGTCTCGACGTACCCCCGGTGCTCCTGAGCGGCAACCACGGTGCCATCGCGACGTGGCGCCACGACCAGCAGCTCGAGCGCACCATGCGGGTCCGGCCCGACCTTCTGCCTCCAGCGAACGCAGAGCCAGCCGAAGGCGTCCGCGAGTAGTCTGGCTTCGTGTTCCTACGCAGGGTCTTCTATCGCTGGCAATTCCTTGCCGTGCTCGTGCTTCCGGCGTGGCTCCTGATCGGCGCGTCCCTCTTCAAGTCGAGCGGATGGGCCGTGCTCGGCAGCTTCTTCGGCGGCATCGTGCTCGGCCTCGGCCTGCTGGCCGTCGCCCTGCTCTTCTTCGCCCGCACCGAGGTGCGGCTGGAGCGGGCGGTGTCCTGGCGTGACGTCGGCGTGCTCACCCTGTGGCACGCCCTGATCGTGGCCTCCGGCTTCACGGCGGGTGCGAGCTGGCTGCCGTTCCTGGTCGTGCTCGTCGGGCTCGCAGCCTTCTGGTTCGCCATCTGGGAGCTCTTCGCGAGTGCCAGGAGCCGGATGCAGGCGATGATCGTGCTGATCGACAAGACCGCCAGAGGTGGCGCCCCGACCGAACCGGCCGCGGGGGAGCATCCGTCGCCCATCGGCTTCGAACCCACCCCTGACCCGTCGGTCATCGTCGTGCGGGAGAAGCCGAAAGACACCTAGCCGGCCCGGTTTTGCCGGAGGCGCGGATCGTGACATAATCAGCGATTGTGCCGTAGCATGCCTCTGCCACAGGGGAGCTGCACCGTTCGGCACGGTCTTAACCTCATCAGTCGTCGCCCAGCACCTGTGTGCGCGGGCGACCTCAGCCGTCTTCGTCCTGTGGCGGATACAGAGAGCGAACAAATATGCATATTCTCGACCAGGTGGATGCCCCATCACTCCGGAAGGACATCCCGGCGTTCCGTGCCGGCGATACCGTCAAGGTTCACGTCAACATCGTTGAAGGCGCACGCTCGCGCGTGCAGGTCTTCCAGGGTGTCGTCATCGGCCGTTCCGGCGAAGGCGTCCGCGAAACGTTCTGCGTTCGCAAGGTCAGCTTCCAGGTCGGCGTCGAGCGTACCTTCCCGGTGCACTCCCCGGTTATCGACCACATTGAGGTCGTCACCCGCGGAGACGTGCGTCGCGCGAAGCTGTACTACCTGCGCAACCTGCGTGGCAAGAAGGCCAAGATCAAGGAAAAGCGCGACTAAGACTCGTCACACCCGATTCCCAGCCCCGGCTGCGTTTCACCCTGAGCTCCTGACCCGTACACTGGGTCAGGAGCTCAGGCGGTTTAATGACAGACAATTCTCTGCCCACGCGATCGGATCGCCTGGCATCAGAAGCACCACAGCGCGGCAAGCGCGGCGTTGCGATCTTCTTTCGCGACCTCTTGATCATTTTTGTGGTGGCGCTGCTCATCTCGTTCCTGATCAAGACCTTCCTCGTCCGGTCGTTCTACATCCCCTCGGGGTCGATGGAGAACACCCTCCTGGTCAACGACCGCATCATCGTGAACGAGCTGGAACCGAAGCTCATGCCCATCCAGCGCGGTGACGTCGTCGTGTTCCGCGATCCCGGCGGGTGGCTCCTCCCGCAGGCTGCCGTGCAGCAGAACCCCGTCGCCGCCGGCCTTGACTGGCTCCTTTCCGTCGTCGGCCTCTCCGCGCCGGACAGCAACGACCACCTGATCAAGCGCGTCATCGGACTGCCCGGCGACCACGTCAGCTGCTGCAACGCCCTCGGCCAGCTGAGCGTCAACGACGTGCCCCTCTCCGAGCCGTATGTGAACCTCCCTGCCGGGGCGAGCGCCGTGTCCAAGGACAACTTCGACGTCGTCGTACCGGAGAACTCGCTCTGGGTGATGGGCGACAACCGGTACAATTCCAAGGACTCCCGGTACAACGGGGACACCCCTGGCAAGGGCTTCGTGCCGATCGACAACGTCGTCGGCCGCGCCCTCGTGATCAGCTGGCCGCTGTCCCGCTGGACCTGGCTCGACGACTACCCGGAAGTCTTCCGAGGGGTTTCCCCGGAGACGAAGTAGATGGCCGTCTGCGATCCGACCCTCGAGGTCGAGCTCGGCCTGCTCGCCGAAGGCGCGAGCTGCGTGATCGGCTGCGACGAGGTCGGACGTGGTGCCCTCGCCGGACCGGTCGGGGTCGGCGTCGCCGCGATCGACGGCACGCACGGCACGATGCCGGTCGGTCTCCGCGACTCGAAGATGCTCAGCGAGCGGCGCCGTGAGGCCCTCGCACCGCTCGCGGTCGCCTGGGTGCTGCACTCCGCGGTCGGACTCGCCTCCGCGAAGGAGGTGGACGAGATCGGCATCATCGCCGCACTCGGGCTCGCGGGCAAACGGGCCCTCGCCGAACTGTTCGCCGCCGGCGTGGACGTCCGGGGAGCGTCGTGCTGCTCGACGGCAACGACGACTACCTCAACAAGGCCCTCGCGACGCCCCTCTCCGTGCTGACCCGGATCAAGGCCGACCAGGACTGTGCGTCCGTGTCCGCGGCATCCGTGATCGCGAAGGTGCACCGCGACCGGCTGATGATCGCAGCGGATGCGGTCACGCCCGGCTACGGGTGGGCGGGCAACAAGGGCTACGGCAGTGCGGAGCACATGGCTGCGATCGGGCGCCTCGGACCGACAGGGCTCCATCGCAAATCGTGGCTGACCATCTCAGCGTAGGATTGTCTCACCATGGAAGAAGAAGAGTTCGAAGACTACGACCGCGAGGTCGAGTTGGCCCTGTACCGCGAATATCGGGATGTCGTCGGGCAGTTCCAGTACGTCGTCGAGACGGAACGGCGCTTCTACCTGGCCAATGAGGTCGAACTCGTGCGCCGGGACACCGAGCACGACTTCTACTTCGAACTGAACATGAAGGACGTCTGGGTCTGGGACGTGTACCGGTCGGACCGTTTCGTGAAGTCCGTGCGCGTGCTGACGTTCAAGGACGTCAACGTCGAGGAACTCGCCTCGAAGGAATTCGAACTGCCCAAGGAACTCGCGCTCGACGAGTAGCCGGCTGGTCGTTCTAGCGGGGCTCGCAGACCACGACGGGGATGTCCCGGCTGGTCTTCTGCTGGTAGCCCTCGTACCCCTTGTATGCGGCGACGATCTGCGGCCAGAGTTCCGCCTTCTCCGCTGCTTCTGCCGTGCGTGCCCTCAGCTTTTTCGTCGTGCCGTGCACGGTGAGTTCGACGTCGGGGTTCGCAACGAGGTTGAGGTACCACTGCGGGTTCCGGTCGCTGCCGCCCTTCGAGGCGATCAGCACGAAGCGGTTCCGGTCGTGGATCGGGGCCGTGAGCATGGTCGTGCGGCGCTTGCCCGTCGAGCGGCCGATCGTGTGCAGTTCGACCACCGGGATCGGCCCGAACGAGGCGAGCAAACGTCCACCGGATGCCTTGAGCACGGCCCGGTGCATCAGGCTCATCGTCTTCATGCCGAGGTCGACCAACCTGTCGCGTAGTCCCATGGGTCCAGCCTAGTAACCTGCATCGGTGCCGGTGCCGGTGCACGCGGGAACCCGGGTTCCGCGCGGGGAACCCCGGCACTAGCGTTGGACCATGCCCCCCGCATCCGCTGCCGAGAACCACGCCGCCACGACCGCCCCGACGAACCCTGTTGGCGCGGTCGTCGACCACGCCCTCGAACTCGCACCCCTCGTCGACGGCCACAACGACTGGGCCTGGGAATGCCGGGAGAACCGCGCGTACTCGGTCGAGGGACTCGAACGGGGACTGACGACCGACACCGACATCGAGCGCCTCCGGGCCGGCCGGGTGGGCGCACAGTTCTGGTCGGTCTATGTGAGCGACGAATCCCTCGGTGCCGACGCCGTTCAGGGCACCCTCGAGCAGATCGACTGGGTCTACCGCCTCGCCGCCCGCTACCCGGACGATTTCCAGATCGCCCGCAGCGCCGCCGACGTCGAGTCGGCCAGGTCCCACGGCCGGATCGCGTCCCTCCTCGGCGCGGAGGGCGCGCACAGCCTCAACGACTCCCCGGCCGTGCTGCGGATGTTCGCGCGGCTCGGCGTGCGGTACCTCACCCTCACCCATGTGCACAACACGACCTGGGCCGACTCGGGCACCGACGAGCCCGTGCACGGCGGCCTGTCCGCGCGTGGCGTCGAGTACGTGCGGGAGATGAACCGGCTCGGCATGCTCGTCGACCTGTCCCACGTGTCCCCGGCGACCGCGCACGCGGCGCTCTCCGTGACGACGGCGCCGGTGATCTTCAGCCACAGTTCGTGCGCCGCCGTCACGGACCACCCGCGGAACGTACCGGACGACGTGCTCGAGCGCCTGCGCGACAACGACGGCGTGCTCATGCTCACCTTCGTGCCGCAGTTCCTCTCCCCGGACTTCGCCGCCTGGTTCGACGGGCCCAGGGACAGCGCCGCGCCGACGGTGACCCTCGACGAGGTCATCGCCCACATCGAGCACGCTCGCCGGGTCGCGGGCATTCGGCACATCGGGCTCGGCGGCGACTTCGACGGCACAGACGAATTCCCGGTCGGTCTCGAGGGCGTCGACGGCTACCCGGCGCTCCTGACCGAGCTCGCCGCGCGGGGCTGGACCGCCGTCGAGCTCGCCGCCCTCGCCGGGGCGAACGTACTGCGCGTGCTCCGGGCGACGGATGCCGCGTTCGCGGCAGCGGGGAACGGCACGCCGCTGCTGGTGTCGTGACCGGTCCTTTCCCGCATTGCCGGGCAAACCAGAACGGATCCCGCTCCGAATGACTGGTGTGAGTGCACCCCGACGAATGACCCGAACCGTCATGGCCCTCTGGGTGGGGTCCGTGGCCGTCGTCGTTGGACTCGTCGCCGTGATCGGTTCGGTTGGACGTGCGGTACCGGCCGAACCGATTCCGGTGACTCCTGCGGGGTCTCCGGGTACCGGTCCCGTCGTGGCGTTCTACGGGGACTCGTACACGCTCGGGACCGGGGCTTCGAGCCCCGAACACCGGTGGTCGACGCTCCTTTCCATCGAGCACGGCTGGACCGAGGTGAACCCGAGCGTGAACGGTCTCGGTTTCGTGAACCACCGGGCAGACGTGTCAGAGGACCTCGTCGACCAGGTCATCGCCGCCCGCCCCGACATCGTGATCGTGACGATGGGTCTCAACGACAACTTCTCGATGCCCGCTCGCGCCGACCGCATCCGCTCCGCCATCACGGCCGACTTCACCAGGATCAGTGAAGCGCTGCCGGTCGCACGCGTCATCGTGGTCGAGCCGTTCTGGTACACCGACGATCGACCCGGCTCGGTTCAACAGATCATCGAGTGGGTGAGCGCGGGCGCTGCGGCGATCGACGCCGTCTACATTCCCGGCGCCTCGCACTGGCTCGACGGCCACCCGGAATGGAAGGCCGGCGACGGCCTGCACCCGAACGATGAGGGGTATCGGGTGCTCGCCGATCGCATGGACGAGGCACTCAGGAGCCTCGGCATCTAGGAGTCGCCCCTCGACGGTGTACGGACTTTCCGAAGGCGAATTCCCGACTCTCCTCACCAGGCGTCGACGTCTGCCCGCTGTCCACCGGTCGACGATGGCCCCCGCGGATGCTCGCCCACCCCCGGCATCCTGTCCGTGGGAGGCACTCGTGGCACGCAAAGATGATCTGGGCAGGCTCGGTGAGGAGCACGCGGCGCGGTTCCTCACCGACGCCGGGTATACGCTCCTCGCCCGCAACTGGCGGTGCGAGCAGGGCGAAATCGACCTGATTGTCGAGCAGGACGGCGAAGTCGCCTTCGTCGAGGTGAAGACGCGCTCGGGGATCGGCTTCGGGCATCCGTTCGAGGCGATCACCGTCGTCAAGCTCGCCCGGCTCCGCCGGCTTGCGGCGGCGTGGTGCGAGCAGGCGGATGCCTGGCCGGAGCGAATCAGGATCGACGCGATCGCGGTGATCCTCGCCCCCGGCGCCGTTCCGGTGATCGAGCACCTGCCCGGAGTGTTTTAGTGAGCGTGTTCTAGTGCGTGCCGTCTGATGGGCGCAGCCTGATGGGTCTCGCCCGTACCCACGCCGTCGCCCTGCTCGGGCTGACTGGCGCGCTCGTCGAAGTCGAGGCCGACATCTCTGGTCAGCTCCCCGGCATGGTGCTGATCGGCCTGCCGGATGCCGCGCTCTCCGAAGCGACAGAGCGGGTCAAGGCCGCGGCCAAGAACTCCGGCTGCCCACTGACCCATAACAAGCTCACGATCAACCTGTCGCCGGCGGCGCTCCCGAAGCACGGTTCGGGATTCGACCTCGCGATCGCGCTCGCGTGCCTCGCCGCGGACGGGGTGGTCGCGGCCGGGTCGGTCGGCTCGGTCGTGCACATCGGCGAGCTCGCCCTCGACGGGCGCCTTCGACCAGTCCCGGGCATGCTGCCGGCGGTGATCGCGGCGTCGCGTCTCGGCCACCGAACCGTCATGGTTCCGGCCGGAAACGCCGCGGAGGCGGAACTCGTGCCCGGCATCACCGTGATCGGGGTCGCCTCCTCCGCGAGGCGGCGATCTGGCACGGGGCGGAGCTGACGCCCGTGCCGGTCGAAACCATCGAGTGGCCCACCGAAGCCGGACCCGCCGGGAACGACGTCGTCGAAACCGGTTCGATGGACCTTGCCGACGTCATCGGCAATGAGGACGCCATCCTGGCCCTGCAGATCGCCGCAGCAGGCGGCCACCATCTCTTCATGCTCGGCCCGCCAGGCTCCGGCAAGACCATGCTCGCCGCCCGCCTGCCCGGACTCCTGCCCGACCTCGACCCGGCCGCCTCCCTCGAGGCGAGTTCGCTGCGCTCCCTCGCCGGGCGCGGACTCGGCCGGTCCCTCGTGACCCGGCCGCCGCTCGAATCACCGCACCACACCGCGACGGCGGCGGCCATGGTCGGCGGCGGCAGTGGACAGATCCGGCCGGGTGCAGCCGCCCGCGCCTGTCACGGGGTGCTCTTCCTCGACGAGGCTCCCGAGTTCGCATCGGCCGTGCTCGACGCCCTCCGGCAGCCGCTCGAATCCGGGATGATCAGCATCCACCGCGCCAACGCCGTCGCCCACTTCCCGGCGCGGTTCCAGCTCGTCAGCATTTATGTACTGCATGACACGTCAGTGGTACGTTGCGTACATGATGCCGCTCGGGACTGAGGATCATTCTCTCCAGCAACGTTGGAGGGTGTGGTTCACCACGCGCGCAGTTGCTTCAGCAACAACCGGTGGGGGGCGTGGCTTGATGACAACCGTCGGATGGAGGGCTCCCCATTCTTAATCGGACCAGATGGCGTATTCGACGTTTTGCTAAATAGCTTCTTCCAGAATTCCTGGATAGCAGGGCATTCGATGCACACTCAAGAGGCATACGCACGCGACCTTGCGAGGTTCCTCGATTTCGTGGCTGTTGAAAGCGCACAAGGTTTGACGCATCGTTTCGCTAGTCGAGGCTGGCGAGACGTTACGAGTGGAGATCGTGCAGCCTATTACCTATGGAGGAATCAGGACCCTGATGGCCCCCGAGTTACGGCGGCGACCTGGAACAGAGAGGTCGCAACTGTTTCGGAGTTTTACGGGTGGGCTGAAGACGAAGGCTTGGTGGTCAAATCCCCGTTTCTCCAACGCGATTCGAGATCGGCGCACGGAAGACGCACTGGCGTAACAGGACGTCAATCGCCGCGAGAATATCGACCCGACACGATGCAAACTCCCATGAAATGGCTATCGATCGCCGACTATAACCAATGGCGCGACGTGGGAATGAGAGGGTTCGCTTCGAAAGGCAACCGTGATCCATCGTTTAAAGGACCACTCGCCGGCAGGAATGCCAGTTTTACCGACTTGATGGTTCGCACTGGCATGCGTCTCACGGAGCAGTCGGTTCTACTGCTCACCGAAATTCCCATGCGGCGACCCGACGTCGCTCATGCGAAGGTCTGGATTACGGCGAGAACCGCCAAGAATATGAAAGGACGCCATATTTATGTGCCGAACAGTGTCCTTTCTTCGATAGACGCATATGTCCGAGGTGAGCGCCGAGCTGCGGTTAAACGAGGGACCCGAAACGGCCTTTACTCACCCGACAAGGGGTGGTTCGTCATCAACGAACGGAATCCGAAATGGGTACTGACTCCATCGGGTATGGGTCGAAGGTTGTCGTCATTGGCGCCGGTGGAGCGTGCACGCGTTCTGGTGTTGAAGGATGCTGTCCTACAGCCCGCCTGTCTCTGGCTAACCGACAAAGGTGCACCAATGTCGAGCAAGACTTGGCAGGGAATTTTCGCGGTCGCTAATGCTCGCTGCGTTCGTTTGGGAATTAACCTGAGTGCGCACCCCCATGCGCTTAGACATACCTACGCTGTCGCGACGTTGGACAAACTGCAGCGCGGCCATTTGTCAACCCTTGAGCCGCAGAACGAGCCATATCGAAAACGGTACGTCCAAGTGTTTGGCGATCCGCTCAACTGGTTGCGACTTCGACTCGGTCACAGCTCAGCGGACACGACCGCGATTTACCTCCATACGCTCGCAGAACTGGACTACGAAACAAGACTGGCCCTCATACCCGACGACGAAGAATGGGAACTTCCCTCCGAAGCTGCGGCCGATTTTGGCAACAACGAGGCCGACTTGGACTACCCGGATGTATGAGAAGGGCACTTCGTCTGGTCGGCGCTCCCCACTTCCGCCCATTGGGTACGGTGTTCCGGATAGTGTCACCACGCGCGAGGACGGTAACTTTGATGTTTTCGTCCGCGGGCTCGACGGCCGAGAGAAGACGTTCAAGACAGACAATTGGGCTCGCTCAAGCCTCACCGAGGAGGCCGTTCGCGGTTTTGCTGGGGCCACCAGCTTCTACGGATCCAGCAGGACGATTGCCACAGCCGAGGGGATTTGGACCTCCATCCGAAGATTCGTGGCATTCATGGAGGGCCACAAGCCGGGACTGACATCATTTGGTGACATAGGCGTTGGGAGCTTTCGGGAATATCGACGCGTACTCATTGAAGAAGCGGGATTCACGGCCGCTTCAGCGCACACGATGTTGGCGAGTTTGAAGGGCATCCTCAACACATTGGATGAGGAGGTCAAACTCGATGAGAGCGTCGTTGCCTATCTCAGTATCGCCGGGCCTGGCACCGGCAACCGACCCGGCGTCTCCGGCTATAGCGACGAGATCTTCAACCGCATCAAGATTTCCGCTAGGTCGGAAGTGGTGGCGATCAGAAGTCGAATTCGGGCCGGTCGCGCACTTGTCGAGCGGTTTCGCCTGCACCCCGAAGGTCTCACTGAGAGGCAACAAGACCATGCCAGGCTCCTCGAATGTCTCTTGCGAACAGGAACATTACCTAGCCAGGGGATCCGTTACACGGACCGGACGGCGTTAGCCTCGGAGGTCTTTCTGACCGAGAACGATTTGGCGCCACTTCTCATTCTGTTCGTCGCTATATCAGGAATGAACGTTGAAGCCATTAAAGAATTGCCGGCGGCTCACACTGTCCACGATTCGAGCGCCGTGCAGGTCCAGGTTGTGAAGCGGCGAAGAGGCGATGGTAGATGGTACGAGCCCGTGGTCTGGGCAGTCGGGACAAAGAGTCGGCAGCTCCATTCGCCCGGTGGCTTCTACCAACTTGTCGATGAGCTAAGCGCGCCTGCTCGCGCAATTGCTCGATCGGACAAGCTGTTAGCCGTCTGGACGAACACCTATGGGCGAAACACAGTCAGCTGTCGGTACCCCTGGGAAAAGAGGCTTTCGCACGTAAGTCTCTTCTTGAACCGGTGGGCTGAACGAAACAAAATTGTCGACGGATCGACGAAGCGCGAACTTACATTCAACAGGATCAGGACGACCTACCTCCGCCGCGAAACCAAGACCGCAGGAGGACACCTTCCATCTGCGACCCGCGGTAATACCCAAGATGTCTTGTTCAACAACTACCTCCGCGGAGACGCGACGGTCATCGACTGGGCTGAGGGAGTAATGGGTGAAACATTCGAGGAGTTAGAGGAGGATTTTCGGGCCCGCCGAAGCCATCCCAACGGACAAGGTCATCGCATTTCCACGGTGGGTGATTTGGGCCGTGCCGCAAGCGAGGCCACGCCGACTGCATTCTTGAGTTGTCGAGACATTCTGCATGGTCCATATGCCGACGGCGAAGTCTGCGACCAATCCGCGCTGATCTGTTTTAGTTGCCCAAATGCAATTGTCGGTGAGGGCAATCTGCCGGCGATAGTCAATCTCCTTGACGAACTACATAAACGGTCCGAAGAAGTCAGCGGGCCGCGCTGGTGGAGCGACTATGGCCAGGCTTGGCTAGCGATAACGGACGACATACTCCCGCGCTTCACTGCGGCACAAATAGATTCGGCAAAGTCCGATCCGTCCCTTAAAGTGCCGCTCAAGTTGTTGGAGGACAGGATCTGAATATGACTACGTCGCTGCAGAATCATTTCAGCCCAGAAGATCTCACTAATCGAGGTGCGTCGCTCTTTGGCACCCGGGCTCTTAGAATGGGCACGGTTAGATCCGAGATGTCCGTGTTCGCGGACGATATCTGGAGTCTCGAGCCCATCGTATTGAAGGAACACAGCAGGTTTCACCAGCTGCACTTTGCTTATTTTGCCAACCCTTACCGCACTACGGTGAAGGAACTGTTCTTTGCCCTTCTTGCTGTTGATGTCAGAGATGGAGCCGAGTACTTGCGCGCTGCGAGTATCCGGAGCTACTTCTCCAACATCCGACCTTTTTTGACTGGCTCACAGTGTCTGGGACGCCGCGCCTAGACACTCTCGGGCCTAAAGATATCGAGGCATTCGCGCGCTACCTAAGCGCTAAATACCCGGACCATCCGAACAAGTCGAAGCTCTCCATTTCCGCTGCGCGATTGTTTTACACGAATCGTGCAGCCCTTTCGTCGGACTTTCTCACCTTCGACCCGTTTAGGACCGTGACGTGGAAAGGGCTCCCGGGCCCTCAAAAGGGGCAGGAGAACAAGACGCAGCGGATGCCCGAAACCGTCCTGGTTCCGCTCATGACCTGGGCGATGAAATGGGTTGAGGAGCTTTCTGAAGAGGTTCTAGAGGCGATGGATGCGTATGTCAGTCTTCGGAACCGCGGCCCCAGATCTGCCCGCTACCGGACTGAAGGAGCACCGGTAGGAATTGGAATCGGAGAGCGCCGCATCGTGAAATTGTTGGACCGCTACGCAGTCGAAGGACGGAAACTGCCAGGGTGGTGGAACGAGAAGACGGGTTCGTACGTCGTCAACTATGCGCACATTGCACGCGAAGCGGATTGCACGCGGGATGCGGCCTACCGCGGTTCGAAAGCACTAATCACTCAAGCCGTCAATGACTTGGGCATCGACGATGGGTCATATCTTCAAGTACCCATCCGAGTCGTTGCACCGGGAGGCATACAGCTCCCGCGCTTCGAGTACAAGGACGTCCCGTTCTACCTGGAGATGCTTTCAGTTGCGTGCTACATCGTTATCGCCTTTTTCTCTGGGATGCGGGACGCCGAAATTAAGAGCCTTCGGCGAGGATGCCTGACGCTGGACAAGGACTCCACTGGACGGGTTGCAAGACGGAGAGTCTCTGGGATTGCGTTCAAGGGAGAAGCTGACGAAATGGGAGCCCCGGCCACGTGGATCGTTGGCGATCCGGTGCGGAAGGCAATTGCGGCTCTTGAGCGGCTCCAAGACGAGGGCCAGCTTCACCTCTTCGCCGCGTTGACCTACAGAAAGAGTGCCAGTGCTCGACAACGGGATGCCATGGACCACCGGAAGACGAACTCAGAAATGAACAGATTCGTTGCGTGGTGCAACGAATATAGCAAGGGCAAAGGCGTTGTGGATCAGATTGCCGATGACGATGAGAACGTGTGGAAATTGGCCACTAGCCAATTTCGAAGGACTTTGGCTTGGTTTATCGCGCGGCGACCGGGCGGCTCGATCGCTGGCGCCATTCAGTTTCGCCACCATAGCGTCCAAATGTTCGAGGGCTACGCGGGCACATCGGACTCCGGCTTTCGAGCTGAGGTTGAAAGCGAAATTGCTATGGCGCGGGGTGACTACCTCGTCGATTTGGAGAGCCGAGGGGTTGAACTCCTAGGCCCGGCCGGCGACATTGCTCGAGATCGCGCAAGTAAATTCGTTGGACGAATGCGGTTCGCCGGGATTGTCGCTGACAACCCAAAGCAGATGAAACTCCTAGTCGAACAAGAGGAGCCGGGTGTTTACCCTGGCGAATTCGTAACATGCGTCTTTGACGCGTCGAAAGCGAAGTGCTTGAGACATCGGGCCGATGCTCCTGAAATGGAGGCGTGCCTGCCATTCGAATGTCGGAACGTATCCCTTGACACCGCCAACGTGGAGGCTTGGCTCGAAGACTTGAATCTCATCGAGGGATTCCTGGAAAGTGGGTCGGTCACCGCCCCGTTCGTCCTGTCGCGCTTAAGGATGCGAGCTGGCAAGATTCGTGAATTGTTAGGTGTTACGTCATGAAAAACGACCTAATGAAGACACCGCGAAAACTGACCATTGACGCTGTCAACGAGATGCATCAGATCTTGTCCGCGGAAGCGTCTCGTGGCGGGCCGGCGCCTACCGTCACGGCACTGGCAGCGCGACTCGGGGTGAAGCGCCCGGCTTTCTATGCGGCGTTCCCGGACGTTGTCACGAAGATTGCTCAAGCAAGGCAGCAGTCCGGTGAAGGTCCTATCGGCAGGAAGAAAGACGACCGAGCGATTGCCGCAGAAGCGCAATTGCGCGTGGTCCGAAGAGAACGCGATGACCTCTTGTTGGAGCTCAACATCTATGCCGAACAGGTTCGTCGACTTACCGTGGAGAACGAAACGCTCCGACGAGCCTTGGAAGGTCGGGCGGACATCCCGCGAATCGGCTCTTCTTGAAGTCTCAACAGCATTGTGCGGCGAGGACTGGTCGTGCTCGTGTGGCGACGTTGCACGGAAATGCGGCTGCTGCAGCACTCTAAATTGGGTATTCGTCGCTCTGCGCACCACCCAATCGTGCGGTTCAGCACCACCGATCGTGCGAGAGAGCACCACGAGGTGCGGGACCACCGAGCCGATATTTGCGCCCGGATGAGACTTTTGGTTATGGCCCTGCAGGCCCGGTGGTCCCGGGCACCTCAAGTTGCGGATGCGCCGGTCCGTCATTGCGTCCACGTCGAAGCCGTGTCGGTCAGTTGGCACCTGGCGCCGTTGGCGACCAGCGCTCGTGAGTACGCTAGTCCTGGCACATGGTCGCGAACCCGGCTGCACTCGGGTCTGTTCGCTGCGAGGTGACGCTAATTTTGACGTTTCAGCTCATCTCCATGAGACGGGTATAGGAGGCCGCGCCGCTGCCAGTAGGGGATTCCTCACCGGACGCTTCAACTGACCCGGCGGTCCTCAGCATTGGTTCGCTGGCCTCAAGGAACCGACAGCACCGTTGATTGCGGGGTGGGGGAGATACGCCCGACATCAGAGAGCAGAAAGCAGAGAGGTGACTTCGTGGCGATACCCGACGGATACGACCTGGGGGAGAGAATCAGCGAGACGCCCGCAGCTCAAGTCTGGACTTCACAGAGCACTTCTGGCCGAACCGTTGTCCTGAAGATCGCCGCCGATGTACCCCAAGTGCAGGAGCGTTTTGAGCGCGAGCTCTTCGCCATGGTTGCGACTGCGAACAGGCACGTGATGCCGATTCTCGACTACGATTCTTCGCACAGCTGGTACACCATGCCGTACGCGTCGCACGCGCTGTCTGAGGCCGATGTGCCCTGCTCGGTAATAGAGTGCGTCGAGATTCTCGAGGCTGTTGCCGGAGGGCTCAGACCTCTCCATGCTGAAGGTCAGGTGCACCGCGACCTGAAGCCGCAGAACATTTTATGGCTCGACGGTGATGACGGAGCCCGATGGGTCGTTGCCGACTTTGGTATTGTTCGTAATCCCTTGGGCCTCACAATATCCAAGCTGACTCAATCTGGAGGTTTGACGGGAAGCGCCGGGTGGGCGGCGCCGGAGCAGTACAGCGATGCGCACGACGCGACGATCACTGCAGACGTGTACAGCCTCGGGGCAATCGCATCCTGGCTGCTGACTGGGCAGCCGCCTTCGTATGGACATGTGTCGGTGCCTCCTGACCCTCGTCTTGGCGCTGCTATCCGCAGGGCGACGAGGCCACACGGGCCGGACCGGTTTGCGAACCTGGACGCCTTTGTGAGGGCCTTCACCAAGGCGACACATCCATTCGTGGGCACGTTCGATGCGCTGATTCAGCAAGGAGAGTGGGCCGAGGTGAGCGCCTATATTCTCGGGCAACCGGGGGAACAAACGCGCGTGATCCGAGCTCTTCCGAGAGCTTCGCAGTCCGACGTGAATGCCTGGGCGGCAGCCGATAGCGCCGGCATGGTTGATGCGGTGTCGGATCTTCTTGGGGAAGTGCCAGGAATGCGCTACAGCGATATGGATCCGTTCCTCTCCTGGTGTGTGAGGGTGGTCCGGGCTCTGGTCAACGCGAACCAGTTCGAGTTGGCCGAGCAAGTCGCAGCAGTCCTGTTCGGCACCACCGCGAGTGTCGATCAGTTCGCCCCATCGCGCACGATCCTTGACTGGCTCGCTGTGCTGCCTGCGCGTGCGGGCAAAGCGATGGAGCGAGCCCTGCACTCGTCGGAGTCGTGGGAGTTCTTCCAGGAAAAGGCGCGCGACAAGTATGAGAAGTACACCGACACTGAGCTGATTGCGAAACTGCGTCAGAGCTGAAGCGCGATCTGGCCATTGTGGTTCTTGGTCGTGTGCGGCAGGTTGCCGACATACATGAGGACGAATCGCAGCGCTGGCCAGGCGCCGTCCATGACTGGTCTCAATTTCCCGGGCCGCTGCCGCCTCCGCGGGACTCTGCTACCAAACAACGTGGACTAGTGCTACCGACATGCTAATGACTCGCCAACCGTCGCGGCGCTTTTCAATCCAGACTGTGTGGCAGCCGATGGCAGTGAAAGCCGATCCAGATGGTGCTCAACCATACCGACCCTTGTGCTCAGCCATGCCAATCGCGCCGCCGTGCATTGGTGCTCAAGTGCACGACACGGGGGCTCTCGGAAGCGAATATTCATTGAATGGCCTGAACGATAAAATGTCAGACTCTCGTGCCATCGACTAGTTGACCCAGGCGAAGACTCCAGTCGCCGTAGGCCGTCCGGTTCATGCCCACTATCTTGAGTGCGGCACTTCGCGATGAACCTCTCGCGACGAGGCTGTCGACTTCAATTACTTGTTCGAAACGTGTCTCCTGGTGCGCCCGTCGCCTCGTTTCGTACGCGTTCTTCTTCGCAAAGCGCCGAACCCGCTGTCGCCGTGATTCGAAGGCCACACCCGAATTCGAGCGGATCTCGTTCACTGTGTTAGTCCCGGTCCGAAACGTAGCAAGCGCCGGATGCCCGGGATCCAGGGAACGGAGCGCATCTGCCAAGACGTCGATCTGGCGCAACAATGTGGTCCGAACGGAACGCTCGATATTGTTGAGGAGCGCCGTCGCGAGGGCTAGATGGTCGGGATTCATACATGCTCGCGTCCCACAGAGATGGTGCACAGGTGGAAGGTCGGAAAGGCGTCCAGGGAAGCCGATCGATCCCCACATCATGACTCGATGCGCGAGTCGATTCGTCTGAGCTCGGCCCAGATATGGATACCCGTCCGACCGTCGTGCACCATTCCAAATCCAGCAGGAACTTGGATTCTGACCATCAACGAGACAGCGGCTCTTGATGATTGCCAGGAGGGAAGTGAGGTCGTGGGCCCTGATAGCCGACTCCAATGATCCCAGCCTCGCCGACCCCACGTCGATACGCGTCTTTGCCGGCCTGGCGATGTCGCGCTCGATAAACGCACTTGGAGGTTCTTCTGCGGTGGGACGGGGAGCTGCGACAAGCCGCTCGAGAGACGTTGCTGACGAGATATTCATGAGGCTTCTGTTGCCTCAGTTGCCGATGCGGGTTCAATGCTTTGGATGATGCTCGAGAGATGCCAGTAGTGCTCCAAGAAGTCGGCTTCGAAATCGTCTGGTTTCATCAGCCAATATCCGCGTTCGCCAACCTTGCAGTGAACGATCTCCAAGATGGGTCGTGTCTGGTCGTTCACGGTGGGCGGGGCAGTTGGACCTGGCAAACGGGTGATGGTCCCGGCATCGAGATCGAATTGGAATGTGGAGGTAACCGTCGTGACGAGCCAGTTCCCGCCATCGAGGATGCTCAAACTCGCCTTCATGATCCTGAAACCTCCTCGGCAAGGTTCTCGATCCGTTTGACTTCGGTGCTCGCCCTCGTCGTCATCCAGACTCCGGGAGCGGCGAGGTTAATTCGGAGAATCATCCGTTTCCCGACTTCGCATTGAACCAGTTCGAGCAGGTCGACATCCTCGCCGTCTCGACGCAATCGGTGCAGTCTCGATTCAACGCCGAACTCTGGCACCCTGCTCATAACCCGCCGATCGAGGTCAAGCCGGTAGAGACTGCCGGAGGCGGTCGCTACCAGGTAGCGGCCTGTAGAGCCATCGGATAGCGAAGTCAACATGTCACGCCCCGTTTCCTCGTCGCAGCGTCGCGGGATTTCCAGTTTGTGGCTTGAGCGGAATCGACGCACAAATAACGGTAGGCAGCCGAAGCTCTTCTAAACCGCCGACTCATCGACAGAGCTGCGGCCCAATAGCGCGCCGTTGCCATCGGATGGAATGTGCCGCGCATGAATTCGTCGAGGACACCACTGGGGTGGCCACGACGGGCGACCCATGGACGGCAAGAAGGCTCGGAAGTCCCTCCACTGCAGAGCTTCGCAGATCTGGAACACTGGGAACGATCGTGACGCGCGGTCTGCAGAGTACGAGGTAGCGGACCGCTGCGGGGCCATCGACGAGGAGAGCCGGCAACGTGTCGGAAGACGCCCGTCTAACTGGGTCTCTGCCCTCTACGTCTACGAAGATTTCTGGTTTGAAAACGATCGCTCGCCACGCGAGAACACTCGTGTTCGCAGCAACATTCCACTTGCAGAACGGCACATGGGCGAGTGGGCCCGATACCAGCGTCGATTTGAGACCAGACTCTCGACTTACCAGCTGATACGCCTGGACGTGTCGCCGGCGTTCGCTTGGGACCCCCACGAGCGTGCTTGGCAGAAGCAGTTGGAAGCCTGCAAGCGTCACGTCACTGTCACCGGACAGCTTCCGTTCCTCAACGGCAATAACGCAAGGGAATTCGCGCTCGCTCGATGGCTTGGACGCCAACTGCGCCTCCTGCAGACCGGCACGCTGCTCGATAGCCGCGCCGTGCAACTTGGCGTCCTCCTTGCGCTCGGGAAGGACGGATATGTCTGGGATTCATGACGACCTTGGACTTATGACCGGACAGGCGACCAAGTTCGAGCAGGACGCGCCACTAGCTGCCCGCTATCAAACTCGTCGCGAATTCTGTGACAGTCCCGCGCGCGTTATGTCCGTTGCGGAACTATGCTCGTGTCGCCTCGCCGTCATCGTTTGAAGGGGCAACTCCATTAGCCATGTTCTCATCGGGTTTGGAAGCTTCCTCGAATTTGGCTTTCAACTGATTCTTTGCATCACTAGCAGCTACCTGATGGGCCTTGTACTTACGCGCAAGAAATTTGCCGCCCTTGACAACTCCCCTGACACCCGCGTAAACCACACCAGCCCCCAGAGCGCCCGCGGCCATCAGTTTTGGAGCCGCTTTTGTCACGGCGCCCGTTTCGATATTCTTGATGAGGTTGTCGACTCCGCCCAATTGCTTGGCCAGTCTGGTGATTTCCTCATACATGCCTAGATTTCCCATGGCCTATTTCTCACTCTCCTGCTTCTGCTTGATCCTCGCGGAGTGCCGCAATAACCACAACTTCAGGCTCGGAAATGAGCGCTTGCGGCGGGTTGGATGGTAGAGGATCCGTTAGTAGTCCTTCGGCGCAAACGTTTCTCCTACGATCATCGTCACTTGGCATTTCGGACATCGTTGGACAACTGCGAGACCACGTCGAGTCTCGACCACCGCCGCGTTCATTTCCTCGCAGCACGAGGGGCACTGCGGGCCGGTCCAGGGTACTTCGTCATCCATGACCGCAATCTTGCCCGGACCACGGCAGACGCGCTGGAATCTCATCACGCTGGCTGACTACTTGGTAGCGCCCTCAGAGTCGTAGGGTCGCCTCTCCCCATAGGCTGAGCACAGGCACTACGAGGGGAAGCACGGCACCACCATGGCTGAAGAAAACAACGGGGCATTCATCTGGTCGATCGCAAACCTGCTGCGCGGCACCTACAAGCAGTCCGATTACGGCAAGATCGTCCTTCCCTTCACAATCCTGCGTCGACTCGACGCGGTGCTGGAGCCGACAAAGGACGCTGTTCTCGCGGAGTTCGAGAAGCGCAAGGACGGCGCGATCCCGGTGGAGAAGCTCCTACCGGCGGTGTCCCTGCACGATTTCTACAACACCAGCCTTTACACAATCGAGAAGCTCAGCGGCGATCCGGCGAACGTGAAGGCGAACCTCCTCAACTACGTCGAGGGTTTCTCCCCGAACGTACGGGACATTTTCGATCGCTACGACTTCGCCGCACAGGTCGCCAAGCTGGATGAGAATGACCTGCTCTACCTTGTCGTGCAGAAATTCGCCGGCGTCGATCTGCACCCCGACCGAGTCAGCAACACCGAGATGGGCCTCATCTTCGAGGAACTCATCCGGCGCTTCGCAGAAGCCTCCAACGAGACGGCCGGTGAACACTTCACCCCGCGCGAGGTCGTGCGGCTGATCGTCAGCCTCCTCTTCACCGAGCACCCGGACGGTGACCCGGCGCGTTCCCTCTCCGTCCCTGGCGCGGTCCGCACCGTCTACGACCCCACCGCCGGTACCGGCGGCATGCTCAGCGTTGCCGACGAATACGTGCACACCCACTATCCAAACGCCTCCCTAACCCTGGTCGGGCAGGAACTCAACGCCGAGTCGTTTGCTATCGCGAAAGCCGATCTGGTGATCAAGGGCCAGGCCATCGAGAACATAATCTGGGGAGACACGCTCACCCACGACGGCCACCTCGGCAAGACATTCGACTACGGCATCTCCAACCCGCCCTTCGGCGTGGAATGGAAGAAGCAACAAGACTTCGTTCAGAAAGAATTCGCCGAGCGTGGCTTTGACGGCCGTTTCGGACCCGGACTGCCTCGTGTCTCTGACGGCTCGCTCCTGTTCCTGCTGCATTTGGTGAAGAAGATGCGTCCGAAATCGCAGGGCGGCGGCCGGGTCGGCATCGTACTCAACGGCAGCCCACTCTTCACCGGTGGCGCCGGCTCCGGCGAGTCCAACATCCGCAAGTACCTGATTGAGAACGACCTCCTCGACGCGATCATCGCGATGCCCACCGACCTGTTCTACAACACCGGCATTGCCACGTACATCTGGATCCTTGACAACGACAAGCCCACCAGTCGCAAGGGCCGGGTTCAACTTGTCGACGCCACCAACCAGTGGGTGAAGAACGTTCCCAGGTCCCTCGGCTCTAAACGCCGCATGATCAGTTCAAAACAGGTCAAAAACATCGTGCAGCTCTACGGCCACAACGCCGACGCCAGCACCGCCACGGACGGCGCGTCCAAGATCTTCACGAACGACGACTTCGGATACACCACCATCACGGTGGAACGTCCCCTTCAGCTCACATGGGCGCTCACCCGAGCGCGACTTGAAGCAGCTGTTGCTGCGAAGCCGCTCGTCACTGTCGCCGACCAGATTCGATCAGTCCTCGCCCCGGCCCTCGGGGTTGTTGGACCCACCACGTCGGACGCCAAGGCCTTCACGACCGGCATCAAGAAGACCCTCACTGCCGCAAACCTCATTCTCACCGCCGCGCAGCTCAAGGCACTGATTGCCGGGCTATCGGAGCGCGACGAAACCGCTCCCATCGTCAGAGACGCGAAGGGTAACGCTGTGCCGGACACAGACCTCCGCGACACCGAGAACGTTCCACTCACCGAGGACATCGACGCCTACGTTCAGCGTGAGATCGCACCGTACGTCGAGCACTTCTGGGTCGACCGCGCGAAGGATAAGGTCGGCTACGAGATCCCTTTCACTCGCCACTTCTACAAGTACGTTCCGCCACGTGCCCTAGTCGACATTGACGCGGACCTCAACAAGCTCGTGCAAGAGATAACTATTCTGCTCGGCGAAGTTGAGAGAGCCTAGTGTCTACAAAACGTCTGTCAGGAGCTCAAGACCAGAGCTTTCACTGGATGGGGAGCCTACCGAGCCACTGGTCAAAGGGTCGGCTGAAGGACATCGCAACGAGTACCGCCAGCACAGTGGACAAGAAGGCCTACAGCGGCCAATCCGAGATTCTTCTGTGTAACTACGTTGACGTCTACTATCAAGACCGCATTTCATCTGACCTCGCGTTCACGCATGCGACCGCTAGTCCATCGGAAATTGCCCGCTTTTCGCTGAGAAGTGGAGATGTCGTAATTACCAAGGATTCAGAGTCCGCCGACGACATCGGAATTGCAGCGTTCGTCCCGGTCGACCTCCCCGGCGTCGTCTGTGGCTACCACCTTGCGATTCTCAGGGCAAAGTCAAACGCTGACGGCTACTTCCTCAAATGGCTTTTTGACTCCACCTATGTCAACAGCGTTTTAGAGACGCGTGCCAACGGTCTGACACGAGTTGGTCTAGGACAATCTGCTTTGGCCTCGCTCCCGGTCCCAATACCTCCCGTTCGTGAACAACGCGAGATTGCTGCCTACCTGGATCGTGAGACTGGGCAGATTGACGCGCTCATCGCCAAGCAGGAGCAGTTGGTCGAGATGCTGACCGAGCGCCGCCAAGCTGTGATCGCCCATGCCGTTACTCGTGGAATCAACTCGAAGGTCGAATTGAGAGATTCCGGGGTGGAGTGGTTAGGTGTGGTTCCAATTGAATGGTCGGTCTCAAAACTTAAGCACGTAATTGCCGATCGCGAATCGGGAACCAGCGTAAACGCGACGGATACTCCAGCGGTTCTGGGAGAAATAGCGGTGCTCAAGACTGGCAGCGCGTCCAGAGGAGTGTTTGATTCGAGTCAGAACAAAGTGGTTCTAGAGGAAGATCTACCTCGAGTCTCTTGTCCGGTGCGTCTTGGAAAAGTACTTATCAACCGAGCGAACTCACCGGAACTCGTCGGTGCTGCTGCACTTGTGCGTGAAGCGCATGACAATCTCTACCTATCCGACAAGTTGTGGCAGATTGGCTTCCGGTGTGACCCGATCTTTGTCTATTGGTGGTTCCAGACTCGGACCTACAAGGATCAGGTTGGCGCTCAACGGGTGGGTTCAAGCAGCAGCATGCAGAATCTCTCCTATGAGGACTTCAGAGAGATTCGACTAGCGATGCCGAGTCGACAGGAGCAGGAGGCCATCGGGGCCTTCCTTGACTCCGAAACGGCGAAGATCGCAGATCTGGTTTCGAAAGCGCATCAAGTGGTAGGAGCCTTGAGAGAACGCCGGCAGGCGATTATCAGTGCTGCTGTGACGGGGAAGATTGATGTGAGGGGGCTGTGATGGGGGAGCACAACGAGAAGCCGTTTGAAGCGGAACTGGCGCTCTATCTGGAGTCGCAGGGATGGTTGTACTCGCCGACCAGCGCCGGGTACGACAAGGAACGCGCGATGTTCCCGGCGGATGTGTTCGGTTGGCTGGCTGACACTCAGCCGGAGGCGCTGGCGAAGCTCGTGAAGCCGGGCGACGCAGTACCTCTTCAAGCGAAGGCTCAGGAGGCGCTCCTGGACCGTCTCGTGAAGGCGCTGGACGCGCCGTTCGAGGGCATCGCCGGCGTGTACGGGGGCACCCTGTCGGTTCTGCGGCGGGGGTTCAAGCTCACACCGGTGTCATTACGGATGGCCCAGTTCAAGCCGGCGGATGCATTGAACCCGACGACGACAGCCGATTACGCGAAGATGCGGCTACGGGTGATGCGGCAGGTTTTCTACTCGACGTCGAGCAAGAAGAGCATCGATCTCGTCTTCTTCGTTAACGGCCTGCCGGTGGCGACGTTGGAGTTGAAAACGGACTTCACGCAGAATGTTCAGGACGCGATCATGCAGTATCGCACCGACCGCAACCCGAAAGGCGAGCCGCTTCTGTCATTCGGGCATCGGGCGCTGGTGCACTTCGCGGTGTCGAACTCCGAGGTCTTCATGACTACGCACCTACGCGGGCCGGAGACGTTCTTCCTGCCGTTCAACCAGGGCAACGACGGAAAAGCCGGCAACCCGGTGAATACGGATGGGTCAGCGACGGCGTACCTGTGGGAGCGGGTGTTCCAGAAAGATGCGTGGCTCGGTATCCTCGGGAAGTTCATGCATTTGCAGGTCGAGACGAGTATCGACCCCGTGACCGGGGTCGTCGAGAAGTCCGAGACCCTGCTTTTCCCCCGCTATCAGCAGTGGGAGTCGGTAACGAAACTGATCGAGGCTGCCCGGGACGAGGGGCCGGGGCATCGGTATCTGGTCCAGCATTCGGCAGGGTCGGGCAAGACAAACTCGATCGCGTGGACCGCACACCAACTCTCCACCCTGCACCGGGCGGACGGATCGAAAGTTTTCAACTCGGTCATCGTCGTCACCGACCGAACCGTGCTCGATACCCAGTTGAGGGACGCGATCACGCAGATTGATGCGAAGACTGGCGTCGTCGTCGGTATCGATACCAAGGGCGGCGGGTCGAAGTCGGCCAAACTCGCCGAGGCGCTCACGCAGGGCGTACAGATCATCGTCGTGACCATCCAGACGTTCGGGTTCGCGATGGCCGAGCTTGCCAAGCTTGAGGGCACCCTCGCGGGACGGAACTTTGCGATCATCGCCGACGAGGCGCACTCCTCGCAGACCGGCACGACCTCGAACAAGGTGAAATCTGTGCTCACCGATGAGGAAGTCAAGGATCTAGCCGACGGCGGCGAGGTCGACATGGAAGCCCTCCTCGCGGCGGACATGGAAGGCCGGGCGAACGCCTCCAACATCTCTTACTTCGCGTACACGGCCACACCGAAGGCGAAGACATTGGAGCTGTTCGGTCGGGTGCCGGCGGGCGGCGATCTGCCGCTTCCCTTCCACCTGTACACGATGCAGCAGGCCATCGAGGAAGGCTTCATCCTCGACGTGCTGCGGAATTACACGCCGTACAAGATGGCGTTCAAGCTCGCACACAACGGCCAGGAGTACGACTCCAACGAACCCTTGGTCGAGAAGACCCAGGCGCTAAAAGAGCTGATGCACTGGGTGCGGCTGCACGAATTCAACATTAGCCAGAAGGCCGCGCTCATCATCGAGCATTTCCGCGAGAACGTGGCCTGGCGGCTAAACGGCAAAGCGAAAGCCATGGTCGTCACCGGCTCCCGCAAAGAAGCCGTGCGGTACAAGCTCGCCTTCGACGACTACGTGGAGCGCAGCGGGCGATCGGATATCCGCGCCCTTGTCGCGTTCTCCGGCGAGGTCCTCGACGAGACTCTCAGCCCGGTGCCGTTCACGGAATCCAACATGAACCCGGGGCTTCATGGCCGCTCGTTGCCGGAGGCGTTCAAGACGGAGAGCTACCAGGTCATGCTCGTGGCCAACAAGTTCCAGACCGGGTTCGACCAGCCTCTGCTCGTGGCCATGTACGTGGACAAGAAGCTGTCCGGAGTGACGGCAGTGCAGACCCTGTCGCGGCTGAACCGGATGGCCAAGGGCAAGGACAACACCTTCGTACTCGATTTTGTGAACGATCCCGAAGTTATCCGAGAATCGTTTGAACCGTACTACCGGGACGCGAACCTGTCAGCGGTGTCAGACCCGAACATCGTGCACGACATCAAGACCAAACTCGACTCCCTACACATCTACGAAGAATACGAGGTCGACGCCGCCGCAGCCGTGGAGGTCTTCAAGAAAGGCAACAACGCGCTCACGGCGGCCATCGCACCGGGCAAAGAGCGCTTCAACACGCGCTACGAGGCAGCCGTGCTAGCGGGCGACGGGGTTGAAGTTGACCGGCTGGAGCTGTTCCGTAGCGACCTAACCGCGTACATTAACGCTTACGATTTCCTCTCGCAGATCATCAACTACGAGGACACGTCGGTCGAGAAGCATGCTCTCTACTATCGGGCTCTCGCGCGTGTCATCCGCGAGGATAGCCGGCGCAGCCCGATCGACCTCGCCAGCGTCGCCCTGATCGGCTATAGCCTCAAGAAACACGACACCCAGCACATTGCCCTCGGCGACGGCGATGTCGCGCTCGACCCGCTCACGGCTGCCGGCTCGAAGACACCGGTCGACCCCGTACTCGCCCGCCTCCTGGAGGCAGTCAACCAGTTGAACCAGCTCTTCGACGGCGACGGACTCACGGGCGCCGACATGAAAGGCTTCTTCACCCACGTCAAAGGCAAGGCCGCCGAGAACACCAAGATCACCACTCAGATCGCCGTGAACAGTGAGCAGCAGTTCCTAGCAAGCCCTGACCTAGGATCTACCGTGACGAATGCGATTATCACTTCGGGAAACAACTTCGGGAACATGGTCACCGAGGCCCTCAGTAGCGACGAGAAACTCGCGAGGATTATCGAACTAATCGGGCGGGCCCTCTATCAAGACGGAAAGGACGCTGCCTGATGAGTCACCTCGCTCACACGATGCGTGACCGTCGACGCTGCGGGAACGGTGCCGACGAGACCCCAGAGACGGTCGAATCCAGGAGCCAGAACTTGGCTGACGACAAACCGACACCTTCCAAAAGGTCACAGCCACAGGAGCGTCATTGAAATCTCAGTTCAGGGGCTACTACCCGCCAAGTACGGACGAATACGCCACGCTCTGGGCGGAGGGCACCGTCATCTTAGATACAAATTCGTTACTAAATCTGTACCGGTATTCAGAGGGTACCGGCCTTCAATTCTTGAATGTCCTCGAGGACCTCAAAGAACGCCTTTGGATTCCTGCTCAAGTCGCGCGCGAGTTCCTGGAAAACAGGCTGGGCGTTATTCACGAACAGACATCCGCCTATGAAAAGGTTAGGGAGGCTCTTGAGTCGAGCCGAAAAGCCTTTCGAGTTCCCGTATCTCATTTCAAGCGCCACTCCTCGCTCGACGCCGAACATCTGATTCAGTTATTTGAGGAATCTCTGGACATGGTTGCTGTGGAGATTAGCGTCAGTGAAAAGGGCCACCGTTTGACGGTTGAGCAAGCACGGGAGGCCGACGCCGTCTTGAGTGTCGTGACAAGTCTTTATGAGGGACGAGTTGGAACCGAGTTCACCGCATCCGAACTTGCAGCCGTCTACTCCGAGGGCGCGAAGCGATACGCCGCTGACGTACCTCCCGGATACAAAGACAGTGCAAAGGGCGACCCCGGCAAGTACGGCGACTTGGTCATTTGGAAGCAAATACTTCAGAAGGCCGAAGGCGCACGCTCATCAGCCATATTTGTTACTGATGACGGGAAGGAGGACTGGTGGCGAATATTCCACGGGCAGAGACTCGGGCCGCGTCCCGAGCTTGTCGATGAGTATTTTTCGATTTCCGGAAAGCGCGTGCACTTCTACAGTCCGGAACAGTTTCTCCGTGAGGCACAATCGCGATTTAGTCTCGGACTGACGGAAGAGACGATTGGCGAGGTAGAAGAGGTCTCCACGCAAAGTCCGGAGAGGTTGAAGCACGTGGCGGAGCGCCGGCTCGTCGAGCTAACAGCGCGACGAGAGAATCTTCTTAAGGTCATCGACCGGCCATCGCCTCGGAGCCGAAGAACAACTGAATTACGAAGCAAGCGCCTTGCGGAACGTGAAGGGCTACTGCAGCAGATTGAGACGCTCGAAGCTGCCTACTCGTCCCAAATTCGCGAGGCCGCAAGCCAAGGTCACGCCGATGCGGAGTCGACAGGTCTTGGTATGCGACGCATTCAGTCCGAGACTCGAGCGAGATTGCTCCGAGTTGATCAGGGCCTCGCTGAATTGGACGAGGCACCTTCCGGAATTGGGTCGCAGCATGAAGGTTTCCTGCGTCAACTGGCCATACTCGACGCGGAGCTCTCGGAGACGGCCGAGGCTCTAGCCGAGTATGAGGGGAATGAGCGAGTCTGAGATCCCGCCAGGAGGGACATTGCGTTGGTCCAGGATGTGGAGCACGCACACAGGTCCCACGCCAGCTCGTGGTCTTAGGGCAACCGCGACAGAGAGTGGGGCCAAGCAAACACCGAGTTTCAGAGTAGTTTCGTGACTTAGTTACCGGGGTGAGGTTAGTACTCGTATCTTGAGGGCATGCATTCTGGAAAACGGTCGGCGTGGTCTCAGCGCATCGAGTTAGCGGACTATAGCTGGACCCAAATTAGCCGGAAACGGCCATGACGCGGCTACCGAATCAAGGGAGCCTGTCAGCGGACCCTCACATCGGTTTCCTCGGCGATACACATGGAGATCTCCAGCACACGCTGACGGTCGCCCACACGATGTATCTCCGCGGAATTAAGAACCTCTGACGGCGCTCAGCGAATTTCCCCAGTCTTGCTCATCGGAGCTCCCCAGGTCGCGGGGTTAGGTTAGTGGAAGTTCGTGCCCGTTGTCACGCGGCGGAGCTCGTTGGATTGGGCGGCGTGGTTGCGGAGTCGGTAGGAGCCGCCGTCGAGGGTGACGACGACGGATCGGTGTAGGAGCCGGTCGAGCATCGCGGCGGCGACGGTGGTGTCGCCGAGGATCTCGCCCCAGGCGCCGACGGGGCGGTTCGTGGTGATCACGATCGATGTTTTCAGGTAGCGCTGGTTGATGACTTGGAACAGTGCTGACGCGGCCTCGGCGGGCAGCGGAAGGTAGCCGAGTTCGTCGATTATGAGCAGGGTGGGGCCTGCGAAGAACCGCATCATCGTGCCCCACTTGCCCTCGATCGCGGCGCGGTGGCAGCGGGCCGCGAGGTCAGCGGCAGAGGTGAAGTAGGTGCGGTAGCCGGCCTGGACTGCGGCGTGGCCGAGGCCGGTCGCGATGTGGGTTTTCCCGACTCCGGGCGGTCCGATCAGGAGCACGTTGGTCGCGGTCTCGAGGTAGCGGCAGGTGCCGAGCTCGGCGAGGAGGTTGCGGTCGATACCGGAGGCGGCGTCGAGGTCGAAGTCGTCCAGGGTGGCGCCGGTGGGGAGGTTCGCGAAGCGGAACCGGCCCGAGAGACGTCGGGCGTCGGTCGCGGTGACCTCGATGGCGAGCAGGCGCTCGAGGGCGTGGGTGAGGCTCCAACCCTCGGCTTGGGCCTGGTCCAGGACGCGGGGCAGAGCGTCGGCGGCGTCGGCGAGTTTGAGCTCGGTGAGGTGGCCGCGCAACTGCTGATAGACGCTCGCCGCCGTCGCCGTCGAGACAGGCGCAGCGGTCGTTTCGGTGGTGGTCAGGGGTGTGTTCATCGGAGGGTGTTCCTGTTCTTCGCGGCCGTCTCGTAAGCGGCCAGGCTGATCACGGTGGTGGGTTCGGCGGTGCCGGTCAGCGCCAGGGCGGCGCGGCGGGCCGCGATGCCGGGCGGGATGCGTTCCTTCTTCCGGTGCGGCCGGCCGGGAGGCGCTGAGGCCATCGCGATGGTCTCCAGGGCGGTGACGTGTCCGCTGTCGCGGATCGTGACTCCGAGGCCAGCCTCCGCGAGCGTGTGTCGGGCAAGGACGACGCCCGAGATCGTGGCGATGTCGATGGTTGCCGCGCCGAGGCGTTGGTGGACGACGACGCGGGCCGCGGCCAGCTCTGGCGGCACCGAGTACCGGTTCCCGCGCCAATCGATCAGGGCCTGCCGTGTCGCGGTGCGTTCCTCGGTCACCACGACCGGGAACACGGTCGGCGGCAACGGTTGGAGGCGCTCTGCGGCGAACATGACCGCGGCCGTCGTCGACCCGTCGCGGCCCTCGCGCCGCCGGCCGTCTTGCCCGGTCGCGAATGCGGTGAGGCGTTGCTGTGCTTGCTCGAGGGTGACGTCGTCGGGGAGGTTGCGCCACCAGCGCTGCGCGGCGGTGTGGTTGTTCTTCTCGACCACGCCCTTGCGGTTGCCCGACCGGGGCCGGCACGCGACGACGCTGACGGCGTGGTGCTTGGAGAACGCGGCGAACATCGGCGTCAGATCACTCGTCCCGGCCTTCAGCACGGTGCTCATCCGGTCGAACCGCCACGTTTTCGTCACCCCGCCCAGCAGCCCCAGCAGCACCGTCATTGCCGCGAGCAGGTGGGGCAGGTCCATCGATGGGGAGATCACCGCCCGCCAAACCCCGGAGTGCGCGAGGGACCCGACGAGGACGTAGGCGCGTTTGGTCGGGAACGCCCAGGCGGCTGGGGCGTCGGGCAGCTCGACCCAGTCGAACTGGGTCTCCTCGCCCGGCGGGTGCTCAATGATCGCGTTGGGCCGCTTCGTCACGTGCGCGCAGGCCGTGCAGGCGGGCCGGAGGTTCCGGTCCCGGATCTGGCGAGTCAGGGTTTGATACGACCCCGAGAAGCCCAGCGGGACGAGCTCGTCCCGCAGCGTCGCCGCCCACAAATGCGGGTCCTCGCCCAGGCGGGCGGTGACGTAGTCGATGAACGCGTCGAACGGGTCCGGGGCGGCGCGTTGACGCACTCCCGGGGTGCGTTGGCCGGCCAGGTAGGCGCGGATTGTCTTACGGTCGTGGTCGGTGCGGCGGGCGATCTCACTGATCGTCATCCCTTGCCGTTTGAGCGCGTGGATGTCCACGTCGTCCTCCTCTGAAAGCATAGGAGTAGGGCCTTCCTCGTACTGGTGTGTGGTCGAAGACCACCAGCATCGAGGAAGGCCCGCTTCTATGAGCGGAAGCGACCCGGAGTGGGGAATTTCAGTGAGCAGAACTGGGGAATTTCAGTGAGCGCCGTCACCTCGTCATTCTCGGCGATTTCGGATTCCTCTGGCCTGGCTACAACTGGGGAATCGTTGTCGACAAGCTGAGCCGACGCCTCTCCGCCAACGATCAAACCCTTTACGTTGTGGACGGCAACCACGAAGACTTCAACATTCTCTACCAGTTTCCAATTGGCGAAGATGGCCTCCGGCGGATCCGGCCCAACATCATCCATATTCCTCGGGGATATCGAAGTCTGCTCACCGCCGGACGTACGCTCGCAGTCCTCGGCGGTGCGAACTCGATCGACATCGGCAATCGCATCTTGGGAAGGTCGTACTGGAATGAAGAGTCGATTACGGAAGCTGACTTGACCGGGCTCGGCAATGTGCATGCCGACGTGATGATTGGGCATGACGCGCCGCTACACGTGCCAACCCTGGACACATCTTTGGAGGCAACCGCACATTGGTGGCCGCACACAGGACTCGCGTACGCAGCAGCCGGCCGTGCCATGTTTCATCGAGGATTTTTGCAAGTGCGGCCACGGATCTACCTAGGCGGCCACTACCACCTGCACATTGACGAACTGGTGGACTACGCGGTCGGCGACGAGGAGTTTCGCACACGAATCGTCATCCTCGATCAAGGAGGGTCAGCTACCGCGTTCAGCCAAGCAATTCTTAACGTCCGTAGTCTGCATTTACAGTTCTTCACGCGTGATGGAAGGCTATTGAGCACATGACTCTGCAACCTTGTCCGTCCGGCTTCATCGATAGACCAGCAGTGGATGGACCTGCTCTATCGGGCGGCAGACGAGGGGACGGATGCGGGACGTGACCCCAGTCAATCGTGAGGCTGAAGATCTGTCTGAGTCCCATTCGGCTATCAACCTCCACCAGAGCGGTATATGGGTATTGTCCACGGAATCGGGCGCCCGGATGCTCCTTGCAATCGTTGTGGAACCGATCTCGATGAGGCCCGTGGTGACGGTTACTAGGTACGCCGCCGACGGCAACGGATCTCAGGTGAACGGAGCGCCAATGACGGTGACTGCAACTGAAGCACCGCGCGTTGGCGCTCGTTGGCAAGCAACCGTCGTGGCTCTCGATTCGACCTATCCGGCCTACAGTGCTGTTCTCCAAGGTAGTGCGTCGCAAATCTACAGGAGCACGGCAGTTTCAAGGATCCAGAAGCTAAGTTTCGAGATGATTGCCAAGCTTGTCGATTCGTGACCTCTGAGGCCCCGTCCTGCCGCTAACTGACAAGCCCATGACTGCCGGGACTAATTGAAGTTTCGGAAGATGGATCGAAGGCGTTGAGGCAGCTGTGCCCGGGTTGCGGTCGCCAGCGGTATTGCATTACGCCCACTCGGCTGATGAGTTACCGCGATAGTCATATGGGAACTGCCGTTCTGGGTACTGGCGCAGACCTCGAGGGTTGACTTGCTCTTGACCCCAACAAAGCACTCCTCGTGACCGGGATGGCTGGGCTGCCGCGACCATTTTCGTTTGGGGTACGAATGCTTCGCGAGCGCATAGTCGAAGTCACCCGCGTTCGGATAACGATCTGACGGAAGCCGTGACATTGATTTTTCAACCACGTCACGAATGCCTCGCGGAACATGAGGCGTGAGCGAGCTGAGTGATGCTGGCGGGCCCGCGGTCACCCGAGTAAGAGTGTCTCGGACGTCATTGCCGTTGTACGGCGCTCTGCCGGCGAGAAGCCAGTAAAGCGAGGCGCCCAGGGAGTAAACATCGCTTGCAACGGAACATGGATCGGCAATTGGCGCGCCGGTCATCGCCACCAACGCAGCTGCTGCGACCTCGGGCGACATCGTCGCCGGCGTACCCCCGGTAAGAGGAGCGAATCCCGACGAATTCATCTCAGAAGCTAAACCAAGATCACCTAGAAGCGCGTCACCATTGGAGTTCAAGAACAGATTCTCTGGTTTGAGGTCGTTGTGCAGAAGACCCTGGTCGTGCATACGAGAGGCTCCCCGGCTCGCGTGGATCACCCATTGAACTGCGCGCTCGGGAGGAATCCCTATGTTGGGGATCATCTCGTCAAATGTCGTTCCGTGCTGCGCGATTTCCGTGACCACGAATGGAAGGCCCGAGGCGAGGTCCGCGTTTCGAACGGGCAATAGGAACTTACCCGACAGACGCGTCAGCAGAGATGCTTCTCGCCATACTTCGCTTGGAGCAGAACTCAAAAGTATCTTGAGTGCGCTCTCCTCTTGGAGGTGGTGGTCCAGTACCGCGTATACGACTCCCTGACCCCCTTGCCCAAAGACGAGATGACCTCATAGCGGTTTCCGATAATGAAACCGGCCGGAAGAGCGTCAAATGCGATAAGAGGAATTAAAGTCACCACCCTAGGCTATGGGGATGCGTGCATTAGGACTCTCCATTGATATTCCAGCCAGCAAAAAACCTACCCTTCGGGCAGTAGTGCTCGAGGACTCCTGCACAACTGGTGCGACCCCGTCTTTGTCAGACATGACGGTCACTGACACTTTTGAAGTCGCAGCGACAGGATCCGACCTCGCAGACCAGCTCAAGGAACTCAGTCACGCCGTAACGGGGAGGGTCGAGTCTTTGAAGCCCGACATAGTTGTAATCCGTCGCGCCGACCGATCACCGAGACCCAGCAATCTGGACGGCCCGCGACTGCGTCTCATGTTCGAAGGGGCCGTAACCGCAGCAGCGCGATCGCTCATCTCGTGTACGACCATCCGCACTGGCAAAGAGTGCGGAGCGGCGTACGGAAAGTCGAAAGCCGATATGGATTTCGATGCAGAGACGCTCGCCACGAAGAAACCATTGATCTCGGCCGTTGCGGCGGCGATGTGCGGATTGGTCGCCGATCGCAATTAGTGCGCCGCACACAGAATCTGCACTGAATCAGACGTTCCGAGGGGGATACTGTGCGCATGGACTATCGAGCGAGTGCACAGCGCGACGCGATCGCCCTGCTGTATGCCGCGCAGCGACACGCTGGAACCTTCGGAGGTGCGGACTTGTTGGCGGCGGCGCAATCGGCTTGGCGGCTGGCGAACGAGAATGGCTGGGCAATTATTGCCGCCGACTCGTCAGGAGAGCGAATCGTTGGAACCGCCACCACGATAGGCGAGTGCTCCACTGTGGACACGTCTCGCCGACAAGATGGCCTCGATGTCTTGGTTATTGCCGGAATGATCGCCGGCCCATACGGCCTGATGGAAACAGCGGCTCGTTCCCGTTTCATGGGCGCTAAGACGGTGCACTGCTTCTATGTCAGCGGATGGTCGGGAGACATACCCGGTTGCGACACGGTGCACCGCCTGATCACAGAATCAATATGGGAAGACGAGTCGCTCAGCCAACCAGCAACGGCTCATGAGACTCAGGTCGCCGCGTCGTTCACCTGAGATCGAGAAGCGCGCGTGATCTGCGTGCAGACCGTGACTCTCTCGGCGAGGGTTAGTCGTCGGGAGGCTACATTTGGGTGTGTTTTGTCGAGGGCGATTTCTGTATTCGGAGCCGAGAGAGTTGTGTGGCCGAGTCAAGAGACATCGCGTACGTGAAGGACTCATTTGAGAATGAGTTTCCGTCTCTGAATGGATGCTTCTCCTCGAATAGTAATGCCGGACCGTCATGTCACGGAGGCTCGTCCTGTTTGCGCGGGAGAGGCGGCCGGTAGCCAAGAAGTCCTTGCCGGTGCCTCCAAGAGGAGCGTTGAGGCTGCGTTGGACCTCCTGGCGTGAACTGGGACGTTCGTCAACACTGCGAAGTTGTCCCACCCGCACTGGGTCCGATGCCTCAATCCAAACATCAAACACTTATTGACATCTGACGCGTTCTAAATACCCGTCATAAGATGGCCGCGAATCCGTGCCCGTGCGGGCAGTACGGTGTTGCCGGCCTCGAGTGCTCGTGCCCGCCGAGCGCGCGCCGGCGGTACCTCGCCCGCATCTCCGGGCCGCTCCTGGACCGGATCGACATCCAACTTCACGTGAACCGGATCACGGCGGCCCAGCTGCGGCTCGCCGCCGAAGAACCGCGCCTGACGACCTCGGCTGCGCGGGAACGTGTGATCCGGGCCCGGCGCGCCGCACGGGAGCGCCTCGCCGGCACACCCTGGTCGCTCAATTCAGCGGTCCCAGGGTCCTGGCTCCGCAGCAGGCACCTGCGGCTGGACCGGGCGACGACCGCTGCGCTCGATCGAGCGCTGGAGCGCGGCGGCATCACTATGCGCGGCTATGACCGGGTGCTCCGCGTCGCCTGGTCGATCGCCGACCTCGAGGGCGCCGATCGGCCGGGTGTCGAGCAGCTCGGACAGGCGCTCTACCTGCGCACCGGCTGAAGCCGGACATCCACCGACGGAAGGACACGACGCACGATGCCATTCGAACCCGATGAGACCACCATGATCGACCTCGCGACCGGCGTGCGCGCACCCGGGCCCACCCTGACCCGGGAACTCGCGGCGGAGCTGCACGCTCGAGCGGCGTGGTCGTGCATCAGCGAACCCGGCGACGGAACTGCGGGCCTCGTTGTCGCGGCGCTCGGCGCCGTTCGCGCCCTGCGGATGATTATCGAGGCCTGGACCCACGACCATATCGCCGGGGAACTCCTGACCGCCGGGGTGGCGGAGGGTGTGATCGCTGCCGCCGGACTCGACCGCGCTCTGGAGCGCTGGCGTCCGCGGCTCGATCCCATCGTCGTCACGATTGCGCTGCGGCAGGCAGCCCGATCGGGGGCACGGCTGGCGATTCCCGGTGACCCCGACTGGCCGGCCGGGCTTGAGGACCTCGGGGTACACGCCCCGCTCGCCCTCTGGTGGCGCGGCCCTGCACATGCCCTCGGCGCGTTCGCCCAGTCGATCGCCCTCGTCGGCGCCCGGGCTGCTACCCGATACGGCGAGCATGTCGCGATGGAAGCCTCTGCCGGCCTCGTCGACCGCGGATTCGCGATCGTCAGCGGCGCGGCTCTCGTTCTCTGGACACTCAGTGTGTTGCAGCCTGCTTCTGAACACGATTTGGCTAGGTTTTGAGTATGGGCTCAGGGACGTTGCTAGGACAGTGGAACGTCTTCTTTCATCCTGCTCCCGATTCGGAGAACGAACCCATCGACGTTGACAGGTATGTGGCCGGGTTGGCTCAGGCTTCATCTCGTCGCATTCGTAAGCCAGGCACACCATTTCTGATCGGGCCCGATGGCTTCCCGGATCCATTGCTCAACGATTTCTTCGTGGGGCTTGGCGGCGGTCGAAAACTCGCCCTGTCGTCAGCCCGCGCCTATGCCTATAGTTTTGCTTCGTTCTGCAATGTTCTGCACTCCTGGGGCGTGTCTTGGCGGGAAGCGGATCAGAACGATATTGAGGCCGTTCGAACTTGGCGACTGCATGACCCTCGGAACCCGCGTCGGGTCCAAGACAAGACATGGGAAAAGCAATACGCGATGCTTACGTCGCTGTACTCGTGGGCGGCGGTGAAGGGTATCCGAAATCCCCTCCCTCGTTCTGTGGACAGCAGGGGAAGACGCGTTGCGAACGGTGGCGGCTCGTTTGTATCGAACGCCTCAGTTAAGTGGTTTTCCCCGTCAAGCTATGAGCGATGGCGCGACATCGGCTTGGTGGGAATACTGCCTGACGGCCGTGAGAATGAATCCTTCCGCGGCCGGAATTCGCAACGCGATTCGGCATTTGCCAATGCACTGTTTCAGACGGGGCTACGAGTTCAAGAACTGGGCAATGTCCTGCTTGGGCTGGAGTGGCCGGACACGACCGAACCGGGCCGCCGTTTCTACACGCGTGCGTTGGCAGATGGTTCTGCGAAAGGGAGTTCAGGGCGTAAGTACTGGATTCCCGCGAGCGCAGTTTCTGACACAAGAGGATATGTACTGGGTGAGCGAATGCGAGGTGTCTTGAAGGCTCAGAAGAATGGGGTCTACGACGCGATTCCGAGGAAGAGAGTGATCAAGAAGGTGCTCGGTTCCTCACTGCAACTTCTGGACTCCGATGGGGTCACTCGCACGATAGATTTGCGCGCCCTTGTGCCAGAAGAGAGGCTGCGGATCTACTCACGGGTCAACGGGGTGCTTGAACCCGTTGCGCTGTGGCTAGGCGCTGATGGGGTTCCCTACGCCCACCAGAACTGGAACAAGACCTTTGCGCGAGCAAATGATCGGATTGCAGACCTTGGGTTAGATTTTTCTCGACTCACGCCACACCACCTTCGGCACAGTTTCGCACTTCGATGGTTCAGCGTTGGCAGCATTCTTTGGAGCGAACGAGCTGTGGGGTTGACGCACGCTCAGGTACTGGACCTCCGTGAGGAAATGGGGTCCCATTGGTATTTGGTTCAAACGCTGCTCGGTCACAGGAACGAGTCCACAACGCGAGATATCTACCTGGAGCCGTTCCAGGGTCTCGATGTCGAGATATTGCTCGACAGCGCGAACGATGAATCCGTATCGCAGCTTCTTTCCTATTTTCTTTCCAAGAATTCTCGCGTTCACACAGTGGGTGCGCCCGGTGACTTGACGTGAGGGGTCGCCCCGCTGCCCTTCCGACAGCGAATGAACGACCCTCGTCAAAACGAGTTGGCCTTGTTGTTCGTCATGTCGATGCCGTCTCGGGCAAAGAAACCACGATGGACGTTTCGGCTCTGCCTGTTTCGGCTCAACTGCAAACAGATTTCGCTGAAGCTCTTGCTAACGCGGTTGGGCCCTTAGGGACACGCCAGACTCGTGGGTCGGTTCAGAAGCTCTTCATGGAGCTTGGCGTCTTTTGCCGCGTTCTACACCGTCAACCTAACCCGCCAGTTTCCTCCAGGCAGCTGCTCCCCAGCCATTTGTCGGAAGCCCGTTTCGAGCTGCAGTCGCGACAGATCGGTAGCTTGAAATCCCTGCTGCGCCGAAATCTCAACCTCTACAATCCCAATTTCCAGGTCGCGCTGAATGCTAAGAACCCAAAACGAGAGCCTTCGCTGGTTGACAGCGAATCGTATACTCAATCGGAATTGCGCAGGATCTTGGATGCTGCACGAGCCGATATCAGGGTTGCTCGCGACAGGATTCGTTCGGCTTTGATCCTGATGGACAGATGGCGCAGAGGTGAGTTCGATCAGGAACCACACGGCCCCGATTGGGTGCGAGGTGCATACCTGGACAATCTCGCCCGGACCGGCGATCTCCTCCGGTACCCAGCTTCCCCAGCGCATCCGGAGCGGGCGGCCGTTAACCCGGTGGCGTTGCGCAAGGCCGGTTTCTTGGGCGCCGCCGAAGCCCGGGGCGCACTTTTCCTGACGCCACTTGAAGCCATGGCCTTCGCAGTTCTACTCGTCGGGCTCACGGGAGAAAATGTCGGCACGATCTACTCATCGAAGGCATCGAGCCATCAGGCGGCCGCAGGAGACAAGGATCGGCCCGCAGTCGCAATCATTGATCTCATTAAGCCGAGACGAGGCAAGTCGCGCGCAGCCATGGCCAAGCCGCTCACCAGTGTTCCTGCTTGGGCTCACGCTGATGCCTATGAAGAGGGTCCGCAACTTCTGACTTCGTTCGGTGTATTCGCGCTTCTCGTGGAATTGGCTGGACCTGCTCGGTCGATAATGAGGTCCGACCACCTGTTCGCGTGCTCGAAATGGACAGGTGCCGGGGGACGAGGTTTTCGCATCGGCGGTTCAAAAGATGTGCCAGGGGAGTGGGGTGAAACGCATCGGCTGCTCCATGACGATGGCAGCCCTCTCAGAGTTCTCTTTCCGAGGCTCAGGCTGACCTATGTTCAGGCGCACGACGAACCGGTCGCACAAACCCGTTACACCCTGCGAGACTCCTACCAAGTGAAGGATCGTGGGTCACTCAAGCAGTACCAGGAAATTGTAGAGAAGACGCTCACCCAGCAGATTGCGTCTGCCCGTGCAGCTAATGCCCTCACCTTTCTTACGGATGTCGACGTTCAAGAAGCCAGGACCAATCCAGCTGAGGCAGCGCTGCGATATGGTGTGACCCCACACGTATTGACCCGCATACTCGATGGTCACCTGGACACAGTGTTGTCTGCATGTTCGGATAACGAAAATGGGCCGCTGACCCCTGGGCGGCCGTGCGAGGCGTCTTTTTTGATGTGTGCTGGGTGCCCGTGTTCAGTGTCGATTCCTGCACACTGGCCCGTGCAAGTTGCAACTCACGACGCGCTTGTTGCTCGTCGCAAGGACATGACGGCGTTGCAATGGGCGCAACGATACGCGGAACCTTGGGCGAGGTTGGCGGACATTGTGTCGAAGATGCCTGTCGGATCTGCCGAGGTCGCGAGGAAACGAATTACGCAAGACGATAGGAATCTGGTGGAACGCTTGTTGAACAGAGAGATGGACCATTGACGAAGGCCAGTGGGCGCATCCAGGCATTGGGCGAGGTCGATCCCCGATCCTTCGTTCTCATGGAGCGCCAGATGAACTCGACCTCGCCGTCCCTATCTCGTTTCGAGGACGAGCGCTGGCATCTAACGCCCGCAGTGATGGAGGCCCATTCGTCGGCGATTTCGATTAGTTGGAAGAGGTTTCATCCGTCATTTGTTTTGCCGATAAAGACTTACGTGTGGTTCCTTCTGAACTACCAGCCCACGGCCGACGACAGCACAAATGGCTATCGTCGCCTCGCGGTCGGGACTATTAGCCAAGCGGTATTTCGTTTGTTCCTATTTACCGAGTTCATCTCTAATCGAGGGTGCAGATCGCTGACAAACGTGGCCGAGTCAGACTTGGACGAGTTTGCACTTGCTACGTCTGCGTCCGGAATCGGCGTCAAAGCTCAACGAACAATTCTGCGGGAAGTCCTCCGGCTGTGGGAAACGCGCGATCTTCTTCCAGCTTCATGCCGTTTACCCGATGCGCCGCCATGGGGCGCGCTGCGGCCCGCTGACATCAGTGGCGACCTACCTGATGCGCCTGAGAACCGCACTCCGAGAATTGCTGAAGCGACCATGGGCGGACTTCTCGTGTGGAGTCTTCGTTTCGTTGAAGAGTTTTCGGTCGACATTGTGCCCGCCGTCAACGCGTATCGTGCGATCCGGAAACGATGTGAACTGTTTGATCCCGCATACAGAGAACAACACGGCCTGGGGAGTGTCGAGCGCACGACTACGTCCCAGATGACGGCGGCTGAGTATTTGCGGGTTTGGGGGCCAGTGAGTATTGCCTTCGGGGGCCACTGATATTGCCGCCGGGTGCCAGGCTGTCGCGCGGTCGGGGGCCGCTGGCTCCCGACCGCGCGAACCTTTATGCGTTGACCTGTCCGGCGGTGTGTTCTCGCATGTTGTGTCCGCCGGTCTCGACCCAGATGGTGTTGTGCACGATGCGGTCCATGATCGCGTCGGCGTGAACTCCGGAGCTGAGGCGTTGGTGCCAATCCTTCTGGGCGTATTGAGTGCAGAACACCGTTGATGCCTGGTCGTAGCGGCGCTCGAGGAGTTCGAGCAGCATGCTCCTGGTGCTCTCGTCGGGCTCGTCCAGGAGCCATTCATCGATTACCAACAGCGAGAACGCGGCGTACTTGTTCAGAAACTTCGTCGACCCGGACGGCTTATCGCGGGCCAGCTGCCAAGCCTCTTCGAGCTCCGGCATCCGAATGTAGTGCGCTCGCACCCGGTGCCGGCAGGCGGCCTTCGCCAGCGCGCAGCCCAGATACGATTTCCCCGACCCGGTGAAGCCCTGGAAAACGACATTCTGCTGTCGATCGATGAACGAGCAGGTGCCGAGCCCCGCGAGCATTGACCGGTCGAGGCCGCGTTCTTCGACGAGGTCCAGGCGGCGCAGGTCAGCGTTTGGGTAGCGCAGGTTCGCCCGGCGAATCAGCCCCTCGACTTTGGTCTGGGTGAAGACGGAGTGCGCGTCGTCAACGGCGAGTTTGACTCGCTCCTCGAACGCGAGGCCGAGGGTGAGGGTGGCGTCCTGGGCGTCGAACGCGTCCAACAGGGTGGCCACTCCCATTTCACGGAGCTTGCGTTTGGTCTCGATATCGATCCGGCTCACCGTGCACCGCCTCCGTAGTAGTCGGCGCCGCGGACGTATCCGCCCGATTCAGGTTCGACGGGTTCGAAGCGTGGAATCCTGCGGATGCCTGTCTTGTCTTGCCCGGTCTCCAGGATCGGTTGCAAGTGCGCATACCGGGGCGAGCGAACACGACCCTCCAAAGCGATCTGGCACGCTTTGTCCACTCGCTCGCTGGAGTAGCGGCGGCTCAGCCGCAGCACGGCCAGCGCGGCGTCGAACCCCTGTTCTTCCACCGGCACGGCCTCGAAGATCCTGTTCACCACGGTCACCATGTTCGGTCCGACTCGTTCGGCCCAAGCCCGGATCCGGACGGTGTCCCACTCCCGATACTTCTCGCCCTGGGGCTGGTCGCCATCGTTGGTGCGGTATTCGTTCACGACATGCTCACCCAACAACAGGTGGCTGGTGAGCCGCTCATGGTTGCGATAGACCTCGAGCACCTGGCTGGTGATGCGCAGGTCGACGCCCTGTCCGATATGCGCGTAGGGGACGGAGTAGAAGTTCTTCTCCCAGACCACATGCCCGTTCTTTTGCACCCGACGCCCCACGATCCACCGGCTGATCTCGAAAGGCGCCGACGGCAACGGCCGCAACAGCGCCTTCTCCTCAGTTTCGAACACGCTGAGGCGGGAGCCGGCGCGTTTCTGGAACGGTTCCCGGTTGTAGGCATTCATCCGCTCCCGGATCGCGGCCCGCAGTTCGGGAAGCGTTCCGAAGCTCCGATGACGCAGTCCGGCGATCACCCAAGTAGCAACATGAGAGACCGTGTTCTCCACGGACGCCTTGTCTTTGGGTGACCGGGGTCGGCCCGGCAGCACCGCGGCCGAGTAGTGCGCCGCCAGTTCCCGGTAGGCGTCGTTCAACACGACCTCACCCTCGCGAGGGTGCTTGATTACGCCGGTCTTCAGGTTGTCGGGCACGATCCTAGGAACCGTTCCGCCAAACCACTCAAACATCGCAACGTTCGCCAACAACCAGGTGTCTTGCCGCATATCCAACGCCGGTTCCACGAACGCATACCGAGAAAACGGCAGGCACGCGACGAACAAATACACCCGAGACGTCTCGCCCGTGACCGGGTCGGTGAGTTGCATCGTTGGCCCCGACCAGTCGACCTCGACCGTCCGCCCGGCCTTGTGGCCCACCCGCGACGCCGCCCCCGTGACCAGGGTGTGCGCCGCGTAGGACTTGCAGAATCGGTCATATCCCATCGCCGGCTGCCCTGTCACCGTGCAGCCGTCGACGTACTCGCCATGGAGCAGCTTCAGCGTCACCCCGACCTTGGCGAGCTCTTTGTGCACCCCGTCCCAATCAGGCTGCACGAACACACTCTCGTGTTCGCCCCGGCCCGGGAACAGCAGCGCATACACCTCGGCCTCGCTGCGGCCGGCATGGCCGTCACTGCCGACGCCGGTCTTCTCCGCGGCATCGAACACCGCCAGCACACTCTTCCGCGACATGCCCTGCGCGAGAGCGATCGCGCGCCCCGTCATGCCCTCGGCGCGGAGTTGAAGCACGAGCTTCGCGTTGATCCTTCGTACCATTGTTGATTACTCCTTCTGCCGGGTGCCTATACACGCGGCGGAAGGAGCTAAGCAGACGGCCCCCAACAGCAATATTCGGTGGCGGTTGCGTCCAATAGCGTGGTGTAACCCCGGCCCTGATGGGCGTGTTGCACCGATGTGAGGCGGCCACCGCGTGATTCTTGGAAAGACCGATCAAGTCTTTTCCGAAGGAGTACACGCGATGACCGCACCCCATTTTATTGACCCTGCCCGTTTCCTGTCCGAACAACTCGAGCAAGCCTCGCCGGACCTGATGCGGCAGATGCTGACCACCTTCATCAACGCGCTAATGAGCGCCGAAGCCGAGGCCGTCTGCGGCGCCGAATACGGCCAGATCTCCGCCGACCGAACCAACTCGCGCAACGGCTACCGGCACCGGGACTTCGACACCCGCACCGGCACCCTCGACGTCGCGATCCCGAAGCTGCGCACCGGCACCTACTTCCCGGACTGGCTCCTCGAGCGCCGCCGCCGCGCCGAGGCCGCCCTGACCAGCGTCGTGGCGACCTGCTACCTCCTCGGGGTGTCGACCAGGCGGATGGAGAAACTCGTCGAGTCCCTCGGCATCACCCGCCTCTCGAAGTCGCAGGTGTCGATCATGGCCAAGGACCTCGACGAGCAGGTCGAGCAGTTCCGCACCCGCCCCCTCGACGCCGGCCCCTACACGTTCGTCGCGGCCGACGCCCTGGTGCTGAAGGTGCGCGAGGGCGGCCGTGTCGTCAACGTCCACGCGCTCCTCGCGACGGGCGTGAACAAGGACGGGCACCGCGAGATCCTGGGCTTGCAGATCACCAGCGCCGAAGACGGCGCCGGCTGGCTCGGCTTCTTCCGCGACCTGACCGCCCGCGGCCTGACCGGGGTGAAGCTCGTCACCAGCGACGCCCACGCCGGCCTCGTCGCCGCCATCGGGGCCACCTTGCCCGGTGCGACTTGGCAGCGCTGCCGCACCCACTACGCCGCGAATCTGATGTCCGCGACCCCGAAGTCCAGCTGGCCGTGGGTCAAGACCCTGCTCCACTCCGTCTACGACCAGCCCGACAAGGACGCCGTCCACGCCCAGTTCGACCGGGTCTTGAACGCTCTCGAGGAAAAGCTCCCCGCGGTCGCCACCCACCTCGAGACAGCCCGGGCCGACGTGCTCGCGTTCACCGGGTTCCCGAAGGAAATCTGGCGTCAGCTCTGGTCCAACAACCCCCAGGAACGCCTCAACCGTGAGATCCGCCGCCGCACCGACGTCGTGGGCATCTTCCCCGACCGCGGCTCCCTGATCCGGCTCGTCGGCGCGGTCCTGGCCGAACAACACGACGAATGGATCGAAGGCCGCCGCTACCTCGGCCTCGACGTCCTCAACCGCTCACGCCTCACCCCCACCCCGACCGAGAAGGAGGAACCCACAACCGAACTCAGCGCCCTCAGCGCCTAAAAATCCAAGAATCACGCGGAAAACTCGTTACACCACACATTTGGACTTGACCTCGGTGGCCCCCGAGCGCACTACTGGCCACACCGCCCGGTGGCCCCCAAAGTCAATAACGGTGGCCCCCACAAGCGCTAATACTCAGGCGGCGGTAAGCATGCTGATCGACTCCCTTCGCCTGGCGGGGATGACCCTTCCTGGACAGCGGGTCGACGGTGAGCTTCGTCTGGACCGCAATCACCTCTCGCGTCTTCTCACGGGCCGAAAAGGGAGAGTCTCGACACGCGTCCAGAACCAGATTCTAGAAAGCGGCCTGGAGGTCGCTGAATTCGCGGCATTGACGCCCGGCAGGGCAACTGTTCCCTTTGACGGTCAACCTTGGCTAATCAGGCCGATCGCCTATGGGGAGGCTGAGGAACATGAGCGAAGGCTACGGACAGCTTGCATGGTGGTCATTGCATATCTGTCCGGGATGCGTCCAGGTGAGGTCCTGAACCTCGAGAGGGGATGTGTCAGCCAAGAGGGAGGACTGTGGGTCGTAACGGGCAGAACGTTCAAATCGATCACAAACGAATTCGGCGAAAAGATGCCTGAAGGTGAAGAGCGCGAAGTTCCCTGGGTCGTTGTTGAGCCGGTAGCCAAGGCTATTCAGGTTTTGGAATCGCTTCATAGCGATCAGCTACTTTTCCCGGCTAAGAACTTCCGCCCCCGAGACGGGATCAGTGGTCGCTCGATGAGATCCTCGGCCGCGGCAGTCGACATTGGACTCTTCGTGGCGTGGGTAAACGAATATTGCGCATCGAGCGACAGGCCGGACTTTATCCCGAGGGATACCGCAAACCCAGGATTGAATTTGAGTCGGTTCAGACGCACTTTGGCTTGGCATATCTGTCGACGCCCACGAGGATTGGTGGCCGCCGCGATTCAGTACGGCCACGTCTTCACACAAGTCACGCAGGGGTACGGGGGCAATGCAACCTCTGGGTTTCCAGATGAATATTCATTCGAGCGTTTTTTGGCCCGCATGGAGGACCTGGGGGAGGCGGAAAGACGAATGGTTGAAGGCGAGCAGGTCAGTGGACCTGCGGCGGATCGATACAGATCGAGGATTGCTACAACGAATAGCACCTTCGCCGGCTTGATGGTCAAGACTGGCAAGCAAGCGCAGGCGCTGCTGAACAACCCTGGATTGCAAATATTCCAGGGCCGCGGCATGGTCTGCGTTTTTGATCCGGACCGGGCACTGTGCCAGCTCCAAAGAGGACTGGCACGAGAAACAAGTACGCCGGACCTGACTGATTGCCAGTCGAACTGTAGAAACATCGCTCGCACTGACACGGACCTGGAAGATATATCGTCCAGAATCGACATGCTGCGACCGATTGTGGCCGATCCGTTTGCACCTTCGATACGTCTCCAACGTGAACGTGCAGAACTGACGCGCCTCGAACGCATTCAGGAGGAGCACCAGATGGCTTGTGGTCGTTATGACGAACCGAAATCTGACCTTGATCTGATGAAGGACGCGTGAGGTGACCAAAGAGCACGCCGACGAACGCGCGGCCATTGTCGAAGCTTCAGCCAGACTTCTTGATCGTTCGCCTACGGAGGCGAGACCCACGATCGTCGAATTGCTGAGAAACGTCGAGATACCTCGCTGGAAATTAACGCATAGGCACCGAGATCTCAACGATGGCTTTCTGGCTGCCGTGGAACGAAAATGGGGTTCAGATAGTCCCAGCGCAGCAGCAGGTATCGTCAAGCTGGCGGCTCTCCAGGCGAAATACCAGCTCGCAAACGAACGACTAGTCGAGCTTGAAGCCCTAATCGATGTGTACGCTGTTGCGTTAGAGGAACTCCGCAGGCAGAACGACGAGTTGACGCAAGCCAGCAAGAGAAACGTTCTCGCTTTTCCGACACGCTAAGCGGGTGTCCAAGCTGTGGCCGCTGACCGTGGGAGCCAAGGCCTGGTTATCCGATCACGGTCCCGAATACGACTTCGATCAAGCCGCGCATGCCCAGAGCCCAAGAACGCTCCTAGCATGCCCCGCTGGCTCAAGTACGAGCACCAGTCGAATGTGTACTTCCGTGAGCGACATATGTGGTGCGCGTGAGAACCAATGCGTGGCGGCGCGATTGGTTTGGCTGAGCACCACCACGGCGGGCCTTGTCGAGCACCACCTCGATCGGCGACAAACGTTACATAATGGTGGGCTGGACGAATGCGTGGCGTCCCGATGGCAGACCCTTCTGCCGACGGCAGCCGTTTTCGTCCGGAATACACTGACCAGGACAGGACTCGGGCCAGCGATCTATTCCGGGCGCACACTCTGCCATTGTTAGGTCATGGACCTTGACGCTTTGCATGCCGCCGTGTGTTAACGCCAACCGAAAATAGGGCCACTTCTGCCAACTGAAAACAGGGCCACTCTCGTGTGGTTCTAGTGTGCCGTAGTCGCGGTGGGTTGGTGTTGCTTGAGCCGGTAACTGTTGCCTTTGAGGCTGATCACGTCGGCGTGGTGAACGATGCGGTCGATCATCGCGGAGGCGATGGTGAGGTCGCCGAACACGTCGCCCCAGCGGGCGAAGGGCAGGTTGCTCGTCATGATCAGTGAGGCGTGTTCGTAGCGAGATGACACGAGTTGGAAGAACAGGTTCGCGGCGTCCTGGTCGAAGGGGATGTAGCCGACCTCATCGACGATCAGCAGGCTGTAACGGCGCAGCCTGATGAGTTCGGCGGCGAGTTTGCCTCGTGAGTGGGCTTCTTGGAGTCGAGTCACCCAGCCCGTCGCGGTGTCGAAGAGGACCCGGTGGCCGGCTTTGGCGGCCTTGATCCCGATGCCGACGGCGAGGTGCGTCTTCCCGGTTCCGGGAGGCCCGAGGAGGACGACGTTCTTCGCTTCGGTGAGGAACACGCTCGTGCCCAGGTGCGCGATCAGTTTCCGGTCTGCGGAGGGCTGGTGGTCGAAGTTGAAGTCCTCGAGGGTTTTGTGACCCGGGAACCGGGCGGCCTTGATGCGGAGCGCTGCCCCGGAGGCTTCGCGTTCGGAGACCTCTTTGGAGAGCACTGCGGCGAGGTATTCCTCGTGGGACCAGCCCGCGTCGCGGGCCTGGTCGCCCAGGCGCCGGAAGGCTTCGCTGATCCGTGGGCCCGCAGCGCGCGGGCGTAGTACTCGATCTGCGAGGCCGCTTCCGACCCGGTCATGACGCGACCGCCAACACGGTCGGGGTGGTGTCTAGGTCAACGCTGAAGAGTTCGTCGTAACGGGCCAGTGAGGCCATCTCGACGACGGCCGTGACCGCGGGCCGGCGGGCGCGTTGGGCTTGGAACTGTGCGCGCAGCTCGGCCGCGCGGAGGACATGCGCCGGGTCGGTCACGGTCAGTTGCCGAGCCCATTTCCGGCGGTGGCTGGCGATGAGGACCCCGTCGTGGTGGACGGTCACGCGCTCGAGGCTCGCAGCCACGTCAACAACCCGGCCGATCATGGCCGGGTCGACGGAATAGTCGTTGCTGAACGCGCGAACGTAGTAATCCCGTGGGAGCCGGACGCTATTTCGGAACATCACCTCCGGCGCCAGCGGAGGCAGTCCGCGCATCGCCGCCCGGTCGATGCGGACCAGATCGCCCGGTCGCCCTCGCCGCGACCGGGAGAGACGGTTGTTCGCGATGGGCAGCCACCCGGCCAACTGCTCGTTGAAGTCGTCGGGCGACGTGAACGCCCGGCCGGACATGAAGCGGCTCCGGAAGAAGCGATTCATCCGCTCGACCATGCCCTTGGACTCGGGGTCACGGGCCTTGAGTAGCTTGATCTGGGTGCCGAGCGTGCCGGCGAACGCGGCGGCGGGCTCGGTGAGTTTCCCGCGCCCGATGCCGGTCTCGTTGTCCCAGGTCAGCCGGGCGGGAACGGCCTCGGCCTCCTGCAGCAACGACCACATCCCGCCGAGCAGATCCGGCGTCGTCCGAGACGGCAACATGCGGGCCTGGATGAATCCGGAGAACGTGGACGTCATCACCAGCACCGGCGGTGCAGCAGCCTGGTCATGGCCCAGCGGCAGGTCTTCGTGCGGGAACCAGAGATCACACTGGACCTGGAACCCGGGCGGGTGCACGAGCCGGTCCGCGGGGTCCGGCACCGCGTACTCCGGCCGGAGCTCGGCGATTTTGGCCCGGAACAGCGATGGAGACCCCGACCAGCCCACCCGCTCAGCAGCGGTCGCTGCCGGCATCGTTGGCGTTGCTGCGAGCAACACACGCACCTGGCCGGCGAACGCGTCGAAACTCGACCCGGTCGGCTCGCGCTGATACGTCGGCGACCTATCCACGGCCAACGCCCGATCCACCGTTCCCCGGGACACTCCGACCAGCCGGGCTATCTCCCGTTTCGAATGCTTCCCCGTCGAATGCAGGTGGCGAATCTCTGCCCAATCATCCAATTTGATCACCTTCCATAATGGTTGGTGGCCCTATTTTCAGTTGGCGTTTCTGGCCCTGTTTTCAGTCGGCGTTAACACCGTGGACGACACGCTCAAGGCCATGTTGGCGACTGATCCCATGGAACATCGATTTCTCCGGGGGTTCGGCTGGCCCGCTGGGTCGTGCGAGGACGCCTCGGCGGTGTTGGCGGCCGTCCTGGAAGACCGGCGATTGGGGCAATGGATCTTCGTCTCGGCTGGTCGGCCCGATGGCGAGGCGGACGGTCACGCCTGGCTTGAATGGCGTGCAGCAAACGGCGGAGTGCTCTTCTCGATCGATCCGACAATCGAGCAGTTCCCCGGGCATTCCGAGCCCTACATCGGCGAGGGGCAGACGCCGGTCGCCGCAATTTTCTCAGTTATTCGGTGGGAAGGAGTCATTTGGGATTGGCCCGATCTCGGATATCCTGACATGCCGCTTAGACGGCTGATTGCGGCCGTGAGAATGCGGCTCGTCAGCTCCTAGGCGATCAGACCACGCTGCAAGCGGTTGGCGCAACGAGGCTACCGTGGACTCTTGACGAAAGATAGGCATTACCCATCTTGCTCAAACAGAACCAGTAAGAGCGGCGTCACAACGGTCCAGCTGCGCCACCCACGGGAAGGCGCCGACGGCCCAAGACGGTTCCGCCGGCTGCAAGGTTGACGTGGGTGCAATGCGCACGATACATACGCCGGGTAGACGGCATCGGAGATTGAATATCAGGCCATAGACCGCACCCATAACGCTCAGCCGCGTTGGGTAGGTGATGGAGCACGCTTCTTGGCTAAAGCGATTGACTCGGTCGTCCTGTGGATAACTCGTGGACCCTCAGCAGCCTTCTGGATAAGGTCTGAAGGCATGTGGATCTGTCCCAACGATTGCGGCGAACTGGTGTCTCTGTTCGAGTGCGATGCCGGCTTCTATTGGGGATGTCAAGAGTGCCTCTGGGCTGGAATAATCAGCGACGTTGCAACGGGGATTATGGATGCGGAGCCCCAATGAGTGGGTGATTCCACGGCACCATACGACAGGTCCCGACCGTTCGTTTCGTACCTGATGTCTTTCGTTTCGCCTTAATGGTTCCAAGTCTCGACGAAATTCGATGCCTCCATGAGAACAGTGTCGACCTCGCCTGACCGCAGAAGTTCGACGGCGCTTGTGTCCCTCTGGGGGTCGTCGTTGACGAGCCAGAGCGCGGTACTCCAGTCATTGAGGTTGCTTCGACGCATGATTCTCAACACCAAGGAGAGGTGCGGGAGGAATGCACCCTCCTGACCGAATTGCTTGGAGGGAAAGAGCAACTCGCCCTCCATCGTCTCGACCGAGAGAATGTGCCCTTCGACCACCAAATCGAGGACAGCCTGTTCCGACAGTCCGAGCCAAGCTTGGAGTCCGTCCATGTCGTAGAATGGTCCAAGTGCGGCATCGAGCCTCTTCGTCGCCTCTTGTTCATCCATACTCAGGACGCTACCCAGGCTTGACGTTCGAAACCATCGATATCCCATGTTTTGCGCCGAACCGCGAAACGGACATTGCGGTTCCCACCCATTCGTCCATCTAGCGGTCGAATACTTCGGCGACATCAATGGACTGCAGCAGTTCGGAGTTCTCCGACGACAGCAGCTCATCGAGCCAATCCCCGGGCGGAAGCCTAGGGTCAACCAGTTCGCGTGCCTGCCCTCGCTCGACAGCGGATCCTGCCCCTGAGGCCGACTGATAGGCCACGAAGCGCTCGGCCATCGCGTCGTAGAGTGCGAGTGCCGCATCCGTATGGACAAGAGCTACGTGAGCGTTTGCAGCGGCTGTAATCGCAGCCGCAGTCAACTCGGTGGTGTTGGTCAGGTGGCAACCAACGACTCTGGATTTCGGGTGAAGATGCTGCTCCTCGACAGCAGCACCAACAACTTCATTGATATCTGCGCGGTCAATACGTGTCGAATTCGCATCTTGAACCGACCAGATTCTGCGTTGACCGTTTACAGAGCTAGCCCATGCCCATTTGCTTCCACTGTTTCGGGCTCCTGCTGCTCGATTCGCGCTTGCGCCGCACAAACGGCCGAGAACTGTCAGAGCTTCCACGGTTTCTTCGTGGGTCCCACGAAGTCCCTGGCGAGACGAGGCAATGATCGGCGCAATCTTGCTTCCAGCCTCCCGGATCCATCCGTCCCAGGCCAGAAAGAGCCTGTCATGTGAGATGCCCCCTGGTGCGGATCCGTCCATTCCGTCAGCTGTCCGCTGAAGACGGACGAACCATGCCGTCTGAGGTGCTGCTGCCACAGCTGATTCCAACGCCGCCCTGGAACGCTCGACATCTCCGGGACCTTGTCTATCGAAGTACGCGTGTGCCTCGACATATTTCCAGAAGGCGGCATGTTCAAGTTCGGCTGAATCATTAAGAGTGGCAGCGGCATGTGAGGCGCTCTCCGCTGCGTCGGCGTGCGCGCCAAGCCAGAGCCGCGTGGTTGCGGTCACTTCCATCGGTGCGCTTTCGACCTGCGCAACACCACCTACACGTCTGCCTGGCCGCGTCCGAGTGGGAACCGTGGCGGGGATGCTTTCAAGAGGCAACCGGTGCGTAGCCCAGAACTTCTTTGCGGCCTCGCTGACCTGCGCCCATGAACCTCCGTGTAGTTGTAGGCCTTCCGAGATTGCGGGTTGAACGTCACTCCCGAGTGCGGCATGCACTGCAGGATCGGCGAGGATCGCGCCAAATCCCGGATCCAAACCAAGGTACATCGCAGAATCTGTGGGCGTGCGATTTGCACGCCCCAGCGCCTGTGTCAGTCGTTGTCCAATTCGATACCGCATGTATGCAGCGTCGCCCAGGTACGCGACGACAAACCTCTCGAATTCCGTTGAGGCTGCAGGAACCGATGGAACGATCACCAGCCGACACACCTCGTCCGGAAAATCCAGCCCATCGAAACGGCCAGCCGTTACCAAGTGCGCGAAGTCATGATCCTTCCAACGATCGACGGCCGCGTCGTCGCCAGTTTGCAGTCGGTAAACCGTGTACGCCGCATCTTCGAGTTTGCCCGCGACCTCTGCCGCTTCCGCCGAGCTGGCGCACAGCCAGGCCACCCGACCCTTCCCATGGAGACCCGCTGCATCGACCTGATCAATCGCGAATTGCCAGGTTGCATCATCAAGCGCAGCGTCTGTACCGGGATTGAAAAGGAACGTACGACGCCCCAGACGTTGGGGATCGGATTCAATCCTGGGCGTCGTCACAACGGTGCGCGTTCCGAGTCGGCGCTGGATATCCCCGGGCTGGCCGAGGGTTGCGGAGAGGTAGACCCGTTCAGTTGACCTGGCGTAAGCCTGGATCGTCTGGGTAGGCACATGGTAGGGACGGATTTCGATCCCTGTGGGTCCAACCAATACACCGCACCGCCTCAGCGCATGCTGGATTGTCTTCCACACAAACCGAGCAGAATTGTCGTTGGCGAGGAACTCTGATTTGGCTATTTCGCCGATAATTCCGTTCGACACCGCCGCCCAATCGACGAACGAGATCAACTCAGGTGGATTGCCACGAGGGGCCGCTCCATCACGCATCGCTGGGAGGCTCGGATAGAGACCAGGTGAAACCTGCAGAATTGCTTCACATATGCTCTGATACAAAGCAGCACCGCCCTGTGAGTCACGAGGGATGCGGAGTGTATACATTCCTGCGATAGCTTGCTCTGCAAGGTGCGCGTCGTCAAAAATGATGAGGTCTGCCGGCTCCACCCGGGGGTTTGTATTGAAGTAGACCCAATAGTTCATGACACCGACTGCTTGGGCCTGATGGTAATCAAGCAACTGGGCGGCCGGATAGTTCTTACCCCAGAAATGGTGTACTTCCAAACCATCGAGGTGATCAGCCTGATCGAGCACCTGTTTGGATAGTTGCTTCGTCCCAGTCAGATAGGCAACCCTCAACCCGCGATCCAGGGCAGCGTCGGCGATCAGCAGCGCGATCAGTGTCTTACCGGCCCCTGTCGGTAGTTCGATCCCAATATCCGTAGCCATCGCGGCAATTCGCAACTCTTCGTACTTTTCCAGCGTTGAAAGCTGTGCTGGACGCAACGATGGGAATGCTGGCGATTGGAAGTCCCGCAATCGCGCTGAATAATCGGTCATTTCGTAAGCCCTTCCATACCCTCAGGAATGCGAAGGTCGCCGCCAACTGATCGCTGTTCGTCGAGGATTACAATCACTTGACGTAGCCAAATGGCCGCATGTGCTTCAGTCACCGGTAAAGAATCCACGGCAGACATCAGCCTTTGCAAGATCTCCTCGTCCCTAAGCGCAGCCTGCAATTGCGGGATAACCTGCGAACTAATGACATGGCGCGAGTATCCAGTGGCCTCGGCTGCGCTAATGCCAAGCATTACCTCTTGGCCGTCTAGTAGGGTCAGGATTCGCTGATGGGCGGCGCCCTGACCTTCAGTAAGATTTTCTGAGGTGAAATACGGCGAGATTGCTTCACTGATAGTGTGGCGCGCCTTGGCCGGGCGGTCGGCATCTGTGGGGTCCGGACGCCATCCGGTGGATTGAGCAAGAAGCCGGTTTGCCAATGCGCCACCGTGCCCTGGCTTCCGCATCCAGATCTTCAATACGGAAACAGCGCTTATATTCGCTCGACCGGTCGAGGAAAAGGCATCTGTCAATGCACGTTTGACGATATCCGCGGCTTGTTTGTCCGTGCCATCTATCGCCAATTGTGCGGCGTACGCGAGGCGGCGAATCTCTGGCTGTGGCCATCGATCCAACGCGCCCAGCGATTGGTCCAGAAGCGCCTTTCGGATTCTCGGTACAGCCAATGCCAAGTCGTCATTCAGGAGATCCAGCGCGAGTCGTTCTCCGTGCCCCACGAACATGCCGATAGACGTTGTCGTGTTTAACTGCATTATGCGTGCGACTACCGCGTCCCTGAGATGGGGCTTGGTGGTGAAAACGCGTCCAATCGTGAGAAGTAGAGTGTGTCGCCAGTACGCGGACGAGGCTAGCGCGTCGATTCGCTCCAAGACCAGTTCGTCTGGTCCGGAAGCTAACGCTCGTGCGGCCATGTACTCCTGGAGTGCGCGGACCTCGAAGCCGACGTGGTCGGCCCGAACTGGGACTAATAGAACAACGCGCTGGCGAGCCGCCTTCTTCAGATCAGCTGCAAGCAGCTTCACGTCATCTTCTGGGTGTCCTTCGTGTCTAAGCCGATCAACGAAGGCCTTTTCCAACTCTTCATCTCCAAGTAGCGTCTCGGAGGTCCCTCCCAATTCGCCCTGTATCTGCAGATACAGACCCACCTGCGCATGAACGAAATCCACATCGTCTCGATGGAGATCCAATATGCTCCCCAGCCGTCCGGCCTTTGTCACCTCGCGTGCGTAAATCGTCCCGTAGTAGGCGTCGAAGAGTGCGTGCCTAGTGTTGGGTACCCGCGCAATTTGTTCCAACAAAGTGGACATGATGGTCACTTGGAGCGGCGAACACATGAGTCGCGCTGTATCGACGTTGGTCGTCGCTGCCTTTAGGCGAACAAGAACCTGCTCTGCTAGCTCTGGGTCATGGGCGTGACGCACACTGACTAGCTTCTTTCCATAGTCGAGGCCCTCATCCGGATTGAGGTCGCGTAACTCAAGCTGTTCTGGCCTGAACTCCGCAAATTCGCCGTGGTACCCCTGCGGCCTCGTTGTAGCGACTATGAGCACGTCGTCGTCACGCGAGTTCGTTTCGATAACAAAATCAGACACGCGGTCGATCACGTTCTTTCGAGTCTCCCGGGCGGCAACTTCATCAAGTCCATCTAGCACCAAAACCCATGGCCAGTCGCGTCGCCATCTCTCAAGCTGACTTGCCTTGAGCTTCTTCCCGGAGACAGTGATGGCATCCGCAATGAATCGCAGCAGGGACGTTTGCGGGTCCTTTTCTAGGGCATCTGCGAACGCCGAGAGCTCCACAAGAACCGGCCAGCGCCTGTTAACCGGGAGGTTCAAACCGAGGCTCTCAATATTCGCCCGCGCCGCAGAAAGTAGCGACTCAACATTTTCGCCAAGGCTCGGTCCTGACAAGTTGTCGAGCAACGCAACTCGATACGCCTGGCACACCAATTGCCCTAGAGTGCTCTTCCCTTGACCAGGGCCACCCACAACCACGATGCCAAATGCGTCAGACCCGCGGTATTTTTCGCGAAGGCTCAAGTCCCCACGCCTCAATACGTGTTCGACCACATTCACTTCAGATGCTGGCTCAGGTCTACTCTCGTCTTCTTGGTCTGAATCGACGTTGCGTCGAACGATTAGCGCGGGTAAATCGATTCCTACTTGGCTAAGTGGCAGTTTCGATTCGTCTGGTAGGCCCGAGTCCGCCATCCGCACCCATTGTTTGGCCCGCAACTGCTGACCGGCATTCGTCCGTAGCTGCGTGGCAATAGGAACGGTTGCACCACTGAAATAGTCCGCCATCGAGGACAAGACATCACCCGCGGTGACGAAGCCTGCGAATGCACGTCGGATATCCTCGTGGTTTTCCAACAGTCGAGAAATACTCGAATAATGCCACACGTGCGTACCTCGAAGGCCCAGCTTGGTTTCCCAAGTTGCCAATTCCGCGAGGACCGAGTCGAGACCGCCGTCCTCGCCTGGTGACAATCGGACATTACTCGCGATCAGGTAATACTCCGGCATCGGCGTCCGGGCTACCCGACCGTTCTTGTCCGCCATGAACTTCTTGAGTTCACCCCGGATGTCCTGAATTAGAGATGCTGCGTTTTCCGCTGGCGATGGTGATGGAAAGTGCTGATGCTTTGCCTGGATCACCCCGTATCCGTTCCACTTCGCGCCATCGCCTTCGGGGAAGTCCAGCAACCCCCGAAAAGTTGCTTCCCTACCCCCGTCTGACCCGTCGCCGTAGATCTGCACACCATTCCCAAGTTCAGCCAGGGAAAGAGCCTGCACTAAGTGCTCAAACTGACGCCACCCCATACGGTCCAAGTCGAAGTCCATATCTGAATCATGTCGCACTCATGAAAGGACAATTACCCAAACGCATTGCGATCTGAGTTCAATTGGTCACCGAGGAAATCGCCGACCGGAAGCCGAATTAGGTCGGCGCGGGTCGAAACAGGAACACATGAACTTGCGAAAACCGCCTAGCCCCCGCAGAACGGAATGAGCACGGCGTCAAATCAACGCGCTACCCCGTGATCACGTCGATGCCAGCCGTCGCTGACTCTTATGGTTCCGACCTGAGCGCTTCCAACCAGCTGCGCATTGCGCGAATGTCGTCCGGGCGCAGACCGACCATGGGGTGTGGAGGGATCATCAGGCTGGGGATGCCGATCGTCGCTCCGAGAACTTTCCACCCGTGCAGTTCAACTTCGCTATCGTCGACCCAGATGAAAGGGCTCGCGTTGGAGGCTTGATCCTCGAGGATGCGTTGCGCTTTCCACCAGCCCCGAGTCTCGCCCGGGCGGCGAGGTCCGGGTGGCAGGCGCAGGATTCGTGCGTCCGCTAGTCCGCCCAGGTGTGGGACCAGGAAGCGGCGAACAGCGTCGGCTTCCACCCAAGTGGTCACCCAGACGAGATCTATGCTGAATTCAGCACGAAGGCGCTCCAAGCTATCAATAAGTGCGGGCGCCCAGACGACGTCGTATGTAATGGTTCTGTCTTCGCCATAGTCCACGAAAACTGAAGCCGAGGTTGCAGGACCCCATCCGGAGTCTGGGCGACCAAACGGGCAGACGCATCCGTCGATATCCAAGTACAGTCTCGCCGCGACCGCTTTAGTCTCCTGGCTCATGACGGCCTCCTCTCGCTTTTGCCGGGGATGTGGAGAAAGTCTGCTGAGCAGACTTGCTCTGCTTCGGACGACGGCAAGTCCCACAGGGACGGGAGTTAGCCTCGTTGATTAGGCCAGCCGCGAATTTACTGTGGGGTACCTAGCCCCTTGAATGCGAGCGGTAGATCGCGAGCCAGTTCCAGTCATCACGGTCTCAATATGTGACGCGCACGCGGGGAGTTCGCTCGCGTGGCAGCAAGAGTTCTCGGAGCTAGCGGGGCGTCAGGCGACGGCATCTCGATCATCTTCGACCCGCGGTTAAAATGGCAGACCCCGTTCAGCCAGGTTGTGCATAGCCTGATCCTGAGCGACAAAGACACCAGCAATGTTCTCCGTCAGATTGTTCTGTTGCACGCTGGATATATCGGCCCAACGTGGACGCTGCCCAGCAGTGGCCGTGGATTGCTGATCTGCCAGACACCGAGCTGTCTCGTCGACGAGAGCCACCCGAAACGGCGGCCAATAGTCGCGCCAGCTTGTTTCAGCCATTCTGCACTCCTCCACTGTTTGAACGGATCGCTTCGCCGCTTAGGCGTCAGGCGATCGTCGCCACGATGTTTACGTCACCGACAGTCGGTCGTCGGCATCGGGATACGCCGGCAAACGCGCATAACGATCGAAGCGAGGCGCGGCGTACGAGTCAATGATTCTCATGGCCTCTCGAATTATGCCATATAGATTAGGCCACCTCGATTGAACATCACCGCGAGCCTTGACCAGTGGTGAAGCGAGCCGAGGTAGATGACGACGCTTGGCGCACTTACGTCGCTGAACTGGCGACCAACCTTCGACGTGTCCGCCTGGCCGCGGCCTTGAGTCAGGAGGATGTCGCATATCGCGCAGGGCTCACGCGGTACACGTACCAGAAGTACGAGAAGGGCGAGTCTGCGCCTGGACGGCCCGCGAACCCCACGATACGGACCTTGCTCGCGATAACTCAGGTGCTCCAGGTGCCACTTTCTGACCTCTTGCCAAAGGATGCGCCGGACCTGAGGCTGCGCTGAACAAACGAACTCATGCCAGTTCTTCAGCAAGGCTTCCACGGCATTCTGCGGGGAGAAGGGTCGTGCTGGGGTCGCATACGTGGAGATCGTCGACAGTTTTGTGCCCAAGTTCGGAAAACTGCTCGCACATGCCGCGACTTTTCCGGCGGTGATTGCCGTGTCCGTGCGGCATAACCCCAACTTCGGCGATCTGAGCGACACGGCGATTGAATATCGATGGGTAGTTGGGATCGACGAAGAAGAAGTACCCGTATCAGCCTCCTTGAAATCAGTGGATGGCGACGGATGGCAACAATCAAGAGATCTCGCCTGGAATGAAAGGGGGGAAGCGCCCTGACGATTCCGTGCGCACAGCAGTCGGACTCTTCGGCATTCACACCACGAGCAGGGTGGACAACTCACTGTTGAAGTCTCGGCCTGCAACAGCGCTGGCACTTGAGTGGGTCGCAGCTGACTTACAGCGACTCGGATGGTTTTCGACGCCGCTTCGCAGACCTATCAGCTGACGCGAGACACGTTCTCGCAGTTGGCCGATCGTGTCCGTAGGGTTGCTCGAGCGGGCGCGATGGTGAAACTGAACCTGGCGACCAGCTCTGCGAATCCGAGTCTGCCCGGTGTCTAGACCCATGGCCGCGCCAAGGAATCCCCTAGTTGTCTTCACTCGATGGGAAGATGGCCGCATGGTTCGCGATTCCACAACTCATGTCGACAAGTTGGCCGCCACAACTACTGGTCCGGGCGTCGATTCCTGGCGCTCCTCAAGGTCAGGGGCGCGAGCAGGCAGGGGCTTCCATTATCAAGACGTAGTCGGTGCCTGGCTGACGGCCCGTCTCATGTCGGGAATCCTCGACGCGAGCCGCGTCGTACCTGAAGGCTATGAGGATCTGTCGTGTGAAGGCAACGAGCCATGGCAGGTGCAGGTGAAGTCTCGTCAGGAGGGCGTCAGCGATTTTTCGACTCGAGAGGCAGCCCTTTTTATTGCTGAGATGTGGCAAAAGCAGCTAGAACGGGAACCTGACTCGCCGGACGTAGCTATGCTCGCGCTTGTTCTCGAGCGGCCGGTTTCTGGTCTTCGTTTCGACGCTTGGGGAACCGAACTAGCCGCCCATACCGACGGCGAAGCACTCGCTTCAGCGCTGCGTCGAGTGGGAGAAGAGCGACGATGGCCGGAAGGAACCGTCGCGCGCGTGATGAAATCAACAACCATTTTCGTATTGGCTTGGGACGATGCCATAGAGGAGCTTCGTCGCGAGGTGCTCTCCGTGAGAGACGTTTATCCAGTCGTTGCCGACCTGATCGGCCGTGCATTCCGCGAAACAATTGCCGATGCCGCGGATCAGAACGCTTCTGCGAAATCAGCTGAGCAATCGGCAGGGATCGATGTGAGTCGTGCGGCCGGTATCGCTGACGAGATTGTCGGGTTGGTGGATCGTGCTGCACTGGAAGATGCGATCTCAGACGGCCTTTGCGAAGTAGTTAGCTATGGTGGGCCTGCTGACTCTTCGGACTTCTTTGAAGGAGTGTCGGCGCAGCCATGGCACATTGCGGCTGGGTTGCCAGCGTCTCGTCCTGATGTCCAAGGTGCAATCATCGCTGGGCTGGATCGATCATCGGCTGTTCTGATAACTGGCCCTTCCGGTGTCGGGAAATCCACAGCGCTCTGGTCGACTGCGCACGCGATGCGAGACGTGCTCTGGTACAGGGTGAGGAGCCTGGACAGGGACGCAGTTGCGCGCTTGATACGACTTGCGCGTGCCTCCCTGCCCTCTGCACGATCGAAGATCGGATTTCTCGTCGACGGGATAGGTGTCGGGTCCGCGGGCGGTTGGGATCAACTGCTTCAAGAGGCCGCTCTAGTTCCGGGGGTCCTCTTACTCGGTTCGGTGCGGAAGGAGGATCTCCTCCCAATCCGAACCCTGGCCGACTCCGTAATCGTCGAGGTCGGACTGGACGAAGCAGTTGCAGAGCGCATCTTTGCAAAGCTAAAACTGTCAGACCGCACCAACGCGGCCCATTGGCGAGAGGCATTCGAAGCCGCCAACGGTCTCACGCTTGAATACACCTACCTGCTCACTCGCGGACGCAGACTCCAAGATGTGCTCACGGATCAAATTCGGCATCGAGTTGATGAAGGTCGAGAGACCGAACTCCGAATCCTGGCTCTAGCCAGCACCGCGCACCGCTGGGGGGCCGCCCTCCAAATTGACACTCTCCAAACTCAGCTCAACGTCAGCCCGGGCGACTTCAGGGCCGCACTGGCAAGGCTCAAGGACGAGCATTTAATTCTCGTTGGAGCAACTGACGTGTCGGGTCTTCACCAACTGCGGTCAAGCTTCCTCTCGTCCGGAGTCCACAACTTCCCCCGCCCACGCTCGCAGAGACGCTCGAGGTGCTGGTTAGGAGGATCGGGTCGTCTTACCTGTCCGGTGTTATCGTCGGTGCGCTGTCCGAAGTCCCCGACCTGGAACAGGATGTTTTGCGGTTCGCGCAGGACCGAGTAAGGGAGCAACCCACCCCCGAGATTCTGAGCGCAGTCCTCGGTGGCCTTCGGATCGCAGACTTCAAGAAGAAGAGTCAGCTATGGGTCGGGGCGATGGACAGACACTCCGTTGAACCCCCACTCCGGTCCATCGCATTTCAGCTCGCGATGCTGGACGACACGGACGGACTCAGCCTTAAGCCCGGTCTTGGGGAGGCCATCGCCGAGATCAAACCAAGTCTGAACAGTCATTCCCAGTTGTGCAGCAGTTTCATTGGAGCAATCGGAGCGGACCTCGTTGGAGAGATACTTGGCGCATCTGACGACGCCGAGCAAGCGACTGCGCTCATGTCAATACTGAGCGAGTCTGCGCGAACACTCGATTTTTCCGGAACTGCGTGGGTGGCCTCTTCATTCGCGGGCGTCTTGCAGACTTCAACAGCAGTCGACTATGGAAATCTGGTCGACGCCGCCCGTTCAATCGACGTGAAATTCGCCATCGCAATTTCCGAAATTGCGGGAGGCGAGGGGGCCGCGATCGAGCGGCTAATGCGCCATTGCAAATGGCTCACGGAAATATCCATAATCCGAGAGGGCGCCGTCCCAGTTGCACAAGCCAAGACCCTTCACATCTCTGATGAACTCCAAGGCGATGCAGACAAAACCACCCGGGACTTAGCCCGTGTGCTGCTTAGATGTTTCGCAGAGTGCGAGAGTGTCGATCTGCAGGCGTTTCGTCCCGGTGGTCTTTCGGCAGGGATCATGCATCATCCAACAGCTCATTCGCTTCTCCAGAGACGATACGACCACTCCGATCATGAAGTCGCGTGGAACAGGCAACGCGCCGCCATCGCCGTCGCGGCATTTAGCCAATCGGGACGCGGAAGAACCGAACGTGCAGCACTGGCCGCAGAAACAGTGCAACTCCTTGCGGACTATGTCGCGGACTTGGCACAGGTATGGATCACTTCGCGAAATCGACCTGCGGATCTTCGGCGACTGACTGCCAAACGATCACGAGTTATGGAGCTGACGCAGACCATAGTTCCTTTGGAGCCAGGCCACGCGTCAACGGTTGCCGTACCGAACGTCGTCGCGAACGATAACTTGCATTCCCTTGCGGACGGACTGGCCGATAACTTCACGGGGCGGCTGCTCCAGCAAGGCACCAACCTCGCGGCTTTAGCGGCATTCGTGGGGGATTCGCTTCGCCAGTTTGTAGTGAAGGTCAGGGAAGAGGAGGAATGGGATCTGCTCGATCTCGAGGCACCGTCCGGGTTAGCGTCGATAGACGCAACACTAGTTTCGATGCACGCGATTTTGTCCGAACTCGCTCACGGGAACACGCCCGCTCGCCGACTTACCGACGCCGCCCGAGCGGGCCGAAGCGAAAGCGCAGCGGAAAGAGCTGCGGAAGTGGCGCAACGAGCGGCTGAGACTCGCCATGAGCGCCGTTGGGCTGCCGTCCGAGAACAGCTAGCTCAATCCGGTTTCAGTGCGGAAGTTCATTCCCAGATTCACAAAACAGCGTCGGCCACCGAGTGGCCGCCTCGCCAGGTTGCTATTGGAATCCACGTCCAGTGTGTTCAGGACTGGACGAGCCGTCTCGAAGAGGTTCAGGCCATTCTCGCTCCGAGCAACGCAGACAGTTATCACCCTGGCCTTCTCGTTGTTCCGCTCATTGCCGGGCGCCCCATCGCGAAACTCTCGCGACACGTCATTTCCGCATTCCTTCCTGGAGAATCGCAATACAACGACTGGGCGGACCAGTTCTCCAATGCGTTCGAGACTCCACTTACCAATGCCATGGCCCAGGCGCACAATGCACTGGTGGAGTTGTCCGGGCTGGCGCTGCTATCCACGATGCGCGACACGGCCGACCTTCAGGCCGTGGCCGAACAGGTCCAGGCTCGGTTTATGGAAGGAATGCGGAGTATTGAGAGTATTGATCCGCGGCATCCGCCCATCGCAGCGGTCCTTGAGTACCTCACCGAAGTCGCAGTTCGGGTGCAAGGTGAGATGGACAACGTAGCCGCGGAAAGACCGGTTGAGGAGTTCCTTTCAGTCGCGATAACGAAAGGAATGATGCTGACCCTAAACGGGGAATCTGCGACAACAGTAGGTGCCTTCAGCGCATTCAGCTTCGTGAGTTTGCTTTGTCTGGAACACGATGTCGATCCGCAAGCAGCCAACGAGCTGCTGGCGAAGGCGCTGGCGGACTAGCGTCAGACTGTCAGCACGAATCCGAGACGCTGAGCAGGATTGTTTCGTGAGGAAGGCGACGCTTTGTCGTTACAAAAGGTGACGCAGTTCCCCGCTCGAACCCCAGTGCACGCGTTTTGATTTCTCGACGTTAGTCCGTCCCCTCACACGCTCCCTTAGTCGTCCATATTTAGTTCGGTCGCTGCCAGCGGGTTGAGGACGTTGCGGAAGGACGAGTCGGCCTCTTTCTTCCAAACTTTCCGCTGACTTCACGGTGGCATTTTGCAACAGTCTGAAACGGTAAGAGAACGTACGGGATCGACGGGATGGCGCACAAAGCGGCACTCGCGAGCCGTGGTCGAACCGTGGCGTTTCTCGCCGGGGGAGTGGACCGGCCATACCCGAGCGGGCACGTCGACCTCCTCGAACGGATCGCCGGGGAGGGGGCCGTCATTTCCGAGCTCCCGTGCGGGGCCGCGCCCACCAAGTGGCGGTTCCTACAACGGAACCGGCTGATTGCGGCGACCAGCCTGGCCACCATCGTCCTGGAGGCCGGGTGGCGCTCCGGATCGCTCAACACCGCCGGGCACGCGGCCACCCTCGGGCGGCCGCTCGGCGCCGTACCCGGCCCGGTCACGTCACCGGCCTCGGCCGGGTGTCACCGGCTGATCCGCGAGTACGACGCCGTCTGCGTGACGACGGCCGCCGAAATGGCGGAACTCGTCGCGGAGCACCTGGTCCAGGTGACACTGGACTTCCCCGAATCGGAACTCGGGCTCGAGGGTTCCAGGCGCACAAGCGAACAGGTGCGGGTCTTCGACGCCCTGAGCGGGCGGTCCCCGCGTGGGATCGGCGACCTCGCCCGCCGCGCAGGCCTCTCCACCATGTCCGTGCGTGCCGCCCTCGGCGCCCTCGGGCTCGAAGGCGCCGCGCGCGAGCGAGAGACCGGCTGGGTGCGGAACGCCTGAGCCAGGCTCGGCCTGCCGCGAAACCGTCAGCCCTGGTACAGGCCCCCAGGCGTCTCCTCGCCGTCGTGGCCTGCGGCCTCGCACGCCCGCCGCACAGCCGCGAGGGAGTCGGCGACATCGGCGGCATCCGTCGACCAGTTGCTGACCGAGATGCGCAGCACCTCGCGCCCGCGCCAGACGGAACCGGACATCCACGTGGTGCCCTGGCCGAGCAACAGCTCGGTCACCCGCCGGGTGCGGGCATCGCTTCCGAAGCTCACGCACACCTGGGTGAAGACCACGTCGTTGACGACCTCGGCGCCGGGAATGCGCGCGAGGCCCTCGGCAAGCGAGCGGGCGTGACCGGCCAGGCGCTCGACGAGGTCGATCGTGCCGGATCGCCCGAGCGAGCGCAGTGCCGCCCACACCGGGATGCCCCGTGCCCGGCGGGAGAGCTCCGGCACCTTCTCGAAGGGGTCGCCCGGACCGTCCGTCGCCGGTTTCAGTAGATAGCTCGTGTGCACGCCGAACACGGACCGGACAGTCGCCGGTTTCTCGACGATCGCGATCCCGCAGTCATAGGGCACATTGAGCGTCTTGTGCGCGTCGGTCGCCCAGGAGTCGGCTCCCTCGACGCCGGCCACGAGCCCGCGGTACTTCGGGCTCGCCGCGGCCCAGAGGCCGAACGCGCCGTCCACGTGCACCCAGGCGTGGTGTTCCCGCGCCACCCGGATTGCCGTCGTCATCGGATCGAAGGCACCGGAGTGCAGGTTCCCCGCCTGCAGGCAGACGATGGCCGGACCCTCGCCGTCCTGCATCGCAGCCGCGAGGGCACGGGGATCAAGTCGGCCCTGCTCATCGGCCGCTACGGCGACGGGTTCGCCGAGGCCGAGGTACCGGAGTGCGAGGTCGATCACCGCGTGCCGCTCCTCGCCCACGAACACCCGCACGCGGGGCGAACCGGAAAGTCCGTCCCTGCTGAGATTCCAGCCCACCCGCTCGAGCACTGACTGGCGCCCGGCTGCGAGCCCGACGAAATTGGCCATCGTCGCCCCGGTGGTGAATCCGACATCCGAACCGGACGGCAGCCCGAGCAGGTCGAGCACCCACGCTCCGGCGGCCTCCTCGGCCGCGGCAGTGGCCGGCGTCGCGAAGCGCATGGCGGCATTCTGGTCCCAGGCGCTGACGAGCCAGTCTGCCGCCAGCGCTGCCGGGAGGGTGCCGCCGATCACCCAGCCGAAGAACCGACCAGACGGCATGGCCATCAGCCCGGGTTCGGCGAGGGCGGCCAGCTCGTCGACCACGGATGCCGCGGCGGTGGGGGACTCAGGCAGCGGACCGGCGAACATCCCGGAGAGGGTGTCGGCGTCGGCGCGCGGACCGACCGGGCGGGTACCGAGCGAACCAAGCCACGCGAGAGCGTGCTCCCTGGCTCGCCCCAGTGCTTCGTCGTATGCGCCGGGCTGAGCTGACATGGCGCCATGGTAGTCCGGGCCGTCCCCGGCAACCAGTGCCTGCGCGCATCGCGGGCCCGCGGCCAGATGCCGCCCGCCGCTGGTCCGCGAGAGTGCGCTTTTGGCCCATGAACCGCGGGTTAAAGGGCCGAAAGCGCACTCTCGCGAAACAGGATACAAAGGGGTATGCCTGATTACGCGAACCCGGCCTCCGACGGCTCCGGCAGCATCAACGGCGTGCGCGCCGGAGTCACCGAAGCCGCGCACTTCGGCGATGAACGCACGACGATAACGGGGTTCCTGCAGCGTCAGCGGGACCTCGTCGCATGGAAGGTCGGCGATGCCTCCGACGCGGCTCTCCGGCCCGTCGCCACTCCGACCGGCATGACCGCGCACGGCATCGTCCGACATCTCATGAACGTGGAGCGATCCTGGCTGCGCGATGTCTTCGCCGGTGAGGAGGGTCTGAGCTTCGACTGGACCGACGCGGATCCTGACGGGGAGTTCCACGTGCCGCCCGAAGTGACCATGGCCGAGCTGCTCGCCGACTATGCGGAGGAGGCGCGCCGCTGCGACGCGATCATCGCGGCAGCGGGCTCGCTCGACGCCGTCTCGGTGCGCCGCAGTTTCAGCCTGCGCTGGATCCTGATTCACCTGGTCGAGGAGACCGCACGGCACGCCGGTCACCTCGACCTGTTGCGCGAACGCGCCGATGGCAGCGTCGGAGAAGACCCGCAGGACTGATCGACGCGGCCGGGGCGCCGGGGAGTGTCGGCGCCAGGCCCTAGTCTGGAGCGGACGAAGGGTGAGTCATGAGTGGCGTTCCAGTGGGGCAGGTTCAGTTGGGCCAGTACGGGCCGGCGAGTCACGTGATCGCGCACATCAGCGACACGCACTTCCTCGGTGCCGGTAGACCCCTCTATGGCACCGTCGACACCGACACGCCCCTGCACGAGGCCCTCGCCCAGCTGGAACGTTCGGGGCAGCCGATCGACGCCCTCGTCTTCACCGGTGATATCGCCGACACCGGCGAAACGGATGCCTACCGGCGCATCCGGGACCTCGTCGAGTCCGCGGCCGACCGGCTCGGGGCCCGCGTCATCTGGGTGATGGGCAACCACGACAAACGGGCGCCCTTCCGCAGCGAACTGCTCCGCGAAACCGGGAACGGGGCATCCGCTGCCGCACCCGTCGACGCGGTGCACGACCTTGACGGACTCCGCCTGATCGCTCTCGACACGAGCGTTCCCGGCTACCACCATGGCGCGATCTCCGCCGAGCAGCTGGCCTGGCTCGCCGAGGTGCTGCGCGAACCAGCCCCGCACGGCACGCTCCTCGCCCTGCATCACCCGCCGATCCCGACCATGGTTTCCCTCATGAGCCTTCTCGAACTCCGAGACCAGGCCGGCCTGGCCGAGGTCATCGCCGGAAGTGACATCCGTGGCATCCTCGGTGGGCACCTGCACTACGCCACGACCGGGCTCTTCGCCGGCATCCCCGTCTCGGTGGCCGCGGCCACCTGCTACACCATCGACCCGAGTGCGCCTGCCCGGCAACTCACGGGTGTGCGCGGCGGCCAGTCGATCAATCTCGTGCAGGTCTATCCGGAGAGCGTCGTGCATTCGCATGTCGTGCTCGGCGACTTCGACCCCGCGACGCGTTTCGACTCCGAGTTCCTTGCCCGTATCGAGGCGATGAGCCCCGACGAGCGGACCGAGGCCTTCTCACGCCAGGCGTGAGTGCGCCGGCGGGCGGCGGACGGATGCCCCTCGCAGCCCTTCTCGAGGACTTCACCGTCTACCTGGCGGCGGAGCGTGGCTTCTCGCCGAACACCGTCCGGGCCTACCGGACGGATCTCCGCGGTCTCCTCGGCTTCGCCGACGGTCGTGGGGTCGCCGATGCCGAGGGGCTGTCCCTGGACCTGCTGCGTGACTGGCTATGGGTGGCGACCCAGGCGGGTCTCTCCAAGGCGACGATCGCGCGTCGGTCCGCCTCCGCCCGCAGCTTCACGGCCTGGTTGACCCGCACGGGCGTGAGTGCGCTCGACCCGGCCGTGCGCCTGCGCTCGCCCAAACCGGGTCGAACCCTGCCCCGGGTGATCAACCGGGCGCAGATGCAGGCCCTTCTCGATCACCTCGAGCTGCGAGCCAGGGCCGACGGTCCGCACGAGTTGCGCGACCAGGCCATCGTCGAACTGCTCTATGCTTCCGGGCTGCGCGTGTCCGAGCTCGTCGGTCTCGACGTCCCGGATGTCGATCTCTCCCAGCTCACCGTGCGCGTGACCGGCAAGGGGTCCAAGGAACGAGTCGTTCCCTTCGGCGTTCCCGCCCAGCGTGCACTCATCGCCTACCTCGAGCGCGCCCGCCCGGTGCTGCTCGCCGCAGCGGAGGAACCCGCCGGGAGCACCACGGTGGGTTCCGTCTCGAGCTCGGCAGGACGCCCCGCTGCGCTGTTCCTCGCGACCCACCGACGCCGCATCGGAGTGCGGGCCGTATACCGCCTGGTCGCAGGGCTCCTCGCCGAGATCCCCGGCAACGGTCCCGCCGGGCCGCACGCCCTGCGCCACACGGCGGCGACCCACCTGCTCGACGGCGGGGCCGACCTGCGCGCCGTGCAGGAACTTCTCGGTCACGCGAGCCTCGGCACGACCCAGATCTACACCCACGTCTCCGCGGAACGTTTGCGGCAGAGCTACCAGAACGCTCACCCGCGGGCCTGAGCAGGTCACGCGTCCCGGAGAATCGCTCGCCAGAGCAGGTTTGCACGTGCGCTTCGCCGGGAGTCCCCTCGCACCGTGAGCAGGGCGGCCGACTCTGTCGGCAGCAGCACGGCATGTGGGACGCCGCCGAGGTACCGCATCGGCGACACGTACCGGCCGGAGAGCCGCGCGCCGAGGTGCAGGCAGCCGTCGCCGCAGTGGCCACCGGTCGCCACGTGGCCGATGAGCTGGCCGCGGCGCACGGGGTCCCCTGACGCGACAAGCGCCGTGACCGGTTCCAGGCTCGAGACGAGGCCCCCGGCGTGGCTGAGGGAAATCGCGGGTCGGTCGACGACGATCTGGGCGAAGGTCACCGTGCCGTCGGCAACGGCATAGACCGGCTCGCCCGGGTGCGCGGCCAGGTCGATTCCCCTGTGCCCGTCGGCGTACTGGGTGAGAGGCGCCCGGAACCCCCGCACCACGGCATGCGGAATCGCGAGCGGCCACTCCCACGCCTCCGATCCGGTCGTCGGACCTCGCTCGGGCATCGGTTGCGGCTGCGCGCGTGGCCCGCCCTGGTCGGTCGCCGCGAGTGCGACGGCGGAACAGACCAGAATGGCGGCGACCAGGGCGCTGACGGTGCGGCTGTGAATCGACATGCCCACAGACTGGAGGTCGGGCAGGTCCGATGAGCCCACTCGCGCGGGGTGGTGCAGGGGTCGACGGGGACTCCGGCTGTTGAGGACGGGTGGCGGGGGACATCCGTTCCCCCGGACCTGGCTGGAACCGGGTTCGCCGGGTGCTAAAGTTATGGCAGCAGCGCTTCGTGCGCTGACTACGCGTGCCCATTCGGCCAACACCTCCATTCGGTCCTTACTTCCTCGGAAGCCAGGCGGCGGTGCGCCGGGCACCAGGAGTCGTGATCGACCGATCAGGACACGAACCGATTGGCGTTTTGCCGCGTATGCGGCGCGCCGGACAAGGAGTACGGCTCATGGCCGTCGTCACCATCCGCCAGCTGCTCGACAGCGGCGTGCACTTTGGACACCAGACCCGCCGCTGGAACCCGAAGATGAAGCGATTCATCTTCACGGAGCGCTCGGGCATCTACATCATCGACCTGCAGCAGTCCCTCGGCTTCGTCGACAAGGCCTATGACTTCGTCAAGGAGACCGTCGCCCACGGCGGCACGATCCTCTTCGTCGGCACCAAGAAGCAGGCGCAGGAATCGATCTCCGAGCAGGCCATCCGTGTTGGCCAGCCGTACGTCAACCAGCGCTGGCTCGGTGGCCTCCTCACCAACTTCCAGACCGTCTCCAAGCGTCTGGCCCGCATGAAAGAGCTCGAAGAGCTCGACTTCGAGGACACCGCCAAGAGCGGGTTCACGAAGAAGGAAATGCTCATCAAGAAGCGCGAGCTCGTCAAGCTGCACAAGAGCCTCGGCGGTATCCGCAACCTCACGAAGACGCCGTCCGCGCTCTGGGTTGTCGACACCAACAAGGAGCACCTCGCCATCGACGAAGCCCGCAAGCTCGGCATCCCCGTCATCGCGATCCTCGACACCAACTGCGACCCCGACGACGTGCAGTACCCGATCCCGGGCAACGACGACGCCATCCGTTCCGTCGGCCTGCTGACCCGCATCATCGCGGACGCAGCAGCCGAGGGCCTGATCCAGCGCCACGCCAAGCCGGAGGCCGAAATCGAGCCCCTCGCCGCCTGGGAAGCAGAACTGCTGAAGACCGAGGATGTCGCCGCAACCGACGCCACCCCCGAGCAGTCCTCCGCCGAGACCGTTGAGGTCGCCGACGCAACCGTCGCCGCCGAGCAGGTCGTCGAAGAAGCAGCCGACGTGGCAGCCGTTGCTGCCGTCGAAGCTCCCGCCGAAGAAACCAAGTAAGGAACCCGGTATGGCCAGCATCAGCCTGCAAGACGTCAAAGCCCTCCGTGAACGCCTCGGTACGGGCATGGTCGACACCAAGAACGCCCTCGTCGAAGCCGACGGCGACATGGAGAAGGCCGTTGAGATCCTGCGTCTCAAGGGTGCGAAGGGCAACGCCAAGCGCGCTGACCGTTCCACCTCTGAGGGCCTCGTCGCCGCCAAGGAGATCGGCACGACCGCAACGTTGATCGAGCTCGCCTGCGAGACCGACTTCGTCGCCAAGGGTGTCAAGTTCGGCGCCCTCGCCGAGAAGGTCCTGGACGCGGTTGCCGCTGCCGGTGCCACTTCGGTCGCCGAAGGCCTGGCCGCCCCCGCCGGCAGCCAGACCGTCGCCGAACTGATCGATGGCGAAGCCGCGATCATCGGTGAGAAGTTCGAGCTGCGTCGCGTCGCATCCGTCACGGGTGAGAAGTTCGCGATCTACCTGCACAAGACCAGCAAGGACCTGCCCCCGCAGGTCGGCGTCGTCCTGGGCTACTCGGGAGAGGATGCTGACACCGCACGCAGCGTCGCCCAGCACATCTCCTTCGCGAACCCGGAGTACCTGGACCGCGAGAACGTCCCCGCTGACCTCGTCGAGGCCGAGCGCCGCATCGTCACCGAGATCTCGAAGAACGAGGGCAAGCCGGAAGCGGCACTGCCCAAGATCGTCGAAGGCCGCATCCACGCCTACTTCAAGCAGGTCGCCCTGCTCGAGCAGGACTACGCGAAGGACAACAAGCAGTCCGTCGCGCAGGTGCTGAAGGATGCCGGTCTCACGGTTTCCGGATTCGCCCGCTTCAAGGTCGGCGCCTAGGCAATAGGCTCGCAGTACCAATGATGGAGACCGGCTTGCGCGAGCAGGCCGGTCTCCATTGCTGTGTCCGCCCTGAGTCGGCACGCAGTAGTTTTAGATCACGCACAACGGAAGGACCCCCAGGGCATGTCAGATTCGGGTAAGAAGCGCAGAGTCCTTCTCAAACTCTCCGGCGAAGCGTTCGGCGCAGGAAGCCTCGGCGTGAACCCGGATGTGATCAGCTCACTTGCCCGGGAAATCGCGGAGGCCGCACAGACCGTGGAGGTCGCCGTCGTCGTCGGCGGCGGGAACTTCTTCCGTGGTGCTGAACTGTCCCAGCGCGGAATGGACCGGGGCAGGGCTGACTACATGGGCATGCTCGGCACCGTGATGAACGCCCTCGCCCTCCAGGACTTTCTCGAGCAGGCCGGCGCCGAGACCCGGGTCCAGTCCGCGATCGCCATGACCCAGGTCGCCGAGCCGTACATTCCGCGCCGCGCCGAACGTCACCTCGAAAAGGGACGCGTCGTCATCTTCGGGGCCGGGGCTGGACTGCCGTACTTCTCAACCGACACGGTCGCGGCTCAGCGCGCGCTTGAAATCGGTGCCGACATCGTCCTCGTCGCCAAGAACGGCGTCGACGGCGTTTACTCGGCCGACCCGCGCACCGACCCGGACGCGGAAATGATCCGCCACCTCACCTACCAGGACGCCCTGCAGCGCGGCCTGAAGGTCGTCGACTCGACCGCCTTCAGCCTCTGCATGGACAACGGGATGCCGATGCAGGTCTTCGGAATGGCGCCGCAGGGCAATGTGACGGCCGCCATCCTCGGGGCCGATCTGGGAACCCTCGTCTCCAACTAAACTTGTCGATGTCACCTGCGGTCGAAACGGCCTCAGGTTGAAGTCACCAGGTCGAAATCACCAGGTCGAAGCCTCAACGAAGGAGTTACCGTGATCGCGGATGTTCTGTCCGATGCAAGCGTACGAATGCACAAGGCCCTCGAAGCCGCCAAAGACGATTTCGGGACCGTGCGCACCGGACGGGCGAACCCCCAGATGTTCGCAAAGATCCTGGTGAACTACTACGGAACCCAGACACCGCTCGAGCAGCTCGCGTCCCTGCAGAACCCCGAGGCACGCACGCTCCTGATCGGACCCTATGACAAGGGTGCCCTGCGCGACATCGAGCAGGCCATCCGGGACACCCCGAACCTGGACGCCAACCTCGGCAACGACGGCAACGTCATCCGGGCGACCCTTCCGGAACTCACGGCCGACCGCCGCAAGGAATACGTCAAGATCGTACGGACCAAGGCGGAAGACGCCAAGATCTCCGTGCGCAACCTGCGACGCAAGGCGAAGGACGAACTCGATGCGCTGAAGAGCGAAGTCGGTGACGACGACGTTGCCCGGGCAGAGAAGGAGCTCGAGCAGATCACGAAGACCCACGTCGACGCGATCGACACCGCGCTCAAGCACAAAGAGGCCGAACTCCTCGAGATTTAAGGGCGGAGCCAGCGTCATGACGCACGAGCCACGCGACGAAACCGGCGACACTGCACCGGTTCCTCCCAAACGACCCCATGGGGCCGGTAGCTCTGAGTTCCGGGCCCAGGTCCACGCTGCCCGCAACGACCTCGAACGGCAGATGCAGTCCACCCGCGCGGACATCGAACGCCAGGTGCAGGCGACGCGCGCGCAGCTGGACGCGACCAACGAACGGATCGCGGCCCGAACGGGTCGGAACCTGATCCTGGCGACCCTGATCGGCCTCGCGCTCGGCCTGTTCATGCTCGTGAGCCTGATCTTCATCAAAGAGCTCTTCATGGTCTGCGCCGCCGCATTCGTCGGGTTCACGGCCTTCGAACTCGCGCAGGCCCTCAGGCAGTCCGGACGCAACGTGCCGCGCATCGCGGTCGTCGTCGCAGCGGTCTCCGTCGTCCCTGCGGCCTTCTACTGGGGAGCGAGCGGCCAGTTCCTCGTCACCCTCTCCGGCATCCTCTTCATCGGCCTCTGGCGGGTGTTCCTGCTGCTCAGCCCCGCCCACCGGGGGACTGCCCGCTCGGTGTTCGGTGATATCGGAGCCGGTTTCTTCATCCAGACCTACGTGGTGTTTCTCGGCAGCTTCGCCGTGCTGCTCGTCGCGCAGCCGGACGGGCAATGGTGGACCCTCGCCTTCCTGCTTCTGGTGATCTCGAACGACACCGCGGCGTATGCGAGCGGGCTGTCCTTCGGCAAGCACCGCATGGTGCCGACGATCAGCCCCAAGAAGACCTGGGAAGGCTTCGCGGGTGCCGGCCTGGCGTGTCTGATCGTCGGTGTGGTGCTGTCCCTGTTCATGATCGGGGAACCCTGGTGGTTCGGCCTGGTCTTCGGACTCGTCATCCTGCTGAGCGCCACCTTCGGCGACCTCGCGGAGTCGCTGATCAAGCGCGACCTCGGTATCAAGGACATGAGCTCCTGGCTTCCCGGCCACGGTGGCTTCCTCGACCGGATGGACTCGATTCTTCCCTCGGCGGCGGCAACGTACGCGCTGTATCTCATCTTCCGCTGACCAGCGGAAAGCACCCCCGGTGGGGGCACGCTTTCGACAGCGGCCTCCCCGTGGGGCAGAATGATCCAGTGAGCACCACATTCCCCCGGGCCGGCAAGAAGACGCTCGGCTACAACGTCACCCAGGTCGACGAGTTCCTGGCGAGCGCGCGTCGTGCGTACGACGCGACCGACGACTCCGAACCATTGACGGCCGAAAGCATCCGCCACACCGCGTTCTCGATGCAGAAGGGCGGCTACTCGTCCGCACACGTCGACGCTGCCCTCGAACGCCTCGAGGACGCATTCGCCGTGCGCGACCGCGAACGCGAGGCGGGAGCCCACGGCAAGCAGGCCTGGCTCGAGAGTGCCCGCGACCGTGCTCAGGAACTCGTGAACCGACTCGGACGGCCGGCGGGGCATCGTTTCAGCCGGGTCAGCTTCCTGAGCGTCGGGTACAACCGGGCGGATGTCGACCGGTTCGCGAACAAGCTCACCAAGTACTTCGAAGACGGCTTTCCGATCACGGCGGACGATGTGCGTTCGTCCGTTTTCCGACCGCAACGCGGCGGGTATCGGGAAATCCAGGTCGATGTCGTGCTCGACAGCGTCGTCGACGTGATGCTCGCGGTTCGGTGAATCTCGGACCGTTATCTGGCTGTTATCCGAAATCTGGGTTAGGCTCGAGAAATCGTGGGAAGACACCTAAGCGTAATTGAGTCCGGGAATACCACCACTCCGACAATTCGGAGGGCCGAGAAACCCCGACCTCGTGCCCGTGTCCTGTTCCTCTTCGCCTTCACCGCAGCCGCGGCCTTCGTGCTCGTGACCGTCGTCGATCCGTACTCCGGCGCGACGGCATCGCCGTACTACCAGTCGGCCGGCGGCCGCTTCGCAGGCCAGGCCACGCAGGTCGTCCAGGTGAACGGCTCATATTCCAACACGATCGTGCGCGAGTCATACACGGTCACCGAAAAGCCCAAGCCGGCCGCGGTCCCCGTCGTGGTCGCGGCCAAGTCGTCGAGCAAGTCGAGTTCGAGCGCTTCGGCGCCGACCGCCGCGGTGGCGAACCCCGGCTCTGCTCAGGCATACGCTGCCGGGGCCGTCGCCGCGCGCGGCTGGGGCGAGGACCAGTACAGCTGCCTCGTCGCCCTCTGGAACAAGGAATCCGGCTGGCGCGTCAACGCCGAAAACCCCAGCGGTGCATACGGTATTCCGCAGGCACTGCCCGGTTCCAAGATGGCGTCTGCAGGCGCCGACTGGGCCACGAACGCGGGCACCCAGATCGAATGGGGCCTCGGCTACATCACGGGCCGTTACGGCACTCCCTGCGGCGCCTGGGCGCACTCCGTCGACTCCGGCTGGTACTAGGGGTCCGGCTGTCGCACGGCGCGCTTCGCCGCGCCCGCCGACCAGACGTAGACTGACCCAATGCCACGCAGCAATCATCCGAGGGGTCGCAGGCGCGGTCCGGACGATGCCGGCGAGGACGACAGCCTCGACCGCATGCGGGCAGGCTGGCGTCGAACCGAGGAACGGCGCGACGGCCTCTGGACGGTTCAGCCGGTGACGGCGAGCCGGGCGACGAAGAGTTACGTCTGTCCCGGATGCAATCTCGAGATCGCACCGAAGACTCCTCACCTGGTCGCGTGGCGCGCGGACGGGCTCATGGGGGAGGCCGCCGACCTGGCGGGACGCCGGCACTGGCACAGCCACTGCTGGAGAATCAGATGATGCCGGGCGACACCGGCACGAGGGAGACACCGTGAGTTCCACCGTGGCCGAGATCCGGGGCGGCATCGAACTGCCCGCCCGCCGCGAGCACATCGAGTTGCACACGAGTGACGGCCTCACCCTCGTGGGGGAACTGGCCCTTCCGCTCGACCGCGAGCCGGTCGCGACACTCGTGACGCTGCATCCGCTGCCGACTCACGGCGGATTCATGGACTCACACATCCTGCGCAAGGCGGCAGGGCGCCTGCCTGCCCTCGCCGACCTCGCCGTGCTGCGGTTCAACACCCGGGGGACGACCTCACCACGGGGTACGAGCGGCGGAAGTTTCGACCACGGCAACGCCGAGCGGCTCGACGTCGCGGCGGCAATGGCGTTCGTCGCCGAGCGGAAGCTCCCCAACCCCTGGCTGGTCGGCTGGTCCTTCGGCACCGAACTCGCGATCAAGTACGGCCTCGAACATCCCATCCTGGGGGCGATCCTCTTGTCCCCGCCGCTGCACCGTGCGACGGATGCGGAACTGGCGGCCTGGGCGGGCAACTCGCGCCGGCTCGTGGCGATCATCCCCGAGCACGACGACTACCTGCGACCGGAGGCCGCCAGGGAACGATTCACGAGTGTCCCGGAGACCCTGTTCATCGCGGTCGACGGAGGCAAGCACCTGTGGGTGGGGAGACCCAGACCAAGCGCATCCTCAACGAGATCGTCGCCGTCGTGAACCCGGCGGCCGCACCCTTCCGACCGAGTGGCTCGGCTGATCGAGCTGCGAGCCCGGGTCAGAGGTCGTTCTGGCGGGGAATCACGACCTGCTTGATGATCATGATCACCGCCGCGGCGACCGGAATCGCGATGAGCGCGCCGAGGATGCCGAGGAGTGACCCGCCCGCGAGGGCCGCGACGACGACGACGGCACCGGGTACCGACACGGCGCGTCGCATGATGTTGGGGCTGAGGACATAGGCCTCGACCTGCATGTACACGATGTAGTAGATCGCCGCGACCAGTGCCGTGAGGGTCGAACTGCCGATCCCGGGGATCAGGCACGCGAGCACGATGATGACCGAACCGCTGATCGTTCCGACGAGCGGGATCAGCGACCCCAGGAAGGCGATCACGGCGAGCAGGGCGGGGAAGGGGGCGCCGATGATCGACAGGAACGTGAAGCTCAGTACGCCGTTGCATGAGGCGAGCGCGGCCTGCCCCACGACGAAGCGACCGACGGACGTCGTGATCTGCTCGCTGAGGTCGGCGAACCGCGCACGCTTCGAGGCAGGTACGAGCTGGTAGGTCGCGGTCTTCAGGCTGTGCAGCGACGCAGTGAAGTAGAGCGACAGGATCACGATGATCAGGGCACCGAACAATCCGCTGACCACGGCGAGCCCGGACTGGATGATCGCGGTGGTGATCGTCGTCACGTTGGTGCTCACGTAGTCGGTGATCGACTTCACGATCCCGGAGACGGGGAGGGCTGGAAACTGTTTCTGGATGTCCGACAGGAACGTCGACGAGTTGACGGACCTGACGAGCTCGGGAATGGCCTGCGACAGTTTCGTGATCTGGTCGACGATGATCGGGACGATGGCGAAGATGACCCCGGTGAGCACGCCGATGACCGCGATCAGCACGGCGAGGATCGCCGCCCAGCGCGGAAAGCCCTTCTTCTCGAGCCAGGACACCGAGGGGTCCAGTCCGAGCGCGATGAACAGGGCGGCACCGATGTAGGTGATGATCGTCGACAGGCTGACAATCGAGCTGAGGATCAGGATTCCCACCCCGACCCCGAGGGTTCCGATCAGCCCCAGGCGGAATGCGTTCTGGATTTTCACTCGGATCTCCTCGGGATGGCGGTGGCGTTCAATCGTCCAGTGCTGTGACCTTTTCCGCCTGCGTGAGGAGGCCTCGCAGGCTCTCGAAGTAGCCGGCGACCGAGTCGCGCTCAATCCTAATCTGGGAGAGGCGCTCCTCCGCGTCAGCGACGAGTGCGCGTGTCCGCTTCTCGGCCTCGGTGACGAGCGCGGTGGCGCGGGCTTCCGCGTCCTGAACGATCTGCTCGGCATGGGCTTCCGCGGCCAGGCGGGCCGTCTTCGCCTCTGCGCGGGCGCCGGAGTCCAGCTGCTCGTTGAGTGCCCGCAACTCGAGGGTGCGCTGGTTGGTCTCCGCGAGCTGCTTCAAGGCGTCGTCGAGGAACTTCTGGGTTTGGGCGACGGCCTCCTGGTGCCGGGCCAGGTGACCCTGCTCCGCCTCGTCGCGGCGGGCCTTGAGCTCGACGTCGAGGTCCGCGCGAGTCTGGTCGATGTCGCGGCGAAGGCGGGCCTGTTCGTGCTCTCCGCGCTTGCGCTCGGCCGTGAGCTGGTTGTCCAGGTCGATCCTGAGCTGCTCGCCGTCCGCGGTGAAGTCCGCGCGTACCTGCTCGTTCTCCCTGGCGAGGTCGGCGGCGGCCTGCTCGGCCCTCGCGGCCTGGGCGGCGCGAGCCTTCTCGAGCTCCTGGGCGAGGGCTGCGCGCTCGCGGGCGAGGTCGAGTGCGAGTTCGGTCTCGGCCTGCTCACGTTCGATGCCGAGGTCGATGCGGGCCTGGTCGATCTCGCGGGCGAGGTCCGTGCGGGCCTGTTCGACCTCCGCAGCGAGAGCCGTGTGCGTCTGCTCGGTCTCGTGGGCGAGGTCGATGGCGGCCTGCTCTGCCTCCCTGGCGCTGTTGAAGCGGGCCTGCTCGGTCTCCGCGGTGAGGTCGATCCTGGCCTGTTCGGTCTCCCTGGCCAGATCCGCGCGCTGCTGGTCGAGCTCGAGGGCGACCTCGGCCCTGGTGAGTTCGGTTTCGCGCGTCAGTCCGGCGGCGATTTCACGGGCATCCGTCGCCTCACGTTGTGCGACGACGCGCACTTCGGCTGCTTCACGTTCCGCCTCTGAGCGGATGGCGGCGACCTCGCGCTTGACCGTGGCCCGGAGCTCCGCGGCCTCTGTGGCGACGGCACCGCGGATTGCGGCTGCCTCCTGCACGGCGTCGCCGGTTACCGTGGTGTAGTCGTCGTGGGCACGTGCGAGCAGGTCGTCGGCTTCGGCGCGGGCATCGTCGAGGAGGCGGCTGGCCTTGACGTTCGCGTCGGAGAGGGCGCGTTCTGCCCGTTCGGTTGCTTCGCGGCGCAGGGTGTCGACCTCGCTCGCGGCGGAGGCTCGCAGGCGCTCGGCATCGATGTCGGCCTGGGCGATCACGCGGGTGGACTGTTCCTCAGCGACCCGAAGGGTGTTCTCGAGCTTCGTGCCGAGTCCGGAGAAGGTGGGGCTGCCGACCTCTTCGATCTCAGCGTTCAGATCGTCGATGTGCGCGGTGAGGCGCTTGATTTCCTTGTTGGCTTCCGTACCCTGGCTGTTCGCCTGGATCAGGTCACGACGCAGGCCCTGGATTGCCCTGTCGACCTCTTCTTTGTCATAACCACGGAAAACCTGGGTGAAATCAGCTTCGTCGATCGCCACGCTATCTCCTTGTATTGGAACTCTGACCCCGCATTTAGTCCGGCCAAGGGGGCCACGACAATTTTAGTGGGTTGACGCGGCGGCCGCGCGTCCCGTCTACAGGGGTCTATTAGGCAGCTTTCAGGACGAGACAGTATCGTGGAATGTCCTGTCCGCTGCTTCCCGGACCCGCTCCGGGTTCAAGCACCCGTGTGTGCGGAGCGGCTGGCGACACAGGAGGGTATCAGTGCGTTTCCTTTTTGCCATCGTGGCGCTCGTCCTAGCGGGTGTGATGATCGTGCTCGGCATTGCCCAGCGGACGGTTTTCCTCGAACCCGCGACGAGTAGCCTGAGCGCGACCATCGCCGCCGACGCTCCGTACGCCGTGATCGATTCCAGTGCCCTGACGGAGCACCCGGGCGCCCAGACCGTCACCCTCTCCGGATCCGACACCCTGTTCGCGGCATATGGCCGCACGGCGGATGTGAAGGCGTGGCTGGCCGGACACGAGTACGTCAGCATCCATTCGACCGATAAGAACGGGCCCGGCCTCGGAAGCGACACCGTCCCCGCAGACACCGATGTTCCCGCAGGCACGGCGCCGGTCGCCGCAGCGACCGTGACGAACCCGGCCGGTTCGGACCTCTGGCTGGAGGAATTCACCGGCACGAAGGAACTCACGGCGACCGTGAACCTGCCGGAAGGCATTTCGATGATCGTCGCCTCTGACGGCACCAACCCCGCGCCGTCGAAGGTGAGCATCACCTGGCCCGTGGACAACTCGACCCCCTGGGCCGGTCCGCTGATCATGGGGGCGCCATCCTCGCCCTTGTCGGGCTCATCCTGTACCTGTGGGCACTCCTCCACCTGCGCAGGTCGCACGGCCCTCGCCGCAACCTGCCCAAGGGTCCACGGATGCCGCGACTTCCGCGCGCGCCCCGCCCCAAGTCCATCAAGGCGAGCGAGATCACCGGGCGACGGTCGATCGGGCGGTCCCTGATCGCCGTTGTTCCGATGTTCCTCGTGTCCGGACTCGTCCTCACGGGATGCTCTGCGGAATTCTGGCCGGGCAGCACCCCGACCGATGCTGCCTCCCTCAGCCCGACGCCTGACGCGAGCGGGGCGGCCGTCGTGATCAAGGACGTGCCTCCGGCCGCCGTGACGGTGCCGCAGCTCGAGCGGATCATGACCAAGATCTCCGCGGTCGCAGCGGACGGTGACAAGAACCTGAGCGCAGACATCCTCGCGACCCGATTCACCGGTCCCGCCTTCGACCAGCGCCTCGCCAACTACAAGGTGCGAGCCATCGCTCCCGACTTCCCCGCACTGGCCGCGCTCCCTGCCGGACCGCTCACGCTCTCGCTTCCGCAGCAGTCTGCGACCTGGCCTCGGGTCGTGATGACCGTCGTCCAGAACAAGGACACCCCGGATGTCGCGCCGACCGTCGTCGTGCTCCGCCAGGAGTCGGCACGGGCGAGCTACCTCGTCGAATATGCGGTGCAGCTCGAGCCCTCAGCGAAGATCCCTGACCTGGCCCCCGCCACGATCGGCGCACCCATCATCGCCCCCGACTCGAAACTGATGCTCCTGCCGCCCGATCAGGTCGCGGCCGCATACGCGGACATCCTCAGCAATGGCGAGGCGAGCCCGTCGTTCGCCCTGTTCGATGCGACAGGGGACAGCTTCCGCACCCAGATCGACGCGAACAAGGCGGACAAGAAAGCCAAGCTGCCGACGACGGCGTCGATCGAATTCGGTGCCAAGGCGAGCACAGGGCCCACGATCGCCCTCGCGACGAACGACTCGGGGAGCATCGTCGCGGTCAGCCTCGAGGAGACGGAAACCGTCAAACCCGTCGACGCCGCTGCGACGGTCAGCCCCGGCGAGGGCGCGGTCGCCAGCAAGGCGCTCTCCGGCCTCACCGCCACCGCGAAGGGCTTCAAGAACAACTACGCCGACCAGCTTCTGTTCCACGTTCCCGCCGCCGGTTCGAGCGATAAAATTGTCCTCCTTGGCTTTGCCCAGGGACTGATCTCGTCTACGGAGCTTCCATGAGCATTGTCCCCCCGTCCGCCGCCAGCATGCGCGGTGCGGTCGATCTGTCCTCCCTCCTGAACCGGCCGCCGGCACCGGCGGCCGGGGGAGCCGGCTCAACCGGAGCTGCCGGACAGGCGGGTCAGGCCGGGGCGGTTTCGGTTCCGAGTCTCGTGTTCCAGGGAACGGACGCGAACTTCGGCGAGATCCTCGACCTGTCGGCGAACGTTCCGGTCATCGTCGATCTGTGGTCGGCGCGCAGCGAGCAGAGCGCTGAACTGACCCTCGTCCTCACCAGGCTGATCCTCGAGTACGGCGGTCGGTTCGTGCTCGCCACGGTCGACGTGGACACGAACCCGCAGCTGACCCAGGCCTTCCAGGCCCAGTCGATCCCGACCGTCGCCGCGGTCATCGGCGGCCAGCCCGTCGCGCTCTTCAACGGCGTGATCGCGGAGGATCAGGTCCGTGCGGTCCTCCAGCGGGTGCTCGAGCTCGCGGCGGAGCACGGCGTCGTCGGGACGGCGGTCGCTCCGGAGGGAGCGGATGCGGCGACCCCGGTCGCCCCTCCGGAGCCCGAACTCCCGCCGCACCACGTCGAGGCCTACGAGGCGATCGAACGGGGCGACTACGCCGCCGCGATCGCGATCTACAAGACGGCACTCGCCAGGGATCCCAGGGACAACCTCTCCGTCGCCGGGCTCGCCCAGGTGGGGCTGCTCGCCCGGCTCCAGGGCAAGACGCTCGCGGAGATCCGTGCAGCGGCAGCGGCCGCGCCGGATGATCTCGAGGCGCAGCTCCTCGTCGCCGACCTCGATCTTTCCGGCGGGCACGTCGAGGATGCCTTCGACCGGCTCCTCACGCTCTTTCCCGCCCAGGACGCCGCGGGCAAGAACCGCATCCGCGAACGCATCCTCGACCTGTTCGAGGTCATCGGCCAGGACGACCCCAGGGTCGCCCCCACGCGCAAGCGCCTGACAATGCTGCTCTACTAGCCGGCGTAGCCTCCGCGAGAGTACGAAAATGGCCCCCTCCCGACCGGGGAGGGGGCCATTTTCGTACTCTCGCGAAGTTCAGCAAGCAGCGGCGTCTAGCGGCGCAGGCGCAGCCAGACGCCGGCGAGGGCCGGCAGCGTGACGAGGGCGGATGCCGGTCGCCCTGTCCACGGTTCCTCTGTCGCCGTGACCTGGCCGAGGTTCCCCATCCCGGAACCACCGAAATTCTGCGCGTCCGTGTTCAGAATCTCGTCCCACACGCCCGCGAACGGCAGCCCCACCCGGTAACCAGTGTGCGGCTGGCCGGCGAAGTTGAACACACACGCGATCGGCGTGCCCGAGTCGTCCCAGCGGAGGAACGAGACGACGTTCTGCGCGGCGGCCCCTCCGTCGAGCAACTCGAACCCGGCAGGGTCGGTGTCGCGTTCCCAGAGCGCCGCGTTGCCTCGGTAGACCCGGTTCAGCTCGCCGACGAGGGTGAACAGTCCGCGATGGGGGGACTGGTCGAGCAGCCACCAGTCGAGGCCACGGGATTCGCTCCATTCCTGGAGCTGGCCGAATTCCTGTCCCATGAACAGGAGCTGCTTGCCCGGGTGAGCCCACATGAAGGACAGGTACACCCGCACGTTCGCGAGCTTCTGCCAGTCGTCTCCCGGCATCCGGGCGACGAGGGAGCCCTTGCCGTGCACGACCTCGTCGTGGCTGATCGGCAGGAGGAAGTTCTCGCTGAACGCGTAGACGAAGGAGAAGGTGATCTCGTTGTGGTGGTACGAGCGGTACATCGGGTCGATGCTCGTGTACTCGAGCGAGTCGTGCATCCAGCCCATGTTCCATTTGAAGCCGAAACCCAGTCCGCCGCGACTGGTCGGAGCCGTGACGCCGCCCCAGTTGGTGGATTCCTCGGCGATCATGACCGTGCCGGGGTTGCGCTTGTACGCCGTCGCGGTGACCTCCTGCAGGAGGCTGATCGCCTCGAGGTTCTCGTTTCCGCCGTAGATGTTCGGCTCCCACTGGCCGTCCTCGCGGGAGTAGTCGAGGTACAGCATCGACGCGACCGCGTCCACGCGGAGACCGTCGATGTGGAACTCCTCGAGCCAGTAGAGCGCGTTCGCGACGAGGAAGTTCCGCACCTGGGTCTGGCCGAAGTCGAAGACGTAGGTTCCCCAGTCCATCTGCTCACCGCGGCGGGGATCCGCGTGCTCGTAGAGCGCCTGGCCGTCGAAACGGGCGAGGGCGAAGTCATCCTTGGGGAAGTGCCCGGGCACCCAGTCCATGATCACGCCGATGCCCGACTGGTGCAGCCGGTCGATCAGGTAGCGCAGGTCGTCCGGGTGGCCGAACCTGCTGGTCGGGGCGTAGTAGCCGGTGACCTGGTAGCCCCACGACCCGCCGAACGGATGCTCGGCGAGCGGCATGAACTCGACATGCGTATAGGCGAGCTCGTGCAGGTAGTCGATCAGCTGGTCGGCGAGGTCCCGGTAGCCGAGCCCGGGCCGCCACGACCCGACGTGCATCTCGTAGATGCTCATCGGCCGTTTGTGGGCCTGGGTCCTGGCCCGCTCGGCGAGCCATTCCGCATCCGCCCACTCGTAGTGCGTCTCGCCGATGACCGACGCGGTCATCGGGGGCACCTCGGTGTACCTGGCCATCGGGTCAGCCTTGCGCACCCACTCGCCGGACTGGGCGAGAAGTTCGAACTTGTAGTTCGACCCTGGGTGCAGGCCGGGGACGAAGAGCTCCCAGACGCCCGTGCTGCCCATGTTGCGCATGGCATGCAGGATGCCGCTCCAGGAATTGAAATCACCGATCACTCGCACGGCCTGCGCGTGCGGAGCCCACACCGAGAAGGACGTGCCTGCGACCAGACCGGCCGTTTCGTCGGTCGGGAGAGGAGCGACGGTTGTGCCGGAATGATAGTGGGCTCCGAGTACGTCCCAGAGTCGCTCGTGCCTGCCCTCGCCGATGAGGTGCAGGTCGAGTTCGCCGAGAGTCGGCAGGAAGCGGTACGGGTCGTCGACGATCCAGGTGGGGGCGTCCGGATACCGGGCCTCGAGCTCGTATGCCTGGAGGCCGACGGTGCTCACGCCCTGCCAGACTCCGTAGCCGATGTGCACGAGCTCGATGTGGGCGCCGGACTCGAGGATCGCGAAGACCTCGCTCGCGAGCGGGCGCAGCGCACGGATGACGGTGAGCGGGTCCGCGATCGTCGTCCCCCGATCAGGTGCTGCCCGAGGATCTCGTGGGGGTTGTAGTAGCGGGCTTCGGCGATCGCCTGCAGGATGCCCGGGGGAACCACCGGCACGGTGGCGGGGCGTGGGGTCTTTGGCGTCATCGTGCTGCTCCTCTGACGTGCAGGATGTGTACCGGTTCGGCAGCGGCATCCAGTCGCACGAAGTTGTCTGCTGTCCAGGTCCAGATGGCACCGGTGATCAGTTCCTCGACCTCGAAGACCGTGCCGGGCTCGAGCCCGAAACGGGTCACGTCGAGGCGCACCATGGTCTCGCGCACCGAATGCGGGTCGACATTCACGACGACGATGATCGCGTCACTTGTCCCTGTGCCGGTGTGTGCCGCATCGAGGTACTTGCTGTACACGAGCACCGCGCCGTCGTCACTCGTGTGCAGGTCGAGGTTCCGCAGCTGGCCGAGTGCGGGATGGGCGCGGCGGATGGCATTGAGCAACGAGACGTACGGCGCGAGGGACTCGCCTGCCGCTTCCGCGGCCGCAAAATCGCGCGGGCGGTACTCGTACTTCTCGTTGTCGATGTTCTCCTCGGCGCCGGGGCGCGGCACGCTCTCGAAGAGCTCGAAACCGGCGTACATGCCCCAGGTCGGGGCGGCTGTCGCGGCGAGGGCCGCCCGGATCTTGAAGGCGGCGTGTCCGCCGACCTGGAGGAACTCGGAGAGGATGTCCGGGGTGTTCACGAAGAGGTTCGGGCGGTAGAAGTCCGCCGTCGTCGTCGCGAGGCCGTGGAAGAACTCCTCGAGCTCGGACTTGGTGTTGCGCCAGGTGAAATAGCTGTATGAGCTGCTGGGAATACCCGACCTTGCCGAGCCGCGCTGCATGAGCGCAGGGCTGCGTGAACGCCTCGGCGAGGAAGATCACGTCGGGGTTCTCTTCGGTGACCCGGTTGATCAGCCACTCCCAGAAATCGAGGGGCTTGGTGTGCGGGTTGTCGACGCGGAAGATCCGCACGCCGAGACCCATCCAGTAGCGCACGATCCGCAGCACCTCGGCACGGATGCCGGCTGGATCGTTGTCGAAATTGATCGGGTAGATGTCCTGGTACTTCTTCGGCGGGTTCTCGGCGTAGGCGATGCTGCCGTCCGGGAGGGTGGTGAACCACTCAGGGTGCTCGGTCACCCAGGGGTGGTCCGGCGAGGCCTGCAGTGCGAGGTCGAGGGCGACCTCGAGGTCGTTCTCCGCTGCTGCGGCGAGGAAGTGCCGGAAGTCGTCGACGGTGCCGAGGTCCGGGTGGATGGCGTCGTGGCCGCCGTCCTCCAATCCGATCGCCCAGGGCGAGCCGGGGTCGTTCGGTCCGGCGTTGAGGGTGTTGTTCGGGCCCTTGCGGTACGAACGGCCGATCGGGTGGATCGGTGGGAGGTAGAGCACATCGAAGCCCATCGCGGCGACGCCGGGGAGGCGGTCCTCTGCGGTGCGGAACGTTCCACTCTGCCAGGAGTGGTCCGCGCGCTGCACGGCGCCCTCTGAGCGGGGGAAGAACTCGTACCAGGAGCCGACGCCGGCCCGGGTGCGCTCCACGCGCACGGCGCGCTGTGCCGATGTCGACGACAGTCCTGCGAGTGGGCGTGCGGTGATGAAAGCGTTGAGCGAGGGGGTGTCCAGCAGGGCGAGGCGATCGTCGACCGAGATGCCCGGGTTGGTGAGGTCCGCTGCGGCGTGCGCGAAAACGCGACGCTCGGCGGCCGGACGGCGCTTGTCCGTTCCGGCCGCAGCGAGGAGCACGGAACCCTCGAGGAACGTCAGCTCGATGTCGATCCCGGCGGGGACCTTGATCTCGGCGGTGTGGCGCCACGTGGCCCACCCATCGGCCCAGGCGCGCACCCGGTACTGCCAGATGCCCTGCCTTCCAAGTGTGACGAGGGCTGTCCACCTGTCGGTGCCCGGGGCCCCCGGGTGCATCGGATGCTCGGACCGGTTCCCCTCGGGATCCGTCAGGAGCAGGGTGACCCCGATCATGTCGTGACCCTCACGGAATGCCGTGGCCCCGAAGGGGACGGCCTCGCCGACGAAGGCCTTCGCCGGCCACAGATTGTCGGCCAGCTGGGGTGCGAGGTCGAGGATCGGAATGCGTGAGATGCGCGTCGGCTCCTCCTTGCCTCGCTTGCCTTGACCCGCAGGGGAGCCAGGTCCGTGCCGGCGTCGGCGCCTGCCACGGATTCGGGAACAACATTTGCACGTTTAGCTGTCTTTGCCACAAGATGACCGTAGCGCGAATTGTGCGGTTTCCGGGGAGGAACGGGACAGAGACCTGCCAGCGCCTCTAGGCTGGGACGCGTGAAGGCGATCCGTAAATTTACAGTCCGCACCGTCGTGCCCGAGGCTCTAGCAGCCCTCGATGAGCTTGCCGGTAACCTGCGCTGGTCCTGGCACGAGCCGACCCGCCAACTCTTCGAACACATCTCACCAGAGTTGTGGCGCGAGATCGGTACTGATCCCGTTGCCTTGCTCGGCGCCGTCGATCCGGCCCGGCTCGTGGCGCTCGCCGCAGACCACGAATACGTCTCCTGGGTCAACTCGATCAGGGACGGGCTGCGCTCCTATCTGCAGGAACCGCGCTGGTACCAGGGCCTCGAGGGTGACAAGCCCGCGTCGATCGCCTACTTCTCCCCGGAGTTCGGCATCGCCGCCGCGCTCCCGCAGTACTCCGGCGGCCTCGGGATCCTCGCGGGTGACCACCTGAAGAGCGCCTCGGACCTGGGCGTCCCTCTCATCGGCGTCGGCCTGTTCTACCGGGCAGGCTACTTCAGCCAGGCGATCTCCCCGGACGGCTGGCAGATCGAGAGCTACCCCCTGCTCGATCCCGACGGACTGCCCCTGTCCGTGCTGCGCCGTGCCGACGGCTCCGCCGTGCAGGTCTCGCTCGCCCTCCCCGACAACCGCACCCTGCACGCCCGCGTCTGGCAGGCGAACGTCGGCCGCATCCGCCTGCTCATGCTCGATACGGACATTCCCGAGAACGCGGACGACCTGCGCCTCGTCACGGACCGGCTCTACGGCGGCGGCGGCGAGCACCGGCTGCTGCAGGAATTGCTCCTCGGCATCGGCGGCGCCCGCGCCGTGAAGGTCTGGAGCGCCCTCAACAACCGGCCGGAACCCGAGGTATTCCACACCAACGAGGGCCATGCCGGGTTCCTCGGCCTCGAACGCATCTCGAGCCTGATCGGTGACGGACTGAGCTTCGCCGAGGCCCTGCAGGTCGCGCGGGCGGGAACGGTGTTCACGACCCACACACCCGTCGCCGCGGGAATCGACCGGTTCGAGCGCAGCCTCGTGCAGCGGTACTTCGAGACCGACCTCCTTCCCGGTGTCGGCGTCGACGAGCTCCTCGCCCTCGGCGCGGAGAACTATCCGGGCGGGTCTCCCGACGTCTTCAACATGGCGCTGATGGGCCTGCGGCTCGGCCAGCGCGCCAACGGCGTCTCCAAGCTGCACGGCGAGGTCAGCCGACGGATGTTCAAGGGACTCTGGCCGGGCTTCGACGCCGAGGACGTGCCGATCGATTCGATCACCAACGGCGTGCACGCCCCGACCTGGACGGACCCCTCGCTGCTTCACCTCGCCGAGGACCGCCTCGGCACGAGCGATACCTCTGAGGCCGACTGGGCCTCGCCCGCGATCACCGACGACGACCTCTGGGCCGTGCGCGGCACGATGCGCCTGCAGTTCGTCGAGGACGCCCGCCGGCGCATCGCCGCGGCCTGGCTCGTGCAGAACCCGGGCGGGATCGTGCCGGCATGGATCGGCCAGGTCTTCGATCCGAAGGTGCTCACGATCGGGTTCGCCCGCCGCGTCCCGACGTACAAGCGGCTGACCCTGATGCTGCACGACCCCGAGCGGCTCCGTGCCCTGCTGCTGCACCCGGAGCACCCGATCCAGATCGTGATCGCCGGCAAGTCGCACCCCGCGGACGAAGAGGGCAAGCGCCTCATCCAGAAGGTCGTGCAGTTCGCGGCCGACCCGGAGCTGCGCACCCGCATCGCGTTCCTACCCGACTACAACATCGGCATGGCGCAGCTGATGTACCCCGGCACGGATGTCTGGCTCAACAATCCGCTGCGTCCCCTGGAGGCCTGTGGCACCTCGGGAATGAAAGCGGCACTCAACGGAGCGCTGAACCTCTCGATCCTCGACGGCTGGTGGCCTGAGTACTACGACGGAAAGAACGGCTGGGCGATCCCGTCGGCTGATGCCGCAGGCGACTCCGCCGAGCGGGACCGGATCGAAGCCGACGCGCTCTACGAGCTCATCGAACACCATGTCGCTCCCCGCTTCTACGACCGCAACGGCGACGGTGTTCCCGAACGCTGGGTCGCCTCGATCCGGCACACCCTCGCCACCCTCTCCCCGGAACTCAACGCCGGCCGGATGGTGCGCCAGTACGTGCAGAAGCTCTACCGCCCGGCCGGGGCCGCCGAGGCACGCCTGTCCGCGAACAACTACCGTGCTGCGCGCGAACTCGCCGTGTGGAAGGGGCGCATCGTCGCCAAGTGGCCGGGCGTCTCCGTCGCCCACGTCGAGTCCGGCGGGGTCGCCGCCGTTCCCAAGGTCGGCGACGAACTGCACCTGCGTGCCCATGTGCAGCTCAACGGGCTCGACCCCGCGGATGTCACCGTCGAGGTCGTCTACGGGAAGAGCCTGGCCAACGACGAGCTGAGCGGCGTGCACACCCTCGCGCTCGAGGCGGTCGTCGACCCGGATGCCGCGGACGGTTCCGACTCGCCAGAGCAGGGCGGTGCGACCCTCTTCACTGGGACGGTCGCGCTCGACCGCGGCGGCGCGTTCGGGTACACGGTGCGCGTCGTCCCGAAGAACGACCTGCTGGTGAGCTCGGCAGAGATGGGCCTGATCGCCGTAGCCGGCTAGCGCGCGATAGGGGCGGTGAGGGCGTCGGTGGCGGCGAGGAGGTCCGCCGGCGCCAGCTCGATGTCGAACCCGCGGCGGCCGCCGGACACGAACACGGTGTCGTACAGCAGGGCGGTCTCGTCGACGACGGTCACCAGGCGGGTCTTCTGCCCGACCGGGCTGATGCCGCCGAGCACATAGCCGGTCTTCCGCTCGGCGAGTTTCGGGTCGGCCATCACGGCCTTCTTGGTCCCGGCCGCGTGCGCCAGGGCTTTGAGGTCGAGCTGGCCGGCGACCGGCACGACGGCGACGACGAGCGTGCCATCGGCATCCGCCAGCAGGGTCTTGAACACCCTGGCCGGGTCGAGCCCGAGTTTTGCAGCGGCCTCGAGGCCGTACCCCGTCGCCGACGGGTCGTGGTCGTAGGCGTGCGGCGTGAACCGGATGCCCGCGTGCGTGAGCGCGACGGTCGCGGGCGTCCCACCGGCGCCGTCGTGCTTCTTCACCACTGCGACTCCTCTGCGACCAGGCCGGACTAGCTCGCCCGGAACAACTGCATCGACGCACCCGGCACGAGCAGCCGGGTGCCGGGGATGTGCTCGATGACCGCGTCGCTCAGGTCGTCGTGACTCGAATCCCAGAGCAGCGAATACGAGGAGACGCCGGCGTGCTCTGGCAGCGTCACCGTCACGTCGCGCTCGCGGCCCTGCACGATGAGGAGGATCCGGTTGAACTCCTCGAACTCGGGCGTCGACGCCGCGAGGTACTGCAGGGTGCGCTCCTTCGGGGAGTGCCAGTTGTCCTCCGACATCGACTTGCCCTCGATGTTGTACCAGTCCATCTCGCTCGCGCTCAGGGTGGTTTCGCCGGAGCGGCCGAACCACACCGGGCGGAGGGCCGGGTTGTCACGACGCAGCTGGAGCAGCTTCTTCGTGACACGGTGCAGGTCGATCTGCCAGTCGTCGAGGTCCCAGTTCAGCCAGGTCAGCTCGCTGTCGTGGCAATACGCGTTGTTGTTGCCGCGCTGGCTGCGACCGAATTCGTCGCCGGCCGTCAGCATCGGGACGCCCGCGGAGAGCAGAAGCGTGCCGAGGAGGTTGCGCATCGCCTTGCGCCGGGTCGCGAGGATGCCGCGGTCGCGCGTGGGTCCCTCGGCCCCGTGGTTGAAGGAGTTGTTGCTGTCGGTGCCGTCGCGGTTGGACTCGCCGTTTCCGACGTTGTGCTTGACGTTGTACGCGGTCAGGTCGGCCATTGTGAAGCCGTCGTGCGCCGTGATGAAGTTCAGCGACGCGAGCGGGCCGCGTTCGAGGGAGAAGGTGTTCGCGGAGCCGGCCAGCCGGGTCGCGAAGCGGCCGATGCCGCTCCCGGAGTGGCCGTCCCTGGCCGCCGCGATGTCGGTGAGCCAGAACGAGCGCATCCGGTCACGGTAACGGTCGTTCCACTCCGTCCAGCCGTCCGGGAAATTGCCGGTCTGCCAGCCGCCCATGCCCACGTCCCACGGCTCGGCGACGAGCTTGACGCCGGCGAGTTCCGGATCGGACTGGATGGATTTGATCAGGGGATGGTCGCGCTGGAACTCCACGTTGTCCCCGCGGCTCAGCGTCGCGGCGAGGTCGAAACGGAAGCCGTCGATCTGCACGTCGTTCGCCCAGTACTTGAGAGAGTCGAGCACGAGCCGGCGCGGCACCTCGTTGGAGACGTTGAGGGTGTTGCCGCAGCCGGTCACGTCGATGTAGCCGCCCGCATCGTTCTGGCGGTAGTAGGTAGCGTTGTCGATGCCGCGGAGGCTGCTCGCGGGGCCGCCGGGACCCTCCTCGGCGGTGTGGTTGTAGACGACGTCGAGGATCACCTCGAGGCCGGCCTCGTGCAGGAGCTTGACCATTCCCTTGAACTCGCGCAGCACGGCTTCCGGACCTGCCGACTGGGACGCCATGGTCGCATAGTCGGCGTGCGGGGTGAAGAAGTTGAAGGTATTGTAACCCCAGTAGTTGGTGAGACCCTGCTTGAGCAGGCGCTGTTCGGAAACGAACGCCTGCACGGGGAGGAGCTCGACCGAGGTGACGCCGAGTTCCTTGAGATAGGTGATCGTCGACTCGTGCGCCAGGCCTGCGTAGGTGCCGCGGAGGTCGGCGGGAATGGCCGGGTTGAGCTTGCTGATGCCCCGCACGTGCGCCTCATAGACGACGGTGTGGTCGAGCGCGATCTTCGGCTTCACCGAACCGGCCCAGTCGAAGGCGTCGTCGACGACGGAGGACTGCCACTGCTCAGGGCCGACCCTGACGAGGCCTCGAGAATAGGGCTCGACCATGGTCTTCTCGGGGTGGAACGAATTCGTGGGTGCGGCAGGCCCCGAGACGCGGATGCCGTAGTGGCGGCCCGCGGACAGGGTGCGACTGCGACCGGACCAGACATTGTCCGCGTCGCGGGTCATCGGCACGGTCTTGACGATCCAGTTCGGGTCCGTGGCGTCGAAGATGCAGAGGTCCATGGCCTCGGCGTTCTGCGACCAGACACGGAGTTCGCCGACCCCGGCTGAAAGCCGCACGCCGAGGTTGTGCAGGGGATCGGCGTGAGTCATGCGTTCTAGAGTAATGAGTACGGAGACTGGCCGTGACCACCGGCGCACGCTCAGCCAGCCGAAAACCGAGCGGAAGAGGGTATTTTGTCGATTTATCTCGACCACGCCGCGACGACGCCGATGCTGCCAGCGGCCATCGAGGCATACGTCGACGCCATGAGCGTCGTCGGAAACCCCGCCTCCATCCACAGCCAGGGCCAGAATGCCAAGCGGATGCTCGAGGAAGCCCGCGAGACCGTGGCACGGAGTGTGGGCTGCGATCCGATCGAGGTCGTGTTCACCGGGGGAGGCACCGAGGCGATCAACCTCGCCCTCAAGGGCCTGTTCTGGGCGCGCGCCCCGCGCAGGCGCATCCTCGTCCCCGGCGGCGAGCACCACGCGACCATGGACACCGTCGAGTGGCTCGAAAACCACGACGGCGCAGAACCCGGGTGGCTTCCGCTCGACAGGGCAGGCCGGGTCGACCCGGCCCGGGTGGCGGATGCCCTCGAGACCGGCGCAGAGGATGTCGCACTGCTCAGCCTGCTTGCCGCGAACAACGAAGTCGGTACCCTGCAGCCCGTCGCCGAGATCGGCGAGATCGCCGCCGTCCACGGGATCCCGGTGCATATCGACGCCGTGTCCGCGTACGGCCAGGTGCCGATCGACTTCCGCGCGCTCAGCGGCGCGGGCCGCACCGGTGCCTCCGGCGGCGCCGGAGGTTCCGCGGGCGGCATCGTCGCCCTCAGCCTCTCCGCCCACAAGATCGGCGGGCCGGTCGGCATCGGAGCACTCGTGCTGTCGCGCCGGGCCAGTATCGTCCCGCTGATCCACGGCGGCGGCCAGCAACGCCAGGTGCGGAGCGGTACCCAGGACGTCGCAGCGGCGGTCGCGTTCGCGGCCGCGGCATCCGCCCTCGGCGACCTGCCCGCCCGCAACGTGCACCTGAGGGCGCTCCGCGACCGGCTGATCGCGGGGGTGCTCGCCGTCGTGCCCACCGCGGTGCTCAACGGTGCGGCACCCGACGGGCCGGATGAGCAGCGCCTGCCCGGCAACGCCCACTTCACCTTCCCCGGCTGCGAGGGGAGTCGCTGCTCTTCCTGCTCGACGCCGCCGGAATCTCCGTATCGACCGGATCGGCGTGCCAGGCCGGCATCCCGGAGCCCTCGCACGTGCTGCGTGCCATGGGCCGCAGCGAGGCGGAGGCCCGCAGCGCCCTGCGGATCACCCTCGGCCGCGATTCGACAGGGGCCGACGTCGACGCCTTCCTCGCCGCGCTGCCGGCAGCGCACGCCCAGGCCAGCCGCGCCGGCATGAACGACCGCGTGCCCACCCGCTGACCTCCCGGGCTCGACGTGCCCGAGCCGCATTGGCCAAACCGGGCCGTCCGATTACACTTGCCCGGTGAAGGTTTTGGCAGCAATGAGTGGCGGGGTCGACTCCGCGGTGGCGGCGGCGCGCGCGGTGGAGGCGGGGCACGAGGTCGTCGGCGTGCACCTCGCCCTGAGCCGCATGCCCGGAACCCTGCGCACCGGCAGCCGCGGCTGCTGCACCATCGAGGACTCGATGGACGCCCAGCGGGCCGCGAACATCATCGGCATCCCGTACTACGTCTGGGACTTCTCCGAGCGGTTCAAGCTCGACGTCGTCGACGACTTCATCGCCGAATACGCCGCCGGCCGCACCCCGAACCCCTGCATGCGCTGCAACGAGCGCATCAAGTTCGCCGCCCTGCTCGACAAGGCGATCGACCTCGGCTTCGACGCCGTCTGCACCGGCCACTATGCGAGCATCCAGACGGATGCCGCGGGGAACCGCGAACTGCACCGCGCGAGCGCCTGGGCGAAAGACCAGTCCTACGTGCTCGGCGTGCTGACCGCCGAGCAGCTCGAGCACTCGATGTTCCCGCTCGGCGAGACGCCGTCCAAGGCCGAGGTGCGTGCGGAGGCCGCCGAGCGCGGCTTCTCGGTCGCGACCAAGCCGGACTCCTACGACATCTGCTTCATTCCTGACGGCGACACCCGCGGCTGGCTCGCCGAGCGCGTCCCTGCATCCGCAGGCGACATCCTCGACCGCGAGGGCAACACCCTCGGCAGGCACGAGGGTGCCGCCGCGTTCACCGTCGGCCAGCGCAAGGGCCTCCAGATCGGCACGCCGGCCGCGGACGGCAAGCCGCGATTCGTGCTCGAGGTGCGCCCGATCACGAACACTGTCGTCGTCGGCCCGAAGGAGGCGCTCGCGATCGGCCTCATCGCCGGCTCGAAGTTCACCTGGACCGGCCTGGCGCCGGAGCACCCCGGGATCGCCTTCGACTGCGACGTGCAGATCCGCGCGCACGCCGACCCGGTGCCCGCCGTCGCGCAGGTCGTGAGTGTCCCGGTTCCGGCTAGCGCAGACTCGGCCGGCGCAGGAGCAACCGACGCAGGAGCAATCGAACTCGTGATCACGCCGCGCGAGCCCCTGACGGGCGTCGCCCCCGGCCAGACCGCGGTGCTCTACGTCGGCACCCGGGTGCTCGGCCAGTGCACGATCGACCGCACCGTGAGCGCCGTACCCGTGCCATCGGCTGCCGTTGAACCAGCCCCGGTCGCCGTTCCCGCCGCCCGTGCCTGACGCCGCGAGCGCCGCGCCCGACGACTCCACGCCGCCGGAGCTCCAGCGGGCCGCCGCCGAGGTCGCCGACCTCACCGCGAGCATCATCGACGCCAGGGACGCATACTACGAGCGCAACGAGGTCGTCATCTCCGACGCCGACTATGACGCGCTCGTCCGCCGGCTCGCGGTTCTCGAGGGTGAGTTTCCCGAGCTCGCGAGCCAGGACAGCCCCACCCAGACCGTCGGAGGCCGCGCCGAGACGAGCCTGTTCGCGCCCGTGCAGCACGCCGAGCGGATGCTGAGCCTCGACAACGTCTTCTCGGTCGAGGAATTCGAGGCGTGGGCCGCCAAGGTCGAGCGGGACGCCGGCCGCCCCGTCCACTACCTGTGCGAACTCAAGATCGACGGCCTCGCGATCAACCTCCGCTACGAGGACGGCGTGCTCGTCACCGCGGCGACCCGCGGCGACGGCGTCGTCGGCGAGGACGTCACCGAGAACATCCACTGGGTGCCCGGCATCCCCGAGCGACTGTCAGGCACCGGGCATCCGCCGCTGATGGAGGTACGCGGCGAGGTCTTCTTCCCCGTCGTCGCCTTCGCGGATCTCAATGCCCAGCAGGTCGCCGCCGGGGAACGTCCCTTCGCCAACCCGCGCAACGCCGCGGCCGGCTCGCTGCGCCAGAAGGCAGAGGGCAAGAGCCAGGAGGCCCTGCGCCTGATGCGCGCGAGGCTTGGCCGGCTGCGGATGCTCGTGCACGGCATCGGGGCCTGGGCCGATCCGCAGGCCGACGCCCAGTCCGCGGTCTACGGACTCCTGGCCGGCTGGGGACTGCCGACGAGCAGCTACTTCCGCGTCGAACCGGACGCGAGCGGGGCATCCGCCTTCATCGCGTACTACGGAGAGCACCGGGCGAGTGTGTCCCACGAGATCGACGGCATCGTGATCAAGGTCGACGAACTCGCCCTGCACGCCGAACTGGGCGCAACGAGCCGGGCGCCACGCTGGGCGATCGCATACAAGTACCCGCCGGAACAGGTGAACACCAAGCTGCTCGACATCGTCGTGAGCGTCGGCCGCACCGGCCGTGCCACCCCTTCGCCGTGATGCAGAAGGTGCGGGTCGCGGGCTCCGAGGTGCGGCAGGCCACCCTGCACAACCAGGACGTCGTCAAGGCCAAGGGCGTGCTGATCGGCGATACCGTCGTGCTGCGGAAGGCCGGCGACGTGATCCCCGAGATTCTCGGCCCGGTCGTCGAACTGCGCGACGGCAGCGAACGCGCGTTCGTGATGCCGGCGAACTGTCCGGAGTGCGGCACCCCGCTCGCGCCGGCCAAGGAGGGCGACATCGACCTGCGCTGCCCGAACGCGCGCAGCTGCCCGGCCCAGGTGCGCGGGCGGGTCGAGCACATCGGTTCCCGCGGCGCGCTCGACATCGAGGTGCTCGGCGAGGTGGCCGCGGCCGCCCTCACCCAGCCGACCGTGCCGATCGAGCCGCCGCTGCGCACGGAAGCCGGCCTCTTCGACCTCACCCTCGACGACCTGACCCCGATCGAGGTGGTCGTGCGCGATGCCGAGACCGGGCTGCCCCGCGAGGAGGCAGACGGCACGAACCGGCTGCGCACCCCGTTCCGGCGGAACCCGACGGCTGCCGAGAAGCGGGCGGGCCTCACCGGTCCGCAGCCGTCCTCGAGTGCGATCAAGCTGCTCGCCGAGATCGAACTCGCCAAGACGAAACCGCTCTGGCGCCTGCTGGTGTCGCTCAACATCCGCCACGTCGGCCCCGTCGCCGCGCGCGCCCTCGCCGGCCATTTCGGCAGCCTCGACGGGATCCGAGCGGCGACGCGGGACGAGCTCGCCGAGGTCGACGGCGTCGGCGGCATCATCGCAGACGCCATCATCGACTGGTTCGAGGTGGACTGGCACCGCGACATCGTGGACCAGTGGACCGCCGCCGGCGTGCAGTTCCGGACGCCGGACCACCCGGGACCGGGCGCTGCCGCGGCCGCCGGGGGAGTGCTCACCGGGCTCACCGTCGTCGCGACCGGGTCGATCGAGGGCTTCACCAGGGAAGAAGCCCAGGAGGCGATCATCTCCGCTGGCGGAAAGAGCGCCTCGAGCGTGTCGAAGAACACCGACTTCGTGGCCGCCGGACCGGGCGCAGGTTCCAAGCTCACCAAGGCGGAGGCCCTCGGGCTGCGCATCCTCGACGCAGCGCAATTCCGGCTCCTCGTCACCGGAGGCCCCGCCGCGCTCGACGCGGCTGATGGCGCCGTCTCCGACGTGACCGGCGCCGACGTGACCGGCGCCGACGTGACAGAGGGTACGGTCACCGCACCGACCGACTGACGGGGCCGGACCGGTCACCGGTCAGTCCGGTTCGGGAGCCGTGAGGCGATCGACCCAGCCGAGGACCATCCGGTTGAAGAGGTCGACGTTCTCGATGCTCCAGACGTGGTGCATGCCGGGAGCGATCCAGGTGAGTGTCTGCGGGAGCCTGCTGCGCAATTCGGGAAAGCTGCGCCGCACCAGGCGGGACTCCTTTTCTCCAGCGACGGCGAGGAGCGGACCCCGGTAATCGCCGAGCGAATCCGGGCAGCCGCCCCGGTTGACGTCCGCGAACACGCGTGCCGCGTTGTCTGCGCGGATGCCCAGGCCGTGGCCGACGAACAGGTCGACGGCGTCGGCAGGCAATCCGAACGCCTTCGCCTGCGCCTTCCAGTACCAGGCCCTGTCCCACAGTCGCAGCTGGAGGGTGTTGAGGAACCGGGCAGCTCCATGGATGCCGGTCATGGGTGCGCCCGAGATCAGACAGGACTGGATCAGCTCCGGGTGCCGGGCCATCAAGTGCACGGCGACGAGGCCGCCGAGCGAAAGCCCGATCACGTGGGCGCTCCCGCCCCTGGCCTGGGAGCGGATGATCTCGGCAACGTCGTCAGCGGTGCGATCCAGCGAATGCCACTCTTCCCCCGACCGGGAGCCGAAGCCCGGCAGGTCCGGTGTGAGGATGTGCCGGTCCGGCATACCCTCGACCTGCGGCTGCCAGGACCAGGAGGCGACGGTGCCGCCGTGCAGTAACACGATCGTCTCCGAGCCAGGGGCGTCTACGCCGTGCTCGAGCGGATACCCGGTCACCGTGAAGCCGTGACCAGGACGGATTCGGTTTCGTCCAGCCAGGCGAGTTCCGCCTCGGCGTGGACGATTCCGTTGCGGAGCGTGGCCCGGCGCAGGGCCTGGCCGATGGTTTCCGGTCGCCCGGGATCCCGGGCCTCGATGGTGGTCAGGCGCGCGAGCAGCCGGCTCGCTTCCTCCCTCCGCGCTCGGAGGAGTTCGCGGACGCCGTCGATTCCGAGCGCTCCGGCGAAGAAGATGCGCATCAGGAAGGACTCGTGCGGGGTCTCAGGTTCCAGCGGCGCCCTGAGCGCGGCGTCGAGGGCCGCGTGACCCGCCGAGGTGATCCGGTGTTCGCGCCGATCTGGCTTGCCGTCCTGGGCGATGACCGTGACCTCGGCGAGTCCGTCAGCGACCAGGCGGCTGAGCGTGCGATAGATCTGGGACTGGTCCGCAGACCAGAAATGAATGACGGATGCCTCGATCCTCTTATTGAGGTCGTACCCGGAGAGGGGCGAGAGCTCGAGCATCCCGAGCAAAGCAATGGTCAGTGACATGCCTATATAAGACCACGCATATATGCCCGCGCGCAATACCCGGTTTCACTGCCCGAATATTTGCACCCGGACCGGGGACAAAGTTCATCCCCAACGGGCGCATTCTTCGATACTCTAAAAGTGCAGGGTGTGCACTTGATACCGTGCCGATCCACCGCTCGGTGTTCGTGAGGGGACGTACCCAGGTTTGCTGTTAGGCGCGGCAATTCTTCTTGCATCCTCGCTGGTATTCAATGGGGCCAGCGAGGCCTTTCAGGTGCACGAATACGCGGTCGTGTCGAGCGACACCGACCTGGGACTGCAGCCCCTCGGCCTCGAACCGGTCGTATCGATCGACGGAGACGTCAACTCCCTCCGCTTCCTGCGCGGGTCGAGCCTCCTCGCCGGCCTTGCCCGGCTCTCGGTCGCAGACATCTCGAGCTTCGTGCTGGACTTCCCCGAACAGCTCGACTCCCTCCTCGCGGTTCCGCCGGCCGCGACAGAGGTCACCGGCTGGTGGACGTCCCTCGGCGGCACCGAACGCTCCTCCCTCATCGCCGCGGCACCCCGCCTCGTCGGCAACCTCGAGGGCATCCCGTTCCGGGAGCGTGGCCGGGCGAACGCCCGATACCTGAACGAGAGCATCACCGAGACCCAGCAGCGCCTCGCGGGCACGCTGAGCGACGACGACCGCACGAGCGCCACCCACGAGCTCGCCGTCCTCGACCAGGTGCGCACCGCACTCAGGCAAGCCGACGCGGGGCCGCGCCGCTCCCTGATCCTGCTCGACAGCACGGGCGGCGGTCGCGCGGCCATCGCGCTCGGCAATCCCGACACCGCCGACTACGTCGGCTTCCTCGTTCCCGGAATGAACTACACCGTCGAGGCCGAGATCGTGCACTGGACGGACACGGCGAACGACCTGTACATGGAACAGGAGAAGGTGCTCGCCGAACGCGCAGGCCAGGGCGCGGGCCAGGCGAATGCCAGCATCGCGACGGTCGCCTGGATCGGCTACGAGGTCCCCGACCTGTTCAGCGTCGGCGGCCTCGACAAGGCCATCGTCGGAGCCGACTTCCTCGAGAAGTCCTCCTCGGCATCCGCTCGGACCGCGGGGGGCACCAGCCTTTCATCTCCGTCTACGCGCACTCCTACGGCTCGACCGTCGCGCTCACCGCCCTCGCCCGTGGCTCCTTCGATGTCGACGCCCTCGTGCTCGTCGGATCGCCGGGCAGCCAGATCCAGTCCGCGGCCAGCCTGCATGTGACGGGCGAGAACGTCTGGGTCGGCAAGGCCGACTGGGATCCGGCCGTCAACAGTGCCTTCTTCGGGAGTGACCCGGGGGCCGAATCGTACGGGGCGCATCCGCTCGGGGTCCGCGGTTCGACCGACCGGATCACCGGGGCCAGCCTCACGGCCTCGCTCGGCCACAACGCGTATTTCGAGCCAGGGAGCGAGTCGCTGCACAACATGGCGCTGATCGGAACGGACAACGCGGATTTGGTCACCAACGGCTCCGAATAGAATTGGGTATTCACCTCAACCACAATCGGAGCAACATGTCTGAAATCACGGCCGAGCAGGTTGCGCACTTGGCAAACCTCGCCCGGATCGACCTCAGCCCGGAGGAGATCACCCGCCTCACCGCCGAACTCGGCCAGATCGTGGACTCGGTGGCGAAGGTCGCCGAAGTCGCAACGCCCGAAGTTCCCGCGACGAGCCACCCGATGCCGTTGACCAACGTTTTCCGCGCCGACGTCGTCGTGCCGTCCCTGTCCGTCGAAGAAGCACTTTCCGGATCGACCGACCGCGACGGCGACAAATTCCGCGTGCCCGCGATCCTGGACGAGGAGTAACCATGACCGATCTCACCCGCCTCTCCGCCGCCGACCTTTCCATCCTCCTCACGAGCGGCGCCGTCAGCTCCGTCGAGGCGACGCAGGCCCACCTTGACCACATCGCGGCCGTCGACACCGACGTACACGCGTTCCTGCACGTGGCCGGGGCGAACGCCCTCGCCGCGGCCGCCGTCGTGGACGCCCAGCGCGCCGCCGGTGCCGTGCTCGGTCCGCTCGCGGGCGTGCCCATCGCCATCAAGGACGTGCTCGCGACGCGCGACATGCCCTCGACCGCCGGCTCGAAGATCCTCGAGGGCTGGATCCCGCCCTACGACGCCACGGTCGTGCGGCTCGTCCGCGAAGCCGGGCTGATCCCGCTCGGCAAGACCAACATGGACGAATTCGCGATGGGCTCGTCCACCGAGTTCTCCGCGTACGGCCCGACCCACAACCCCTGGGACCTCGACCGGATTCCCGGCGGCTCCGGCGGAGGATCCGCCGCAGCGGTGAGCGCGTTCGAAGCGCCCCTCGCCCTCGGCAGCGACACCGGCGGATCGATCCGCCAGCCCGCAGCCGTCACCGGATCCGTCGGAGTCAAGCCGACATACGGCGGAGTCTCCCGCTACGGTGCGATCGCCCTGGCCTCCTCGCTCGACCAGGTCGGACCGGTCAGCCGCACCGTCTACGACGCCGCGCTTCTGCACGACGTTCTCAGCGGCCACGACCCGCTCGACTCCACCTCGCTGACCGACCGCTGGCCTTCGATGGCCGCCGCCGCGATCGCGGGCCGGGTCGACGGTGCCCTCACCGGCGTCCGGATCGGTGTCGTCAAGGAGCTGTCCGGCCCCGGGTTCCAGCCCGGAGTCCTGCAGCGCTTCAACGAAACCCTCGCGATGCTCGTCGCAGCCGGCGCCGAGATCGAAGAGGTCAGTGCACCGAGCTTCGAATATGCCGTCGCCGCGTATTACCTGATCCTCCCCGCCGAGGCCTCGAGCAACCTCGCCCGCTTCGACTCGGTGCGTTTCGGCATCCGCGTGGACCCGGCAGAGGGACCGCTCACGAGCGAACGGGTCATGGCCGCGACGCGCGACGCCGGTTTCGGACCCGAGGTCAAGCGCCGGATCATCCTCGGCACCTACGCTCTGAGCGCCGGCTACTACGACGCGTACTACGGCAGCGCCCAGAAGGTGCGCACCCTGATCCAGCGCGACTTCGACGCCGCATTCGAGAAGGTCGACGTGTTGTTGTCCCCGAGCGCGCCGACCACGGCGTTCAAGTTCGGCGAGAAGATGGACGACCCGATGGCGATGTACCTCAACGACGTCACCACGATCCCGGCGAACCTCGCCGGCATCCCGGGAATGAGCCTGCCGATGGGCCTCGCGCCGGAGGACGGCCTGCCCGTCGGGCTGCAGGTCATGGCGCCCGCCAAGCAGGACGCCCGTCTGTACACCTTCGGTGCCGCCGTCGAGCAGCTGCTCGAAGCGCACTGGGGACACACCCTGCTCAGCCTTGCGCCGAAACTGGCACCCACACAAATGTTCGCGAGCGAAGGGGGAGCCGTCTGATGAAGAAGGCTGAACTGATGGATTACGACAAGGCCCTCGAACTGTTCGAGCCGGTGCTCGGCTTCGAGGTGCACGTCGAACTCAACACCAAGACCAAGATGTTCTGCGGCTGCGCCAACGAATTCGGCCAGGGTGCGAACACGAACACCTGCCCGACCTGCCTCGGACTCCCCGGCGGGCTCCCGCAGGTGAACGCGAAGGCGATCGAGTCGAGCATCCGCCTCGGGCTCGCCCTCGGCTGCGAGATCGCGGAATACTCGCGCTTCGCCCGCAAGAACTACTTCTACCCGGACACCGCGAAGAACTTCCAGACCTCCCAGTACGACGAGCCGATCGCGTTCAACGGGCAGCTCACGATCGAACTCGAGAGCGGCCGCCAGGTCACGATCGACATCGAACGCGCCCACATGGAAGACGACGCGGGCAAGCTCACCCACGTCGGCGGCGCGACCGGCCGGATCCAGGGCGCCGACTACTCGCTCGTCGACTACAACCGCGGCGGCGTGCCCCTCGTCGAGATCGTCACGCAGATGATCGAGGGCGGCGAGGCCGACTCTCCCGAGATCGGGCGCACCTACGTTGCGGCGATCCGCGAGATCGTCAAGGCGCTCGGCGTGTCCAACGCGCGGATGGAAGAGGGCAACGTGCGCTGCGACGCGAACGTGTCCCTGCGCCCGCGCTGGCTCCGGAAAGCTCGGCACCCGCACGGAGACCAAGAACGTCAACTCGCTCCGCAGCGTCGAACGTGCCGTCCGTTACGAGATCCAGCGCCAGGCCGCACTCCTCGCCGCCGGCGGAACGATCACGCAGGAGACCCGGCACTGGCATGAGGACACCGGCATCACGTCCGCGGGCCGGCCCAAGTCCGACGCCGACGACTACCGCTACTTCCCGGAGCCCGACCTCGTCCCCGTCGCGCCCTCCCGCGCCTGGGTCGAAGAACTCCGCGCGACCCTGCCGGAGCCGCCCGCGGCACGCCGCAAGCGCCTCCAGGCCGACTGGGGCTTCGCCAACCTCGAGTTCCAGGACGTCGTCAACTCCGACCTGCTCGACGCTGTCGAGGCCACCGTCGCAGCCGGCGCATCCGCCCAGTCCTCCCGCAAGTGGTGGACCGGCGAGGTCGCCAGGCTCGCGAACGTCGCCGGCGTCTCCGCTGACTCCCTGGTCGAGCCGGTGCAGCTCGCCGCTCTGATCGAACTGGTCACCGCGGGAACGCTGACCGACCGCCTGGCCCGCCAGGTGCTCGAGGGCGTCATCGCCGGCGAAGGCACCCCGCTCGAAGTCGTGGAGATCCGCGGTCTTGCCGTCGTTTCCGACGACGGCCCGCTCATCGAGGCCATCGACCTCGCTCTCGCCTCCCAGCCCGACGTGCTCGCGAAGATCCGCGACGGCAAGGTCCAGGCGGCCGGCGCCGTGATCGGTGCCGTCATGAAGGCCATGCGCGGACAAGCGGATGCCGCACGGGTACGGGAACTTGTCCTCGAAAGGGCAGGAACGGCCGAGTAATGGCCCTCTGGAAGCGACGCGAGCCCGCACCGGACGGGCCCGCGAGCCGAGCCGTTTTCGGCGTCGGGATGCAGGTTCTGGTGCGGCTCGACCGGAGCCGCTACCCGGAGTCGATGGTCGAAGACCCCATCGGCGTCATCGTCGGGGCCGGGGACACCGACGGCGCAGCCCTCTACGCCCCTGTCTCCGGTCGGGAGGCGATCTGGACCGTGCAGTTCGACGAACCGTTCTACGGGCTCGACGGCTCGGGCCCGCACGAGTCAGCCCGGGTCGCCCAGACCTCCCTCGAACCGGCCCCGGAAGCGTGATTGCGATGAGCGCAGCCCAGGAACGTCCCGATTCCCCGAGCGCTGAGACCACGGCGACCCCCGCTGACATTCGTCGCTGGCGCCAGTACCTCGCCGATGAACGCGCGGAGGCCGCGGTCTACCGCGACCTCGCCTCCCGCCGGACCGGTGAGGAGAAGGAGATCCTGCTCGCCCTCGCCGAGGCGGAAGCCCGCCACGAGGCGCACTGGCGGGACCTGCTCGGCGACCAGGCCGGCCCGCCGAAACGTGGAGCCGTGCGCACCCGGTTCCTCGGGTTCCTCGCGAGACGATTCGGTTCCGTCTTCGTGCTCGCGCTCGCCCAGCGGGCGGAAGCGCGCTCGCCATACGATTCCGACGTGGACGCGACGAAGACGATGGCGGCCGACGAACGCATCCACGAGGAGGTCGTGCGCGGGCTCGCCGCCCGGGGCCGCCAGCGCCTCGCCGGATCGTTCCGCGCCGCCGTGTTCGGCATCAACGACGGCCTCGTCTCCAACCTCGCCCTCGTGCTCGGTATCGGCGCGACCGGCGTCCCCGCCGCGACCATCCTGTTCACGGGCATCGCCGGCCTGCTCGCCGGCGCCCTGTCGATGGGTGCGGGTGAGTACGTCTCGGTGCGGTCGCAGCGGGAGTTGCTCGAGGCATCCACCCCCCAGGCGACCGCGCGCACGGTGCTCTCGCACCTCGACCTCGCAGCCAACGAGCTCACCCTCGTCTACCGGGCGCAAGGCATGGCGGCGGACGAGGCCGAGGCGCAGGCGCACGAGGTGCTGCGCACGCTGACCATGGCGACCGGACCGGTTTCGGTTGCCGCCCCGGTCCAGGGCGCCGACATCGCGCACGGGGCTCTCGACCCCGCGACGGACGAGCACGAGGCGATCGGAACCGGCTGGGGTGCCGCGTCCTCGAGCTTCTGCTTCTTCGCCTCCGGCGCCATCCTCCCTGTGCTGCCCTACCTGTTCGGCCTCGAGGGGCTTGCGGCGATCGTGGTCGCGTCCGTGCTCGTCGGGCTCGCCCTCCTTGCGACGGGCGCGATTGTCGGCCTGCTTTCCGGCGGGCCGCCGCTCCGGCGTGCGCTCCGCCAGCTGCTGATCGGCTTCGCGGCAGCCGGGGTCACCTACGTGCTCGGCCTGCTCTTCGGCACCTCGCTCGGGTAGCGCCTTCTGGAGCGATCTACGGGCGGGGTGTCGGGGCTTCGAGCCGCGACGGACGTTACACAGTCCATCCAGGATGAACGGAGTCTCACCGCTCGTCGGCGGTGTTGGCGTCTGCTGCCTCGGGTCTGCACCCGGTGTCGAATTCAGGAGATTCTTGGTGTCGGGTGGGATCGGCCGCACTGGTCCGCGGACCGGAGTTGCCCGCCCGGGAGGATCTCCTGAATTCGGAACCACGGGCAGGAGAATCAACCGTCTTCAGGTATGAAACTCGGAATGAGAAGCCCACAATTATGTGAGTAAGTCTCGTCTTTGTGTTCTATTCGGCGTAGAATCGGGGTATGGCAGGAGCTACGGATCCCCAGTCACACACCCCGCAGACACCCGGTTCCGGGGCCGCGGGGGACCAGCCCACCGTGGGTGCCGAGGGTTTCGAGGGCGCGGAGGGTCTGGTCGGCTCGGTGCCGTCGGTGCATGCGGATGCTGTCGCCCGGCTCGCCGAGGCGCAGGCGGTTCTCGCCGATGCCCTGGCGGCGATCCCGGTGGGGCTGCTCAGCGACAGAGAAGCGGTGACGGCGCTGAGCACCGTGGAGGCGATCGGTCGGACGGTGGATGCGGCCCGGGTGAGCACCGCGACGGATGTGGACCGGCGGGCTCGGGTTTTGGGCCGGGAGGGCCTGGCCTGGCGGATGGGCTGCACGGGCCCGTGGGATGTCCTCACCCGGGTGACGCGGGTGTCGGCCCGGGAGGTGAAGCGGCGCACGAAGCTTGGCGACGCGGTGTTGCCGCGGCCGTGCGGCGGGAGCAGCTGGTTGCCGCCCTTGTTCCCGACCGTCGGGGCCGCCCTGGCAGCGGGGGAGATCGGGGTGGAGACGGCGGAGTTGATCGTGGCCGGGCTGCAGGTGATCAGTCACCGGGTGGCGCCGGATGACCTGTTGACGGCGGAGCGGGCCCTGGTCGCCACGGCGGCGGGGCTGATCACCCCGGAGACCGAGGATTTGGCCGGGGCAGGTGTGCCGGTGACGACGGACCTGATCCGGGGCATGGTCGCGCAGTGGCAGGCGGCCCTGGACCCCGACGGGGTCCTCCCGACCGAGGACCTGTTCGAGGCGAAGTCCAACATCGGCTTCGGACAACTCAAGAACGGGTTGTATCCGGTGAAGGGTGGGGTGACGCCGGAACTGTTCGGGGTGATGAACACCCTCTTCGACGCCTTCCTCAGCTCCCACGCCCGCCCGGCGTTCCCCACCGCCGAGGAACAGGCCCTGATGGATTCGGGGCAGATGATCCCCGGCGCCGAGGCCGCGGGTACCGACGCCGACACGGGCTCGGATCTGGACGTGATCGAGGCGGAGCTGCGGGAGCGGCGGGCGGATACCCGCACGAGTGGGGAGAAACGCGCGGACATCCTCCGGGCGTTGTTCGAACACGCCGCCCGCGACGAGGACACGCCCAGCATGGGCGGATCCGCCCCGACGGTGATGGTGCAGGTGAACGCCGCCGACCTCGCCTCCGGGGTCGGGGTGGGATGGATCGACGGGGTCGAGGCCCCCGTGTCTTTGAAGACGGTGCACCGGCGCATCTGTGACGGCGGCTTCCAAGGGGTCCTCTTCGGGGCGAACAACGAAGTCCTCAAGCTCGGTCCGGAGCGGCGCTATTTCAACCGGGCGCAACGCCGGGCGATCACCGCCCGGGACGGCGGCTGCATCATCCCCGGGTGCAAAGCCCCGGCGCACTGGGCCGAAGTACACCACGTGAAGCCCTGGGCCAAGGACGGCCCGACGACCGTCGATAACGGGGTCCTGCTCTGCTGGTTCCATCACCACACGATCGACACCTCGGGGTGGGAGATCCGCATGGTGAAAGGCTCACCGCAAGTGCGGGCCCCTGGGTTGATCGATCCGCAACGGCTCTGGCGGCCACCGAACCGGCACCGCGCCCACCAGGTCCTCACCGGACCACCCAACCGCGACTGACCGGCCCGACTGACCAGGGCGAACGGGGGCCATGCCGGACGCGGGCCGTCGCTATAGGGTGTCGTTCTCGGAGGCGTTCGGTCATCGTGACCTGACCGCAACATGCGGAACCGGATTTCAGACATCCGTTTCCATATGATTTAGCCGAGGGTGACAAAGGAGGCTCCGTGTCCGCAGACCGACCGGCAATCCGCTTGCGGGGGCTGACCAAGTCCTTCGGCGCGGGAAACGCCGTTGACGGGGTTGATCTCGACGTCGTCGAGGGCGAATTCTTCTCGATGCTCGGCCCTTCCGGCTCCGGAAAGACGACCGTGCTCCGGCTGATCGCGGGCTTCGAACAGCCCACGAGCGGAACGGTGTCGCTCCAGGGAAAAGACGTGACCGACCGCGCCCCCTTCGACCGCGACGTCAACACCGTGTTCCAGGACTATGCGCTCTTCCCGCACATGACCGTGCGCGACAACGTCGCATACGGGCTGCGCGTGCGCGGCGTCGGCAGGCGCGAACGCCACGAGCGGGCCAGGGCGGCCCTCGACACCGTGCGTCTCGGCGGGTTCGGCGACCGGAAGCCCGGACAGCTCTCCGGCGGGCAACGGCAGCGCGTGGCCCTGGCCAGGGCCACGGTCGTCCAGCCCAAGGTGCTGCTTCTGGACGAGCCGCTCGGCGCCCTCGACCTCAAGTTGCGCGAGCAGATGCAGGTCGAACTGAAGGAACTCCAGCGCGAACTCGGCATCACCTTCATTTTCGTCACCCACGACCAGGAGGAGGCGCTCACCCTGAGCGACCGGATCGCCGTCTTCAACGAGGGTCGGATCGAACAGCTCGGAACCCCCGCCGAGATCTACGATCACCCGGTATCGCCCTTCGTAGCCGCTTTCGTAGGCACGTCCAACGTGTTCAGCGACGAACTGTCCCTCCGTGTGCTCGGCCGAGGAGGCATCCACTCGGTGCGTCCGGAGAAGATGACGGTCGAGAGGCTGGAGGCCCCGCTCAGCGGCGACCGCTCGGCGACAGGCGTCCTCGCCGAGGTGATCTACCTGGGCAGCAGTACCCGGCTCATCGTCGACCTCGACGCGGGCATGCGCGTCGTCGTGCAGGAGCAGAACGATGCGCGGCGGGTCGGCGACGAAGAACGCGGCGCCCGTGTGCGCGTGGCCTGGTCCGACAGGGACACCGTCGTGGTCGTCGCAGACCGCCGCACCGAATCACTGGACCCGGCACCTTAAACAGCTCACCAAGAATGGAGACCGTAATGAACCGCCACGCGCCCCACCGCAACTCCAGACTGACCGCCCTGACCGGGCTCGCCATCGCCTCGATCGCGCTCCTCACGGCGTGCGGAACCACGACGTCCGGGGCGACCAAGCCCACCGCATCCGCACCGACGGCCCTCGGCGCGAACGAGGGGGCCGTGTCGATCCTCGCGTGGCCCGGCTACGTCGAGGACGGCAGCAACGACCCGACCGTGGACTGGGTCAGCGCCTTCCAAGACGAGACCGGCTGTAAGGTCACGAGCAAGACCTACGGCACCTCCGACGAGGCCTTCAACCTGATGAAGACGGGCGACTACGACGTTGTCGCGGCCTCGGGAGATGCCTCCCTGCGCCTGGTCGCCGCTGGAGACGTTGCCCCGGTGAACACCGACCTGATCCCGAACTACGCCGGAATCTACGACTTCCTCAAGCTGCAGGCCTGGAACAGCGTCGACGGTGTCTCCTACGGCATCCCGCACGGCTACGGCGCCAACCTGTTGATGTACAACAAGGATGTCGTCACGCCGGCCCCGACGTCGTGGGACGTCGTGTTCGACAAGTCTTCGCCGTACAAGGGCAAGGTCACGGCATACGACTCCCCGATCTACATCGCGGATGCCGCCATGTACCTGATGAAGCACCAGCCCGATCTCGGGATCAAGAACCCGTACGCCCTCGATGAGAAGCAGCTCGCGGCGGCCGTCGACCTGCTCAAGCAGCAGCGCCCGAATATCGGAGAGTACTGGTCCGACTACCTCAAGTCGGTGCAGTCCTTCGAGACCGGGGACACGGTCGTCGGAACCACCTGGCAGGTGATCCGCAACTCGCTCGCCGCCGGGACCGCCGCCGAGGTCACAGTTCCGTCGGAAGGAGTCACCGGCTGGTCTGACACCTGGATGATCGCCTCGAAAGCGGCGCACCCCAACTGCGCGTACGCCTGGCTCAACTACATCGCGAGCCCGAAGGCGAACGCGCAAGCGACCGAGTACTTCGGAGAGGCCCCGTCCAACCAGAAGGCCTGCGAGTTCATGACGGACCCCAACCAGTGCGCGACCTATCACGCCGGAGACGCCGACTACGCGTCGAAGATCTGGTACTGGACGACGCCGATCGCCAAATGCGTCGACGGCAGGACCGACGTGACCTGCACCGACTACGCGGCCTGGACGACCGCGTGGCAGGAGATCAAGGGCTGATGCTCCAGGCCGATTCCGGCGGGCCCGTTCCGGTGCCCCGCGACACCGGGGCCCGCCGGATCTCGGTCTTCCTGAGCCGGCACCCTCGGCTCCGACTCTCCCTGCTGCTCTCGGCTCCGCTGTTCTGGCTCGGGCTGGTGTACATCGTGGCCCTCGCGGCGCTGCTGATCACGGCCCTGTGGACGGTGGACACGTTCACGGGAACCATCACGCAGACCTGGACGCTCGACAACATCGTCACCGTGCTGACCGGCTCGCTGTACCAGACGGTGACCCTGCGCACCCTCGGCATCGCCGTGGTCGTGACCGTCGTCGACATCCTGGTCGCCCTGCCGATCGCGTTCTACATGGCCAAAGTCGCGAGCACCAGGTGGCAGCGGGTGCTCGTGATCGCCGTGCTGATGCCGCTCTGGGCGAGCTACCTGGTCAAGGCGTATGCGTGGCGCTCCGTGCTGTCGAGCGACGGCATCGTCGACTGGCTGGTCGCGCCCTTCGGCGGCCAGACCCCGGGATACGGGCTGCCGGCAACGGTCATCACCCTCGCTTACCTCTGGCTGCCGTACGTGATCCTGCCGATCTACGCCGGACTGGAACGCGTGCCGGACTCCCTGCTCGAGGCCTCAGGCGACCTCGGGGGCCGGACCGGATCCACCCTTCGGCTCATCGTGCTGCCGATGATCTGGCCGGCGATCATCGCCGGTTCGATCTTCAGCTTCTCGCTCACCCTCGGCGACTACATCACGGTCAACATCGTCGGCGGGGCCAACCAGATGCTCGGGAACCTCGTCTACACGAACGTCGGCGCGGCGAACAACCTGCCCCTCGCGGCGGCGATCGCCCTCATCCCGATCGTGATCATTTTCGGATACCTCGCCGCCGTGCGCCGCACCGGCGCCCTGGACAACCTGTAAGGGGAGAGATGCGCCTCAGCAGACCGGCACGGATCGTCCTCGCCGTCCTCACCGGGATCATTCTCGCGGTGATCTACCTGCCGCTCATCGTCGTGCTGATCAACTCCTTCAGCACGAGCACGAACCTGACCTGGCCACCGCCCGGCCTGACCTTCGAGTGGTGGGTGAAGGCGTTCCACAATGAGGGCGCCCTCAACGCGATCGGGACGAGCGTGCAGATCGCGATCGTGGCGACCCTGGTCTCCCTCGTCCTCGGCACCCTGATCTCGCTCGCCCTGCAGCGGTTCGCGTTCTTCGGCCGCGACGCCGTGAGCCTCCTCGTGATCCTGCCGATCGCGCTCCCCGGGATCATCACGGGCATTGCGCTCAACAATGCGTTCCGCACGATCATGGGCATTCAGCTGTCGATCGCGACCGTGATCATCGCGCACGCGACCTTCTGCATCGTCACGGTGTTCAACAATGTCATCGCGCGTCTCCGCCGCGTCGGCATGAACTTCGAGGAGGCGTCCGCCGATCTCGGAGCGGGGCTGTGGACCACCTTCCGACTCGTGACCTTCCCGCAGCTGCGTTCTGCACTTTTCGCGGGGGACTTCTCGCTTTCGCGCTGAGCTTCGACGAGATCATCGTGACGACGTTCACGGCGGGGTCGAGCGTGAAGACCCTGCCGATCTGGATCCTCGACAACCTGTTCCGGCCGAATCAGGCCCCGATCGTCAACGTCATCGCGGTTGTCCTCGTGCTGGTCTCGATCGTGCCGATCTACGTGGCACAGCGCCTCGCGGGGGCCGAGAAAGTCACCCCCTGAGGCCCACTCGGTTCAGCGCGCGTCGCGCCCGGTGAGCGCGAGGAGACGGGACTGCAGCGGCGCGTCGTCGGGGAGGGGAACCGGGGGAGCGAAGAGGCCGCTTGCTTCGAGGGCGTCCTTCTGGGGCTCGAAGACCGTCCAGACGGCGGCGACGAGCTCGTCGTCGAGGGACTCGTCGGCGGAGACGGCCCTGGCGAGATCCCAGGTGTGGATGGTGACCTCCGCGACCTGTTCCCGCAGGTACTCCGCGGCGGTGACGGTTTCGGACGCCAGCCGGACGGGAGCATCCGCCGGGGCCTCCGACCAGGCGGCGGTCGCGAGGGCGGAGTAGGTGTCCCATTCCGCCTGCAGGTCGGAGCCGAGCGGGGCGCGGGTGAGGCGAGCCTCGATGACCGACCGTCCGGCGAGGAGCCGCGGTACACTCTGCTGGCCGCGGACGACATGGCGCACGAGGTCGCGGACGGTCCAGTCCGAGTCGGGGGTCGGTGCGTCCCAGCTGGTGACGTGCGCGAGCCGGGCGCTGAACTCCTGGTGGGCCTGCTGCTGAAGTGCGATCCAGTTCGATTCCATGAAGGCTCCTTTCGTTGCACGATGCAACCCCTGCGGTCGCCGGTGCATTCCGCCTCGCACGCTACCCGTGGAACGGGTCTGCCCGCACGGTCGGCGGTGTGGGTTAGGGTCTCAGGGTGAGCAGGCAGGACGGAAGCGACCGCACGGTCTCGGCGGCAAGCGTCGACGACTCCTCCGCGACCCTGCTTCACATCGACATGGATGCGTTCTTCGCGTCCGTCGAGCTGCTCGACCACCCGGAACTCGTCGATAAACCCGTCATCGTCGGCCACCGCTCCGGCCGCTCCGTCGTGACCGCCGCCAACTACGTCGCCCGGCGCTACGGCGTGAACTCGGCCATGCCGATGGCACTCGCCCTGCGGCGCTGCCCGGCGGCGGTCGTCCTCGAACCGCACATGAGCCGGTATCGGGATTTCTCCGAGCAGGTGATGGGCATCTTCACGGACATGACCCCACTCGTCGAGCCGCTCAGCATCGACGAAGCCTTCCTCGACGTCTCCGGGGCCCGCCGCCTGCATGGCTCGCCCGCGGTGATCGCGGCGCTGATCCGAGAGCGGGTCCAGAACGAGACCGGGCTCACCTGTTCCGTCGGTGCCGCGTCGACGAAGTTCGTCGCCAAGATGGCGTCGAGCAGGGCGAAACCTAACGGCCTGCTCGTGGTGCCGGCTGAGGACACCCTCGTGTTCCTGCATCCGTTGCCTGTCGGCTCACTCTGGGGCGTCGGCGCCATGACCGAGAAGTCGCTCCTCGGGCTCGGCCTCCGCACGATCGGCGACCTCGCCGCCACGCCGCTGGCCGTGCTGCAGAAGTCCATCGGCGAGGCCTCCGGCCGCAAGTTGCACGAGCTCGCGTGGGGGAGAGACCCGCGCGGAGTGACCCTCGAACGCGAGGAGAAGAGCGTCGGCCACGAGATCACCTTCGAACACGACGTGACGGATGTCGCCCGGTTGCGCAGCGAGCTCCTCCGCCAGTCCGACGCGGTGGCGGTTTCCCTCCGGCGGGCCGGGCTCGTCGGGCGCTGCGTGGTCCTGAAACTCCGGTACACCGACTTCAGCACCGTGACCCGCTCGCGCACCCTCGCCGAGGCGACGAACGTGGGCCGCCGCATCTACGAGGAAGCTGCGGCGAGCTTCGACGTGCTCGCGGCCCGCGGCATCCGGGTGCGACTGATCGGAGTGCGGGTGGAGCAGCTGGGCGACGGCGATGGGGCAGGCCTCGGCCTCTGGGACCCCGACGACGACTGGCGCGGCGCCGAACTCGCGGTGGACTCCGTCACCGCGCGGTTCGGTCGCGGTTCGGTGCGGCCCGCCTCACTGCTCGGGCCGAGCCAGGCCCGCCCGGTGGGCCTCGACGCCACCAAGCCGAACCCCCGTGCGGGAGAACGCGGCGACGCGAATCCCTGATGCCGGGCGTTGCGGAGCGCGGCGGAGTATCGTGAAGAGATGACTAGCCTCCCCGAAAAGCTCGCAGAAATCTCCCGCTCCGCCGGCGTGCGGTCGGCATACGGTGACCCCGTCCTCGTCGACGGGATCACGATCGTTCCCGTTGCGCTCGTGTACTACGGTTTCGGCGGCGGCGAAGGTGAATCGACCGAGGGATCCGGTACGGGTGGCTTCGGCAGCCCCGGACACGGCGCCGGCGGCGGTGGTGGCGGAGTCTCCATCCCGGTGGGCGCCTACGTGAAGTCCCAGGGCACCGTTCGCTTCGAACCGAACGTCATCTCGCTGCTCGCCGTCGGCATCCCCTTCGTCTGGGTCGTCGGCAAGACGCTCAGTCACGTGATCCGGGCACTCAAGAAGTAGCCCCTACTCGAAGGCGTCCGGGACCCCGTCGTCGTCCGCGTCCGCCTTCTCCTTGAGGTCGATCTCCCGGTAGTGCCGGTTGCGGCTGCGCAGCACGACGGCGGCGAGGAGAGCCGCGAGCAGGGACGCCGTGAGGATGGCGACCTTGGCGTGGTCGTCCTCGATCGTGCCGTGCCCGAAGCCGAGCTCGCTGATCAGCAACGACACCGTGAAGCCCACCCCGGCGAGCATCGCGACGCCGATCACGTCGACCCAGGCGAGGTCGGGGTCGAGCGATGCCTTCGTCGTGCGGGTCACGAGCCAGGTGGCGCCGAGGATGCCGACCGGCTTGCCGAGGACGAGCGCGACGATGATCCCGATCGCGACGGGGTCGCTCAGCGCTGCCGCGAGACCGGCGGGCCCGCCGATCGCGACACCCGCGGAGAAGAAGGCGAAAACCGGGACGGCGAATCCCGCCGACAACGGCCGGATCCGGTGCTCGAGGGTCTGGGCGAGCCCCGCTCCCGCGTCTGGTCCGCCACCACGACGACTGCGGAGCACGGGCACCGCGAAACCGAGCAGCACGCCGGCAACGGTGGCGTGGATGCCGGACGCATGAACCAGAACCCAGGTCAGCACGCCGAGCGGCACGAGAACGAGCCACGCCAGCCACGGTTGCGTCCCGAAATGGTACGAGTATCGGCGCGCGAGGAATGCGAACACGGCGAGCGGCACCACGGCGGCCGCAAGCAGGAGCGGCTGGAGGTTGCTCGTGTAGAAGAACGCGATGATCGTGATCGCCAGCAGGTCGTCGACGACGGCGAGGGTCAGCAGGAACACCCGGAGGGCGCTCGGCAGGTGTGAGCCGATCACGGCGAGCACGGCGACGGCGAAGGCGATGTCCGTCGCGGTCGGTACGGCCCAGCCGCGCAGCGCCTCCGCGCCACCGCCGAGGTTCACGAGCGTGAAGAAGAACGCGGGGGTCAGCACGCCACCGACGGCCGCGGCAACGGGAACGACAGCGCGGTCGAGGGTGCGCAGGTCCCCGGCGACGAATTCGCGTTTGAGCTCCAGGCCGGCGAGGAAGAAGAAGATCGCGAGCAGCCCGTCGGCCGCCCAGGCCCCGACGCTGAGCTGGAGGTGCCAGGGCTCGTAACCGAACTGGAAGTCGCGTACGGCGAAGTAGAGGCCGGAGGCCGGCGAGTTCGCGAGGACCAGGGCGATGACGGTCGCTACGAGGAGGAGTGCCCCGCCGACCGTCTCACGACGGAGGATCTGACTGATCCGCACGTATTCCGGATAGCTGCTGCGCCGGAAGACCGCGCCGATTCCCCGAGGATTGCGAGGGGAGGGGGCGCTTCCTGGTGGAGTCATCGGCGGATTCGTGGGTGGGGTCATGGGTGGATCCTCTGGTTTCGGGCTCGATGAGCGGACGCCGACCAGACTTCCCGGCACACCTGCTTTCACTGTACACGGGGCCCTCGCCGCGCCCCTGCCCGCGGCGGGAAGCCGGTGCGGTCTATACTCGGAATCGAACACGGGAGTCCGGTCAACCGGGCTGAGAGGAAGCTTCCTAAGCTTCGACCGTCAAACCTGATCTGGATCATGCCAGCGCAGGGAGGCAGAAACACTCATACCCGTGCCCTCAATTGCCATTGAAAGGGCGCGACATCATGCATTCAACAACCACCACACCCGCAGCCCGGGTTCGCAACTACCGCTGGCGGGTCGTCGACATCGTCGTCGCCAGCGTGATCGGCGTCGCGAGCGGCGTCATCTTCTGGGCGTGGGGCCTGGCCTGGACGCCGCTCAGCACCGTCCTGGCTTTCACGCCCGGCCTCGAGGGCCTCCTCGCCGGCGGCTGGCTCTTCGCAGCCGTGCTCGGCGGACTCGTCGTGCGGAAGCCCGGCGCCGCCGTCTACACCGAGGTCGTCGCAGCCGTCGTCTCGATGCTCATCGGCACCCAGTGGGGTTTCTCGACCCTGATCTGGGGCGTCGTCGAGGGCCTCGGCGCGGAGATCGTCTTCGCCCTGTTCCTCTACTCGAGCTGGAAGCTCGGCACCGCACTCCTCGCCGGCGCCGGCGCCGGCGTTGCGGTCGGAATCCTCGACGTGCTGAACAGCTACGCAGCCGTCGACGACGCGATCAAGGTGACCTACTTCGTCTCTGCCGTGATCTCCGGCGTGCTCCTCGGCGGGCTTGTCTCCTGGCTCGTCCTGCGCGGCCTCGTGCGCTCAGGAGCCCTGAGCCGCTTCGCCGCAGGCCGGGACAGTTCGGGCCGGGCGGCCCAGCGAGCCACCGCGTAGCGGATGCCCCTGGATCCCGATTCCGTACGCCCGGTCGCGGGCGCGCATGTGCGCGCCCGCGGCTGGGGCTGGCGGCACGCCGGACGGGGCGCGCCTGCGGTCTCCGGACTCGACCTCGACATCCGCCCCGGCGAACGGGTGCTCTTGCTCGGCGCGAGCGGCGCGGGCAAGAGCACTCTCGTGCACGCGCTCGCCGGAGTACTCGGATCTGAGGATGAGGGCGATGAGACCGGCGAACTTCTCGTCGACGGGCGGCGTCCTGCGGATGCCCGCGGCCGGGTCGGTCTCGTGCTGCAGGACCCGGATTCCCAGGTCGTGCTCGCGAGGGTCGGCGACGACGTCGCCTTCGGCTGCGAGAATCTCGCCGTGCCGCGCGACGAGATCTGGCGCAGGGTCGGTGCCGCCCTCGACTCGGTCGGCCTGCGGCTCCCGCTCGACCACCCGACCTCCGCGCTCAGCGGCGGCCAGAAACAACGCCTCGCACTGGCGGGCGTCCTCGCGATGCGGCCGGGCCTGCTCCTGCTCGACGAGCCGACTGCGAACCTCGACCCGGAGGGTGTCATCGAGGTGCGCGACGCCGTGCGCCGCACCCTCGACGCCTCCGGGGCGACCCTGATCGTGATCGAACACCGGGTTGCGGTGTGGCAGGACCTCGTCGATCGGGTCATCGTGCTCGATGCCGCCGGTGGAATCCTTGCCGACGGGCCGACCGGCACCGTGCTGCAGTCCGAGGGCGAACGGCTCGCAGCGGCAGGGGTCTGGGTGCCGCACCTCCCGCCGCGGCTTCCCGGCCGGCTGCCGAGCCGGCTACCTGCCGACCTCGGACTCCAGGCCGGGGAGCCCAGACTCCCGACCTCCTGTTGAGCGCGAGCGGCCTCGCCGTCGGGCGGGTGCCGTTCGCCCGACGCACCGCACGGGTCGTCGCTGGCGGGATCGACCTCACCATCGGGGCGGGAACGGCGACCGCGATCACGGGCCCGAACGGCGCGGGTAAATCGACCCTCGCGCTCACCCTGGCCGGCCTGCTCGCCCCGGCGGGCGGCCGTCTCGCTGCGAGTCCCGGCCTCGCGGGCGGCCTCGGCACCGAACCGGTCCGCTGGCGTTCCCGCGCCCTGCTGACCCGGATCGGTACGGTCTTCCAGGACCCGGAACACCAGTTCCTCTCCGGCTCCGTGCGCGCTGAACTCGCCGTCGGCCCGCATGCCCTCGGCCTCGCCCCCGCGGAACAGGTCCGCCGGGTCGACGAGCTCCTCGAGAGGCTGCGGCTCGACCACCTGGCCGAAGCGAACCCCTTCACTCTTTCCGGCGGGGAGAAACGCCGGCTCTCGGTCGCGACTGTGCTCGCGAGCCGCCCGCGGGTGCTTGTGCTCGACGAGCCCACCTTCGGGCAGGACTCCCGGACCTGGCGGGAGCTCGTCGCCCTCCTCGTCGAGGTGCAGAGCGCGGGCACAGCCCTTGTCTTCGTCACCCACGACGAGCTCCTCGTCGACACGATCGCCGACTCCGAATACCGGCTCGCGGGTGGCAGGGCCGGGTCGGCGGCCGGCTCAGCGGCGGGGGCGCGCCGATGAGCCTCCTCACGCCGAGCATCCGCCCGAGCGCGGTCGCCCGGCTCAACCCCATCTCCAAGCTCGGTGCCGCGATCGTCGTGAGCCTCGCGCTGCTGCTCTCGATCGACTGGGTCTCGGCACTGGTCGCCCTCGCCCTCGAGGGCGTGCTGCTGTACTGGTGCGGGCTGAGCGCGCGGCAATTCTGGCTGCGCACGTCGACGCTGTGGATCGCAGCGCCCTTCGCGGGCCTGACGACGGTGCTGTATGGCCGCGACTCCGGAGCGGTGCTCCTGACAATCGGTTTCGTGACGGTGACGGACGGCTCGGTCCAGCTCGGCCTGGCCATCGCGCTCCGGGTACTCGCGATCGGCCTGCCGGGAATCGTCCTCCTGGCCACGACGGACCCCACCGACCTCGCCGACGGGCTCGCGCAGGTGCTGCGCCTGCCGGCCCGGTTCGTGCTCGGCGGACTCGCCGGCCTGCGTCTCGTCGGCATGTTCATCGAAGACTGGCGCTTCCTCAGCCTCGCCAGGCGCGCACGGGGTGTCGGCGACGGCGGCGGACCGATCGGGGCCCTCCGCCGCTTCTTCGGGCCGGCCTTCGCCCTGCTCGTCATCTCGGTACGCCGCGGGAGCAAGCTCGCAACGGCCATGGAGGCCCGCGGCTTCGGGACGGCGCCGCGCACCTGGGCCCGCGCATCGGCGATCGGGGCAGGGGACGCCGTGATGCTCGGCCTCGGCCTCGGCATCGCCGGCATCGCGATCGCGGTCGCGGTCTGGGCGGGGACGTGGCATTTTGTCCTCTCCTGACCAGGTGCTGCTCGCCCCGGTGCTGGCGGCGATCGCGGCGTTCCAGAGGGCGGATGCCGGGCCCATCGTGATCCTGATCGACGGGCCGAGCGGTGCGGGCAAGAGCACCCTCGCCGACCGCATCCTCGACGCCTGGCCGTCGACCGCCGGGCCGACGAGAGTGCGGCCCGCACTCATCCGTCTCGACGACATCTATCCAGGCTGGAACGGACTGGCCGCCGCGAGCGCACACCTGACCGAACACGTGCTGCGCCCGTTCCGGGCCGGACTGCCCGGCGCCTGGCGCCGCTATGACTGGGGAGCGGACGCGCCTGCGGAATGGCATCCGGTCGACCCGGCCCTTCCGCTCCTCGTCGAGGGCTGCGGCACGCTCGCAGCGGCCAATGCCGGCCTGAGCGACGTACGGATCTGGCTCACTGCCGACGACGAGGAACGCAAGCAGCGGGCCCTCGCGCGGGACGGTGAGGCATTCCGGTCGCACTGGGACCAGTGGCAGGCAGAATGGCAGGGATTCCTCGTGCGGGAGGAACCCGGACGATGGGCGACGATCGAACTCGACGGGACCCCCGGCCTCCGTGGAGATCGGGGAGATCGGGGAAATCGGACTAGCGTTAGGTCATGACTAGTCCAGCTCCCGAAGAAGTGTTCTACACCGCCGAATTCATCGATGGCCCCCTCGAGGGACAGGTCGATTCCCGAGTCCTCGTGCGGGGCGCGCATGACAGCCGGATCAGCATGGTCTCGCTCGTCGAGGGCATCGAGACCCTGTTCTGGTACGACGAGGTCGACGAACGCGACGTGCAGGGCCGGATCCATGTGCGCTACCGCTTCGACGCGACGGACAGCGACCCGTACGTGCCGGAAGACCAGCCGGAGTAGCCGCTACTGCTCCAGGAGTGCCGAGATCATCGGCACCGGGTTGAGCAGGCGCCAGCCGGGTCCGGGGGCGCTGATCGTCGTATCGAGCACGAGGGGTGAGGTCACGGCCTCCCCGCTCGCATCCACGGTGACCCGGCCGACCGTCGTACCGGAGCGGCCGGTCGCGAACGCGTCCAGGTCAAGCGTGGGTGCTCCTACCGGAGCGGCCTGCCAGCCGAAGCGGGTCTTGGCCGTCTTCACGACGCCAGAGGCCGTCGCGTCCCAGGGAGCGTCGAAACGCACGTACGCCGCGCCCTCCGCGAGGATCGGGAGGTCGGTGACTCCGGCCTGTGCACTGGCCATGAGCGCCTTCAGGTCGGCCGTCAGCGTGTCGTAGTCCGGCTCGCCGATCACGGCACCGGCGAAGGTGAAGGCCGCCGGCGCGGTTCCCACGCTTGCGGTGAACAGGAAACAGACGCCGCCGGCGTCCGTGTAGCTGCGGGAGAGGCCGGTGATGCCCTCCTCCGGCAGGTAGGCGGTCGTGTTGTCGACTCCGCGCTGGCCGACGAGGGCGGATGCCGGGCTCGCGAGGATCTGACTGATCACCGGGTTGGTCGCAGCGAGGCCCGCGAGCCGCGCCAGGTCCGTTCCGGTCCCGACGCTCGCATCCGCGAGGCCCGTGGCGTCCGCGACGTGGATGCCGGCCAGGCCCTCCTTCGTGAGCCAGGCGTTGGCGGCCGTGACGTAGGCGTCGAGGGAGCCGAAGGCCCACCGGGCGAGGGTATCCGCGTGGTTGTTGCTCGAACCGAGGATCATCGCCTGCAGGAGTTCCTGCTGCGTCCAGGTTTCGCCGGGGAAGACGATGACCGTGCGCGCACCGTTGGCCACGTAGTCGAGGTAGTCCTGGTAGTCGGCCGGCGTGATCGGCACCCCGGGCCCTGCGGCGCCGGCGTCGAGGGGCTTGGCCGAGAGCACGACCAGGGCGGCGACGATCTTCGCCGCGGCGGCCATCGGCAGCGGGGTTGTGCTGCCCGCTGCGGCGATCGGGGTGGTCGCGACCGTCGTCGCGGTCGTTGCCGCGCCGGCGGCCGGCGGCACGAGGCTCACGACGGCGCTCGTGCCCGCGGCAGGGAGCACCGGGGGAGTGGCGGCTGTCGCGGCGGCCGGTGCCGACACCACGGTCGCCTTCACCATCGGGAGCGGCCCGAGGAGCGTCGCGGGCCCGTAGACGCCGATGACAAGGATCGCCAGGGCACCGACCGTGATACCCAGGGCGCGGCCGGGCCGGAATTTACTCATGAGTCGAGGCTAACAAGTGCGGGTCATCCCCAGCCGAGCTCGTGCAGCCTGTCGTCATCGATCCCGTAGAAATGGCCGATTTCGTGCACGAGGGTGATGTGCACCTGATCGCGGAGCTCATCGAGGGAGTCGACGATCGCGAGCAGGGACTCCCGGTACAGGATGATGCGGTCCGGCATCTCGCCGAAACCGTACTGGTCGCGGTGCGTCAGGGCGACGCCGTCGTAGAGGCCGAGCGTGTCGAGGGAGCCGTCCTCCGGACGATCCTCGACCACGAAGATGACGTTCTCGAGCCCGTCGACCATGTCGTCGGGCAGGAGATCCAGCTCGTCGACGACGACCTTCTCGAATTCCTCGTGACTGAATTCATCGGGGCTGAGCTGCGGCATCCGTTCAGCATCTCACAGTGTTGATTTCACACAGTGTTGATCGTGAGGTGCTGAACGGATGCCTGCTCTACTTGGGGTGACTGACGGGGCTTGAACCCGCGACCTTCCGGACCACAACCGGACGCTCTACCAACTGAGCTACAACCACCATGTGCTGCGCTTTTCCCGAAGGAGCAGCGGCAACTCAAGAATTCTATTACACGTTTGGAGTGAATGCTGACACGGCTTCTGCCGCGCTCGCTTTTGCCTCGTCGCTCGTGGGTCCGGGGTCGGCCACGAACACGGTCTGGCGGTAGTACGCGAGTTCGCGAATCGACTCGAGGATGTCTGCGAGTGCGCGGTGCCCGCCGTCCTTCACCGGGGCGTTGAAGTACACCCGCGGGTACCAGCGACGGGCGAGTTCCTTGATGGAGGAGACATCGACGTTACGGTAGTGCAGCTGGTTGTCGAGGCGCGGCATGTACTTCGCGAGGAACGAGCGGTCCGTTCCGATCGAGTTTCCGGCGAGCGGCGCCTTCTGCTCCGCGGGAATGAACCTGAGAACGTACTCGAGGACCTCGAATTCGGCTTCCGCGGCGCTGACCCCGTTCGGGATCTCCTCGATGAGGCCGGAGGTCGTGTGCATATTGCGCACGAAGTCGTTCATATTCGCGAGCGCGGAGGCGTTCGGCTTGATGATGATGTCGAGGCCCGGGTCGATCACGTTGAGGTCGTAGTCGGTGATGACCACGGCAATCTCCACCAATTCATCGTTTTCCAGGTCTAACCCGGTCATCTCGCAATCAATCCAGACCAACCGGTCACTGCTTTTTGTCATGGTCCGAGTCTAGCGGCGGGGTCCGACGCGGTCCCCGGCCCGCCAGCGAGCCCGGGCCGGGCCTGGCCGGCGGATGCCCGGGGCGGCGGGGTCTGGGTCTGCGGTATCGTTGAAGCGCTCCGCGCCCCCGTAGCTCAGTGGATAGAGCAGCGGCCTTCTAATCCGCTTGTCGTTGGTTCGATTCCAACCGGGGGCACCACACCACACCACGCACGGCATTTCCGCGCAGCGGATGCCACGACACCCATTCATCGGATCCGGAGCAGGCTTCCGGCGCCCAGCGGGTACTCTCCCGGCCGGGGTCCCGTGGCCTCGACCAGGATCGGCCCGCTTGACGCCCCGCGGTCCGTGGTGGGAAACCAGGGACGGCCGGGTGAGACGAGGATCAGCAGGCCGTCGGTGTCTCCGACCGGTGCGAAGCTGCGGCCGGGCTCACCGGCGTACGGCCGGACATCCGCTTCGGTCTTCAGGAATTCGGCCGTCGCAAGCACGTCGTCCGTCGCGACGCCGACCTCGCTGATGCAGAGCAGGTCGGCGCTCGTGAATGCGCCGCGGGTGTTGTTGTCGAGGTCGCGACGGACGATGAACTCGAGGACCGAGCGGTCCGGCCCGGTGAAGTAGAGCGAGCGGGCGTTCCAGGCTGCGAACTCGAACTCGTCGGCATCGGGAGTGCCGATCAGGGCGGATCGGGGCTCGAGCCACTGCCGGGCTGCTGCGAACGTGTTCGAGGGGATCGTGACGGCCAGGTGGTGCCGGCCGACGGCGTCCTGGTCCTCAGAGAGTTCGAGCAGGGTCGTCCCGATGCGCACCTCAATCGTGGTCGGTTCCCTGGCGACCGTCCTGTCGACCGTGAGGAGGAGGACGTTCTCGAAGAATTCCGCTGCTTCGCTCGTGTCCCGAATGCGCGCGGACACCTTCGTGATCTGCATGGCTCCAGTCAAGACCTCCGCGTGGATGAAACAAAGCCCGCCGGACACACCCCGCTGAACAAACGCCGCTGAACAAAGCACCTCTCGCCGGGCGGCCGGGCCGGCCGTTTTGATAGATTCGATGCATGGGAGAACTTCAGGCGCGCATCATCGCCGAACTGCATGTGTCACCGACAATTGATCCGGCTACCGAGATTCGACGACGGGTGGACTTTCTCAAGGAGTACCTGGTGGGCTCGGGTGCGAAGGGGCTGATCCTCGGCGTCAGCGGTGGACAGGACTCCTCCCTCGCCGGGCGACTGGCCCAGATCGCAATCGAGGAGCTCGACGACGCCGGACAGGAATTTGAGTTCGTCGCCGTACGGTTGCCGTATGCCGTGCAGCACGATGACGCCGATGGCGAACTCGCGCTCGACTTCATCCAGCCGCACACCGCGCTCACCTTCAACGTGCAGCGCGCGGTCGACGGCATCGCGGCCGAATACGAGGACAGCACCGGCGAGACGCTGCCCGACTTCGACAAGGGCAACACCAAGGCCAGGGAGCGGATGGTCGCCCAGTACGCCATCGCCGGGGCGCGCGGACTCCTCGTGATCGGCACCGATCACGCCGCAGAGGCCGTCACGGGCTTCTTCACCAAGTACGGGGACGGCGGCGCGGACGTGCTGCCGCTCACCGGCCTGACCAAGCGCCAGGGCAGGGCGCTCCTCATCGAACTCGGGGCGCCGAAGCACCTCTACCTCAAGGCGCCGACGGCCGACCTGCTCGACGGCAATCCTGGCCAGACCGATGAGGACAACCTCGGCCTGCGCTACGAGCAGATCGACGACTACCTCGAGGGCCTCCCCGTCGACGAGGAGGTCGCTGCGGCGATCGAGGCACGGTTCCTGAACACGGAGCACAAGCGCCAGGTTCCGGCATCCCTCTTCGACCAGTGGTGGCGCTGAGCCCCGTGGCACCTGCAGTACGTCCCGCCGGACGCCGTTAAGCACGAATCGCCCGGAGCATCGAATGCTCCGGGCGATCTGCGGTACTGCCTGACCTGAGCTACTGCCTGACTACGGCTGCCTGACTACGGGTGGTTGATCGGTGCCGGACGCACCTCGAGGGCCTGGACATCGTCGAGGAGGCGCTGGGTCTCCGTCGACGGCGTGGACTGGCTCGCCGCGTGCACACTCGGCGTGGGCGGTGCGGGGACGGGCGCTGCCGGAAGGGCCTCGTTGAACTGGTCGTGGTGCTGCTGGGCTGCCCACGCATCCTGCTGGGCGAGAAGGCTGGATTCCGAGGTGGAGTTCTGCGTCTTCCACCGGTCGAGGTCGCTCTGGAACACCTTGCGGGTACGGCGGGGCTTGTCCTGCCACTCGATCAGTCGATCGCGGAATTCCAGCAGGGCGGGCTCGAGCTGGTAGCCGAATGTCGCCGAGGTGCGCTTGAGCTCGTTGAGCTGGTGCGAGGCCCAGTTGGCCGCGACGCCTGCGCCGGGAATCGGAAGCAGGCGAACCTGGATGTCGGCCTGGCCGACGGCACGGTCCGCCATGACCTGTTCCTGCGGGGTGAGCGAATTCCAGACGGATGCCTCGGTTGCGGCATCGATGAGGGCGCCGATGGCCGCAGCCTTGAGTTCCCTGTCGTGCTGGACGAGGAGCTGCTTGATGGCGCCGCGCCCGATCAGGGCCGTGAGAACGCCGGCGATCAGGATCGCGACAATGAACACTACGGCTGTGTTCACCACGGTCTGGTTGCTGGCTGCCGTGAGCCAGGATACGAAACTATTCCACCACGTCATGTGCGGCACTTTATCCTGAGCGCGGCGGGTTGGACGGCTTTGCCGACGGCGTGCCTCAATGTGGTCGGATATCTCACCGTGGCCACGGCGGGCTAGCGGAAGCAATCCGCGGCATCCGCCAGCTGCCAGAAGGTGCCCAGATCGAGGGTGCGGGTGGCCGGGAGCAGCCGCCGGGCCGCGAAGGACTCTCCGCGGTCGTCGAGCTTGCGTTCGATGTGGCCGAGGACGGCGCCCGAACGGCCGGTGACCCGCCAGAGACCGTCTTTCACCGGGACGAGGGCGAGGCCGCGAACGGACGCGACCTCGGGGAGAGCGGCTCGAAGCGGGGCCAGGAACGGGGTGTCGGTCATGGGGTCCTCCGGTGCCGGGTGGCGGGGTCTCGGGTAGCTGGTGCTGTGCTCAGCACGCTACGGGGGACCCCCGACATTCGACCGGCTGCCCGGTCGGCACCGGTAAACGAGGATGTCAGGAGCGCTAAGGCAGCTGGATGGCGCCGGTGACTCCGGGACCGGCCAGGTCCAGGTCAACGGGCCGGTTGGCCCGTGCCGTCTGCGCCACCACGATTCCAGCGAGGACGAGCAGTGCGCCGAACGCCTGGACGCCGTCGAGTGTTTCCCCGAGCCAGAGGAATGCGAACGCGAACGCGAAGATGACCTCAGACGCGGACACGATGCCCGCAGCCGTCGCGGTCAGGCGGGCGAGGGCCATATACGAGAGCAGGTACGGGGCGAAGGAGCCGAGCACCCCGTTCCAGAGCAGGAGTGTCCAGAGCGGAGCTGCCACGGTCGCGAGGTTGCCGTGCAGGTGCACGGTTTCCGTGAGGAGTGCGGGGTCGATCTGCCACCATCCGCTGAACAGCAGCCAGAACGCGCTCGCGAACAGCATCGACCAGAACGCGACGGCGAGGGGCGAGGAGGTCGCGACCTGGCGCTCACCGACGAGGAAGTAGATCGCGAGGCAGATCGCCGCCGCGACGCCGGCGATGACCCCGAGCGTCGACAGCGGGCTCGCCCAGATCTGCGCGACGATGGCCATGCCCACGAGGACGCCCCCGATCGCCCACCAGATTCGTGGCTTGACGCGCTCCTTGAACGCGAAACGCGCCACGAGGGCGATCAGGAGCACCCCGGAGTACTCGAGCATGAGCGCTATCCCGACGGGGAGCAGACTGACCGCGACGGCGTAGAACCACTGGATGAGTGCGACCCCGGCGACGCCGAGCAGCGCCATGACGGCGAGCTGGCTCCTGTCGATGCGGAATGCCCGCCGGTTCGTCACGAGCAGGACGGCGCCCGCGAGCGCCATGATCACCGTGACCCTGACGAAGGTCAGCTGCGCGGGGGACAGCCCCGCCTCAACGATGACCTTCGTCGTCGAGCCGTTGAGCCCGAAGAGCAGGGACGCGAGGAGCGCGTACAGATACCCCAATCAGGAGTCCCGGCCGGTGCCGTGCACCGCGAACGGTTCGATGCCGGTGATCTCGGCCTCGCTGAGAGCCGGCGCGTCGAGGGCGGCGACGGTCTGTTCGAGCTGGTGAACGCTGCTTGCCCCGACGAGCACGCTCGTCACCTGCGGCTGACGCAGGATCCACGTCACCGCCAGCTGGGCCAGGGTCTGGCCCCGGCCGAGCGCGATCTCGTTGAGGGCCCTTGCCCGCTCGAAATAGGTGTCCGTCAGGGCGTTCTCCGAAAGGAAACGGCTCGTCGCCGCGCGAGAGCCCTCCGGGACACTCCCGCCGAGGTAGCGGTCGGTGAGGAGACCCTGGGCGAGGGGGAGAAGACGATGCTGCCGATGCCGAGCTCGTCGAGCACGGGGAAGAGGCCGTCCTCGATGTGCCGGTCGAACATGGAATACCGCGGCTGGTGGATGAGGAGCGGGATCCTGTGCTCGGCGAGTGCGGCGGCAGCGGCCCTGGTCTCCTCAGGGGAGTAGTTGGACACGCCGACGTAGAGCGCCTTGCCCTGCTGGACGGCGGTCGCGAGGGCGCCCATCGTCTCCTCGATCGGGGTCTCCGGGTCTGGACGGTGCGAGTAGAAGATGTCCACGTAGTCGAGGCCGAGGCGCCCGAGGCTCTGGTCGAGGGACGACAGCAGGTACTTGCGCGAACCGAAGTCGCCGTATGGGCCCGCCCACATGTCGTACCCGGCTTTGCTCGACACGATGATCTCGTCGCGGTACGGCCTGAAGTCCTCCGCGAAGACCCGGCCGAAGTTGGTTTCGGCAGCTCCATACGGCGGGCCGTAGTTGTTGGCGAGGTCGAAGTGGGTGACGCCGAGGTCGAAGGCCCTGCGGAGGATGGCCCGCTGGGTGTCGATGGGGCGTTCGTTTCCGAAGTTGTGCCAGAGGCCGAGCGACAGGGAAGGGAGCTTGAGGCCGCTCCGTCCGGTCCGGCGATAGGTCATGTCCGAATAGCGGTTCTCAGCGGCGACAAAGCTCATGGAATCACTCTAGGGCCGGAGGGGAGGGTCCCCTCCTCAACAGGCATCCGTTCCGTGGCGTCTTCCCCGCACAGGGATGCCGCGGACCGTCCTCCCGCACGCGGCGGCACACTCGGAGGTGACCCGGGGGCGTCGGAGACAGGCACGAGCGTCGCCCCCGGGCCGACGCCGGGCGAGCGTCCGGCGACGACCAGGACGGGAGACCCATGAGCAACAGCATTACCGTGACCGGAATCGTGGCGACGACGCCGCGCCACCTCGTGACGAGCGCAGGCCTCGCGATCACCTCCTTCAGGCTGGCCTCCGGGCAGCGCCGGTACGACCGGACCCTGCACAGCTGGGTCGACGCCGACACGAACTGGTACACCGTGACCGCATTCCGTCACCTTGCGCACAACGTCGTGCGTTCGGTGCGGAAGGGCGAGCATGTCCTCGTCGCCGGGCAGCTTCGGGTGCGGGCGTGGCAGAACGCCGAACGATCCGGCACCTCCGTCGAGGTCGAGGCCGAGGCGGTCGGCCACGACCTGTCCTGGTGCACGACGAACTACCTGCGCCCGGTCACGGACGCGGCCGCGGTCCGGGGCTCCCGACTGCGCCGGATCCGGCCGGCGCGTCGGGCGCTTCCTCCGGCGAGACAGTCCCGCCCGCCGGTGTCACGACCGTCGTCACTGGCGAGTCGGCCGTGCGGTCGGTTTAGACTCGATGGCACTGGCCGCACCGCGGCCTCGGGAGGACACACGTGCCGGCAGTACACAGGACGACAATCCGGCCCGTGGTCGCCGTCGTCATCGCCGGCCTTGTTGTCGCAGCCCTGGCCGGCTGCTCCGCAAGCACCGCTGAACCCACGCCCGTCGCGGCCACACCGACAAGCGTTCCGGTTGCCACCGCCACGGCGGCGCCGGCACCGGCCGTGCGGCCCGAACTCGGCGCCCAGGCGAACCTCGCATACTTCAACCAGGTCGCTGCGGCCGTTGATCCCGCGACGGGCGGTCGCGGCTTCGTGGACGCTCTCGTCGCCGCCGGATTCGACAAGGCGATGATGGAGGTCGGGTTCGACAAGACGAGCGTCAATCTCGACGCCGACTCCGTGCAATTCTCGGTCCGCTTCCCGGACGGCTGCCTGATCGGACAGAACGGGTCGAAGTCCGGCGGGTACCACAGCATGGTCACGTCCGCGATCTCGACCGGCCGGTGTCTGATCGGGGCCACGCGGCAAATAGACTGGTAAGCACTATGGCCGAATTTATTTATACGATGGTCCGCGCACGCAAGGCGGTAGGCGACAAGCTCATCCTCGACGACGTCACGATGTCGTTCTTCCCCGGCGCCAAAATTGGCATCGTCGGGCCGAACGGCGCCGGAAAGTCCACGATCCTCAAGATCATGGCCGGGCTCGACACCCCGAGCAACGGCGAGGCGAAACTCTCGCCCGGCTACAGCGTCGGCATCCTGATGCAGGAGCCGGAACTCGACGAGACCAAGACGGTCCTCGAGAACGTGCAGGAAGGCGTCGGCCCGATCAAGGCCAAGGTCGACCGGTTCAACGAGATCAGCGCCGCCCTCGGCGAACCCGACGCGGACTTCGACACCCTCCTCGCCGAAATGGGCACACTCCAGGAAGCCATCGACGCCGCCGACGCCTGGGACCTCGACTCCCAGCTCGAACAGGCGATGGATGCCCTCCGCACGCCGCCGGGAGACTCTGCCGTCGCCGACCTCTCCGGTGGTGAGAAGCGCCGCGTTGCGCTGACGAAGCTCCTGCTGCAGAAGCCGGACCTGCTCCTCCTCGACGAGCCCACCAACCACCTCGACGCCGAAAGCGTGCTCTGGCTCGAGCAGCACCTCGCCCAGTACGCCGGCGCCGTGCTCGCCGTCACCCACGACCGGTACTTCCTCGACCACGTCGCCGAATGGATCGCCGAAGTCGACCGTGGCCACCTCTACCCCTACGAGGGCAACTACTCGACCTACCTTGAGAAGAAGCAGGAACGGCTCATGATCGCGGGCAAGAAGGACGCGAAGATGGCCAAGCGTCTCGCCGATGAACTCGAGTGGGTCCGCTCGAACGCCAAGGGACGCCAGGCCAAGTCCAAGGCACGTCTCGCCCGCTACGAGGAGATGGCCGCCGCGGCCGAGAGCACCCGCAAGCTCGACTTCGAAGAGATCCAGATCCCGGTCGGCCCGCGTCTCGGTGCCCAGGTCATCGACGCGAAGAAGCTGCACAAGGGCTTCGGCGACCGCGTGCTCATCGACGGGCTCAGCTTCACCCTCCCGCGGAACGGCATCGTCGGCATCATCGGGCCGAACGGCGTGGGAAAGACGACCCTGTTCAAGACGATCGTCGGCAAGGAGCCGCTCGACGGCGGCGAGCTGAAGATCGGCGAGACCGTCGACATCTCCTACGTCGACCAGGACCGCACCGGAATCGACCCGAACAAGTCCCTCTGGGAGGTCGTCTCCGACGGCCAGGACTACATCCAGGTCGGCAAGACCGAGATCCCGTCCCGCGCCTACGTGTCGACCTTCGGATTCAAGGGACCCGACCAGCAGAAGAAGGCCGGCGTGCTCTCCGGTGGAGAGCGCAACCGCCTCAACCTCGCGCTCACACTCAAGCAGGGCGGAAACCTGCTGCTCCTGGATGAGCCGACTAACGACCTCGACGTCGAAACCCTCGGCTCCCTCGAGAACGCGCTCCTCGAGTTTCCCGGTTGCGCCGTGGTCATCACTCACGACCGGTGGTTCCTCGACCGGATCGCGACCCACATCCTCTCCTACGAGGGCACGGATGAGAACCCGGCGAGCTGGTACTGGTTCGAGGGAAACTTCGAGTCCTACGAGCAGAACAAGATCGAGAGGCTCGGCCCCGACGCCGCGAAGCCGCACCGGTCCGCGTACCGCAAGCTCACGCGCGACTAGGCCGGGAACGGGCCAGCGAGATGAAGCTGCACGTGCCGATCAGCCTGCGCTGGTCAGACCTCGATGCATACGGCCACGTCAACAACGCCTCGATGCTGCGCCTCCTCGAGGAGGCGCGCATCCAGGCGTTCTGGCTCGACGACGAGGTTGAGCCGGGCTCGGGGGCCGGGACCGCCGTTCTCGACGGCCGGCCGGGCGCGGCAACGCTGACCGTGATCGCGCGCCTCGAAGCCGAGTACCTGTTGTCGATCCCGTACCTGCGGCAGCCGGTGGACATCCGTCTCTGGCTCGGCAAGGTCGGCGGGGCGAGCCTCGAGGTGTGTTACGAGGTGTGGGGGCCGGTGGAGGCCGAGTCGGCGGTGCTGTACGCGCAGGCCAGCACCACGATCGTGCTCATCGATGCGGCAACCCAGCGCCCGCGCAAGATCACCGACGAGGAGCGTGCGGCGTGGCTGCCCTACCTCGAAGACCCGGTGCGATTCACCCGCAGGGCTGCCCTTCCGGAAGACTGAACTCCATACGTTCAGCTTGCGGTGACGGAGTCTCCCGAAACCGAGACGGTGATGCCGATCAGTGGCTTCGGGGCGGGGCCCGCGAGAACGGCGCCCGTTGCCGTGTCGAACTTCGAACCGTGGCACGGGCAGTCGAAGGACGTGTCGACGAGCTTCACGATGCAGCCCTGGTGCGTGCACACGGCGCTGAAGGCCACGACCTTGCCTGCGGTTGGCTGGCTGACGAAGATGGCCTTGCCATTCAGGGCGGTCTCGATCGAGCCGCCGACCGGGATGTCGGAGAGCTTGGCGACCACGGTCCCGCCCGCAGACGATGTTGCGGCCCCGGTCGAACCTCCGGCCGATCCGGCGCCGGTGCCGCCCGTCGTGGTCGGGGCGCAGGCGGCCAGGGTCACGGCGGCGGTGCCTGCGGTGCCGATCAGCAGTGCGGTGCGGCGGGAGACCGCGGTGTCGTTCGTCATGATTCTCCTCGTGATGGTGGTCGTGGCGGTCGGTGACGGCGAATGGGCTGCTCCCCGTTCGCAAGCTGGCGCTACTCGTTAGGGTGCTACTAGTTACTACGAAACTGCCCGGTCAACGGTTCAAAGCCCATCACGGAAAATCGACGGACTTCGACAAAACCCGGCGGAAACTGAACGAACGGCGCAGCGAGCCCGTGTTAACGATAGGAGGTGTGCCGTGGCGGAGAAACCCGGACGCGGGGAGCGGCCCGTCGACGCGCGTGCCGACCTGCTGCGCGCCCTGCATGATGCGCACGCCGTGGCGCTCCGTCGGTACGTGACCCGGCTGACCGGGGATTCCGCCCTGGCCGATGACGTCGTGCAGGAGACCCTGTTGCGCGCCTGGCGACTGCCCCGGGTGCTCGACGATGCTGACTCGGCACGCGCCTGGCTCTTCACCGTCGCCCGCCACCTCGTCATCGACGAATGGCGTTCCGCCAGGAACCGCCACGAAATCAGCACAGACGAACTCCCCGAGCGTCTGACGAACGACGCGACGGCAGCGCTCCTCGACGCGTGGCTCGTGGCGGATGCCCTCGACGGCCTCTCCGCAGACCACCGGGCCGTGGTCGTCTTCGCCTACTACCGCGGACAGTCGGTCGCCGAGACCGCGCGCTCCCTCGACATCCCGGAGGGCACTGTGAAGTCGCGCCTGCACTACGCCCTGCGTGCCATGCGCCTGAGTCTCACCGAGAAGGGAGTGACCGAGCGATGACCACGACAGGATCCGGTGCATCAGACACCGGGCGCGTACCCCGGTCAGGGCGTGACCCGTACGCCGAGTGGGACGCCGCCTACGTGCTCGGCGCGCTCGCGACCGAAGAACGCCACGACTACGAACGCCACCTGCGCACGTGCGCGGACTGCACCCGTCGGGTTGCCGAGATCGCCGGGATCCCCGGTCTTCTCGGCCTCGTGCCGACCGCCGAGGTGTTGGAGACCGCGGCGTCACCGGGCGTCCTCCCTCGCAGCGACGGCCTGCCGCGGCTGCTCGATGCTGCGCGGCGGCGCAGGCGGCGCGGGCGGATACTGCAGGCCGGGCTCCTGCTCGCCGTGGCGGCCGTCGCTGCGACGGTCGCGATCGTGCTGCCGGCCCGGCTCGCCCCGGCGTCGATCGCGGAACCTCCCGGGGAGCTCGTCACACTGCACCAGGTGGTCCCGAACCCGCTGAGCGCGGATGTCCGCCTGGCGGCTCAGCCCGGCGGCACCCGCATAGACGGCTCGTGCAGCTATGGCCTGCCCGAATCCGGCACCGAATCCGGCACCGGCACCGGCGCCGCGGCCGAGCGGGCGTACGCGATGTTCGTCACGGACCGGAACGGGGAGGCGACGCAGGTCGCGAGCTGGCTCGCGGGTCCCGGCATGACGGTCCCCGTCGCGGGAACCACGAAACTGGACACCGACGAGATCGCGTCCGTCGACATCCGTTTGCAGCCCAACGGCATCGTGCTGCTCGCGGCCGAGCCCGGGGTGGAGCAGGCGCAGTAGTCCCGCGCAGTGATCCCGGGCCGGCTGCTATTCCTTGTTCGCGGGAACCCGGACCATGCCCTCCTGGGCAACGGTCGCGAGCAGGAGACCCTCACGGCTGTAGATGCTGCCGGTGGAGAGTCCTCGGCCGCCCTGGGCGGTGGGGGAGTCCTGGACGTAGAGCATCCACTCGTCGACGCGCCCGAAGCGGTGGAACCACATCAGCGTGGTCGAGGCTCGCGACCTTGAGCCCCGGCGTCGACCACGCGATGCCGTGGCGGCGCATGACCGGCTCCATGATCGAGTAATCGCTCGCGTATGCGAGGGCGGCACGGTGCAGGTCGGGGTCGTCGGGAAGCGCGCCGAGGGTCTTCATCCACACGGCCTGGTGACTGGTGTGCTCGCCCTTGACCTGAAGGTAGATCGGCGAAGGCACGTGCCGCATGTCGAACGGGCGCTCGCTCGCCCAGTAGCGGGCGATGGTGTGGTCGACCTGGGAGAGGGACTCCGCTGCGGTCGGCAGCGACTCGGGGTCCGGCAACCCGGCCGGCATGTCGATGTGGTGTTCGAGGCCCTCGTCATCGTCCTGGAACGACGCGATCATCGAGAGGATCGGGTGGCCGTTCTGGTACGCCTGGGTGCGCCGGGTGGAGAAGGAACGGCCGTCGTGGATCCGGTCGACGGAGAACGTGATCGGCTGGCTGACGTCCCCCGGACGGAGGAAGTAGCCGTGCATCGAGTGCGGGTGGCGGTCGTCAGGCACCGTGCGCATCGCCGCGACGAGGGACTGGGCGAGAACCTGCCCGCCGAACACGCGGCCGAGGGGCATCCACTGCGACGGGCCGGTGAAGATGTCCTCGCTCGTGCGCGCCCCTGTGTCGGTCAGGTCGAGGGCGTTCAAGAGACCTTCCATCGGCATGTCCATGCGTCCTCCTCGGCAGTGTGTGCGAAGTCGGTATGAGCCTCGCCGTACCTTGGTAGTTTAGGAGCAGATGAGCCAGTCATTTATTCTCACGGATTCCTTTGCCCTCAGCGATCTGCAGGTCTACCTGTCGCGCGCCAGCCGTATCGAGGACGGTTCGGTGCGCCTGATTTCGGCCGCCGGCGCGCTCGCGGTGTACTCCGCGATCCTCTACCCGCGCGGCCTCCTCGACGGGAGCCCGACCGTGCTCGGCCTGCGCACCTTCGGCCTCGACGAACCCGTCGAACTCGACGCCGTCGTGCCGGTGCGTTCCCTGCTCGATCGGGTCGCCCGCCTCGCCGCCGCGGGAAGCGACCCGGAGGCGCCGGTCGCGGTGACCGTGCCGCTCGAGGTCACTACCGTGACCTGGGCCGGTATCTCCCCGCCCCGGGGTGGCTGGAAACTCCTCGGCGAGACGGATGCCGCGCTCCTGACGGGCGCTGCGGCCGCCGGTATCGACGAGGTCGCCTCCACCGTGCCGCGGGACTCGGGCGCGCAGGTCGTGCAGCGGGTCCGTGCAGAGGTCTGGGGTCGCCCGATCGCGGGACTCGAGATCGTTCCGGCCGGGGCGGCGTTCGCGGCGGTGAGTCTCGGCTTCCTGCCCAAGGACGAACCGGTGCGGCTCTTCGAGACCGGGCCCTGGACCCGGCTCAGCACGAGCCGCGGCCACATCCTCGTGCGTCGCAAGCCCTGGTCGTTGCGCGCCTGACCCGTGCCCGGGAATTCCGGTTGTCCCTCCCGGATCGCGGACTACGATGAACGCGATGACGGAACGAACCAGGGTTGAGGTCGGGCGCCGCGAGGACCTCGGTGCCGACTGCGCCAGTTGCTTCGGACTCTGCTGCGTCGCCCTGGCGTTCACCAGGTCCGCCGACTTCCCGTTCGACAAGCCGGCCGGCGATCCCTGCGAGAACCTCGACGAACGCGACGCGTGCCGCGTGCACGCGGAGTTGCGTCCCCGGGGATTCACCGGCTGCACCGTGTTCGACTGTTTCGGTGCCGGCCAGAAAGTCTCGCAGCAGACCTTCGCCGGCCGGTCCTGGCGGGACGATCCCGGGACTAGGGACGCCATGTTCGCCATCTTCCCGATCGTTCGGCGGCTGCACGAACTCCTCTGGTACCTCGAGCAGGCGATCAGCCTTGTCGGGGACACGGGTGATCCGGCTCCGCTGATGTCGCGCTTCGATCGCGTCAGCGCGCTCAGCCGGGAGCAGCCGGATCGGCTCGCGAGCCTCGACGTCGACGCGGAGTACGACGCGGCCCGGTCGCTGCTCCTCCAGGCGAGCGAGGACGCGCGCAGGGGAATCCTCGGCGAAACCCGGGATCGAGGAGTTCGGCGCCGGCTCGGACCGGGGAGAGACCTGGCGGCCGCGGCACTCACCGGTGCGGACCTTCGTGGACTGAGCCTGCGCGGCTCCCTCCTGATCGGAGCGGATCTCAGCGGAGCCCGGCTGTCGTACTGCGACCTCCTCGGCGTCGACCTTCGCAACGCGAACTTGGCCGGAGCGGACCTCGCAGGCGCGATCTACCTGACCCAGATGCAGGTCAGCAGCGCCAGAGGCGACCAGCTCACCGTCCTGCCCCGGGGATTCGTGCGCCCAGCGCACTGGAGCGCGGGCGAGCAGAACCGCCCGTGAGACGGTATCTCAGATACTGAGGTGCTCAGGGGGTGATCCGGCGTCGTCACCGGACGCGAGCAGCGCCGCCCAGATGTCGGCGCGGGCGTGGAAGGTGCCGAAGTCACGGCCGAGGAGCGCCTCGGCCTGGCTCACCCGGGCGCGCACGGTGTGCCGGTGCACACCGAGCTCGGTGGCCGCTGGACCGAATTGCCCGTTGTGCTCCAGCCAGACCCGGAGCGTGCGGACGAGTTCGGTGCCGTGGACGGCGTCGTGCGCCGTGAGCGGCTGGAGCGTCGCGCGTCCGACCTCCGAGGCATCCGTGCCGGCGAGGAACGCGAGAACGCCCTGTCGGGAGATCACGTCGAATTCGACGATGCCTGGCGCGCCCTCGTGCGAGCGTTCGAGGGCCTGGCGGGCCTGGGCGAGGGCGTGCGGCAGCTCACGGTACCTGGTCCGGTCCGAGAGCCCGAGGTGCAACCCGAAGCCGACGAGCTCATCGAGCAGGGGCCCGGCAGTGGCGTCGACGCACAGGACCACGAGGCCGCCCTGGCGCGCGAAGAACAGGTGTCCAGGGCTCTCCTCCACCCGGAGCTCGAGGAACTCGGTCAGGGCGTCCAGCCGCCCTGGCGCGGGGTCGGTCACGGCGACCCGTACCGGCTCGAACGGGAGCGGCCCCCACATCTCCCCGGAGGTCGCCTGCACGAGGTCGACGTCGCCGCCGAGCAGCGCGTGCAGCAGCCCGGACCTGAGGAGCCCGCGCGCCCGGTCGAGTGCACTGTTCTGCTCGAGCGCGAGCCCCGCGAGCGCGATCACGCTCGTCACGACCTCCTGGCTGGCTTGGTCGAGCTCGCCGGGACCCCCGTGGGCGAGGACGCCGCGCAGCTGGTCGCGTCGACCCAGGGTCTGCAGGGTCAGCGTCTCTCCGCCGGTCGAAACCGACGTGCTGGCCCGCTGCCCGCGTCGGATCAACTGGGCTGCCTCGCGCTGCACCCGGTCGAGAGAGCCGCGTGAAGCGGATGCGCCCGCGAAGGTGTCCCGGGGAAGACCCGGTCGAGGGCGCCGCTCATGTCGAAGAGCGCGACCCAGTGGCCGAGTTGCCGCGACAGCTCGCTGAGGGTAGCGCTGAGGCCGTCCGGGCGGAGCGCCGCGAGCGCGATGGCCCGCTGGGCGCCGAGCGCCCAGGTGCTCCTGGCATAGCGGAGTTCGGCGACGAGGTCGCCGGCGGCCCGGGCGACGGCGATGAACGGCGTCTCGTACGGCACTTCGACGAGGGGGAGTCCGCGGGACTGGCAGGCCGCGACGAGGGCGTCGGGGGTGCCGGAGCGGAGGACTTCCGTGCCGAAGCCGAGGCAGACGATGCCGCGGTCGCGCAGCCGGGTCACGTAGTCGACGTAGAACGCGTCCGTGACAGCCTCCGCGAACTGGCGTCCTGTCGTCAGCAGTACCTGGTGTGCTGACAGGAACGGGGTCGGGTCGGCGAGGTCTGAGCTGTGCACCCATTCGACGGGCTGGTCGAGGGCGTGCGGCGGCAGGCCGGCCTCCGGAGTGAGCAGCCGCAACCGCAGGTCCGGCCGGTCGAGGAGGCGGCGCAGCCCGGGCAGCGGCGGCGGTGCGTTGAGCGGGGGCATGCGCCGAGTGTACATCGTGTCGAAACTTAGCCGGCATTCTGTACATAGCGGCGAGCGCGCTGCCGTCGGCGCTCTGCCTAGCATGGCACCTGACATCGACGCCGCCCGGTCGATGCACCTCGGTTTACGAACTGGAGCAGTCATGACCCTCGTCGCATCCCCGCCCACCACCGTTCCCGTCGGCGGCCCGTCCCTTCCGCAGGAACGTCGCCTCACGACGAGCATCCCCGGACCCCAGTCGCAGGCGCTCCAGGCGCGCAAGACCGCCGCGGTCTCCGCGGGCGTCGGCGTGACCCTGCCCGTCTACATCGTCGCTGCCGGCGGCGGCGTGCTCGTCGACGTTGACGGCAACTCCCTCATCGACCTCGGCAGCGGCATCGCCGTGACCGGCGTCGGCAACAGCGCGCCCCGCGTCGTCGAGGCCGTCGCCGCCCAGCTCGCCCAGTTCACCCACACCTGCTTCACGGTCGCCCCGTACGACTCCTACATTGAGGTCGCCGAGGCGCTCAACCGGGTCACCCCCGGTGACCACGCCAAGCGCACCGCCCTGTTCAACTCCGGCGCCGAGGCTGTCGAGAACGCCGTCAAGATCGCGCGGCACTACACGGGGCGGCAGGCCGTCGTGGCCTTCGATCACGCGTACCACGGCCGCACCACCCTGACCATGAGCCTCACCGCGAAGAACCAGCCGTACAAGAACGGCTTCGGCCCGTTCGCCGCCGAGGTCTATCGGGCGCCGATGTCCTACCCGTTGCGCGACGGCGGTCTCGACGGCGTCGTCGCCGCGAAGCGCGCCATCTCCCAGATCGAGAAGCAGATCGGCGCCGAGAACCTCGCCGCGCTCATCATCGAACCGATCCAGGGCGAGGGCGGCTTCATCGTCCCGGCCGCGGGCTTCCTGCCGACCCTCCTGGCCTGGTGCCGCGCCAACGGGGTCGTCTTCATCGCCGACGAGGTGCAGACCGGCTTCGCCCGCACCGGCGCCATGTTCGCCTGCGACCACGAGGGCATCGTGCCCGACCTGATCGTGATGGCCAAGGGCATCGCCGGCGGCCTCCCGCTCTCCGCGGTCACCGGCCGCGCCGAGATCATGGACGCCCCGCAGGTCGGCGGCATCGGCGGCACCTACGGCGGAAACCCGCTCGCCTGTGCAGCGGCCCTCGCCACCCTCGACACCTACGAGAGCGAGAACCTGGTCGAGCGCGCCCGCGAGATCGGCACGATCCTCACCGGCCGGCTGAACGCCATCCGCGCCTTCGACAAGCGCGTCGGCGACGTCCGCGGCCGTGGTGCCATGATCGCGATCGAGCTCGTCGACTCGGCGACGGGTGAACCGGATGCCGCACTCACCTCCCGCGTCGCGGCCGCCGTCCACGCGCAGGGCGTCATCGTCCTCACCTGCGGAACCTACGGGAACGTGATCCGGTTCCTGCCGCCGCTGAGTATCTCGGACGAGCTCCTCGTCGAGGGCCTCCAGGTCGTCGCACACGCTCTGGCGAACGCATGAGCCTGCTCGAGGCCCGGCCGGCCGTTCGCCAGGTCACGCCCTCGCCACGCCCCTCGTCGACGCCCGGTCGCAGCTCAGCGACGCCGTCGCCCTGCTCGGCTACCCGGAAGGCCTGCACGCGTTGCTCGCGACCCCGCGCCGCGAGCTCACCGTCGCCGTTCCGTTGCGCCGGGACGACGGCAGCACCCGACTGTTCACCGGCTACCGGGTGCAGCACAACTTCTCCCGCGGCCCGGCCAAGGGCGGCCTGCGCTACAGCCCGCACGTGACCCTCGACGAGGTGCGCGCCCTCGCGATGTGGATGACCTGGAAATGCGCCCTGCTCGACGTGCCGTACGGCGGTGCCAAGGGCGGTGTCACGATCGACCCGCGTGAATTCTCGCTCCCGGAGCTCGAGCGCGTGACCCGCAGGTACACGAGCGAGATCCTGCCGATCATCGGCCCGGAGAAGGACATCCCGGCCCCCGACATCGGCACCGACGAGCGCACCATGGCCTGGATGATGGACACCTACTCCGTCAACGTCGGCTACACCGTTCCCGGGATCGTCACGGGCAAGCCGATCAGCCTCGGCGGTTCCCACGGCCGTGCGAGCGCGACCAGCCGCGGCGTGACCCACGTCGCACTTGCCGCCCTCAGGCACAGCGGCATCACGCCGTACGGAGCGACCGCAGCCGTGCAGGGCTTCGGCAAGGTCGGCCACGACGCTGCCGTGTTCCTCGCCGACGCGGGGGTGCGGGTCGTTGCGGTCAGCGACCAGTACGGCGCCGTCTACAACGAGCGGGGCATCGACTTCGCCGGGCTCGACGCGCACGTCGCGGCGACCGGCAGGGTCGTCGGCTTCGGCGGGGCGGACCCGCTCGACGGTGAAGCGCTGCTCGAGCTCGACGTCGACCTGCTGGTCCCGGCCGCGGTCGAGGGCGTCCTGCACGCCGGGAACGCTGCCCGCGTGACGGCACGCGTGATCGTCGAGGGCGCGAACGGCCCGACCTCCCCGGCTGCCGACCGGATCTTCGCTGCGAACGGACAGCTCGTGGTGCCCGACATCCTTGCGAACGCCGGCGGAGTGCTCGTCTCCTACTTCGAGTGGGTGCAGGGCAACCAGGCCTACTGGTGGAACGCCGCAGAGGTCGAACAGAAGCTCGAAGAGCGGATGCTCGCCGCTTGGCAGCAGGTCGTCGAAACCGCCGCCTCCCGGGACCTTTCCCTGCGGGCAGCGGCGACGGTCCTCGCCGTCGAACGCGTCGCCGAGGCCCACCTGCTCCGCGGACTCTACCCCTGACGCCCGTTCGTTTCCCACCGCCTGCCGTACCTGCCCCGTGACCGAAAGAGAACACCCGTGACCAGTCTCAGCACCGAGAACCGCCCCCTGAGCCCCGCCTCCGGCGACACCACCACCATCGGCACCGAGCGGGAGGCCGAACTCCTCAACCGGGTCCCAGACGGTCTCTACATCGACGGCACCTGGCAGCCCGGCACGGGGAGCCGATCATCGTGACGGACCCTGCGACCGGGCGCGAGCTCAAGCGGATCGCCAACGCGGGCGTCGCGGACGGCGGACGCGCCCTCGACGCCGCCGTCGCAGCGGGTCCCGCCTGGGCGGCGACCGCGCCGCGGGTGCGGGCCGAGATCCTGCGTCGTGCGTTCGACCTGCTGCAGGAACGCCGGGAGGACTTCGCCCTGCTGATGACCATCGAAATGGGCAAGCCACTCGCCGAGGCCCGCGCCGAGGTCGGTTATGGCGGGGAATTCCTGCGTTGGTTCAGCGAGGAGGCCGTACGAATCAATGGGCGCTACGGGCCGGCACCCGAGGGTACCGGCCAGATGGTCGTTTCGCAGCGCCCGGTCGGCCCGTGCCTCCTGATCACCCCGTGGAACTTCCCGCTCGCGATGGCGACCCGCAAGATCGCCCCCGCGCTCGCCGCGGGGTGCACAGTCGTGATCAAGCCCGCGGAACTCACGCCGCTCACCACCCTCTTCTTCGCCCAGTTGCTCGAGGACGCGGGCGTTCCCGCCGGCGTCGTCAACGTGATCACGACCTCGGAATCCGCTGAGGTCTCCGCCCCGCTGATCGCAGACCCGCGGCTCCGGAAGCTCAGCTTCACCGGCTCGACCGGTGTCGGCCGGGCGCTCCTCCGCCAGGCCGCGGAGGGCGTGCTGCGCACCTCGATGGAGCTGGGCGGGAATGCGCCGTTCCTCGTCTTCGCCGACGCGGACCTCGACCGGGCCGTCGACGGCGCCATGCTCGCCAAGTTCCGCAACATCGGCCAGGCGTGCACGGCAGCGAACCGGTTCATCGTGCACGCGTCCGTCGCCGAGGATTTCGCTCGCCGCCTCGTCGCCCGCGTCGAAGCCCTCCGGATCGGTCGGGGCACCGAGCCGGACGTGACGATCGGCCCGCTCGTCAACGACGCGGCCGTCGCCAACACCGAGAAGCTCGTGAGCGATGCCCTCGACCGCGGTGCGACCCTCCTCACCGGCGGCTTCCGCCCGGAGGGTCCAGGGTCGTTCTACGCCCCGACCGTGCTGACCGACGTCGCAGCCGACAGCGACCTGCTTCGCCAGGAGATCTTCGGGCCCGTCGTCGGGATCGTGACCTTCACGGAGGAGGACGAGGCGATCCGGCTCGCCAACGACACCGAGTACGGGCTGATCAGCTACGTCTTCACCGAGAACATCGCCCGCGGCCAGCGGATGATCGCCGGGCTCGACACGGGCATGATGGGACTGAACACAGGACTCGTGTCCAACGCAGCCGCCCCCTTCGGAGGCGTCAAGCAATCAGGGCTCGGCCGGGAGGGCGGCCTCGAGGGAATCCACGAGTACCTGTCCCCGAAGTACACCCTGATCCCCGCGTCATGACCGACTTGCACAACTTCCGAATGACCTCGCAGCACCCACGTATGGAGGAGTTTTCATGACAACCAGGATCGACCGTGACATCGTCATCATCGGCGCAGGGGCATCCGGCCTGACCGCAGCAACGTCGCTGCGCCGGGCCGGCCTCACCGTCGCCGTGCTCGAAGCGCGCGACCGGGTCGGCGGTCGGCTGTGGACCGACGACATCGAGGGAGCCACGCTCGAGATCGGCGGCCAGTGGGTGTCACCGGACCAGCACGCGCTCAAGGAGACCCTCGCGGAGCTCGGTCTCGAGACCTACTCCCGGTACCGCGCCGGAGAAAACGTCTACATCAACGACTCCGGGGTACGCACCCGCTTCGAGGGCGAGATCTTCCCGGTCTCCCCGGAGACCCAGGCCGAGATCGTCGCCCTCATCGCAACGCTCGACGAGCTTGTCGCCGAGGTCGACCCCGATCGGCCGTGGGCGCACCCGCGGGCCGTCGAACTCGACCGGATCTCCTTCGCCGGGTGGCTCGCAACCCAGACAGCCGACCAGGAGGCCCGCGACAACGTCGCGATGTTCATCGCCGGCGCCATGCTGACCAAGCCTGCGCACGCCTTCTCCGCCCTGCAGGCCCTGCTGATGGCCGCGAGTGCCGGAAGCTTCAGCAACCTCGTCGACGCCGACTTCATCCTCGACGAGCGCGTCGTCGGCGGCCTCCAGCAGGTCCCGCTGCTGCTCGCGGAGCAGCTCGGCGATGACGTGCACCTCGGGCAGCCGGTGCGCACCCTGCGCTGGAGCGACGAGGGTGTCGTCGCGGTCACCGACGGACTCGAGGTGCACGCCCGCCGGGCGATCCTCGCGCTTCCGCCGACTCTGCTCAGCCGGATCTCCTTCGAACCCGCCCTGCCCCGCCGCCAGCACCAGCTGCACCAGCACCTTTCGATGGGTCTCGTGATCAAGGTTCACGCCGTCTATAAGACCCCGTTCTGGCGCGAGGACGGCCTCTCCGGCACCGCGTTCAGTCCCTACGAGCTCGTGCACGAGGCGTACGACAACACCAATTTCGGAGACGACCGCGGCACCCTCGTCGGCTTCGTGTCCGATGAGGCGGCGGATGCCGTGTTCCGGCTCCCCGCGGAGGAGCGCCGGGCGCGCATCCTGCTTTCGCTCTCGCACTACTTCGGGGACAAGGCTCTGTCGCCGGCGGTCTACTACGAAAGCGACTGGGGCAACGAGGAATGGACCCGGGGTGCATACGCCGCGAGTTTCGACCTCGGCGGCCTCGCCCGCTACGGCGCGGACCTGCGCACCCCCGTCGGGCCGATCCACTTCTCCTGCAGCGACCTGGCCGGCAAGGGCTACCAGCACGTCGACGGGGCGATCCGGATGGGCCGCGACACCGCTGCCGCCATCGCGGCCGTACTCGAGCCGGTACTCGAGCCGGTCGGGGCGCTGACGAGCGTCCTGGACTAGGCGCCGCCGGGCGCGGACTCGCGGCGCCGTTTGCGTCTCGCGGCGATGTATCGGGCGCGCGCCGCGAGACACGGTGCGCGCCCGGAGACGCACCGCGCGCCGCGAGGTGCGGCGCGTGCGGACGCTCCCGTGACAGCCGGGGGTCAGACCGCCGCCGCGGCGGCGCGCCCCGCGGTGCGTCCGGAGAAGAGGCATCCGCCGAGGAAGGTGCCTTCGAGCGCGCGGTAGCCGTGCATCCCGCCGCCGCCGAAGCCGCTCGCCTCGCCGGCGGCGTAGAGGCCCGGCACGGGTGTGCCGTCCGGCCCGAGGGCGCGGGCGGAGAGGTCCGTCTCGATGCCGCCGAGACTCTTCCGGGTCAGGACGTGCAGCTTGACCGCGATCAGCGGGCCCGCGTGCGGGTCGAGCAGCCGGTGCGGGCTCGCGACGCGGATGAGACGGTCACCGCGGTAGTGCCTGGCCTGGCGGATCGCCGTGATCTGGGCATCCTTGGTGAAGGCGTTGTCGAGCTCGCGGTCGCGGGCGCGGATCTCCCGCTCGACCTGGGCGAGGTCCAGGGGAGCATCGGGGGAGAGCCGGCGCATGCCCGCGAGCAGGTCGGGCAGGGTGTCGGCGACGACAAAATCGGCGCCATGCTTCTTGAAGGCCTCGACCGGCCCGGGAGCGCCTTTCGTCACCCGTTTGGCGAGAAGGGCAAGGTTCTTACCGGTGAGGTCGGGGTTCTGTTCGGACCCGGAGAGTGCGAACTCCTTCTCGATGATCTTCTGCGTCAACACGAACCAGCTGTGTTCGTAACCGGTGCGCAGGATGTGCTCGAGCGAGCCGAGCGTGTCGAAGCCGGGGAACAGGGGAGCGGGCAGCCGGGTCCCCGTCGCGTCGAGCCAGAGCGAGGACGGACCGGGCAGGATCCGGATTCCGTGCGCGGGCCAGACCGGGTCCCAGTTCGCGACGCCCTCCGGGTAGTGCCACATCCTGTCTCCGTTGATCAGCCGGGCGCCGGCCCGCTCGCTGATGCCGAGCATCCGCCCGTCGACGTGCGCGGGCACGCCGGACAGCAGTTCCCGGGGCGCGGTGCCGAGCCGGGTCGGCCACTGGGCGCGGACTTGCGCGGGGTTTCCGCCGATGCCGCCGCTTGTCACGACGACGGCGGATGCCCGCAGCTCGAAGTCGCCGACGACCTCGCGTGAGCTGGGCGCGCCGCGCGGGGCGTCGCTCGGGGCGAGGATGCTTCCCCGCACGCCGACGACCGTGCCGTCGTGGGTGAGCAGCTCGTCGACCCTGCGGCGGTGCAGCGCCGTGACGAGGCCGGACCGCACGCCTTCCCGCACGCGCTCGATGAACGGGGCGAGAATCGCCGGACCGGTGCCCCAGACGATGTGGAACCGCGGCACGGAGTTGCCGGGGCCGAGGGCCGTGGTGCCGCCGCGTTCGGCCCAGCCGACGACCGGAAAGAAGCGGATGCCGCGGGAGTGCAGCCAGGCGCGCTTCTCGCCGGCGGCGAAGTCCAGGTAGGCCTCCGCCCAGCGGCTCGGCCAGAGGTCCTCGTCACGGTCGAAACCCGCGGTGCCGAACCAGTCCTGTCTGGCGAGTCCGGCGGAGTCGTGCACCCCGAGCCTGCGCTGCTCCGGCGAGTCGACAAGGAACAAGCCGCCGAACGACCACCAGGCCTGGCCGCCGAGCGAGGCGGGCGGCTCCTGGTCGAGCAGGATGACCCGCTTGCCCGCGGCGACGAGCTCCGCGGTCGCGACGAGTCCGGCGAGGCCGGCCCCGACTACGATGACGTCGGCTTCGCTCGGATCCGTCCGAGGGGATGTCGCTCGGGGGCCGGTCGCGTGCGGGGGAACCGTGCTCATCGTGACTCCAGTGTCAGAAGGGGCAGTGTCAGAAGGGGCAGCGGGAGTCGAATGCGTTTCGGGGCCCGCGGGGCGTCGCTCGGAGCGACGCTGGCTCCATGCTAACTGTGCGGTACCCCGGATTCACTCCACCTGGTGAGCGCGTTTTTGCTGGTGGGGGGATGGGTTTCTGTTCGGGGTCGAGTCCGGGTGGTGGGGTGAGCCAGTACTGGCCGGTGTCGTCGCGGGTGATGCGCCAGTGTTCGTTGTGGAGCCGTAGGTGGTCGGCGCGGCAGAGCAGGATTCCTTGGTCGAGGTTGGTCTGCCCGGTGTCGTCTTTCCAGTGTTGGATGTGGTGGGTTTCGGTCCAGGACGGTGGTCGGTCGCAGCCGGGCCACATGCAGCCGCCGTCGCGGAGGGAGAGGGCCGCGCGTTGGGCGGGGCTGAACGTGCGCTGTTCGCGGCCGAGGTCGACGCCGTGGCCGTGGTCGTCGAAGGTGACGTCGAGGAGTCCGCTGTCGCACCGGTTCCGTTCCAAGGTCTCGGCCGAGACCGTCACCGCAGTCCCCTCGATGACGCCGGGCTGGAGCGCGGGTGACGCGGTTTCGGGGTTCGCCGCAGCGTCGGCTGCGGGTGACGGGGCCTCGGTTGGCACGGCATCGGTGGGTGCGGTGCCGGTGGGGCGGATGGTGACCATGCGGACGGCGGGGCTTCGTCCTCCGGCGATGCGTTTCGGGTCGGCCTTCACGCCGAGTTTCATCAGGGCCAGGAACGCGTCCGCGGTGAGCTGTTCGGTGGTGCGCGGGTCGTCCTGCACCCGCTTCGCCCACGCGACCTGCTCCTTGTCCACGAAGCGCACCCCGCCCCGGCGGGGACTGGTAATGGCGTCGTAGGTACTCATCAGGTACTCGCCGTCTTCCGGGGCGAACAACCCGACCATGCGCACCTGCCCGGTGTGGAGTCGCCAGAACCGTAGGGACCGGTCGTCGTAGACGGCCTTCTCGCGGGCGGCGATGCCGGCCTCATCGAGCACGTCCCGCACCCGCCGGGCGCGCTTGAACAGCTGGTCAGCGTTCACCGTGCGCGCTTCGGTGAGGAGCCGGGCCAGGGCAGTGGCGAGTTTCTCCGCGGTGATCGCCCGGTCCAGATCGCCCAGGCCCTTCCGGAGCGAGTCCGCCTTCTCAACACTGAGCCAGCCCTCGCGAGGGCCCGGCCGATCGGCGCGTGCCACGGCGGAACCGCGGCAGCAGGAACCGGCGGGTCGACTGGCGGCAGGTCTGGAGCGGCCTCGTTGAGGGGCGGAGTCCCGTCGAGTAACTTCTGCGCCTCGGCGGCTTCGCGGGCGGCCTTCTGGGCGGCGTCGGCCTCGGCCAGCAGCCGGCCCACCCCGAGGAGCTTGACAGCATCGCCCTTGCTTGACCCAGACACGCTCTGCAGCAGGTCTTCCGGGGTCCGGAACCCGTGCCGGGCCGCGAGCCCGTTCCCGCCGAGTTCAGCCCGGGAACGGCGGGCGAGGGTCGCCGCCATCCACGCGGCACACGTCTCCAGCGCCCGCCGGGAATCCGCGATCAACGCTTGCCCGGCAAGAACCTGCTCGTCGCTGAGCGCGTCGTAGTCAGCTGATGACCTTCCCAAGGCCGCGACAGCATCCGGCACCAGCACGGTGACGGGCGTACTGGGAGACGCACCGCCATGCGGCCGATCGGGCGAAGCGGGCGACTCCGGGAGGTTGGTCATGCCCTCACGTTACGACCCACCACCGACATTCTCTGAGCATGGCTCAGGTCTGTGGAAATCTACTCTGATCAGGTACGTGTTGAGGCGAATTCACAACGTTCTCGTTCTTTCGAGAGCCTGTTCTCCCCTCCAGGGACGGTTGGAGACGCCCTGAGATCAGTCGTCGAACGTGTTCAACATGGCGTGTGCCGCGCGCTCGAGGTAGTCCCAGAGCACGGTTCGCTGCAGCTCGGGCAGCTCGCAGGAGTCGACCGCGGCACGCATGTGCAGCAGCCAGCGGTCCCTGGCGTCCGGGTTGACCTTGAAGGGCTGGTGCCGCTGGCGCAGCCGCGGGTGTCCGCGCTGTTCGCTGTAGGTGCCCGGGCCGCCCCAGTACTGCTCGAGGAACCCGGTGAGGCGCGCTGCCGCTGGGCCGAGGTCGTCCTCCGGATACATCGGCTTCAGCACGGGGTCGCCGGCGACACCCCGGTAGAACTCGGTGACGAGCCTCTCGAAGAACGGTCGCCCGCCGACCTGCTCGTAGAACGAGGCACCGATCGCGGCACCGTTCTCACCGTTGCGCAGCAGCACCCGGGCAGGCAGTGCGGGGTCGACCGGGGTCGGGGCGGGGGCGGATGCCGGTGGCTGGGCGGGGTCAGTCGTCATGGGATCCCTCGGGGGTGGGTTCGGTTTCGGGAGTCGGCGGGCCCGGGTGGGCGGCGTCCGGCGTCGGAACAGTCGGAGCCTTCGGGGCTGCCTGAGCCTTCGGGGTGGCTGGAGCGGTCGCGGTGGTCGCGGTGGTCGGGGTGGTCGGGGTGGCGGAAGCCTTGGGGGCTCGCGGAGCGCGGGGTGCGGTTGCCCGTGGGGCGGGGGCTTGGGCAGCCTCGCCGGGAGCGTCGTCGACCGGGGCTTCCTTCTTGGGAACGGACTTGGCCTTGCGGGGCCCGCGTGGGGTCCTGGCCTTCTTGAGCGGAACAACCTCGATGTGCGGCAGCGGATCGGGTTCCGCGGCCGCGGCGACGGCGGCGATATCGACGGGGTTCGTCGGCGGTGTGGCATCCGAGCCGTCGTCCGACCCCGTCATCACGACGCTGTTGAGCGGAGTGAGCGAGACCCCGAGGCTGTCGAGCGCGAGCTTCAGGTGCAGGCGCAGGTCGCGGGCGAAGTCCCACTTCGCCGAGACACGCACCTTCACGGCGAGCCGGGTGACAAGGGCCTCGGCGGAAATCGACTCGAGGCCCCAGATCTCCGGCTTCTCGAGGATGATCGACCGCCATTTGCGACTCGAGGCGAGCGCCGTCGCGACCCGCAGCATTTCGGACTGGATGGCTTCGACGTCCGAGCTGTACGGGATGGGCAGGTCGATGATGACGCGGGCCCAGCCCTGCGACATGTTGCCGACCCGGAGGATCTCGCCGTTGCGAACGAACCAGAGCGTGCCGTTCACGTCGCGGATCTGGGTGATGCGGATGCCGACCGTCTCCACGACGCCGGAGGCGAACCCGGTGTCGACGATGTCGCCCACGCCGAGCTGGTCCTCCATGACCATGAACAGGCCGTTCAGGATGTCCTTGACGATGTTCTGGGCACCGAAGCCGAGGCCGGCGCCGATCGCGGCCGTCAGCAGGGCGAACGAGCCCAGGATGCTCGGGGCCATCACCTGCAGGATGAGCAGGCCGGCGATGATCACGACGAGCACATTGACGATGTTGGTCAGGACGGAGCCGAGCGTACGGGTGCGCTGCACGACGCGAACGGCGGCGACCGGGGACACGTTGAGCGCCCGGGTGTCCTCAACCTTCTGGGTGCGCTTGACGCCGGTGACAATCTGGATCACCACGCGGCGGATCACGAACTGCAGGATCCAGTGCACCGCGAACGCGACGATGAGGATTCCGAGCACCTGCAGCAGCTGTAGCCCGAGGGTCGTTGTGAAGTATTTGACGATTTCAGCCCAGATAATGTCCCAATTCATAGCGCTTTCGAGTCTACCGAGAGCCGACCGGGCGAACCCTGAGCGCCCCGCCAACGTGAAAACGGCCCCGCCCCCTGAGAGGCGAGGCCGTTCGGGCCGGCGGATGCCGCGGTGCGGTTACTCGGCGTCGCGTGCCTGGGCGGCGAGGGAACGTTCCACTCCCGCGAGGTTCTCGATCACGAGGCGACGCAGTGCGACGGGCTCGGGGTTGGCGTCGAGCCACGTGCGGGTCGCCTCGACGAGCGCCTGGTTGGCGAGCGGGGACGGGTAGAGGCCGATGATGAGCTTCTCCGCGATCGAGAAGCTGCGGGAGACCCAGATCGGCTGCAGCATCGCGAAGTAGGTGTCGACGAACGGCTCGAGCAGGCTCGTGTCGTTCGCGCGCAGGAACCCGGCCGCGGTGACGCGCACGATCGTATTCGGGGCGGTGTCCGTCTCGATCAGGGAATCCCAGGCGGCCTGCTTGGCCTCCGGGGTCGGAAGAGCGGCGCGAGCCTGCGCGGCCGACTGGGCGCCGGTCGCGGTGTTGTCCGCAGCGTGCGCCGCGTCGATCTCCGCGCCGTCGACCTTGCCGCCGGCGGCAAGGGCGATGAGCAGCTCCCAGGCGAGGTCGGTGTCGATCTCGAGCCCCTCGAGCGGGACCGTTCCGTTCCGGAGGGCCGCGACGCTCGCGAGCTGGCTGTCGGTGGCGGCGACGGAGGCGAAGAACTTCACGAACTGGAACTGCGCGTCGCTGCCGGGCTCGGCGTGCTGGGCGAGGGACCAGAGCGCGTCGCCGACCTCGGTCAGCGTCGAGGCCTGGAACTCGGGAGCCACATAAGAGTTCGCGGCGAGCACGAGCTGGCCGAGCACGGTGCGCAGGGTGGTCGACTCTGTCTCGCTCGCGATGTTGCCGAGCACGAGGCTCACGAAGTCGCGGGCGCCGGTCTCGGCGTCGCGGGTGGCGTCCCAGATCGCACCCCAGACGATGGCGCGGGCGAGCGGGCTCTCGATGGCGGCGAGGTTCTCGAGGGCCACCTCCTGCGAGGCCGGGTCGAGCCGGATCTTCGCATAGGCGAGGTCGTCGTCGTTGAGGAGCACGAGGGCCGGGCGGGCGCGGCCGACGAGCTCGGCAACATCCGTCTTCTCTCCGTCGACGTCGATCTCGACCCGGTGGGTGCGCACGAGCTGCCCGTCGACGAGGTCGTAGAACCCGATCGCGAGGCGGTGCGGGCGGATCGTCGGGTAGTCGGCGGTCGCGCTCTGCAGCACGGAGAAGCCGGTGATGACCCCGGCGGCGTCCACGGCGATCTCGGGGCGGAGGGTGTTGACGCCCGCGGTCTCGAGCCACTTCGCGGCCCAGCCGGAGAGGTCGCGGCCGCTGGATGCCTCGAGCTCGACGAGGAGGTCGTTGAGCTCGGTGTTGCCCCACTGGTGCTTGGCGAAGTAGGAGGCGACGCCGGCGAAGAACTCGTCGCGGCCGACCCAGGCCACGAGCTGCTTGAGGACAGATCCGCCCTTGGCGTAGGTGATGCCGTCGAAGTTGACGAGCACGTCATCGAAGTCGGTGATGGTCGCGACGACGGGGTGGGTCGAGGGCAGCTGGTCCTGCTTGTATGCCCAGCTCTTCTCCATCACGGCGAAGGTGGTCCAGGCCTCTGTCCACTCGGTCGCTTCGGCAGTGGCGATGGTCGAGGCCCACTCAGCGAAGGACTCGTTGAGCCACAGGTCGTTCCACCACTTCATCGTGACGAGGTCGCCGAACCACATGTGCGCGAGTTCGTGCAGCACGGTGACGACGCGGCGTTCCTTGATGGCATCCGTGACCTTGGACCGGAAGACGTAGGTCTCGGTGAAGGTGACCGCTCCGGCGTTCTCCATCGCGCCCGCGTTGAACTCCGGCACGAAGAGCTGGTCGTACTTGTCGAAGGGATACGGGTAGTTGAACTTCTCCTCGAAGTAGGCGAAGCCCTGGCGGGTCTTCTCGAAGAGGTAGTCGGAGTCGAGGAACTGGGACAGGCTCTTGCGGCTGAACAGGCCGAGGGGGATGATCCGGCCGTCGCTCGAGGTGAGCGCGCTGCGGATGACCGCGTACGGTCCGGCGATGAGCGCCGTGATGTAGCTCGAGATCGTGTGGGTGGGCTCGAAGGCCCAGGTCTTCGCACCGTTGCCGGCATTCGTGGGCTCGGGCGTCGCCGAGTTGGAGACGACCTCCCATTCGCCGGGCGCCGTCACGGTGAACTGGAACGCTGCCTTCAGGTCGGGCTGCTCGAAGACGGCGAAGACGCGGCGGGAGTCCGGAACCTCGAACTGGCTGTAGAGGTAGACCTCGTTGTCGACCGGGTCGACGAAACGGTGCAGGCCCTCACCGGTGTTGGTGTACTCGGCGTCGGCGACGACGGTGAGCGTGTTCTCCGCGGCGAGACCATCGAGCTGAATGCGGATGCCGTCGCTCACGCTTGACGGGTCGAGGTCGACTCCATTGAGGGTCACCGCGTGCACCGTGCGCGTGATCGCGTCGATGAACGTCGAGGCACCCGGGGTCGCGGTGAAGGTGACCGTCGTGGTGCTCGCGAAGGTTTCGGGACCCGTCGTGAGGTCAAGGCTGATCGCGTACTTCTGCACAGTGACGAGCGCTGCGCGCTCCTGGGCTTCGATCCGGGTGAGGTTCTCTCCTGGCAACGTTTTCTCCATCTCAGTCTCGACCGGCGCTTCTGGCGCCGGTCGCACGTCTCTTAAGCCTACCGATCCTTGACGGCAAGGTCGGTGCCTGCCGTTAGAGTGGCTGGCGTGAACCGGACCGACCGCCTCTATGCGATCGTGGAGGAACTGCGCGCGGTCGCGCCACGCCCACGCAGTGCGGGATGGCTGGCCGGGCGCTTCGAGATCAGCTCGCGCACGATCGAGCGCGACATCAGTGCACTGCAACAGTCCGGGGTGCCGATCTGGGCCGAGCACGGGCGCACCGGCGGCTATTGTCTGGACCAGCGGCGGACACTTCCACCGGTGAACCTCACCCCGGACGAGGCCGTCGCCCTCTCCGTCGGTCTCCGACTGCTCGAGGAAACGCCGTTCCGGGCCGCCGCACGCTCCGCCCTGCCCAAACTCCTGGCCGCGATGCAGGCTGACGACGCGCGTGCCGCACGGGAGCTGGCCGGGCGCATCCACCTGCTCGGCGACGGGCATCCGCTCCCGGCGGTTCCGCACAGCGTGGCGAGCGCCCTGTCGACCGGCCGGGTGCTGCGCCTCGCCTACCGGGACACGGCAGGCGCCCTGACCCGGCGCGACGTCGAACCGCTCGGCTACGTCGGATCGCCGACGCACTGGTACCTGCTCGGCTGGTGCCGGCTGCGCGACGGCGTGCGCGCCTTCCGCGTCGACCGGATCGTGTCCGTGTCGGTGACGGCAGAGACGCCCGATCCCCGCCCGCTGGCCAGGGACGATCTGGACATCCCGTACGGCGTCGTCACCCGGCTCGACCTGGGGTAGGCGACGGGCACACGGAGGTGGCCGGTGTACACGCCGGCATCGCGGCCAGGGCCCTGGGCCTGAGTCTGAGCCCGGCCCTACCGGTCGTGGCCGGCGAACCTGGCGACGGCGTCCGCTGTCACGGGTGTGAAGAAGTTGAGCAGAGTACCGTCGGGGTCGCGCACCAGCAGGGACCGGTTGCCCCAGGGCATGGTTGTTGGCACGGTGACGACATCGGTGAGCCAGGGGAGAGCCTGGCGTATTCGGCGTCGACGTCCGCGACGAGGAACTCGATGATCGCGGTGTGGTTGTCGGCCGGGCGCGCGGCTCCGGGCCCGAAGAGGCCGACGGTCCGCGTGCTGCCGATCGCCAGAGTCCCCGTCGGGGTGCGTATCTCGGCGAAGTCATCGGTCGACCAGCTGGCCGGTGTGCGGAGTGCGCGTTCGTAGAAGGCGACAAGGCGCTTCACGTCGTCGGTGATCAATCGAACGGATACGAGGTTCATCGGTACGGTCCTTGTCTGGCCGGGAGCATCCCGGCAGGAGCCAGTCTCGAGCCCGCGTGCGACAACCCCCTGTCGGTGTTTAACGGCAGAATCCGATCGAATAGGGTCGAGGCATGGAATTCGCCGCAGCGCCCCGACTCTCCGGAACCCGCGTCACCCTCGAGCCACTCGCCCCTGAGCACGCGGCCGAACTCGCCGTCGCCGTGGCGGAGGGCGAGCTGTGGCGTGCCTGGTACACGGCGGTCCCGCGGCCGGAGGCCATGGCCGCGGAGATCGACCGGCGCCTCGCGCTCGCCGCGTCCGGGCAGATGATGCCGTGGGGCATCCGCCTGACCTCGACGGGGGCCATGGTCGGCATGACGACCTTTATGCACCCGAGCCCCGACCAGCAGCGGCTCGAGATCGGCTCGACGTGGCTGGGAAAGAGCGCCCAGGGCACCGGCGCCAACCGGGAGGCGAAGCTGCTGCTGCTCGGGTATGCCTTCGAGGAGCTCGACTGCATCGCGGTCGAGTTCCGCACGCACTGGCACAACCGGCAGTCCCGCGCCGCGATCGCAGCGCTCGGTGCGAAGCAGGACGGCGTGCTCCGCAGCCACTCCGTCGGGCCGGAGGGCGCCGTGCGCGACACCGTGGTGTTCTCGATCATCGCTGCCGAGTGGCCGGCCGTGCGCCTCGGCCTCCGCGAGGGGCTCGCCCGGTATGCAGCGCTCGCCGAAGCCCCGGGCGCGTGAACGCCGACCGAACCGGATGCCGGCGGTCGCGCCGCGTCGTAGGCTGACGCCAATGACATCCACCGTCGCATCTGCAGCAGCCCTGCTCTCCGCCTACGACGACCAGCTCCGCCTGTGGGTGCCCGCTGTGCCGCCAGCTTCCCCCGTCTACGAGCTCGAGGGGCCCGTGCTGCGGGTCGTCGGCCGCACCCGCGGCTTCGTCGAGACGGCGCAGGACGTCGGCGTGCGTGGCGCGGACCTCGACGCCCTGATCCGCCGCCACCGCGACTTCTTCGCGGCCCGCGGCGAGCCCGTCGAATGGAAGACGCGTAGCCACGACCTGCCCGCCGACCTGCCCGAACGGCTCGAGGCCGCGGGCTTTGTGGCCGAGGACCGCGAGACCGTCGTGATCGGGCTGACCGGGCCGCTCGCATCCGCCCCGACAGTGCCGGAGGGGATCACCCTGCGCCGGGTCACGACTCGAGCGGACTTCGAGCGGATCGCCGCGCTGCAGACCGAGGTGTGGGGCGAGGACCATGCCTGGCTCGCCGACGACCTCGAGTCGAGCGTGCGGGAAGCGGGCGATGACGTCGTGATCATCGTCGCCGAGGCGGGGGACCGGCTCGTCTCGTCCGCCCGCCTGGAATTCCAGCCCGGCACCGATTTCGCCGGGCTCTGGGGCGGGTCGACCCTCGCCGAGTGGCGCGGCAGGGGCGTCTACCGGGCCCTCGTCGCCGCCCGTGCGCAGCTCGCCGCCCGCCGCGGCGTGCCCTACCTCCAGGTTGACGCCTCGGACGACAGCCTGCCGATCCTGCTGCGCCTCGGCTTCGAGGCCGTCACGACGACAACGCCATACGTCTGGACCCCGACGCACGACTGAACCCGGTTCCCGGCGATCCAATCCGCACGGCCGCACACTCCGAACATAATCGTGGGCGGAGAGGCTGCGTCTCCGAGTGCATGGCGCGGCGACGACCGTCGGCGGGATGCGTTTATGCTTGCAATCTAGATGAGGGTGGGGCTCGTGAAATCGTTTGCTTGTGGAGATGTGGTGCCGGGCTGCGAGGCCCGTTGGGTGTGCTCGACGGATGACGAAATCCTGTTTCAGGTGTCGGCTCATGCCGCCGCCGTGCACGGATTGAGCGAGGTCTCGCCAGAGCTCGAACAGGCCGTGCTGGCCACCATCGTCCCGGTCGGCTGACGCTCGTGCCGGCCGACCGCGTTCGGGCCGATCGCGCCCCCGGCGACGCAGGCTGGGACTCCATGCTCGCCGCGGCCTGCCGGGGAGAGGGTGTGTCGAGCGTCTACCAGCCGATCGTCGACTCCGCCAGAGGCGTGATCGTCGGGTATGAGGCCCTGACCAGGTTCTCGGGATACTCCGAGCGGAACCCGGAGAGCTGGTTCGCCGCAGCCCGCGCGCACGGCCGGGCGGAAGAACTCGAGGTGCTCGCACTGCGCACGGCGCTCGTGGCGCGCCCGACCCTGCCGCGGAACTGCTTCCTGACCCTCAACGTGTCGCCGGACCTGCTGTCGTGCGAGAGTGTCCGCGAGGTGTGGCGGGACGAGGGTGACCTCGGGGGCCTGATCATCGAGTTGACCGAACAGGCGCCCATCGAGTCCTACCTGTCCCTCGAGCCCTATCTCCACGAGGTGCGTGCGGCGGGCGGTCTGATCGCCGTCGACGACGCCGGATCCGGGTATGCCGGCTTGCGGCATCTGCTTTCGCTCCGCCCCTCGATGATCAAGCTCGACAGGGCCCTGATCCAGGATCTCGATCGTGACGAGGCGAAACTCGCGCTCGTCGAAATGGTCGGAACCTTCGCGGGCCGGGTCGACGCGTGGCTGCTCGGGGAAGGCGTCGAGACCGTCGAGGAACTCGACGCGCTCGTCGCCCTCGGGGTGCCCCTCCTGCAGGGCTACGTGCTCGCGCGGCCGGCTCCGCCGTGGGCCGGGATCGACGTCGACGTGGCGCTCCGCCTCGCCGCGCGACGAGTGTCCAGCGCGGCCGCGGTGATCCGGGACGTACTCGAGGTCGTTCCGACCGTCGAAAGCGTCGCAGCAGCCGCCGCCGCCTTCGGCGCACAACCGAGGCTGCGCTCCGTTGTGCTCATTGATGAGCACCATCGCCCGGTGGCGGCGCTCGGCGGTGGATCCGCCCGGCTCGGGGTCGTGAGCCAGGGCCTCAGGGTGAACCTGGACACGCCCATCACCGAGGCACTCAAGCGCGCGATGACCCGCGACGAGACGAGCAGGTTCGATCCGCTCCTCGCGACCGACAACGCCGGCCGTTTCACGGGCATCGCCCGCCTGGAACGTCTGGTCACCGCGGTGGCCGGTTCCGACCGGTCGTGAGTGCGGTCGACAGCCCCGCTCCTCCGGCGGCAGCCGTGCAGCCGTGCAGCCGGGCCCCCGGGCTACCAGGCTGCGGGCTTGTAGTCCTTGAGGAAGACGCCGTAGAGGTCCTCGCCTGCCTCGCCGCGCACGATCGGGTCGTAGACCCGCGCTGCACCGTCGACGAGGTCGAGCGGGGCATGGAAGCCCTCCTCGGCGAGGCGCAGCTTGGTCGGGTGCGGCCGCTCGTCGGTGATCCAGCCGGTGTCGACGCTCGTCATCAGGATCCCGTCGCCGAGCATCTCCTTCGCGCTCGTGCGGGTGAGCATGTTGAGCGCGGCCTTGGCCATGTTCGTATGCGGGTGGCCCGGCCCCTTGTAACCGCGGCCGAAGACGCCCTCCATCGCCGACACGTTGACGATGTACGTGCGCCGGGCAGTGGATGCCGCGAGCGAGGCCCGCAGACGGCTCACGAGCAGGAACGGCGCCGTCGTGTTGCAGAGCTGCACCTCGAGCATCTCGAGCGGGTCGACGTCCTCGACGTTGGCGGTCCAGCTGTTGGCGGAGTGCAGGTCGGGAACGAGGCCGCCCGCGTCGATCGCGGTACCGGCCGCGTGCCGGGCGAGCGAGGACGAGCCGGGTGCGAGCGCGAGCGCGGTGAGGTCGTCCGCGGTGAGCGCTTCGGTTGCAGACACGGTCGCCGCGGCGAGGATCGGGTGGCTCGTCACCGAGGCGGCGAGGGCGCTCGGGTGGGCGTCGTTGGTGTGGCCGAAGCTGACGATCTCGGGCACGGAATCGGCCGGCAGCGGCGAAGACTCCGCCTCGACGAGCATCGAGTACGAACCGGGGGAGCGGCGCACGGTCTGCGCCGCGTTATTGATCAGGATGTCCAGGGTGCCTGCTGCCGCGACGGAGTCGGCGAGGCCGATCACCTGGGCGGGGTCGCGCAGGTCGATGCCGACGATCCGCAGCCGGTGCAGCCAGTCGCCGGAGTCGGGCATCGCGGTGAAGCGCCTGACCGCGTCCCGGGGGAACCGGGTCGTGATGGTGGTGTGGGCGCCGTCCCGCAGCAGCCGCAGCGCGATGTACATGCCGATCTTGGCCCGGCCGCCGGTGAGGAGTGCGCGCTTGCCGGTCAGGTCGGTGCGGGCGTCGCGCTTCCCGTGGCTCATCGCAGCGCAGGCCGGGCAGAGCTGGTGGTAGAACGCGTCGACGAGGGTGTACTTCTGCTTGCAGATGTAGCACGCCCGCGGAACGAGAAGCTCGCCTGCCGACGCCCGGTCGGTGCCGAGGCGCAGCTGGGCGCCGACGGTCTCGTCGTCGATCCGGGTCGGGGCGCCGGTCGCGGTCGCCGCGATGACCTCACGGTCGGCCTCCGCGATCAGGGCCCGCTTCTCGCCGCGGCGCACCTGCTTGACAGACTTGAACATCTTCGCGGTCGCCTGCCGGACGGTGACGAAGTCCGGGTCTTCCTGGTCGAGTGCGGCGAGGGAGGCGAGCACTCGCAGGGCGGTCTCGAGGTCGCCGGGGTCGATGCTCGGGACGGGCACGGACTCTGCGGAAGGCTCGATGGTCATCCGTCAATAGTACGGGCCGCTCCCGGACGCCGCCCGGGCGGACCGCCTGACGAAGAAGCGGCGTCCGTCCCAGGGGACGGACGCCGCGTGCCCCTGGGGCGGATGCCGGTGGTGCTAGACGCCGACCGGGTGGCGCTCTGGCTCGGTTTCGGGCTCCGGGAGAATGGCGTCGATCGAGCTCGTCGCCGGCTCATAGGTGTGGTCGAACGGCATCTCATTGGTGTCGAGGTTCGGGTTCTCGTCCTGGGTGGCGACGAGTTCCCGTGCCTCGAAGACGGAGTCGACGCTCGGCATCGAGCCGGGCAGGGGGCGCTGGGCGCTCTCCTTGAGGAAGAAGATGCTCACCGCTCCGACAGCCGAGGTGGCCATCAGGTAGTAGGCGGGCATCATGTCGTCGCCCGTTGCCTCGATGAGGGCCGCGATGATGAACGGGGTGGTTCCACCGAAGATGGCGACCGCGAAGTTGTACGCGATGCCCATCGCGCCGTACCGGCTCTCGGTCGGGAACAGCGCGGGCAGGGCCGAGGCGAGGTTCGACACGTAGAACGTCACCGGGAACGCGATCAGGGCAAGACCGAGCAGGGTCGACCAGATCTCGCCGACACCGATCAGCATGAACGCCGGGATCGAGAGCACGACCGTGCTGATCGCACCGACCCAGAGCACCGGTCGGCGGCCGATCTTGTCGGACAGGTGCCCGGTCAGCGGGATGCAGAGCGCCATGATGACGAGCACCGGGATGGTGAGCAGGGTGCCGTGCAGCTCGTCGTACCCGAGCGAACTCGTCAGGTAGGTCGGCATGTACGAGGTGAGCGCATAGCCGACGGTGTTGGCTGCTGCGACGAGGATCATGGCGAGCAGGATGCCCCGCCAGTGCGCCTTGAAGATGGTCAGCGGGCCGTTCGGGGCCGCGTCGGTGCCGTTCGGATCCAGTGACGCTGCTTCCTTGGCGTCGAGGGTGGCCTGGAAGGCGGGGGATTCCTCGATCTTCATCCGGAAGTAGATGGCGATCAGGCCGAGCGGTCCGGCGAGCAGGAACGGCAGGCGCCAGCCCCAGTCCTCCATGGCCGGCTGGCCCAGGGTGACCTGCAGGATCGACACGAGTGCGGCGCCGATCGCGAAGCCGAGGTAGCTGCCCATGTCGAGGAAGCTCGCGAAGAACCCGCGGTGCTTGTCCGGGGCGTGTTCGCTGACGAAGGTGGTGGCACCGGCGTACTCGCCACCGGTGGAGAAGCCCTGGACGAGCTTGGTCAACACCAGGAGAGCGGCGGCCCAGCTGCCGATCATCGCGTAGTTTGGCAGGATGCCGACCACGAACGTCGACGCGGCCATGATCATCAGCGTCATGGCGAGGACCTTCTGGCGGCCGATCTTGTCGCCGAGCCAGCCGAAGAAGACGCCGCCGATGGGGCGGGCGATGAAGGTGGCGGCGAAGGTGCCGAGGAGGAACAGGGTCTGGACCGACTTGTCGGCCTCGGGGAGGAACACCGGTCCCATGGTCGTGATGAGGTAGCCGAACACGCCGACGTCGTACCATTCCATGGTGTTTCCCACGATGGTTCCGCCGAGTGCCTTCTTGAGCATCGGCTGGTCGACGACGTTGACGTGGGAGACCCTCAGGCGACGCTGCAGGAGGGGCTTTTTGGTCTTGATTATGGCGCGCTTGGCACCGGGCATAGAGTCTGACAAACTACGGTCTCTGGGCATTTGAACTTCTCTCGTGGAGATCACTTGCTCGCGACGTGGAGCTGGCCCTTTTCGGGCATAACGAGCAATTTTAGTCCAAAAACGCCGTCAAACCGAATTTTTTGGTGGGATACCGACGCTGGGCAGGGGTTTCTTCACCTTCGCGGAGCGAGCGGATGCGGGTGTGCGTGCACCTAGGCTGGTGCGATGACGGACACCGTGAAGTTCTGGTTCGACCCCTCCTGCCCCTGGGCCTGGATGACCTCCCGCTGGGTGGATGAGGTGGCCTCACAGCGTGACCTCGACGTCACCTGGAAGGTGATGAGCCTCGCGGTGCTCAATGAGGACAACGACGTGAGCGAAGAGTACGCCGCGTTCTTCCCCCGGGCTCTCCGGTACACCCGCCTCGTGCAGGCGGCGCAGGAGCTGCACGGGCAGGCGACCGTGAAGGCCCTCTACGACGCACTCGGCACCCGGATCCACCCCGGCGGCAGCACGAACCCCGACGAGGTCATCCCGGCGGCGCTCGCCGAGGTCGGCCTTCCGGCGGACTTCGCCGCGTGGGCCGACAGCGACCACTACGACCCGGAGATGCGCGCAAGCCACTTCGACGGGATGAACCGGGTCGGCCAGGACGTCGGCACCCCGGTCATCGCGGTGAACGATGTCGCCTTCTTCGGCCCGGTCATCTCGCCGGCGCCCAGGGGCGAAGCCGCGACGAAACTGTGGGACGGCGTCGTGGCCGTGGCCGCGTACCCCGGTTTCTTCGAGATGAAGCGAACCCGCACGGTCGGTCCGATCTTCGACTGAGCGGATGCCGGCGGCGCCGGGAGCAGGACGGCGATCGCACGGGACGGCAAATAGTATGGGGTCATGCGCATTCACCTCGCCACTGACCATGCCGGCCACGATTTCAGCCGTTTCCTCGTCGGTCACCTGACCGAGGCCGGCCACGAGGTCGTCGACCACGGGCCCACGAGCTACGACCCGCTCGACGACTACCCGTCGTTCTGCATCAATGCCGCCCAGGGCGTCGTCGACGACCAGGCCGCGGGCATCGACGCGCTCGGCGTCGTCTTCGGGGGATCGGGCAACGGCGAGCAGATGGCCGCGAACAAGGTCGTCGGGGTCAGGGCCGCGTTGGTCTGGAACCTGGACATCGCCCGGCTCGCGCGTGAGCACAACAACGCGAACGTCATCTCGATCGGCGCCCGCCAGCACACGATCGAGGAGGCGACCTCCTTCATCGACGCGTTCATCGCCGAACCGTTCACGGGCGAGGAACGCCACGCGCGACGGATCCGCCAGCTTTTCGAATACGAGACCACCCGGTCCATCTCCGGCATCAGGGTCGACCCGGCACGCATCGACCCGTCCAGCGTCGACCCGGCCCGCAGCGCGCGCTGACGTGCCAGAGGGTCATTCCGTCCACCGGATCGCCCGGCAGTTCGCGCGCAACTTCGTGGGCCACCGGGTGCAGCTGTCCTCGCCGCAAGGCCGTTTCGTCGAAGGCGCCGCCGTGCTCGACGGGCACGTGATGACCAGGGCGCGCGCCGTCGGCAAGCAGATGTTCCTCGAATTCGACAACGGGCTCTGGCTGCGGGTGCACCTCGGCATGTACGGAGCCTGGGACTTCGCCGGTGAGATCCTGATGGACGCCACGATCGCATCCGCCAACGGCCGGATGGGCCAGACCAACCAGCGCGGCACAGACCTCGACGGGCCGGCGGATGCCGTCCTCGACTCCGCGGGGGAGAACTCGCTCCGGAGCATCGGGGCTCCCCGGCGCACCCGGGTGCGGATGGCCGAGCAGGAGAAGGAGATCGACCAGCGGGGCACCTTCCCGCCCGAACCGGTCGGGCAGGTGCGGGTGCGCCTGCTCACCGACACGGTGTGCGCGGACCTGCGCGGCCCCACCGCCTGCCAGGTGCTCGACGCCGCAGAGGTGCAGGCGGTCATCGACAAGGCCGGCCCAGACCCGCTCCTCGATGACAGCCCAGCAGCGGAGGACCGGTTCACGGCCGTCGTGCGCCGCAAGCCCACCCCGATCGGACTGCTCCTGATGGACCAGTCCGTGGTGAGCGGCATCGGGAACGTCTATCGCGCCGAACTGTTGTTCCGGGCCGGGGTCAACCCGCACGCGCCGGGCAAGAGCCTCACCGAGGACACCGTGCGCGGTCTCTGGCGGGACTGGGCGCACCTGCTCACGATCGGCGTCGAAACCGGCCAGATGATGACCATGGACGACCTCGCCGGGGCCGACTGGGTGCTCGCGATGAAGAATCGCGCGGACCGGCACTGGGTCTACAAGCGCGAGGGCCTGCCCTGCCGGGTCTGCGGCACCCACATCCTGCTCGAGGAGATGGGCGCCCGCAAGCTCTACTGGTGCCCGACCTGCCAGGCCTGAAGATCACCCTCCGCCAGCGAGACAGACAGGACGCAACATGCGCAACACCCCCAGCTTCGTGCTCACCGATCCCGCCGAAATCCGGAGGCTGATCCGGGAGAACCCGTGGGCGACCCTGGTCAGCCACACGAGCACGGGCGATCTCGTCGCCTCGCACTACCCGATGCTTCTCGACGAGTCCGTTTCAGGAACGGATACCGATTCCGGCGAGCTCGTTCTGGTCACCCACGTGGGTCGTCCAGACGAGAAACTGCACGAGCTCGGGCAGCACGAGATGATCGTGATCATCCAGGGCCCGCACGGGTACGTGTCCCCGGGGTGGTACGACGCCAACCCGGCCGTGCCGACCTGGAACTTCATCACCGCGCACCTCTACGGCACGCCGGAGATCCTCAGCGCCGAGGAGAACCTGCTCGTGCTCGACCGGCTCGTCGATCACTTCGAGGAGCGCCTGCCCGAACCGCGCCGCCTGCACGGGACGGCCGCGAACTCGGCGTACGCCGACCGGATCTCGGCCGGTACCGTCGGCTTCCGCCTCCGGGTCACCCGGGTGGTCGCCAAGAGCAAGCTCAGCCAGAACAAGCCTCCCGAGACCGTCGACCGCATCATCTCCGAACTCGAGGGGACCGGTCCGTACGCGAGCGTGAACCTCGCCGCCGAGATGCGGCGCGCGCACGGGCGGCTCTCCCGCGCCGCCCGGGCCGGAGACGGCTCATGAGCCCCGATCCGCTCGTCCTCCGGAACGCCCGACTGCCCGGGAGCGACGAACTCACCGATGTCGAGATCGTCGACGGCACGGTCACGAGGCTCGGCTTCCTCGGTGGCGAGGGCGGCATGGGTGGCGACGGTCCTGCCGTCGAGTCGATCGACCTCGGCGAGCGCTGGCTGATCCCCGGACTGTGGGACAACCACGTGCACTTCACCCAGTGGGCGCAGATCGCCCGCCGACTCGACGTGTCGACAGCAGGCAGCGCCGCGGAGGCCGCCCGGATCGTCGCGGGGCGCATCCCGCTGCTCACGACAGGGGAGACCCTGATCGGCTTCGGCTTCCGCGACGGGCTCTGGCCGGATGCCCCCGGCCGCGCCGTCCTCGACGCCGTCTCAGGAACGGTCCCCGTCGTCCTCGTCAGCGGTGACCTGCACAGCGTCTGGCTCAACTCCGCCGCCCTCGCCGCCCGCGGACTCGGCGACCACCCCACCGGCCTGCTCCGCGAGGAAGATGCCTTCGCGGTGGAACGGGCACTCGACGCCGTCCCGGACGCGATCAGCGACACCTGGGCCGACGAAGCGGCGCGGGTCGCCGCCGCCCGCGGCGTCGTCGGCATCGTCGACCTCGAAATGGTCTGGAACCTCGACGTCTGGCGCCGCCGCATCGCCGCAGGCACCGATTCGCTCCGGGTCGAGTTCGGCATCTACACCGAACACCTCGAGCGCGCCGTCGCAGAGGGCCTCCGCTCCGGTGCCGTCATCGACGGCACCGGAGGTCTGCTCAGCGTCGGCCCGTACAAGGTCATCACGGACGGTTCGCTCAACACCCGCACCGCATACTGCTTCGACGACTACCCGGGGCTCACGGGCGCCGACGCCAACGGCGTGCTGAGCGTGACGCCAGACGACCTGCTCCGCTGGATGCGCCTCGCGAGCGAGTCCGGCATCCACCCCGCCGTTCACGCGATCGGCGACCGGGCCAACCGGATCGCCCTCGACGCCTTCGAGACCCTCGGCTGTGCGGGAAGCATCGAACACGCCCAGCTGCTCAGTCACGCCGATGTCGACCGGTTCGCCGCCCTCGGCGTCGTCGCGAGCGTGCAGCCAGAGCACGCCGTCGACGACCGCGACGTCGCGGACCGCTACTGGGCCGGCCGTACCAACCGCGCCTTCATGCTCGCGAGCCTGCTCCGCGCCGGGGCACGACTCGCGCTCGGCTCCGACGCGCCCGTCGCGCCGCTCGACCCCTGGGTCGGCATCGCCGCCGCGGTCGGGCGCACCAGGGACGGCCGTGAAGCCTGGCACCCCGAGCAAGGCGTGTCCCGCCAGGCCGCGCTCGCCGCATCCGCCCGCGGCAGGCACCGGGTCGCGGTCGGCGACCCGGCCGACCTCGCCGTCTGCGAGACCGACCCGTTCGTCGCGTCCCTCGACGACCTGCGGCGGATGAACGTCGCAGCGACCCTGCTCGGCGGCCGGTTCACCCACCGCGCGCTCTGACCCGATGCGGGCCGCGGGGGTTTTCCCCCGCAGCGATTGGGACGCAGGCCCGATGGGCGCGCCGGGCGTTCACGGCGAGGCTGGAGTCATCCACCAAGGAGGACACCATGACCACGAGGACACCCGCAACCGTCCCGCACTCCGGGGAATCTGGCAGTCTGGAGACCGTGCAGACCCCTCTGAGCGAAAATCCCGGCTATCGAGGCCTCTGGCGGTCGGTACCACGGGAACTCGGCTTCCTCCTGCTCGCCCTTCCCGTCGCGGTCATCGCCCTGAGCGTGCTGAGCACCGTATTCTTCACGGGCGTCGGTATGGTCGCGATCTTCGTGGGGCTGTTCGTGATCGTCGCCGCGCTCTATGCCGCGCGTGGTTTCGGCCTCGTGGAGCTGACCCGCCTGCGCTGGGCCGGCCAACCGGCCATCCGGCCTCCCCGGTGGGAACGTGACGGCCAGCCGGTCACCCCGCTTCGAACCCTGCTGGGCCCGCTTGTCGGCGGCCACTACTGGCTCTACCTCCTGCACGGCATGGTCGTGAACTTCGTGATCTCGCTCGTGAGCTGGACCGTCACCGTCGTCTGGCTCTCGATCGCCCTCGGCGGGGTCACCTTCTGGCTGTGGGGCTGGTCGATCCCGCAGGGCCAGGAGGGGGCAACCGGGCTGTTGGGCCTCGGCGAGCTGATTCTGCCGGGTACCCAGGGCGTCGGCAACCCGTACCTCGTCGAGAGCCTGCTCGAACTAGCGCTCGGCCTCGCGTTCCTCGCCACGCTGCCCTACGTCACCCGGGGCCTCGTGCTCGTGCACCGGTTCATCGGCCAGGGCATGCTCGGGGCCTGGCGCTCCGAGGCGCTCACCCGCGAGGTCGCCGACCTGAGCGCCTCCGCGGCGCGGCCGTCGTCGCAGAGGACCGCGGCCTCCGCCGCCTCGAACGCGATATCCACGACGGACCCCAGCAGCGCCTCGTGCGCCTGCAGATGGACCTCGCGAGCGCCGAACGCAAACTCGACACGGACCCTGCCGCCGCCAGGGCGCTGCTCGCCGAGGCGCGGGAGCAGGCCCACGACACCCTCGAGGAGCTCAGGGCGCTGTCCCGTGGGCTCGTCCCGCCGATCCTGCAGGACCGCGGCCTCACCGTCGCGCTCGAGTCCCTCGCAGCCAGGAGCACCATTCCCGTCGCTCTCGAATTCCAGCTCGAGCCGGGGCTGCGGCTGCCCTCCGAGATCGAACGGAGCGTATATTTCATCGCGGCCGAGCTCCTCACGAACGCCGCCAAGCACTCCCGCGCGAGCGGCATCCGCCTGCACCTCGCCCTGCGCCGGGTGCCGGACGACGACTCAACCTGGCTCGACCTCTGGGTGATCGACAACGGCATCGGTGGGGCCGTCCTCACCGAATCGCACGGGTTGTGCGGCCTCGACGAGCGCCTGCGGGGGCTGCGCGGCCTGCTGTCGATCGACAGTCCGGCCGGAGGTCCCACGAATGTCGGTGCGCACATCCCGCTGGCCGAAACCCTGCCAGGTTCGATCGTCGTATCCTGAACGGGTGACCTCGCCAGAGCAGACCAGCGCAGCATCCGCGGCTCCGCTCCGGCTCGTTCTCGCCGAGGACTCGCTCCTGCTTCGTGAGGGGCTCGTGCGGCTCTTCGACGAGGCCGGGTTCGACTGCGTGGCCGCCTATGGCGACGCGGACGCACTGCTCGCCGACGTCGATCGCCTCCGGCCGGACATCGCCGTGCTGGACGTGCGAATGCCGCCGACGTTCCGGGACGAAGGGGTGCGTGCCGCCCTCGAGCTGCGGCGCCGGCTCCCCGGAGTCGGGATCCTGCTCCTCAGCCAGTACGTCGAGGCCACCTACGCGCACGAACTCCTCTCGGCCGGCGACGGAGGACTCGGCTACCTGCTCAAGGACCGGGTCGCCTCCCTCGACGAACTGCAGGATGCCGTCCTGCGGATCCACGCCGGTGGAACGGTGCTCGACCCGCAGGTGGTCCGTGAGCTCCTGGGCCGCCGCACCGACCCGCTCGAGAGACTCACTCCCCGGGAGCGGGACGTGCTCGGGCTGATGGCCGAGGGGCGCACCAACGTCAGTATCGCCTCCCGGCTCGTGATCGGGGTCGGCGCCGTCGAGAAGAACGTCACCGCCATCTTCCAGAAGCTCGGCCTCGACGATTCGGGAACGGACCACCGCAGGGTGCTCGCCGTCCTCGCCTTCCTCCGCCACTGAGTATTCTGCTGGCACTGAGTATTCCGCCGGCGCTGAGTATTCCGCTGCCAAGAGGCGAATTGAACGTAGATAATTCGGTTTAATCTGATGAAACAGGTGCGAACGCGTCCTGGTGCGGGCAGACTGGAACCATGAGCGCAATCGAGAATTCCAAGCTGGCCATCATCGGAGCGGGCGCCGTCGGCACCTCCCTCGCGTATGCCTCCCTGATCCGGCAGTCGGCCCGCGAGGTGGTGCTCTACGACATCAACGAGCCCAAGGTCGAGGCCGAGGTGCTCGACCTCGCGCACGGCACCCAGTTCACCGGCGCGTCCTGCGTGTCCGGCGGTGCCGACCTCGACATGATCTCGGACGCCAACATGGTCGTGATCACCGCGGGTGCCCGGCAGCACCCCGGCCAGTCCCGCCTCGAAATGTCCGGCGTCAACGTCGGAATCCTCCGCGAACTGATGCCCAAGCTGATCAAGCGCGCCCCCGACGCGGTCTACATGATCGTGACCAACCCCTGCGACATCCTCACCTACGCCGCGCTGCACTTCAGCGGACTTCCCTCCAGCCGGGTGTTCGGCTCCGGCACCGTTCTCGACTCCTCCCGCCTGCGCTGGTTGCTCGCGCACCGGGTCGGCGTTGCGATCGCCAACGTGCACGCCACGATCGTCGGCGAGCACGGCGACTCCGAGTTCCCGCTCTGGTCCCAGGCCAGGGTCGGTCCGATCTCGCTCGACCAATGGGTCGCCGATGACATCTCCCCGGTGACCAACGGACGCGAGAAGTTCTCCGAGGCCGAGTTCGCGGCCATCACCGAGGACGTCAAGACCGCCGCGTACCGGGTGATCGCGGGCAAGGGTGCCACGAACTACGCGATCGGGCTCTCCGGTGCCCGGATCGTCGAGGCCGTGCTGCGCGACGAGGGCGCCGTGCTCCCGATCAGTTCTGTGCTGACCGACTACCGCGGCGTGAGCAACGTCGCCCTGTCCGTCCCGACGGTCGTCAACGCCGAGGGGGTGTCCCGGGTGATCGAGGTGCCCTTCTCCGAGTCGGAACAGGCCCTGTTCCAGCACTCTGCCGACACCCTGCGGGCGACGCTCGACACCCTCGGCCTGAAGTAGGGCGCGGCCCCCACTACGGTGGGAGGCATGTGGCCAGAGGCATTTGCAATCGCCGCGGCCGGTTTCGCCGCGGGCATGATCAACGTCGTCGTCGGTTCGGGGACCCTCATCACCTTTCCGATCCTCGTGCTTCTGGGATACCCGCCGCTCGTCGCCAACGTCTCCAACAACCTCGGACTCGTGGCCGGCGGCGTCGCGGGGACGATCGGCTACCGGCGCGAGATCGCCGCTCATCGCGGTTTCGCCTTCGCCCTTCTCCCTGTCGCCCTGGCCGGCGGCCTCGCCGGTGCCACCCTGCTGCTCGTGCTCCCCAGCAGCGCCTTCAAGGCCATCGTTCCTGTCCTCATCCTCGTCGGGATCCTCCTCGTCGCCGTCGGGCCGTGGATTCAGCGCCGGATCGCCGCACGAACCGCGCCGGCCAGCGAAGCGGATGCGGTGGCGGCGCCGACTGCCGAGGCGGCCGGCATCCCCGGCGGTCGTGGCCGGCGCGTCGGCATCATGGTGAGCATCTTCATCCTCGGCGTCTACGGCGGTTATTTCGGCGCGGCCCAGGGGATCCTGGTGGTGGGCGCCCTCGGCATCCTCACCACGGTCTCGCTCGGGTCACTCAACGCCGTGAAGAATCTCCTCGTCACCGGCGTGAACCTGATGGCCTCGATCATCTTCATCCTGTTCGCGCGCGACTCCATCGACTGGGCCGTGGTCGGTCTCATCACCGTCGGCGCGGGCCTCGGCGGCCTCCTCGGCGCGCGGGTCGGGCGGCGCCTGCCGCCCACTCTCCTGCGCGTGATCATCGTGACCGTCGGCGTCGTCGCGCTCGTCAACCTGATGCTCCACTCCTGACAGTTCTGTCCTCGGGGGAGCAGTCCGGAGTAGGTTGATCGCGGGGGAATTCACATGACGCTCGCAGCTTCAGCACTGGTCCGCTCCGTAACTTTGATCTGCGCCCTGACCGCGGTAGTGACGCTCGCCGGGTGCACGCAGGGTTCCGGCGGTTCCTCTCCGGGTGCCTCGCCAGAACCCACGGCATCCGCGACGACGACGTCCCTGCCCGTCGCGCTCGACTGTGGCCTGGTCCTGCCGGTCGACCGGGCCGCAGCCGCGCTCGGACTCCCGACGAACAGCCTCTTCGATCAGGCCACCCGGGCCACCGCCGAGCAGCAGCCGAGCAGCGGCGCCACCCAGATCATCGTGCAGGACGCGGCCGATGCCCTCGGCGGCCTGGTCGACTGCAGCTGGTCAGCCCCGGACAACGGCACCGGAGCGCTGACGGACGACGGCAGCCGGATGATCCCGCGCGTGAGCGTCCGGGTCCTGCCGCACTCGGCCGCCGAGTTCACAGCGAGTGAACCCGATTCCGACGACGGCCTGCGGGGCCTGCACCCCGTCGACCTTGGCGACACTGCTTACGTGGCCTGCCACCCGCCGGAGCACGATTCCTGCCGGGCCGAGATCCTGGTGGGAACCACCTGGGTGAACGCGACGGTCAGTCCGCAACCCACCGAGGAGAGCTTCGTGACCTTCGCTCGCACCGTTGTGGAGGCCGTCCAGACGGCGGACGCGGTGCCGGCGACGACGCCCCCACCGCGCGTCGGCTGTGACGCTCTGCTCGCCGCGGCCGACCTCGCGGATGCCGTGGGCATGGCGGACTCCCGGTCGACCGATTATGGAGTGCCCGGACCGTACACATCGGGCGTTCAGCCGATCGCAGAAAGCCGGGCAGGCCTTCTCCACTGCGGCTGGTTGAGCGGGGACGCCGGTGCACTCTCCGGCGGCGTGTCCGTGACCGTGCTGCCGGGCGCTGCATCGGTGTGGCACGCGTCACCGCCGAACCAGGCCAATTCCAGCATCCGGTTCGAAGCGGTGACCGGGCTCGGGGACGAGGCATTCGCCGGCTGCGGAGGGGACACCTGCGAGGTCGACGTGCTCTCCGGCGGTGTCTGGGTACTCGTGCAGCACTACGCGCAGCCGACCGGCAACCTGGACGGCGCGAAGACGCTTGCGGCCGCCGTCCTGGCCAACTACCTCGCCAACCGATAGGGCGCCGGGGCAACTGCCGGATTCGGAAAGGGAATGACCGGATATGGAGGGGATGACGGGAATCGAACCCGCGCCATCAGTTTGGAAAACTGAGGCTCTACCATTGAGCTACATCCCCAAGAGTGCCGAACTGCGCACTCAAATACCTTAGTACAGCAACGGCGACCTCGCGTACGCGAACCGGCCATGGGCATCCGGTCGGTGCAGTAGACTTACCGAGGTCAATCCGCTGTCGCGTGCACCTGCGTGGCGTCAGGCTGACTCCAACGGGTTGAGACAATATCCGGGGCGTAGCTCAGCTTGGTAGAGCGCTCGGTTTGGGGCCGAGAGGTCGCAGGTTCGAATCCTGTCGCCCCGACCATCACCCCCTCTGAACCAGATCGAACACAGGAGATAACCCACGTGAAGTCCACGGTCGAAAAGCTGAGCCCCACGCGCGCCAAGGTCACCATTTCGGTGACCCCGGAGGAGCTGAAGCCCAGCATCACCCACGCATATGGTCACATTGCCGAAGACATCAACATCCCCGGCTTCCGCAAGGGCAAGGTTCCGCCGCCCATCATCGACCAGCGCGTCGGTAAGTCGGCCGTCCTCGAGCACGCCGTCAACGAAGGCCTCGACGGTTTCTACCGTGCCGCCGTCGACGAGCACAAGCTCCGCCCGCTCGGCCGCCCCGAGGCCGACATCGTCGAGTGGCCGTCCGACAAGGACTTCTCCGGCGACCTCAAGCTCTCCATCGAGGTTGACGTCCGCCCCGAGATCGACCTTCCCGCATACTCCGGCCTCAAGCTCGTCGTCGACACGGCCGAGGTCACCGATGAGGACGTCACCGAGGAGCTCGACAAGCTGCGCAGCCGCTTCGGCACGCTCATCACGGTCGACCGCCCCGCTAAGACCGGCGACTTCGTGCAGATCGACCTCGTCGCCTCCATCGGCGACGTCGAGGTCGACAACGCGACCGGCATCTCCTACGAGGTCGGCACCGGCGACTTGATCGACGGCATCGACGAGGCACTCGACTCGCTCAGCGCGACCGAGACCACGACCTTCAACTCCACCCTCATGGGCGGCGACCACGAAGGCGAAACCGCGGAGATCACCGTGACGGTCCTCGCCGTCAAGGAGCGCGAGCTTCCCCCGTCGACGACGACTTCGCGCAGATCGCCAGCGAATTCGACACCGTCGCAGAGCTCACCGAAGACCTCAAGGCGCAGGCGCTGCGCTCCAAGATCTTCGGCCAGGGCACCCAGGCTCGCGAACTGCTCATCGAGCAGCTCCTCGCCTCCGTCGAGGTCCCGATCCCGACCGCGATCATCGAGGACGAGGTGCGCCGTCACCTCGAGGGCGAGAACCGCCTCGAAGACGACGTGCACCGCGCCGAGGTCACCGAGTCGAGCGAGAAACCTTCCGCCAGCAGATCCTGCTCGACACGATCGCCGAGGCCGAGAAGGTCCAGGTCAGCCAGGACGAGCTCACCCAGTACCTGATCCAGGGTGCAGCCCAGTACGGCATGGACCCGAGCGAGTTCGTCCAGGCGCTCAGCGGCAACGGCCAGATCCCGTCGATGGTCGCAGAGGTCGCCCGCAACAAGGCCCTCGCGATCGCCCTCGGCAAGGCGGAGGTCGTTGATGGCAACGGCGCCGTCGTCGATCTCGCCGAGTTCACCGCGATCGCGGGCGACGAGCCCGAGGCCGCCGCAGACGGGACCACCTCCGTCGACGTCGACATCGACGCCGTCACGGTCGACCCCGCCGCGGACGCCGCAGCAGCCGCCGCGTCGGAAGACGCTGACGACGAGGCCGCCGAGGCCCCCGCGAAGCCGAAGAAGAAGGCCGCAGCCAAGAAGTAACACCCGTGGGCAGCATCCGCTGCCAGCACCCGCTGTAGTCCAGCGAACGAGGGCCGGGCGTCTCAGGACGTCCGGCCCTTCCGTGTTCCCGGGCGCGGGGAGCCGCGCAATCTGCCGAGGGCGAACACGGCCGTTCTGGCTCTCAGGCTCCTATAGATTCAATCTCAAGCGACAAGTGAAACGGAGCGCGACATGGCCGATATGACCCCAACACCCGGCGTTTTTGACCGACTGCTGAAAGACCGCATCATCTGGCTCGGTTCGGAGGTCCGGGACGAGAACGCCAACGAGATCTGTGCCAAGATCCTGCTGCTCGCCGCGGAGGATTCTGAGCGGGACATCTTCCTGTACATCAACTCGCCCGGCGGCTCGATCACGGCCGGCATGGCCATCTACGACACGATGAAGTTCGTACCGAACGACATCGTCACCGTCGGCATCGGGCTGGCGGCCTCCATGGGCCAGTTCCTGCTGTCCTCCGGCACCAAGGGCAAGCGGTACATCACGCCGAACGCCCGGGTCCTGCTGCACCAGCCGTCCGGCGGCTTCGGCGGCACGGCGGCAGACATCCAGACGCAGGCGAAGGTCATCCTCGACATGAAGAAGCGGATGGCGGAACTCACGGCGGAGCAGACCGGCAAGTCGGTCGAGCAGATCCTGATCGACAACGACCGCGACAACTGGTTCACCGCCCAGGAAGCAGTGACCTACGGCTTCGTCGACCACCTGCGCGGCTCCGCGTCGGAAGTAATCGGCGGCGGCGGCACCGACGACTCAGTGAACAAGATCTAGGACGGGCGTACACGACATGGAATTCACGAATTTTGGTCACCAGGCCGGTGGCCGCGCACCGCAGGCTCCCGAGTCTCGGTACATCCTCCCCACCTTCGAAGAACGCACGGCCTACGGCTACAAGCGCCAGGACCCCTACGCGAAGCTCTTCGAGGACCGCATCATCTTCCTCGGCGTCCAGGTCGACGACGCGTCCGCTGACGACGTCATGGCCCAGCTCCTCGTGCTCGAGAGCCAGGACCCGGACCGCGACATCGTGATGTACATCAACTCACCGGGTGGCTCCTTCACCGCGATGACGGCGATCTACGACACGATGCAGTACATCCGTCCGCACATCCAGACGGTCTGCCTCGGCCAGGCGGCCTCCGCTGCCGCCGTGCTGCTGGCCGGCGGAACGCCCGGCAAGCGCCTCGCGCTGCCGAACGCGCGCATCCTCATCCACCAGCCCTCGGCCGGTGGTCAGGGCGGCGGCCAGGCTTCCGACATCGAGATCCAGGCGGCGGAGATCCAGCGGATGCGCGACTGGCTCGAAGAGACGATCGCGCACCACTCCAACCGGACCTCGGCGCAGGTCCACAAGGACATCGACCGCGACAAGATCCTCGGCGCCCCCGAGGCCCTCGAATACGGCCTGATCGACCAGATCCTGACGAGCCGCAAGAACGTTCCGGTCCTCGTCAAGTAGCAGTTCCCTTTCGCGACGGGGCAGGTCCCCGTTCTCCTGTCGCCCGCGCGGCGGCCGGTCGGATGCGCAAGCACCGGCAGGCCGCCGCGTTCCGGTTTTCGCCGGTCGGGCGCCGCGCGATATCCCACCCGCGGGGGATTATTACGGGTTTCCACCGATCCGCGTCGCTTGCACCCCAGTGTCACCCCCAGAGGCTAGGCTCGGTTCAGCGAAACAAGCGTTACCAGCACGACCGATGGAGGAGGCTGACGGATGGCCCGAATAGGCGAAAGCGCCGACCTGCTGAAGTGTTCCTTCTGTGGGAAGAGTCAGAAGCAGGTCCAGCAGCTGATCGCCGGTCCCGGTGTCTACATCTGCGACGAATGCGTCGACCTGTGCAACGACATCATCCGAGAACGCCTGGCCGAGGCCGGCGCCGAAGAGACCACGGGCGAGTTCGAACTGCCCAAGCCCAAGGAGATCTTCGGGTTCCTTGAGGAATACGTCATCGGCCAGGAAGCCGCCAAGCGCGCACTGGCCGTCGCCGTCTACAACCACTACAAGCGCGTGCGCTCCCGTGCCACGCTCACCGCCGCCGACGCGATCCACGACGACGTGGAAATCGCCAAGTCCAACATCCTCCTGATCGGCCCGACCGGCTGCGGCAAGACCTATCTCGCCCAGACGCTCGCCAAGCGCCTCAACGTGCCGTTCGCCGTCGCGGACGCGACCGCACTCACCGAGGCCGGATACGTCGGCGAAGACGTCGAGAACATCCTGCTCAAGCTCATCCAGGCCGCCGACTACGACGTCAAGCGTGCCGAGACGGGCATCATCTACATCGACGAGATCGACAAGATCGCCCGCAAGGCCGAGAACCCCTCGATCACCAGGGACGTGTCCGGTGAGGGCGTGCAGCAGGCTCTGCTGAAGATCCTGGAAGGAACCGTCGCGTCTGTGCCCCCGCAGGGCGGGCGCAAGCATCCGCACCAGGAATTCATCCAGATCGACACGACCAATGTGCTGTTCATCGTGGCCGGCGCGTTCGCGGGACTCGACGACATCATCTCCACCCGTGCTGGCAAGAAGGGCATCGGCTTCGGCGCCCCGCTGCACAGCAAGGGTGACGATGTGAACCTCTTCAGCGAGGTCCTCCCCGAAGACCTGCACAAGTTCGGACTCATCCCCGAATTCATCGGCCGGCTGCCCGTCGTCACGACGGTCACCCAGCTCGACCAGGTCGCCCTCATGCAGATCCTCACGGTTCCGAAGAACGCCCTCGTGCGCCAGTACCAGCGGATGTTCGAGCTCGACGGCGTCGAACTCGACTTCGAGCAGCCCGCGCTCGAGGCCATCGCCGACCTCGCCGTGCTGCGCAAGACCGGCGCCCGGGGCCTCCGCGCGATCATGGAAGAGGTCCTCGGGCCGATCATGTTCGAGGTGCCGTCCTCCAGCGAGGTCGCCAGGGTCATCGTGACCAGGGCTGCCGTGCTCGACAACGCCGCCCCGACCATCGTGCTGCACAAGGCCGCCCGCCGCGTCGAGAAGTCCGCCTAGCCCCGAAACCCATCACGACCTGAACCGCCTCCGACCACAGTCGGGGGCGGTTTTTGGTGCAGGCGGGTCGGCGGCCACTTGACAGGGCGCCACTGGCAATATCTAATATATTGCATGCCGGTTCCCGTTCCCGATGCGCTGCATCGACCAGTCTCCCTGCGCGACTATGCCTACGAGGCACTCCGCACCGCAATCGTCGACGGAAGGCTCGCCCCCGGCGAGAAGCTTCGTGACGCCGAGCTCGAGTCCTGGCTCGGGGTCAGTCGCACGCCGATCCGCGAGGCCATCGCCCGGCTCGAAACCGCAGGTCTCGTTCGAACCGAGCGTGCCAGGCAGACCGTCGTCGCGCCGCTGGACGAACGGACGGCACTGAACGCGCAGGCGATCGCCGCAGCGCTCCACGAACTCGCCGCGCGCGAGGCGGTCGCCCAGCTCACCGCCGGGGACATCGCCGCGATGAAGGCGGCCAACGACCGGTTCCGGCTCGCCCTGGCGACGAACGACGTCGATGCCGCCATCGCCGCGGATGACGATTTCCACGACGTCGCGGTGCGCGCGAGCGCGAACCAGCTGCTGCCGGCACTGCTCGAGCAGGTCACGCCCACCCTGAGGCGCCTGGAACGCGCCCGGTTCTCCTCCCTCGCGGGGCGGGCATCCGTTGCCGACCACGAGCGCATCATCGGATTCTGCGCTGCCGGGCAAGCCGACCAAGCCGGCACGGCCGTACGCGAGAACTGGCTCACCCTCGGGCGGATGCTGGCCGCGACTGCCAACGTGACCCTGAACCCCTGAACCCCTGAACCCCTGAACCCCTGAACCCCTGAACCCCTGAACCCCTGAACCCCCACCCCGATCCAAAGGACCCCATGGCACTGCGCGATTTTCCCCGTCACCCGCTCACCTTCGGCCCGAGCCCCATTCACCCGCTCGACCGGCTCAGCACCCACCTCGGTGGCGCCCGTGTCTGGGCCAAGCGTGAGGACGTGAACAGCGGCCTCGCTTTCGGCGGTAACAAGACCCGGAAGCTGGAGTACCTGATTCCGGAGGCCCTTGCCCAGGGTGCGGACACCCTCGTCTCCATCGGCGGCATCCAGTCCAACCACACCAGGCAGGTCGCCGCGGTCGCCGCCCACCTCGGCCTGAAGGCTGTTCTGGTGCAGGAGCAGTGGGTGGACTGGCCGGACAGCGTCAACGACCGGGTGGGCAACATCCTGCTCTCCCGGCTCACCGGCGCCGACGTGCGCATCTCATCCGAGGGCTTCGGAATCGGCTTCAAGGACTCGTGGACGCAGGCCATCGCCGACGTCGTGGCCGCGGGTGGAATCCCGTATCCGATCCCGGCTGGTGCCTCCGACCACCGATTGGGCGGACTCGGCTTCGCGAACTGGGCCCACGAAGTGGCCGCCCAGGAGAAAGAGCTCGGTGTGTTCTTCGACACGATCGTGGTCTGCAGCGTCACCGGGTCGACCCACGCGGGCATGATCGCCGGATTCGCCGACCTCGAGGCGAACTTCGGGGGTCGCAAGCGGCGCGTGCTCGGGATCGACGCATCCGCCACGATCGAGGCCACTCGCGACCAGGTCGCCCGCATCGCGCGCAACACGGCGGAACTGATCGGCGTGGGGCGTCCCATCACCGACGACGAGATCACCGTGCTCGAAGGCTGGGCGGGGAACTTCTACGGGATACCGGTGGAGTCGACGAATGCCGCCATCCGGCTCACGGCGAGCCTCGAGGGCGTCATCATCGACCCCGTCTACGAGGGAAAGTCGATGGCCGGACTGATCGACCTCGTCACGACGGGCGACATTGCCAGGGACGGCAACGTCCTCTACGCCCACCTCGGCGGCCAGCCGGCGATCAACTCATACAGCGCGCTGTATCACTGAGTCTCTGCCGGGACAGGGAGGTCGGCGCGGCTAGTTCAGGCCGCGCCGGTCGAGCAGCGGCTGGATGATCGCATCGCGCCCCCTGAAGTCCCGGTACGCCTCGAGCGGGTCGATGCCGCCCCCGCGAGCGAGCAGGCGTTCCCGGAACCGCTCACCGTTCTCCCTGGTCAGGCCGCCGTGCTCGGCGAACCAGGCGCCGGTGTCCGCGTCCTGCACCTCGCTCCAGATGTACGAGTAGTAGCCCGCGTCGTACCCGCCGGAGAAGGTGTGCGCGAAATAGGTGCTCGCGTACCGGGTCGGCACGGCGGGGTTGTCGAGGCCGGCGGCGGTGAGACAGGCGGCCTCGAAGGCGGCGACATCGGTGATCTCGGTGCCGGCATCCGCTTCGATGCCGTGCCAGGCCTGGTCGAGCAGTGCGGCGGCGAGGTATTCGCTCGTCGCGAAGCCCTCGTTGAAGGTCGCAGACGCGTGGATGCCCGCGACGACCTCCGGGGGCAGCGGCTCGCCGGTCTCCCGGTGGAGCGCATAGTTCGCGAGCACCTCCGGGTCGAAGCGCCACATCTCGTTGACCTGGCTCGGGAACTCGACGAAGTCCCGGTACACGTTCGTCCCGGCGAATTTCGGGTAGGTGACCCGTGCGAAAAGCCCGTGGAGGGCGTGCCCGAACTCGTGGAAGAGCGTGGTGACCTCGTCGAGGCTCAGCAGCGTGGCCTCCCCGGCGGCCGGCTGCGGCACATTGAGGTTGTTGCAGACGATCACGGGCGTGCCGAGCAGATCCGACTGCGAGACGAGGGCGTTCATCCACGCCCCGCCGCGCTTGGAATCCCGGGTGTACACGTCGAGGATGTACAGGCCGACGGGGGAGCCGTCCTCCTCGCACACTTCGAACACCCGCGCATCGGGGTGCCACGCGGCGAGCGAGGCACGTTCGGTGAAGGTCACCCCGTAGAGGCGCTGGGCGGCGTAGAAGACGCCGTCGCGCAGCACGCTCTCGAACTCGAACCAGGGGCGCAGGGCGGCCGTGTCGACGTCGTACCTGGCCCGGCGCATCCGCTCGGAGTAGAACGCCCAGTCCCAGGCGGCGATGTCGAAGCCCTCGGCGAGGATCCCCGCAGCGACGTCGGCGTCGACGAGGGCCTGCAGTTCGGCCTGCTCGGCGCGCGCGTTGCGGGCGGCCGGAACCGCGAGCCGGTGCAGCAGGTCCCCGACGGCGGCGGGCGTCCTGGCGGTCTCGTCGGCCGTGACCGCGGCCGCGTGGGTCGCGAAGCCGAGCAGGCGGGCGCGTTCGGCGCGGAGGCGGGTGATCGACAGCACGAGGGCGCGGTTGTCGTGCTCTCCGCCACGGATGCCCCTGGCACGCGAGGCGGCGAGCAACCGTTCGCGCACGCCCCGGTTGGTGAGCAGCGCGAGGTAGGGGTGGCCGGTGAAGAGCACGAGGGTGATCACGAAACGGCCGGGCATGCCACGGTCGGTTGCGGCCTGGGCCGCGGCGGAGAGCTGGCCGGCAGAGAGACCGTCGAGCTCCGAAGCGTCGTCGACGACGAGGGCGAGGTCGTTGGTGTCGGCGAGAAGGTTCTTCTCGAACCGGGTTGTGGCGACGGAGAGCCGCGTGTTGAAGTCGCGGAGCAGTGCCTTGTCTGCGTCGGACAGCCCGGCGCCGGCGAGGGTGAACTGGGTGAAATACCGCTCGAGGAGGTACCGGGTCTCCGGGTCGAGCCCGAGCTCGTCTGCGCGCGCGTGCAGGGCCGCGATGCGCGCGAAGAGCTCGGGGCGCAGCCGGATCGCGTCGGAGTGGGCCGCGAGCAGGGGAGCGAGCTCCTCCTCCAGGGCGATCGTGAACGGGCTGGAGTCTGAGGAGCTCCGGTTGAAGAACACCGCGGCGACCCGGTCGAGCAACTGGCCGCTCCGTTCAAGCGCCAGCAGGGTGTTCGCGACGGACGGCTCCGCGGGGTCGGAACAGATCGTTTCGACCTCGGCGAGCTGCTCGGCCATGCCTTCGAGGAACGCGGGCCGGTAGTGCTCGTCGCGAATGGCGGCATACGGCGGGAGTTGGAACGGGAGCGTGCTCGGCGGGGCGAAGGGGTTGTGCTGGTCCATGCCTTAAACCTAGTTCCGAATTCAGGAGTACGACCGGCAGTGGGGTGCCGGAGCCCGGATCAGTGCGGCGGATGCCGGCGAGCGGTGTCCTCCGGGATCCCGACTCCTGAATTCGGTACAGGTCCTAGGCTGTCAGCATGACCGCCGAGCAAACACGCGAGCCCGCACACTCCCAGCCGGAAAACAGGGACGCCGACCGCGTCGAGATCGCCCCGCACGGCGAGGCGATCCGCGACACCTATACGCACGGGCACCACGAGAGCGTGCTCCGCTCGCACACCTGGCGTACCGTCCTGAACTCGGCCGCGTACCTGATCCCGCACCTTACGCCGGGGCTGAGGGTCCTCGATGTCGGCTGCGGGCCTGGCACGATCACGGTCGACCTCGCGCGCCGGGTTTCTCCGGGCACGGTCACCGGCGTCGACGCCTCCGCTGCGATCGTCGCCCAGGCGGCCGGGCTCGCCGTCGACGAGGGTGTGCCCAACGTCACCTTCCGGGTCGGCGATGTCTATGCCCTCGACTTCGCGGACGACAGCTTCGACCTCGTGCACGCGCACCAGGTGCTTCAGCACCTGGCCAACCCGGTCGCCGCCCTGAGGGAACTCCGCCGCGTGCTGAAACCGGGCGGCATCCTCGCCGCCCGCGATGTCGACTACGGCGGCGTGGCCTGGTACCCCAAGCTCCCCGGCCTCCAGTCCTGGATGACCGCCTACCGTGCGGTGCACTACTGGAACGGAGGTGATCCAGACGCCGGCCGCGCACTCAAGGCCTGGGCCAGGCTCGCCGGCTTCGACGCGGTGACGAGCAGTGCGTCCATCTGGTGCTTCGCCACGGATGCCGAGCGCGACTGGTGGGGGAATCCTGGGCCCTGCGCGCGACCGAGTCCGATTTCGCCGCGCACGCGATCGAATCCGGGACCGCCGACCTCACCGACCTGCGCGCCATGGCCGCAGCCTGGCGGCAGTGGGCAGGCGACCCCGATGGCTGGTTCGGCATGCCGCACGGCGAGATCATCGCGGTCAAGTAGCTTTTGTCACCGAGCAGGGGACCTCAGGAAAAGTAGACTCGACCGTGCCCTTCCTCGACCGCCTCCAGCACTGGGCCGCTCTGCAGCCGGACGCGAACGCCGTCACGATCGGTGCGGACCGGCTCAGCTACGCCGAACTCCAGGGCCGGTCGAGCCGCCGCGCCCGCGAACTGGCGGGGAGTCGTCCGGCGGCCCGACCGTGCTCTGCCTGCCGAACGGTCTCGACTTCGTCGTGGACTTCGTCGCCGCGGTCGCGGGCGTGGGCACCGTCGCTGTGCTCGACCCGGACTGGCCGGCCCTGCAGCGCACGGCGATCGAGCGGATGCTGCGCGAGGCCGGCTCGACGCCGCTACCGGCGTCTTCATCGCGGGCGCCGACGACGCCACCGGCGCCAGCCGGCCTCCGCGACGGGCCAGCGGATTCGGTCTTCCTCTACGGCTTCACCTCGGGCACCACCGCGCTGCCCAAGGCTTTCACCCGCGGCAGGGACTCCTGGCAGCGGGCCTTCGCAGCGAGTTCCGCCTTGTTCGACCTCCGCGCCGACGACCGGGTCCTCGCCCCCGGACCGCTGTCGGCGAGCCTGACGCTCTACGCCCTCGCCGAGACCCTCTACGCGGGGGCTGCGTTCCACACCCTGCCGCACTTCGACGTCGGCGATGCCCTCGACTCCGTGGCACACGCCGGCGTGACCCGCATCGTCGCCGTCCCGACCGCGCTCCGAATGCTCGCCGAGCGGGGTTTGATCGCCGGCGTGGACGGAGGCGCGCTCACCGCGATCGTCAGCGCGGGCGCCCGGCTCGACGCCGCCACTCTCGCGAGTGTCCGGAACTGGGCGCCCCGAGCCACGGTCTTCGACTATTACGGCGCCGCGGAACTGAGCTTCGTCACCGCCAGGCGACTCCGCCCCGGTGAGGACCGGACCGAGTCGCCGACGGCCGTCGGCCGGCCGTTCCCCGGCGTCGACGTGCGCGTCCTCGATGACGCGGGCCGGGCATCCGCCCCCGGAGCCACCGGGACCATCGTCGTGCGCAGCCGCCTGGTCAGCGCAGGCTACGCCTGGGGCGACGACGGCACGGCGTTTGCCCGCGTCGCTGCTGACCAGACCGGCGAGTGGTGCACGGTCGGCGACCAGGGCCATCTCGACGACGCCGGCGAACTGCACTTCGAGGGCCGCCGGGCCGACATGATCGTCACCTCCGGTCACAACGTCTACCCGCAGGAGGTCGAGGCGACCCTCCTCACCGGCCTCGGCGGCTCCGCTGCAGGCGGGGCCGGAGCACAGGTCGTCGTGACCGGCCTCGCGGATGCCCGGCGCGGTACGCTGCTCGTCGCCGCGCTCCTCGAAGCACCCGACCCCGGCGCTGGGGCGTTCACCCTCGCCGACCTGCGGACGGCCGCGACCGGCCTCGCCCCGCCGAAACGCCCGCGCGCCTATTACCGGATCACGGACCTGCCCGTCACCCGGGCGGGCAAGGTCAGCCGGCGCCTGCTTGCCGACTGGATCACCGAAGGAGACCCCCGTGTCGAGCGCCTCGACTGAGCACACCGCCTCGGCTCCTGCCGCCGACCGCGAGCCCGTCATCCTCTGGGGTCGTCGCACGGCCTTCGGGCGAAGCGGCGGAGCCCTGTCCCTGATCACCGCCGACCGGCTGCTCGCCCCCGTGCTCTCCGCGGTCGTCGCCGACCTCGGCCTCGATCCCGCGCACATCGACGACGTGATCATCGGGAACGCCACGGGCGGCGGCGGGAACCTCGCCCGCCTCGCGCTGCTCGAGGCCGGATTCCCGGTGAGCGTGCCAGGCCTGACCGTCGACCGGCAGTGCGGGTCCGGGCTGGAGGCGATCGTGCTCGCCTGCCGCCTCGTCGCCGCGGGCGCCGGCAGCCTCTACCTGGCCGGCGGTGTCGAGAGCTGCAGCACCGCGCCCCTCCGCGCGCACCGCGTGAGTTCGGCGCCGGGGGAGCCGGACTTCTTCGATCGCGTCCGGTTCGCGCCGGATTCGGTCGGCGACCCCGACATGGGCGTCGCCGCCGAGAACGTGGCCGCGCACTTCGGAATCGGCAGGGAACGCCAGGACGCCTTCGCCGCCCGCAGCCACCGTCTCGCCGTCGCCGCCGCGGGTGCGGGAGCGTTCGAGGCAGAGATCGTCGGGATCGCCGGCATCGACGGGATGGGCGCACGCGTCACGGCCGACGAAGGCCCCCGCCCGAAGCTCGACGCTGCCCTGCTCCGCCGCTTCCCAGCGGCCTTCCGCCCGGGCGGAACGGTCACGGCCGGCAATTCCTGCGCAGACGCCGACGGCGCCGTGGTCGTGCTCGTCACGAGCAGGGCCCGCGCGAGGGACCTCCTGGCGAGCGGCTCATTCCAGGCCGGAACGGGCAGCCCCGGCTTCCTCACCTTCGTCGACGCCGTCCCGGCCGGAACCGACCCCAACCTGCTCGGTGCCGGCGGCGGCGAGGCAGGCAGGTCCCTGCTCGCGCGCACGGGCATCCCTGCCGAGGCCCTCGCTCGTGTCGAGATCGTCGAAGCCTTCGCGGCCCAGGTGCTCGCCTCCCTCGACCTGATCGACGTGCCGGAGGACAGAGCCAACCGGCAGGGCGGCGCGCTCGCCCTCGGGCACCCGTTCGGCGCATCCGGTGCCCTGATCGTGCTGCGGCTTCTGGCACAGTCCCGCGCCGACGGTGTCGAGGGGGCGGATTCCCCGAAGGGGGCGGATGCCCCGAAGGGGGCGCACGCCCTCGCCATGGTCAGCATCGCGGGCGGTCTCGGGCTCGCGGCGCTCTTCCGTTGGGAGGGCGCGCCCGGCTAGGGGTTCGTTCGTCTCAGGGCTCTTCCGCTGGGCGACAGGGCAGGCCAGTATGAAGCTGCAGACGCAGGGGCGACGGGAGGACACATGGCCAGGCTGATCTACTCGGGCATCACGTCGCTCGACGGGTACACAGCGGATGCAGCCGGTGATTTCGACTGGGCGACACCCGACGAGGAGGTGCACGCCTTCATCAACGCCCTCGAACGCAAGATCGGCACCTACCTGTACGGACGCAGGATGTACGAGACGATGGCGTTCTGGGAGACCGCGAGAGAACTCGTCGATCCGCCCGACGTGGTGCGGGAGTACACCGATATCTGGCAGGCCGCCGAAAAGGTCGTCTACTCGCACAACCTTGCGGCGGTCACGACGACGCGGACGCGCATCGAGCGCTCCTTCGACGCCGCCGAGGTACGCAGCCTCGTCGCGGACAGCAGGCTGAGCGTGTCCATCGGCGGTCCTGGGCTCGCCGCGCACGCGCTCAAGGCGGGCGTTGTCGATGAGATCCACCGTTTCGTGACGCCGATCATCGTCGGCGGCGGCACCCGGTTCCTGCCGGAGCACCTGAGGATGCCGCTCGAGCTCCGGGGTGAACGACGGTTCCGAAACGGAATGGTGTACCTGCGGTATGTCGTGCCGCAGGCCTGATCCGCGGGCCCGGCGGCCCGGCCCCTGCCGCCGGGATCCGGGGGCGGGCGACCGGTCGTGACCCGGCAGAAGCGCCAGCGGCTGCTGATCGCGCTTGTCCAGGTCCTGGCCATGTCCGCCTGGTTCTCCGCGTCCGCGGTCGTTCCTGCGCTCAGGCTGGAGTGGAATATCTCGACGGTCGACGCGGTCTGGCTGACGGCATCCGTGCAGCTCGGTTTCGTGGTCGGCGCCGTCCTGTCCGCGGTCCTGAACGCGGCGGACCGGATACCGCCCCAGCTGTTGATGGCTGGGTGCGCGCTGGGCACCGCCGGGTGCATTCTCGCGTTCACCGCGACGGCGACGGACCTCGCGACGGCGCTCCTCCCGCGCTTCCTGACCGGTGCACTGCTGGCGGGCGTGTACCCGGTCGGGATGAAACTCACGGCGTCCTGGGCGCCGTCCCTGGCCAGGGGCGGGCCTTCGGCCTGATGATCGCGGCCCTGACCCTCGGCTCAGCACTGCCGCACCTCGTCCGCGGACTGCCCGATCTGGCGTGGCGGGACGTGATGAACGTCTCCGCGGTTCTCGCCGCCGTCGCCGCGGTCGTTGCGGCGCTCCTGATCCGGTCGGGCCCGCACGGTTCGTCCGGGAGCGCCCCGATCAACCCGCGGTACGCCGTGGACATGTTCAGGGACAGACGTTCTCGCCTGGCCAATTTCGGCTACTTCGGCCACATGTGGGAGTTGTTCGCGCTCTGGACCTGGCTGCCCGCCTTCGTTCGCGCCGGCCGGTCGGCGGCGGGAGAGTCCGTTGCGGCCTGGGACACACTCGTCATCTTTCTCGTGATCGGGGTGGCCGGTGCGTCCGGCGCCCTGCTGGGCGGGTGGGCGGCCGACCGATACGGTCGCGGTACTGCGGGTGCCGGAGCCCTGATCGTCAGCGGCAGCTGTGCCCTCGCCTCTCCGCTGTTCTTCACTGCGGCGCCGGTGACCCTCGTCATCGTCCTGGCGGTGTGGGGCGCATCCGTCATCGCCGATTCCGGCGTCTTCTCCACTTCGCTCAGCGAGTCCGCCGATCTGCGCCACGTGGGCACGGCATTGACCGTCCAGACGGCCATCGGCTTCCTGATCACAGTCGTCACGATCCAGGTCGTCCCGGTGCTCGCCGGACTCGTGGGCTGGCAGTACGCCCTGCTGGTCCTGGTGCCCGGTCCCATCCTGGGCGCCGCCGCGATGATCCGTCTCGCCCTCTCGGCGGGACCGGACCGGCCGGGCGCGACGGAACCGGTGATCCCGCGCGACTGATACCCGCGGGACCTCCGGGTCTAGATCCAGTCCTCGTCGTCCTCGACCTCGATCGAGGGCTGCGTGATCGTTGCGCTGTCGTCGACCGCGTTGTAGCGGATGACGGTGCCGTCATCGAGCTCGATCACCGGCTTGGCCTCGAGCCAGGTCAGCGTCCAACGCCACGAATCCGTACCGTCCTTCGGGGCGACAGTGAGGTCCTGCTCGACCGTGCTGACCGCGAGGAGGACGACCTCGGGCAGACCGGACGGCGCCGTGCCGCCGAACGACCAGCGGGTTCCCACCTGCAACGGGCTCAGAGCTCGATCTCGTAGGTGACCCAGTCGGTGCGGGTGCCGACGTCGTCGTAGAGACGCTGGGCGGTCTCGTTGTCCGCGGCGGTGATCCACTGCACGGTCGTGAGCTTGTGCTCGGCCGCGTAGTCCTTGGCGAACTCGATCAGCGAACGGCCGACGCCGCCCGTACGGTGCTCCGGCACGACGAACAGGTCGTCGATGAAGAGACCGCGGGTGGCGCTGAGCGTGTTCGGCACCTCCCGGTAGTGCGCGAAGCCCACGAAGTCGCCGTCGTCACTGACTGCGACCGCGCCGTTCAGCACGTGGTTCCGATCGATGATCCAGCTCCAGACGCGGAGGGCCTTCTCATCGGTCAGTTCGCTCTTGTAGAACTCGCTGTAGCCCTCGAAGAGGCCCAGCCAGGCGAAAAAGTCCTTGTCGCCCAATGCTCGTACGTGAATAGCCATCTGGTTCTCCCTAACTCTCCGACACCGTGGCGAGCACGATTTCCGTGACTGCCAACTCGCCGCCTTCGACAAAAACCAATTCCGAGATCCGGCCGACAGCCTGCAGATCTGCGGCAGCCTGCGCGAGCAGGGCAACCTCTGCAGCCGTACCGCTAATTACAGCAGATGCGACGTCGGTTTTCTGGGACGCTTTCGCATCCGTCTTTCCGCGCCGGATGCCGGTGAGCGCGCGACTGGACAGCTCGAGCAGTGCGGGGTTCCCCCTGAACCTGCGGCGAGGTCTGCCGCGATGGGCCAGGCGGCCCGGTGCACGGATCCCTCGTTGGACCAGGACCACGCCTCTTCGGTCGCGAACGGCACGAACGGGGCGAACAGACGGAGCAGGGTCGACAGTGCGGTGCGGAGCGCCGCGACGGCCGAGGCCTGCCCGGCGCCGGCTTCGCCGTACGCGCGTTCCTTGACGAGCTCGAGGTAGTCGTCGCAGAACGTCCAGAAGAAGCTCTCGGTGACCTCGAGGGCGCGGGCGTGGTCGTAGCTGTCGAACGCGGTCGTCGCCTGGGCGACGACACTCGTGAGGCGGGCGATCATGCTGCGGTCGAGGGGCTCGGTGATCGCGGCGTCCGCTGCCCCGTCGAAGCCGAGGATGAACTTCGACGCGTTCAGGATCTTGATCGCGAGGCGACGGCCGATCTTGATCTGCGTCGGGTTCTTGGGGTCGAAGGCCGCGTCGGTGCCGAGGCGCGAGGAGGCGGCCCAGTAGCGCACGGCATCCGAACCGTGCTGCACGAGCATGTCGGCGGGGGTGACGACGTTGCCCTTGGACTTCGACATCTTCTTGCGGTCGGGGTCGACGATGAACCCGGACAGGGCCGCGTGCTTCCACGGGGACCGGCCGTCCTCGAGTTCGGCGCGGAGCAGGGTGGAGAACAGCCAGGTGCGGATGATGTCCTGGCCCTGCGGGCGGAGCGAGTACGGGTAGACGAGGTCGAAGAGCTGTGGGTCGCGCTCCCAGCCGCCGGCGAGCTGCGGGGTGAGCGAGGACGTCGCCCAGGTATCCATCACGTCGACCTCGCCGACGAAACCGCCGGCCTGGCCGCGCTGGGTGCTTGCGTACCCCGGCGCGGTGTCGGAAGAGGGGTCGACCGGGAGCTGGTCGCGGGTGGCGACGATCGGCTGGTCGAAGACCGGGTTCGCGTCGGCATCCAGCGGGTACCAGACCGGAAGCGGAACTCCGAAGAAGCGCTGGCGGGAGACGAGCCAGTCGCCGGTGAGGCCGTTGACCCAGTTGTCGTAGCGGACCTTCATGAATTCGGGGTGCCACTGCAGGTCGGCGCCGTGCGAGAGCAGGCGGGACCGGAGTGCCTCGTCGCGCGCTCCGTTACGGATGTACCACTGGCGGGTCGACACGATCTCGAGGGGCTTGTCGCCCTTCTCGAAGAACTTGACCGGGTGCACGATCGGCTTCGGTTCGCCGATCATGTCGCCGCTCGCCGTGAGAAGGGCGACGACGGCCTGCTTGGCCGAGAAAACGGTCTTTCCGGCGAGCTCGGCATACGCGGCGATTCCGGCTTCGCTCGTGATGACCTCGGGCGCCTCGGCGATGATGCGGCCGTCGAAGCCCATGATCGCGCGGTTCGGCAGGTCGAGCTCCCGCCACCAGACCACGTCGGTCACGTCGCCGAAGGTGCAGATCATCGCGATGCCGCTGCCCTTGTCCTTCTGGGCGAGGTGGTGGGCGAGGATAGGAACTTCGACGTCGAAGAGCGGGGTGCGCACGGTCGTGCCGAAGAGGTGCTTGTAGCGCTCGTCGTCCGGATGCGCGACGAGGGCCACGCAGGCCGGCAGCAACTCGGGCCGGGTGGTCTCGATCTCGATCGTGGAACCGTCGGGCTTGCGGAAGGAGACCCGGTGGTACGCGGCGGGCATGTCCTTGTCCTCGAGCTCGGCCTGCGCGACGGCCGTGCGGAAGGTGACGTCCCAGAGGGTCGGCGCCATGGCCTGGTAGGCCTCGCCGCGGGCGACGTTGCCGAGGAAGGCGAGCTGGGAGGATGCGATCGAGTGCGAACCGATCGTGCGGTAGGTCTGGGTCCAGTCGACGCTCAGGCCGAGGTCGCGCCAGAGCGCTTCGAACTGCTTCTCGTCTTCGAGGGTGAGGCGTTCACAGAGTTCGATGAAGTTGCGGCGGCTGATCGGGACCTGGTCGGCGGCCTTGGTGCTCTTGCCGTCGCCGCCCTCGAAGGGCGCGGTGAAGTCGGGGGCATACGGCAGCGACGGGTCGCAGCGCACGCCGTAGTAGTTCTGCACCCGGCGTTCGGTCGGCAGGCCGTTGTCGTCCCAGCCCATCGGGTAGAACACGTCGCGGCCGCGCATCCGCTGGAAGCGGGCGACGACGTCGGTGTGCGTGTACGAAAACACGTGGCCGATGTGCAGTGAGCCGGACGCGGTCGGCGGGGGAGTGTCGATGGAGAAGATGTTCGCCCTGGTCGCGGAGTCGCGGTCGAAGCGGTACGTGCCCTCGGTGTCCCAGGTGCCGCCCCATTTGTTCTCGAGGCCCTCGAGGGCTGGCTTGTCCGGAACGTTCGGGATCGTCATGGTTCTCCGATTCACTGTCTGCGGCACCGTGTCTGCGGTGAGGTGCCTGAATATTGGCCTAACCCAACCTACCCGATGCCCCGTTCACCGGCGATTCGGGGGGGGGGCAGGGGCGGGCAGGCGCGGCACGGCGTCGAGCAGGCGCCGGGTGTACGGATGCGCCGGCGCGGCGAAGACCTGCTCCGTCGGGCCGGTCTCGACGACCGATCCGTTCTCGATGACGACGATCCGGTCGCTGACGTGCTGCACGACGCCGAGGTCGTGCGAGATGAACACGAGACTCAGGCCGAGGTCGCGCTGCAGCTCGTCGAGGAGGTCGAGCACCTGGGCCTGCACGGTCATGTCGAGCGCGGACACCGGTTCGTCGCAGATCAGGACCTGCGGCCGCTTCGCGAGGGCGCGCGCGATGCCGACCCGCTGTCGTTGGCCGCCGGAGAGCTCGAGCGGGCGGCGGCCGAGCACGGCCGCGCCGAGCCCGACCCGGTCGAGGAGCTCGACCGACCGGTCCGCGGAACCGGCGGCGTTGCGGAGGACGGCGCCGACGGTGAGCCGCGGGTCGAAGGAGGCCAGGGCGTCCTGGTAGACGGCGCCGAGCGCCGGTCGCATCGGTCGGCGGGCGCGTTCGGTGATCCCGGTCCAGGTCTCGCCGAGCACCCTGACCTCGCCGGCGTCCGGGGACTCGAGCGCTGAGCAGCAGCCGGGCCAGCGTGGTCTTGCCCGAACCGGACTCACCGACGATGCCGAGCGTCGTGCCGCGGTCGAGCGTGAAGGACACGTCGTTGACGGCGAACAGCCGGCTCCGGTCGGGCATCCGGAAGCTCTTGACGAGCCCGGAAGCCTCGAGCACGACGCGATCGGCGACCGCGGGAACGGCAGCAGGAACGGCCCCAGGAACGACACCGGGTGCCGGCCGGTTCGGCCGGTCCTGCGCCGAGAGCCGGGCTCCTCGGGGCTGCCCGGCCGGGACCGCGGCGATCATCCGCCGGGTCTCGTCGTGCCGAGGGTCGTCGAGGAGCGCGCGGGTCGTGCCGGTCTCGACGATCCGGCCGCCGCTCATCACCGCGACGCGGTCGGCGATCCGGCTGACGACGGCGAGGTCGTGGCTGATCAGCACGAGGGCCGTCCCGGCGTGCAGCAGAGCCTCGAACAGGTCGAGGATCCTGGCCTGCACGGTCACGTCGAGGGCCGTCGTCGGTTCGTCGGCGATGAGCAGGGGCGGCCGCAGCGCGATCGCCGATGCGATCAGGGCGCGTTGACGCTGGCCGCCGGAGAGTTCACCGGAACGCTGGCGGGCCCGGAGCTCGCCGTCGGGAAGCCCGACCTCGGCGAGGAGCTCGAGCACCCGGCGAGCCCGCGCGGCCGCAGAGAGGTTCGTGTGCAGCCGCAGGGTGTCACCGATCTCGCGCCCGATCGGCCGCAGCGGGTCGAGCGACACGAGCGCGTCCTGGAGCACGAGTCCCACGTCCCTGCCGCGCCTCCGCCGCCAGGCGTTCTCGCTCAGACCGAGCACGGATGTCCCGCCGACGCTCAGCTCGTCGGCGTGCAGCCACGATCCGGTCCCGGCCAGGCCGAGCAGGCTGCGCGCCGTGAGGCTCTTCCCCGAACCGGATTCGCCGACGATCGCGAGGCATTCCCCGGGAGCGACCTCCAACGACACGTCGTCGACAAGGGGATCCCGTCCGGGTTTACTTCCGAAACCGACGCTCAGCCCGCGGACCAGCAGGGCCGGCGCGCCGGCATCCGCCCGCGCCCCCGTCACGCGTGCCTCAGCCGTCGCTCGATCGCGCGCCCGAGAACGGTCGCGGAGATCGCGGTGAGCACGACGAAGAGTCCGGGGAAGAAACTCATCCAGACGGCGGTGTTCAGGTAGGTGCGCCCGGCCGAGAGCATCGCGCCCCATTCCGCGGCGGGCGGTTTGGCGCCGAGGCCGAGGTAGCTGAGCGCCGCCGCCCAGATGATGGCCTGGCCGATGCCCAGGGTACCGAGCACGAGGAGCGGTGCGAGCGTGTTCGGGAGGATGTGCCGCACGAGGATCCGGGTGCGGCTGCGACCGAGAACGGTCGCGGCCTCGACGAAGGCCGAGGATCGCACGGAGACGAGCTGGGCGCGGATGATGCGTGCGTAGCCGGGCGCGGTCGCGAGACCGACGGCGAGGGTCGCCGTCGCCGGCCCCGGCCCGAAGACCATGATGAACAGCAGGGCGAGCAACAGGCCGGGGAACGCGAACATGACCTCGAGCAGTCGGTTCACGGTGAAGTCCACGATCGAACCGAGCATGCCGGCGATGATCCCGAGCACGGCCCCGAGGCCGAGGCCGATCAGTGTCGCCGCCACGCCGATCTGGAGCGAGCCCCCGGTGCCGTGGCTGACCCGGGTGTAGACGTCGCGCCCGGATTCGTCCGTGCCGAACCAGTGCGCCGACGAGGGGGCTGGAACGCCGCGCGCGGGTCGATCGCGAGCGGGTCTCCCGGCGCCACGAGGCCGGGTGCGAAGGCGGCAAGGAGCAGGAACAGCACAAAACCGGCGGCGAGGACCTCGGTGAGGCCGACCCGACCGCCGAACCGCGTGCCGAACCTCGTGCCGAGGCCCCTTCCCGTCTGGCGCCGCGCCGCAGCCCCGGCGAGGCCGGCCTGGATCTCGAGGTCGCTCATGCGCGCCGCAGCCTCGGGTCGGCGATCCGCTGGGCGACATCGGTCAGAAGGGTCATCAGGATGTAAGCGGCGGCGACGAACAGCACGACACCGATCACGACAGGCACGTCCCGCACCGTGACGGCGTTCAGCAGGGTGCGGCCGAGTCCCGGCCTGGCGAAGATCGTCTCGACGACGACGGCCCCGCTGATCAGCGAACCGAACGCCCAGCCGGAGAGGCTGATCCCGGGCAGGCTCGCGTGCCGCAGCACGTGCACCCGGCGGATGCCGCCCTCACTTTCCCCCTGGCCCGCGCGGAGACGACGAACGGGGCTTCGAGCGCCGTGAGCATCGACTCCCGCATGAGCTGGCCGAGGAAACCGGCGAGCGGGATGGCGAGGGTCAGCACGGGCAGCACGAGTCCGGCAGGGCCTGGGGTGCTGACCGGCGGCAGCACGCCGAGCCAGCTGCTGAACACCACGATGAGCGCGCTCGCGAGCCAGAAGTGCGGCAGGGCGGCCGCGCCGATTTCGAGGCCGGAACCGAGCATCCGCCCCCAACGGCCTGCGCGGGTGGAGAACAGGGCGAGGCCGATCGCGAACAGCCACGCGAGCAGCAGGGAGAGCACGGCGAGAAGCAGGGTGCCACCGAGCTGCCCGAGCAGGAGCGGCGCGACGGGGACGCGGAGCGCGTACGAACGGCCGAGGTCGCCCGTGACGAGGCGGCCGAGCTCGGCGACGTACTGCACAGGGAGCGGCTGGTCGAGGCCGTACTGGGCCCGCACCGCCGCGAGCGCTTCCGGCGAGGTCTGCGATCCCGGTCCGCCGAGCACGGCCTCCGCCGGGTCGCCGGGGACGAGCCGCATCGCGAAGAAGGTGACGGTCGCGACGAGCCAGAGCACGAGGACGGCCCCGCCGAGCCGGGCCATCGCTCGCAGCAGGGCTCGACGCGGCAGGGCGCGCCGCAGTACGGCCGGCCGGGAGAGGCCGGCCGGGTGGGCTCCGGTTACCGGTTCAGCCACGCGTCGTAGAACGTGGGCGTCGACACCGTCGGCATCGCCCGGGTGCCCGAGACGACGGAGGAGAGCAGGTAATGGTTCTGCTGGTCGTACAGCGGCAGCACGTAGAAGCCCTCGAGGACACGGTTCTGCGCCTGGGCGTACAGTGCGGCGCGCTTGGGTGCATCCGCCGTCTGGGAGGCCTCGGTCAGCCAGGCGTCGACCTCGGGGTCGTTGACCTGGGCGTGGTTGGCGAAGTACCCGCTCGGGGCCGGCACGATGCCGGCCGAGTCGAAGAGGGTGCGGAGCACGTCGGGGCCCACCTTCGTGTACGGCGCGCTCACCGCATCATAGGAGTTCGAACCGAGGGCGGTGTACCAGGCCGACAGGTCGAGCGGCGAGAGCACCACGTCGAAGCCCACGGCCTTCGCGGTCGCCTGCAGCTGCTCGAACAGGGACTGCTCCGCCGGGATCGACTGGTTGGTGCTCACCGGGAAGACGACGGACAGGCGCACGCCGCCCTTCGTGCGGTACCCGTCGGAGTCCCGACCGGTCCAGCCGGCCTCGTCGAGAAGGGTGGCGGCGGCCTCGGGGTCGTAGCCGAACAGGTCCGGCCGGGACACCCCGAGCGGCTCGATGCTCGAGAGCGCCGAGAACGAGCGGGTCGCCGTGCCCTGGAACAGGCTCGCAACCGCGGAGTCGACGTCGGAGGCACGGACGAAGGCCTCGCGCACGAGCGGGTCGTTGAACGGGGCCCTGCCCGAGTTCAGCTCGATCCGGTTGGATGCGCCAGGCCGGGGCGCGTCGAGGTGGCGGATGGTGCTGCTCTTCCCGGCCTGCACGATGGTGTCCGGCTGGGCGTTGTCGATCACGTCGACGGCGCCGGACTGCAGGGCGGCGTAGCGGGAGGCCGAGTCGGGGATGAACCGCCAGACGATGGAGTCGAGGTAGGCGGGCCCGGTGTGGGCGGCGTCGGCAGGCGGGGAGGTGTACGCGTCGTTCCTGACGAGGGTGATCGCGTCCTGCTTGACCCAGGAGGCGACCGTGAACGGACCGGTCCCGACCGGGGCCGCGCAGTTCTCGTCCTGGCTGCGGGCGAGCGCCGTCGGCGACTCCATCGCGAGCCACGGCTGGCTGAGTGACTCGAGCAGGGCACTGTCTGGTTCGCTCAGGGTCAGGCGCACCACGGTGGGGGAGACGACGGATGTCGACACCACCTTCCGCACGGCGAGGTACCCGGTCGACGATCCCGTCTTCGGGTCCTGCACGTGCGCGATGTTCGCCTGCACGGCCGCCGCGTCGAAGGGCGTCCCGTCGGTGAAGGTCACGTTCTCGCGGAGGGTGAAGTCCCAGGCGAGGCCGTCGGCGCTCTGCGACCAGCTCGACGCGAGCCACGGGATGATCGTGCCCGCGCTGTCGCGGGAGACGAGCGACTCCAGGAACTGGGTGCCGACGAGGGCCTGCGGATAGTTGCCGCCGACGTGCGGGTCGAGGCACGTCGGTTCGGCATCGCCGGAGGCGTAGTTGAGCGTGCCGCCGGAGACGGGAGCGGTGCTCTCCGTGGCCTGCGGGGATGCGGAACACCCGGTCAGGAGCAGGGCGAGGGTGGCGACGGCGACGAGCGAACGCGGCACGCGGGAGTGGTGAACCAGAGGGGGCATGGGGAAGGAATCTCTCTCGGCGTAGCGGGGCCGGGCCGGGTCCCATCGTAAAACATCACCGTCCGGCCTGAAATTCCCGTAAGTATCGCTCCGACGGGATAGAATTGCGCTCGCATGACAGTGATCCGGCCATCACCGGTGAGTCTTCGGAAGAACGGGAACCGTCGAAAGGCGGACCCCTGGTAGAACCGAACGGGTCGGGCCCGTCACAGCCTCTGAACAAGCGGTCGTCACAGCACGAAGACGGCAAGCGAGGTGGTACCGCGTCGAGTCTTCCCGGAGTCGGCGTCCTCGTGGAACAGGGCCTGTCGGCCCCTTTTGTCCAGGAGATGCACGTGTACCCCAAAGCCCCGCCCTTCCCCGCAGCAGACGACCAGGCCGCAGCACCCGAGCAGGCCGCGCTCGCCGCATCCGCCCCCATCGTGCCCTCGCCGAACTTCCCGGCGATCGAGACAGAGGTGCTCGCGTACTGGGCGGCCGACGGCACCTTCCAGGCGTCGATCGACAACCGGGCGGATGCGCCGGAGTGGGTCTTCTACGACGGCCCGCCCTTCGCGAACGGCGTGCCGCACTACGGGCACCTCCTCACCGGTTACGCGAAGGACCTGTTCCCGCGCTTCCAGACCATGCGCGGCAAGCTCGTGCACCGCCGCTTCGGCTGGGACACCCACGGCCTCCCCGCCGAGCTCGAGGCCGAACGGCAGCTCGGAATCACCGACAAGGCCGACATCGAGAAGCTCGGCATCGCCGCCTTCAACAAGGTCGCCCGCGACTCCGTGCTCAAGTACACCGACGACTGGCAGCGCTACGTCAACCGCCAGGCCCGCTGGGTCGACTTCGAGAACGACTACAAGACCCTCGACATCACCTTCATGGAATCCGTGATCTGGGCGTTCAAGACCCTGCACGACAAGGGCCTCGCCTACGAGGGCTACCGGGTGCTTCCGTACTGCTGGCGCGACCAGACGCCGCTCTCCAACCACGAGCTCGGCATGGATGCCGACGTCTACAAGATGCGCCAGGACCAGACCGTCACCGTGACGTTCCCGCTCGTGGGCACGAAGGCGGAAGCCCTCGGCCTCACCGCGGTGCGCGCCCTCGCGTGGACGACGACCCCCTGGACCCTGCCGACCAACCTCGCCCTCGCCGTCGGGCCGGACATCGTCTACGCCGTCGTCCCGGCCGGTCCGAACGGCACGCCAGACGCGACCGTGCTCCGCGAGGAGTCGGTCACCGGCAGCGACGACGCCCGCGTGGACGTGTCCGTCCTCGGCGCCGAGTACCTGATCGCGATCGACCTCGTCGGCAACTACGCCAAGGACCTCGGCTACGACACGCCTGAGGAGGCCTCCGCGGCCGTTGCGCGCACGGTCACGGGACGCGAACTCGAGGGTGTCGCATACGACCGTCTCTTCGACTACTACGCCGACGCATCCGTCTGGAACACCCAGAAGGCCTGGACGATCCTGCTCGCCGACTACGTCACGACCGCAGACGGCACCGGCATCGTGCACCAGGCGCCCGCGTACGGCGAAGAGGACCAGAAGGCCTGCGAGGCCGCCGGTATCCCCGTGATCATCTCCCTCGACGAGGGCGGCAAGTTCCTCTCCGACGTGCCGGAGGTCGCCGGCCTGCTGTGGTCAGACGCGAACAAGCCGCTCACCCAGATGCTCAAGGCCGAGGGCCGGCTGCTGCGCCAGGCCAGCTACGAGCACTCGTACCCGCACTGCTGGCGCTGCCGCAACCCGCTGATCTACAAGGCGGTGTCGAGCTGGTTCGTGCGCGTCACCGAGTTCCGCGACCGCATGGTCGAACTCAACCAGGACGTCACCTGGGTGCCGGAGAACGTCAAGGACGGCCAGTTCGGCAAGTGGATCGGCAACGCCCGCGACTGGTCGATCAGCCGCAACCGGTACTGGGGCTCGCCGATCCCGGTCTGGAAGAGCGACGACCCGAACTACCCCCGCACGGATGTCTACGGCTCGCTCGACGAGCTCGAAGCCGACTTCGGGGTGCGCCCGACCGACCTGCACCGCCCGTACATCGACGAGCTCACCCGGCCGAACCCGGACGACCCCACCGGGGCTTCCACGATGCGCCGGATCACCGACGTGCTCGACGTCTGGTTCGACTCCGGGTCGATGCCGTTCGCGGCCGTGCACTACCCCTTCGAGAACCGCGACTGGTTCGACACCCACAACCCCGCCGACTTCATCGTCGAGTACATCGGCCAGACCCGCGGCTGGTTCTACCTGCTGCACGTGCTCTCGACCGCTCTCTTCGACCGGCCGGCGTTCACCAACGTCGTGAGCCACGGCATCGTGCTCGGCAACGACGGCCAGAAGATGTCGAAGTCGCTGCGCAACTACCCCGACGTCTTCGAGGTCTTCGACCGCGATGGAAGCGACGCGATGCGCTGGTTCCTGATGAGCTCATCCGTACTGCGCGGCGGCAACCTCATCGTCACGGAGGAGGGCATCCGGGAGGCCACCCGCCAGGTGATGCTGCCGCTCTGGAGCACCTGGTACTTCTTCTCGCTCTACGCCAACGCCTCGGGGAGAACGGCTACGACGCCGTCTGGCGCACCGACTCGACCGACGTGCTCGACCGGTACCTGCTCGCGAAGACCCGCGACCTCATCGTCGACGTCACGAGCGACCTCGAGGCGCTCGACTCGACCCAGGCGACCGCCCGGCTCCGCGACTTCGCCGACGTGCTGACCAACTGGTACGTGCGGCGCTCCCGGGACCGCTTCTGGACCGGCGCCGTCGCCGGCGGTACGGCCACGGAAGCCTTCGACACCCTGTACACCGTGCTCGAGACGGTCTGCCGGGTCGCCGCGCCGCTTCTGCCGCTCGTCACCGAGCGGATCTGGCAGGGATTGACCGCTGGCCGCAGCGTGCACCTGACGGACTGGCCGGACGCCGGCCTCTTCCCGTCGGACCACGGGCTCGTCACCGCGATGGACCAGATCCGCACGATCAGCTCCACCGTGCTCTCGCTGCGCAAGCAGGCGGGCCTGCGCGTGCGGCTGCCGCTCGCGCAGCTCACCGTCGTCACGACCGGAACGGCGGCACTCGCCCCGTTCGAGGCGATCCTGCGCGACGAGCTCAACGTGAAGAGCGTGAACCTCGTCGAACTCGCCGAGGACAGCGCGGCGAACTACGGCATCACCTCCCGGCTCACCGTCAACGCCCGCGCGGCCGGGCCCCGGCTCGGCAAGCAGGTGCAGGCCGCGATCAAGGCCGCGCGCAGCGGCGACTGGAGCGAAACCGACGGGATCGTGACCGCAGGCGGCATCGCGCTCGAGGCCGGCGAATACGAACTCGTGCTGCAGGCTGGCACAGGGGCGAGCAACGCCGACGCGGCATCCGCGGCCGTCGAGCAGACCGGACCCGCCCTCGCGCTGCTCCAGGGCGGCGGCTTCGTGCTGCTCGACACCGTGACCACGCCGGAGCTCGAGGCCGAGGGCTTCGCCCGCGACCTGATCCGCGCCGTGCAGGACACCCGCAAGTCGGCCGGATTCTTCGTCGCGGACCGGATCCGCCTCGACCTCGTCTTCTTCGACCAGGCCGACCTCGACACCCTGCGCCTCGCGCCGGGAGTCGACGTGGCCGCGGAAACGCTCACCGTGCGCTTCGCCGCGCACGCCCCGACCGAGGTCGACCCGGCCATCCTCGCGGGCACGGTGCCCTCCGAGTGGCTGGAACAGCTCGCGGGGGCCCCCGTCGAGCACTACGTGCGCTTCGAGGCCGGCCACTACGCCAACCGCGGGCCGGTGCTCGTCGCCGTCGCCCGAGAGAACGGAATCGTGAATGTCTGATTCGATGGACCAGAACCTGCCCGAAGACGACGAGTACCGCGACGCGGAGAGGCCGTCTTCGCAGCCCTCCTCGACCGGGTCGGCGAAGCCGCTCCACGACCGCGGCTCGCCCCGACCCGGCGGGTCGTCGAACTGCTCGGCGACCCGCAGGCCACCTACCCGGTGATCCACATCACGGGCACCAACGGGAAGACCAGCACGAGCCGGATCACCGAGAGCATCCTGCGCGCGTACGGACTGCGCACCGGCATGATGACGAGCCCGCACCTGGTCCGCCTCAACGAACGGATCGTGATCGACGGGGAACCGATCAGCGACCGCGCCCTCGCCGCGAACTGGGAGGACATCCAGCCGTACCTCGCGATGGTGGACGCCGAGCTCGGTGCGAAGAACGAGGAGCCGCTCACTTTCTTCGAAGCCCTCACCGTGCTCGCCTTCGCCTGCTTCGCGGACGCTCCCGTCGATGTCGCCGTGATCGAGGTCGGCATGGGCGGCGAATGGGACTCCACGAACGTGGCCGACGGCCTCGTCGCCGTCGTCACCCCGGTCGCGCTCGATCACACCAAGCGGCTCGGAAGCACCGTCGCGGAGATCGCCCGCACCAAGGCAGGGATCATCAAGCCTGCGGCATCCGTCATCAGCGCCCGGCAGGCCGAGACCGTGCAGGCCGAACTGGAACGCGCCGTCGAACTGACCGAATCGACCCTCGCGAGCGAGGGGAAGAGTTCGCCCTGCTCGACAGCCAGGTCGGCGTCGGCGGGCAGCTCATCACGGTGCGCGGCCTCGCCGCGACATACCCCGACCTGTTCCTGCCGATGTACGGCACCCACCAGGCGCACAACGCTGCCGTCGCGATCGCCGCCGTCGAGTCCTTCCTCGGCGCGGGCACCCGCCCGCTCGACCACGACATCCTCACGGAGGGGCTCGCGACCGCGACCTCACCCGGGCGGCTGCAGCTGATCGGCATCGAACCGACCGTGCTCGTGGATGCCGCGCACAACCCGCACGGGGCCGGCGCCCTCGCCGAGGCACTCGGCACCTACTTCCACTTCGATGAGGTCGTCGCCGTGATCGGGATCCTCGCCGACAAGGACGCAGCGGGCATCGTCGCGGCGCTCGCTCCCGTCGTGACCCGGTTCCACGTCACCCAGTCCCAGTCCGACCGGGCGATCCCCGTCGACGACCTCGCCGACATCGTCGCGGCCGGAACGGACGAGGATGCCGTCAGCCGCTTCGACGACGTCGCCGACGCCCTCGACGCCGCGAGGACCTGGGCCGCAGACGCCCCACGTCGCGGCGTGATCGTCACCGGTTCGATCACCCTGGTCGGCGAGGCCCTGTCGCTCGCCGTAGCCAGGGAGTGGCTCAAGAAATGACCGACGCCCCGCGTTCGCGGCGGAACCGTTCTGTGCGCGAGTCGCTCGCGTCGATCGTGCTCGGCTTCGAGACGATCATCGTGTTCCTCGCGGCGCTGCTGCTCTTCGGGCTCGGCTCGCTGCCGGCCTGGCTCGCCCTCGGCGGGGAGCACTGCTCTGCCTCGTCATGGTCGCGACGATCGGCCTGCTCCGCTACAACTGGTCATACGCGATCGGCTGGATCGTCCAGGCCATCATCGTCCTGACCGGGTTCGTCAACCCGGCCATGTTCATCGTCGGCGCACTGTTCACCGGCATGTGGGCATACTGCATGGTCACCGGCTCGAGACTAGACAACAACAAGGAGAACTCATGAGTACCCCGGTCCAAGAAACCCTCGTCCTGGTGAAGCCCGACGGCGTCGCACGCAACCTCTCCGGAGAGATCCTGCGACGCATCGAGCAGAAGGGATACTCCCTCGTCGACATCAAGCTCGTGCAGGCCGACCGTTCGCTTCTCGCCGAGCACTACGCGGAGCACGCGGGCAAGCCCTTCTTCGAGCCCCTCGTCGAGTTCATGGAGAGCGGGCCGATCCTCGCGATCCGCATCGCCGGCGAACGCGTCATCGAGGGCTTCCGCTCCCTCGCGGGCACGACCGATCCCACGACCGCAGCACCCGGCACGATCCGCGGCGACCTCGGCCGCGACTGGGGTTCCAAGGTCCAGCAGAACCTCGTGCACGGTTCAGACTCGCCAGAGTCCGCGTCCCGCGAACTGGCGCTCTGGTTCGACTAGAACCGCAGCCCCGTCGCGCCGAGTGTCGCCGTCCCCGCCGAAACCAGGCGGAGGAACGGCGACACTCTGCGGTTAAGGCGACGGTCGGCATCCGCCCGGCTGGAGGCGGTGCAGTGCTAGAGGCGGTGCAGGAAGTCCATCTTGAGCTGGGCGACCGTTGCGGCCACGAGGTAGCAGCCGATCGTGATGACGACGATCCACGAGGAGGCGCCGGCGGCGAAGCGCCGCACCCCGGCCGGAACCGGGAGGGTGCCCGTCCTGAGGTTGTAGAGGGTCACGGCCAGGAACATCGGGATCGTGACGACCCAGGTCACCATGCACCACGGGCAGAGCACGTCGAGCACGAAGAAGCTCTGGCCCATCAGCCAGATCACGAAGACGAGCGCGAGCGCCACGCCGACGTTCAGTCCGATCCAGAACCAGCGGGCGAACCGGGCGCCAGCGAGGATCGCGGCGCCGATCGTGATGACGACCGTCCAGGCGATGAGTCCGATCAACGGGTTCGGGAAACCGAACAGCGCACCCTGCCAGGAACCGAGGTTGGTGCTGCAGCCGACGAGCACGCTGAAGTTGCAGGAGAGCTGCGCCTGCGGATCCTCGAGGATGGCGATCTTGTCCAGGGTCAGCGCGAAGGCCGCCGCGAGGGCGATCGCACCCCCGATGATCATGAAGATGGCGAGCCCGGTGGGGCGCCTGGATTGCTCGGTCTGTTGCACCTCAGGATTATGTCATGCGCCTCGCACTCGATCCTGAACAATACATGCGATAATCAACACGGATGCTTGGGCCGCGCTCAAGCACAGCCAGAGAAGGCTTAATGGGCCGTAACAGCCCAGATTCATTGGTCCCACGACCAAAGGTATTAGCAGCCAGAGCCAAGAGCCGGTTGCGAACGAAGAGGATTCCCGAGGTGGACGCGCAAGCGTTTTTCTCGCACGAGAGAGTAGCCGGATGGGTGGCGCGGTCGCCCAAAACGGTCAAGGAGCGCACCAGTAATGGTGGAAGACAACGAAAACACCAAAAAACGCAAAGGTCTGTTCGGATCCCGCCGTCGGCGTGTAGCCGCCGCGGCGATCGCGCCAACGGAAGCACCGGCCACGGTACCCGGCGCCGCGACCGGCGCCGTGGAGGCACCGACAGCACCATTCCTCGAGGGGAGCCCGCACCCTGGGCGTCCACCGCGACGACCCCAGCCGAACAGGACACCACCGTGGACCAGCCGACTCCGCCCGTCGAACCCGCACAGCCGGTTCGCAGGCCCTCGACCTCTCTTCTTTTCCAGGCGCCGAACATCGTGCCGCTTCCGGCACGTGCCGGAGCCAGGCGCGACGATTCGCGTGCCTTCGACGATCGTCAGGACGGCAACCGCCCAGACGGGGATCGTCAGGACAGCCGCTCGGGCAACCGCCAGGACAACGGCGCGGAGAACCGTCACGACCGCAACCGCTCGGACAGCCGCTCGGACAACCGTCCCGACGGCCGCTCGGACCGCGATGAGTACCCGGACGAGACGTCGACCGTCCGCCGCCGCGCCCGCCGCAGGCCAGGCGACGAGAACCGCTCCGGTGCCGACGACCCCGCCAACACCGTCGTCCGGGTCCGCGTTCCGCGCGAACCCGAGCTCATCACCGAGCCGCAGCGGATCAAGGGCTCGACCCGCCTCGAGGCCAAGAAGCAGCGCCGCCGCGACGGCCGCGACGCCGGGCGTCGCCGTCCGGTCATCACGGAGGCCGAGTTCCTCGCCCGCCGTGAATCGGTCGACCGGGTCATGGTCGTGCGGGCCAAACACAACAAGATCCAGATCGGCGTCCTCGAGGACGGCGTACTCGTCGAGCACTACGTCGCCAAGAACCAGGACGCATCCCTGATCGGGAATGTGTACCTCGGCCGGGTACAGAACGTGCTCCCGAGCATGGAAGCCGCCTTCGTCGACATCGGACGCGGCCGCAACGCCGTGCTGTACTCCGGTGAGGTCGACTGGGAGGCCGCGGCGGAACATGCCGCCAACAGCAACCAGGCGCGTCGGATCGAGCTCGCGCTCAAGCCAGGCGACAAGGTGCTCGTCCAGGTCACGAAGGACCCGATCGGCCACAAGGGCGCCCGGCTCACGAGCCAGGTCTCGCTTCCCGGCCGGTACCTCGTCTACGTGCCGAACGGCTCGATGAACGGCATCAGCCGCAAGCTTCCGGACACCGAGCGTGCCCGCCTCAAGAAGATCCTCAAAGAGGTCCTGCCGGACAACACCGGCGTGATTGTGCGTACCGCCGCGGAAGGTGCCACCGACGAGCAGCTGACGCTCGACGTCAACCGCCTCACCGAGCAGTGGGCATCCATCTCCAAGCTCGTCGACACTGTCCAGGCCCCCGCGCTGCTGCACGGTGAGCCCGACCTGCTGATCAAGATCGTGCGCGACGTCTTCAACGAGGACTTCCAGAAGATGGTCATCTCCGGGGACGAAGCCCGCGAGACGATCCAGACCTACCTCGGCCAGGTCGCCCCCGACCTCGTCGACCGCGTCGAGCGTTACGAGGGCGAAAACGACGCCTTCGACGAGTACCGCATCTCCGAGCAGATCGAGAAGGCCCTCGACCGCAAGGTCTGGCTGCCCTCCGGCGGTTCCCTCGTGATCGACCGCACAGAGGCGATGACCGTCGTCGACGTCAACACGGGCAAGTTCGTCGGTTCCGGCGGCAACCTCGAGGAAACCGTCACGAAGAACAACCTCGAGGCCGCAGAGGAGATCGTGCGTCAGCTCCGGCTGCGCGACATCGGCGGCATCATCGTCGTCGACTTCATCGACATGGTCCTCGAGACCAACCGCGACCTCGTGCTGCGCCGCCTGCTCGAATGCCTGAGCCGCGACCGCACCAAGCACCAGGTCGCGGAGGTCACCTCGCTCGGGCTTGTGCAGATGACCCGCAAGAAGCTCGGACTGGGACTCCTCGAGTCGTTCAGCGAGAACTGCGAGGCCTGTGCGGGCCGCGGAGTCGTCATCCACCACGACCCCGTCACCAAGCACCGCCAGACCGCCCAGCCGCCCCAGGAACGCCGCCCGCGCAGCAAGTCGGGCAACTCAGGCAACGACAACGGCAACGGCAACGGCAACGGGAGCAACGGGAACGGCAACGGGAACGGCAACGGCGGCAACAACGGCCACCGCGGCGGTAACTCCGGCACCAACGGATCCGTGTCCGAGCAGGCGAAGGCCACATCGGGCACGCACGGGATCACCGAGGATGCCAAGCACGCACTCGCCCTGATCGCGGCCAGGACCATCCCGCGCGCCCTGACCGGGTCCATCCCGATCATCCACGTGCCGGATGCCCCCGCGTCCGTCCCCGTCTCCGCAGAGCAGGAGGTGCACGCGAACGAGTCCACAGCCCCGGTCGAGCCCACGGTCACGCCCGTCGCCGAGGCATCCGCCCCCGTGGAGGCGCCGAGCATCACCCAGGCCGTTGCCGCGGACCTGACGGAGGCCAACACCGGTTCCGTCGAGATCCTCGACATCCCGGTGCGGAAGTCGTCCCGCGCCCGTCGTACCGTGAGCAAGCAGGTCACCGACCAGCTGCTCGACTCGGTGCTCGAGTCGCTCCCTGAGCCCAAACAGCCCGGCCAGGGCCGCTCGCGCAGCCGCAGGGTCACGACGGCCGGCGGCTCGACGTCGAACGCGCAGCCCATCGTGCTGCCGGCACGGGAGACGCAGAACTAGTTCAGCACGAGCCCAGGGGCATCGGGGCCGTACGGCGGTCGACTTCGGTCGGCCGCCGTTTTCCGTACCCGCGACACGCCGAGACACGCCGCCGGGCCGCGGTGGGTTCAGCGTCCGGAGCGTTCGCGTCCGGACACGCGGAGCCCGCTCGCGCGCAAGCGCAGCACGAGCTCCCTGTTGCCCACCGGAAGCGCCCCAGCCGCCACGAGGGCCTCGTAGCGGTGCGCGGGCACGTCATAGTGGTCCAGGTCGAAACCCCGCAGGGGAATGCCGTTCGCCGCGGCGAAACCGTGCAATTCTTCGAGCGACACGTCGCTGACGAGGTGCGACCAGACCGTATCGTGCGCGGGCCATGTAGGCTGATCTATCAACACGGTCATCCCAAGATTGTATGTTCCCCGCAGCGTTGTGCCGGGGGAGCAGGCGATCCCCGGTCGATCCCAGCCCCAGTTTGACCGGGGCAGGTTGATCAGCTAAACTCGACTGTTGGTGTGCGTTGGGCCTGAGCCCGCGCTGACACCTAAGGTTTTCTGACAGAGACGGGCCGACTTGGGCCGTTTACGCAGTAACTTTCCATCATAGGAATCGGGGCCTCACGGCTCCCCAGAGATAGGTACGTAACGTGGTTTACGCAGTTGTGCGCGCCGGTGGGCGGCAGGAGAAGGTAGAGGTCGGGACCATCGTAACGATGGACCGAATCAAGGCTGACAAGGACGGCAACGTCGAGCTGGCCGCAGTGCTCCTCGTCGATGGCGACAAGATCACCTCTGACTCGAAGTCTTTGGCCAAAGTCACCGTGACCGCCGAGGTCCTCAACGACCTCCGCGGCCCGAAGATCGTCATCCAGAAGTTCAAGAACAAGACCGGTTACAAGAAGCGTCAGGGGCACCGTCAGGAGCTCACTCGCGTTCAGGTCACCGGCATCGCCTAGGCCCGAGGAGCAGAACAAATGGCACACAAAAAAGGTGCGAGTTCCACTCGCAACGGTCGCGACTCCAACGCCCAGCGCCTCGGCGTGAAGCGCTTCGGTGGTCAGGTTGTCGGAGCGGGCGAGATCATCGTCCGCCAGCGCGGCACCCACTTCCACCCCGGCGTGAACGTCGGCCGCGGTGGCGACGACACGCTGTTCGCCCTCGAGGCCGGCTCGGTCGAGTTCGGCGCGAAGGGTGGCCGCAAGGTCGTCAACATCGTGGTGGCTGCCGCGTAGGCATCCACAATCTGTAAGCGTGAGGGCGGGCTTCGGCTCGCCCTCTGCTTGTTTTACGCCACCTGAAAGGGGCACCCCCATGGCCACATTCGTTGACCAGGTCACGCTGCACCTGCGCGCGGGCAACGGCGGCAACGGCTGTGTGTCCGTCAAGCGGGAGAAGTTCAAGCCCCTGGCCGGCCCCGACGGCGGCAACGGCGGAAACGGCGGCGACATCGTGCTCGTCGCCGATCCCCAGGTGACCACGCTCCTCGGCTTCCACCGGTCCCCGCACCGCAGCTCCGTCAACGGCGGTCCCGGCATGGGCGACCACCGCGCCGGTTTCAGCAGCGAGATCATGGAACTCTCCGTACCCCTCGGCACCGTCGTCAAGGACGTCGACGGCAACGAACTCGCCGACATGACCGAACCGGGTTTCCGGATCGTCGTGGCCCCCGGCGGCCAGGGCGGGCTCGGCAACGCCGCACTCGCCTCCTCGAAGCGCAAGGCCCCCGGTTTCGCACTCCTCGGCACCTACGGCTGGGAAGGCGATGTCCAGCTCGAGCTCAAGACCGTTGCGGACGTCGCCTTCGTCGGCTATCCCTCCGCAGGCAAGTCCAGCCTGATCGCGGCCATGTCCGCCGCGAGGCCCAAGATCGCCGACTACCCCTTCACGACCCTGTTCCCGAACCTGGGCGTCGTCGACGCCGGCGAGGTGCGCTACACGGTGGCAGACGTTCCCGGCCTGATCGAGGGCGCGAGCGAGGGCAAGGGCCTCGGCCTCGAATTCCTGCGCCACGTCGAACGCTGCACAGCTCTCCTGCACATCCTCGACTGCGCGACCCTCGACCCCGACCGCGACCCGCTCAGCGACCTCGACGTGATCCTCGGAGAACTCGGCGCCTACCCGGTTCCCGAAGGCCAGAAACCCCTCCTCGACCGTCCCCAGCTGGTCGCGCTCAACAAGATCGACGTTCCAGAGGCCCGCGAACTCGCGGACTTCGTCAAGGCAGACCTCGAAGCCCGCGGCTACCGCGTCTTCGAGATCTCCACCGTCAGCCACGAGGGCCTCCGCCAGCTGAACTATGCCCTCGCCGAACTCGTCGAAGCAGGCCGCATCGAGTCCGCCGCCGCACTCGCGGCCAAGCCGCGCATCATCATCCGTCCCAAGGCCGTCGACGACAGCGGTTTCGTCGTCAAGGTCGAGGGCGGCTCGTTCGGCAACATCTACCGCATCATCGGCACCAAGCCCGAGCGCTGGGTGCAGCAGACCGACTTCACCAACGACGAGGCCGTCGGCTTCCTCGCCGACCGCCTGGCCAAGCTCGGCATCGAGAACGAACTCTTCAAGGCGGGAGCCGTCGCCGGCTCGACCGTGATCATCGGCGCAGGCAACGGTGTCGTCTTCGACTGGGAGCCCACTCTCACGTCGACGGCGGAGCTCATCACGGCCCCCCGCGGCACCGACACCCGCCTCGACGACTCGAAGCGTCGCACGAGCAGCGAGCGCCGGGAAGAGTACTTCGGCCGGATGGACGCCAAGGCGGCCGCCCGTGCCGAGCTCATCCGCGAGCGCGACGCCGGAATGTGGACCTCTGGCGAGGTCGAGTACAACGGCGAGAGCGCCCCAGCAGGCTCGGAAAGCAGCCAGGAAGACTCCGAGTGAGCGTCCTCGGGCGGGACGACATCAAGACGGCGGCACGCATCGTCGTGAAGGTCGGGTCATCCTCGATCAGCGGAGCGAACGTGTCGCAGATCTCCCCGCTCGTCGACGCCCTCGCCGAGGCGCACGCCCGCGGCGCCGAGATCGTCCTGGTCTCCTCCGGTGCGATCGCGACCGGGATGCCGTACCTCAACCTCGAGGAACGGCCCACCGACCTCGCAACCCAGCAGGCCGCGGCCTCCGTCGGCCAGAACCTCCTGATCTTCCGCTACCAGGACAGTCTCCGTCGCTACTCGATCATCGCCGGGCAGGTGCTGCTCACCGCCGGCGACCTCGAGAACCCGTCACACCGGTCCAATGCGCGCCGCGCGATGAACCGGCTGCTCGGGCTGCGGATCCTCCCGATCGTGAACGAGAACGACACCGTCGCCACCCACGAGATCCGCTTCGGCGACAACGACAGGCTCGCGGCCCTCGTCGCGACCCTGATCGGAGCCGACCTCCTCGTGCTGCTGAGCGACGTCGACGCCCTCTACACCCGCCCGCCGCATCTCCCAGGGGCGGAACGCATCCCGCACATCGCGGCAGGCGACCGGCTTCCCGGCGTGGAATTCGGCGCGAGCTCCTCCGGTGTCGGCACCGGTGGGGCCGGTACGAAGGTGTCAGCGGCCCGGATTGCAGCGGAAGCAGGAACGGCCGTGCTGGTTACCTCGACAGGGCTCGTCGCCCAGGCCCTGCGCGGCGACTACGTCGGCACCTGGTTCGAACCGACTCCCCGGCTGTAACCTGTCCGGTCCTGGCCCCGCGGGGGTGGGAAACGTGCCGTAAACTACCGGCATGCTGCAGTCACCCGTCGACTCCCTCCGGCTCACCCTGACCCTCGATGCGGCGCGCAGGGCCTCGATCGTCCTCGCGTCCACTCCGACCTCGCAGAAGAACAGGGCGCTCACCGCGATCGCGGACTCCCTGCGCAGGAACACGGCAGACATCCTCGCGGCGAACCGTGACGACCTCGCCGCCGGCGCCGCAAACGGACTCAGTACCGGTCTCCTCGACCGGCTCACCCTCGATGAGGCCCGCGTGGCCGGCCTCGCGGACGCCGTGCTCCAGATTGCGCTCCTGACCGACCCCGTCGGCGAGGTCGTCCGCGGCAGCAGCCTGCCCAACGGTGTGAAGATCAGCCAGGTGCGGGTGCCCTTCGGCGTCGTCGGCGTCATCTACGAGGCGCGGCCCAACGTGACCGTCGATATCGCGGCGCTCGCGCTCAAGAGCGGCAACGCCGTCGTCCTCCGCGGCGGATCCGCCGCCGAGAACACCAACCGGGTCCTGGTCGCCCTCCTCCAGTCGGCCATCGACTCCGTCGGCCTGCCGGGGGACGTGGTGCAGACCATCGATCCCTTCGGGCGCGAGGGCGCGACCGAACTCATGCAGGCCCGCGGCCAGGTCGACGTGCTCATTCCGCGCGGAAGCGCCGGCCTGATCAATGCCGTCGTCACCCAGTCGAAGGTCCCGGTCATCGAGACCGGTGCCGGCGTCGTGCACATCTTCCTCGACGAGAGCGCCAACCGGGATTGGGCCGTCGAGATCGTGCACAACTCGAAGGTGCAGCGCCCGAGCGTCTGCAACGCCGTCGAGACCCTCCTCGTCCACGAGGGCGCCGCTGACCGTCTCCTGCCTGCCGTCCTCGGTCGTCTCGCCGCCTCCGGGGTCACCATCCACGGCGACGCCCGCGTCCAGGCGCTCTTCCCGGACGCCGTCCCCGCAACCGAATTCGACTGGGAGACGGAATACATGAGCCTCGACCTCGCGGTCGCGGTCGTTCCCGGCCTCGATGGGGCGCTCGCGCACATCCGCCGGTATTCGACGGGCCACACCGAGTCGATCATCACGAACGACATCGTCAACTCCGAACGGTTCCTGAACGAAGTGGATTCCGCGGCCGTCATGGTCAACGCATCGACCCGGTTCACCGATGGCGGCGAATTCGGCTTCGGTGCCGAGGTGGGCATCTCCACCCAGAAACTGCACGCCCGAGGCCCGATGGGACTCCAGGAACTCACGAGCACGAAGTGGATCGTGCGCGGCAGCGGACAGGTGCGGGCCTAGTCCGAACGGCCCCACTAGAATGGTGCGGTACTGCACGTCACGCGTGCCGTCCCGCAGAAAAGGAGTGTATATGCCGACGTTCGTCTACGGCCTGATTGCCCTGGTCACCTTCGGCGCCCTCGGCGGGGTCGTCTGGTCCTACCGCGATGTCGCCAACCGCCACGCCGAAAAGGCGCGCGCATACGCCGCAGCGCACGGCCGCGTCGACGAGCACTAGGGACACCGTCTCCGTGACTGAGCGCCGCCCCCGCATCGGCGTCATGGGCGGCACCTTCGATCCCATCCACCACGGCCACCTCGTCGCCGCGAGTGAGGTGGCGCAGAGCTTCCACCTCGACGAGGTCGTCTTCGTGCCGACCGGGCAGCCGTGGCAGAAGAGCGACGTGACCGAAACCGAACACCGCTACCTGATGACCGTGATCGCGACGGCGTCGAACCCCCGTTTCACCGTGAGCCGCGTCGACATCGACAGGGTCGGCCCGACGTACACGATCGACACCCTGCGCGACCTGCACGCCCAGCGCCCTGATGCCGAACTGTTCTTCATCACCGGTGCCGACGCCATCCGCCAGATCCTGAGCTGGAAAGACGTGCAGGAACTCTGGGACCTCGCCCATTTCGTCGCTGTGAGTCGACCGGGACATGAGCTCACCATTTCGGGATTGCCGAACCAGGACGTAAGCTTGCTTGAAGTTCCGGCATTGTCGATATCGTCCACCGACTGCCGTGCACGCGTGAACCGGGGTTTCCCGGTCTGGTATCTGGTTCCCGACGGGGTCGTCCAGTACATCTCAAAGCATCATCTGTATCGGAGTGTGGCATGACGTTGGGTATCAACCCACCGCCACTGACGCGTCGTCAAGCGCGCGAGTTGGCAAACGGGCACCAGCCCGACGCGCCCTCCGCTGCGCAGAAACACTCCCCGCACCACACGCAGCCCGCGCAACCGGTCACCCCGGCGGCCCCGTCAGCGGATGCCCCCACTGTCGAGCCCGAGTCTCTTCTGGTCCTGCCGTCGACCGGTGGACCCGCGGCCGAATCCGGACCCGTTATCCTCGCTGAGCTCGTTCCCGAAGCCGAAGCTGAAGCCGAAGCTGAAACCCCGGCGGCGCCGGAATCCGGCGCAACGACCGACGCCGTCGAGACTCCCGGTGAAACCAGCGCCGGGACTGCCGCGGACGTTCCGGTCCGCGAGCACACCCTGACCCGGCGCGAACTCCGCGCCTTGCAAGCCGCCGAAGCGCCTCCGGCCGAGGATTCCCTGCTCGCGGCCGTCGCGACGCTCACCGCATCCCGACCCCTCACTACGCCAGCTTCCCCGCCGAGGAGCAGGACAATGTCCGCCCGCAGGGTCGCCCGGTCGAGCCGGAACCCATCGCCTTCATGGTCGACGTCGCGCCGAGCCCCTCGGCGAGACCCGTCCCGGCTCCCTGCACCCTCCTGTCGGGCACTGGTCGCTCGACCGCGGCGAAGAGAACGACCTGCTGCCCGGGTTCGAGACGCTCGCCCCGTTCGACCAGCTGGTGAACCAGGGCGTGAGCGCCGGCGGCATCCCGACCACGACGAACGCGCTGATCCTTCCCTCGATCCCGCACCAGGGCAACTCCTCTGGTCCGCTGACGAGTACCGGTGAAATCATGATCACGGGCTCGATCGACCTGCCACGCAGCCTCGGCGAAACCGGGGTGCACCCCAACGTCTACGACTCCTCCGAGATGGACCGCATGCTCGACCAGCTCGACGAGGGCGGCCACCGCAACGGGATCGTCCCGGTGAGCGCCAGTCGCGCCGTCAGCACCCACGCGTCGACCCGAGGCGTCATGGCCCCGCCGAAACAGCGCGGACTCACGCTTCCCACCGTTCTCACCGTCACCGTCGGCGTGCTCGCCGTCGGCGTGCTGGCCCTGTTCGCGGTCGGCTACTTCCTCCACATCTTTTAATGCCATTTCACTCGCTTTCACTAACACAGGGATTCATTCGATGACCGCTTCTGCCCACGCTCTCGAGCTCCTCAAGCTGGCCGCCGCCGCCGCAGACTCGAAAGCGGGGAGGACCTCGTCGCGATCGACGTTTCCAGCCCTCTCCCACTGACCGACATCTTCCTCATCGTCACCGGCCGCTCCGAGCGCAACGTCGTCGCCATCGCCGGCGAGATCGAAGACCAGCTCACCGCAGCCGGTCACAAGCCGCTGCGCCGCGAAGGCCGCGCTGAGGGTCGCTGGGTTCTCGTCGACTTCGGCGACCTCGTCGTGCACGTCTTCCACGAGGAGGAGCGCGTGTACTATTCCCTCGAGCGACTCTGGAAGGACTGCCCCGTCATCCCGATCGAACTGCCCGTCCACAAGGTCCAGGACTGACAGTGGTCACAACAGGCTTCCGCATGTAGTAGCCTAGAGAAGTTGTTTCGGGGGAAAACCTGAAACATGATCTGGGTCCGTGGCGCAGCTGGTAGCGCACCTGCATGGCATGCAGGGGGTCAGGGGTTCGAATCCCCTCGGATCCACCAAGACATGAAAAGCCCCGACTTCGGTCGGGGCTTTTCCTGTATCAGAGCTGCTTCCAGCACGATGTCAGCTCGGAATATTCAGCTCGGAATATTCAGTCCCGGATATCCAGCACGGAGTGTGCTCCGCTGTCGGTGTCGATCGGGGCGAACCGGGGAACCGCCTGTCCGTCGATGTTGACGGACTCCAGGAACATCACCAGGGGACGCACCCACAGGCCACGATCGCCGTAAAGCGCCGTGTAGACGACGAGCTCCTCCTCGGTCTCCGAGTGCCGGGCGACGCCGATCACGTCGTACAGATTGCCCTTGTAGTGCCGGTGCCGCCCTGGCGTTATTCCTGTCATTTTCGCTCCCGCTTTCCGAACCCAGTATCCGGCATAGGCGCAGCGAGCGAGCGGGCGAACCCACCCGGCCGGGAGCGGGTGTAGGTAAGCCTGCCCTAACTTCAGCTAGGCTGAGGGTGAGCGCTCCGCAGTCGGCGGGGAGGCCCGACGACGCCGAGGAGAACGTGAAGTGAGAGTGTCCAGCCGGGTTGACGGATCGCCTGCGGCCACCGCACCTCCCCTGTCGAACCCCTGCGGCCTGGAGGCGCTGCCGATCGGAGTGCCTGCCCGCATCATCGATGTGGGAGACCACGGTACGGCCCCGTACGCCGGTCGCCTCGGTGACCTCGGCTTCGTCGCCGGCGCCAGGATCGAGCTCCTCCGCCGGGCGCCGCTCGGAGACCCTGCCGTGTACCGGGTCCGCGGCTACGACATCTGCCTCCGACTCGCGCAGGCCCGCGGCATCCGCGTGACAACGACTCTGTGACGGACGCATCGAGCGGGCCGGACTGCCACGGCGGACCGACCGGCGGCACCGTCGTCACCGGCGCCCCGCGCACGGCGCTCGTCGGCAGCCCGAACGCCGGCAAGACGAGCATCTTCAACGCCCTCACAGGACTCCGGGCGAAGACCGGCAACTATCCCGGCGTCACCGTCGGCCGGTCCGTCGGCGTCTTCCGCTCGGGCGGCCAGGATTTCGTCGTCGAGGACCTGCCAGGCACCTATGGCCTCGAGCCGGTGAGTCCGGACGAGCAGATCGTCACCGACCTGCTCCAGGGCCGGCTCACCGGGGTCGAATCGCCCGACGCCCTGGTCGTCGTGATCGACGCGACGACGCTCTGGCGGTCACTGCGGCTCGTGTCGCAGGTCCTGCGCCTGCACCGGCCGGTGTGCATCGCCGTGACCCTCACCGACGAACTCATCACCCGCGGCGGGCGCCTCGACATCGCCGGGCTCGAACGGGCCCTCGGCGTGCCGGTGGTCCGGGTGATCGGCAACCGGCGCATCGGCATCCCCGAACTCCGCATGAAGATCGCCGGCTGGCGGAACTGGGCGGTGCCCGTGCTCGATCCACCGACAGACCCGGCCGAGCTCGAGGCCTGGACCGAATCCATCCTTTTGGCGAGCGAGTACCGCCCGGCGCAGCCCGACAAGACCACCCAGCGGATCGACGCGGTGCTGCTGCACCCGGTGTGGGGCACCGCGATCTTCATCGCGGTCATGGTCACCTTCTTCCAGATCATCTTCTCCTTCGCAGCACCCCTGCAGGGACTCGTGGAGACGTTCTTCGGCTGGCTCGCCGGACTGGTCGACGTCTTCGTGCCGGTGCCCTGGCTCGCGGGCCTGCTCGGTGACGCGATCATCGGAGGGGTGGGCGCCGTCGTCGTCTTCATCCCGCAGATCATGCTGATGTTCCTGCTGATCTCCCTGCTCGAGGGCGTCGGCTACATGTGCCGGGCCGCGTTCCTGATGGACCGCATCATGTCGCGGGCGGGGCTCGAGGGCCGGGCGTTCGTCGCGCTGATGAGTTCCTTCGCGTGCGCGGTCCCCGGGATCATGGCGACCCGCACGCTGCCGTCGGCCAAGGACCGCATCGCGACGATGATGGGCGCGCCCCTGATGACCTGCTCGGCACGGCTGCCGGTCTACATCCTCCTGATCGGGATGCTCGTCAGCCCGGAGTCCCGCATCGGCCCGCTGCAGACCCAGGGCGTCATCATGTTCTGCCTCTACTTTCTCGGGGCGGTGTCTGCCATGCTCGCGGCCTGGATCGTGAAGACCGTGCAGGACCGGAACGGCCTCCTGATGCCGTTCTACATGGAGATGCCGCCGTATCGCGTCCCGACGCTGCGGTCCATCTGCCTCACGATGTGGGATTCGTCCCGGGCCTTCCTGCGCAAGTGCGGAACGATCGTCATGCTCACGACGATCGTGCTGTGGCTCCTCCTGAACTTCCCGTTGCACTCGACCGCAGAACTGACGGCATCCGGTGTCGACGTCACGGATGAGGGCGCGGTGACGTCCTTCGTGATGGACCACAGTGCGGCGGCCTCGATCGGCCGTGCCGTCGAACCGGTCTTCGCGCCGCTCGGCTTCGACTGGCGCGTCAACATCGGCGTCGTCGCCTCCCTCTCCGCGCGGGAGACCTTCGTGGCAACGCTCGGCCAGATCGCCGCAGCCGACGACCCGGACAACCCGTCCGCTGCCCTCTCCGCCATGACGTACACCGACGGCGCCCATGCCGGCGACCGGGTCTTCACGGCCCCGACGATCGCCGCGCTTCTGGTCTTCTTCGTGTATGCGCTGCAGTGCATGTCCACGGTGAGCGTGATGAAGCGGGAAACCGGCACCTGGAAGTGGCCGGCCATCGCGTTCGGGTACATGTTCGTGCTGGCCTGGAGCTCGGCGTGGATCGTCCACGGCATCGTCGCACTCGCGACCGGGACGGCCTGAGATGATCCCGCTGCACCCGGAAGCCGTGCACGACCGCCCAGAGGCGCTCCGCTGGGTGATGCCGCCCGGTGCGCTCGGATTCACCGGTGCCGTCCGATCGGCACCGGGCGACCTCGGTCGCCTGCTCGACACCGGCGTGCTCACCGGGCTCACGGTCGGTGTCGGCTCCGTCACGACGTGCCTTTCCGCGACCTGCAGCTGGTCCTCGGAGGGCGCGGCGGTGCGGAGCGCGCTGCACGCCGCCCTCGAGAATCCCGCGGAGTGGGTTCCTGCCGTTGCGGGGACTCCCGGCACGCGCGACGCCGACCTCGCCGTGGCGGCCCGCACCGTGCTGTCCGGGCGCGTCGGCGACTTCATCCGCTCCCACGGCGGCGTCGTCGAGCTCGTCTCTGCACACGACGAGGTCGTCACGGTGCGCCTGACCGGCTCCTGCAGCGGATGTCCCGCCGTCGGGTTCACCCTGCACGCCCGCGTCGAGCGCGCCCTGCGCGACCTCCACCCCGGACTTCGCTCGCTCGTGGCGGTCTGAATCGCTCGTCCACCCGGTCGCCGGTGCGACTTTCGGCGATCCGCCACCCCTCCGGGATTCATTCCGACCGCGGAATGAATCGGCTTTCGGCCGTGCCCGTCTCGAACACGCCCTATTGCGATTCGCCGCACCGGACCATGATGGTGAACGATTCTGCAGTCCAGAGGAGGTGGGGGCGATGGTCCTGTTCAGTGACCGGGTGGATGCCGGCCGGCAGCTTGCCGAGCGGCTCGAGTACCTGCGGGGTACCGACACGATCGTGCTCGGCCTGCCCAGGGGAGGGGTGCCCGTCGCTGCGGAGGTCGCGAGGGTTCTCGCCGCGCCGCTCGACGTGATCGTGGTCCGAAAACTCGGCGTTCCCTTCCAGCCGGAACTCGCGATGGGAGCGATCGGCGAGGACGGCGTCAGGGAACTCAACCCGGACATCCTCTCGATGGCCAGCATCAGCGCGGACGAGCTCGCGACGGTCGAACGCCACGAACGGGCCATTCTCGACGCCCGCGTCGCGGAGCTGCGCAAGGGCAGGGAACGGGTCGACGTGCGCGGTCACACCGTCGTCATCGTCGACGACGGGATCGCGACGGGTGCGACGGCGCGCGCCGCCGGGGACGTCGCCCGGCTGCACGGCGCAACGCGGGTGATCCTGGCCGTCCCGGTGGCTTCGGCGGAAGCGCTGCTCGACCTCACGAGCTTCGACGAACTGGTCTGCGTGAACGTGCCGCGCCGCCTGGTGGCCGTCGGCAACCATTACATCGACTTCGCGGCCACAACCGACGACGAAGTGACCGCGCTGCTGGACGCCGCCGCCAGGCGGATCCGTTCCGGACGCCATGCCGGCGGATCCGGGCTCGACCGTGACGTGGAGATCCCGGTCGGCACGGTCGTCCTCGAGGGGCACCTGTACCTTCCCGAGAACGCCCCCGCGGTCGTCGTGTTCGCCCACGGCAGCGGGAGCAGCCGCCACAGCCCGCGCAACCAGTTCGTCGCCGACGTCCTGCACCGCGCCGGCCTCGGCACCCTGCTCCTCGACCTGCTCACGCCGGGGGAAGAATCAGACCGGGCCAACGTCTTCGACGTCGGGCTCCTCGCCGGGCGCCTGGCCGCGGCGACCGAGTGGCTCCTCGGCCGGCCGGACACCCGGTCCTGCCGGATCGGCTACTTCGGTGCGAGCACAGGTGCCGGCGCCGCGCTCTGGGCCGCTGCCGACGCCGACGAACGGCTCGCGGCCATCGTCAGCCGCGGCGGCCGTCCCGACCTCGCGGGGGACCGGCTCCCCGAGGTCACGGCCCCGACGCTCCTGATCGTCGGCGGCGCAGACCCGGGCGTGCTCGACCTCAATCGCCGGGCCAGGACCCGGATGCGCTGTCGCAACCGGCTCGCGGTCGTCGAGGGTGCGACCCACCTCTTCGAGGAACCCGGAGCCCTCGCCACCGCGGCGAACCTCGCGTGCGACTGGTTCGTGTCCTACCTGTTGGCCGGGGCCGAGACCGGAGAATCCGGCGAGGCTGCCGGGCTGGTCGGCGTTGCGGAGGGTGACGACGCCACCGAGGTGCGCGCCCAACCGGAGTCGGACGTCCAGTACTGATCTCCTCGCCCCTGATCCCGTTGCCCGGAATTCGCCCCGGTCTTCCGGCGGCGGCGATAATGGTGCTGTGCCGAACCCCCGTGACCCCCGCGCCGATCCGCACGCGCAACGCCCGGAACACTGCCCGTGCCTGAGCGGCGAGCGCTGTTCGGCGTGCTGCGGCCCGCTGCACGCCGGGGTCAGTTCCGCACCGACGGCTGAGCGCCTGATGCGATCGCGCTACTCCGCCTTCGCCGTCGGCGACGTGGACTACCTGCTCGACTCGTGGCATCCGAGCACCCGACCCGCGCACTTCGAACTCGACGACACCCTCCACTGGACACGTCTCGATATCGAACGCACCGAAAAGGGCGGACCATTCGACTCGACCGGTGTGGTCGAATTCACCGCATACTGCCGCCAGGGTGGTGTGCGGAGCGCCCAACACGAGGTGAGCCGCTTCACCCGCGTCGCCCAGCGCTGGTACTACGTCGACGCCGAGGTCTGACCCGACCCGTGCCCCGACCGGGCGCGGGAGGGCCCGGTCATGAGTCGCGCGGAGGGAGCTCCTGGAGCGTCCAGGCGTTTCCGTCCGGATCGGCGAAGGTCACGAAGCGACCCCAGGGCTGCTCATCGACGGGCGTGGCGTCGACACCGTGGTCTCGCAAATGCCGCCAGGCCTCGTCCGCGTCCGGCACGACGACCTGCACCCCACGCTGGGAGCCCGGTGCCATATCGGTGATCCCGGTGCCGAATGCGATCGAGCACGCGGAACCGGGCGGGGTCAGCTGCACGAAACGAAGCGTGTCGCTGACCTGGGAATCGAAGTCGGCATGGAAGCCGACCTGATCGACGTAGAAGGATTTCGCCCGGTCGACGTCGGTCACGGGAACGAAGATGAGCTCGATCTTCCAGTCCATGCTTTCTCCATTCGTGGGGGGCGTGCGACGCGACGTGGCGATGAACGACGGATGCTGACACGATAATGCGATCCGGGCGGAATACCAGCGTGGTGCCGGAGGTTCGGGTAGTGGATGCATTTGCATAGACATGTGCAGGGATGCGCGGCAGGACCAGACCCGGCAACACCACGACCGGCAACAGAGGAGCATGGCATGGCACAGGAGCTTGAACTCGGACTCGACACCTTCGGAGACGTGACCTGGGATGCCGACGGCGCGCCCCTGCACCAGGCGCAGGTGCTCCGCAACGTCGTGGCTGAAGGGGTCCTCGCCGAGCAGGTCGGCCTCGACTTCTTCGGCATCGGGGAGCACCACCGCACGGACTTCGCGGTCTCGGCGCCCGAGGTCGTGCTCGCGGCGATCGCAGGGCGGACCGAACGCATCCGGCTCGGATCTGCCGTGACGGTGCTGAGTTCCGACGACCCGGTCCGGGTGTTCGAGCGCTTCGCGACCCTGGACGGCGTATCGAACGGCCGCGCGGAGGTCATCCTCGGCCGCGGCTCCTTCACCGAATCCTTCCCGCTCTTCGGTCTCGACCTCGGTGACTACGAACGGCTCTTCGAAGAGAAACTCAACCTCTTCGCCGAACTCCTCAAGGAAGAACCGGTGACCTGGACGGGAACGACCCGCGCGGGGCTCACCGACCAGAGCGTGTACCCGCCGACGGAGTCCGGGTCCATGCGCACCTGGGTCGGCGTCGGCGGCAGCCCGCAGTCCGTTGTCCGCGCCGCCCACTACGGGCTCCCGCTCATGCTCGCGATCATCGGCGGCTCACCCCTCGCCTTCGCACCCCTCGTCGAGCTCTACCACCGCGCCCTCGGCGAATTCAAGCGTCCGACCCAGCCGATCGGTGAACACTCCCCGGGGTACGTCGCCGAAACGGATGCGCAGGCGCGCGAGGAGATGTGGCCGCACTATGCCGCGATGCAGGAGCGCATCGGGCGGGAGCGGGGTTGGGGTCCCGTGAGCCGCGCCCAGTTCGAACACGATGCCGGACCGGAGGGCGCCCTGTTCGTGGGCTCGCCGGAGACCGTGGCGGCCAAGATCGTCGCGACGGCGCAGGGCCTCGGCCTGTCGCGTTTCGACCTGAAGTACAGCCTCGGCACCCTCAGCCACGAGAAGCTCATGTCGAGCATCGAGCTGTACGGCACCCGGGTGGCTCCGCTGGTGCGGGACGCGCTGGGTTGATCTCCCAGCTGGGGAGGTTCGTGACGCGGTAGCGTACAAGGGGTGCCGCCTGCCCGCTCGGGTGAGCGCATCCACCGGAAATCAGCATAAGGAGTCCCTTGGAAACCTGGCCAGGCACCGCGTACCCCCTCGGAGCGACGTTCGACGGAACCGGAACGAACTTCGCCATCTTCAGCGAGGCGGCGGAACGCGTCGAACTGTGTCTCTTCGACGATGACGGCACCGAGACCCGGGTGGAGGTCATCGAGTCGAGTGCGTTCATCTGGCACTGTTACCTGCCGCTCGTGCAGCCGGGGCAGCGGTACGGCTACCGGGTGCACGGCGACTACAACCCAGCAACGGGACACCGACTGAACGAGAACAAGCTCCTGCTCGACCCGTACGCCAAGGCCACCTCCGGGACGATCGACTGGGATCCGTCGCTCTTCTCCTACAACTTCGGCGACCCGGATTCCCGGAACGACGACGACTCTGCGTCGCACATGATGCTCGGTGTCGTGGTGAACCCGTTCTTCGACTGGCTCGGCGACCGCCCGCCGCGCACGCCCTACAGCGAATCGTTCATCTACGAGGCCCACGTGAAGGGCCTGACCGAGCTCATGGAGCTCGTCCCTGAGTCGCAGCGCGGCACATACGCGGGGGTCGCGCATCCCGCGGTCATCGACCACCTGCAGAAACTCGGAGTCACGGCCATCGAACTGATGCCGGTGCATCAGTTCGTCAACGACGGGACGCTCGAGGAGAAGGGGCTCCGCAACTACTGGGGCTACAACACGATCGGCTTCTTCGCCCCGCACAACGCGTACTCCTCAACGGGGGATCGCGGCCAGCAGGTGCAGGAGTTCAAGGGAATGGTGCGCAGCCTGCACGATGCCGGCATCGAGGTCATCCTCGACGTCGTGTACAACCACACCGCAGAGGGCAACCACCTCGGCCCGACCATCTCGTTCAAGGGCATCGACAACGAGGCGTACTACCGTCTGATGGACGACGACAAGCGGTACTACATGGACTACACGGGCACGGGAAACACGCTCAACGTGCGCCACCCCCATGTCCTCCAGCTCATCATGGATTCCCTGCGGTACTGGGCGATCGAGATGCACGTCGACGGCTTCCGGTTCGACCTGGCCTCCGCCCTGGCCAGGGACCTCTACGACGTCGACAAGCTCTCCACCTTCTTCGAACTCGTCCAGCAGGATCCGATCGTTTCCCAGGTGAAGCTCATCGCCGAGCCGTGGGACGTCGGCCCCGGCGGTTACCAGGTCGGCAACTTCCCGGCCCAGTGGACGGAATGGAACGGGAAGTACCGGGACACCGTCCGCGACTTCTGGCGGGGTGAGCCGTCGACCCTCGGAGAGTTCGCCTCGCGGATCACGGGCTCCGCGGATCTCTACGAGCACTCCGGGCGGCGTCCGGTGGCCTCGATCAACTTCGTCACGGCGCACGACGGCTTCACCCTCTCCGACCTCGTCTCCTACAACGAGAAGCACAACGACGCCAACGGCGAGGGCGACAACGACGGTGAGTCGCACAACCGGTCCTGGAATTCCGGTGCGGAGGGCCCGACGGACGACGCGGAAGTCCTCGCCCTGCGAGCCAGGCAGCACCGCAACTTCCTGACCACCCTCCTTCTGTCCCAGGGCGTGCCGATGCTCCTGCACGGCGACGAGCTCGGCCGCACCCAGCAGGGCAACAACAACACCTACGCCCAGGACTCCGAGCTCAGCTGGATCCACTGGGACACGGCAGACCAGCCGCTCATCGAATTCACCGCCGCGATCTCCCGGCTGCGCAAGGACCATCCCACCTTCCGCCGCAGCCGCTTCTTCGACGGACATCCCAACGTCCGCGCCGCCGACGGCGACACCCTGAGCGACATCGTCTGGCTGAACAGCGACGGCGAGGAGATGCGCACGGAGGACTGGGACGAGGGCAGGGCAGGCACGGTCGCCATGTACCTCAACGGCGACGGCATCCGGGAACGCGACTATCGCGGCCAGCCCGTCGTCGACGTCAACTTCCTCGTGTGCTTCAACACGGACGCCGAGGACGTCGAATTCCGGCTGCCCCCTGCGATCTACGCCCCGCAGTGGGAGATCGTGGTCGACACGGCCGGCGAAGGCGCCGACGCGATCCCGCGCCCGGCCGGCGCGATCCAGACCGTCAAGTCCCGGTCCGTCGTCGTGCTGCGTGCCTACCAGGCGCCCGAGGTCGCGCCTGACCATTCCGTGGCAGCCTCCCTCGCCGGCCTCGCCGGAACGCCGACGGCGCTCGCGCTCAACCCGGACCACCCGGTCGAACCATGAGGATCCCGCACTCGACCTACCGGTTGCAGATCACCGCGGCCTTCGACCTCGCCGCCGCTGAGAGGGTCCTCGACTACGTCGTCGGCCTCGGCGCGGACTGGATCTACCTCTCGCCGCTCCTCACCTCCGCCGACGGCTCCGACCACGGTTACGACGTCGTCGACCACGCGGCCATCGACCCCGCCAGGGGCGGGCCTGAGGGGCTCCGCCTGCTCGCTGCAGCGGTGGCGGATGCCGGGCGCGGCATCCTCGTGGACATCGTGCCCAATCACATGGGCGTCGACGACCCGCACCGCAACGCCTGGTGGTGGGACCTGCTCCGATTCGGGCAGGACTCCCGTTATTCGGAGGCGTTCGACGTCGACTGGGCGGCGGGCGATGGAAAGATCCTGCTTCCGGCCCTCGGCGACGCGGGAGAGGGCAGCGAACTCGACCGGCTCGAGATCGTCGGCGACGAGCTGCACTACTACGACCACCGGTTCCCGATCCTCCCCGGCACGGCCGACGACGGCGCCGATCCCCGGACCGTGCACTCGAGGCAGCACTACACGCTGGTCAACTGGCGCCGTGCCGACCGGGACCTCAACTACCGGCGCTTCTTCGCCGTGAACAGCCTTGCGGGCATCCGCGTCGAGGTTCCCTGGGTCTTCGACGAGTCGCATCGCGAGATCGTTCGCTGGGTGCGGGACGGCCTCGTTCAGGGCATCAGGGTCGACCACCCCGACGGCCTCGCCGACCCGGGCGGTTACCTCGACCGGCTGCGCCTGGCGACCGACGGAACGTACGTGCTCGTCGAGAAGATCCTCGAGGGCGACGAGACCCTGCCGACGAGCTGGTCCACCAGGGGCACGACGGGCTACGACGCCCTCGCCGACATCGACCGGATCCTCGTCGACCCGGCGGGACGGCCGGCCCTCGACGCGCTCGAGAAACGCCTGCAGGACGATTCCCCGGAACCGGGGGAGAACGGCCGCCCGCAGACCTGGGCCGAGCTCGTCTCCGAGCGGAAACGAGGCATCGCCGACGGCATCCTGGGCTCAGAGGTGCGCAGGATCGCACGCCTCATCCCCGGGATCCCCGGGCCGGAGGCGGTCGACGCCCTCGCAGAGCTGCTCACCGCCATGCCGGTGTACCGCTCCTACCTCCCGCTCGGCTTCGAGCTGCTCGACGAGGCCGCACGGCGCGCGTCCGACCGCAGGCCGGACCTCGCCGGAACGATCGGCCGGCTCCTGGCCGTGCTGGCCGACCCGCGGACCCCCGCTGCCGTCCGGTTCCAGCAGACCTCCGGCATGGTGATGGCCAAAGGCGTCGAGGACACCGCGTACTACCGCTACAGCCGGCTCACCTCGCTCAACGAGGTCGGAGCAGACCCCTCGGAATTCTCCATCGATGCGGATACCTTCCACGCGCGCCAGCAGGCCAGGGCGGCGACCTTCCCTGACTCGATGACGACGCTCTCCACCCACGACACGAAACGGGGAGAGGACGTCCGCGCCCGCATCACCGTCATCGCCGAGATCCCCGCGGAGTGGGAGGCGACCCTGGACACGCTTCGCACGAATGTGCCGCTCGGCGACGGCCCGCTCGAGAACCTGCTCTGGCAGGCGGTCGTCGGGTCCTGGCCGGCCAGCCGCGAACGCCTGGGCGCATACGCGCTCAAGGCCGCCCGCGAATCCGGAACGTCGACGACCTGGAACGCCCCGGACGCCGCCTTCGAGGAGAAGCTCGAGACCCTGGTAGCCGCGGCCTTCGACGACCCCGCCGTCACGGCCGCCCTCACGGACTTCGTGGAACGGGTGCGGCAGGCGGGCTGGAGCAACTCCCTCTCGGCCAAGCTCGTGCAGCTCACCATGCCGGGAGCACCGGACGTCTACCAGGGCAGCGAACTCTGGGAGACCTCCCTCGTCGACCCGGACAACCGGCGCCCCGTCGACTACACCGTCCGCCGCGGCATCCTCGCCCGTATCGACGACGGATGGCTGCCGCCCATCGACGAGACCGGCGCCGCGAAGCTGCTCGTCACGAGCCGCGCGCTGCGCCAGCGCCGCGACGCCCCCGAACGGTTCTTCCGCCACGCGGCCGTTCCGGCATACGGCGCCGCCGCGGCACACCTGCTCGCCTTCGACCGCGGCGACGCCGTCACGGTCGCCACCCGGCTTCCGCTCGGCCTCGCAGCACAGGGAGGCTGGCGGGACACCACGATCGTGCTCGCCGGCATCCCGGTGACCGACGTCCTCACCGGCGAACGGTTCGCCGGCGGCACCCTCCTCGTGCGCGACCTGCTGCGCCGCTACCCGGTCGCCCTCCTCGTGCCGGATCAGGGCACGGGCCAGGGGATCGAATCACCGATCGTCACGGGGGAGGCCGGCAGATGAGCAGAGCAGAGCCCACCAACGAGGCCTGGGATGTCGAGGTCTGGGCGCCGCACGCCCAGGCGGTCGACCTGTTCCTGCGCGACACCGCCCCCGGCTCTGCCGGGGAACCGGTCACCCGGTCCCTGGCCAGGGCGGAGGGCGGCTGGTGGCGCCTGCGGATGTCCGACGGCCGGGCAGAGCCTCGCGACTACGGATTCGTGATCGACGGCGCAGGGCCGTTCCCCGACCCGCGTTCCCGCCGCCAGCCCGACGGCGTGCATGCCCTGTCCCGCACCTTCGACCCCGGCGCGCACGCCTGGCAGGACTCGCGGTGGACCGGCCGCCAGCTCGCGGGCGCCACGCTCTATGAGCTGCATCTCGGTACCTTCACCCCGGAGGGCACCCTCGACGCCGCGGCAGCACGCCTCGGCCACCTGGTCTCACTCGGGATCGACTTCGTCGAGCTCCTGCCGGTCAACGCCTTCAACGGAACCCACAACTGGGGCTACGACGGCGTGCTCTGGTACGCCGTCCACGAGGGCTACGGGGGACCCGCCGCCTACCAGCGCTTCGTCGACGCCTGCCACCAGGCCGGCATCGGAGTGATCCAGGACGTCGTCTACAACCATCTCGGGCCGAGTGGGAACTACCTGCCGGAATTCGGGCCGTACCTCAGCGAGGCGGCCGGGAACACCTGGGGTTCCTCGCTGAACCTCGACGGACCGGACTCCGATCCGGTCAGGCGGCACATCATCGACAACGCCCTGATGTGGCTCGACGAATATCACGTCGACGGGCTGCGCCTCGACGCCGTGCACGCCCTCCGCGACGATCGGGCAACCCACCTGCTCGAGGAAATGGCCGGGGAGGTCGCCGCGCTCAGTGCCTTCGCCGGTCGCCCGCTGACCCTGATCGCCGAGTCCGACCTCAACGATCCACGCCTGATCACCCCGGCGGAGGCCGGAGGCTACGGCCTCGACGCACAGTGGAGCGACGACTTCCACCATGCCGTGCACGTCGCACTGACCGGGGAGACCACCGGCTACTACGCCGACTTCGCCCCGCTCAGTGCCCTCGCCAAGGTCCTCACCGACGGCTACTTCCACGACGGAACGTTCTCGAGCTTCCGCGGCCGCAGGCACGGCCGTCCGATCGACAGGCAACGGATGCCGGCCTGGCGTCTCGTCGTCGGCAGCCAGAACCATGACCAGATCGGAAACCGTGCCACCGGCGATCGCCTGACCGGCACGCTCGACGCAGGCCAGCTCGCCATCGCCGCGACCCTGACCCTTCTCGGCCCCTTCACCCCGATGCTCTTCATGGGGGAGGAATGGGGTGCGACCACGCCGTGGCAGTTCTTCACCTCGCACCCGGAGCCGGAACTCGGCGCGGCGACCGCGACCGGGCGGATCAGCGAATTCGCGCGGATGGGCTGGGATCCCGCACTCGTGCCCGACCCGCAGGATCCGGCGACGTTCACGAGGTCCCGGCTCGACTGGGACGAATCCGAGCGTCCAGGACCCGCACGGCTGCTCGGCCTCTACCGACGGCTCGCAGAACTGCGCCGCGAGGTGCCGTCCTTCACGGAACCGCGCCTTGACCGGGTCGGTGTCGAGTACGACGCCGAGGGGTCCTGGCTGCGCCTGGTCCGTGGTTCCGCGGAGATCCTGGTGAACCTCGCAGCGGATGCCCGGCGCATGCCTGCCGGGTCCGGCGCCGTGCTGCTCGACTTCGGGACGGACGGGCCCGCGCTGCTCTCCCGCGCGGACGACGGGTCCGTCGTGCTGGCACCGCACTCCGTGCTCGTCCTCGCCCAGGCGGCCTCGTGAGCGGTCAGCGCGGCTTCCTGTCCGCGGAGACCGGAACGGCCCTTGCCGCACTCGCGGCCCTCGATTCCGCAGCGGACCCGCTCGACCGCGTACGCGGCATCCGCCGGCTGCTGCTCGCCCTCGACGCCGACCCGGCGACCCTCACCGCGGTGCGGGACGCCCTCGCCGCCGGTACCGGCTGGGAGGCCATCGCGGCGGCGGCCGGGCTGAAACCACCGGCGGCCAGGTGGCGGTGGAGCGGTTCGGATTCCGAGATCGCCGCCCGTCTCGAGGCAGGCCGGAAGCGATCGGCCCGTCCGAGTTCCGTGCCGACCGAACTGCCCGGATACTCGGTCGCGGAGGCGGCGACGAGGCTCGGTATCACCGTCCAGGCCGTCTATCTCCGGGTGAGCCGGGGTAAACTGGCCAGCCAGACCATCGAGCTGCCGGACGGCCGCTCGTATAAACGGGTCTTCCTCGACGCAGCGGACGACGTGCCGAGCCCGCCGGACGCGTCCGGCCGGGCCGGCCGGACCACGTGAACCGGATCGGGCGGATGCCCGCAACTTCAGACCCACACACACGTGCCGAAACCACATACGTGCCGAAACCACAGGGATGACGGAGTACCACCATGACTGATTTTCCGACAGAGAACTTCAACCGCACCACCCCGTACAACACGGGTGACAACACGGCCGTGACCCCGGTCGTTGGAACGGAGACCGGGTCCCGGGCGATCTCGGCCCCGCCGGAGAAGCAGCCTCGGCCGGCATCCGCCGTTTCGGCCAGCGGGAGCGGCGCGTCGCGCACTGCGCTCGTCGTGCTCGCCGCCATCGGGATGCTCGGACTGGCGTTCGTCGTGATGATCCTCGTCGGCGTCTCGAGCGAGAGCATCAACGCCCTCGCCGTCTTCGCGACTCCGATCGCGTCGATGGTCGCGGCGTACTACGGAATCACCCTGAGCATCCAGCAGGTCAAGAACGAGCGCGCCGAGAAGGAGACCGCGATCAAGCGGGCCGACGTCGCGGACGCGTCGAGCCGGGAGACCGAGGTCTGGGCTGCCCAGATGGAATCGGGACTCCGCGTGGCGATGGCCAAGCTCACCGCAGCCCACATCGGCACCGATGAGGTCACCAAGGCGGCGGGCACGCCGGACGGTTTCTTCTAGGCGACGGTTTCCACTAAGCGCTGACGAGGCGCCCTGACCTGGTCGCGGCGACGAAACCGGCGTAGTCCGCCGTGGCCTGCTCCGCGTATGCGACCGCGAAGTCGGCGAACGCCCTGTCGGCCTTGCCGCCCAGGCCCAGGTAGGCGGCGATCGGCACCGGGTCTCCGGAGCGGGCGTGGGCGCGCGCGAGTGTCGTGCCGGTCAGCCGGGCATAGGCGAGCAGCCCTGCCGCGGTGAACGTCGCAGGATCGGGCGACCACTTCATGTCGCGCAGCTGACGCCCGTAGTACTGCCCGCCGAGCGGGGTCGTCGCCCAACCGAGGAACACGTCTCCCGAGGCCTGCATCAGGCGCTGGCCCTCGACGACGCGCTGGCCGGAATGGGCGGGCCCCGCGTGCGACCCCGTCGCCGTGTCACTCCGGTCGATCACCGATCGCTGTGCCTCCTTGAGCTGGAGCACGAGCACGTCTTCCGGTCCGATCCCTTCGAGCAGGACGACCCAGGAGTACAGGCCAACGCTGCCGACCCCGACGACCTTGTGGGCGAAGTCGATGATGTGGAACCGGTCGAGCAGGCGCCTGCGGCTTTCGTTGAGCGATGCGCGATAGGCGGCGAAGGTCGCCTCGACGATTTCGGCCGTCGAGCCGGCGAGCGGGATCCTGGTCAGCAGCGGCGGCTGGTCGAGGAACCGCCGGTGCCCGTCCACCACCCGGGTGAGCTTGCGCACGACGGACCAGGTGTCGCGGGTCTCCGCCTTGGCGACGCTGTCCCTGACCGCGCGGCGACCGGTCTTGCCCGTCGACGCGGAGATGATGGCTTCGACGTGGCTCGATTCCATCCGGTCGTACCAGACGCGCATGATGGGCATACTCGAATAGTCCGCGATCGTGCTGCGATAGCTGTGCGCGGCCTCGAGGGCAGCAGCCCTGCCGATCTCGGCAGGCAGGCCGGCGTCGGCAGCGGCGAGGACGAACGAGGTCGCCAGACGCTTCACGTCCCACTCGAAGGGTCCGCGCCAGGTCTCGTCGAAATCGTTGACGTCGAAGACGACGCGGCGGTCCTCGCTCGCGAACAGGCCGAAATTGGACAGGTGCGCGTCACCGCAGAGCTGGGTGCCGAGCCCCGTGTCCGGAAGCGCGGCGAGGTCCCGCGCCATCACGAGCGCCGTTCCACGGAAGAACGTGAACGGTGACACGCCCATCCGGGCATGCCGCAGCGGGATCAGGGACGGGTCTCTCGTGCTCGCCTGACCCAGGAGCAGGTCCACCGGATCGGAGCGATTCGCCGGGGCCTCCCAGGCGGCGAGCGACGATCGCGGCAGCCGCATCCGCGCTGCACGGCCCAGCTCTTCATGCTGCGTCGTCGTGGGGCGAACGGTGTCCGTCGTGCTGTCCATGGCGAGAGTGTATCGCCCCGACAAACGCGGCGTTCCACGGATCAGCGAAACGGATCAGCGAACACGAATCCGTGCGGCTGACGGAGTGGGGGAGCCGAGGTAGTGGTCGCGCGGCCAGTGCCGCACGCGCCTCGGGAGCAGCGTGTAGACGCGGATCGTGAGGCGCAGCATCCGGTCGAAGCGGCGTTGCCGACGAGGAGACCAGCTCAGGTCGAACAGGTCGCGCACGGAGGGTGGCAGCAGTCCGACGGTGACCAGGCGAGCGAGGGGCATGGCCAGGCGCAACAGCAGCGGCCCGCTGCGGGGGTACAGGAGCCGTCTGGCGACCTCCCGGGTGGTGTCATCCGTCCGGAGCCCATCGAGCCTCTCCTGCCAGTAGGTCGCGAAGGCCGCCCGATCGCGCGGCCACAGCGCTTCGGGCACCTGCAGAGCCGTGCCGAGCACCGCGTATTCCCGGTACAGGGACTCGGCGGTGCCTTCGTCGAACGCTCCGAACACCCGTTCGTACATGCCGACGGCCGAGTCGTAGAGCGTCGCGGCCACCCAGAGCTGCAGCTCGGGCGTGAAGGCGTTGTACGCTGGCGCCCCGCCGGCTGCCACGCCGACGACGGGAACGTGGGCCCGGTTCACCCGCCGGACCGCAGCCCTTGCCTGATCGGGAGTGCCGCAGGTCACGGCGTATGCGTAGCTCAGGGTGCCGGCCAGCCGGTCGAGCGGCCGGTTCTCGAAATCGCTGTGGTGGGCGACCCCGTGCCCGATCGCCGGATCCGCGAGCTGGAGCAGGATGGAGCGACCGCCCGCGAGCAGCATGACGGCTTCGCCCGCGATGTCCCGAAGCTGCAGCATGACCGGCCTCCCCTGTGATGGCCGAGTGTAGTCCGGCAAAAGTATTTCGGGAGTTTCTCCCCGATCCGGAATAAACCCGCTCTCTATGCGCTTGCATGTATCCGAGGGCGGCGATCCATCCGTCACGCAGACTTGAGGAGCATCATGACCGAAACCACCGCGACGACCATCCCGGGCTACAAGGCCGGAACCTGGACAATCGACCCGACCCACTCCGAGGTCGGCTTCAGCATCCGCCACATCATGATCAGCAAGGTCAAGGGCACGTTCGACACCTTCGCAGCGACCTTCGTCACCGGCGAGAACCCCCTCGACTCCGTCGTCACCGCCTCGGCAGACGTCGCTTCGATCAACACCAACGAAGCCAACCGCGACGGCCACCTCCGCACCGGCGACTTCTTCGAGGCCGAGACCTACCCGACGATCGACTTCGTCTCCACCGGTGTCCGTGAAGTCAAGGGCGAGTTCCTCGTCGACGGCAACCTCACGATCAAGGGCGTCACCAAGCCCGTCACCTTCGACTTCGAGTTCGGCGGCTTCGGCACCGACCCGTACGGCAACTACAAGGCCGGTGCAACGGCCAAGACCGAGATCACCCGCGCCGACTTCGGCCTCAACTACAACGCAGCGCTTGAGACCGGCGGCTTCCTCCTCGGTGAAAAGGTCACCATCACGATCGAGCTGCAGGCCGTCCTCAACCAGGCGTAGTCTTCCCGGTTCGTGAAAAGGGGTCCCACTTCGGTGGGGCCCCTTTTTTGGGCTACTACTCGCCCTTGATCTCTTCGCGGACCCTCCGCAGGTCCTCCATGAGCGATCCGATCAGGATCCAGTGCTGCGGATGCGGCGTCATGATCAGGAGCGGTTCGGTCAGGGCGGGCGGTTCCACCGCGACGGGCAGGTGATCCCGATCGGGATAGTCCGCCTCCGCAGCGAGGAGCCGGAGGTCGTGCGCGGAGCGGCTCAGCTCGACGGTGATCGCGAGCACCGTCGGCTCGAGATGCAGGGAATGGTCGTAGTGGTCCCTGAGCGACCTCGTCATGCCGATCGCACGGGTCACGAGAGAGGTCAGCCGGTTGTAGAACTCCTCGTCGACGTCGAGCAGGCGTCGGTTCGTGGTGTGGCGCGGGTTCAGGGTCAGGCTCTCCTCCGCTGATTTGAGGGCTTTCTCCGCCTTGTTCAGCATCGGCCTGAGCAGCCGCGCCGTTGATCATCATCTCCTCGATCTGCGTCTGCGTCTGCGGGAAGCGCAGCGCGTCGACGATGCGGTCCAGGGTGTCCGCGACCTCGCGAGCGAGGCGGATGACCGTCTCGTGCGCGGGCGCGAGCAGCACCGGCGGCACGATGAGCGCATTGACGAGCAGTGCGGCCGCGGCGCCGATCATCGTCTCGATGATGCGATCCCTGGCGTATTCCGGCGTCGTGGCTCCGATGGAGAGCACCATCATGGCGCTGATCGGGATCTGGCTCGCCGAGCTCGGGGCCAGGCGGAGCGCCCAGGCGAGCAGGATGCAGAATACGATCGCGAGCAGCACGATCCAGCTCGACTTGCCGAATGCTACGCCGACGCCGTAGGCGACGAGCACCCCGCCGACGACGCCGAGGCTGCGCTCGATCGCCCGGCCGAGGGTCTGGTTGATGTTCGGCTGCACGACGAGAAGCGCCGCGATCGCGGCGAAGATTGGGAGCTCAGTGTGCAGGAGTCCCTGCGACAGCACCCAGCCGAGCATGACGGCGAGGGAGGTCTTCACAGCCTGGAGCAACGGAATCCGGCTCGAGGATCGAACGCGGGCCGATATTCTCACCCGTTCAGGATATCGTGCCCGCTCGAGCGGAAGGGGCAGTCGGGGGAGTGATCGTCGTGGGAAGTCCGGTGAAGGCGGAATAGTCACGGATCGCCCTGGCGAAGCCGGTGGTTCGCCGTGCGGTGAGGGTGCCGAACGGCGCAGCCTCGACCGCGACGGTCGGTCCGGCCGCCCTGGTGCGCGTGGTTTCTTTCCGCCAGGTGCCGATCACGCGCCCGTCCGCGACGATGAGCGGCAGGAAGATCCCGTTGAGACCGGGAACGACCCGCGGGAAATCGGCGTCGTCCACGACGTACGACCGGTCGCGGTAGCCAAGCAGGTACTCGTCGAAGCCGGGCAGCGCGAGCACGGGCGTGCGCTGTGCCGGTCGCGAGCCGAGGGTGCCGCGTTCCGTGGCCGCGGGGAGGAGCAGGGTCTCGCCGTCCACCTCGAGCTCCTCCAGCCGGTCGCCGGCTTCCGCGAGAGCGACCCGGGCGTCAGCGACCGTGAGCTGGGTCCACGCCGCGAAGTCGCGCAGGGTCGCGGGGCCGTGGCCATCCAGGTAGCGGACGAGGAACTCGGCGAGTCCCTCACTTCGGTCGAGGCGGCGCTGCGCGGGCGCCCACTCGTCGAGCAGGGCGAGCGCAGGCTGGCCGTCCTGGTTGGGACCCCAGACCACGAGACCCGCGAGCGCGAGGGCGGCGATCAGGTGATAGCCGCGCTGGCCGTCGGGGTTGATCCCCGCGGACCGCAGCCCGGCGAGGAACGGGGTGCGGCTGAGGCGCCTGCCGCCGGAGAGGAGGCCGGTGGCCGCCTCCGCGGCCGCGGCGATGATGGTGTCGTCGAGCCCGAGTTGTCTCTGCCTGGTCGCCATCGATGCGAGCACCTTTGCGGCGGTGAGGTCCAGCATCCACCGGACGTCGGTCGCGGGGACCAGGTGCAGCGTTCCGCGCATCGGATACGAACGCACGATCGACCCGGCATCGAGCGCGGACAGGACGTCGGCGGCGACGGTGCCTGGGGAGCGCACCCCGAGCGCCCAGCTCGCCGCGGGAAGGTCCTGGGCCTGCACCGCGAGCATCCGCTCGACCACGGCGAGCAAGCCGTCCGGCCCGCCGGCCTCTCCTGCGGGCGCGGAAAGCCCGTGGCTCACCAGTCGGAGGCGCAGGACATCGGAGCGGGAGGCACGCGTGGGCATGCGGCCAGTATGACGCCGGGCGGGGACACTGTGGAACCGGCCGGGTCAGTCGAAGGTCCGCAGCAGCAACCAGTCGTCGTCTTCCGTCGCATGGCGCACGTCGAAGACGTGCGTTTCGCCGTCCTCCGCCGTCGCCTGGAACCGCCAGCCGGCGATGCACAGCGGCGGATGCCCGACACCGAAGGTGTTCGGCGCGAAGGGGCGCCACCAGTCCGCCGTGCCGACGAGGGCGGTCGGCGTGTCCGTCACCCGGAATCGTCGCGAGCGCCAGAGGATCCGGCGGGGTTCTCCCCTGCTGTTCGTCTGGACCGTGACGGGTTCAGGGTGTTGCCCGTCGATCGGGACCACTGATCACCTCGCCTGCCGTATCGAACGTATGTTCGATAAAACTATAACAACGAGGCCCGCCGAATACCAGCCACGGCGACGAAGTCGGATCGTGGCCGGGCCGGGTCCCCGCCCGCGGAGGACGGAAGCGGGGGAGGAGGAGGAGGTGAGCGCTCAGGCGAGGTCGTCGTCGGTGCGGGCGCCGAAGACGATTTCGTCCCAGCTCGGCATCGAGGCGCGTCCACGCTTTCCGAGGTTGCCGGTGTTGCGCGGCTGCCCGGTGGCAGCCTGGGAGGCCCAGGCGTTGCGGGTCGGGTCCGTACGCGGGGCCTCGACCGGGGTGTCGGCGACGGAGGCCTGGGCCGGGTCGTCGATGAGTCGCGGTCCGCCCGGTGCCGGCGCTTCGCCCCGGGAGTCCGGGACGGGGGCGCCTGAGCCGAGGACGGCGGCTTCACGCTCGCCGCGGCGGCGGCGCAGGGACTCGAGCAGGTCCGCGGTCTCGCTCAGGCTCTTGGGCGGTTCTGCGGCACGCTTGATAGCCGCCTTGGACACGGCTTCCGTCGTTCCGGCCGAGCGGGAATAGGGGATCGGATCCAACTGGGGCGCCGTGTCGTTCATGAGCTCGTCCGGCAGCGACTCCTTGAACGTGAATGCGCCGCTGTCGAAGCGGGACACGTCGGCGGGGCTCGTCTCCGCGCCGACCGCGCGGAGGCGGGGGATGAGCGCGCCCTTGAGCTCGCCCTGCTGGGAGAGTGCGATGGCCTCGTTGCCGAGGGGGAGAGCGCGTTCTTCTTCGGTTCGAAGGACCAGCGGGCATCGTGGTCGATGTCGTCCGCGGTGAAGGCAAGCTTGACGATCCAGCCGGCGCCGGGTTCCTTCCAGCTGGCCCAGCGTTCGTCCGTTGCCCCGAGGGAGGCGAGGCGCTCGCGGATGACGCCGCCGAACGTCGCGGATCCCTCTCCGGGATCGGGCTCGATCGCGGTGTGGACGGGCACGCCGAGGGCGCACGAGACGATGTACTCGCGTTCGGCGACAACCGGACCCTCGAAGCGACGGACGAAGTCGATCGGGGCTCCCGTCACGGCGGCGACGTCCTCAGCCGACATGCCGGAACGGATGTGCGCTTGCACGTCCCGCGGGGACAGCTTTGTTTTCGGGGTGTGTTCTATCTGGGTTTGGCGAAGCCGGGACTGGAGAACCTCGTCGATGGGGATCCGAAAACGGTCACCATCCTCGCTCGCTGCAAGCAGCGCGCCGTTCTCTACTCCGATTACCTTCAAATCCTGCATGGCGAAAGCCCTCTCGCGATCACTGATTGGCCAACACTGTCATGAAACGCCCCTCATTCCGGGGAATACGCCGGGCGTGCCGTAAGTTGACCACTCAGCCGAAGTTATCAGCGGCGAGAGTTTGCTATTCCTTCGGGATTGTTGCAAACTGTGCCCGCTGATTTCGTTAATCGGCATTAAATGAATGAATGGATGGGCATGGCAACCGATTACGACGCACCCCGAAAGTCCGAAGACGACTCTGAGTCGATTGAGGCCCTCAAGGAGCGCGTACCGGACAAGATGTCTGGCGTCGTGGATGTAGACGACTCAGACAACCCCGGTGGGTTCGATTTACCCGGTGCCGATCTGTCCGACCTCGACCTCGATGTCGTCGTCCTGCCCCCGCAGGCCGATGAATTCACCTGCGTAGAGTGCTTCCTCGTGAAGCACCGCTCGCAGATGTCGCACGAGACCAAGCTCGGCCCGGTCTGCCTGGAGTGCGACTCCTAAAAGCGCGTTTTAGTTACTTGATGCCGGCCGTCGTGATCCATTGATCGCGGCGGCCAACGTCGTTGGGTGGCGTGTCGAGACGAGCCAGTACGGTGCCGGATCCTGGGGATCCTCGATCGGGACCCGCACGACGGGACCGATCCAGCCCCTGATCAACAGCCAGGCCCGCGCGTCGAGCCTGCGCCCGCGCTCGAGCGTCGCTTCTGCGGCCTCGAAGGGCACGGCCTCCCCGATCAGCTCCGTTCCTATTCGCGCGCGACCCGCCGTGAAGACACCGTCCGCGACGGAGACGACCGGAGCAGTCAGCAGCAGCGTGAGGATAGCGGCACCGTAGAGCACGATGGCGATGATGATTCCCCAGAGCATCGAGATCGGTGCGAAAACGAGGATGCTCGCCGGCATCAGCAGTGCGGTCGCGAGGAATGGGGCTGGTGAGGCCCAGAGTCTTTCACGATATTCAGGCATGGCTCTATTCGATCAGACTTCTGCACTACCCTCGACACGTGGCAGAAAGCGTCGAAGTGTTGATAACCGCATCCATCGTTCCGCGGTACGCGCATCCGGGCGACGCCGGAGCAGATCTGCACTCGGCTGAAGAGCGTGTTCTTGCCCCCGGCGAGCGTGCCCTGGTCGGGACCGGCGTGTCGATCGCCCTCCCGGACGGTTATGCGGCGTTCATCGTGCCCCGCAGCGGCCTCGCGGCCAAGCACGGCATCACGATCGTGAACTCGCCGGGTACCGTCGATGCCGGCTACCGGGGCGAAATCAAGGTCTCGCTGCTCAACACCGACCAGACCGAATCTTTTGCGATCGCCGTGGGCGATCGCATTGCCCAGATCATCATCACGCCCGTCTCCCGGGCCGCTTTCATTCCCGTCGACCGGCTGCCAGACAGCCAGCGCGGCGCGGGCGGCTTCGGATCAACGGGTGTGAGTGAATCGGGAAACGGCCGGCAGACCGCCGGCTCACCAATGTCAGGAGACACCCCGTGACCGACGTCGCGAATGCGGACCAATTCCCGGAACCACTGCCCAAGTCGGCGCCGGAGGACCGTGAGACAGAGGGGCCCCTCGACGAGAGCGAGGCGAACCCGGTGCGACCGTACGTCGACCTCGGCGGCGTCAAGGTCCTGCCGCGCGAGGGCCTGCACCTGCGCCTCGAGATCGAAGAGGGCAGCAAGCGGGTCGTGGCCATCGGCCTGGACTACGCCGGTTCGACCCTGCAGGTCCAGCCGTTCGCCGCACCGCGGTCGAGTGGGCTGTGGCACGAGATCCGCGACCAGATCGCGGACCAGATCGGCAAGCAGGGCGGCACGACGACGCTGCGAGAAGGACCGTTCGGTCCGGAGCTCGTCGCGGAGATCCCAGTAGCCACCGGCCAGGACGCCTCCGAAACCAGCAGGCTGGCCCGTTTCATCGGCGTCGACGGCCCCCGCTGGTTCCTCCGCGGAGTGATCGCGGGCGAAGGCGCCATCAACCCGGACGCCGCCGCGCAGATCGAGGACCTCTTCCGCAGCATCGTCGTCGTGCGGGGGTCCGCACCGATGCCGCCGCGCGACCTGATCCCGCTGCGCATGCCGGTCACGCCCGCCGGCCCCGCAGAACCGTCCGACGCCTGACCCCACCCGTTCCCGCCAGGAAGATCGCCCCGACATGACGGACACCCCAGCATCCCGCGACGAGCCGGAGACCCCCACCCGGCGGAGCCGGCCCCGAAGGCCGTGTTCGCCGACGGCATGGCCGCTGCGGCGCGACGTGCCGGCTTCTCGCCCGCTGCAGAGGGGGAGCCGATCAGCGGCCACGCCCTGCTCGCAGCGATGGGCGGCATCCGCGGCCTGGTCGAGGCCGTGGTGCCCGGGCTCGTCTTCCTCGTCACGTACACCCTGACCCGGGCCCTGGTTCCCTCCTCGTCGCCCCGATCGTGATCGGTGTCGTGATGGCGGGCCTGCGTGTCGCGGCGAGGCAGACCGTGACGCAGGCTGTCGGCGGACTCGTCGGCATCGGCATCAGCGCCGTGCTCGCCTTGCTCTCCGGAAAGGCAGAGGACTTCTACCTCTCCGGGTTCTGGATCAACGGCGTGTACGGGGGAGCCCTCGTGATCTCGATCATCGTGGGGTGGCCGCTCATCGGCCTCGCCGTCGGCTTCCTGGTCGGCGACGGCGTGAACTGGCGGTCCGACCCGTCCAAGCGCCGGGTGCTCACCCTGCTGACCGCCCTCTGGGCAGGGCTGTTCCTCCTGCGCCTCGCCGTGGAACTCCCGCTGTACTACGCAGGCAACGTCGCCTGGCTCGGCGCGACCAAGCTCCTGATGGGCATCCCGCTGTATGCGCCGCTCCTCATCGTGTCGTGGCTGATGGTGCGGTCCGTCTACCGTCCGAGCCCGCCCGCCGACGGTGAATCCGGGAACTGATCCATGACCACAGCAGCGTCGTGACCGGCGCAGCTTCATGACCGGCGCGGGGGTTCACGATGGGCTGAGCGACGCCGAGATCGCCGAGCGGCTCGCGGACGGTCGAGGCAACGACGTCCGGCAGTCGACGTCGCGCACGGTGGCGGACATCCTGCGGGAGAACGTCTTCACCCTGTTCAACGCGATCCTGACCGTGTGCTTCGTCGCCGTCGCCGTGCTCGGCGACTACCGGGACGGCCTCTTCTACCTCGTCGTCGTCGCGAACGCGCTGATCGGGATCGTGCAGGAGGTCCGTGCGAAGCTCGTGCTCGACCGCCTCGCGCTCCTCGCGGTTCCCGAAGTCGCGGTCAAGCGCGATGGGTTCGCGCACATCGTCCCGCTCGGCTTGGTCGTGCAGGACGACGTGCTCATCCTCCGTCCGGGCGACCAGGTGCCCGCTGACGCCGTCGTCCTCGATGGAGACGACCTCGTCGCGGACGAGTCCCTCCTCACCGGGGAGTCCGATCCGGTCGTCAAGGTCGTCGGCGACGAACTCCTGTCCGGCTCGTACATCTCGGGCGGCTCCGGCTACGCGCGGCTCACGTTCGTGGGTGCTGACTCGTATGCGAACCGGCTCACCGCCGAGATCAAGCGGCACTCCCTCGTCCACTCCGAGCTCCGGGCGGCGACCAACCGCATCCTCGTGCTGCTGTCGTGGCTGCTCGGCCCGGTGATCCTCCTCACCCTGATCGGGCGCATCGCGGCATACGGCGGGCTCGACGCGCTCTTCACCGGGCCGGATGCTCCGTGGCGAAGCGCACTCCGCGACTCGGTGGCCGGCGTCGTCGGCATGATCCCCGAGGGCCTCGTCCTCCTGATCAGCCTCGCCTTCGGCCTCGCCGCCATCCAGCTGGCCAGGCACAAGGTCCTCATCGAGGAACTCGCCGCTGTCGAGGTGCTCGCGCGGGTGGACGTGCTCTGCCTCGACAAGACCGGCACCCTCACGAGCGGCACGCTCGACTTCGACAGGCTCGTCGTGCAGTCGGCGGCGCACGAAGCGGATGCCCGGCTCGTGCTCGGCCTGATCGGCACGGACGATGCGGCGAACCTCACCGCGCGGGTGCTCGGGCTGCACTTCGAACCGGGGGCGGCCGTCGTGGGCGCCCGGCTCCCGTTCAGCTCCGCCCGCAAGTTCAGCGGCATCACCCTCGACCTTCCCGGGCGCGGCAGTTCGTCGTGGCTCTTCGGGGCCCCCGAGCGGCTGCTCGCGGCGCACCCCGAATCGCTGGAGGCGGCATCCGCTATCGCCGCCGAGGGACACCGCACCCTCGCGCTCGTGCGCCTGGACGGGACGACACCCCTCGACACGGCGATCGACCCGGAGCACTCCAGCCTCGAACCGGTGTGCCTCGTGGTGTTCCGCGAATCGGTTCGCCCGCACGCGGCAGAGACCCTGCGGTACTTCGCGACGCAGGGGGTGCGCGTGATCGTCATGTCCGGGGACAGCCCCGTGACGGTCGCCGCGATCGCGCGCAGCCTCGGCGTGGCCGGCGAGACGGTCAACGCTGCAGAACTCGACGATGACGAAGCACTGGCGGCCGCGCTCGAAACGACGAGCCTGTTCGGACGGGTCAGCCCCGAGCAGAAGCGGACGGCCGTCGCCCTGCTGCAGGGACAGGGGCGGACGGTCGCGATGACGGGGGACGGCGTCAACGACGCGATGGCGATCAAGGACGCCGACCTCGGCATCGCGATGGGGTCTGCGACCCCTGCCACGAAGGCGGCGTCGCGCCTCGTCCTGCTCGACAACCGCTTCGACCGCCTCCCCGAGGTGCTCGGCCTCGGTCGCAGGGTCATCGCCAACGTCGAACGCGTCGCCAACCTGTTCCTGTCCAAGACGGTCTACGGCATCCTGATCGCCCTGACGACCTCCCTGCTCGCCTTGCCGTTCCCGTTCCTGCCCCGGCAGCTCACGCTGGTCTCCGGCCTCGCGATCGGCATCCCCTCGTTCGTGCTCGCGCTTGCGCCCAACCGGCGGATCTACACCCCGGGGGTCCTGCGCCGCATCCTCCGCTACGCCGTGCCGACAGGCGCCATCGCCGCGGCGACGGCCCTCGTGACGTTCCTCTTCCTCTACGGCAGGATTCCGCTCCACGAGGCGCGGAGCGTCACGACCATCGCGCTTTTCGTCGTCTCGCTCTGGATTCTCTGCGTGCTCGCCCGGCCGCTCACGGGTCCCCGTCTCGCCCTCGTCACGGGAATGGCCGCTGCGATGGTGCTCGCGTGCACGATCCCGTTCACCCGGGCGTTCTTCGTCATCGACGTGCGCCTCGACCTCCCGTTGCTTTTCGGGATCGGCATCGGGGCGCTCGGAGCGGCGGGCATCGAGCTCATGTACCGGCATGCGCGGCGCACCGGTCTCGTTTTCGACCGCGAATAGGGCGCGCCAGGGGAAGACCGGGCAGCCGCTCCCTGCTAGAGTTATCTCTACGTCAAGATAGTTTGACGGTGATATCGTTCGGTGACGCCGCCGGTTAGGTTACCCTTGCTGGCCTTGCGCTGGTCCGTTCGTCAGGATTGGGGACTGCGGACGGATTCCCGTCAGTTTCCACAAAGGAGAGGGCATCGTGTCTGCGTTAAACAGTTTTGGAGCCAAGGACACCCTCCGCGTCGGAGCGACAGACTATGAGGTCTTTCGCCTGGACTCGGTGCAGGGTTACGAATTGCTGCCGTTCAGTCTCAAGGTGCTGCTGGAGAACCTCCTCCGCACCGAAGACGGCGCCAACATCACGGCCGATCACATCCGCGCCCTCGGCGCCTGGGTTCCCACGAGCGAACCGGACACCGAGATCCAGTTCACGCCCGCCCGCGTGATCATGCAGGACTTCACGGGCGTGCCCTGCATCGTCGACCTCGCCACGATGCGCGAGGCCGTCGCAGAGCTCGGTGGCGACCCGAACAAGATCAACCCGCTCGCACCCGCCGAACTGGTCATCGATCACTCGGTCATCGCCGACCTCTTCGGCAGCGAGAACGCCCTCGAGCGCAACGTCGAGATCGAATACCAGCGCAACGGCGAGCGCTACCAGTTCCTGCGCTGGGGCCAGACCGCCTTCGACGACTTCAAGGTCGTCCCGCCGGGAACCGGCATCGTCCACCAGGTCAACATCGAATACCTCGCCCGCGTCACGATGACCCGCGTCGTCAACGGTGTGCTGCAGGCCTACCCGGACACCTGCGTCGGCACAGACTCGCACACGACCATGGTCAACGGTCTCGGCGTTCTCGGCTGGGGCGTCGGCGGCATCGAGGCAGAGGCGGCCATGCTCGGCCAGCCCGTCTCCATGCTCATCCCCAAGGTCGTCGGCTTCAAGCTCACCGGCTCCATCCCGACCGGCGTCACCGCGACGGATGTCGTCCTCACCATCACGCAGATGCTCCGCAAGCACGGCGTTGTCGGCAAGTTCGTCGAATTCTACGGAGAAGGCGTCGCGGAGGTCCCCCTCGCCAACCGCGCGACCATCGGCAACATGAGCCCCGAGTTCGGCTCGACCGCCGCCATGTTCCCGATCGACGATGTCACCCTCGGCTACCTGCGCCTCACCGGCCGCAGCGAGGAACAGGTCGCCCTCGTCGAGGCATACGCGAAGCTGCAGGGCCTCTGGCACGACCCGGCCCGGGAGCCCGTCTTCAGCGAGTACCTCGAGATCGACCTCGGTACCGTCGTCCCCTCGATCGCCGGTCCCAAGCGTCCGCAGGACCGGGTCGAGCTCAGCCGCGCCAAGAACCAGTTCGAGACCGACCTGCAGAGCTACGCGACCCAGGACCTGTCGCAGGTCGATGCCGCCGTCGAGGCGACCTTCCCCGCCTCCGACCCGATCGGGTTCACCGCCCAGGACGAGAGCAGCGCCCACGCGATCTCGCACACCCACGTGAGCCACCCGCCGCGGACCATCTCCAGCCCGGTCGCGATCGAGACCGCCGCGGGGGCGAGCTACACCCTCGACCACGGGGCCGTCGCCGTCGCCGCGATCACCTCCTGCACGAACACGTCCAACCCGAGCGTCATGCTCGCGGCCGGGCTCCTCGCCCGCAACGCCGTCAGGAAGGGCCTCACGAGCAAGCCGTGGGTCAAGACGACCCTCGCACCGGGCTCCAAGGTCGTCACGGACTACTACGAGAAGGCCGGCCTCACCGGTGACCTCGAAGCCCTCGGCTTCTACACCGTTGGCTACGGCTGCACCGTGTGCATCGGCAACACCGGTCCGCTCATCGACGAGGTGTCCGCCGCGATCAACGAGAACGACCTCGCCGTCACGGCCGTTCTCTCGGGCAACCGCAACTTCGAGGGCCGGATCAGCCCGGACGTCAAGATGAACTACCTGGCGAGCCCGCCGCTCGTGATCGCATACGCCCTCGCCGGTTCGATGAACTTCGACTTCGAGACGGATGCCCTCGGCGACGACACCGAGGGCAACCCGGTGTTCCTCAGGGACATCTGGCCGGATTCCGCCGAGGTGCAGTCGACGATCGACAGTTCGATCGACACCGAGATGTTCACGAAGGAGTACGGCGCCGTCTTCGAGGGCGACGAGCGCTGGCGCTCCCTGCCGACGCCAGACAGCGAAGTCTTCGAGTGGGACAGCGAGTCCACCTACGTGCGGAAGCCCCCGTACTTCGACGGCATGACGCTCGAGACCACCCCGGTGAGCGACATCGTCGGCGCCCGGGTGCTCGCGAAGCTCGGCGACTCTGTCACGACCGACCACATCAGCCCGGCAGGCAACATCAAGGCCGACAGCCCCGCCGGAGCGTACCTCGTCGAGCACGGGGTCGCCCGCGGCGACTACAACTCCTACGGCTCGCGCCGCGGCAACCATGAAGTCATGATGCGCGGCACCTTCGCCAACATCCGGCTGCGCAACCAGCTCCTCGACGACGTCGAGGGCGGCTACACCCGCGACTTCACCGTCGCGGGCGCGCCGCAGTCGTTCATCTACGACGCGAGCCAGAACTACCAGGCCGCGGGCATCCCGCTCGTGATCTTCGGCGGCAAGGAGTACGGCTCCGGTTCCTCACGGGACTGGGCGGCCAAGGGAACCAGCCTCCTCGGAGTCAAGGCCGTCATCACCGAGAGCTTCGAGCGGATCCACCGCTCGAACCTGATCGGCATGGGCGTCGTCCCGCTGCAGTTCCCGGCCGGCGAGAGCTGGGCGTCCCTGGGACTGGACGGCACCGAGATCGTCTCGATCGCGGGCCTGACGGAACTCAACGCCGGCGTCACCCCGAAGACGGTCCACGTGACCGCGACCCCGAGCGAGAACTCGGCAGCGGGCAAGGCGACCGTCGAATTCGACGCCGTGGTCCGCATCGACACGCCCGGTGAGGCCGACTACTACCGGAACGGCGGCATCCTGCAGTACGTTCTTCGTTCACTGGTCGCGTAACCGGCACGATTACCGGGTAACCGTTCGGGACCGGCGCGTAGACTCAACTCCTGTTGAAGCTACGCGCCGGTTCCTTTCTGCCCGCGACGTCGTACTCGAAAGGTGTTGCCGATGAGCCTGCCTGGAGACCATAACGGGGCCGCGTGACCTCGACCGCCTCTCGCTCGAAGAATTGGTCCAGCTCGCGGCGGAAGTCCGCGGCTTCCTGGTCAGCGAGGTCTCCAAGACCGGCGGGCACCTCGGGCCGAACCTCGGCGTGGTCGAGATGACCATCGCCATCCACCGCGTCTTCGAGTCGCCGCGCGACGCGATCGTCTTCGACACCGGGCACCAGTCCTATGTGCACAAGCTCCTGACCGGCCGCCAGGACTTCAGCGGCCTCCGCCAGCAGGACGGCCTCGCGGGGTACCCGCAGCGCTCGGAGTCCGTGCACGACATCGTCGAGAGCTCCCACGCTTCGAGCTCGCTGTCCTGGGCTGACGGCATCTCCCGCGCCTTCGAGATGACCGGGCAGAGCGACCGGCACGTGATCGCCGTCGTCGGAGACGGTGCGCTCACCGGGGGATGACCTGGGAAGCGCTCAACAACATCAGCGACGACAACACCCGCCGCCTGATCATCGTCGTGAACGACAACGGCCGCTCCTATGCCCCGACGATCGGCGGCATGGCCCGGTTCCTCAACACCGTGCGCACCCGCAGCAGCTATCACGCGGCCTACCTGAGCAGCCGCCGCGCCTTCGACAACATGGGCGCACCGGCCCGTGCGTTCTTCCGCGGTGTCCGCGGCGGGCTGCACGGCTTCCTCGCCCGATTCTCCAACAACGAGGCGCTGTACTCGAACCTCGACATCAAGTACATCGGCCCGGTCGACGGGCACGACATGGAAGCGATGCTCGAGGCGCTCCAGCAGGCCAGGAACTACGGTGCGCCGGTGATCGTGCACACGATCACCCAGAAGGGCAAGGGCTACAACCCTGCCATGCAGGACACCGCAGACCAGTTCCACGCGGTCGGCCAGATCGACCCGGAGACGGGGGAGTCGACCGAGACCCCCGGCGCGCCGTCCTGGACCTCGGTCTTCGCCGACGAACTCCTGAACCTCGCGACCGAGAACCAGCGGATCGTCGGGATCACGGCGGCCATGCTGCGTCCGACCGGGCTGCACCGGATGGCGGAACGGTTCCCGAACCGGGTGCACGACGTCGGCATCGCCGAGCAGCACGCCGTGACGAGCGCCGCCGGCCTAGCCTTCGGCGGGTTGCACCCCGTCGTCGCCCTGTACGCGACCTTCATCAACCGCGCCTTCGACCAGGTCCTGATGGACGTCGCCCTGCACAAGGCCGGGGTGACCTTCGTCCTCGACCGCGCGGGCGTGACCGGCCCGGACGGGCCGAGCCACCACGGCATCTGGGACCTTGCCATCCTTCAGGTCGTCCCCGGCATCCGTCTCGCTGCGCCGCGCGACTCGACCAGGCTCCGCGAGGAGCTCGGAGAGGCCGTCGCCGTCGAGGACGGACCGACCGTGCTGCGTTTCCCGAAGGGCAGCACCGGGGTCGAGTTCGACGCTGTGGCCCGCCTCGACGACGGCGTCGACGTTCTCCTCGAATCGACGCAGAAAGACGTGCTCATCGTCACGGTCGGACCGATGGCGGCCATGGGCCTCGACGTCGCCAGGCGCCTGTCAGCGCAGGGGATCGGCGCGACCGTCATCGACCCGCGCTGGGTCGTCCCTGTGCCCAGGAGCCTGGTCGGGCTCGCCGCTGAGCACCGCCTCGTCGTGAGCATCGAAGACGGGATCCGGGTCGGGGGAATCGGCACGCGCATCCGCCAGGACCTGCGCGAGGCCGGCGTCGACACGGCCGTCACCGAACTCGGACTGCCCGACGAATTCCTCGCCCACGGCACCCGCGCCGAGATCCTCGAACGGGTCGGCCTCACGCCACAGCACATCGCGCGCGACGTCGTGGCGATGGTGCTCGGCAGCAAGCTCCCGCACGCGCGGCCGCTCCCCGCCGATCGAACGGACACGGGATCGATCACGATGCGCGGCGGCCGCGCGGAGTGACCGGGCGACCCTGGGCCGGCTCGCCCGCACCGCGTATGCGCGACGGGGCATGCCGATGACGGTCATGATCGCGGGCTGCGGCGATCTCGGAACCGAGGTCGGGCTGCGGCTCGCGGCACTCGGACACCGCGTCGTCGGGCTGCGCAGGTCGCCCGGCGTTCTTCCCTTCGCGATCGAGGGCCAGGCCGTCGACCTCACCCGTGAGCGGCCCGTGGTCCCCGCCGATACCGACATCGTGATCGTCGCGATCGCCGCGGCCGGCCCGACCGCGGATGCCTACCGCACCTCCTACGTGGACGGCCTGCGCAACCTCCTCGACGCCCTCGATGCGGCGGGCGTCGAACCGAGCCGCTTCCTGCTCGTGTCCTCGACCGCCGTGTACGGCGTGAACGACGGGAGCTGGATCGACGAGGGAACTCCCGCTGTGCCCTCGTCCGGGACCGGTGCCGTGCTCCTCGAAGCCGAGGACCTGCTGCGCGGCCGCCTGCCCGGCGCCACCGTGCTGCGGCTCGCCGGGATCTACGGGCCCGGCAGGGAACGCCTGATCGGCCAGGTCCGCGACGGGACGACCTCTGCGGAGGGTTTGTCCAGCCACACCAACCGCATCCATCGGGACGACGCGGCAGCGGCCATCGTGCACCTCGTGACCGGCGACGCGGAGCCCGCGCCGCTCTACCTCGGCGCGGACAGCCTTCCCGCGCGGCGCGGTGACGTCCTCGCCTTCCTCGCCGCCGAACTCGGCGTTCCCGATCCGGTCGGACTCGCGAGCCGCGCGTCGACAGTGGTGGGGGAATCGGCCGACAGCCCCGCGAGTCCCGTCGGGTCAGCGGGCCGGGCGTCGCCCGGACCTCGCGGCGGCGACAAGCGCTGTCGTAACGCCCTCCTGCTCGCGAGCGGGTTCCGCTTCGCCTACCCGAGTTATCGGGAGGGGTACCGTTCCCTCCTCGCCGGCGTCGGCATCCGTCATCCCTGAACCGCCCTCGAGGTTTTAGGGTTGCAGCATACCCACCCCGCCCAGCACGGTCTCGATCCCCGAGGTCGGCGACGACCTCCCTCCACTCAGAATCGGAAAGGCTCTCCCCAGCATGAAGAACATCACTCTCGGCAGCACCGGCCTCATCGTCTCCCGGCTCGGACTCGGCTGCATGGGCATGTCCGCGTTCTACTCCGGTGCCGGAACGGATGAAGCGGAGTCCGTTCGCACCATCCACCGCGCGATCGACCTCGGCGTCACGCTCTTCGACACCGCGGAGATCTACGGACCGTACCTCAACGAAGAACTCCTCGGAAGAGCACTTGCCGACCGGCGCGACGAGGTCGTCGTCGCGACCAAGTTCGGCACCATCCTGCACCGCGGCGACGGAAGCAGGGGCCTCGACGGCAGCCCCGAGAACGTGCGCCTCTCGGTGCATGGCTCCTGTCCCGACTCGGAACCGACCACATCGACCTGTACTACCAGCACCGGATGGACCCGGGCGTCCCGGTCGAGGAGACCGTCGGCGCCCTCGCCGAACTCATCGAGGAGGGCGTCATCGGCCACTACGGGCTCTCGGAGGCCGCACCGGACACGATTCGCCGCGCGCACGCCGTACACCCCGTGACGGCGCTGCAAACCGAATACTCGCTGTGGAGCCGAGAGCCGGAAGAAGGAGCTTCTCCCACTCCTGCGCGAGCTCGGCATCGGCTTCGTGCCATACTCGCCGCTCGGTCGCGGCTTCCTGACCGGGACCATCCGCTCGCTCGACCAGCTTGACGCGAGCGATTTCCGCCGCTCGAACCCTCGGTTCGAGGGCGAGAACCTGGCCGCCAACATCCGCATCGTCGAACAGGTGGATGCCGTCGCTGCGGAACTCGACGCGACCCCCGCCCAGGTGGCGCTCGCCTGGCTGCTGGCCCAGGGCGACGACATCGCCCCGATCCCCGGGACCAAGCGGGTCGCCAGGGTCGAGGAGAACGTCGCCGCCGGTGACCTCATCCTCACGGAAGCGCAGCTCGCCACCCTCGGCGCGCTCGACGCCCCCGCGGGCGACCGCTACGCCGACATGTCAGGGGTCAACAGGTAACCAGGGCGCCTCCCCGCCTGAGCCACACAAAAAACACCCTCGCCGACTCGACGAGGGTGTTTTTGCGCAACTCAGGCGGGCAGCGGACGCTAGAGGGCTACGGGAACCTCCGACGAGACTCCGCGGATCATCGGCGTGTGGAACGTGCCGCCGAAGACGCGCTCGCTCGCGCCGACCCTGTCGAGGTACGGGGTGGCCCCGCCCATCTGGAACGGCCAGCCAGCCCCGAGGATCACGCACAGGTCGATGTCCTCCGCCGCGTGCACGACGTCGTCGTCGAGCATCCGCTTGATCTCGTCGGCGAGTCCGTCCTCGATGCGTCGCAGGATCTCCTCGCCCGTCATCGGCGTCGTGCCGCCGGCGACGATCTTCTTCGCGGTCTTGTCGAAGCCCGTGACCTTTCCCTTGGCATCGCGCTCGAGGATCTTGCCGTGCTCGGCGAGCCGGTGCAGGTTGTCGCTCTCGAAGAACCGGTCGGGGAACGCGGCATGGTGCGTGTCGAGGACGTGCGCTCCGACCTTGAGCCCGACGAGTTCGAGGAGCTCGAACGGCGTCATCGGGAGTCCGAACGGCGCGATCGCGCCGTCGACGACCTCGAACGGGGTGCCGGTGTCGACAGCGTGCATGGCCTCACCGAGGAGCTTCGCGAGGATGCGGTTGACCACGAAGCCGGGGGTGTCACGCGTGATCACGGCGTTCTTCCTCAGCTTGCCCGCGATCACCATCGCGGTCGAGAGGGTCGTCTCGTTCGTCTGCGGGGTGTTCACGACCTCGATGAGCGGCATCACAGCGACCGGATTGAAGAAGTGGAAGCCGACCAGGCGCTCCGGGCGGGCGAGCTTCGCACCGATCTGCTCGACGGAGAGAGACGAGGTGTTCGTCGCGAGGATCGCCTCCGGCGACACGTACTTCTCGATCTCGGCGAAGACATCCTGCTTGACGCCGAGTTCCTCGAACACGGCCTCGATCACCCAGTCGGCGTCGGAGAAGCTCGCCTTGTCCGTCGTGCCCGTCACGAGAGCCCTGAGCCGGTTGCCCTCGTCCGCTGTGATGCGGCCCTTGGACTGCAGCGTCGCGATCTCGCCGTGGATGTACGCGACGCCCTTGTCGACGCGGGCCTGGTCGAGGTCCGTGATGACGACGGGCACCTGCAGGCGGCGAACGAACAACAGGGCGAACTGGCTCGCCATCAGGCCGGCACCGATGACGCCGACCTTCGTGATCGGGCGCGCGAGCTTCTTGTCCGGAGAACCGGCCGGGCGCTTGGCGCGCTTCTGCACGAGGTTGAACGCATAGATGCTGGCCTGGAGCTGGTCGCCGGCGATGAGCGCGGCGAGGGAATCGTCCTCGCGCTCGAAGCCCTCCTCGCGTGTGCCGCTCTTGGCGGCCTTGAGCAGGTCGAGTGCGATATACGGGGAGAGCGCGACAGTCCCGATCCTGCTTTCGAGCATCCGCCTGGCGATTCCGATCGCGGCGTCCCACTTCACGAGGCGCTCGATCTTTCCCGGCTTGTTCGGCCGGGTGACCGTCGTCGTGCCGGCGATCACGCCGTCCGCCCAGGCGATGGAATGCTCGAGGAATGCCGCGGACCCGAAGAGCACATCGGCGATGCCGAGCTCGACGGTGTCGGTGGCCTTGAGGACCCGGTTCTTGAGCGGGTTCGAGATGATCACGGTGAGGGCGTTCTCGATGCCGATCAGGTTCGGCAGCAGGTAGGAGCCGCCCCAGCCGGGAATCAACCCGAGGGACACTTCGGGGAGGGCGACGGCGGCGACGGATGCGTCGACCGTGCGGTAGTCGGCGTTGAGGGCGATCTCGAGACCGCCCCCGAGTGCGAGCCCGTTGATGAAGACGAACGAGGGCACACCGAGCGTGGAGAGCTTCCCGAGGGCGTGGTGGCCGAGCTGGCCGAGCAGCTTGCCCGTCGCGAGCGAGGGAATCTCGCTGACCTTGCCGAGGTCGGCGCCTGCGGCGAGGATGAACGGCTTGCCTGTGACGGCGACGCCGTGGATCTCACCGCGTGCCGCCCGCTCGGCGAGGGCGTCGAGGGTGGCGGCGAACTCGAGAAGGGTGACCGGACCGAGGGTGTTCGGACGGGTGTGGTCCCTGCCGTTGTCCAGGGTGACCAGGGCGAGCGTGCGCGCCCCGGACAGGGGAATGTCGCGCACGAAGGAATGCGTGACGACCTCGTCACCGGAGAGGGCGACGAGTTCGGAGAAATCGAGTGCGGTGTAGTCGGTCATCGCTTACTTTGCCTTCCGATTGAAGTGCGGGTTTTCCCAGATGACGGTGCCGCCCTGACCGAGGCCGATGCACATGGCGGTCAGGCCGTAACGGACCTCGGGGTGTTCGGCGAACTGGTGCGCGAGCTGGTTCATCAGGCGCACGCCAGAGGAGGCGAGCGGGTGGCCGATCGCGATCGCACCGCCGTACTCGTTGACGCGGGGGTCGTCGTCGTCGATGCCGAAGTGATCGAGGAAGGAGATGACCTGGACCGCGAAGGCCTCGTTGAGCTCGAAGAGTCCGATGTCGGTGATGCCGAGGCCGGCCTTGCGGAGGGCCTTCTCGGTGGACGGTACCGGGCCGAGGCCCATGACCTCAGGCTCGACACCCGCGAAGGCGAAGCTCACGAGCTTCATCTTGACGCTGAGGCCGAGTTCCTTGGCGGCGGCGCCGCTCGCGAGCAGGCAGGCGCTCGCGCCGTCGTTGAGCCCGGACGCGTTGCCTGCCGTGATCCGGCCGAAGGGCCGGAACGGGGTCTTCAGCGTGGCGAGGCCTTCGAGGGTCGTCTCGGGGCGCGGCGCTTCGTCGCGGGTCGCGAGCCCCCAGCCCTGTTCGCTGCGAATGGCGACGGAGACCAGGTCCGGCTGGATCTTGCCTGCCGCGTACGCCGCTGCGACCTTCTGCTGGCTGCGCAGCGCGTACCGGTCCGACCGGTCCTTGGTGTACTCGGGAAAGCGGTCGTGGATGCGCTCTGCGGTCGAGCCCATGTTCAGGGCGTCTTCGCTGACGAGCCGCTCGGAGAGGAACCGCGGGTTCGGGTCGACGCCGGAGCCCATCGGGTGCCGGCCCATGTGCTCGACGCCGCCGGCGATGGCGAGGTCGTATGCCCCGAAGCCGATCGCGGCGCCGACCGTGGTCACGGCGGTCATCGCACCGGCGCACATCCGGTCGATCGCGTATCCGGGCACCGATTTCGGCAGCCCGGCCAGCAGCGCCGCGGTGCGACCGAGGGTGAGTCCCTGGTCTCCCGACTGCGTCGTCGCGGCGATCGCAACCTCGTCGATACGTTCCCCCGGAACCTTCGGGTTCCGTTCCAGCAGGCCGATCATGGCCTTCACCACGAGATCATCCGCCCGGGTGTTCCAGTACATGCCCTTTTCGCCGGCGCGTCCGAACGGGGTACGAACCCCATCCACAAACACGACTTCTGCTCTTTCGGCCACGGTGCCTCCATCAATCAGATCAGGTGTCGGTTGATCCTAGGGTGGCACGATTGACGGGTCGAATCCTTGGACGGATCCTACGAATCGACCTCGACGGTTACGGCGATGTTTTGGTTGGCTTCGACAAAGGCAGCCGTGATCTGTTGTGCAGTGAGTTCAATTTGCCAGTCGCGGGCACCGAGGGCGGCGAGCGCCTCGCTGATGGATTCCACTTCGATCGGCTCCGGTGGCGTCCAGGCGATCCGGCGCACGAAGTCCGGAGTGACGAGGTTCTCGATCGGGATCGCGAAGGACTCGGAGATCTGGCCGAGAGCAAGCCGCGCTGCCTTGTACCGCAGGTCGGCCTCTGGATTCCGGTCAGACCACGCCCGCGGCGGGGAAGGGCGTCACCGGTTCCGCGCAGGGAGGGAGGTCCGTCGCGCGGATGCCGTCCTGGATCGCAGTCCACCACCTGTCGAGTTCGCTGCGGCTCGCGCGGCCGCTGAACTCGCGGAGATCGGCGAGCGCCTGCCTGCTGGCCGGCAACACCCGTGCAGCGGCGACGAGCGACGCGTCGGGGACGAGGCGCCCCGGCGACACGTCGAGGTGCCTGGCGAGGTCGTCGCGGGCAAGCCAGAGGGATCTCGCGACGGCGAGGTTGCGCTGGGAACGAATCGAATGCACCCCGGACAGCCTGCGCCAGGGCTCTGCGCTGATCGGCTTGGGCTCGTGGTCGAGCGTCGCCTGGAATTCCTGGGCGGCGATCTGGGTCTTCTCGTCGGCGGCGAGCATCTCGACCATACGGTCGCGCAGGTCGGGGAGGAGCTCGACGTCGAGGGCGCCGTAGACGAGCCAGCTCTCCGGGAGCGGCCTGGTCGACCAGTTCGCCGCGGAATGCTCCTTGGCGAGATGGATGCCGAGGAGTTCCTCGACGACCGTGCCGAGGCCGACCCGCGGTAAGCCGAGAAGGCGTGCGGCCAGTTCGGTGTCGAAGATGATGTGCGGGTCGAGGCCGACCTCCCTCAGGCACGCGAGGTCCTGACTGGCGGCGTGGAAGATCCATTCATCTCCCGCGATCGCCGCGTTGAGCTCGGAGAAGTCCCCGATCGCCGGCGGATCGAACAGGAAGGTGCCCGCGCCGCGCCGGTACATCTGGATCAGGTACGCGCGCTGGGAGTATGTGAAACCCGATGCCCGTTCGGCGTCGATGCCGATCGGTCCCGTTCCCTCGCTGAGGGCAGCGGTGGCCGCCAGATAGGCGTCCCGCGTATCGATCACGCGGTGATCAACCACGACCAGTTCGGCGTGCGGACAACATGCTGACTCCTTCGCCAATCGGGGGAAGACCTGCGAGCATGCAGATCAATTCGCCCCAGCCTTCGACGTGAGCGGTGAGATTGTGGTCCACAGGTGTCCACGAAGCACGCAGCTCTATCTGCGCACCGTCGCCTTGCTTCGCAAGTTCGCCGAAGCCCGACGAAATAATCTTAGTCGCGGTTCCGGATGCCGCGGTATAGCGGGCTCCGTGGGAGTCGAGGGCATCGATCAGCCAGGCCCAGGCCACTTCGGCGAGGAAAGGGTCGACACCGATCTCCGTCTCGAGGGGAGCCTGCGCGAAGCAGACCACCCGGAATGCTCCGCCCCAGGCCTCCGGCTCCTCAGGGTCATAGAGGAGGATGAAACGGCCGGTCCCGAGATCGGAGTTGCCTCCGTGGCGTGACGGGGCGACATCCGCGGAGAGGGCAACGGCGTGCGGGGCGAGCTTCCCTGGGGCCGGGATTTCGCTGAGCACCAGGTCGGTGCGGGTGTGCGCTCTGCGGATGGCCGCGAGCGCAGCGGCGAACTCCGGGGGAGTGGTTCTTGTGTTTCGGGCACGTCTGCAGACTAGAGTTTTTTCCGGGCGGGTCGGTGAGGCACGCCGGGCAGCCGGAGGTACGCGTGCGGGAAAAATCGAGGTCAGGGACGCCGGGCGGACTGGTCGTCGCGGTCACGGCTCTCGTAGTTGCCGGCGCGGCCGCGGTCGTGGTGGCGGGAGTGAGCGTGCTGGCCGCCGTGATGGCGCGTCGTATCGTGACGCCGTCCGACGCACGCGCCGACGACACCGACGTTCTCGGCGTCGATCTCGAGGCCGCGACGATCACGCTCGCGGTGACGCCGGATTCCGTGTTGCCCGGTGACTACAGCTTCTGGTTCGAGCGTGAGTCCGGGCACGCCCAGCTCGGCGAGGTCCTCCGCGTGACGAAGACGGCGGTCATCCGCCGGATAGCCCGAATCGACTACGGGGACCTGAGCGAGGCCCGCAGAGGCCGCCTCGGCGGGTATTCCTATCTGGGTCCCTGGGATCTCGGCCTCCCGTTCGAGCAGGTGCAGGTGCAGACGGAGGTCGGCGAGGCCCCGGCCTGGCTGGTCCCCGCCGAGCGGCCGGACGGTCGCTGGGTGATCCAGGTGCACGGGCGGGGTGTGCGACGGCAGGAGACCCTGCGGGCCGTCCCTGTGTTCCACGACAGGGGCTACAGCTGCCTCCTGGTCTCGTATCGCAACGACGGCGACGCGCCGGGAAGCGACGACGGCCGGTACGGACTCGGGGATACCGAATGGCGCGATATCGATGCGGCGATCGGTTTCGCGGCGGCTCGCGGCGCGACGAGCATCGTGCTGATGGGGTGGTCGATGGGCGGCGCGATCGTGCTGCAAACCGCGACGCGTACGGGCTACCCGCACCTGCTCTCCGGCATCGTGCTCGATTCGCCTGTGATCGACTGGGCAGACGTCGTCGCGTTCCAGGGCAGCACGCTTCGCCTGCCTGGCCTCGTTGCCACGGGGGCCATGCAGGTCCTCGGCCGGCGGTGGGGCGGCCGCCTCACCGGCCAGGCGAGTCCGATCGACTTCCGCAGGCTCGACTTCGTGACCCGCGCCGACGACCTCGAGCTCCCCGTGCTCCTGATGCACAGCGATGACGACGGCTACGTGCCCTCGAGCCCGTCGCGCGCCCTCGCGGTTCGCCGGCCCGACATCGTGACCTTTCTACCGTTCACCGTCGCGCGGCACACCAAACTCTGGAACTATGACAGGGAAGGATGGAACGCGGCGATCGGGACCTGGCTCGGCGAACTCGAATCCCCGGCGGAACCGACCGGGCCTGATGATCCGCTCCACCCGGCCGGATAGCGGTCTCAGGGGCGCTCGCGCAGCTTGCGCTTGGTGCGGGCGAGCATCGCGGACATGCCACGGATGCGGAGCGGCGAGACCGCCTGCGTGAGTCCGATGGTCTGCGGGTAGTCGTCCGGCACGGCGAGCACCTCGGCGACGGACAGGCCGTCGAGGCCCTGCGCGAGGATGGACGCGAATCCCCGGGTCGTCGGGGACTCCCTGGGCGCCGTCGCGTGCAGGTGCACCGCGTCCCGGTCGTCGACATCGACGAAGATGAACACGGGTGACTGGCACTCGACGACGCGTTCGAGCAGGTCGGGATGCTCCTGGTACCGGCTCGGAAGCTCGGGGAGTTCATCGGCGAACTCGAGCAGAAGGAGTAAGCGGTCCTTCTGTTCCAGCTCGAGGAAGTCTTCCTGGATCTCGGCCAGTTTCGCGGGCAGTTCGGTGGTGGTCATCAATCAGATCCTGTCCTGGTTCAGCGGGGTTCGGGGGCCGTACCGGCGGCCGCTCCCGTGACGATCGGGACCCGCACGGCGTTGCCCCATTCCGTCCAGGAACCGTCGTAGTTGCGCACGTCCTCGAATCCGAGCAGGTGGGTGAGCACGAACCAGGTGTGGCTCGACCGCTCGCCGATCCGGCAGTACGCGATCACGGCATCGTTCTCGCGGAGCCCCGCCTCGCCGCGGTAGATCGCCTCGAGTTCCGCGCGGGACTTGAAGGTCGCATCCGGTGCCGCGGCGCGCGCCCACGGCACGGAGGCCGCAGAGGGGATGTGGCCGCCGCGCAGGGCGCCTTCCTCCGGGTATGCGGGCATCGTGGTGCGCTCCCCGGTGTACTCCTCGGGGGAGCGGACGTCGATGAGCGGGCGGCCGAAGTGTGCGAGCACGTCGTCCTTGAAGGCGCGGATCGGCGCGTCGTTGCGGGGGACGAGGGGGTACTCCGCGGCAGCCACCTCCGTGGCCTCGCGGGTCAGGGCTCCGCCCTCGGCGATCCACTTGTCCCTGCCGCCGTCGAGCAGGCGCACGTCGGGGTGGCCGAAGAGGCTGAACACCCAGAGCGCGTACGCGGCCCACCAGTTGTTCTTGTCGCCGTAGATCACGACGGTGGAATCGCGCGCGATGCCCTTCGAACCCAGGACGGCCGCGAAGGCAGCGCTGTCGACGAAGTCCCGCTGGACCGCGTCGTTGAGCTCGGTGTGCCAGTCGATCTTGACGGCGCCGGGGATGTGGCCGCTCTCATAGAGGAGCACGTCCTCGTCGGACTCGAGGACAGTGAGTCCGGCATCACCCTGGTGTTCGCGCAGCCAGGCCGTGCTGACGAGCCGTTCGGGATGAGCGTACGCGGCGAACTTGGCATCCGGATCGAGATCGACGGGCATGGGAACCTCCAGTGGGGCCGGGCGGTGCCCCGGGATCATTTGAACGCGGTTTAGGCTGGTCTTCCGGCCCGCGCTTCGAATGTACGCGGTCCGGCCTGGTCGCGCATTCGTGGTGAAATACTTCAACACGAATGTCCGAAAAGCAGCCCATATGGCCAACCGAGACAGAAACACGGGTATTCCACGATGGTTCCAGAGGCGCCCCGGGCTCCCAGTCGGCTGCATCGGCTCGCGGAACGCTCTCCCGAGATCACGGGGGCCGAAATCGTCGCCGAACTCGTGCCGCCTCCCCAGTTCGAGCACGCCTCATTCGAGTCCTACCGGCCCGATGTGAACTTCCCTTCCCAGCTCGAGGCCGTCGACCGGCTCACGGCCTTCGCCGAGGCCTGGCGACCGCAGCGCCCCGGCGGATTCTTCTCACGTACCCGGAAGGCTCCAGCGCAACTCCCGGGGATCTACCTCGACGGTGGGTTCGGCGTCGGGAAGACCCACTTGCTCGCCGCGCTGTGGCACTCCGCGCCGGGCCCCAAGTACTTCGGCACCTTCATCGAATACACCGCCCTCGTCGGGGCGCTCGGTTATGCTGCGGCGGTCCGGCAGCTCTCCGGGGCGAAGCTCATCTGCATCGACGAGTTCGAACTCGACGACCCGGGCGACACCATGTTGATGACGCGGTTGCTCGGCGAGCTCGTGGCCTCGGGCACCCGGGTCGCCGCGACCTCCAATACGCCGCCGAATTCACTCGGTGAGGGCCGGTTCGCGGCCATCGACTTCCTTCGCGAGATCCGCGCCATGTCCGCGAACTTCGAAATCCTCCGCATCGACGGGCTCGACTACCGCAGGCGCGACATCGAAGGCCACTCCGTCGCCGTCGAGGGACCCGAACTCGACCGGCTCGTCGCGGCGCTCGTGGCCAGGGGAGCGAACGTGACGGAAGACGACTTCGGTTCCCTGATCCGGCATCTCAGCACCGTGCATCCGTCGAAGTACATCAAACTGATCGCCGGGGTCGAGGTCATCGCCCTGACCGACAGCTACCTGTTGACCGACCAGACGGATGCCCTGCGGCTGGTCGCCTTCATCGATCGCGTCTACGACGCCGAAATACCGATCGTCGCGAGCGGGTTGCCCCTCGCGGAGGTCTTCGACGATGAGATGCTCGCGGGCGGCTACCGGAAGAAGTACCAGCGCTCCCAGTCGCGGATGGTGGCACTGACAACGGGCGAGCTCCCTCCGCACGACTGAAACCGGGATCCGTCGCGGCCGAATGCGGCTCTGACGTGCCTGTTTGCCGGAACGGCCCTGTCGAATCGGCGGCTGAGTCAAGCCGGGAAACGCGGAGTCGGGAGATACCGGGCGTCAGGAAACACGATGTTAACACGGTCAACAATCGCGTAACGCGGTCGAAACATCCCTGAGCGTGTGCGGAAACGTGTGCACTCCACACTGTCTCTGTACCTGCCGATACACGCTTCACGCTCACCCTGTGCACGTCGGCGGTCATCCCTGTTAGTTAGAGAGAGGTAACCATATCCATGGTTGAACTGTCGGTCCTGCTGGACGATACGACTGATGCACTTACCACAAACATCAATTCCCTGTGGCTCCTCGTCGCGGCAGCCCTCGTCCTCCTGATGACTCCGGGCGTGGCCTTCTTCTACGGCGGCATGGTCAAGGCGAAGAGCGTCATCTCCATGATGATGATGAGCTTCGGCGCCATGGGCCTGATCGGCGTGCTGTGGGTGGTCTACGGTTACGGCCTGTCCTTCGGACCGCCGCTCATCGGCGGCTGGCTCGGAAACCCGTCCGAGCTGATCGGCCTCAACGCACTCCTGACGAGCGGCAAGGACGGCGGACCCGACCTGGGCGCCCTCGCGTTCGCCGGCTTCCAGGCCACCTTCGCGATCATCACCGTCGCCCTCATCTCCGGAGCGATCGCCGACCGGGCCAAGTTCGGCGCGTGGATGATCTTCGCCGGCGTCTGGGCCACCCTGGTCTACTTCCCGGTCGCGTACTGGGTGTTCAACCTCACGGACGGCTGGGCTCCCTTCCTCCTCAAGGTCAACGACTTCGCCGGCGGCACCGCGGTGCACATCAACGCCGGTGCGGCCGGCCTCGCCCTCGCCCTGGTCCTCGGCAAGCGCGTCGGCTTCAAGAAGGGCATCTCCAAGCCGCACAACGTGCCGCTGACCCTCCTCGGCGCGGCAATGCTCTGGGTAGGTTGGTTCGGCTTCAACGCCGGCTCCGAAGCCGCCGTCGACGGTATCGCCGCCCTCGCCTGGATCAACACCCTCGCAGCACCCGCCGCCGGTATCATCGGCTGGCTGATCGTTGAGAAGATCAAGGACGGCAAGCCGACCATGATCGGTGCAGCATCGGGCGCCGTCGCAGGCCTCGTCGCGATCACCCCCGCGTGTAACATCCTGACCCCGATGTGGGGCATCCTCCTCGGGCTCATCGTGGGCGCCGTCTGTGCCGTCGCGATCGACCTGAAGTTCAAGCTCGGCTTCGACGACTCCCTGGACGTCGTGGGCATCCACCTCGTCGGCGGCATCATCGGAACGCTCTACGTCGGTCTCGTCGGCAACAACGTCGGCCTCCTCCAGACGGGCAGCTTCAACCAGCTCGGCGTGCAGGCCCTCGCGGCATTCGGCATCGGCATCTACTCCTTCGTGATGGCATACGCCATCGGCTGGATCATCCAGAAGACGATCGGCTTCCGCATCACGAACGAAGACGAAGTAGCCGGCGTCGACACCATCGTGCACGGCGAAGAGGGCTACGCGCTCGACGCCGTCTAACCGGCACTTTCTCTGCACGGGCAGCTGAAACCAGAGCCAGCCGAAACAAGAAGGGGCGCATCCGCGGCACGCGGATGCGCCCTTCTTGCGTCCGATCCGGTGCCTGTGCACGAGCGGATGCTGACCGTCGACCCAGCAGTCGCCCGTCAGCGCCTGACGGATCGGGTGCGATACAGTGTGGCTGTGTCAGCCATCCGCGGTTTCTTCAGTGCCCTGCGGCGACTCTTCGCGCCGACGAGGCCTCGCAGTGACCGGTCGACGGTTCCGAGCCCTGGTCGAACCGGAGCGGGCGCGACCGTCGAAGTCGACCCGCGGAGTCTTCGTGATGTACGGCTCGCCTACCGGCCGACCCGGAATGCGAGTCCGGACCCTGGAGAAATCGTCTGGACCTGGGTTCCCTTCGAGGAACGTGACGGGCGCGGCAAGGACCGCCCGGTCGTGATCGTGGCCGAGGCGGGCAAAGGGGCCGTCCTGGCCGTCCAGTTGACGAGCAAGGACCGAACCGGGCACCCCGACTATGTGGCGCTCGGCGTCGGCGACTGGGACAGGAGCGGCCGTCCCAGCTGGGTCAACGTGGACCGGGTCTTCATCGTGAACCCGGGCGGCATGCGTCGTGAGGCCGCCAGGGTCGATGCCGCGCGCTACGGGCGCATCGCGACGGTCCTGCGCGGCCGTTACGGCTGGAACTAGGACCATGCCGAGCAGTCACCCGGCCTCGTCGATTGCGCCGCCCCTCGCCGGCCGGGCTGTTGCGAGCCAGCGCTGGTCGCACCTCTGCTTCGTGCATTGGCGCGTGCCGGCCGCCGAGGTCGCACCGCTCCTGCCCGCGGGCCTGGTTCCCGACGAATTCGACGGCACCAGCTGGGTGGGCCTCATCCCGTTCGTCCTGGATCGGGCCACGATCTGGGGCAGCCCACCCATTCCGTACTTCGGGAATTTCGTGGAGGTGAATGTCCGGCTCTACGCCGTCGACGCCGAGGGGCGACGCGGAGTCGTCTTCGTCTCCCTCGAGGCGTCGCGGCTCGCGGCGGTGCTCGCTGCCCGTGCCGCGTTCGCACTTCCGTACATGTGGTCGCGGACGCGGCTGGCCGTCGTGGCGGGCGAGTACCGCTATTCCTCCCTGCGGCACTTCGCAGGCCGGGCCAGGACCGATATCGTCGTCCGGCCGGGGATGGAACCGGTGACCGGTGAACCGCTCGCGGACTTCCTCACGGCGCGCTGGGCGCTTTTCACCCGTGCCAGGGGGCGCACGGTCTACCTCCGTAACCACCACGAGCCCTGGGAGCTCGTCCAGGCCGAGCTCGTGCACCTGGACGACACTCTGCTGGCCGAGGCCGGCTTCCCGGCGCTCAGCGGGCGCGTACCGGATTCGGTGCTGTATTCGCCGGGCGTCACGACCCGTTTCGGAACGGGCTGACCCGTATCACTGGCGGTCCGGCGGCCGAGCGGGGAGCCCATTGACAACAGGACCCCCTCGCCGGTAACGGTCGAGGGGCCCTGTCGGGCGTTCGGGAAGCCGGGGGACTATGCCCCGCAGGTGACGGTGACTCCGTTGTTGTCGAAGACGCCTGCGCCGTGCTCCGTGCAGAATGCCGCAAGGTTGACGCCCGCGCTGACTGCGACCGCGATCACGATCCCGACGACGATGATGCCGACGACACTGATGATGATTCCGGCGAGGGCGAAGCCGTTGCCGAGTCCTGCCTTCTTCGACTTGACGAAGCCGACGATGCTGACAATGAGCCCGAAGGGCTGCAGCGAGACGAGGGAGAGGATGAGACCGACAATACCGAGGGTCTTGCCGGGGTTGACTGCGGAGGCTACGGGAGTCGTCATGGTGACGGCCTTTCTGTGGGCGCCGGAACCCGGACGGGCAGGCGGCAGATGGGTATGGGGAACCCAGACAGCTGAAGGAACCGGAGGTCGGTCGGGTGATCGTCCGGGTGGCGGCTGCTCGGGTGACGTGCGGCAGCAGAAAGCACGAACGGCAGCAGGGGGCGTCGTGTGCGCTGCGCCGAGAGATCGATGCTGGACAAGAAGGTGCCCTCTGTCGCACTGATGCGCCGGAGGGTTCGCTGGGTCAGTCGTCGGGAACTGTAGTTCTTGTCTGGCTTGGGTCGAGCATGGCACAGCGGACACTCAGAGTGCAAGGAGGATTCTCCACGCTCGCGCCGGCCTCTGGTCGACCCCCGTCGCGACGGGGATCTCGGCTCAGCCGCCCGATCCGAGGAGGCCGGCGCCGAGCACAGCACACGCGATCGCGATGATCAGGAAGACACCCACCCAGAGCAGGCCGGGGATGTGCGTGAGGCGGGCGAGCTGGTCGGCATCCGAGGCTGTGCCGCGGCGGCGGGAGCGTGATCCCTGAAGCTCGAGCACCGTGCGTACGGCGCCGAGAAGAAGGAATGCCGTCACGAGCAGGGCGAAGACGCTCTGCACGAACGCGGAACCGAACCAGGTGACCGCGAAGATCACCGTGGCCGTCGCGAGCACGGACCAGAGTCCGAACCAGTTGCGCACCTGGATGAGAAGCAGGGCGAGGGCCGCGAGCAGGAGCCAGAGCAGTCCGACCGAATACCCCAGGCTCAGGAGCCAGGCCGCACCGAGTCCGAGCAGGGCGGGCGAGGAATAGCCGGCGAGCAGGGTCAGCACCATCCCGAGTCCGCGGGGTTTGCCCCTGCTGACGGTGAGCCCCGACGTGTCAGAGTGCAGCCGGATGCCGTCGAGCTGTCGGCCGCCGAGGGTCGCGACGAGCGCGTGGCCGCCCTCATGCGCGATGGTGACCACATTCCTGCAGGCCCGCCACAACGCCGGGACGAGCACGATGGCGGCCGCGGCCGCGATGGTGAGCCAGGCGGGGATGAGGGGAGTACATCGTTCCTGGCCGTGACACGTTCCCAGAAGCCGAGCAGGAGATCCATGTTCACAGACTAGGTGGGCGAGGCCATCCGGACGTTGCCAGGGTCAGAGCGCCGGACATGGAAAACGTCCCGCTCCCCTGAAGGCCGGGGCCTGAGGGGAGCGGGACGCGCTGAACCGGGTGCTTAGGCGCTGGGCGTCGGGTTGGCCGCTGCCACAGAGAAGATGACGACAAGGATGACCACGAAGAGCACGAGGAAGATCGCGCTCAGGATGATGCCGGCCTTGGCGAGGCCGTTGGGGGCGCCGGCCTTCTTGGCCTGGTTGAAGCCGATGATGCTCACGATGAGGCCGGGCAGCTGGAGGTAGGGAATGAAGGCGAGGATGAACCCGACGATGCCGAGGATCTTGCCGGGGGTGGCCGTTGTGGTTTCGACGGAAGTCATGAGAGGAGCCTTTCTGGCTGTTGTACTACTGCTGGGGGGATTACCGGGTGGTGTCTGGAACGGCCGGCGACGGACGCACGAGGTCTGCCGCGAGGCGTGCATGCGGCAGGTCGAACGCAGCCGTCGTCGTGCGGCGTTCACGAGTCCCGGGAAGCGAACGATGCGACTCGGTTCACTTCACGGAACAGGACGGGAGTACAGCGCTCTTTCGTGATGAAGACGAAGGAGGGTTCGCTGGGCCGGGGATCCAATGGGATGGTCCTTCGGCTTGAAGAAGAGCTTGGCACAGGACGCACTCAGGTTGGCGGGATTGGCCCCCCCAGTACGAGGGTACAAAAAACCCCGCTCCGGCGGGGTTTTCTCCTCTGTAGGAGTGGGCGATACCGGACTCGAACCGATGACCTCTTCCGTGTGAAGGAAGCGCGCTACCAACTGCGCCAATCGCCCGCGGCGAGCGAATTTTGTTCGACCGCGACTCTCGATACTAGCCCAGACCGGGCGTCTGTCGTGCACCGACGCGCCACCGCACGCTCAAGTTCCGCTCGGTTTGTATATCCGGAAAAGTACCGGTACAGTCTTCAAAGCACGCAGAAATGCGCGCAGTTGCGGATGTGGCGCAGTGGTAGCGCATCACCTTGCCAAGGTGAGGGTCGCGAGTTCGAATCTCGTCATCCGCTCGAATTGAATCGGCCGAAAGGCCGATTCTCTTTGGTATGAACCCGAATACGGTGGATTGGCCGAGAGGCGAGGCAGCGGCCTGCAAAGCCGTATACACGGGTTCGAATCCCGTATCCACCTCCAGTCTTGGAGAACGAAGTTCTTGAAGCACTAGATTTGGGCGATTGGCGCAGCGGTAGCGCGCTTCCCTGACACGGAAGAGGTCACTGGTTCGATCCCAGTATCGCCCACAGATAAACCCCCGGTTACCCCGGGGGTTTTTTCGTTTAACGTCCACCGGAATGGGGATACCGGTCCGGAGTCTGGTGCAGCACTCTCAAGGGGAGGTTCGCCATGAATTCGCACACGGTGCCGCACGGCATCCGGTTCGGCCGCCGGGCGACCGACTTCCCGGCCGTCGTCGGCGCTGACGTCACCGACCGCCCGGGCGCCAGCAGGGCCCCCGTCGCGGGGTGCCGGCAAGCAGGTACCTGCCGCCGCAGGACTGGGACCGCCTGCTCATCGCCGATGCGCAAGGACTGCCCACCCTGTACCTCGCCGCCGACGCCGGTGAATTGTGGCTGACGGAGCCCAGCACCGGCCGGGTCGTCGCGCTCGGCAACAGCCACCTGCGCGGCCTCGGCATCTGGAGCTTCTGGCTGCACAATGTCGACCAGCGCACGATCGTCGCACGAGAGGGACTCCTCCAGCCCGGTTCGGTCGTCGCGCTCGTCCGCGAGCAGGCGCACGGGTCCGGCCCCCGTGGGATCGCCGTCCACGCTGCGACCGGGCGCCCGGTCGGCCACGTCAGCCCGCGGATCGCCGCCGGGCTCTCCCCGCTCCTCGACGGCGGAGCGGGGCTCCTGGCGGTCACCCTCGCATCCGATCCGACTCTCGCCCGTGACCGGCCAGGGCTCGTCAAGGTGATCGCCTGTTCACCGGACGTCATCGGGCATCTCTTCCGCCGGCTGCCGCAGGGGGCACCCGTGCCGTTGCGTGCGCACGACACCGTCCTCGTGGCCTGAGCCTGGCAGCCGCCCGAGCCGCACGGGAATCCCGGTCGCGACCGCGCCGCTAAAGTTGGAGGGGTTCGCACAATACTGAGGAGTACTACACGTGGCTGACGGCTTTGAGCTTTTCACCGACCGGTCTGTTGTCGCAATGCGCGTCAACGGTGAGCTCAAGGATCTCGCCGCAACGCTGACCCAGACGGATGTCGTGGAACCCGTGACGATTTCGTCGCCGGATGGCCTGAACATCCTCCGCCACTCGGCAGCGCACGTGCTCGCCCAGGCGGTGCAGAACGTCAACCCGGCGGCACGCCTGGGGATCGGTCCGCCCGTGACGGACGGCTTCTACTACGACTTCGATGTCGAGGTGCCGTTCACGCCAGAAGACATCAAGGCGCTCGAGAAGGCCATGGACCGCATCATCCGCCAGGGCCAGCGTTTCGTGCGGCGCGTCGTGACCGATGAAGACGCCAGGGCCGAATTCGCCGCGGAACCGTACAAGCTCGAGCTGATCGGGCTGAAGGGCGGCGCCGTCGCGGCCACCGCGGACAACGAATCGGTCGAGGTCGGCGGCGCCGAGCTCACCATCTACGACAACGTCGACCCGAAGACGGGCGAGACGGTCTGGAAAGACCTCTGCCGTGGCCCGCACCTGCCGAACACCCGCATGATCGGCAACGGATACTCGCTGACCAGACTCGCCGCCGCATACTGGCGCGGCTCGGAGAAGAACCCGCAGCTGCAGCGCATCTACGGGACCGCCTGGCCGACCAAGGACGAGCTGCGCGCTTTCCAGGCTCGCCAGGAGGAAGCCGCCAAGCGCGACCACCGCAAGCTCGGCCAGGAACTCGACCTGTTCTCCTTCCCGGAGGAAATCGGTTCCGGACTGGCGGTCTTCCACCCCAAGGGCGGGATCATCCGCGCGGAGATCGAGAACTACATGCGCGAGCAGCTGCTCGCGAACGGCTACGACCTCGTCAACACCCCGCACATCACCAAGGCGCACCTGTTCGAGACCAGCGGGCACCTGCAGTGGTACAAGGACGGCATGTTCCCGCCGATGCACCTCGATGAAGAGGTCGACGCGGAGGGGAACATCACCCGGCAGGGCCAGGACTACGCCATCAAACCGATGAACTGCCCGATGCACAACCTCATCTTCAAGGCGCGGGGCCGCAGCTACCGCGAACTTCCGCTGCGTCTGGCCGAATTCGGAACCGTCTACCGGTACGAGAAGAGCGGAACGCTGTCCGGCCTCACCCGGGTGCGCGGGCTCACCCAGGACGATGCCCACATCTACGTCACCGCGAGCCAGGTGAAGGCGGAAGTCGCCAGCCAGCTCGAGTTCGTCTTCGAGACGCTGCGGGGATACGGGCTCACCGATTTCTACCTCGAACTCTCCACCAAGGACCCGGTGAAGTTCGTCGGCACCGACGAGCAGTGGGACGAGGCAACCGAGACCCTCAGGCAGGTCGCCGTCGAGTCCGGGCTCGAACTGGTCAGCGACCCGGGCGGAGCGGCGTTCTATGGCCCGAAGATCTCCGTGCAGGCCAGAGACGCGATCGGCAGGACCTGGCAGCTCTCCACGGTCCAGCTCGACTTCAACCAGCCGGAACTCTTCGACCTGGAGTACACCGCCTCCGACGGGACCCGCCAGCAGCCGGTGATGATCCACCGTGCCCTACTCGGCTCCATCGAGCGCTTCTTCGCTATCCTCCTCGAGCACTATGCCGGCGCCTTCCCGGTCTGGCTGTCCCCGGTCCAGGTCGTCGGCATCCCCGTCGCCGAAGCGTACGAGGACTATCTCGGTGAAGTCATCCGGCAGCTGAAGGCACTCGGGGTGCGCGCCGAACTCGACACCTCGAGCGACCGGATGCCCAAGAAGATCCGCACCCACACCAAGGCGAAGGTGCCGTTCCAGCTGATCGCAGGCGAAGACGACCGGGCGGCCGGATCGGTGAGCTTCCGTTTCAGGGACGGTACCCAGGAGAACGGCATCCCCGTCGTGGATGCGATCGCCCGTATCGTCGACGCGATCGCAACGAAGGCGCAGGTCTGAGATGGACGCCGGAGACGAGACGATCGAATCGTCCAGCGACTTCGCGGCCGTACCGGATGCCTTCCAACGGTTGTGGACGCCGCACCGGATGGTCTACATCCAGGACGGCACGCAGCCGCACGCCGACGCCTGCCCGTTCTGCCTCGCCCCGGCGATGACCGACGAGAAGGCGCTCATCGTCGCCCGCGGCACGCACGCGTACGTGCTCCTCAACCTGTTCCCGTACAACAGCGGCCACCTGCTCGTCTGCCCGTACCGCCACATTGCGACCTATGACGAAGCAACGCCAGAGGAAGTCGCCGAGATCGGTAGTCTGACCCAGGTGGCGATGCGCGTGCTCGCCGTGACCTCCAACTGCGACGGCTTCAACATCGGGATGAACCAGGGCAGGGTCGCCGGAGCGGGCATCGCCGAACACCTGCACCAGCACATCGTTCCGCGCTGGGCCACAGACTCGAACTTCTTCCCGATCATCGCGAAGACCAAGGCCATTCCGCAGCTGCTCGGCGACGTCCGCCGGATGGTCGCGGACGGCTGGCCGCGCGACGAGGACTAGCTCCACCCATCCCTACCATTCCCGCTCCCGCAGCCGCTGCTCGCGGAGTTCCCACCAGACGCAAGGAATAGAATTCACGTTATGACTGAAACAACATCCATCGAGCAGTTTGGTTCGAGCCGCGTCAAGCGCGGACTCGCCGACATGATGAAGGGCGGCGTCATCATGGACGTCGTCACTGCAGCCCAGGCCCGCATTGCCGAAGATGCCGGAGCCGTCGCCGTCATGGCGCTCGAGCGCGTTCCCGCGGACATCCGCTCCCAGGGCGGCGTCGCGCGGATGAGTGACCCGGACCTGATCGACAGCATCATCGCCGAGGTCTCCATCCCCGTGATGGCGAAGGCCCGCATCGGTCACTTCGTCGAGGCGCAGGTCCTGCAGGCGCTCGGCGTCGATTACATCGACGAGTCCGAGGTCCTCAGCCCGGCCGACTATGTGAACCACATCGACAAGTGGAAGTTCGACGTGCCGTTCGTGTGCGGCGCGACCAACCTCGGTGAGGCGCTCCGCCGCATCAACGAGGGTGCCGCGATGATCCGGTCGAAGGGCGAGGCCGGCACCGGCGACGTCTCGGAGGCGACCAAGCACATCCGCACCATCAACGCCGAGATCAAGCGCCTCGCTTCGCTCAGCAAGGACGAGCTCTACGTGGCGGCCAAGGACCTGCAGGCGCCGTACGAGCTCGTCGTCGAGATCGCCGCGACCGGCAAGCTCCCCGTCGTGCTCTTCACCGCGGGCGGCGTGGCCACCCCTGCAGACGCCGCGATGATGATGCAGCTCGGCGCGGACGGCGTCTTCGTCGGCTCCGGAATCTTCAAGTCCGGCAACCCGGAGCAGCGCGCCAACGCGATCGTCAAGGCCGTCACCTTCTTCGACGACGCCAAGATCGTCGCCGAAGTTTCTCGCGGCCTCGGCGAAGCCATGGTCGGCATCAACGTGTCCGACCTCGCGGCACCGCACCGCCTCTCCGAGCGCGGCTGGTAGCTCGAACAGGTGACGGTAGGAGTACTCGCCCTCCAGGGCGACTTCCGCGAGCATGCGCAGGTGTTGCGCACCCTCGGAGCGGACGTCGTCCTGGTGCGCCGACCAGAAGAACTCGCCCGCGTCGACGGGCTCGTGATTCCGGGCGGCGAATCCAGCGTGATGGACAAGCTCGCGCGGGCCTTCGGCCTCGCCGATCCCTTGCGCGCCGCCGTCAGGGCCGGCCTCCCGGTCTACGGGACCTGCGCGGGACTGATCATGCTCGCGGACACCGTCGTCGACGGCATTCGCGGCCAGGAGAGCATCGGCGGCCTCGACATCAGCGTCCGGCGCAATGCCTTCGGCTCCCAGACGCAGTCCTTCGAGACCGATCTGGAGGTACCGGTGCTCGGCGATGCGCCGGTGCACGCGGTGTTCATCCGCGCCCCGGTCGTCGATACCGTCGGTCCGAAGGCAAGGGCCCTCGCGCGGCTCGCCGACGGCCGCTGCGTCGCGGTCGAGCAGGGGCGCCTGCTCGGCACCTCGTTCCACCCGGAGATCACGGGGGAGCACCGCTTCCACGAGTACTTCCTCGGAACGGTCGCGGCCGCCCGCTTCCTCGGCTGATCCGGCCGGGGTTTCCCGCCTGCCGGCTGCGGGACTAGGGTTCTGGCATGAGTCAACGATGATGAGATATGTAGCCCTGCTCAGGGGAATCAATGTCAACGGCATAACCGTGGCCATGAATGATCTCGTGAAGACCTTCGAGGGCCTCGGCTACTCGGACGTCAAGACGGTGGTCGCGAGCGGCAACGTCGTCTTCACAGTCGACGAGGCGGCCGAGGCTTCACCGGACGCGATCAAGAGCCGGATCGAGGCGGCGTTGTCGGAGCGCTTCGATTACGAGGCCTGGATTGTGCTGATCGACGAGGCAGAACTCGCCCGCGAGGTGCGGTCCTACCCGTTCCCGGAACGGGAGGGCTGGCACGCCTACGTCATGTTCGGTTCTGACCCCTCCCACCTCGCGGAGCTCGCCGGCCATGCCAGGGAGCTCGACCAGGCGGACGAGCGGATCGAACTCGGCCACGGCGTCCTCTACTGGGAGGTCCGGCGTGCCGTCGGAATCAAGAGCGCCTTCAGCAAAAAGAGCGCCAAGGTGAAATACCGCGCCACGACGACGACCCGCAACCTGAACACCCTGCAGAAAATCATCACGCTCTGATCCTCCCTGCTTCGTCAGGGCGTCCGCCACGCCTGCCGGACGGCTCCGGCGGGGCGGATCGGGCACCTCGGGTTAGACTGGCCAACAGCGCATTGGTGCGACGAATTCGCTTTTCTGCCACTGGCGGCAGACGGCCGGCACCACAATCAGACAGCCAAGCACGACAACGGGAGATTCATGTCCGGACATTCCAAGTGGGCGACTACCAAGCACCAGAAGGCGGTCACCGACTCACGGAGGGCCAAGGCCTTCGCCAAGCTGATCAAGAACATCGAGGTCGCCGCTCGGATGGGCGGCGCCGACCTGTCGGGTAACCCGACGCTTGTGGATGCGATCCAGAAGGCCAAGAAGACTTCGGTCCCCAACGAGAACATCGACCGTGCGGTCAAGCGCGGAGCCGGCCTCGCCGGCGTCGTCGTCGATTACACCACGATCATGTACGAGGGCTACGCCGCAAACGGCGTCGCCATCATGATCGAGTGTCTCACCGACAACAAGAACCGCGCTGCGGCTGAAGTCCGCACGACGGTCAGCCGCAACGGCGGCAACATGGCCGACCCGGGCAGTGTTGCCTACAACTTCCACCGCAAGGGAATCGTCGTCGTCTCCAAGGCGAACGGCGTGACCGAAGACGACGTTCTCGGCGCGGTCCTCGACGCGGGTGCCGAAGAAGTCGTCGACGAGGGGAGACCTTCGAGGTCTTCAGCGAGGTCCAGGACCTCGTGGCAACCCGTACGGCACTGCAGGCCGCCGGAATCGACTACAACTCGGCCGATATCGCCTTCGTCCCGCAGCTCACGATCGACGTCGACGCGGAGACCGCTCGCAAGGTGTTCAAGCTCATCGACGCACTCGAGGAACTCGACGACGTGCAGAACATCTACAGCAACTACGCCGTGTCTGCCGCAGTCTCCGCTGAGCTCGAAGCCGAGAACGAGTAGTCAACGGTGGCCGTGCGGGTGCTCGGAATCGACCCCGGGCTCACCCGTTGCGGCGTCGGTGTCGTCGACGTCGCGCCGAACCGCACGGCTACCCTCGTCGACGTCACCGTGTTGCGCAGTTCGCCCGACCTGCCACTCGAGCAGCGCCTGCTGCTGCTGAGCCGAGGACTCGAGGAGATGATGGACCGGCATAAGCCGGCCTTCGTCGCGATCGAGCGCGTCTTCGCCCAGCACAACGTGCGCACGGTGATGGGCACCGCCCAGATCAGCGGGGTCGCCCTCCTGCTCGCCGCCCAGCGCGGCCTCACGGTCACCCTGCATACCCCGAGCGAGGTCAAGGCGGCGATCACCGGCTACGGCTCGGCCGACAAGGCCCAGGTCGGCGCCATGGTCGCCCGCGTGCTCGGCCTCAGCGAGGTCCCGAAACCGGCGGATGCCGCGGACGCACTCGCACTGGCCATCTGCCACGCCTGGCGAACCGGGGCATCAGGAGGCACCCTTCCGACGACGGACGGGCTCGCGGGCGGCGCACTCACGCCGGCACAGGCTGCGTGGCGCGCCGCGGAGCGCGGAGCGGCAGCGTCGGCGGTGCCCCGTAGGCTTAAGCGATGATCTCTTCCGTACGTGGACTCGTCCTCTCCGCCGTTGGCTCGACGGCGGTGCTCGAGGTCGGGGGAGTCGGGCTCGCCGTGCAGGTGACGCCGACGACCGCCCTCGGCCTCCGGCACGGCAGCGAGGCGCGCCTGCTGACAACCCTGCTGGTCAGGGAGGACTCGCTCACCCTCTACGGTTTCGCGACCGCCGACGAGCTGTCCGTCTTCGAACTTCTCATCGGCGTCACAGGGGTCGGCCCGAAGTCCGCGCTCGGCGTACTCGCCGTGCTCACCCCGAACCAGGTGGCCCAGGCCGTCGCAGGTGAAGACGACGCCGTCTTCCGCAAGGTCAGCGGCATCGGGCCGAAGACCGCGAAGCTCATCATCCTGTCCCTGGCCGGCAAGGTCGTGGTTTCGGCCGTCGACGGCGCACCCCGCACCAGGCGTCCTTCCGTGGCAAGCCCCGCAGCGAGCGTCCAGGCCGCCCTGATCGGCCTCGGCTGGTCCGAGCGCGTCGCGGAGGAAGCCGTCAGGGAGACCCTCGCCGAGGCCGCCGAACCCGACCTGATCGGTGTCGCCGCCCTGCTGAGGCTCGTCCTCGCCCGGCTCGGACCGGCGCACCAGGCTTCGGAGGACCGGCAGTGACATCGGAACAGTTCGCGGCGACGCCGGACCCCGGGGTCGAGCTCACGAGCCCACTGCTCGAGGGTGAGGCCGAGCTGGCATTCGAGGGCGCGCTTCGCCCGCGGAGCCTCGCGGAATTCGTCGGCCAGCAGAAGGTGCGCGGCCAGTTGCAGCTCATGCTCACCGCCGCAACGATGCAGAATCGCACACCAGACCACATCCTGCTCGCCGGCCCTCCCGGCCTCGGCAAGACAACGCTCGCCATGATCATCGCCTACGAGGGCAACCGCCCGCTGCGCATGTCGAGCGGTCCGGCCATCCAGCACGCCGGCGACCTGGCAGCGGTGCTGTCCTCCCTCGTGCCAGGCGAAGTGCTCTTCATCGACGAGATCCACCGGATGGCGAGGTCCGCAGAGGAGATGCTCTACCTCGCAATGGAGGACTTCCGCATCGACATCATGGTGGGCAAGGGCGCAGGCGCCACGTCCGTGCCGCTCGACCTCGCCCCATTCACCCTCGTCGGCGCGACGACACGGTCCGGGATGCTCCCGAACCCGCTTCGCGACCGGTTCGGGTTCACGGCGCACCTCGAGTTCTATGCCAGCCAGGAGCTGGAACAGGTCCTCGCCCGCGCGGCGACCATGCTCGACCTCGACATCGACAGGGAGGCCATCGCGGAGATCGCCGGTCGCTGCAGGGGAACGCCGCGTATCGCGAACCGGCTCTTGCGCAGGGTGCGCGACTACGCCCTCGTCCATGGCGGTGCCGCCGACCTGGCGGCCGTCCACGCGGCCCTCGAGCTCTACGACGTCGACCCGATCGGCCTCGACAGGCTCGACCGCGAGGTCATGAACATCATCCTTACCCGTTTTGGGGGTGGGCCGGTCGGACTGAACACCCTCGCCGTCTCGGTGGGGGAAGAAGCCGAGACCGTCGAGTCGGTCGTTGAGCCGTTCCTGGTACGGATAGGCTTCCTCACGCGCACCCCGCGTGGCCGCGTGGCGACGGCAGCCGCCTGGCGGCACTTCGGGCTCGCCGATCCGAACGACGTCGGCCGCCAACCCGCCCTTCCGCTTGATGACCTATAATTCGATGTGGTTCGCTCCGAGCCGCATGTACGCACACGCTTCGGCCACCGCGCCGCAACTGAAAGGCTTTGCTGCACTATGGATCCGTTGACTCTCGTCATGCTCGCCGTACTGGCGCTGCTGGTGTTCTTTATGTTCCGCAACGGCCGCAAGCGCCAGAAGGAACAGGCGTCGCTGCAGTCGCAGATGGTCGCGGGCGCGAACGTCATGACCAACTTCGGTATGTACGGAACCATTCTGTCGATCGACGAGGAAGCAAACAAGGTCGAGCTCGAGATTGCTCCCGGAACCGTCGTCCAGATGCACCGCCAGGCGATCTCCCGCGTCGTCGAGCCCGCCGTCACCGACGAGTCCGCCGACGAAGCCGATGCCGAACTCGAGTCGTCGACCGACGACGCGCGCGCGGCCCGGCTCAATGAAGACGACGCGATCCTCCTGGGCGAACCAGAGTTCGGTGAGCGCATTGCCGACGAGGCCCCCTCAACCGATTCGACCAAGAGCGACCCCACCAAGGGCGACGCGTAACCAACCCTCGCCCGGCTCGCGTCCTTGTGGCGCCCGCACGCGTATAGAAAGCTGAGTTCCAAGGTGGCAAAGTCGACTCCGGCCAAGAAGGCCTGGCGTTCCCTGACGTGGCTGGGGGTGATCGTCATCGGCCTGATCGCAGTCAACCTCTTCGGTGTCCTCACCGCCGGAGGGTCCTGGGCGCCCAAGCTGGCCCTGGACCTCGAGGGTGGCACGCAGATCATCCTCGCGCCGAAGCTCGAGTCCGGTCAGTCCGTCTCCCAGGAGCAGCTGAACCAGGCGGTGTCGATCATCCGGCAGCGCATCGACTCCTCCGGTGTCTCCGAGGCGGAGATCAACACGAGCGGCCAGAACATCGTCGTGTCGATCCCGGGAATCCCGGACGACGCAACCATCAACCGGATCGAATCGTCCGCGAAGCTCGAGTTCCGCCCGGTCCTGGTCGCCGCCGCCCCGTCGACGGCAGCTGTCGGCGCCGACGGCACCGCAACGCCGACTCCGGTAGCCACGGTCGACCCGAGCCTGTCGAGCACGCCGACGGCCGTACCGACGAACGGCAGCGATCTCAGCTGGGTGACCCCGGCGCTCCAGGCGCAGTACGACGCCTTCGACTGCTCGACCATCGACACCTCCAACGTCGCACCGGCCGACCAGCCGCTCGTGACCTGTGAGACAGACGGTTCGGTCAAGTACATCCTCGGGCCGGTGGAGGTCAGCGGCGAGAACGTCTCCGACGCCACCAACGGCCAGAAGACGACCCAGTCCGGTGCCACCACCGGCGAGTGGGTCGTCAACATCAAGTTCGACGATCAGGGCACCAAGGACTTCGCGACGGTCAGCACCCGGCTGAGCGGCCTCACCGGCGTGCAGAACCAGTTCGCGATCGTGCTCGACGGCAAGGTCATCTCCGCGCCACGCACCCTCGCCGTGATCACGGACGGCAACGCCCAGATCAGCGGCAGTTTCGATCAGGCATCGTCGAAGGTTCTCGCGGACCAGCTGAAGTTCGGAGCCCTGCCGCTGAGCTTCACCGTACAGAGCCAGGACACGATCTCGGCGACCCTCGGTTCGACCCAGCTCGTGAGCGGCCTCATCGCCGGCCTGATCGGACTCATCCTGGTCGTCCTGTACTCGCTCCTGCAGTACCGACTGCTCGGTTTCGTCACTGTTGCGTCGCTCGTCGTCGCCGCCGTCATCACTTACCTGCTGATCACGATCCTGTCCTGGCGTGAGGGCTACCGGCTCTCCCTCGCCGGTGTCGCGGGGTTGATCGTCGCCATCGGAATCACGGCGGACTCGTTCATCGTGTACTTCGAACGAGTGCGCGACGAGTTGCGCGACGGCCGCGGGCTGGAATCGGCCGTGGAAGCGGGCTGGAAGCGCGCCATCCGCACGGTCCTCGCCTCCGACGCGGTCAACTTCCTCGCCGCGGGCGTGCTCTTCATCGTCGCCGTCGGAAACGTGAAGGGCTTCGCCCTGACGCTCGGGCTCACGACGATCGTCGACGTCGTCGTCGTTGCGCTCTTCACCCACCCGGTCCTGCAGCTGCTCGCCCAGACCCGCTTCTTCAACGAGGGCCACCGGTTCAGCGGCCTGGACCCGAGGGCTCTCGGAGCCACCTACCGGGGGAGGGCGAAGTTCCGGCCCTCAGACGAGGTCGCCTCCGCCAAGTTGTCGTCCGCGAGCCGTGAGGCCGCGAAGCGCCAGACCATCGCCGAGCGGAAAGCATCAGAACTCGTCGGATCCTCCTCGGATCGGTCGACCGACGGGAAGGATTCCTAATGGCGAGCTTTTCCCAGTTCGGCAACGACCTGCACACCGGCAAGCGCTCCTTCAACATCATCGGGCGTCGCAAGGTCTGGTATTCCCTGGCCGGTATCGCCATCCTGATCGCGCTCGTGGTGCCCCAGCTTCGCGGCGGCTTCGTCTTCGGTATCGAATTCACCGGCGGCTCCGAATTCGTCGTGAGCGACGTCGCGACCCAGGACCAGTCGCTCGCGGTCAAGGCCGTGACGAGCATCGAGCCCTCCGCGGTCCCGAAGGTGTCGAACGTCAGCACCACCGGCATCCGCATTCAGACGGACCAGCTGTCGAGCGACGCGACCCGGCAGATGCGCACAGCACTCGCCGACGCGTACGGCGTGCCCGCCGAGCAGGTCACGGCATCGTTCATCGGCCCGTCGTGGGGTGCTGACATCACCGGTCAGGCACTCAGGGGCCTCGGGATCTTCCTCGTCCTCGCCGCGATCGGCATGGCCCTGTACTTCAGGACCTGGAAGATGTCCCTCGCCGCGATGGTCGCGCTGCTGCACGACCTCATCATCACGGCCGGGTTCTACGGGATCACCGGGTTCGAGATAACCCCGGCCGCGGTGATCGGGTTCCTGACGATTCTCGGTTACTCGCTCTACGACACCGTCGTGGTGTTCGACAAGATCCGAGAGAACACCCGCGAAGACGGACCGGAATCGCGCAGGACCTTCGCAGACTCTGTCAACCTCGCGGTGAACCAGACGCTCGTGCGTTCCATCAACACCTCCGTCGTCGCGATCCTCCCGGTCGGCTCGATCCTCTTCATCGGCGCGTTCGTGCTCGGGGCGGGAACGCTGCGCGACATCTCGCTCGCGCTCCTGATCGGTATCATCGCCGGCGCGTACTCGACCATCTTCATCGCATCTCCGCTGTACGCCCAGCTCCGCACGATGGAACCCGGAGTGCGCAAGCGTGACAAGAAGGCGCTCGCCCTGCGCGCCAAGGCGTCCTCCGCGCCGAAGACGGACGTGCGCGTCACCGTCTAGCCGCACCGGATCACCGCCAATAGCGCCGCTCCCCGGCTAATTCGAGGGGAGCGGCACGGAGCGGTCGAAAAAGGCGCGATAATTGCTGGATGCCCGGGAATGGCCGGGCGCTCGCGAACGAGGTATGAGATGACGGAAACGACGACACCGCCACCGAACGCGCCGCTGCCCGCCGCTTCCCTCCGACGCCTCGTTCCGCGGATCTTCTCCCGCGCCCAGCCGGTCGGCGCCGTGGACACCCTGCTGCGGACCGTGCGGATGCACCACCCGAAGGTCGACCTGTCGATCATCGAGCGCGCGTATACCGCAGCGGAACGCGCCCACGAGGGTCAGGTGCGCCGCAGCGGAGAACCGTACATCACCCATCCGGTCGCCGTCGCCCAGATTCTCGCAGACCTCGGCATCGGCCCGAAGACCGTTGCCGCCGCCCTGCTGCACGACACCGTCGAAGACACCGAGTACACCCTCGACCAGTTGCGCGCCGACTTCGGCGACGAGATCGCGATGCTCGTCGACGGCGTGACGAAGCTCGACAAGGTCAAGTACGGCGACAGCACCCAGGCCGAGACCGTTCGCAAGATGATCGTCGCGATGTCCAAGGACATCCGGGTACTGATCATCAAGCTCGCAGACCGGCTCCACAACGCGCGCACCTGGGGATTCGTTCCCGCAGAGTCCGCGGTGCGCAAGGCGACGGAGACGCTCGAGATCTACGCCCCGCTCGCGCACCGCCTCGGGATCCAGACCATCAAGTGGGAGCTCGAAGACCTGTCCTTCGCGGTCCTGTATCCGAAGCTCTACGCCGAGATCGAAAGCCTCGTCAAGCAGCGCACCCCGCAGCGCGAGGAGTTCGTGCAGCACGTCATCGACGCGATCGTCGAAGACCTCAAGGCCGCGCGCATCCGCGGCAAGGTCGCGGGACGGCCCAAGCAGTACTACTCGATCTACCAGAAGATGGTCGTGCGGGGACGCGAATTCGACGAGATCTACGACCTCGTCGGCATCCGTGTCCTCGTGAACTCGGTTCGGGACTGCTACGCCGTGCTCGGTGCGATCCACGCCCGCTGGACGCCGCTGCCCGGCCGGTTCAAGGACTACATCGCCATACCCAAGTTCAACCTCTACCAGTCCCTGCATACGACGGTGCTCGGCCCGAGCGGTCGCGCCGTCGAGATCCAGATCCGCACCCAGGAGATGCACCAGCGTGCCGAGTTCGGCGTCGCATCGCACTGGAAGTACAAGGAACAGACCACGGGCAAGAGCTCGGGGCCCGGCCCGCAGAGCGACACCGACATGGCCTGGCTCGCGCACATCTCCGACTGGCAGGCCGAGACCGCGGACCCCGGCGAGTTCCTGGACTCGCTGCGCTACGAAATCGGCGCCAAAGAGGTTTACGTCTTCACCCCGAAGGGCCGGGTGATCGGCCTGCCGACGGGAGCGACCCCCGTCGACTTCGCTTACGCCGTGCACACGGAGGTCGGCCACCGCACCATGGGTGCCAAGGTCAACGGGCGGCTGGTGCCCCTCGAGAGCCCATTGGTCACCGGGGACGTCGTCGAGGTCTTCACCTCGAAGAACCCGGACTCGGGGCCGAGCAAGGACTGGCTCAACTTCGTCAAGAGCCCGAGGGCCCGCAACAAGATCCGGCAGTGGTTCACCAAGGAACGCCGCGACGAGGCCATCGAACAGGGCAGGGACGCCATCGCCCGCGCGATGCGCAAGCAGAACCTTCCCCTGCAGAAGCTGATGAACCAGGACTCCTTCGCCGAGGTCGCAGCGGTGATGAAGTACGAGGACGTCTCCGCGCTCTACGCCGCCGTCGGCGAGGGGCACATCAGCACGCAGTCGGTGCTCGAGAAGGTCGTCGCGACCCTGCAGAGCGTCGAGGAGAGCGATGCGACCGATCTGCCGTTCGCGCCGAACGGACGCACCCAGACGCTGCGCAACAGCGACTCCGGGATCCTCGTCCGCGGTGCCCCGGACATCCTGGTCAAACTCGCCCGTTGCTGTACCCCGGTTCCGGGAGACAAGGTCGTCGGGTTCATCACTCGCGGCGCCGGAGTCTCCGTGCACCAGGCATCCTGTCGCAATGTGCAGTCGCTGCTCAAGGAGCCGGAGCGGATGATCGAGGTCGACTGGGCCCCCACGTCGAAGAGCCTGTTCCTGGTCCAGATCCAGATCGAGGCCCTCGACCGCTCAGGACTTTTGTCGGACGTGACCAGGGTGCTCTCCGAACATCACGTCAACATCCTCTCCGCGACCGTGCACACCTCGAGCGATCGGCTGGCGATCAGCCGTTTCGTCTTCGAGATGGGTGACACGACCCACCTGGACCGGGTACTCAACGCCGTGCGTCGCATCGACGCCGTCTACGACGTCTACCGCGTCAACGACGGGTAGGCTCTCCGAGCGCCTGCATGGCCGTTTCCGCGGCGTCGAGCTGAACGAGCGCCCTGTGGGTGTACGGGAGGCGGTCGATGGCGCAGGTGCGCCTCGCCGCCGAGGTGTCCGGGTGGCCGGCCAGGCGGAGCAGTGCACCGATCAGGGCTGACGGGGCGGGAGACTCCGGGGGAGGCCAGCGCGCGAGGTCGAGTGCGGTGCGCAGCGGCCGGGTGACGAGAAGGCCGCCCGGCAGGATACCGTCCCTGCGCACGGTGCGGGCGCCGACGCGGATCGTGTTCTCGAGGTCACAGGCGACCTCGCGGACGCCGAAACGCGGTGACGGCGGGAAGTACGCCCGCGCCGTGATGGGCACGCAGAACTGGTGGCGCCCCGGCTCGGGAGCGAGGCCGTAGATCCACGCGGCGGTCAGCCGTTCCGCGATCGCCTTGGCCGGCACCAGGAGGGCGAGGGACCGCGCCCGTTGGTCCCGGTCTTCCGCGAGGTCCACCGGGCTCCAGAAGTCGCCGACGCGGAACAGCTCTCCGTCCAGGCACAGGCTCGAGAGCTCTGCGAGGGGGAGATCGCGCGGGGAAAGGACGTCGGGGAGTCGGATGGGCACCTGGACAGGGTGCGCCCCGGGAGTACACGAGAGCGACGGGGCTCCGGCATCTGTGGACAGCTGCCGGAGCCCCGTCGCTTGTGGACGGACTCCGCGGGTTGCGGCCTACTGGCCGATGGCCTTCAGCCACGCCTTGCGGGCCTCGAGCGCCTCGCGGGCTTCCGTGATCGCGCGGGCATCGGTTCCTGCCTCTGCGGTCGCGAGTTCGGCCTCGAGCTTGGCGATCGCGTCGTGCAGCTGGCCGGCGAGGCCCTCCGTACGCGCTTTGGTCTCCGGGTTGTTCCGCACCCAGTGATCGTCATCGAGCTTGCGGACGGCCGCTTCGACCTTGCGCATGCGATCTTCGACGACCTTGACGGAGTCGCGGGGAACCTTGCCGATCGCGTCCCAGCGGCGCTGAACGGAGCTGAGCGCGGTGCGGGCCTTGGTGCGGTCGGTTTCGGTGAGGAGCGCTTCGGCCTCGGTGAGGAGCGCGAGCTTCTCGACGAGGTTCCCGGCGAATTCCTCGTCGTCCTGGGCGTCGATCTCAGACTTGACGGAGTACAGCACGTCGCCGGCGGCCTTGAACTTCGCCCACATGGCGTCGTCCTGCTTCTTGCCGCTGCGGCCGGCGAGCTTCCACTCGTCGAGCAGCGTGCGATAGGCGGGGATCCCGTCTGCGCCCTTCGGCGCGAGGGCCTCCGCCTGCTCGATGAGCTGCTGCTTGCGGTTACGGACGTCCTTGTGCGCCGTGTCGAGCTCGGCGAAGAACGCCTTACGGTTCTGCTCGATGGTCGTGCGTGCAGCGCGGAAACGCTTCCAGAGCTCGTTGGCCTCACCCTTGGGGATGCGAGGGGCATCGTGCTGGTGCGCCTGCCACTTGGCGAACAGTGCGTCGAGGGCTGCGCTTGTCTGCTTCCACTGCGTCTTGGCCGGGTCTTCTGCTGCGAGCGCCTCGGCCTCCTCGACGATCGCGGCGCGTTCGGCGACGGCGGCCACTGCGGCGGCCTTCGATTCGGCACCCTGCTGCTCCGTGAGTTCGCTGACGGCGCCGCCGAGGGCGCCGAGACGCTCTACGAGGGCCGCGAGGTTGCCGACGGCGTTGGCGGTCGCAACGGTCTTCGCGAGGTGCGAGACCGATTTTGCGATGTCCGCAGCCGGTGCGCCGCCCTTGGCGCGCTGTTCCAGAAGGGTGACCTGTCCGTTGAGTTCGACGTACTTGCGCTCGAAGTAGGCCAGGGCCTCCTCCGGCGTCGCGTCAGGATACTGGCCAACCGCGCGTTCGCCCGACGCTTCGCGCACGAAAACCGTGCCGGATTCGTCTACGCGACCCCATGGTTGCTGATCTGTCGTAGTCAAGAGTCTCACCTTAGATGTCGATGTGTGTGTGCCCACACTGGGCCAATACCCGGTCAAGCCTATTGCAAGGCCCGGACGGCTGGAACTACTGGACGCTGAAGGCGCTGATTAACGTGGTGACCTTGGGGGCGCCGTCCGTCGAACCGTCTGCGACTCCGGCGTCCGTGATCTGCGCCTTCACCTGGTCGAGCCCGCTCGTGACATGGCCGATCACCGTGTAGCCGCCTGCGGCATCCGCCGGGATGGTCGAGTCTTCGTAGAGGATGAAGAACTGGCTGCCCTGACTGTACCCATTGGCGCTCTGGCGTGCCATCGCGATCGATCCCGCCGGGTAGACGTTGTCTGCCGGCGCGTTCTCGACGGGCCCATAGCTGTATCCGGGGCCGCCTGAGCCGTCGCCTGCCGGGTCGCCGCACTGGAGCACGTAGATGCCCGAGGTCGTCAGGCGGTGGCAGGTCAGGTCGGAGTAGAAGTCGGACTGGACGAGGCTGATCGTGGACGAGACCGCCTGCGGGGCCGCCGCGCCGTCGAGTTCGATCCCGAGGTTGATGCCGTTGAGGCCGAGGGTGCCCGTCCAGGTGCGGCCCTCGGCGAGCGTGCTCGGAGGGACGGTTCCGGTGTTCGCGCCGGCCGCAGCGGTCGGGGTCGCCGACGGTGTGGCCGTGGGTGCTGCCGTTGCGGAGGAGCTCGGCGCCGGGGTGCCGGGACCGCCGTTGAAGAAGTAGACCTGGGCGACGACGGCGAGCACGGCGACGACGAGGACGGCGATGCCTGCCACGATGTTGTCCCTGCGGCGGCGGGACTGCTGGTGTTCGTGAACAGCCCGGCGGGCCTGGTATGCGCGAACCCGGATGCGGGCCTCGCGCTCGTCGCGATCCTGCTTCTTGTTCGCTGCCACGGCTGTCCTCCGGGAATCCGCGCGGACTCGTTCCGCAACCAGCTTGAACTCTACAACGAGAGGACCGCAGCTCGGACGCCGGTGTCAGCGGTGCGAACTACGCTTGAGGCATGGTCGATGGACAACCCGGACTGCGCAGCGGCGCAACACCCCTCGCGGTACGGATGCGCCCGACGACCCTCGCTGAAGTCGCCGGCCAACGGCACCTTCTCACCCCAGGTTCGCCCCTGGTCAGCCTGGCCAGTGACAAGTCGGGGGAGCGCGGCGCGGTTTCGGTGATTCTCTGGGGTCCGCCGGGCACCGGGAAGACGACCCTCGCCCAGGCGATCGCGCACAGCTCCGGCCGTCGTTTCGTCGAACTCTCCGCCGTGTCCGCCGGCGTGCGCGACGTCCGGCAGGTGATGGAGGAGGCGCGCACGAGCCGCGACCTCTACGGACTGTCGACCGTGCTCTTCCTCGACGAGATCCACCGGTTCAGCAAGGCCCAGCAGGACGCACTGCTGCCCGGGGTCGAAAACGGGGTCATCATCCTCGTCGCCGCGACGACCGAGAATCCCTCTTTCTCCGTGATCGCGCCCTTGCTGTCCCGGTCCCTCCTGCTCACCCTCGAAACGCTCAGCGACGAGGACCTCGGGGTCGTCATCGACAGGGCCGTGACGGATGCCCGGGGTCTCGCCGATCGCTTCGTGCTGGAACCGGACGCCCGTGCCACGATCATCAGGCTTGCCTCCGGCGACGCCCGCCGTGCGCTCACGGCGCTCGAGGCGGCATCCGTCTCTGCATTGTCAGGGACGTCAGCATCGGGCACCGTGAACGATGACGATGACGATGACGGTGTCGATCCCGAAGCGCCGGAGCCGGACCTTCGCCCGGTCATCACGAGCGACACAGTCGCCCTCGCCGTCGACAGGGCGCTGCTGCGCTACGACCGCAACGGCGACGAACACTACGACGTGATCAGTGCCTTCATCAAGTCGGTACGCGGATCGGATGTCGACGCATCCCTGCACTACCTCGCGAGGATGATCGAGGCGGGGAAGACCCGCGGTTCATCGCGCGCCGCATCATCGTCCTCGCCTCGGAGGACATCGGCATGGCGGACCCCCAGTCCCTCGTGATCGCGGTCGCCGCAGCCGACGCCGTGCAGCTGATCGGGATGCCGGAAGGGCGGATCCCGCTCGCCCAGGCCGTCGTGCACCTCGCGACCGCACCCAAGTCCAACGCCGCGTACATGGCGCTCGACGCGGCGATCGCTGACGTCCGCGCCGGCAAAACCGGCCGGGTGCCGAAGCACCTGCGCGATGCCCACTATGCCGGCGCCAAACGACTCGGGCACGGCAAGGGCTATCGCTACCCGCACGACGACACCGTCGGAGTCGTGCAGCAGCAGTATCCGCCGGACGAACTCAAGGCGGTCCGCTACTACCAACCCACCGAACACGGCAACGAACGCGAAGTCTCGGCACGCCTCGGCAAGCTGCGCCGGATCATCCGCGGCGACTGACGGCGGGCGCGCGCGACAGGGCCGAATGCACTCCCGCGCCCCGTCCCGCACCGGCACGGCCGCCGGGGTCCGGTGTGGTATTCTTTTGAGGCCTACAACTGGCATCGGCATGCGGCTGCGTCCGATTCCAGGTTGGAGAGGGAGCCCTGTAGCCGGGCACCCCGTGGCACACCCCTCTGATCTCCCATGACGCCTGCTCACGTGCGGGCGCCCTGGATTCCACCTTTTCTGTTGCTCGTTCCATTGAAAGGACACCGTGTCTACCAAGTCACGTACCCGCAGTAAGACCCGCCTGTCGCGGGCCCTGGGCATCGCCCTGACCCCGAAGGCCGCCCGCTACCTCGAGAAGCGTCCGTACGCTCCGGGCGAGCACGGTCGCACCAAGCGCAAGACCGATTCCGACTATGCCGTGCGTCTCCGCGAAAAGCAGCGCTTAAGGGCCCAGTACGGCATCCGCGAAGCCCAGCTCAAGATCGCCTTCGAAGAAGCTCGTCGCGCCCAGGGCCTGACCGGTGAAAACCTGGTCGAGATCCTCGAGACCCGCCTCGACGCACTCCTCGTTCGCGCGGCAATCGCCCGCACGACAGCTCAGGCCCGCCAGATGGTCGTGCACCGTCACATCCTCGTCGACGGCCAGCTCGTCGACCGCCCCTCCTTCCGCGTGAAGCCGGGCCAGCTCATCCACGTCAAGGCTCGCAGCGAGGGCATGGAACCGTTCCAGGTCGCCGCAGCCGGCGGACACGTCGACGTGCTCCCGAAGCTCCCGCCGTACCTCGAGGTCGAGATCGACAAGCTGCAGGCCCGCCTCGTGCGTCGCCCGAAGCGCATCGAAATCCCCGTGACGTGTGAAGTCCAGCTCGTCGTCGAGTACTACGCAGCCCGCTAGGTTCCCCTGCCCGTCGTCAGACGGCATCTGAACTACGCTGGAGAGCGGATCACCCCCTACGGGGTGGTCCGCTTCGTGCGTTAACCGGTGCAGCACGCCGGGTGCCAATGCATGCCCCTCTCGGAATGGATGGAGTCACCAGTGTCAGGTGGAGATATCGCGGGCCTCGCCGCCGCCGTCGTGTTTGCCGTTCTCGTCGGGCTCCTCGCGGTCCCGCTGCTGAAGCTCGGCCGGGTGTTCGATGAGACGACCCTGGCCATCCATGAGCTGAGCCAGAACGTCACGCCGCTCCTCTCCGAAACCACGACGACCCTGCAGGAAACCAACAAACAGCTGGCCAGGGTCGACACGATCACTGGAAACGTCGCGGACGTGACGGGCAATGTCTCGGCACTCGTCGCACTGTTCGCCGCGACCGTCGGCGGACCGCTCATCAAACTCGCAGGCTTCTCCGCCGCCGTCAGGGCGGGTTTCCGCGCCGCATCCCCGACGCGCGCAGGCCGTCGGCGCGGGTAGTCGGCTACGCTGGAAAGAGGCTGGTCGAGTCCGGGATACGCCGGCCGCACCACACGCGCGGCCATCGCGCATTTCTTATCAGGGTCTCCACACCGTTCAGGGAGCATTTGTCATGAAGAATTTCATCTGGTTGGTCATCGGGGTCGGCATCGGATTCTTGATCGCGCATGAAGCCAACAACACCCGTCAGGGCAAGCTGTTCTTCAGTGACCTCGACACCAAGGCCCGCGAGTTCGGCGAGGCCATCTCCGATGGCTACCGCAAGCGCGAAGCCGAGCTGCGCGACGCGCTCGGCGACGTCGCCGACGCCGGAACGGACGCGCTCGGCGGAACGACCCGCCCCTGAGCCCGCTCAGCCCTCGCTACTTTTTCGCCTATTCATTTTCAACGAACTACGGAACCCATGCAGACTGCTGAAATTCGCGGGCGCTGGCTCGACTTCTTTGCCGACCGCGGACACACCGTCGTACCGTCGGCGTCACTCGTCAGCGACGACCCCACCCTCCTGTTCACCGTCGCCGGGATGGTGCCCTTTGTGCCCTATCTGACCGGCCTCGTCCCCGCGCCGTATCCCCGTGCGACGAGTGTGCAGAAATGCATCAGGACCAACGACATCGAAGAGGTGGGTAAGACACCCCGCCACGGCACGTTCTTCCAGATGAACGGCAACTTCTCCTTCGGGGACTACTTCAAGGAACAGGCCATCGGCTACGCCTGGGAGCTCCTGACGACGTCTGAGGCCGACGGCGGCTACGGATTCCAGGAGAAGGACCTCTGGGTCACCGTCTACCAGGATGACGACGAGGCGTTCCGCTACTGGCGCGCCCTCGGCCTGCCGGAGGACCGCATCCAGCGCCTCGGAATGGACAGCAACTACTGGTCTACCGGCCAGCCGGGCCCAGCGGGCCCCTGCTCCGAGATCTTCTTCGACCGCGGCCCCGCGTACGGTGCCGACGGCGGCCCGGCGACGGACGACGACCGGTACGTCGAAATCTGGAACCTCGTCTTCATGCAGTACCTCAGGGGCGAGGGGACCGGCAAGAACGACTTCGTCATCCTCGGCGACCTCCCGAAGAAGAACATCGACACCGGCATGGGTCTCGAACGTGTCGCCTTCCTCAAGCAGGGCGTCGAGAACATGTACGAGATCGACCAGGTCCGTCCGGTCCTCGACCTCGCTGCCGCCCTCTCCGGACGCCGCTACGGCGCCGTGCACGACGACGACGTACGCATGCGCATCGTCGCAGACCACGTGCGGTCCTCGCTCATGCTGATGAGCGACGGCGTCACGCCGTCCAACGAGGGTCGCGGCTACATCCTCCGGCGGCTGATGCGCCGCACGGTACGCGCCATGCGCCTGCTCGGCGTGGACGTCGCGACCTTCCCCGAACTGTTCCCCGCCGCGCGGGACGCCATGATGAGCGCGTATCCCGAGGTCCACGGCGACTACGCCAGGATCAGCCAGGGCGCATACGCCGAGGAGGAGACCTTCCTCCACACCCTCGCGAGCGGCAGCACGGTCCTCGACGTCGCGGTCGCGAAGACGATCAAGGCGAAGAAGACCGAACTGCCGGGGGACACCGCGTTCCTGCTGCACGACACCTACGGGTTCCCGATCGAGATCACCCTCGAGATGGCGGAAGAAGCCGGGCTGAGCGTCAACCGGTCGGCATTCGACGCCCTGATGGCCAAGCAGCGCTCGATGGCGAAGGCGGACGCGAAGGCCAAGAAGACCCACCTCGCCGACCTCTCCGTCTACAGCGCCTTCCGCGCGTCAGGCGAGACGGTGTTCACCGGATACGAGGAACTGCAGACCGAGTCCAGCGTGCTCGGGATCATCGTGGACGGCGCATCCGTCACGAAGGCGGTCGCGGGCGAAATCGCCGAAGTGATCCTCGCCGAGACCGCGCTCTACGCCGAGTCCGGCGGTCAGGAGGCCGACGCCGGCCTCATCGTCGGCCGCGGATACGAGCTCGAGGTCCTCGACGTTCAGAAGCCCGTCAAGGGCCTGATCAGCCACAAGGTGCACGTCACAAGCGGTGAGGTCGGCGTCGGAGACCCTGCGACGAGCGTCGTCGATCCCGACTGGCGACGCGGCGCCCGGCAGGCGCACTCCGGAACCCACGTGCTGCACGCGGCACTTCGCCAGGTCCTCGGCCCGAACGCGCACCAGTCCGGCTCGTACAACAAGGCCGGATTCTTCCGTCTCGACTTCTCCTGGAACCAGGCGCTCTCTGCCGCGACCCGCAGCGAGATCGAGGAGATCTCCAACAACGCGATCCGCGACAACCTGCCCGTCGTCACCCGTGAGCTTCCCTCGCCGAGGCGAAGGCACTCGGGGCCATGGCGCTCTTCAGCGAGAAGTACGGCGACCGGGTTCGCGTCGTCGACATCGGCGGACCCTGGTCACGGGAACTCTGCGCGGGAACCCACGTGGGTTCGAGCGCCGAGATCGGAATGATCAACCTCGTCAGCGAGGCCTCGGTCGGGTCCACGAACCGCCGCGTCGAGTCCCTCGTCGGCCTCGAGGCCTTCCGGGACCTCGCTGCTGAGCGGGCGATCGTCTCCCAGCTGACCGCGAACCTCAAGACTCCCAAGGAACAACTGCCCGAACGCATCGGCGAGCTGCTCACGAGCCTCAAGGCCGCGGAGAAGAAGATCGCGGCTTTCGAGGCGAAAGCGCTGACCGAGCGCGTCCCCGCACTCGTCGCGACCGCCCAGCGCGCAGGGGCAGTACGCCTTGTCGCCGAGAACCTCGGCACCCTGCACTCTCCCGATGAGGTGCGGATGCTGGTCACGGCAACCCGGGCGCAGCTCGGCTCCGACCCTGCGGTGGTCGCGCTTGCGGCCGTCGTCGACGACAAGCCAGTCATCATCGTGGCCACCAACGCTGCAGCGCGGGAGACGGGCCAGCGCGCCGGAGCCCTCGCGAAGCTCGTCGCCGGCATCCTCGGCGGCGGGGGCGGCGGCAAGGACGACCTCGCCCAGGGCGGCGGAACCGACGTCGACAAGATCGCGAGCGCCCTCGTCGCCGTCCGCACCACGATCGCGGGCTGAAGAATGCGGCATGGCGTGCGGGTCGGAGTCGATGTCGGCAAGGCCAGGATCGGTCTCGCGATGAGTGACCCGCACGGCATGCTCGCGACCCCGGTCGAAACCGTTCCCCGGGACGGGAACGGCGTCACCGATGTCGCCCGCATCATCGCCGTCGTCCAGAATCTCGGCGCAATGGAGGTCATCGTCGGCCTCCCGCTCGCCCTGTCCGGAAACCACACCGCGTCGACACAGGACGCCGTCGGCTTTGCGGAGGTGCTCGCCCTGGCCGTTCCCGTTCCCGTGCGCCTCGTCGACGAACGGCTCTCGACCGTCGCCGCCCAGGGAGTCCTCCGCACGGCAGGCCGGAAGGCGAAGACACAGCGCCCGGTCATTGACCAGGTAGCGGCCACCATCATCCTCCAGCATGCTCTCGACACCGAACGCGGTCTCGGGCATCCGCCAGGTTCTGCCGTTGTGCCGGCCGTTCCCGCCACGCCACCGTCGCCAGCCGCCCCGATCGAAGGGTCCTGATCGTGTCCCACCCACCGCTCGACCCCCGGGACGACCCGGCAGGCCGGAACTCAGCGGCGCCCCACGCGCACGGTACTCCTCCGACTCCTGCTCCCGGCGAGGAAACCCCGGTCAATCCCTGGGCATCTTTGCTGGCTCCGCACGCCGGGACGACGGCGTCCGGCGAGCCGGGCCACGCAGGGGCCCCCGCCGACGGCGGTGACTTCCCCACCCGCCGGTCGCTCCGCACGACCGCCCAGGCTCCGTCGACCTCACGATCGAGCCGTCGCTCCCAACTCGGCTCCGAGCCACCGCGACCGCCCAAGCGGCGTCGCAAGGGCGCGTGGGGCTGTCTGATCGCCCTCGTCGTGCTGGTGGCGCTAGTGGCGGGGGCCTTCTTCGCCCTGCAGGGCCCGATCTCCCAGCTCCAGGCGACCCTCGCTGGTCCCGCCGACTACTCCGGGTCTGGCGAGACGAAGGTCGTGGTCATGATCCATGACGGTGAGACCGGATCGGACGTGGCGAACACGCTGGTGGCCCAGGACGTCGTCAAGAGCTACGACGCCTTCTACAAGCTGCTGCTGAAGGTCACCCCCGCTCCGGTCTTCCAGCCAGGCGCGTACCAGCTCATGACGAAGATGAGCGCGAGCGCCGCGCTCACCGCACTTCAGGACCCTGCAAGCAAGCTCGAACAGACCGTCGTGATCCCGGAAGGAACGGCGGAGGCGGACATCCTCCAACTGGTCAGCGAGGGGACGAACCTCCCGCTCGCCGACCTCCAGGCGGCGTCCACCGATGTCGCGGCCTTCGGCCTTCCCGCAGAGGCCACGACCCTCGAGGGCTTCCTGTTCCCCGCGACGTACACCTTCGCTCCGGGCATCACCGCGAAGGACGCGCTCAAGACCCTCGTTGACCGCCAGTTCCAGGCCCTCGACTCCGCAGGGGTCGCGGCCGCAGACCGGTGGAAGACCATCGTGCTCGCCGCACTCATCCAGCGGGAGGCCGGCCTCGCCGCCGACTACCCCAAGGTCGCCCGGGTGTTCCTCAACCGGCTCGACCCGGCCCAGTGGGAGAGCGGGCTGCTGCAGTCCGACGCGACGGTGGCATACGGCACCGGCCACACGAACGTCGTCACGACGACGGATGCCGAACGCGCCGACGCGGGCAACGCATACAACACCTATGTCCACCCCGGACTCCCGGTCGGCCCGATCTCGAACCCGGGGGACCTCGCGATCAACGCAGCCCTGCACCCCGCAGACGGGACCTGGCTGTATTTCGTGACCTGGAACCTCGACACCGGCGAGACCATCTTCTCGACGACCGCAGCCGAACACGAAGCCGGTGTCGCCCAATGGCAGGCCTGGATGAAGGACCACCCCGAATATGGTTGAGCGCACGACACCCCCGCTTCCTGAGCGCGAGAACCACGGAAAGCCTGTGGAAGGATAGTGGGCATGCTTCGTTGGCTCACCGCAGGAGAGTCCCACGGCCCCGAACTCATCGCCATTGTCGAGGGTTTGCCCGCAGGGATCCCGGTCACACTCGATTCGATCCGCCTCGATCTCGCGCGCCGCAAACTCGGCTACGGCCGGGGCGCCCGGATGACGTTCGAGCAGGACGATCTCACCATTTCCGGCGGTGTCCGGCACGGGTTCACCCTCGGCGGGCCCGTCGCGCTGCGGATCGGCAACACCGAGTGGCCGAAGTGGTCAGAGGTCATGAGCGCTGACCCCGTCGAGACGGCGCCGGGCGAAGCCCAGAGCACCCGCGGCCGCGGCGCCCCGCTCACCCGGCCCAGGCCGGGTCACGCCGACCTCGTCGGCATGCAGAAGTACGGCTTCGACGAAGCCAGGCCCGTCCTCGAACGGGCCAGTGCTCGCGAGACCGCCGCACGGGTGGCCCTCGGTGCCGTCGCACGGTCGTTCCTCGCCGAGCTCGGCATCCGCCTGGTCAGCCATACCCTGTCGATCGGGCCCGTGCGCGTGCCCGAAGACGCTCCGCTGCCCCACCCGGACGACGTCGGGATGCTCGACGCCGATCCGCTGCGCTGCTTCGACGCGGCGACCAGCGCGCTGATGGTGGCCGAGGTCGACCAGGCTCACAAGGACGGAGACACCCTCGGCGGTGTCGTCGAGGTGCTGGCATACGACCTGCCGCCCGGTCTCGGTTCGTTCGTGCACTGGGACCGGCGACTGGACTCCCAGCTCGCAGCGGCCCTGATGGGCATCCAGGCGATCAAGGGCGTCGAGGTCGGGGACGGCTTCCTCACCACGACCCGCCGCGGTTCGCACGCGCACGATGAGCTCGTGCAGTCCGACGGCCGCATCCAGCGGGTCAGCGACCGCGCAGGCGGTACGGAGGGCGGCATGAGCACGGGAACCGTGCTGCGGGTGCGGGCAGGCATGAAGCCGATCGCGACGATCCCCCGGGCACTGCGCACCGTCGACGTCACGACGAGCGAGGCGGCCCCCGCCCACCACCAGCGGTCGGATGTCTGCGCCGTTCCTGCCGCAGGCGTCGTCGCCGAGGCCATGGTCGCGCTCGTTCTCGCCAACTCGGTGCTGGAGAAGTTCGGCGGAGACTCGATCGACGAGACCAGGCGGAACCTGGAGTCCTACCTCGCACACATCCCCGGCAACCTCAAGACGGGCGCGTCGAGCGACGCCTCGCTGTGATCCCGGCGGCACTGTGACAGCGGACCTGCCCGCCGTGCCGGAACCGGCAGGGGACGGTGACCTCCCGGACTTCCCGCTCGTGCTGATCGGGCCGATGGCCGCCGGAAAGACCAGGGTCGGCAAGCGGGTGGCGCGGGTGCTCGGCGTTCCGTTCGTGGACACCGACGCGCTCGTGGTCTCCGGACACGGGTCCATCGCGAACCTCTTCAGCCGGTACGGCGAAGGACACTTCCGCGCGCTGGAACGGATCGCCGTCGGCCAGGCCCTCGCCACCAGGGCCGTCGTCTCCCTCGGTGGGGGAGCGGTGCTCGATCCGGGTACCCGCGCCGACCTCGCCCGGTGCCGGGTCGTCTACCTGAGCGTGACGGAGCAGGCCGTCGCCGGCCGGATCAAGGGCGGCAAACGACCGCTGCTTGCTGGCGGGCTCTCCGACTGGATCCGCATCTACGAACTTCGCCGCCCGCTCTACGAAGAGCTTGCCGGTCTCCACATCGACACCTCGAATCGCCAGATGGACTCCATCGCCGACGATGTCGTGGCCTGGACCCAGAGAGGGCAGAACACGCATGACTGACGTTCACAACACCACCGAGACCACCGAGACCACCGGGACCACCGGGACGACCGTCATCACGGTGTCCGGAACCGACAGCTACCCGGTCATCATCGGCAGGGGACTGCTCTCCGAGGTCGCGGAACAGCTCGGCCCGAAGGTCGGCAAGGTGCTCATCGTGCACACCTCCACGCTCGGCGCTCGCGCCGTCGCCCTCCGCGAGGGCCTGCTCGCGCACTACGAGGTGCTCATCGCCGAGGTCCCGGATGCCGAGGCCGCCAAGCGGGTCGAGGTCGCCGCGTTCTGCTGGCAGGTGATGGGCCAGGCCGACTTCAGCCGGACGGACGCCGTGATCGGCTTCGGCGGCGGAGCCGCGACCGACCTCGCCGGTTTCGTCGCGGCGACCTGGCTGCGCGGCGTTCGCCTCGTCCAGCTCCCGACGAGCGTGCTCGGCATGGTCGACGCCGCCGTCGGCGGCAAGAACGGCATCAACACCGCCGAAGGCAAGAACCTGGTCGGCACCTTCTACGCACCCGCCGCCGTGATCTGCGACCTCGACACCCTCGACGACCTGCCCCGCAACGAGATCCTCGCCGGTTTCGCCGAGATCGTGAAGGCAGGCTTCATCCAGGTGCCCGAGATCCTCGACATCGTCGAAGCGGATGTCGCGGCCGTGACCGACCCGAAGACGCCGCAGTTCCGCCGCGTGCTCGAACTCGCGATCGAGATGAAGGCCCGCGTCGTCGGCGCTGACTTCAAGGAATCCGGCCTGCGCGAGATCCTCAACTACGGGCACACCCTCGGCCACGCCGTCGAGCACGCCGAACGGTACGGCTGGCGGCACGGCGCCGCGGTCTCTGTGGGCATGATGTTCGCCGCGGAGCTCGCCCGGCTGAGCGGACGGCTGTCCGACGAGGCGGCCGACCGGCACCGCAGCATCCTCGAATCGCTCACCCTGCCGACCAGCTACCCGGTCGGCCGCTGGAACACCCTGCTTGCGACGATGCAACGCGACAAGAAGACCCGCAGCGGAATGCTGCGTTTCATCGTTCTCGACGACATCGGCAAGCCGACGGTGCTCGAGGGCCCCGACACGTCGCTGCTCTTCGCCGCGTACCAGGAAATCGGCTCCTAGCGTCGTCGTCGAGGAATGGGTCCTAGAATGATGCCCTGAGCGGGCAGCGACCCGGTCGCCGACCAGAGTCGATCGGAGGACAGACAGTGAACCAGTGGACCGTGGGGTCGACAGGCGAACCCGTTCGGGATGTCGTGCTGAAACTGGCCAAGGCGCACGAGTCCGCATTCGGCTCGGCATTCGGTGCCGGAGCAGGTGCGGGGCCGGCCCGCCTCTTTCCGCGCTTCGGCGCGGAAGCCCACGCCGATTCGACCAGTCACGCGGATGCCCGCGGCGGAGTCCGCAGGCTCGTCCAGGAATCCTGGGAACGGTCCCTGTCACTGCAGATCGATCCCGCCCGCCCGGCACCCGAGCCGGAACTGTCGTCCGACGCGCTCAGGGAGCTGCGCGACCGGCATCCGCTCTCCGCGGTGCTTCCTGTCGTCCAGAACCTCCTGATCCGGCATTCGCTCGAGTCCGGTCTCATCGTCGCCATCGGAGACGAGTCGGGCAGGCTGCTCTGGATCGACGGCGACCGCACCGTGCGGCGCCAGGCGGAGGGCATGCTGTTCGTCGAGGGAGCCGACTGGTCGGAACGCCGGGTCGGGACGAGCGCCCCTGGGACGGCGCTCGCGCTCGATCACGGAATCCAGATCCAGCGGGCGGAGCACTTCAACCGGCTGGCGCACTCGTGGAGCTGCACGGCCGTGCCCATCCACGACCCCGATTCCGGCGTCATCCTGGGCGTCATCGACGTCACGGGAGGGGACGACGCCGTAGGTCCGCAGACCCTTCCGCTCGTCGAGGCCGCGGCCTGGGCGATGGAGGCCGAACTGCGCATCCAGCGGCTCCGCGATCGAAACGACAACGGACCAGGGCACGGAGGCCCGCGCGATCGCGCGATCGTGCGTGTCGCCGGATTCACGCAGGCGCCGCCGCCCACGACCCAGAGACGCCCGACGAATGCGCGGGTGTCCGTGCTCGGGCGCGACACCGGGTTCCTCGAGAACGGCCTCCGGTCCTTCGAACTGAGTCCGCGGCACGCCGAGATCCTGACCCTGCTCGCCTGGTACCGGGACGGCCTCACCGCCGACCGGCTCTCCCAGCTGCTGAGCGACCAGTCGAACTCCGTCGACAACCTGCGCGCGGAGATGGTTCGCTTGCGGAAGGTCCTCGACGGGACGGCCCCGCCCATCTCGATCGCCTCCCGGCCGTACCGTCTCGGTTCGCCGGTCGAGCTGGATGCGCAACGCGTGCTCGCCCTACTCGAACGTGGCGCCCACCGGGTGGCGCTCGGCACCTACCGCGGGCCGCTGCTGCCCGCCTCCGTCGCCCCCGGCATCGTCGAGATCCGCTCGGAGATCAGTTCCCGGCTGCGGCAGGCGCTGCTGAGCGACGCGAGCCCCGACCTGCTCCTCGAGTACGCCCGCAGCGACGAGGCGGCCTGGGACGAGGAGGTCTGGCGCGCGTGCCTGGAACTGCTGCCGCCCCGGTCGCCGAAACGGGCATCCGTCGTCGCTCGCCTCGCGAAGATCGAGGCGGACCTCGCCGAAACCGGCGCCCCGGGTGGCGGGCGCAACCTCCCGCAACCCTGACGCAACGGTCCCTCCGCGTACGCTCGGGCCAGGTCCGCAGCAGGCGGACCCCACCGACAACGTCGTCGACGAGGAGAGAAATGACCGTCTATGCCAACCCCGGGACCCCGGGCGCCAAAGTCACCTTCAAGCCCCGCTATGAGAACTGGATCAACGGGGGCTGGGTCAAGCCCGTCAAGGGCCAGTACTTCGAAGACATCTCTCCGGTGAACGGGAAGCCGTTCGCCGAGGTCGCCCGCGGAACGGCGGAGGACATCGAACTCGCGCTCGACGCCGCCCACCGGGCCGCGCCGGCCTGGGGCAAGACGACGGCGACGGAACGCGCCGCCGTGCTCAACAAGATCGCCGACGTCATCGACGCGAACAAGGAACTGCTCGCCGTCGCAGAGACCTGGGACAACGGCAAGCCGATCCGCGAACCGCTGAACGCCGACCTGCCGCTCGCGAGCGACCACTTCCGCTACTTCGCTGCTGCGATCCGCTCGCAGGACGGCGACCACGCCGAACTCGACAACGACACCGTCTCGTACCAGTTCCATGAGCCGCTGGGTGTGGTCGGGCAAATCATCCCGTGGAACTTCCCACTGCTGATGGCGGCCTGGAAACTCGCGCCCCGCCCTCGCGGCAGGGAACGCGATCGTGATGAAGCCGGCGGAGCAGACCCCGGTGTCGATCATGGTGCTGATCGAACTGATCGGCGACATCCTGCCGCCCGGCGTGCTCAACATCGTCAACGGGTTCGGCCTCGAGGCGGGCAAGCCGCTTGCGTCCTCCCCGCGGATCCGCAAGATCGCGTTCACAGGCGAGACCACGACGGGCCGCCTCATCCTGCAGTACGCGAGCGCCAACATCATCCCTGCCACGGTCGAACTCGGCGGCAAGAGCGCGAACATCTTCTTCAGCGACGTCGCCCAGGAGCAGGACAGCTTCTACGACAAGGCCCAGGAAGGTTTTGTGCTCTATCGCCTTCAACCAGGGCGAAGTCTGCACGGCACCGAGCCGGGCGCTCCTGCAGAAGCCGATCTACGAGAGCTTCCTCGGCAGCGCCATTGAGCGCACCCGCAAGGCGATCCAGGGCAACCCGCTCGACACCGACACCCAGGTCGGGGCCCAGGCGAGCAACGACCAGCTCGAGAAGATCCTGTCCTACATCGACATCGGCAAGCAGGAGGGCGCCCGTCTCGCCCTCGGCGGTGAGCGTGTCGACCTCGGCGGTGACCTGAGCGGCGGCTATTACGTGCAGCCGACGCATGCTTCGAGGGCAACAACAAGATGCGCGTGTTCCAGGAGGAGATCTTCGGGCCGGTCCTCGCGGTCACGAGCTTCTCCGACTACGAGGACGCCATTTCGATCGCCAACGACAACCTCTACGGGCTCGGCGCGGGCGTCTGGTCCCGGAACGGCAACGTGGCATACCGGGCCGGGCGCGACATCCACGCCGGCCGGGTGTGGGTGAACAACTACCACCACTACCCTGCCGGCGCCGCGTTCGGCGGGTACAAGAGCTCTGGCATCGGCCGCGAGAACAACAAGCTCGCCCTCGGGCACTACCAGCAGACCAAGAACCTGCTCGTGTCCTACTCGGAGAAGCCCCTCGGCTTCTTCTAAACGGCATCGTGCCGAAGGGGGCCGCCGGTATCGACCGGTGGCCCCTTTCGGCCGTCCCGCAGCTCGACTACCGTTGGTGCACATCCCGCCCGATGACCATCGAGCGTGAATCGAACGATGAAAGGCCAGGCAATGTCGCCAGCAGCGCCCTCAACAACCACGGTCATCGCCTCCGTCACGGTTCCGGGGGAGACCACGCCGCGCGTCGAGTTCACGCCGGCCGCCGTCGACACCCTGCGCGAGCTCTGGGCCGAGTTCGGACCGCTGATGTTCCACCAGTCGGGCGGATGCTGCGACGGCAGTTCGCCGATGTGTTTCCCGGCCGGGGAGTTCATCACCTCGGACCGCGACGTGCTGCTGGGCCGGCTCGACATCGCGCCGGCCGGTGAAACGGCCCAGGCCGTCGACTTCTGGATGTCGGCGGAACAGTTCGAATACTGGAGCCACACGTTCCTGACGGTCGACCTCGTCCCCGGCCGGGGCAGCGGCTTCTCCCTCGAGGCTCCGCGCGGCGTGCGTTTCCTGATCCGGTCCCGCCTGATGGAAAGCTTCGGCTGAGGGCTCGTTCGGGAAGGTCGTGCCCATCCCCGGTCGTTCGTGACTCGCGACAGGGGTGGCCGAACCTGCGGAGTGCCCGTTGGCCCGCCTTTGGCTCTCAGCCTCCGGGCAACTACACTCGTTTGAGGCCGATTCGGCCGCGCACCTTCCTAACTGAACTGAATGAACGGAAACGCTTTCCATGGCATCAACCGCCGATATCCGAAATGGCGTCGTCCTCAACATGGACGGCCAGCTTTGGGCCGTCACCGACTTCCAGCACGTCAAGCCGGGCAAGGGCGGCGCTTTCGTTCGCACCAAACTGAAGAACGTCGTCACGGGCAAGACCGTCGACCGCACCTTCAACGCCGGAGCCAAGATCGAGACCGAGAACGTCGACCGCCAGGACTTCCAGTACCTGTACGCGGACGGCGACTCCTACGTCTTCATGGACGTCTCCGACTTCGACCAGCTCACCGTCTCCAACGTCGTCGTCGGCGAGGCCTCGAACTTCCTCCTTGAGAACCAGAACGTCACCATCGCCCTCCACAACGGCAACCCGCTGTATGTCGAGCTGCCGGCATCCGTCGTGCTCGAAATCACGTACACGGAGCCTGGCCTGCAGGGCGACCGCTCCACCGGCGGCACCAAGCCCGCCACCGTGGAGACCGGGTTCCAGATCCAGGTCCCGCTGTTCCTCGAACAGGGCACCAAAGTCAAGGTCGACACCCGCACCGGTGACTACCTCGGCCGCGTCAACTAGTGAGCGCACGAACGAAGGCGCGTAAGCGCGCGCTCGACATCCTGTACGCCGCCGACGTGCGGCAGACGACGATTCCCGAATCGCTCGCCGCCGAGGCGCAGCGGGCCGCGAGCGAACCCGCGCGGATGGCCTCCTGGCTGTACGCGCGCGAGATCGTGGACGGCGTCGTCGATCACCGCGAGGAGATCGACGAACTCATCGAGACCTACTCGCAGGGCTGGACGCTCAAGCGGATGCCGGTCGTCGACCGTGCCATCCTGCGGATCGGGATCTGGGAGATCCTGTTCAACGATGCCGTTCCTCACGCCGTCGCGATCGATGAGGCCGTCGAGGCCGCGAAGATCCTGTCGACGGATGATTCGGCCGGGTTCGTCAACGGATTGCTCGGCAGGATCGCGCAGACGGCCCCGCCGGCGTCGGCTGCTCCCGCAGCACCCTAGGCTCGTCCGCACCGTCCCGTACCGTTCGTCCAGGGGAAGATCATGAGCAACGACAATCCAGAGCCGTTCCCGTCCTACCCGGACCAGTCCGGTCTGCCGGCGTCCCCCGAGCAGGGAACGCCGCATCAGGATTCGCTCCAGCCGTACCCGCAGCAGGACTACCGGCAGCAGGAGTACCCCCAGGTGCCCCGCACGAACACGCTCGCGATCGTCTCTCTCGTGTCCGCGTTCGTCGTGTCCCTCGTCGCCGTGATCACGGGGCACATCGCGCTCGGCCAGATCGCACGCCGCGGTGAACGGGGGCGCGGCCTCGCCATCGCGGGTCTTGTGATCGGCTACGTGGGACTGGCGTCCACGGCCGTCCTCATTGTCCTCTCGATCCTGTTCGCTGCGGCCTTCGGTCGGGTCTTCCTGAACATGGCCCAGCACGGCGGCTTCGGCGGGCCGGTCACCTCGGCGACGAGCGAACCGGACGCCTCGCAGGGCCTCCTGCCGAGTGGCACGCTCGGCGCGGCCCACTTCGACGATGGTTACGTGTCCGTCGGCACCGGCAGCCAGATCGTCGACGAGTACATCGACCCGATGTGCCCGTACTGCGCCCAGTTCGAGGCGACCAACGGAGCGCTGCTCGCGAGCCGCGTCGATGACGGCTCGATCACACTGCGCCTGCACGCGCTGACCTTCCTCGACCAGGCCTCCCAGGGCACGTACTACTCGAGCAGGGCATCCTCCGCGCTCACCTGCGTCGCAACACTCGCTCCGGACTCGACCCTCGACTACCTCGCGGCCCTGTTCGCGAACCAGCCGCAGGAGAACACCCAGGGCCTCACTGACGCTGAACTCGCTGCGCTTTCGCCGGCCGGTACGGACATCTCCGGCTGCATCGCGCAGGGCGACTACCAGATGTGGTCGGAGGCCAACACCGATGCCGCCCTCAACGGGCCCATCCCTGGAGCGGAGATCGATTCGATCCAGGGCACGCCGACCGTGCTCGTCGACGGGGCGCAGTACCCGGGCCGACTGACCGACAGCCGTGAGTTCGAGGCATTCCTCGACTCTGGCTCAGGATCCGGCCAGTCGACGACCGAGGGGTCGTCGGGCGCCTGAGCGCAATCCGGCCTGGCTACAGGACGGCGTAGAGGCCTTCGAGGGCGCTCGCGATCGAGTCGAAGCTGCCGATCCGCTGCCCGTCTTCGTTGACCAGCAGGAACCCGCGCGGCGTGCGCTCGAGGATGCCCGCGAGTTCATCGGTCACATCGTGACGGACCTCCCAGCGCGCCGGGCCGGCGTCCACGACGGAAAACAACTGAACGAGGTCCGTCCGGTCCATTCAAATCCTTCATCTGTGCGTGCTTTCGCCAGCGGATGCCTGCCGCGGGACAATCCTGACGTGTGCCGGGCCCGACCGCAACTTCTGTTCGGTGAACACCCGGTGACGGTGTCGGCGTGGTCCAGGCGGAGCAGGTCAGGCGGGCAGGTCAGAGTGCGATGGCCAGGGCCAGGATCCGTGAGCGCGGCTGATCGGCCCAGGTGCCGGAGAGGTGCTCCGGGACGCCGCCGGTGGGCGTCCGGGCCGCGAGAACGCTCGTCTCCGCAGTAGGGCTGCCGGGCACCCTGAGTACGACGAGGCGCAGGGAGCCGGCCTCGACCACGGTCGAACCGAGCTCGTCCCTGGTCGAGAGAGCTGTCGTCGACGACAGTGCCGGGGTGGACGCATCCGTGGTCCCGCTGCCTGCGACCGTCGCCGTGGACTCCCGGAAGACGAGGTCCCCGTCGACGTCGACGAACTCGTCGGCCTGGGTGCCGCCGCGGTGGATGGTCGTTGCGAGCGCGGCGATGTAGGTGGGATCCCCGGTGGCGTCGTATGTCCAGCGACGACCCAGGACCGAGTGTTCCATCGTGCCGATCAACCAGGCGTCGCCGCCTTCGAGGGGCGCATCGCGATACGTCAGCGGCACCTGGAGCACCGGACCGTCGCCGGCACGCACGAGCAGCGTTTCGATGCCGACCTCACCCGCCGGATCGTCAAAACGGTATGCCGCGACGGCCGTCAGGGGGCGGAGGGATCGCCGGCGAACCAGGACTGCATCCGCAGCCAGGGTTCGACGAGTTCAAGCTTGGACGGCCGAAGCTGGGCCCGGTGGATGAGTGCCATGACCTCGATGGTAGGGCACGTCCGCCTGGCAGAAAGGGCTGTCAGGCCGGAGACGTCTAGAACAGCCGGGAAGTCCGTATCCGTCCGCACGTCGCCGACTGGTCGGCGGCGTTGAGGTCACTCCGCCACTGTCGGCGTGAGCCGTCGGCTGGCAGACTGGGGGCGTGAATCCAGAGCCGATCCCGTCGTCCGCTGCACCAGACGGTCTGCACGCGTCGTCGCCCACGTCGCGGGTCGACCACTATGCCACTGGTGAGACCAAGGCGAGCGGGAGCACCCTCGATGGCGAACTCCACGGCGAGTGGGAGTGGTTCCGCACAGACGGCACGCTGATGCGTACGGGAGAATTCGACCGCGGCCGCCAGATCGGCGTTTGGCGCACCTGGGCCAGGGACGGCAGCCTCGTCAAGGAGACCCGCTTCCGCTGAGTCGCTCACTGACTCGATTCCGCGCCCTCCCGCAGCCGGCCGACAGGATCTCGGACCTCTGCTGCGCGATGTTCCGCACGTCGGTGAGCGTCCCGAACTCAGGAGTTCCATGCGGCCGGGTGGGATCGGCTGCACTTGTCCGCGGACCCGAGTTACCCGCCCGGGCGGATCTCCTGAATTCGGAACCATGGGCAGGAGAATCAACCGTCTTCAGGTGTGAAAGTGGAAATATGAAGCGCAAAATTATGTGAGTAAGTCTCGCATTCGTGTTCGATTCGGGGTAGAATCGGGGTATGGCAGGAGCTACGGATCCCCAGTCACACACCCCGCAGGCCCACGATTCAGTGGCCGCGGGCGATCAACCCACCGTTGGTGTCGAGTCGGCCCATCCGGTTGCGGTTGCGGTTGCGGTTGCCGAGGGTTTCGAGGGCGCGGAGGGTCTGGCCGGGTCGGTGCCATCGGTTCATGCGGATGCTGTCGCAAGGCTCGCCGAGGCGCAGGCGGTTCTCGCAGACGCCCTGGCGGCGATCCCGGTGGGGCTGCTCAGCGATACAGAAGCGGTGACGGCGCTGAGTACCGTGGAGGCGATCGGTCGGACGGTGGATGCGGCCCGGGTGAGCACGGCGACGGATGTGGACCGGAGGGCCCGGGTGCTCGGCCGGGAGGGTCTGGCCTGGCGGATGGGCTGCACGGGCCCGTGGGATGTACTCACCCGGGTGACGCGGGTGTCGGCCCGGGAGGTGAAGCGGCGCACGAAGCTCGGCGACGCGGTGTTGCCGCGGCCGTGCGGCGGGAGCAGCTGGTTGCCGCCCTTGTTCCCGACGGTTGGGGCGGCGCTGACGGCGGGGGAGATCGGGGTGGAGACGGCGGAGTTGATCGTGGCGGGGTTGCAGGTGATCAGTCACCGGGTGGCACCGGATGACTTACTCACGGCGGAGCGGGCCCTGGTCGCCTCGGCGGCGGGCATGATCACCCCGGAGACGGAGAACCTGGCGGGGGCGGGTGTCCCGGTGACGACGGACCTGATCCGGGGCATGGTCGCGCAGTGGCAGGCGGCCCTGGACCCCGACGGGATACTGCCCCAGGAGGACCTTTTCGAGGCGAAATCCAACATCGGCTTCGGCCAGTTGAAGAACGGCTTGTACCCCGTCAAGGGCGGGGTGACGCCGGAACTGTTCGGCGTGATGAACACCCTCTTCGACGCCTTCCTCAGCTTCCACGCCCGCCCGGCGTTCCCCACCGCCGAGGAACAGGCCCTGATGGATTCGGGGCAGATGATCCCCGGCGCCGAGACCGCGGGTACCGACGCCGACACGGGCCCGGATCTGGACGTGATCGAGGCGGAGCTGCGGGAGCGCCGCGCGGACACCCGCACGGGCGGTGAGAAACGCGCGGACATCCTCCGGGCGTTGTTCGAACACGCGGCCCGCGACGAGGACACGCCCAGCATGGGCGGATCCGCCCCGACCGTGATGGTGCACGTGAACGCGGCCGACCTCGCCTCCGGGGTCGGGGTGGGGTGGATCGACGGGGTCGAGGCCCCGGTATCGCTCAAGACAGTGCACCAGCGCATCTGCGACGGCGGCTTCCAAGGGGTCCTCTCCGGGGCGAACAACGAAGTCATCAAGCTGGGTCTGGAGCGGCGCTATTTCAACCGGGCGCAGCGCCGGGCGATTACCGCCCGGGACGGCGGCTGCATCATCCCCGGGTGCAAAGCCCCGGCGCACTGGGCCGAAGTGCACCACGTGAAGCCCTGGGCGCAGGACGGACCGACCAACGTGGACAACGGTGTCCTACTGTGCTGGTTCCATCACCACACCATCGACACCTCCGGGTGGGAGATCCGGATGGTCAAGGGCTCACCCCAGGTGCGGGCCCCCGGACTCATCGACCCGCAACGGCTCTGGCGGCCACCGAACCGGCACCGCGCCCACCAGATCCTCACCTGACCACCCAACCGCGCATGACCGGGGCTGCTGCTAGGCTGAACAGCGGTAACAGCCATCCTTTAACAACCGTCCGGTGAGGCGGGGAAGGAGGCCTTCGTTTTGTCACGCATTGTGCTCAACCAGGCTGAAATAACCCGGGCTTTGACTCGGATCTCCCACGAGATCCTGGAGTCCAACCGGGGACCGGACAATCTCGTCATCCTCGGCATCCCGACCAGGGGCGTTGCACTCGCCCGGCGGATCGCCGACATCATCGAGCGGATCGAACCCGCCGCGGCACCCGTGAGTTCGGGTTCCCTCGACGTGACGATGTACCGCGACGACCTCGCCCACACCCGCACCCGCACACCGTCCCGCACCCTCGTACCCGCGAGCATCGACGGCGCGACTGTGGTGCTCGTCGACGACGTGCTCTACTCCGGCCGCACCATCCGCGCGGCCCTTGACGCTCTCGGCGACCACGGCCGTCCCGCGATCGTGCGCCTCGCAGTCCTCGTCGACCGCGGCCACCGGGCGCTGCCGATCCGCGCGGACTTCGTCGGGAAGAACCTCCCGAGCTCGACGGAGGAACGCATCAACGTGCACCTCCTCGAGGTCGACGGCGACGAATTCGTGAGCATCGACGGGGGAGCGCAGAATGAAGCATCTGCTCTCCACCAAGGACCTCAGTCGCGACGACGCCATCACGCTCCTCGACATCGCAGAAGACATGGCGGATGTCTCCACGCGCGAGGTGCGCAAGCTCCCGACACTCCGCGGCAAGACCGTGGTGAACCTCTTCTTCGAAGACAGCACCCGCACCCGGATCTCCTTCGAAGCCGCCGCGAAGCGCCTGAGCGCTGACGTGATCAACTTCAGCGCCAAGGGCTCGAGCGTCTCGAAGGGCGAAAGCCTCAAAGACACCGCCCAGACGCTCGCCGCGATCGGCGCAGACGGCGTCGTGATCCGGCATCCGGCATCCGGTGCCCCCCAGGTACTCGCGACGAGCGGCTGGATCGACGCCGGCATCATCAACGCCGGGGACGGCACCCACGAACACCCGACCCAGGCGCTCCTCGACGCGTTCACCATCCGCCGTCGCCTGCACAAAACCGCGTCGCGCGGCAAAGGCCTCGACGGCGTCACGGTGACCATCGTCGGCGACGTGCTGCACTCGCGGGTCGCGCGCTCCAACCTGTGGCTGCTGACGACGCTCGGAGCCGACGTCACGATGGTCGCGCCACCCACCCTGTTCCCGATGGACATGACCGGCTGGCCGGCGGCGGTGAGCTTCGATCTCGACGACGCGATCGACGCAGGGCCCGACGTGATCATGATGCTCAGGATCCAGCAGGAACGCATGAATGCGGCCTTCTTCCCCAACAGCCGCGAGTACTCGCGGCGCTGGGGACTCGACGATGAGCGCTTCGCCCGGCTCGCGCCGACTAGCATTGTCATGCACCCCGGCCCGATGAACCGCGGCCTGGAGATTTCCTCAGCCGCTGCAGATTCGGCCGCATCGACCGTGCTCGAGCAGGTCGCGAACGGTGTTTCGATACGTATGGCGGCACTGTACCTGCTCATGTCGGGCGACCGGGAGGAAAGCTAAATGAACAACACGGCCACCCGCTATCTGATCCGAAACGCGAGCCTCGCCGACGGCACCCGCACCGACCTGTTGCTCTTCGGCGGTCGCATCCAGGAAATCGGCACCGCGCTCTCACACGCCGGCGCGACGGTGATCGACGCCGACGGCCTCGTCGCCCTTCCCGGACTCGTCGACCTGCACACCCACTTGCGCGAACCCGGCTACGAGCAGAGCGAGACGATCCTCACCGGCAGCCAGGCCGCCGCGATCGGCGGCTTCACGAGCGTCTTCGCAATGGCCAACACCTCGCCGGTGCAGGACACCGCCGGCGTCGTCGAACAGGTGCTCGCCCTCGGTGAACGGGCCGGGTACGTCACGGTCCAGCCGATCGGCGCCGTCACCCTCGGGCTCGCGGGGGAGCGGCTCGCCGAGCTCGGCGCCATGGCGACCAGCCGCGCCCGGGTCCGGGTCTTCTCCGACGACGGCTTCTGCGTCTCCGACCCGCTGCTGATGCGTCGCGCCCTCGAATACGTCAAGGCCTTCGACGGCGTCATCGCCCAGCACTCCCAGGAACCGCGCCTCACCGAGAAGGCCCAGATGAACGAGGGCGCACTCTCGAGCGAACTCGGCCTCGCCGGCTGGCCTGCCGTCGCCGAGGAATCCATCATCGCGCGCGACGTGCTGCTCGCCGAGCACGTCGGGAGCCGCCTGCACGTCTGCCACGTCTCGACAGCAGGCGCCGTCGACGTGATCCGCTGGGCCAAGGCGCGCGGCATCAACGTGACCGCGGAGGCCACCCCGCACCACCTGCTCCTCACAGAGGACCTGGTCCGCGGCTACGACGCCCGCTACAAGGTCAATCCGCCGCTGCGCCGCCGCGAAGACGTCGACGCCCTCCGCGCCGGCCTCGCCGACGGCACGATCGACATCGTCGCAACCGATCACGCCCCGCACCCCGTCGAGTCCAAGGACTGTGAATGGGATGCGGCCGCCAACGGGATGGTCGGACTCGAATCCGCGCTCTCGGTCGTGCAGGCATCCGTCGTCGACACCGGACTTCTCGACTGGCGGGACGTGTCCCGGGTGCTCTCGGCCACCCCGGCACGGATCGGGCGCCTCGCGAGCCAGGGCAGGCCGCTCGAGGTCGGCGCCCCCGCCAACGTCACCCTCTACGACCCGGCAGCGAGCCGGGAGTTCGGCAGGGACGACCTCGCCGGCAAGAGCACCAACTCGCCATACCTCGCGATGACCCTGCCCGGTCGGGTCGTCGCCGTCTTCCACCGCGGCACGGCGACCGTGCTCGACGGGGTCCTCAGGGCCCCCGCTGAACTCGGCGGACGAGAGGAACCCCAGCATGGATAGCACCATCCCCGCCATTCTGATCGGTCTGGTCCTCGTCGCCGTGCTCGCGCTCATGCTCCGAAGCTGGCGTGCACGCACCCGCCGCGATGCCGCGCTGGCCGCGGGCTACCCGCTCCCAGGACCGGAATCGGCCGATGCCGTGCTCGCAACGGCCGAAGCGTTCTACGTCGCGACCACACGGGAAGGCCGACAGCTCGAACGCCTGAACATCCGCGGCCTCGGCTTTCGGGCCCGCGCCCTGGTCACCGTGACCGGGACCGGCGTTCTGCTCGATCTCGTCGGCGAGAACCCGGTCTTCATCCCGATGGCGGCCGTCACCGGACTCGAGGACGCCACCTGGACCATCGACCGCGCCGTCGAGACCGGCGGTCTGCTCCTGCTCCGCTGGCGCCTCCAGCCGCAAGCGGATGCCGCAGGCCAGGTCGTCGACAGCTACTTCCGCATCCTTGACCCCACCGACCGCGCCCGCGTGAGCGCGTCGATCCGAACCGAAGCGGCGGGTGCCCTGCACCCGGACGCGCACGACGAAAGCGAGGCGTAGCGTGAGCGACACCGAGGCCCAGGCCCAGGCGGCACCCGACGAGACGACACCGACGACACCGGAGACACCCACCACGCCGACCACGGCTCCCGCCGTGCTCGTCCTGGAGGACGGCAGGCGCTTCGTCGGCCACGCATACGGCAGCCGAGGACAGACCCTCGGCGAGATCGTCTTTGCGACCGGAATGACCGGCTACCAGGAGACCCTGACCGACCCGTCGTACGCCGGCCAGATCGTCCTGATGACCGCCCCGCACATCGGCAACACCGGGGCCAACGACGAGGACATGGAATCCTCCCGGATCTGGGTTGCCGGGTTCATCGTGCGCGAACCGGCCAGGATCGCCTCGAACTTCCGCTCGACGCGCACCCTCGACGAGGACCTCACGAACAACGAGGTCGTCGGGATCAGCGGCATCGACACCCGGGCGATCACCCGGCACATCCGCTCGGCCGGCGCCATGAAGAGCGGCATCTTCTCCGGGCCCGCCTTCGACCTGTCGGCAGGCGAGCAGCTCGAACTCGTCCGCGGCGGCGCCCCCATGCGCGGCCGCAACCTGTCAGACCAGGTGTCGACGGTCGAACCGTTCCAGATTCCGGCGAAGGGCGAACGGATCGGCTCCGTCGCGGTGCTCGACCTCGGCGTCAAGACGTCGACGCTGAACTACCTCGCCGAACGCGGCTTCGAAGTGCTCGTGCTGCCCCAGTCGGTCACGGCGGAGCACGTGCTCTCGCTCAATCCGACCGCGCTTTTCTTCTCCAACGGACCCGGTGATCCTGCGGCGTCCGATGCGCACGTCACCCTGCTGCAGGAGGTCCTCCGCGCCGGCGTGCCGTACTTCGGCATCTGCTTCGGCAACCAGCTCCTCGGCAGGGCGCTCGGCTTCCGCACCTACAAGCTCCCCTTCGGCCACCGCGGCATCAACCAGCCCGTGCTCGACAAGACCACCGGCCGCGTCGAGATCACGTCGCAGAACCACGGCTTCGCCGTGGACATGCCGATCGAAGGCGTCAGCGACTCCCGCACCGGCTTCGGCCGCGTCGAGGTCAGCCACTACAGCCTGAACGACCAGGTCGTCGAGGGCATCCGCTGCCTCGACATCCCCGCGTTCTCCGTGCAGTACCACCCCGAGTCTGCGGCAGGCCCGCACGACGCCAACTACCTCTTTGATCGGTTCAGGGACATGGTGACCGCCCACACGGCGGCCACCGGAGCAGGAGACGCCAAGTAATGCCCAAGCGCGACGATATCAACAGCGTCCTGGTCATCGGAAGCGGGCCGATCGTCATCGGCCAGGCCTGCGAATTCGACTACTCAGGAACCCAGGCCTGCCGCGTGCTGCGCGCAGAGGGCGTCAGGGTCATCCTGGTCAATTCGAACCCGGCCACGATCATGACGGACCCCGACTTCGCGGATGCGACCTACATCGAGCCGATCACTCCGGAGATCCTCGAGACGATCATCGCGAAGGAACGCCCCGACGCCATCCTGCCGACCCTCGGCGGCCAGACCGCGCTCAACGCGGCCATCCAGTTGCACGAGCGCGGCATCCTCGAGAAGTACGACGTCGAACTGATCGGAGCGTCCTTCGAGGCCATCCAGAAGGGCGAAGACCGCCAGATCTTCAAGCAGCTCGTGCTCGACGCCGGCGCAGACGTCGCCCGCTCGCACATCGCGCACACCGTCGATGAGGCCATCGGCTTCGCCGAAGACCTCGGCTATCCGCTCGTGGTGCGCCCCTCCTTCACGATGGGCGGCCTCGGCTCCGGATTCGCGTACACCGAAGAGGAACTGCGCCGCATCGTCGGCGACGGCCTGCACCAGAGCCCGACCACCGAGGTCCTCCTCGAGGAATCCATCCTCGGCTGGAAGGAATACGAACTCGAGATGATGCGCGACACGGCCGACAACACGGTCGTCGTCTGTTCGATCGAGAACGTCGACCCGGTCGGCGTGCACACCGGTGACTCGATCACCGTTGCCCCCGCGCTCACCCTCACGGACCGCGAGTACCAGAAGCTCCGCGACATCGGCATCGACATCATCCGCGCCGTCGGCGTCGACACCGGCGGCTGCAACATCCAGTTCGCGATCGACCCGGCCGACGGGCGCATCATCGTGATCGAGATGAACCCGCGGGTTTCCCGTTCGTCCGCCCTCGCGAGCAAGGCCACCGGCTTCCCGATCGCGAAGATCGCGGCGAAGCTCGCCCTCGGTTACCGCCTGGACGAGATCCCGAACGACATCACCCAGGTCACCCCGGCGAGCTTCGAACCGACCCTCGACTACGTCGTGGTCAAGGTCCCGCGCTTCGCGTTCGAGAAGTTCCCCGCCGCAGACCCGCGCCTCACCACGACCATGAAGTCCGTCGGCGAGGCCATGGCGATCGGCCGCACCTACGCATCCGCCCTGCAGAAGGCCTTGCGTTCGCTCGAGAAGCGCGGATCGTCCTTCCACTGGGGTGAGGAGACCCGCACGCTCGAGGAACTCCTCGAGGTTGCCTCGATCCCGACGGACGGCCGCATCGTCACCGTTCAGCAGGCCCTCCGCAAGGGCGCCACGATCGACCAGGTCTTCGAAGCCACCAAGATCGACCCGTGGTTCATCGACCAGATCGTCCTGATCAACGAGATCGCCGCAGACGTCGCCGCCGCCGAACGGCTCGACATGGACATCCTCCGTACCGCGAAGGACCACGGTTTCTCCGACGCCCAGATCGGCGAGCTCCGCGGCTTCGGCGAAGCAGATGTCCGCAAGGTCCGACACATCCTCGGCGTGCGCCCGGTCTACAAGACCGTCGACACCTGCGCGGGGGAGTTCCCGGCCCTGACCCCGTACCACTACTCGAGCTACGACGAGGAGACGGAGGTCGTCCCCAGCGACCGCCGCAAGGTCGTCATCCTCGGTTCAGGCCCGAACCGCATCGGCCAGGGCGTCGAGTTCGACTACTCGTGCGTGCACGCTTCGTTCGCCCTCTCCGAGGCCGGCTACGAGACCATCATGATCAACTGCAACCCCGAGACCGTCTCGACGGACTACGACACGAGCGACCGGCTCTACTTCGAGCCGCTCACCCTCGAGGACGTGCTCGAGGTCATCCACGCGGAGAGCCAGAGCGGCGAACTCGTCGGCGTCGTCGTGCAACTCGGCGGCCAGACGGCCCTCGGGCTCGCGAAGGGGCTCGAGGCGGAGGGAATCCCGATCCTCGGCACCTCGCCCACCGCGATCGACCTCGCGGAGGAGCGCGGCCTGTTCTCGAAGATCCTCGACGAGGCCGGCCTGCTCGCCCCCCGCAACGGCGTCGCCACCGACTTCACCGGTGCCGTCGTCGTCGCTGAGGAGATCGGCTACCCCGTCCTCGTCCGCCCGAGCTACGTGCTCGGCGGCCGCGGCATGGAGATCATCTACGATTCCCTGTCCCTCGCCGACTACTTCGAGCGGATGCAGGGCCAGGGCATCATCGGCCCGTCGCACCCCGTGCTCGTCGACCGGTTCCTGGACGACGCCATCGAGATCGACGTCGACGCGATCTACGACGGCACCGAGCTGTACATCGGCGGCGTCATGGAGCACATCGAGGAAGCCGGCATCCACTCCGGTGACTCGAGCTGCACCCTGCCACCCGTGACCCTCGGCCGTGCCGAGATCAACCGGGTCCGCGAGGCCACCCTCGGGATCGCGCAGGGCATCGGCGTGCGCGGCCTGCTCAACGTGCAGTTCGCCATCGGGGCCGGCGTGCTCTACGTGCTCGAGGCCAACCCGCGGGCCTCCCGCACGGTGCCCTTCGTCGCGAAGGCTCTCGGGATCACCCTCGCCAAGGCCGCCGCGCTCATCATGGTCGGAACCAGCATCGCCGAACTCAAGGCGAGTGGAAAGCTGCCGCTCATCGACGGCTCCCGCGTCCCAATGGAATCGCCGGTCGCCGTGAAGGAGGCCGTGCTTCCCTTCAACCGGTTCCGCACCCCGGAAGGCCACGTCGTCGATTCCGTGCTCGGCCCGGAGATGCGCTCGACCGGAGAGGTGATGGGCATCGACCGTGACTTCCCCCGCGCCTTCGCCAAGAGCCAGCTCGCCGCCTACGGTGGAATCCCGCTCAGCGGAACCGTGTTCGTCTCGGTCTCCGACCGCGACAAGCGTGCGATCATCCTGCCGATGCTGCGCCTGCAGCAGCTCGGCTACGAGATCGCCGCCACGGAGGGCACCGCGGAGGTGTTGCAGCGCAACGGAATCCGCGCGAGGGTCGTCACGAAGTTCAGCGAGAAGCACGATGAGGAAGACACGTCGATCGTCGAGCTGATCCGCCGCGAAGAGGTTCAGATCGTCATCAACACCCCCGGCGGTCGCACCGCCCGTGCCGACGGCTACGAGATCCGGGCGGCGGCCGTCGCCGCGGACCTGCCGTTGTTCACGACGATCGCGGAGCTCAGCGCTGCCGTCGCATCCATCGACGCGATTCGAGGCGGGTTCGAGGTGACATCGCTCCAGGAATATGCACTCACGCGGGAAGCCGCCCTGTGATCGACTCCACGTTCGGCGACCGTGTCGAGGCCGCGTTCGGCCGGTGGGGCCAGCTCTGCGTGGGTATCGACCCCCACGCCTGGCTGTTGTCGGACTGGAACCTGCCGGACACCGCTGACGGCGCCGAGACCTTCGGGCGTCTCGTCGTCGCCGCGTGCGCAGGCAGGGTCGGCCTCATCAAGCCCCAGCTCGCCTTCTACGAGCGTTTCGGGTCGCGGGGGTACCTCGCCTTCGAACGCGTGCTCGCGGATGCCCACGCAGCAGGCCTGCTCGTGATCGCGGACGTGAAGCGCGGCGATCTCGGAACGAGCGTCGCTGCGTACGGTGAGGCCTGGCTCACCCCCGGTTCCCCGCTCGAAGTGGATGCGATCACCGTCAACGCGTACATGGGCGTCGGTTCGCTCGAGCCCGTCTTCGAACGGGCCGCCGCTGCGGGCAAGGGGCTCTTCGTGCTCTCGGCAACCTCGAATCCGGAGGCGAGCGCCATCCAGCGCGCCCGCGTCCCCGACGGCCCGCACGCCGGTGCCACAGTGGCCCGTGCCGTCTTCGACGACGTCGCCGAACGCAACGCGAGGGCGGGGGAACGGGTCGGCTCGGCTCGATCGGCGTCGTGCTCGGTGCGACACTCGACCTCGCCGATTTCGGCCTCGACCTCTCGGTTGCACCCGTCGGAGGAGCCACCCCGATCCTCGCTCCCGGATTTGGTCACCAGGGTGCGCATGTCGCTGATCTGGGAAACCTCTTTGGGGGGTACGCTCATTCCGTAATAGTGAGTGAATCTCGTAGCGTGTTGTCAGCAGGCCCGGAACGAATCGGACAGGCGATCGCACGCCGAGTACTTGAAGCAGGAGCGGCCCGTGGCTGAGAATCGCCCTACCCCACCAGACGTCGATCGGGTTGCCGCATCGCGCGCAGCCGTGGCAGCGCGCCGAGCGCGCGCAGCGGTCAAGGCCGAGATCGCAGCAGGGAAGCGCACGCCGCTTGCCGTGCTCTCTGCCGCCATCGAGCATCCGGACGGCGTCGAAGGACGCCTGCGCGCGACGGAGTTCCTCGTCAGCATCCCGGCCATCGGTGTCACGAAGATGCGCCGGATCATGACCCAGCTCGAGATCTCGCCGTCCAAACGGCTCGGCGGCCTCGGCAAGCACCAGCGCGACCGCCTGCGCGAATTCCTCGCGAACCGGACCGTGTCCCGTCGTGGATCCACCGACGCACACCTCGTCGTGCTCGCCGGGCCGACGGCGGTCGGTAAGGGTGCCGTCGCCGGCTATATCCGCGAGAACTACCCCGATGTGCATCTTTCCGTGTCGGCGACGACCCGTGCCCCGCGGCCGGGCGAAGTCGAAGGAAAGAGCTACTTCTTCGTCTCCGACGCCGAATTCGACCGCATGGTCGCGTCGGGGGAGCTGCTCGAGTGGGCCGTCGTCCACAATGCCTTCCGCTACGGGACCCCTCGCGAGCCCGTGGAACAGGCACTCGCGAGCGGACACAGCGTCCTCCTCGAAATCGACCTTCAGGGCGCACGCTCCGTGCGCGCGGCCATGTCCGAAGCGCGAATGGTCTTCCTGCTTCCGCCGAGCTGGGATGAACTGGTGCGCCGCCTCATCGGCCGCGGCACCGAAAGCCCCGCGGAACAGGCACGCCGCCTGGAGACCGCGAAGCTCGAGCTGGCGGCCCAGGACGAGTTCGATTTCCGTGTAGTCAACCAGGAGGTCAATGTGGCGGCCCGGGAAGTCGTAGACTTGATGAATCTGCGTAAAGCACCCTCGCTGCTTTAACGCACTCCGACTTATCCGTCTACTCGCCGCAAACGCTCTGAAGGAGTGCCACCTTGGCCAACAAGCCCACCGGTATCATTGACCCGCCCATCGACGACCTGCTCACCAAGGTCGACTCCAAGTACGCGCTCGTGATCTTCGCGTCCAAGCGTGCTCGTCAGATCAACGACTACTACGCTGACCTGCACGAAGGCAGCCTCTTCGACAACGTCGGACCGCTCGTCGACTCGACTGTCGACGACAAGCCGCTCTCCGTCGCCCTCCGCGAAATCAACGAAGACAAGCTCGTTTCCCGACCGATCGTCGAGTAACACGAAGCAGACCAGAAGCACACCAGAAGCGCGCAGGATGTCGCAAGGACGCACGATCGTCGTCGGAATCACCGGCGGCATCGCCGCGTACAAAGCTGTCAACATCGTGCGCGCTTTTGTGCTGCTCGGAGACTCCGTCCACGTGGTCGCGACGCCAGCGGCGCTGCGCTTCGTCGGCAGGCCGACACTCGAGGCGATCTCCCGGAACCCGGTGCACACCGACCTCTACGAGGGCGTCGCCGAAGTCCGCCACGTCGCGATCGGGCAGTCGGCGGACCTGATCGTGGTGGCCCCTGCGACGGCGAACACGATCGCCAAGCTCGCGGCCGGCCTCGCCGACGACCTGCTCGGCAACACGATCCTCGCGAGCACCGCGCCACTCGTGATCGCCCCGGCGATGCACACCGAGATGTGGAACAACCCGGCGACCGTGCACAACGTGCAGACCCTCCGAAACCGCGGCGTCATCGTCGTCGGCCCCGGCGTGGGACGCCTGACCGGATCGGATTCCGGTGCCGGCCGGATGGAGGAACCCGACGTCATCGTCGCTGCGGCCCTCGCCGCCCTGCACCCGGGAACCCCGGCCAGAGACCTCTCCGGCAGGCGCATCGTCATCACAGCCGGCGGCACCAGGGAACCCCTCGACCCCGTCCGCTTCCTCGGCAATCGATCGAGTGGCAAGCAGGGCGTCCGCCTCGCCGAAGCCGCCACCGCGCGGGGAGCGTCGGTCGTGCTCATCGCGGCGAACCTCGAGATCCCGGTGCCCGCGGGCATCGAGACCCGCCTCGTCGGCACCGCACTCGAACTCCAGTCCGCCGTGACCGACGCGGCTGCGGGCGCGGACGCCGTCATCATGGCCGCAGCGGTCGCGGACTACCGCCCGGCCACGGTCCGCGGCGACAAGATCAAGAAAGACGACGAGGGGGACACCCTCACCCTCGAACTCGTCAGGAACCCGGACATCCTCGCGGGACTCGCCGCGGCGAAGACCACCGGTCAGCTCGTGATCGGATTCGCGGCAGAGACGGAGGCGGACCCCGACCGGCTCCTCTCCCTCGGCCGCGAGAAGCTCGCGCGCAAGGGCTGCGACTACCTTGTTCTCAACAGGGTCGGCTGGACCGAAGGGTTCGCCGCGGAACGTAACGAGGTTCGGATCCTCGATTCTGCCGGAGTTATAGTGGCGGAGGCCGCGGGGACAAAAATGTCGGTGGCCGGACGCATCCTTGACGTTGTGGTCGCCGGACTCGGCTGATCCCCTCCATCCATACTTTTCTACCAACGACACAGAGACAGGCCAGATGAGCGATCTTCGCCTCTTCACTTCCGAATCCGTCACCGAAGGTCACCCGGACAAGATCTGCGACCAGATCTCCGACAGCATCCTCGACGCCCTCCTCACCGAGGACCCGAACAGCCGCGTCGCCGTCGAGACCCTGGTCACGACCGGCCTCGTCCACGTCGCCGGCGAAGTCTCGACGGAAGCGTACGTCGAGATCCCGTCGATCGTGCGCAAGTGCATCACCGACATCGGCTACGACTCCTCCGACGTCTGGTTCGACGGCCGCTCCTGCGGCGTTGAGATCTCCATCGGCGGCCAGTCTCCCGACATCGCCCAGGGCGTCGACGACGCCTTCGAGCACCGCGAACAGGCGAGCGCCGAAGACTACGACCGCCAGGGCGCCGGCGACCAGGGCATCATGTTCGGCTACGCCACCCGGGAGACCCCCGAGCTCATGCCGATCCCGATCTGGATCGCGCACCGCCTCGCCGAACGCCTCGCCGAAGTCCGCAAGTCCGGCGAACTCGACTACCTCCGCCCCGACGGCAAGACCCAGGTCACGATCGGCTACGACGGCATCATCCCGCGCACCGTCGAGACCGTCGTCCTGTCCACCCAGCACGCCCCTTCCGTCACGACGGAGCGTCTTCGCGCCGAGGTCGAAGAGCTCGTGATCCGCCCGGTGCTGTCCCGCGTCGAACTCGATTCCTCGAGCCTGACCATGCTGATCAACCCGACGGGCCGCTTCGAGATCGGTGGCCCCCAGGGCGACGCCGGACTCACCGGCCGCAAGATCATCATCGACACCTACGGCGGATCCAGCCGTCACGGCGGTGGCGCCTTCAGCGGCAAGGACCCGTCCAAGGTCGACCGCTCCGCCGCGTACGCGATGCGCTGGGTCGCCAAGAACGCCGTGGCAGCCGGGCTGGCCGAACGGCTCGAGATCCAGGTCGCATACGCGATCGGCAAAGCAGCGCCCGTCGGGCTCTACGTCGAGACCTTCGGAACAGGGGCACTGCCGGACAAGGAGATCACCGCGGCGATCCGCGAGGTCTTCGACCTGCGACCGGCCGCGATCATCCACCACCTCGACCTGCTCCGCCCGATCTACCAGAAGACGGCGACATACGGTCATTTCGGTCGCGAGCTCCCCGAGTTCACCTGGGAGAGGCTGGACCGCGTCGACGAGCTGAGAAGCGCCTCCGGGATCTGATCATGGGACGCACGGGCCTCGTGGCACGCGTCCTGATCGAGTCGACACTGCCCCAGCTCGACCATCTCTTCGATTACGGCATCCCGGACGACCTCGCCGCGGCCGCGCGGCCGGGAGTGCGGGTCCGGGTGCCCCTGCGCTCGGCGGGACGCGTCGCCGACGGCTACCTGATCGAGGTCCTCGATGCCGGGGGAGCCGTCCTCGCGACCCTGAACGCACCGGTGTCCGGCATCGAGCCCCCGAAGGACGCCGCCGCCGACTTCCATGGCGCCCTGAGCCCGGTCGAGGCCATCGTGTCCGCTGCCCCCGTGCTCACGGCGGAGGTCTGGCGCCTCGCACGTCGCGTCGCCGACCGCGCGGCCGGCAACGCGAGCGATGTGCTCCGGCTCGCGATCCCCCTCGCGCTGTGCGGGTCGAGAAGGCCTGGCTCGCCGCGCAGGACGAAGCCGCGCAGGACGAAGCCGAACCTGCTCCGGAAGCCGAACCCGCGGCATCCGCCGGTTTCGCTGACTACCCGGCCGGTCTGCTCGACGCGGCCCTGGCCGAGCAGAGGCGCCTCAGCGTGGCCGCCGTACCCGCCCTCGTCGCCCTGCCGGACGGGCGCACCGTCGGCCACTGGGCCACCACGATGGCCGAACTCGCCACGGCAACCGTTCGGAGCGGGCGAAGCGCCATCCTCTGCGTTCCCGACTACCGCGACCAGGACCAGCTCCAGGCCGCCCTCGATGCCTGCGCGCCCGCGGGAACCGTGAGCAGGGTCGATGCCCGCCAGCCCAACCCCGAGCGCTACCGCGCCTTCCTCGCCTGCCTGGAACCCACCCCGCGGATCATCCTCGGCAACCGGTCTGCGGTCTACGCGCCGGCGCACAACCTCGGGGCGATCCTGCTCTGGGACGACGGGGACCCCCTGCACTCCGAACCGCTCAGCCCCTACGTCCATGCCCGCGACGCAGCACTGGTCCGCCAGGCCCTGAGCGGGTGCGCACTGATGTTCTTCGGGCACACCCGCAGCGTGCCCGTGCAGCGGCTCCTCGAACTGGGCTTTCTCGGCGAGGCGCATCCCCTGAGCCCTCGGCATCCCCGGGTGATCCCTACTGAATTCCAGCTCAGTCCCGACCGCCAGGAGCGGACCAACCGGATCCCCTCCGCCGCCTGGCAGGTGGCCAGGGCCGCCCTCGCTGACGGACCCGTCCTCGTCCAGGTCGCGAGCCCCGGGTACGCGCCGACCCTCGCCTGCCAGACCTGCAAGAAGTCGGCCCGCTGCACGCACTGCCAGGGACCGCTCGCCCTCGCGAGCGCGAACGCCGTGCCGTCCTGCCGTTGGTGCGGCAAGCTTGCGGCAGGCTGGAGTTGCCTGCACTGTGAGGGCAGGTCCCTGCGGGTGGTGTCGCTCGGAACCGGGCGCACCGCCGAGGAACTGGGCCGCGCCTTTCCCGGCGCGCTGGTCCTCGTCGCCGACGGGGAGCATCCGCTGCAGCAGATCGGGGCCGCCCCTGCCCTCGTCGTCGCGACGCGCGGTGCCGAGCCGATCCCCGAAGGCGGCTACCGGGCGATCCTCCTGCTCGACGGTGAGAAGATGCTCGCCCGCGAGTCCCTCGGCGTCGCAGAGGACTGCCTGCGCTGGTGGAGCAACGCAGCAGCCCTCGCCGCCCCCGGCGCGTCCGTCATGCTCGCCGGCGTCGGAGGGGCACTCGCGACGGCGCTCAACGCGTGGCAGCCCGGTGCCTTCGCAGCGGCAGAACTCGCTGACCGCAGGCAGCTGCGCTTCCCGCCCGCCGTGCGCGTCGCCTCTGTGACGGGGACCGCCGCCGATGTCGCAGCGGCGGTCGAGGATCTCACGGACGTTCCCGGCCTCGATGTGCTCGGTCCTGTCACAACCGTCGACCCCCTCGTCCGGGCCGTCGTGCGGTTCAACTACGTCGACGGCGACGACGTCGCCAGGCTCGTGAAGGCGGCGATTGTGCGCAATGCAGCGCGCCGCCGCCGGGCCAAAGGCGCCGCCTTCCGCCCGGCACCTACACTCAAAGTACGATTCGACGACCCGGAGCTGCTCTAAATGAAACTCGTATTCGCGGGCACGCCCCAGGTGGCGGTGCCCAGTCTCCAGGCCCTTGCCGACTCGCCGCACTCCATCGCGGCGGTCATCACCCGGGCGGATGCCCCCTCGGCCGGAAGCGTGTGCTCACCCCGTCACCCCTCGCGCAGGCCGCTGCCGGGCTCGGACTTCCGCTGCTCAAGACCAATCGCCTCGACGCTGCGGCGACGGAACGAATCGAAGCCATCGAACCCGACCTCGGCGTCATCGTCGCATACGGCGGGCTCGTGCGGGAACCCCTGCTCTCCGTTCCCCGCCTCGGCTGGATCAACCTGCACTTCTCCCTGCTGCCACGCTGGCGCGGGGCAGCGCCCGTGCAGCGCGCCATCATGGCCGGAGACGAACGGACGGGAGCCGCGGTCTTCCAGCTCGTCGCCGAGCTCGACGCCGGCGCCGTGTTCGCGAGCTTCTCCGAACCGATCTCCCGGCACGCGACCGCCGGCGGGCTCCTCGACTCCCTGAGTCACAGCGGTGCCGTGCTGCTCAGGAACGTCGTCGACCAGCTCGAGGCCGGCACGATCGAGGCGGTGCCCCAGGTGGGCGAGCCCACCACGGCCGCCAAACTCGGCCTCGCCGACGCCAGGATCGACTGGGCCGCATCCGCTGCGGTCGTCTACAACCGGGTGCGCGGCGTGACGCCGGAACCCGGAGCCTTCACCATGCTCGGCGAAGCGCGCCTCAAGGTCCTCGACCTCGCGCCGACCCACGGCGCCCAGCCGCTTCCGGCGGGCGTGATTCGCGAATTCGACAAGAAAGTGCTGGTTGGAACCGGGACGGAGCCGCTAGAGCTCGTCACGGTGCAACCGGCTGGAAAGACACAGATGAAGGCAATCGACTGGTGGCGCGGCATGGCGGCGACGGACGTGGTCGCCTCATGAGCGTCCAACAGCACCAGGGCTTCGTCCAGCCCGCCCGCCGCGTCGCCTACGACGTCATCGCGGCCGTCCGTGAGTCGGACGCCTACGCGAACCTGTTGCTGCCGACCCGTATCCAGCGGGCCGCCCTCAGCACGGCGGATGCCGCCCTCGCCACCGAACTGACCTACGGCACCCTGCGCATGCAGGGCTACTACGATCTCGTGATCGCGGAAGCGGCCGGCCGGCCGGTCTCCGCGATCGACCCGGCCATTCTCGACGTACTGCGCCTCGGCGCCCACCAGCTGCTCGCGACGCGCGTCGCGACCCACGCCGCCGTCAACGAATCCGTCGAACTGGCCCGCCAGGTCGGCTCCCGTGCAGCGACGGGCTTCACCAACGGCGTGCTTCGCACCATCTCCCGCTCGACCCCGGAGGAGTGGCGCGAACGGGTCCTCGCCGGAGCAGGCTCCGCGGACGACCGGCTCGCCGCCGAACACTCGCACCCGGTGTGGGTCGTGCGCGCATTCAGGCAGTCGCTGCGCCTCGAAGGCCGTGAGGACGAACTCGAAGACCTGCTTATCGCCGATAACGCCGCCCCCCGGGTCAACATGGTCGCGCTGCCTGGCATCACGACAGCAGAGGAGACCGCCGGCCTCGGCCGACCCAACGAGTACTCCCCGGTCGGGTTCATGCTCGCGGGCGGAGACCCCGTTCACCTCGTCACCGACCACGACGGCCGCATCCGGGTGCAGGACGAGGGTTCGCAGCTCGCAGCACTCACCCTGAGCCGGGCCCGCCCCATCACGCCGGGAGAACGCTGGCTTGACCTCTGCGCCGGACCCGGCGGCAAGGCGGCCCTGCTCGCCGCAGAAGCGCGCGCGGGTGGCGCCGAACTCGTTGCAAACGAGCTCGTTCCGGCGAGGGCCACGCTCGTGCGCCGCGCCCTCTCCGCGGTCCCGGGCACCGTTCCGGTCTGGGAACTCGACGGGACCCGCATCGCCGTCAACCACTCCGAGGAATTCGACCGCATCCTGCTCGACGCACCGTGCACGGGTCTCGGCGCACTGCGTCGCCGGCCGGAGGCGCGCTGGCGCAAGCTTCCGCGCGACGTCGCCGAACTCTCCGACCTGCAGTCCGGCCTCATCGACGCGGCGCTCGGCGCACTGAAGCCCGGCGGCCTCCTTGCATACGTCACGTGCTCACCGCACATCGCGGAGAGCCGCGGCATTGTCGCCACGGCGCTGAAGAAGTGGGGAGACCGGGTGCGGGCCGTCGACACGGCCGCGGTCGTCCAGGGATTCAGCGGCACCCCGCTCGACCTGCCGGGCGACGGAACGAGCGTGCAGCTGTGGCCGCACCGCCACGGAACCGACGCGATGTTCATCACCCTGCTCGAGCGCACCGCTTAGCAATACTCGTGAGGTGTCGCATATCGACGTTCGCCGGGCGAATGAAGGTCGATGTGCGACACCTCACGGAGTGGGGTGGCATGCCTGCGGCGATAGGGTGAAGGCATGCCGATCAGGATCAGCCCCAGCATTCTCGCCGCAGACTTCGCGAACCTGGAACGCGACCTCGGTCGCATCCGCACCGCCGACCTCGTGCACGTCGACGTGATGGACAACCATTTCGTGCCGAACCTCACCTTCGGGCTCCCCGTCGCCGAGCGCATCATGCAGGTCTCTGCGCTGCCCGTCGACGCGCACCTCATGATCGAGGATCCGGAACGGTGGGCACCGAAATTCGCCGAGGCCGGAGCGTTCTCCGTGACCTTCCACGGTGAGGCGACGACCAACCCGGTCGCGCTTGCGCGCAAGCTCCGGGCAGCAGGCGCCCGCGCGGGCATCGCCCTGAAGCCGGGCACCGCCATCGAGCCGTACCTCGAGTTCCTCGCCGAATTCGACCAGGTCCTCGTGATGACCGTCGAGCCCGGTTTCGGCGGCCAGAGCTTCCTGCCGTCGACCATGCGCAAGCTCCGCACGGTGGCGGATGCCGTCAGGGCCAGTGGCAGGGACATCTGGCTGCAGGTCGACGGCGGCATCACGGAGGAGACCATCGTCGTGGCCGCAGAGGCGGGCGCGGATACCTTCGTCGCCGGCTCGAGCGTGTTCGGTTTCCCGGATCCCGAGGCCCGGATCGCTCTCCTGAGGACTGCTGCGACCGCGCACTCGCACGCGCACTAGTAACCTAGGGGAGTGAAAACATTCGACAACCTCTTCGCTGAACTGGGCGAAAAAGCACTCAACCGGCCGGAAGGCTCCGGAACCGTCCGTGAACTCGACGCGGGAGTGCATGCCATCGGCAAGAAGATCGTCGAAGAAGCTGCCGAAGTCTGGATGGCAGCGGAGTTCCAGAGCGACGAGGAAACCGCCGCAGAGATGAGCCAGCTGCTCTACCACGTGCAGGTCATGATGCTGGCGAAGGGGCTCACCCTCGCCGACGTCTACAAGCACCTCTGAACCGGCCGCCGCAGCGGCCGGCGCCGCCATCCCTACCCCGAGAACTGACCTGCTGAGAGTGTTGAGATGCTGAGAATTGCCGTGCCCAACAAGGGCTCCCTGTCCGAAACCGCGGCGCAGATGCTGCACGAGGCCGGGTACACCGGGCGTCGCGACCCGCGCGACCTCGTCGTGTCCGACCCGCGCAACGGCGTCGAGTTCTTCTACCTGCGTCCGCGGGACATCGCCACCTACGTCGGCAGCGGGGCGCTCGACGTCGGAATCACCGGCCGGGACCTTCTGCTTGATTCCGGCTCCCCGGCACGGGAGATCGCGAGCCTCGACTTCGGCGACTCGACCTTCCGCTTCGCGGGCCCCGCCGGACGCTTCGGCGAGCTGAGCGACCTCGAAGGGCTCCGCGTCGCGACGAGCTACCCCGGTCTCGTCGAAGCCTTCCTGGCCCATCACTCCGTCACGGTCACCCTCGTGACCCTCGACGGCGCCGTCGAGTCCGCCGTCCAGCTGGGTGTCGCGGATGCTGTCGCCGACGTCGTCTCGACCGGAACGACCCTGCGCAAGGCCGGCCTCGAGATCTTCGGCCCGGTCATCCTCGAATCGACGGCGGTCCTGATCACCTCCGAGAACGAGAACGCCGGCATCCACACGCTCCTCCGCCGTCTGCAGGGCGTGCTCGTCGCCCGCCAGTACGTGCTGATGGACTACGACATCCCGCTCGTCAAACTCGACGCGGCCTGCCTGCTCGCCCCCGGAATCGAGTCACCCACGGTGTCGAGCCTGCACGACCCCGACTGGGTCGCCGTGCGCGTGATGGTCCCGCGTCACGACAGCAACCACATCATGGACGCCCTCTACGAGCTCGGCGCCCGGGCCATCCTGATCAGCGCCATCCACAACGCCCGCCTGTAGAACCCGATTGTGGGCAGAATAGCAACGGGCGGAACAACACTGGGCAGCAGAGCCCCGGAGGTGCAATCGTGAGTCTTGCCGTGCGGGTCATCCCGTGCCTCGACGTGGCCAACGGCCGGGTCGTCAAAGGCGTCAACTTCCAGAACCTCAGGGACGCGGGCGACCCGGTCGAACTGGCGCGACGGTACTACGAGCAGGGTGCAGACGAACTCACGTTCCTCGACGTCACCGCGACCGTCGACAACCGGGCGACGACGTACGACGTCGTGCGCGCCACAGCGGAGCAGGTCTTCATCCCGCTCACCGTCGGCGGCGGGATCCGGGGAGTCGAAGACGTCTCGCGGCTGCAGGCGAGCGGCGCTGACAAGGTCGGCGTCAATAGCGCCGCAATCCTCCGCCCTGCCCTGATCGGCGAGATCGCCGACCGCTTCGGTTCACAGGTGCTCGTGCTGTCCCTCGACGTGAAGCGCAGCGACCGCACGGAATCCGGGTTCGTCGTGACGACCCACGGCGGCCGCACGGAGACCGACCTCGACGCCCTCGCCTGGGCCAGGCTCGCGATCGAACTCGGAGCGGGGGAGCTGCTCGTCAACTCCATCGACGCGGACGGGACCAAGAATGGCTTCGACCTCGAGCTGATCGGCCTCATGCGCGAAATCAGCAGCGTACCCGTGATCGCCTCCGGCGGCGCTGGACGGGTCGAAGATTTTCCGCCCGCGATCCGGGCAGGCGCAGACGCCGTCCTCGCGGCATCCGTCTTTCACAACGGCGAACTCAGTATCGGAGACGTCAAACACGAACTCGCCAGGGAAGGACTCGTGGTGCGCTGATGACACCCCTGCAGACCATCGAGGATGCCCTCGGGTGCGCCGTCTTCAATGCGGACGGCCTCCTGCCCGCCGTGATCCAGCAGTGGGACACCCGCGAGGTGCTCATGCTGGGCTGGATGAACGAGGAAGCCCTCCGGCGGACCTTCTCAGAGGGCCGCGTGACATTCTGGTCACGTTCGCGCCAGGAATACTGGCGCAAGGGCGACACGTCCGGGCACGCTCAGTACGTGCGCGGCGCAGCGTTCGACTGCGACGCAGACACCCTGCTCGTCCAGGTCGACCAGGTCGGCGGGGCCTGCCACACCGGAACCCACACGTGCTTCGACGGGCGGGACATCGACGTCGCCCACGGCGCCAGGCCCGATGCGACAGACCCCGATGCGACAGACCCCGATGCGACAGACCCCGACGCGACAGACGGAGAACACGCATGACGACGGATTCCCAGACGAGTACGGCCGGCACGACGACGGCCGCGCAGTTCGACGCGCTGGTAGCAGGGCACCGCGTCATCCCCGTGATCCGCGAACTCTTCGCGGACGGGGAGACCCCGTCGGCATCTACCGCAAACTCGCGGCCGGTCAACCGGGCAGCTTCCTGCTCGAGTCGGCGGAACAGGGCGGCATCTGGTCGCGGTTCTCCTTTGTCGGGGTGTCGTCGTTCGGCGTCCTGACCCAGCAGGGTTCGGAAACCCGGTGGATCCCCTACGGCGTCGACGCCGCACGCGTCCTCGGCCCGGCAGCGGCCCAGCCGCCGCTCGAGGCCCTCGCCACCCTGTACGCCCGCTGGCAGACGCCGCGGCTTCCCGGGCACCCGCCGTTGACCGGCGGTCTCGTCGGGTTCATCGGCTGGGAGGCCGTTCGTCAGCTGGAACGCCTGCCCAACCAGCCCACCGCAGACTATGACGTACCAGGCCAGGCCTTCAGTTTCGTGGCAGACCTCGTCGCGATCGACCACAAGTTCGGCACGGTCCAGCTGATCGCCAACGTCCTGAACGACGGGATCGACGCCGCGGACACGCTCTGGGCGACCGCCCAGGCCAGGCTCGATTCGATGCAGGCCAGGCTCGCCGTGCCTGCGGAGGCCTGGCTCGCCGAGGTCGACATGTCGGCCCCCGCGACGATGCGCGCCCGCACCACCCGCGACGACTTCCTGGCCTCCGTCGACACCGCCAAGCGGCACATCGTCGACGGGGACATCTTCCAGGTCGTCATCTCCCAGCGTTTCGACCAGGAGTGCACGGCCGACCCGATCGATGTCTACCGGGTGCTCCGCAGCCTCAACCCGAGCCCGTACATGTACCTGCTCGGCCTCGAGTCCGCGACAGGGGAACCGTACTGGATCGTCGGATCGTCCCCTGAGGCCCTCGTCAAGGTCCAGAACGGGCGCGTGTTCACCCACCCGATCGCCGGATCCAAGCCGCGCGGTACCACCCCGGAGCAGGACGCCGACTTCGAGACCGAGCTCGCCGGTGACCCCAAGGAAGGTGCGGAACACCTGATGCTCGTCGACCTCGCCAGGAACGACCTGCTCAAGGTCTGCGCACCCGGCTCCGTCGAGGTCACCGAGTTCAAACGCATCGAGCGATTCAGCCACATCATGCACCTCGTCTCGTCCGTCGAGGGCAACCTGCTGCAGGGGAAGACGGCCATCGACGTGTTCCGGGCGACCTTCCCGGCCGGAACCCTGTCCGGGGCGCCGAAGCCGCGGGCGCTCGAAATCATCGACGATCTCGAGCCCACCCAGCGCGGTGTCTACGGGGGAGTGGTCGGCTACTTCGGGTTCGCCGGGGACGCGGACCTGGCCATCGCCATCCGCACCGCCACGATCAGCAACGGTGTGGCCAGGGTGCAGGCCGGGGAGGCCTCGTCGCAGACTCCGATCCCGCGAGCGAGTTCCAGGAATCGGTCAACAAGGCCGCGGCACCGCTGCGCGCCGTCGCGATCGCCAACGCCATGAAGCGGGTGCACTAGGTGAAGCGAACCGGTCGCACCCTCAAGCTCCGGCTGGTGCTCCTCGTCATCGCCGCGAGCGGACTCGCGCTCCTCGCCTGGAGCCAGGTCTGGATCGACGTGCGCGTCGTGCAGGGGTCATCGACCGTCGACCTGCCGATCAGCGGTTCGACCGCAGCGGGCGCGCTGAGCGCCCTCGCCCTCGCCGGGCTCGCCCTCGCCGGCGCACTCACGATCGCGGGCCCCGTGATCCGGGTCGTACTCGGCGCCCTCGAGGTGCTTCTCGGCTTCTCGGTCTCCCTCGGTGCCGGCCTCGCCATCGGCAACCCCGCCGCAGCGAGCGCGGCCGCGATCACCAAAGCGACGGGCATCGCGGGTAACGCCTCGATCCAGGACGGCGTCACTGCGGCCGCCCTCACACCCTGGGCCTTCGCCGGCTTCGCGGCCGGTGTCATCATGGCCGCGGCCGGTGTCGGCATCCTCGTCACGAATCGCCGCTGGCCCGGCGCGACGAGTCGATACCAGGCCGTGCGCTTCGAGCCCGCGGACGGTGCACCCGGCGGCCAGCCGGCTGCTTCCGCCGGTGAAGACGCGCGAGAGGATGCCGTCATCACCTGGGACGGGCTCACCCGCGGCGATGATCCCACCGAAACGGCCGGTGACCGGTGATCGGCGCCGCCGCTAGACTTGAGCCGCACCAGGACCCACAATCCACGCGTCCGCAGATGACGCCCATGCGTACGCAGTTGACGCCCAGAAGGAGAACCATGAGCTTCGAGTCGGTAGACCCAGGCGAAGGCCACTCGATCGCGGCCTGGACGGCTGTCGTCGTCATGCTCGTCGCGATCACGATCGGCACCGTCGCCTTCTTCCTCGATGTGCCGTGGCTGGTGTGGGCCTCTGTCGTCCTCCTCGTCCTCGGCCCGATCGCCGGGTTCGTACTGAGCCGGCTGGGCTACGGCGTCGCCGACGCAGCGCCGCACGAAAGTCATTAGCCGAGTGCTGTCCGAACTCCTCGCCGGGGCACTGTCAGACGCCGCTGAACGGCGCCTCACCCGTCCGTTCGCCGCCGTCGAATCGGCGGCCGTCGATCGCGCCCCCGCTATCGACGCACTACACGCCCTCGCACCGGCCGACAGGGTCAAGATCATCGCGGAAGTGAAGCGGGCAAGTCCTTCCCGGGGCACCCTCGCCGAGATCTCGGACCCTGCCGCCCTCGCCGTCTCCTATGAGTTCGGCGGGGCGAGCGCCATCAGCGTGCTCACAGAGGGACGCCGTTTCCTCGGGTCCCTCGCCGACCTCGAACAGGTGCGATCCGCCGTGTCCATCCCTGTCCTCCGCAAGGACTTCATCGGCGAGCCGTACCAGGTCCTCGAGGCCAGGGCCGCGGGCGCAGACCTCGTGCTCCTCATCGTCGCGGCACTCGACCAGGCCACCCTCGGGTCCCTCCAGGCCCTCGTCCGCGAACTCGGCATGACGGCCCTCGTCGAGACCCATAGTGCCGAAGAAGTCGACCGTGCGCTGGATATCGGTGCAAGCCTCGTCGGGGTCAACGCCCGCGACCTGTCGACGTTCCAGCTCGACCAGGAGCTCTTCGGCCGCCTCGCAGACCGGATCCCCTCCGGTGTCATCCGCGTCGCCGAATCAGCGGTCAAGACGGCCGCGGACGTCGCCCACTATCGTGCCGCCGGCGCCGACGTCGTCCTCGTCGGCGAAGCGCTCGTCACGAACGATCCCATCCTCACCCTTACCGAATTTCTGGCGGTCTAAATGTCCACGTCCCTTCGAACCGAAACAGGCCCGTACTTCGGCGACTTCGGAGGCCGGTTCGTCCCGGAGTCGCTCGTCGCAGCCCTCGACGAGCTCACGAACGAATATGCGCTGGCCAAGGTCGACCCGGCCTTCGCCGCTGAGCTGATGGAACTGCACAGGAGCTACACCGGCCGACCGTCGATCATCACGGAGGTGCCGCGGTTCGCCGCGCACGCCGGCGGCGCCCGGGTGATCCTCAAGCGCGAAGACCTCAACCACACCGGGTCACACAAGATCAACAACGCCCTCGGCCAGGCGCTTCTCACCAAGCGAATCGGCAAGACCCGGGTCATCGCCGAGACCGGCGCCGGCCAGCACGGCGTCGCGACCGCGACCGTCGCCGCGCTGTTCGGGCTCGAGTGCGTCGTCTACATGGGCGAGGTCGACACCGAACGGCAGGCCCTCAACGTCGCACGGATGCGCCTCCTCGGTGCAGAGGTCGTCTCCGTCCGCACCGGGTCGCGCACCCTGAAGGACGCGATCAACGACGCCATGCGCGACTGGGTCACGAACGTCGAGACGACCAACTACATTTTCGGCACCGTCGCAGGTCCGCACCCCTTCCCCGCGATGGTGCGCGACTTCCAGAAGATCATCGGAGAAGAGGCCCGCGCCCAGGTGCTCGAACTCACCGGGCGCCTCCCCGACGCCGTCACGGCGTGCGTCGGCGGCGGTTCCAACGCCATCGGAATCTTCGACGCCTTCCTGGACGATCCTGCTGTCGCCCTCTACGGGTACGAGGCAGGCGGAGAGGGCATCGAGACCCCGCGCCATGCCGCGACCCTGACCAAGGGACGCCCGGGGATCCTGCACGGGGCGCGCAGCCTCATGCTGCAGGACGAGGACGGCCAGACCGTCGAGTCGCACTCCATCTCGGCCGGACTCGACTACCCGGGGGTCGGACCAGAGCACTCCTGGCTCTCGACCATCGGACGGGCGACGTACCTGCCCGTCACCGACGCCGCGGCGATGGACGCGTTCCGCCTCCTCAGCCGCACGGAGGGCATCATCCCGGCGATCGAGTCGGCCCATGCCCTCGCCGGAACCCTCGAGCTCGGCAAACGGCTCGGACCGGAGGCGACCATCCTGGTCAGCCTCAGCGGTCGCGGGGACAAGGACATGGAAACGGCGGGCCGATACTTCGACCTGCTCGACGAGGGTGCACAGCAGCTATGACCGCAACGACGAAGACCAGCACACCGATGACGCCCAACCGCACCAGCAGGGTCGAAGCCACGATCGCCCGGCGCAAGGCAGAGGGCGGCGGTGCCCTGATCGGCTACCTTCCCGTCGGTTTCCCCACCCTCGCTGAGAGCATCGAGGCCGCCGTCGCCCTCGCGGAGAACGGCGTCGACATCATCGAGCTCGGGTTGCCGTACTCCGACCCCGTGATGGACGGCCCCGTGATCCAGGCGGCCACCCAGCAGGCCCTCGCCAACGGTTTCCGGCTCCGCCACGGAATCGAAGCTGTCGCGGCGATCACCGCACGCGTCGACGCTCCGGTCCTCATGATGACCTACTGGAACCCGATCCTGCAGTACGGGGTCGACCGCTTCGCCGACGACCTGCTCGCCGCGGGCGGCGCAGGCCTGATCACCCCAGACCTCATCCCCGACGACGCAGCAGACTGGTTCGCGGCGAGCGACCGCACCGGCCTCGACCGGGTCTTCCTCGCCGCGCCCTCGTCGTCAGACGAACGGCTCGCCCACGCGGTCGAGGTCAGCCGTGGTTTCGTGTACGCCGTCTCCACCATGGGCATCACCGGGGCGCGTTCCGACGTCGACTCCGCAGCCCGCGTCCTGGTCGACCGGCTGCGCCTCGCCGGTGCGACGAGCGCGTGCGTGGGCCTCGGGATCTCGACTCCGGAGCAGGTGCGCGAGATCCTCGGCTACGCGGACGGCGCCATCGTCGGTTCCGCGCTGGTCAAGGCGCTGTCCGACGGGGAGTCCCGGCCCTCGGGGCCCTCGCCGCCCGGCTTGCAGCCGGGGCGACCGGGATCCGCGCCGCCGTTTAGGGTAAGTTGACCGAGGCGAGCTCCCACGCTTCCCCGCTACGAAAGGTAATACCCAGGTGTCTTTTCTGCTGAGCATTCCGAGCCCAGGCCCCGAGTGGAGCTACTTCGACCTCGGCATGTTCCGGGTCCACGCCTACGCGTTGTGCATCCTGGCCGGCATCATCGCGGCAACGGTCATGACGAGCAGGCGCCTCAGTAATCGCGGCGCCGAGCCGGGCGTCGTGCTCGACATCATCCTCTGGGCCGTCCCGCTCGGCATCGTCGGCGCCCGGGCGTACCACGTGCTCACCCACCCTCCGACTACTTCTTCGCCGGTGCGAACCCCTGGGAAGTCTTCGCGATCTGGAACGGCGGAAACGCCATCTTCGGAGCGCTCATCGGCGGGGCCGTCGGCGCATACATCGGCTGCCGGATCTCCGGCGTGAAATTCTGGTCCTTCGCGGATGCCCTCGCCCCCGGAATGCTCATCGCGCAGGCGATGGGACGCCTCGGCAACTGGTTCAACACCGAACTGTTCGGCCTGCCGACGACCCTGCCCTGGGGCCTCGAGGTGCCGTCGACCAACCCGGCCTTCCCCGTCGGGCTCCCGGCCGGCACCCTGTTCCACCCGACCTTCCTCTACGAGATGATCTGGAACACGATCGGCGTGATCGTCATCCTCCTCATCGAACGCCGGATCACGCTCCGCTGGGGCCGCGCCTTCGGTGTGTACCTGGTCTGGTACGGCCTCGGCCGCACGTTCTTCGAATCGATCCGCATCGACCCGAGCGAGATCTTCTTCGGAATCCGCACCAACGTCTGGGCAGCGATCATCGCCGTGGTCCTCGGCATCATCCTCATCGTGGTGCAGGGCCGCAGGCACCCCGGACTCGAAGTCAGCGTCTATCGCCCAGGTCGGGAATGGAAGCGCCCCGTCCCTGAGGTAGAATCTGAAGAGTTTGATACGGATTTCGAGGACCACGGTGATGAGGCCGTCGAACCCGCCGCATCGGGCGACGTTGCAGCCACAAGCACCAGCAACCCGCGCCTCCAGGCCTGAGACCGTACACCCGGCTCCCGCCTCCCTCCCGGTACGACGGGTCGGCGCGCAACTGTACGCAGATGATCTCCACCCCCGCGGGCCAGCGTCGTCCCCACTTGCCAGCTATCTCTGAGGACGGTCCCATGCCGCAGTCACCCCTCTTTTCCCGCTTCAGCACCGTTCCCCAGCCCCAGGGGCTGTACAACCCTGCCGACGAGCGGGACGCCTGCGGGCTCGCCATGGTCGCGACACTCCGCGGAACCGCCGGGCACGACATCATCACGATCGCACTCGACGCCCTCCGGAACCTCGAACACCGCGGCGCGGTCGGGTCAGACGCCGGAACCGGCGACGGCGCAGGCATCATCACCCAGATCCCGCACGACTTCCTGAGCCAGGTCGTCGAATTCGAGCTCCCCGCCGCCGGGCGGTACGCCGTCGGCAACGTGTTCCTCCCGACAGACCCGACCGAACGCAGCGCCGTCAAGCGCCAGATCGGCCGGATCGCCCAGGAGGAGTGCCTCGAGATCCTCGGCTGGCGCGAAGTCCCCGTGCGCCCCGACGAGGTCGGAAACCTGGCCAGGGCGGCCATGCCCGCGATCCAGCAGCTCTTCGTCCAGAGTTCGCGCACGGAGGACGACGGTGAACGCGTCGCGGACATCGCGCTCGACCGCCAGACCGTCCGGCTGCGGAAGCGCGCGGAGCGGGAACTCGAGACGTACTTCGCGTCGCTCTCCTGCCGCACCCTGGTCTACAAGGGCATGGTCACGACCCTCCAGCTCGAACCCTTCTACCCGGACCTCTCCGACCCGCGCTTCGTCTCGAAGCTCGCCCTCGTGCACTCCCGGTACTCGACCAACACCTTCCCGTCGTGGCCGCTCGCGCAGCCGTTCCGGATGATCGCGCACAACGGTGAGATCAACACCGTGCAGGGCAACCGCAACTGGATGCGCGCGCGCCAGTCCCAGCTCGAATCCTCCCTGCTCGGAGACCTCGCCCCGCTGCTGCCGATCGTCACCCCCGGCGGCAGCGACTCCGCGTCCTTCGACGAGGTCGTCGAGCTCCTGAGCCTCTCCGGCCGCTCCCTGCCGCACGCCGTCATGATGATGGTCCCTGAGGCCTGGGAGAACCAGACCGCGCTCGACGAGGAACGACGCGCGTTCTACGAGTACCACTCGATGCTGATGGAGCCGTGGGACGGTCCCGCGGCGATCGTCTTCACCGACGGTTCCCTCGTCGGCGCCACGCTCGACCGCAACGGGCTCCGCCCCGGCCGGTACCTGATCACCGACGACGGCCTCGTCGTGCTCGCGAGCGAGATCGGCGTGCTCGACATCGACCCCGCCCGCGTGGTCCGCAAGGGCCGGCTCCGCCCCGGCAAGATGTTCCTCGTCGACACCGTCGCGGGCCGGCTGATCGAGGACGACGAGATCAAGGCAGAACTCGCCGCGATGGAACCGTGGGGGGACTGGCTCGACGCCGGCCGGATCAACCTCAAGGACCTCCCTGAGCGCGAGCACATCGTGCACCCGCCGGCATCCGTCGTGCGCCGCCAGCGCACCTTCGGCTACACCGAAGAAGAAGTGCGCATCCTGCTCGCCCCGATGGCCCGCACCGGCGGGGAACCCCTCGGCGCCATGGGCAGCGACACGCCGATCGCCGTTCTGAGCGACCGGCCCCGGCTCATCTTCGACTACTTCACCCAGCAGTTCGCCCAGGTGACAAACCCGCCCCTCGACTCGATCCGCGAAGAGGTCGTGACCTCCCTCAAGCTCGGACTCGGGCCGGAGCGGAACCTCCTGTCCGTCGGACCGGAGCATGCGCGCCAGGTGGTCCTGGACTTCCCGGTCATCGACAACGACGAACTCGCCAAGATCCAGCACATCGACCCCGCCCCCGGCAGCCGGACGACCTCGACCATCCGGGGCCTGTACCGTTTCGACGATGGCCCGGACGCCCTGGCCAACCGCATCGACGCGATGTGCCTCGAAGTCGACGACGCCATCGAGGCCGGAGCCCGTTTCATCGTGCTCTCCGACCGCGATTCCAACAAGGATCTCGCGCCGATCCCGTCGCTCCTGATGATCGCCGCCGTGCACCACCACCTGATCCGCACGGAGAACCGGATGAAGGTCGGCATCGTCGTCGAGGCCGGTGACGTGCGCGAGGTGCACCACGTCGCGCTCCTGATCGGCTACGGCGCCTCAGCGGTCAACCCGTACCTCGCGATGGAAACCTGCGAGGACCTGGTCCGGAGCGGGTACATCACGAACGTCTCACCCGAGAAGGCTGTGCGCAACGTCATCAAAGCCCTGGGCAAGGGCGTGCTCAAGATCATGTCCAAGATGGGCATCTCGACGGTGTCGTCCTATGCGGGAGCCCAGACCTTCGAGGCCGTCGGCCTGAGCCAGGACTTTGTCGCCCAGTACTTCACCGGGACGACGAGCAAGCTCGGCGGCATCGGCATCGATGTCATCGCCGCGGAAAACGAAGCACGCCACGCCTCGGCCTACCCGGAAGATGCAGCGGTCACGGCGCACGAAAGACTCAGCACCGGCGGCGAGTACCAGTGGCGCCGCGACGGCTCCCCGCACCTGTTCAACCCGGAGACGATCTTCCGGCTCCAGCACGCGACCAGGACCGGCCGTTACGACATCTTCCGCGAGTACACCAAACTCGTCGACGACCAGGCCGAGAGCCTCATGACGCTCCGCGGCATGTTCACCTTCGACACGCACAAGCGGCACCCCGTGCCTCTCGACGAGGTCGAATCGGTCGCGTCGATCGTCGCGCGCTTCGCGACCGGTGCGATGAGCTACGGCTCGATCTCCCCGGAGGCCCACGAAACCCTTGCGATCGCCATGAACCGGATCGGCGGCAAGTCGAACACCGGGGAGGGCGGCGAGGACCTCGACCGGCTGATCGACCCGCAGCGCCGCAGCGCCGTCAAGCAGGTCGCCTCCGGGCGGTTCGGCGTGACGAGCATGTACCTGTCGCACGCCGACGACATCCAGATCAAACTCGCCCAGGGAGCCAAGCCCGGTGAGGGCGGCCAGCTGCCGCCGACCAAGGTGTATCCCTGGATCGCGCGCACCCGGCACGCCACGGCGGGCGTCGGTCTGATCTCGCCGCCGCCGCACCACGACATCTACTCGATCGAAGACCTCAAGCAGCTCATCTTCGACCTCAAACGGGCGAACCCGGATGCTCGCATCCACACGAAGCTCGTCAGCCAGTCCGGCATCGGCGCTGTCGCTGCCGGCGTCGCCAAGGCGTTGTCGGACGTGATCCTGGTCTCCGGCCATGACGGCGGCACCGGGGCGAGCCCGCTCAACTCGCTCAAGCACGCGGGGACGCCCTGGGAACTCGGACTAGCGGAAACCCAGCAGACCCTGATGCTCAATGGCCTGCGTGACCGCGTCGTCCTGCAGGTCGACGGCCAGCTCAAGACCGGCAGGGATGTCATCATCGGCGCGCTGCTCGGAGCGGAGGAGTTCGGCTTCGCGACCGCGCCCCTGATCGTCGAGGGCTGCGTCATGATGCGGGTCTGTCACCTCGACACCTGCCCTGTCGGCGTCGCCACCCAGAACCCCGAGCTGCGGAAGCGCTTCACGGGCAAGGCAGACCATGTCGTGAACTTCTTCGAGTTCATCGCCCAGGAGGTGCGCGAGTATCTCGCGGAGCTCGGCTTCCGCAGCCTCCAGGAGGCCGTCGGCCACCACGAGATCCTCGACGTCGACGGCGCACTCGAACACTGGAAGGCAGCGGGCCTCGACCTCGCGCCGATCCTCGACGGACCTGACTTCCCGGATTCCGAGCCGAGACAGTTCGGTCGACCCCAGGAACACGAACTCGACAAACACTTCGACAACGAGCTCATCAGGCGCGCGGGAAGCGTGCTCGAGCACGGCGGCCGGGTCGAGATCGCCCTGCCGATCCGCAACACCGAACGGGCCGTCGGCACAATGCTCGGCCACGAGGTGACGATCCGGCACGGCGAGAACGGCCTTCCGGCCGGCTCGATCGACGTGACGCTGACCGGTTCGGCGGGACAGTCGTTCGGGGCCTTCCTGCCGGGCGGGATCACCCTCAGGCTGGAAGGCGACTCGAACGACTACGTCGGAAAGGGCCTCTCCGGCGGTCAGATCGTGGTCCGCCCCGACCGTTCGAGCATCTTCTCCGCCGAGGAGAACGTCATTGCCGGCAACGTGATCGGCTACGGCGCCACCCAGGGCAGCATGTTCATCCGCGGCATCGTCGGCGAACGGTTCCTGGTGCGCAACTCCGGAGCGACCGCGGTCGTCGAAGGCGTCGGGGACCACGCCCTCGAATACATGACGGGCGGGCTCGCCCTGATCCTCGGCCAGACCGGCCGCAATCTCGGTGCGGGCATGAGCGGCGGCACCGCATACGTCTACGGACTCCGCACGGAGGACGTCAACAGCCAGGCGCTCGAGTCCGGGGAGCTCACTCTTCTCCCGCTCGGAAGCGCCGACAGGGAGATCGTCAGCGATCTCCTCGAACAACACCGGGACCAGACGGATTCCGTGCTCGCCGCGGCTCTCCTGTCGGATCTCGAAACAACCATGTCCACATTCGTCAAGGTTCTGCCGCGGGACTACGCCGCCGTCCTGGCGACCAGGCAGAACGCCGTCGCCGAGGGTCTCGACCCCGACGGCGACGTCGTCTGGAACCGCATCCTGGAGGTTACCAATGGCTGATCCGAAGGGATTCCTCACGACGAAGGCGCGCGAACTGCCGCCGCGTCGCCCGGTGTCCGTGCGCCTGATGGACTGGAAAGAGGTCTACGAACAAGGAGACGCCGCCGTTCTCAAACGGCAGGCAGGCCGCTGCATGGACTGCGGCGTTCCCTTCTGCCACCAGGGCTGCCCGCTCGGCAACCTGATTCCGGAGTGGAACGATCTCACCTGGCGGGAGGAAGGCAGGCAGGCCATCGAGCGCCTGCACTCCACGAACAACTTCCCTGAGTTCACCGGACGGCTGTGCCCGGCCCCGTGCGAGTCTGCGTGCGTCCTCGCGATCAGCCAGCCTGCCGTGACGATCAAGCAGGTCGAGGTCTCGATCATCGACCAGGCCTTCTCCAACGGCTGGGTGCAGCCGCAGCCGCCGGGGCGCCTGACCGGCAAGACGGTCGCCGTCGTCGGATCGGGGCCCGCCGGTCTCGCCGCGGCCCAGCAGCTCACCCGTGCAGGTCACACGGTCGCCGTGTTCGAACGCGACGACAGGATCGGCGGCCTGCTCCGCTACGGCATCCCCGACTTCAAGATGGAGAAGAAGCACCTCGACCTCCGCCTTGCGCAGATGACGGCGGAGGGAACCCGGTTCCGCGCCGGCGTGAACATCGGCGTCGACATCACCTGGGACGACCTCAGAGCCAGGTACGACGCCGTGGTCGTCGCGACCGGTGCGCTCGTACCCCGCGACCTGCCCGTCCCCGGCCGCGACCTCCCCGGCGTGCACTTCGCGATGGAATACCTCGTGCAGCAGAACCGCACGGGCGCTGGGGACACGGTCGACAGCCAGATCACCGCAGAGGGCAAGCATGTTGTCGTCCTCGGTGGTGGCGACACCGGCGCCGACTGCATCGGCACGGCGCACCGCCAGCTCGCGGCATCCGTCACGAACCTCGCGATCGGCAGGCAGCCCGGCACAGAACGGCCCGAACACCAGCCGTGGCCGATGTCCGCGACCCTGTTCGAGGTCTCGAGCGCCCACGAAGAGGGCGGCACCCGCGAATACCTCGCCTCGACGATCGAGTTCCTCTCCAACGAGGCCGGCGAGGTGCGCGCCATCCGCGTCGCTGAAACCGAGTACCTCGATGGCCGGCGCGTGCCCAAGGCGGGTACGGAACGTGAAATCCCCGCGGACCTCGTACTCCTCGCACTCGGATTCACCGGCCCGGAATCGGCGGAGCTCACCAGCCAGCTGCACGTGCCGCTCGATGGGCGGAGTAATGTCGTTCGAGACGGTAACTACCAAACCAGCCGTGAGGGCGTGTTCGTCGCCGGCGATGCCGGTCGCGGACAGTCCCTCATCGTCTGGGCGATCGCTGAAGGTCGTGCTGCTGCAGCCGCCGTCGATCGATTCCTCGAAGGTGAGACACAACTACCTGCTCCGGTCAAACCGACCGACCATGCCTTCGCCATCTAACGGTCCCTGTGAAGTGAGCGATTAGCCGGAGGACGCCACCAAGCGGCCTCCAGAACCACAGAACAAGAATGCGCCTACCCGGCGCGGAAAACGGAGCACTTTCAGAATGAGACGCGCCAAAATTGTCGCTACCCTCGGGCCGGCAGCCGCCAGTTACGATCAAATTCGAGCCCTGATCGACGCGGGTGTCGATGTCTGCCGGATGAACCTGAGCCATGGTGACTACACCGTGCACGAGGCCGTCTACGCGAACATCCGCAAGGCAGCGAATGATTCCGGTCGTGCGGTCGCCGTCCTGGTCGACCTGCAGGGCCCGAAGATCCGGCTCGGCAAGTTCGAGGGCGGCCCTTATGAACTGGCCGTCGGCGACATCTTTAAGATCACCACGGACGATGTCCTCGGCACGAGGGAACTCTCCGGCACGACGTACAAGGGCCTGCCCAACGACGTCAAGCCCGGCGACTTCCTGCTGATCGACGACGGCAAGGTCAAGGTCGAGGTCGTCGCGACAAACGGCATCGTCGTCACGACGCGCGTCATCGTCGCCGGCCCGGTCTCGAACAACAAGGGCATCAACCTGCCCGGTGTTGCCGTCAACGTTCCCGCACTGTCCGAGAAGGACGAAGCAGACCTGCGCTGGGGCCTCCGCCTCGGCACCGACCTGATCGCCCTCTCCTTCGTGCGCGACGCGGCAGACATCACCCGCGTGCACGAGATCATGGCAGAGGAGGGCCGCAAGGTCCCCGTCATCGCCAAGATCGAGAAGCCGCAGGCCGTCGAGCACCTCGAAGAGATCATCGACGCCTTCGACTCGATCATGGTCGCCCGTGGCGACCTCGGCGTCGAGCTCCCGCTCGAAGCCGTGCCGATCGTGCAGAAGCACGCCGTCGAGCTCGCCCGCCGGATGGCCAAGCCGGTCATCGTCGCGACGCAGATGCTCGAATCGATGATCCACAGCCCGGTCCCGACGCGTGCGGAAACGTCCGACGTCGCGAACGCCGTTCTCGACGGCGCGGACGCGGTCATGCTCAGCGGCGAGACAAGTGTCGGCGAATACCCCGTCGTCACGGTTCAGACCATGGCGCGGATCGTCGCATCCACCGAAGACCACGGCCTGGAGCGCATCGCGCCGCTCACGAACAAGCCGCGCACCCAGGGCGGGGCGATCACCCTCGCCGCGATCGAGGTCGCGGAATTCGTCGACGCGAAGTTCCTCTGCATCTTCACCGAATCCGGAGACTCCGCCCGCCGGATGTCCCGCCTGCGGTCGAAGATCCCGATGCTCGCCTTCACGCCTGAGCCCGGCATCCGCCGCCGCCTCGCGCTCACCTGGGGCGTGCAGACGTACCTCGTGGACCGGGTCACGCACACGGACTCCATGTTCGGCCAGGTCGACGACATCCTGCTCGGCCAGGGCCTGGCCCAGCTCGGTGACAAGGTCGTCGTCATCAGCGGTTCCCCTCCCGGAATCGCCGGCTCGACGAACGACATCCGGGTGCACCGCATCGGCGACGCCCACAACGAGGTTGCTCCGGCATACGTCAAGCAGTAGTCCCGTTGGAAGGAAAGCCCCGTCGACCGTTTCGGTCGGCGGGGCTTTTCCAGTGTCCGGGCGGGATCAGTCCGTCGTGCCCAGGAACGCGATGGCCGCGTCGCGGAAGGCGCGGGAGGTCGGGGCGTTGAAGTGGTTGCGGCCGGGGATCTCGAAGAACGATCCGGCAGGCGTGGCCTCCGCGAGGGCCCGCGAAGCCTCGAGGATTCGATCCTCGCTCCCGGTCGCGAACAGGAGCGGCTGGGACGGCGCGTTGTCTGGTCCGGGCTGGGGACCGTCGCGCATGCCCTCGACGAGCGCGACGAGCGCCTCGAGATCGTTGCCCGGCAACGCCTTGGCCATGGTGAGGTACGCGCCAGTGAGCCGGTCGCCCACCTCGGTGCCGTGTTCGATGTGCGCGCGGGCATCGGCGACCTGGAATCGCGTGAGCGGGTCACCGTCCGGAATGCCGCCGAGTACCGCGCGGGTCACGCGCCCCTCGAGCTCCCTCGCCGCCTGCCAGCCGACCCGTGCGCCCAGGGAGTAGCCCGCGTAGGCGACCTCGTCGAGCAGGTAGGCGTCGAGGACCTGTTGCACGTCGGCGACGAGCGTGTCCATCGTGTACGCGGAGGGGAGTGCGGCTTGTCGCTCAGGCCGTGGCCACGCTGGTCGATCGCGATCACGTGGAAGCCCGCGCGCAGGAGGTCCCTCGTCCAGCCGGTGGCGTGCCAGTTCGCGACGGCGCTCGACGCGAAGCCGTGCACGGCGAGCACGGTCGGGTCCGACGGATCACCGAATTCGTAGGTCGCGAGGTTGACCCCGTCCGCGGAGTAGACGAAGCGGTGGGCGGGCGCTGTTGAGTGTTCATCGTCCACTATTTGACCACGCCGGCGGCCGGGGCGAGCGCTGCGGGGAGCGGCCAGGTCTCTGGCCCGGGCCGCTACTGTAGACGGGTGAGCGAACTGACAGTGAGATCCGATGCCGTGCAGCACCCCGAATTCGCGGATGCCGTGCGCCCGGCCCGGTCGCAGGCCCTGCTCGACACGATGAAGGAACGGGTCGTCATCGCCGACGGCGCCATGGGGACGATGCTGCAGGAGCACAACCCCACCCTCGACGACTACCAGCAGCTCGAGGGCTGCAACGAGATCCTGAACGTGAGTCGTCCCGACATGATCGAGGCGATCCACGGCGCGTACCTCGACACCGGCATCGACGCCGTCGAGAGCAACACCTTCGGAGCCAACTGGTCGAACCTCTCCGACTACGACATCGAGGACCGCATCGAGGAACTCGCGAGGCTCGGAGCGGCGATCGCCAGGAAGAGCGTCGAGGACTACGAGTCCAGGGACGGCCGGGTGCGCTGGGTGCTCGGTTCGATGGGTCCGGGCACCAAGCTCCCGAGCCTCGGCCACACCACATACGCCCACCTCAAGGCGACCTTCGCCGAGCAGGCCGTCGGTCTCATTCGCGGCGGTGCCGACGCCTTCCTGATCGAGACCTCCCAGGACCTGCTCCAGACCAAGTCCGCGGTGAACGGCTGCAAGCAGGCCATCGCGGAGACCGGCATCCGCCTGCCGATCTTCGTCGAGGTGACCGTGGAGACCACAGGCACCATGTTGATGGGGAGTGAGATCGGGGCGGCGCTCACGGCGCTCGAACCCCTCGGCATCGACGCGATCGGCCTGAACTGCGCCACCGGTCCGACAGAGATGAGCGAACACCTGCGCCATCTCGCGCGCTACTCGCACGTTCCGGTGATGTGCATGCCGAACGCCGGCCTGCCGATGCTGACGGCGACGGGGGCGAGCTACCCGCTCACGCCGGACCAGCTCGCGACGGCGCACGAACAGTTCGTCAAGGAGTTCGGGCTGGGCCTCGTCGGCGGATGCTGCGGGACGACTCCCGCGCACATGCGCGCGGTCGTCGACCGCTTGCGCGGCGCCACCGTCAGTGCACGCACCATCGAAGAGGACTCTGGCGTCGCGAGCCTCTACCAGCACGTCAGCTTCGACCAGGACAGTGCCTTCCTCGCGATCGGGGAGCGCACGAACGCCAACGGCTCCCGGGCATTCCGCGACGCCATGCTCGAGGAACGCTGGGACGACTGCGTCGACATCGCCCGCGCCCAGGTCCGCGACGGCGCCCACCTGCTCGACGTCTGCATCGACTACGTCGGGCGGGACGGCGTCGCCGACATCCGCCAGGTCGTCTCCCGGCTCGCGAGCGCTTCGACCCTGCCGCTCGTCGTCGACTCCACAGAGCCCGCGGTGCTGCAGGCGGGCATGGAACTCATCGGCGGACGCCCGGTCGTGAACTCGGTCAACTTCGAGGACGGCGAGGGCCCCGCCAGTCGCTTCGGCCGGATCATGCCGCTCGTCAAGGAACACGGGGCCGCCGTGATCGCCCTCACCATCGACGAGGAGGGCCAGGCCCGCACCGCAGAGCACAAGGTGCGCATCGCGACGAGGCTCGTCGAGACCCTCGTGAACGCCTGGGGGATGCGGGTCGAAGACATCATCGTCGACGCCCTGACCTTCCCGATCGCCACGGGCCAGGAGGAGACCCGCAGGGACGGGATCGAGACGATCGAGGCGATCCGGCAGATCAAGGCGAAGTATCCCGGCATCCACACCACGCTCGGCGTCTCGAATGTGTCCTTCGGGCTGAACCCGGCGGCCAGGTCGGTGCTCAACTCCGTGTTCCTGCACGAGGCGACAGCGGCCGGGCTCGACTCCGCCATCGTCAACTCGGCCAAGATCGTTCCGCTCGCCTCGGTGCCGGACGACCGCCGTAAGGTAGCGCTCGACCTGGTCTGGGATCGCCGCGAGTACGACGTCGACGGCAACCTGACCTACGACCCACTGGCCGCGCTCCTCGACCTGTTCGCCGGTGTCGACTCCGCCGCACTGAAGGACGAGCGCGCGGCCGAGCTCGCGGCCCTGCCGGTCGGCGAGCGCCTCGAGCGACGCATCATCGACGGAGAGGCCAAGGGGCTCGAGGCCGACCTCGACCTCGCCCGCGCCGGAGGGATGAGCGCCCTCGACATCGTCAACGTGCACCTGCTCGCCGGCATGCAGATCGTCGGCGCCCGGTTCGGCAGCGGAGAGATGCAGCTGCCGTTCGTGCTGCAGTCCGCCGAGGTGATGAAGGCCGCTGTCGCGCTCCTCGAGCCGCACATGGAGAAGTCGGAGGCAGCGGGCAAGGGCACGATGGTCCTCGCGACCGTGCGCGGCGACGTGCACGACATCGGCAAGAACCTCGTCGACATCATCCTGACCAACAACGGTTACGACGTCGTGAACATCGGGATCAAGAAGACGATCAACGAGATCATCGCGGCCGCGGAGGAGCACAACGCCGACGTGATCGGAATGAGCGGCCTGCTGGTCAAGTCCACGGTCGTGATGAAGGAGAACCTGCTCGAACTGAACAACCGGGGGCTCGCGAAGAAGTGGCCCGTGATCCTCGGCGGCGCGGCCCTCACCCGCGCCTACGTCGAGGAAGACCTCGCCGGACTGTTCGAGGGGCAGGTCCGGTACGCCAGGGACGCCTTCGAGGGCCTGAAGCTGATGGAGCCGCTCGTGGCCATCGCCCGCGGCGCAGACCCGGCATCCGTCGGCCTGCCGCCGCTGAAACAACGCATTCACAAGCGCAGCCTGCTCACCGTCACCGAGCCGGACGCCATGCCGGTGCGCAGCGACGTGGCAGCAGACAACCCGGTGCCCGTTCCGCCGTTCTGGGGGACCAGGATCGTCAAGGGCGTCGCCCTCGCCGAATACTCGGCCTTCCTCGACGAGAGGGCGACCTTCATGGGCCAGTGGGGCCTCAAGCCCAGCCGCGCGGAAGACGGCGCCAGCTACCAGGAACTCGTCGACACCGAGGGCAGGCCGCGGCTGCGGTACTGGCTCGACCGGATCCTCGCGGAGGGCATGCTCGACGCCTCCGTCGCGTACGGCTACTTCCCCGCATACAGCGAGGGCAACGACCTCGTGGTGTTGCACCACGACGACGACCCGGACGGGCGCCTCGGCACGCCGGGCCTGCTCGCGCCCGACGGCGGTTCCGGCGGAGCGGTCGGCACCGAACGGTTGCGATTCTCCTTCCCGCGCCAGAGACGGGACAGGCACCTGTGCCTGGCCGACTTCGTCCGTCCGCGCGAGTCCGGGCAGGTCGACGTCGTCGCCCTCCAGCTCGTCACGGCCGGCGCCAACGTCGACAGCGTGACCGCGAAGCTCTTCGCTGCGAACAAGTACCGCGATTACCTGGAGCTGAACGGTCTCACCATGCAGCTAACCGAGTCCCTCGCCGAGTACTGGCACGCTCGCGTGCGCTCAGAGCTCGGTCTCGGCGCCGAGGACCCGGCCGACGTGGCCGGCATGTTCAAGCTCGAATACCGCGGCGCCCGTTTCTCACTCGGCTATCCGGCCTGCCCCGAGATGGAGGACCGCCGCAAGGTCGTCGAACTGCTCAGGCCCGAGCGGATGGGTGTCGTGCTGTCTGAGGAGCTGCAGCTTCATCCGGAGCAGTCGACGGATGCGTTCGTGTTCCATCACCCGGAAGCGAAGTACTTCTCGGTCTAGCGTCGCCCGGCGATGGCGCGCTCCTGGCGGCGGGCAGTTTCGCCCGGCGCAGGGCGGCGAGGGCCGCCGGGCCGACCAGGAAGATGCCGAGCACCGTCGTGACGGCGCGAACGGTGTCCCAGGTCAGCGTCGACGTGACGAGCGAGTAGAGGCCGAAGGAGGCCAGGTTCGTGCCCAGGGACGCTCCGGGGAGTAGGAGATGCCGGTCCCCGTTCCAACGGCGAACGGCCAGAACCACAGGTTCATCACGAGCCCGAACAGGTAGGACGCGACGACGCCGTACCCGGCCAGGAGCGCGATCTCGAGGCGTGCCCTGGCACGCGGGCCGAGTCGCCCACCGCCGCGCAGGCGTGGCAGCAGGGCTGCACCCGCGCCGACCCAGCCGCAGGCGAACATCTGGAACGGGGTCCACGGCCCGAACCCGCCCCAGAGCACCGAAGACACGGCGATGGTCAGCAGCCCGAGCAGCAGCCCGAACCGGGCACCGTAGACCCGTCCGGCCAGGATGAGCAGGATGAACACGGCCTCGACACCGCCGACGCCCGTGCCCGCGATCCGGACCGCAGCTCCCACTGCCGCGAGCACCCCGAGCACGGCCACCGTCTTCGCGGTGTACATCTCGCGGTCCACCACAAGGGCGAGCGCGACGATCACGGCGGGCACGAGGGCGAACGCGACGAACGGAACAGCGCCCTGCGCGTCCCGGGGAACGGCGGTCGCGAACAGCGGCCAGCCGAAACCCGAGGCGGCGAGCAGGCTGCCACCCCACAACACCGCGGATGTCCACCGCCCGCTGCGGCGCTTCACGGCGTCACCGGCTTGTCCGGGCCCGGAGTTCCGACAGCTGAGGCCGCGCCCGACGCCCCGGCGCCGATGTACAGCTCGGCACTCAGGCACCCGGCCTCGAGGTGCAGGGTCCGGGTGGCGAAAAACCGGGAGAAGTCGTGGTCGTGCGTCGCGAACAGCACCGCGGATTCCCGGCTGGACGCGCGTTCCAGCGCCGTGCCCACGAGCGAACGGGCTGCGGCGTCGAGGCCTCGGGTCGGCTCATCGACGAGCAGCAGGGCAGGGGTGTCCGCGAGCTGGATCGCGATCGCGAGGCAGAGCCGCTGGCCCGCAGAAAGGTCCCGCGGGTGACGCTCGAGGAGGGGAGCTGCTGCGGCGGAGTCGTGCCCCAGAAGCCGCGCGAACGTCCCGGCTGTGGAGCCCGGTGCGAAGCCCGCGCGTCGTCCCGCGCGTCGCCGCGTCGACCGGTCACTGCGGCGGCATTCGTCCGCGACCGTCGTAGCGAAGAACAGGTCGTCGAAATTCTCCGGAACGAGCGCGACCGCCCGGCGCCGGTTCCTCCTGTGCATGGCCGAAACATCCTGCCCGGCGACGATCACGGTGCCACGGGTCGACGGCAGCGCGAGCGCGTTCAGGAGGCTGCTCTTGCCCGCGCCGTTCCGGCCCTCGAGGGCGACGATCTCGCCGGCTGCCAGCTCGAGTGACACCGCGTCGACGACGGTCCGGTCGCCGTGTCGAACCGTCAGCCCGCGGATGCCGGCGAGCGGCTTTCCGGCGAACGGCACCGCGGCGCGCAGCCCGGCCTCCGACTCCGATCCGGGACTCGGACGGTGCCCGGCCCGTGCGTTCCTGCTCGGGACGCTGCGATCGCCGACCCGGTTCGGCGGCTGATCACCCGGAGGCAGCATGCGCGCGCGGTGCCTGTCGAGCACGAGCCAGGCATCCGCGATCGTTTCGAACTCGCGGCTGTTGTGCTCGGCGACCACGACGCAGACTCCGGCCTCGTGGGCCAGCCGGTCGAGCACGCGGAGGACCCTGTCCCTCGCCTCGGTGTCGAGTTCGGCGAGTGGTTCGTCGACGAGCAGGAGCACCGGCCGGCAGATCAGGGCGCCACCGAGGGAGACGAGGGTGGCCTCCCCGGCGGAGAGCGCCGAGACGGGGCGACCCAGCAACGACGTGATGCCGAGTTGCGCGGCCACCTCCCGCACACGCTGCTCCACGATCACCGCGGCGACGCCGCGCACGGTGAGGGCGAAACCGATCTCCTCCGCCACGGTCTCCGCGACGAAGGACAGCCGCACGTCCTGTGGCACCAGGCCGACGAAACCGGCGGTGTCGCGCGGGGAGTCTCGGCCCTGTCGACGCCGCCGATCTCGATCCGGCCGTGCTGGCGGCCGCCGTGGAAGTGCTGGAACAGCCCGCTCATCGCCTGGAGCAGGCCGGACTTGCCCGAACCGGTCGGCCCGACGATGACCGTGAGGGTGCCGGGGGCGAGAGCGAGGTCGAGGTGCTCGAGGCGCCAGTCCCCGTCGAAATCGAGCGCGGCATCCGCCAGGACGACGGGCCGGTCACAGGCACCGCCGACGGCCCCGACGGACGCGAACCCCCGCGCCTCCATCGATGCAGCGAGGGCGAGGGCGCGCTCGATGGTCTGCTCGAACACCGGGACGAGCAGGGCCGCCACGGTCCGCTCACCCCGGAGGGCAGCGGCCAGGCGGACGCGCCTGACCGAGTCCAGGAGTGCGGGAAACGTGGCCCACGCGATCACGAGCGCGCGGGAGACCGTGCGCAGCGGCCCGCGCCTGGCGCCGCGGGCGAACAGGCGGCTCACGTCGACGAGCGCGTTGAGCACCCCGAACACGAGGATCACGGCCGCGACCGGGAGCGCGCTCAGCGCCGCGTTCCCGATGCCGCCGGTCGTGACAGGTCCGAACAGCACGACGTGACTGAACGGTCCGGCGAGGGGGACTCGCGGCAGGTCGAGCAGCACCAGCCCCGTGCCCCCGCCGCCGCCGAAGAGCACCCGGTATCCGATCCGAAGCACCACGAATCCGAGCGCGAAGAGCACGGCCGCGCGGAGAGGGGCCAGGCGAAAGCGGAACACCGGGGTCGGAGCCCTAGCTCCCGGGCGTCGGAGTCTCGGTACCGGTGGTGAACACGAGGCCGAGGGACTGACCCGGCGTCACCTGGAGGCTCCCGAGGCCCTCCTGGGCGTACTCCCAGGCCGCGCCGGGGGACTGCTGGATCCACAGCGCCCAGTATGCGTATGCGGGCGCCATCGACTGGCACGATTCGACGAACGAGGCCTGGCCCGTGACCGTGACGGTCTCGTCGGCGGCAGGGCGCCCGTTCACGCGGCAGACGACCTGGTCGCCGTACTGGACGGTTCCCTCGGTCGCGACGGCCGCGGTCTTCATGACGGCGCTTGCAGCGATCGTGGTCGCCGTCCCGGTGTCCACACAGTCGGTGATCTTCGGTGCGGCGAGGGTTCCGAAATCGACGACAACCCTCACCCCGGAACAGGCCTCTGGCGAGGCGGACTCCGTGGCGGCGGCCGTTGCTGCGGCTCTGGGCGCGGCGGTCCCGCTGGGCGACGTGGACGGGCCGGTGGCGCAACCGCTGAGCGCCAGCGCTCCGAGCAGGGTGAGCGTAACGAGTACTGGCATCTTCATGCCCCCCAGAATACTGAGCGGCAGGCGGGAATCGGAATTCGTCAGACGCGCAGGGTCATCGTGCCGGAGCATGCCCGCGGTGCTGTCCCCGGGACAGAGTCAGAGCGCCGGCACCCGCTCTGCCGGCAGGGGAGACCCCGGCGGGGTGCCGTCGCCGAACGGACGCCCGCCCAGGGCGTCGCGACCAGACGGTTCGAGCCAGCCACGGGCATCCGGCCCCTTCGGGACGATGCCGCTCGGATTGATGTCGCTGTGGGTGACGTAGTAGTGCCGCTTGATCTGTTCGAAGTCGATCGTGTCGCCGAAACCCGGCGTCTGGAAGAGGTCCCTCGCGTATGCCCACAGGACGGGCATCTCGCTGAGCTTGTTGCGGTTGCACTTGAAGTGGCCGTGATACACGGCGTCGAACCGTGCGAGCGTCGTGAAGAGCCGGATGTCGGCCTCGGTGATCGTGTCGCCGACAAGGAAGCGCTGGGTCGCGAGGCGCTCCTCGAGCCAGTCCAGGCGGGCGAAGAGGGCGTCGTATGCCCGCTCGTAGGACTTCTGGCTGCCGGCGAAGCCGCACTTGTAGACGCCGTTGTTGACGTCGTGGAAGACCAGGTCGGCGACCTCGTCGATCTCGGCGCGATGCTCGACCGGATACAGATCGGGAGCACCCTCACGGTGATACTCCACCCATTCGGTTTCGAAGTCGATCGTGATCTGCGGGTAGTTGTTGGTGACGACCCGTCCGCTCGGAATGTCCACGATCGCGGGAACGGTGATGCCGCGCGGGTAGTCCGGGAATCTCGCGAAATAGGCCTGCTGAAGCCGTTCAATGCCGAGCACCGGGTCAACGGCGCCGGGGTCGAGGTCGAAGGTCCAGCTGTTCCTGTCGTGCGTCGGTCCCGGCAGGCCCAGTGAGATGACCGCCTCCAGCCCGAGCAGGCGCCGGACGATCGCGGTCCGGTTCGCCCACGGGCACGCCCGCGCGGCCACGAGACGGTACCGGCCGGGCTCGACGGGCCAGCCGTCACGGGCGTCCCGGGTGATGCGGTCCTCGATGTAGTGGGTGTCGCGATCGAAGGGCTGTCCGGGTTCGATGTAGCTCGGCGTCAGGTCTGCGCCCTCGGGCTCTGGGGTGGTCATCCTTCAACGGTAGCGGCGGCGCGAGAATTTACCTCGCGGTAACGGAGTCGCGTCATCTTCGACGCAGTGCAGCGGCTACTCTCCGAGGAAGGCATTCAGAGGAGATACTGCATGATCGGTCGCGTTGACCCGTTTATCGGCACCGAGGTTACGGACCTTCCTCCCCAGACCGGCCTCGCCGCCACCTGGTGGTGGCCGAAGCCTCAAATCGGGAACACGCACCCGGGCGCTACCTACCCGCTCGGGATGGTATCGGCCTGCGCGTATTCGGGGGCCTATCCGACAGGGTACGGCCGGTACGACCTCTCTCTCGAGGGCATCCCGCCCCTCCTGCACGAGCGTCACCTCGCTTCGGGATTCGCGCACTTCCAGCAGTCCGGTACCGGCGCCATCCGAAAGTACTACAACTACTTCCGCGTCACGCCGATGATCGAACCACTCGACGTGCTCGGTCGGACCTGGGAGCTGACCGACGAACAAGCCGAGCCGGGCTGGTATTCAGGAACCCTCGACTCCGGCATCACCGCAGAGCTCACCGTCGGGCCGAAGAGTGCGGTGCACCGGTATACCTTTCCGGCACATTCCAAGGCGCGGGTGGTCATCGACTTCTCGCACGGTGGCCTGTCGATTCCGTACGGCGCCACGATCCCGGTGCGGGCCCATCTCGAGTGCCTCGAGCCCGGAGTCGCCAGCGGGGAGATCGTGGTGGAGGGCGCCCCTCTTTCGGTGTACATCGAGTGCGACAACCCCCAGTGGCGTCAGATGCTCTGGTACGACAGACGCCTGATGCCGGGTGGGACCCGGCTCGACTTCGACCACATCCGCCCGACGACCTTGCGCCCGTTCGGCCTGATGTGGGCCGGTCCGAGCGAGGAGGGCCAGACGATCGAGCTGCGGATCGGATTCTCCTGCGGGGCGTCGACCAGGCCAAGCGCAACCTCGAGGCGGATTGCGGAACCGGACCGGCGCAGTTCACGCCCCGCCGGGAGCGGACCCAGAAGGTCTGGCGCAAAAAGCTCAAGGGCATCACGGTCAGGACACCGTCTGCCGCTCGCCAGACGGTGTTCTCGACGGCGCTCTACCACGCCCTGATCAAGCCCTGCCTGGCCCCCTCGGAGAGCCCGTTCTGGCCGACGGACGGACCGTTCGTCTTCGACATCAGCACCATGTGGGACATCTACCGCACCCAGCTTCCCCTGATCACTGCGCTGATGCCGGAACGAGCGGTCGAGCTCGCGAACGCGATGATCACCATCTCGGAGGAGGAGGGCAACTTCCCCATCGGGTACCGGATGGCCCGCGGAAGCGACCGTTTCTCACGGCAGGCGAGTGCTCTCGCCCATACCTTCCTCGCCGACCTGTGCCAGCTCGGCCTCCCCGGAATCGACTGGGACTGGGCCCTCGTGCACATGTCCGACGACCTGCGCCGCACCTACGGCGAGGAGTTCCTGGTTCACGGGGAGGCGCATCCGATCAGCCACACCCTCGACCTGGCATTCGGATACTGGTGCACCGCGAAGGTCGCCGGGCACGTCGGCGACAGGGCCCTCGTCGAGCAGTTCGTCGCCCTCGCTGAACGCTGGGTGAATGCGTACGACCCGGTCACCGGTCTCCTGAAGGACTCCACGTACTATGAGGGCACCCGGCACAACTACTCGTTCCGGCTGGTTCAGGACATGGATGCCCGCATCGCTCTGAGTGGAGGGGCCGAGCGGTTCATCGCCCAGCTCGACGAGTTCTTCGGCTACGGCGCCGAGCCGGTGAAGCAGCTCGTCCGGGGCTCCGGCCCGGAGGAAGTCATCGCCGGCTACCGACTCGGCCGATTCGAGGGACTCAACAACGAGCCCGACATGGAAGCGCCGTGGTCGTACCATTACGTGGGCCGGCCGGACCGCACGGCCGAGATCGTGCACAACATCGTGCATCAGCAGTTCGGCACCGGCCGGGGAGGGCTGCCAGGAAACGACGACTCCGGCGGGCTCAGTTCCTGGTTCGTCTGGGCGTCACTCGGGCTGTTCCCGGTGGCCGGCCAGAACATCTTCCTCGTCAACGCACCCTCCTTCGAGAAGTCGACGTTTTCTGTCGGTAAGCACTCGTTCACCATCCGTACTCGTGGATTCATTGAACCGACACCGGGCGGACCCGTACAGTATGTGCAGGCTATGGAATTCAACGGGGAACCGCTCGGGCGCACCTGGCTCAGTGGAAATGAATTCCACGCCGGTGGCGAACTCGTCGTGGAGTTGGGGCCTGAGCCGGGCAGCTGGGGAACGACGGACTTCCCACCCTCGACGCCATCATCCTTGTCACCATCACGAGCGTCACGATCCACGGGAGAGACACCATGAATTCTGTTGAGAACCGGCTTGTCATCGTGGTCCGGGCCGATCCGGTCATCTGCGGCCACTCCGTCGAAGCGCGTAATCTCGCTGAGACCGCGCTCGAGCGCGGCTTCGACGAGGTGCGCATCGTGACGTGGCCGATCGACAAGCTCCAGGCCTCCGGACTGCCGCTCAAACCGCTCGATTCCGTGCTGCCATACAGTCCCGGGATCTTCGTCGACCGCCCCGCACCGGTCGGGGACTACAAGGTGCTCGACGGGCGCCACCTCGCCGGGGTCACCGGCCGGCTGATCGAGCTCTTCACCGATGGCGTGCCCACGGTCTGCCTCTCGCTCTACCTCACGCCGCACACGCTCGCGGTCTCCGACGCCGTGCGCGCTGCCTGGGGGACCGGGCTGCCCGTCAACGTGACCACGATCGCGGAAGCCGTGGGTTCGGACGTCACGAATGTCGTGCGCACCGCGGTCAACGAGGGACGATTCGGCGCCGCTGCGCACATCCTGTCGAGCTATCTCAGCCAGGATTACTGCGTCGCTGTGTCCGAGTACACCCGGCAGCTCATCATCACCGAGGCCGAACTCGTCGACCAGCACCACGGCACCCGCTACGCGGCCCAGTGCCGCGAACGGATCACGATCTCCTACCCGGCGATCGACGCAGACTCCTACCTGCACCTCGACGAGAGCGTGACGGACGACGTTCTCACCGCCCGCGGCCTCGAACGGGACGGGTACATCCTGTTCCTCTCCCGGCTCACCGCGGCGAAGGGCGTTGACGATCTCATCGCCGGTTACGCGATCAGCGCAGCCAGCCAGGACAAGATCCTCGTGATCGCAGGCCGCGGCCCGCAGTCCGAGGCACTCCGGGCCATCGCCGCGGCCTCGCCGCTCGCCGATCGCATCCGGTTCCTCGACGACGTCGGCGATGCGGAGAAGCCGTACCTGATGGCCGGATGCGCCGCCTTCGTGCTTCCGAGCAAGCCGCGGCCGGAGTTCGTGGAGACGTTCGGCATCGCACTGGCCGAGAAGATGCTCGCCGGCGGCGGTCCCGTGATCACCACCGTCACCGGTGGCATCGGCGAAGCCGTGGGCGACCACGCCCTGATCATCCCCGTCGAAGACCCGCAGGCGATCGCCGAGGCGATCGACCGCGCAATTCTCGAGACCACGGCGGAGGAGCGCAGGGACTGGGCTGACCGTGCGCGCGAGTACGCGATGCAGTTCGACCGGCGCAACGTCTTCGACCGGATGTTCGCCCCGCTGCGGGACACCGCCGAGGTCCCGCACCAGTAGGAGCGGATCCGGCGGTCGGACCCGCCGCGGGCAAGACGGTTGGTCTGAAACCGTGAAGTGTGAAGCGGTGAGGTCTGAAGCGGTGAGGTCTGAAGCGGTGAGGTCTGAAGCGCCGATGTCTGAACTGCCGGGTCCGAAACGTCCAGTTTCGAACACCATTAGTACGGAACAAGGAGACTCGGCGGTCGGTGCCGCTGCCGTCCCCGCTACACCGCCGATCTTCCTCGCCGACTCAGTCGTCGTCCCGGAGGATCGGGCTTTTGCTGGTAAGGACGATGGGTCTCTGTTCGGGGTCGAGTCCCGGGGGTGGTGTGAGCCAGTAGTGGCCGGTGTCGTCGCGTGTGATGCGCCAGTGTTCGTTGTGGAGTCTGAGGTGGTCGGCCCGGCAGAGCAGGATCCCGTCGGCGAGGTTGGTTGCGCCGGTGTCGTCTTTCCAGTGCTGGATGTGGTGGGTTTCGGTCCAGGAGGGTGGTCGGTCGCAGCCGGGCCACATGCAGCCGCCGTCGCGAAGGGCGAGGGCGTCGCGTTGGGCGGGGCTGAAGGTGCGTTGTTCGCGGCCGAGGTCGACGCCGCTGCCGTGGTCGTCGAAGGTGACGTCGAGGAGTCCGGTGTCGCACCGGTTCCGTTCTAGAGTCTCGGTGGAGACCGTAACCGCGGTTCCCTCGATCACGCCCGGCTGGAGCGCGGGTGCCTCGTCTCTGCGGCCTGCCTCGGCATCGGACGTGGGTCCGGTCACCGCGTCGGGAGTCGGCCAGCTCGGTTCAGTCCTGCCGGCTGCGGTCTCGATCGACGCGGTCCGGACCGGCGCGTTCCCGTGCGGTGCGACGCCGATGAGTGCGGTGCCGGTGGATGCGGTCCCCGTCGGTGTGGTGCTGGTCGGTGTGGTGCTCCTGGGGCGGATGGTGATCATGCGGACGGCGGGGCTTCGGCTTCCGGCGATGCGCTTGGGGTCGGCTTTGACGCCGAGTTTGGTCAGGGCCAGGAACGCGTCCGCGGTGAGCTGTTCGGTGGTGCACGGGTCGTCCTGCACGCGCTTCGCCCACGCGGCCTGCTCCTTGTCCACGAAGCGGACCCCGCCCCGGCGGGGGCTGGTGATGGCGTCGTAGGTACTCATCAGGTATTCGCCGTCTTCGGGTGCGAACAGGCCGACCATGCGCACCTGTCCCGTGTGGAGTCGCCAGAACCGTAGGGACCGGTCGTCGTAGGCGGCTTTCTCGCGGGCGGCGATGCCGGCTTCATCGAGCACGTCCCGTACCCTTCGGGCGCGCTTGAACAGCTGGTCAGCGTTCAGGGTTCGTGCTTCGGTGAGGAGCCGGGCCAGGGCGGTCGCGAGTTTCTCCGCGGTGATCGCCCGGTCCAGATCGCCCAGGCCCTTCCGGAGCGCGTCCGCCTTCTCGACACTGAGCCAGCCCTCGGCGAGGGCGCGGCCGATCGGGGCGTGCCACGGTGGTACCGCTGCCGACGGAACCGGCTGGTCGACCGGCGGCAGATCTGGAGCGGCCCCGTCGAGGGGCGGGGTGCCGTCGAGCAGCTTCTGGGCCTCGGCGGCGTCGCGGGCGGCCTTCTCAGCGGCGTCGATCTCGGCCACCAGCCGGCCCACCCCGAGGAGCTTGACCGCATCGCCCTTGCTCGACCCGGAGATCGACTGCAGCAGGTCCTCCGGGGAGCGGAACCCCTTCCGGGCCGCAAGACCCTTCCCGCCGAGGTCGGGCCGGGACCTGCGGGCCAGGGTCGCTGCGAACCATGCTGCCTGGGTGTCGAGGGCCCGCCGGGCTTTCGCGATCAGTGCGTGTCCCTCGAGCACCGCCTCGTCACTAAGCGTGTCGACGGCGGCGGACGAACCGCCCAACCCGGTGACGACATTTGCCATCGAGCGCAACCCGCCGAGCACTCCGCCGCCGAGCACTCCGCCGCCGAGCACCGGGTCGTCATGCTCCCGGTCGCCGTGCGGCTTTTCGGGTGAGGCGGGCGACTCCGGGAGGTTGGTCATGCCCCCACGTTACGACCGACCACCGACATTCTGTGAGCATGGCTCAGGTGTGTGGAAACTTACTCTGACCAGCACACTATTGAGGACAGGTCGTCACTCAAATGCCGCGAAAAACCGGTCACGGAACTCGTCCATCCGCCATTCGGGTGCCGCGCGATCCGGCAGCATTCCCGGTTGCCACTGCCAGGAAGCGATCCGACTCATGACCTCGGGATCCCGGGAGATGATGCTGATCGGCACGGTGTGGTTCGCGCCTTCGCCACTGACCACGGTCGCCGGTTGGTGGTCGCCGAGAACGACGAGGACGAGGTTCGGGTTGTCGTAGGTGGTGAGGAACGAGATGAGCGTGCTGAGCGAGTATTCAACGGATTGTCCGTAGAGCTGCTGTACCAGATGCGGGTTCTGCCACACCTCGCTCGGAGACAGTCCCTGGTCCGGCTGGGGGTCGTAGAGTGAGCCGTCCCCGACAGCGGTCCACGGCACCTCGTGGGGCAGGGGAGTCCACGGGGTGTGCGAGGACACCAGGTCGATCTCCGCCATCAGCGGACGGTGTGGTCCGGCCAGTTCGTGCTTCTGGAAGTATTCCCAGGTGTACTGGTCGGGTATCAGGGCATAGCTGAACGGAGGACCCTGATATCCGACGTTCTGGGAGGTGAGTTCTGTCCCGAAATGATAGAACGATCGGCCGATCGGCCACGACCCGGTGTCGGAGGGCACGTCACTGATGGTGTGCCAGCCCGCCCCGGCGAATGCCTTGCTGAGGGTGAGCCGGTTTCCGGCGGTCACCTGATCGTATTTCTGTTGTGAGTCGATCCAGAGCCCGGTTTGCAGGGTGGAGTGGGCGAGCCAGCTGATTCCGCCGAACGTCGGCGAGGTGAGAAAGGCGCTGCGTTCCTGGTAGCCCGTGGCCGCGAGCTCCGCGTTTCCCCTGCGCAGGACGTCGTCGACGCCGACGGAAAAGAACGTGTTCTGGACGGCGACCTGGCCATAGCTTTCGATGAACGCGACGACGACGTCCTTTCCCTTCAGCCCGGTGAGGAGAGAGGATGCCGGCAGTCGGGCGTATTCGTCGGTTGCGCTTGCGCGTGCGAATCTGGCCTGGTCGGCATCCGCGATCCTGACCTGCTCGGCTTTCACGACGACCGTGTGGATCGTGTCCGCAGCGGCGACGGATTCGCCGGGTACGACCTGGGCGCCGCTGAATCCGAGCGCGATCCAACTCGCTGCGATCACGAAGCCACCGATCGCTGCGGGGCGGCGGTGCCGACCCACTGCGTCCGTGATCCGAAGGAATGCACCAGCGAGAATGAGAGTGACAGCCGAAAACGATAGCGGCATCAGGATGAGCAGTGTGACCGATGCGACCGGGCCGGCAGAATCCCGGAGGACACCGTAGGCGTCCCGCACCTCCGGCCAGCCGGTCACCACGTTGAACGGCTGACCGACCGTGCTTCTGAACCCCCGATCGAGAGCCGCGAGAGCGATGGTTGCGACGAAGACCGTGGCGGCGAGGATCGAGACGGTCCGGCGCGGGAACGGACGCCGAAGTCCCGCCAGGATCAGGACGACGACGACCGATTCCAGGGGTACGCGCACCAGGGCCAGCAGCGACCCCGTGCTGATCCATCCAGGCGCGAGGACAGAGACGAATGCCAGGACGAGGGCGGCGGCCAAACCCACCCGTCGTCGAACCATCGGCGGACGGTTGGCGCTCACCGCATTCCCACCATGAGAGGCGCCGTGATCACAGCCGGGTGGGCTTCCGCGTCGTGCTCGGTGAACCGATCTGAGAGCGCGTAGCGCATCAGAACCATGTCACCGATCGGCCTGGCTTCTGCGAGGTGAGCCCGCCGGTCACTCGTCCAGGGAAACAGGGCGTCGCCGACGAAGCGGGCGCCCCCGGCTGAGCCGACAAAGAAGGGTGCCACGCATAGCTGGAGCTCGTCGACAAGATCGGCCGCCAGAAACTGCGTGTGGACTATCGCTCCTCCCTCGACCATGAGCGTGCCGATCCCACGCTGACCCAGGTCGGCGACGAGGTCGGCCATTCTCACTCCACCGTCCAGACCGACGACAACGGCGGCGGGTCCGAGTCGTCGCCGGAGGCCGCCGGCCAGCGGTGCGGGGCAGTACACGAGCCGTGTGGTGTCGCCGGATGTGAAGAATGCCGCGTTCGGATCGAGGTCGCCCGTTGCCGTCACCGTGACCTTCCACGGTGAGCGCGGCAGGCCGGCTGCCTCTCGACGGTTCTGGCAGGCAGCGCTCCTCACCAGCAATCGCGGGTTGTCGGCTCGCACGGTTCGTGCACCGACCAGGATTGCGTCGTTCCTTGCCCGCACGGCGTCAACACGATCGAGGTCGGCTGCATTCGACAGGGTGAGCCGCGGTGGACGCGCTGTGTCGAGATACCCGTCGAGGGAGATGGCGCAGCTCAGGGTGACGTATGGCGTGAGTGTCACGATGTCTCCTCTTGGTCGAGAGCGTGTGGAACGAGAATGGACTCCGGTCGGCGCAGACGAACGGCGACAGCGGCGGCGACGAGCGCGCCCGGCGTGATCGAGAGCATCGTGAGCACGCCGAACAGGGTGGATGCCGCCACCCCCGCCGGCGCGCCCGATCCCGCAACTGCGAATGCCCAGCCGGCGATGCCCTCGCGAGGTCCCCAGCCGCCGATGTTCAGCGGGATCGAGGCGCCGAGCAGGATGACGAGAGCGAGAGTGAGCATCCGCAGCCCCGGCATCCTCGCGCCAACGGCCGTAGTTGCGAGCGTGAGAGTGGCGACATGGCAGCCGACGACGATGACCGACGCGATCGCGACCTGCAGGGAGGTGCGCAGTGATCCGAGGCCGGCCCGGAGTTCGCGCGCCTCGCTGAGCAGCACCGCATGGGCGCGTGTGCTCAGCGCTATCGTCGCGGCAAGCCCGGCGACGACGACGCCGAATCCGATCCCGAGCGCCGGCAGCAGGTAGCCCTCGAACTCGGTTCCGAAGCACGCCAGCACTATCAGCGCCAGGCCGAGCTGCACGACCTGCCCCGACAGGCGCTCGACCGCGACAGCGCGCGCGGCGGGCCTGACGCTTGTGCCGCGCGGGCCGCTGTCGACTGCCCGGCGGATGTCCCCGACGATTCCGCCCGGAAGGATCGTGTTCAAGAACTGGGACTGGTAGTACATTCCGACGGCGGTCGACAAGCGGAGCGGAACTCCCAGGCGGGTCGCGATGAGCTGCCACCGCCACGAGGCAGCTACCGTTGCAACGGCCGAAAGAAGCAGCGCCGCGCCGATCGTCGGTCCGTCCAGGCTGACGATGCCCTGCAGGAACGGGCCCGTGCCCACCTGCCCGATGACGCTGATGAGGACCCCGGCGCCGAGGACCGGACGGATGGCACGGCGGAATCCCGCCGACCGCAAGACCTGGCGAATCAGGGCTCGGCTGCGGTGGGTCATCCGCGCGGCCAGGCCAGCAGGTCGACGTGGCGGATGCGCGCTGCCAGCTCCCCGCATCGGATCTGGGACATCCGAAGTCGCCGGAAGCGCGCGGCCTCAGCGCCCAGCCGGGGATCCTGCTCGACGGCGGCGTCCACCCATCCGCAGAACCAGTCGAGGAGCAGGCGGTGCCTGCTGTGGTCGAGCAGCCATTCCGTGGCGGTCTGGCGCACCTCCCAGCCGGCCTGTGTGAACAGTCCGCGCGCAATCGGCGCGCCATACGGACCGAGCTGCCTGCGATTGTCTGCCAGTCGAAGTTGATGTGCGTTGAAGGCTTCCTCGAATGCCGCGTCGAGGTGGTCCCGTGGGCTCAGGCGAACCCGGCCTGTCACGCTGAGGGTGAGAAGAGCGGGGCAGCTGGCGTCAACGCAGGCGTCCACGATGGTGTGGGTCTCGTGGGAGGTCAGCACATCGAGCAGGGCGGATGCCGTCACGAGGGACGCACCCTCAAGGTCGGATGCCCGCAGGTCGGCGAGGTTCCCCGGTCGGGCGAGAACGGAAATCGCTGCCGAGTTCCCGTCCCGCGGACGCATCCTGCCGATGGCCGATTCGATCAGGTCCGGATTCCAGTCGTGCAGGATCCAGGTCTGCGGACCGGGGAGGAGGGGAGCGAGCCAGCGCATCATCGAACCGGTCCCGCTGCCGAGATCGTGAACGATCACCGGTCCATCCGGGATTTTGGCGGCGGCGGTGAGCGCAAGATCGCGTGAGCGCGCAGCTGCGTCCTCCGGTTCACGCAGCGCCAGCCAGTCCGGACTGACCAGGGGAATGCCGGTCATGGGGAAACCGCCGTTTCACGGAATGCCACCTCGATGAGCGTTGACGCAATGGCGGCTACCGTCGCACTCCACGGCCTGGCCCGTCTGCTGGCCGCCACGGCGGCTGCCTTGAGCTGCGACCGCTGTGCCGGACTGGCTAACCAGTGGCGCAGCGCGACCTCGAGCGCCCGCGGATCCTCCGGCGCGACGAGGATCCCCGCCGACTCGTTCGAGAGCGCTTCCGGAATGCCACCGATACGGGAGGCCAGGACGGGGATGCCGCGGGCCTGGGCCTCTGCGACGACCATTCCGAAGCTCTCGTACCGGGATGGCACGACGACAAGGTCGGTCCTGGCGTATGCGCTGTCCAACCGTGTTCCGACCAGCGCACCCCTGAACGGTGCCCTGGCGGTGAGGCGTGCCCGGTGACGGGCGCGCGTCAGCTCGTCGACAAAACCTGGTGCACCGTCGAGTGATCCGACGAAGGTGCACGTCCAGCCGTCAACGTCGGTGAGGTGCGCCAAGGCGCCGATCAGCAGGTCCTGGCCCTTGTGCGGGGCAACCACGCCAATGCAGAGCAGCCGGTCGCCTGCTGGTGAAGCGTTCGTCGTGGCGGCGGGATCCGTTCCCGGGTAAGCGACGATGACGTCGTGGGCCGCGTGGGAGTGACGCGTGATGATCTCAGACCGGGTCCATCCGCTCGTGGCGATGATGCGTTTCGCAGCCCGGAATGCGTCTCGTTCACGGCTGTCGGCCGTGACCATGTGCGCGAGGACGATCAACCGGAGCCGGGTGGCCTGGAGGCCCAATGCCACCGATTCGCGTGCGGCGATCAGGCCGTCGACCAGGGCGAGGGCACCGTCCGGCAGCCTCGACAGGGTCAGGCCCGTGAGCATGCCGTCATCCGGCGGGATCGGAACCATGTGCACCTCCCAGCCGCTGCGTCGGAGCCCGTCGCGAACGTGCTGGTCGTAGACGTTGCCACCGCTGACCCTGGCGGGGTCGTCGATCGCTGCGGGCACGAAGAAGGAGACCCGACGTTCGGCGGACATGCTCATGCCGTCCTCGTGTAGCTTGCCCACGCGATGTGTGACTCATGAAGCGTGACCGTGATGGAGTCCAGCTGCTGAACGGGGCCGAGTGACCCTGCCTTCACCCCTTCGGCCAGCAGATCGGCGATCGCTGTGCAGAGCACTTCGGTGGTTGTGTTCCGGCCCCGGAACCGCGGGTCTTCGTCGAGGTTGCGATACGTGAGCGCCCCCGTGATCTCCGCGAGCGCGCTCGCCAGTCTGCCGATGTCCACGACCACACCGTTGGCGTCGAGGCCGCCCGACGCGACGGTCGCGTCGACGATGAATGTGGCTCCGTGGAGTCGCTGGGCAGCACCGAAGGCGTCGCCCGTGAGACTGTGGGCGATCATCAGATGATCGCGGACCGTGACCGTGTACGTCATTTTGGTTCTCCCCACGTGATGGTGTGACACAGGACTTCCGGAGCCCCCTGGCGAGGCTCGCCATCACCTCGGGAAGGTCGCGCCACGAGGATTCACCGGTCAGCACGGCGTCGAAGGCCGGGTCGTGCAGGAGCCGCATGGCCAGCTCCAGGCGTTCACGCCTCGACCGGTTACCCCGGCGACTCGCCGCCACCGCTCCGACCTGGCTCGACCGGATCGTCAATCGTCGCGAGTGGAAATCGGCGCCCAGCATGAGCGTGACCGGGCGATCGCCGTACCAGCTCGCCTCGAGGACCTCACCGTCGGTGACCACTGTTTCGAGGGCGAGCTGCAACCCGGCGGCCGAACCGCTCGTGTTGATTACGATGTCCCGGTCACCCGGCGGCCGCGCGACGTCGGCGAAACCAACGCCCAGTCGATCCGCAACCACCTGGCGCGCCGGGTTGACGTCGATCAGAGTGACCTCGACCCCGGGGATGCCGCGGAGCAGTCGTGCGACACAACACCCGATCATGCCGGCGCCGATGACGGACACCCGGTCGCCGATAAGTGGACGAGCATCCCAGAGCACATTGATAGCTGTTTCGACCGCGCCCGTGAGCACGGCGCGACGTGCCGGTATCCCGGCGGGAACCGGCACGACCGCATCGGCGGGGACGACGAACGCTGACTGGTGGGGGAACAGCGTGAACACGATCCGGCCCTCGAGGGATTCGGGTCCCTGGTCTACGACGCCGACATTCAGATAACCGTATTTGACCGGGCCCGGAAGCTCACCGTCCTGGTGGGGGGCACGCATCCGGTCGAACTCGCTCTGCGGGACGTGTCCGCTGAAGACCGAAATCTCCGTGCCTCGGCTGACCCCGGTGTAGAGGGTCCTTACGAGCACCTCTCCATCGCCGGGTTTCGGCACGGTTTCCCGGCGGAGCACCCCGACGTGGGGCGACTCCACCCAGAATGCGGATGACTCGACCACAGTCCCTCCCGTTCGTGAACGATTTATGCCGGAGTGCCGTCTTAACAGATGAGTTAACAAAGAAACGAGACAGGGATGCGCAGAGTTCAATTCGCGCCGATTTCCTCAGCAATCGCGGGGACGGCAGCCGCGACGGTCCTCGGCCTTGCCGCTGGGTCCTGGGACCGGTCGTGGGCGCCCGCTGTCGGCTGGCTGGTGGCCCTCAGCTACCTGGTCGTGTCGAATGCCCTGCTCGTGCGCGGGCTACGGAGCAGAAACTCGACACGATTTGGACCAGCAAACCGTGTCACGGCCGTGCGGTCGACGCTCGTCGGGATGATCAGCGGGATCGTCGTTGCATCGTTCGTCGCGCCGGTTCCCACCACCCTGATGATGGCCCTCGTCGTGCCTGCCCTCGTCCTGGACGCCGTCGACGGCTGGGTCGCGCGGCACACGAACTCCACGAGCGAGCTGGGCGCGCGGTTCGACATGGAAGTCGATGCGTTCCTGTTGCTCGTGCTGAGCGTTTATGTGTCGAAGAACCTGGGGACCTGGGTCCTCGCGATCGGCACCATGCGGTACCTCTTCGTCATCGCCGGGTGGATCTTTCCCTGGCTCCGCCGGCAGCTGCCATCCCGGTATTGGCGGAAGGTCGTCACGGCCGTGCAGGGCATCGCCCTGGCGACGGCCGCGACACGGCTTCTCCCCGGTCTTGATGCCCTGCTCGTCGCGCTGGCGCTCGTCCTGCTCCTCGAATCCTTTGGCCGCGACGTGCTCTGGCTCGCTGCACGACGGTCAGAGCCGGTCAGGTTCCGTTGATCCCGATCAGGAATGGCGAGCGGCGGAGGCGAACATTCACACGGAGGGGAATGCCGGGCACTTCGAAGCACGGTCCCGCTGCACCCATCCCGCGTGATCGCTCTGGTAACTGCGCTCAAACCACGGCTATCTTGTTACCCGTCCGGTTGATACCGCTACGCGAGCCAGGGGAGGAACTTCATGGCTAGGAATCTGGTCATCTGTCTTGATGGCACGGGCGCCCAGCCGCGAGCACGGGGTGACTCGAACGTCATCAAGGTGTTCGGGATGCTCGACCTCACCGACCCGACGAAACAGATCGCCTACTACGACCCGGGGGTGGGCACATTCTCGTCGTCGGCCTCGTGGGGTCCGCTCGCGCGTTGGCTCTCGCGCGTCGGCGGGCTTGCGTTCGGCAATGGGCTTCGCCAGAACCTGGGCGAGGCATACACATGGTTGATGCGGGAGTGGAATCCGGGTGACCGCATCTTCGTGTTCGGATTCAGCCGCGGCGCATACACCGCCCGCGCTCTATCAGGCATGCTGCGCACGATCGGCCTTCTTCATGCCGGCTCGGAGAACCTCGTGCCCTATGCAGTTTCCGAGTTCACCAAGCGCAGCAAGGATGACCGTCCCCAGGGACAGGACGGCGTCACCACCCCGAGCGGGAAGACCCCCACCAGCGCCGCACCTCGCACCCCGCAGACTGTCGCGTCGAGGGCATTCTGGGCAGGAATCGACGAGTTCTCCGAGAACTTCGCCCGCAAAGTCAACGGGCGGAGTACCGTGCGCGTCGCGTACCTCGGCGCATTCGACACGGTGAAGGCGGCTGGATTCCTCAAATGGGATATCAAATGGCCCTATACGCGCAAGCTGGACAATGATGTGCGCGTGCGTCATGCCGTGTCGATCGATGAGAAGCGCCGACCCTTCCGCGAATACCTCGTCACGCCGTCCCCTCAGTCCCAGCTTGAGGAGGTCTGGTTCGCGGGTGTGCACACGGATGTCGGGGGCACTTTCGAGGACGACCCGCGCCTCTCGAACGTCACCCTCAAGTGGATCGTCGAGGGCGCCCTTGAGGAGGGAATGCTCGTTGAACCTGGTCCGTACGCGAAAGCGTGCACCGTCACTGAGCTGAGCGCCGACGGAACCGTGCACGCGAATAGCTGGATGTGGAAGATCTTTATCGACCGAACACGCCCGATCCCGGCGAACGCGTTCATCCACTCCAGCGTCAGGCCCCGTATGGAGGCCCCGGGCCTCTATGAAACGCGGATCCCATCGGGCGTGCAGTGGGCTGACCCGAATTGGATCGACCTCGCGCCCGTCCCGGTCCGAGCCGCCAATCCGATCGAGTCCGCTCCGGCGCCTACGGAGCATCCCGCGCCAGTGGCCGTAGCGACCCGACCTACTACACCGTGAAGGTCACCTGACTCCACAGCAGTCCCGGGTCCACCACTACAGCCGGTGGCGCGGCGACTGGCGCATCCGCTCGAACCACATGCGTGTTGAGTTGAGCCAGGGCCGTGAGAAGTTCTGCCTTGGGAATGGTGTTCTCCCACTGTTTGACCAGTCCCCAGGGCAGCATCGCATAGGCCCCCTGCCCGAGCACGGACTCAACGAACGGCTTCGGAGTCGCGTTGTGCGATCCATGGTGCCCGATCTTGTAGAACGCGACACTGCTGCCCAGAGCCTTCGACACGGGGTCGTCGAGCACGTGCTCCCAGGCGCCTTCCTGCGAGTCGCCCACGAACAGCAACCGCGTCCCGGACACGTCGAGCACGAAGTACACGCTCGTGTTGTTGACGGAGCGTTCGAGAACGGCCGCTGCGTCGAGCAGCGCGTCGTCGTCGGTGCCGAGCTGGGTCAGGCGCAGGGAGGCGCGCGCGTCCCTCAGCTCCGAAGGGATCGACTGGACGTCCTCGTCCGCCACTACATAGATCGGATCGAAGATGGTCGGTGTTTCGTCGTCGTCGTCGGGGTGCTGGTCGGGATCGAGTTGCAGCCACTGTGCTGACACCGGCGGGTCCATCAACGCGAGCTGCTTCGGATCGCGCGACGGGCCGAGCAGGTGGATGCTCACCCCTCGATGGGCACGGCGATCACGTTCTTCGCGGGGTCCCGGCTGGGAACGAACATGACCGGCGGCGTGTTCTTGAACTGGGTGCCGTTGCGGCTGAGCAGCCGGTCGGTTGCTTTCGCGTTGCCCATCGAGTTGGCTGCCAGGGCGCTGGCCAATGCTAGCGGAGCCGGCAGATCCCCTGAGTTCGTCTGGGCCTTCGCCTCGATGAAACCGTGGATCTGGGTCGCTGTGGACACGAGTGAATTGCGCAGCGCCTGGGCAGCCGGATCGCTCGTGTCCTCCACGAACGGGACCAGCACCTGGCCGACATCGACGCTGGTCCACTCGTCGACCGCGAAGCCGCTGATGTGGTCCTGGTGGTGGTGGGTGGCGACGACAACGTCGAGGTGCGGGGAGAGCCGGCAGCGGCAACCGCTGTGAGGTCCGCGATGACCGTGTGGACCACATCGGAAATGTCCCGGGTGACACCGTTGATCGTCGCGCGGCCCTGACTGTGCACACCGCAATCGACGAGCATCCGCCACACCTGTAGACCTCGTGTGATCGTGACCAGGAAGCAGTCACCAAAGCCAACGTTGTACATCCGCACGGCAACGGTCGTCTGGTCAGGCATGGGGCACGACTTTCGGCATCGGGACCTCCTCTGCGGCGTGGAGAGACGCGAACGTCATGCGAAGCAGCGAGGGCTGGTCGGTCCAGGCCGCGAGCGCATCCGCCGACGTCACGTGGTCGCTCCACGTCTGCAGCGCTTTCGCCCGCTTCGCACCGATCGCAGCACTCGATTCCGCGAACGCTCGCACCGCGTCCGGTTTCCCGGTGAATGTCTCCGGCTTCGTCAACGCATCGGGGTTCGACAAGGGAAGTGGCTTGGCCACCACGTGCACGACTTGCCCGTCGACGCGGGCGATGACCGTCGTTCCCGCTCGGATCGCCATGCGTTTACCCGCGGGCAGGGACTGGTCTTCGAGCTCCTGATGGCGTTGCGCGAACTGCGCCACCACGATCGGCCGGGGCTGCAGGTCGGATGCTTGCACGAACACCGCGTGCACGCCCACCAATTCCAGAGGGAGGTCCGGATCCAGGCCGAGTTCGTACGCGTGATACCTGCCCCACTCGATGAGCGCCACGACCGTCGCGGAATTCGCTGTCGTCGCCGACGCCGGTTTCAGGGCTCCCGACTGTGCCGCCGGAACCGCCGGAACCGCCGGAACCGCCGGAACCGCGGGTCGCGCACGAGTGGATACCCGTGGCCGTGCATCCGACTTGTCCGGCCCCTCGATCTCCGGGTCCGCGTCCGCTCCGGTGATGGTCGTCGACGCCTCGCCGCCCAAGTCGAGGTTCTGCGTCGCCTCCAGGATGAGGGGCGCCAAGTCGACACTGTGTGCCCCGCGGGTCAGGCTGAGTGCCGGATCCGCCGGCCCCGGCCAGGTCAATGCTTCTTCTGTCAGCGAGGACACCGACGGCGGATAGATCCCGCGCCGCCGCAGAGCTTCCACGAGGTTCGTCCTCAAACGCATCGCATCATCCGGGTAGAGCGCCCGGTCGGCCGTCACGATACCGCGGACCACGTCCCCGAACGTCACGTCGACCACCGGCAGGTATTGGAAAGCCCGCACGACCATCCCGAGGATACGGTCTGCGTTCCGGATCGCCTCGACCGTCACCCGTTTCACCAGGTCGGTTGGCAAGGCCCCTGGTGGGAGGACTCCGGTTCCGCCGGTTGCCAGCCGGCGCAGATCGTTGATCTGTTTCAAATAGGTGTCGAGGTAGGCGTCGAAGACCGCCGCCACGAAGCACGCCCCCGCGCGTGCGGCTCGGTCGCCGCCAGGAACGCGTCCGGCGTGCGCGGCGACCCGATGGCCGACCGCAGCGCCGCACCGCGGCCTGTCGACTCCCCGAATTCGAGCGCCAGGTCGAGCAATGCCGACCCTTCCCGAAGGTCTGTGCTCGAGTTGGCCACCGCCTCAGCCACCACGTCCGGGAAGAGAAAGTGGTGAAACAGCGCCACCAGGTCGGCGAATGCCTCGTGCCACGCGAACACATCCGGATTCGATGCCTCCGAGAAGTACTTGCGGATGCGATGGACGATCGCATGCGTCACTTCGTGCGCCACAACATCGACGCTCAAGCACGTGAACATCACCTGGCCGGGCAGATTCGATCCCGGATCGCGTTCGTCGGCCTTGTAGTAGCCGAAGAGCACCGCACGCCGCGTTGGATCAAAGAACGCATTGCGGCCTTCAAACGCGTGCGGCACGATCCGCAACTCCCGCCCGCCCCGCCAGCGGAAACGCTGCCCACCGAAACGTTCGAACCGTTCGATCACGCTCATCGCGACGGCGTAGACAACCTGCTGGTGGGTGCGCGGATCGCTTTCGGACGGACGAAGCCCGCCCTGGGCCAGGATCGCCGGATCATTCAGATCGACCGGCCGATACCAGACATCGCGAGCCGCGTCGTAGTCGACGACCTGCACCAGCCGGCCCGATGGTCCCGGCTCCAAATCGCGCTCGAACGGAACATCGACCGTCAAAAATCGGCCGCTCAGTCGAGTTGACATCGGATCGAACGCGTAGACCGGCAACGGCCGCCGAGCGGGCAGCCGCACCGGCGGATCGTTACGCGGTCCCAGGCGCGCTGGCGGCTGGTCTCCTGGTGTGGCGACCCCCATCGGTGCCTTCTTCCTCCGCGACAATGTCAAACGGTGAGTGTTCGCGCTCGAGGTGTTGGCTCGATCATCCCCCGTGCGGTTCGGATTGGGAACCCCGGACGAGGCCGACCACGGGAGGAGTTCTTCTAGCGCCAGGTGGTTGGCCCCGCGGAGCCGGCTCGATAGTTGTCGAGAGGTACGGAGCTTTTGCGCCAGGCGGAGAGGATCGGAGTGACAATGCGCCAGCACTCTTCCACCGCGTCTGCACGCACCGAAAGGGTGGGGTCGTCGGAGAGGATTCCGTGCAGTACTTCGCCGTACGGGCCTAGTTCTCCCTGGGCGAATTGCACCTGAAGATTGACCCGGTCGAGAGCGAAAGGATCATCTTCGCCGTTGATGTTGAGGTCGAGATCGATACTGTCCGGGGTGAGCGAGATAGTGAGCCGCGCGGGACCGGGGTTGCCGGTGAAGCCGTAGGGCCGGTGCGGTACGTCCTTGAAAGTTACGACGATCTGTTGGCGGCGGTCGGCCATGGCTTTTCCCGACCGAAGTCGGAATGGAACGCCGGCCCAACGCCAGTTCTCGATCCCGACGGTCACTTCCGCGAGTGTTTCGGTGTCGAGTTCGGGAGTCACGCCGGTCTCTTTCACGTAAGCGGGAAGTCTTCGCCCGTCAATTGTGCCGGCGGTGTATCGGGCACGGCGGCTGCTGGCTACCGGGTCGCCCTTCCACGCGCGGGTGGCGCGGAGTACCTGGGCCATTGATCCGCGCAGATCGTCGGCGTCCAGACTCGACGGGGGCTCCATCGCAGTGAGCGCCATCACGAGAAGCAGGTGGCTCTGGATCATGTCAACGAGGGCGCCCGCCTTGTCGTAATACCCGGCGCGACCCTCGAGGCCAAGGGTCTCGTCGAAGACGATATCCACTCGCTCGATGTGCTCTGCGCTCCAGACCTGCTCGAACAAGCGGTTGGTGAAACGGAGGCCGAGCAGGTTGAGCACCGTGGACTTTCCCAGAAAGTGGTCCACCCGGTGGATGTGGTTCTCTGGCAGAAGCCTCACGAGCTGCCTATTGAGCGCCTGGGCGCTGCGCAAGTCGGTGCCGAACGGTTTCTCCATCCCGAGAACGGTGTTCTTAGGCAGCCTGACCTTCCCCAGTGCAGCGATCGAGAGAATCGTCACGTTCGGCGGCAGAGCGAAGTAGAGCGCCGGTGTGCCCGTTGCGGCAGCAAGCACGCGAGCGAGGTCAGCTGGTTTCGTCACGTCGGCCTGGAGGTATATCGAGTTGTTCGCCACCCTGGCAGACCGGGCGCTCTCGGATCCCCCTGCGGCGAAGGACTCGACGACACGGGAACGCCACTGCGCACTCGTCATGGGATCGGATCCCACACCGATCAGGCGAAGATCGTAGCCCCGGGAGCTACTGAGCAACTGGCCCAGGCCCGGAAGAAGCAACCTCCTTGAGAGATCCCCGCCCGCTCCGAATATGACGAGAGTTCCGATGCGGTCAGCCATGCGCACACGATACCTCGGCAAGACTGGCGAAACGGGACTAGTCGCCATCTGGCTGATGCAGAAGACCTCTTGGACGACGACGACCTGGACGCCGTCGCAGACCGCCTCGATCACACAATCGGAGCTTCACGTGTGGGCCACCGGCGCCTGATTCGCCCGAGTTCCGCATCATGACTGACCTGTGTTGGTACCGGTGGTGGGACTCGAACCCACACGTCCTCTCGAACAAAGCATTTTGAGTGCTCCGCGTCTGCCATTCCGCCACACCGGCTCACAACACCTGGTTCAGAATACCGTAGGCTTTGACCCGTGACCGACCAAGATTCAACCCCAGTACCTCCTCGCCGTGTTGTCGTGGCCGAGGATGAGTCCCTCATTCGTCTCGACATCGTCGAAATCCTTCGTGACGCCGGATTCGAGGTCGTCGGCGAGGCCGGCGACGGCGAAACCGCTGTGGCCCTGGCGACCGAGCTGCGACCCGACCTGGTGATCATGGACGTCAAGATGCCGCACCTCGACGGCATCTCGGCCGCGGAGCGGATCACCAAGGCGCACATCGCCCCGGTTGTGCTCCTCACCGCGTTCAGCCAGAAGGAACTGGTCGAGCGGGCGACGGAAGCCGGCGCACTCGCATACGTCGTCAAGCCGTTCACCCCGAACGACCTGCTGCCCGCGATCGAGATCGCGTTGTCCCGTTACAGCCAGATCATCACCCTCGAAGCCGAGGTCGCCGACCTCGTCGAGCGCTTCGAGACCCGCAAGCTCGTCGACCGGGCCAAGGGCCTGCTCAACGAGAAGATGGGCCTCACCGAACCGGAGTCGTTCCGCTGGATCCAGAAGGCGTCGATGGACCGCCGCCTCACCATGCACGATGTCGCCCAGGCGATCATCGAGCAGCTCTCCGCAAAGAAGTAGCACCACTGCACACACGAAAGGCGGGTCCGGTCAATGGCGACCGGGCCCGCCTTTGTCGTGGTGCACGGCGGGCGTGACAGATCAGGCGATGCCGGGGCGGTCAGTGATCAGGTTCGTGATCCGGATCGTCGAGCAGCGCCTGCCTTGATCGTCGTCGATCTCGATCGAGTGGGTCGTCAGGGTGCGCCCGAGGTGGATCGGCGTGCAGACGCCGGTGACCCAGCCGCTCGTCGCCGAGCGGGTGTGCGTCGCGTTGATCTCGATGCCGACGGCGAGCTTGCCCGGTCCCGCGTGCAGGTTCGCGGACATCGATCCGAGGCTCTCGCCGAGCACCACGAAGGCGCCCCCGTGCAGGAGCATGGCCGGCTGGGTATTGCCGAACACCGGCATCCGTGCCACCGCCCGCTCGAGGCTGAACTCGAGGAATTCGATGCCCATCTTGTCGGCGAGGGCCCCGCCGCCGCGCTGCTGCACCCAGCTGAGGGCGTCTTCGGTCTTCTGGGTCATGGTCACCTTGGATAGGGCCCTGCGCCGTCGGACGACGCTTGTAGGCTGTCTGTGTGTCGGATTCCGAAAAGCCTACCCTGATGATCATCGACGGCCATTCACTGGCCTACCGGGCGTTCCATGCGCTCCCGGTCGACAGTTTCCAGACCCGGGACGGCCAGCACACCAACGGCATTCACGGGTTCATCTCGATGCTGCTGAGCCTGCTGCGCACCGAGAACCCCTCGCACATCGCCGTCGCTTTCGATATCTCGCGCGCCTCTTTCCGCACCCGCGAATACCCCGAATACAAGGGAACCCGGGCGAGTACCCCTCCGGAATTCAAAGGTCAGGTGCCGCTCCTGCAGGAGGCCCTCGCGGCCATGAACATCACGACCATCACGAAGGAAGACTTCGAGGCGGACGACATCCTCGCGACCCTGTCCGTCCGCGGAACCGCGGAGGGGTACCACGTCTTCGTCGTCTCCGGCGACCGGGATTCGATCCAGCTCGTCAACGACAACGTGACCCTGCTCTACCCGGCGAGCCAGGGCGTCTCGGCGCTCACCCGGTACGACCCGGCACGTGTGCGCGAGAAGTACGGCATCGATCCGGCCCAGTATCCCGATGTCGCGGCCCTCGTCGGCGAGACGAGCGACAACCTGATCGGCATCAGCAAGGTCGGCGAGAAGACCGCCGTCAAGTGGCTCGGCCTCTACGGCAGCCTTGCCGGCATCCTCGAACACGCGGACGAGATCAAGGGTGTCGTCGGAAACAACCTGCGCGAGCAGAAGGAGAACGCGATCCGCAATCGCCGCCTCAACCGGCTCGTGACCGACCTCGACCTCCCCGTCGAACTGCCAGACCTCGTCCGCGCCCCGATCAACGAAGCCGCCGTGCGCGAGGTCTTCGGTCGCCTCGAGTTCAAGAACCTGCTCGAACGCGTGATCAAGCTCGAGGGCGGCGCGGACGAGTCTGGCGCGACCGTCGTGCCGGTCGAGCGTGACGATGCGCCCTCCGCGCCGGTCGCCAAGGACCTTCTCGACGAGGAGCTGGATGCCTGGCTCACCCGGGTCGTAGCGGCCAACCCGGGCGGACTCGGCCTCCAGGTCGAGGTGCAGGACGGCAAGGCGATCGGTTTCGGTGTGTCCGGGCTCGAGGAGTCCGTGAACCTTCCGTGGCAGCCGGGACGCACGGACTACCTGCCCTTCGAGGACTGGCTCGCGAGCGACGCGCCCAAGATCATGCACGACGCCAAGCACCAGCTCAAGGCCCTGCGCCGCAGTGGCCTCGGCTTCGGTGGGCTCGTCACCGACACCCTCGTAGCTGCCTGGCTGCTGCGCCCGGGCGGGCCGGACAAGACCCTCGCCGACCTCGTCACCCGCTACCTCGACGAGACGCTCCCTGTCGCAGACCCCAACCAGCTGGTGCCGGACGAGTCGGAGTCTGGCGGCGTGCCCACCGAGGCCTGGTACGCCTACCGGCTCTCGGCCGCGCTCGGGGCCTTGCTCGATCCGGGTTCCCAGTCTGTGCTCACCGACATCGAAATGCCGACCCTGCTGACCCTCGTCGACATGGAACTCACCGGCGTCGCCGTGTCACACGAGGAGCTGTCCGTCCTGTCGGCCCAGCTCGGCGAGCGGGCGGCGGAGTACGCGGCGGGCGCGTTCGCCGAGATCGGCCGCGAGGTCAACCTCGGCTCGCCCAAGCAACTCCAGGAGGTCCTGTTCGAGCAACTGGGCATGCCGAAGACCCGCGCGAACAAGACCGGATACACGACGGATGCCGGCGCCCTCGCCGATCTCCAGGCGAGCAACCCGCATCCCTTCCTCGGTCTCCTCCTGCAGCACAGGGACGCGACCAAGCTCCGCCAGATCGTCGAGACCCTTGACAAGGCGATCGACGCGACCGGGCGCATCCACACCAATTACGTGCAGATCGGCACTGCCACAGGCCGGATCTCCTCGGCCGATCCGAACCTTCAGAACATCCCCGTGCGCACAGAGGAAGGCCGGCGGATCCGGGCAGCCTTCCACTCCGGCCCGGACGCCGAGTGCCTGCTGACGGCCGACTACTCCCAGATCGAGATGCGCATCATGGCGCACCTCTCCGAAGACGCCGGGCTGATCGAGGCCTTCAACGCCGGAGAAGACCTGCACCGCTTCGTCGGCGCATCCGTCTTCGGGGTCACGCCGGAGGAGGTCACGAACGAGATGCGCAGCAAGGTCAAGGCCATGTCCTACGGACTCGCGTACGGGCTGAGTGCCTTCGGCCTCTCCAAGCAGCTCCGGATCGACCAGAAGGAAGCACGCCAGCTCATCACGGACTACTTCGCCCGGTTCGGCGCCGTGCGCGACTACCTGCGGCACGTCGTCGAACAGGCCAAGGTCGACGGGTACACGGCGACGATCTTCGGGCGCCGCCGCCCGTTCCCCGAACTGCACAGTTCCAACCGCGTGCTCAGGGAGAACGCGGAGCGGGCTGCGCTCAACGCCCCGATCCAGGGCTCGGCCGCCGACATCATGAAGATCGCAATGAACAACATCGCGGAGGACATGCTCGAGGAAGGCCTCGAGTCCCGGATGATGCTCCAGGTGCACGACGAATTGATCTTCGAGGTCGCGCCCGGCGAGTGGGACGCTCTCCGCACCGTCGTCACGCACCGGATGGAGACCGCCGCTGCGCTGCTCGTGCCCCTGGACGTGCAGGTCGGCAGGGGTGCGAACTGGGACGCCGCGGCGCACTGAGGTCCCGGCTCGCTCCCTGTGTCGCTGCCGGTACGGTGATCTAGGCTCGGTCCATGAGCCAAGACACCGTGCGTACGCCCACAGCGATTGATGCGATCGCGGAAGACTGGGTCGACACCCTCGTCGACCTCGATCCCACGATCGGCACCTACATCGGCCGCAGCGTGGGCGCCGACCGGTATGGCGACTACTCCCCGGCGGGCCTGGAACGGCATCGCCTCGCGTCTCTCGCAACGATCAGGCGCCTCGATGCCGCTGTCGTCGTCGACGCGGTCGACGAGGTCACCCGCACGGATCTGCGCAGCGAACTCGCCCTCAGCGTCGAGAGCGCCGATGCGGGCCTGCCGCTTCGGGACCTGAACAATCTCGCCTCGCCCGCGCAGGACATCCGCGCGGCCTTCGACCTGATGCCGACGGAAACCGTCGAGGACTGGCGCACCATCTCCACGCGGCTCGGCGCCGTGCCCGAGGCCGTCGCGGGTTACATCGAGACCCTGCGCCTCGGCATCCGCGAAGGCATCATGCCCGCGAAGCGCCAGGTGCGCGAGGTCGCAGTTCAGGCACGCCGGCACGCGGCGAAGACGGGCTTCTTCGCCACGCTCGCCGCGGAGGCGAGTCCCGTGACGGGCAGCCTGCCCGCGAGTCTCGCGACCGACCTCGGGTCCGGCGCCCGCGCCGCCGCCGCCGCATACTCCGCGCTGGCCGCATTCCTCGGCGACGAGCTCGAACGGTCCGCGCCAGAGGCGGATGCGGTCGGCCGGGAGATCTATGCGCTCCAGTCCCGCCGGTTCCTCGGGGCCGCTGTCGATCTCGACGAAACCTACGAGTGGGGGATCGAGGAACTCGCCAGGATGGTCGCGGAGCAGGAGGGCATCGCCAGGCAGATTCTCCCGGGAGCGAGCGTGCAGGAGGCCATCGCCCACCTCGACGCCGACCAGAGCCGCACCCTGCACGGCACGGCGGCCTTGCAACGCTGGATGCAGGAGACGAGCGACCGCGCCGTCGCCGAACTGTCGGTGAGTCACTTCGACATCCCCCAGGAGATCCGCGCGCTCGAGTGCCTGATCGCCCCGACGCAGGACGGCGGCGTGTACTACACCGGGCCGAGCGACGACTTCTCCAGGCCGGGCCGGATGTGGTGGTCGGTTCCGGCAGGCGTCACCGAGTTCTCCACCTGGCGCGAACTGTCGACCGTCTATCACGAGGGTGTTCCTGGCCACCACCTGCAGATCGGACAGGCGGTGCATAACCGCGGCATCCTGAACACCTGGCGTCGCCAGCTCGCGGGCACGTCAGGGCACGCAGAGGGCTGGGCGCTCTACGCCGAACGCCTGATGAGCGAGCTCGGCTACCTCGACGACCCGGCCGACCGTCTCGGCATGCTCGACGGCCAGCGGATGCGCGCCGCCCGCGTCGTGATCGACATCGGCGTGCACCTCGGCAAGACCCTGCCGGATGGAAGCGGCGTCTGGACGGCCGAGCACGCCTTCGACTTCTTCCGCCGCAATGCCAACGTCGACGAGAGCACGGTGCAGTTCGAAGTCAACCGGTACCTCGGCTGGCCGGGACAGGCGCCCTCGTACAAGATCGGCCAGCGCATCTGGGAGGAACTCCGCGACGCCAGCACGGCCAGGGAGGGTGCGGCGTTCTCGATCAAGGACTTCCACAGGCGAGCCCTCGACCTCGGCGGCGTCGGCCTCGACACCCTCCGCGCGGCGCTGCTGTCCTGACGTCTCTCCGCGTACACGACGTGACAAGCGGATGTTGCCGGTGGCCCCTGCAAACAGCTAAGCTTGACTGTCACGTTTGTGACGAACTATCCGCTGCCATGCGCGGAGTCCACAATCCCCACCCGTTCGCGTATGGCCCGACTTATGTCCATCCTGGAGCAACTACTACATGACAATCGCAACGACCGATAGGGCACCTAAGCAGGTCGCCATCAACGACATTGGATCTGCTGAAGACTTTCTTGCCGCGGTCGAAAAGACTCTGAAATTCTTCAACGACGGAGACCTCATCGAGGGCACCGTTGTGAAGATCGACCGCGACGAGGTCCTCCTCGACGTGGGTTACAAGACCGAGGGCGTCATTCCCTCCCGCGAACTTTCCATCAAGCACGACGTTGACCCTTCCGAGGTTGTCAAGGTCGGCGACCTGGTCGAGGCCCTTGTTCTCCAGAAGGAAGACAAAGAAGGCCGCCTCATCCTCTCGAAGAAGCGCGCCCAGTACGAACGTGCGTGGGGCGACGTCGAGAAGATCAAGGAATCCGATGGCGTTGTCACCGGTTCGGTCATCGAGGTCGTCAAGGGCGGGCTCATCGTCGACATCGGCCTCCGTGGCTTCCTGCCGGCCTCGCTCATCGAGCTTCGCCGCGTTCGCGACCTGACCCCGTACCTGGGCCAGGAGATCGAAGCGAAGATCCTCGAGCTCGACAAGAACCGCAACAACGTTGTGCTGTCCCGTCGTGCCCTGCTCGAGCAGACGCAGTCCGAGAGCCGCACCACGTTCCTCAACAACCTCCAGAAGGGACAGGTCCGCAAGGGCGTCGTCTCCTCGATCGTCAACTTCGGTGCGTTCGTCGACCTCGGTGGCGTTGACGGCCTGGTTCACGTCTCCGAACTCAGCTGGAAGCACATCGAGCACGCCAGCGAGGTCGTCGAGGTTGGCCAGGAAGTCACCGTCGAGATCCTCGAGGTCGACCTCGAGCGCGAGCGCGTGTCGCTGTCGCTCAAGGCCACCCAGGAAGACCCGTGGCAGGTCTTCGCCCGCACCCACGCCATCGGCCAGGTTGCACCGGGCAAGGTCACCAAGCTCGTCCCCTTCGGCGCGTTCGTTCGCGTTGCAGAGGGCATCGAGGGCCTGGTCCACATCAGCGAACTCTCCGGCAAGCACGTCGAGCTCGCCGAGCAGGTCGTTTCGGTCGGCGACGAGGTCTTCGTCAAGGTCATCGACATCGACCTCGAGCGTCGCCGCATCTCGCTGAGCCTCAAGCAGGCCAACGAGGGTGTCGACCCCGAGGGCACCGAGTTCGACCCGGCGCTCTACGGAATGCTCACCGAGTACGACGACCAGGGCAACTACAAGTACCCCGAGGGCTTCGACCCGGAGACCAACGAGTGGCGCGAAGGCTTCGAAAACCAGCGCGAGAAGTGGGAGCAGGACTACGCTGCAGCCCAGGCTCGCTGGGAAGCCCACAAGAAGCAGGTCGCGTCCGCGAACGACGAGATCATCGCCGTCGGCGACGTTCCCTCCGCAGCTGGCAACTCGTTCTCGAGCGAGACGGCCGGAGCCGGAACGCTTGCTGACGACGAGGCACTCGCCGCACTGCGCGAGAAGCTCAGCAGCAACAACTAGCACGCAGCTCCACCGCAACACCAGAACCGGCCGGACCCTTCGGGGCCCGGCCGGTTTTCTGCGCCCTGGCCACATCGGTAGCATTGCCGGGGTGTACCTCATTGGACTGACCGGCGGGATCGCATCCGGCAAGAGCACCGTTGCGAGCGCCCTCACGGAACACGGGGCCGTCGTCATCGATGCGGATCGCCTCGCCCGCGAGGTCGTCGAACCGTGCAGCCCCGTCCTGGCGGCGATCGCGGCGGAGTTCGGCACCGCTCTCGTCGGACCGGACGGTGCGCTGGACCGGCCCAGACTCGGCGCGATCGTCTTCGGCGACCCGGCGGCCCTGGCGAGGCTCAACGCGATCGTGCACCCCGCAGTGCGGTCGCTCACGAACGCACGCATTCGTGCAGCCGGGCTCGCGAATCCCTCGGCGGTGGTCGTCTACGACGTACCCCTTCTGGTCGAGGCGGCCGTCGAGCATCCGTTCGACCTCGTCGTCGTCACCCAGGCGACTCCGGAGACCCGGATGCAACGGATGGTCGACCTGCGCCGGATGAGCCAGGAGGACGCGGCCATGCGCATCCGCGCCCAGGCCGATGATGCCGAACGGCTTGCGATCGCCGACGTCGTGATCGACACCGATGGCACCCTGGAACACACCCTGCGACAGGTCGACGCGCTCTGGGAACGCGTGCGGAGCGCCGGAAACTCAGCCGGCACCGAGAGTGTCGGTGGTCGAATCTAGACTGGAGGGATGGAACCCACGCGATCCGTACATCCCTTTGAGGTCGTGAGCGAATACACGCCGAGCGGCGACCAGCCGACCGCGATCAAAGAACTCGCCGAACGCATCAACGCCGGTGAAACCGACATCGTGCTCCTCGGAGCCACCGGAACCGGCAAGTCCGCGACGACCGCCTGGCTGATCGAACAGGTGCAGCGCCCGACGCTCGTGCTCGCGCACAACAAGACCCTCGCAGCCCAGCTCGTGAACGAGTTCCGCGAGCTGATGCCGAACAACGCCATCGAGTACTTCGTGTCGTACTACGACTACTACCAGCCGGAGGCGTACGTCCCGCAGACGGACACCTTCATCGAGAAGGACTCCTCGATCAACGCCGAGGTCGAGCGGCTCAGGCACTCCACCACGAACTCGCTCCTGAGCCGCCGCGACGTCGTCGTCGTCTCCACCGTGTCCTGCATCTACGGCCTCGGCACACCCGAGGGATACATGGAGGCCATGATCGCCCTCCAGGTGGGCCAGAAGGTCGACCGTGACTGGCTGATCCGCAAGTTCGTTGCGATGCAGTACCAGCGCAACGACGTCGACTTTTCCAGAGGCCACTTCCGGGTGCGCGGCGACACCATCGAGATCATCCCGATGTACGAGGAACTCGCGATCCGGATCGAGATGTTCGGCGATGAGATCGAGGCGCTCTACAGCCTGCACCCGCTCACCGGTGACATCGTCCGCAAGCTCGAATCCGTGTCCGTTTTCCCCGGCTCGCACTACGTCGCGAGCACCGAGACCATGCAGCGGGCCATCGTCACCATCCAGGAAGAACTCGCCGAACGGCTCGGCCAGCTCGAACGGGAAGGCAAACTGCTCGAGGCGCAGCGACTTCGGATGCGCACGACCTTCGACCTCGAGATGATGGAACAGATCGGCTTCTGCTCCGGCATCGAGAACTACTCCCGGCACATCGACCAGCGGTCACCGGGGGAGGCGCCGCACTGTCTCCTCGACTACTTCCCCGACGACTTCCTGATGGTCATCGACGAATCCCATGTCACCGTCCCGCAGATCGGGGCGATGTACGAGGGGGACTCGTCCCGCAAACGCACGCTCGTCGAGCATGGCTTCCGGCTCCCGAGCGCCCTCGACAACCGGCCGCTCAAGTTCAACGAATTCAAGGACAGGGTCGGCCAGACCGTGTACCTGTCCGCCACGCCCGGGAAATACGAGATGGGCATCGCAGACGGCATCGTCGAACAGATCATCCGCCCGACCGGGCTCATCGACCCGCAGATCATCGTCAAGCCGTCCAAGGGACAGATCGACGACCTCCTCGAGGAGATCCACAAGCGCGTCGCACTCAACGAGCGGGTACTCGTCACGACCCTCACCAAGAAGATGGCCGAGGAACTCACGGACTTCCTCACCGAGGCCGGCGTCCGGGTGCGCTACCTGCACTCCGACGTCGACACCCTGCGCCGGGTCGAGCTCCTCACCGAGCTCCGCGCGGGCGTGTACGACGTCCTCGTCGGCATCAATCTCCTCCGGGAGGGCCTCGACCTGCCCGAGGTGTCGCTCGTCGCAATCCTCGACGCCGACAAGGAAGGGTTCCTGCGCTCCGCAACCTCCCTCATCCAGACGATCGGCCGGGCCGCCCGGAACGTCTCCGGCGAGGTGCACATGTACGCCGACCGGCTGACCGCCTCGATGGAACGCGCGATCGACGAGACCGACCGCCGCCGCGAAAAGCAGGTCGCCTACAACACCCTGCACGGCATCGACCCCACTCCGCTCCGCAAACGGATCGCCGACATCACCGACATCCTCGCACGGGAAGAGGCCGACACCGCCGAGCTCCTCGCCGGTCGCGACGCCCGGCGCAAGGTCGCGGCGACCCCGCTCCGCACCGGCATCGCCGCGAACGGAGCCAACGACCTCGAGTCGATCATCGCCGACCTCAGTGGCCAGATGCTCGAGGCCGCGGGCGAGCTCAAGTTCGAACTCGCTGCCCGGCTCCGGGACGAGGTCTCCGAACTCAAACGCGAACTCCGCCAGATGGAGAAGGCCGGGCACATCTGATCAACAACCGCCCAACGTCGCGGTCGGAATTCGAACGTTTGTTCGCTCAGGGCGTGCGTCCGGGGCGCAGGAGTGTCGGTGGCACTCAATAGACTCGAACGGTGTCAATTTCCAAGGTAACGTCCGGGTCCAAGCTCAGTGTCCGCGGTGCGCGTGTGCACAACCTGCACAACGTCGATTTGGAGATCCCCAGGGATTCCCTGGTCGTCTTCACGGGACTGTCCGGTTCGGGCAAGTCCTCACTCGCGTTCGACACCATCTTCGCGGAGGGGCAACGCCGCTACGTCGAGTCGCTCTCCGCGTACGCACGCCAGTTCCTCGGCCAGGTCGACCGGCCGGACGTCGACTTCATTGAGGGGCTCAGCCCCGCCGTCTCGATCGACCAGAAGTCGACCAACCGCAACCCGCGGTCGACGGTCGGCACGATCACCGAGGTCTACGACTACATGCGCCTGCTCTGGGCGCGCATCGGAGTGCCGCACTGCGCCGTCTGCGGCGAGGTCATCCAGGCCCAGACCGTTCAGCAGATCGCCGACCAGCTCATGGAACTTCCGCAGGGCACCCGGTACCAGATCCTGAGCCCGGTCGTCTCCCAGAAGAAGGGCGAGTTCGTCGACCTGTTCAAGGAGCTCGCCGCCGGCGGCTACTCCCGCGCCATGGTCGACGGCACCCAGATCCAGCTCAGCGAACCGCCGACGCTCAAGAAGCAGCTCAAGCACGACATCTCCGTGGTCGTCGACCGCCTCGTCGCGGCGCCGGAACTCCTCAGCCGCCTGACCGACTCCCTCGAGACCGCGCTCAAACTCACCGACGGCATCGTCCAGATCAACTACGTCGACGGGGAGGGTGACGCGGCGTGGCAGAGCTACTCCGAGAAGCTCTCCTGCCCGAACAACCACCCCGTGCAGCTCACCGAGATCGAACCGCGCACCTTCTCCTTCAACGCGCCCTTCGGCGCCTGCCCCGAGTGCTCCGGCCTCGGCACGCGAATGTCCGTCGACCAGGATCTCCTTCTCGGCGACCCTGACCTCAGCATCGCGGAGGGCGTCGTGCTGCCCTGGACCACCCAGGGCAAGGGACTCTTCCAGTACTACGAGAAGCTGCTCGACGGCCTCGCGCACGACCTCGACTTCTCACTCGACACCCCCTGGGGCGAACTCACGCCCGACGTGCAGAATGCCGTGCTCCGCGGCGACAACTTCGAGGTCCGCGTGAAGTGGAAGAACCGCTACGGCCGTGAGATGAGCTACACCTCCGGCTTCGAAGGCGTCGTGCCGTACATCGAACGCCAGTACCTGCAGGCGGAGTCCGACACCCAGCGGGCCCGCTGGGGCGAGTACCTCCGCGAGATCGACTGCCCGGTCTGCTCGGGCACCCGGCTCAAGCCCGAGGTCCTCGCCGTGCTGATCCACGGCTCCAGCATCGCGGATGTCTGCAACCTGAGCCTCGCGGACGCCCGGTCGTTCATGGACCTGCTCGAACTGACCGACCGTGAGGCCATGATCGCGGCCCAGGTCCTCCGCGAGATCAAGGCGCGGCTGGACTTCCTGATCCGGGTCGGCCTCAACTACCTGAACCTGGCCCGCGCAGCCGCGAGCCTCTCCGGCGGAGAGGCCCAGCGCATCCGTCTGGCCACGCAGATCGGCTCCGGGTTGACCGGGGTGCTCTACGTGCTCGACGAGCCGAGCATCGGCCTGCACCAGCGGGACAACCGGCGACTCATCGAGACCCTCGTCGCCCTCCGCGACCTCGGAAACACCCTCATCGTCGTCGAACACGACGAGGACACCATCAAGATGGCCGACTGGATCGTCGACATCGGTCCCGGCGCCGGCGTGAACGGCGGCCACGTCGTGCACTCCGGCTCCTACGCGAGCCTCCTGGAGAACCGGGAGTCGCTCACGGGAGACTACCTCGCCGGCCGCAAGTCGATAGAGACGCCTGAGACGCGCAGGCCGATCGACCCTGACCGCCAGATCAACGTGATCGGGGCGGAGGCGAACAACCTCAAGAAGGTCTCCGTGACGTTCCCGCTCGGCACCTTCACCGCCGTCACCGGCGTGAGCGGCTCCGGAAAGTCCTCCCTCGTCAACGACATCCTCTACCGGGTGCTCGCCAACCGGCTGAACGGCGCCCGCAAGCTCCCCGGCAAGCACACCAGGGTCACCGGGCTCGAGCAGCTGGACAAGGTCATCCACGTCGACCAGGCCCCGATCGGCCGCACCCCTCGGTCCAACCCGGCGACGTACACGGGCGTGTTCGACAAGATCCGCACCCTCTTCTCGGAGACGATCGAGGCGAAGGCGCGGGGCTACCTGCCCGGCCGGTTCAGCTTCAACGTCAAGGGCGGCCGCTGCGAAGCCTGCTCCGGCGACGGCACGATCAAGATCGAGATGAACTTCCTGCCCGACGTCTATGTCGCGTGCGAGGTCTGCGGGGAGCGCGGTACAACCGCGACACCCTCACCGTTCACTACAAGGGCAAGAACATCGCCGAGGTCCTCGACATGCCGATCAGCGAGGCTGCGGAATTCTTCGAGCCGATCTCGGCGATCCACCGCTTCCTGAAGACCCTCGTCGAGGTCGGACTCGGCTATGTGCGCCTCGGCCAGAGCGCCACGACGCTCTCCGGAGGTGAGGCGCAGCGCGTCAAGCTCGCCACCGAACTCCAGCGTCGCTCGAACGGCCGCAGCGTCTACGTGCTCGACGAACCCACGACCGGGCTGCACTTCGAAGACGTGCGCAAGCTCCTGCTGGTGCTCAACAGTCTCGTCGACAAGGGCAACACCGTGATCGTGATCGAGCACAACCTCGACGTGATCAAATCGGCCGACTGGGTGATCGACCTCGGGCCGGAGGGCGGGTCCGGCGGCGGGCGCGTGCTCGCGACCGGAACACCGGAGCACATCGCGACCGTCAAGAAGAGCCACACGGGCACCTTCCTCAAAGAGATCCTGGCGGCGCGCTAAAATTCTGTTCGGCCGGTTTCTGTCCGGCGCGGGGAAGTACCAGGAGAGTTCATGTCGGACGCGTTGAGCTATCGGCCGAAGGCGGGGAGATCCCCACGGTCCCTGGCGTGTACCGCTTTCGCGACGAGACCGGGCGGGTGCTCTACGTCGGCAAGGCCAAGAACCTGCGCGCCCGCCTCAGCAACTACTTCGCGCCGCTCAGCAGCCTGCACGAGCGCACCCGGCGCATGGTCACGACGGCCGCGTCCGTCGAGTGGACCACAGTCGGAACCGAGGTCGAGGCCCTCCAGCTCGAATGGACCTGGATCAACGAGTTCGACCCGCCGTTCAACGTGCAGTTCAAGGACGACAAGTCCTACCCATACCTCGCCGTGACCCTCGCAGACGAGGCGCCGCGCGCCCTCGTCACCCGCACCACCGGCATCCGCGGCGCGCGTTATTTCGGCCCGTACCCCAAGGTCTGGGCCGTTCACGAGACGATCGACCTGATGCTCAAGGCCTTCCCGATCCGCACCTGCAACAACGCCAACTACAAACGCGCCATGCAATCGGGGAAACCGTGTTTCGCCGGCCAGATCGGCCGCTGCTTCGGCCCGTGCTCCCAGAAGGTCTCGATCGAGGAGCACCGCGTCATCGTCGACGAATTCGTGAGTTTCATGGCGAGCCAGGACCGCACCATGATCAACCGACTGACCAACGAGATGAAGGCCGCTGCCCTCGGCCAGCAGTACGAGCTCGCGGCCAAGCGGCGAGACCAGGTCAAGGCGCTCACGAACGTGCTCGAGAAGAGTGCGGTCGTGCTGCGTGACAACGTCGACATCGACCTGTTCGCCGTCGAGGAGGACGAGCTCGCTGCGGCTGTGCAGCTGTTCATCGTGCGCGGCGGCCGGATCCGCGGTGTCCGCGGCTGGGTCGTCGACAAGGAGCTGGACCTGACAACAGGGGAGCTTATCGATTCCCTGCTGCAGACCGCATACTCCAGGGACGCCGTGCCGCCGCGGGAGGTCGTCGTCCCGTTGCTTCCTGACGACTCCGCAGCGCTCGAAGAATGGCTCGGCGGCATCGCCGGGCGCAAGGTGCACCTCGTGGCCGCCCAGCGCGGCGAGAAGGCCGCTCTGCTCGCGACGGCCACCCAGAACGCACGGCAGGCACTGATGCTCTACAAGACCCGCCGCAGCTCCGACTTCGTCGCACGCTCCAAGGCGCTCGAGGACATCCAGGAGGCGCTCGGTATGGACTCGGCGCCGCTCCGAATGGAGTGTTATGACGTCTCGCACCTGAGCGGCACGAACATCGTCGCCTCGATGGTGGTCTTCGAAGACGGGCTTCCACGCACGGACGAATACCGGCGCTTCAGCATCCCGGAGTCCACAGACGACACCGACTCGATCTACCGCACCCTGACCAGGCGCCTCGCCTACCTCGTGCCAGACGACGGCCCTGCAACGGATGCCGGCACGGAGCCCGCACCGGATCCCGCGGGTGCGTCGCCGGACTCGCCGGCCAGACGCAAGAAGTTCCGGTACCAGCCGAACCTCCTGATCGTCGACGGCGGCCAGCCGCAGGTCGCTGCGGCGGCCAGGGCGCTTCGCGAATCCGGGGTCACCGGCATCCAGCTGTGCGGCATCGCCAAGCGCCTCGAGGAGATCTGGCTGCCGGACTCGGACTATCCCGTCATCCTGCCGCGCAACAGCGACGCACTCTTCCTCATCCAGCGGATCCGGGACGAGGCCCACCGCTTCGCGATCACCCACCAGCGCGCCCGCCGCAAACGCGACATCGCAACGGTCCTCGGCGAGATCGCCGGCCTCGGCCCGGCACGGGTCAAAGTGCTGTTGCAGCATTTCGGATCCGTCGCCCGGCTCAAAGAGGCCCCCATCGAGGCAATCGCGGAGGTCCGCGGCATCGGACCAGGCCTCGCGGCGACGATCCACCAGCACTTTCGCGCCTGAAACCGATCTCGGTCGGTAGGCTGGACTGACAGGCCCACCACCGACAGAAGGCGCACCCCCAGGATGACGGAGAACGACAAGCAGGAAATGCTTATCGTCACGGGAATGTCCGGGGCCGGGCGTTCGACAGTGGCCAACGCCCTCGAAGACCTCGGCTGGTACGTCGTCGACAACCTTCCGCCGCAAATGCTGCGCCCGCTCGTCGAACTCGCCGGCAAGGCGGGCACGAGCCTGCCCAAGATCGCCGCCGTCGTGGACATCCGCGGCCGTGACTTCTTCGCGGACTTCCAGGAGATCGTGCAGTCCCTCCGCAACGGCTCCCAGTTGCGCGTGATCTTTCTCGAGGCCAGGGACGACGTCCTCGTGCGGCGTTTCGAGTCCGTGCGCCGTCCGCATCCGCTGCAGGGCGACGGCACCATCCTCGATGGCATCGACGCCGAACGCACCCGGTTGCGCGCCGTCCGTGAATCGTGCGACATGGTCATCGACACGTCCGACCTCAACATCCACCAGCTCGCGACGACCATCAGCGAACGCTTCGCGGCCGAAGATGCCGCAGGCGTGCACGTCACGGTCATGAGTTTCGGCTTCAAGTACGGTCTTCCCACGGATGTCGACATGGTCGCCGATGTCCGCTTCCTGCCGAATCCGTTCTGGGTGCCCGAACTCCGCTCCCACACCGGACAGGACCCCGAAGTGCGGGACTACGTGCTGGCCCAGGAAGGCGCCCTGGACTTCATCGAGCACTACTCCCTGGCGCTCGCACCGGTGCTGGCGGGCTACCAGCGCGAGAACAAACGCCACGCCACCATCGCCATCGGCTGTACGGGCGGCAAGCATCGCTCGGTGGCGATGGCCCGCGAAATCGCTCGCCGGATCGGCGATCTGCCCGGAGTCGCGATAAGCCTCAAGAATCGCGACCTCGGCCGGGAGTAAGACCCCGCCCGGTGCGCCGCCCCGCGGGCTGCGCCGGGCCACACAGACCACAGACCGACCCATTTTGGGGTCAGTACGACAGAATGGACAAACGATTGGCACTCACGGCCGACGTCAAAGATGAACTTGCACGGGTTGACGTGTCGAAGACCACGGTGCGGGCGGCGGAGCTCGCGACGATCCTGCGATTCTCCGGCGGCCTGCACATGATCAACAGCCGGATCGCGATCGAATCCGAGCTCGACACCGCACTCCTCGCCCGCCGGGTGCGGAAGGACCTCGCCGAACTCTACGGCGTCCGCAGCGAAGTCTCCGTGATTTCGGCATCCGGCCTGCGCCGCACCAGCCACTTCCTGGTGCGCGTGCTCGATGGGGAGAAACCCTGGCCAGACAGACCGGCCTGCTCGACGCCCGGCGACGCCCCATCCGTGGTCTGCCGAACCGGCTGACCACGGGGTCCAAGGAAGAGATCGCCGCCGTCTGGCGCGGTGCGTTCCTCGCGAACGGCTCCCTCACCGACCCAGGTCGCTCGGCGGCCCTCGAAGTGACCTGCCCGGGCAACGAGGCCGCGATGGCCCTCGTCGGTACGGCCGGTCGACTCGGCGTCGTCGCCAAGGCCCGTGAGGTGCGGGGCGTGCACCGGGTCGTGATCCGCGACGGCGACGCCATCGGCGCCATGCTCGTGCACATGGGTGCGGCGGAGACCGTGCTCAACTGGGAAGCGCTCCGACAGCGCCGTGAGGTGCGCGCAACGGCCAACCGCCTCGTCAATTTCGACGACGCCAACCTCCGCCGCAGCGCGCAGGCCGCCGTTGCGGCGTGCGCCCGCGTGCAGCGCGCGATGGAAATCCTCGGCAGCGATATTCCGGAACACCTCCGTTACGCAGGCGAGTTGCGCCTCTCGTTCCGCGACTCCAGCCTCGACGAACTGGGCCACCACGCCGATCCGCCCATGACGAAGGACGCCGTCGCCGGACGCATCCGCCGCTTGCTCGCCATGGCGGACAAAAAGGCCGTCGACCTCGGGATCCCCGGAACCGATGCGAACCTTCCGGCTGACCTCGACGATGTTTGAGGCCCCCTCGTCAGCGGGGCACCCTGACCTGAGTAGACTTGAAACGTCGCTTACACACTCGTGGCGGAGTACTTCGCGCCAACTCGACAGAGGAGATATGAATGGCTGAATACACTTTGCCCGCTCTCGCCTATGACTACTCGGCGCTCGCGCCGAGCATCAGCGGCACCATCATGGAACTTCACCACAGCAAGCACCACCAGGCCTACGTGACCGGCGCGAACACCGCCCTCGCGCAGCTTGCGGAAGCTCGCGACTCCGGCCAGCTGGCCAACGTCAACAAGCTTGAAAAAGACCTCGCCTTCAACCTCGGCGGTCACGTCAACCACTCCATCTTCTGGACCAACCTCTCCCCGGACGGCGGCGACAAGCCCACAGGCGAGCTTGCGAGCGCCATCGAGGACTTCTTCGGTTCCTTCGACAAGTTCCAGGCGCACTTCACGGCGGCAGCCCTCGGTGTGCAGGGATCCGGCTGGGCGGTGCTCGCCTGGGATTCGATCGGGCAGCGCCTGATCATCCAGCAGTTCTTCGACCAGCAGTCGAACTTCGCAGCCGGCACGATTCCGGTACTCATGCTCGACGTCTGGGAGCACGCGTACTACCTCGACTATCGCAACGTGCGTGCGGACTACGTGAAGGCATTCTGGAACATCGTCAACTGGGCGAACGTCCAGGACCGATTCACGATCGCTCGCGAAAAGACCAACGGGCTTCTGCTGCTCTCATAGCGCAGCCGTAGGACGGGCCCCGTGAGGGGCCCGTCCCCCGTGTATTTCACCCACAAGAAACCGCGCTTCGGCGCACAAGATTAGGAGACATTCGTGTCTGTAAAGATCGCTATCAATGGCTTTGGCCGCATTGGCCGCAATTATCTTCGCGCCGCCCTGGCGCAGGGCAGCGACATCGAGATCGTCGCCGTCAACGACCTGACCGACACGAAGACGTTGGCCCACCTTCTTAAATATGACTCCATCACCGGACGCCTGAACGCCACCGTTTCCGTCGAGGGCGACTCCATCCTCGTCAACGGCAAGCCGATTAAGGTTCTCGCCGAGCGCGACCCGGCCAACCTTCCCTGGGGCGCCCTGGGCGTCGACATCGTCATCGAGTCCACCGGCCGCTTCACCAAGGCAGAGGATGCGCGCAAGCACATCACCGCAGGCGCCAAGAAGGTCATCGTTTCCGCTCCCGCCTCAGGCGACGCAGCGACGATCGTCATGGGTGTCAACGAGCAGGACTACGACCCGGCCAAGTTCGACATCATCTCCAACGCGTCCTGCACCACGAACTGCCTCGCGCCCTTGGCCAAGGTCTTCAACGACAACTTCGGCATCAAGTCCGGCCTGATGACGACGATCCACGCGTACACCGCCGACCAGAACCTCCAGGACGGCCCGCACTCCGACCTGCGTCGCGCCCGCGCCGCAGCCATCAACATCATCCCGACCTCGACCGGTGCGGCCAAGGCCCTCGGCATCGTCCTCCCCGAGCTCAAGGGCAAGCTTGACGGCTTCGCACTGCGCGTTCCGGTTCCCACCGGTTCCATCACCGACCTCACCGTCATCGCGGAGCGCCCCGTCACGATCGAAGCGATCAAGGCTGCCTACAAGGCTGCTGCGGAGTCCGGTCCCCTCAAGGGCATCCTGATGTACACGGAGGACGAGATCGTCTCCAGCGACATCGTGACGGACCCGCACTCCTCGATCTTCGACGCCGGCCTGCTGCGCGTCATCGGCGACCAGGTCAAGCTGTCGTCCTGGTACGACAACGAGTGGGGCTACTCCAACCGCATGGTTGACCTCACCGCGCTCGTCGCCAAGAGCCTGTAGCAGGGGCCCGCAGTGACGCTTCGTACAATCGAATCGCTGGGGCTGCTCACCGGAAAACGCGTCATCGTCCGCTGTGACCTGAACGTGCCGTTGAAAGACGGCGAGATCACGGACGATGGTCGCGTTCGCGCGTCCCTCCCGACCATCAAGGCGCTGCTCGAACAGGGCGCCCGCGTGGTCATCGTCTCCCACCTCGGACGGCCGAAGGGTGCACCGGAAGAGAAGTACAGCCTCGCGCCCGTCGCAGTGCGCCTTGCGCAACTGCTCGGACACGACGTCGCCTTCGCGACCGACACCGTCGGTGACGCCGCAAAGGCCGCCGTCGGCGCGCTGTCCAACGGCGACGTCGTCGTGCTCGAAAACCTCCGGTTCAACCCGGGGGAGACGAGCAAGGTCGACGCAGAGCGGGTCGCCTTCGCGACCGAGCTCGCCGCCCTCGGCGACGTCCTCGTGTCCGACGGCTTCGGCGTCGTTCACCGCAAGCAGGCAAGCGTGTACGACCTGGCAGCAATCCTGCCGAGCGCTGCCGGCCTGCTGATCGCTGCCGAGCTCGACGTGCTCGACCGTCTCACCGAAAAGCCGGAGGCGCCGTACACGGTCGTCCTCGGCGGCTCGAAGGTCTCGGACAAGCTCGGCGTGATCGGTCACCTCCTGCCGCGGGTCAACTCGCTGCTGATCGGTGGCGGAATGCTCTTCACCTTCCTCGCAGCTCAGGGCCACAAGGTGGGCGCAAGCCTGCTCGAGGCCGACCAGATCGAAACCGTTCGCGGTTACCTGGTCGAGGCCGAGCGCCTGGGCGTGAAGATCGTCCTGCCGACGGATGTCGTCGTCGCCTCCAAATTCGGAGCTGACGCCGAGCACGTGGTCACCGCTGCCGACTCGATCGAGGACACCGCATTCGGTGCCACCGGTCTGGGCCTCGACATCGGACCGGACACGGCGGCGGCATTCGCCGCGATCATCCGCGCATCGAAGACGGTGTTCTGGAACGGCCCCATGGGCGTGTTCGAGCTCGCACCGTTTGCTGAGGGCACCCGTGTGGTGGCCGCCGCACTCACAGAGGTTGACGGTCTCAGCGTCGTCGGAGGTGGCGATTCCGCCGCCGCCGTGCGCACGCTCGGATTCACGGACGACCAGTTCGGTCACATTTCTACCGGTGGCGGCGCGAGCCTTGAGTTCCTCGAAGGCAAGCGTCTCCCAGGACTGGAGGTCCTCGGATGGCAGTAAACACTCAGCGCACCCCGCTGATTGCAGGCAATTGGAAGATGAACCTGGATCACCTCCAGGCCATCGCGTTCGTGCAGAAGCTCGCCTGGAACCTCAAGGACGCCAAGCACGACTTCGCGGCCGTCGAGGTTGCGGTGTTCCCGCCGTTCACCGACCTTCGCTCCGTGCAGACGCTCGTGTCAGCCGACAAGCTGCCCGTCGTCTTCGGCGCGCAGGACGTCTCGGCGCACGATTCCGGCGCCTTCACGGGTGAGATCTCCGGCGCGTTCCTCGCTCAGCTCGAGTGCACGTACGTGCTCATCGGGCACTCCGAGCGTCGCACGCTGCACGGTGAGAACGACGAGGAGGTGGCCGCGAAGGTCACCGCCGCCGTCAAGCACGGACTCGTTCCGATCATCTGCGTCGGCGAGACCGCCGCGGACCTGGAACTGCACGGTCCGAGCGCCGTCCCTGTCGCCCAGCTGCGCACCGCACTGTCCGGCATCGACAGCGCGGCCGACATCGTAGTGGCATACGAGCCCGTGTGGGCCATCGGCTCCGGCCAGGCGGCAACGCCTGAGCAGGCCGAACAGGTCGCAGCCCAGCTGCGCCTGGTCCTCAGCGAGACCCTCGGACAGGATGTGGCCGACAAGACCCGCATCCTCTACGGCGGTTCCGTGAAGGGCGTCAACATCGCGGGCTACATGCGCGAACCCAACGTCGACGGAGCGCTCGTCGGCGGGGCAAGCCTGGATATCGACGAGTTCTCGAGCATCGTCCGATTCCAGAAGCACGTGGGCGTCTAGCCCGAAGTTCCACCTGATATCACCGCTCCAGCCCGCCACCCCGACCAGGGGAGGCGGGCTGGTTCGTCAGTCAGGCTATGATGATCACTGATCCCGGTGGAGAAACTCCACCATTCTGAAAGGTTTCGCGTGCAGATTCTCCAGGTCGTGTTGCAGGTTGTCCTCGGACTGACGAGCCTCCTGCTCACCATGCTCATCCTCCTGCACAAGGGCCGTGGTGGTGGCCTCTCCGATATGTTCGGTGGCGGCGTCACCTCGAACCTCGGCGCCTCCGGCGTTGCGGAACGAAACCTCAATCGCATCACCGTGATCCTCGCCGTCCTCTGGATCGCGTGCATCGTCGTCCTGGGCCTCATCACCAAGTTCGACACGGCACTGTAACTCCCTCACCCCCTTCGCTTTTCCCACACCCGTGGCCGTGCGGCCACAAGCACAATCGCCTTTCATGGAGGAACACAATGGCATCTGGTGGCAGCGCAATTCGTGGATCCAGGGTCGGAGCCGGCCCCATGGGGGAGCAGGACCGCGGTTTCCAGGCGGACCGGATCCGCGTCTCCTACTGGGACGCTCTCGGCAACGAGACCGTCCGCTACTTCGCGGCGAACCTGCCCGATGATGAAATCCCCGAGACGATCGACTGCCCGTCCTCTGGGCTTCCGGCCGGCCGCGACAAGGAGAACCCGCCGTCCGTCGTGAAGCTCGAACCGTACAAGACGCACCTCGCCTACGTGAAGGAGCGCCGCACGGAAGAGGAAGCGGACTCCCTTCTCGAGGAAGCCCTGCTGCAGCTGCGCATTCGCCGCGGCAAGCTCTCCGCCACCAACTAGCTCCGGTCCTTTCGTCCATCGGACACGAAAAAGCCCCGACCTCGGTCGGGGCTTCTTCGTGCGCGAACGGTGTCAGAACGACGACGCGGTCAGGTTCTCCGGTACCTCTGCGGCCGCTTCCCGGTCCACGAAGAAGTTCGTGTAGCGGCGCCCCTTGATGCCCGCAACAGGAACCTCGTCCCTGCTGGCACCGGCGAGTGCGAGCCCGAGGGCGGATGCCTTGTCCGGCCCTGCGAGGACCAGCCAGATGCAGCGCGACGAGTTCAGGGCAGGGCGGCTCAGGGTGAGCCGTTCGGCCGGGGGCTTGGGGGAGTTGCGCACCGTGAGCACGCTCGCGGTGTCCTCGCGGATTCCCGGGAGGTGCGGGAACAGCGAGGCGATGTGCCCGTCCGGGCCGACGCCGAGGAAGGTGATATCGAAGCGCGGCAGCACGGTTCCGTCGTTCGAGGCTGCTTCGAGCTCCTCCGCATAGGCCGCTCCGGCCGCGTCGAGGTCGAGCGGTCCGTCGGAGGACGCAAACGGGTGGATGTTCTCCGCGGGGATGTCGAGGTGGTCGAGGAGTGCGGTACGGGCCTGGAGTTCGTTGCGTTCCGGGTCGGCGTACGGCAACCAGCGTTCGTCGCCCCACCAGAAGTTCACGTGCTCCCAGTCGACGGTGTCCCTGGCCGCGGAAGCGTTGACAGCGTCGAGCACCTCTGTCGCGACGCTTCCCCCGGTGAGGACGACATGGATGTCGCCCTCCTCGTGGAGGAGGTCGACCGCGGTGGTGATGAATCGTGCCGCGACCGATGCGGCGAGGGCCGCCCGGTCTGCATGCACTAGTACGCGTCGTTCGTGTGTCACGGTCGTCCTCCGGTTTTGTCTGCAACCGCGTCCAGGTTCGGCAGTCCGCGGGTGATCACTTCACCATACAACTCGTCGGGATCGAGCCGGCGAAGCTCGTCGCTGAGGCAATCCCGGAGGCTGCGGCGCTTGAGGGTGAGGTCCTGCACGGGCTGGCCGGGCTGGGTGAGGGTTGCGATGCCCGGCAGTTCACGCTCGAGCGAGATCACACCGGATGCACGGGTGAAGTGCACGCCGTGGATTCCGCTCGCTTTGGCCCCACCGGTGAACTCGTAGTCGACGTCCACGGCGAGCTGGAGCTGCAGCCAGGCGGCGAGCAGCGTCGTCGAGGGGGAGTCGGCCGCGCCGGAGACCTGGACGGCTGTGACGGCCTCGTACGGCGGCTGGTCGAGAACGGCGGCGAGCTGTGCCCGCCAGAGCGTGAGCCGCGTCCAGGCGAAGTCGGTGTCGCCGGGGCGGTACGAGGAGCACAGCCGGTGCAGGGCGGCCTGCGGGTCCGGCTGGGCGGAGGAATCCGTGATCCGCCGGTAAGCGAGGCGCCCGAGCGGAGAGTCCGCCGGGATGACGGGGGCGACGCCCGGCCACCACGTCACGACGGGGGCATCGGGCAGCAGGAGGCCTGTGACCAGGCTCTCCGGGTCGCTCGCGGCTTCGCCGTACGCGCGCAGCACGATGACTTCGCTCGCCCCGGCGTCTCCGCCGACGCGGATCTCCGCGTCGACCTTCGCGTCGACGGGGGTCTCCGATTCGGTTTCTTCCTGGGTGGAGACGACGATGACGCGCATCGGATGTTCACGGGATGCGTCGTTTGCGGCCTCGATGGCCTCCTCCTCGCGTCCCATGGTCGACGCGATGATCAGGGTCAGCACCCGGCCGAGGGCGACGGCGCCGCCCTCTTCCCGGATGCGGACGAGGGCCTTCGAGATCTTCGAGGTGTTCGTGTCTGGCAGATCGACGATCATGGGCGCCTCCATTGACGGCCGTCCCTGGCCAAGAGCTCGTCCGCGGACGAGGGGCCCCAGGTTCCGGGGCGGTACTGTTCGGGCTGGCCCTGCTCGGACCAGAACTTCTCGACCGGGTCGAGGATCTTCCACGAGAGTTCGACCTCTTCGTGACGGGGGAACAACGGCGGGTCGCCGAGGAGCACGTCGAGGATCAACCGTTCGTACGCCTCCGGGCTCGCCTCGGTGAAGGCATGGCCATAGCCGAAGTCCATCGTGACGTCGCGCACCTGCATGCCGACGCCGGGGACCTTGGAGCCGAATCGGATCGTGACGCCCTCGTCGGGCTGCACCCGGATCACGAGTGCATTGGATCCGAGGGCAGCCGTGTTCTCCTTGGCGAACAGATGCTGGGGGCGCGCTTGAACACGACAGCGATCTCGGTCACCCTGCGGCCGAGTCGCTTGCCTGCCCGCAGATAGAACGGCACGCCGGACCAGCGGCGCGTCTCGATGGTGAGGCGCAGCGCCGCGTAGGTTTCCGTGAGCGACTCCGGGTCCATTCCGTCCTCTTCGAGGAATCCGAGAACCTTCTCACCGCCCTGCCAACCGCCGGCGTACTGGCCGCGGGCGGTTCCGGTCGCGAGGTTGTCCGGGAGCCGGACGGATGCGAGGACCTTCTCCTTCTCGGTGCGCAGGTCGGCCGCGTCGAAGGAGATGGGCTCCTCCATCGCCGTGAGGGCGAGGAGCTGCAGGAGGTGGTTCTGGATCACGTCCCTGGCGGCACCGATTCCGTCGTAGTAGCCCGCGCGTCCTCCGACGCCGATGTCCTCGGCCATCGTGATCTGCACGTGGTCGACGTTGTTCGAGTTCCAGATCGGTTCGTAGAGCTGGTTCGCGAAGCGCAGCGCGAGGATGTTCTGCACCGTCTCCTTGCCCAGATAGTGGTCGATCCGGAACACGGAGTCGGGCGGGAACACGGATTCGACGACGTCGTTGAGCTCACGGGCGGTTTTCAGGTCGCTGCCGAAGGGCTTTTCGATCACGACACGACGCCACTGGCCGTCCTTCTGCTCGGCGAGGCCGGACCGGCGCAACTGGCCGACGACCTGCGGGAACGCCTTCGGCGGGATCGACAGGTAGAACGCATGGTTGCCCATCGTGCCCCGCTCGCGGTCGAGCTCGGCGATGGTGTCCTTGAGCCGTTCGAAGGAGTCGTCGTCGTCGAAGGTGCCCTGCACGAAGCGGATGCCCTCGGAGAGCTGGGCCCAGACATCCTCGTTGAACTCGGTGCGGGCATACTGCTTGACCGAGTCGTGGACCACTTGGGAGAAGTCCTCGTCGTCCCAGTCGCGCCTCGCGAAGCCGACGAGGGCGAATCCGGGCGGAAGGAGTCCGCGGTTGGCGAGGTCGTAGACCGCGGGCATGAGTTTCTTCCGGGACAGGTCGCCGGTTACGCCGAAGATCACGAGGCTCGAGGGCCCCGCGATGCGATTCAGACGGTAATCAGAGGACGACCGCAGCGGATTGAACTCCGGGGTGATTTCCACCGGGGACATGCAACTCCTTTTCTGTGGCAACGAGGCCCGCCGGAGCAGGCCCCGCTGCAGGGGACGACTTCTACTTGAGGGCGCCGAACAGGGCGGCGATATTCGCCGCGGGGTCGGTGAGAGTGAGGGTGAGCACCGGACGGCCGTGCTGAGCGAGAACACTCGCGTCGCCGCTGGCCTGCGCCTGAATGAGTTCGCCGAAGGTGAACGGACGATCCGGAATCGACAGGTCCTCCTGTGCGGTCGCGAGGATCTGCAGGAACACACCGGATGGCTGACCGCCCTTGTGGAGCTGGCCGGTCGAGTGCAGGAACCGGGGGCCCCAGCCGAATGTGACGGGACGTTTCGAGAGCTTCGCGACCAGGTCACGGATGCCGGCGAGCTGTGGCAGCTCAAGGCGGTTCACGTAGGCCTGGACGGAGACGTACCCGTCGGGGCCGAGCTCCTCGAGGAGCGCGTCGATCGCTGAGGCGAGGTCGCTCGCCGCGCCGATGACGTGTGCGGTGCCGCGCACCTCGATGCCGTCGGAGATGAACGCCGCGGGCGCCGGCTCGGGTCGGCCGTCGAGCAGCGCGCGGGTGGCGACCTTGGCTGCCTCCACGTCCGGTTGGTCGAAGGGGTTGATCCCGAGCAGCCGTCCAGCGACCACGGTGGCGTATTCCCAGACCAGGAATTGTGCGCCGAGGGTGCCGCTCACGCGGATCTCATCGGTGCCGTCCGCGGGAAAGATCGTGGTGCCCGCGTCCTCGACGAGGCGCAGGACCTGCAGGTCCGGGAGGTTCTCGGTGAGTTCGGGGGCGCCGAGCTCGAGGACAACGGGGAGGATTCCGGTGCCGATCTTGCCGGTCGACTCCGCGATGAGCTGTTCCGCCCAGTCAGGGAACCCGACGATGTGGGTGCCGTCTGCGACGAGCGCGAGCTTGTCACGCCGTGGCTCCGTCGCAGCGATCGCGGCGCCGAGGATGAGCCCGGGGTTTTCCGGGCTGTCGACCGCGAGCGCGAGCGAAACGGCCTCCGCCTCGTCGAGCAGCTCACCGATGTCGACGCCGGCGAGTCCCGATGGAACCAGCCCGAACGCGGTGAGCACGGAGAAACGTCCTCCCACGGTCGGGTCCGCGTTGAAGACGCGGTAACCGGCCGCCCGAGCGGAGGTGTCGAGCGGCGAACCGGGGTCGGTCACGACGACGATGCGGCCGATGGGGTCGATGCCGGCTTCCCGGAAGGCGCGTTCGAACACGCGACACTGGCTGTCGGTCTCCGCGGTCGACCCGGACTTCGAGGAGACGACCAGCGCCGTCTCCGCGAGGTGGTCGTCGAGGGCCGCGAGTACCTGGCCGGGGTCGGTCGAGTCGAGCACGGTCAACGCGACGCCGGCCGTGCGGGTGATGACCTCCGGTGCGAGCGAGGAACCGCCCATGCCGGCGAGCGCGATCCGGGTGACACCGGCCGAGGCCAGGGTCGCCCGGAGAGCGAGGATCTCCGGGACGAGCGGGCGTGAAACGGCAACGGACTCGGTCCAGCCGAGACGCTTGGCCGCCTCGGACTCGGCCTCAGGGCCCCACAGTGCGGGGTCGAGGGCCGTGATCCCCGAGGCGACCAGGTCGGACACCAGGGTGGGAACGGTTCGGCGTGCCGCATCGGCCGCCGCCCCGGTCACCGCGATGCGGAAACTCACAGGGCCGACGGGGCTTCCGCGTTGTTCTTGGCTGCGTCCAGGGCAACCGTCACGGTGTCGAGGAGTTCGTTCCAGGAAATGATGAACTTCGCAACGCCCTCGGACTCGAGGACCTGCGTGACGTCGACGTAGGAAACGCCTTCGTTCGCAAGGGCGTCGAGGACAGCGTTCGCCTCGTCGTATGCGCCCGTGATCGAGTCCGCCGGGATGACCCCGTGGTCGAAGGTCGCGTCGAGGGTCTTCTCCGGCATGGTGTTGACGACCTCGGGCGCGACGAGGTTCGTCACGTAGAGGGTGTCGGGGAGCGCTGCATCCTTGACGCCCGTCGACGCCCAGAGCGGACGCTGCTTGTTGGCGCCGGCCGCGAGGAGGCCGAGGGCGCGCTCGGTGGAGAAGGCCTGCTGGAAGACCTCGTATGCGAGCTGCGCGTTCGCGACGCCGGCCTTGCTCTTGAGGGCGATCGCCGTCTCGGTGCCGATGGCCTCGAGGCGCTGGTTGATCTCGGTGTCCACGCGGGAGACGAAGAAGGACGCGACGGAGTGGATCGTGCTCAGGTCGATCCCGGCGGCCTTGGCCTTTTCGAGGCCGGACAGGTACGCGTTGATGACCTCGCGGTGACGCTGCAGGCTGAAGATCAGGGTGACGTTCACGCTGATGCCGAGGGCGATCGTCGCGGTGATGGCCTCGAGGCCCTCGATGGTCGCGGGGATCTTGATCATGGCGTTGGGGCGGTTGACCTTGGCCCACAGCTCCTGGGCCTGGGCGACGGTTCCGGCGGCGTCGTGGGCGAGGCCGGGCTCGACCTCGATCGAGACGCGGCCGTCGACACCGTTGGTGCGGTCGTAGACGGGACGGAAGATGTCGCTCGCTGCGGTGACGTCGTCGGTCGTGATCTCGAAGACGGCTTCCTGCACGGTCGCGCCGGACGCGGCGAGGGCGGCGACCTGGTCGACGTAGGCTTCGCCCTTGCTGAGCGCGCCGGCGAAGATGGTCGGGTTCGTCGTGACGCCGACGACGTTCCTGGTGTCGATGAGGTCCTGCAGCCCGCCGGAGGCGATGCGCTGGCGGGAGAGGTCGTCGAGCCAGATGCTGACGCCGGCGGCGGAGAGCTCGGCGGTGGGGGTGGTATCGGTCATGGGAACAATCTCCTTGTGATACATGGTGTGTGACGTGTGCGGGAGTCGGGCGGGGAGCTCAGCGTTGCCGCAGGTTCCCCGCCCGGCGGGGAGCTCAGTGAGCGGCGAGCGAGTCCTTCGCGGCGGCGACGACGGCCTCGGTGGTGATTCCGAATTCACGGAACAGCGTCTTGTAATCTGCGGAGGCGCCGAAGTGCTCGATCGAGATGCTGCGGCCGCGGTCGCCGACGTAGCGGTCCCAGGTCAGCGCGATACCGGCCTCGACGGACACGCGGGCGGTGATGCCGGCGGGCAGCACGGACTCGCGGTACTCCGCTGTCTGCTCCCGGAACCACTCGAGGCTCGGCGCAGACACGACGCGGGCGTTGATGCCCTCGGACGCGAGCGCCGCACGGGCGTTCACGGCCAGCTGGACCTCGGAACCCGTGGCGATCAGGATGACGTCGGGGGTGCCGTTCGGCGCTTCGGCGAGAATGTACGCGCCCTTGGCGACGTTGCGGGCGGAGGCGAAGACCTCGCCGCTCGCGTCGCCGTCGCCGCGCTCGAACACGGGGATGTTCTGGCGGGTGAGGACGATGCCCGCGGGGCCTTCGCGGCGCTCGAGGATCGTCTTCCACGCCCAGGAGACCTCGTTGGCGTCGCCGGGGCGCACGACGTCGAGCCCGGGGATGGCGCGGAGGGTCGCGAGCTGCTCGACCGGCTGGTGGGTCGGGCCGTCCTCGCCGAGGGCGACGGAGTCGTGGGTCCAGACGAAGATCGACGGCGCCTTCATCAGCGCAGCGAGGCGAACGGCCGGGCGCATGTAGTCGCTGAAGATCAGGAAGGTGCCACCGAACGGGCGGGTGTTGCCGTGCAGCACGATGCCGTTCAGGATCGCGCCCATCGCGTGCTCGCGGATCCCGAAGTGCAGGACGCGGCCGTACTCGTTGCCGGTCCACTCGTGGGTCGAGTGCTCGGCCGGAATGAAGGACCGGGCACCGCCGATGGTGGTGTTGTTCGACTCGGCGAGGTCGGCGGAACCGCCCCAGAGCTCGGGGATCACGGCGCCGAGCGCGGTGAGGACCTTGCCGGAAGCTGCACGGGTGGAGACCTCGGTGCCGGCCTCGAAGACGGGCAGCGCGGCATCCACGCCCTCGGGCAGGTCGCCGGCCAGGATCCGGTCGAGGAGGACCTTGCCGTCCGGGTTCGCGGCGGCCCAGGCGTCGAACTGCACCGTCCACCGGGCATGCTCGTCGGAGCCGCGGGTGAGCGCCTCGCGGGTGTGCTCGATGACATCGGGGGCGACGAAGAAGTTCTCGGCCGGATCGAAGCCGAGGACCTCCTTCACGGCTGCGAGTTCCGCGGCGCCGAGCGCCGAGCCGTGGATCTTGCCGGTGTTCTGCTTCTTCGGGCTCGGCCAGCCGATGATCGTCTTGAGGATGATCAGCGACGGCTTGTCCGTGACGGCCTTCGCCGCGTCGATCGCGTCGTTGAGAGCGTGGAGGTCTTCGACGTATTCGCCGGTCTTCTTCCAGTCCACGGTCTGCACGTGCCAGTGGTAGGCCTCGTACCGGGCGGCGACGTCTTCGGTGAAGGCGATGTTGGTGTCGTCCTCGATCGAGATCTGGTTGGAGTCGTAGATCGCGATCAGGTTGCCGAGCTGCTGGTGGCCGGCGAGGGAGGATGCCTCGCTCGTGATGCCCTCCTGCATGTCGCCGTCGCCCGCGATGACGTAGACGAAGTGGTCGAAGGGGCTCTCGCCCGCCGCGGTCTCAGGGTCGAACAGTCCGCGTTCGAAGCGGGACGCGTATGCGAAGCCGACGGCGGACGCGAGGCCCTGGCCGAGCGGGCCCGTCGTGATCTCGACACCGTCGGTGTGGCCGTATTCCGGGTGACCGGGGGTCTTGGAACCCCAGGTGCGGAGAGCCTTGAGGTCGTCGAGCTCGAGGCCGTAACCGCCCAGGTAGAGCTGGACGTACTGGGTCAGGGAGCTGTGGCCGACCGAGAGAATGAAGCGGTCGCGGCCGATCCATTCATTGTCAGAGGGATCGCGGCGCATGACCTTCTGGAAGAGAAGGTATGCGACGGGGGCGAGGCTCATCGCCGTGCCCGGGTGGCCGTTCCCGACCTTCTCCACGGCGTCCGCCGCGAGAATGCGAGCCGTGTCGACCGCCCTGTTGTCAATCGAATCCCACTGCAGTGCTGCCACTTCGTAGTTACCCTTCGTCAAGCTAGGGCAGGCCTTGGAAACCCGCACCCGTTGGATTGAGCGCGCCCGTGGACATCGACGTCATCCGGCGCGGCAGGCGAATGCCCATTTTCCAGGACGCACCGACACGCGCCATGATTGGCGAGCACCCCCAAGTATAGGCAGTCGGCATGGCCGGGTGAGGTTGACCGGCGTAAAGCTGAACGATCCTCGAATGGGCTTCCGCCCGGCCGGGACTGGTTAGACTCAATCCACTATGCAGATCTCCCAGGACGCGACCCCCGCGGGCGTGCAGGCGCCCGGCGGCAGGGGAGCGCGAGGCTTCCGTCGGACCTTCCTCGCCTACCTCTCCCTGACCAAGCCGCGGGTCGTCGAACTGTTACTCGTTGTGACAGCGCCGACCATGCTGCTCGCCGAACGCGGGATTCCGAGCCTGTGGCTCGTGCTCGCGACCCTCATCGGCGGGGCGCTCAGCGCAGGATCCGCCGGCGCGTTCAACTGCTACATCGACCGCGACATCGATCGCGTGATGAAGCGCACGATGAACCGGCCGCTCGTCACCGGCGAGCTCAGCGACCGGGAGGCCCTCGTCTTCGCGTGGGTGCTCGGTGCCGCGTCGATCGTGTGGCTCCTGGTCTTCACGAACTGGGTCGCCGCGGCTCTCTCGCTCGGCGCAATCCTGCTATACGTCGTTTTCTACACGATCATCCTCAAGCGCCGCACCGCCCAGAACATCGTCTGGGGCGGAATCGCCGGCTGCATGCCCGTACTGATCGGCTGGGCCGCCGTCACCGGCGACCTGTCCTGGCCGCCGCTGATCCTGTTCGCGATCATCTTCCTGTGGACCCCGCCGCACTACTGGCCGCTCTCCATGAAATACCGCGCCGAGTACCAGGCCGCCGGCGTCCCGATGCTCGCCGTCGTGCGCGGACGCGCCCAGGTCGGCCTCCAGGTCATCCTCTACGCGTGGGCGACCGTCGCGTGCTCACTGCTCCTGATCCCGGTCGCTTCGATGGGCCTGCTCTATACCGGGGTCGCGCTCGTCACCGGCGGCTGGTTCATCTACGAGACCCACCGCCTGTACAACCTCGCTATCCGTCACGAGGTGGTCTCGCCGATGCGGGTGTTCCACGGTTCGATCACGTACCTGACACTGCTCTTCGTCGCCGTGGGCGTCGACCCGTTGCTCCCCTTCTAGGTCGCGCGGGGGCTTCCCAGCAGAGCCGGGTGCGTCAGCGTGCGGTTGCCTGGTGCGGAACCGGGGGAGTGGCGTCGACGGGCTGCGCCACCGGCTCTTTGAGGTGCAGTACGACGGCGGTCATCGCGGCCGCGAGTACGCACGCGAGGACCATGTGGATTCCGACGAGGCCGGTCGGTAGTCCGGTGTTCGCCTGAACGAGCCCCACGACGACCTGGACGGCCTCGACACCGAGCAGGGCCAGGGTCCAGGTGCGGAGCGACCGGCCGAGGCCCCAGGCGCCGATGACGAGGGCGATGGTGAGCGCGACGGTCAGGTAGGCGGGCCAGCTGTGCACGTGCTGCAGGAACTCCGAGTCGAGCCCGTTTCGCGGTGCGTTCTCGTCACCGGCGTGCGGCCCGGAACCGGTCGTAAGGATGCCGACGACGATTGTGACGGCGACCACGGCGCTCGTCACATGCGTGAGGATCGCGTACCAGCGGGGCACGACGGCAGCCCGCTGGCCGTTGCCGGTGTAGACCCGGTAGACGAAGGCCGTGCAGAGCGCCACGAGCACTGCGGAGATGACGAAGTGCAGTCCGACGACGGTGGGGTCGAGCTGCGTGAGCACGCTGATGCCCCCGATGACCGCCTGGGCGGGGATGCCGAGCCCGGCGAACAGGGCGAGGCGGAACAGGTCGGGGCGTTCGCGACGCAGCCGCACGACGGCGAGGAAGGCAAGGACCGCGACGAGGCCGAGTACGGCACCGAGCAGGCGGTTGCCGAACTCGATGACGCCGTGGATGCCCATCTCCGGCGTGTTGACGAGCGAACCGTCGGTGCATTTCGGCCAGGTCGGGCAACCGAGCCCTGAGCCTGTCAGGCGGACGAGGCCGCCCGTGCCGACGAGGAGGATCTGCGCGGCGAGGTACACCCACGCGATCAGGCGGACCCTTCGGTCAACGCTCGTGGGCAGCCATTCCGAAATCCGTTTCACGGGTTCTGCTTCCTCTCGGGCCTGGTGCATGTGAAATCGCCGGGTCCGGCCACTTAACGCATCGGGAACCTGTAGAATTAGGTGTTTCTGGGCGGTGATCACGCGGTTGTACAAACCGCGGTTCGACACCTCGCCGCCTCTAATCATCTTAGGTACGCAACGTAGCCGCCCACGCAACCCGTTCATCGCACGTCTTCGCCTGGAGCCGTGCGGGAATGACCGGACTAATATCCGGGTTGTCGTGGATGGGAGAAGAGGTAAATATGTCTGACGTCCTGCTCGACCGACCCGAACTCGCGGGCCTGGGAACGTACGAATTCGGCTGGTCCGATTCCGACGCGGCCGGCGCATCCGCCCGCCGTGGCGTCTCGCCAGAGGTCGTGACCGACATCTCGAAGCTCAAGAACGAGCCGGACTGGATGCTGCAGCGCCGGCTCAAGGCCCTCGAACTGTTCGAGCGCAAGCCGATGCCCACGTGGGGCGCCGACCTGTCCGGAATCGACTTCGACAACATCAAGTACTTCGTGCGTTCAACGGAGAAGCAGGCCCAGACCTGGGAAGACCTGCCTGACGACATCAAGAAGACCTACGAGAAGCTCGGCATCCCCGAGGCGGAGCGCCAGCGCCTCGTCTCCGGCGTCGCGGCCCAGTACGAGTCAGAGGTCGTCTACCACCAGATCAATGAGGAGCTCGAAGCCCAGGGCGTCATCTTCATGGACACGGACACCGCGCTCAAGGAATACCCCGAGGTCTTCAAGGAGTACTTCGGCACCGTGATCCCCTCCGGTGACAACAAGTTCGCCGCGCTCAACACCTCGGTCTGGTCTGGCGGCTCCTTCGTCTACGTTCCGCCCGGCGTGCACGTCGAGATCCCGCTCCAGGCGTACTTCCGGATCAACACGGAGAACATGGGCCAGTTCGAGCGCACGCTCATCATCGCCGACGAGGGCAGCTACGTGCACTACATCGAGGGCTGCACCGCCCCGATCTACTCGTCGGACTCGCTGCACTCCGCCGTCGTCGAGATCATCGTGAAGAAGAACGCCCGAGTTCGGTACACGACGATCCAGAACTGGTCGAACAACGTCTACAACCTCGTCACGAAGCGCGCAACAGCCGCAGAGGGCGCGACCATGGAATGGATCGACGGCAACATCGGCTCCAAGGTCACCATGAAGTACCCGTCGATCTACCTGATGGGCGAGCACGCCAAGGGCGAAACCCTGTCCGTGGCCTTCGCCGGTCCCGGCCAGCATCAGGACGCCGGCGCCAAGATGATCCACATGGCCCCGTACACGCAGTCCTCGATCGTGTCCAAGTCCATCGCCCGCGGCGGCGGCCGCTCGGGGTACCGCGGTGAAGTCCGGGTGGATGCCGGTGCGCACCACTCCGCGAACACCGTGCGCTGCGACGCGCTGCTCGTCGACACCCAGTCCCGCTCCGACACCTACCCGTCCATCGACATCCGTGTCGACGACGTGCAGCTCGGCCATGAGGCCACCGTCTCCCGCGTCAGCGAGGAGCAGTTGTTCTACCTGATGAGCCGCGGTATGCCCGAGGACGAGGCCATGGCCATGATCGTCAGAGGATTCATCGAACCGATCGCACGGGAGCTCCCGATGGAGTACGCCCTCGAACTCAACAAGCTCATCGAAATGGGCATGGAAGGATCCGTCGGCTAAATGTCCGCCGCCCCGACTTCAACAACAGCAGCACTGCCCACCAGCGAACAGCACGGCATCAAGGCGCACTCGGACGGACGCTTCGGCTTCGTCCCCGTGCAGACCAGGAACGACCGCTTCAAGAGCGTCGACGTCGCCGACTTCGCCCCCGTCACGGGGCGCGAGGCCGTATGGAAGCTCTCACCGGTCGCCAAGTTCACCGACCTCACGGCCGGCGAGCTCGACGGCGCAGCCTACGACGTCGACTCGACCCCGACCGACGGTGTCGCGATCGACTGGGTCGGGCGCGATGACGCCCGCATCGGTTCGGTCGGCGCCCCGGAGGAACGAGCCGCCGCCAACGCCTGGACGAGCTTCGAGAAGGCCCTGGCCATCACCGTCACCGGTGAAGAGGACAAGGAGATCACGATCACCCGGGCCCGTCTCGGCACCGGCCCGCGCGGCGCCCACACGATCATCGAGGCCAGGCCGTTCAGCCGGGCGACGATCATCCTCGAGAACACCGGCGACGCACGCCTCACCGAAAACCTCGAGATCATCGTCGGCGAATCCGCGCACCTCACGGTCGTCACGCTGCAGGAGTGGAACACCGGTGCCGTTCAGCTGGCCAACCACTTCGCATCCGTCGGCCGCGACGCCTACCTCAAGCACGTCGTCGTGTCCCTCGGCGGCAGCATCGTGCGGGTCAACCCCTCGGTGCGCCTCGCCGGTCCCGGCTCCGACACCGACCTCTACGGTCTCTACTTCGCGGATGCCGGCCAGCACCTCGAACAGCAGGTGTACGTGCACCACGACGCCGCGAACAGCCGCAGCCGGGTGACCTACAAGGGCGCCCTGCAGGGCGCAGGCGCTCGGACGGTCTGGATCGGCGACGTCCTGATCGGGCGCAATGCTCCCGGAACCGACAGCTACGAACAGAACCGCAACCTCGTGCTGACCGAAGGCACCCGCGCGGACTCGATCCCGAACCTCGAGATCGAGACGGGTGACATCAAGGGCGCCGGGCACGCGAGTGCGACCGGCCGCTTCGACGATGAGCAGCTGTTCTATCTGCAGTCCCGCGGAATCACGGAAGACGAGGCCCGGCGACTCGTCGTGCGCGGCTTCCTGAGCGAGATCGTGCAGCACATCGGATCCCAACCGCTCGAAGACCGCCTCCAGGCGGCCATCGAAGCCGAACTGCGCAGCACCGACGAGGTCCGCGCACCCGCAACAACCAAGGAGAACTGACCATGGCGTCCACGAAGATCTGCGCCTTCGACGAACTCGAAGAGAATCAGGCCGTCAAGGTTGAGATCGACGGAGTCCCCATCGTCGTGGTGCGGGACAGCGCCGGCGACGTCTTCGCGATCGGCGACACCTGCACGCACGGCGACATCTCCCTCTCCGAGGGATTCGTCGAAGACGACACGGTCGAATGCTGGGCACACGGCTCCAAGTTCTCCCTGAAGAGCGGTCGCCCGCTCAACCTGCCCGCCTACGAACCCGTTCCGGTGTTCACGGTCGAGCTGATCAACGGCGACGTCTTCATCGACCCGACCCCGCACTACGTCACCGCGTAACCCCCACACGTACCGGCGCCTGCGCGCCGTTGAATGAAAGAGACCAGAGAATCCATGTCAGTTCTTGAGATCAAGGACCTGCACGTCAGCGTCGAGACCGACCAGGGCACCAAGCAGATCCTGAAGGGTGTCAACCTCACGATCAACGAGCGGTGAGATCCACGCCATCATGGGCCAAAACGGTTCCGGCAAGTCGACCCTCGCGTACACGATCGCCGGCCACCCCAAGTACCACGCCGACAGCGGCTCGATCCTGCTCGACGGTGAGGAAGTCCTCACCATGACCGTCGACCAGCGCGCCCGCGCCGGCCTCTTCCTCGCGATGCAGTACCCGGTCGAGATCCCCGGAGTCACCGTCACCAACTTCCTGCGCACCGCCAAGACCGCGATCGACGGCGAAGCGCCCGCGATCCGTTCCTGGATCAAGGACGTCCGCCAGTCCATGACGAACCTGCGCATGGACAAGAGCTTTGCGGAGCGCAACGTGAACGAGGGCTTCTCCGGTGGTGAGAAGAAGCGCAACGAGATCCTGCAGCTCGAACTGCTCAAGCCCAAGTTCGCGATCCTCGACGAAACCGACTCCGGCCTCGACGTCGACGCGCTCAAGATCGTCTCGGAGGGCGTCAACCGCGCCAAGGCGAACACCGGACTCGGCATCCTCCTGATCACGCACTACACCCGCATCCTGCGCTACATCGAGCCCGATTTCGTGCACGTGTTCGTCAACGGGCGGATCGCGGAGCAGGGCGGACCCGAGCTTGCCGACCGGCTCGAGGACGAAGGCTACGATCGCTTTCTCGTCGATTCGAACGTAGGCTGACCGCATGGTTTCAACGCTGTCACCCGAGCGATTCGATGAGATCGAAGAGGCGCTCAAAGACGTCATGGACCCCGAGCTCGGCATCAACGTCGTCGACCTCGGCCTCATCTACGACCTGGGCTGGGACGACGAGAACGACGCCCTGATCATCCACATGACCCTGACCTCGGCAGGCTGCCCGCTGACCGACGTGCTCGAGGAGCAGACCGCCGAAGCGCTCGACGGGGTCGTCGACCAGTTCCGGATCAACTGGGTCTGGATGCCGCCGTGGGGCCCTGAGAAGATCACCGACGACGGCCGTGACATGATGCGCGCCCTCGGCTTCGCGATCTGACCGTCGCCCCAGTATCACCCGCCCAGTGTCGCCCCGGATTTCGATCCGGGGCGACACTGCGTTAATCGGCGGATGCCGTCGGCCGGCGGCATCCCCGCGCCCGCGACTGAATTAGTATGCTCCTCCACTCATTGGAACGCTATGCTAATGAGATGGATTCCCCGGAAGGACGCGGCCGAGCCGTCGATCGGCGCAAAGCGAGGCGACCAGGACGGTCATCCTCGACGCGGCCGAGCGCCTCATGCTCGAGCGCGGGTACATCGCGGCATCCATCGCGGCGATCGCCGCGGAGGCCGGTGTCGCGGTGCAGACCATCTACAATTCCGTGGGCCTCAAGGCCGACGTGCTTGCGGCGGTACTCGAGCGTGGTGCCACGGAGCCGTCGGGCAGTGGGGAGTCCGCGCTCCAGGATCCGGTTGCGTCACCCCGGGAGGCGAGCGGACCGCGCTCGGCGACCGACATCATCCGCCTCCTCGTCGACTGGTGCGTCGAGACGAACGTGCGCACCGCCGCCCTGCGGAGGGTCGTCGCGCAGGCCGCGGGGGTCGATGCCGACGTGGCGCGTCTCGAGCTGCGCCAGTCCGCACGGTTGCTGCACAACTTCAGCGAGACGGCAACGGCGTTGCGCGACCGCCATGCGTTGCGCAGCGGCCTCAGCGACCACGAGGCGGCCGCGGCGATCTGGGCGCTCGCCCACCCGCAGGTCTACCGCTCCCTCGTGCTCGATCTGGACTGGTCCCTCGGGGCCTACCGGGAGTGGCTCGGGAACACGCTCCGGGCCACACTTTTCTGAGCGTCCCTCCCCGTCGCCGCGCGAGAATATACTAGATAGCTGGCCCGGTCGGGCCGAACCCCTCCCACGAACCTTCCGAACGGACTATTGCTGTGCTCAGTGTGCAAAACCTCGAAATCAGAGTCGGGGCGCGCGTGCTCATGGAAGACGTCAGTTTCCGCGTCTCCGCCGGCGACAAGATCGGCCTCGTCGGCCGCAACGGTGCGGGAAAGACGACCCTCACGAAGACGCTCGCGGGCGAGACGATGCCGACCCACGGCCAGATCGACCGCTCCGGCCAGATCGGCTACCTTCCGCAGGACCCGCGCTCCGGTGAACCGACCATGCTCGCGCGCACCCGTATCCTCGACGCCCGCGGCCTCGGCACGATCTCCCTCGGCCTCTACCAGGCCGGCCTCGACATGGGCAGCGACGACCCCAAGGTCGCCGCGAAGGCCATGAAGGTCTACGGCAACCTCACCGACCAGTTCAACGCCCTCGGCGGCTACGCAGCGGAGGCGGAGGCGGCCTCGATCGCGAGCAACCTGAACCTCCCGGACCGGATCCTCGACCAGGAGCTGCAGACCCTCTCCGGCGGCCAGCGCCGCCGCATCGAGCTCGCCCGCATCCTGTTCTCCGCCGCGGAGACGATGATCCTCGACGAACCGACCAACCACCTGGACGCCGATTCCGTCGCCTGGCTGCGCGAGTTCGTCAAGAACTACCGCGGCGGCGTCATCATCATCTCCCACGACATCGAACTCGTCGGCGAGACCGTCAACCGGGTGTTCTATCTCGATGCCAACCGCATGGTCATCGACATCTACAACATGAACTGGAAGAACTACCAGCGCCAGCGCCTCGCAGACGCCGACCGTCGTAAGAAGGAACGCGCCAACGCCGAGAAGAAGGCGTCCACCCTGCAGCTGCAGGCCGCAAAGTTCGGCGCCAAGGCGAGCAAGGCGGCAGCGGCCCACCAGATGGTCGCCCGGGCTGAGAAGCTGCTCTCCGGACTCGACGCCGTGCGCGCCGTCGACCGCGTGGCCAAGCTGCGCTTCCCCGTGCCGGCCCCGTGCGGCCGCACCCCGCTGATGGCGAACGACCTCTCGAAGAGCTACGGTTCCCTCGAGATCTTCGCAGCTGTCGACCTCGCGATCGACCGCGGGTCCAAGGTCGTCATCCTCGGCCTCAACGGTGCGGGCAAGACCACGCTTCTGCGGATGCTCGCGGGCGTCGACAAGCCGGACACCGGCACGATCGTCCCCGGCCACGGTCTCCGCATCGGGTACTACGCGCAGGAACACGAGACCATCGACGTCAAGCGCAGCGTTCTGCAGAACATGGTGTCCTCGTCGCCGAACATCACCGAAATGGAAGCCCGCCGGGTCCTCGGCTCGTTCCTGTTCACCGGTGACGATTCCGACAAGCCGGCCGGGGTTCTTTCCGGTGGAGAGAAGACCAGGCTTGCCCTCGCGATGATCGTGGTCTCCGGCGCCAACGTGTTACTCCTCGACGAACCGACGAACAACCTCGACCCCGCGAGCCGTGACGAGATCCTCGACGCGCTCGCGCACTACGAGGGTGCCGTCGTTCTGGTCAGCCACGACGAGGGCGCCGTCGAGGCGCTCAACCCGGAACGCGTGCTGATTATGCCGGAGGGCACAGAGGACCACTGGAACAAGGACTACCTCGACCTGATCATGCTCGCCTAGCTTCCGCTATCGGTCGGTGCGTACTGTCTGTCAGTGCGTGCTGTCGATGAGGTCGTCTTCGACCTCTGCGTCCGTACGCGGCTTGGCGGCCGCACGGCGGGCGCGTTCCTCTGCGCGCGCGCGCTCTTCGGGGTCGTCCGCGTTGAGAGAGCGGAATTCCTGCCGCACCGCCCAGCCGAGCCCGATGAAGCCGAGCAGGGCGAACAGCATCCACTGGAACGCGTACGACAGGTGCGAGCCTTCGTCCGCGACCGGCCTGGTCACGCCGGCCGGCCGGGTGGCCGGCGCGGGATCCTCGGAGGCCATCAGGCCGTATGCCGCGGTGTACGTGGGTGCGCCGACCCGGTCGGCGACGTCGGCGAGGTGGATCGTGGCGATCTGGTTCCCGCTCGCCGTGCGCCCGGGAAGGGTCGGTTCTCCGGCCTTGAGCCTGGCGATGACCGTGACTTCACCCGTCGGCGCTGCGGGAACCGGGCCGGGGGCCTCCGCCGTCTCGCCGGTGGGGACCCAGCCACGATCGACGACGAAGACCGTGCCGTCAGCGAGGAGCAGCGGCGTGAGCACCTCGAAGCCCGGGTGCACGTTCAACGGGCGATTCCGCACGATCAGCTCATCGGCGACGAGGTACGTTCCCGTCATCGTCACCGGCAGCCACTTCTGTGACTCGTTGAAGGAATCGAGAGTGGGAAGTGCTTCGGTCAGGCTCACCGGGATGTGGTCGTAGTTCGCGTCGACCTTGTTGATCTCGACGAGGGCCTCGTTGCGCCTGGCGAACTGCCACATACCGAGGCCGGCGCAGGCGGCGCCGAAGATGATGGTGAGCACGAGGTATCCGGCCCACCTGCGGGTGAAGGCGAACTTCCAGCCGGTCACGACGGGTCCGTCCCTGCGGCCGGGCGGCCCGGTATTGTTTCCGGTGCAGCTTCGAGCGCGAAGACGGCCACCGGAAAGTCCCTGGCACCCAGGAATTCCCGCAGATACTCGACATGCTCCGGGCAGGCGAGCCAGGTCTTGACCCGGTCAGCGGTATGGATACGCGGGTTGCGCCAGTCGATGCGCCACTGCGCGTCCTCCCGGCAGCCGGCCCTCGAACAACGCGGTACGTCGAGGTCGTCGTCGAAACCGATCATTCGTCCGTACCCGGGCCGCGGGACGGGTCGTGAGTCGGCGCCGGCCGGTCGGAGGCTTGCCCGGGTGGCGACTGGGCGGCCGACGAGGATTCAGGACTGGTCGAGGACTGACCGCGGTAGAGCTGAACGGCTCCCGGGCGGACGACGGCGGTTCCCGCGCCGTTTCCGTGGACGTTTGCGACGATGACCGCGAAATAGGGGAGCAGGATCGCTCCGGCGGCGCAGACCAGGAGCCACCAGCCGTGCACGAAGAGCATCAGGACGATGCACACCATCCGGATGCCCATGGTCACCGAGTATTTGATCATCCGGGCGCGTCGCTCGGCCTCCGGAGACGGAGGCAGGGACGTGATCGACTGCTGTTTCATACTCTCATCGCTTCGGTCAACCGGTGGAGATTTTGCCTGATAAGCCTACGTCTCGCCCGGTCTGTGGGATGACACCGTAAACTGGAATATACGTGCGTACGGCTGGTCGTTCGCTGGGAATAGATTGGAACCGTATGCCCTCCGTCAGGACCGTTCTCGTGACCGGGGGCAACCGTGGGATCGGCTTTGCCATCGCCGAAGAATTCGTGCGCCAGGGCCATCGCGTCGCGGTCACGGCCCGCTCCGGGTCCGGCCCAGAGGGCAGCCTCACGGTACGTGCCGACGTCACCGACGCCGCATCGATCGACGCCGCGTTCACCGAGATCGAAGCGTCCCTCGGACCGGTTGAAGTGGTCGTGGCCAACGCCGGCATCACCAAAGACACCCTTCTGATGCGGATGACGGAAGACGACTTCACCTCCGTCATCGACACGAACCTGAGCGGTGCCTTCCGCGTCGTCAAGCGCGCATCCAAGGGCATGCTCAAGGCCAGGTTCGGCCGGATCGTGCTCATCTCGAGCGTGGTCGGCCTCTACGGTTCCGCCGGGCAGGTCAACTACTCCGCCTCCAAGAGCGGGCTCGTCGGGCTCGCCCGCTCGGTCACCCGCGAGCTCGGCGCCCGCGGCATCACTGCGAACGTCGTCGCACCCGGCTTCATCGAGACCGAGATGACCGCGGAGCTTTCCGAGGCCGTCCAGGCCGAATACAAGAAGAACATCCCGGCAGGACGCTTCGCTTCCCCGCCGAGGTCGCCAAGGTCGTCACGTGGCTCGCGGGCGACGACGCCGGTTACATCTCCGGCGCCGTGATCCCGGTCGACGGCGGACTCGGAATGGGTCACTGACCTCCGCCATGAGACCGACAATGACGGCGACAATGCGGGCGGTTGTCGTCGACGGGCCTGGTGACCCCGGTGTTCTGCGCGTCCGTGACGTGCCGATGCCGACGCCGCGACCCGGATGGGTGCTGATCCGGGTTGAGGCCTTCGGGCTCAACCGGTCCGAACTCCACTTCCGTTCCGGTGTCGCGTCGACCGGCTCGTTTCCGCGCATTCCTGGGATCGAAGCGGTCGGAACGATAGCGGATGCCCCGGGTGGGGAGTATCCCGTCGGCGCCCAGGTGGCCGCGATGATGGGCGGCATGGGCCGCTCCTTCGACGGCGGTTACGCCGAATACGTGTCGGTGCCGGCCGCGATCGTCGTGCCCTTCACCAGCGGACTCGGCTGGGACGTGCTCGGTGCCGTGCCCGAGATGCTGCAGACCGCGGCGGGGTCGCTGCGTGTCGGGCTGCAGGCCGCCGACGGCCAGAGCCTGCTCATCCGCGGCGGAACGTCCTCTGTCGGCCTCGCGCTGGCCACCCTCGGCGCGCTGCGCGGGATGCGGGTGCTTTCGACCACGCGGAATCCCTCGAGCGTCGGCCTGCTCGAGGCTGCAGGCGCCGACCACGTCATCATCGACGATGGCGAGGTCGCGCGCCGGGTGCGGGAGATCGTGCCTGGCGGTGTCGACGGAGCCGTCGAGCTCGTCGGCGTCAACGTCCTGCGCGACACCCTCCGAGCGGTGCGAGCCGGAGGCACCGTCTGCTTCACCGGGATGCTCTCCGACACCTGGACGATCGACGAGTTCTACCCGATGGACTGGCTTCCCAACGGAGTGCGCCTCACCGCGTATTCCGGAGAGGCCGCAGACCTGACATCAGCGGAGTTGCAGGCCTTCCTCGACGCCGTCGCAGCCGGTCACGCGCGCGTCCCGCTCGGCCGTGTCTACAGGCTCGATGAGATCGTGCAGGCCCACCGCGACATGGAGGCCGGTACCGCCGGCGGAAAACTCGTCGTCCTTCCGCGCTGAACTCCCCGACTGAGGTCGGACGGATCGTCACACCGCTGGCGAACGGCGCCGGTCACATGCACAGCGTCCGCCAGGGGTCGGTACCCTCGTTTCCAGGTGTGAAACTCGGAATGAGAAGCCTGAAATTATGTGAGTAAGTCTCGCATTCGTGTTCGATTCGGGGTAGAATCGGGGTATGGCAGGAGCTTCCGATCCCCAGTCACACACCCCGCAGACACCCGGTTCCGGGGTCGCGGGAGATCAGCCCATCGCAGGTGTCGAGTCGGCCCATCCGGTTGCGGTTGTCGAGGGTTTCGAGGGCGCGGAGGGCGCGGAGGGTCTGGCCGGGTCGGTGCCGTCGGTGCATGCGGATGCTGTCGCCCGTCTCGCCGAGGCCCAGGCGGTTCTCGCCGAGGCCCTGGCCGCGATCCCGGTCGGGCTGCTCAGCGACACAGAAGCGGTCACGGCGCTGAGCACCGTGGAGGCGATCGGGCGGACAGTGGACGCGGCCAGGGTGAGCACGGCGACGGATGTGGACCGGCGGGCCCGGGTCCTCGGCCGCGAGGGCCTGGCCTGGCGGATGGGCTGCACGGGCCCGTGGGATGTCCTCACCCGGGTGACGCGGGTGTCGGCCCGGGAGGTGAAGCGGCGCACGAAGCTTGGCGACGCGGTGTTGCCGCGGCCGTGCGGCGGGAGCAGCTGGTTGCCGCCCTTGTTCCCGACCGTCGGGGCCGCCCTGGCAGCGGGGGAGATCGGGGTGGAGACGGCGGAGTTGATCGTGGCGGGGTTGCAGGTGATCAGTCACCGGGTGGCGCCGGATGACCTGTTGACGGCGGAGCGGGCCCTGGTCGCCACGGCGGCGGGGCTGATCACCCCGGAGACCGAGGATTTGGCCGGGGCAGGTGTGCCGGTGACGACGGACCTGATCCGGGGCATGGTCGCGCAGTGGCAGGCGGCCCTGGACCCCGACGGGGTCCTCCCGACCGAGGACCTGTTCGAGGCGAAGTCCAACATCGGCTTCGGACAACTCAAGAACGGGTTGTACCCGGTGAAGGGCGGAGTGACACCGGAACTGTTCGGGGTGATGAACACCCTCTTCGACGCCTTCCTCAGCTTCCACGCCCGCCCGGCGTTCCCCACCGCCGAGGAGCAGGCGCTGATGGATTCGGGGCAGATGATCCCCGGCGCCGAGACCGCGGACGGCGAGAGCGACACGGGCCCGGATCTGGACGTGATCGAGGCAGAGCTCCGGGAGCGCCGGGCGGATACCCGCACGAGTGGGGAGAAACGCGCCGACATCCTCCGGGCGTTGTTCGAGCACGCGGCCCGCGACGAGGACACGCCCAGCATGGGCGGGTCCGCCCCGACGGTGATGGTGCACGTGAACGCTGCGGACCTCGCCTCGGGGGTCGGGGTGGGGTGGGTCGACGGGGTCGAGGCCCCCGTGTCGCTCAAGACGGTGCACCAGCGCATCTGTGACGGCGGCTTCCAAGGGGTCCTCTTCGGGGCGAACAACGAAGTGCTCAAGCTCGGGCCGGAACGACGGTACTTCAACCGGGCCCAGCGCCGGGCGATCACCGCCCGGGACGGCGGCTGCATCATCCCCGGGTGCAACGCCCCGGCGCACTGGGCCGAAGTGCACCATGTGAAGCCCTGGGCGAAGGACGGCCCGACGACCGTCGACAACGGGGTCTTACTCTGCTGGTTCCATCACCACAGCATCGATACCTCCGGGTGGGAGATCCGCATGGTGAAGGGCTCACCGCAAGTGCGGGCCCCTGGGTTGATCGATCCGCAACGACTCTGGCGGCCACCGAACAGGCACCGCGCCCACCAGGTCCTCACCGGACCACCCAGACGCGACTAGAGTCCACCGGACACGGCGGCGCCTGTAGTGGAAGTGCTAGCCGCGGAGGCCGAGGATGGGCAGGACCTGGCTGAGGTCGCAGATGTCGATCGCGACATCCGCCTGTGCCCGCACGAGAGGCTTCGCGTTGAACGCGATGCCGAGACCCGCGACGTGCATCATCTTCAGGTCGTTCGCTCCGTCGCCGACGGCGACGGTCTGGGGGAGCGCGACGCCGAGTTCCGCCGCCCACTCCTGGAGGGTATCCGCCTTCGCGGTTGCGTCGATGATCGGCCCGACGAGGTTGCCGGTGAGGTGGCCGCCGACGACTTCGAGCCGGTTGGCTCGCCAGTGGTCGATGCCGAGGCTCTCCGCGAGCGGATCGAGCACTTCGTGGAAACCGCCGGAGACGACCCCGATTCTGCTGCCGTGGGCATGCAGTCCGGCGATGAGCTCGTGCACGCCCGGAGTCGGGCGCACCAGGAGCCCGACGTCGGTGAAGACGCTCTCCGGCAGCCCGGCGAGGGTCTTCACCCGGGCACGGAGGCTCTCGGCGAAGTCGATCTCACCGCGCATGGCCTGCTCGGTCACCGCAGCGACGAGTTCGAGCGAGCCCGCAGCATCCGCCAGGAGCTCGATCACTTCGTTTTCAATCAGGGTGGAATCGGAATCGAGGACGACAAGGAAACGAGTGGGACGGGTCACGGGTGTACGTGCACGCCCTTGCCGACGACGGTGATGCCGGACTCGGTGACGCTGAAGCCGCGCGCGAGGTCACGGTCCCTGTCGACACCGACGGAGGCTCCGGCGGCGACGACGACGTTCTTGTCGAGGATGGCCCGACGGACGGTCGCGCCGGGCAGGATCTGCACCCGGTCGAAGAGAATCGAGTCCGCGATGTGGGCGCCGGAATCGATGGCCACCCACGGCCCGAGCACACTGCGCTCGATGTGGGCGCCGGAGATGACGCAGCCGAGGGACACGATCGAGTCGATCATCGTGCCGAGCGAACCACGCCCGTCACGGACGAACTTGGCCGGCGGCGAGTTGAGCTGCTGGCTGAAGATCGGCCACTTCTGGTTGTAGAGGTTGAAGACCGGGAGCGCGCTGATCAGGTCCTGGTGTGCCTCGAAGAAGGAGTCGATGGTTCCCACATCGCGCCAGTAGTACCGGTCGCGATCGGTGGAGCCCGGTACCTCGTTGCGCTGGAGGTCGTAGACACCGGCTTCGCCGCGGGACACGAAGTCGGGAATGATGTCCCCGCCCATGTCGTGGCTCGAGTCGGTGCGTTCTCCGTCACGCAGCACGGCCTCGATCAGGGCGTCGGCGTTGAAGACGTAGTTGCCCATCGAGGCGAACACCTCGTGCGGCGCGTCGGCGAGGCCGATCGCGTCCTTCGGCTTCTCGCGGAACTCCCGGATGTGGTCCGGAGTGGCCCCGTCGACCTCGATGACGCCGAACTGGTCGGCGAGGCCGATCGGCTGGCGGATCGCAGCGACCGTCGCCTGTGCCCCCGAGGCGATGTGGGCCGCGATCATCTGGCTGAAGTCCATGCGGTAGACGTGGTCGGCGCCGACCACGACGACGATGTCGGGCTTCTCGTCGTGGATCAGGTTGAGGCTCTGCAGGATTGCGTCCGCGGAGCCGGAGAACCAGCGCTTGCCGAGGCGCTGCTGCGCGGGCACGGACGCGATGTATGAGTTGAACAAGCCGCCGGAGACGTGCCAGGTCTGGGAGACGTGACGGTCGAGGCTGTGCGACTTGTACTGCGTCAGGACGACGATCTGGGTCAACCCGGAATTGATCAGGTTGGACAGTGCGAAGTCGATGAGCCGGTAGTTGCCGCCGAACGGAACGGCCGGCTTTGCGCGGTCCTCCGTCAACGGCATCAGTCGTTTGCCCTCGCCACCAGCGAGTACGATTCCAAAGATCTTCTTCGATGCCATGTCTTTACAGTAAGGGCATCCGGGGCCTGTGGCCACCCGAAAACGGTGTGTCGGATGCGATGCTGCGCTAGTTTTACTTTCATGCGAGTCGATCTGTTGACCAAGGAATATCCACCAGAGGTTTACGGCGGGGCCGGCGTGCACGTCGCTGAGCTCGTCAAGGCCCTCCGTACCGACATCGACGTCGTGGTGCGCTGCTTCGGTTCGCCGCGCGACGAACCGAATACCTTCGCATACGGCGTCCCAGCCGAGCTTGCGACGGCGAACGGCGCCCTGTCGACACTCGGCGTCGACCTGTTGATGGCCCAGGACGCCGCGGGCACCGACATCGTGCACTCGCACACCTGGTACGCCAACGGCGCAGGGCACCTCGCCAAGCTCCTGCACGGCGTCCCGCACGTCGTCACTGCACACAGCCTGGAGCCGCTCCGGCCGTGGAAGGCCGAACAACTCGGCGGAGGCTACCGGGTCTCGAGCTGGATCGAACGCACGGCCTTCGAGGCAGCGGATGCCGTCATCGCCGTCAGCGGGGGAATGCGGGCGGATATCCTCCGCAGCTATCCGGCACTCGACGAGTCCCGGGTGCACGTCGTCTACAACGGCATCGACCTCGAGGCCTGGAAGCCGACCGCGGACGAGGACATCGTCCGTTCGCTCGGCATCGACCCGACCCGACCCTCTGTCGTGTTCGTCGGACGGATCACCCGGCAGAAGGGACTCCCGTATCTTCTCCGTGCCGCAGCGTCTCTCCCGCCTGAGGTCCAGCTCGTGCTCTGCGCCGGGGCACCGGACACCGCAGAAATCATGGCCGAGGTGACCGCTGGAGTCAGGGCGCTCCAGGCCGAGCGCACCGGGGTCGTGTGGATTCCGGAACACCTGTCCCAGCACGACCTCTCCGCCGTCCTGACGGCCGGCACCGTCTTCGTCTGTCCCTCGGTCTACGAGCCTCTCGGCATCGTGAACCTCGAGGCGATGGCGTGCGGCCTCCCGGTTGTCGGTTCGGCGACCGGCGGCATCCCCGAGGTCGTCGACGACGGGGTCACCGGACGACTCGTGCCCATCGACCAGGTCAGTGATGGCACCGGCACGCCGATCGACCCTGACCGTTTCGTCGCCGACCTCGCCCGCACCCTCCTGGAGGTCGTCTCAGACCCCGATCGTGCCGCGGAAATGGGCAGGGCCGGCCGGATCAGGGCAGAGGAAAAGTTCAGCTGGAGCCAGATCGCCACGAGCACCCGGGAGATCTACGCCGGGTTGCTCTGAGCCCCGCCCGGCGTGCCGACGCCTCGGCGACGGCAGATAACATGGATGCATGGTCAACGTTCTTCAATTCACCGACGTCTCCGTCGTCCGGGCTGGCACAACCATCCTCGACTCAGTGAACTGGAGTGTTGATGACGATCAGCGCTGGGTGATCCTCGGCCCGAACGGCGCTGGAAAGACCACGCTCCTCCAGATCGCCGCCGCGATGCTGCACCCCACCCGGGGCACAGCCGAGGTGCTCGAGGAGCCGATCGGCGGCACCGACCTGTTCGAGCTGCGTCCGCGCATCGGCTTCGCGTCGACCGCGCTCGCCCGGAAGGTTCCGGCGGGTGAAAAGGTGATCGACGTCGTCATGACCGCCGCGTATTCGGTGACCGGTCGCTGGACCGAGGAATATGAGGCCATCGACGAGCGCCGCGCCCAGCGTGTCCTCCAGGAATGGCGCCTCGACCACCTCGCCGATCGCACCTTCGGAACCCTGAGCGACGGTGAACAGAAGCGAGTGCAGATCGCCAGATCGATCATGACCGACCCCGAACTGCTCCTGCTCGACGAACCGGCGGCGAGCCTCGACCTCGGCGCCCGCGAAGAACTCCTGCGCCTGCTCGGCGGTTATGCCCTCGAGCAGAGTTCACCGGCCATCATCATGGTCACCCATCACGTCGAAGAGATCCCCCTCGGCTTCACCCACGCCCTGCTTCTCTCTGGTGGACGCGTCGTTTCGGCCGGCCCCTTCGCGGAGTCTCTGACGGCGGACACCCTCACCGAAACGTTCGGCCTGCCGATCGGCCTGAGCGAGGACGCCGGTCGCTTCACGGCCCGTGCGGCCTGACGTTCGCTTCTGCTAGACTCGACAGTCGGTCCTCGGGCCGTGTAACTTTTCCTGCCGCCGTTCCCCGGGCCATCCGGTCCGGACCGGCGCAACTCATATAAGGAAGTTTTCATGAAGTCTGACATCCACCCCACATATGCCCCCGTGGTCTTCCGCGACCTCGCGTCGGGTGCGACCTTCCTGACTCGTTCGACGGTCTCGAGCGCCAAGACGATCGAGTGGGAAGACGGATCCACCTACCCCGTCATCGACGTGGAAATCTCCTCTGAGTCGCACCCGTTCTACACAGGCAAGCAGCGCATCATGGACTCCGCCGGACGCGTGGAGAAGTTCAACTCCCGCTACAAGGGCTTCGGCAAATAAGACCGACGCACTCGAGCGCGATACACGAAAGGCGAGCAGCCACGGCTGCTCGCCTTTTCTGTACCCCGCGTTCCGTACCCCGCGCGGATGCCTGCGGTGCTGCTCGCGTTACCGCTCGGGCCACGCGCCGCTCGCGACGAACTTCGGGTCGCGTTCGCGGCGCATGTAGTCCTGGAAGCGCTCGGCCTGCTGCATGGACCACTGCACCTGCAGCTCGTGCAGTTCGGCGACCGTGCCCGGCAGCACGGCGACGTGGGCCTTCGCGATGGCCTGGGCGACCCTGCCCGCGGCGATCGCGTCCGCACCGGCGTCATGGGCGTCGTCGAGGGACACCCCGTAGTAGGCGCTCGTGACCTCGAGGGTGCGCTTGCCCTTGCGGTAGCGGTCCACCTGCTTGTCGATGACCAGCGGGTCGACGACGGGGAGGGCGACACGAGTGGTGCGACCCCGTAGCGGATGGCCTCCCGGTTGAGCAGGGAGAGGTCGTACGGCGCGTTGTATGCCACGATCGGAAGGCCCCTGCTGAGCAGTTCCCGGATGGTCGCGACGATCTCGGTGACACCTTCGCCGGCGGCGCGCCCGTTCGCAACGGCCTGGGCCGTCGTGATGCCGTGCACGTTGGTCGCCTGCTCGGGGATCTCGATGCCGGGGTCGAGCAGCCAGTCGATGCGCTCGACGACGGCCCCTGAGACATCGATCACGGCCACCGTCGCCGAGACGATGCGACTCGTCTCCACGTCGATTCCGGTCGTTTCGAGGTCGAAGACGGCGAGGGTGTCACTCCAGTTGCTCATGGGGCCAGCCTAGGGCCGACCGCCGACATCCCCGGGCGTCGACGCCGCTCCGTCGCGCGCGTCCTGCGTAAACTGGAGGGGATGATTGTTCCTTCGCCATACGACGCCCAGCTCGCCCGGATCCCGGTGAGCGTCCACACCGTCCCGGTGCTCGGGACCGACACCCGCTACTGGGAGTACGGGGATCCCGCAGCGACGACGACGATCGTGATGGTGCACGGCTTCCGCGGCGACCACCACGGCCTCGAGCCCGTCGTCGCCCAGCTCGCGGGGTATCGCATCCTCTCGCCAGACCTGCCAGGCTTCGGCGAATCGGCGGCGCTCACGACCCTGGGACACGACGTGCCCGGCTACTCGGAGTGGCTCAGGGGCTTCGTCTCGGCGGTCGCCCCGACCGGGCGCACCGTGATCCTCGGGCACTCGTTCGGCTCGATCATCGTGGCCTCCGCCGTCGCGGGCGGACTGCCCGCGGATGTCGTCGTGCTCGTCAACCCGATCGCGGCGCCGGCCCTGTCCGGTCCCCGCGGAATCCTCACCCGCCTCGCGGTGTTCTACTACTGGTCAGCGGCCGCCCTACCGGAGCGGCTCGGCTTCGCCCTGCTCCGCAACCGCGTCATCGTGCGGGTGATGAGCATCGCGATGGCCAAGACCCGTGACCCCGCCCTGCGCCGCTGGATCCACAACCAGCACGACCGGTATTTCTCCGCCTTCTCCGATCGCCGGGTCGTGCTCGAAGCCTTCCGCGCGTCCGTCGGAAGCGACGTGAGTGAATTCGCCGCGCGCATTCCGCAACGCACCCTGCTGATCGCGGCGGACAAGGACGACATCACCCCCGTCGAGGCCCAGTACCGGCTGCGCGCGCTGTTCCCGGACGCCCGTCTCTATGTCATCCCCAACGTCGGGCACCTCATCCACTACGAAGTTCCCGCCGAAGCGGCAGAACAGCTGCGCCGCTTCCTCGACGAGGCGGCGTCGGCATGATCGGCCCCGGCATGATCGGCCCCAGCAGGATCGAGTTGACAGCATGAGGATCGTTTTCGACTGCCGCTACACCCGGTTCGACCGGCACGACGGCATCAGCCGCTACACCTCCGAACTCGTCACCGAGCTGAGCCGGCTGCACGCCGTGACGATGCTCATCAGCGACCACAGGCAACTCGCGATGCTCCCCGCGCTCCCGTGGCAGCTCGTGAACGCGCCCACGAGCATCCGCGAGCCCCTCGTCGCCCTCCGCGTCAACCGGCTGCACCCCGACGTCGTCTTCAGCCCGATGCAGACCATGGGTTCGTGGGGCCGCAACTACAGACTGCTGCTCACCGTCCACGACCTGATCTACTATCGCAACCGCACACCCCCGCGCGACCTGCCCGCCTTCATCCGGCTGCTCTGGCGGTTCTACCACCTGTCCTGGTGGCCCCAGCGGATGCTGCTGAACCGCGCTGACGGCGTCGTCACGGTCTCCGAGACGACACGGGCACTCATGCTGAAGCACCGCCTCACCCGCAAGCCCATCACGGTCGTCCCCAACGCCGCCGGTGCCCTCGGCGAGGCGGCAGGCGCAGGGACGGGCGTGCGTCGCACCGGGCCGGCAACGGGCAGCCTCGTCTACATGGGCTCGTTCATGCCGTACAAGAACGTCGACACGCTCGTGCGCGCCCTCGCTGACCTTCCCGGCCATGACCTGCACCTGCTCAGCCGGATCGGTGACACGGAGAAGGCCCGCCTGCAGGGGCTCGCCCCCGGAGCGCGGATCGTTTTCCACGACGGCGTCTCCGACGCGGAGTACGTGTCCCTGCTCGATTCGGCGACGGCCCTGGTGACCGCGTCCCTCGACGAGGGCTTCGGGATCCCCCTCGTCGAAGCGATGAGCCTCGGGATCCCGGTCGTCGTGAGCGACATTCCGATCTTCCGGGAGATCGGCGGTGAGGCCGCGCTCTACTTCGAACCGCGCGACGCCGGGGGGCTCGCGGCTGCCGTGCACCAGCTCGACGAACCGGGGGAGTGGGCGAAGCGCTCAGGGCTCGCCATCGACCAGGCCGCCCGGTACAACTGGGCGGACTCCGCGCAGATCCTGCTCCGCGCGATCCGGGAGACCGCTCAGCCCGAGTAGTGCGTGTTCTCCGCTAAACCGCGGATCGTCGCGTCGAAGTGCTCGAGCTCGAGCCGGCCGTCGGTCCAGAGGAAGTCGTGGACGGATCCGTTGGCGATGATCTCGTCGGGGTGCGGGCGCACGCCGGCGGTCAGGTAGCGGATCAGGGTTCCGATCACGCCGCCGTGGCAGACCACGAGTACCGCGTCACCCGGGAACTCCTCGGCCACGCGGCCGAGGGCCGGAAGCACCCTGTCGAGGACCTGTTGGCGCGACTCGAGGCCGGGCACCGGCATCCCGTTCGGGAACTGGCGCTGCCGTTCTGCGAACGTGAGGCCCTCGATGTGGCCGTGGTGACGCTCGGTGAGGTCGTCGATGATCTCCGGCCGCGGCAGGCCGAGTTCCCCCGCGATGATGCGGGCGGTTTCCGCGGCCCGGTCGAGCGGGCTCGAGACGATCTTCTCCCAGGCGGCGGAGCTCTCGGTCAGGCCGCCGTCGAGGCTGGGCGCCAACCCCGCGCGGCTGCGCTTGAGGAGCCGCAGGCCGGTCTCGGCGGCCTGGGCCCGTCCCGTCGAGTTCAGCGGGATGTCGGTGCGGCCCTGGATCCGGGTGGCGAGGTTCCAGTCGGTCTGGCCGTGTCGGACGATCGAAAGCCTGGTCTGCAACCGGTGCATGGTCTCGCGTGGCCCCTGTCTGCGCTGTCCTGTCTGGCGCTGTCCCGTCTGGCGACCAGGACCTCCTCTACCCCGTGAGGCGTTCGGCGAGCCCGGCCAGCACCTCGGAGGTGCCGGCTTCCAGCTTAACCAGTGCGCGCGCGTCTCCCTTGGTCACGCCCCGATTGATGACGATAATCGGCAGTTTGCGCCGGCGGGCCTGTTCGAGCAGTCGGATGCCCGAATTCACCGCGAGAGACGATCCGGCGACGATGAGCGCCTGGGCCCCGGCGACGAGGGCGGTGGCCTCGACGAACTTGACCGTCGGCACGAGCTCGCCGAAGAAGACCACGTTGGGTTTGAGCATCCCGCCGCAGACCGTGCACGCGGGGATGACGAAGCCCGTGAGGTCGGTGACGTCGGCGTCACCGTCCGGTGCGAGACGGGCGGAGTCCGGCCGCCGCAGGGACGGGTTGTCGGCTTCGAGGCGGGCCGCGATGCTCTCCCTGTCGAAGGCCTGGCCGCAGCCGAGGCAGACGACGAGATCCATCGAGCCATGCAGGTCGACGACGTGGCGGGAACCGGCCCTGGTGTGCAGCCCGTCGACGTTCTGGGTGATCACGCCGGAGATGACACCATGGGCCTCGAGGGCGACGAGCGAACGGTGCCCGAGGTTCGGCTCAGCTGCGCGGAACCGACGCCAGCCGAGGTGGCTGCCCGCCCAGTACCTGACCCGGGCCCTGGGGTCGTCGATGAAGGTCTGATAGTTCATCGGGGTGCGGACCGGCGCGCCCTTCCCCCGATAGTCGGGGATGCCCGAATCCGTGCTGAGCCCGGCGCCGGTCAGCACCGCAGCACGCTTTCCGCGCAGGAGTTCGGCGACCGTGTCAAGGGTGTCGGCCGAAACCTCGCCCGCGACGGGAATCGTCTCGGTGGTCATAACGCTCCGTCCTGTCCACTCCGAGTCTAAGCTGGCCAGTTTTCGTCCTTGTTACAGAACACGGGTACGTGACCTCGAGTACGTGACCGGGTGAGACAACTGGCAGTCTGGACGTGTTCTCCTTCGAAAGGCAAATCACCGTGCAGATCATCCCCATCGACTCCCTCGACCTTCCCGGTCTTGCCGACTACTCCCAGCTCACGGATGTCGCACTCCGGCGGAAGTCCGAACCGGCGGGCGGCCTGTACATCGCCGAGTCGACCAAGGTCATCGCGCGCGCCCTCGAGGCCGGACATCGCCCCCGCTCGGTGCTCCTGCAGGAGCAGTGGCTGCCCGACGCCCTCGAACTGCTCGCCGACTGGCCGGACGTGCCGATCTACGTCGGCGCGGCATCCGTGCTCGAAGAACTGACCGGGTACAACCTGCACAGGGGGGCACTCGCCGCGATGCACCGACCCGTGCTCGCGCCGGTGTCCGATCTGGTCAGGGGCGCCCGCCGGATCGTGATCCTCGAGGACATCGTCGACCACACCAACGTCGGCGCTATCTTCCGCTCGGTCGCCGGACTCGGCGCCGACGCCGTTCTGATCACCCCGCGCTGCGCCGACCCGCTCTACCGGCGCAGCGTGCGCGTGAGCATGGGCACGGTGCTTCAGGTGCCCTGGACCCGGCTCCCCGAGTGGGACGAAGCCGTTCCTCTGCTGCACGAAGCCGGCTTCCACCTCGCAGCACTCGCCCTCGCGGACAACGCGGTGAGCCTCGACGACTTCGCGATCGACCCGCCGGAGCGGCTCGCGATCGTGCTCGGCGCCGAGGGCGACGGGCTCAGCAGGCAGGCGCTCTCTGTCGCGGACACGGTCGTCACGATCCCGATGCTGCACGGCGTCGACTCGCTCAACGTCGCATCCGCGAGCGCGGTCGCACTGTACGCGCTGCGCTGACCGGGACTGCGCCGCGCCGCGGTGTCCAGCGTTTCCCTATCCGTGGATCGGTAAAGTGAGCGGATGCCTTCCGCGAGTCGTTCCACCATCCTGCGTCGCCGATTCGCGGTCCTCGGGGGCCTGCTCGTCGTGATCCTCCTCGGGGGCTACTTCGCGACAACGAGTGCCGCAGCACTTCCAGCGTCGGCGGCGACGCTCACGCAGCCTGCCGCGCTCACCCAGCCGGCGACGGCAATGAAATGGCCGGGAATCGGGGAGGGCGCGATCGGCGCCGTGGGCTACGACGGGGTGCTCGGCTCCAACGGCAGCCAGGCCGCCGTGCCGATCGCGAGCATCACCAAGATGGTCACCTCCCTCGTGCTGCTCGAGGCGAAGCCGCTCGCGGCCACCGAGGCCGGTCCCGACGTGAAGTTCACCGACGCCGATGTGCAGATCTACTACGACGTGCTCGCCCAGGACGGCTCGGTCGCCCCCGTCGTGTCCGGGATGGTGCTGAGCCAGCGCCAGGCCCTCGAGGGCATGCTGCTGCCCTCCGCGAACAACTACAGCATCACCCTCGCGAACTGGGCGTTCGGTTCTGTCGACGCGTATCTGAAGGTCGCCAGGGCCTGGCTCACCGACCATGGCCTGACCGGGACCACGATCGCGGACACGAGCGGGATTTCGCCGCTGAGCGCCAGCACGCCGGCCGACCTCGTCGAGATCGGCAAACTCGTGCTGAAGAACCCGGCGCTCGCCTCGATCGTCTCGGAGAAGACGGCCACGCTGCCGACGATCGGGACGGTGACCAACACCAACGAGATGCTCGGCGAGCACGGTGTCGACGGCATCAAGACCGGGACGACGGACGAAGCCGGCGCGTGCCTGCTCTTCTCCGCGGACTTCACCGTCGGAGACACGACCGTGACCCTCGTCGGGGTCCTGCTCGGCGGGACCACCCACGACACCCTCGACGCCGACATCGGGCGGCTCATCGAGAGCGTCAAACCCGGCTTCCGTGAGGTCACCCTGACCGAAGCCGGTGCGTCCTATGGAGCGTACGCGAGCGTCTGGGGGCAGAACGGTTCGGTCGTGGCCGCCGAGAAGGCATCCGCCCTCGTCTGGTCTGACACGGCCGTCACGGGCGTCGCAACGGCCCGTTCGGTCGGGGTCGGCTCGGACGGAGACGCCGTCGGGTCTCTCGACTTCGTGGTCGGCACCCAGAAGTTCAGTGTGCCCCTGGTGCTGGACGGCACACTCAGCGATCCCGGACCCGGCTGGCGCTTCACGCACCCTGGCGAACTGCTCGCGTCCCGCTGACGCCTCTGCGCTGTGTGAAGAGCTGGGCTACTTGACGGCCTGGCGGAACGGCCCGGCCTCCGGGCGTTTGGGCAGCACGTGGTCCCCGGACGACTGGTGCCTGATGCGGCGCAGCACCCACGGCACGAGATACTCCCGCGCCCAGACCATGTCCTCGCTGCGCGCCTGGCGCCAGGTCTGCGCGGGCAACGGCTCGGGCTCGGAGGGTTCGAGACTGTTGGGCACGTTGAGCACGTCAAGCACCATCCGGGCGACGGTGTGATGTCCGAGGGCGTTCAGGTGCAGCCGGTCGGGCGCCCACATCCGTGCGTCCTGGATCTCGGTGAGGGCCCACAGGTCGGCGACGACGCAGTCGTAGCGCGCAGCGACGGCACGGATGTTCTCGTTGTAGATCGCGATCTTGCCGCGGATCCCGCGGAAGACCGGGGCGAACCCGACATCGGCGCCCGTGAACAGCACGATCGTGGCTCCGTCGCGGCTGAGCAGGCGCACGGCCTCATCGCACCGGGCGGCGATCTCGTCGGGGTCTGACCCCGGTCGGATCACGTCGTTGCCGCCTGCCGAGAAGGTGATCAGGTCCGGATGCACGTCGAGGGCCTGCTCCAGCTGCTCGTCCATGACCTGCCGGATCAGTTTGCCGCGCACGGCGAGATTCGCATACGCGAAGTCCGTCGAGCCCTGGCTGAGTACCTCGGCGACGCGGTCTGACCAGCCGCGGAATCCTCCCGGGCACGCGGGCTCGGGATCCCCGACACCCTCCGTGAAGGAATCGCCGACGGCTACGTACCGCGACCAGGGATGCAATGGCGTTGTCATCAGTCCATTCTCCTCGTTTGCACGAAACTGTCTGCGCACCTTGCTAGGTTCTATTGAAGTGACTACCTCAGCAGCGTTCGAACCGAACCAGGGAACGAGTGCAGCCGAACACCTGTCCCCGTCGTTCCCCGGCCGGGCCGCCTGGGGTACCGCGACCAAGCTGCGCGCCTGGCAGGAAGAGGCCTTGGCCGCCTATTTCGTGCACCAGCCCCGTGACTTCCTCGCCGCCGCGACACCGGGAGCAGGCAAGACCACGTTCGCACTGCGGCTCGCCTCCGAGCTTCGTGCGCGGCACCTGATCGACCGCATCACCGTCGTAGCCCCGACCGAACACCTCAAGCGCCAGTGGGCGGATGCCGCCGCTCGCGCGGGCATCCGCCTCGACCCCTCGTTCAAGAACGCGGACGGGCGTTACGGCAACCACTTCCACGGTGTCGCCGTCACGTACGCTCAGGTCGCCAGCCGGGCCGCCCTGCACCGCGAGCTCACCCAGTCCAGCCGCACCCTCGTCATCCTCGACGAGGTGCACCACGAGGGCGACGCCCTCAGCTGGGGCGATGCGATCCGGGAGGCCTTCGAACCGGCGACCCGCCGCCTCTCCCTGACCGGGACCCCGTTCCGGTCAGACACCTCGCCCATCCCCTTCGTCAGCTACCTGCCGGACGAGCACGGCATCCGTCTCTCGCAGAGTGACTACAACTACGGCTACGGTCGCGCCCTTGCCGACGGCGTCGTGCGCCCGGTCATGTTCATGGTCTACGCCGGGCACATGAAGTGGCGCACGCGTGCCGGCGACGAGATGGAAGCCAAACTCGGCGAGGGCAACACCAAGGACATCACGAGCCAGGCCTGGCGTACGGCGCTCGAGCCGACCGGGCAGTGGATCCCCGCCGTGCTGCGCGCCGCTGACTCGCGCCTCACCCAGGTCCGGCACGGCATCCCGGACGCCGGCGGCCTCGTCATCGCAACGGACCAGTCAGCCGCACGCGCGTATGCCACCATCCTCGAGGAGATCTCCGGGGAACCGGTGACCGTCGTGCTTTCTGACGAGAAGGAGTCGAGCGACCGGATCGACGAGTTCTCGAAGAACACCCGGCGTTGGATGGTCGCCGTCCGGATGGTGTCAGAGGGTGTCGACGTTCCCCGGCTCGCCGTCGGCGTCTACGCGACGAGCGCATCGACACCCCTGTTCTTCGCGCAGGCCATCGGCCGCTTCGTGCGCGCCAGACGGCGCGGCGAGACGGCCTCGATCTTCCTGCCCAACGTGCCGAGCCTGCTGAGCCTCGCCAACGCCCTCGAACTCGAACGCGACCACGCGCTCGACCGGAGCAACAGGGACGACGGCGACGACGGGATGTACAACCCCGAAGACGCGATGGTCGCCGCGGCGAACCGGGACGAGAAGGGGTCGGACGGACTCGGCGAGGACGAGTTCACCTGGCAGGCGATCGACTCCCAGGCGACCTTCGACATGGTCATGTTCGACGGCGACGAGTTCGGCCAACTCGCCGAACCGGGAACGGACGAGGAATTCGACTTCATCGGCATCCCCGGACTCCTCGAGCCGGAACAGGTTTCTGAGCTGCTCCGGCAACGGCAGTCCCGCCAGGCCAAACGGTCGACCGACCGGCGAAAGAACCCGGTCACGGGCGAGATCGCCCCCGAGGAACCGCCGCCGCTTTACCGCACCCTCAAGGAACAGCGGACCTTGCTCGCGAGTCTCGTGGGCATGTGGTCGAAACTCGCGAATGAGCCGCACGGGATCGTACACGCCGAACTACGGCGGGTCTGCGGGGGACCCGCAGTTGCCCAGGCGAGCGTGACCCAGCTGCAGAACCGGATCGACTTGCTGCGTCGCCGCCTCGGCCGCAGCTGAAGCCACCGCCTCGCGCGATCGATCCTCGATCGTTACCCGGTCCAGGCGCAGACCCTTGCGTCAAGGAATGATTCGTCGCATAAGCTCTTAGGGACGAAAGAGTGTGACTGATGGAACCGAAGAAAGCCGAAATCGACAGGGTCGACCGGGCATTGCTGAAGGCCCTCTCGGTCAACGCGCGAGCCTCCGGCGCCGCACTGGCTGCCGAGATCGGTGTCGCCGAGTCAACCGTGTCGCTCCGGTTGCGCCGGCTGCAGCAGCTGGGCCACATCCGCGGGTACCGGGCGAACATCGACCTCGCAGCCCTCGGAGCCTCCCTGCAGGCGCTCATTTCCGTGCGGCTCGTCAAACACGCCCGGGTGCAGATCGACGACTTCCGTAATGCCGCTCCGCACTGGCCCGGCGTCATCGGTCTCTTCCACACCGCGGGGGCCGACGACTACCTCCTGCACGTCGCGGCGGCGAACGCGTCCGCGCTGCGTGACTTCGTGCTCGAACATCTCGCCGAGCATCCTGCTGTCGCGCACACCGAGACCAACCTCATCTTCGAGTACGTCGACGGTGACGGCTGGCAGGACCTCGTCAACTAGTCGACGACCGTCCCCTCACTGAGCGCGGTGACGGTGCGGAAAGTCTTCCGGCGGGCGCCCGGTCGCCAGGATCTCGGCCGGTCGCCTGCCGGCGTCAGACCACGGTCCGGCCAAGCCCAGCACGGCGAGGGTGCTGGTCGGCATCGGTATCCACGTTCCGGTGAGGAGTTCGGCGAGGCCGGTGATCCCGGGATTGTGCACGACGAGAACGACCGTGTGGTCCTCGTCGGGAAGCTCCCTGACGACGTCGAGCAGTTCGTCGGCGGATGCCGCATAGCCGCGGCTGTCGACCACGGTCGGCGGCGATTCCGTCAGTTCACCCTCGGCGATTTCCCAGGTGCTGCGAGCGCGGTGCGCGGGGAGACGACCGCGAGATCGATGTGCCCGATATTGCGGGCGAGCCACGCTCCGGCGAGCGGCGCCTGGCGCAGTCCCCGTTCGGCGAGCGGGCGCTCGAGGTCGGAGACCTCGCCGGACCAGTCGGACTTGGCGTGCCGCAGCAGGATCAGGGTGCGCTCACTCATACCCTGAGTCTGCCACCGACGGCCGGACAGGTTGTGCGAAATCCGGCTCCTGACAGGGCGAACGGAATCTGGGATGATGCCCTCAGCGCACCTGAACGGACGACAGGGACCGGAGGCACATGACCAAGAACAGGCTCGAAGCGTTCAGCGATGGCGTGCTCGCCATCATCATCACGATCATGGTGCTCGAGATCCGGGTCCCGGAGGAACCGACCTGGCAGGGGCTCGTGACCATCCTGCCCACGCTGTTCAGTTACCTGCTGAGTTTCCTCTACATCGGGATCTACTGGAACAACCACCACCACTTGCTGCGCCTCGCCTCCGGCGTGAACGGCGGCATCCTCTGGGCGAACCTGCACCTCTTGTTCTGGCTCTCCCTGTTCCCCTTCGCTACGAGGTGGAGCGACGAGTCCGGCTTCGCCGAGGTCCCGGTCATGGTCTACGGGTTCACGCTGCTCCTGGCCGCCGTGGCGTTCTACATCCTGCAGCGGACCCTGATCCGTTACCAGGGCGCCGACGGAGCCCTCGCCACGGCCCTCGGACGGGACTGGAAGGGCAAGGGCTCGCCCTTCATCTACCTGGCTGGGATTCTGCTCGCCCTGGTGCAGCCGCTCGTGTCCATGGGCGTTTTCGCGATCGCCGCACTCATCTGGCTGGTGCCGGACCGGCGGGTCGAGCGTTTCGTCGGAGACGGCCGCGCAGACTAGGGCGGCGGCGAGAAAAGCTTCGGCTTAACGAAGTAATGCCCCCGCCGAAGCTGGGGCATTACTGGAGCTCTCTGGGCGAATGACCTCGGTCAGACGCAGTTCAAGCAGTGTGCTGATTCAGCACTGAGCAGAATCAGAGGGCGCGGATGTTCTCGGCCTGGGGACCCTTGGGGCCCTGGGTTACCTCGAACTCGACCTTCTGGTTCTCGTCGAGGGACTTGTAGCCATTGGAAGCGATCGCGGAGTAGTGCGCGAACACGTCGGCGCTTCCGTCGTCGGGAGCAATGAATCCGAAGCCCTTTTCAGCGTTGAACCATTTCACGGTACCTGTTGCCATTTTTGAAACTCCTCCAGGAGTGTTAGACCGACCCCGACTGTCGGGGCCGTTCGTCGCGGTATTCGTCGTCCGCTTCCGAAAGGAATACGCCGCATGGACCGAAGTCCGTGCGTTTTAAGACGTGCAAGCACTACAACTACTGGGACAAGACTAGACCACTTCGCTCGGTAAGAACCGGATTTGGGGCGAATTCGAGTCATAACCGTTACGTTTTATGAATATTTCGCCCGAACAGGGGCGGTATTCAGCCCACCTGTCAATCGACGGTCGCGAAGTCGATGAGCTGTTCGACCCTGCCGAGGAATGCGGCCTCGAGGTCGGCATACGACCGGACCCGGCCCAGGATGCGTTGCCAGGCCCTGGCGATGTCGGCCTGGTCCTCGTGCGGCCAGCCCAGGTGCTCGCAGATCCCGTGTTTCCACTCGACCGTGCGGGGGATCGTCGGCCAGTCCTTCATCCCGAGTCGCTCGGGTTTGACGGCCTGCCAGACGTCGACGTAGGGGTGCCCGACCACGAGGACGCTCCGCCCGTGCGGACCGCGAGCGACGTTCTCGGCGATCCGGCTCTCCTTGGACCCTGGTACGAGGTGGTCGACGAGCACGCCGACCTTCCTGCCTGGTCCCGGGCCGAATTCGGTGAGGAGTTCCTCGAGGTTGTCGACTCCCTCGATGTATTCGACGACGACGCCCTCGATCCGGAGGTCGGCGCCCCAGACCTTCTCGACGAGTTCGGCGTCGTGCCGACCCTCGACGAAGATCCGGCTGCCGCGGGCGACCCGCGCGCGGGTCGCGGCCATGGCCAGGGAACCGGATGCCGTCCGGGCGCGTTGCTGGGCCGCCCTGGCGGGCACGACGAGCCTGACGGGCTCCCCGTCGATCAGGAACGCTGAGCCGAGGGGAAAGAGCCGGAGCGCGCCGTGCCGGTCCTCGAGGGTCACGATCTGCTTCTCGAGGCGCACGATGGCGCCGCAGAACCCCGTGGCGACTTCTTCGACGACGAGGTCGCGGACGGCGTCGTGGGTCGGGATGACCTTCCGTCCCACCTCGCGCCAGCCCGGCCTCAGGGCGTCCTGTCCGTATCGATCGTCATTCACCCGTTCGACGTTAGCCGAAGACCCACGGGAGAGGGACGGCTCTCTCAGCGGAAATCCCGGGAGGTCGTCGGCGCCGCGAGGGTGAGGGTTTCGAATTTGTCGGCGAGGAGATTCGTGACGCCCTCCGGGGAACGCTCCAGGATGCCGCGCACCACGAGCGCGGGCGATTCCCTCGCGATTCTTCGGTAGCGGTTCCAGACGCCGATTCCGGCGATGACGTTGAGAGTCCCGGTTTCATCCTCGATATTGAGGAAGGTCACCCCGCCGGCGGTCGACGGGCGCTGCCGGTGGGTGACGACGCCGCCGACCTGGATCCGGCGTCCGGACTCGGCGGCGGGAAGCCGGTCGATCGGAAGGCTGCACCGCGTGCGGCCAGGCCCGCGCGCGCGTGGCTGATCGGATGGTCGTCCGGGGAGATGCCGGTTGCCCAGAGATCATAGACGACCTGTTCGACGGGGCTGAGCAGGTCGAGCAGAGGCGGCTGCACGGTGACGGCGGTTCCGCTGAGGTGGTTCGGTCGTTCGGTCGCCGCCTCTCCGGCCGTCCACAGCGCGGTCCGCGGTTCGAGCCCGAGACCGGAGAAAGCACCGGCGGCGGCGAGCGCCTCGAGCTGTTCCGTGTTCAGGCCGACCCGCCCCGCGGCATCCGCCATCGACAGGTACGGCCCGTTGAGGCCGCGCTCTGCGACGATGCGGCCCGCCAGGTCGCCGCCGATGCCGGAGACCTCGGCCAGGCCGAGGCGCACCGCGAAGTCGCCGTCCCTGCGGTGGTCTGCCCAGTCCGGCGGAACAGCTCGGTCGAAGGGCGGCACCGGAGGCTGCTCTGGGCACAGGCACACCGAACGGCGAACTGTCGGGGGACCGTCGGTGGTTTCGAGGCCCGCGTCGGCGCCCGATCGGAGGATGTCCGGACGGAGCACGGTGACGCCGTGGCGGCGGGCGTCCGCGACGAGCGACTGCGGAGAGTAGAAGCCCATCGGCTGGGCGCGGAGGAGGGCGGCCAGGAAGGCGCCGGGGTAGTGCAGGCGCAACCAGGCGCTCGCGTACACGAGCAGGGCGAAGCTGATCGAGTGGCTCTCCGCGAAGCCGAAGTTGGCGAAGGCCTCGATCTTGGCGTAGATCGTGTCGGCCACGTCCCCGGTGATGCCGTTCGACGCCATCCCGGCGTAGAGCCGGTCGCGGAGGGTGGAGATCTTCTCGATGCCGCGCTTGGATCCCATCGCGCGACGGAGCAGGTCGGCGTCCTCGCCGGAGCACCCGCCGACGGCCATGGCCATCTGCATGAGTTGCTCCTGGAAGAGCGGGATGCCGAGTGTGCGTTCGAGCACGGGCTCGAGTTTCGGGTGCAGGTACGTCACCGGTTCCTGGCCGAGCTTGCGCCGGATGTAGGGATGCACGGCGCCGCCCTGGATGGGCCCCGGCCGGATCAGGGCGATCTCGACGACGAGGTCGTAGAAGCGGCGCGGCTGGAGGCGGGGCAGGGTGCCCATCTGGGCGCGGCTCTCGACCTGGAAGACTCCGACGGAGTCCGCCCGGCAGAGCTGGTCGTAGACGCCGGCTTCCTCGCGGGGGATGGTCGCGAGGGTCCAGGTCTCGCCGAGGTGTTCTGCGGTGAGGTCGAAGGTGTACTGGATGGCCGCGAGCATGCCGAGTCCGAGCAGGTCGAACTTCACCAGGCCCATCCAGGCGCAGTCGTCCTTGTCCCACTGCAGCACTGTCCGGTTGTCCATCCTGGCCGGCTCGATCGGGCAGACCTCGCCGACGGGGCGGTCGGTCAGGACCATGCCGCCGGAGTGGATGCCGAGGTGCCTGGGGGAGCCGAGCAGCTGCTCGGCGAGGTCGGTCACGAGCGGGGGATGTCGTGTTCCGGACTCGAGACGGATTCGCCCCAGCGCTCGACCTGCTTGGACCAGGCGTCCTGCTGGCCCGTGCTGAAGCCGAGCGCCTTGGACATGTCGCGCACGGCGACCTTCGGCCGGTAGGTGATGACGTTCGCGACCTGGGCCGCGTTGAGCCTGCCGTAACGGCCGTAGACGTACTGGATGACCTCCTCGCGCCGGTCGGAGTCGAAGTCGACGTCGATGTCCGGCTCCTCGTCGCGAAGGCTCGACAGGAAGCGTTCGAAGGGGAGCCGGTAGAAGATGGAGTCGACCGCGGTGATGCCGAGCACGAAGCAGACGGCCGAGTTCGCCGCAGAGCCGCGGCCCTGACAGAGGATGCCGCGGCTGCGCGCGAACCGGACGATGTCGTGCACGATCAGGAAGTAGCCGGGGAAGTCCTTGGCCTCGATGACCGCGAGTTCCTTCTCGATGCGTTCGAGCACCGACGGAGAAGCTCCCGGGTACTTCTCGGCGACGCCGTCCGTGACCAGGGACCGCAACCAGGTCATCGGTGTGTGCCCCGCAGGGACATCCTGGCGGGGAAGGCGGGGGCGCGCCCGGCGTAGCGAGAAGGCGAGTTCGGCGGCGAGCGGAACGGTGTTCGCGACCGCGTCGGGATAGCGCGCGAACCGGGCGGCCATTTCGGCGCCGCTGCGCAGGTGCGCTCCGTCGGAGCCGGGGAGCCAGCCGTCCATCTGGTCGAGGCTGCGCCGGGCGCGCACGGCGGCGAGCGCGGAGGCGAGCCGGGAACCTGCCGGCGTTGCGTAATGCACGGCGTTCGTGGCGAGCACCGGCAGGCCCGCCTCAGCGGCGAGGCCCGCGAGGGCGTCGTTGCCGGCGCTGTCCGCGGGGTAGCCGTGGTCGTACAGTTCCACGAAGACGTTGTCCCTGCCGAAGAGGCGCACGAGTCCGGCCAGTTCCCTCGCCGCAGCAGCAGGCCCCCTGTGACGAGAGCCCGGCGCACGGCGCCCTTGCGGCATCCGGTCAGCACGGCCCAGGTGCCGTCGGCCTGGGCTGCGAGATCCTCGATGTCGTAGACCGGACGGCCCTTCTCGCCTCCCGCGAGATGGGCGCTCGTGAGGGCGGCGGCGAGGCGATGGTAGCCGGCCTGGCCGCGGGCGAGAACGAGCAGGTGGGTGCCGGCCGGGTCGGGAACGCCGGCCTGCGGCTCGCCGAGGCCGAGGGACAGCTCTGCTCCGAAGATGGTGGCCAGGTTGGGAAAGCTCTCGGCCGTCTCGGCGAGGCGCACGGCGCCGTAGAGCCCGTCATGGTCGGCCAGGGCGAGAGCGGAGAGTCCGAGCCTCGAGGCCTCCTCGAGCAGGGCCTCCGGCGAACTGGCGCCGTCGAGGAAGCTGAAGTTGGAGTGCGCGTGCAGTTCGGCGTACGGCACGAGGGCAGCCCGCGTGGTTGAGCCGGCCGGAACGGCGGGCTCCGCCGGGCGGTATGGCCTGCGCTTGCCCGACCACGCCGGGCTGTCGCCGCCGTCGGCTCCCGCGGGCGGACCGCCGGGGCGGCGCCGGTCGGAGAGGGCGCGCTCGAGTTCGGACCACGGGATCGGGGGATTGCTCCAGCCCATCAGTCGGTTCCGTTCTGAGTCATACCGTTGTCAGCCATACCGTTCTCAGCCATACCGTTCCCAGTGGTTCCGTCGTCAGTCATACCGGGCCTCCGCAACCCAGCGGGCGGACTCGAGCAGGAGCAGCCAGGCCGCGCCCGATCCGTCCACGAGCTGGAGGCGATGGCCGTGGTGCGCCCTGGCGAGATCCCACCAGCGTTCGACGAGCGGCCAGGGTCCGGCCCAGGCCGTGACAGGGGACAGGTCGTCGGTTCGCCCGGTTTGAGAGAAGGCGGCAGGAGTCCCGGAGAGGATGCCCCGCTCGTCGACGCCGACGGCAGCGCCGTCCGTGGCGTGGAGCAGGACCGACGGCGATTCCAGGAAAACGGTCGCGGGGGAGAGCCCGGGGAGGCTGCCAGGCCAGGGCGCCGTGGCCGTGCGTTCGCGTGCCGAGGCCGGCTGGGCGGGGACGACGGGGACGGCGTCGCCCCAGGGAACGAGCACCCGGCGGTCCCTGAGCAGCCGGCCGCCCGCACTGATTGCGGTGAGCACCCCGTCGTGCCCGAGCAGGCCCTGGACCCGGGTGAGCGCGTGGTGGATCCGCTCGTCTGGCCCGGAGTCCCAGAGACCCTGCTCGTGATCGGCTGTCGAGTCCACGCGTTCGGGGATGATCCGCACCCGGGTGATGGCGGCTTCGAGCTCGCTCGCACCGGGGCCGGCCCCCTGCAGTTGCCACCGCACCCGGTCGGCGATGTCCGCGCCGGTGAACCAACGCGGATGCCGCCACGAACGCGTGTGCACGGCTCCTGCCCCCGCCGCGGCCTCGGTGCACACCTCGATCGTGACTTCGGTGCAGACCAGGCGCGAGGCGGCGAGGTCGCCGACGAAGGCGTCGAGTCCCGCCCGGATGGCGAAGGTGACCTGGTCGACCCGGTCGAGGGGAGGTTCCCAGTCGAAGGCCACCTCCCGGTGGCGGGGAGGGACCCGGGGAACGACTCGGCCATCGTCCGCCGCCCCTGCGATCCGGTGGGCGCGGGCCGCTGCCGCTCCGAACCGGTGCCGCACCCGGTCGGCGGGGAGCGCCGCGAAGTCCCTCAGCGTGTGCACGCCCAGGCGGCGCAGCAGGGTCGCGAGGTCCCTGTCGATGAGCCCGGCGTCGACGAGGGTCGTGACCGGGCGGACGGCGAGAAAGGCCGCTGACCCCCGGGGAGAACCACCCTGACCGGGGTGGGGGCCTGGTCCCTGGCGACCTGTTCCGCGGCGAAGGCGCCGTCCGCGATGCCGACCCGGGCGCCGGGGATCCCGAGCCCCACGACGCACGCGACGAGGGCGTCCGCGGCCGCCTCTTCGCTGCCGTAGAACCGGGCAGGCCCGCGGGAGCGGATGGCGCAGAGTCCGGGACGCAGGACCTGCACGCCGGGTGTCGTGTCCTCGAGCCGCTCGATGACGGGTTCGAAGGCCCGGTCGTCGAGTACGCGGTCGTAGCCGAGCACGACGAGCTCCGGGCAGCGGAACTGGGCCTCGCGTGCGGCGAGTCCTCTCCGCACGCCCGTCGTGCGGGCCGCCGGCGAGCAGGCAAATACGATGCCGCGGTCGACGAGCGCGAGGGGCACGTCCTCCGGGAGCCCGGCGCGCACCCTGGCCGCCGTCACGGGCCAGTCGGGGCACCAGAGCACCAGGGTGCGCTCGGGTCCGTGCGGGTGCCCCACTGTCGTACCGGTGAGTGCTGTCATTGTCAGACCGCCTCGCTGTACCGGTGCGCGCCGAAGGGGATACCGAGGCGGGGCGGGTCGACGGACTCTGCCTCCGCCGGGCCGCCGGCGAGCGACATCCGTGCGGTGCGGGGTGCGCCGGAGCGCGCGGACGCCGCGACGGTCACCTCGCGTCCCGTGAGGTGACCGTGACCGTCGCCGAGCCCGGTCCAGGTGCTTGAGCGCACGGAGAGCCTCGCCTCGGCCTGCGGCCAATCGCCGGCGACGAGGAGTGTGCACCCGCGTTGCCGGAGCCGGGCGGCGAGCCGGGAGGCCTCCGCCTCCGAGACCCGCCGCGTCGGTCGCACCGCGACGACGGGGAGAACGTCCGCGAGGGCCGCCGTGACGGTGAGCCACTGGTCGCCCGGCGCAGGGACCAGGACGAGGCGCGTGAGGTCGATGCCGAGGCTCGTCGCCGCTTCGGGGCCGAGGTCGGGCAGCCCGATGATCCCGCACCAGGACCCGGCCTGGGACGGCCCGGCGAGGAGCGCGAGAATGAGGGAGACGGAGCCGTCCACGGTGTAGACCGACCCGGGCCTGAGCGCGCCGCCCGGCAGGAGGCCGGCGAATCCCGTTGCCGCCTGGCGGCTTTCGAGTCCCGCCCGAGTGGATTCCATCCCGCGGATGCGCGCCTGCAACCCGGCCGCGAGTTCTCGCGGGTCGGGTCCGCTGCGGGGGACGGGGAAACTGGACACCCCACCATATTCGAACAGACATTCGATTAAGTCAAGACGATCCGGGGCGGGCGGATGCACGGCCGATGCCCGGGGAGAGGGTTGTCGGTGGGCCGCGCTAGCCTGAGACCATGTGTGGTCGATTCATCATCACGGACACGGCGCCGGACCTCGCCGCGATGTTCGACGTCGAGCATGAGGGCGAGGACCTCCCGGAACCGTCGTGGAACATCAAGCCAACCGAGCGGATTCCGATCGTGCTCGAGTCGGCGAAATCAGGCGCCGTCGTGCGCAGGATCGAGTCTGCGCGCTGGTCGCTCGTTCCCTCCTTCGCGTCGGCGCTCGTGTCGAAGTTCCCGACGTTCAACGCCCGGTCGGAGACGGTGGGGGAGAAGCCCACCTTCCAGCCCTCCCTCGCATCGCGGCGTGCTCTCGTGCCCGCCACCGGTTACTACGAATGGCACACCGAAGGCACCGTCAAGACCCCGTACTTCGTGCACTCGGACGATGGGCTGCCCCTGGCCCTCGCCGGTCTCTACGCGTGGTGGCGCAACCCTGCCCTCACGGAAGACGACCCGGCGCGATGGGTGCTGAGCGCCACGATCCTCACCCAGGAGTCGAGTGGCCGTCTCCGGGGCCTTCACGAGCGGATGCCCGTCGTGCTCCCGGAGGAGACCTGGGACCAGTGGCTCGACCCGCACACGGTCGGCGACCAGGAGTTCGTGGACGCGGCCGTGGCCGCCTCCGCGGAATCCGTGGAGGGTTTGCGGTTCCACGAGGTTGCGCCCCTCATCGGCGACGGGCCCGAACTCATCGAACCGGTCGCCTGAGCGGCTACGCTCGTCATGGCACGGAACGGCCGGGCCGGTGTCGAAAGGACCCCTATGAAAATTGTCGCCTTCATCGTCGCGATGGCCGTGTTCGTCTTCGGACTGTGGCTCTTCGGGTTCGCCTTCACGGTCACCGCGGGCCAGTTGCCCATCTTCTTCGGCGGGATCCTCTGCGTGGCCCTCGCCGTGGCGATTCCCGTCCAGATCCTGCGCGACTGAGCAACCCCGTGCAGGCCGAACAGCGTACCGATCCCCTCGCCTTCCACGGTGAGGGCCCCGTATGGTCCCCGTCCTGGGGCGGCCTGCGCTGGCTCGACATGTTCGCGGGAGACATCCTCTCGCTGGACGGTGACACCGTGCATCGCAGGCACGTCGGCAGCATGGTCGTGACCGTGCGGCCGCGCCGCGCGGGCGGCGCCGTCCTGGCCCTGCAGCGCGGTTTCGCCCTCGAGGATGCCGAAGGGACGATCACCGAACTCGGGGAGCTCTGGAGCGATCCGCTCCTGAGACTCAACGAGGGCGGCTGCGACCCGGACGGCCGGTTCTACTGCGGTTCGATGGCGTTCGACCAGTACCCGGGCGCCGGTTCCCTCCGCCGCCTCGACCCGGACGGCTCGGTCGAGGTCGTCCTGACCGGCCTCACCATCTCCAACGGGCTGGACTGGAGCCCGGACGGCTCCCTCGCCTACTACAACGACACCGCGACGGGCCGGGTCGCGGTGTTCGACTACAGTGCAGAGACGGGCCTGACGGGCCTGCGCAGTTTTGTCGAGATCCCGGCGGAGTCCGGCTTTCCCGACGGTCTCACCGTCGACAGCGACGGCGGGGTCTGGGTGGCACTCTACGGCGGGAGCGCCGTGCATCGCTACACGCAGGATGGCCGCCTGGACGAGGTCGTCGAGGTCGCCGCAAGCCGCGTCACCGCGTGCACCTTCGGCGGACCGAACCTGGACGAGCTTTTCATCACGACGTCACGGGAAGGCCTCGACGACGGGGAAGAGGCACTCGCCGGATCGTTGTTCCGGGTGGATGCCGGGGTCACCGGCCTGCCCGTGCGCGCGTTCGCCGGCTGAACGTCCGGCCCAGCGCCTGACCCGAAGCCGGGCTCAGTGCAGCAGCCCGGCGACGAGGTTGATCATCGTCGCAAGGATCACGGATCCGAAGAGGTAGGACAGCAGGCCGTGGCGCAGCGCCGTCATCCGGATGATGTGTGTCTTCAGGTTGGTGTCCGACACCTGGAACGTCATGCCGAGGGTGAATGCGAGATAGGCGAAGTCCCCGTAGCTCGGCGGCGCTGTCTGGTTGAATTCGATCCCGCCATCCGCCCCCTCGTAGTAGAGCCGGGCATAGCGGAGGGTGAACAAGGTGTGCAGAAGCGTCCAGGACAGCACGACGCTCAGCACGGACAACAGGGCCAGCACGACCTGCGCTGCTCCCGTCGTGGAATGCGTTTCGACGAGCAGAAGGCCGAGCGCGCCGAGGCTCGCGAGGCTGATCAGGAGCACGAGCAGGTCGGACACGCCCCGGGACGGGTCCTCACGGGTCGCATGCGTCGCGGTCGTCGCGGCGTCCATCGGCCCGATCACGATCCAGACCCAGGCGATGAACGTCACGCAGGCCGCTGCCCAGCCCACGATCGGGGCGAGCACCCAGTCGCCCCCGATCGACGCCACCACCCCGGCGGCAAGGCCGATCACGGCCATCACGATCAGGCGGGTGCTCGAGCGACGCACCGTCAGGCGTTCCCAGGTCTTCATGGGCCGATCGTCCCACAGATCCGTCAGGATCCCGTGAGCGGCTCGGGTGGGGCGAGATGACAGAAACGGTCGATAAGGTGAAGAGAACGTCTGACACAGGTCAGACCCCGGACGGCGGCTTGCCGCACACGATCGAACGAAAGAGACCGCGAGGATGTCAGAGAGCCCGGCGGCGGCATCACCCTATGAGGTGCTGGGCGTGAGCCCTGAGGCGACCAGCGAGGAATTGCGACGCGCCTACCGCAAGAGGCTGCGTCTCACCCACCCGGATGTCGGGGGTCGCGCCGCCGACTTCCAGGCCGTCCAGGTGGCGTGGGAACGGATCGGCAATCCCGAGAGCCGGGCCGATTACGACAGGCGCCGGTACCCGGACAACGAGCACGGGACCGTGCACACCGGCTCCGCCTCCGGTTCGTCCGGTTCCGGTTCGTCCGCAGGCTCGGCGCGCGCTTCGTCGGCGGCGACAGGTCCGCGTGCGCGGATGTACGGACACCCGGGGGGCCACGCCCGGCAACGGTACCTCGAGCTCCTGCGCGAGTGGGTCGGCCGCGGGACCGTCATCGACGATCCGTACGCGCCCCAGCTCGTCCGCTCCGCGCCCCGCGAGATCCGGCACTGCCTGGCCCGCGCCCTCGCCCAGGAATCGACGGCACACCTCGTGTCCCTGCTCGGCATCGGCTACACGGCCTGGCACGACGTGCTCGCGGGCTCCCACCCCGACCCGATCGACCATGTCGTCCTCGGCCCCGCCGGGCTGTTCGCAATCCTCTCCGAGGACTGGGGCGCCTCCGTCGAACTCCGGCGCGGCGAGCTCCTCGCGGAGACCCTCCGGCCGGAGGACCGTCCCGTTCATGAATTCGAGGATGCCGCGCGGGCGCTCTCGCGCGCCCTTGGCGTGCGCTTCACCGCCCTCGTCGTCGTGCTCCCCGACGACGCCCTGTCCGACCCGCTTGCGGTACCCGGCCGCGGCCGGCGTCCCACGGTCGTCATCATTCCGCGGTCGCGGCTCGTCGGCCTGTTGCGCGAGGGGCTGCCGGGGATGGATCGGGGCAGCTTCGAGAAGGTGTTCGACCTGCGCAGCCGCCTGCAGGACGGCATCCGCTTCGTCACCGACTAGCGGCCCGCGCCACTCGGCCCGGGTCTAACGCAGGCCGAGTGTGTCGACCCAGTAGGCCAGGAAGTTCGCGCCGGCGGCGTCGTGGATCAGGTCACCCTCGATGATCACGGGGTACGGTCGCTCGAGGACCCCGTCGGACGGGCGCACATCCACGTGGGCGACCTCGTACCCGGCGGTGTGCAGGTGGTCGGCCATCAGGTAGTCGCTGCGTGAGTCGCCGACGGAGCGCCACACCCGGGGGAGCGGGCCGGTCTCGGCGAAGAAGGCGAGGGCGCGTTCGGCGCCGTGGTCTTTGTCGAGGGTGACGGATTCGATGTCCGTCGAGATGATCGTGGGATCGATCCGGAACGGCACAGCACCCGACGCGTCCGGGGAGACCCGGTCACCGAAGCGGACCCCGAGCCCGAGGCCCGTGAGGATCGCGAATGAGGCCTCGTTGAAGTCGGCAGCGGCCGCCGCGTAGTCGGAGTCTGCGGCATCCGTGCGTTGTTCGACCGAGACCATGGCCTGCTTGGTCTCATCGAAGAACATGGTGTCGGCGAAACGGTCGTGCACGAGCGAACGGATCGCGTCGACGGCGGCCGCAGGCAGTGCGACGCTCGGGTCGACGACAACGTCGCCCATTCCCGCTGCGGTGATCGGGAACCAGACGGCGCCCTTCTCGCAGACACCGTACATGCGCATGGTCTCCGGGAGGCCGGCCGCGAGGAGGGCGTGATGACCTGCTCGCGAATGAAGAGCGCCGACCGGCCGGTGATGAAGGCGATCGGCACGTTCGCGGCCGCGAGCGTGATCAGGTCGGCGATGATGCTGTCGCGCCGGATCGTTCGGGTGACCGGACTGGCGATCGGCCCGTCGACGTCGAGGAGGAGGCCGAGGGGAGGGAGGCTGTCTGGCATGGCTCCATTGTTTCATGGGCCGCCCGGTGCATGGCCCGCCCGGTGCACGGCCCGCCCGGTGCGCGGCCGCCCGTCGACGGGCGTCAGCCGGTCGTGACGCGCACATCACCGTTGGTGGTCTGGGCGATGATCGTGCGCCGTGCGGAGGGATCGCTCGGGACGGAGCCTGTGTCGACGTTCCCGTTCGTCGTCCGCGCGTCGACGAGGTAGGAGAGTCCGGCTGCCGGCATGCGCACCGTGATCGAACCGTTGGTGCTGCGGGCCTCGACGGCCTCAGGGGCATCCCGGAAATCGACCTCGACGGCTCCGTTCGTGGTCGTGGCGACCACGCGGCGGGAACCGGCATCGCGCACCCTGATCGCGCCGTTGGTGGTGTGGACCTCCACCCGGCCGAGCGTACCCGTCGTCTCGACGGCTCCGTTCGTGGTCGTCAGCCTCAGCGCGCCGGTGAGTGCCGACGCCTCGATCTGCCCGTTCACCCCGTCCGCGGTGAGGGAGAGTGCCGCAGGGAGGGCCACCGTCATGTTCAGGGAGCAGAAGCCGAGCCACTGGCTCGGGCACCCGCCGGTGACCTCGGTCACGCCGTTCGCCGTTGTGATCGCCAGCGTCGGCGTGGCGCCGAGCGAACTGCCGTCTGCCCGCACGTGCACCTGCGAATCGGGGCTGGGTTCGAAGCGGATGGCGGAGTTCGGAACCCGGACAGCCACGCTCGACCCGGCCTCGGCATCCGCTGCGAGATGGACGGGCGTGCCGACCGCGCCGCCGGTCAGAAGAAGGATGAGCAGTGCGGCCCCGGCCAGGATGACGACGCCGAGCACAACGACGGCGACGATGAGGCCTGCCCGCCCTCCGCGGCGCCGATCCGGCTGCGGGGGCACGGCCGGCTGGGGTGGCACCGGCGTTCGGGGCTGGACCGGTGGACGTTCCGGCGGCATTGCGCTCGCGTTCATGCAGCAGACCATACCCGTGTCCTGCCCTCCCGGTACGGAGCGAGGCCTGGGCAGCGGTCAGCTGACGTGCACCGCCGGACGGCGCTTGACGTCGCGCTCGGCGACGCGGAGCACCTCGCGGGTCACCGGGGCGACCTCGCCGTTTCCGAAGAACAGGAACCTGGCCATGTTGGAGATCGGGCTGCCCTCTGTCCACTCGAAGTAGATCGTGGGGACGATGCCGGTCACGTCGCGAATTTCGAGGAGCACGGAAGCCAGGGTGTTGGGGATGTTGCCGCTGTAGACCTCGAGGACCCGGTAGCCGTGCTTGACGACGCCGCGAACGAGGAGGTCCTCCTCGAACTCGGAGGAGTCGGTGCCGTGCACCTCGAGGAAGATGGTCTGCGAGTCGCGGGGAATGTGCGAGTACCGGCGCTCGTCGCGGTCCTTGTGCCGGTACTCGTGTTCGCTGCCGTCGTCCGGTTCGTTCGCGATGACCCGGACTGCGCCGTCGGCGGCATCCGCTTTCACGAAAGCGAGGGCCCTCTCGTCGAGGGCCACGGATGTCGCCCGAAGCTGGAAGGACCGGCGTACCCGGGAGATCAGCGAGATGAGCAGGATCCCGGCGATGAACAGCCCGGCGATGCGCAGGCCGTCCGGGCGTTCGATGACGTTGAGGACGGTCGTGTACGCGAAGACGAGGAAATGGCTCCGAAGCCGATCGTCCGCTTGCGCTGGCCCTGCCTGCGGGCGGACAGGGTCACAGCGGCGGACGCCGACGTGATCAGCACGAGAACGCCTGTCGCGTATGCGCCGCCCTGGGCGTCGACGCTGGCCTGGAAGACGACCGTGATGATGAACGCGATCGCGGTGAAGACGAGAACGAGCGGCCGCACGGCGCGAGCCCACTGCGGTGCCATGCCGTAGCGCGGCAGGTACCGGGGCACGAGGTTGAGCAGTCCGGCCATGGCGGACGCCCCGGCGAACCAGAGGATACAGATGGTGCTGACGTCGTACACGGTTCCGAACACCGGGCCGAGGAACTCGTGTGCGAGGTACGCGAGCGCGCGCCCATTGGCCTGCCCGCCCGGCTGGAATTCGGCCTGGGGGATCAGGAACGTCGTCATGAAGCTCGTCAGGATCAGGAAGCCGCTCATGATCACGGCGGCCGTCGTCAGCAGGCGGCCGGCGCCGCGGATGCGCCCTGCGGGACGCTCGGGTGTGTCCGTCGGGTCGCCGGTGATCTGCGGCATCACGGCGACGCCGGTCTCGAAGCCGGAGAGGCCGAGGGCGAGCTTCGGGAAGACGATGAGGGCGATCCCGACCATGATCAGCGGATCACCGTGCTGGGCGTTGAGCGCGCTCCACCAGTCGGTGATCATCACCGGCCGGCTCGCGATCTGCGCCAGGGAGACGCACACGACCACGAGGTTGAGCGCGAGGTAGACGCCGACGAGCACGACGGCGATGCCGATCGCTTCCTTGAAACCCTTGAGGAACACGATCGCGAGGAGCGAGATCAGGGCGAGGGTGATGCCGATCTCGTTGCCGTGGAACCATTCGGGGGCGAAGGGATTCTCGATGGCGTGTGCCGTGGCATCCGCCGCGGAGAGGGTGATCGTGATCATGAAGTCGGTGGCCGCAAAGCCGAGCAGGGCCAGGACGAAGAGCTTGCCCGCCCACCAGGGCAGGAGGTGTTCGAGCATGTGGATGGACCCGGAGCCGTTGAAGCTCTCGCGGGCGACCCTGCGATACACGGGGAGCGCGCCGAGCAGGGTCAGCAGGACGAAGTGACGATCGTCGCAAAGGGGAGAGCAGGCCGGCCGCGAGCGCGGCGATGGCCGGCTGGTAGCCGAGCGTGGAGAAGTAGTCGACGCCGGTGAGGCACATGACGCGCCACCAGCTGTGCGTCTTCTCCGCTGTGCGGGCGTGCGGACCCTGGTGCGGGCGCTCACTGTCCTGAAGGAGCCAGTGCGAAAGACGGTCCCGCCGGGTGGTGACGGGTCGGGGAACCGCGGTGGAGCCGGCCTCCGTCGAGGAGTGAGGCATACGAGGGGCCCTTACTGGTCTGGAGGTCGCGTAGTGCAGAGATCAGCCTACGCGCACGAAAGGCCTGCTGGCACGTTCCTCAGCACCGAATTGACGCCGGATACCGCGGTGGTGTCGGGGATGTCGTCCGGGGTACCGTCCCGGGTGATGTCGGCGGACCAGACCCGGCCGGCGGCGATTATCCTTGAACACGATGATTACGAGACGAATGGCCGCCTTGCGACTGGATATTCCGCTCGAGATGGCGCAGCGACACGACCTTCCCTCGCGCCTGACCGAAGCGGAACTGGCCGAGATTGAGAACAACCCGCCGGACTGGCTGGTGCAGTCGCGGGCCAACCGCACGGGCAAGAAACCGGTCTGGGTCGAGCTCCGCTGCGACGTCTGCGGTTTCTCGGAGGCGGCCCGCCCGAAGAAGTGGTGGCCGGCCTTCACGTACCTCACGTGTGACGACCATGGCGCAGACGAACTGCCGGAGCCTGCCGCCGGTCTCAGCCGTACAGAGGTCGACGGTGTCGGCACCCGCTTCATCGGAATCGTCGACGAGACCCCTGACCGGATCGGCCTCAGGCCCGGGCGCGCCGGGGCATCGACACCGCGGCGACCACGGTCAGCGCGGCGGTGATGGCGACCGCGACGAAGACGGCGACGGATGCCGCCTGAACGCTCGCGGCATCCCGCACGCCCGATGCCGACGAGCCGATGATCCCGTTCGCCACTGCGCCGAAGATCGCGACACCGACGGCACTGCCGATGGACCGGGAGAACAGGTTCGCGCCGGTCACGACGCCGCGCTCGTCCCATTCGACGCTCGACTGCGCCGCGATGAGCGTGGGTGTCGCGACGAGGCCGAGGCCGAGGCCCACGACGAAGCAGCTCAGCGCGGTCACCACCACCATCGGAGTGCCGGCCGTCCCCGCGAGGAGCAGGGCGCCGAACAGGACGATGGACACGCCGATCAGCGCCGTGTTCCGGAAGCCGATCCTGAGGTAGAACCGGCCGGACAGCGCCGCGGAGATGGGCCAGCCGACCGTGAGGGCGGCGAGAGCGAGTCCGGCGACGAGCGGCGGCGTGCCGAGCACGCCTTCGAGGTAGGTCGGAACGAAGGAGGTCAGCCCGATCAGGATCGCGCCGACGCCGACCGAGATCAACGCGGTACTGAGCAGCAGGCGCCTGCTGAACGCCCAGAGCGGCAGCACCGGTTCTGCGGCACGACGCTCCGCCAACCCGAACAGGACGAGGAGCACGGCCCCGGTCGCGAAGGCCGCGATGCTCGGCACGGAATCCCAGGCCCAGGCCTGACCACCCTCGAGGACCGCGAGGATCAGAAGAGTGAGTGCCGTCGTCAGGAGGACGGCGCCGAGGTAGTCGACGCGGTGCCGGCGGGCCGTCACGGTCTCGTGGAAGGTGCGTTGCAGCATCCAGGCAGCGATGAGGCACAGCGGGATGTTCACGAAGAAGATCCAGCGCCAGGACAGGAACTGCGAGAAGATCCCGCCGAGGCTCGGTCCCACCACCGAGGAGATCGCCCAGACGCTTGCGAGGTAGCCCTGCACCTTGGCCCGTTCGACGACGGTGTAGATGTCCCCGGCGATCGTGATCGCCATCGGCTGCACGGCGCCGGCGCCGAGGCCCTGGATCGCCCGGAACGCGATCAGCGCAGGCATGCTCCAGGCCAGGCCGCAGAGCACGGACCCGAGAAGGAACAGTCCGATGCCGATCATCACGATCGGTTTCCGGCCGAGCGTGTCCGAGAGTTTCGCGTAGACCGGCACGGAGACGGCCTGCGCGAGCAGGTAGATCGAGAACAGCCACGGAAACTGGGCGAATCCGCCGAGGTCGCCGACGATCGTCGGCACCGCTGTGGCGAGGATCGTCGCGTCGATCGCCACGAGCCCCGTCGTCAGCATCAGGGCGATCAGGATCGGGCCGCGCGCGGATCGGAAACCTACTTCAGTCGTGCTCATGCGGCCTCCGTCGTCATTTCGGTACGAGGGATGTAATCGGCGCCGACGGTTCCGCATTCCCATTCCAGAATAAGAAGTCCGAGCCGAGGCAAGAGAAGGCCCCCGGACGAATCCGGGGGCCTTCCTGCACTGTCTCAACCAGCGCTCGTCCGTTCGCTGAAGTTATCAGCGACCGGAAGTCTGGACCGAGTCTAGTCGACGTCCGGGACCGGGCCGGTGAAGCGGATGCGCGGGCTCAGGCGCGCCGCAACGCTGCGCCGTCGAGACGGTACGTCGTCCAGCCGTCGAGGGGCCGGGCGGCGAGAGACTCGTAGAAGCCGATCGCGGGCGCGTTCCAGTCGAGGACATCCCATTCCAGGCGCGCGTACCCGCGCTCGACGCACAGTGCCGCGAGGCTGGTGAGGAGTGCGGTTCCATACCCGCCGCCCCGGTGGGCCGGCCGTACGTACAGGTCCTCGAGATGGATGCCGTGCACGCCCTCCCAGGTCGAGAAGGTCAGGAACCACACGGCCATCCCGGCCAGGGTACCGGCCTCCTCGCCGTCGATGACGAACGCGTGGACCGCGGGCTCGTCGCCGAAGAGGGCGGCGAGGAATCCCTCCTCCGTCGCCGCGACCGCGTCGGGTTCGCGTTCGTATTCGGCGAGTTCGACGACCAGCCGAAGGATCTCGGGAACATCGGCGGGCACGGCGGGACGGATCGGCTTCATCCGACCAGCGTACGGGACCTCCCGCTGGCCGGCGCTAGTCCTCCGACGGCCTCCGGCGCTGCTGTTTCGTCGCCGAACGCTGTTCCTTGGCCGCGAGGCGCCGACGGTTCGAACCCCTGGTCGGTTTGGTCGCCCGGCGGCGAGCGGCATCCGGGGCCAGGGCCGCGGACACGAGTTCGGCGAGCTTGGCCAGGGCGATCTCGCGGTTCCGGAGCTGGGAGCGCTGCTCCGACGCTGCGACCGTGATCACCCCGCCGACGAGTCGCCGGTCGAGTCGCGCCAGGAGCCTTGCCCGCTGGTCGTCGGACAGGGACAGCGACAGGGCGACGCTCCAGGACAGTTCGACGCGGCTATCCGAGGTGTTCACGTGCTGCCCGCCAGGCCCCGGCGACCGCGAGAACCGCCAGCCGAGTTCCGATGCGGGAATCGTGAGCGCGGGTGACACCTCCAGATCCATGGTCCCAGCGTGCCACAGCAGAGTGGAGCCGGCGGGGTATGCATCCGGTGGGCGTGCGGTGTGGCACCCCGGGGTCTACCTTTGCTAGGGTAGCCGTGGGCGCCAATGAGAGCGCTCTCACACAGGTTTGGGTCTGGTGCATCGATGGATTCCGATATTTTCGGATCCCGTCGCTATCCGGTCCTCCGCATATCGCAAAGGTGCACACATGAGGTTCGGTCATTTCGACGACGAGGCCAGGGAATACGTGATCGAGACCCCGCTCACGCCATACCCGTGGATCAACTACCTGGGCAGCGAAGATTTCTTTTCCCTGATTTCTCACACGGCCGGCGGGTACACGTTCTATAAGGACGCGAAGATGCGTCGCCTGACGCGGTATCGCTACAACGACATTCCCACCGACTCCGGCGGACGATATTTCTTCATCAACGACGGCGGCGACGTCTGGACGCCGAGCTGGCTGCCGATGAAGAAGGACCTCGACTTCTTCGAGACCCGCCACGGCATGGGGTACACCCGGATCACCGGCGAGCGCGGCGGCCTGCGCGTCTCCACCCTGTACTTCGTACCCCTCGGCGAGACGGCCGAGGTGCAGAAGGTGACGATCACCAACACCTCGGACCACGTCAAGACCTTCTCCCTCTTCTCGTACCTCGAGTTCTGCCTCTGGAACGCCCAGGACGACCAGACCAACTACCAGCGCAACCTCTCCCTCGCCGAGGTCGAGGTCGAGGGCAGCACGATCTACCACAAGACCGAATACCGCGAGCGTCGCGACCACTACGCCGTGTACTCGGTGAACGCCGAGATCGCCGGGTTCGACACCGACAGGGAGACCTTCGTCGGGCTCTATGAGACCCTGGCCGAGGCGAAGGTCCCGAACGCCGGCACGGCGCAGAACTCGATGGCGTCCGGCTGGTACCCGATCGGTTCGCACCAGGTCGACTCGACCCTGCAGCCCGGCGAGACCCGCGAGCTCGTGTTCGTCGTCGGCTATGTCGAGAACACGGAGGAGAACGGCCAGGGCAAGTGGGCCGACGATGCCAAGCAGGTCATCAACAAGACACGGGCGCACGAACTTCTCGCCCGGCTCGACACGACCGAGAAGGCGGATGCCGCGTTCGAGGCCCTGGGGAGTACTGGACCACCCTGCTCTCCGCGTACACCGTGACCTCGCCGGACGACAAGCTCAACCGGATGGTCAACATCTGGAACCAGTACCAGTGCATGGTCACATTCAACATGTCCCGCTCGGCCTCCTACTTCGAGACCGGAATCGGGCGCGGGATGGGCTTCCGAGACTCGACCCAGGACCTGCTCGGCTTCGTACACCTGATCCCCGACCGCGCCCGCGAACGCATCCTCGACATCGCCGCCACCCAGCTTCCGGACGGCTCGGCCTACCACCAGTACCAGCCGCTCACCAAGCGCGGCAACAACGAGCTCGGGAGCGGCTTCAACGACGACCCGGCCTGGCTGATCATCGGGGTGGATGCCTACCTCAAGGAGACCGGGGACTTCAGCATCCTCGACGAGGTCGTGCCGTTCGACAACAACGACGCGCTCGCGCAGACGCTCTACACCCACCTCACGCGCTCCTTCGAGTTCACCCTCAACAACCTCGGCCCGCACGGCCTGCCCCTGATCGGGCGCGCCGACTGGAACGACTGCCTGAACCTGAACTGCTTCTCGACGACGCCGGGCGAGTCTTTCCAGACCACGGAGAACCAGGCAGGCGGCGTCGCGGAGTCGACATTCATCGCGGCCCAGTTCGTGCTCGCTGCCGGACAGTACGCGACCATCGCCGAGCGCGGCGGCGACACCCAGCAGGCCGACCGCGCCCGCAAGGCCGCTGCGACCATGAGCCAGGTGCTGCTCTCCGACGGCTGGGACGGCGAGTGGTTCCTGCGCGCTTACGACTTCTACGGCAACAAGGTCGGCACCCACGAAGACACCGAGGGCCAGATCTGGATCGAGCCGCAGGGCTTCGCGGTCCTCGCCGGCGTCGGCGTCGAGCACAACGCGGACGGAACCCCGTCCGCTACAAGCCCCGCGTTCCGAGCCCTCGACTCCGTGGACCGCCTGCTCGGCTCCGCACACGGACTCGTACTGCAATACCCGGCGTACAAGAGCTACCGCATCGAACTCGGCGAGGTCTCGACGTACCCGCCGGGCTACAAGGAGAACGGCGGAATCTTCTGCCACAACAACCCGTGGGTCATCATCGGCGAGACGGTTCTCGGCCGCGGCGCCAAGGCCTTCGACCACTACCGCAAGATCACGCCGGCCTACCGTGAGGAGATCTCCGAGGTGCACCGCCTCGAACCGTACGTGTACGCGCAGATGATCGCCGGCAAGGAGGCCTCCCGGCACGGCGAGGCCAAGAACTCCTGGCTCACCGGCACAGCCGCGTGGAACTTCGTGACGGTCTCCCAGTACCTCCTGGGCGTGCGCACCGACTACGACGGCCTCGTCGTCGACCCGCAGCTCGGACCGGACGTCGCTGAATTCACCGTCACTCGCCGGGCCCGCGGTGCGACCTACGTCATCACCGTTGCCAACTCGGGCAGGGAGGGGTCGCGCGCGAGCCTCGAGGTCGACGGAGTGGCCATCCAAGGCCGCACCGTGCCGTACGCCCCTGACGGCGCCGTCGTGCAGGTGCGCGCCACCCTGTAGTCACCCCGGCCGGCATTCGCCCGGTGCGCCCGAGAGAGTCTCCGGCGCACCGGGCGTTCTGCGTCACCGGGAAATAAACCGTGTCCGACCGCGGAAGTGCCTGGCTATCCGGGTCCGGGGTGCTTATATGAGCACGTGGATCAATGGACGGGGGGACTGCCGCCTGCTGCGCATGCCCGCATCGCTGGACAAAAGGCCAGTCGAACAGCGGGGTCGCTGCTCTCGGTCGCCGCGGCGGCGAGCATCCAGAGCGTCGGGCTGACCGCCGTCGGCGAAGTCTTCGGCTGCGCCGTCATGAACCTCGGGTGGAAGGGCAGCGGTTGTGCCTGGTGGACGTCGGGGGCGAAGATGGGGAGATCGTCGATAGGCCAGGTTTCGCCCGTGACGACCTCAGGCGGCGGGTCCACCTGGGGCAGCTTCGCCCCCTACGTCGGCGCATACGAACGCGGCTGGTATGGCGCACTCAAGCGGATGCGCGTCGAAGCGCAGGCACTCGGGGCGCACGGAGTCGTTGACATTCGCATCCGTCGCACCCGCGTCGAGGGCACGGCCTGGGAATTCAGCGCCCTCGGTACGGCCGTGCGCTCCACGGATTCCTCTCTCGTGCCTTCTCCCGGATCCGCGGCCGACCCCTGGTACACCAACCTGAGCGGAGAAGACTGCGCCGCGGCTCTCCTGGCCGGATATCTCCCGCACAGTGTCGTGCTCGGGATGTCCGTGTCGACGAAGCATGAGGATTGGCAGCTTCAGCAGCAGCGCACCAGTTGGATCAACGGCGAAGTGACCGGGATGACCAGGCTGGTCCAGGCGGCGCGGCGCGAAGCCAGGGAGCGGCTCGCGCGCCGGGTCACGCACACGGGTGCGGCAGATCTCGTCGTGACCGACACCACGCTGTCCGAGTTCGACACCGCGTGCGGCGGCTCGGATGCGCGAGACCTGCACGCCGAATTCGTCGTCGTCGGCACCACCCTGGTGGCGTTGCCGCGCGCGCGGAACCGGTCGGCCGTTCCTCCGCCCCTGACCGTGATGCCCCTGCGCGATTCCCCGCAACGCCCACGAACGCCTGAACGATGATCTCCCCAGCACCCACGACGAGCGAACGGACGACCACCCCATGACGGACCCATTCTCCGGCGTCTCCCTCTCGGCGAGCGCCCGGGCGCGCCTGGCCGACGGCAAGAAGCATCTGTTCACGTCCGACCTGTCCGTCAACGAGTTCCTCCTGGTGCGGCAAGCCGGATTCCGCCCGGTGGGACTCGTGCTCGGTTCGAGCGTCTACCACGTCGGGATCCAGACGCGACGCTGGGGCCAGAACATGGAGCTCGACAAGCTCAGTGCCGCGATGTACCACGCTCGGGAACTCGCGATGACGCGCATGGAGGCGGAGGCCGACGCCCTGGGCGCAGACGGCATCGTGGGCGTTCGGCTCGAGATCGAGTTCAAGGACTACGGCAACAACCTTGCCGAATTCGTGGCCATCGGAACAGCCGTCGTGGCAGACCACGCCCCGGCGAGCGGTACCTGGCGCAACAACAAGGGTCTTCCGTTCACCTCGGACCTCTCCGGCCAGGACTTCTGGACCCTGATCCAGTCGGGCTACGCACCGCTCGGCCTCGTGATGGGAACCTGCGTCTATCACATCGCCCACCGGGGAACGATAGCCGCCCTCAGCAGCCTGGGAGCGAACGTCGAGATCACCCAATTCACGGAGGCGCTGTACGACGCTCGCGAACTGGCCATGGGGAGAATGCAGACGGAGGCCGAAACCCTCGCGGCTGACGGCATCGTCGGAGTGCAACTCCTGTCGCTGCCGCACCGGTGGGGCGGGCACACCACGGAATTCTTCGCGATCGGAAGCGTCCGGTCCGCGAACTGCGCGAGGATCACGTCATCGCCACTCCGAGCCTCGTGCTTCCCCTGACGGACGGTGGCCGCTGGTGACCCTCGAGCAAGCCACGGCCGACCCCCAGGCGTTTCTGGCCGGCCTCGCCGACGGAGCCATACGTGCGCTGTCCGCACCGGTGGCCGCGAGTGTCCTGACGGTGGAACGGAACCGCTCGCTGGCAGACCGCCTGGCCGGCAAGCCCGGGTCCATCCGTGAGATTCGACTTGGGGCGAACAGTGAGACCCTGACCCTCACTCACCTCGCGGGACCCCGGTTCCTCGCCCAGGCCCAGAAGGTTTCCGGCGGCGTCGTGATCTCACGGCGGACCCTGACCCTCGGCGAATGGCTCAGCGTCTTCGCCGGCCGTATCGCCGCCGTGGCGGGGGATGCCGCGGGCGAGGCTTCCGCGGCGGCGCACGCACTCCACACCCTCGGCATCGAGTCGACAGGGTCGGACGTACGGGTTGCCGATGCGACCCTCGACGTCGATCTGAGAAGCCTTCCGGCGCGGGTGGAGTCCCGTCTCCCGCCGGAAGCCGTGACGGCCGTCCGTCGGATCACCGGGCTGCTGCTGGAGACACTGCCGAGGCTGGCGGGCAACCTGGAAGCCGAGATGACGGCCAGGCGAACGGCGACCTCGTATCTCCCCGAGACTCTGCGCACGTATCTTGCGCTCCCTGCCGAGTGGGCGCACAATCACGTCTTCGCCGACGGCACCACGCCTGACACGGCACTGGCCGCTCAGTTGACCGTTCTCGAGACGGCCGTCACCGAGATGTACGACGCGGCCGTCCGTGATGATGCCGAAGGTCTCCTGATCAACGGCCGGTTCCTCTCCGCTCGTTTCGCCAGGTCCAGTCTCGATCTCTCGTAACGGCGATGCGTGCGGGCTGGGCGATCGAGGACTAGCTTGGGTGGGTGTCCACTCCCTCGATCGACGCACACACCATTCACGCCGCCGGCGTCGAGCGGCTGCTCGCGAGCTATCGGGCGGTCCCGCCGACGGCCTCCGTCCGGCTCGCGAAGCACACCTCGAACCTGTTCCGGTCACGCGCGAAGTCGGACGCCCCGGGCCTCGACACGTCGGGATTGACGGGCGTCATCGCGGTCGATACCGAAGCGCGGACGGCCGACGTGGCCGGCATGTGCACCTATGAGGACCTCCTCGCCGCGACCTTGCCGCTCGGGTTGGCTCCGCTCGTGGTCCCACAGCTGAAGACGATCACCCTCGGCGGTGCGGTCACGGGCCTCGGCATCGAATCGACGTCCTTCCGCAACGGCCTTCCGCACGAGTCGGTGCTGGAGCTGGACATCCTCACCGGAACGGGCGACGTCATCACGGCGTCGCCGGCTGAGCACGAGGACCTCTTCCGCGCTTTCCCGAACTCCTACGGCACGCTCGGGTACGCGGTGCGCCTGCGCATTGAGCTGGAGCAGGTTGACCCCTTCGTCGAGATCCGGCACCTGCGGTTCCACTCGCTCCCCGCCCTCGTCGCGGCGATGGGCCGCATCGTCGCGACCGGTGACCTGGACGGCGACCGCGTCGACTACCTCGACGGCGTGGTGTTCAGCGCCGACGAAGGCTACCTCTGCGTGGGCGCCCAGACCGCCGCGTCCGGCCCGGTGAGCGATTACACCGGGCAGAAGATCTACTACCGGTCCATCCAGCACGACGCCGGCACCACGGTCGACCGGCTCACGATCCACGACTACCTGTGGCGGTGGGACACGGACTGGTTCTGGTGCTCGGCGGCATTCGGCGCACAGCGTCCGCTCGTCCGCAGGCTCTGGCCCCGAACGCTTCGGCGCAGCAGCTTCTACGGGAAGCTGATGCGCTACGAACAGCGATTCCAGATTGGGGATCGCCTCGAGTGGCTGCGGAATCGTCCACGCCGGGAACGAGTCGTGCAGGACGTCGAGATACCGATCGAGCGCTGTGCGGAGTTCCTGGAGTGGTTTCTGGCCACTGTGCCGATCGAACCGATCTGGCTCTGCCCGCTGCGGCTGCGTGACGACGGCGGCTGGCCGCTGTACCCGATCCGGCCGCGACAGACGTATGTCAACGTCGGGTTCTGGTCGACGGTGCCGGTGGGGTCGACCGAGGGGAGACGAACCGTCGGATCGAGGATGCGGTCGGCGAGTTCGACGGGCACAAGTCGCTGTACTCGGACTCGTACTACTCTCCGGAGAAGTTCGACGGACTCTATGGCGGAGACGTCTATCGGAGCGTCAAGGACCGCTACGACCCCGATTCGCGTCTCCTCGATCTCTACGCAAAGGCGGTGTTACGACGATGACCACGTTCCAGCAACGAACGCCGGAAGAGGCGGATCAGGCAGGGCGACCTGAACCAGAGGGCAAGCTCGCCCTGGCCGGGATCCTCGAGATCCTGGCCGGCGGTCGGCTCCCGCTTCGGTTCACCGCCTACGACGGGAGTTCGGCCGGCCCGCGAGACGCACCCCTCGGGCTGGAGCTGAGAACGCCGCGGGGCACGACCTACCTGGCGACCGGCCGCGGCGACCTGGGCCTGGCCCGCGCCTACATCGCCGGTGACCTCGAGATCCACGGGGTGCACCCCGGCGACCCGTACGAGCTCCTCAGAGCGCTCACCGGCGACCTGGTCTTCACGCTGCCGTCGCCCCGGGTGATGGCCACCATCATCCGCTCGATCGGAGTCGGCCACCTGCGCCCGATCAAACCGCCGGAACTGGAAGCACCGCCGCGCTGGCGCCGGATCGCCGGGGGACTACGGCACAGCAAGAGCAGGGACGCCGAGGCGATCCACCACCACTACGACGTGTCGAACACCTTCTACGAGTGGGTGCTCGGGCCGTCGATGACCTACACGTGCGCGTGCTACCCGCGCCCGGACGCCTCCCTCGACGAGGCTCAGGAGAACAAGTACCGGCTGGTGTTCGAGAAGCTGCGGCTGAAGCCGGGCGACCGGCTGCTCGACGTCGGCTGCGGCTGGGGCGGCATGGTGCGTTACGCGGCCCGCCGCGGCGTGAGGGCCACCGGAGTGACCCTGTCGGAACAGCAGGCCGGCTGGGCGCAGCGTGCGATCGCCGAGGAAGGCCTCGCCGGTCTGGCCGAAGTCCGGTTCGGCGACTACCGCGACATCGCCGAGACCGGCTTCGACGCCGTGTCGTCGATCGGGCTGCTCGAGCACATCGGCGTGCGCAACTATCCCGCGTACTTCGAGTTCCTGCAGTCCCGCCTGCGCCAGGGCGGGCTCCTGCTCAACCACTGCATCACCCGCCCGGACAACCATTCCGAAGCGTCCACCCGCGGGTTCATCGACCGGTATGTCTTCCCCGACGGCGAGCTCACCGGCTCCGGCCGCATCATCAGCGCCGCACAGGACACCGGCCTGGAGGTGCTTCACGAGGAGAACCTGCGGCAGCACTACGCCCTGACCCTGCGCGACTGGTGCACCAACCTCGTCGAGCACTGGGATGAGGCCGTCGCCGAGGTCGGACTGCAGACCGCGAAGGTCTGGGGCCTGTACATGGCCGGCTCACGGCTCGCGTTCGAGACGGGGGGAATCCAGCTGCACCAGGTCCTTGCGGTGAAGCCGTCGGACGGGGATGGCCTCGGGAGCCTGCCCCTGCGGCCCTGGTGGACTCCCTGATTCGTTGGGGAAGTTCGTTAGGGAAGAAGGATAGTCCGGACCACCGATGTCGTCCTATGCTGAGGCCGTGATCAGTAACTCAGCGGCCAGCGTTGCCAGCACAGCAAAGAACAGCCGCACTTTGCAGATGCTTGCCCGCCTGGGCTTCGCCGTCAACGGCTTGTTGCACATCCTCATCGCCGCGATAGCCATCGCCATCGCGGTTGGTGCCGGAAGCGGTAGTGCAGATCAGTCCGGTGCTCTCGGGCAGCTCGCGACGAGCCCGGGCGGAGTATTCGTTCTGTGGGTTGTGGTCGCGGGACTGGCTGCCCTCGGGCTCTGGCTGCTTTTGGGAGCGTTCCTGATGCGCGGCGCAGACCCCAAACGTCAGTGGTCCCGGCGCGTCACTGAAGTCGGCAAGGCGGTTGTCTACTTCCTTCTTGCGGGGACCGCTTTCACCTTTGCGCAGGGGGAGCGACGAGTTCCGCCGGCAGTACCCGTGATGCCAGCGCATCGCTTCTTGCGGCGCCAGGAGGCGTGATCGTCCTCCTGGCCGGGGGTCTTCTCGTGCTGGCCATCGGGGTCTACTTCGTGCGCAAGGGTGCGTTGCAGAAGTTCACGGCAGATATCTCGGTGCCGAGCGGGTCGGCTGGAAAGTTTGTCCTCGCTTTGGGAATCGTCGGCTACGTCGCCAAGGGAATCGTGTTGGCCGTCGTGGCGGTCCTCATCGTGGTTGCGGCCATCACCGTGGACCCGAGCCAGTCGACCGGCCTGGACGGGGCGCTGAGGTCCCTCGTCGCTCTTCCGTACGGCGGGCCTATCTTGTCTGCTCTTGGTGCGGGTCTGATCGCCTATGGGCTGTACTGCTTCGTCAGGGCCTGGCGCGCCCGGCTCTGACATCTGAGGTTCACGCGGGTTCAGGTCATTCCGCAGAGTGCGGGATCGTGATCTGGAGCTCCCCGGAAGCCCGAAGGCTTCGCCACGTGTCGTAGGCGATCACGCTGCCCAGAATGACCAGAGAAAGTGATACGGATGCCATGACATCCGTTGCCCAGTGGTAGCCCAAATAAACGCGACTGACCGCCGCGGCGACGATGCACAGGAGCGCGAAGCCGAAGCCTGCCATTGCTCCACGGATGCTTCGACGACGTGAGAACACGAGGTACGCGGTCAACAGCACGAAGTCTGATGCGCCCAGGACGTGTCCGGACGGGAAGGAGAAGGAGGGATCGGGGCCGAAGAGCATGAGATCGGTCGGCGGTCGATGGCGGTCCACCGCATGTCCGATCACCTGCCCCAAGAGGACTCCGACCAACATGGCCGATGCCAGGATGAGTGGACGTCGGCCGTGCTTACCTATGATGCCCCAGACCACGCACACGACGAGAAGAAGGATGGGAAGTGCGACGGGCCCGAAAACGATCGCCAGTCCGATCATGATCGCGGTCAGGGTTGGCGAGCGCATACCGAAGAGCCAGTCCTGCACAGGCGCGTCCACCACGGTGAGTCCGTTGTGCTGCAGGACGGAGGCGAGGATTGCCGTGAAACAGACGACGCCGAAGCCGACCAGAACAATCGACGTCACATAGAATCGCCGGCGAGAGGCGGGCTCCAGCACGCGTTCCTCTGCGATGAATCTGGTGCGCATGCCGTGCAGGGAAGGCCGCTGGCCGTTGGTGCGGGGAGGATTCACGGGGCAATCCCTTTCGCTGATCGTGACCTGCGTTCCTTGGCGAGCGCGCGTTCACCGTCGAGCTTGGCGGCGAGCGGCGCCCACGTGACAATCGCGACGCCGATTCCGAGCAGCAGGGCGCCCAGGGTATCGGTGAGCCAGTGTGCACCGAGATAGGTGCGACTGATCATCATGAGGGCCGTGTAAACGGTCCCGGCGACCACAACCCAGATCCGTGGCAGGAGAATCGCAATGACTGCGGCCATCGTCGCGGCATTCGCAACGTGGCCAGATGGGAAAGATCCGAAATCGAGGTTCGTCAGGAAATTTTCCGGGCGTGCGCGCCCGAAGAATTGTTTCAGGAGTTGGACGGCTGCTCCGGTGACGATGGTCGCGACCAGGTAGTAAGCCGCCGCCCAGGGACGTCGTGCCACAAGCAGCGCGACGGCGACGAGGGCCGGCACGACGAGGGTCGCCACCACGCCTCCTCCGAGGAAGTCCATCGTCAGTGCAAGGACCTGCCAGAGGGGTTCGCGATTCTCAACCAGTTCCCGCATCCATTCCACATCGATGGGCAACGGCAGCCCATGATCACGCGTTGCGATCAGAGCGCCCAGCGCACACGCCAGGGCGACGGCTGCGAGGCCACTGATCAGCGGCCACCGGCGGGAGACGCGGCGTGCACCCGACGTTGCCGCACGTTCAGGACGCGCGCCGGGCGCTGCATCCGAGCGTTCGGTTGAACTACCGGCCATGACTCCAGCCAAAGGATCGTTTGATGGGCACCGACCGGTCACCATGCTCATGCGGTGATCGTGGGTGAAGGCGAGCTTACCTCCCGGGGTACCGGCGGCCCAACTAAGGTGGGGACACGTGAATCCGCGCGGCCGCACGTCAGATCGGACTTCCAGAGTGAACCTGCGAAAACTGCCCAAGGCCCTGCCGATCGCGGTCCTCGTCCTCGAGATGGCCATCCGCGTCGGGGCGGTCATCAGGATTCCGCCGAACCGCCGTCCCACGGCGGCGATGGCCTGGCTGATGGCGATCTTCATTGCGCCGATCCCGGGAGCGGTGCTCTTCAGCCTCTTCGGCAGCAGCAGGCTCCCGAGGGCACGGCGCGAGAAGCAACAGGACATCAACGACTACATCCTCGGTACGACCGCCGGCCTCGACCAGGTCTCCAAGACGGAGACCTGGCCCCAATGGTTCGAATCCGTCGTCGAACTGAACCACACGTTGGGCGCCATGCCGCTCGTCGGCGGAAACGACGCTGTGCTTCTGCCCGACTACGAGGAGTCGATCGCCGCGATGACCGAGGAAGTGATGCGGGCCGAACGGTACGTGCACGTGGAGTTCTACATTCTCAGCCGAGACCGGACGACGATGCCGTTTTTCGACGCCCTCCTCGCAGCCCATGAACGGGGTGTGATCGTCAGGGTTCTGTACGACCACATCTCGACGATCCGGAGCCCGCAGGGCCGGGCGACCCGCCGTTGGCTGAGGAACGTCGGCATCGATTCCCACGAAATGCTCCCCTTCCATCCTTTCAGAACGCAATGGCGGCGCCCGGACCTGCGAAACCACCGCAAGGTGCTCGTGATCGACGGAATCGTCGGATTCATGGGCTCGCAGAACATGGTCGACCCCAGCTACAACACCAGGGGAAACATCAAACGGAACCTGCGGTGGAAGGATCTGATGGTGCGACTGGAAGGCCCCGTCGTCGCGGGCGTCAACGCGATCTTCATCACCGACTGGTACTCCGAGACGGAAGATCTCCTCACCCGTGAGGCAGACCCGATCTATTCCGTGACCACCGAGGACACCCTCGACTGCCAGGTCGTTCCGAGTGGGCCCGGGTTCGAAGGCGAGAACAACCTGCGGGTCTTCAACGCCCTGCTCTACTCGGCCCAGGAACGACTCGTCATCGCCAGCCCCTACTTCGTCCCCGACGACTCCATGCTCTACGCGATCACGACGGCCGCGGAACGGGGAGTAACGGTGCACCTGTACGCCTGCGAAGTCGCCGACCAGGCCCTCGTATACCACGCACAACGCTCGTACTACGAGACCCTGTTGCGGGCGGGAGTGCGCATCTTCCTGTACGAGAAACCGGTCGTCCTGCATGCCAAGCATTTCACCGTCGACGATGAAGTCGCGGTGATCGGGTCGAGCAATATGGACATGCGCTCGTTCAGCCTCAACTTCGAAATCTCGCTGCTGGTCCGGGGAGACGTTTCGTCGACGCGCTGCGCAGGATTCAGGACGACTACCGGAGCCACTCCCGGGAGGTTCTGCTCGACGAGTGGCTGCAACGTCCGCTTGGCACGCAGGTCCTGGACAACCTCAGCAGGCTCACTGCCACCGTCCAATGACCGCCGCATGGCGCGACCATTCCCGTTCCCGGGGCACAGCGGGTGGGCAGGCACGTCAGCCGTTCTTCAGGACTCGGGCGGCACGATCAGGAACGTATCGGAACGAATCCTTGGGCCACTGTCAGCAAACTGCAGGCTGCACATATCGCAAGGAGCGCTGAGTATCCGATCCGGGCAAAGAAATAGGCCGGACATCCGTTGGATGTCTCGACCTATTTCTTCTCACAGCGAAGAACCTGGACTACCGGATCTTCATTCTGTGCCCGAGGGGGACTTGAACCCCCACGCCCATAAGGGCACTAGCACCTCAAGCTAGCGCGTCTGCCATTCCGCCACCCGGGCTGGTGCTGGCCAGCCGGTGACCGGCTGACGAGTCAATAATCTAGCACGGATTTCGAGGCCTTCCCGCACAACCCGACCGCACACCCGCACATGACAGTCCGTGAACCCCCGGGACAGCTCCCCGCAGCGACAACCGATAGCGTGAAGTCATGGCTTCCTGGGCAGACGACACCGATCCGGCAACACCCCTCGATCTGACCGCGGAACTCGCCCGCGACCTGATCCGGTTCGACACCACGAACTACGGCGAGGGCCGTTCCAACGGTGAAACGGATGCCGCGGAGTACGTCGCCGAGCACCTCAGGGGCCTCGGCCTCGCGCCGGAGCTCTTCGACTCGGAGCCGGGGCGCACGAGTGTCGTCGTGCGCGTGCCCGGCCGGAACCGCGACGCGGGCGCCCTGGTCGTGCACGGCCACCTCGACGTCGTCCCCGCCGACCCGGAGACCTGGTCGGTCGACCCTTTCGCCGGTGTCATCAAGGACGGCCTGCTCTGGGGCCGGGGTGCCGTCGACATGAAGAACATGGATGCGATGATCCTCGCGGCACTGGGCGACATCCTCGGCGCGGGCGAGGCACCGGCCCGTGACCTCATCGTGGCGTTCTTCGCCGACGAAGAGGCCGGGGGAGTGCTCGGCTCGCACTACCTCGTCGACACCCGCCCGGAGCTCTTCGCAGGCGCCACCGAGGCGATCAGCGAGGTCGGCGGGTACTCGATCACGCTCGGCGGCCAGCGCGCCTACCTGCTGCAGACGGGGGAGAAGGCCCTGATCTGGATCAAGCTCGTCGCCCGCGGCGACGCCGCCCACGGCTCGAGGCTCATCCGGAACAACGCCGTCACCAAGCTCGCAACGGCCGTCGCGGCGATCGGCCGCCGGGAGTGGCCGATCCGGCTGACCGACACCACGACCCAGCTGCTCGCCGAGATCGCCCGGATCCTCGACGTCGATCCGCAGCGCGTCGGCCCGGACGAACTCGCGCTCGCGACGGGAACAGCGTCCGGGTTCATCCAGGCCAGCCTCCGCACCACGACCAACCCGACGCTGCTCAAGGCCGGGTACAAGCACAACGTGATCCCCGACCTCGCCGAGGCGCTCATCGACATCCGCACTCTGCCCGGCGAGGAGGACGCGGTGCTCGCCGAAGTTGCGAGCCTCGTCGGCCCGGACATCGAGATCGTCGTGATGCACCGCGACATCGGCCTAGAGACCGACTTCGGCGGCCCGCTCGTCGACGCCGTGGTCGGCAGCCTGCACCGGCACGACCCGGGCGCCCCCGTGCTTCCCTATCTCCTGTCAGCGGGCACCGACAACAAAGCCCTGTCCAAGCTTGGAATCCGCGGGTACGGGTTCGCCCCGCTGCGCCTTCCGGCTGAGCTGGACTTCCCCGGAATGTTCCACGGGGTCGACGAGCGGGTTCCGCTCGACGCGCTAGTCTTTGGCAGGCGGGTCCTTACCGACCTGTTGTCGACCTACTAGCAAAGCGAGCTCCGGTGAACTTCCTCAACGCCATCATCCTGGGACTCGTGCAGGGTCTGACCGAGTTCCTCCCGGTTTCGTCCAGCGCCCACATCCGCATCGTCGGCGAACTCCTCGGCATGGGCGGGGACCCGGGCGCCCGGTTCACCGCGATCATCCAGATCGGCACGGAGGCGGCCGTCGTGCTGTTCTTCTGGCGGGACATCTCGCGCATCGTGACGCACTGGGTCAAGTCCCTGTTCGGCAAGATCCCGCGCAGTGATCCCGACGCGCGGATGGGCTGGCTCATCATCTTCGGATCGCTCCCGATCATCGTGCTCGGCCTGGTCTTCCAGAACCAGATCGAGTCCACCCTCCGCAACCTGTGGATCACGGCGACCGTGCTCATCGTCTTCGGCGTGCTGCTCGGTGTCGCCGATGCGGTCGGGGCCCACCGGCGCCGCCTGAAGGACATCACGGTCACGCACGGCGTCATCTACGGCTTCGCCCAGGCGCTCGCGCTGATCCCTGGCGTCTCCCGTTCCGGCGGAACGATCACGGCCGGCCTGTTCATGGGCTACGAGCGCCGCGCCGCCGCCCGTTACGCATTCCTCCTCGCCATCCCGGCTGTGCTCGGCAGCGGCTTCTACGAGATGTACAAGGCCATCGCGCACCCCTGCCTCGAGGGCGCCACCAACTGCACCCCGGAGATCTTCGGCCCGGCCGAGACCGCGGTCGCGACCGTCGTCGCCTTCGTCGTCGCCTTGTTCGTCATCGGATTCTTCATGAACTACATCTCCAAGCGCAGCTTCCTGCCCTTCGTCATCTACCGCATCGTGCTCGGCTTCGCTCTGATGGCCCTGCTCGCGACCAACACCATCGCGGCTTAGGGGCCCTGGAATGCGCGCCTGGCGACACCCCGACATCCCCGTCCTCCCCGGAAACTCCGAAGCACCGCACCTGTACGACACGGCGACGGAAGCACTCGTGCTCGCGGAACCGGTCGACGTCGCCCGGCTCTACGTCTGCGGGATCACGCCGTATGACGCGACGCATATCGGCCACGCGAACACCTACCTCGCCTTCGACACCCTCCAGCGGGTGTGGCTCGATGCCGGCTACCGCGTGCACTACGCACAGAACGTGACGGATGTCGACGACCCGCTCCTGGAGCGGGCGACGGCCACCGGCGTCGACTGGCGCGACCTCGCTGCGTCCCAGGTCGACCTGTTCCGCACGGACATGGAAGCCCTCGGCATCATCCCTCCGGACAACTACGTCGCCGTGACCGAGGTCATCGAAGAGGTTGCCGACGCGGTCGCCCAGCTCTGGGACGACGGTCTCGCATACGCCGTTGCCGTCGATGCCGCCGAGCTCTCGGACACCGCAGGTCCGGCGGAGGCCGCGGGCTCAGACATCTACTTCGATATCGCCGCCGCAGAGCGGGTGGCGCCCTGGCAGCTCGGCGACGAGAGCAACCTCGACCGCGAGCAGATGCTGACCCTGTTCGCCCAGCGTGGCGGCGACCCCGACCGCGAAGGAAAGCGCGACGCCCTCGACCCGCTGCTCTGGCGTGCCGCCCGGGTGGGCGAACCGGCCTGGGACTCGCGCGTCGGCGCCGGCCGTCCCGGCTGGCACATCGAATGTTCCGTGATCGCCCTCACCGAACTCGGCACAGACTTCACCGTTCAGGGCGGCGGCTCGGACCTGATCTTCCCGCACCACGACATGAGCGCCGGCCATGCGGCCGCCCTCTCGGGGCATCCGCTCGCCGGCGTGTACAGCCACACCGGCATGGTCGCATACCAGGGCGAGAAGATGAGCAAGTCGCTCGGCAACCTCGTGCTCGTTTCGGCGCTACGCGCCGAGGGCACCGACCCCCGGGCCATCCGCCTGGCCCTGCTCGCGCAGCACTATCGCAGCGACTGGGAATGGACCACCGACTCGCTCTCCGCCGCCGAGGCGCGCCTCGAGGCCTGGACGAGGGCCTTCGGTCGTGCCACCGGAGACGCGACGGCCGCCGCCGCCGATGGCAGGGTGGACGAAGACCTGGTCGACGACGTCAACACGGATGCCGTCGCGAACGCGGACGAGGTCATCGTCGCGCTGCGCGCAGCGCTCGTCAACGACCTCGACACCCCGGCCGCGCTGCGGATCCTGGACGCCGCCGCAGAAGCGGGCACGGCTGCGCCGGAACTGGTGGCCCTGGCCATCGACGCCCTGCTGGGCATCACCCTCTAGGTCGGCCGAGGGCTACGGCTGACGCGGCACGTCAGGACCCGGACGCCCGTCCGCGCGCCCGGACTGGCCGTCGCGACCGTCGCCGCGCTTACGGAGGTACTTCTCAAATTCCTGGGCGATCGCCTCGCCGCTCGCCTCCGGCGAGTCGACTGTGTCCCTGGCCTGCTCGAGCTGGTTGATGTACGCCGCCATCTCCTCGTCGTCTGCCGCGAGGGTGTCGATGCCGGTCTGCCATTCCTCGGCCTCGGTGACGAGGTCGCCGCGTGGGATGACCACGTCGATGATCTCCTCGAGCTTGTCGATCAGGGCGAGCATCGCCTTCGGCGACGGCGCGTTGTGCACGTAGTGGGGGACGGACGCCCAGATCGAGAGGGTCGGGATGCCGACGAGCTCTGCCGCGTGCGAGAGCACGCTCAGGATCCCGACGGGACCCTCGTAGCTGCTGCGCTCGATCTGCAGCTCGCTGCGCACCTCGGGGTTCTCGCTCGAGACAAAAATGGAGATGGGGCGCGTGTGCGGAACGTCCGCGAGCATGGCGCCGAGGAAGACGATTCCGCCGATGTCCGCAGCGAGGGCCGCGTCGAGCACCTCTGCGGTGAATCCCTTCCAGCTGCGGCTCGGCTCTGTGCCGAGCAGGAGGTAGATGTTGCCCGCATTGCTGCCGCTCACGCGCAGCTGTGCGTCGTCGGCGAGGGGCTCCCCGACGACGCCAGGCTCTGCAGGACCGAACAGGGTCGCGCCGGGCCATTCGAGCTGGCGGTGACCCTCGTCATCCGTGGAGATCGTCGGCCGGTTGAACTGGTAGTCGAAGTAGACCTCGGGGTCCACCTCGAAGAGGGAGGACACGTCGAGGAGGTCCCTGAGGATGCCAACGGCACCGGTCGCGGCCTCACCCGCGTCGTTCCAGCCTGCAAACGCCACCACAAGGAGGCGTCCGCCCAGGAATCCATTGCCATCTGTCACTGCGTGAAACCTCGATCTGCCGGGGCGCCCGGAAAAGCACCGTCAGTCAAGGATAAGCGGTGCCCCTTACACTTGGACCCTGTGAACCCGTTCCGTCCTCTTTCGCCCCTGCCCGCGGCCGTGCTGTGGGATATGGACGGCACGATCGTCGACTCGGAACCGTACTGGATGCGTGCCGAAACCGAGCTCGTCGAGAGCTTCGGCGGTGTCTGGACGCACAGTGATTGCATGCTTCTGGTCGGAAGCGGCCTGCTGGGCTCCGCGGCCATCCTGCAGGATCGCGGTGTCCGCCTCGACGCCGAAGTGATCGTCGACCGTCTGACCACGCGGGTCCAGGGCCTCCTCAGTGAGTTCGGTGCACCCTGGCGCCCCGGCGCCCTCGAGCTGATGACGGAGGTCAAGGCCGCGGGCATCCCGATGGCCCTCGTGACCATGTCGGAACACCGGATGGCGCAGCAGGTGTCCGACCAGGTCGGATTCGCCGCATTCGATGCGATCGTCGCCGGTGACATGGTCCTCCAGAGCAAACCGCACCCTGAGGCCTATCTCTCGGCCGCCCGGTTGCTGGGTGTCACCCCCGCCGACTGTGTTGCCGTCGAGGACTCCCTGCCCGGCATTGCGGCGGCCGTCGCCTCCGGCGCCGTTGTCATCGCGGTCCCGCACATGGTCGAGATCGAAGCGAGCGCCCGGTACGAACTGTGGCCGACCCTGCACGGACGCACGCTGGCCGGCGTCCACACTGTCTTTGCCGAGCGGCGCGCTGCCGTCGCCGAGGTACCCGCGCGGCCCGGTTCCGGCTCGCATCCGACCGAGGACGACATCCACGCATGAGCGACACCGACAACATGAGCGAAACCGGCACCATGAGCGCCGGCAACGGCATCACCCCGAACGGCGAATACACCCAGGTCATCCAGAGCAGCGGGCCCTTCCGGGTCGGCGATCGCGTGCAGCTCACCGGCCCCAAGAACAAGCTCAACACCATCACGCTCGAGCCGGGCAAGGTCTTCCACACCCACAGGGGAATCCTCGCGCACGACGACATCATCGGCCTGCCCGATGCATCCGTCGTCGTGAACAACGTCGGGGTCGAGCACCTCGCGCTGCGCCCGCTGCTCAACGACTTCGTGATGTCGATGCCGCGGGGAGCCGCGATCATCTACCCCAAGGATGCGGCCCAGATCCTCGCCCAGGCGGACATCTTCCCCGGTGCGACGGTCGTCGAGGCCGGGGTGGGCTCTGGTGCGCTGTCGCTGTGGCTGCTCCGCGCGATCGGGCCGGCCGGGCACCTCGCCTCCTTCGAACGCCGGGCGGAGTTCGCCGATGTCGCGAGGGACAACGTAGCGACCTTCCTCGGCGCCGACCCGACGAACTGGACGATCACCCTCGGGGACCTTGCAGACGCACTGCCGTCCGCGGTCCCCGACCAGACCGCCGACCGGGTCGTGCTCGACATGCTCGCCCCCTGGGAATGCCTCGAGGCCGTCTCCGCCGCCCTCAAGCCCGGCGGCGTGCTCCTCTGCTACGTCGCGACCGTGACCCAGCTCTCCCGGGTGGCCGAGGCCATCCGTGGAACCGGGTTCTACACGAACCCGGATTCGAACGAGACCATGGTGCGCGGCTGGCACGTCGAGGGTCTCGCGGTCCGCCCGGACCACCGCATGATCGGGCACACCGGGTTCCTGATCACGGCACGGCGTCTCGCCCCCGACACGATCCTGCCCGAGCTCAAGCGCCGGCCCTCCAAGACCGACTTCTCGGATGCGGATGTCGAGGCTTGGACCCCTGGCGCACTCGGCGAACGCAGTGTGAGCGGAAAGGTCATGCGCAAGCGGGTCCGGATCGCGGAGGCCGGCGCAGCCACCTCCAAGGCCAGAGGCCTCGACGGTCGGGGCCCGGCCATCGTCGCTGCGCCCCTCGACCTGCACGGAACCGCCGAGACCACCGCCGAGACCACGGCCGACACCACGGCCGACACCACGGCCGACACTGCAGCCGACACTGCAGCCGACGCCGCGACCGACACCGCAGCCGACGCCGGTTAGGATAGGCTCCGGCCGTGTTCGGCCTCCCGACTGTGGGCGCCAGAGGGCGCCGCACGCTGAACGTCCCACACTGAAATGAGATCCTGTGCGTAGAGCTTCTGCCCTCATTGCGACTGCCGGCCTGCTGCTTGCCGCCCTCACCGGGTGCAGCAGCAGTGCGGATGCCGCGTCGAGCTGCGTCGCACCGATCAGCGATGGCGCCGCCTCGAAGCTCGTCACGGTCAGCGACAACCTCGGCGCCGTTCCGAAGGTCGACTTCCCGACCCCGCTCATGACGGGGACGACCCAGGGCAGGGTCATCGTCCCCGGCTCCGGCGACAGGCTTGTCACCGGCCAGCAGGCGAAGATCGAACTGAACGTCTACAACGGGACGACGGGCTCACCGATCCAGGTCAGCAAGTACGACAGCACGAGCGCGAACGTGCTCACCCTCAACGACCAGACCATCAAGGGCATCACCGACGGGCTCGCCTGCGCGCAGGCCGGCTCGCGCATCGCCGTCGTCGTCTCCCCGGACGACGCGTTCGGACCCCAGGGCGGCAACTCCACCCTCGGGATCGCCGCGACGGACTCCCTGGTCTTCGTGATCGACGTTGTGAAGACCTACCTGCTCCGGGCGAACGGTGCCGACCAGACTCCGATCAACGGCCTTCCCGCCGTCGTGCTCGACGCCAACGGCACCCCCGGGATCACGATCCCGGGCGGCACGCCGCCGGCCGACCTTCAGGTCGCCGTCCTGAAGAAGGGCACCGGCGACACCGTCAAGGAGGGCGACACGGTCACCGTGCACTACACCGGCGTCCTCTGGGCGGAGAAGAAGGTCTTCGACTCCAGCTGGACGAAGGGCGCGCCGGCACAGCTCCTCGCCGTCGACGGCTCGAAGACCCAGGGCGGCGTCGTCCCTGGCTTCGCGACCGCGATCATCGGACAGACCGTGGGCTCGCAGATCCTCACCGTTGTCCCGCCCGCGAAGGGCTACGGAGACGCAGCGCAGGGAACCATCCCGGCCGGCTCCACCCTCGTCTTCGTCATCGACATCCTCGGCATCGGCTAGCCCCACCGCTCCACTGCCGCACGCGTCACCCTCCGTTCACGAGAGCGAGGGTGCCGCGTGCTTTCGGGTGACCGGCCCGTGCTTTCGCCGGTGAGCCGGGTCTTCATGGATGCCCCACGAATCTCTGGTCAGGACCACGCGGCCGCCTGGGGCCGCGTGGGGGTCGCCTGAGTGGAACCACGGGCAGGTGAATCAACCGTCTTCAGGTGTGAAACTCGGAATGAGAAGCCCAAAATTATGTGAGTAAGTCTCGCATTCGTGTTCTATTCGGGGTAGAATCGGGGTATGGCAGGAGCTTCAGATCCCCAGTCACACACCCCACCCCACGATTCAGTGGCCGCGGGCGATCAGCCCATCACGGTGGGCCGCGTATCCACCGAGTCGGCCCATCCGGTTGCGGTCGCCGAAGGTCTCGAGGGCGCGGAGGGTCTGGTCGGCTCGGTGTCGTCGGTGCATGCGGATGCTGTCGCCCGGCTCGTGGAGGCGCAGGCGGTTCTCGCAGAGGCCCTGGCGGCGATCCCGGTCGGGCTGCTCAGTGACACAGAAGCTGTCACGGCGCTGAGTACCGTGGAGGCGATCGGTCGGACGGTTGATGCGGCCCGGGTGAGCACGGCGACGGATGTGGACCGGCGGGCCCGGGTCCTCGGCCGCGAAGGTCTGGCCTGGCGGATGGGCTGCACGGGCCCGTGGGATGTCCTCACCCGGGTGACGCGGGTTTCGGCCCGGGAGGTGAAGCGGCGCACGAAGCTTGGCGACGCGGTGTTGCCGCGGCCGTGCGGCGGGAGCAGCTGGTTGCCGCCCTTGTTCCCGACCGTTGGGGCCGCCCTGGCAGCGGGGGAGATCGGGGTGGAGACGGCGGAGTTGATCGTGGCCGGGCTGCAGGTGATCAGTCACCGGGTGGCACCGGATGACCTGTTGACGGCGGAGCGGGCCCTGGTCGCCACGGCGGCCGGGCTGATCACCCCGGAGACCGAGGATTTGGCCGGGGCAGGTGTCCCGGTGACGACGGACCTGATCCGGGGCATGGTCGCGCAGTGGCAGGCGGCCCTGGACCCCGACGGGGTCCTCCCGACCGAGGACCTGTTCGAGGCGAAGTCCAACATCGGCTTCGGCCAACTCAAGAACGGGTTGTATCCGGTGAAGGGTGGGGTGACGCCGGAACTGTTCGGGGTGATGAACACCCTCTTCGACGCCTTCCTGAGCTTCCATGCGAGGCCCGCGTTCCCCACCGCCGAGGAGCAGGCGCTGATGGATTCGGGGCAGATGATTCCCGGCGCCGAATCAGCGGGTACCGACGCGGGCACGGGCCCGGATCTGGACGTGATCGAGGCAGAGCTCCGGGAGCGCCGGGCGGATACCCGCACGGGCGGGGAGAAACGCGCCGACATCCTCCGGGCGTTGTTCGAACACGCTGCCCGCGACACGGACACCCCGTCGATGGGCGGGTCGGCGCCGACGGTGATGGTGCACGTGAACGCCGCCGACCTCGCCTCCGGGGTCGGGGTCGGGTGGATCGACGGGGTCGAAGCCCCCGTGTCTTTGAAGACGGTGCATCAGCGCATCTGCGACGGCGGCTTCCAAGGCGTGTTGTTCGGGGCGAACAACGAAGTCCTCAAGCTCGGGCCGGAACGACGGTACTTCAACCGGGCCCAGCGCCGGGCGATCACCGCCCGGGACGGCGGCTGCATCATCCCCGGCTGCAAGGCGCCGGCGCACTGGGCCGAAGTGCACCACGTGAAGCCCTGGGCGAAAGACGGGCCGACCAACGTCGACAACGGGGTCTTACTCTGCTGGTTCCACCACCACACCATCGACACCTCCGGGTGGGAGATCCGCATGGTGAAGGGCTCACCGCAAGTGCGGGCCCCTGGGTTGATCGATCCGCAACGACTCTGGCGGCCGCCGAACCGGCACCGCGCCCACCAAGTCCTCACCGGACCGCCCAACCGCGCATGACCAGTGACCCGGGCAACGAGTCGCCTCCGCTTCTCGCTCCGCGACACGGTCGGTGTGCCGGCGCTCGGTTAGACTCACGGGGTGTCGACGACCCCCGAACCGATCAACCGCGTCACGGTTGAAGAACGCCTGTTCAGCCTCGTGCTGGCCCTGATAGCGACCGAAATCGGCCTCACGAAGGCCGACATCCTCTCGACCGTTCAGGGCTACCGGCAGCGCTACGTGCACAGCGGCGACAATGCGAGCCTGGAACGGCAGTTCGAGCGGGACAAGGACGACATCCGCGAACTCGGAATCCCGCTCGAGACCGTCGAACAGCCCGACGATCCCGGCAATAACCGGTACCTGCGCTACCGGATCCCCAAGGGGCTCTACGAACTTCCGACCGACGTGTCCTTCTCCGGTGACGAACTGATGCTGCTCAAGCTCGCCGCGACCGTGTGGCGCGAGGGATCGCTCTCGGCGGAGTCCCGGCGCGCCCTGACCAAGCTCAACGCGCTCGGCGGAGCGGACGGCGACCCCGTGCTCGGGTACGCCCCGACCCTCCGGGTCCGCGACGCGTCCTTCGAACCGCTCAGCAAGGCCATGGACCGCGCGCACGTGGTCTCCTTCCTCTACCTCAAGCCCGGCGAGGCGGCGCCCCGGCGCCGTCAGGTGGCGCCGCGCGCCGTCGTCCAGCACGAAAGCCGTTGGCACCTGTTCGGTACCGACCTCGACGCCGGGGCGACCCGCACGTTCCTGCTGTCCCGCATCGTCGGACCGGTCGTGGTCGTCCCCGACCTGGTCGCACCCGAATCCGGGCCGGACGCCGGCCAGACCGCCCTCGCCGAACTCGATGCGCTCTCCGCGGCCAACGTCGCTGAGATCGAGGTCCTCCCGGGCAGCGATGCCGCGGTGCGTCTCGGCAAACGGGCGGCGGATGCCTCCGGCGGCGCCCAGCCGATCGCGGCACTCGTCCTGCACTACACGGACCTCAACATCCTCGCGGACGAGCTTTCCGGGTTCGGTCCCGAGGTCCTCGTGCTCTCCCCGCCGGCCCTCCGGGACGCCGTGCTCGACCGGCTGCTCCGCGTCCGCGACGCCCATGAGCCGCTCGAGGTGCGTTCATGACCCCCCGCGTGCCCCTCGGCGCCCCCGACAAGCTCACATTCCTGCTCTCGCTCGTTCCCTATCTCATCGACCACGACGGCATCAGCGTCACGGACGTCGCCGCTCACTTCGGCGTCGCGCCAGAGCGGGTGCGCGACGCGGTCACCCTCATCGCCGTTTCCGGGGTGCCCGGAGACACGAGCCAGTACCTGCCAGGGGATCTCTTCGACATCGAGTGGGGCCAATTCGAGGCCGACGACACGATCGTGCTGACCCACCTCGTGGCGATCGAGGACTCGCCACGGTTCTCCGCCCGCGAGGCCGCCGCGCTCATCGCAGGACTGCAATACCTCTCCTCGCTTCCCGAGAACGCCGACCGGGATGCGATCGCATCCTTGATGGCCAAGCTCAGCCGGAGCGCCACCGCCGCGCCGAGCCAGCTCGCCGTATCCGCTCGTACCTCGGGAGACGCCATCTCCCTTATCCAGTCCGCACTGCGCTCCGGCGTCCAGGTCAGGTTCGACTACCTGAACGCCCGCGGCGGGCAGGAAGAACGCTACGTCGACCCGCTCCGCGTCGAATCCGTCGACCGGGACTGGTACCTGCGCGGCTGGTGCCACCTGCGCGGAGCCGTCCGGACGTTCCGGCTCGACCGGATGAGCGCCCTCACCGTCACCGATCGCCCCGTGACGAGCCGCACCGAGGAACTCGTGCTGCCGGAGACCCTGTTCCAGGGCTCCGAATCCGACCTGGACGTCGTCGTGGAGCTCGCTGCCGGTGCGCTGCCGCTCCTGGGCGACTACCTCTCCGGCCGCCCGGTCCAGCACCTCGCGGGTGACCGGGTCAGGGCGACCCTGCGTGTCTCGCACTACCACGCACTCAAACGCCTCGTCGCGGGTCTCTCCGGGGTCGTGACCGTCGTCGAGCCCGCCGCCGCTCGCGAGATCGTGCGCGCGTGGGCGGATGCCGGCGCGGCACGGTATTCGGAGCCTGCGGCACCCAGTGCACCGGCAGGGCCGGGGGAGTAGCCGATGCCGTGGTGGAGTTGGCTCCTGAGCTGGACCGGCCTGGTGCTCGTCCTCCTCGGCATGCTGGCCTGGTTCGCCGTCATGCTCTTCCGGAAGCTGATGGCGCTCGCGGATGCAGTCGGCGCGCTCGGTGACCTCGTCGGGGAACTCGACACGGACCCGGCCGAGGAGACACGGCCGCCGCGGCGTCCTGCGATCTTCGCGGACGTGAACGAACTCGCCCTGACCGTCGACCTGCACCGCACCGCGCGTGAACGCTCCAGGCAGGAACGGCGCGATCGTCGGATCGCCAGAGGTAAGCTGTTGCAACACGGCCCGATCGTTAGACCAGACCCACCGATGAAGAGGACACGCCCTCATGCTTAACAACCTGACCGGATGGCACTTCCTGATCATCCTTGTCATCGTTCTGCTGCTCTTCGGTGCGCCCAAGCTTCCCGCACTCGCGCGCAGCCTCGGCCAGTCGATGAAGATCTTCAAGAGCGAGATCCGCAGCGATGAGCCCGCTGAGACGAAGAGCGCACCGGGGACGGACTCCGCCCCGGGAGTCGACGCGCCCGATCCGACGACAAAGCCGTAACCTCCGTGCCTGGGCGCACTCCTCGGCGCACGAACTCCGACGGGAAGATGTCCCTCGGACAGCATCTGCTCGAGCTGCGGAAACGCCTCTTCCTCGCGGCAGCCGGAATACTCGTCGGCGCCGTGATCGGCTATTTCCTGTCCGACTTCGTGTGGAACGCCCTCAGGGAGCCGATTTACACGATCGCGTCGGCACAGGGGCGCAGCGCGCAGCTGAACTACCCGGACATCACGAGCGCCTTTGACCTCAAGCTCAAGATCTCCGTCTACGTCGGAATCGTCATCTCGAGCCCGATGTGGCTGTACCAGGTCTTCGCGTTCCTGATGCCGGGCCTGACCCGCACGGAAAAGCGCTATACCTTCGGCTTCTTCTTCACCGCGGTGCCGCTGTTCCTGGCGGGCTGTGCCGCCGGCTTCTATGTCCTCCCGCACGTCGTTGAACTCATGACCGGCTTTGCACCGTCGCAGGACGCCGCGCTCATCACCGCTCAGAGCTATTTCGATTTCGTGCTGAAACTCGTCGTCGCGATCGGGATCGCATTTGTGCTGCCCGTCTTCATCGTGCTGCTGAACTTCGCCGGGGTGATCAGTGCGCAGTCGATCATCAAGTCCTGGCGGGTCGCCATCCTCGTGATCATCCTTTTCACCGCGATCGCGACCCCCGCCGCTGACGTCGTGTCGATGTTCCTCCTCGCCATCCCCATGGTGGTGCTGTACTTCGCCGCGTACGGGGTGGCCGTGCTGCACGACCGGCGTGCCGCCCGGCGCGCCCTCGCATTCGAACAGGAGCTGGCGCTCTAGGCGTCGACCATGACCTCTCTCCAGACCCCGGCCGAGCCGACGCCGGCCGAGCGCTTCGCAGCGGCCCGCGACCGGGCGAGCCGCCCCAGGCTCTCAGCTTTCCGAGCCGGCCTCCGGTTCGACCTCGACCCGTTCCAGATCGCCGCCTGCGCCTCCCTCGAGGACGGCAACAGCGTCCTCGTGGCGGCACCGACCGGAGCGGGCAAGACCCTGATCGCGGAATTCGCGATCTACCTGGCGATGAAGCAGTCGACCAAAAAGGTCTTCTACACCGCCCCGATGAAGGCGCTCAGCAACCAGAAGTTCCAGGAGCTCGTCGCCGAGTACGGGGCGGACGAAGTCGGCCTCCTCACCGGCGACACCAACGTGAACCCGCAGGCCCGGATCGTCGTCATGACGACCGAGGTGCTGCGCAACATGCTCTACGCGGACTCTGACCTGCTCACCAACCTCGCCTTCGTGGTGCTCGACGAAGTGCACTTCCTCGCCGACCGGTTCCGCGGCGCCGTGTGGGAAGAGGTCATCATCCACCTGCCCCAGAACGTGCGGATGGTGTCGCTGAGTGCGACCGTGTCCAACGCGGAGGAGTTCGGCGACTGGCTGCAGGCCGTTCGCGGCGAGACCGACGTGATCGTCTCCGAGGAACGGCCGGTGCCGCTCGAGCAGCATGTGCTCGTCAAGAGCAAGATGCTCGACCTGTTCGACGCTGCGGGCGCCGCGGGAACGCACCGGGTGAACCCGGAACTGGTCCGTCTGGCCCAGGGCGCGGGCCGCGGGGTCTCCGTCCGCCAGGACGGCAGGCACGGGGGCAACCGCGGCCGCGCGCAGCCCCCGCGTTCGACCTTCGAACCGGGCAGGATGGACAGAGCCGAGATCGTCCGGCTCCTCGGCGGCAAGCATCTGCTCCCCGCCATCTTCTTCATCTTCAGCAGGGTCGGCTGCGACCAGGCGGTCAACCAGGTCCTGCGGGCAGGCGTCCGCCTGACCGATGCCGCGGAACGGGCCGAGATCCGTGCGATCGTCGACGAACGCTGCCGCACCCTGCTCGACGAGGACCTCGGCGTGCTCGGCTACTTCGAATGGCTCGACGGTCTCGAACGCGGCGTCGCCGCCCACCATGCCGGCATGCTCCCCGCCTTCAAGGAGGTCGTCGAGGAACTCTTCCAGAAGAAGCTCGTCAAAGCGGTCTTCGCGACGGAGACCCTCGCCCTCGGGATCAACATGCCCGCGCGAACCGTCGTCCTCGACAAGCTCGAGAAGTTCAACGGCGAGGCCCGGGTCCCGATCACGCCGGGGGAGTACACCCAGCTCACCGGCCGCGCCGGCCGCCGCGGCATCGACGTCGAAGGCCACTCGGTCATCCAGTGGGCCTCAGGACTCGACCCGCAGACCGTCGCATCGCTCGCCTCCCGGCGCACGTACCCGCTCAATTCGAGCTTCAAGCCGACCTACAACATGGCCGTGAACCTGATCGACCAGTTCGGCCGTGACCGCACCCGCACGGTCCTGGAATCCTCATTCGCCCAGTTCCAGGCCGACAGGGCTGTCGTCGACATGGCCAGGGCCGTCCGCCAGCAGGAGGAATCCCTCACGGGCTTCGCCGCCTCGATGGTCTGCCACCTCGGAGACTTCACCGAGTACTCGGCGATCCGCCGCCGGCTCACCGAGGTCGAACGCGAGACGCTCACGGGGAGACCGGCGCCCGCGCGGCGAAGGAACGCCGCCAGCGCGAGCTCGCGAGCCTCCGGAAGCGGCTGCGCGCGCATCCGTGCCACAACTGCCCCGAGCGCGAGTCGCACGCCCGCTGGGCGCAGCGGTGGTGGAAACTGCGTCGGGAAACGGATGCCCTCACCAAGCAGATCACGACCCGCACGGGAGCCGTCGCCCGCGTCTTCGACCGCGTCACCGAGGTCCTCCTCGGTTACGGCTACCTGCTCGAAGACCGGGACGGTGCGGTGACCCTGAGCGAGAGCGGCCTCATCCTCCGGCGGATCTATGCCGACAGGGACCTGCTCGTCGCCGAGTCCCTGCGCCGCGGCTTGTGGAACGACCTCGACCCGGCCGGGCTCGCGGCGATGGCCTGCGCCCTCGTCTTCGAACCAAGACGCGAAGAGGGACTGATCGACGAGCGCTACCTGCCGCGGGGCCCGTTCCGCGCAGCCCTGCACGACACCCAGGAGCTCTGGAGCCGCCTCGACGACCTCGAACGGGACCACCAGCTGCCTGGCAGTAACCCGCTCGCGGTCGGACTCAGCCTTGCCATGTGGAAATGGGCCCGTGACGGCTCGCTCATCGACGTCCTCGACGAGGCCGAAATGGCCGCGGGGGACTTCGTACGCTGGACCAAGCAGACCATCGACCTCCTTGATCAGCTGTCCGTCGTCGCCGATGCCCCGGTCGGCGCGACAGCCCGGATCGCGCTCGATGCCATTCGACGCGGCATCGTCGCATACTCGTCGTTCGCCTAGGCCGTGCAGATGAGTGTCGTGCAGGCGGGTGTCGTGCCGGTGAGTGTCGTGCCGGTGAGTGTCGCCCCGGTGAACCGTGTCGACGTACAGGTGAACCGCGTCGGGAGGTCCGCGGACCGCGGGGACTTCCGCCTGCCGCTCCCGGCCGCCCTGGTGCTGGCAGCGGGCGCGGGCGCCATCCTCGACGGCGGGTTCCCCGACCGCTCCTGGTGGATCCTCGCTCCGGTCGGCGTACTGCTGATGTTCCTCGCCCTGCTCGGCCGCCGGCCGGGACCGGCGCTTCTGGTCGGCATGGTCGCCGGACTGTCCTTCTGGCTGATCCACATCAGCTGGATCACCCTCTACCTCGGCCCGGTGCCCTGGCTCGCCCTCGGCGGACTCGAGGCGATCTTCTTCGGCGTCGGGCTGTGGCTCATCGCCGTGGTCCTCAACCGCGGACCGCTGGCCTGGCCGACCCGATGGGGACGCCTGGGCATGGTTCCGCTGGTCGTGGCCGGCCTCTGGACGGCGCGTGAGGCGATTTCCGCGGTCTGGCCGTACGGCGGCTTCGCCTGGGGCCGCGTGGCGATCTCGCAGTCGGAGAGTCCGTTTGCCGGCCTCGTCGCCTGGGTCGGGATGTCCGGGCTCACCTTCCTGATCGTCTGGCTGAGTGCCCTCGCGCTGCAGCTGCTGCGTGAGGTGGGCTGGGGCGTGCTGGCCAGGTGGACCGTGCTCACGGCATCCGTCGCCCTGCTCCTCCTCGTGCCGGCGGTGTCCATCGCCCAGTCGGGGGAGGCCAGGATCGCCGCCGTCCAGGGCGCTTCCGATGCCGGGCTCTTTGCGCGGTATTCGCCGGGGCAGATCCTCGCCGACCACACCTCAGCCACCCTCCCGCTCGTCGGGCAGCCGGTCGACTTCGTCGTGTGGCCGGAGAACGGCAGTGACATCGACCCGACCCGGTCGCAGGACGCCGCCGACGTCCTCGACTACGTCAGCCGCGCGATGGTGGCCCCGCTCATCACGGGAACGATCACGTACCGGGACGGCAAGTACTACAACACGAGCCTGCTCTGGAAGGCGGGGAGGGCGTCACAGCGCTCTACGACAAGGTCCACCCGGTACCGTTCGCAGAATACATGCCTGATCGGGCATTTTGGCGCCCCTTTGCCCCGGAGTTGATCGACCTGATCTCGCGGGACTACCAGCTCGGCACCCAGCCGAACGTCTTCGACGTCAACGGGATCCTGGCCGGCATCGCGATCTGCTTCGACATCGCAGACGACCAGCTGGTTCACCAGATGATCGACTCCGGGGCCACGGTCATCCTGGCGCAGACCAACAACGCCGACTTCGGGCACACGGACGAGAGCGTCCAGCAGCTCGCGATCGCCCGTCTGCGCGCAATCGAGGCCGGGCGGACCGTCGTCAATATTTCGACGGTCGGGTCGAGCGCCATCATCGCGCCCGACGGCCACACGATGGACAGCCTGCCGACGTGGGTGCCAGGGGCCATGGTGCAGACCGTTCCGCTCAGCACGACGCTGACCCCCGCGATGGTTGCCGGTCGGGGCATCGAGTGGCTTGTCTCCGGGCTCGGACTCGCGGGGCTCGTCTTCTGCCTGTTCTTCGCGCCGTCCGCCCGGAGCGATGCGCGCCGGCGTGCAGAGGTGGCATCGATCCGGCCGGTTAACGCAGAACGCACCCGACGGAATCGGGTGCGTGCGTAGTGTCTGCTCGGTGTCAGGCGCCGATCTTCTGCTGGCCGCGACGTGCGCGGAGGAACGCGAGGCGCTCCTGCAACAGTTCCTCGAGCTCGGGACGGGTGCGACGTTCCAGGAGCATGTCCCAGTGTGTGCGCGGTACCTTCTCGGCCGAGTGATCGACGATGACGGGCTTGGAATCGACGAGCCGGGTGGCCGTCTGGGAACAGAACCGGCATTCCCACTCGTCGGGGGCTTCCGCCTCCGCCGAAAAGATCATCACCGTCTCTCGTGAGCACGTTGCACACAGGTATGTGTGACTAACTCGTGGTGAAAAGGTTACGCCCTCTTCGCTTTGAAGGCTTTGTGCGCCCAACCTCATGCCACGCAAACTGCGATCCGCCATTGTGTGGTCTCCTCTCGCGATGCAACTCTCAGTTATAAACCGTCAAGCTGGGCGTTATCTTTCCGTTATGCCCCTACTCGGTGATAACTCTCAGTTTCGGAAGTGGGATTTATGGCATGCCGGGCGTGTCGCGGGCTGTTCCGCGGTCGGTTCCACGGTCGGATCTGCGGTCCACGAGCGCGGCGGCGAGGTCTGGTCGGTCGGTGACAAGGCCGTCGACACCGGTGTCCAGCAGTCGTTCCATGGCGGCGGGGTCGTTGACCGTCCAGACGTGAACCTCGACGCCCGCCGAGTGGATGGCCCTTACGAAGTGGGGTGTCACCACTCGCAGCACTGATGCCGACTCCGGAACCTGGACCGCAACGCATCCGTTGAGAACGCGTCGCAGCAGCGCCCTGTTCCCGAGCCGCGCGGCGACAACGGACTGAGCCACAACCGGCGCGGACGCGCTCGACGCGACTCCGGGAAGGAGCCGGAGCGTCTTCCTGCGTCGTTCCTCGGAGAACGAGGTCACCAGGACCCGCCCGGTCGCTCCCGCCGCAAGAACGGCGGCCGCCGTCGCGGCAATGGCGCCCTCGGATTTCACGTCGAGGTTGAACAGCGCCTCCGGGAAGGCCTCGAGGGCTTCCGTCAGTGAGGAGAAGGACTGGCCGTAGCCGAGGTCGATCCGCTGCAGTTCGGCGATACGCAGCTCCTCGAGCGGGATGTCCAACTCGGGCAGTGCCAGACTCGCGTCATGACTGAGCACGGCGACCCCGTCACGGGAGGCGTGCACGTCGGTCTCCAGGTGGGTCGCGCCGTGCTCGAGCGCGTGCCGGAAGGCGAGGACCGTGTTCTCGGGGGCGTTCAGTGCGAGGCCGCGGTGCGCGAAAATGCGCGGGGGCGACCCGGCCAGGAATGCAGGGGGCCGCCCGAAACCACGGGGCTACCCCTCTGCGGCGTGTGAGCCGGCCGGCGCGTCGGCGGGAATCTCCACGGACGGCCCGGCGGACGCGGCAGCCGGGGGAGCGGCGGCCGGGGAGGTGGAGGAACCGGCGACGGGCCGCTCTCCGAAAGCGCGGCCGATGCCCTTCATCGCCTCGGTGAGTTCGCTCGGCACGATCCACAGCTTGTTCGCACTGCCCTCTGCGAGCTTCGGCAGGGTCATCAGGTACTGGTAGGCGAGGAGTTTCGGGTCGGGGTCGCCTTCGTGGATCGCCCGGAACACGGTCGTGATGGCCTCGGCCTCACCCTGGGCCCGCAGCACAGCCGCCTTCGCGTCGCCCTCCGCGGAGAGGATGGCCGCCTGTCGGGCGCCCTCCGCCGTGAGGATGGCGGACTGCTTGGTGCCCTCTGCGGTCAGGATCAGCGCGCGACGGTCACGCTCGGCGCGCATCTGCTTCTCCATCGAGTCCTGGATGGAGTGCGGCGGATCAATGGCCTTGAGCTCGACTCTGCCGACCCGGATGCCCCACTTGCCCGTTGCTTCGTCGAGAACGATGCGGAGCTGGCCGTTGATGTTGTCACGGCTCGTAAGCGCTTCCTCGAGGTTCAGCCCGCCGACGACGTTACGGAGGGTCGTCGTCGTGAGCAGTTCGACCGCTGCCCAGGTAGTTGGCGATCTCATAGGTCGCTGCCCGGGCATCCGTCACCTGGAAGTACACGACCGTGTCGATCGACACGACGAGGTTGTCCTCGGTGATCACCGGCTGGGGCGGGAAGGACACGACCTGCTCGCGCAGGTCGATGAGGGGACGCAGCCTGTCGACGAACGGGATCAGGATGTTGAGGCCGGGCATGAGCGTCTTGTGGTACCTGCCCAGCCTTTCCACGACCCCGGCCCTGGCCTGGGGGATGATGCGGATGGATTTCGCGAGGGTGACGATCACGAAGATGACCAGCGCCGCGACGAAGGCCACAACGATCACCTGCACGACGACCTGGGTCGGATCATTCATGAAATGTTCCTTTCTGCGGGGATGACCACTGCGGTCGCCCCGTCGATGGCGATGACGATGACGCGTTCGCCCGGCGTAAAAACGGCCGGCTCGACGAGGGGGAGAAGCGCGCGGTCCAGGTCTCACCGTTCGCGAGGCGCACCTGGGCGAGGGCGCCGGTCGAGCTCACGATGTGACCGTCCTGGCCGAGGAGGGCGTCGACGTTGCTGAGGGTCGGGTCGCCACCTCGTTTGAGCACCCGGAGCAGGGGCGGGCGGATGCCGAGCAGCAGCACCATGGACAGGAGCGCCGCGATCACGAGCTGGCCCCACCACGGCACACCGAACAGGCCGGAAATCAGGCCGCCGAGACTGCCAAGGGAAATCATCAGGAACGTGAGGTCAAGAGTGACCATCTCGATCGTGATGAAGATCAATATGAGCACCAGCCAGACAACCCACGCGTAATTCGCAGCGAATACGTCCATAGTGACCCTCCCCATTGTGTTCCCCTTCTCAAACTAGCAGGTGTGCCGACAAGGGCGGGGTCGGGGTTCTTGGTAAGGTCTTCTGCTAGACCCAGTTCGTTATTTGAGGAGTTCGTGTGACCAACCCACTTGCCGCAGGTTCACTGAACGGACAGCGTGTCCTCGTCACCGGCTCTTCCCGGGGCGTGGGAGCCGCGACCGTCGGAATCTTCGCGGAGGCCGGAGCGAGCGTCGTCATCAACTTCCGCAACAAGGAGGCGCGGGCGATCAAAGTCGCCGACGCCATCCGCGCGGCCGGCGGAACGGCCATCACCGCGGGCGCCGACCTCACCGATGAGGCCTCGGTCGCAGCCATGATCGAAACGATCCGCGCGGAATACGGCGGACTCGACATCCTCGTGATGAATGCCTCAGGCGGCATGGAAACCGGGATGGCCCCCGACTACGCGATGAAGCTCAACCGGGATGCCCAGCTCAACCTGCTCGCGGCCGCTCGCCCCCTGCTGGGCGCCGGCGCCAGGGTCGTGTTCGTCACGAGCCACCAGGCGCACTTCTTCGAGACAGCCCCGACCATGCCGGAGTACGTACCGGTCGCGCGGAGCAAGCGTGCGGGTGAGGACGCGCTGCGCGCGCTCATCCCCGAACTCGACTCCGAAGGCATCGGTTTCGTCGTGGTCTCCGGAGACATTATCGAGGGCACCGTCACCGCGACGCTCCTCGAGCGTTCGAGCCCCGGAACGATGAGCGCCCGCAAGGTCGCCGCAGGTCGCCTGTACAACGTGAGCGAATTCGCCGCAGAGGTGGCCCTGGCCGCCGTCGAGCCGGTTCCCGCGGGCAACACCCGGTACGTCGGCGACACCACCGACATGGTCACCGACTAGCGAGGTCAGTCTGTGACGCTGGTGCGCGCGCCGCGTCCGAGCGTGAACGACACAACCAGCTGGACCAGGCCGGACACGATCAGGAACACCCCGCCGACGATGACGAGCACGCCGAGCGAGTTCACGGGGGAGAGCAGCACCACGATTCCGGCCACGATGCTGATCACAGCGAAGAGGATGCCGAACCACCTGCTCGAGTCCGAGGCCGTTTCGACGAGCGCCGCAACACCCTCGATCAGCCACGAGATCCCGATGACCATGCCGAGCACGGCGATCGTCCCGATCGGATTGCGGATCGCGATGACACCGGCGACGAGCAGCAGCACACCGAGCAGGATGTTCAGCACCCGGACGCCTGCGCCGCCGCCGGCCATGACGATGCCGCGCACGATCCGGACGATTCCGCCGATCAGGAAGTAGAGGCCGAAGAGGACGGCCACGATGGTGAGCGTCGCTCCCGGCCAGACCAGGATCATCACGCCGAGCACGATGGCGACGACCCCGCCGACGGCCATGGCGGTTCGCATCGTGGTCAGTTCGGGCTTGCTCAGGCGGCTCGTGTCCACCGTGAGATCGAATTCGGTGACGGGATGAGACATGACTGCGCTCCTCGGACTCGAAATACCACTGGGGACGCCTGGGCGTCTGGTTCGGTCACCCAGACTGTAGCGAGGACGGCCCCTGGCGCGCAATGGTCGCCGGGGAGTTCACCCCGCTCGCGCATTGCGCGATGCTGGTTGAATGGAGCCATGATGAGTCTTCCTCCGCACGCCGCCGACATCCACGATCTGATTCGGGTTCAGGGCGCGAGGGAGAACAACCTCAAGAACGTCACCATCGACATCCCGAAACGTCGCCTGACGGTGTTCACCGGCGTCTCCGGTTCGGGAAAGAGTTCCCTCGTGTTCAGTACGATCGCCGCAGAGTCCCAGCGGATGATCAACGAGACGTACAGCGCCTTCCTGCAGGGCTTCATGCCGACCCTCGCGCGGCCGGATGTGGACGTGCTCGAGGGGCTCACGACCGCGATCATCGTCGACCAGGAGCGCATGGGCGCCAATTCCCGGTCAACGGTCGGAACCGCGACCGACGCGAACGCGCTGCTGCGCATCCTCTTCAGCCGGCTGGGGCAGCCGCATATCGGCTCGCCGCAGGCGTACTCCTTCAACGTCGCCTCGATCAGCGGAGCGGGAGCGGTCACGCTCGAACGGGCGGGCAAGACCGTGAAGGAACGACGCAGTTTCACGATCACCGGCGGCATGTGCCCCCGGTGCGAGGGCATGGGCACGGTCAACGACATCGACCTCACCCAGCTCTATGATTCCGCCAAATCGCTCAACGAGGGTGCGCTCACGATTCCCGGCTACACCCCGGACGGCTGGGGCGTGCGGATCTTCACGGGGTCGGGCTTCCTCGACGCGGACAAGCCGATCCGCGACTACAGCGCGCAGGAGCTCGAGGACTTCCTGTACCGGGAACCGACCAAGGTGAAGGTGGGGGACATCAACATGACCTACGAGGGTCTGGTCCCCAAGGTCCAGAAGGCCTTCCTCTCCAAAGACCGCGAGGCGATGCAGCCGCACATCCGCGTGTTCGTGGACCGCGCGGTCACGTTCACGACCTGCCCGGAGTGCCGGGGGACCCGCCTCAGTGCGGCCGCGCGGTCCTCGAAGGTCGCAGGCATCAGTATCGCGGATGCCTGCTCCCTGCAGATCAGCGACCTGGCCGGGTGGGTTCGCGCTCTCGACGAACCCTCCGTGTTGCCGCTCCTGACCGCGCTGCGCCAGCTCCTCGATTCCTTCGTCGAGATCGGACTGGGCTATCTCTCCCTTGACCGGCCGGCCGGCACCCTCTCCGGCGGTGAAGCCCAGCGCACCAAGATGATCCGGCACCTGGGATCCTCGCTGACCGACGTGACCTACGTCTTCGACGAACCCACCATCGGGCTGCACCCCCATGACATCGAACGGATGAACACGTTGCTGCTGCAGCTGCGGGACAAGGGAAACACGGTGCTCGTCGTCGAGCACAAGCCGGAGACGATCGTGATCGCCGACCACGTCGTCGACCTCGGCCCTGGCGCGGGAACGGCCGGCGGCACGGTCTGCTTCGAGGGCACCGTCGAGGAACTCCGATCCAGCGGCACCCTGACCGGTCGTCATTTCGACGACCGCTCCGCCCTCAAGAACACCGTGCGCACGCCCAGGGGGCGCTCGAGATCCGCGGCGCAACGAGGAACAACCTGCAGGGCGTCGACGTCGACATCCCGCTCGGCGTGCTCGTCGTGCTGACCGGGGTGGCCGGGTCGGGAAAGAGTTCGCTCGTGCACGGTTCCATCCCGGCAGGCGCGGATGTGGTGTCGATCGACCAGGGTGGCATCCGGGGTTCCCGACGCAGCAACCCGGCGACGTACACCGGAATGCTCGAGCCGATCCGCAAGGCCTTCGCCAAAGCCAACGGGGTCAAGCCTGCGCTGTTCAGTTCCAACTCCGAGGGCGCCTGCGCCAATTGCAACGGGGCAGGCGTCATCTACACCGACCTCGGCGTGATGGCCACCGTCGCGACGACCTGCGAGGTCTGCGAGGGCAAGCGGTTCGAGGCATCCGTGCTCGACTACCACCTCGGCGGGCGCGACATCAGCGAGGTCCTTGCCATGTCGGTCACCGAGGCCGAAAGTTTCTTCGGTTCGGGGGAGGCGCGCACGCCCGCCGCTCACGCGATCCTCGTCCGGCTGGCCGATGTCGGACTCGGCTATCTCGGCCTGGGACAGCCGCTGACGACCCTGTCCGGGGGCGAACGACAGCGGCTCAAGCTCGCGAGCCAGATGGCAGAGAAAGGCGACATCTACGTCCTGGACGAACCGACCACCGGCCTCCACCTCGCCGACGTCGAGCAGCTTCTCGGCCTGCTCGACAGGCTGGTCGACTCCGGCAAGTCCGTGATCGTCGTCGAACACCACCAGGCGGTCATGGCACACGCCGACTGGATCATCGACCTCGGCCCCGGTGCGGGCCACGACGGCGGACGGATCGTCTTCGAAGGAACGCCCGCCGATCTCGTCGCCGCCCGGTCCACCCTCACCGGCCAGTTCCTCGCTGCGTACGTCGGCGCCTGACCGGGCCGCCCGGCTCCGCTGGCCGTCAGACAGAATCCGACGCGATAACGCCGACAAAACAACGACGACACGGCTCAGATTACAGGCATCCGGTAATGACCGATAATGCACATTATGTCAGTTGGCAGGGCGAATGGGTAGGCTGATGCGATCCGGCCCGTTCAGGCCGGAGGCTCCCAGAGCTCGATCGGAAGCCCCTCGGGATCGTGGATGCGGGCGAAGCGGCCGTAGTCGGTCGTATCCCACTCTGGGCGACGCTCGACGTGGACTCCCGCCGCCGTGAGCCGTGCGGTGAGCGCGTCGAGGTCCGTCACACGGAGGTTGAGCATGAACGAGTGCTTCTCTGAGAAATAGTCGCTTTCGGAGGGGAACGGCGCGAACACGGTCGGGCCTGCCTGCTGCTGCCAGACGCCGGCCTGGCCCGCTTCGATACCGAGGTGCTCCCGGTACCAGGCCGCCCGGGTGTCCGGATCATTGCTGCGGAAGAAGAGCCCGCCGATACCCGTCACTGCCATGGTTGGCTCCCCTACCCGGTTCCACGGATGAGCTGGGTCAGGAGTGTCGCAGCAACCTCGTTGCCCTCGTCGGCGAGACGGCTGAGTTCGTCGATGTCCTCCCGCGCCGCGGCGAACTGGGCCAGCTTGTCTGCCGCCAGTTCGTTTCCCGCGCCGACCAGACGGCGCAACTCGTCGATGTCGCCGCGCTCCCCGCGAGCTGCGCGAGCTTCTCGCCGGCGAGTTCGTTGCCGGAATCCACTAGCTCGCGCAGTTCGGCCAGGTCGCCGCGAGTCGCCGCGAGTTCGGCGAGCCGGTTCGCGGCCTCTTCGTTGCCCTCCGCGGCCAGGCGGCGGAGGGTGGCCAGATCCATTGCGCTCATGCTGCCACGGTAGCGCGCGAGGCACACGGTTTCCAGAGGTCCGACGTCCCCGGACGTTGCTTCCCGACCGGCGTCAGCCATACAGGGCGTCGAGCCAGGTCTTCCAGTCCTCGGGAAGTCCCGCGCTCCCGATGTCGCCGAACCGGTGCACGGTCAGCCCGACGACAGCACCGAAGGCGTTCCGACCGAAGAATCGGTAGAGACCGTCGGCCGTGCGGAGGCCGATGAAGTGCTCTGCGTTCCAGTCGACGCTTGCCGTTCCCGCCGGGACTCCGGGCAGGGCGACGGTGACGGTCTCCCCACGGCCGACGTGGGAGTCAAACCCAGTGCGCTCCGGAGCGTCTCGAATCCCTCGGGACCGCAAGAGGCCTCCGGTCCCTGGACATCGGCGTAGACGGCACTGCGGCCGGCGAAGTGCTCGAGGTACTCGGACAGGGTGTGCAGGTAGAACAGGGTGTGCTTGCTCGCGCTGTCGTACTGGTTGTCCCAGTCGTCCTGGATGACGCCGCTGTGCACCCAGCGGAGGAACGAATGCCCACCCGGACGCGGTTCGATGACCTGTTCGAGCTGGTTGAACCAGCCGTCGGGTCCCTCCATCCGATTCACGTGATGGGTCGGGCGCTCCGAGACCAGGTCAACCCCGGGCATGTCGTCCGTCGGGAACAGCCACGCCGCCGTGTTCTGGGTGATGGCGTCCCACATCTGCTCAGGATCGCCGGGGAACTCCCCCTCGACGACGATCTCGAAGTCCTTGCTCATGTCAGTTCTCCTTGTCTGCTGGGTTACCGGGTTCTTCCGGAGGTCGGGTGATGCTCGGGTGCAGCGCGAGGACGAGCCGGTGGGCGCGACCGCCCGGGGACTGCGGCGCGTCGTAGCGCGTGACGAGGGTGGCGACCGTGAGAGCGAGTTCCGCGCTGAAATCGGCACGATCGGCCGCCGAAGCGAAGCGCAGCTCGCTGTCGATTGTGAATGTGGCAAGCGGGCGGTGTGCGCGCCCCGCGCGGTCGAGCAGGATTCCGACCTCCTGGACGAGCCGGGCGGCAACCGCGAGCATCCAGCGCGCCGAGAATTCATTCACGCCACGCCGCGGATCGGGAGCCACTCCCCCGAGCGCCGTTGGCGAGATCACGAATGACTGTGCCGTCGCCCGCATCACCCGCTCGGTCATGTTCCCCTTGCGACGCTCGGCGACGAGTTCGATGAGACCGTGGCGTTCCAGTTCGCGCAAGTGATAGTTGACCTTCTGGCGCGGCAGGCCGAGCCTGGCCGCCAGGGTCGTGGCCGAACCCGGTTCGCCGAGCTCGGCGAGCAGCCGGCTCCGTGTGGGCTCGAGCGACGCTGCCGCCGCTCCGGCGGTGTCGATGACGGCGACTTCGAGCATGCAACCAGCCTTCCACCGACAATATTTTTTGTCAAGAAGGTGAAAGGCCGTCTGGAGCAGGCGTCATCTGTTGTCCCCCGAATTAGGAGATTCGGCATCGGGCAGTAAGTTTGCAGACGGAGGAAAGGATTTCGATGAGCAGAATCGTGGTCACCAACAGCGTGACCCTCGATGGCGTGATGCAGGCGCCCGGCCGGGCGAACGAGGATCGCCGGGACGGCTTCGACCTCGGCGGCTGGGCCCAGCCCTATGCCGACTCGGTGATGGGCAGCGTCATGGCCGCGGGAATCGGCGATGCCGGCGCCCTGCTCTTCGGACGCAAGACGTACGCGGATTTCGCTTCGATCTGGCCGGCGATGACCCTGGAGAACCCGTATACCGAGGTGATCAACAACATCCCGAAGTACGTGACGTCGATGACCCTTCCCGGCCCCCTGGCCTGGAACAACTCGATCCTCCTGAGCGGTGAGGCGACGACGACCGTCGCGGAACTGCGCCAGCAGCCCGGCAAGGACATCGTGATCCTCGGCAGCGGCGAGCTCGTGCGTGCACTGATGCGCTGGGGCCTGATCGACCAGTACACGCTCCTGATCCACCCCCTGGTGCTCGGCACCGGTCGACGCCTCTTCCCGGACGGTGGCCCCTCGGCATCCCTCGACCTCGTCGACAGCACGACGACGAGCACGGGTGTCATCATCGCGACCTATCGCCCAGCGGCCCCCGTCGCACCGGCGCCGCCGGTCCCCCTGCCCGGGCTCGCCTGAATCAGAGGTCCAGTTCGGATCGGCCGAATTTCTCACGCAGGAAACGACTCTGGTCTTCGAGCGCCGCGAGGTCTTTCGCGTAGAGTGCGGTGCGGATGCGATCGCTCTCCGTCTCGAGGATGTCCAACTGCTCGATCAGTTCGTCCTCAGCCGTCTTCTTCCCTTCGACCCGGCTTGCGATCGCAAAGCTCCGCGGCAGGTTCAGGAACCGCTGGATCGACGTGGGCAGGTAGTCGAGGATCATCTGCTCTACCGTGTGAGCCTGATCGGCCGCTTCGGTCAGGTCCGTCCAGCGGGCGATGACCTGATCGAGGGCATCCAGGATTCGGGCGAGCCTCGAGGTCGCTTCGTCCGGCAGGCGGCGGTTCTCCGCCGTCATCGATCTCCTCAGCACGGCCAGCTGGGCAGCAAGGTCCGCGGCTGACGCCACTCCCCCGTCTCCATGCAGTGGTCCCGGCCGCAGGTCCACCCTGTCGCGCGGTGCGACGAGCGCGCCGACCGCGTACATCGCGACGACGACAACGGGCCACAGCGGACCGAGGCCGACGGCGACGTGCGCGCCGAGGGTCGCGATGCCGAGTACCGAACCCACGATGTTCTTCGTGGAGGCGAGCCACCGCGACACGCTACTGGTACCCACGAATGTCCTGGAACGCGCTCGACAGGTCGCCGTTCAGGGCGTCGAAGGCCTGCCCGCCCGTGAGCTTCGCCACGCTCGTGAGCTCATCGACGTTGCCATTGCCGAAGAGAACGACGTAGGTCGCGATGGACCGGGTATCCGCACCCTGGGCCGCGTAGTAGTCCGCGAAGTCCTTCGCCGTTGCACCGTCGGTGTTCTCACCATCGGTCATGAGCACGATCGAGACGAAGGTATCCGGCCGCTCGGCCTTCTGCTGCCGCGCGAGGGCATACGCCCGCTCCAGCGAGGCATAGATCGCCGTGCCGCCGTCTGCGGAGAGTCCATCCGCGACATCGCGAATCCGTTGCAGGGCCTCGGTCTTGTCCGCCGCAGGCACGTCGACGATCGTCGGGGTATCCGGGGCGGTGCTGAACGGGATCAGGGTCACGCGCTCACGGTTGCGGAACGCGGCAAAACCGCCCGTCGTCGAGGAATCTGCCCCGGCGAGGTTCTTGAGCGCCTGTTGGAGCGCGGTGAGCCGCTCCCCCGCCATCGACCCGGAGGTATCGAGCACGAAGAGCGTCTGCGCGGGAGCCCGCACCGTGTCGAGGTAGGTCGCGATCAGGGTGTTGGCGACGTCCAGCGTGTTCGGGAACGGCGTCTCGAAGAGGATGCCGGCCGGGAAGGCCGACCCGGTGTCGATCCCGGGAACGCCTGGCCGACGGTGGGTCTCCGACACGATTCGCTTCTGTACGGCGTCAGTGGTGAGCCAGGCCGTCAGGGTGTCGAAGAGTGGACGCTTGCCCGTGTCGGCCGAGGCCAGCAGGGTGAGCGGATAGTCGCTCGTGACGACTCCGTCGGTCGGCCGGACGATCGTGAGCGGTGCACCCTTGCCGGCGAGACCGAGGAGTACGGACTCGTAGTTGATGACGCCGTCGACGAGGGTGGGGTCTGCGACGAATTTGTCAGCAAGGAAGCCGGAGGACCCGGCGGTCAGTTTCTGCCCGGAGAAGAACCGGGTCAGCTCAGGACCGACCGCAGTGACGTCCGCATCGGTGAGCGCGGTTCCCGTTCCGGACAGTGCCGTCGCGACCGCCACGAGGGCGCTGAACCCGGAGTTCGAGGCCGCGGGATTGGTCATGCCGTAGGTGAATTCACCGTCGGCAGCGGCGGTGGCGAGGTCCGCCCAGGTCGGCGGGGCGGAGTCCCAGCCGAGCCGCGCCGCCACTGCGGGCCGAAGCCCGAGGACGACCGGGGAGCTCATGATCTTGACGCTCGAGGAGACGGCCTTGGCCGCCCCGGGAAGCAGCGACAGGTAGCGGTTGTTCGGGAACCACGTCGCGTCGTAGCGACCGACGGCACGACCGGATGCGACGAGTTCCGTGCCGGCGAGGGTGCCGGTGTAGTCGAAGACCACCCGGATTCCCTTGTCCGCGGCCGCGGACTCCAGGATCGGAGCCATGTCCTTGACCTCGCTGCCCGCAAGGACCCGAAGAGTCGTGGCGTCGTTGGGCAGGCCGTCCTGCTCGTTCGGCTGCGCAACGGTGCAGCCCGCCAGCAGCAGCGCCGCGACCGGGACCACGCCGAAGCTCCTCAGGAGGCGAAGCATGCTCAGCGAGCTTCCGGCCGGGCTCGCTCGAGGTATGCGGTTGCCTCGGCCAGGCGGGTCTGAAGGGTGTCGACCGTCTGGGCCATCGTCGCGACCGCCTTGAGCTTGTAGCTGTCCAGGGCGTCCATGGTCTCGTAGATGTTCTGGAAGGCCGTTTCCAACGATTCGAGGCTGATGGTGGCGGATGCCGACTGCTCGCTGATGGCGACAGACTGGGTCTTGAGCATCTGCGAGGTCGAGACGATCAGGTTCGAGGTCGTCGTGTTGAGGGCGGTGATCTGGTCGAGGACGAGCTTCTGGTTGGCCAGTGCCTGTGCCACGATCACGGCCGTGCGCAGGGCGGATATGGTCGTCGTCGTTGCCCGTTCGACGCCCTTGATGAGTTCGACGTTGTTCTTCCGCACGACGTCGAGGGCGAGGTAGCCCTGGGCGCTCACGGCGAGCTGGGTGAGCAGGTCCTGGTGCTTCTGTCGGATCGTGAAGAGGAGATCGCTCGTGAGCGCGTCGGCCCTGGCCGGGTCGGTCGTCCTGACCGTGTCGATCTGTTCCACCAGTTGGGTGTCGAGGGCGCTCGTGAGGAGGGCGTACTCCTGCAGGCGATTCATCGTCTCCCAGAGCCGCACCTTTTCCCCCTCGACCGCCGCATTGTCCTTGAGAAGGGCGTCCTGGCCGTTCTGAAGCGAGTGGATGATCTTGTTGAGCTGGCTCTGTGCGGAGGCGTACCGGGCGAAATAGCTGCGGAGCTTGTCCCGGAACGGGATCAGGTTCAGGAGGAACTGGGCGACCCCGCCGTCGGCCCTGGACGGGTCAAGGTCTTCGATCGTTCCGCGCAGTTCGACGAGTGTGCTGGCGACGCGCCGTTGCGCGTCGGCCTCGTCGCCTTTTCCGCGCGCGGCGGCAAGCGCTGCGACCGGGCGCTGGAGCATCCGGTTGCTGACCTCGGACGCGGCCCGGATCTCGTCCCGGCCCATCTGGGCCACGTCCGAGATCTTCTTCTGGAATTCCGGGGCCGAGGGATCGCGGTCGATGAGGTCGGCGACGAAGGCCCTGGCTCGTCCGGCGAGTTCCTCAGTGCGGGCGTCGTCGATCGGCATCATCGCGCTGGCCTGGGTGCCACCGATGTCCGGGACAGCGTTCGGCGGCACGAGCACAAGTCCGGTGTCGACGCGCGGTGCTGTCGTTGCAGCGGCGGCCGGCCTCTCGCCCGGTGTGGGAGTGCTCAGATCGAGGGATGAGTCTGCCATGGTGCTCCTTGGTCTCCGGGGATCGTTCGGCGGGTGTTCGTCGGGTCATTTGTCGACGTTGGCGTCTGGTGAGGCAAGAGGGGTGTCGTACCGCCCGCTGATGGTCGTGATCATCGCCTCGAGCGTCTCGTAGCTCGGCGGGTCGATGACGTTGACGGGGCTTGCGGGCGCCGCGAGGCCGTTGCCGGCGAGGGCTGCCGTGAACACGGCCGGGTCGGCAGGCCGGAACCCGTACTGCGCCGCGAGCCGGGCGAGGCGGGGGTCGGATTGGAGGAGTTCGCCGACCTGGGTTCCCTGCTCGGTCAGCGGGACCACCGTGTGTTTGGAGAGCACGGTCGGGTCCGGATACATCAGGACCATGTCAGGGGTGATGGCACTGCGGCCGGTGACGCTCATCTGCCGGCCGAGGAACTGTGCCTCGTAGACCATCACGAGCGGTTTCGAGCCGATTCCCTGGGAGAGGTAGTCCTCGAATGGTGCCTCGGAGGAGGAGGCCGAAAAGCCCTGCTCGAGGAAGAGTGCGGCCATCGGGTCGATGACGGCGGCCTCCGCGTCGGCGGAGCTGATGACGCTGTTCCCGTTGGCGACGTAGGACGCGATCGCAAGGTACATGGCCGCTGAGTTCGACTGGCGGATGTCCGTGCTGGAGATCAGGATCGAACGGGAGCTGTTGTAGCTCGCCGCCGCACCGGGGAGCTGATTCCAGCGGGTTCCCGCGGCGACGGCCTTGAGGTATTCCGCGACGTTCAGGTGCCAGGTGCCCGCGGCGTCCTGGTTCGCGATCCCCGCGGACTGCAGGAGGGTCACGATCGGCGTGAAGGTCGCGATGGCGAGCGGCGAGTAGAACGGTGAGAACACGCTGCGCGCCCCGGCTTCGCGCCGGATCTTCTCGGCGGCGGGCGCGGAGGACGGGAACACGAAATCGACTCCGGTGAGGTCGACGGATGTGGCGATCTGGCGTGATCCCGCCGTCACGACCTCGACGTCGAGGCCCTTCTCGGCGAAGACCGCCCGGACGGCCGGGTCGTCGAAGAACGGCTTCTTCTCCGAGCCGATGACCCCGTGGACGACAGCGAGGTCCGTGGTCACCGGAGCCGTCCCTGTCGGTGCTCCGAACAGGCGACCGCCGACCACGACGATGACCACGCCGACGACGAGCACGCCCGCGAGGACGAGCCCGATCACACGCTTGGCTGTGGCGCTCATTCGATGGATACCGTCTGGATTAGGTGGGACGACGTTGTGCAGGAGATCTGCACTGCAGACAATAGGGCATCCGGGGAAATTCTTGGTGAACTCGTACGCTGACCAGCCGTTGCAGGTGCGGAGCAGGAGAATTCAGCCGTGAACGGGAGGGTCCTCCGCAGGGTGCTGGTGGGTGACCATGCCGAACTCGTTCACAGGTTCGAATGCGTCCCTGTCCCAGGCGCCCGGATGGGGCACCGGACAGTTCAGGATCGTGTCGTGCACGCCGTGCACGATCGTGTGTTCACTCATGGCATGGCCGCACACGGGGCACGGCACTGTGGTGTCCTGGATCATGCGGCCAGCATAGAACCAATCGGGTCGGTATGAGCCGAAATTTCCCGGCGCGATCTTCCGCCGTGCCGCTGGCTCCCCCGGGACTCTCAGGCCTCGCCGAACCCCGATTCGAGGAGTGTGGCAAGGGCGTCGACCGCCGCGGCCGCGCCGGCACCGCTTGCCGAGAGTTCAACCCGTGCGCCCCGGGTCAACCCGAGGCCCATGATGGCCAGCAGGCTCGCGGCATCGCGGCCATTGACCGTGACCGGAACGCCGAGCGTCGCGGCGAGGGTCACGAACTCCGCGGCGGGCCGGGCGTGCAGGCCGTCAGCGTTGATCAGGGTCACCGTCCTCATCACCGTCGTGTCGGCCCCCGACTGACCGGACCCGGCATCTGCGGCCGGGACCGGCGCCTGGGCCGAGGGCGCACCCGAGTACGCTGCCCCAGCCGACCGGGCCGCAGACTCCACGGCAGGCAGGTCGCCACCGATCTGTGCGGCGACGGCGGCGGCGACGGCGCCCTCGACAAGGGTGCGTCGACGATGACGACCCGGGATCGAGTGTCGTCATCGAGGAAATCGAGCGCTGATTCCGCCGTCAGGATTGCGGAGCCGAGGTCGCAAAGCACGACAACTCCCCTGCCTGCTTCTGCGGCCTCGATGCCCGCCGCCACCTTGGCGAAGCTCGTTCCGATCCGGTCGTCGTCGGTGCCGCCCGCCGGCAGCATCCGCACGGTCGGAGCCATCTGGCGGGCGAGATCGACGAGGCCCCTCGCGATCAGCGAGCTGTGCGACACGAAGACAAGGCCGACGAGTACGGCGGGGACGGCGGGTTCTGAATCACTCATCCGCAACCTGCTCGGCGGTGTCGGCGGCAGCACGCAGAAGCAGGGCACTGGACTGGGCACCCGGATCGCGATGCCCGATGGCGCGTTCGCCGAGGTAACTCGCGCGTCCCTTGTGCGCGATGAGCGGCTCCGTCGCAACCGCGCCGGCCTCCGCAGCATCCGCGGCCTCGACGAGGATGGCGACGGGCGTCGCTCCGGCGCGTTCCGCGGCCGCTGCAGCGTTCACAGCGGGCGTCCAGGCGTCGACCATGGTCTTGTCGCCGCTCTCCGCCTTGCCCCTGAGCACGATTCCGTCGCGTGCCGCCGTCAGGAGTGCGACGACCGCGGCACCGTCCAGGTCCGGCTTCCCCGCCACGGCGACGGCCGCCTTCAGGAAAGCCGTTCCGTAGAGCGGCCCCGCGGCGCCGCCCACCGTGGAAATGAGTGTCGTCGCGACGAGTTTGAAGACGTCGCCGGGAACGGCGTCTGCCGGGAGCGTGTCGAGTTTCCCCAGCACCGCCTGGAAACCACGGTCCATGTTCTCGCCGTGGTCGCCGTCGCCGATGTCCCTGTCGAGGGTGATCAGCTCCACACGATGCTCAGCGATAACGTCCACACACTGCCGGATCCAGGCTTCAGCCCAGGTGACACTCAGATTCATCGAATCTCCTTCTACCGTCCCCACCGTAGCGCCGCAGTCTGCACCGGCGCATCCCAGAGCGCGGTGAGCTCGTCATCGAGCTTGAGAACCGTGATGGACATGCCCTGCATTTCGAGGGAGGTGGTGAAATTCCCGACCAGCGTCCGCGTGACAGTGATCCCCTTGGCAGCAAGGACCTCGGCGGCCCTCCGGAAGACGATATAGAGCTCGATCTGGGGAGTGCCGCCCATGCCGTTGACGAGGAGGAGCACCGAATCCCCGCTCACGAACGGGATGTCCTCCAGAATCGGTCCGAGGAGACGGTCGACGATGGCGTCTGCGGGTTCGAGCTTGATCCGCTCCCGGCCCGGCTCGCCGTGGATGCCGATGCCGATTTCGATCTCGTCCTCTGCGAGGGTGAAGCTCGGTTCTCCCGCGTGCGGGACGACACACGGCGTCAGCGCCACACCCATCGTGCGCACCTGCCCGATCACCTTCTCCGCGACGGCGGCAACGGAGGCGAGGTCATCGCCGCGTTCGGCCGCAGCTCCGGCGATCTTCTCGACGAGGACCGTTCCGGCGACTCCGCGACGTCCGGCGGTGTACAGCGAATCCTTCACGGCGACGTCGTCATTGACGATGACCGTGCGGACCTCGATCCCATCCGCGAGGGCCAGGTCGGCAGCCGTCTCGAAATTGAGGACGTCGCCGGTGTAGTTCTTCACGATGTGCAGCACCCCTGCGCCGCCGTTGACCGCCTGCGTCGCCGCGAGGATGGGATCGGGGGTCGGCGAGGTGAAGACCGCGCCTGGCACGGCGGCGTCGAGCATGCCGACGCCGACGAATCCGCCGTGCAACGGCTCATGGCCGCTTCCGCCTCCGCTGACCAGGCCGACCTTGCCCGACACCGGGGCATCGGCGCGGACGATGAAAGTAGGGTCGCTGGATACGCGCACGATGTCGCCGTGCGCGGCTGCAAAGCCGGCCACGGCCTCATCGACAACGTTCTTGGGATCATTGACGAGCTTTTTCATGACTCTTCCTTCGGGTCGGATGGTGACGATCGGTCGGCGTCGCATCGTGCGATTCGATACGGAGCTGTCCTTAACCTACGCGCAGGTAGCCGGGGAAGTAAGGGACGAACCACGCCTCGACCTGCCCATTTCGCTCGGGATACCAGCGCGCTATGGTGTTGCCAGTCGCTCACCGCGACCAGACTGTTCAGCGCTCGAGCCCTACCTAGGAAGGTCAACGTGGACAATATTGGAGTCGTATTTTTGTCGGAGGTCGTGGGCACCGCGATGCTCGTCCTCCTCGGTACCGGTGTCGTAGCCAACGTCGCCCTGGCCAAGAACAAAGGTCTCGGCGGCGGCTTCCTGATGGTCACCATCGGGTGGGGTTTCGCCGTCTTCTCCGGCGTCATCGTGGCGTACAACTCAGGTGCGCACCTGAACCCCGCCGTCACCCTCGGCCTCGTCGCATCGGGCGCGACCGAGTTCGGCTCCGGGGTCCCGGTGAACTTCCTGTCGGTGCTCGTCTACATCGCGGCTCAGTTCCTCGGCGCCATCATCGGGGCCGTGTTCTGCTGGCTCGCCTACAAGCAGCACTTCGACCAGGAACCGAACCCGGCGAACAAGCTCGGCGTCTTCTCGACCGGTCCGGCCATCCGCTCCTACGGCTGGAACCTCGTCACCGAGATCATCGGCACCTTCGTGCTGGTGTTCGTCGTGATCGCCTTCGGCGGCGGTCGCCAGGGCACGTCCGGCGGCCTCGCGGCCCTGGGCGCCCTGCCGGTGGCTCTGCTTGTCATCGTGATCGGCACCTCGCTCGGTGGCCCGACCGGGTATGCGATCAACCCGGCCCGTGACCTCGGACCGCGCATCGCACACTTCATCCTGCCGATCAAGGGCAAGGGCTCGTCCGACTGGGCGTACTCCTGGGTGCCGGTCGTCGGCCCCGTCATCGGCGGCGTCCTCGCCGGATGGGCCTCGTACGCTCTCCTGCCCATTCTCACCTAGTGCGCCTGCCGACCGGCCGGTTCCCCAACCAGGACCGACCGGTCGGCTTCTGCATGTCCATCAGTAGTCAGTACGTCTCAGCACAACGTGTCAGAACAATACAAGGAGGTATTCCATGGCCCAATACGTCATCGCCATCGACCAGGGCACCACGAGTTCGCGGGCGATCATCTTCGACAAGGCCGGTTCGATCGTCTCGACCGGACAACTCGAGCACGAGCAGATCTTCCCCCAGGCCGGCTGGGTCGAGCACGACCCGATGGAGATCTGGAACAACACCCGTGAGGTCATCGGGCAGGCGCTGTCCAAGGCGAACCTGACCCGGCACGACATCGCCGCCGTCGGCATCACCAACCAGCGCGAGACCGCCGTGGTCTGGGACCGCACCACCGGGCTCCCCGTCTACAACGCGATCGTGTGGCAGGACACCCGCACCCAGCCCATCGTCGACCGCCTCGCCGCCGACGGGGGCGTGGAGCGCTTCAAGAAGCAGGTCGGCCTGCCGCTCGCCACGTACTTCTCGGGCACGAAGATCGTCTGGATCCTCGAGAACGTCGAAGGCGCCAGGGCCAAGGCGGATGCCGGCGAGCTGATGTTCGGCACGACGGACTCGTGGGTGCTCTGGAACCTCACCGGCGGCCTCGAGGGCGGCGTGCACGCGACCGACGTCACCAACGCGAGCCGCACGCTGTTCATGGACCTCGAGACCCTGCAGTGGGACGACGACATCCTCGCCGCCTTCGACGTGCCCCGGTCGATGCTGCCAGAGATCCGCTCCTCCTCCGAAGTCTACGGAACGGTCAACGAACACAGCCTGCTTCGCGAGGTGCCGATCGCGGGCATCCTCGGCGACCAGCAGGCCGCGACGTTCGGCCAGGCCGCGTTCGACCAGGGCGAGGCCAAGAACACCTACGGCACCGGCTAGCTTCCTGATCTTCAACACCGGCACCGAGATCGTGCACTCGAAGAACGGGCTGCTCACGACCCTGGGCTACAAGCTCGGCGACGCCGAACCGCACTACGCGCTCGAGGGCTCGATCGCCGTCACAGGCGCGCTCGTGCAGTGGCTGCGCGACAACCTCGGCATGATCAGTTCCTCCGAAGAGGTCGAGACGCTCGCGAAGTCCGTCGACGACAACGGCGGCGCCTACTTCGTGCCGGCATTCTCCGGGCTGTTCGCGCCGTACTGGCGTTCGGACGCCCGGGGCGCCCTCGTCGGGCTGACCCGGTTCGTGAACAAGGGTCACATCGCCAGGGCGGCCCTCGAGGCGACCGCGTTCCAGACCCGGGAGGTGATCGACGCGGTCAACGCCGACTCCGGGGTCCCGCTCACCGAGATCAAGGTCGACGGCGGCATGATCGCCAACAACACGCTCATGCAGTTCCAGGCCGACATTCTCGGCGTGCCCGTCGTCCGGCCCGTCGTCGCGGAGACCACGGCGCTCGGTGCCGCATACGCGGCCGGCCTCGCGGTCGGCTTCTGGAGCGACCTCGACGAGCTCCGCGCCAACTGGCAGGAGGACAGCCGCTGGACGCCGCAGATGACGGTCGCCGAGCGCGACCGGCAGCTGCGCAACTGGAAGAAGGCCGTCACGAAGACCTTCGGCTGGGTCGACGAGGACGTGCTCTAAGCCGCACAACTCGCTGCCGCACAACCAACCGATTCGACGGAGATTCCGGGTTCCACACACGCGGGAGCGCGTCTCAGGCGCTTTCCCACCAGAATCTCCGTCGAATCGGTGCGGGCAGGCTGGCTAGGCGCGGCTGGCCGCGACCCATTCGGCGAGCTTGGCCGTAGCGGCCCCTGAATCGATGGATTCCGCTGCCACGGCCAGCTTGTCGCGGAATCGGTCGAGGATGCTCGACTGCGCGGACACCGGATTCTTCGCAAGATCGAAGGCGACAAGACCGGCCGCTGCGTTGAGGAGCACGATGTCGCGCACGGCGCCCGCCTGTCCGGCGAGCGTCTGGTGCACGACCTCCGCGTTGTGCGCCGGATCGCCGCCGAGGAGTTCGCTCATCGAGGCGCGGCGGATGCCGAGCTCGCGCGGGTCGATGTCATGCTCGGTCACGAGTCCCCGGGAGACCTCCCAGACGTGACTGTGACCGGTCGTCGTGAGTTCATCGAGACCGTCGTCCCCGCGGAAGACGAGCGCGGCAGCTCCGCGGGTCTGGAAGACACCGACGATGAGCGGTACCCGGTCGAGTCCGGCGACACCGACAGCGGAGGCTTCCGGACGCGCCGGGTTGCAGAGCGGGCCGAGGTAGTTGAACACCGTCGGGATGCCCAGCTCGGCCCTGACCGGTCCGGCGTGACGGAATCCTGGGTGGAATGCCGCCGCATAGGCGAAGGTGATCCCGGTCGCCTCGAGGATCTCGGCGACCTTCTCGGCGGAGAGGGTCAGGTCGATGCCCAGCGCCGAGAGCACGTCCGAGGCGCCCGATGCCGAACTCGCGGCCCTGTTCCCGTGCTTGATCACTGGAACGCCCGCGCCGGCACAGACGATCAAGCCATCGTCGAGATGTTGACGGTGCCGAAACGGTCACCGCCGGTGCCGACGATATCGAGCGCCATCGGGTTGACCGGGAGGGCGACGGCATGCTCGAGGATGGCGTCACGAAAACCGACGATCTCGTCGACGGTCTCCCCCTTGGCGCGCAAGGCGACGAGGAACCCGGCGATCTGGGCCTGGGTCGCGTGCCCCTGCATCACCTGCTCCATGCTCCACGCCGCATCGGAGACACTCAGGTCCTCTCCACTGAGCAGGGCGCTGAGGACATTGGGCCAGGACTGGATTTCGAGCATGAAACCGATCTTAAGCGCATCGGCTCCCGCGTTCCGAATCTGCTCCAGCGGCGCTTTCGTTCCAATCTGGTTACCTTTTGGGTAAATGACGCACCCGCGTCCGCATGGTGCGCACCCCGGCTGCGAAATCGGCCATAATGGACGAGTGACGAGCCCTTCGATAACTTATTCAGCCACAGCGCCCGTGGTTAATCGGCCCAACAGCGTTGCTGTCGGCACCATTGTGTGGCTGGGCAGCGAAGTCATGTTCTTCGCGGGCCTGTTCGCCATCTACTTCACGCTCCGGTCGACATCGCCGGAACTCTGGCAATTCGAAGCCGAGAAGCACAATTTTCCCTACGCACTCGTGAACACCCTGATCCTCGTCTCCTCGTCGATCACCTGCCAGTTCGGCGTGTTCGCCGCGGAGCGTCTCCAGGCCCGCTCAACGGGCTGGAAGCCCAGCCAGTGGGGCATGGTCGAGTGGTTCTTCCTGACGTACGCCCTCGGCGCCGTCTTCGTTTCCGGGCAGATCTGGGAGTACGCCACCCTGGTCTCCGAGGGCGTTTCGCTGCAGAGCAACGCATACGGATCGGCGTTCTACCTCACCACCGGCTTCCACGGCATCCACGTCACGGCCGGCCTGATCGCCTTCCTCCTCGTCATCGGCCGCGGGTTCGCGGTCAAGAACTTCGGTCACAAGGAGGCGACGAGCGCCATCGTCGTCTCGTACTACTGGCACTTCGTCGATGTCGTCTGGATCGGCCTCTTCCTCGTCATTTACGTCCTCAAATAGAGATCCGGAGCGGACACCTCAGAATGACCAAGACCAACACCCCCAAGCCGGCCCGCGTGCGCAAGTCCGGCCGCCGCAGCCCACTTGCCAGTGTCGCCCTGATCGCCATCGGCCTCCTCTTCACGGGCGGCGCCTATGCGCTGTTCAGCACGAGCACCGCGAGTGCCCAGACGGATGCCTCGTCTCAGCAGACCATCGGAGAGGGCCAGAAGCTTTTCGCGAGCAACTGCGCCACCTGCCACGGCCTCGGCGCCGCGGGAACCGGATCCGGCCCGAGCCTCATCGGTGTCGGTGCGGCATCCGTCGATTTCCAGGTCGGCACCGGCCGGATGCCCATGCAGATGGACGGGCCTCAGGCTGAGAAGAAGGCCGTCGTGTTCACGGACGAACAGATCGCAGCCCTCGCCGCATACGTCGCCTCCCTCGCCCCCGGGCCGGCCATCCCTGATGCGCGGTACCTCGACGCGCAGGGCGATTCCGCCAAGGGCGCCGAGCTTTTCCGCATCAACTGCGCGATGTGCCACAACGTCGCAGGCGCCGGAGGCGCCCTCACGGAGGGCAAGTTCGCACCCGCACTCGACGGCGTCTCCGCCCAGCACATCTATGAGGCCATGATCACGGGACCGCAGAGCATGCCGGTCTTCAACGACATGAACATCTCACCGGAGAGCAAACGCGACATCATCACGTACCTCAAGTACCTCGAGAACAACCCGTCCCCGGGCGGATACGCCCTCGGCTCGCTCGGTCCGGTTTCCGAAGGACTGTTCCTCTGGATCTTCGGACTCGGCGCGATCGTCGGGTTGACGGTGTGGATCACCGCAAAATCGAACTGACCCGCATCCGAACAGGGCGCGGAATCAGAATCATGCAGCAGACACACCTGCTCAGCACACAACTGCACGACACACAGCAGACAAAGGAGCACAATGGCCACGGACGATAACAGCGGGAAGGACCTCACCGCTGCTGACTCCGGCGCCGGGCACGACCCCGCGAACGCCGGCACGGCCGTTGTCGTGCGCGACGCCGTGGACAACCCCGGATTCCCGCCGCACCGCCCCCGCGTCACCGACCTGAACCCGAGCGCCGAGCGCCGTGCCGAGCGCACGGTGTACACGCTCTTCTACCTCTCGATCGTCGGCAGCGTTTTTGCTATCGCCGCGTACATGGCGTTCCCGATCGTGGAAACCGACCCGGGTTCCGTGCGGCTGAACAACCTCTTCATCGGCCTCGGTCTGGCCCTCGCGCTCCTGGCGATCGGCATCGGCGCCGTCCACTGGGGCAAGGCGCTGATGAGCGACCACGAAGGCATCGATGTCCGCCACCCCGTCCGCGGCTCAGACGAGACGAGGGCCAGGGCCGTCGAGATCTTCGCCGAAGCCAACGAGGAATCCGGGATCGGACGACGCAGCCTCATCCGGAACAGCCTGATCGGCGCGCTCATCGCCTTCCCCCTTCCCGCGGTCGTGCTCTTCCGCGGCCTCGGCCCGATGAACGAGAACCCTTCCGAGCTGCTCACCCACACGATGTGGACGAAGGGGACCCGGTTGGCGATCGACCCGACCGGCACACCGATCAAGGCCTCGGACGTCACCCTCGGCTCCGCCTTCCACGTCATTCCGGAGGGTCTGCAGGACCTTCCGAGCGGTCGTCTGGAAGAGAAGGCCAAGGCGGCCGTGCTGCTGATGCGCCTCAAGCCCGAGGACCTCAACGAACTCCCCGAGCGTGCAGGCTGGTCGTACGACGGCATCGTCGCGTATTCCAAGATCTGCACCCATGTCGGCTGCCCCGTCGCCCTCTACGAACAGCAGACCCACCACCTGCTCTGCCCGTGCCACCAGTCACAGTTCGACGTGTCGAACCACTGCGAGGTCATCTTCGGGCCGGCCAAGCGGCCGCTCCCCCAGCTGCCCATCGCCGTAGACTCTGAGGGCTACCTCATTGCGCAGAGCGATTTCACTGAACCCGTCGGACCGAGTTTCTGGGAGCGGCATTGAGTATCACGAAAACGACCACAGGCGTGGTCGAGACGACGAAAGCCAACGGCGGTTTCACGGGCGCGGCGGCGAACTACATCGACGAGCGCACGAGCATCTCCACCGCGGTGAAGGAACTCGGCAGGAAGATCTTTCCAGACCACTGGTCCTTCCTCCTCGGTGAGGTTGCCCTCTACAGCTTCGTCATCATCCTGCTGTCCGGGACGTTCCTGACGTTCTTCTTCAGCGCCTCGATGGCACCCGTCCACTACGAAGGCTCGTACGTTCCGCTCAAGGGCGTCGAAATGTCGGCGGCGATGTCCTCGTCGCTCAATATCTCCTTCGACATCCGCGGCGGCCTCCTGATGCGCCAGGTGCACCACTGGGCTGCGCTGCTGTTCGTGGCGTCCATCGGCCTGCACATGCTCCGGATCTACTTCACGGGTGCGTTCCGCAAGCCCCGCGAACTCAACTGGGTCATCGGCTTCATCCTGTTCATCCTCGCGATGGCAGAGGGCTTCACCGGATATTCCCTCCCCGACGATCTGCTCTCCGGCAACGGCCTGCGGATCATCGACGGAATGGTCAAGGGCATCCCGCTGATCGGAACCTGGATCTCCTTCCTGCTCTTCGGCGGCGAGTTCCCGGGCGAGGCGATCGTGGGTCGGCTCTACTCGCTCCACATCCTGCTGCTGCCCGCGATCATCATCGCCCTCATCGCGATGCACCTGCTCTTCGTCGTCGTGCACAAGCACACCCAGTACCCCGGTGCCGGACGCACGAACCAGAACGTCGTCGGCTACCCGGTCCTCCCGGTCTATGCCGCCAAGGCCGGCGGGTTCTTCTTCATCGTCTTCGGTGTCGTGATGCTGATCGCCTCACTGTTCACGATCAACCCGATCTGGAACTACGGACCCTATGACCCCTCCCCGTCTCGGCGGGTACCCAGCCGGACTGGTACATCGGCTTTGCCGACGGGGCCCTGCGCCTGATTCCGCCGGGACTCGAGTTCGTCTGGCTCGATCGCACCTGGTCGTTCAACATCCTGATCCCTCTGATCAGCCTCGGACTCTTCATCCTGGTCGTGTTGATCTACCCCTTCATCGAGGCCTGGGTCACCGGGGACAAGCGCGAGCACCACATCCTCGATCGCCCGCGCAACGCCCCGACCCGCACGGCGATCGGCGCGGCCGGCGTGACGTTCTACGCCGCGCTCTGGTCGACCGCATCCTCGGACATCATCGCCACGCACTTCCACGTGACGATGGAGGGCGTCATCCACGCCTGTCAGTTCGCCACGATCGTCGGACCGTTCATCGCGTTCTTCGTCGCCAAGCGAGTCTGCCTCGCGCTGCAGAAGAAGGATCGCGAGATCGTCCTGCACGGTTACGAATCCGGCCGGATCGTCCGCCTGCCCGGTGGCGAGTACATCGAGGTGCACCAGCCCGTCGACGAGTACGAGCGCTGGAAGCTCGTGAGCTACTCGGACTACAAGCCGCTGATGATCCGCCCGAACGACCAGGGCAAGATCACGACCGGCCAGCGCCTGCGCGGCGGACTCTCTCGCTGGTTCTTCGAGGACCGGATTGTTCCGGTCACCACGACGGAGCTCGAGCAGAGCCACGGAGACCACCACTAACCAGCGGTAGTTCCACAATCACCACAACACAACATGAACAGATCGGGCATCGATGTCCCTCCAGACCCTGTCGGAGTGGCTTCGGTGCCCGAACTGTTTGTCGCCCCTCGCGGCGAACGGCGGCCTCGTGCTGCGGTGTGCTTCCGGGCATTCCTTCGACGCCAACCGGCGCGGCTATCTGTCGCTCCTGGGCGGGCGCAGCCACGTGGTCGGTGACAGCGCCGCGATGCTCGACGCGCGTGAGGCCTTCCTCGAAGCCGGCTGGTACGAAGACCTGCGCACGGCCGTCACGACGCTCGTCGCAGCGGAACAGCCCGCTCGGGTGCTCGACATCGGCTGTGGCACCGGGTACTACCTCCGCGGAGTGACCGAAGCCTGTCCGACCGCCGGATACCTCGGAATGGACCTCTCCCCCGTCGCCGTGGCCCGAACTGTGGCCGCTGCCCGCACCGTCGCCGCGCCTGGGCACGAACATGCTGCAGCCTCAGGCGGCAAACTCCCTGAACCGCCGCACGTGGACGGGCTCGTCGCCGACGTCTGGGCCGACCTTCCGGTGCGGACCGGAGTCGCCGATGCCCTCCTGAACGTCTTCGCACCGCGGAACCCGGCCGAATTCCATCGCGTGCTGCGCGACAGGGGTCTCCTCGCCGTCGTCGTTCCCCACGATGACCATCTCCGCGAGCTCAGGCGATGCCGGACTGGCCCTCGATATCCCGCCGAACAAAGCCGAGGACCTCAGGGACTCCCTGCAGCCCTGGTTCGCCCTGGAGACCCGGATCAGGGTCACCAGTCGTCACGACCTCGGCGCGGACGCCGTTGCCGTCCTGATCGGCATGGGCCCGTCGGCACATCACACCGGGACGGAGGCCATCGCAGGCCGCTGGCCTTCCCGCAGTCCCGTGACGTTCTCCTTCGACGTGCTCGGCTTCCGGCGCCGCGCCCTGCACGCTCTCCCCATTAACGCGAAAGCGGGTGAGCCGTCGTTCTCAGGAATCGAGACCGACTGCTCACCCGCTTTCGCGGACCGGCTAGCGCGCGAAGTTACCGCGGTAGTACTCGTAGACCCAGCCGATGAGGCAGATCACGCCGATGCCGACCGCGATGATCGAGATCCAGAACCCGATCGCGAGGCCGAGGAAAAGCAACGCAGCACTCGCGGCGAGGAGGATGGGCCACCAGCTCCACGGGCTGAAGAAGCCGACTTCGGGATCGCCGTCGTCGACGTTGGCGTCGAGGCGGTCCTCTGGAAGCTCTCCTCCCTGAGCGCCGTGCACCCGGGACAGGTAGAAGGCGACGAAGCTCACGAACACGGAGCTCAGTGCCAGGGCGAAGGTCCCCGCCCATTCGATGCTGTGCTGGTGCGGGTCGACGAGACCCCAGACGATGTACGCGACCGTGACGAGGGCGAAGAAGCCCGCGAGCAGCCAGAGCAGGTTGGTGTTTGCCCTCATTTATTTGACCTCGTTCGTTGCGGCGTCGTAGACGGGGGCATCGGGCGCGTCCTTGCCCGGCCCGATCCCGACCGGCATGGCGACCTCGGGGTGGTTGAGGTCGAAGGCCGGCCGCTCTGAGCGGATGCGCGGAATCGACGTGAAGTTGTGCCGCGGCGGCGGGCACGACGTGGCCCACTCGAGGGAGGCTCCGAAGCCCCACGGGTCGTTGACCGTGACCTTCGGCGCCTTGCGGGCAGTGATGTACACGTTCAGGAAGAACGGGATCATCGAGACGGCGAGGATCATCGACCCGATGGTGGACAGCTGGTTCATCCAGGTGAAGCCGTCCTCCGGAGAGTACGAGGCGTAGCGGCGCGGCATGCCGACCACTCCGAGCCAGTGCTGCACGAGGAAGGTGGTGTGGAATCCGATGAACAGGAACCAGAAGTGCCACTTGCCGAGGCTCTCGTTGAGCATCTTGCCCGTCCACTTCGGCCACCAGAAGTAGAAGCCGCTGAACATGGCGAACACGACGGTTCCGAAGATGACGTAGTGGAAGTGCGCCACGACGAAGTACGTGTCGGAGACGTGGAAGTCGAGCGGCGGCGAGGCGAGGATGACACCGGTGAGCCCGCCGAACGTGAAGGTGACGAGGAAGCCGAGCGCCCACAGCATCGGCGTCTCGAAGGTCAGGGACCCCCGCCACATCGTGCCGATCCAGTTGAAGATCTTCACACCGGTCGGAACCGCGATGAGCATCGTCATGAGCGAGAAGAACGGCAGCAGCACCGAACCGGTCACGTACATGTGGTGGGCCCAGACCGCCACCGACAGGGCGGCGATCGAAATGGTCGCGTAGATGAGCGTCTTGTACCCGAAGATCGGCTTGCGGCTGAAGACCGGGAACACCTCGGAGACGATGCCGAAGAACGGCAGCGCGATGATGTACACCTCGGGGTGGCCGAAGAACCAGAACAGGTGCTGCCAGAGGATGGCACCGCCGTTGGCCGGGTCGTAGATGTGCGAGAGGAAGATGCGGTCAGAGGCCGCTGCAAGGAGGGCCGCGGCGAGCACCGGGAACGCCATCAGGACCAGCAGCGAGGTGACGAGCGTGTTCCAGGTGAAGATCGGCATCCGGAACATGGTCATGCCGGGGGCGCGCATCGTGATGATGGTCGTGATGAAGTTCACCGCGCCGAGAATGGTGCCGAAACCGGACAGTCCCAGGCCCACCATCCACAGGTTTCCGCCGACGCCGGGCGAGAAGGTCGTGCTCGCGAGCGGTTGGTAGGCGAACCAGCCGAAGGATGCTGCTCCCTGCGGCGTCAGGAACCCGCCGACGGCGATGAGGCTGCCGAAGAAGAATGCCCAGAACGAGAAGGCGTTGAGGCGCGGGAAGGCGACGTCAGGAGCGCCGATCTGCAGGGGCATCAGCGAGTTCGCGAAGCCGAAGAACAACGGCGTCGCGAACATCAGCAGCATGATCGTTCCATGCATCGTGAAGAGCTGGTTGTACTGCTCCTTGGTCTGCACGACCTCGAGGCCGGGCTCGAAGAGCTGCGCGCGGATGACGAGCGCCATCACGCCGGCGAGGCAGAAGTAGACGAAGGAGGTGATGAGGTACATGTACCCGATCACCTTGTGGTCGGTGGAGGTGATCCAGCGGACGAGGACGTTGCCCTTGCGCTCGACGCCCGTGGGACGACGGGTAGCGGCCGGGGCTGCCGGCGTCGCGGGTGCTGCGGGTGCGGTTGTGGTCATGGCCTACTTGCCTTCCTCTACCGCCGGGGCGGACGTGCCCGGAAGATTCTGGTTGCGGTTGTACCCGTTGTCGAGTTGCCCGGAGTTGCCCGCGGCCTTGAGCGAGGCCGTGTACGCCTCGTAGTCGGCCTCAGACACGACCTTGACGTTGAAGAGCATGAGCGAGTGGTACTCACCGCACAGCTCGGCGCACTTGCCGGAATAGGTGCCGATCCGTTCAGGGATGACCGACATGTAGTTGGTCTTCCCCGGGATCATGTCCTTCTTGTAGAGGAAGTCGATGACCCAGAAGGAGTGGATGACGTCGCGGGATTCGAGCGCGAGTTCGACCTTCTTGCCCACCGGGAGGACGAGCGTCGGCAACTCGGCTTCGACGAGCGAGCCCTTGGGCCCGTCGAGGTTCGGCTGGCCCTGGATGCCGGCGGAGTAGACGTTCTCGTTGACGTAGTTGAAGTCCCAGGCCCACTGCTTGCCGATGACCTCGATCTTCACGTCCGGTGAGTCGAAGCGGGCCTCGATGGCGGCCTGGTCCCTCGCGGTGAATGCGAAGAAACCGATGACGAGGATGAGAGGAACGATCGTGTAGAAGATCTCGATCGGCATGTTGTACCGCAGCTGGACCGGAAGTCCGGTCTGGCCCTTGCGGCGCCGGTAGACGATCACGGCCCAGATTGTCAGGCCCCAGGTGATCAGGCCGACGATCAGGAGCACGATCCAGGATGTCGTCCAGAGTCCGGCGACGCGGTCGGTCTGGTTCGTCACCGCCGGTTCGCCCTCGACGAAGCCGGGCAGGAAGCCGTGGAGCTGGGCTTGGGTGCACCCCGCTAGAACAATGACCAACGACGCTGCGATCGGAATTGCAGCCCATCGGAGACGGTGGTTTTTGCGCACCAGTAACCTTTCGGGGAGTCTCGACATCACTTCATCGGAAGTGCCTCTGTGTGAATGACAGCCTACTGCGCGGGATGCGCTTCGGGGTGCAGCGCAGGCGCTGATCCGGTAACGAATCCACGCCAAGATGCCGGGCGGCCCGCCCGGCATCGTCTGTGGTTCCCTAGCTGAACGAGTCCCCGCAGGCGCAGCTGCCGCCGGCGTTGGGGTTGTCGATGGTGAAGCCCTGCTTCTGGATGGTGTCCTCGAAGTCGATCGAGGCCCCGTCCAGGTACGGAACGCTCATTTTGTCGACGACGACCTCGACACCGTCGAAGTCGACGAGCGCGTCACCGTCGAGCACACGCTCGTCGAAGTAGAGCTGGTAGATGAGGCCGGAGCAGCCGCCGGGCTGGACGGCGACGCGGAGGCGCAGGTCCTCACGGCCCTCCTGGGCGAGCAGGCTTCGTACCTTCAGCGCTGCGGCCTCGCTCAGGCCCACTCCGTGGGCGGCGGTGCTGGTTGTGATGGTGTCGGTCATGACGCTCCTTGCGCTGTGCTCGAATTCTGACAGATTCTACCTGCAGCAACGGTGAGTCCGCCGCAGTAATTCCCGCCTGCCGGTCTCTCGTCTCTGACCGGGGCTGATGGGTTCATCGGGTGGGGGCCTCCAGAGTCCCGGTGCGGCGGTTGAGCCGGTCGAGCAGGAACGCCTCGGCGAGGACTGCCCGTTTGAACACGCCCAGGTGGAGGGACTCGTTGGGGCTGTGCGCCCGGGAATCGGGGTCTTCGACACCCGTGACGAGGATCTGGGCCTCCGGGAACACCCGCACGAGGTCCGAGATGAACGGAATGGAGCCGCCGATGCCGACGTTGACCGGGGGCTTGCCCCAGGCATCCGTCATCGCACCGAGCGCGAGCGGCACGGCCCAGCCGCTGTCGTCGACGAGGAACCCCTCGCCGGTGTCGACGTCGTCGATGGTGATGCTCGCCCCGTACGGGACGTGGGCGCGCAGGTGCGCCTCGAGGGCCTGGTAAGCCTCAGCAGCGGGCTGTCCTGGTGCGATCCGGGTGCTGAGACGCACGCTCACGACCGGGGACAGGGTGTTCGACGCGTTCGCGACGCTCGGGGCGTCGATGCCTGTGATCGTGATGGCGGGCTGGGACCAGAGCCTGCTGAGCAGCGGGCCGTGGCCGATGGGCGTCGCACCATCGAGGAGGCCGGTTTCCAGGCGCAGCTGTTCCTCGGTGTATTCGGGTGCGGGGACGTCCCGACTCGTGAGCCCGTCGACGGCCACGGAGCCGTCTTCCGCGTAGAGGCTCGCGAGAAGGCGCACAGTCGCCATCATGGCATCGGGCACCGCTCCCCCGTACATTCCGGAGTGGGAGGCGTGGTCGAGAGTGCGCACGGTCAGTCGGAAGGTGACGTTGCCCCGCAGGGCGACCGTGAGGGCGGGGGTGTCCACGTCCCAATTGTTGGAGTCGGCGACGACGATGACGTCGGCGCGGAGCGACTCCCGGTTGTCCTCGAGGAATGCCGCGAACGAGCGACTGCCGAACTCCTCCTCACCCTCGATGAACACGGCGATTCCGAGGTCGAAGTCGGGGCCGGCCGTCTCGGCGAGTGCCCGGATCGACGCTACGTGCGCCATCACCCCTGCCTTGTCGTCCGCTGCGCCTCTTCCGTAGAGCCGATCCCCGCGAACGGTCGGCTCGAACGGGGTGGATTCCCAGTCGATGTCGTGGCCGGGGGCTGCACATCGTGGTGGGCATAGAGCAGGACCGTGGGTCGGCCGTTGCGGGCCGGCCGGTGGGCGAGCACGGCAGGCTGGCCCAGTTCCGTGGTGCCGGGAATTCCCGACCGGGTCACGACAACCTCGTCGAAGACGTTGAGCCCCCGCACCAGGGCGGCGACGGCCTCCGCGCTTTCCGCCACCCTGGCCGGATCGAACGCGTCCCAGGACACGGACGGGATGCGCACGAGGGCGCACAGGTCGGCAATCGTGGCGGGAAGGGCGGCCTCGACCGCGGCGCGCACAGGCGCGTCGGCGAGTGCGGCTTCGGGTGCAGTATCTGGGGTAACGGTCATCAGGTAATCTTAAGCCAACTAATTGCAAGGAACTGATGTGGCCAAGCCAGTGAACCCAGACGCACAACCGCCGATCGAATCGATCGACGAGACGAGGGCGCGCCTCGCGGCCGCCCACCCCGCCGGCCACCCGGAAGGGAAGGGCCAGCCGACGCCGAGTCGTAAGGAGCAGGAGGCCGCCAACCGGCGCCCCCTCGTGCCCGACGACCGCAAGCTCGCCGCACGCCAGGCACGCGCCAAGTCCGCGGAGACCCGCGACAGGGCCAGGATCGGCATGGCCGCGGGTGAGGACAAGTTCCTCCCCGTCCGCGAACGTGGTCCGCAGAAGCGCTTCGTGCGCGACTACGTGGACGCCCGGGTGAACATCGGCGAGTTCATGATCCCAGTGATGTTCCTCGTCATCCTCCTCACGTTCTTCCCCGACCGCAACGTGCAGACCTACGGGATCCTCGCGCTCTGGGCCTTCTTCCTCATCGCCGTCGTGGACTGCACGGTGCTCGGCTTCACCCTCACCCGGAAGGTCAAGGCGAAGTTCGGCGACGCGAAGGCGGAGCGCGTGCGCTGGTATGCGGCGATGCGCGCGCTCCAGCTGCGAGCAATGCGGCTTCCGAAGCCCCAGGTCAAGCGCGGCCAGTACCCCTCCTGAGCATCAGGCTCTCCCTCAGGCCCGTCCCCCGGGGGCGGGCCTGAGGTGTTCCCCCGGGCGGAAGCCGCGGCTACGCGCCGAAGGCACCGTCGCGGATCACGGGGACGCGCAGTTCCTCGTCCGTGAGCGACCCGTGCTGGCCGATCATCGACCGGGCGGACTGGTTCGGCTCGCGGGAGTCGTAGTATGCGACGGCCTTCCGCGCGGCCACGATCACATCGCCGATCCTGGGCAGCACTTCGTCATCGACCCTGCCGAAGAGTCCGGCCGTGACCGCCTCCGCACGCGTGAAGATCCACGCCCGGTCGCCCTCGACCTCGCGCCAGGTTTCGGCCAGCGTGGTCGCCGCCTCTGATGCGGACGTTCCGGCGTCGCCGCGGGACTCGTCGAGGTACAGGTAGAGGCAGCGCGGGTCTCCCCCGATGTGCCGCACCGGCGCGACGAGTTCGGGAACGCTGTCGAAGAGCACGTGTTTCGTGGCGGGGACGTCGAGGACGCCGTGGTCTGCGGTGACGATGAGCCCCTCGTCCCGATGCATACCGGCAGCGAAGCGCCCGGCGGCGGAGTCGAGGGCCTCGAGGGCCGCGAGCCATTTCGCGGACTCCCAGCCGTGCGCGTGTGCGGCGACGTCGAGTTCGGGCACGTACAGGTAGACGAGGGCGCGCGACTCGGTGTCCAGCAGGGCACGGGCCGCCGCGAACCGATCGGAGATGCTCTCCGCCGGCACGTAGTGCGCACCACGGAGGGACGCGAGGGTGAATCCGGAGTGGGCGTAGCGCTTCGGGCCGATGGTGAAACTCGGCACACCGTCATCGGCGGCGCGTTCGAAGACGGTACGGGTCCGCTGCCACGTTTCCGGCGGCATCCGTTCGTCCCAGCCACTCAGCTGGTTGACGACCCTGTCGTTGGCGGCGTCGAGGGCCCGGTAGCCGACGATCCCGTGCCGACCGGGTTCGACCCCGGTGGTCAGGCTCGTGATCGCTGCGGCGGTCGTGGCGGGGAAGACCGTATCGACGACCCCGGCCCTGGTCAGTTTCGACATGAGGTACCGGGCGTGGCCTGCCCGTGCCCGCAGCGAGCTGACGCCGAGGCCGTCGACGAGCACGACGACGGCCTTGTCGACAGCGGCGAGGGCAAGCGCATTCTCCCGGCCGAGGACCGCAGCGTGGCAACTTGACAGGACGTCGGCAAGGCGCAGCGCACTGAATTGGCGGGCCGGTAGCATGGGGGCATTGGGTCAAGTCTGTCATGGACACGGCCCTGCACTGGCGCGCAGCCTGCGCGCCCACCCGATCGTGCCGCTGGTCCTGCCACCGGAGCACCCCAAGCAGAATTCACGAATGAGTCGCACACCCGCTACCCCGCCCGCAGCATTCACCGAACGCATCGAGGACGTCGATGTCTCGACGGAGATGCAGGGATCGTTCCTGGAGTACGCGTACTCGGTGATCTATTCCCGCGCCCTCCCCGACGCGAGGGACGGGCTCAAGCCCGTGCAGCGCCGGATCCTCTACCAGATGGCCGAGATGGGCCTGCGTCCGGACAAGGGCCACGTGAAGTCGGCGCGCGTCGTCGGCGAAGTCATGGGGAAGCTGCACCCGCACGGTGACACCGCGATCTACGACGCGCTCGTGCGGATGGCCCAGGCCTTCACCCTCCGCGTTCCCCTCATCGACGGCCACGGCAACTTCGGGTCCCTCGACGACGGCCCCGCCGCGCCGCGGTACACCGAGGCGCGCCTCGCAGCCCCCGCCCTCGCCATGACGGAAAACCTCGACGAGGACGTCGTTGACTTCGTCCCGAACTACGACAACCAGCTGACCCAGCCGGATGTGCTCCCTGCCGCGTACCCGAACCTGCTCGTCAACGGGGCCGCGGGCATCGCCGTCGGCATGGCGACGAACATGGCGCCGCACAACCTCATCGAGGTCGTCGGCGCGGCGCGGCACCTGCTCGCGCACCCCGACGCGACGCTCGACGAGCTGATGGAATACGTGCCGGGACCCGACCTGCCGACCGGGGGGACGATCGTCGGTCTCTCGGGGATCAAGGATGCCTACCTCACGGGCCGCGGCAGTTTCAAGACCCGCGCCAAGGTCTCCGTCGAGGCCATCACGGCCCGGAAATCGGGCCTCGTCGTGACGGAGCTCCCCTATCTCGTCGGCCCGGAGCGGGTCATCGAGAAAATCAAGGACGGCGTCACCTCCAAGAAGCTCAGCGGCATCTCCGACGTCACAGACCTCACCGACCGCACCCACGGCTTGCGGCTCGTGATCGGCATCAAGACCGGCTTCAGCCCCCTCGCCGTTCTCGAACAGCTCTACCGTTACACCCCCTCGAGGATTCCTTCAACATCAACGCGGTCGCCCTCGTGGACGGCGGACCGCAGACCCTCGGCCTGCGCGAGCTCCTGTCCGTCTACGTCGGCCACCGGATCGAGGTCGTCACCCGGCGCAGCGCCTACCGCCTGGCCAGGCGCACGGAACGCCTGCACCTCGTCGAGGGCCTCCTCATCGCCATCGTCGACATCGACGAGGTCATCCAGGTGATCCGCACGAGCGACGACACCGAGCAGGCCCGCACGCGCCTGATCGACGTCTTCGAGCTGAGCCACATCCAGGCCGAGTACATCCTCGAACTCCGTCTGCGCCGCCTCACCCGCTTCTCCCAGATCGAACTCGAGGCCGAACGCGACCAGCTCCTCGCCGAGATCGCCCTCCTCGAAGAACTGCTCGGGAGCAAGCAGGCCATCCGCACCCTCGTCTCCGACGAGCTCGCCGCCGTGGCGGAGAAGTTCGGCACCCCGCGCCGCACCCTCCTCACCGAGGCCAAGCCGAGCATCGCCGGCGCCGTCGCCAAACGCAACGCCCCGGTGCTCGAACTCACCGACACGCCGACCAGGGTCTACCTGAGTGCCACCGGTCGCATCGCCAGGGTCGACCTCGCCGCCATCGAGCCCACTGCTGACGACCCCTTCGATCCCGATGCCCTCCCGGCTGGAGACGCCGCGACGGAGACCGGTGACGCGGCATCCGCGCCCCGGACCAGGACCGTGCCCACCCAGCGGCGCAGCAAGCACGACGCCGTGCTCTCCACCCTGGACACGACGAGCCGTGCAGAGGTCGGCGCCGTCACGAGCCGCGGCAGGCTGATCCGGTTCACCCCGGTCGACCTGCCCGTGATGCCGCCCACATCCATCCAGCTCGGCGCCGGCGTGCGCGTGGCCGACTACCTGGGCCTGACCGACAGGTCCGAGACCGTGCTCGCGCTCGTTTCCCTCGAGTCCGACCGCTCCATCGCGCTCGGAACCGCCTTCGGCACCGTCAAGCGCGTCGTCGCGGGCGACTGGGCGAACCGGCCTGACTTCGAGATCATCCAGCTCAAGCCGAAGGACTCCGTCATCGGGGCCGAGCAGGGCACGGAGGACGACGAGCTCGTCTTCGTCACGTCCGACGCCCAGCTCTTGAGGTTCCCGGCCGCATCGGTGCGGCCCCAGGGCCGCCTTGCCGGCGGAATGGCCGGGATCAAACTCGCAGCGGATGCCCGGGCCGTGTTCTTCACGAGTCTCGCGGCCGACGACGCGGAGACGGCCGTCGTCGCCACCGTCGCAGCGTCCAGCCACACCCTCGCCGGAACGGACCCCGGCAGTGCCAAGGTCTCCGAGTTCACCGAATTCCCCGCGAAGGGCCGGGCGACGTCCGGAGTCCGCGCCCACCGCTTCCTCAAGGGGGAAGACGCCATCGCCGTCGCGTGGGTCGGTCCGATGCCCGCCCGCGCGGTCGGTCCGGACGGAGCCCCGCGCACCCTTCCGGAAACCGGGGCCAGGCGGGATGCCTCTGGGACGATGCTCGAAGCTCTGGTCGGCACGATCGGCGCCCGGATCGCCTGAACCGGCCGGCCGGCTCATGCGTCCGGCTCAGACGGCTACAGTGTCCGAATGACTACACTTCCCGGCTCGGTCGTCCTCGTCGTCGGCGCGACCGGCGGCCTCGGCCGTGAAATCGCCCGGCAGCTCTCGGCCGCCGGAGCGACCCTTGTCCTGGCCGGGCGTGACACGGCCAGGCTCGCAGCCCTCGGGATCCCCGGCACGCTCGTCACGGGTGACCTCACCGACGTTTCGGCAGTCGACGCCCTGGTCGCCCGTGCGGTCCAGGCCACCGGAGGACTCGACGGGGTCGTCAACGCGGCCGGTGTCGTGGCCTTCGGGCCGGCACGTGAGCTCGGAGACGCGGCCATGGAGGAACTCTTCGCCGTGAACACGCTCGCGCCCATCCGCCTGCTCAGCGCCGCAGCGGACAGCCTCACGGCATCCGCCGCCGCCGGCAGGGAACCGTTCTTCGTGACCCTCAGCGGTGTCGTGAGCGAGAGCCCGACCGCGGGCCTTGCGGCGTACTCGGCGTCCAAGGCCGCCCTCGCAGCATTCGGACAGGCCGCGGGGCGGGAGCTTCGCCGCAGCGGCATCCGCATGATCGACGCCCGCCCCGGACACACCGAAACCGGCCTCGCCGACCACCCGATCTCAGGCGTCGCGCCGAACTTCCCTGCCGGTCTGCAGCCGGAGGCCGTGGCCGCGCGGATCGTCGGCGCCATCGCCGCCGGGGAGCGCGACCTGCCCAGTTCCGCGTTCGCCCCGCCCGCCTGACCTCCGCAGACCGGCGTTCGCTAGATTGTCGACCAGCCGCCGTCGGACATCAGGACGGCTCCATTGACGTTGGGCGAGTCCTCGCTCAGCAACCAGCAAATGGACGCGGCCAGCTCCTCCGGCTCCGCAGGGGCCGGAATGGTCGTCTGCATGATCGGTCCGAGACGCTCGGCGGCCCACGCGGACAGGAACGGAGCCTCGATGTTCGTCTTCACCGCGCCGGGCGCCACCGCATTGCAGCGCACCCCTTCGGCCCGTAGAACAACGCCGTACTCTTGGTCAGTCCGATCACGGCGTGCTTGGACGCGCTGTACGTGGTGCCCGATGCTCCCGCGCGGATGCCTGCCTCGCTTGCGATGTTCACGATCCGCCCGAAACCGGCCGAGACCATGCCGGGCAGCACGGCACGCATCAGCCGCATCTGCGAGGTCACGTTCACCCGGAAGACCCGCTCCCACACCTCGTCGGTGATCTCCGCCGTCGGGAGGAACGAGTCCATGATCCCGGCATTGTTGACCAGCCCGTCGACCGTGGGTCCCGCGGCCAGCACGAGCGCGTCGACATCCGCTTGCAGGCTCACGTCGCCGGCCACGCCGACGAGCTCCCCGCTGCCGCTGCTCTGCTCCAGAGCCGCGAGACGCTCCGCCGAGATATCGGCGGCGATGACGCGGGCGCCCTCGCTGAGGAGCCGGAGCGCCGTCGCCCTCCCGATGCCGCTGCCCGCCCCGGTCACGATGACGGTCCGGCCCTTGAACCGTGCCTGCTGGAATCCTGCCTGGTCCGCCTGGGTGCTCATCTGGAATGCCCTCCGCCTTGTGCCGGCGCCAGTGCCGGCAGTGTGCGGCGACCATATCACCGTGAACAGGCATTACACGTCGATGCGGTCCCTGCTGAGCTTGTCCGAGCTTTCGATGATGAACTCCTTGCGCGGGGCGACGTCGTTGCCCATCAGGAGTTCGAAGACCTTGCCGGCCTGCTCGGCATCGGCGACCCGCACGCGGCGGAGCATCCGGTGCGAGCGCTCCATCGTCGTCGTCGCCAGCTGGTCCGCGTCCATCTCGCCGAGCCCCTTGTACCGCTGGATCGGGTCCTGGTACCGCTTTCCGCTTTTCTTCAGGGCCGCAAGCACGCTGTGCAGCTCGGGTTCCGAGTAGGTGTAGATGGTCTCATTGGGCTTCGAGCCCGGGTTCATCACGACCACTCTGTGCAGGGGCGGCACCGCGGCGAACACCCGCCCCTCTGTGATCATCGGGCGCATGTACCGGAAGAACAGGGTCAGCAGCAGGGTACGGATGTGCGCCCCGTCGACATCCGCATCGCTCATGATGATGACCTTGCCGTAGCGCGCCGCCGAGAGATCGAAGCTTCGGCCGGAGCCGGCGCCGATGACCTGGATGATCGAGGCGCACTCGAGGTTGGAGAGCATGTCGGCGACGGATGCCTTCTGCACGTTCAGGATCTTGCCGCGGATGGGCAGCAGGGCCTGGTGCTCGCTGTCGCGCGCGAGCTTGGCGGTGCCGAGCGCCGAGTCGCCTTCGACGATGAACAGTTCGCTGTTCAGCACGTCGTTGCTGCGGCAGTCGACGAGCTTCGCAGGCAGGGAGGAGCTTTCGAGGGCGTTCTTGCGCCGCTGCGTCTCCTTGTGGGCACGAGCGGAAATGCGCGACTTCATCTCCGCGACGATCTTGTCGAGCAGCACGGCCGCCTGCGTCTTGTCGTCGCGCCGGGTGGACACGAAGCGTTCGTTCATCGCCTGGGCGACGACGTTCGCGACGATCGCGCGCACGGCGGGCGTTCCGAGGACCTCCTTGGTCTGTCCCTCGAACTGCGGCTCGGGCAGGCGCACGGTGAGCACGGCGGTGAGCCCCGCCATCACGTCGTCCTTCTCGAGCTTGTCAGAACCCATCTTGAGCCTGCGCGCGTTGAGCTCGACCTGGGCCCTGAGGAACTTGATCAGCCCGGCGTCGAATCCGGCCTGGTGGGTGCCGCCCTTGGGCGTCGCGATGATGTTCACGAAACTGCGGACGATCGTGTCGTAGCCGGTCCCCCAGCGCAGCGCGATATCGACGGCGCAGTCCCTGACGAGCTCGGTCGGGACCATGGCACCCGTCGGCATCAGCACAGGAACGGTTTCGGTGAACGTGCCGTGGCCGGTGAGGCGCCAGGTGTCCGTGATCGCGGCATCCGTCGAGAGGTGCTCGACGAACTCGGAGATGCCACCCTCGAACCGGAATACCTCGACAACGGGCTCATCGCCACGGCGGTCGTCGATCGACAAGGCGAGCCCGGGAACGAGGAACGCCGTCTGCCTGGCCCGTTCGAGCAGTTCCTCGGTCTGGAACGTCGCGCCCTTGGTGAAGATCTGCCGATCCGCCCAATAGCGGATACGGGTTCCCGTGACGCCTCGACGGACCTTGCCGACCACACGGAGTTCGCTCTGGTGTTCGAAGGGGGTGAAGGGGGCGTCCGGACTCTTCTCCCCGGTGTCGGCGAACAGTCCGGGTTCACCGCGGTGGAAGGACATCGCCCAGGTCTTGCCGTCCCTGTCGACCTCGACGTCGAGGCGCTCCGACAGGGCATTCACGACGGATGCGCCGACTCCGTGCAGTCCACCCGACGCCGCATACGAACCGCCGCCGAACTTGCCGCCGGCGTGCAATTTGGTGAAGACGACCTCGACGCCGGTCAGTCCGGTCTTCGGTTCGATGTCAACGGGGATACCGCGGGCGGTGTCGCTGACCTCGACGCTCGCGTCCGGGTGCAGCACGATGTCGATTCCGGCACCGAATCCGCCGAGCGCCTCGTCGACGGAGTTGTCGATGATCTCCCAGAGGCAGTGCATCAACCCCCGGGAGTCGGTCGAGCCGATGTACATGCCGGGGCGCTTGCGCACGGCCTCGAGGCCTTCGAGGACCGAGAGGTGGCGGGCGGAATAGTCAGAAGAACTCACCGTCCCAAGAATACTGGCCGGGGACCGGGGATTACGCACGTCCAGACGCTCGTGTCTCCGGCAGGGCGATGCCGCCGATGCGGTACTGGGAGGGCAGGACGCCATACCGTGCGCGGAACCCGGCGCGGAGCTCGAAAGCGGACGTGTATCCGGAACGCGTTGCGATGTCGGCGATTGTCAGCCCCGCCGTGCGCGGTGCGAGCAGCAGCTGGGCGGCAGACTCCGCGCGACACCGGCTGATCTCCGCGGCGACAGTACTGCCCCCGCCCTCGAACGCGCGCTGCAGGTGCCGCAGGGAGATCCCCAGCTGGGCGGCAACGACAGCAGGACTGAGATCGCGGTTCCGGTGCCTGGCCTCGATGTGGGCGACGGCGCGCATGCGCAGGCCCGCCCGGAGGTCAGCGCTGTCCATGGCATAACCCTCGCCCTCCAGAAACATGCCGACCACGAGGTCCTCGATCGTCCTCTCTGTGACAGACACTCCGATGGCCGTCGGCGTCCAGGCCGCTTCGACGACCGCGAGCGCCAGGACCCGCAGGGGCGCGGCGAGAGACGCCGAGCGTTCGAGGCGCAGGCGTTCACCCTCGAGCTGGATCCCCCTCGCTATCAGGCGGGCCTGGGGAAGCTGGATGCCGAGTCCGCGCGTGACCTCCGTCGTCTGGACGGACGACGCGACCCCCGCCGGCATCACGTATGCGCTGATCGGGCTGAACCGTTGGGGCGGGTGCTGACCGAGTCCGATCGTCATGCTGCCATTGAGCATGAAACCGACGTGCAGGACCCCCGCGGTGGAATCGGTGCCCCCTGTGTAGCGGAAGGCCGACTGGGTGGCGAGCGTCACCGTCGTGCTGCCGATCGCTTTCCTGATCGCCGAAAAATGAAACACGTCAGAGGCCGGAACCTCGAGGCGCTGCGCGAGGAAGCCGACAGCGTCGTCGGGAAGCGGAACCGGGATGCCGGACTGAACGGTGAGATGCCGCACCGCGTCGCTGGACACCGGCACCCACATCTGAAACCCCTCACTTCTGCTGCGCGATCTCCGCGCGGCCCGCTGCGACGCAGACCTGCGATCCATTCCAGAACCGCAGGCTATCGCCCCCAAACGGGAACACAATGCAACGCGGAAGAACTCCGGGTTGTCGCCTGACAGCTCCGGACCCGGCACGGCGTTCTTGCGCCAGCACAAGCGCAGTCCTGCGCCAACTCTGCTGGACGCCGGATCAGTGGCCCTAGTCTGACAAGAATTCGCCGGACAGACCCAGACAGAACCAGTCGGAAACCCAGTTGGGAGCGTGAAGGATGTCCTCAGAGACCGTCGTACCCGGGGGTGCCACCCGCCCTGCCGTTGCAGCGTCGTGGTTGCCGTTGGTCGTGGTCGTGCTCACGCAGATTCAGGCGTCGTTCGCGGTGAATGCGTTGACGGTGTCGATGCAGGGCATCACGACGGATCTGAACACTCCAGCGACGAGTGTGGGGACGGCGATCACCGCGGGCACGTTCGCGATGGCGGCGTTCATCCTGCTCGGTGCCAAGCTGGGTGCGAAGTTCGGGTCCCGCCGGGTGTTCCAGATCGCAGTCGTGATCCATGGACTCGCGATGGCGGCCGTTGCCGTGAGTGTGAGTCCGACGATGCTGTTCATCGCGCAGGCCGCGTCCGGTGCGGTGATCGCGTTGATCGCGCCGGCGCTCGTGGTGTTCATCGCGGCGAACTATTCCGGTGAGCAGCAGGCCCGCTCGATCGGGTTCCTCGCGGCGGCCATCCCCGCGGCCGGGGTGCTCGCGCTCCTCATCGCGGGTACCTTCGCGTCCACGATCGGCTGGCGGTATTCCTTCGCCCTGATCGTGGCGCTCGCGGCAGTGAACCTGCTGCTGAGTTTCCGGTTGAAGGTCGTGCCGCCCCAGCCCGCCGTCGTGATCGACTGGGTCGGCGCCGTCCTCGCTGCGGGGTCCATCATCCTGCTGAGCTTCGGGTTCAGCGGCCTGAATTCCTGGGGCGTGGTCCTGGCCACGCCCAGCGCGCCTTTCACGGTCCTGGGGGTCTCCCCTGCGCCGGTCCTGATCCTCCTCGGGGCGATCGGCGGGCAGGCGTTCTTCGTGTGGTTGCGCCGGAGGAAGGCCGCGCACCTGCCGCAGATCTTCGACCTCGAGGTGCTGAAGTCCGGATCCGAGAAGGCGACGACCTTCGCGATGGCGGCGATGCTGTTCGTGGGAACCGCGGCGAACTTCCTGATCCCGCTCTACATCCAGATCGTGCAGGGCCGGTCGAGCTTCCAGACCTCGATCTCGATCATCCCGTACACCCTCTCGATCTTCATCGCCAGCTCCGTCGTGGCCACCCTGTACAAGCGGTACCCGCCGCACCAGATCGCCCGGGTGGGGTTCGTCGTCGTCGCCCTCGGGCTGGTGATCCTCGCCTTCACGATCCGGAACGAATGGGAACAGTTCGCCGTCGTCATCGGCCTCATCATCCTCGGCCTCGGCCAGGGGGCGATTGTGGCGCTCGTGTTCAACACCCTGCTCTCCGCGGCCCCGAAACGCCTCGCCGGAGACGTAGGCGCCTGGCGCGGCCTCGTCCACAACATCTCGGGGAGCGTCGGCATCGCCGTCGCGAGCGTCTTCGCCGTCGGAATCCTCAGCGCGATCGTGGCGTCGAGTGTCGCGAGCAGCCAGGCCCTGCCGCCGGAACTGGTCGCGCAAGTGCCCCTCGACAGTGTGAACTTCGTCACCAACGACCACCTCGAGTCGGTCCTGAGCCAGACATCCGCCACCCCGGAGCAGGTTGCAGAGGCCGTTGCCATCAACGAGGACGCGCGGCTCCGTGCCCTGCAGATCTCGCTGCTCGGCCTCGCCGGCATCGCACTCCTCGCGATCATCCCGGCCGGGCGGATGCCGGACTACATTCCCGGGGACATCCCCGCGGCGCTCTCGAGCGGCAAGGAACCGGACGACGACGAGGACGGCCTGGAACGGCCGGCCTCCCGGTCATGAGCAGGCCACGCGGCGACGCCGTTCACCGGCATCCTGGGGCGCAGCCGTGAACGACATCTCGATCACCCTGCTCGTGCTTCTCGCCGCGATCGTGCTCTTCGTCTGGAACGCGGTTCCCGTGGAGATCGTCGCCATCGGCGTCGCGCTGTCGCTTTTCCTGACCGGTGTGATTTCTTTCGAGCAGACCCTGGCGGGGTTCGGCGACCCGGTCATCGTCTTCATCGCCGCCCTGTTCGTCGTCAGCGAAGCACTCGACGCGACCGGGGTGACCACCTGGGCCGGCCAGCAGCTCACCAAACGCACCGGAACGAACCGGCGCATCATCGTGACGTTCGTGATGCTGCTCGTTGCGGTCGTCACCGCCCTGATCAGCGTCAACGGCGCCGTCGCGTCCCTGCTCCCGATGGTCGTCGTGCTCGCGATCCGGATTCGGCAGCCTCCTTCCCAGATGCTGATGCCACTCGCCTTCGGCGCACATGCCGGGTCCCTTCTCGTCCTGACCGGAACCCCGGTCAATGTGCTCGTCTCCGAGCTCGCGGTCAGCACGGGCCATGCACCGTTCGGATTCTTCGAATTCGGCCTCGTCGGCCTCCCGCTCGTCGTCGGGACCATCCTGATCACCGTATTCCTCGGCCCGAGGCTCCTGCCCAACCGAACCGCCCAGGTCGCGCCCAAGGATCTCAGCGACCACGCGCGTACCCTCGCAGCCCAGTACTCTCTCGCGGACGCGGAAGCCTGCTGGGCCGGAAGAACGGTGTCACAGAGGTCGTCATCGCACCACGCTCGTCCTTCGTGGGTGAAAGCGTCTTCACGGGAATGGTGACGGACAGTGGGGAACTCGTCGTCATCGCGATCCAGCGGAGCGGGGAGGACCTGACGGATGCCGTCCTCGCCGCTGGAGACGTGCTGCTGCTGCGCGGCCCGTGGCAGGCGCTCGACCGGAACACCGCAGACCCCAACGTCGTCGTCGTCGACGCACCCCAGCTGATTCGTCGCCAGGCCGTGCCGATGGGCCCGCGCGCAACGACCGCCCTCGTGATCCTCGCCGGCATGGTCGTCCTGCTTGCCACCGGGATCGTGCCTGCGGCGGTTGCAGCCCTGACCGCTGCGGCGGCGATGGTCCTCCTGCGCGTGCTCACGGTCTCCCAGGCGCACCGCTCGATCTCCTGGACGACCCTCATCCTCGTCGGCGGGATGATTCCGCTGTCGACCGCCATCCAGGTCTCCGGCGCTGCCGACGTCATCGCGAACGGGCTCGTCGCCGCAGTGGGCACCTCGAGCCCCTATCTGCTGCTCTTCGGTATCGCCGTCGTCACGAGCGTGCTCGGGCAGCTGATCAGCAACATGGCCACAGCACTCATCCTTGGTCCGATCGCCATCGCGATCGCAACCGAAACGGGGATCTCACCGCTCCCCTGCTGATGGGCGTCACGGTCGCAGCGGCAGCATCGTTCCTCACCCCGGTCGCGACCCCGGCGAACACCATGGTGATGGGGCCTGGAGCGTACCGCTTCGGCGACTACTGGAAGCTCGGGCTGCCCCTCCTGCTGCTCTTCGTCGCCGTTGCCACCTTCCTGGTTCCAGTCTTCTGGCCTTTCCACCCCTGACCTGACCCGACCACAACACCACGAACACCACCCCGGCTAAACCACTCGAGAGGAACACCATGGCATTCGGACGACGTTCACGCGGACTCGCGGCAAGTGCGGCACGCACTGCCGTCATCGTCGGAACAGCAACCGCGACGAGCAATGCCGTTCACGGCTCCGCCGCACGCAAGCAGGCGGCCGCTGCTGCAGCCGCCCCGGCCGTCGCTGCGCCCATCGCTGCGACGGCGCCTGTCGCCGTCCCGCCAGCGGCACCCCAGGAGGACATCATCAGCAAGATCGAGCGCCTCGCTGCGCTGCACACTGCCGGCGCCCTCACCGATGCGGAATTCGCCCTGCTCAAGGCCCAGGCGATCGCGTAGACCGCGCATGTCCCTCGGCACATACAAACTCATCCCGGAATCGTTCACCCGGACGCCATCCCAGACTCCGGCCTCCGCTGTCGGAATCCTCGTCGTCTCCGAGGTGCCGGTCGGTCTTGACGCCGTCGGATTCCTCATCGGCCCGGATGGCCCCCTTCCCCTGACGCTGGGTGCCGAACGGGCCACCCTCGTCTCTGCCGGCTTCACCGGCAGCATCGGGCAGACCCTGCTTCTCCCCCAACCGAACGGTCCGATCTTCATCGTCGTCGGTGCCGGACCCGCGGATGCCCAGGATGCGGATCTCCTGCGCGACGTCGCGGCCACCTTCGCGCGGGCGGCCCAGCGCTATCCCCGGATCGCACTCGCGATCGGCGACACCTTCCCCCTCGACGCTGCGACCGTCGGCCAGGCGGTCGTCGAAGGGGTCCTGCTCGCCCGCTACCGATACGTCGAGCTGCAGCCTTCCTCCGACCATTGCGCGCTCGTCACCCTCGACATCGTCCTCGACACCCCGAGTACCGGCTCCGGGGTCGCGGATCAGGCTCGCGTGGGGGTCCGTGTCGGCGAGATCACCGCACGCGCCACAAATCTCGCCCGGGACCTGGCCAACACTCCGCCGAGTCACCTCACCGCCACCGATCTCGGCACCATCGCGATCGGCCTCGGCCTCGAACACGGGCTGGCCGTCGATGTCTTCGACAAGCAGCAGATCATCGAGCTGGGCTGTGGCGGTCTCCTCGGCGTGAATGCCGGAAGCGTCGAAGAGCCACGGATCATCAAGGTGACGTACTCTCCCCCGCCAACGGTCGGTGCGGCGCCAACGGACGGTGAGGCGCCTCCCGCCCACCTCGCGCTGGTCGGCAAGGGCATCATGTACGACTCCGGCGGGATCTCGCTGAAGCCCTCCCACCCGATGCACCTGCTGATGAAGATGGACATGGCCGGCGCCGCCGCCGTCCTGGCCATGATGACGGCACTCCGCGCCCTGGACTGCGCGTCCGCGGTGACCGCCTTCCTGATGTGCACGGACAACATGCCGGGCGGCTCCGCCATGAAGCTCGGCGACGTCCTCACCATCCGAGGCGGAACCACCGTCGAGATCAAGAACACCGACGCGGAAGGCCGCCTCGTCATGTCCGATGCCCTGGTCCTGGCCGGCGAGGAGAATCCGGACGCGATCATCGACGTCGCTACGCTCACCGGGGCCGCGCTGATGGCCCTGGGCACGCACACGGCCGCCGTCTTCGGAAACAACCAGGCCCTCGTCGACCGCGCCATCGCCGCGTCTCGCGCTACGGCGGAGTCGATCTGGCAACTGCCGCTCGAACACCGCTACCGACCCCAGTTGAAGTCCGACGTCGCCGACCTGTCGAACATGGGCGGCAAGTACGCCGGGGCGACGGCCGCCGCCCTGTTCCTCGCCGAGTTCGTCAAGGACGTGCCCTGGGCTCACCTCGACATCGCGGGTACCATGCAGTCGGAAACAGACGAGCTGTGGAATACCAAGGGGGCGACGGGGTTCGGCACCCGGCTGCTGATCGACCTCGCACTGAACTTCACGGCGGACAGCATCGCGCCGACCCGGAACACCCGCTGAGGCACCCGGATGCAGGATCTCGAAACCGTCGCTCTCGTCCTGATCATGGTGCACGTGATCGTCGGCTTCACGGCCACCGTGCTCGTGTCGGCGAACCGGTCGCCCGCGAGCGCGATCGCCTGGGTACTCACGATCGTCTTCATCCCCTACCTCGGAGCCGTCGCGTTCCTGCTCGTGGGGTTCGGACGGCTCCCCGCCCCTCGGCGGGACAAGCAACGCGAGGTCAACGAACTCATCCTGTCCCGGACGGAAGGGTTCCACCAGGTCAGCCACCGCGAACAGTGGCCGCAGTGGCTGCCGTCCGCGGTCCAGCTCAATGTCAACCTCGGTGCGCTGCCCATGGTCGGCGGCAACCGAGCCGCCTTGCTTCCGGACTACGAAGGATCCCTTGCTGCCATGACGGCGGCCGTCGACACCGCGACGGAGTACGTGCACGTCCAGTTCTACATCCTCGTGCTCGACAGCGTCACGGAGCCGTTCTTCGACGCGCTGCGCCGGGCGATCGCGCGGGGTGTCACCGTCCGGGTGCTCTCAGACCATCTCTCCGGGTTCCTCCTGCCCCGGCGGGCCGAGACACTCGCCGCCCTGTCGGACATGGGCGCCGAATGGCACGCCATGCTCCCGCTCCGGCCGTTGCGCGGGCACTGGCAACGACCCGACCTGCGCAACCACCGCAAACTCGTCGTCGTCGACGGTCGGATCGGGTTCACCGGTTCGCAGAACCTGATCGACCCGACCTACCTGAAGAAGAAGAATCTCGCGAGAGGCCTGCGCTGGCACGAGCTCATGGTGCGGCTCGACGGGCCGGTCGTCCGGGAGCTCGACGCCGTCTTCGTCACCGACTGGTACAGCGAGACAGATGCCCTGCTCCCGCTCGACACGACCCCGCTGCTGCTCGAGCCCCGGGTGGAGCGCCTGGACGCGCAAGTCGTCCCGAGCGGGCCGAGTTTCGAGAACGACAACAACCTGAAGCTCTACGCCCTGCTGATCCACAAGGCCGAACGCCGGGTGAGTATCACGAGCCCGTATTTCGTGCCGGAGGAGTCCACGCTCCTCGCGATCATCACCGCGGCGTCGCGCGGACTCGACGTCGAGCTGTTCGTCTCCGCTGTCGGAGACCAGGCCCTCGTCTACCACGCCCAGCGGTCGTACTACGAGGCATTGCTGCGCGCAGGCGTCTCCATCTACCTGTACCGAGCCCCGACGGTGCTGCATGCCAAGCACTTCACGATCGATGATGACATCGCCGTGATCGGATCGAGCAACATGGACATCCGCTCATTCCGTCTCAACATGGAGATTTCGGTGCTCGTCCACGGACGGGACTTCACAACCGGCATGCGGCTCGTCGAAGACGGCTACCGGGCCAACAGCGTCAGGCTCGAACTAGCCGACTGGCTCGCACGGCCGGTCACCCAGAAAATCGGTGACAGCCTGGCGCGACTCACCTCCTCACTGCAGTGAGCAATCCGCTACGCGGTAAGCGAAATGTAACCGAATCGACTCCTTATCGAGGCTCGGCCGTGTTTGTATAGGACCAAGTTCAATTGGTATCGCTTGGTATCAGTCTGGAGGAGGAAAAAATGTCCCAGATCGCAGCACATGGTGCCATCGAAAACCAGAGCGCCACGCACCAGCTCACGGCCGCCGACAGGTGTGACGCGTGTGGCGCGCAGGCGTACATTCGCGTCAGCGTCAACAACAGCGAACTGATGTTCTGCGCCCACCACGGTCGCAAGCACCAGGAAAAACTCTCCGCCATCGCGGACAGCTGGCACGACGAGTCCAGCAGGCTCCTCGAAGACCAGCGTTCGTAACGCGACAGGCAGTACGACCGGAAACGGCGTCGACGCGACTGAGGTCGCGGCGGCGCCGTTTTCTTGTCCGCTGTGCCTCTAGGAGTCCGCGTCGAGGCTGAGGGTGGAGACCACGACGGCCGTCGCGGCCTCCGCGATCGCATCGGCGGCAGCTGCGCGCTCCGAACGCACATAGACGCCGCCTGCCCGCGTGACCGCTGCGGAGAGGATATGGTCCGCCAGACCCGGATTGCGGGCGAGGACCGGACCGTGCAGGTGCGTGCCGAGGAAGCTCCCCATTCGGAGACCCTCCGTCTTCGCCCCGTTGCCCACGCCGCTGAGCACCCGGCCGAGAACGGATGCCTCCGCTCCGACGTAGCTGCGGGCGTGGTTCTCGAAGCCCACGAGCCGGCCGAACGCTGATTCGACGACAAGGTCGCCCGTCGCACGCTCCGCGAGCGGGACAGCACGCCCCGCGACGAGACCGAGACCTTCGACGACGCTGCCGTCCGCGAGTTCGACTCCCCAGCTCAGGAGTTCCCAGCCGGTTCCGACCGCGAGCACGGGAACGCCCGCCGTTGTCCACGCGCGCAGAGCATTGACCAGGGGGCCAGGAGATCGCGCGTCGCCAGGAGGTCGGAGTCGTTTCCGGAACCGATCACGATCGCGTCGACCTTGCTCGGGAGTTCCTCGAGCGACCTGACCGGCACGATGGTCGCGTCGAAGCCGGCCCAGCGGGCGCGCTGTGCGAGCACGCGTGCGTTGGCGGCGTCCCCGTTGGTGTCGAGGAGTTCGGGAAGCACGGACAGTATCGTGAGTGCGCGCATGGCTCAACCCTCCCGGTTCGAGGCGAGGCCGAGGTGTGCGCGGGTGCGCCGCATCGAATCCGCCGAGAAGATGATGGTCTTGATGCCGTGCTCCGGATCCGGCAGGGCCAGGAAGTCGTCGAGTGCCCGGCCGAGGTCTGGCTCGATCCGGTCGACGACAACCCCGTCGTATGCGAGCTGCAGTGCAATGTCGTGGGCCTTCGATCCAGACACGATCAGCACCCGGCCGAGGCCGGAGGTGTCGACCGGCCAGAAGTATGACGGATCGCGGACATCGGACCCGATAGCGACCAGGACCTGGTCGAGGCCGGGTTCGAGGCTGTCGACGTTGAGCTGGAAGCTCGCCGGGTTCTGCACGAGCACGAACTCGACGCGGCGGCCGCGGACGGTGACGATCTCGCCCCTGCCGAAGACGGGCGGGATCGCGGATACGGCGGCGCAGGCCGTTGCCGCGTCGAAGCGGTCCCCGAGAGCGGCCCGGGCGGCCGCGATCGCGGTGAGTGCGTCCACGGCGTAGTGCACGCCGCGCGCAGGCAAGCCGAGGTCGAAGGACCGGCCGTCGAGCAGGACCGAAGCCGAGCGACCGGAGACGCGCGTGAGCAGGATGCCGCCGACCGGCGGCATCCGCTCGGACGCGGTCACGCTGTAGCCGAGACCGCGCGGGTTCTCCGCGAGGATCTCCGCCGTCACACCGTAGCGGGCCACGGCGGCCGGGCCGTCGAGGTGGTCGACGAGGCCGAGGAGGGACGCGTCGTCTGCGTTGATGACGACGGTCCCGCTCGCACGGTTCGCGATCCTGGCCAGCATGGCCACGACCATGTCGGAGTCGTGGAAACGGTCGATCTGGTCGACCATGACGTTCGTCAGTGCCACGACCCGGGGGTTGAGCGTCGCCGAGATGAGGGCGCCGTGCCCCTCATCCATTTCGAGCACGGCCATGTCACCGTGGATCCGACCGGTGAGGCTGACCTCCTCGAGCAGGGCGGAGGTGAGTCCCTGGCTGATGTTGGCGGTCGACTGGTTCGTGAACACCGTGACGCCGTGCGCACGGAGGGCCGCGACGAGCATCTTGGTGGTCGTGGACTTGCCGCTCGAGCCGGACACGATCACGAGACCGTCTGGAAAGCCGTTCAGAACGCTCGCGAGGAACCCCGGAGCGATCTTGTTGACGACGAGGCCGGGAACCGCGGATCCCCCGCCCGGCTTTCGCCAGCGCGCGAGTACCCGCACAGTTCGGCCGACCAGGATTGCCGGTGCATAGCGCACGGGATTCTATTCGAGGTAGTCGCGTAGTGACTGCGACCGCGACGGGTGACGCAGCTTGGCCATCGTCTTGGATTCGATCTGGCGGATGCGCTCGCGGGTCACTCCGAAGGTGTCACCGATCTGGTCGAGCGTCTTGGGCATGCCGTCGCCGAGGCCGAAGCGCATCCGGATCACGCCGGCTTCGCGCTCGGAGAGCGAGTCGAGCAGGCTCTCGAGCTGCTTCTGCAGCATGGTGAATCCGACGGCGTCCGCGGGGACGACGGCCTCGGTGTCCTCGATGAGGTCACCGAATTCGCTGTCGCCGTCTTCGCCGAGCGGGGTGTGCAGGGAGATCGGTTCGCGGCACGTACTTCTGCACCTCGACGACCTTTTCCGGGGTCATGTCGAGTTCGCGGCTCAGTTCTTCCGGCGTGGGTTCGCGACCGAGGTCCTGGAGCATCTGGCGCTGCACGCGGGCGAGCTTGTTGATGACCTCGACCATGTGCACGGGAATGCGGATGGTACGGGCCTGGTCGGCCATGGCGCGTGTGATCGCCTGGCGGATCCACCACGTGGCGTATGTGGAGAACTTGAAGCCCTTGGTGTAGTCGAACTTCTCGACGGCGCGGATCAGTCCAAGGTTGCCTTCCTGGATCAGGTCGAGGAACTGCATTCCACGGCCCGTGTAGCGCTTGGCGAGCGAGACGACGAGGCGCAGGTTCGCACCCAGAAGGTGGCTCTTGGCGCGCGCGCCGTCCTTGGCGACCCAGAGGAGTTCGCGCCCGAGCGCACTCTTCTTTTCCGCGTCGGTCATCTGGGACATCTTGTCCTCTGCGAACAGCCCGGCCTCGATGCGCATGGCGAGCTCGACCTCTTCGGCCGCGTTCAACAGGGCGACCTTGCCGATCTGCTTCAGGTAGTCCTTGACGGGGTCTGCCGTTGCGCCGGTGATGGCGCTCGAGTAGACGGGGACCTCGTCCTCGTCGTCGACGAGGGACAGGACGAGCGCGCCGCTCGGGAGGGGCTCCGTCGGCGTCTTCTTGCCGTGGTCGTCGTCGTTGTGGTCGTCTTCGACCTCATCGTGACCGTTCAGGTCGTCGTGGTCGTCCGCGCCGGCCTTGGACTTCGCGCCGGCCCGCTTGCGCGGCGTGCGGTGCTCGTCATCGTCGTCGTCATCGTCGTCGTTGCCTGAACCGGCAGCAGCGACGGCGGCGGCATCGGATGCAGCTGCCGCTGCGGCTGCCTTCGCGACGGCGGCCTTGGTGGGGGCGCGCTTGATGGCGGGGGCCTTCGCCGCTGCCTTGCGGGCCGGGGCCTTGGCGGGGGCCTTCTTCGCGGCATCCGTCTCGGCAACGGTGGTCTCTTCGGTTGGCTCGGTCTTTGTGCGGGTTGCCATTCGAACACCTCTCATGCCGTCGGGTGTGCACCGGCGGCGCTGCCCGCAGGTGCGGTGAACCGGGGGAAACGGTCCGTGCGCCAAGCCGGGCAGATATGGATTTTGGGCAGTACTAGGACCCATGTCAAGTCCCGGGCTGCGCACCATCAACTGGTAACGGTGCACCCAGGACCAGAACGGGCCCTATTGACAATTATTGCATGCTTTGTGTATATAACGAGCCAGTTCACGGCCTCTCGAACACGCTCAGCGCGAACGCGGACGCCGCCAGGCCCGCGCCACGGCGATCCAGAGGGGCGCCACCTCGACGCCCTCGTCGCGGGACAACAGGAATCGGGTGCGGCGCCGGGCGCGGAGCAGGAACACGACGCCGATCCCGACGACCAGGAACTGCACGAGGAAGGCGACCCGGAAGGATTCCAGGGAGTACAGGTTGCTCGGCGCTCCCCCGGCGACTCGCCAGCCATTCTGAAGGTCGAGCAGGACCCCGATCAGGTACACCATCACGAAACTCGCCGTGAAGCCGCCGACGTTCACGACGCCGTTGGCCGAGCCGTGGCTGCGTTTCGGATTGAAGCTGCGAGCGAAGTCGAACCCGATCAGGGAGCCAGGGCCGCCGATTCCGAGGGTGACGAGGAGTAGGATGATGAGCCAGAACGGTGGCGTTCCCGGCCAGGCGAGGACGACGGTCCAGGCCGCCGCCATCAGGATGACAACGGCGAGCACGATGTTGCTGCGGCGCTGGGGGTAGCGTGCGGTGAGGATGCCCAGGATGGGGCCGAAAACCATGCCGGCCGCGACGAGCACCATCAGCATCGAGGCGGCAAGAGCGGGGTCGTAGCCGAGGCCGTAGACCATGAAGGGGAAACCCCAGAGCATGCTGAAAACGGTTCCTGGCGACTGCGTCACGTAGTGCGACCAGAATCCGAGCTGCGTTCCCGGCCTGCGGAAGCTCTTCTTGAGCAGCACGAGCGCCTCCCGCAGGCTCGTCGGCCGAGCCTCGTCCGTCGATCCCACCGGCCGGTCCTCGATCACGACGATCACGACGACGAGCGCGACGACGGCGACGGATGCCGCGGACAGGAACGCGGGCGTCCAGCCGAAGGTGTGCAGCACCCAGGCGAGCGGAACGGCGGAGAGGACCTGGCCGAGCTGGCCGATGTTGCCGAGCCACTGCGAAAGCTGGGGCACAAGGGGGCCGTCGAACCAGGATCCGATCAGGCGGATCATGGAGATGAAGATGGCGGCGTCTCCCGCACCGACGAGCATCCGACCGGCGACGGCGGCGGTGATGTCGGTGGAAAACGCGAGGGTGACCTGTCCGCCGATCATCAGCGTTGTCCCGACGATCACGAGGATCCGGGGTCCGAACCGGTCGATGAGCACCCCGACAGGCACCTGCGCCGCTGCGTAGACCACGAGCTGCACGACGGCGAGGCTGGAGAGCAGCGCGGCGGTGCCGCCGAAGCGCTCAGACGCCGCGACTCCGGCGACGCCGAGCGACGTGCGCTGCAGGACTGCCGATAGGTACGCGAACGACCCGATGGAGAAGATGAGCCAGGAGCGACGGGAGTTCATTGCTCCCAATCTATCCGGTCCGGGCCGTTCCTCGGCTCAGGCGCCCGTGCCGTCGTCGCGGCTGCGGCGGGTCGCGAGGAAGTTCTCGAGTTCTGCTGCGATCTCGTCGGCGCTGGGAAGCTCGCCATCTTCATCGGTCAGGGGCGACCGCACGCTGCTGCCCTCCATGTAGGTGTCGTAGCGTTCCTCGAGGGTGCCAACGAGCTTCGCGAGCTCCGGGTTCTCGCGCACCTGTTCGTCGATCCGATTGATGAAATCGCGATTCTGCTCGCGGAGCTGGTCCGTCGGGAAGATCAGGCCGGTTGCCGCGCTCGTGCTCTCGAGGGCGGACAGCGCTGCAGCCGGGAATTCGGTGTCTGCGAGGTAGTGCGGGACGAGCAGCACGAACCCGACGACCGCGGCGCCGCTCTCGTGCAGGCGCAACTCCACGAGGTGCAGGACATTGGACGGAACCTGGGTGTGCGGACGCCAGACGGACATGCCCTCGATCAGGTCTGAGCGGGTGCCGCTCACGGTGACGCCGATCGGGCGGGTATGCGGAACCGGCATCGGGATCGAGTGCACCCACGTCGTCGCTGCGACGCGGAAACGCTTGCCGATCTCGAGGACGGCGGCGGTGAACTGCTCCCAGCGGAAGTCCGGTTCGAAACCGCACAGCAGCAGGAACGGCTGGCCGATCTCGTCGTGCGCGAGGTAGAGCCGAAGCACCGGCGGCTGGTAGCCGGTGAGGTGGTCGCGATCGAAGTAGATGATCGGCCGCCTGGCCCGGTAGTCGAGGAGGACATCCGCGTCGAAGGACGCGATCAGCGTGTGGGTGAGGTTTCCGAGCAGGTATTCGGTGAACTGCGCCACCGCTCCCCCGGCGTCTGCGAACCCGGTCAGGCCCGCGACGAGGTTCAGGCCCTCGGGCACGGATGCCGATTCAGCCGTCAGCTCGTAGATGTCACCAGGATCGCGCATGCCGTTAACACTAGGCCGCGTCCTCGCGGCCGGGTGGGAATCCGCGGGTCCCCGCATAGTGCCGTAAGCGAACAGGCCACGCAGGCATCACCGGCCGAACGGGCCGCACAGGGGCGGCCAGTAGCATCGAAGGATGACCGCTCCCGTTCTCTCCGTGTCCGCACAACCCGCCATCGAATCAACCGCCGACGTCCTGATCGTGGGCGCGCTCCAGTCCGCAGACTCCGCGGTGCTCTTCGCCGACCCGGCGTTCACGGCCCTGTCCACCGTCCTCGCCGACCTCGGCGTCACGGGCGCACGGGACCAGGTGGTCCGCATTCCGGCATCCGTCGGCGGCGCGCGCACGATCGCAATCGTCGGACTCGGCAAGGACGCCGGTGTCGACGCCCTGCGCGCGGCCGCCGGTTCCGCCGTCCGCCAGCTGACCGGCGTCGAGAGCGTCGCCTTCGCGTTCCCGCTCGCGAGCACCGCCGAGCTCACCGCCGTCGTAGAGGGCGCCGCGCTCGGAGCCTATTCGTACACGGAGTACCGCCAGGCGTCCCTCGCCGGCACCCGGCTTCCCGCCGGCCGCGTCACCGTGCACAGTGCGCTCGACGGAACGGACGCCGTCGCCCACGCCCTCGTCGTGTCGGAGGCCGTCGCCCTCGTCAAGGACCTCGTGAACATGCCGGCGTCCGATCTGTACCCCGAGGCACTCGCCGACCGCGCAGTCGCCGCCGCCGCAGACCTGCCCGTCACGGTCAGGGTCTGGGACGAGGCCGAACTCGCCGCCGACGGTTTCGGCGGCATCGCCGGCGTCGGCCAGGGTTCCACCCGTCCGCCGCGCCTGGTCAAGGTCAGCTACGCGCCCGAAACCGCGAGCCGTCACATCGCCCTCGTCGGCAAGGGCATCACCTTTGACACCGGCGGACTCTCCCTCAAGCCGGCCGGCTCCATGGTCGGCATGAAATACGACATGACCGGCGCTGCAACGGTGCTCGCTGTCGTGCTCGCCGCGGCCCGCCTCTCCCTCGACGTGCGCATCACTGCGTGGCTCTGCATCGCGGAGAACATGCCGTCCGGCAATGCGATCCGCCCGAACGACGTCCTTCGCATCCGCGGCGGCCGCACGGTCGAGGTGCTCAACACGGATGCCGAGGGTCGTCTCGTCCTCGCCGACGGGCTTGTCGCAGCGGGTGAGGAAGAACCCGACGCGATCATCGATGTCGCCACCCTGACGGGAGCCGCCATCGTCGCCCTCGGCAACCGCTACTACGGCGTCATGGGTGAAGACGCCCTCGTCGCCCGCGTGCTCGCCGCCGGTGCCGGTGTCGGTGAACAGCTGTGGGCGATGCCGCTCCCCGACGAGCTCCGCGCCACGCTGAACTCCGACGTCGCCGACATAGCGAACGCCAAGATGGGCTCGAGTGCCGGCGGAATGCTCCTCGCCGCCGTCTTCCTGCGCGAGTTCATCGGGACCCGCGGGACCGGGGACGATGCCGCGACCATCCCCTGGGCGCACCTCGACATCGCCGGACCTGCGCACAACACCGGAGGCGGCTGGGGCTTCACGAACGCGGGTCCCACCGGCGTTTCGGTGCGCGCTTTGCTGCGTCTGGCCGAGGACTTTTCGCGCCCGTAGTACAGTCGAGGTGGCATGGGGAAGAAAGCGCCCGGCTCACGGGTGTCATCGATTCCCGTCCCGCAGACTTTTTGTGCTTTTCCGCTTGTGAGTACGCGCTTGTGTCCAGCGCCCGTATGTGAATAAAAGGGAGTCCCTGAGTGTCGGAACAGAATTTTGACCTTGTCGTTCTCGGTGGAGGAAGCGGTGGCTACGCAGCAGCGTTGCGCGCCGTCCAGCTCGGCCTGACCGTCGGCCTGATCGAGAAGGGAAAACTCGGCGGCACCTGCCTGCACGTCGGGTGTATCCCGACGAAGGCCCTGCTGCACTCGGCCGAGGTGGCCGATGTCAGCAGGGAAGCCGCGAAGTACGGCGTGAAGACCCAGTTCGAGGGCATCGACATGGCGACCGTCACGGCCTTCCGTGAGGGAATCGTCGCATCCAAGTACAAGGGCCTCCAGGGCCTGATCAAGGCACGCGGCATCACCGTCATCCAGGGCGAAGGCCGCCTCGTGGCGCCGAACACCGTCCAGGTCGGCGACGACCGCATCGTCGGCAAGAACGTCGTCCTCGCCACCGGCTCGTACTCGCGATCCCTCCCGGGCCTCGAGATCGGCGGCCGCGTCATATCGAGTGAGCAGGCCCTCGAGTTGAACTTCGTCCCGAACAAGGTCGCCGTGCTCGGCGGCGGCGTCATCGGAGTCGAATTCGCGAGCGTCTGGAAGTCCTTCGGTGCAGACGTCACCATCATCGAGGCGCTGCCGCACCTCGTCCCGAACGAAGAGGAATCGGTCTCCAAGCAGCTTGAGCGCGCCTTCCGCAAGCGCGGGATCGAGTACTCGCTCGGCATCCGTTTCCAGAGCGTGACCCAGCACGAGAACGGCGTTGTCGTCACCCTCGAGAACGGCTCGACCGTCGAGGCCGAGATCCTGCTCGTCGCCGTCGGACGCGGACCGGTCACGGCCGGACTCGGCTTCGACGAGGTCGGCGTGGCGATGGATCGCGGCTTCGTCCTCACGGACGAACGCCTCGCGACGAACATCCCCGGCGTCTACGCCGTCGGCGACATCGTTCCCGGCCTGCAGCTCGCGCACCGCGGCTTCCAGCAGGGCATCTTCGTCGCCGAGGAGATCGCCGGCCTCAACCCGATCATCGTCGAAGACCTGAACATCCCGAAGGTCACATACTGCGACCCCGAGATCGCGTCCGTCGGCTACTCCGAGGCGAAGGCCTCCGAGAAGTTCGGCGCAGACCAGGTTTCGTCCTACGAGTACAACCTCGGCGGCAACGGCAAGAGCTCGATCCTCGGCACGAGCGGTTCGATCAAGGTCGTCCGGGTCAACGACGGCCCGATCGTCGGCATCCACATGATCGGCGCGCGCGTCGGCGAGCTCATCGGCGAAGGCCAGCTCGTCGTGAACTGGGAGGCGTACCCGGAGGACATCGCCCCGTTCCTGCACGCGCACCCGACCCAGAACGAAGCGCTCGGCGAGGCATTCCTGGCCCTGGCCGGGAAGCCCCTCCACGCGATGTAGCCGTTTCCCGGCTACCGACCGTCTATAAGCTAAGTACAGATCACATAATGGTTTTGAAGGAGACAAACGCATGAGCGAATCCGTTAGCCTTCCGGCACTCGGTGAGAGTGTCACAGAGGGTACGGTTACCCGCTGGCTGAAGAACGTGGGCGACCGCGTCGAGGTCGACGAGCCCCTGTTGGAAGTATCGACCGACAAGGTGGACACGGAGATCCCGTCCCCCGTTGCCGGCATCATCGAAGCGATCCTGGTTCAGGAGGACGAAACCGTCGAGGTGGGTACCGCCCTGGTCCTGATCGGTGACGGTTCGGCCGCCGCCGCTCCCGCACCGGTCGCAGCTCCCGTGGTCGAGGCCCCGGTCGCGGCTCCCGTGGTCGAGGCGCCTGCAGCCACCGCTCCCGTCGCAGCCCCGGTCTACGCACCCGCCCCGGTCGCAGCACCCGTCGCACCGCCCGTCGCCCAGCCGGTCTACGCCCCGGTCCCCGTCGCAGCACCGGCACCGGTCTTTGCGCCGGTTCCCGTTGCGGCTCCGGCAGCGGTCGCAGCGCCTGCGCCCGTCGCGGCACCCGTCGTGGCAGAGCCCGCCGTCTCCCGTGGCTCCCACGCAGGCACCTCCGGCTACGTGACCCCGATCGTCCGCAAGCTCGCGAACGAGGCCGGCGTCGACCTGTCCAGCGTCACCGGAACCGGTGTCGGCGGACGTATCCGCAAGCAGGACATCACGGCAGCCATCCCGGCCGCCGGCGCCGCGGCATCCGCCCCGGCATTCGAGGTCTCGCCGCTGCGCGGCACCTCCAAGCCGATGTCCCGGCTCCGCAAGGTCGTCGCCGAGCGCGCCGTCATCTCGATGCAGTCGTCGGCCCAGCTGACGACCGTCGTCGAGGTCGACGTCACGCGCGTCGCGATCTTCCGCGACAAGGTCAAGGCATCCTTCTTCGAGAAGACCGGCAACAAGCTGTCCTTCCTGCCGTTCTTCGCCCTTGCCGCCGCAGAAGCACTCCAGGCGAACCCGATCATCAACGCCACGATCGACGGCGACACGATCGTGTACCCGGCTCAGGAGAACATCAGCATCGCCGTAGACACCGAGCGCGGTCTGCTCACCCCGGTCGTGCGTAACGCCGCGGAACTCGACCTGGCCGGATTCGCGGCCCAGATCGCCGACCTCGCCCAGCGCACGCGGGACAACAAGCTCAAGCCCGACGAGCTGTCCGGTGGCACCTTCACGCTGACCAACACCGGTTCGCGCGGGGCACTGTTCGACACCCCCGTCGTGTTCCTGCCGCAGAGCGCGATCCTCGGAACGGGCGTCGTCTACAAGAAGCCGCTCGTCGTGTCGAGCGGTGGCCTCGACGCCATCGCGATCCGCTCCTCGGTCTACCTGGCGTTGTCCTACGACCACCGCATCATCGATGGCGCGGATGCCTCACGCTTCCTCGTCACGATGAAGCAGCGTCTCGAGGCGGGCGACTTCGAAGCCAACCTCGGCATCTGAGTCGGCCAGTCGGCATGTCCGGCTAGCCGGCACGTTCTGCTAGCCGGCACGTTCTGCTAGCCGGCACGTTCTGCTAGCCGGCACCGAAGAACTCGCGTAATCGCCAACCGGCCTCGCCCTTGACCACAAGGACGGAGGCCGGTTTGTCGTTTCCGGGTGCCGCTCCGCCGACGGACAGGGCCACGAGCGCGAGATTCCCGATCCGGTTGACGACCGTCGGTAGGGAACCGTCGACGGTCGGGGCGCTGCTGTCGTGTGGATATCCCGTCGCGCTGCCCGTCGCACCGTCCGACGCGTGCCCGATCAGGGCGCTGGCCCCTGCCAGTGCCGGAGAGTCCGGTTGGGACACTTCCGCAAGGCACTCCCGATCCGCCGTGACGAGACACAGGGCCCGTATGCGGAGCAGCGCAGCGGTGGCAGCGGCGGGGTCCTCGCCCCGCAGGACGACCTGGTCAGCAGTGGTCGGACCCGTGGCGAGCCCTCCCCCGCTCCCGAGTGCAGACCGCGGAGGAACAGCGCCGACCGAAGACGGGTGCGCACCCGAGCTGAGTGCCGGTGGGGCGAGCGCTGTCCAGGCGCCGACGACGAGGATGACGGCGACGGACGCTCCGGCCAGGATCAGGCCTCGGCGCCGCCAGCGGGCGGGGTCGTCCGCGGCCGTCCACGTGCCCCGGCGCGTCGACGGCCGGGGACTTCGCTCAGGACCCGGTCTCGTTCCAGGTCCGAAGGAGTGCGCCGCCCGGCCGCGGTGCGCCCGCGGCGCAGGCACCACGCGCCGGATTCCCGTCAGCCGTCCTCCGATGGTCCCGGCGACCTGAACCGCCCAGGCCCGCAGAAGCGGCCAGACGCGCGCGTCCAGCGCGGCCTCGAGGCTCGCCAGCGGACCCTGGCCGGGGGAACGCCCCCGGATGTCCGTCGACGTCCCGTGTCCCGGGGCGACGTCGTGCCCGCCGAACCGGACCGGTGCCGCGGGAGACCATTCGAACAGCGCCCGCTCGAGTCCGGCAAGCGCCTCCCGGTACGTGCCAGAGCGCCAGGCCGCGAACAGGGCGTCGGCCGGCGGCTGCCCGCGCTTCGCGACCCGGTCGAGAACGGCCTGCACAACATCACCGCAGGCGCACCTGGCCTCGCCCTGCAGTTCGTCGCGGTCCTGCCCCGGCGGCGGCAGGTCCCGCAAACCGCCCAGGCCCCCGACGACCGGTCGGCCCGCACCGTCGAACCGGATCACACCCGGGCTGATCCCCGGATGCAGCCAGCCCCCGTCGTAGAGCCGCGCAACGGCCGCGAGCACCGGCGCCAGGATCGTGACCGCCTCCCCCGGGTCCAGCAATCGCTCGCAGGCCAGGACCGCCCCGAGCGCCCCGCCACGGTCCTCGGCCAGGACGAGGCAGACCCGGCCGTCCGGCAACGTCGCAACGTCCAGCAACCGGCCCACCCCGCCGTCCGGGATGCTCTCGAGGGCGCGCACCTCCCTGTCGATCGCCGCGCCGCCGGTGCCTGCGCCCACCGCGTGCACCTCACGGAACACCTTGAGAACGACGACCTCCCTCTGGCCGTCGATCCCGCCTTCGGCAGAGGCACCGAGGTAGACGTCGGACAGGTCACCAGAGCCGATGCGCCTCAGCACCCGGTATCCGGCGACGTTTCCGACGGCATCCGCTGGCTGCGCTTCGGAGTCCCCCACCACGGCAGGGGACTCCGCAGCAGGCGTCCTACTCCGCCGACTTCCCGCACGTCTCGTCACGCGGCGATCTTCGCCCGCTGAGAGCCGGCGGCAAGCCCACTCAGGACAGGCTGTGCACACTCCGGCCGATCCGGTAGCTGGTGAGGACGGGCTGACCTAGACTGGCCCAATGCTCGACTTTCTCGTCGCGGGGCTAAGCGCCAACTCCGTGCCGTATCTCGTGGGCCTTGAGCTCCAGCGCACCGTCCATCGTGCCGTTGTTTCCGGGGAACGCCCGGACACCGTCATCTTCCTCGAACACCCCGCCGTGTACACCGCGGGTAGACGCACGTCCGACGACGAGCGGCCGACGGACGGAACTCCCGTCATCGACACCGACCGGGGCGGCAAGATCACCTGGCACGGTCCCGGCCAGCTCGTCGGCTACCCCATCCTCCGCCTCGCCGAACCCATCGACGTCGTCGGGTACGTCCGACGCCTCGAAGGCATCCTCATCGATGTCCTCGCCGGGTTCGGAGTCGACGCTTGTCGCGTCACCGGACGGTCCGGGGTCTGGGTCGGCCGTCCCGGCTTCGAGGACAAGATCGCCGCCATTGGAATCCGGGTCGCCGAAGGCGTGACCATGCACGGCTTCGCGCTCAATTGCAACAACTCCCTCGAACCCTACGACCACATCATCGCCTGTGGCATCCGCGACGCCGGCATCACCACGATCTCCCGCGTCCTCGGCCGGGAGGTGACACCGGAGCAACTGGTGGAACCGATCCGGGCCCGTTTCGCCGCGGAACTGGTGGCTGCCGCGTGAGCGCCGTGCCAGAGGGCCGCAAGATGCTGCGGCTCGAGATCCGCAACATGGAATCCCCCATCGAACGCAAACCCGCCTGGATCAAGACGGTCGCCAAGATGGGACCGGAATACCGGAAGCTCCAGGACCTCGTCAAGGGCGAGAACCTGCACACCGTGTGCCAGGAAGCCGGTTGCCCGAACATCTTCGAATGCTGGGAGGACCGCGAGGCGACCTTCCTCATCGGTGGCTCGCAGTGCACCCGGCGCTGCGACTTCTGCCAGATCGACACGGGCAAGCCTGCGGAGTACGACACCGACGAACCGAGACGGGTCGCGGAATCCGTCGTCGCGATGAACCTTCGGTACGCCACGGTGACCGGCGTCGCCCGTGACGACCTTCCCGACGAGGGTGCCTGGCTGTACGCCGAGACGATCCGGCAGATCCACGCGCAGAGCCCCGGTACGGGAGTGGAGATCCTCGTCCCGGACTTCTCCGGCAACCCCGACCTGCTCGGCGAGGTGTTCTCGGCAAAGCCGGAGGTCTTCGCGCACAACGTCGAGACGGTCCCGCGCATCTTCAAACGCATCCGCCCGGCCTTCCGTTACGACCGTTCCCTCGACGTGATCACCCAGGGCCGCGACGCCGGCCTCATCACCAAGTCGAACCTGATCCTCGGCATGGGCGAGGAGCGAGCCGAGGTCAGCCAGGCGCTCCAGGACCTCCACGACGCCGGAACCGACATCATCACCATCACCCAGTACCTGCGGCCGAGCGCCCGGCACCTCCCCGTCGCCCGGTGGGTGCGGCCGGAGGAGTTCGTCGAGCTGAATGCCGAAGCGGAAGCCATCGGATTCCTCGGGGTGCTCTCCGGTCCGCTCGTGCGCTCCTCCTACCGGGCAGGACGCCTCTGGGCGCAGTCGATGCTCGCGACGAACCGCGAGGTGCCCGCCGAGCTCCGCCACCTGGCGGATGCCTCCTCGGCTTCGCCCAGGCCGTCGCCCGCCCAGGCGGCATCGTCGCTGACTCGACCGAAAATCGGTCATCGGAGATTCTGGCGACTCGGTAAACTCGACATCATGGCACGCAGCAAGGACAAGACTCCCAAACCCCACAAGGAACCCGGCCGCATCAAGCAGATGTGGCAGGTGTTCCAGATGACCCGGCGGTACGATTCCAAAATCGTTCCGCTCCTCCTCGTGGGCTTCTTCGTGCCGCTCGTGGCGTCGATCATCGTCGCGATCGTTGCGACGGACGGAAACGTTCTCACGCTGGTCCTCTGGATCATCGCCGGACTCCTCGCCGGGGTGCTCGCGGTGCTGATCATCCTCGGCCGTCGTGCCGAGAAGGCCGCCTATTCCCAGATCGAAGGCCAGCCCGGCGCCGTCGGCGCCGTGCTGCGCAGCTCCCTCAAGGGCGGCTGGGTCGGCAGCGAGATGCCCATCGCCGTCAACGGCAAGACCCAGGACGCGGTCTACCGTGCGGTCGGTCGCGGCGGCGTCGTCCTGATCAGCGAGGGCCCGCGCACCCGGACCGCGCGCATGCTCGAGGAGGAACGCCGCACGGTCACCCGTCTCGGCGGTCACGTGCCCGTCACAGTCCTCTCCGTCGGTCCGGACTCCGACGCCGTGCCGTTGCACAAGCTCGCGAGCCGTCTGCGCAAGATCAAGCCGAGCCTGACCAAGGCAGAGGTGCTCGCCGTCAACAACCGGCTGAGCTCGATCACGAAGAAGCTTCCGATCCCGAAGGGTGTCGATCCCACCAAGGCCCGCCCCCAGCGCGGCAACTAGGCGCGTCCACCCATCCATTCCGCACGTCAAGAACCCCTCGTCGTCACGACGAGGGGTTCTTGCGTCTGCCTGTCGGCGCGCGGCTCAGCCGCGGACGAGGACGGTTCCGGCGACCTTGTCGTGGAAGCCGCGCTGGTCGGAGTCCCAGACCAGTGCGGGGAATGCCAGGCCGAGAAGCACGGAACGCACAATCGGCCGCCACGGACCGACCCAGCCGCCCGCGAGGGGATCACCCGGAGTCCGACGAGGCGGTGGCCGATGCTGCCGCCGATCGTCGGGATGAACACGACCTGGAGCAGGACATAGGTCCCGGTCACGACAAAACCGTTGTAGTCGAGGAACGTATAGCGGAACACCGTGAATGCCAGCGCCATCGCGAGGGCATAGTCGATCAGGAGTCCCAGCATCCGTCGCCCGGCGCGGCCGATGGACAGTGGGCCGGCGTCGGGAAGCCCGAGTCGCTCCCCCGGCCATCTGCTCGGCGGGAGCTGTCCGAAGGTGGTCGGTTGCGAGGCAGAGGGAGGCACGGGATGATCCTAGCCAAGGGCCCCGCCTGTAACATGTGAGAAACAAAGTCGTCACAGTTGAGTAATGCTGCCGTAATACTCTCTGGGTAGCCGCCGTGCGCGACTTTCTGTCATTAACGCCCTCGTCGTTTGGAGTAAAACCGCATGTTCCGCGATTCGTCAGAAGTGCTCAAGTTCATCAAGGACATGGACATCAAGTTTCTTGACATTCGCTTCACCGATCTTCCTGGTGTGCAGCAGCACTTCAACATCCCCGCGTCGACCGTCGATGAGGAATTCTTCACGGTCGGGCAGATGTTCGACGGTTCGTCGATCCGCGGCTTCGCGTCCATCCACGAGTCGGACATGCAGCTCATCCCGGACGTGACGACGGCATACGTCGATGCCTTCCGCGCCGAACGCACGCTCATTATGCTTTTCGACATCTACAACCCGCGTAACGGTGAGATCTACTCCAAGGATCCCCGCCAGGTCGCGAAGAAGGCCGAGAAGTACCTCGAGTCGACCGGCATCGCCGACACCGCGTTCTTCGCCCCCGAAGCCGAGTTCTACATCTTCGACGACGTGCGTTATGAAGTGAACCAGTACTCGAGCTTCTACGCCGTGGACTCCAGCGAAGGCGCCTGGAACTCCGGCAAGAAGGAAGAGGGCGGCAACCTCGCCAACAAGACCCCGTACAAGGGCGGATACTTCCCCGTCAGCCCCGTCGACCAGCACGTCGACATGCGTGACGACATCTGCCTCAAGCTCATCGACGCAGGCCTGATCCTCGAGCGCAGCCACCACGAGGTCGGCACCGGCGGACAGGGCGAGATCAACTACCGCTTCGACACCATGGTCCACGCGGCGGACGACCTGCTCAAGTTCAAGTACATCGTGAAGAACACGGCGCACGAGTGGGGCAAGACGGCGACGTTCATGCCCAAGCCGCTCTTCGGCGACAACGGTTCCGGTATGCACACCCACCAGTCCCTCTGGTCCGGCGGCAAGCCGTTGTTCTACGACGAGGCCGGCTACGGCGGACTCTCCGACATCGCCCGCTGGTACATCGGCGGCCTGCTCAAGCACGCCCCGGCCGTCCTCGCGTTCACCAACCCCTCGGTGAACTCGTACCACCGCCTCGTCCCCGGCTTCGAAGCCCCGGTCAACCTGGTCTACTCTGCCGGTAACCGCTCGGCCTCGATCCGCATCCCGATCACGGGCACCAACCCGAAGGCCAAGCGCATCGAGTTCCGCGCGCCCGACGCCTCCGGCAACCCGTACCTCGCCTTCGCTGCCCAGCTGATGGCCGGCCTCGACGGGATCAAGAACCGGATCGAGCCGCACGAGCCGGTCGACAAGGACCTCTACGAGCTCCCGCCCGAAGAAGCCAAGAACATCCCGCAGGTTCCCGCTTCCCTCGAGGAGGCGCTGCTGGCCCTCGAAGCCGACCACGACTTCCTCCTCGCCGGCAACGTGTTCACGCCCGAACTGATCGAGACCTGGGTCAGCTTCAAGCGCGAGCAGGAAATCAAGCCGCTCGCGCAGCGTCCGCACCCGTTCGAGTATGAACTGTACTACGGGGTCTAAACCGCACCGAGCCTGACCATAACGGGTCGTACCTCTCGGGGTACGGCCCGTTCGTCGTTCCCCGGTCAGCCGGCGAACGGGCCCGCGTGTTCGACGGGGCCGTAGAAGCGACGCTCGAACACGGCGCGGGCGCGCCGGGTGACGGCGAGGTAGTCGTCTTCGAGCCGGTTGGCGGAGCCCGGCGGGTATTCGAGGATCCGGGCGATGCCCTCGAGCTGGATGCGGTCGGTCGGGAGGGTGTCCGCAGTCCGGTTCATCCACAGGGTCATCGCGGACCGGCAGCGGGAGGTGAAGATCCACGCCGCCCGGAGGGTCTCGGCATCCGAGTCGCTCACGAGCCCGGCCCTGGCGGCGGCGTGCAGTGCACCGAGGGTCGAGTGCGTGCGCAGCTCGGGGATCGCCGCGGCGTGCTGCAACTGCAACAGCTGGACGAACCACTCGACGTCGCTGAGCGATCCGCGGCCGAGCTTGAGGTGCCGGTTCGGGTCTGCGCCCTGCGGTAACCGTTCCTTCTCGACGCGGGCCTTCATCCGTTTGATCTCCCGGACAGCCTGGTCGTCGATCGCGAGCGGGAAACGAACCGAGTCCGCGAGGGTCTCGAAGTCGGCAAGCAGCCGGGCATCGCCGGCGACGCCCCTGCCCCGCAGCAGCGCCTGCGCCTCCCAGGTCAGCGACCAGCGCCGGTAGTACGCCTCGTACGAGTCGAGGGATCGGGCGACGGGCCCGTTCTTGCCCTCCGGGCGCAGACCGAGGTCGAGGTCGAGCGGCAGGCGGCTGTCCTCGGTGAGGCGTTTGAGTTCCCTCGCGATGAACATCGCCCGGGCATGCGCGGCCTCGCCGCTAAGTTTTCCGGCCCGGAACACGTACATCACGTCGGCGTCGGACCCGAAGCCCAGCTCGGCTCCCCGAACCGGCCCATGCCGATCACGGCGAACTCGATGCCGTCCGCGTCGCCGTCGGGCTCGCCCCGGAGGCCGGTGCCGCGGATCGCCGCGGTGACGCCCTCGATCACGGTCGCGGTGACGTCGGTCAGGCCCGTCGCGAGCTGGTCGATGCTGATCCTGCCGAGGATGGACGAGAAGGCCAGGCGCAGGATCTCGCGGCGCCGCGCCGTACGGAGGACGGATGCCGCTGCTTCCGGCGTCTGGTGGCGTGCCAGGACCGCGCGGGACTCTGCGCGCAGCACGGCGAGGGGCCGCGGACGCAGGTCGTTCTCGTTCTCGAGCCATGCGACCGACTCCGGAATGGTTTCGAGGAGTTCGCCGACGAACCGGGACGAGGACAGCACCCGGGTCAGCCGTTCGGCGGCGCCGGAGGAGTCACGAAGCATCCGCAGGAACCAGTAGGTCGACCCGAGGCTGTCGCTGAGGCGCCGAAAGGCCAACAGGCCGTAGTCGGGGTCGGCACCCTCGGAGAACCACTGCAGGAGGACGGGAAGGAGGTGGCGCTGGATCGTCGCCCGACGGGAAACGCCCCCGGTGAGCGCGGCGATGTGGGCGAAGGCGCCCTTGGTGTCGCGGAAACCGATCGCCGCGAGCCTGGCCTCGGCCTGCGCGCTCGTGAGAACGAGCTCACCATCGGGCAGCGCGGCAACGGCGGAGAGCAAAGGCCGGTAGAAGAGGCGCTCGTGCAGTCCACGCACCCGGTGTTTGGTGTCCGCCCAGCGCGTGCTGAGCTGGGCGGCTCCCGAGGCGAGTCCGGTCGCCCGGGCGAGGATGCGCAGGCTCGCCTCGTCGCGCGGCACGAGGTGGGTACGTCGCAGGCGGTAGAGCTGCAGGCGGTGTTCCATCAACCGGAGGATCCGGTAGTCCTGCGAGAATTCCGCCGCTTCCGCGCGACCAACGTAGCCGGACTCGGCGAGGGCCGCGAGTGCGGGGAGGGTGCCGGCCTGTCGCACGTCTTCGTCGGCCTGGCCGTGAACGAGCTGGAGGAGCTGCACGGTGAACTCGATGTCGCGCAGCCCGCCGGGGCCGAGCTTGAGCTGGACATCGACCTCGTCGTCGGGGATGTTGTCGGTCACCCGTTCCCGCATCCGCTGCACAGACTCGACGAAGTTCTCCCGGCTGGCGCTCGTCCACACCTTCGGACCGACCGCGGCGAGGTACCGTTCACCGAGCCCGGCATGGCCGGCGAGCGGCCTCGCCTTGAGCAGGGCCTGGAATTCCCAGCTCTTCGCCCACCGCTCGTAATACGCGATGTGTGAGTCGAGGGAACGCACGAGCGCCCCCGACTTTCCCTCTGGACGCAGGTTCGGGTCGACCTCCCAGAGTTCGGGTTCGAGCGTCGGCTGGTTGAGGCCGCGCATCAGCAGGATCGCAAGCCTGGTTGCGATGTCGACCGCACGACCGGACTCGAGCCCGGTTTCGGGGTCTGCTTCCGCGACGAAGATGACGTCGACGTCGCTGACGTAGTTGAGCTCCCTCGCCCCGGCCTTGCCCATGCCGATCACGGCGAGCCGGGTGGAGCGCACCTGGTCGACGGGGAAGACGCCAGGGGCGGCAACGGGGGCAGCCACCATCGTTCGCGCGACGGCGAGGGACCCCTCCAGCGCGGCGGCGGCGAGATCGGACAGCGCCCTGGCGACACCGTCAAGGCCGGCGACGGGGTCAGCCTGTTCGAGATCGAAAGCGGCGACCTCCGCGAGCCTCCGCCGGTACCGCACCCGGAGCGCAACCCAGCCGGCGTCGTCGACGAGGGCAGCGAAGCCGTCGACGGCCCCGACCGAGGCGAGCAGATCCCTGGTGAGTTCCTCGGGGCCGGGAAGGGACCGTGAGCGGGTGGCCAGGACGCCGAGCTCCTCCGGGTGCCGCAGGAAGAAATCGGTCAGGCCGCGGGACGCGCCGAGCACGAGCAGGAGGCGCAGCGGAGCGCCCGGGCAGGCCAGGAGGGCCAGGAGCTCCGCCGGTGCCTGCCGCAGCAGGGCGATCAGGCCGGAGAGTGCTGCGTCCGGGCTCGCCGTGCGGGCGAGCAACGGCAAGAGTTCTGCCGAATCGGGCCCGCCCCTGGTGACGACCTCGTCGAGGCACGCCCGGACCTCACCGAGTTCAGCGAAGCCGACCCTCGCAAGTTCGGTGAGGGTCAGCGCCTCTCGCGCCATCGTGCGCTACAACATCTCGAGGTTCTTTTGCAGCTCGAATGGAGTGACCTGAGAGCGGTACTCCTTCCACTCCTGCCGTTTGTTGAGCAGCACGTAGTTGAACACGTGCTCGCCCAGGGTCTCGGCGACGAGTTCGGATTCCTCCATGAACTGGATGGCGTGGTCGAGGCTCGCAGGCAGCTGGCGGTAACCGAGTGCGCGGCGCTCGGTGTCGCTGAGCCCCCAGACGTTGTCCTCGGCTTCCGGAGGCAGCTCGTAGCCCTCTTCGATGCCCTTGAGGCCGGCAGCGAGCATGAGCGAGTATGCGAGGTACGGGTTCGCTGCGGAGTCGATCGCCCGGTATTCGATGCGGGAGCTGTTGCCCTTGTTCGGCTTGTACAGCGGCACGCGGATCAGCGCGGACCGGTTGTTGTGGCCCCAGCAGACGAAGCTCGGCGCCTCATCCCCGCCCCAGAGCCGCTTGTACGAGTTCACGAACTGGTTCGTGACTGCGGTGATCTCCGGTGCGTGCTTGAGCAGGCCCGCGATGAACTGACGCCCGGTGCGGGACAGCTGGTACTGCGCGCCCGCCTCGTAGAAGGCGTTCGTCTCGCCCTCGAAGAGGGACAGGTGGGTGTGCATGCCCGAGCCAGGCTGGTCGGACATCGGCTTCGGCATGAACGTCGCGTAGACGCCCTGCTCGATAGCGACCTCCTTGATGACGGTGCGGAAAGTCATGATGTTGTCGGCCGTCGAGAGGGCGTCCGCATACCGGAGGTCGATCTCGTTCTGGCCGGGGCCGGCCTCGTGGTGGCTGAACTCCACCGAAATGCCGAGCTCCTCGAGCATCCGCACGGAACGGCGCCGGAAGTCGTGGGCGGTTCCGCCGGGGACGTTGTCGAAGTATCCGGCGGAGTCGACGGGCACCGGCCCGTCCTTGCCGAACTTCGACGACTTCAGGAGGTAGAACTCGATTTCAGGATGCGTGTAGAACGTGAAGCCGCGATCCGCCGCTTTCGCAAGCGTGCGCTTGAGCACGTTGCGCGGGTCGGCAACCGCGGGCTGACCGTCGGGGGTCGTGATATCGCAGAACATGCGTGCGGTCGGGTCGACTTCGCCCCGCCACGGCAGAATCTGGAACGTTGTGGGATCCGGATGTGCGAGGACATCCGCTTCGAAGGACCGGGTCAGGCCCTCGATGGCCGAGCCGTCAAAACCGAGACCCTCTGCGAATGCGCCCTCGACCTCGGCCGGTGCGATCGCCACCGATTTCAGGGTGCCGACGACGTCCGTGAACCAGAGACGAATGAACTTGATGCCCCGTTCCTCGATGGTACGAAGAACGAAGTCGCGCTGCTTGTCCATCCACGCCCTTTCTTGTTGATCACTAGGTTACTGGCTGTCGTGACCTCGCGTGCGAAAACGGCCCCGGCGGGCGGAATCGGCCGCTGGCTACACTGGAGGCATGCCAGAGTCGACCGCGTCAGATGCTCCCCGTTCCGTCAATGACCTGAATCCCTTCGTTCCCGCCCCCGCAGGACCCAAGCGGGTGCGGACCCGCCATTTCTCGAACGCGAAACAGCATGGAATCCCGATTACCGGCCTGACCAGCTACGACATGCTCACGGCGCAGATTTTCGACCAGGCCGGGATCGATTTCCTCCTGGTCGGAGACTCGGCGGGGAACAATGTCTTCGGCTACGAGACCACTCTTCCCGTCACCGTCGACGAGCTGATCCCGCTCACCCGTGCAGTCGCCCGCGCCGTCACCCGCGCCCTTGTCGTCGCTGACATGCCCTTCGGCTCCTACGAGACCGGCCAGACGGAGGCCCTCCACACCGCGGTGCGGTTCATGAAGGAAGCACAGGCCCACGCGGTCAAGCTCGAGGGCGGGGTGCGCAGCCACAAGCAGATCAAGAGAATCGTGACGAGCGGTATCCCCGTGATGGCCCACATCGGTTTCACACCGCAGAGCGAACACGGTCTCGGCGGCCACATCATCCAGGGCCGCGGCGACGCCGCGGAGAAACTCCTCGAAGACGCCCTCGCCGTGCAGGACGCCGGCGCGTTCGCCGTCGTCCTCGAGATGGTTCCGGCGACCGTGGCCGCGGAGGTCACCAGCAAGCTCGAGATCCCGACGATCGGTGTCGGGGCAGGACCAGACGTCGACGGCCAGCTGCTGGTCTGGACAGACTTCGCCGGCATGACCGAGGGCCGCGTGCCGCGTTTCGTGCGGCAGTACGCCAACGTGCGCAGCGTCCTCACGGATGCCGTGCACCAGTTCAAGTCAGACGTCGAGAGCGGCGTGTACCCCGGGCCGGAACACAGCTACGAATAGCTGTCAGCGGTCCTCCGCAGCGTCCTCCGCCGACCATTTCGCGCTGTTCGCGCGGAGCTTCTCCAGTGCGTGGGCTGCCTCGTCGCGGGTGGGGAACGGCCCGACCCGATCGACGGCGAGAGAGACCATTCCCTCCTCGACGGCGCCCGTGCGCAGGTTGTACCAGAACTGGTGCTCAGTATCTTCGGCCATAAGCTAGATCCTATGCCTAAGGATTCCGCCGGTCACCTCTTGCCAGGCCCGGTATCCCCCATCCGTCCCGTCCCCGCCAGGATCCCCCGTCCGGAATACGTCGGCCACGCCGCACCGGCGCGATTCACCGGTTCCGACGTCTACCCCGCCGCGAAGATCGAACTGATCCGTGAGGCCGGCCGGATCGCCGCGGAGGCGATCGAAGCCGTCGGCCGGGGCATCCGCCCGGGCGTGACCACGGAAGAACTCGACCGGATCGGACACCAATTCCTGATCGAGCATGACGCGTACCCCTCCACGCTCGGCTACCGGGGCTATCCCAAGTCGCTGTGCAGCTCGGTCAACGAGGTCATCTGCCACGGCATCCCCGACACGACGGTCCTCGAAGACGGAGACATCGTCAACATCGACATCACCGCCTTCAAGAACGGCGTCCACGGGGACACCAACGTCACGTTCATCGTCGGGGAGGCGAGCGAAGCGGTGACGCTCCTCGTCGAACGCACGAAGGAGGCCCTCGCCCGCGGTATCAAGGCCGTCGCCCCCGGGCGTCAGGTCAACGTGATCGGCCGGACCATCGAGTCATACGCCAAGCGGTTCGGCTACGGCGTCGTTCGGGACTTCACCGGCCACGGGGTCGGCGAGGCCTTCCACTCCGGCCTGATCGTCCCCCACTACGACTCTGCCCCGCAGTACGACACCGTGATGGAGGTCGGCATGGTCTTCACGATCGAGCCGATGCTCACACTCGGCGGCACGGACTGGGACATGTGGGCGGATGACTGGACCGTGACGACCAGGGACAAGAGCATCACCGCCCAGTTCGAGCACACCCTTGTCGTGACCGAACGCGGCGCAGAGGTCTTGACCCTCCCCTAGACGGTAGGTTTTCTACTATGAGTTCTCAGACGGCCATCGGCATCGACATCGGCGGGACCGGCATCAAGGGGGCACTCGTCGATCTTGCGACGGGCGCGCTGCTGACCGACCGCGTCAAGCTCCCCACGCCCAAGGGCGGGCGCCCTGCCGACATCGTCGAGACGACCCGCGTCATCCTCGAAAGGGTCAGTGCCATTGCTGGCGTGACGGATGTCCCCGTCGGCATCTGCTTCCCCGCGATCGTCAGGCACGGACGGACGATGTCGGCCGCCAACGTGTCCAAGAAATGGATCGGCCTCGAGGCCGCGGCCCTGTTCGCAAGGAGCCTCGGCGCACCCATCACGTTCGTGAACGACGCGGATGCCGCGGGGTACGCCGAATCCCAGTTCGGTGCCGCGCAGGGGGTGGAGGGCGTGGTGATCCTGACCACCCTCGGCACCGGCATCGGCACGGCGCTCCTGAACGACGGGGTGCTCGTTCCCAACACCGAACTCGGTCACCTGCAGATCGACGGAGTCGACTACGAGACCCGCGCCTCGTACTCCGCGCGGGAACGGGAGAATCTCTCCTGGTCGGCCTGGGCGGCACGCCTGCAGAAGTACTACTCCACGCTCGAGGCGCTCTTCTCCCCCGACCTGTTCGTCGTCGGCGGCGGCGTCTCCAAGCACCACGACGATTTCCTGCCCCTGCTCGCGCTGCACACGCCGATCGTCCCGGCCGTGCACAAGAACAACGCCGGCATTCTCGGGGCTGCGGCCCTCGCCGTGAAAGACCTGGACTAGACCAGGACCGGTCTCGTCCCGTGGTCGGGTGACGGCACCCCGTGGGGGAAGCGGCCCCAACGGGGAAAAGGGGAATGGGCCGGCTGGTACGCCGGGTTCTGTCCCGGTTTTCACCGGGGACGGCCATCTATCTCGGGACTACGTTGCCGCAGCCCTCTAGCGGTCTACCCGGAAACTCGGCGAGCCGCCTTAACGTTTCCTGTGTGACCTTGCTCCGGACGAGGTTTACCGAGCCGACCAGGTCACCCTGGCCTCTGGTGGTCTCTTACACCACCGTTTCACCCTTACCACCGAAAAACGGTGGCGGTCTACTTTCTGTGGCACTGTCTCGCGGGTTACCCCGGGTGGGTGTTACCCACCGCCCTGCTCTGTGGAGCCCGGACGTTCCTCGGCAGCCGCTCCCCCGAAGGGAACCGGCTGACGCGGCCGTCTTGCCGACCCATTCTTCCTCCCAGACTACAGGATCAGATTCCGGACTCCTCCGTGCGCACAAGGATCGCACCACAATCCGGGCAGAACAGCACCTCGTCGGCCAGACGACCGCACGGACTCGAGGTCGCTTCCGGTGAGGGTGATGGTGCATCCGCTGCAGGTGCGCTGGCGCAACAGCGCGGCAGCGTTCCCGTGGCCGCTCACGAAGAGCTTCTCGTAAAGGCTCGCGAGATCCGGCGCGATCGTCCCTGCGATCACGGCCCGGTCGCGGCGGAGTTCCTCGAGCTGGCGGTGCAGGGTGGCGAGGTCGGCGTCGCGTGAGGTCTCGGTCTCCTCGACTCGGGCGGCCAGCGCGTCCCGTTCCGCTTCGACGACCGCAACAGCGGATTCACGTTCCTCGAGGCGCTCCATCACGGCGATCTCGATCTCTTCGAGGGCGAGCAGCCGTTTGCGGAGTGCGGCGAGTTCGGTGTCGAGCGCCTGGACGTCCTTGACCGAACTCGTCGTCTGCAGGCGTTCGTCGTCGCGCTTGATGCGCTTCTCGACGACCTCGACGTCGGACTCGATCCGGTTCAGTTCGAGACGAACGTCCTCGACTTCTCCGTGGAGAGTCGTGAGGTTCATCCGGGTCTTGTCCGCGGTTCCGGCGAGTGCGGTGAGTTCGGCGTGCTGGGCGAGCGCCCTGGTCTGGTGGTCGACCTGCTGGAGCCTGATGTCGAGAGCCTGGAGCCGGAGCAGTTCCTTCTGCTCGATGGGGGATGCCTTCACTTGAGTCCTGACCTTCACGGGTATTGAGTTCGACCGGCCCGGTGGCCGGATACTGTCGGTGGGGTTGTGCAGGTTACTGCACGATGACGAAGTCCCACGGGTCCGTGCGCAGATCGCTCACGTCCACCCGTAGTCCCGGAAAAGCGTTCCGCAACGCGTCGGCGGCGGTGTCGAGCCACAACCACTCGCTCGCCCAGTGTGACACGTCGATCAGCGCCGGTGTGTTTCCGTCGAGCAGCGCCTGTTCCCTCGCCTCGGAGGCCGGGTGATGACGGAGGTCGGCGGTGATGTAGACATCCGCGGCCAGCACGGACGGAACGCTGAGCAGGGAGTCCCCCGCTCCACCGCAGAGCGCGACAGAGCGAACCGGTGCGGTGTACTCCCCGAGACGCGGATCCCGGAGGCTGTCGCGGGCAGGATCGTCGCGAGGCGCCGGGCGAGCTGGCCGAGTGTGGTCGGAGTCCCGAGCAGCCCGACCCGCCCGATACCGGTCCCTGGCACGGTTCCCGCGGTGATCGGCTGGGCGTCCACGAGTCCGAGTCGCGACGCGAGGACGTCGGAGACACCGTCGACGACGACATCCGCGTTCGTGTGCGCGGCGAGGAGTGCGCAGTCCGACCGGATCAACCTGGCCAGGAGGGCACCCTTGTACCGGTCCTCTGCGATGGACGTGACTCCGCGAAGAAGGAGCGGATGGTGGACGAGAAGGAGGTCGGCACCGACCTCGATCGCCTCATCGACGGTCGCGGAGACGGCGTCGACCGCGAGGAGGACGGAATCGACCCGGTTCGACGGGTCGCCGCTCACGAGTCCGGGTGCATCCCACGTCTCCGCACCCGACAACGGCCAGAGCTCGTGGACGGTCCGGGTGATCTCTGCGAGCGAATAGGACACCCCGTCAGCCTACCCGTGCGCTACCCCGGCCATTCTCAGGGCGCCGACTCGCAGGCGCCGGTCTCACGACACCCACCCGGCGACCCGTGGACTCACCCCGCGGACGCCGGGGTCCTGGCGTTCTCCTGCCTGCGGATCGCCGGAATGCCCGCGAGGAGGGGTGTCGCGAGGCCCAGGGCGAAGACGATCAGGACGCCGGGGTTCGTCGCCGCGAATTCCCCGCCGGGGTCGATGCCGAGTGGTTCAAAGAGGTATCCCTGCCAGGCCGACCAGCCCTCCCCAGGGACGAGGAGTCCCCAGCCGACCACGCTGAAGACGACGAAGGCGGCCAGATTGACCCAGCGCACGTCCGCATACGCTCCACCGCGCTTCAGGAGGCTGCGGGTGTCGTACCGATTGGCGCGCACGAACGTCTCGGCGGAGAACAGCCCCGACCAGGCCGCGACCGGGATCGCGAGGGTCAGTGGCACGGTGAGGAACGCCGCCCGGACACCCAACCCACCGGACGGCAGGAGGAGCAGTGCCGCGCCCATCGCCGTGAGAGCGACTCCCGCGGCCCGAGGGAGCCCGGAGGACAGCGCCGCGGCCGCCAGGCCGCCCGAGTACAACGTCAGGATCAGTGCGGAGAGCACGGTGACCGTTCCGAGCAGAAGCAACGGCCATTCGAGACCGGCGGGCAGGAGCGCGGCGAGCGTTCCGACCGGGTCGACGGCGAGGTCTGCTCCCCGCTGGCCCTGGGACGAGACGAGCAGTGCCCCCCAGGAGGCGAGGACGAGGGCAGGTACCCCGACCCCCGCGAGGAGCCAGAGAACCGCATTCGATCCGGAACCGGACCTGCCCTGATAGCGTGCAAGGTCTGCGCCGCTCGACGCCCAGGCGAGTCCCAGGTAGGCGAACACGAGGGTGACCCCGCCGAACACCGTGAAACCGCTTCCATCCGGAACAGTGAGCGCCGAGCCCACGTCGACGAGTCCGGCCGAGAGCACCATCACCGCGATCACCAGGGCGGCACCTGCGACGGCGAGCACGGCCTGAACGGAGCGGATGAGCGCATAGCCGAAGAGCGCGACCACGGTCGCCACGATCAGGACCGCCAGCGCGGGGAGCGGAACGGACCCGTCCCTGGTTCCACCTGCCAGCGTCGGCGGCCTCGTTGCTGCGGTCACGGCCCGGCCCAGGATGGCGAGGAGCAGTGCGCCCCAGGCCATCCGGACAAGCAGGGCGAACACGGTGGGAACGACGTTTCCGATCACGCCGAACGTTGCCCGCGACAGCATGACCATCGACTGCCCGTTGCGCCGACCGGCCAGGGTTCCCAGGCCGAGCGGGATCAGTGAGAGCACGATGCCGAGCACGGTGACGAGTACGACCTGGCGGATGCTGAGTCCGAGGTAGGCGAGGCGCGCACCGACCGCGACGCTGACGACGGATGCCATGACCGCGAACCAGAGACGGAAGACCCGGCTTCCGCGTCCGACCCGGTTCACCACCGGGGTCGGAGCCTGTGCGTAACGCTCGATCACGAGCCGCGGCTCCTCGGCGAGAGCGGCATCGACGAGGACGATTTCGTCGTCGCTGACCCGTGGACTCGCCACGGGCGCGGCCACCCCCGTCGGTACGTCGTCGGCGTCGTCGGGCAGGTCGTCGTCGACTCCGAAGCCGACGATCTCGGTCGCGGCCGTCCTCGGCGCGCTCCCGTCCAGTGGCGTGATGCCCAGTTCGATCACGGCCGGTGACTCCACCGTGAGCGCGTCGTCGTCAGCCGGGGAGGCGGGTTCGGGCGGAACGGGGCCGTCCTGCCCCCTCGGGTACCTGTCGGACATGCCCCGAGTGTAGCCAGATGCCCGAAATCGCGGCAGGTCTACCAGCCGAGGGTGCCCGGCTCCCCCTTGAACGGCCCGACGACCCGCGAGGTGATCCAACCGCCATAGAAGGATCCGGCCTGCGCGTGGACGACTTCACCGTCGACAGTGCAAAGATCCATCCGCCCCGGATACAGTGCGATCCGGCCCGCGAGCGATTCGAACCCAGGCTCGGGCTCAGGGTAGGTCCAGGCAGCGCCAACGGCACGAGCAGTGCCGGACACGACGGTCAGGTATGACGCGGTTCCCTTGTATTCGCACACCGATCGGCCGTCCGCCGGCACGAGAGAACCGGGGCGGAAGGCATCGCGGGGAAGGTAATACGCCGGCGGGTGGCTCGTCTCGAGCACGCGGACCGCGTTTTCGGTGCGCGCGATCTCGAGCCCACCGAAGCGGATCACCACTTCCTCGGAGACGGGCTCGACCCTGGGCGGGCGCGGGTAGTCCCACACCGATTCCTGGCCGGGACCGGGGACGACCCTGTCCCTGTGTGCGGATGTCATCGGGCCATAGTAGCCCGGCGGTCCGGCGGCGGGCTGGCAGTGCACCCCGGGCGTACACTGCGGGCATGACGGAGAACGTGATCGTTGCGATTGACGGCGGGCCGGCCAGTGCTGCAGCCCTGGATTGGGCGATCACCCGAGCGGTCGACCGCTCGTCCGCCGAATCGGACGCACAACCGATCGAGCTCGAACTCACGACCGTCGTCGAGCTGGGTTGGTCGCCGCACGACGTCGCCCTCAGCTTCCAGCCTGCCTACGAACGCGCGCTGGCCGCGGCGACCCATGAAGTGGAACGCCGGGCTCCGGGGTGCCGCAGGACGAGCTACATCCGACACGGTGTCCCCGTCGACGAGCTCGTCAGGGCATCCGCTTCTGCGGACCTGATGGTGATCGGCTCGAACAAGACCGGGCTCCTGACCGGCGCCGTCTACGGGACGCTCCCCTCCGCCTCGCGGCGCACGCGCACTGCCCGGTCGTCGTCGTTCCGGCGACGTGGCGACCGCGGATCGGCCCTGTCGTCGTCGGGTTCGACGACGACCCCGCCGGCACGGAAGCCCTCGACTGGGCTGCCGACGAAGCGGTCAGGCTCGGGCGCGGACTCCGGATCGTGCACTCCTGGTCGATTCCGATGACGGTTGCGATCGACCTCGGCGCGACGGTGCCGTTCGAAGCGCTCCGCGAAGCCAATGCCGAAGCGCTCGCGATCACGGCCCAACGGGTGCGGGACGCCCGTCCAGGACTCGACGTCGTCGAGATCCTCGACACCGGGCCGGCCGCCCCTGCACTCGTCGATGCGTCCGCCGAGGCTGAACTGCTCGTGGTCGGCACGCACGGACGCGGCTCGGTCGGGAGCCTCATCCTGGGCTCGGTGAGCCACGACGTGCTGCTCAACCTGCCCTGCCCGATCGTGGTCATTCCGCGCCGAATCGACGGGACGTCGTCAAGCGGTCAGACGGGACGTCCTCAGTAGTCGAATTCGTCGAACTGGGGAGCATCGAGACCGTCGCCGGTCCAAGCACCCTGGGGCACCGCCATCGGAGCGAGCGCCTTCCTGCGCAGGCCCGCGGTGATGTCGGTATCGACGAGTTCGCGGAAACCTGTCGGGGACGTGACGCTCGTCAACTGGCTCGCCGCGCCGATCAGGAACTGGGCCCTCCCGACCTGACCGCTGTCGCCGATGACGGGAATGTCGACAACTTCGACCTGGCCTCGGGTACTCAGTCTCTCGGCATACTGCATGACAGCATCGGCAAGGTCACTCCCGGTTACGACGGATCCCCCTGCGTGGAATATGCGCTTCATCGTCTTCCCTCACTGGCTCAGTGAACTGTCCATGTGCAGCCAGGGTCCGGGGCGCAACCCCAGTATATGCAGAACCGGTTCAGAGGCGAAGGGTGCGATCGACGACGGCCGCGGATACTTCGGCGAGCGGCCTGTTGTGGCTCCTGGCGTAGTCACGGAGCATCGTGAACGCCTCGCTCATGTCGACGTCGTGCATGAACGCGATGACGCCCTTGGCCTGTTCGATCACGACGCGGCTGTTGAGCGCGTGCTGGAGCTGTGCGCGAGCGATGTCGCTCTCGCGGATCGCGCGTTCCTGCAGGATTCCGATCGTCGCCGTGTCCGCGAGGGCCTGAACGGTGCGCAGGTCCTCGGCGCCAAGGCCGCCGAGACGGTCCCAGAAAAGATTGAGTGAGCCGATGGTCGTCGCCCGCAGGTGCAGGGGAACGGCGTGCATCGAGAGGAATCCCTGTTCGAGTGCACCCGCACGGAAGAGGGGCCATTTCGGGGCGACGACGTCGAGGTCGGGAATGGCGACAGCGGCACCGGTCGTCACGCACTCGACGCAGGGACCGGCGCCCGCTCGCAGCTGGAGGATTTCGACCAGCCGGGTGCGCTCGTTGGTGGAGGCCACGACCTCGAAGTCTCCGTGACCGGCCGAGAGGATGATACCCACCGCGGACGCTCCGAAGAGGAGCGCGCACCGCTCGACGAGAGTCTGCAGGAGGTCGACGACGTCGTAGCCGACGACGAGCGTGTCGGCCAGCGTGACGAACGTCTCGACGAGCTGACCCTCCCGGGATTGTGTGACCATGTTGTAATCCTAAGGTGCGATAACCGTGGAGAAATCAATTTTCCGGGCGACCACATCGTGTGCGACGGACCGCACCGATCGTCCGTTTGAGAAAGCGTAACCACGGAGGAGCAGCAATGCATCCGTGGCGGAGAGATTCAGCTGGGCAAGGATCATCCCCGTGGCCTGGTGGATCACGCGGCGCGAGAATCCCTCGGCTTCCGGTTGCGTCGGGTCGGCAGGGTTCGGTCCGTCGGCATCCAGTCGCTCCGGATCCTGTTCCACGGAGACGTGGTCTCGAAGCGCCCGGCGCAACACGACCCGGGCGACGATATCCGCGAGTTCCGTTGCGTCGGCGACAGCCTCCGGCGGCAACGGGCCGGCAACGGACGAGTAGAGGTCGACGGCGCCGATCTCGAGCGTTCCGATGACGAGAGGGAAGGCGAACAGTCCCCCGACCTCCGCGTCGTCGAGTGCCGCGCGAAACATCGGCCAGGCCGGATTCTGCTCGAGGCGGATGTCCGGCGAGAGGACCGGGCGCCGGGTCGCGAGCGCCCGCCAGCACGGTCCCTCGCCGAGATCGAATTGCAGTTCGTCGATCCGGGCGGCGAACGCGTCGCTCGCGCTGATCGTCTCGGTCCCGAAGGGCGCGCCGAGGGTGGAGATCGCTGCTCCATCGATGGGGAGCACTCTCAGGAACGGGGCGCAGAGCTCCGTGCCGGAGTCGTCCCAGGCTTCGAGTTCCCGGGCGGCAGTATCGAATGCCGCACGGCTAACGGGGGACACGGGCCGGGTCCTGTGCCCCGGGGGCATGCCTGCTCCGGCCGACCGGGACATCCACTCGCAGATCACTCCACAGGAGAGCCACTGGCACACACGACCTTTCGGCTCCCGGAGGAGCGACCGGTTCACACGGGAGTCCCGGCAGGACTCACCGAATTACCCCAAGCCTAACCCGTGAGACCAGATCCCGGTCAACCGGGGAATCACTCTCGGACACCCCGAGGTGCTGACCTACTGGTGGGCCCTACCGGGCTCGAACCGATGACATCCACGGTGTAAACGTGGCGCTCTACCAACTGAGCTAAAGGCCCCTGCGTATCGACTTCCGCCGGGGTTGAACCGACACCACTATACCGGTGGGAGCGGCGATCGGGTCACGCGGGCTGGAGTTCGCCGATCGCGGCACGGTATGCGTCGAGCGAACGCGCCTCGCCGGGAGCCGTGATGAAGCTCGCACGGATGATGCCGTCCGGGTCGATCAGGAAGGTTGCGCGGTTCGAGAAACCCTTCTCCTCGAGGAAGACGCCGTATTCCTTGGCGACGGCTCCATGCGGCCAGAAGTCGGCGAGGAGGTTGAATCCGTAGTTCTCCTGCTCTCCCCAGGCGCGCAGCGCGTGCCGGGAATCCACCGAAATACCCAGGAGTTCAACACCACTGTTCTCGAACAGGCTCAGGTTGTCGCGCAGGGTGCACAACTCGCCACTGCAGATTCCCGAGAACGCGAGAGGGAAGAAGACCAATGCCACCGACTTGTCACCGCGATACTGGCTGAGCTGGATGTGCTCGCCGTACTGGTTGACCAATTCGAAGTCGGGTGCCTGGGTGTCATTCTCCAGAGCCATAGTGCGTCCTTTCCTGCGTCAGCCACCAGTGGCAAGCGCCGGAACAGCCTAGCCCCGGGGATGGGGGAAACCTAGACAATTCTTTCGCTGACAGCGTTCGTCGCGTACCGGCCGCGCGTGCGCGGCACACAGCTGGAATCTGTAGGCTGGCGTGGTGCCAGCGGTCCACAGGGACCGCTTTGCGGCACGCCTAACCAGGCACGGTCGCGTATCACACGACCTGCCCGATAGAAGAGGTCGACTGTGACTGTCAACGACCAGGACCCATACTCGGTGAACAGCACGGATGCGGATCCGGAAGAGACGAAAGAGTGGTCCGAATCTCTGGACGCACTCGTGGCCGCCCAGGGACACGAACGCGGCCGCGAGATCATGCTGAGCCTGCTCAAACGATCCAAGGAACTGCACCTGGGCGTCCCCATGGTGCCCACCACCGACTACATCAACACGATCGCGGCCGGCAACGAGCCGGACTTCCCCGGCGATGAAGACATCGAGCGCCGCTACCGCGCCTGGATCCGCTGGAACGCAGCCGTGCTCGTGCACCGCGCACAGCGACCCGGGATCTCCGTCGGCGGACACATCTCGACATACGCCTCATCCGCCGCCCTCTATGAGGTCGGCTTCAACCACTTCTTCCGCGGCCAGGACCACCCGGGTGGCGGAGACCAGATCTTCATCCAGGGCCACGCCTCCCCGGCACCTACGCCCGGGCATTCCTCGAGGGCCGCCTGACCGCGAACCAGCTCGACGGCTTCCGCCAGGAGAAGTCGCACGCGCCGCAGGGACTGTCGTCCTACCCGCACCCGCGCCTGATGCCGGAGTTCTGGCAGTTCCCGACGGTGTCGATGGGCCTCGGTCCGATCAACGCCATCTACCAGGCGCAGACCAACCGGTACCTCACCAACCGCGGAATCAAGGACGCCAGCGACCAGCAGGTCTGGGCGTTCCTCGGCGACGGTGAGATGGACGAGGTCGAAAGCCGCGGCCAACTCCAGGTCGCCGCGAACGAGGGTCTCGACAACCTCAACTTCATCATCAACTGCAACCTGCAGCGCCTCGATGGACCCGTCCGCGGAAACGGAAAGATCATCCAGGAGCTCGAGAGCTTCTTCCGCGGTGCCGGCTGGAACGTCATCAAGGTCGTCTGGGGCCGCGAGTGGGACGACCTCCTGTCCCGCGACGTCGACGGCGCCCTGCTCAACCTGATGAACGTCACCCCCGACGGCGACTACCAGACGTACAAGGCCGAGAGCGGCGCATACGTTCGCGAGAACTTCTTCGGCCGCGACCCGCGCGCCCTGAAGCTCGTCGAAGGCTACACCGACGACGAGATCTGGAACCTCAAGCGTGGCGGCCACGACTACCGCAAGGTCTACGCGGCGTTCAAGGCCGCGTCGGAGCACAAGGGCCAGCCGACCGTCATCCTCGCGAAGACCGTCAAGGGCTACGCCCTCGGCCCGAGCTTCGAGGGCCGCAACGCGACCCACCAGATGAAGAAGTTCACCCTCGAGAACCTGAAGACCTTCCGTGACAGCACCCACATGCCGATCACGGATGCCCAGCTCGAGGAGAACCCCTACCTCCCGCCGTACTACCGTCCGGACGAGAACGACGAGGCGATCCAGTACCTGCACGAACGCCGCCGCGCCCTCGGCGGCTACGTGCCGGAACGCCGGAGCAAGTACACCCAGGTCAACCTCCCGCAGGACTCGACGTACGCGCCGACCCTGAAAGGCTCCGGCACGCAGGAGATCGCCACGACGATGGCGTTCGTCCGTCTGCTCAAGGAGCTCCTGCGCGCCAAGGACTTCGGAAACCGCATCGTCCCGATCATCCCCGACGAGGCCCGCACCTTCGGAATCGACGCGTTCTTCCCGAACGCCAAGATCTACAACCCGAACGGCCAGCAGTACACGTCCGTCGACCACGCCCAGCTGCTCGCGTACAAGGAGAGCCCGCAGGGCCAGATCCTGCACGTCGGCATCAACGAGGCCGGCGCGATGGCCGCGTTCACGAACGTCGGGACCACCTACGCCACCCAGGGTGAGCCGCTCATCCCGATCTACGTGTTCTACTCGATGTTCGGATTCCAGCGCACCGGCGACGCCATGTGGGCCGCCGGCGACCAGATGGCCCGCGGCTTCATGATCGGAGCCACCGCGGGTCGCACGACCCTGACCGGTGAGGGACTGCAGCACGCCGACGGCCACTCGCCGCTCCTCGCATCCACCAACCCTGCCGTCGTGTCCTACGACCCGGCGTACGGGTACGAGATCGCGCACATCGTGCGTTCCGGTCTCGAGCGGATGTACGGCGGCCTGCACGACGACCCGAACGTCATGTACTACATCACCGTGTACAACGAGCCGGCCGTGCAGCCGGCCGAGCCCGACGAGGTCGACGTCGACGGCATCGTGCACGGCATCCACCGGATCAACCACTCGCAGGTCACCGGACCGAAGGCGCAGCTCCTGGCCTCCGGTGTCGCCGTGCCGTGGGCGCTCGAGGCGCAGGCCCTGCTCGCCTCCGACTGGGGAGTCTCGGCCGATGTCTGGTCCGTCACGTCCTGGGCCGAACTGCGCCGCGACGGCATGCGGGCGGAGGAGCACAACTTCCTCAACCCCGACCAGGGCCCGCAGGTGCCGTACGTCACGAAGAAGCTCGCCGGAGCCGCCGGCCCGTTCATCGCGGTCAGCGACTTCATGCACGCCGTGCCCGACCAGATCCGCCAGTTCATCCCCGGCGATTTCGCCACCCTCGGCGCGGACGGCTTCGGCTTCTCGGACACCCGCCCTGCCGCCCGTCGGTTCTTCAAGATCGACGGACCGTCCATGGTCGTCCGCACCCTCGAGATGCTCGCCCGTCGCGGCGAGATCGACAGGGCGGTCGTCGGCCAGGCCATCGAGAAGTACCAGCTGCACGACGTGACCGCGGGCACAACGGGCTCCGCCGGGGGCGAGAGCTAACCCGACTGTGGCCCCGGCACCGAAGACGAAGGAGCAGACGCTCGCCTGGTTGCGCACCATCTCAGGGGAGCTGTCCACGGCGACCCTGAAACGACTCGAGGACACGCTGCCCTGGTACGGCGATATGCCGCCAGGACGGCGGTCCTCGGTCGGGCTGGTGGCCCAGGCGGGCATCACGTCCTTCATCGCGTGGTTCGACGACCCGAAATCCACTCCGTGGATCGCGGCCGACGTCTTCGGTGCCGCGCCGCGGGAGCTGTTGCGCTCGGTGAGCCTGCAGCAGACCCTCCAGCTCATCCGGGTCTCCGTCGAGGTCGTCGAGGAACGCGTCAAGGACGGCGGCGAGATCCTCCGCGAGGCGATCCTGCTCTACTCCCGCGAGATCGCCTTCGGAGCTGCGGATGTCTACGCGCGCGCCGCCGAGGCACGCGGGCTCTGGGACGTGCGGCTCGAGGCCCTCGTGGTCGACTCGATCCTCAGCGGCGAGTACGACGACGAACTGCCGAGCCGGATCGCCGCACTCGGCTGGCACGGCCACGGCGAGGTCTGCGTGCTCGTCGGCACCACCCCGAAGATGCTCGATGTCGACCAGCTGCGCCGCTCCGCGCGGCACATGGCCGCCGACGTGCTGATCGGGGTGCAGGGAAACCGGCTTGTTCTCGTGATCGGTCGCGCGCACCCCGCCTCAGCGGACTCCGAGGACACCGTCGGGACGGCATCCGCCCTGACGTTCATGGAGATCGCGGTGCAACTGGAACCGAGCTTCGGTGCCGGGCACCTCGTGCTCGGACACGAAGTGCCCAACCTCGTCGACGCCTCCAAGAGCGCGAAGGCGGCCCTGGCCGGTTTCGCCGTAGCCAGGTCGTGGCGGAACGCGCCGCGCCCTGTCCAGGCGGACGACCTGCTCCCGGAGCGTGCGCTCGCAGGCGACCCGCTCGCCCGCGCCACCCTCATCCACCGCATCTACCGGCCGCTCCAGGCGCACTCGACCGAACTGCTCACGACGCTGTGGTGCTACCTCGACAACGGCCGCTCGCTTGAAGCGACGGCCAGGGAACTCTTTGTTCACCCCAACACCGTGCGCTACCGCCTGAAGCGCGTCTCCGAGGTCATCGGCTACGACGCGACGGGCGCCCGTGAGGCGCTCATCCTGCAGTCCGCGCTCATCCTCGGCTCGATCAGCGACCACGACGGCTCCACCCGCCGACGCTGACACCCCTCGTTTGACCTGTTTCTGCGGGAAGACACAAACGTTTTCCGGATACTTGGTCGATCATCGACACTCCGCGGCGAATTGAGCTTGGGAGACTAGGGGAATGATTGTTGTCGTCTGTCCCGGACAGGGCTCGCAAACCCCTGGTTTCCTCGTTCCCTGGCTTGAAGACCCCGCCTTCGCCGCCGGACTCGACGCGATGTCCGCCGCGAGCGGACTCGACCTTGTCACCCATGGCACGGTCAGTGACGCCGACACCATCCGTGACACGGCCGTCGCCCAGCCACTGATCGTTGCGTCCGGAATCCTCACCATGCGGGCGCTCTTCGCCGGCGGTCGCCGCGACCGCATCGCGGGGATCGCGGGGCACTCAGTCGGCGAGATCACCGCCGCAGCCGGGGCCGGCATCCTGAACGACGCCGATGCCCTCGGGTTCGTGCGCGAACGCGGCGCGGCGATGGCAGAGGCCGCAGCCCTCGAACCGTCCGGGATGAGCGCCGTGCTCGGCGGCGACGAAGCCGAACTTCTCACGCTCCTCACCGAACTCGGCCTCGAACCGGCCAACTTCAACGGCGGCGGCCAGGTCGTCGTAGCCGGTGCGATCGACGCACTCGCCCGTCTCTCCGCCGCTCCGCCTGCCCGTTCGCGTGTCATCCCCCTTCAGGTCGCCGGTGCATTCCACACCCGGTATATGCAGCCTGCCGTCGCCTCGCTCGCCGCGGTCGCCGCGCGTCTCACCCCCTCGAACCCGACCCTGCCGATCTGGACGAACCGGGACGGCAGCCAGGTCGCCGACGGCGCGCGGTTCGTCGGATATCTCGTCGACCAGGTCTCCTCGCCGGTACGGTGGGACATGTGCATGCAGTCTTTCGAGGCCGCTGGCGTCACCGGAATCATCGAGATCGCGCCAGCCGGCGCCCTCGTCGGCCTTGCGAAGCGTGCACTCAAAGGCGTACCCAGCGTCGCGATCAAGACCCCGGACGATTTGCCCGCCGCGTTTGCACTGATCGACCAGCAGTAAGCCCGACGGAAAGAGACCATGACCAAGCCCACACTCCAGCAGTCGCACGGCCCCGCGTTCACGCGCATCCTGTCGGTCGGTGCCGCCCGCGGTGACCTGACCGTTCCCAACGACGACCTGGTCGGTCCGATCGACTCGTCCGACGAGTGGATCCAGCAGCGTACCGGCATCATCAGCCGCGTCAGGGCCAGCAAGGACGTCCAGGCCGTCGACCTCGCCGTCGTTGCCGCCACCGAGGCCATCGAGAAGTCCGGCATCGACCCGACCCTGATCGACGCCGTCATCGTCGCCACCATCAGCAACGGCCGCCAGACCCCGTCGATGGCCGCCGTCCTCGCCGACAAGGTCGGCGCCAACCCGGCCGCTGCCTACGACATCAACGCCGCCTGTGCCGGTTACGCATATGCCGTGGCCCAGGCCGACGCCCTCATCCGCACCGGTGTCGCTCACTACGCGCTCGTCGTCGGGGCCGAAAAGCTCTCCGACCTCGTTGACCCGACCGACCGCAGCATCTCGTTCCTCCTCGGCGACGGCGCAGGCGCCGTCGTGATCGGTCCGAGCGACTACCCCGGTATCTCGAGCACCGTCTGGGGGTCCGACGGTTCCAAGGCCGGCGCGATCCAGATGAATCACACCCTGCAGGAATACCACCGCGGTGAATCCGAGTGGCCCACGCTCCGCCAGGAGGGCCAGACAGTCTTCCGCTGGGCGGTCTGGGACATGGCCAAGGTCGCCAAGCAGGCCCTCGAGGCCGCCGGCGTGACCAGTGCCGACCTCGCGGCCTTCATCCCGCACCAGGCCAACATGCGCATCATCGACGAGTTCGCGAAGCTGCTCAAGCTCCCCGAGTCCGTCGTCATCGCGCGCGATATCGCCACAACGGGGAACACCTCGTCGGCGTCGATCCCGATCGCCACGCACACCCTGCTTGCCGAACACCCTGAGCTCAGTGGCGGTCTCGCCCTGCAGATCGGCTTCGGAGCCGGACTGGTGTTCGGCGCGCAGGTCGTCGTGCTCCCGTAGTTTTCCCGTACCGCCTCTAAACTGAATCTCGGTCATACGAGACACCCCAAGGAGAAAAAAATGGCATTGTCCACCGAAGAAGTACTGTCCGGCCTCGCTGAGCTCATCAATGATGAGACCGGCATTGCGGCTGACACGGTTGAGATGGGTAAGTCGTTCACCGACGACCTCGACATCGATTCCATCTCGATGATGACCATTGTCGTCAACGCAGAAGAGAAGTTCGACGTGAAGATCCCCGACGAAGAGGTCAAGAACCTTAAGACCGTCGGCGACGCCGTCGACTTCATCGTCAAGGCCCAGGACTAAAACTAACGAGCCCAGGCCGGCCGGCATCGCCGACCGGCCTGGTCTGTGGGCTCCGCCCGCCGTTTTGATGTACCACGGAGAGTTGCATATGACCAAGAAGATCGTTATCACCGGAATCGGTGCGACCTCCCCTCTCGGAGGCACTGCCGCCGAGACCTGGGCTGCGCTGTTGAACGGCGAGTCCGGCGCCACCACCCTCGAGCAGGAATGGGTCGCACGCACCCAGCTGCCGATCACCTTCGCCGCGCAGGCGCGGGTCCCCGCCAGCGAGGTCCTCGCCAGGCACGAGATCAAGCGTCTCGACCCCTCGAGCCAGTTCGCGCTGATCGCCGGCCGCGAGGCCTGGGCGGATGCCGGATCTCCCGAGGTCGAAGCCGACCGGCTCGCCGTCGACTGGGCCACCGGCATCGGCGGCGTGTGGACCCTCCTCGACGCCTGGGACACCCTGCGCGAACGCGGCCCACGCCGCGTGCTGCCGATGACCGTCCCGATGCTGATGCCGAACGGTCCCGCCGCGGCAATCGGCATGGACCTGCACGCCCGCGCCGGTATCACGACCGTCGTCTCCGCCTGCGCGTCGAGCACCGAGTCCCTCGTCAACGCCTATGACCGGCTGCAGGCCGGCCGCGCGGACGTCGTCATCGCCGGTGGCTCGGAAGCCGCGATCCACCCACTGCCGATCGCGTCGTTCGCGGCGATGCAGGCGTTGTCCAAGCGGAACGACGACCCGGCCCATGCCTCACGCCCGTACGACGTGTCACGCGACGGCTTCGTGCTCGGCGAGGGTGCAGCAGCACTCGTCGTCGAAACCGAAGAACACGCCAAGGCCCGCGGTGCGCACATCTACGCCGAACTGCTCGGCGGTGCCGTCACGAGTGACGCGTACCACATCACGGCTCCCGACCCCGAGGGATCGGCGGCCGCCCGGGCTATGGTCACCGCCATCCGCAACGCGGGTGCCGATCTCAGTGATGTCGCCCACATCAATGCGCATGCGACAAGCACGCCAGTCGGGGACATCGCTGAGTACAACGCACTCCGTCGCGTGTTCGGCGACCTGCTCGAGGGCATCCCCGTTTCCGCGACGAAGGCATCCACCGGGCACCTGCTCGGTGGTGCAGGTGCGATCGAGGCGTTCTTCACCGTGATGGCGCTCTCGACGCGGACCGCCCCGCCGACGATCAACCTCGTCGAGCAGGACCCGGCCATTCCGCTCGACGTCGTGACCTCACCGCGCACCCTGCCCGGCGGCAACCTGCTCGCGATCAGCAACTCGTTCGGATTCGGCGGCCACAACGCCGTCGTGGCCTTCCGCTCGGTCTAGTCGACAAGCTCGGTCCCTTCGGACGTCTATCAGCAACAGGCTCGACCCCCCGGGGTCGGGCCTGTTCTCGTTTCCGCCTTTTCTCGTTTCCGCCAGGTGTCTCTTTCCCCGGCCTTGTGCGAATCAGGACTGTCAGCCGACCTTGTGCAGCCAGACCACGGAATTGAAGTCGCTCGCGTGCCTGAAGGGTTCGAGTTCGTCGTCCCAGGCCTGCCCGAGGGCGAGGCGCAGTTCGCGATGCAGTTCGACGGCGTTCGCGCCGGCGGATTCCATGGCGTAGCGAATCCGGTCTTCCGGGATCACGATGTTCCCGACGGTGTCGGTCTGTGCGAAGAAAATGCCGAGCTCCGGCGTGTGCAGCCACCGCCCGCCATCGACGCCGAACCCGGCGTCCTCGGTCACTTCGAAGCGCAAGTGGTCCCATCCGAGCAGCGCGGATGCGAGGCACGCGCCGGTCCCTGGTGCGCCCTCCCAGTGGTATTCGGCGCGCTGGGAACCCGTGAGCACCGGCTGATCGGACCAGTCGAAGTTGACGGCCTCGCCGAGGGCGCGACCGACCGCCCACTCCACATGCGGGCTGAGTGCCCGTGGCGACGAATGCACCAAAAGCACCCCTCGCGCAGTTGGTGGCCGGCGCGCAGGTATTGCTGTCATCGATTTTCTCCGTTCTGTGAGATGCGTCTTCCCCAACGACCTCAGAACTGCGGATTCAATACGATGCAAGCGAGTGTGAACTTGTCGCTACGACGGAATTGCTGCCGTCTCCTTGGATTATGCCTCAGCCGCCTGTGGGTATTCAAGGAAGATCGGGTTATTTGATCCCACCAGTTCAACCGGTTCCCGCGCGTTTTCCCGTGGACCGGTTCGCTATACTCGGTATAGCTATCTCTCGCTTCGGAGGCCCGGTGTCGGTACGCAGTTGTCTGCTTGTGATCCTGTCGATCGGTCCGGCATACGGATTCCAGCTTCACGCTGAACTCAGTTCCCGTACGGCCGGTCGCCGGAACGTGAACGCCGGCCAGGTCTACGGCACTCTCGAGCGACTCGTGAAACAGGGAGTCGTGGAATCGGCAGGGACCACTGACGACGGACTCCCCCTGTACCGGGCGACCTCGTCCGGATTGAGCGAAGCATCTGCCTGGCTGACCGCGACGGAGAGCGCCGTCGGCGAGGAGTGGAACGACCTCGTCGACCGGGTGCTGCTCGCGTCGTCACTCCCTGATACGGACGTTCTCGGCATCATCGCCCGCTATCGCACGCACTGGGAGTCCGACCTTGCGGACTCCGGTCCCGGCGCAGGAAGCGACAACACCGTCGCCGGGGCGCACGGCGGGGAGCTCCGGCCGGGCGCCGGGCAGGACCTGCTCGGCGCGGGGGCGCGGCATGCCCTCGCGACCGCGGCACTGGCCTGGCTCGAGAGCACGGAGCGCACGCTGGCCGCCGCCCCAGGCGAGTTCGGGCACGGTCTCAATCTTCAGAAGCCACGGCGCGGCCGGCGGCCGGCGGTGGCGGCATAGCTCGATCACGGCGTCCAGTCCGGAAGAAGTATGAGACGCAGCCCGTGGACGATGCAGCCCGTGGACGACTTCGCCGAAAGTCGAGACGATCGGTTCAGTCGTGCAGCGGCGTGCCGTCCGCGGTCAGGACCATGCGCTCGCCGGCCTCGATCGGGATGGTGAGTCGGTTCTGGGCAGGTGCGATCGGGCAGTTGAAGTTGTAGCTGAAGGCGCACGGCGGCAGGTAGGCCCGGTTGAAGTCGAGGCGAATCGTTCCGTCGCCCTCCGGTGAGACGCGCAGGAATCGGCCGACGCTGTAGGTGCTGACCCCGTTGGTCGCGTCGGCGAACACGAGGAGCAGGCTCGGCCCGTCCTCGAAGGCAACGAGGTTGTAGTCGATGCCATCCCTGGTGAAGGTGATCTCGCCGGGCAGGGCGCGCTGGCGGGTCCGTCCCTCATCCTGCAGGTGTGCGATGCTGACCTCACCCCGCCCGGGGATCGGCGTGAACGTCGCCTCGACCACCCAGTCCGGATCGTAGGGGAATGCATCGATCCGGCCGAAATCGCGGATTCCCTCGGAGGCGGCGTCCCAGACCCGGAGGGCATACCCGCCGTCTTCGCCGGCGATCACCGTTCCCGTGAGCGTGTCGCTGAAGCGGATGCTCGAGGGCTGCATCGCGTCGAGTCCGGCCACGAGCACCGATCCATCGACCACGTCACCGTCGACGGTGATCCCCTCGCTCGCTGCCGCTGTCAGCGCGAGCCCGGACACCCCAGCGGGGAGCGGCGCCCATAACCCGGGGACGCCCCAGACCGGCTGGCCGACCGCGGGGTCACCGGTGATCCACTGGGTGTTCACGAGGGCGAGGTTGCCGCGCGGGCCGACGACCGCGCGGGAGCGTGCGTCCCGGAATTCGGCGAGCCGTGCGAGTGCGGCGTCCGTCCGGTCCTGGTCTGTGCTGCCCTGGGCGTCGTTGCCTTGGAATGCGCCGCCCTGGTCTGCGCTGCCCTGCTCTACCTGCTGTGTCATGCCTGCGCCATCCCGTCGTGTGAGTGTCTTCAGTGCAACGGGCACGGGCCCGGGTTTATTGCCGCGGCGGGCGCTATTTCGCGTCGCCGTAGTTGTCGACGGTGGCGACGGTCAGCAGGAAGTCGACAGGGAAGGTGCCGAACAGGTGCCTCCCCGCCGTGGCCGCGGCATCTTCGATAATGGTCGCGACCCTGGCCGCCAGATGCTCCGGGGTATGCACGATGACCTCGTCGTGGAGGAAGAACACCAGGTGCGGGATATCGGCGAACACGACACCGCCCCGACCGGAACGGGACCCGGAAGAAGACCCGGAAGGAGCCCGGGAAGGAGACCGGGGCTCCAACCCGGATCCGGCATCTGCGCCGACGTCCGACGCCAGTTTCCGGAGTTCCCGCCGGATTTCCGCCATCCAGCACAACGCCCACTCGGCCGCACTCCCCTGCACCACGAAGTTGCGCGTGAAACGACCCCAGTCCCTGGCCTGGGTGCGCGCCCTCCGCTCATCGGCATCGCCGGCTCCCTCCGACGAAGCCAGAGACTGCGCGGCATACCACTCTTCTCCGGGAGGCGGCGAGGACCGGCCCAGCCTGGTCGTGACCTGGTCGCCGCGCTCGCCTGCGCGCGCGGCTGTCTCGGTCAACGCGAGTGCCCGCGGATACGCCCGCGCGAGCCGGGGCAGCAACCGCCCGCTCTCCCCCGTCGTCGCACCGTACATCGCGCCGAGCATGGCCACCTTGGCGTGGGCGCGGGTCTCGACGACGCCGCTCGCGACGATGCCGGCGTAGAGGTCCGTGCCACGGCCGGCATCCGCCATGGCCGTGTCGCTCGAGAGCGCCGCGAGGATGCGCGGTTCCAGCTGGGCGGCATCCGCGACGACGAGCTTCCAGCCCGAGTCCGCGACAACAGCACCGCGCACCTGCTTGGGCAGTTGCAGGGCTCCCCCGCCGCGGGTCGCCCACCGGCCGGTCACGACGCCGCCCGGCAGGTACTCCGGGTGGAAGCGACCGTCGACGATCCAGGTGTCCATCCAGTACCAGCCGTTGGCGCTCAGCAGCCGGGCGAGCTTCTTGTACTCGAGCAGGGGCTCGATCACGGGATGGTCGAGCTCCTTGAGTTCCCAGGCCCGGGTCGAGGTCACGGCGAGTCCGGCCCGGCGCAGGGCGCGGGTGAGCTCGGGCGGGGAGTCCGGGTTGACGAGGGGGTCTCCGAGTGCCAGGCGGATGCGTCCGACCAGTTTTTCGAGGAGCGCCGGCCGGATCCCGGGGCCGACCCTCGGACCGAGGACCCTGGTCAGCAGCTCGTCGTGCACGTCGGTGCGCCAGGGCAGTCCGGCGAAGCGCATCTCGGCGGCGATGAGCGCGCCGGCGGACTCCGCGGCGAGCAGCAGGCGCAGCCGCCCCGGCTCCTCGCTCTCGGCGACGGCCGTGAGCTGGCGCCGGAACTCGGCACCGGCGTCCGTGAAGCCCGCGTCCGCTTCTCCGGCGGGATCGATGTCCTCTCCGAGCAGTTCGAAAAGCGTGGCTCCGGGATCGCGGGTTTCCGCGACGATGGCGAGGGCGGCATCCCACCGGCTCGGTGCCGCCGTTGCGAGGTCGCTCGCGGCGGTGAGGACGGAGTGGCGCAGGATCGCGTGGCAGAGCCGCAGGTCGTGGGCACGTTCGACGCGGACGCCGGCCTCGAGCAGGACCGGGTAGATGCTCGCGGTGTCCTCCCAGACCCAGCGCGGCGACCCGGGTTCCTCCTGGAGCACATACCCGGGGAAGTCGTCCGCCGACACCGGGCGGGCGGCACCGAGAGTCACACCCCCGGCGTTCAGCACCTCGACGAGGAACTCCCCGTTCCCCCTTCGACCGACCAGTATGTACACGCTTTCCATTCTGCCAGCGCGCACCGACGACCCTCGCTGCGACGAGCGACCGCGCACATTGCACGGGAGCGCGCACCAGCGCAGAGAAACCGTTAGGTTCCGCCGGTGCGCCGTATGGATACCGTGAGGACCCCATTCTCCGCCCCGAATCCAGCGTATTCCTATGGAGTACCCCGGTTCCGACCCCGGGATACCCGCGCCTGCACCGGCGCGGTCACCGTGTGGATGGAGTTCTCCTGTGCCCGACCTCGTGCTTGACATCGTCTACGTTCTCGGCGTGATCGCCGTGTTCGCCCTGATCGGCCTCGTGGCCAAGGGAGTCGAGAAACTGTGATCGTCTTCGATCTGCTCGGCGCCCTCCTCGCCGTCGCGGCCCTGGCCTACCTCGTGCTCGCGCTCGTGAAGCCGGAAAGGTTCTGATGGACCTCTGGTGTCGCCGTTCTCCAGGCGCTCAACCCTTGCGCTTGTCCTCGCCCTCATCTATCGCCCCCTGGGCGACTACATGGCGGCGTTCTACCAGTCGTCGCGTGACAACCGGGTCGAGCGCGGCTTCTATCGCCTGGTCGGGGTCAATCCCCGGTCGCAGCAGACCTGGCAGTCCTACCTGCGCAGCGTGCTCGCCTTTTCCCTCATCGGCGTGCTTTTCGTCTACGTCATTCAGCGAGCCCAGGCGGTACTGCCCTATTCCCTGGGCTTTCCGGCCATCCCGTCGGGCCTGTCGTTCAACACGGCCGTCTCATTCGTGACCAACACGAACTGGCAGTCCTATTCACCCGACGTGACCATGGGCTATTCGGTGCAGATGCTCGGCCTCGCCGTGCAGAACTTCGTATCCGCCGCGGTCGGCATCGCCGTTGCGATCGCCCTGGTGCGCGGTTTCGCTCAGCGCCGGACCGGCACGATCGGCAATTTCTGGGTCGACCTGACCCGCGGGGTACTGCGCCTGCTGCTCCCTGTGGCGATTCTCGCCGCGCTCGTTCTCCTCGCCGGCGGCGTCATCCAGAACCTCACCGGCTTCACGGACGTCACCACGATCACGGGCGCCACCCAGTCCATACCGGGCGGGCCGGTGGCCTCGCAGGAGGCGATCAAGATGTTCGGCACGAACGGCGGCGGATTCTTCAACGCGAACTCGGCGCATCCGTTCGAGAACCCGACAGCCTGGACGAGCATGTTCCAGATCGTTCTCATGCTCGCGATCCCGTTCAGCCTGCCCCGCACCTTCGGCACGATCGTCGGCGACAAACGACAGGGCTATGCCATTCTCGGAGCGATGGCCGCCATCTTCGTGGTCTCCCTCACCGCGCTCACCCTCTTCGAGCTCGGCGGTGCCGGAACGGCCCCACTCGCAGCGGGTGGCGCCATGGAGGGCAAGGAACAGCGCTTCGGCATTATCGGGTCCGCCCTCTTCGGGACGGCGTCGACCCTCACCTCGACCGGTGCCGTGAACTCGATGCACGACTCCTTCACGGCCCTCGGGGGCCTGATGCCGATGCTCAACATGATGCTCGGCGAGGTCGCCCCGGGCGGCACGGGGTCCGGGCTCTACGGAATGCTCATCCTCGCCGTGATCACGGTCTTCATCGCCGGCCTGCTCGTCGGCCGCACTCCCGAATACCTCGGCAAGAAGATCGGCCCGCGCGAGATCAAGATCGCCAGCCTCTACATCCTGGTGACCCCGACCCTCGTCCTCGCCGGAACGGCCCTGAGTTTCGCGATCCCCGCCGTGCGAGCGGATGTCGAGGGCACCTCCATCTGGAACCCCGGGCTGCACGGTCTCTCCGAAGTGCTCTACGCCTTCACCTCCGCGGCCAACAACAATGGTTCCGCCTTTGCGGGACTGACCGCCAACACGCCGTGGTTCAACACGGCGCTGGGCGTTGCCATGCTCCTCGGCCGTTTCCTGCCGATCGTCCTCGTGCTCGCCCTCGCCGGAGCCCTCTCCGCCCAGGACACCGTTCCTGCGACGCGCGGCACCCTGCCGACCCACCGCATGCAGTTCGTCGGGCTGCTCGTCGGCGTGACGGTCATCATCACGGCGCTCACGTACTTCCCGGTGCTCGCGCTGGGTCCGCTCGCGGAAGGGCTGCAGTAGCCATGACCACCGCCTCCGGCACCCAGGCTCCCCCGTTCCTCTCCTTGTCACCACTCACGCCGGACTCCCCGACGGAAGGGCAGCAGTAATCATGTCGACAGTCACCGAAGCATCCACTTCTCCACGGGGCGAGGGCCGAGCGCCCGCTGGAGAACATCCGCGGAAACGCGCATCGAGCGCGATCAACCTTGCCCAGCTCGTCGCTGCACTCCCGATGGCGGCGCGCAAGCTCGACCCCGGCTGATGTGGCGGAACCCCGTCATGTTCATCGTCGAGGTCGGTGCCGCGCTCATCCACGCTGCTCGCGATCGTCGAACCCTTCCTCGGCGGACCGGCCCGTTCGGGCGGCGGCGACGTACCGGCGAGTTTCACCGTCGGCATCGCATTCTGGCTCTGGCTCACCGTGATCTTCGCGAACCTCGCGGAAGCCGTCGCCGAGGGCCGCGGCAAGGCGCAGGCCGACAGCCTCCGCCAGACCCGAACGAGCACGATCGCCAACCTCGTTGCCGGCTACGACGAGGCAGCGGATGCCGCGGCCGAACGGGCCACCGTCTCCGCCGTCTCCTCCGCCGACCTGACACTGGGCGATACCGTGATCGTGACCGCCGGGGAGCTCGTCCCCGGAGACGGCGACATCGTCTGGGGCATCGCGTCGATCGACGAGTCCGCGATCACCGGTGAATCCGCACCCGTCGTTCGTGAGTCCGGCGGCGACCGGAGCGCCGTCACCGGCGGCACCCGGGTGCTCTCCGACCGGATCGTCGTCCGCATCACGAGCAAGCCGGGCGAGACCTTCGTCGACCGCATGATCGCCCTTGTCGAGGGCGCCTCCCGGCAGAAGACCCCGAACGAGCTCGCGCTCAACATCCTGCTCGCGAGCCTGTCGATCGTGTTCCTCGTCGTCACCCTCACCCTCAACCCCATCGCGGGATACTCCGCCGCCGCCGTGAGCCTGCCCGTCCTCGTCGCCCTGCTCGTCTGCCTGATCCCGACCACGATCGGCGCCCTGCTCTCCGCGATCGGCATCGCAGGAATGGACCGGCTCGTGCAGCGCAACGTGCTGGCCATGTCGGGACGCGCAGTCGAGGCGGCGGGCGACGTTACGATCCTGCTCCTCGACAAAACCGGCACGATCACGTACGGCAACCGGCAGGCACGGGAGTTCACCCCGCTCGCCGGGGTCGATAGAGGCGAACTCATCAACGCAGCAGCACTGTCCTCCCTGAGCGACCCGACCCCAGAGGGCAAATCGATCGTCGACCTCGCCATCGAAACCGGGTTCGGGAATCCGGGAACCCTCGACGCCGTCGTGGTGCCCTTCACGGCGCAGACCCGGATGAGCGGGATCGACCTGCCCGACGGCTCCTTCGTGCGCAAGGGCGCCGGCTCCGCCGTGCTCGCCTGGGTGAGCGAAACCACGAACGTCGAGTCGACGATCCTCGACGACCTGAACGCGACCGTCGAACGGATCTCAGAACTGGGCGGCACCCCCTCGTCGTGGCCGAGGGCAGCGCTGCGGGCAACACGGCGGACAACTCGGCGGTCCCTGGATCCGGGGCGCGGCGGATCCTGGGAGTGGTGTACCTCAAGGACATCGTCAAGGAGGGAATCGCCGAACGATTCGCCGAACTGCGCAGCATGGGCATCCGCACGATCATGGTGACCGGCGACAACCCGCTGACCGCCAAGACGATCGCAGCGGAAGCCGGCGTCGACGACTTCCTCGCCGAGGCCACCCCAGAGGACAAGCTCGCCCTCATCCGGCGTGAGCAGGAGGGCGGCAATCTCGTCGCCATGACGGGCGACGGAACGAACGACGCACCGGCACTCGCCCAGGCCGACGTCGGGGTCGCGATGAACACCGGCACCAGCGCCGCGAAGGAGGCCGGCAATATGGTCGACCTCGACTCTGACCCGACGAAGCTCATCGATATCGTCCGAATCGGCAAACAGCTTCTGATCACCCGCGGCGCCCTCACCACCTTCTCGATCGCCAACGACATCGCCAAGTACTTCGCGATCATCCCGGCCATGTTCGCAGGGGTCTTCCCCGGCCTCGCCGTGCTGAACGTGATGCAGCTGCACTCGCCAGCCTCGGCGATCCTGTCCGCCATCATCTTCAACGCGATCATCATCGTCGTACTGATCCCGCTCGCGCTTCGCGGAGTCACCTACCGTCCGGCCGCCGCCGCGAGCGTGCTCAGCCGCAACCTGCTGATCTACGGCCTGGGTGGTGTGATCGCACCGTTCCTCGGGATCAAGCTCGTCGACCTCTTCGTCGCACTGCTCCCCGGTTTCTGACCCGCCGGACCTCTCCCCAACCTCACTTCCACGGAAACGGACAACGTCACCATGAGTTCCCCTCGCAGCTCGGCCCGCCAGTACGGCGTCGCCCTTCGCGCCATGCTCGTCTTCACCGTCATCCTCGGTGTCGCCTATCCCCTCGCGATCATGGCCTTCGGGCAGGTCGCCCTGCCGAACCAGGCCAACGGTTCCCTCATCCAGGGGGTTCTGGAGCGATCGGCTCCTCGCTGATCGGCCAGTCATTCACGGATGCCCAGGGAGCGGCCCTTCCGGAGTGGTTCCAGTCCCGGCCATCCGCAGCGGGCGACGGCTACGATGCGGCGGCCTCCGGCGGCAGTAACCTCGGTCCGGAGAACGCGGACCTGATCGCCGCGATCGCCGACCGGACGTCCGCAATCGAGGGATCCGACGGCGTGACCGCCGCCCAGATCCCCGCTGACGCGCTCACGGCATCCGCGTCGGGTCTTGATCCCCAGATCAGCTGCGGAGTACGCCCGGATCCAGGTGAACAGGGTCTCGGCGGCCCGCGGCCTTCCGGTCGCGACGGTCAGCGCCCTGGTCGAGTCTAGGATTCAGGGACGGGACCTTGGTTTCCTCGGCGAACCCACCGTCAACGTGCTCCAACTGAACCTCGCCCTCGCGGCGCTGCCCGGCCAGGGCTGAAAGGCGTGACATGAAACGCGGTCGACTGCGGGTGCTGCTCGGTGCCGCACCGGGCGTCGGCAAGACCTACGCCATGCTCGAAGAGGGCAGGCGGCTGCACGCAGAGGGCAAGGACGTCGTCGTCGCGGTCGTGGAAACCCACGACCGCCCTGCGACGGCCGCGATGCTCGAAGGACTCGAGGTCGTGCCGCGCCTCGTCCGGCGGCACCGCGGGATCGAACTCACCGACCTCGACCTGGAGGCTGTCCTCGATCGCGCACCCGCGATCGCACTCGTCGACGAGCTCGCCCACACCAACGCCCCCGGACTCGCCCACGACAAACGGTGGCAGGACGTCCAGTCCATCCTCGACGCGGGCATCGACGTCATCTCGACGGTCAACATCCAGCACATCGAGTCGCTCAACGACGTCGTGCAGCAGATCACGGGTGTCCCCCAGCGCGAAACCCTCCCGGACAGCGTGCTGCGTGCCGCGGATCAGGTCGAGGTGATCGATCTCGCCCCGCAGTCCCTGCGCGACCGGCTCGCCGAGGGCCACGTCTATCCCGCCGCCAGGATCGACGCCGCCCTGTCGAATTACTTCCGACTCGGCAATCTCACCGCCCTGCGCGAGCTCGCTTTACTCTGGCTCGCCGACGAGGTCGACACGGCACTCAAGAACTACCGGGCCGAACACGGCATCGACAGCAAGTGGGAAGCCCGCGAACGTGTCGTCGTCGCGCTCACCGGCGGGCCGGAGGGCGAGACGCTGCTGCGCCGCGGGGCACGGATCGCTGGGCGCGCAGCCGGGGGCGAGCTCCTCGCCGTGCACGTGATCAGCCAGGACGGACTCCGCTCCGCACACCCCGGCGCGCTCGCGGCCCAGCGGGCCCTCGTTGAGAAACTCGGCGGCAGTTACCACCAGCTCGTCGGCGACGACGTCCCGACCGCCCTCGTCGAATTCGCCAGGGCCTCGAATGCGACCCAGCTCGTGATCGGTGTGAGCAGGCGTACCCGGCTCAAGGCGGCCTTCAGCGGGCCGGGAATCGGCACGACGGTCGTCAGGGAGTCCGGAGACATCGACGTGCACGTCGTCACGCACTCCGCCGCGGGCGAGCGGATGCGCCTCCCCCGGATCGGCGGTGCACTGAGCCTCCGCAGACGGCTGGCCGGCCTCGGCCTCGCCGTCGTCGGCGGTCCGCTGCTCACCGCGCTCCTCGTGGCGACCCACAGCGAGGAATCGATCACGAGCGAGGTGCTCAGCTATCAACTCCTCGTCATCGTCGTCGCCCTCGTCGGCGGACTCTGGCCTGCCCTGTTCGCCGCGCTGCTCTCCGGGCTCACCCTCGACTACTTCTTCGTGAACCCGCTCTACACCGTCACGATCGCCGAACCCGCACACGCCCTCGCGCTCGTCCTGTACCTGGCCAACGCGGGCGTCGTCAGCTACGTCGTCGACCTCGCCGCCCGACGAAGCCGCAGCGCCCAGCGCGCCGCGGGTGAGTCAGAACTCCTCGCCACCGTTGCCGGCAGCGTGCTCCGCGGCGAGGACGCCGTTCCCGCGCTCGTCGCCAGGACCCGCGAGGCCTTCAACCTCACCGGGGTGCGCCTGTTCGCGGGCGGGACGTTGCTGTACTCCGACGGCTCGCCCGCTCAGGCCGGCCCGGACACCCCCTCGCAACGGTCCCCGTCGGGACCCGGGGCACCCTCGAGCTCTCCGGACGCGACCTCGCAGCGTCCGAGCGACGACTGCTCGGCGTGATCGCGACCCAGCTCGACGCCGCGCTCGAACACAGCGACCTCGCAGAGACGGCCAGTGCGATCGGACCGCTCGCCGAGGCCGACCGGATGCGCAGCGCCCTTCTCGCCGCCGTCGGTCACGACCTGCGGCGGCCGCTCTCCGCTGCGACAGCCGCTATCAGCGGGTTGCGCTCGGCCGAACTCACGCTGTCGCCCGCCGACAGGGAGGAGCTCTTCGAGACGGCCGAAGAGAGTCTCGAGTCGCTGGCCGGCCTCGTCACGAACCTCCTCGACGTCAGCCGGGTGCAGGCCGGTGCCCTCGCGGTCTCCCTGGGCCCCGTCGACGCTGCGGACGTCGTGCTCCCCGCACTCGATGAGCTCGGCGTCGGGCCGGACACGGTTGAACTCGAACTCCCTCCCGGGCTGCCGCCGATGCTCGCCGATGCCGGGCTCCTGCAGCGGGTCGTCGTGAACGTGCTGGCCAACGGCATCCGCTTCTCGCCGACGGGCGGGCGCGTGCTCGTCTCGGCGAGCGAATTCGGCGGCGTCGTCGAACTGCGGATCATGGACCGCGGGCCCGGCATTCCCGCCGACCGGCGCGATGAGGTCTTCCTTCCGTTCCAGCGCCTCGGCGACACCGACAACCTGACCGGCCTCGGCCTCGGCCTCGCACTCGCGAAGGGATTCACCGAGGGCATGGGCGGTCGGCTCGAGGCGGAGGACACCCCGGGCGGCGGGCTGACGATGGTCATCGCCCTGCCCGCATTCGACCCCGCAGCGCCGGCGGGCCACACAGCCGGCACGGCCGCAGCCACGGGCACTGGCACTGGCACTGGCACTGGCACTGGCACTGATGAGGAGACCTGAGTGAAGATCCTGATCGCAGACGACGACCCGCAGATCCTGCGTGCGCTGCGGGTCACCCTCGGCGCGCGCGGCTACGACGTCGTGACCGCCAGGGACGGCGCTGAGGCCCTCGCCGCGGCAGCGCATGAGCATCCCGACCTCGTGATGCTCGACCTCGGGATGCCGCACCTCGACGGGATCGAGGTCATCGCCGGCCTGCGCGGCTGGACCCAGGTGCCGATCCTCGTCGTCTCAGGGCGCAGCGGCGCCGCCGACAAGGTCGACGCTCTCGACGCGGGAGCGGACGACTACGTCACGAAGCCGTTCTCCATCGACGAACTGCTCGCCAGGATCCGCGCGCTCACCCGGAGGCTCGGCCCGGTCGACTCCGGTGCCGAACCGGTGATCATGCTCGGCACGATCGCCGTCGACCTCTCGGCACGGAGCGTCGTGCGCACGGGCACGGGTTCCGGGGGCGCTCCCGGAAAACCCGAGGCCATCCGGCTCACCCCCACCGAGTGGCGCATCCTCGAGTTCCTGCTGCGCAACCCGGGGAAGCTCGTCTCCCGGCAGTCGCTGCTGACGGACATCTGGGGTCCGCACCACACGACGGACTCCGGCTACCTGCGCCTCTACCTCGCCCAGCTGCGCAAGAAGCTCGAACCCGACCCGGCGCATCCGCGCTATCTGCTCACGGAGGCCGGAATGGGCTACCGCTTCACCCCCGATCCGTAGCCCCTGCCGGTCTGCTGCCGGCCCTGCCTGCTGCCCGGCCCCTGCCTGATCCCCGCACCCGGCCCACCCGGACCGGGAGGGCCGGGTGGGCGGCGAGAGTCAGTCTGTCGTGTCGTCGAGGGAGTCGCTCGCGGCGTGGCCACCCGTCAGCGGGATGCGCACGAGTTTGCCGACCGGGGTCGGCGCTCCGTTCGCGTCCGGACTGATCGCATCCGTCGTGAGGTAGAGCGCACCGTGGCGCAACTCGATCGCGGCCGGCTGCGACACCGCCACGAGCGCACTCGGCGTGTCCGAACCGGAATCGAGCACCGACACCTGGCCGGTGCCGTCCGGACCCCCGAACAGCTCGGCGACGTAGATCGTGCCGTCGTCCTGCGAGACCGCGAGGCCCGTCGCACCGACGAACCCGGTCGCGACGAGTTCGACGTCACCGGAGTCCGGATCGACCCGGTACACCGAGCCGCGCGCGCCGAGGCTCGCGTCCTCCGGCCCGCCTGGGAGCGACGTGACGTAGAGCCAACCGTCCGGGCCGAGCTCGACATCCGTCGGAACCGGTTCGAAGCGGTAGTCGTGCCCGGCTGCACAGGCGGGGAAACCGATATCCGCGATCATCGCCGCATCGATCGTGATCGGGTCGCTCGGCGGAAGAACCGCGGTGGTGGACACCGTGCCGTCCCAGTCGACGTGCAGGATCGCGTTCCCGCCGGCATCCGCGACGTACACCCCGTTCCAGAGGGCGAGCGACGCGTACGGGTGCGTGTCGACGACCCCCGTGTACGCCGCCGGAATGAACGGCGGCTGGGCGGGATCGAACTGGGCGGCACACGCCGGGTCGAGGTCGACGAACCCGTAGCTGTTGTCCTGGTCCGGGTTCGCCGAATTCTCGTAGGCCCAGATGTCGGCGAGCTGAGCGTCGGTGCCGTCCGGCGCGATGGACCTGAGCGTGGCCGCGCTGTGGTCCTGGGCCACCCGGGCGTAGTAGACGGTGCCCTTCCGCGCGGTGACCGCGGAGATCTCGTCGCCCGGGGCGCTCGCGATGGTCGCTGTCGTTCCGTCGCGGGCCACCCTCGTGAGTTCGCCGGCGAAGTTCTGGCTGACGTAGACGGTGTTGTGCCGGCCGACCTCGAGGCTGAGCGGGCCGAGCAGGCCCTCCGCGAGCGTCACCGGCGCGCCTGTTCCTTCCCCGTCGCCGTCGCCGTGTCCGGATCCCTGTCCGGCCGATGCCGGGGTGGCGCCGAAGAACGCCACCGCGAGGGAGGCGCACGCCACCCCCGCGAGGAGCCGCCTGCGTAGTCCTGTTCCGTGCCGTGCTGTTCCGTGCCGTGCCGTTCCGTGCAGTCCTGTTCCGTGCAGTGTCCTGGTCATGATCTCTGTTCTCTTCACGATCGGCTCTCGCCACGACCGCTGGGACAGAAGCACCGGAAGACAAGCGCTGCGCAGGTACGCCGAGAGCAGATGACGGTTGCATGTTGTCAAGCACCGCGGAGAGAACGTGTGATGCACAGCGTCTCCCGGGGAGGCCGGCACACACACGGGTGCCGACGCTGGCAGATTAATCCGAAGCCTGTGCGTTGTCTAGGTCTTTGCCATGAACCGAAAGGAAATGCCCGATCGGCGGGTCATTGACTTCGCTGGGGCCCGGGGCCACTATGTGTGGTATCCAGTGCCCCCCATTCCGCAGGGCATGCCTCAATGGGGAGGGTCCGTGCAAATTCCGGCACCATTCGAATACGCCCGCGCCGACACGGTCGACGACGCCATCGCACTGCTCTCCCGGTACGGCCCCGAGGCCCGCATCATCGCGGGCGGTCACAGCCTGTTGCCGATGATGAAGCTCCGGCTGGCCAGGCCGGAATGGCTCATCGACATCAACGACCTGTTCGAACTCGACTTCGTGCTGCGGGACGGAGACCGGTTGCGGATCGGCGCCCTCACCCGGCACACGACCCTCCTCGAGTCCGCTGAGATCGCCGCGCTCTTCCCGATCGTCGGCGACGCCGAGCGAGTGATCGCAGACCCGATCGTCCGCAATCGCGGCACGATCGGAGGTTCGCTCTGCCAGGCCGATCCTGCGGAGGACCTCGCGACCGTCTGCGATGTGCTCGGTGCCGAGGCGATCGTTCGCGGTCCCCTCGGCGAGCGGATGCTGACCATGACCGAGTTCCATCGCGGAGCCTACGAGACGGCGGTCGCCGCGGATGAGCTGCTCTGCGAAGTGCGCATCCCGATCCGGCCGCGCTCAGGAAGCGCATACGAAAAGGTCGAGCGCAGGGTCGGCGACTGGGCCGTCGCCGCGGCAGGAGCCGCGCTCTCGTTCGCGGAGGACGGCACGATCGCGGAGGCATCCGTCGGCCTGACCGCCGTGGGGCTCGACGGCACCGTCGGCGCGGTCACGGAGCTGCTCCGCGGTGAACGCCCCGGCGAGCAGCTCTTCATCGAGGCCGGCCGCCTCGCAGCACTCGCGGCCGACCCGGTCGCCGACCAGCGCGGACCGGTCGACTACAAGCGGCACCTCGCCGACGAGCTCACCCGCCGCGTCCTTCGCCGCGCGACAGATCGTGTCGCGGAGTTCGCCGGCCCGACCGGGCACCCCACCACACCGCAGGAAGGCTGAATCCATGCAGATCACCATGACGGTGAACGGGACCGACGTGACCAACGAGGTCGAACCGCGCGTCCTGCTCGTGCACTACATCCGCGACGTGTTGAGGCTCACCGGAACCCACTGGGGCTGCGACACCTCCAACTGCGGTACCTGCGTCGTGCTCATGGACGGGCAGCCGGTGAAGTCGTGCACCGTGCTCGCGGCGATGGCCGATGGTCATGCGATCACGACGGTCGAAGGCCTCGCCACCGGTGGCACCCTCGACCCCGTGCAGCAGGGCTTCATGGAGGAACACGGGCTGCAGTGCGGGTTCTGCACCCCCGGCATGATGCTCACCGCCCGCGCTCTCCTCGACGTGAACCCGCACCCAGACGACACCGAGATCCGCCGGGCGATCTCGGGGCAGATCTGCCGCTGCACCGGCTACGCGACGATCGTCCGTTCGGTGCACTGGGCAGCAGACCACCCGGCGGGCATGACCGAAGCGGATGCCGCAGGTGGCGACCCCGCAGCGCTCGACGACTCGGCGGGCACGACCACGGAACCGGGCGCCGCCGCCGCGGAAGCGGCCAGGGCGATCCCGGCCTCGCAGACGGAACCGGAAGAGGTGACCGCATGACCATCCTGCAGGAACACGCACCCAACCCGGCGGCGGACGACGAGGGCCGCCCGATCGGCTACGGCCGGCTGCAACGCAAGGAAGACCCCCGTTTCGTGCGCGGCCGCGGCCACTACGTCGACGACATCACGCTGCCCGGAATGCTCCACGGCGCGATCCTGCGCTCACCGGTCGCGCACGCCCGGCTCGTCTCGATCGACACGACCGCAGCCCTCGCCCACCCGGGCGTCGTCGCCGTCATCACGGGGGCCGACCTGCTCGCCCTCGGCCTCGCGTGGGCGCCGACCCTCTCCGCCGACGTGCAGGCGGTGCTCGTGACCGACAAGGTGCGCTTCCAGGGCCAGGAGGTCGCCTTCGTCGTCGCGGAGGACCGCTACGCCGCCCGGGACGCACTCGAACTCATCGAGGTCGACTACGACGTGCTCCCGCCTGTCGTCGACGCCAGGAAGGCGCTCGACGCAGACGCACCGGTCGTGCGCGACGAGATGGAAGGGCGCACCGACAACCATATCTTCGACTGGGAGGCAGGCAACAAGGCCGAGACGGATGCCGTCTTCGCCGCAGCAGACGTCGTCGTCAGCCAGGAGATCGTCTACCCGCGATCGCACCCGGCTCCCATGGAGACCTGCGGCGCCGTCGCAGACTTCGACGCGGTGACCGGCAAGCTCACACTCTACGAGACGAGCCAGGCCCCGCACGCCCACCGGACCCTGTTCGCCATGGTCGCGGGCATCCCGGAGCACAAGATCCGGATCGTCTCCCCCGACATCGGCGGCGGCTTCGGCAACAAGGTCGGAATCTACCCGGGCTACATCCTCGCCGTCGTCGGCTCGATCGTGACCGGCAAACCGGTGAAATGGATGGAGGACCGCTCGGAGAACCTGATGTCGACCTCCTTTGCCCGCGACTACATCATGCAGGGCGAGATCGCCGCGACGAAAGACGGCAGGATCCTCGCCGTGCGCACCAACGTCCTCGCAGACCACGGTGCCTTCAACGCCACGGCGCAGCCCACGAAATACCCCGCCGGCTTCTTCCACATCTTCACCGGAAGCTACGACCTCCAGGCCGCGCACTGCTCGGTAACCGGCGTCTACACGAACAAGGCGCCCGGCGGTGTCGCATATGCGTGCTCCTTCCGGGTCACAGAGGCCGTCTACCTCGTGGAGCGGCTCGTCGACATCCTCGCCGCGAAGCTCGAGATGGACCCGGCGGAACTGCGCCTGAAGAACCTGATCAAGCCGGAGCAGTTCCCCTATCCGAACAAGACCGGCTGGGAGTACGACTCCGGCGACTACGAGCGTGCACTGCGGCTCTCGATGAAGATGGCCGGGTACGACGACCTGCGCCGGGAGCAGCAAGCCAAACGCGACCGCGGCGAACTGATGGGCATCGGTATCTCGTTCTTCACCGAAACGGTCGGTGCCGGCCCGCGCAAGCACATGGACATCGTCGGCCTCGGCATGAACGACGGCGCGGAACTGCGCGTGCACCCGACCGGCAAGGCGGTGGTACGCATCTCGGTGCAGAGCCAGGGCCAGGGCCACGAGACGACCTTCGCCCAGATCGTCGCCGAGGAGATCGGCATCCCGCCGGAGGACATCGACGTCGTGCACGGCGACACCGACCAGACGCCGTTCGGCCTCGGCACCTACGGCAGCCGGTCGACCCCGGTCAGTGGCGCCGCCGTGGCCCTCGTCGCCCGCAAGGTGCGCGAGAAGGCCCGGTTCATCGCCGCCGCCATGCTCGAGACCCGCCCGGAAGACCTCGAATGGGAGAAGGGCCGCTGGTTCGTCAAGGGCGACCCGAGTGTCGGCAAGACCATCGCCGAGATCGCGATGGGCGCATACGGCACCGTAGCCCTGCCGGAGGGGATCGACGGCAACCTCGACGCCGAAGTGACCTACGACCCGCCGAACCTGACCTTCCCCTTCGGCGCCTACATCTGCGTCGTCGACGTCGACCCCGGCACCGGGCACGTCACGGTGCGCCGGTTCGTCGCCGTCGACGACTGCGGTACCCGGATCAACCCGATGATCATCGAGGGGCAGGTGCACGGGGGCCTGACCGACGGCGTCGGCATGGCGCTCATGCAGTTCATCGAATTCGACGAGTCGGGCAACAACCTCGGCGGCTCCTTCATGGACTACCTCATCCCGACGGCGATGGAGGTGCCGGACTGGGAGACCGGGTACACCGTGACCCCCTCGCCGCACCACCCGATCGGAGCGAAGGGCATCGGAGAGTCCGCGACGGTCGGTTCACCCCCGCGATCGTCAACGCGGTCGTCGACGCCCTCGCCCCGTTCGGGATCACGCACATGGACATGCCGTGCACGCCGGCACGGGTGTGGGCGGCCATCCAGGGTCGTCCCCGCCCGCCGATCTGATTGCCGTGCCGATGCCACCGATTCCGGACGCCCTCGCCCGCAGGGCGCACGAACTCACCGAACGCCGCGAGCCGTTCGTCCGCGCCACCGTCGTACGCGCCCAGCGTCCGACGAGCGCGCACGCCGGCGACACCGCCGTTGTGGATGCCGCCGGCCGGATCGACGGGTTCGTCGGCGGTGCCTGCGTCGAGGCATCCGTTCGGTACTACGGGCTCAGGCAACTCGCCGCACGCGAGCCCGTCCTGCTCCGGGTCGTGCCAGGGGACCCGTCCGGCGTGGCGGAGGACGGCGCTGTCGAGGTGCGGAACCCGTGCCTCAGCGGGGGCGCTGTCGAGATCTTCCTCGAGCCGTGGCATCCGGCACCGCGGGTCATCGTCGTCGGCGCGACACCGGTCGCGCGGGCCCTCGCCACGATCGGGGTCGACCTCGGCTTCGACGTCGAGCTCACCGAGACGATCGGCGCCCCCGGCACGGCCACGACACCGCGCCGGGACGACGCCGCACTCATCGTCGCGTCCCATGGCCGGGAAGAGGAACCCGCCCTCGAGGCGGCCCTCCGCGCGGGGGTGCCCTATGTCGCGCTCGTCGCGAGCCCCACCCGGGGCTCCGCAGTGCTCGCCTCCCTCAACGTCGACGCCGAGCAACGCGCCAGGGTGTTCAACCCTGCGGGACTCGACCTCGGCGGCCGGACCCCCGGCGAGATCGCGGTCTCGGTCTTCGCGCAACTCGTCGCCGAACGTTTCAGGCTCCGGTCGGCGGGGCTCGCCGGGGCCGCGGGGGCCCTGCCGCTCCCGGTGTCCCCCGGGGAGGCCGACGCGACGTTGGAGCCTCCGAGCGCCATCGATCCGGTCTGCGGGATGACGGTTGCCGCCCTGCCCACGAGCCTGCACTACGAGCACGCGGGGGCAACACACTACTTCTGCTCCCCCGGCTGTCGCGCGGCCTTCGTCGCAGATCCAGAGCGCTTCGCCCTCACGAAGACCCACGTCCACACCTCGACCGTGGAGCACTGACCATGGCACCGAGCGTTGAGGGAATCCCCTCGAGCCCGGCCAGGGGCGGGGCGACGTCCGCGGTCCGGGCACTGGTCCCTGACGTGCCTGCACTGCAGGCTGCGCTCGCCGCGGAGGACTACCTCGCAGACGAAGGCCTCGCGACGGCCCTCTTCCTCGCGGTACGCCTGCCGCAGCCGATCCTGCTCGAGGGCGAACCGGGTGTCGGTAAGACCGAGGCGGCCAAGGCGCTCGCGAGGGCTCTCGACACGCCCCTGTTCCGGCTCCAGTGTTACGAGGGCATCGACGCGGGCGAGGCCCTCTACGAGTGGAACTACCCGCGCCAGCTCCTCGCGATCCGGCTCGCGGAGGCCAGCGGATCAGGGATCGACGAGGATGCGCTGTTCGGGCCGGAGTACCTGCTGCGACGCCCCCTCCTGCAGGCCATCGAACACCCCGGTCCCCGGCCCGCCGTGCTGCTGCTCGACGAGATCGATCGTGCGGACGCCGAGTTCGAAGCCTTCACCCTCGAACTCCTCGCCGAGGCCGCCGTGACGATCCCCGAGCTCGGCACGATCAGGGCCGCGGTGCCGCCGATCGTGATCCTGACTTCGAACCGCACCCGCGACCTGCACGACGCCCTCACCCGGCGGTGTCTGTACCACTGGATCGACTACCCGAGCCCGGAACGGATCGCCGAGATCGTGCGCCGCCGGGTGCCCGGCAGTACCGAACGCCTCGCCCTCGACGCCGCGACCGCGATCACCCGGTTGCGCTCCCTCGACCTCGTCAAACCACCCGGCATCGCCGAGGCCATCGACTGGGCGGCTGCGCTCGCCGTTCTCGGGGCCGACCGTCTTGATCCGCAGTACGTCGCCCAGACCTGGGGTTCCCTGATCAAGAACAGGGACGACCTCGATCTCGCGCTCGTGCGCGGGGCCGACTGGATGGCCGGGAGCTGACATGGCAGAGATCACCGAGCGCGCACCGGCGGATGCCGCCCCGCGGGTTGAACCGGCCGCATTCGCCGCGGGGTTCGTCACCGCGCTCCGCCGCGCGGGCCTGCCGGTTTCGGTCGACGGGGCTGCCCGGCTCGCTGACGCGGTCCAGGTGGTGCCGCCGACCCATCGCTCGGCACTCTATTGGACGTGCCGCATCGTGCTCCTCTCGTCGAGAGACCAGTTGCCGGTGTTCGACGCGGTCTTCTCTGCCGTCTTCGACGGCCTGCTCGACCCGGCGGACCAGCGCGGTGACCCGAACGCGCCGCCGGCCATCGGCTCGGAGGCCAGGACCCGCCCGGCGCCACACGACGACCTCGCCGCAAGACGGCAGGAACCGCGCGAAGGACCAGAGACCCGGGCTCCGACGCCTGCTCCCGCAGCAGGGCCCTCAGATCCGGGCGCCGTCGAACGCGAGACGATCCTGATGCTCGCCTCGCTCGAACGCCGCCTGCACGAGACCTCGTTTTCGCTCCTGAGCGCTGAGGAGACAGAGCAGGTTCGGAACCTCGTGCGCCGGATCTCGCTCTCGACCCCGCTTCGGCGCAGCAGGCGGGTTCGGCCGACCCGAGCGGACGGTGCCCGGCTCGACCTGAGGCGCACCGTCCGGGCCGCACACCGCACCGGCGAGGAGCCGATCCTTCTGGTCTCCTCCCGCCGCAGGGAACAACCGCGCAGGCTCGTCCTGCTCTGCGACGTGTCGGCGTCGATGGAACCGTACACCCGGGTGTTCCTCACCCTGCTCCAGGGCGCCGTTGCGGGCGCGCACGCGGAGGCCTTCGTCTTCTCGACCGGGCTGACCCGGCTGACCCGCCAACTCGCCGTCCGGGATGCGGACGCCGCGCTCGCGAACGCCGCGGCGAGCTCCTCGGACTGGGCCGGCGGCACCCGGCTCGGCGACAGCATCCGCCGGTTCATCGACGACCACGGTCGGCGCGGACTGGCCAGGGGCGCTGTGATCGTGGTGCTCTCCGACGGTTGGGCCCTCGACGACCCCGCTTTCGTTGCCGACCAGATGGCCCGTCTGCGCCGCCTCGCGTACCGGATCGTCTGGGTCAACCCGCGTACGGTCGCTCCCGGATTCCAGCCGCTCGTCGGAGGGATGAACGCCGCCCTGCCCTACATCGACGCCATCGTGAGCGGCCACAGTTACGCGGCGCTCGGCGAACTCGCCGACCTGATCCGCGCAGAACGGCTCGACCCCCGCACCCGTCCCTGCACCGCATCCAGCACCGATCCCCGTACTCGACCCCACCCGACGACCAGAGGACATGACCATGCAGCTTGACAGCACCTTTTCCGTCACCGCGCCGATCGAGGAGGTCTGGGCGACCCTGATGGACTTCGAACGTGTCGCCGGTTGCGTACCGGGAGCGCAGATCCTGAACCGTCTCTCCGACGACGCCTATCAGGTCGGCATGAAGGTGAAGCTCGGACCTGTGGCAATGCAGTACAAAGGAATGATGAACGTGATCGAGCGGGATGCAGATGCCCACCGGGCGGTCTTCGAGGGGCGCGCCCAGGAGGCGCGCGGCCAGGGCACCGCGCAGGGCACGGCGACGCTTGTCCTCACCGAGGCGGACGGGACGACCCACGGCACCGTGAACGCCGACGTCGACCTTTCCGGGAAGGTCGCCGTGATGGGCAAGAGCATCATCGGCAGTGTCACCGACCAGATGATGGCGCTCTTCGCCGAGAACCTCCAGGCGATGCTGAGCGAGGCGCCCGCGCCGGCGGACACCGTGCCTGCGAACGCAGTGCCTGCGAACACCGTGCCCGTGGACGCCGAGCCGGGCGCGACGGCACCGATCGGCATCGTGCACCCGGCGGACGTTCCCGCCCGGCCGGTTCCCAGGACTCCGCCGCCTCCGGCCGCCGGATCGAGCCTCGACGCCTTCAGCTTCGCCAGGGCGATGATCATGGAGCGCCTCAGCAACCCGGCCACACTCCTCGGCCTGCTCGCCGTCGTCGGCTTCGTCGGCTACCGGCTCGGCCGGCACGGTGCAGCCCGCTCGGCCGCAGACATCCGCCAGGGGCGCCGACCGTGAGACTCCGCAATGCGTGACGTCATCGAAGAACTGGTTCCCGCCTGGGAACGCGGGCGGACGGCGGCGCTCGCCACGGTCGTACGCACGTTCCACTCCGCGCCCCGGCCCGCAGGAGCATCGATGCTCGTCACGAGCGACGGCGCCGTCGTCGGCTCGGTATCGGGAGGCTGCGTCGAGGGCGCCGTCTACGAACTCGCGCAGGAGGTGATCCGCACCGGACGGCCGGCCCTCGCGCGCTACGGCATCAGCGACGACGACGCCTTCGCGGTCGGCCTGACCTGCGGCGGCATCCTCGACGTCTTCGTCGAACCGGTCTCCCGCGAGACCTTCGCGGAGCTCGACACAGTCCTGCGCGACCTTGCGACGTCCGTTCCGGTCGGTATCGTGACCGTCATCGAGCACCCCGACCCCCGCATCCTCGGCCGTCACCTCATCGTGCGCGGCGACGGGGTGACCGGAGACCTCGGTTCCGAACGGCTCACCCACGTCGTGGGCGACGATGCCCGCGGCCTCCTGGCGGCGGGACGCACCTCGACGATCGGCTACGGGCCGGACGGAGAACGCGATGGCGCTGAACTACGCGTCTTCGTCACGAGCTTCGCCCCGCGGCCACGGATGCTCGTGTTCGGCGCTGTCGACTTCGCCGCGGCCCTGACCCGGCTGGCCGACTTCCTCGGGTACCGGGTCACCGTGTGCGATGCCCGCGCCGTGTTCGCGACTCCTGCACGGTTCCCCGGAGCCGACGAGGTCGTCGTGGCCTGGCCGCACAGCTACTTCGCCGAGCAGAGTGCTGCCGGCCTCCTCGACGCGCGCACCGTCGTCTGCGTACTCACCCACGATCCGAAGTTCGACGTCCCTCTCCTCGAGCTGGCCCTCGCCGACGACAACCTCGCCTATGTCGGCGCCATGGGTTCCCTGCGCACCCACGACGACCGCCTGGACCGGCTGCGCGCGGCAGCCGTGCCCGAGGTCGCACTGGCGCGGCTGCACAGCCCGATCGGCCTCGATCTCGGCGCCCGCACGCCGGAGGAGACCGCGGTCTCGATCATGGCCGAGGTCATCTCCGGAATGTGGGGTGGCACCGGTGAACCGCTCGGCGACCGCCGGACACCGATCCACCACGACCTGGCCGCCCACGACATCGTCGACGTGCGCGACGAGGATGACGCCCGAAAGCTCGTGTGACCATGGACCAGACTCCGGGCCGTGCCGTTCGTCCCGAGATCCCCGCGAGCGTTCCGAGTCCGATCCGCACGAAGGCAGCATACGGGCCCCTGGGCCGGTGGCTCCTGGCCAACCGGGTGCAACCGGTGGGCCTCGAGAGCGCAGAGGGGACGGCATCCACCCACCCCTGGTGGCAGGTGATGTGCCTCACCGGCGTCGACTACTTCTCGACCCTCTCCTACCTGCCCGGTATCGCGGCCCTCGCCGCCGGCGCGCTCTCACCCGTTGCGACCCTGCTCATCGTCGCGCTCACCCTCCTCGGCATGCTGCCGATGTATCGCCGCGTCGCGAAGGAGAGCCCGCACGGGCAAGGGTCCGTCGCGATGCTCGAGCGGCTGCTGCCGTTCTGGCGCGGCAAGGTGTTCGTGCTCATCCTGCTCGGCTTCGTCGCGACCAGCTGGATCATCACGATCACGCTGTCCTCGGCGGATGCGACGGTGCACATCCTTGAGAACCCGTTTGCGCCGAGCTTCCTCGCGGGCCAGGCCGTGCCGATCACGGTCGTGCTGCTGCTCATCCTCGGCGGAGTCTTCCTGCTCGGTTTCAGCGAGGCCGTCTCCGTCGCCATTCCCCTCGTCGCGGTGTATCTGCTGCTCAATGGAGTCGTGATCGGCGTCGGACTCCACGACGCCTTCACCGAACCCGGGGTGATCGCGAACTGGACGGACGCACTCACCGCACGGGGAAGCGGTTTCGGCGATATCCTCGGGCCCGCCGTGATCGCGTTCCCGCTCCTCGTCCTCGGTCTCTCGGGTTTCGAGACCGGGGTCAGCATGATGCCGCTCGTCGCCGCGGACGGCAGGAGCCCCGAGGAACGACTCGCCTCGCGGATCCGCAACACCCGCAGGCTCCTCACGACCGCGGCCCTCATCATGAGCGTCTACCTGCTCTCGAGCAGCTTCGTGACGACCGTGCTCATCCCACCGGCCGAGTTCGAGGCGGGCGGCGCGGCGAGCGGGCGCGCGCTCGCCTTCCTCGCCCACGAGCGCGTCGGCGAGGTCTTCGGGACCGTCTATGACGTGAGCAGTATCCTGATCCTCTGGTTCGCGGGTGCGTCCGCGATGGCCGGACTGATCAATATCGTGCCGCGGTATCTGCCGTCGTACGGGATGGCGCCGGACTGGAGCCGCGCCATCCGCCCGGTCGTACTCGTGTACACCGGGGTGAGTGTGCTGATCACGATCGGTTTCCGGGCGGATGTGAACGCGCAGGCCGGCGCGTACGCGACCGGGATCCTCGCCATGATGGTGTCCGGCGCCGTCGCCGTGACCATCTCTGCCGTCCGCCGCAGGCAACGCCGCGCGAGCATCGGCTTCAGTGTCCTGTCGCTCGCGCTCCTCTACGCCCTCGGCGCGAACATCGTCGAGAAACCGGACGGGATCACGATTTCAGTGTTCTTCATCGCGGCGATCATCGCCGTGTCCCTGATCTCACGCGTGACACGGACGACCGAGCTCCGGGTGGACAGCGTCGAATTCGACGGGATGGCCCGGCAGTTCGTCGCCGATTCCCTCGTCTATGACGGCGCCCTGAACATCATCGCGAACAAGCCCCAGAGCGGCGACCGCGCCGAGTACGCGGCGAAGGAGGCCGACCAGCGTGGGATGAATCCGGTTCCCGGAACCGCGGACGTGCTCTTCCTCGAGATCGAGGTCATCGACCCCTCCGGCTTCAGCAAGATCGTGCACGTCCGGGGAGTTGAGATCGAAGGCTACCGGGTGCTGCGCGCGCAGAGCCCGGCGGCGCCGAACGCCATCGCTGCGATCCTGCTCGCCCTGCGGGATGCCTCCGGGGTACGCCCGCACGTCTACTTCGAATGGTCGGAGGGGAACCCGCTCTTCCATCTGATGCGCTACCTCCTGCTCGGCCAGGGCGACACCGCCCCCGTCGTGCGGGAGATCATGCGCGAGGTCGAACCCGACCCGCTCCGCCGTCCGGGCACCCACGTCGGCGGCGGCTGAGGGGTTCGCCGTCGACTAGGTGGCGGCGAGGATGTCGATCAGGCTGATGTCGGGGTCCCTCACGAGCAGGGTCGGACCATGTTCGGCGAGCGCTGCCGGGATGGCCCCCGTGAGGTGTGCCTGGCGATCCTCCTCGGTGTCGAAGGTATCGAAGATGCCGAACGTATCGTCATTGACCCGGAAGGCGTACCAGGTCCGGGTGCCCGGCTCGGCGGCCGCCAGTGCCTGTGCACCGGCGAGGAAATCCGCGACGGCCTGTTCCTGCCCGGCCCGGGCCTCAACGACAGCCAGCACACCGTATTTGAGCGTCATCGCATTCTCCTCTGTACGTCGGCCCGCCTGGGCGGCGGTCCCGTCGTGAGCATAGGAAGAGACGCCCGAACCGGCAAGGGGGCACCCGTCAGGAGTCAGTGTGTGAAGCCCGGATGCTGCCCCTCGACGGGCATCGGACCTTCGAGCCGGTCGAGATACGCCGTCTCCTCCTCGATCACTGTGAGCAGGCGCGCAGCGAGGTCCATGCTGAGCCCATTCCGTACGACGATCCGCTGGACGGTCATCTCGGACAGGTTGTCGGGCATCCAGTACGCGGGAACGAGCCAGCCGTGGGAGCGCAGCCGGTCCGACAGGTGGAAGAGGTTCCAGTTCCGGGTGTGGCCGGGGGTGAGGCGCCAGGCGAAGACCGGGATGTCCGACCCGTCATTCCACAGTGTGAAGGCACCGATCTTCTCGATGCCGCGCGCGAGGTACCGCGCAACGTCCTGGGCGGACTGCTGCACGGCACGGTAGCCGTCGAATCCGAGCCGAAGGAAGAGGTAGTACTGCAGGAGCACCTGCGCGCCGGGACGCGAGAAGTTGAGCGCGAACGTGGGCATGCTCCCGCCGAGGTAGCTGACATGGAAGACCAGGTCCTCTGGCAGTGAATCCTTCGACCGCCAGACGATCCAGCCCAGTCCCGGGTAGACAAGGCCGTACTTGTGCGCGGAGGTGTTGATCGAGTGCACCCGTACCAATCGGAAGTCCCACTCGAGCTCCGGCTGCAGGAAGGGTGCGATCATCCCGCCGGAGGCCGCGTCAACATGGATGGGAACGGACACTCCGGTTCGCGCCTCGATCTCGTCGAGGGCGGCGCTGATCGCCGCGACCGGCTCATAGACCCCGGTGTACGTCACACCCATGATCGCCACGACGCCGATGGTATTTTCGTCGACGTAGCTCGCCAGGTCGTGCCCGTCCAGGCTCGGATGCTCTTCGCTGATGGGCACGAATCGAGGCTCGACGTCCCAGTAGTTGCAGAATTTCTCCCAGCACACCTGTACCGCGGAACTCATCACGAGGTTCGGCTGCGCGGTCGGCTTCCCGGCCGCTCGCCTGGCCTGCTGCCAGCGGCGTTTCAGGGCGAGTCCGCCGAGCATGCAGGCCTCCGAGGAGCCGATCGTCGACGTGCCGATGGTCTCCATCGGCTCGGGCGCGTGCCAGAGGCCGGCGATCATCCGCCAGCAATACTCCTCGATCGCGGCGGTCTGCGGATATTCGTCCTTGTCGACGATGTTCTTGTCGAAGGACTCCGCGTAGAGCCGCCCGGCGTGCTCGTCCATCCAGGTTCCGACGAACGTGGCGAGGTTCAGCCGGGCGTTTCCATCGAGCATGATCTCGTCGTGGATGATCTGGTATGCCGTCTCCGGTTCCATCGGGCCCGCGCCGAGGACGTACCGCGGCGCAACGCTGTCCTCCCCCGGGCGAGAGAAGAGTGGGTTGATCTCGAAGAACTCCGGATTGAACTCTGGGTCGGCCTGCATGTGGTCCATGCTGCCGCACTCACCGCGCATCACGCTCGACCTCCCGGCTGCGTATTCACTGAGAGTCATTGCTCAGGACTATTCACCGATATATCTTTAAACCATCGCCGATCCTCTCGACCGTCGACCACCCGCTTCCCGATTGGACACCACCATGCACAACGATTTTCGCGAACCCCATACCCACGACTCCGGCGACCGGCACGAGCGCCGCGGCTTCGGCCGGGGCGCCGGGCCCGGTTTCGGAGCCGGTTTCGGCCCGGGCTTCGGCCCGGGCTTCGGCGGCTTCGGCCCGCGCGGCTTCATGCCGCCGGGTGCCCAGCGCAAGCTCAAGGGGGATGTCCGCCTCGCCATCCTCTCGCTGCTCTCTGAAGCGCCCTTCAACGGCTACGGACTGATCAAGGAGATCACCGAGCGCTCGGGAGGCACATGGCGCCCGAGCCCCGGATCGGTGTACCCGACGCTGCAGCAGCTCGTCGACGAGGGCCTCATCGCCCCGACCGGTGACGGCACCGGCACCGAATTCCAGCTCAGCGAGCCCGGCCGCGCCTACGTCACCGAGAACGCGGACGCCCTTGCCCGCGTCTGGGACAGTTCGACGGCACGCGTCGAAGCCGAAGCGAATCTCCACGAGAGCGTCGCCAAGCTCATGGGCGTCATCCACCAACTCCGCTTCGCCGCGACCCCGGAGCAGCGCGCGAAGGCCGTCACCCAGATCGACGACCTCCGACGTTCCCTCTACGGAATCCTCGCCGACTGACGGCAAGGTCCCTGCCGGCAGTGGTTGGTGGCGACAGGGTTCAGTCGAGGTGCTCCGCGGCCGCGGCCCGGATCGTCTCGTAAATCGTCGCGAGGACGGGCGTGTGCAGCGTCCACTGCTGCCAGTAGAGCACCACATCGATGTGCCGGCCCGGCGCGAGATCGACGAGCACACCGTCGGCCTCGCCGCTGAGGATCTGCTGGTTGGGCACCATGCCCCAGCCCAGCCCGAGGCGGACGGCCTCCGCGAAGTCCGCGGACCCCGGGATCGAGTGCCGGGGAGGCGTGAGCGGCCGACGGCTCCGCCCCCGGAGGAAGCGGTCCTGCAGGTCGTCCTTGGCGTCGAACACGACCATGGGCGCGCGGGACAGCGCATCCGCTGTGGGCCCCGCGGCGAACCATCGAGCGGCGAAGCGCGGGTGCGCCATCGGCCGGTAACGCATGCTGCCGAGCCGGGTGACGGAGCAACCGTGCACCGGACGCGCGTCGGTCGTGATCGCGGCCATCACCGTTCCCGCGCGCAGCAGTTCGGCCGAGTGATCCTCGTCCTCACGGCGTACGTCGAAGGTGATCGAGTCGGGCAGGCCGGCGAGTGCCGGAAGCACCCAGGTCGCGAGCGAGTCGCTGTTGACGGCGAGCGGAACGCCCGCGCGCGCTTCCGACTCCGACCCGGAGACGACGTCCTGGACGAGAGCGTCGATCTGCCGGGCCAGCCTCAGGTACGGCAGGCCGGCATCCGTGATCTCTGTCGGTTTCGTCCGCCGCACCAGCACCCGGCCCGCGGAGGTCTCGAGGGCCTTGATCCGCTGGCTGACCGCGGACGGCGTGATGTGCAGGGTCGCGGCGGCGAGGTCGAAGGAGCCACAATCGATCGTCGCCGCGAGGGCCCTGAGCTGCGCATTGTCAATCGTCATGATTAGCCAGACTAATGCCTGCTAAGAAAGTTTCGTTGTACTCATCCTTCGCCGCCGAGGTACGGTCGGAGAATGATCCTCACCACCCTCGCCGGCCTCGGCTTCGGCCTGTCCCTCATCGTTGCGATCGGCGCCCAGAACGCCTACGTGCTGCGGCAGGGACTGCGCCGGGAACATGTGCTCGCCGTGGTGATCGTCTGCGCAGCCTCCGACGCGGTCCTGATCCTGGTCGGTGTCGCCGGATTCGGGGCGCTGATCCGCACGGTGCCGTGGTTGCTCGTCGTGGTCCGGATCGTCGGTGCCGCATTCCTGCTCGGCTACGCGGCGCTCGCCGCACGTCGGGCCGTTCTCCCTCGGCCGCTCGACACCTCGGTCGTCGGCACTGCCGCGAGCCTCACCCAGGTCCTCGCGACGACCGCGGCGCTCACCTGGCTCAACCCGCACGTCTACCTCGACACCGTTGTCTTCCTCGGCTCCGTCGCCGCCGCCCACGGCGACGAACGCTGGTACTTCGGTCTCGGGGCGGTGCTCGGCAGCGTCATCTGGTTCACAGCGCTCGGTTTCGGCGCCCGGCTGCTGCGCCCGGTCTTCGGCCGGCCGGTGTCGTGGCGGATTCTCGACATCGGAATCGCGGTGATCATGACCGTGATCGCGGTGAGCCTGCTGCTCGGGATCGGAACCTGAGTCCCGGATCGGAGTGTGCCGGGCCTCATCGGCTTCACATCGGGCCCCAAGGCAACCGATAGGAACCGAACCTACGGTCGGTTCATGTCGAGGAAAGGACCCACCATGATCGCCGCCGCACTTCAGTCCCGTTCGCCCAGCGACGTCCAGGTGCGCGCGCTCTCGAGACGGGAGTGGCGGGTCAGCGACTCCCGGATCGCGAAGGACAACGCGCTGAGCGTGATCGGCTTCATCGCCAGGAACCGCGACGGCTACGAGGTCATCGAATTCGGCACCCCGGTCGCCCGGATGGTCCGGCCGGACCTCGCGAGTGCAATCTCCTGCTTCGTGAGTGAGGCCCCGCCCGCATAGGCCGACACCTCGCTCAGCGGCCACAGCAGCCTCGAAAGCGCGACAGGATAGGGAGATGACTCCTTCCCGCGCGGACCCGGAACCGCCGGTGGAGGACGAACGCACCGGTAACGGCCGATCCGAGGTGGAATCCGGTGCCCTGATCGCCGCTGCGGTCGGCGCGCTCGCGGGGCTCCTCGCTGCCGTGATCGTGTTCGGTGGCCGTGCCGTCGGCCTCGCCGGCGAAAATTCCGTCGGCGGGCTCTCGGCCCAGATCGCCGGACTGATCGGACTGCTGGTCTTCGGATGGTCCTATGTCCGTTTCACCCGGCACTCTCCGCGATGGCGCAGTCGTGCCCGCATCCGACGCATCCTCGACACCATCGGGCTGTCGGTGACCGGTGCCGCAATGGCCGGCCTCCTGATCAGCTCGGTCTACGCGGTGTTCCAGCTGGCCTTCCGCGAACTGCTGCTCGACCCGTTCGCGGCGACCCTGTTCGTCACGCTGACGGTCGCAGCGAGCACCTTCGCGCTGTTCCTCCTCGCCGCGGAGATCACGACGACCCGCCTCGCCTCACTCCTGGGCCTCTTCCTCGCCGCCGGGGTATTCTCGAGCATGCTCACGGCGGCCGACCCGCGCTGGTGGCAGGCGAACTTTAGCGCACTCGGAATGGGGGACGCAACCTCCGCATACGCGTTCAACCTGACGATCCTCCTCGCCGGACTCGTGATGACGACCCTCGCGGACTACCTGACCCTCGACCTGCGTTCGCGGCGGAGCGCCGCAGGCAGCGACCTCCGCGGCGTCCCGCTCGTGCGGATCATCATCATCATCGTCGGCGTTGCGCTCATCGGAGTCGGCCTCGTGCCCGTCGACGTCAGTTTCGTCGTGCACAACACCTTCGCGACCTCTGCCGTCGTCGGCTTCGTCGCGCTCATCGTGCTGGTCCCGCTCGTCCTGAAGGACCTCCCCGGAGCTTCGTCGTCACGACGACGGTCTTCGTACTCGCGATCGGCGGTGCGGTGCTGCTCTGGTACCCGATCGGGTACTACAACCTCACCGCCCTCGAACTCGTCGCCGTGCTGATCGTGTTCGCGTGGTTCGTGCTGTTCGTGCGCAACGCGTCCGTCGTCGCCCCGGCAGCGGATGCCGCGGTGCCGCTGGCAGAGGCGGCTTCCGTGGCCATTGTCGGGGCGGGGGCGACGGAGGCCGCGTCGCCGCATCCGGTACCGGACGCGGCAAGAGGGCCGCGCCGCGGGCTGGGTCGCCCTCGGCGGGCTCATCGGCGTCGTCGGGTTCGCCATCGGTCGGCTGGGCCGCCGCTGAGGCAGTGCAGCCATCGGTGCCGAGAGCGGCGCCGCGAGCACGGCGGCACCCCGACCGTCCTGTGCTCGGAATCCGCGGACCGGTTGTCAGATCGCTTTCGCGTCAGTGGTGGCTCAGGTGGTCGTTGTCCTTCCAGATGCCGTCGCCGGGCATGTCGAGGCGGTCGGTCAGCGGCACTCGCCAGAGAGGCGTGTCGGTGGGTTCGCCCCAGTAGTCCGTGACGCGCACGGCTTCCCCGTTCTCGAGTTCGCCGATGGTCACGTTGCGGTAGAGGCGTCCGTCGCCGTAGTTGCAGGTCCACTCGACCACCAGGACATCCCCGAGGCGCAGGCGTCTGCCGACTTCCAGTGTCAGTTCCGCGAAGTTGCCCTCGACGCTGCCGATGAGTGTGCTGGTGCGCACGATTTCGCCCATTTGCGGCCATTGGCGCACGACATTCTCGGCCAGGGGTACGCCGAGAATGTAGGCCAGGCGGGTCTCGCCATTGGACTCCTGATTCGCATTCATGCAGATCACGTTCCTTCCGTGGTTCAGTTCAGTCGGCGCCTCTCACCGCGCCACATTCCGGTTGTCCGATTAAAACTCGTCCGGGGCGTTGAGGGAACGCCAGAGCAGCGCTGCAGCCTAGGTGCGGAGTGGCCGCCAGTGTCAACGGAACGGTCCTTGTCAATCGGTCAACGCGAGGTTGCGCGGATAAGGGGTGTGAGTGATCTCCCGGACCGGAAGAACCTGGCCGGCCACGAGGCGTTGCAGGGTGAAGCGAGCAATGCGGCCTGTATGTCCGTCATCTCCGGGCCGACCGGGTTCACCCCATTCGATCTGGGTCGTGCCGGATAGCTGCAGCGACTTACCGGTCGCGAAATCAATGAACAACAGGGCGGCTTCGGGGTTGACGGTGATGTTGCCGAAACTGTTGAAGAGGTTGTTGCCCTTGTAGTCGGGCCACCACAGCCCGTGCCCGTCTATGCGGACGAACCCGGACGGACCGCCACGATGGGACGCGTCGGACCCCCGCTCGGGAGTCACTGTGCCGAGGAAGAACGTGTCGGCGGCACTGATGAGCTCACGGTCTTCCATCGAGAGCGTGCTGCCGTGTCTGACGTGCTCGCTGCCCGCCCCATCGATTTCATCGGGCACGAGAACACGTTGCTGGATATATTGCGGGCAATTGCCGAAGGCCTGTTCGACGTCCACGACAAGGAGATCGCCGCCGCTCACCGTGAGTGCGCCGTTGATACGCACCCGGCGCCGGGTGGCGAATTCAACCGTGACCATCCCGATCTTCTGACCGGCCTGCAGCCCGCGGAGTGGGTCGCCCGGCGGGATCACGGCATGAACGGCAACGGAGGTGTCGGACAGCACCTCCAAGAAACCGGGACGGCCGACCAGCGGGGACGTCCAGAGGCGTCCGGAGCGATCCCTCCCGGAGATGACGAGAAACGTTCGATCGCTGAGAAACCCGGCCATCCCGGCGGTCAGAGTGACAGGCCCGAGCATCCCTGACAGGCGGGCCGCGTCGATTGTGACACCGGCCTGGCGCTGCACGGCCAGTTCGCCGGCGTGAAAGCCGACGTCGGCGAGTTGGGGCGTCGCGATCATCGTCATCATCTCCTGGAGAATCGAGTCGAGGATTACAGCCCGACGACGGGCCAGTCGTTTTCCACGTGAGCGAGCACGTTGAAGTAGTTGGTCAGAATGTTCAGCGCGAGGTTCGCGACGACCTCGCCGATCTCCGCGTCGCTCACACCAGCGGCACGGGCTGCACCAAGCGCGTCATCGCCGACGTCACCGGCATTCTCCGCGATCGTGTTGGAGAGGGTCAGCAGTGCGGCCACATGCGGGTCACGTGACTGCGCTCGGCGTGCGGAGTCGAGCTCCGCAGCATCGACCTTGGCGATGTTGCCTCCGATGAAGGTATGGGCGGAGAGGCAGTACTCGCAACCGTTCAGCTGAGCGGTCGAGATAGCGAGGCGCTCGCGCACCGCAGCAGAAAGGCTGCCGGATCCGACTGCGGTGGAGAGAGCGAGGTAACCCTTCAGCAGGGTGGGGCTGTTGGCCATGACCTTGGCCATGTTCGGCACGAGACCCAGTCCCTTCTGGACCTGGTCAAGCAGGTCCCTGGCGACGCCCGTCGCGGTTTCGGGCTGGATCGGGACGATAGCAGTGATGGTGGCAGTCATGGTTCTTCTCCTCGTTTTCTAATGCATGAACTCATGTTCATCCGTGACAATTTCTATCACGATCTTTCTAACGTATGCAAGTGATTTCTTCCGTGATAGTTTGTCCGCATGGGAAACAGGAGCTTGGACCGCAGCTGGGCGCTCGCCGACGAGCCGATGCCGGTCCGCCTGATGGCGACTATCTGGGCAGACACGGAGGGCCTTCACGACGACTTCGCGACACCGACAGGCGTAGACGCCTGGCTGGATGCCGTCCGCATCGATCGGGCAGGCGCGGCAACGACTCGGGACGAGTTCCTGACGGCACGGAATCTGCGAGACGCGGTGCGCCGATTGGCAGCCCACGTGACGGACGATGATCGTCGGACTGCCGAATCGCCCATGGCGAGCGTGGAGGACGCGCTGCTCACTATCAACGCCGCCGCCAACCAGCGTCCGATCCCGCAGCTGCGGCTGAGCGGAGCGGCTCTCGCGCTCTCCCCCGAATCCGCGGTTTCTCCGGTGGTTGCCGGCCTCGCCGACGTCGCCTACCACGCCCAGCACCTGCTGGGCGAAGACGGTTCGAATCTGCGGGCATGCCACGCGCCCGGATGCGTGCTCTACTTCGTGAAGACACACCCCAGACGGGAATGGTGCTCGGTCGCTTGCGGCAACCGCGCTCGCGCTGCGCGGCATTACCAATCGGTACGCTCCGCGCGTACGGCACACGAACTCACGGCTCGCTGATGCGCCCGGGCCGGAGACGATGCGCCGACGAGATGATCCTTCCGGCTGCTTTCCTCCGCCTGTGGCCTGTATGGGAAGTACGAATATGAGACTCCTCCTTGTTTCGGGCAGCACTCGGCAGTCTTCAACCAACAACGCGGCGCTGACCACGGTGCGCGACCTGGCGCCAGCAGGCTCGATCGCACTGGTGTACCAAGGCTTGTCTGCACTACCCGCCTTCAACCCGGACGATGACCACGACCCGGTTCCAGGTCCGGTCGCGGAGTTGCGACAACAGATCAACAACGCCGACGTGGTGGTGTTCAGCACGCCAGAGTATGCCGGGACACTCCCGGGCAGCTTCAAGAATCTTCTGGATTGGACTGTCGGCAGCAGCGTTCTGACCAGGAAGCCGGTCGCGTGGATCAACGTGGCCTCACCGGGACGCGGGCACGGTGCACTCGCCACATTGAGATCGGTACTCGGCTATGTCGACGCACAGGTACTCGATGGAGCGTGCATCGACCTCCCGATCGGGCGGGACCTGGTTGCAGCCGGTGCTGTCACGGCGCAGCCGGAACGCGAAGCACTGGCCCGCTGGTGGGCGACAATGCAGGAGCATTGGCCCGCGGAAGAACTCGACGAGAAGCGTTAGCGTTCGGACCGGCTTGCGCGCTCGCCACCCACTAGTACGCTGACGAGAATTCATCGATTCGGCTGGCGCAGGACGGGAACAACGATGTCAACTTTTCGGCAACTCCACTACCGTGACTCACCGCTCGTGCTACCCAATGCCTGGGACGTCGGCTCGGCCCTGGCATTCGCGGACGCCGGATTTCCGGCCGTCGGCACGACGAGCTTTGGCATCGCGGCCAGCGCCGGCCTGCCGGATGGTGGCGGGTCCAGCAAGGCGGCAACCGTCGCACTTGCGGCGCGACTGGGCCGCATGTCGGTCCACATCACAGCGGACGTCGAAGACGGCTACTCCGACGACCCAGCGGAGGTTGCGGAGTTTGTGGCCGAGCTAGAGGTCCTGGGCGTGGCCGGCGTCAATCTTGAGGACAGCCGGGATGGGCATCTCGTGGATGCATCGACGGCTGCCGCCAAAATCAGCGCCGTCAAAGACCTCAGCCCCGACATCTTCGTCAATGCGCGGGTGGACAATCTCTGGTTCGGCGAGCACGCGACTGTCGAGGCCGTCCTGCTTCGAGCACGCACCTATGCCGACGCCGGGGCCGACGGAATCTTTGTGCCCGGCCTCGTGAATCCTGAGGACATCCGGAGGATCACCGCGGTTGTGGCGCTGCCGGTCAATGTGCTCGCGCACCCCTCCCTGACTGTGGCCGAGCTCGGCGATCTGGGGGTGAAGCGTGTGAGCTCGGGGTCGCTGCCGTACCGTGCAGCCATAGACAGGGCCGTGGACACTGTCACGGCCCTGCGCGATAACCGTCAGGCACCGACCGCGACGTCCTACTGGGAAATGCAGGCTAGCCTCGTGGCTTTCAGTCGAGCCAGCGGGAACTGATCAGAAATTCAGGCCGTCCTGGTCGTGGCGGGTGCACGGAGCACCTTTTCCAACGGTTTACCCTTCGCAATCTCGTCGACGAGCTTGTCGAGATAGCGAATCTTTTGCATGAGCGGGTCCTCGATGGTCTCCACGCGGATGCCGCACACCACACCGGTGATCAGCGACGCGCTGGGATTCATCGGCGCCTCTGCGAAGAACTCCTCGAACGTTGTTCCACCCTGGGCGTGACGGCGAAGCGTCGTGTCGTCGAATCCGGTCAGCCACATGATCACCTGATCGAGCTCCATCTTCGTCCTGCCCTTGCGCTCCACCTTCGCCACGTAGAGCGGATACACCGCGGAGAACTGGGTACCGAAGATCCTGGACACGATGCCAGCGTAGGCGAGGGGTGTCTCAGGGTCAATCGTCTCCGAAACCAGAACGACGCCGAGCTCTGCGCGCAATCCGTGCCCGCCGATCAGGTGACGAAAGATCCAGGCCGGCATTCTTGGGCGCACGATCGCCGACCGCAGGACCGGGCGGGTCGACGACGGTAAGCAGGTCTGCTCGGTCGCCTTGTCGGATCGTTCAACCCTGCGGCCGACCGACCAGATCGACGACGGCGGACTGCCCCCCGTGGATTCACAGTGAGTGCCGCACGGTCATGCACAGTCCACGTGGGATGCTGATCCTGTGGATCTGAACACAGGTGCCGGCACGCCGGCCGTTATCATCCGGCCATATTGTCAAGCGGATGCCGCAGACACGTTAGCGATCTTCCTTGCCGCAGTGACAGAAACCGCTGCCGCCGACTACTCGCGGGAGCAGATTCAGGCGTGGGCGCGGCCAGAAGCGCGCGAGCTGTCCGCTTGGCATACGGCGATGCAGGCGCGGAACAGTTGTGTGGCAACCGTGGATGGTGCGCCGGCGGGTTTCTCCGACGTGGACTCTGAGGGACATATCGACATGATGTTCGTCGCCCCTCGCTACCTGGGACGCGGGGTGGCACGGCAACTGATCGGCCACGTGGAGGCCCGCGCGCGCCAGGAGCAGCTGACAGAGCTGACAGCTGACGTCAGCATTACAGCCCGCCCCTTCTTTGAGCGCTCCGGATTCACCGTCGAGGCAGAACAACATCCGGTGACGGCCGGCGTGCAGCTGACCAATTTCAAGATGAAGAAGAAGCTAGTCGGCGGCGAGGTGTCCCTCAGCGGGCAGCTTGTTTGTCGCACCCAGGACCAAGCGGAAACTGTCCGGGAATACCTGCAACTGCACCTTGCCCTCACCCGCGCCGAACCGGGATGCCTGTCGTTCAACGTCACCCGGACGAGCAATCCCCTGGTGTGGCAGGTCGAAGAGCGCTTTGAGCACGCATCCGCCTTCGAAGCCCACCAGGAACGTGTCGCCAGCAGCGAGTGGGGTCACGCCACCGCGGGAATCGAACGCCGCTACTCCGTGATCGGACTCTAGCCGCTCGCCCGTCGCAACAGCTCCCCCGGCACCACATGTGGGCAACCTCGAGCCTCCGCAATTCACGCTTGGTGCATGTCACTCAGGGCAGAGAATCGATCGTCAACTTCCAGCCAATCCATCGGTCCTGGTCGATCGCACTTCCGCGCTGAAATGTCACCGTGGCCGTCCGGCTACCGGAGACCCTGCTCTGTCGAGCTACTGCCCAAGGCGGCCTGAATCCTCCGAATGATCGACCCGAGGATGCCCGACGCGAGAAGACCTGAACCGAGTGGGCCCGCGGAATCCTCACCAAGGGGCGGCAACTGCCGAAGCGCCGCCCTGACTTGGGCATTCATGTGCTCGAGCTGCCAGGAGACCTCATCGGAGACTGCCGTAGCCTGATCAGCGGCGGCTAGCCCGGCGGCTTTCGCTGCGTATGCGGCTGCGCCGAGTGCGTGCGCGCCCATGTGCGCGACGCCGGAAGCTTGTCCGGCAGCCCGAGCAGCTGCCACTGCCGAGGGAGAGTTCACTGCCTGCGCGGCCCGACCAGCAACGAAGCGCCTGCGAATTTCACCGGCGGTATCAAGATCACCCTGAGCAAATGCCCGAGTACGAGCGATGGCATCACGTGGCCGGCCGTCCGTTGGCGCCTCCGTTTCGAAATGGACCAAGACTCTCTCAGCACAGTCAGCAGCCCAGGTTGCGACGAGGCGTCGGTCAGCTTCGCTGAGTGACTGCGGGGAAGGCACGTCTCACCTGCTCGTGCGGCCGTGCCCCGGCCGTCGCAGGCCGAGCCAAATCAGGATGATGCCAACGATTGCGAGGATGAGCCCGATGGAAAGCCACATCCGGCTACCCGTCATGAAACTTCCCGGGATCAGATTCATGCCCTGCCCGGTCCAGACGCCACCAAGGATCAGAGCGATCACGCCGACGGCGATGAGGGCGATGCGTCCGCTTCGGCTAGTCACGTCTCCCAACGTACCCCGGCTGACACGCACGTCGCCCGGTTGAGGTTCCCCAGGAAACGGGGAATCCGTCGAGATCAGGTCTCGGAGCGAATGACAGAGACTCCGCAGTCGGGGTTCACGGGTTCCAGTGAACAGGTGGTCTCATGCAGCTCCAGGAGTGTCCTGTTCTGTGAGAAATTACAACTGACACAACCCCTGAGCAGAGTCATCTAGTCGAGGGGCTCCACCCATTCAGACCGCCATCCGGGTGCCTCCGACTTTCGCGTGTAATAGCGGGTATCCCGGATGATCGACCCGTCCGCTCCGAACTCCAGGATGACCACCACGTGCCACACATCCCCGGCATAGTCATTCGTCCCCTCGACGACCCAGATTTGCCCCGACCCCACGACTCGGCGCAGGGTGATCGAGGGGGAACAGGAAAAGCCTCCTGCATTGCCCGCATGGCCTCACGTCCACGGATGCGCTCCCCCGACTGCGGCATCTCCATCACGTAGGTCTCATCACGAAGCCGAAACTCAGCGTCAGGTGAGAGCCCCTCCTTGGTGAGGCCGAACAAACGCTCGAGGCCCTCGCGCATGGCCTCCGGATCGTTGTCTGTGATTGCCCGCAGAAAAGATTCGCGCACATCGAGGTCGCTCATTCTTCCTCCCGGTCAACGTTGAAACTCGACTACGAGCATTCTGCTCCTCTGCCGAGGAAGCGGCACGCTCGTCGTGCCTAACGGCGTCGGTGTGCTCCGGCAGGCGCATCCCAAGACGTTCATTGGCGGCCCCGGCTGCGAACGCGCTCCCACTCTGACGGAGTCAGCTCGCCCGGTTTGGACCACACCTGGTTGGAGACGCCCAGACAGCCGAGGTCGTGCACGTATCCCACTCGTCGAAGCGTTCGGAGGTTACCGGCGTCGAGTCCCAACAATTCGCCTGCCTTCGCCGACAGCGTGGCCACGCGCCGGGAGTGGCCGAAGGCGAAGCGGCACTTGAGGTCAACGAAGTCGCCTATCGCGCACACCAACCGGTCGAGACTCTCGTCGGTGAGTCGGACCTCCCGATCGGGTGCATAGCCAAGAGCATCACTCCAGGAGTCACCGGCGGGCACGGGCGCAAAGATCTCGTCGGGCGAGCCAAGCGCAGCATCGACGACGTCGGGATCGAGGTGTCCGCCCCGCCTGCTTCTGGCCATCGCGATCACGGCGTCGAGCCCGTATATCCGGTAGTGAACTTCGGCGACATCCGCGAACTGGGCGACTCTCATTTCGATCGGGATCTTGTCGCAGGAAACTGCCGCCGGCAGGCCCTCGCCGTCGAATCGCTCGAAGGTGTACGCGAGCGTGTTCTCGACATCCGCGGAAAGCCCAATGTGCCGGGCCAGGGCAGCTGCCGAGGTGCAGTGCGAGTGGATCAGGCTCGCGAGTTGGCCACGGGTATCCCGGAGCAGAGTGCCCATCACCTTGAGCCGTTGCGGGAGGGATTCTCCCTTTGCGATGTTGCCTAGCAGGAATCGCATGTAGGGCATGCCTGACCAGTCGACCAGATACGCCTTTGCAGGTCCCCTGGGACAGAGGCTCAGCTTCCAGTGACAGTCACCCACACCTCGGCGAGAGGAATGAAGCCTTCACGACTCTCGAGTCGACCACGGCGCCTGTGTCTCAGCGCTCCTCGCTTCCCAGATCAATGCGTTCCGCAATCTCGGAGACGTCGTCAAGCCGCCCGGAAGAAACGTCCATGATGAATTCATAGGCCTCATCATTCGACCAGGTCAGCCGTCTTCCATTCATACCGAGGAATGCGAGCAGAGCAGCGAGACTCAGGCGTTTATTGCCGTCAATCAAGCCGTGGTTGCGGGCCAAGGAGTGCGTCAGCGCCGCGGCCTTCTCGTTGAGGCTCCCGTAGGCATCCCTTCCGAATGCGCTCGCGCGCGGACGGGCCAGCGCCGACTCAAGCAACCCCTGGTCACGGACCGGCATGTCTCCTCCGAGGGCCCGCTGCCCGACGTAGAGGAGATCAGCGTAGGTGAGATAGATCACTTTCCCAAGCGTTCAAGCGCTTCGGCGTAGCGCGGGAGCTCCTCGTCAAGGACACGACCCAGAAGGTCCTGTCGGCTGTGGTTCTCGACGTATTCACGGACCGCCTGTTTGGCGATGTCCTGCATGGACCGCCTCTCGTACTCGGCACGGCGACGCAGGGCGTCCGCCTCGTCGTCGGTCAAGCGAAGGGTCATTGGCATGCACACACGGTATCACCCGTGACACCGTTCTCGATAGCGTCCCGATAAGGGTTGGGCTCGCGGGCCACGCAGTGGAACCTTTCAGTTGCCTGGCCTGCCCGGATCGGACAATCGTCGCTGGCTTGCCGCTTGACGTTGCCCGAGCATCCAGCCGGCACCGAATGCGAGGACTGCCAGCCCGACAATGAACAGCGCGATCCCAATCTGACTCCGTGGCGAGAACTGTAGGCCTCGTGGAGAGAACGTCGCGTTGCTGAGCGGCGCGCGTGTCGCTGTGCCGAGCATCACCTCGATGATGTCCACCCGTAGGTGTTCGAGGTCACTCCAGACCGAGCGAACTCGGTCGCGCACCTTCTCCATGAGCGCCGTCAGTAGGCGGGCACTTCGGAATAAACAATGGATAAAGACTGCATGCATCGAGTCTTGCCCCTTCAGCGAGAACAAGAATACCTGATCAAGACAGATTTCGAGTAGGGCGGCCGGGACTTGAACCCGGGACCGACGGATTATGAGTCCGCTGCTCTAACCAGCTGAGCTACCGCCCCCAACCGCAGTCACTCCGTGGAGCGGGCGGCGGCATCTGAGGTGATCGTGTCGACCACCGGTTCCCCACGATACAGGCTCTCAAAAGTGTCGAGGGTGCGATTGATGTCGTGGGCACCGATCAGCCGGAGCGACTCGTGCTTGAGGGCGTCGAGCACTTCGGGGCCCGCAGTGAGTACACGGGTCAGCTTGTCCGCAAGGTCCTGGGCGCCTCCTGGCTCGAAGAGGAAGCCGTTCTGTCCGTCGTGGACGAGGTGCGGCAGCGCCATGGCGTTGGCGGCGACGATCGGCAGGCCCGAGGCCATTGCCTCCATAGTCGCGATACTCTGCAGCTCAGCGATCGACGGCATCGCAAACAAGGTGGCGCGGGTGTATGCCGCGCGCAGTTCCTCATCCGTCACGTAGCCGCGGAAGACGACGCGGTTGCTGATGCCCAGGCTCTGGGCGAGGTGTTCGAGGTTGCGCTTCTGGTCGCCACCGCCCACGATCTCGACCTGGGTGTCCAGTTCAGGCGCGAGCAGCGTCACGGCGTGCAGGAGCACATCGATCTGCTTCTCGCTCGTCACTCGGCCGACGAAGAGGATCCGGTTCTCCGTGCGCGGCTCGAAGGACGGTGAATAGTTATGGGCGTCGATGCCGCACGAGATGGCGAGCACGCCCTCGAGTCCGGTGTACTTCTCCAGGAACTCGGCGGCGCGCACGGTCGGCGTCGTGACGGCTTCCGCCCGGCCGAAGGTGCGGCGAGCCGCCTTCCAGGCCATCTTGATCAGACGCTCGTGCATGCTCTTTGGAATGAGCGTGAATTCGAGCATGTTCTCGGGCATGAAGTGGTTCGTCCCGATGATGCGGATGCCGCGCTTCGCGGCCTCGATCGTGACGCCGCGCCCGATGTTGATGTGGGACTGGAAGTGCACGACATCCGGTTTGAAGGTGTCGAGAATTCGGCGGCTCTCCGCATGGATCAGCCACGGCAGCGCGTAGCGGAGCCAGTCGTGCGGGTACCAGCGCCAGCTCTTGATCCGGTGCACGAGGAACGTCTGTCCCTCGTGCTCTTCGGTCCAGGTGCCGTGCTTGGCCGAGGCAGCCGGCGCGAAGACCTGCACCTCGTGGCCGCGGGAGGTCAGGCCGGCGGCGAGACGCTCGGCGAACTTCGCCGCGCCGTTGACGTCAGGGGCGAACGTGTCGCAGGCAATGAGGACCTTGATCGGCTTTTTCGAACCCGGAGCCACAGGGGTCGAACCTAGTGGCGAAGCGGTCGAGTCTGACAAAGTGAGGGTGTCCCAACGTGTGTGGGCCGGAGGTCGTCATCCGGCGGTATTTCAGGTCTTGGACGGCGCGAACGCGGCCGACATCTCCTAGCACCCTATTCTAAATCCGCGTGTTCTCGCCCATCCTCGGCGACGGCGCGCCCTATTCCGATACGGTAACGGATGCCTGCGGGTGGTGCCGCGACAGCAGGATGACACCCCAGATCGCGATGGCACCTGCGAATGCGAACGCTACTCCCGCCCACGCTGGAGCCTGTGCGATCTCGCCGAGGACGACGATGCCGATTCCGACCGCCACCAGCGGATCGATCACGGTCAGGCCGGCGATCACGAGATCGGGCGGTCCCGACGAATACGCGTTCTGGACGAAGTAGGCGCCGAGAGCTGCCGCAAGGAGCAGGCCGGCGACGCAGGTGAGCGTCAGCCACTCGAAATTGCCGTTCTGAGTGCGGTTGATGATCACCTTCGCCAGGGTCGCGACGAAGCCGTAGACCACACCGGCGCCGGTGATGTAGAAGATCGCCTTGAACTGGGTGTGCAGCAGCGCGAACGCGACGACGAAGGAGACGAGCACCGCGCCGAGCACGATCAGGATGGTGATGAGGTTCTTGTCGGTCACCGGCTTATCCACGGCGAAGAAGGCCGCGACGGTGACGAAGAGCCCGATGCCGCCGACGCAGAGCGCGATGGCGATCTTGGAGGCCCGGTTGACCGGGGTCCTGGTCACCCGGGCGTTGACGATCGACGTGATCACGAGGGCGACGGCGCCGAGGGGCTGCACGACGATGATCGGGGCGAAGGCGAGGCTCGAGAGCTGGAAGACGATGGCGAGGCCGAGCATGAGGGTGCCGATCACCCAGGACGGCCGGCGCAGCAGGAGCAGCAGCTGGTGCGGGTCGAGGCCTCCCGTGACCGCAACGGTGTTGGCCTCGACCTTGTTGACGCCCCGGTGCTGGAACTGGGCTCCGAGCGACAGGAACACGCCGCCGATCAGGGCGAGCGGTATGCCGATCGCCTGGCGAGGGTCGACGGGGAGGTCGACGGTGAAGTCAATCAGGTCGAGGTGCACTCAACGACCCTACGACGGAACGGCCCGATATCCTTGCTGAATGGCCGTTCGCTCAATTGTTATTTTCGGGGACCCCGTCCTCCACACCCCCGCCAAGCCCGTCGAGACCTTCGACCAGGAGCTCCGCGATCTCGTCCAGGACATGTTCGAGACGATGGACGCCGCTCCTGGAGTCGGTCTCGCCGGCCCGCAGGTCGGCATCCCGCTGCGTCTGTTCACCTACGCCTACCTCGACGACGACAACCGACAGTGGCGCGGCGTCGCGATCAACCCCGAGCTCTGGATCACTCCGGTCCCCGCCGGAGAGGCCGACGAAGACGAGGACGTCGAGGGGTGCCTGTCGTACCCAGGCGAGCGATTCCCGCTGCTCCGCTCCCCCGGGCGATCCTCCGCGCCGTGGACCTCGACCAGAAGCCGTTCGAAATCCACGCGGACGGCTGGCTCGCCCGGATCTTCCAGCACGAATTCGATCACCTCGACGGCACGGTGTATGTGGATCGCCTCGAGCACTTCTACGCGAAGATCGCAACGAAGGTCACGCGCAAGCGCGGCTGGGGCGGTCCCGGCCTCGCCTGGCTGCCGGGCGTAGACAACCTCGACGAATAGGCTCAGAAGAGGGCTCGAAGGCCTGCCGCCACAAGCGCGGCCACGATCACGACGACGATGAAGGGCACCCGCAGGGCGAACAGGACGACCGCGACGAGGACCGCGGGCACCCGGGCGTCCAGGGCAACGCCCGTCCCCGCGCCGAGCGTCTGCACCGCAATGAGGGCCGCGAGCAGGGCAACGGTCACGAGTTCGCTGATTCTCGCCAGGGTCGGCTTCTTCAGCACGGAGGCCGGCACCAGATAGCCGGCGAGCTTCAGCACGACACAGGCGATGGATGCCGCGATCACGATCTGCCAGAGGGTCACCTGCCGCTCCCCCGCGTTGGAGTACCAGAGGGGGTGCCGGAGCGCGCGCCGGCCCAGTTGGACCAGCCGACGACGATGGCGACGAGCGCAGCCGCAAGCACGGGCAGCCCGGGCGCGAGAACGGGCGTCAGGGCTGTGGCCACGACGAAGGCGGCCACCGCGACGACGAGGGCCTGCCGCCGCTTCAGCCGCGGCCAGAGCAGGCCGACGAAAGCGGCAGCGGCCGCGGCGTCGAGGCCGTACGAGCGGGTGTCGCCGAGGGTGTTGCCGATCAGGGCGCCCACGAAGGTCGTCAGGTTCCAGCCGGCGAACACGATGAGGCCGGTCACCCAGAACCCGCGCCGGCTCGACCGCGGGGTCGGCTGGGCGAGCGCGACGGCCGTCGACTCGTCGATCGTGATCCACGCCGCCGCGAACCGGCGCAGCCAGCCGCGGCCGACGATGGGCGCGGTGCGAATGCCGTAGAGGCCGTTCCGGGTGCCGGAGCAGCGCGGCACCGGCGATCGCCGATGGCCCCGCCGCGACCCCGCCGGCCGCGAGTACTCCGATCAGGGCGAACTGGGATCCCCCGGAGAACATCACCAGGCTGAGGAACGCCGTCTGCCAGAGCGTGAGGCCGGACGCGACGGAGAGCGCCCCGAAGGAGACCCCGTATGCGGCCGTCGCGACGCCGACGGCTATGCCCTCGCGCGTCGCGACGCGGTCGAGAGCCCGGGCGGCGATCTCCTGGGAGGCGGCGTCCTCGGCAGTGTCGTCCTTCGAGGTGTCGTCCACGGCAGCGTCGTCGTCGACAGCGTCGTCTTCGGGAGGGAGCTGCGCGGGCATCCCGCTACCGGGAGAGGTTCACGCCGTGCACACCGTTGTGGTAGCGCAGGAACGGGAAGACTACGGACACGGAGAAGCCGACACCCGGGACGGTGCCCGCCGTGAAGGTGCCGCCGAAAAGCTCTGCGCGCTCACGCATCTGGGTGATGCCCGCACCGGACACGCTCTCGCTGAGCGCGTGCAGGTCGTCGTCGATCGTGTACCGGGTGCGCGCGGCGACCTCGTCGGGGTCGGAGCTCACCCTGCGGGCGGCCGCGCGGATGCCGTCGTCGTCGACGAGGAGCTGCAGGCCGTCCCTGGTCCAGGTGAAAGAGACGTTCGCCGCCGTGCCGCGGCCGCCGTGCGTGAGGGCGTTGGCGAGTGCGCCCTGCAGGATCCGGAAGATCGCGAGTTCGGCGCCCGGCTTGAGCGGGAAACGGTCGCCGGACTCGGCGAAGCTCACCTCGAGGCCGGCGTCGCGCATCACGCGGAACAGGTTCCGCGCGGACTGCAGGCCCGGCTGGGGCGTGTCGACGGTTTCGCCCTCGCGCACGATCGTGAGCACCCTGCGCATGTCCGCGAGGGCGACCCTGCCGTCCTCGACGAGGGCCGTCGCGACCCGGACCGCGCTCGCCGGGTCGTTCTCCGCCGTGTACCGCGCACCCTCTGCCTGCGTGATCAGCCGGGCGACGTTCAGCACCGCACCGTCCTGAAGCTCCCGGATGATGCCGAGGCGGCCGTTCTGTTCGGCGAGGGACAGTTCGAGGTCGATACGCATCCGTTCGGCCGCCGTGCGGTCGAAGATGATGCGGCGAAGGCGCAGAGCCGTGAGGAGCCACAACAGCAGCAGGACGACGGCGACTGCGGCGAGCACGCCGGCTGCGAGAGGCCAGAACTCCACGGTGTCGCCTTTCCAGAACTTCCGGACGAAAAGAGAAAACAGAACGAAATAGAAATAGAAAAGGCCACCCGGGGTGGAGCCCTGAGTGGCCTTTCGCTCCCCGACTTGGACTCGAACCAAGAACCGTCGCATTAACAGTGCGATGCTCTGCCAATTGAGCTATCGAGGAAAAGCTGGAACAGCGTTTCCGCTTGAACAGCGTTATTACTTTACCAAGAATCGGCCGTTCGCCAAATCGGGGCCGGGAAGCGGTCGCCTCCCTGCGCTTCGGCACCGGCCCGGCACGGGCTCAGTACCCGCGCTGCGGGTCGACGACGCCGACGAAACGGCCATCGCCGAGGAAGGCCAGCACGTTGAGCCGGATCCGTTCGGCGAGCAGCGGAGCGGTCATCTCGGGCGTGTCCGCCGAGTGCGGCGTGATCAGGCAGCGCGGCTCCGTCCAGAGCGGATGCCCGTCGGGCAACGGTTCCGGTTCCGTGACGTCGAGTGCTGCGCCGGCGATGCTCCCTGCGGCGAGGGCCGCGACGAGGGCATCGGTGTCGATGAGCGGACCGCGGCCCACGTTGACGAGGTTGGCGTTGCGGTTCATCAGCGCGAGCTCGGGGGCGCCGATCAGATGCCGGGTGTCCTTGGTGAGCGCTGCCGCGACGACGACGACGTCGGCGTCAGGGAGGACCTCGTGCAGGGCGCTCGTCTGCACCGTGCGCGCCGCGCCGGCCACGGGCTGTGCGGACCGGCGCACAACGGTCACCGTCGTCCCGAACGGTTCGAGCAGCCGGATGAGTTCGAGGGCGATGCCGCCTGCGCCGATGATCACGACATGGCGACCGTAGAGGGAGCGCCCCTCCGGCAGGGTGCTCCAGCTCAGGGCCCTGGCACGCTTGGGCAGCACGCGCAGGAGCGCGAGGGTGAGCGTGAAGGCGTGCTCGGCGACGGGCTGGGCGTATGCGCCCTTGGCGCTCGTCCAGAGCAGTCCGGGCCGGTCCTGCTCGGCCAGGAGGTCGCTGAACGCGTCGACTCCCGCCCAGGGCAGCTGGACCCAGCCGATGCCCGGGTTGTCGTCGAGAGCGGCGCGGAGCTCGTCCGCACGCCCGTAGGAGAGCCAGATCAATCCTCGGGTGGCATCCGAGAGCGGTCCGAGGACTCCCCGGCCGCCTGCACCGCCCACGTGGCGGTGTCTGCGGGGTGCGGGAGGATCGCGATCGGCCCGCTCGGCGGCCGCTGCCCGAGCGGAACGGCCGTGACCGTGCCGGCCAGGACGGCCTCATGCTGGGCGTGCTCAGGTATCGCTGTCATGCTGTCCGTCCTGGGTGAGTGCCGAAGCAAGCTCGGCGACGTAGGGATGCCACGGGTCGGCGAAGACCTCGTCGATCGTGCCGAGGCCCACGATCACGCCCTGGTGCAGCACGGCGATCCGGTCGGTCACGCGCCGGAGAACGGCGAGGTCTGAGCTGATCACGACGGCCGTGAACGCGCGTTCGCGCTGCAGTTCGCCGATCAGGTCGACGACGGCGTCACGGACGGTGACGTCGACGCCCGCGAGCGGTTCGTCCGCGATCAGGAGGGTGGGGCCGAGCACGAGCGAGCGGGCAAGCGCGACGCGTTGCCGCTGGCCGCTGCTGAGCTCGTACGGGTATTTCGTGAGCACGGTGAGCGGCAGGCGCACGGCATCCACCATGGTCGCCACGAGCGCCCTGAGGGCACCGGCCTGGTACCGGGCGTCGCGCTCGAGCACGGGCTCCGCAACGAGCTCGCTGACGGTGAGTGTTGCCGGAAGCGTCTGGCCGGCGTCCTGGGCGAGCATCCCGACCTCGAGGGTCAACCGGGCGAGCTTGCGGCGGCTGATGCCCCGCAACCGCAGGCCGAGCACGGTCGCCTCGCCGCCGGTGATCAGCGGTCGTACGTCCGTGCCGGCCGATCCCCGCTCCCGGAGAGCACCCTGGCGAGGGTGCTCTTGCCTGAGCCGCTTTCGCCGAGCACACCGAGCACCTCACCGGGATTGACCCGGAGGGTGATCCCGCGCAGGGCGGCGAAGGAGTCGCTCGCACCGTGGGCCGGATACGAGACGGAGAGGTCGTCCATCGCGATGGGAAAGGTCCATGCCGCGCCGCGAGTCATGGTTCCTATCCTGCCGTACGCAGCTCCCGCAGCTTCTCACGGCGTCCGGCCTGTTCCACCGGGTCCGGAACGGGCAGCGAGGCGAGCAGGCGCTGCGTGTACGGATCTTTCGGGGCGCCGAGCACCTCTGCGCTCGTGCCCTCCTCGACGAGCTTGCCGTGGTAGAGCACCGCAATGCGGTCGGCGAGGATATCCACGACGGCGAGGTCATGGCTGATGAAGAGTGCCGCGAAACCGAATTCCCGCTGGAGCTCTGCGAAGAGCTCGAGGACGCGGGCCTGCACCGAGACGTCGAGCGCCGAGGTGGGCTCGTCGGCGATCAGCAGGCTGGGCTCGAGCGCGAGTGCCCTCGCGAGGCTCGCGCGCTGGCGCTGGCCGCCGCTCAGCTCGTGCGGGTACCGGTCGCCGTAACTGCGCGGGAGCTGGACGGCCTCGAGCAGTTCGTCGACCCTGGCCCGTGCCTCAGCAGGGTTCTTCGCCCTGCCGTGCACGATGAGCGGCTCCGCGACGCAGTCGGCGATGGTCAGCAGCGGGTTGAAGCTCGATGCCGGGTCCTGGAAGACGAAGCCGATGTCGCTGCGGAACTTCTTGAAGGCGCGTTCTTTGAACCCGTTCATCTGGTGGCCGTGCACGGTCAGGGAACCGTCCGTCACCCGGGTGAGGCCGGCGATGGCGCGGCCGATGGTGGTCTTGCCGCTTCCGCTCTCGCCGACGAGGCCGAGGACCTCGCCAGGGCGGATGCTGAAGCTCACGCCGTCGACGGCGGTGAAGCCGCCGCGGCCCATCCGCCCCGGATACTCGATGCGCAGGTCCTTCGCGACGACGACGGGCGTCTCGGCGGTCCAGCCGGGCGTCCGCGCCGCCGCGCGGTCTGCGGCGTGCACGACGCCCTGGCCGAGGTGCGGAACGGCGGCGAGCAGCTTCTTCGTGTAGTCGTTCTGCGGGGAGGCGAACAGGGTGCGCGCATCCGCTTCTTCGACGACCTTGCCCTGGTACATCACCGCGACCCGGTCCGCGAGGTCGGCGACGACGCCCATGTTGTGGGTGATGAGGACGATCGCTGTGCCGAAATCGTCGCGGCAACGGCGCAGCAGGTCGAGGATCTCGGCCTGCACGGTGACGTCGAGCGCCGTGGTCGGCTCGTCCGCGACGATGAGTCCGGGGTCGAGCACGAGGGCCATCGCGATGACGACGCGCTGCTTCTGGCCGCCGGAGAACTGGTGCGGGAAGTAGTTGACCCGGATCTCAGGGTCGGGGATGCCGACCCTGCCGAGGATCTCGACGGCCTTCTTCTTCGCCTCGGCGCGGCTGAACTGGCCGTGGGCGCGGATGCCCTCCATGATCTGCCAGCCGACGGTGTAGACGGGGTTGAGCGCGGTGGACGGTTCCTGGAACACCATCGAGACGTCGGTGCCGCGGAGCTGGCGGAGTTTCTGCTTGCCGACGGAGATCACGTTGTTCGTGCTCGAGCCGTCCTTGCTGCTGAGGAACACGGCTCCCGATGACGTCGCGGTCTCCGGAAGCAGGCCGAGGATCGTCTTGGCCGTCACGGTCTTGCCGCTTCCGCTTTCGCCGACGATCGCGAGCACCTCGCCGGGCGCGACCCGGAGGCTGACGCCGGCGACGGCGTGCACGGCGCCGGCGTCGGTCGCGAAGGTCACAGTGAGGTCAGTGATGCTGAGCACGTCGGAGCTTCGCGCGGTGCTGGACACGGCTCCGGCGGACTCGGGGGTGGTGGCGGATGCCGCGGTCATGACCGGTCCTCGAATCCTTCGTCGGTGAAGCTGTCTATGTCGGCGTCGATGCCGTCGGCGCCGCCCTCGAGGCCGTCGAGGCCGCCAGGGCCGCCCGTGAGCGTACCGCCGGGGACGACGGACGTCGCCGCGACGACGGAAACAACCTTGCCGACCGAGCGGCGACCGCGGAGGCGCGGGTCGGCGAGGTCGTTGAGGCTCTCGCCGACGAGGGTGATGCCGAGCACGACGAGCACGATCGCGAGACCGGGGAACAGCGAGGTCCACCAGATGCCGCTCGTGACGTCGGAGAGGGCCTTGTTCAGGTCGTAGCCCCACTCTGCTGCGGCGCTCGGCTCGATGCCGAAGCCGAGGAAGCCGAGCCCGGCGAGGGTGAGGATCGCCTCGGAGGAGTTGAGCGTGAAGATGAGCGGCAGGGTGCGAGTGGCGTTGCGCAGCACGTGCCGGAACATGATCCGGCCGTTGCTCGCGCCGAGGACCCTGGCGGACTCCACGTAGGCCTCCGCCTTGATCCGGACGGTCTCCGCGCGGATCACCCGGAAGTACTGCGGGATGAACACGACGGTGATGGAGATGGCCGCCGCGACCACTCCGCCGACGAGGTCGGACTTGCCGCCGGAGATCACGATCGACATCACGATCGCGAGCAGCAGGGACGGGAACGCGTAGACCGCGTCGCAGACGACGACGAGGATGCGGTCGAGCCAACCGCCGAAGTAGCCGGAGACGAGGCCGAGGAACACGCCGGCGAAGATGGAGAGCAGTACCGCGACGACGATCACGAACAGGGCGGTCTGGGCACCCCAGAGGACGCGGGACAGCACGTCGTAGCCGCCGACGGTGGTCCCGAGGATGTGAGCGCCACCCGGGGCCACCTGGGCGCCGAAGGGGCCGTTCGCGTCACGCAACTGGCTGTAGCCGTACGGCGAAATCACGGGGGCGAAGATGGCGGTGAGCACGAACAGGCCGGTGATGACGAGGCCGGTGACGAGCATTCCCCGCTGCAGGCCCATGCTCTGCTTCACCTGGTGCACGACGGGGAGCCGGTTCCAGAGTGCGGCGAGGCCGCCGCGGCGGACGGGGGCACTGGTGGTGTCTGGCGTGTGGCTCATGGTCAGTACCTCACCCTCGGGTCGATGATCGCGGCGATGATGTCCACGATGAAATTGGACAGCGCCACGATCACGGCGAGCAGGGCGACGATGCCCTGCACGGCGACGAAGTCACGTGCCTTGAGGAATTCGGAGAGCATGAAGCCGAGGCCCTTCCATTCGAAGGTCGTCTCGGTCAGCACGGCACCGCCGAGGAGCAGGGCGATCTGCAGGCCGATCACGGTGATGATCGGGATCAGGGCCGGCCGGTACGCGTGCTTGGAGACCAGCCGGAACTCGCTCACCCCCGCGACCGGGCGGCATCCACGTAATCGGTGCCGAGGGTGCCGATGACGTTGGTGCGTACGAGACGGAGGAAGACACCGGCGGTGAGGAGGCCCAGGGCGATCGCCGGGAGCACGGCGTGCGCGAGCACATCCATGAGCACCGCGGGGTTGCCGGTCATGATCGCGTCGATCGTGTAGATCCCGGTCTTGCTGGGCAGGAACTGCATCTGCAGCTCCGAGCCGGTCGTCGCCCGTCCCGCGACGGGCAGGACCTTGAGCCAGACCGAGAAGATCAGCTTGAGAAGCAGGCCGGAGAAGAAGACCGGGGTGGCGTAGCAGAGGATCGCGAAGATCCGGAGGGAGGCGTCCTGGCCCTTGTCGCGGAAGTACGCGGCCACCATGCCGAGCGGGATGCCGACGATGAATGCGACAAGGAGCGCGTAGAACGCGAGCTCAGCCGTGGCGACGCCATAGGTGAGGAGGACGTCGACGACGGGCTTGTTCGTGCTGATCGTCGTGCCGAAGTTGCCGGTGAAGATCTGGCCGAGGTACTCGAAGTACTGGACCAGGATCGGCCGGTCGTAGCCGGCGGCGTGGATGCGTTCGGCGAGCTGGTCGGCGGTGAGGCGGCCACCGAGGGCGGCCGTGATCGGGTCGCCGGTCGCGCGCATCAGCCAGAAGACCATGGAGACGAGTATGAAGATCGTCGGGAAGATGAGCAGGAAGCGGACCGCGATGTAACGACCGATGCCCCCGCCGGGGAGGTTCGTTTGCGCCGGATTCCCTGGGGGGCGGTCGGGCGCGCTGCCACTGTTGTCATCACTGCCTATCGATCGAGAATTGAAAGGGGGCACCCAGCGCTCTGGCTGAATGCCCCCCGGTTACAACTGGTGAAACAGGCCGGACTTAGCCCTTCTTCAGCGCCGCGTAGCGGAACCTGAAGGATGCGTCGAGCGTGTCGGTGGTTCCGGTGACCGTGGTCCCGGTGACGGCGACCTGGGCGCCCTGGAGGAGGGGCAGGGTCGACAGCTGGGCTGCGACCTTGTCCTGGATCTCCTCGATGAGCTTGGTACGGGCGTCCTTGTCGGTCGTGACGGCCTGCTGCTTGATCAGGTCGTTGACGACAGAGTCGCTGTAGTGGTTTCCGACGAAGTTACCATCGGCGAAGAACGGCGTCAGGTAGTTGTCCGCGTCCGAGTAGTCCGGGAACCAGCCGAGCTGGTAAGCGGGGTATGCGTCCTTCACGCGCTCCTTGGAGTACGTGACGTACTCGGTCGAAGCCAAGTTGACCGTGAAGAGGCCGGAGGCGTCGAGCTGGTCCTTGACGAGCGCGTATTCATCGCTCGAGCCGGGGCCGTAGTGGTCGGTGTTGTACTGCAGGTTGAGGGCGACAGGGCTCGTGATGCCGGCGGCTTCGAGCGTTGCCTTGGCCTTCGCCTTGTCGGGTCCTCCGTTGCCGTCGCCGTAGAGGCCCTTGAGGGACTCGGTGGCACCGGTCATGCCGGCCGGAACGTAGGAGTAGAGCGGCGTGTACGTGCCCTTGTAGACCTGCTTGGCGATTTCGGCACGGTCGACGAGGTCGGCGACGGCCTGGCGCACGGCGAGCGACTTGGCCGGGTCGGCCTCGGGCGTCTTGGCGCCGAACGGCTGGGTGTCGAAGTTGAAGACGATGTAGCGGATCTCTCCGCCGGGTCCGTCGACGACCTTGACCTTGTCGTTGCCGCGCAGGTCATCGATGTCCGTCGACGACAGGCTGCGGAAGGCGACGTCGATATTGCCTTCCTGCACATCGAGCTTGAGGTTCGACGCGTCGGCGTAGTACTTCACGTTGACGACATCCGACTTCGCCGCGCCGAGGTTGCCCTTGTAATCCTTGTTGGCCTTGTACCCGATGAGGTTGTTGAAGTCGTAGCTCGTGATGACGTACTGGCCTGCGAAGGCGTTCGCCTTCACGATGTCGGCATCGGGCGTGATCGCGGTCGCCGAGAAGGTCTCCTCGTCGACGATCACGCCGGCAGGGCTCGACAGGATCTGCGGGAAGACCTGGTCGTTCGCGGCCTTCAGGGTGAAGACGACGGTGGTGTCGTCCGGAGCCGCGACGCTCGCGAGGTTGTACAGCAGGGTCGACGGGCCGTTGGCGTCCGCGATCGACAGCTGGCGGTCGAAGCTGAACTTCACGTCTGAGGACGTGAGCTTGTGACCGTTCGCGAAGACGAGGTCGGGCTTGAGCGTGACCGTGTACTCGGTGGGGGTCGTGAACTCGGCCTTGGTCGCGATGTCCGGCGTCACATCGGCGGTGCCGTATGCGCTGTTCATCAGGAACGGGAAGACCTGGTTCATCACGGCGAACGAGCCGTTGTCGTACGAGCCGGCCGGGTCGAGCGTCGTGACCTTGTCGGTCGTGCCGATCAGGAGGGTGCCTCCGGCGCTTGCGGTGGTGCCGCCTGCCGAGCAGCCGGCGAGGACGAGCGCGGAAGCGGCGACGAGCGCCAGTCCCCCGATCAGCCTGGTGCGCCTGGTGGGTGAAAATGCCATGTGCGTGAGCCTCTTTCTCTCGAAATGCGGCAGAGGCGGCATGCGAGGGAGCCGCACCTCTGCATTGCTGTACCGAAAGGAATATCACGAAAAACGCAGTTTGCCCGAATTCTCGCCAGAATATTTACCCAGCTGCAACACGCGAGGTGTGCTCAGTTACTCATCCCTCAGGTTGCGCCGCTCGAGTTCGACCCGCATGAGTTCACGCTGCAGCGCCGTGTACGGCACACGGTCGGTGGGGTCAGCACGCTGCAGCCGGCCGAGCAGCTCGGCTTTCTGGCGGAGGAAGTCCCGGTCGATGAGCGCGACGGTCACGTCGCGCACGTAGCGTTCGACTTCGCGTTCGGTGCGTTCGGGAAGCGGCGCCATCGCCAGGTCGGTGACCAGGTTCTGCAGGGAAACCGGTACGTCCGCGACAACGCGCTCGATCCAGTCCGGCGCCGAGAGGGTATCCAGGTTCGCCGCGATCGCGTCACGCACGACAGCGAGGGACTGGTGGGAGAATCCCGTCTGCACCGCCCGCTGCAGCAGTTCGACACCGACGAGGGCAGGACGCTGGAGCATGGCCATCAGCCCGTCGCGTTCCAGTCGGGTGACCGGGTCCGTCGGCAGTTCGACCATCGAGAACGGGCGTTCGCGCGCGGGCTCGCCGGTCTCACCGCCTCGGGCGGCGGCGGATGTCCCCGGCGCGGTGCGTGAGCGGCTGAGCGCGGCCGAGACGGCCCGGCCGACCTCGCCGAGCTCCATGCCGAGCATCCGGGCGAGCTCGTGCGTATAGCCCGGCCGGAGGGCGGGGTCGCGAATATCGCTCACGAGCGGGGCCGCCGCCCGGAGTGCGGAGACCCGCCCTTCGACAGTCTCGAGGTTGTACTGGGCGAGCAACTGCCGGATCATGAACTCGAACATCGGCTTCTTGGACTCGATCAGCCGTTGCACGGCCCCATCGCCCTTGTGCAGCCGCAGGTCGCACGGGTCGAGGCCCTCCGGGGCGACGGCGACGAAGGTCTGCGCGGAGAAACGCTGCTCCTCGCTGAACGCGCGGACGGCGGCCTTCTGGCCTGCGGCATCCGGGTCGAAGGTGAAAACGACCTCGCCGACACCGCTGTCGTCGCCGAGGACCCGGCGGAGGACCTTGATGTGGTCGACTCCGAAGGAGGTTCCGCAGGTCGCGACGGCGGTCGTCACCCCGGCCAGGTGGCACGCCATCACGTCGGTGTACCCCTCGACGACGACGACCTGGTGGCTGCGGGAGATGTCCCGCTTCGCGAGGTCGAGCCCGTAGAGCACCTGCGCCTTGTGGTAGATCGGGGTCTCCGGGGTGTTCAGGTATTTCGGGCCCTTGTCGTCGTCGAGGAGCTTGCGCGCCCCGAAGCCGATCGTCTGGCCGGTGATGTCGCGGATGGGCCAGACCAGCCGGCCGCGGAAGCGGTCGTAGACGCCGCTCGATCCCTCCCGGCTCGACACCAGTCCGGCGAGGGTCAGCTCCTCATCGGAGTAGCCGCGACCACGGAGGTGTTTGGTCAGTTCGTCCCAGCTCTTCGGGGCGAAGCCGATCCCGAACCGGGTCGCCGCGTGGGCGTCGAAGCCGCGTTCGCCGAGGAATGTTCGGCCGACGGCGGCCCCTGCGCTGCCGAGCTGCTCGACGAAGAAGTCGGCGGCGGCCTGGTTGGCCGCGTAGAGCCGCGCGCGGTTGGTGTGGTCCGGCGCATCCGCCCCGCCGCCCTCGTAGTGCAGTTCGAGGCCGACCCGGCCAGCGAGTCGTTCCACGGCCTCGCTGAAGGTGATGGTCCATCTTCTGCAAAAGGAGTAGACGTCGCCGCTCTCGCCGCAACCGAAGCAGTGGTAGAAACCGACCTGCGGGCGGACGTGGAAGCTCGGGCTGCGTTCGTCGTGGAAGGGGCACAACCCCTTCAGGGAGCCGACGCCGGCCGACTTGAGGCTGACGTAGTCGCCGACGATGTCGGCGATATTGGTTCGGGCCTTGACCTCTTCAATGTCGCTTTGTCGAATCAGGCCTGCCATAGCTGAATGTTATCCCGCCGCACGCCCGACTTCGGCACGGGCCGGGTTCTGCACAGGCTCAGTTCTGGATCAGGCGTTCGTACCACGCGAGCGCGGACTGGTCGGTGAGGCTCGCGACCTGGTCGACGACGACGCGCTTGCGGGCGGCATCGTCCGCGGCGGCGTGGAAGTCTTCCTTCGAGCCGGCGTCGAGGTGTTCGTCGCCGGTGGCGAGCAACCGGTCGGCGAGCAGCGTCAGGACCTGGCGCTGCTGCTGGTAGATCGGCTGCCGGGTGTTCTTCGACATCACGAAGGCAGCGACGACGCCCTTGAGCACGGCGATCTCGGCTGCGATATTCGGCGGCACCACGACGTGGGCGCCGAAGCGCGCGATGCGCTCGGCCGGGTAGGCCTGGCGGGTGGCATAGACGGCTGCTCCGGAGAAACGACCGATGAGCTGGCTCGTCAGGTTCTTGAGCCGACCCTGGTCACGCCGCCCTGCCGTCCAGCCGCGCAGCCAGGAGTCGAGGGCGCCGAGGCGGTCGTATGCCGCCGCGAGGTCGGCGTGGGAGACGGCGCCGCCGATCCAGGCGTGCATCGAGGAGACGAGCTCGGTGCTCGCGCGGCCGTTCAGGGCGGCGAGGTCGAGGTAGCCGTTGACGACGGCATCCTCGAAGTCGTGCACGGAGTAGGCGATGTCGTCGGAGAGGTCCATGACCTCGGCTTCGATGCACAGCATCCGGTCGGGGGCGTCGGTGCGCATCCACGCGAAAGCGGGCAGGTCGTCGGGGTAGTACCCGAATTTGGCGCGGCCGCTCGGGTCGGACACGGATTCGCCGGCGGGCCACGGGTACTTGCAGCTCGCGTCGAGGCTCGCGCGGGTGAGGTTGAGCCCGTAGCTGCGGCCGTCGGGGCCGAAGACCTTCGGTTCGAGCCGGGTGAGCAGGCGCAGCGTCTGGGCGTTGCCCTCGAACCCGCCGATGTCGAGGGACCAGGCGTTGAGCGCCTTCTCGCCGTTGTGGCCGAACGGAGGATGCCCGATGTCGTGCGCGAGGCAGGCAGTGTCGACGACGTCGGGGTCGAGGCCGAGGCGTTGGGCGAGCTCGCGTCCGATCTGCGCGACCTCGAGGGAGTGGGTGAGCCGGTTCCTGGCGAAATCGAGTCCGGCGGTCGGGCTCAGCACCTGGGTCTTTGCGGCGAGGCGGCGGAGGGCGCTCGAGTGCAGCAGCCGGGCGCGGTCGCGCGCGAAGTCGCTGCGGCGTGAGCTGTGTTCCTCCGGGAAGTAGCGTTCCTCGTCGAAGCTCGTGTACCCCGATCGGTTAGCCACCGCTGGTGTCCCCTTCGCCCTCGGTGAGCCGAGCGCGTTCGGAGCCGACGAGTTCCTGCGAGTCGAGCCAGTGCTCGGGCAGGCTGGTCTTCTTGGGGCTGCCTGCCCGGCCGCGGGGACCCTCCGCGCCGATGCCCGGGTACTCCTGGGTCGGGTCGAGGGTGCCGAGAAGGTCGTCGAGCTGGGCGAGGGAGACCACGGAGGCAAGGCTGGCCCGCAGTTCGCCGCCGACCGAGTAGCCCTTGAAGTACCAGGCCACGTGCTTGCGCACGTCGCGGCAGGCACGTTCCTCGCTGTCGAAGAATTCGGTGAGCAGTTCGGCATGCCGACGGAAGGTGTCTGCCACGACGCCGAGGTTCGGCTGGATGAGTGCGGCCCCGGCACCCTCTGCCGGACCGAAGGCCGCCGCGAGATCGCCGAACAGCCAGGGCCGGCCGAGGCAGCCTCGGCCGACGACGACGCCGTCGCAGCCGGTTTCCGCGACCATGCGAACCGCGTCCTGGGCCGACCAGATGTCGCCGTTGCCGAGCACGGGGACACTCGTGATGGCCTGCTTGAGGGTCGCGATCGCCGTCCAGTCCGCCTGCCCGGAATAGTAGTCGGACGCCGTGCGCGCGTGCAGTGCTATGGCGGAAACGCCGGCGCCTTCTGCTGCCCTCGCTGCCTCGAGGTAGGTGAGGTGGTCGGAGTCGATGCCCTTGCGCATCTTGATCGTGACCGGAACGGCGCCTGCCGCGTTCACCGCGGCCTCGACGATGCTCCGAAAGAGGCCGAGCTTCCAGGGCAGGGCGGCTCCGCCGCCCTTGCGCGTCACCTTGGGGACCGGGCAGCCGAAGTTGAGGTCGATGTGGTCTGCGCGGTCCTCGGAGACGAGCATCGTGACAGCTTCGCCGATGGTCTTCGGGTCGACCCCGTAGAGCTGGATGGAGCGGGTGGTCTCACTCTCGTGGTGGTCGATGAGGCGCATCGAGCCCGGGGTGCGCTCGACGAGCGCGCGCGAGGTGATCATTTCACTCACATAGAGCCCGGCGCCGAATTCCCGGCAGAGCCGGCGGAACGCGGTGTTGGTGATGCCGGCCATCGGTGCGAGGACGACGGGCACGTCGAGCGTGAGCGGGCCGATCCGCAGCGCGGGGACCGGCGACGGGTCCGTGCGCGAAGCGGTGAGTTCAGGAGTCATTGGTTCAATTCTCCCAGATGCGGGCGGCCCTGCTGACCCGTGGGAGCGACCCGCACCGATCGAGGCCTAGATTCCGCAGGAATCGCCCTCGCAGCTCCCGGCGCCGGACTGGCCGAGGAGCTGGATGAACGGGGTGACGCGCGGTGCCGGGGCCGCGGTGACGGGGACGGCGGGGACGACGCTGGCATCGGTCATCAACGGTCCTCCCCTGCTGCTGCGGTCGTTCCTGCGGCCTCGTTCTGGTCGGCCTGGGCCTGGCGGAGTGCGCCGGCGAAGGCCTCGGGGTCCTGGGCCCCGGAGATGCCGTACTTCCCGTCGATCACGAAGAACGGGACGCCCTGGATTCCGTAGGCATTTGCCTGGGCTACGTCCGCCTTCACGTCGGCGAGATAGTCGTGGGCGGTCAACGCGCGGACGACATCCGCTCGGTCGAGTCCGATTTCGGCGGCGAGGTCCGCGAGGTCTTCGATGCGACCGACGTGCCTTCCGTCGACGAAGTAGGCCTTGAGCAGGCGTTCCTTCATGTCGAGCTGGCGACCGTGGGCCTTGGCGTAGTGCAGCAGCTCGTGGGATATGACGGTGTTGGTCTGGTGCACCGAGTCGTAGTCGTAGTGCAGGCCGACGCTCTCAGCGATTCCAGTCACGCGGGCGAGCATCTCGGTGACCTGGGCGACGGGGATACCCTTGCGCTCGCTCAGGTAATCGATGGGACTGCCGGCGAAGTCGACCGGGGTATCGGGGGCCAGCTCGAAGCTGTGGTATTCGACCTCGACCGAGCCGTCGAAGAGGGCGGCCCCTGCCTCGAACTTGCGCTTTCCGATGTAGCACCAGGGGCACTGCACGTCGGACCAGATGTCGACCTTGATAGTTTCGCTCACACCCGGTCCAAGCCGCCGGTCCCCCGATCTATTCCCCCTGCCGCGTGAGTGGATCAAACGCTTGGGGTGTCGACCGCCCCGCCGTAGCGGCGGTTGCGGGCGGCGTAGAGCTCGATGGCATGCCACAGCTCCGCCCTGCCGAAGTCAGGCCAGAGGGTGTCGAGGAAGACCATCTCGGCGTATGCGCTCTGCCAGAGCAGGAAGTTGCTCGTGCGCTGCTCCCCCGAGCTCCGCACGAAAAGGTCGACGTCCGGGAGGTCTGCCGTGTAGAGCTGGCGCTGGATCGCCTTCTCGGTGATTCCGGAAGGCTTCAACCGGCCGGCGGCGACCTCCTCGGCCAGCGCGCGGACGGCATCCGTGATCTCGGTGCGCCCGCCGTAGTTGACGCACATCGTCAGGGTGAGTCCGGTGTTGCCCGCCGTGAGGCGCTCGGCGTACTGCAGTTCGTTGATGACGGATGCCCACAGGCGCGGCTTGCGGCCAGCCCAGCGCACGCGCACGCCCCAGTCGTTGAGCTGGTCGCGGCGCCGGTGCAGCACGTCCCTGTTGAAGCCCATCAGGAAGCGGACCTCGTCAGGGGAACGTTTCCAGTTCTCTGTCGAGAAGGCGTAGACACTCAGGTGCTTGACGCCGATCTGGATGGCGCCGGCGACGACGTCGAGGAGCGCGGCCTCGCCGGCCTTGTGGCCTTCGACCCGCGGGAGTCCGCGCGCGTTCGCCCAGCGGCCGTTGCCGTCCATGACGATCGCGACGTGCTCGGGAACGACCTTCGCCGGCAGCGCCGGCGGGTACTGGCCGGTCCATTCGAGCGGTCGGAAGGGCATGGCGTCCTTGTGCGTGAACGGCTTCGGGGTCATCGACTGACGTGCTCCAAGGATCGGAGGCCCCGGCCGAGGTGCCACTGCGTGTATGCGGCGACGACTCCGTTGGCCTGGTTCCTGGTCTGCTCTGGCATGGATTCGGCCTGGTCCCAGTCCCCGGCGAGCAGGGAGCCGAGGAGCAGGATGGTCGCCTTGTCCAGCCGGGGCGACCCGGGGGCCGCGCAGTCGTCGCAGACGATTCCGCCGACTTGCACGACGAGCGCGGAGTGATCGCCGAGTGCGCCGCAGCGCGCGCAGCCCTGGAAGCTCGGCGCCCAGCCGGCCATCGACAGGGCACGCAGCAGGTAGGAGTCGAGGGTGAGGCTCGCGCCGTGTTCCATCCGGGAGAGGGAGCGCAGGGCCCCGACCAGGAGCAGGTACTGCTGCAGGGACCCCTCGGCCTCCGTGAGCTTGTCTGCGGTCTCGACCATGGCGCTCGCCGCGGTGTAACTGGCGTAGTCGCCGGAGATCAGGGCGCCGTATGAGCCGATCGACTCGGCCTGGGTGACGATGTCGAGACTGCGGCCCTCGTAGAGCTGCACATCCGCCACCATGAACGGTTCGAGCCTGGCCCCGAATTTGGAGGCCGTGCGGCGGACGCCTTTGGCGACGGCACGGACCTTGCCGTGCTGGCGGGTGAGCATGGTGACGATCCGGTCGGCTTCACCCAGTTTGTGGGTGCGCAGCACGACGGCTTCATCACGGTAAACAGGCACGTCCTATTCTCCCACCCGAGCGGGCTTTGTGGGTCCGGTCCCGGCCGACGCGCCGGTCGAGCGGTTCCTGCCTCCACGCGCCTGTCGACGGTCAGGAAACCCCGCGGCGGATGGTTTCATTGGAGGGTGCCTCCCATCCTGTTCACGATCCCGCTCTGGATCGACCTGACGGCGGTCGCCATCGGCGCGATCCAGGGGGCCATGTTCGCCGGGCGATTCACCGATCGCCGCTTCGACCTGCTCGGCATTGCGATCATCGGTGTCACTGTCGGCCTCGGCGGCGGACTCCTGCGCGATATCCTGCTCGGCGGGGTGCCCGCTGCCCTGCAGAGCAACTGGTACCTGCCGATCGCAGGCGGATCCGCTCTCCTGGGCATGCTGTTGCAGAGCCTCTTCAACCGCCTCGGCCCGTTCATCATCGCGCTCGACGCTGTGACGATCGGCCTGTTCGCCGCTCTCGGGACGAGCAAGGCGCTCGCGCACGGCCTCCCGGAGATTCCGTCGCTGTTCGTGGGCGTGATCACGGCCGTCGGCGGCTCGGCGCTCCGGGACATGATGCTCAACGTTCCGATCGCCGTCATGCACGTCGGTTCGTTCTACGCCATGGCCGCCGGATTCGGTAGCGCGCTCCTCGTCGTGCTTTTCGAACTGCACGTGGACATCACCATCGCCGCGATCGCCTGCGTGATCGTGACCACGGTGATGCGGATCCTCGCGGCCCGGTACGGCTGGAGCCTGCCAGAACAGCGTGCGATCGGCAGCTGGCCGCGTTGGCGGCGTCGCGTGCGCCCCGCAACGCTCCGCCGCCGTCGCACCCACGACTGAATCCCCCGACCAGGTCCGGAGCTCGGAATTCCGCGGCACCGCAGCTGCAGGGCGGGAATGTGCGGGAGTTGGGCCCACCCAGACGGCGTGGGAGGGACGGAGAAATCGGCGGGATTCCCTCTCGCATTTGTGGGCCCGCGGGGAGACACTAGTGAGGAGTACTCACTTGTCTGGAGGATCCATGAATATGCTGAAGGGCAACTCGCCCGATCCGATGCCGGTGCCCAGCCTGATGCCGGTCCTGTCCCGCGGCAAACACCGCACGCCGCGCTCCGGTGCCTGCTTCATGGAGTTCGCGTCCTACCTCGCAGGCGAAGCGTGGAGTGACCATCCGGCGTGCACGCACCCCTGGTCGCCTCCCTCGCCCGCATGGTCAACGACTGCACCTCGGACAGTTCCCGGGCCCGCCTGGTGCCCCTGATCCCGTCGGTCATCGGCCTCAAGGGCGACAACCCCCGGGTGCGGCTACTGATCGCGGTCAGGGCCGCGACCGCGGCGCTTCCCGTGAGCAGCTCGGATCACCAGCGTGCGCTTGCCGTCGGGATCCTGAATTGCGAGCGCCAGCTGGAGGGGCTCGATGGCGAGTTGCCCGAAGGACTCGAGGCCCGTATCCGCACCGCGTTCGACGCGGCGCCGGAGACCGAGCGGTGGGCGCGCGAGTTCATCTCCTCCATGGGGGCATGGTCGCGTACCAAGTTCACCGATCGCACGGCGGAGACGATCATCCGGGTCTCGGTTCAGGGTATTGCTGAGGCATGCACCCCGAATCCCGACGACCGCCTGTTCGAGTTGCTGTCCGGGGTGATCGACGATGCGACGCGTGTGCTTGTTTCGACGCAGCCGGCGCAGATGGCGACGTCGGTAGTCGAGCGACCGGCCGAGACACGTCCCGCAGGGGTGCGTGTTCACAGCTGAATCCGGAAAGAAACCAGCCCTTCGGATGTGCAGTTGAACGCAGTTAAGAAACCACAGCGATCGGGGCGATCCGCCGTTGGGCGGATCGCCCCGATTCGCATGCCCCGACTCACATCCCATGGATCCGTATCGTCAAGGGGCGCTATCGTCCAGGGGCGCTGAGAATCAGACCTGCCGGGCGGTTCGCGGATTGAGTTCACGGTATTCGCGGTAGACGAGAACGACGATTGCGGCATCGAGCGCGGTGATGACGGCCATGCCCACTGTGGGGCGGAGGACGAAGGCGTAGAGCTGGTAGCCGAGGAAGGCGATCAGGATCCCCAGCGCGTACGGATAGGCCCGGTGCCATTTGCGCAGGAGGCAGTAGACGAGAGCCACCTTCACGGCTCCGTGGGTGATGAGGAAGGCGATCAGGAAGCCGGCTCCCGTTGCGGCAAGCTCGGAATCCTGCCGGGCTACGTACTGCGCCAGGAAGCGCATGGCGGAGGAGTCGCCCTCCCCCGCCTCGCCCGCTACTCCCGCGAGCAGGGCGTGGACGAGGGCGGGTGACACCCACAACACGAGTCCGGCGGCGAGTTCGATCACGCCGTCGATGCCCTTGATGCCCACTCCGACGGAATAGAGGCGATCCGTGACCGTCCGAGAACGTCGGGACTCAGTGGGAGTCGAGGCCACCGGATACCTGCCTTCCCGCTGATCGAGCCGGTTCCTAGGCCGGAACACCCGCCAGGGCGAGGTCGCCTGCCACCGCACGGATGCCGCGGTTGACCGCGGAGACGACGGCCTTCAGCGAGGCGGTCGAGATATCGGCGTCGATGCCGACACCCCAGTAGCGCCGGCCGTTGACGTCGAGTTCGACGTAGGACGCAGCCAGGGCGTCTCCGCCGGCGGACATGGCGTGTTCGACGTAGTCGTAGAGCGTGATCGCGATGCCGCGCTCGGCCATGATTCCCAGGAACGCGGCGATCGGACCATTGCCGGCCCCCTCGACGCGCTCGACTCCGTCGTCGTCCCGGAGGTCGACCGTGAGGTCGACACGGCCGCCCAGATCGCTCGAGGTCCGCGTGGAGAACAGTTCGAACCGGCCCCACTTGTCGTCGGGCTGCCCACTGGAACTCGGCAGGTACTCGTCGTTGAAGATCTCCCAGATCTGCTCGCTCGTGACCTCGCCGCCCTCGGCATCCGTCTTGGACTGGACGACCCCGGAAAACTCGATCTGGAGCTTGCGGGGCAGGTCGAGGGAGTGGTCGGTCTTGAGCAGGTAAGCGACGCCGCCCTTGCCGGACTGCGAGTTGACCCGGATCACGGCTTCGTAGCTGCGACCGAGGTCCTTCGGGTCCACCGGCAGGTAGGGAACCGCCCACTGGAGTTCGTCGACGGATCGGCCCTGCGCCGCGGCATCCGCCGCCATGGCTTCAAAGCCCTTCTTGATGGCGTCCTGGTGCGACCCGCTGAAGGCGGTGAAGACGAGGTCTCCTGCCCAGGGACTGCGTTCGGGAACGGGCAGCTGGTTGCAGTATTCGGCGGTGCGCTTGACCTCGTCGATGTTGCCGAAGTCGATCTGCGGGTCGATGCCCTGGGTGAACAGGTTGATGCCGAGGGCGACGAGGTCGACGTTGCCGGTCCGTTCGCCGTTGCCGAAGAGGCAGCCTTCGATCCGGTCTGCGCCGGCGAGGTAGCCGAGCTCCGCCGCCGCGATCGCGGTGCCGCGGTCGTTGTGCGGGTGCAGGGAGATCAGGACGTTCTCACGCTGGTCGAGGTGCCGGGACATCCACTCGATCGAGTCGGCGTAGACGTTGGGACTGGCCATTTCGACGGTCGCAGGCAGGTTGATGATGACCTTCGCTCCGGGGTCGGCTCGAGGACGGCGATGACCTGGTTGCAGACATCGACCGCGAATTCGAGTTCGGTGCCGGTGTAGCTCTCCGGGGAGTACTCGTAGTAGATCGTCGTGCCGGGGACGGTCGCTTCGAGAGCGCGGCAGGTGCGTGCGCCGAAGAGGGCGATGTCGATGATGCCCTGCTTGTCCTCGCGGAAGACGACCTCGCGCTGCAGCACGCTCGTGGAGTTGTAGAGGTGCACGATGGCCTGCTTGGCGCCGGCGATCGATTCGTAGGTGCGCCGGATCAGGTGTTCCCTCGCCTGGGTGAGCACCTGGATCGTGACGTCGTCCGGGATGGCATCCTCGTCGATGAGGCTGCGCACGAAATCGAAGTCGGTCTGGCTGGCCGACGGGAAGCCGACCTCGATCTCCTTGTAACCCATGCGCACGAGCATGTCGAACATGATGCGCTTGCGCTCAGGGCTCATCGGGTCGATCAGCGCCTGGTTGCCGTCACGCAGGTCGACGGCGCACCAGCGCGGTGCGACTTCGATGTGCTTCGAGGGCCAGGTGCGATCGGGCAGGTCGACCGCGAACTGCTCGTGGTACGGACGGTACTTGTGGATCGGCATCGTCGATGCGGACTGGTTGTTTCTCATGATCGTGATCTCCTCGCTGGGGTTGGGATAGCCAACAACAAACGCCGCGACGAGGGAGGCCTCAGATTAGGACTCGTCGCGGCAGCGAAGGAGGAGCTGACCGAACAACACAAGGGAATGCTAACACCGATTTCCGGCCGGCATCCTGAGAAGAGTCTGAAGCGGCGGTCGACGGATGCCGCGCTCCCGTCGCGGGCGCGGCATCCGTCGCAGGACCACCGGTCTCACCCGGCGGCGAGGGCCGCAATCGGCGCCAGTGACACCGCCCGACGAGCGGGCAGGATCGTCGCCCCGACGGTGAGCACGGCGGTACCGACCACGCAGAGGGTGACGAGGAGCCACGGAATCGACGGCGCCACCAGACCGGCATGGGTGACGGATCCGAACAGTGATTGTGCCGCCGCCCACCCGTATGCGACCCCGAGCACCAGGCCGAGGGTGACGGCCGCCACGGTCATCTGCACGCTTTCGGCGAGGATCATCGCGCGAACCTGCCTGCCGGTGAAACCGAGGGCCCTGAGCAGGCCGATCTCGCGAGAACGCTGCAGCACGCTCAGTGCCAGGTTGTTGATCATGCCGACTGCGGCGATCAGGGCGCTGAAGCCCACGAGCACTGAGATCACGGCGAGGCTGGTCGACACCGTCTCGGAGACGGCCGCACGCGTCACCGGGTCGTCCATCAGCGGCTGCATCATGGTTTCGAAGGTCGATCCCGCGACGGCGAACATGGTGATGAGCGTCACCCCGATGACCAGTCCGATAGTGGTGCGGGCACTGCGCTCCGGGTGTTGACTGGCGTTCGCGACAGCAAGCCGGGCCGGCGCGCTGCCGCCCAGGAACCGGCCGACCAGGCTCAACATGGGCGGCATGATCAGATGCGACCCGAGCACAAGGCCGGTGAACGAGAGCAGGCCGCCGGCAAGTCCCAGCAGCACGCCGTACTCCGTGACCTGCCCGGCCCAGACTCCCCCGGCGAGAAACAGTACGCCCGTGGCCATCAGCACGATCGCGAAGGCATTGCGGCCCGGGCGCCGAGCCGACTCTTCGAGCGTGCGCTCCTGTGCTGCACCGACAGCCTGCATCGGGCTCACGGTGAGGACCCGGCGAGACCCGACCCACGCTGCGCACCAGGTGGACAACACGACGATGACGACGGGCAAGGCGAGCAAGGGCTCGAGGAGACGGTAGCCGAGATCCGGGATCAGCCCGGCGCCGAAGGCAAGCCGGACACCGGCGAAACTCAGCAGGATGCCGGCGGCGGCGCCCAGCACGGCTCCGGCGAGCCCCACCTTCAGCCCGTCGAGGGCCACGGCGCGGCGCTGGTCACCCGCGCTCGACCCGATCAGGTGCATGAGCGCGATCGTGCGGGTCCGACCGGCGATGACGGTGGCCACCGTGTTGGTGGTCACGATCGCACTCACGTACACCGCAATCGTGATGAACAGGAATGCGACGATCGAGAGGGCTGCACGGACCGCTGCAATGCGGGACACGTCATTGCCACTCACGACGGTGGCGAGCACGCTCGTCGTTTCCAGGAGCAGCACCCCGAAGGCCGATGCGAGCGCCGCCACGACCAGGCTCGCACCACGGCCGGCGTGCCCGGTGGCGCTGGCGGTTTCGCTGCCGCTCATGCGCACTGCTCCATGCCGAGCATGATGCCGGAGATCTCTTCGGCGGTGGACCGTTCCCGGTCTTCGACGACCCTGCCGTCCGCGAGGAAGAGGATGCGATCGGCGAAGCTGGCCGCGATGGGGTCGTGGGTGACCATGGCGATGCTCTGGCCGTAGCCGGTGCTCGCCGCCTTGAGCAGGGTGAGCACTTCGCGCCCGCTCCGGGAGTCGAGGTTCCCGGTCGGCTCGTCGGCGAAGACCAGCTCGGGCCTGGTGGCCAGGGCCCGCGCGATGGCCACTCGCTGTTGCTGGCCACCGGACAGCTCGTGCGGACGGTGCCTGAGCCGGTCGCCGAGGCCGAGGGAGTCGGTGAGCTGATCGATCCAGTCCTTCTCCGCCGCATCCGGCCGCCGCCCGTCGAGCGCGAACGGCAGGGTGATGTTCCCCCGCACGTCCAGCGTCGGGACGAGGTTGAACGACTGGAAGATGAAGCCGATCCGGCGGCGGCGCAGGACCGTCAGTTCCGAGTCGCCCAGGCCGGTGATCTCGGTATCACCGAGCCAAACCCGACCGGAGCCTGCCTCGTCCAGTCCCGCCATGATGTGCATCAGGGTGGACTTGCCCGAGCCGCTCGGTCCCATGATCGCCGTGAACTGGCCACGACGGATGCCGATGGACACGTCGTCGAGCGCCGTTACCGAGGTGGTGGCTGATCCATAGGTTTTACAGAGGTTGGTGACTCTGGCCGCGAGGCCGAGTTCTGCAGATGTGATTTCCATGCTTCAACGCTAGGAATCGCTCCCCCTCACCGCATCGGGCAGCAGAGGTATCCCGGATGCCGAGGGGATGACTACCGGCCGGACCGGGTCATCCGCTCGTTACTCCGTGAGGCCGTGCTGGAAGGCATACACGACGAGCTGAACCCGGTCGCGGAGGATGAGCTTGGAGAGGATACGGCTGATGTGCGTCTTGACGGTGGCCTCGCTGAGGAATTCACGCGCCGCGATCTCCGCGTTGCTGAGGCCCAGGGCAGCAAGGGCGAAGATGTCGCGTTCGCGGCTGGTCAGTGTGCCGAAGGCCTCGGGTTCCACCGGCTGCGCGGGGGCCGGCGCGTCGAAGTGGGCGAAGAGTTCGCGGGTCGCCGATGCTGCGATGACGGCGTTGCCCGCGTGCACGGTACGGATTGCGGCCAGCAGGAACTCGGGATCCGCATCCTTGAGCAGGAAGCCGCTCGCCCCGCCCCGGATAGCCCTGCTCGCGCTTTCGTCGAGTTCGAAGGTCGTGAGGACGACGATGCGCGGCGGCATCACGCCGGCAGCCTCGGCCGCGGCCAGAATGGCGACGGTCGCGTCGATCCCGTCCATCACGGGCATCCGGATGTCCATCAGGATCACGTCCGGACTGACTGCGGCCGCCATGGTGACGCCAGCGGCGCCGCTGCCCGCCTCGCCGACGAACTCGAGGTCGGCCTGCGAAGATACCAGCATCCGGATCCCGGCACGGAAGAGCGCCTGGTCGTCGACCAGGGCGACACGGATGCGCGGGGCGTCCGCCGCCGCGACCTCGCTCATGCACGCACGTCCGTGGCCTGGACCGGACGCACGACGGGCCCCGCCATGATGGCCGGCAGGTGTGCCGCGACGCGGAAGTACCCTTCGTCGGGCTCTGCGGTCAGCGAACCGCCGGCGAGGAGCGCCCGTTCCCGCATGCCGGGCAGGCCGTGGCCGATCTCCACCGCGTGCGTCTCCCCGACGCCGGCCACCCCTGGGGCCACGGTGGACGGCGCGATCCGGAGGGCATTGTTGATCGTCACCGCGACCCAGTCGGTGGTCCAGTCGAGTCGGAGAGCCACGGTCCGGCTGGTGTCACCGTGCCGGAGTGCGTTGGTGAGCGCCTCCTGCACGATCCGGTAGACGGCGAGCTGGGCGCCGGAGCCGAGCGTGGCCGGCGTGCCGGTCGTCGTCCAGTGGATGTCGAGTCCCGTGCCGCGCATCTGCTCGACGAGGCGGTCGAGGTCGGCGAGCACGGGTTGCGGTCCGCTGACCACGTCCTGCCGCAGCCGGGCGAGCAGGATCCGGACATCTCCGAGGGCCTCCCGTGCGGTTGTGGAAATGGTGATGAGCGCCTCGTCGACGGCGTCCGGGTTCTTCGCCCTCGAGTAGCGGGCGCCGTCGGCCTGGGCGATCACCACGGCAAGCGAGTGTGCGACGACGTCGTGCATGTCCCTGGCGATGCGGTTGCGCTCCTGTTCGACGACCACGGCACGCTGGGCCTGGCGCTGCTCCTCCTCGGCGCGGTACTGGGTGAATCTGCTGTCCCTTGCGGCCTGCCGGGAGCGCTTCAGCAGACCCAGGGTCCAGGAGAGGCCGAGAACGGCCAGGCTGACAAAGGTCAGCATCGCCGTCGACCAGACCAGGGCGCCGATGTCCCCCTGCGCGAGCACTGTTCCGAGGTGTCCCACGCCGCGTTGTGCGACCGCGAGGTAGACCCCGGCCACCAGCGCGCCGACGGCGACCGAGATCAGGCCGGCCCTGCGCGTGGCCGGTCCGGCATAGGCCGCCGTGACGTAGAGCACGGCCAGGACGGCCACGTCACCGCCGAGCACCGGCTCGCCCGCGAGCATCTGTCCGGTCGCGGCCAGCCAGGCGAGGGTGAGGGCCAGGGCCGGCGAGAACCGGCGCACCGCGAGCGCCGCAGCGAACCCGACCAGGACGAGGACGGTCGCGGGGCTGCCCGAGTCGACCAGGAGAAGGAGCAGGAAAAAGAGGCCGGCGATGACGATGTCGAGGGCGAGCGAACGACGGGGAATCACACGGATCCAGCGGTACCGTGCGACACGCGTGGACACTCCCGGCTCGACCATCCTCCCAGCCTACGACCCCGTGCCGGACCGCCAGGGGGCGCCGCAGGAACGTCATCCCTGAGTGAACCGGAAATCCTCCGAGCGATGTAGTCCCGGCAGGTCAGGTCAGGTCAGGTCAGGTCAGGCTCCTGGCGAAAGCAAGGGCTTCCCGCACGGAGAGAGCCGGCAGATACGCGCGTGCAAGTGCGAGCCCGATCGCAGGAAGGGCGACCGGGTCGGGGTAGGCCATGAAGAGCGGGTGGAATTCGGGCTGGAACTTCCGTTTGAAGGCGAGGAGCGAACGGAACCCGTAGACGGGCTCCAGGCTGCGCCCGAGGAAGTCGATGAACCGGGAGGCGAGGCTCGACGCCCGGTTGTCTCCGTCGCCCGCGCCGGTCTGGGCGAGCGGGGCCGCGGAGAGGCTCAGGAATTCGATTTCCGGCTGTTCGCTCATCTGCCGGGCGGTCTGCGCGATCAGGAATTCCATCACACCGTTCATGCTGTCCGGGCGCCGCCGCATGAAGTCGAGCGTCCAGCCGATCACCTTCCCGTCCCGGTAGCTCGGGAGCCAGCTCGTCACCGCGTGCACGACCTGGCCTTCGTCGATCGCCAGCATGAGCCGGACCGCCGGGTCACGGAGCTCGTCGAGTCCGCCGAGGGTGAAGCCCAGTTCGGGGAGTTCCTTCTCCTGCACCCAGAGCTCGGAAATCTCGGAGATCTGCACGTTCTCGAGCACGGGAAGCGCGCGGTACGTCGTCCATTCCGCGCGCACTCCGGCACGTTCCGCCCGGTTGATCGACGAGCGGATGTCCTGCCACTTCTTCCCGGTTGTGTCCCAGGTCCGGGGCCTCAGGATCGTCTCTTCGCCGATCCCCATGGTCTGCCAGCCCATCCGGGCGAAGGTCGCCTGCCAGCTGCCGTGCAGGCTGTAGAAGACCGGGACCCAGCCGTGGTCGTCGCACATGATGGCGAAGTCGGCGATCGCCCGCGCGGCGTCTTCGACGGGTCCGACCGGCTCCGTCGTGGTGATGGCGACGCCGGCCTCCACGCGATACGCGATCGCGGTCGATCCGGAAGCGTTGAACCACAGTGAGTTCCCCTCCCACGTGGTCATGTATGCGAGGGAGCCTCCACCGCCCCTGCTGAGGATGGCCCGCAGCCGGGCCGCGTCGTCGCTCCGGCCGCCGGCGACGGTGCTGCGCATGCACTGGATCGCCCCGATGATGACGATCGCCCAGAACACCGGTCCGACCCACTGGTAGAGCAAGGTCGACGCCCAGTCGGTCGGCAGGAAGGAGAGTCGTTCGAGTCGGAGGAATCCGACGGGAATGAACCGCTCCGGCACGTCGCTGACGAGGTCCACGAGGTTCACGGCGGGGGTGAACCGGTCGCTGAGCGCGAGTCCCCCGATGACGTACACGGCCGCGAGGCCGAAGAAGGAGACCACGGTCGTCACGAAGAAGCGGCGGAGCCTGCCCGGCCTGCTGCGCACGGGGAAGCGACGCAGGTTCACGATGATCAGCACGGCAGTTGCAAGCGGAACCAGCACCGACACGACGAGCACGACGGCGACCTCCCAGTACTGGAAGGAGCGCCAGTGCCAGACGTACGGCTGGCCGGAGATCGGCAGGAGGCCGTAGTACCAGGCGCCGAGAACGGCCATGCCGGTGTTCACGACGATCGCGAGCCAGGCCGCGAATCGTCTGCCCCGCAGGACTCCGAAGGCGGCGACAAGAAGGGTGAGGAGCGGCAGCAGCGAGACGAGCACCGGCCCCACGCCGGCGACCCTCTCGAGGGTTAGTTCGTGCACGCACTGCCGGGTGATATCGCCCAGGAGGCACCGGTCCACGACATCGGTGACGGAGGGCACGCCCTGGGTGAGCAGGAGTCCGAGCGGAGCGAGGAGGCCGAAGCGCGTTCCGGAGAAGATCGTGATGACCGGGCCGACGGCGAGGATGCCGAGCACGGACGCGAGGAGTGTCCGCGTCTCGCGGTGCGAACTGCGGCGCCAGGTCAGGTCGATCCGCCGGGGCCGGAAGACGGCCCCGAGCGCGAGACCGGCGAGGGCCCCGAGAAGGCGGTACACGTCTGAGGGCTGGCCGGAGTAGAGCACGAGCACGAGGGCAACCATCAGGGTGAATACGCGAATGCGTCGCCGCCAGAGCGGCCCTGCGAAGCTGCTCGCCGCCATGATCGTGCCGAAGATCGGCGTGAACGGGTCGAGCGCCCAGAGTTCGCTGACGCCCCGTGACCACATCTCTCCGCTCGCGACACCCGCGTCCTGGAGCAGGAGACCGATCCCGGTGCCGAGGATGGCCGTCGACAGGAAGGCGATGACCGTTCGGCCACTGCCGAGGAGATGCTCGGCATAGCCGAGGACCACGAGGGTCGCGAGGATCGCGAGCAGGAGTTCCGCGAGATTGTCCACGAGGAACACGCTCGTGATCGGCGACCACCAGTGCCCGCCGTCGATGACCGACTCGTATCCGGTCCCGAACCAGAGCCGGATCCACCGCGACGGCCCCTGGACGATGCCCGTCGAGAGTGCGAGGACGAGCAGGATGAGCGCGTAGCCGAGGGACACCGGCTGTGTCCTGAGCCGTCGCCAGACGACCCGGATGGTCACGGCGAGACCGGCTCCGGCCCGGGAGAGCCACCCGGTTTCGGCTGTTCCGCCGGCACCGTGGGAGCCTTCGGTGGACGTCGACATGGCGTTCACGGGGTCACCGCGAGTCCGGTGCGGGCCGCGATCAGCGGCAAAGCGGTCGTCCAGGCGAACTGCACGGTGTGCCAGTCGTGCGCGGTCCCTGGCGAGACGATCAGGTCCGTGCCTGCGCCGGCCGCGGTCGCCGCGGCGTCGAGGGTGTTCGCCCAGGCCAGGAAACGCGTGTCACCTGCCCCGACGGCGAAGATGATGTGCAGGTTGGAATAGGGGGCGTGCGCAGCGAGGATCGCGGCCGGCGCGGCGGCCGCGTAAGCGGTGGCACTGCCGGCGAACGCGGTCTGGATCGTGTGGGCGGCATCCCCGTTCCTGGGCACGAGCTCGCCTGAGATGTCGAGAATGGTGCCGAAGAGCTCCGGGTGCGCGGCGCCGAGCTGGATGGAACAGGTGCCGCCCTGGGAGAACCCCGCAATGGTCCACCCGGCGGGGCTTGCGGCGACCGAGAAGGTGGACCGGATCCAGGCGGGCACGTCGACAGTGAGGTAACTGGCACTGTTGCCGAGCACGGAGTCGACGCACATGGGGTTGCGGTCCGCTGCCCCCAACTGGTCAGGGACGACGACGATGGGCGTCTGGCCGGCGTGGGCGGCGGCGTACGTGTCGAGGATCGCGTCGAGTTTCCCTGCGGTGAAGACGTCTGCCGGTGTTCCCGGCTGGCCGGAGAGCATCACGACGACGGGGAGCACGGGAGGATGTGCCGTGCGGGCGGCGGCCGGCAGGTACACGATGGCCCGGCGGGCGTCGAAGCCGGATACGGTTGCCGGAATCGTGACGGTGCCGATGCTGCCCGCGGTCTCCCCCACGCTGCTCGCCGTTGCGGCGGTCGCGCCCACGTCGAGTGCTCCGTAGAGCGGAACTCCGAGTGCCGCGCGCACCGTGGTGTACTGCCCGAAGTCGGCGTTGATGCCGGCCGCGGCGGCGAGGAGGCAGAGCGGAATCAGGGCGATCGCGACGCCCCGCCGCCAGCCACGGCCGGTCAGGCTGTTGATCGCGAGACCGATCCCGGCGAAGACGGCCACGACCCAGCCGCGGGTCACCATCGACAGCGACACACCGAACAGGTCCCAGACATCGCTCGTCAGCCAGGCGAGCACCCAGCCGAAGAGCGCCCCTGCTGAGAGACTCGCGGCGACACGGAAGAAGACGATTCCGCTGTACCGGCGGACGAGCACGAGGAGGACGGCGAGTCCGGCAAGAACGTAGAGGACCACGACGACGGGCCCAGCAACGATGCTGGTGTCAAGCAATGCGGCCATTTCGGTTTCCTCCTCCCTACCCTCACACTCCGAGGGATGGCCTTCCCGCCAAATCGCGGGTTCTGAGCAATAGCTCAGGGAAGGATGCTGGCAGGCCTGCCCGTCCCCAGCAAAGGTTCAGGGCGACGAACCCCTAGAACCCGAGGCGACCGAGCTGCTTCGGGTCGCGCTGCCATTCCTTGGCGACCTTGACCCGGAGGGACAGGAAGACCCGCTTGCCGACGAGGGGTTCGATCTGCTTGCGCGCCCGCACCCCGACGTCCTTGAGCCGGCTGCCTGACTTGCCGATGATGATGCCTTTCTGGCTGTCCCGCTCGACGAAGAGGTTGGCGTAGACCTCGACGAGTTCCTGGTCGTCGCGTTCGATGATGTCGTCGATCGTCACGGCGATGGAGTGCGGCAGTTCGTCGGTGACGCCCTCGAGCGCCGCCTCACGGATGTACTCGGAGATGCGCGATTCGAGGCTTTCGTCCGTGACGGCATCCGCGGGGTAGAGCGGGGCGTCGGAGAGCGGCAGGAGGCGCAGGAGCTCGGCGGCGAGGATGTCGAGCTGGATGCGGCTCGTCGACGAGATCGGGACGATCGCTTCCCAGTCCCGGAGTGCGGACACCGCGAGCAGCTGGTTCGCGACGCTCGTCTTCGAGGAGAGGTCGATCTTGGTCACGATCGCGACCTTGCGGGCGCGCGGGAAGTTGTCGAGCTGCTCGTTGATGAAGCGGTCCCCCGGGCCGATCGGCTCGTTGGCGGGGATGCACAGGCCCACCACGTCGACACCGGCGAGGGTGGACTGGACGAGGCTGTTGAGTCGCTCGCCGAGCAGGGTCCGCGGCTTGTGGATGCCCGGCGTGTCGACGAGGATCAGCTGGCCGTCCTTCTGGTGCACGATCCCGCGGATGGCCCGCCGGGTCGTCTGCGGCTTCGACGAGGTGATGGCGACCTTCTCACCGACCAGGGCATTGGTGAGGGTCGACTTGCCGACGTTGGGTCGGCCGACGAACGACACGAACCCCGCCCGGAATTCATTTTCTGTGGTCATGGCCGTTTACTCCCTCATCGTCCGTCACTCCGAGGAATGCGGTCTGCACTTCGATCAGCGCTTCGTCTCGTTGGACCAGCACTGTGCTGATCCGTTTGCGGCGGCCCTCGGTGCGTTCCGCGGTGAGGACCAGCCCGCTCGTTCGTGCGACCGACCCGGCAACGGGCAGTCGTCCGAGGGCCTTGGCCAGCAGTCCGCCGACCGAATCGACCTCGTCGTCGTCGAGTTCGAGGTCGAACAGTTCGCCGAGTTCATCGACCGGGAGCCGGGCGCTGACCCGGAACCGGCCGTGGCCGAGGTCTTCGACCTCGACGACATCACGGTCGTACTCGTCGGAAATGTCGCCGACGAGTTCTTCGATCAGGTCTTCAAGCGTGACCAGGCCCGCTATGCCACCATACTCGTCGACGACCATCGCGAGGTGGTTAGACTCGAGCTGCATCTGCCGGAGGAGCTCGTCGGCCTTCTTCGACTCGGGGACGAACACGGCGGGCCGGGCGAGGTCGCCGACGGTGAGGCTCTCGATGTTCGGCGGTCGCTCGTAGACGAGCCGGGCGACGTCGCGGAGGTACACGATGCCCGTGACATCGTCGACTTCGCCGTCGATGACGGGCACTCGGGAGAAGCCCTTGCTCAGGAAGAGGCCCATCGCCTCGCCGAGGGAGGCATCGACCTCCATCGTCACCATGTCGGTGCGCGGGATCATGACCTCGCGGACGACGGTGTCGTTGAACTCGAAGATCGAGTGGATGAGTTCCCGGTCGTCCTCCTCGAGGACGTCGAGCTCGGTGGCCTCGTCGACCATGCTGAGCAGCTGGTCTTCCGAGGTGAAGGTCGCGAGCCGGGTGCGCCCCGGGGTGACCCGGTTGCCGAGGGCGACGAGGGCGTTCGCGATCGGCCCGAGCAGTACGCGCAGGAAGTGCACGAGCGGCGCGGTCCCGGCCAGCAACCCGTCCGGGTGCGCCCTGCCGACGCTGCGCGGACTCGCGCCCACGAGAACGAACGACACGGCCGTCATCAGGGCCGCGGACAGCACGAGGGCGAGCCAGAGCTGCTCGATCGTGGTGGCGAAGACGAGGGTCACGAGCACCGCGGAGGTCGTCTCTGCGATGATCCGCATGAAGCTGATCGCATTGAGGTGGGCGCCGGTGTCTGCGGAGATCGCGCGGAGGGACCGTTTCGCCCGGTGGGTCTCGGCGAGCTCGGCGATGTCGACGCGGGAGAGGGCGAGGATGGCGGAATCGACGGCGGCCATCAGGCCGCCGAAGGCGACCAGGACGATGGCCGCCACGAGAAACCACCCGATGCTCATCGCGCGCGGCGGCGTTCCTGCATGGCGAAGCCGATCAGGATGTCGCGCTGGATCCCGAACATTTCCTTCTCCTCGTCGGGCTCCGCGTGGTCGAAGCCGAGAAGGTGCAGGATCCCGTGCGCGGTCAGCAAGAGGAGCTCGTCAAGGGTCGAGTGCCCGGCCGTCTCGGCCTGGCCCTGGGCGACCTGCGGGCAGAGCACGATGTCACCGAGGAGGCCGGCCGGTGTTTCGGCGTCTTCTGTGCCCGGCCTGAGTTCGTCCATCGGGAAACTCAGGACATCGGTGGGCCCCGGTTCATCCATCCACTGCACGTGCAACTGCTCCATCGCGCCCTCGTCGACGAGGAGGATCGCGAGATCGGCGTCGGCGTGCACGTGCATGGTGTCGAGGGCGAAGGCCGCGAGGCGCTGGAGCGCGACCTCGTCGACCGGGATGTCGGATTCGTTGTTGATTTCAATGCTCATGAGGGTCTCCGTTTCGGAAAGCGGTCGCGGATGCCGCCGGGTCGTTCTGGGCCGCGCTTGACGAACTCGTGGGCCTGTTCGCTTTCGATGCGCTGCGCCTGCCTGAGTGCGTCGTATTCGGTCCACGCGTCGACGATCCTGCCGACGAGGGAATGGCGTACGACATCCGCGCTCGTCAGGCGCACGAAGCGGATGTCGTCGACCGTGTCGAGCACCCGGGTCACCAGGCGCAGCCCGCTCGTGCCTGCGGGCAGGTCGATCTGGGTGACGTCGCCGGTGACGACCATCTTCGACCCGAAGCCGAGCCGGGTGAGGAACATCTTCATCTGTTCCGGCGTGGTGTTCTGCGCCTCGTCGAGGACGACGAAGGAGTTGTTCAGGGTGCGGCCGCGCATGTAGGCGAGCGGGGCGACCTCGATCGTGCCGGCCGCGAGCAGTTTCGGCAGGAGTTCCGGCTCCATCATCTCGCCGAGCGCGTCGTAGAGCGGACGCAGGTAGGGGTCGATCTTGTCGGTCAGGGTGCCGGGCAGGAAGCCGAGGCGTTCCCCCGCTTCGACGGCCGGACGGGTGAGGATGATCCGGTCGACCTCCTTGCGCTGCAGGGCCTGGACAGCCTTCGCCATCGCGAGGTAGGTCTTGCCGGTTCCGGCGGGGCCGATCCCGAAAACGATCGTGTCGGTGTCGATGGCATCGACGTATTCCTTCTGGCCGATCGTCTTCGCGCGGATGCTCTTGCCCCGTGAGGTGAGGATCGGCGGCCCGAGGCGAACGGAGGGGCTCGAGGTGCTGTCCTCGCCGAGCATGCGGGCGCTCGACTCGACCTCGGCCGGCGCGAGGTCACGGCCCTCGCGGATCATCACGAGCAATTCTTCGATCAGACGGCGGGCGGCGGCGACCTGGCTCGGCTCACCGGAGAGCGTCATCTCGTTGCCGCGGACGTGCACGCTGACCGCGGGGTGTTCCTTCTCGATCGCGCCGAGCAGCCGGTCCTGCGCGCCGAGGAGGCGCACCATGGCGACCCCGTCGATGAGGATCCGGGTCTCGACCGTCGTTTCGGACGGGAGCGCACCGGAGGGCAGGGACGGCACGGACTTCTCTGACGGCTCAGACAGCTCAGACGGAACCAAGTGTTCCCTCCCCGAGCGAGCCGGTCGCCCCGTCCTCCGACGGTTTCAGGGCGAGCACGTGGGCGTGGACGTGGAACACGGTTTGTCCGGCGGCGGCGCCGGTATTGAAGACGAGGCGGAACTGGCCGTCGGAAAGCTCGGTGGCGACCCGCCCGGCGACGGCGACGAGCTCGGCAAGGAGTCCGGGGTCGCCGGCGGCGAGTTCGACGACGTTGCGGTACGCCTCCGTCTTGGTCGTGACGACGATGTGCACGGGGGCCTGCGGGTTGATGTCGACGAATGCGATGATGCGTTCGGTCTCGGCGACGATGGTCGCGGGGATGTCGCGCGCGACGATGCGGCTGAAGACGGAGGGTTCTGCGCCGGTTTCTGACATGGTCCTATCTTAACCTGCCGGGGGTCACCACCGGTCGAGGGCGGCGTTGAGCACGGCGAGGGCGGCGGGCCCGGCCGTCGACGTGCGCAGCACGGTGTCGCCGAGGCGCACCCGCACGGCCCCGGCGGCTTCGAGCATCTCGAGTTCCGAGGCGGCGATGCCACCCTCCGGACCGACGACGAGCACGATGTCCCGCGCCGCGGTTGCCTGGGAATCGGCCGCGTCGGCCGCGTCGTCAATCGACGGCAACCGGGTCAGCCGGATGTCGGCGGTGGGCTCGAGGAGCAGCATCCGCGTGCCCCGCGCCAGCACGGCGAGTTGTTTGGTGCTCGTGAGGTCTGCGACCTCGGGAAGCCAGGGCCGGATCGATTGCTTGGACGCCTCGCGTACGATGGCGCGCCAACGCTCCCGTCCCTTGGCGACCTTCTGGCCCTCCCAGCGCGTCACCGAGCGGGCGGCCGCCCACGGAACGACGCCGTCGACGCCGAGTTCGGTCGCGGCCTGCACCGCCATCTCGTCGCGGTCGCCCTTGGCGAGTGCCTGAACAAGGCGGATGCGCGGGCTCGGCCTCGCGATGTTCCGCGCGCTGTCGACCCGCAGGACCAGCCGTCCGGTCTCCGCTTCCTCGACGGTCGTCTCCAGGAGCAGGCCGGACCCGTTCCCGGCGAGCAGGTGCTCCCCCGGCCGGACCCGGCTCACGGTGACCGCGTGCCTGGCCTCGGCACCGGTGATGGTCGCGACGGCTCCGACGGGGCAGTCCTCCGCGCGGAGGGACTCGTCGATGAAGAAGTGCGCCATCCGGTTAGACGCGGAACCGGTCGCGGAGCTTCGCGAAGAGTCCCTGCTGCACCGCACTGAGCGCGGGAGCCGGGGACTTGTGCTTCGCGGCGAACTGTTCGATCAGTTCCCTCTCCTTGTGGTCGAGCTTGGTCGGCGTCACGACGTGGATCCCGACCTTGAGGTCGCCGCGGCCATTGCCGCGGAGGCGCGAGACTCCGCGGTCCTTGACCGTGATGACTTCGGAGCCCTGCACTCCGGCACGGATCTCGACGGTGATGTCGCCGTCGAGGGCCTTGACCGTCGTGGTCGTGCCGAGGATCGCATCCGTCATGGGCACGTCGAGGGTGCAGAGCAGGTCGTCACCGTCGCGGCTGAACACGTCGTGGTGGCGGACCTTCATTTCGAGGTACAGGTCGCCGTTGGGGCCGCCGGCAGGTCCGGCCTCTCCGCTCCCGGGCATCTGCAGGCGCAGGCCCGTGTCGACGCCGGCGGGGATGTCGACCGGAACAGTGCGGCGGGCGCGGACACGGCCCTGGCCCTGGCAGGTCACGCACGGGGTTGCGATGATCGTGCCGAAACCGCGGCAGGAGCCGCAGGGGCTCGAGGTCATCACATTGCCCAGCAGGGAGCGCACGGCGCGCTGGATGTTGCCGGTGCCGTGGCAGATGTCGCACGTGACAGGGGCGGTCCCCGGCTGGCAGCAGGTTCCGCTGCAGGTCGCGCAGACGATGGCCGTGTCGACCTCGAGGTCGCGGTGGGTTCCGAAAATGATCTCGTCGAGGTCGAGTTCGACCCTGATCAGGGCGTCCTGGCCGCGTTCGCGGCGAGACCTCGGTCCACGGCTGCCGCCGCCCCCTCCGAAGAAGGTCTCGAAGATGTCGCCGAAGTTGCCGAAGTTGCCGTCGAACCCGGCGTTTCCGCCCGTACGGCCGTTGCCGCCGTGGTCGTAGTTGTCGCGCTGCTTCGGGTCGCTCAGCACGTCGTAGGCGTGGGTGACGTGCTTGAACCGCTCAGACGCATCCGCGCCGGGGTTCACGTCGGGGTGGAGCTGGCGGGCGAGGCGACGGTACGCCTTCTTGATTTCGTCGGTGGAGGCATCGCGTGCGACGCCGAGTACTTCGTAATGGTCAGCCAAAGCTGGCTCTCCTAGGTCTGTTTTCGTAGGTGTGCGGCGTGGGGGCTGGTCGAGGGACTCGCCTATTCGAGCAGGCGGGACAGGTAGCGGGCGACGGCACGGACGGCCGCCATGTTGTTCGAGTAGTCCATCCGGGTGGGGCCCAGGACGCCGAGGCGGGCAAGGTCTCCACCCTGCGAGCTGTAGCCGCTGGTCAGCACGCTGGTCTCGGAGAGTCCGAATGGCGCGTTCTCCCTGCCGATACTCACCGACACCCCATGCTGGTCTGTCGCCATCTCGCCGAAGAGGCGCAGCAGGACGACCTGCTCCTCGATGGCCTCGAGCACCGGATAGATGCTCCCGGTGAAGTCTTCCTCCGTGCGCACGAGGTTCGCGGCGCCGGCCATCACCAGCCGCTCCTGCCGGTTCGCACCGACCTGGTCGCGAAGGGTGAGGGTGACCAGGGAGACAACGTCCGGTTGCTCGCCGGCCAGGTCGGCGGCATCCGTGAGCGCGATCGCTGCTGCGCTCATGCTGAGGCCGACCACGGCGGCGTTGAGGCGGGCGCGGAGGCGGACCAGCAGCTGCTCCTCGAGCGGCCGGGGCAGCTCGATCACGCGTTGCTCGACCCGGCCGGCATCCGTGATCAGCACGGACAGGAGCCGGGTCTCCGAGAGCGCCACGAGCTCGATGTGGCGCACCCTCGCACGAGACAGCGAGGGGTACTGCACGAGCGCGACCTGGTGGGTGAGCTGGGAGAGCAACCGGACGCTGCGGGCGAGAACCTCGTCGAGGTCTGCGGACTGCCCGAGGAACGTCTCGATGGCCTGGCGCTGCGCTGCGGAGAGCGGGCGCAGATCGGCGAGGTGATCGACGAAGAGCCGGTACCCCTTGTCGGTCGGGATCCGCCCTGAGGAGGTGTGCGGGGCGATGATGAGCTCCTCCTCCTCGAGGAGAGCCATGTCATTGCGAATGGTCGCCGCCGACACTCCGAAGGAATGCCGGTCAACGATGGTTTTTGACCCGACGGGCTCGCGCGAGGCGACGTAGTCTTGAACAATGACCCGCAGAACTTCGAGGCTGCGATCCGAAACCATGACTGAATCGCCTCCTTTCCGGGTGACTGGGTGCCGGCGACTTTGGCACTCACGGCGTTTGACTGCCAATCATATCGCGACACACGGGGACACCCCCATTGCTAGCGGATGATTGGGCGCAGTACCTTGAGTCTTGTAACGGTCCTCCATCCGCACGGAAAGGCACGATGATGAGCAATTCAACCGGTAACAACGGCGAAGATCCGAACCTGGGCCAGCGCCCCCCGCAGCAGCCATACCAGCCGGCAGCACCCACACCCGTTGCCGCTGCTCCCCTCACCGAGACCGAGGACCGCCAGTGGGCGTCCTTCGCGCACCTCGGCGGCATCATCGGCCCGCTCCCCTCCCTGATCATCTGGCTCGTGTTCAAGGATCGCGGTCGCTTCACCGCCCAGGAAGGCAAGGAAGCCCTGAACTTCCAGATCACGATCGCCATCCTCTACGTGATCGGCTCGATCCTCCCGTTCGTCGGTGCCCTGATCATCTTCGCCGCCTGGGTCGTGGCGATCATCTTCTCGATCCTCGGGTTCCTGAAGGCGAAGGACGGCCAGGCCTACCGCTACCCCTTCGCCCTGCGTCTCATCAAGTAGCGCGGCGACCGGCGGAACCTCACACCACCCGGAGTATCTCGCGGGACCAGCACAACCAGATAACGCGTACAAGGAGCCCGAATGTCCACACCACCCCCGCCAATTCCTACCAGCCCGTTACGCCGATGAACCCGTCGGACGAACGCTTGTGGGCCACCCTGATCCACGTGGGCGGAATCCTCTTCGAGTTCGTGCCCGCGCTCATCGGTTACCTCGTGCTCAAGGACCGCGGCCCGTTCATCCGCGCGCACGCGGCGACGGCGCTCAACTTCCAGATCACCCTGGCCATCGCCTATGTGGTCAGCGGAGTGCTGACGCTGGCGCTGGTCGGGTTCCTGCTGCTGCCCGCCGTCTGGGTCTTGAGCGTCGTCTTCAGCATCATCGCGGCCCTCGCGGCCAACAAGGGCGAGTACTACACCTACCCGCTCACCATCAAGTTCGTCAGCTAGACCGCAGCACCTTAATCCGCGAGAAGCCGCCGTACGACGGCGTCCGCGAGAAGCCGTCCTCTCCTGGTCAGTTCGACCGTCCCGGAGAGGGCGGCTTTCGCGTTGACGAGTTCATCGGCGATGAGACCGGCGACCTCGCGGCGACCGAGCGGCGAGAGCGAGTCGATCCGGATGCCCTCCCGGATGCGGGTGAGCAGGAGGACCCGCTCCACCTCGCGGGTCGTGTCGTCGAGGGTCTCGCGCCCTGCGGCAGGTGAGTCCCCGGCGAGGATCCGGTCGGCGTATGCGGAGGGGTGCTTGACGTTCCACCACCGCACGCCGCCGACGTGGCTGTGCGCACCGGGTCCGACCCCCACCAGTCCTGGCTGCGCCAGTATGCGAGGTTGTGCCTGGACCGGTGCGCGGCATCCGTCGCCCAGTTGCTGACCTCGTACCAGCCGTAGCCGGCCGCGTCGAGGAGTTCGTCGGCGAGTTCGTAGAACTCGGCCTGGGTGTCCTCGTCGACGGGGGCGAGTTCGCCTCGGCGGATCTGCCTTGCGAGCTTCGTGCCGTCCTCGACGATGAGCGAATACGCGCTGATGTGGTTCGGGGACAGGCCGATGGCCTGCTCGAGGCTCGCGCGCCAGTCGGCACGGGTCTCCCCCGGCGTGCCGTAGATGAGGTCGAGACTGACGTCGAGCCCGGCATCGCGGGCCCACCCGGTGACGAGCGGGATGCGCTCCGGGTCGTGGGTGCGCTCGAGGGTCGCGAGCACCCGGGGCACGGCGGACTGCATGCCGAAGGAGACCCTGGTGAAGCCTGCGGCGGCGAGAGTGTCGAGGTAGGCGGCGTCGACGGAGTCCGGGTTGGCTTCCGTGGTCACCTCGGCGCCGTCCGCGAGGCCCCAGGTGTCGCGGACGGAGTCGAGCATCCGGACCAGGTCCACAGCGGGCAGGAGTGTGGGGGTGCCGCCGCCGAAGAACACCGTCGCGGCTTCCCGGTCCGGAACCCCGGAGTCGCGGAGGATGCGCCCTGCGGACTCGACCTCGGCGACGGCCTGGCCCGCGTAGTCGTGCTGGGACGCTCCGCGCAGCTCGGTCGCGGTGTAGGTGTTGAAGTCGCAGTAGCCGCAGCGCACCCGGCAGAACGGCACATGCAGGTACACGCCGAAGTCGCGCTCGGATGCCCCGACGGCGGCGGATGCCGGGAGCAGGCCGTCGCGCGGTGCCGGATCGCCGAGGGGAAGGGCGCTGCCCATCGTCAGACCGCGCCGACCGGGTGCAGGGCGCGCAGGTAGCGGGCGGTGTACTTGGCCTGCTGCATGCGGACGATCGGCCAGGCGAGCCGGTAGTACCAGGTGCTCGGACGTGAGAAGGCCCGGATCGTCAGCCAGACGGAGTCATCGGCCTGTCGGTCGACGATGAACGCCTCCTCGCCGCTCGCGGGGTGGCCGTCAAGGGTGCCGTAGCCGAAACCGATGCGGTCCGTCTCGTCGATGACGTAGACGACACGTACGGGCGAGTCGACGGTGAACGGGCCCACTGCCACCGAGAGGCGCGCGGACATGCCGTTGACGATGTACGGGGTGCCGTCGTCGGCGAACGTCGCCTCGTCGACCGGGTGCTCCTGGTTCACCGAGGGGGTGCCGTCGGCGTTGAACACGATCCCGGAGTACTGGACGCCGGTGCTCTGCTGGAGGTCGGTGACGGTCATGCCACTGCCGAGCTGCACGCCCCAGGTCATCAGGAGCGCGGCAGCGGTCCGGAACCGCTCTTCACCGCTGCCGAGGCGAACGGTGCGTTCGAGCGGCCGGTAACCGCGCGGCGGGTACCGGAGCAGATCGGGGGCGAGGGTGCCGCCGATCGCCGCATAGGTCACGGCCGCGTCGGTGAAGGTGGAACGCCGCATCCGCCTACTTCTTCTCTTTCTTGGCCGGCTCGTCCCCCGAGAGCGCGGCGATGAAGGCCTCCTGCGGCACCTCGACGCGGCCGACCATCTTCATGCGCTTCTTGCCCTCTTTCTGCTTCTCGAGCAGCTTGCGCTTGCGGGAGATGTCGCCGCCGTAGCACTTGGCGAGGACGTCCTTGCGGATGGCGCTGATCGATTCGCGGGCAATGATGCGGGCTCCGATCGCGGCCTGGATCGGAACGTCGAACTGCTGCCGTGGGATGAGTTTCCGCAGCCGCCCGGTCATCAGCACGCCGTAGTCGTATGCCTTGTCGCGGTGCACGATGGCGCTGAACGCGTCCACCTGCTCGCCCTGCAGCAGGATGTCGACCTTGACCAGGTCTGCCTCCTGCGAGCCGATCGGTTCGTAGTCGAGCGAGGCGTACCCGGCGGTCTTGCTCTTCAGCTGGTCGAAGAAGTCGAAGACGATCTCGCCGAGCGGCATCGTGTAGCGGATCTCGACCCGGTCCTCACCGAGGTATTCCATGCCGAGCAGGGTGCCGCGGCGGCCCTGGCAGAGTTCCATGATGACGCCGACGTAATCCTTGGGCGCGAGGATCGCGGCCTTGACGATCGGTTCCTCGACCTTGGCGATCTTGCCGTCAGGGAACTCGCTCGGGTTCGTCACGGTGACGGACTTCTTGTCGTCGGTCGAGACCTCGTAGATCACGCTCGGGGCCGTCGTGATCAGGTCGAGGTTGAACTCGCGGTCGAGGCGCTCGGTGATGATCTCGAGGTGCAGCAGCCCGAGGAACCCGCAGCGGAACCCGAAGCCGAGGGCGACGGATGTCTCCGGCTCGTAGACGAGGGACGCGTCGGAGAGCTTGAGCTTGTCGAGTGCTTCACGGAGAGCGGGGTAGTCGCTGCCGTCGATCGGGTAGAGGCCGGAGAACACCATCGGCTTGGGCTCCGTGTAGCCGGGGAGGGCGACGGTTGCCGGGCGCAGCGCGGTCGTGACGGTGTCGCCGACCTTGGACTGGCGGACGTCCTTCACACCGGTGATCAGGTAGCCGACCTCGCCGACGCCGAGACCCTTGCTCGGGGTCGGTTCGGGGCTTGTCACGCCGATCTCGAGGATCTCGTGCGTCGCCCGGGTGGACATCATCTGGATCTTCTCGCGCGGGCTGAGCTTGCCGTCGATCATACGGACGTAGGTGACGACGCCGCGGTAGCTGTCGTAGACCGAGTCGAAGATCATCGCGCGGGCGGGGGCGTCCGGGTCGCCGACGGGGGCGGGAATGAGCCGGGTGGCGCGGTCGAGCAGTTCGGCGACGCCGATTCCGGTCTTGCCGGAAACGCGCAGCACGTCCTCCGGCTTGCCGCCGATGAGGCTCGCGAGTTCCTTCGCGTACTTGTCTGGATCTGCGGCGGGCAGGTCGATCTTGTTGAGCACCGGGATGATCGTGAGGTCGTTCTCGAGGGCCAGGTAGAGGTTCGCGAGGGTCTGGGCTTCGATGCCCTGGGCCGCGTCGACGAGCAGGATGGCGCCCTCGCAGGCCGCGAGGCTCCGGGAGACCTCGTAGGTGAAGTCGACGTGACCGGGGGTGTCGATCATGTTGAGCGCGTAGGCCTGGCCGTCGAGTTCCCAGGGCATCCGCACGGCCTGGCCTTGATGGTGATGCCGCGTTCGCGTTCGATGTCCATGCGGTCGAGGTACTGGGCCCGCATCAGGCGGTCGTCGACGACGCCGGTGATCTGCAGCATCCGGTCGGCGAGGGTGGACTTGCCGTGGTCGATGTGCGCGATGATGCAGAAGTTACGGATGAATGCCGGCGGTGTTGCGGCCGGCAGGAACGCCGTGAGGGGTCTGGGTGACATGATCCGGTAATTCTCCCATAGCTCAGGCCCGCCGCCGATTTCGCCGTCTCCGCTGCGGCAGATCGAACGCGGTTCGGCCGGGGAGACCGAGTAGCCGACCCGATTATCGGCCGGACCGATTAACTGGTATCGTTGCCTGTTGGCTTGCGTGTTGGGTCCCACCCCACCACGATTTTGCCGTACGGCGCCCTCTACCGCCACGCGGCCCATCCGAACAAGAACCTAACGAAAGCGTATAAACGTGGCAAATATCAAGTCGCAGATCAAGCGAATTGGCACCAACAAGAAGGCCCAGGAGCGCAACAAGGCGGTCAAGAGCGAGTTCAAGACCGCTGTTCGCGCTGCGCGCCTCGCTGTCACCTCCGGCGACAAGGACAAGGCTGTCGCCAGCCTCGCGATTGCGTCGAAGAAGCTCGACAAGGCCGTCAGCAAGGGTGTCATCCACCGCAACCAGGCCGCAAACAAGAAGTCGGCGCTCGCCAAGTCCGTCGGCGCGCTCGTCTAGTCTCTGCACCACCCAAAAAGCCCTCCGCCTCAGGCCACCTCGGCAAGAGGTGCTGATGTGGGGATACAAATAAAGCCGGCTCTGAATCTCAATTTCAGGGCCGGCCTGGCTGCGTTCAGGATGGAGGATACAGGTGCGTCAACGCTCGAAATACAAAATGCTGCCACTGGGCTGATCGGCATGCCGGTTCAAAGTGGTTGCCAACTGGCGCACGAACGTTTACACCCGTCACGATCAAGCGTTGTTAAGTAACGTGCGGCTCAGGGACGCGATCCTCGCTTCCCCGCCGGTGTCTTTCGTGTCGCGGAACGGAGAGGGAGTCCTCGTCTTCTCATGCGGACGCAGCCTCGGCGACGTGTGTGCGTGGGGCGACGAGGTTTCGGGTGACTATCCAGCGGATCTCTGACGGGTCGTAACATCAGGTATGAAGGCGAACTGGGGGCGCTCGCCTGAACGACTCTAAAGCGGTCCTCTGAATGCACGCTTCGTCTTCTCAGTAGCCGCGCATGTACGCAATGACTCGATCCATCTATCAAGGGATCCGACCATGACGAATGAGACACCGATGGAAAGGATACGGCAGCAGTCCTAGGAATCAGCGCTCGCTGCTAGACAGCAGGCATCGCTGATCACTATCTTCACCGACTAGTAGCCAAGGCAGCAGATGACTAGACATAATGACGAGAGTCAGGGTTGGATCGACCGGATTGGACCGGAAGCGACGAGAGCACGGCGCCGGGCCATTCCTATTGCATACGTGGTTCCTGCTGCAGGAATACTTGTAATTGTGATCGGCTTTTTAGTCGCCCGGCTGCTCAAAGCTCCTCCGGAATACGCTGCGTGGTCGCTAGTCGTTGGCGCAGCGATCTTCTTTCCCGTCATACTGGGATCGATGTTCTTTGGTGCAGTATTGATGCGCCGCGCTGGATCGCTGGCAGCGCAATACATTCGTTTGGCCGATCATTCCACGTTGAGTGCAGTCCCGAATATGTACCTTCGCAGGTTGGATCGATTTGACGATTTCATGGTCATTGTCGGCACCCCATCAGAGGGCAATTTCACCCCGAATCCGTCACCGATGGCCTACCTGACCGCCGAACGCGAGCACGATCGCGTGGCGCGTAAAAATGGCTCCTCACCGGGCAGCCAGACCCCAAGAGCTGCAAAACGCAACAACTGGGCACTCGTCGGTGGCAGCCTTATTCTCACCGGTATACTCAGCGCGTTGATTGCGGCAGGTATAACTTTGGTCTCGACATATGAACGTGCGCCAGAGACCTATCTCGTGACAGGCCTGGTGATCGCCTGCATCGTTTGCTTCGCAGTAGGAACACCGATGATCTATCGCAATCCCGCAAAATCATCCCCGAAGGATTGACCTTGGAGGGTTGACATGTGGTCGCGCGAGGATCGGCGCATTGCATTGCGGGGCGCGAACGGACTCACCGGCGGCGACGACTGCGCTTCCGCGAAAGCAAAGAATGGCTGATACTTCGCGAGGGCACAGGGAGAAGTCTTCGCCTGCAAGGGATAGCAAATACCGAAGCACGGAATATCCGCCGGACGTCGGTCAAGCCGGGAAAGTACGACGCTCGAAGGCCGTTCTCAGCATTCTGGCCACATGTCCCCGTCAATGCCACGCCGCGTCGACGAGCGGTGTGGTCCGGTCACGCTCGTTAGGCAGCGTTTCCCACCGGTATCTCATCCGCAGGGCCTTCTTAATGAATTTCGTGGAACGTCCAAGTTCTCGAGCGATCTCTCTAGGGGACAATCCGTTCCAGTCACAGACCTCGATCGCACTGAGAAGGACAACCTCACGGGCGAAGGCGGCGTCCCTGCAGGCTTTTGTGGCCGCGCGAATAGCGCGCTTCGCATCGCCCACGCTTCGTGTGATGGGAGCCTCGTACTGGTGAATCATTTGTATGCCTTCGTCCGCGCAGATTTGATGTGGAGGTCGAATGGAACATGCGCGGCGGCTGCGAAGAAATGACAATCTGGAACGCAATTCCATCGGAGTCGTCCAAAGCAGTTTGGTGACTACGGGATCAGTTCGCTAAGTACATCGGTGGCTCCAAGGGCTGTTGACATGTGCGACCGCGGTTTGTCGTAAGCTTCGGGTCGTCATGGCGGCTTCCTAACCGCCTGGTTCGGTGTTGGCGAAGTTTCCGCTCCGTGAGGTAACCGGAGTGCGAAACGGCTGGCCAGGCGCCTAGCCGATCAGTGGTGACGGGGTAGCCTCAAAGTGGTTGTGTCCGTGAGCATTGGAGTGCCTGGTGCCGAGAGATGCTATTGCTGTCCGCTGCCTTGAGCGACGTCACTCGGGGAGCAAGATTCGCAAGGCAGGCCGCCGGACAGATGACCACGGCCGTCAGTGGCAGCGTTATGAATGCATCTTGGCTTCTGGCCATGCGCACAAGTTCCAGGTCCTTGTTGGCGGCGCAGAGGTCCCAATTGTTCTGACTTCGCCGTCGCCGGCGTGTCCGGCACACCCCGGATCTGACATCGTGCGCAACGGTTCGTACGGGACGCTCGTCAAGAAACAGCGGTATCGGTGCACGACGGGGACAGGTACCGTCCACTACTTCACTCTGAATCTTCCGCGCGAGTACATCGGACAGTCCGAAGTCCATTGTCCGGACTGCGAGGAGCTCATTGGTGTCAATCGAGGGACCCAGGCCTCCTCACGCCGTGCAAAGTGGCCGGTTCGAGCAGTGCTTGAAGCCCTCAACGAGCTGTCGATCGGGGTCAGCTACGCGCAGTCATCGCTCAACGTTCTAGAGAAGACCGGGCACGCAGAGCGCCACGCGCTCAGCCATCGAGGATCTGCATCCCCCGACCGTCGCCCGATGACGTCTAGCGCCGCTGACGGTGCGGACGTTTGGCACCTCTCTGCCGATCTGCTGGAGCAATACGGTCCCGTACTTTACGACGACGTCATCGCAACTATTCGTGACCAAGAGCACATACAGCGTCTTGCAAATGACAGCGATCGAGCCAAGATGTTAACGCCAACCGAAAATAGGGCCACTTCTGCCAACTGAAAACAGGGCCACTCTCGTGTGGTTCTAGTGTGCCGTAGTCGCGGTGGGTTGGTGTTGCTTGAGCCGGTAGCTGTTGCCTTTGAGGCTGATCACGTCGGCGTGGTGAACGATGCGGTCGATCATCGCGGAGGCGATGGTGAGGTCGCCGAACACGTCGCCCCAGCGGGCGAAGGGCAGGTTGCTCGTCATGATCAGTGAGGCGTGTTCGTAGCGAGATGACACGAGTTGGAAGAACAGGTTCGCGGCGTCCTGGTCGAAGGGGATGTAGCCGACCTCATCGACGATCAGCAGGCTGTAACGGCGCAGCCTGATGAGTTCGGCGGCGAGTTTGCCTCGTGAGTGGGCTTCTTGGAGTCGAGTCACCCAGCCCGTCGCGGTGTCGAAGAGGACCCGGTGGCCGGCTTTGGCGGCCTTGATTCCAATGCCGACGGCGAGGTGTGTTTTCCCGGTTCCGGGAGGCCCGAGGAGGACGACGTTCTTCGCTTCGGTGAGGAACACGCTCGTGCCCAGGTGCGCGATCAGGTTCCGGTCTGCGGAGGGCTGGTGGTCGAAGTTGAAGTCCTCGAGGGTTTTGTGACCCGGGAACCGGGCGGCCTTGATGCGGAGCGCTGCCCCGGAGGCTTCGCGTTCGGAGACCTCTTTGGAGAGCACTGCGGCGAGGTATTCCTCGTGGGACCAGCCCGCGTCGCGGGCCTGGTCGCCCAGGCGCCGGAAGGCTTCGCTGATCCGTGGGGCCCGCAGCGCGCGGGCGTAGTACTCGATCTGCGAGGCCGCTTCCGACCCGGTCATGACGCGACCGCCAACACGGTCGGGGTGGTGTCTAGGTCAACGCTGAAGAGTTCGTCGTAGCGGGCCAGTGAGGCCATCTCGACGACGGCAGTGACCGCGGGCCGGCGGGCGCGTTGGGCTTGGAACTGCGCGCGCAGCTCGGCCGCGCGGAGGACGTGCGCCGGATCGGTCACGGTCAGTTGCCGAGCCCATTTCCGGCGGTGCGCGGCGATGAGGACCCCGTCGTGGTGGACGGTGACGCGTTCCAGGCCCGCTGTCACGTCCACGACCCGGCCGATCATGGTCGGGTCGACGGAGTAGTCGTTGCTGAAAGCGCGAACGTAGTAATCCCGTGGGAGCCGGACGCTATTTCGGAACATCACTTCCGGCGCCAGCGGCGGCAGCCCGCGCATCGCCGCCCGGTCGATGCTGATCAGGTCCTGCGGGCGGCCTCTGCGTGACCGGGAGAGACGGTTGTTCGCGATGGGCAGCCACCCGGCCAACTGCTCATTGAAGTCGTCGGGCGAGGTGAACGCCCGGCCCGACATGAAGCGGCTGCGGAAGAACCGATTCATCCGCTCGACCATGCCCTTGGACTCGGGGTCACGGGCCTTGAGTAGCTTGATCTGGGTGCCGAGCGTACCGGCGAACGCGGCGGCGGGCTCGGTGAGTTTCCCGCGCCCGATGCCGGTCTCGTTGTCCCAGGTCAGCCGGGCGGGAACGGCCTCGGCCTCCTGCAGCAACGACCACATCCCGCCGAGCAGATCCGGCGTCGTCCGAGACGGCAACATGCGGGCCTGGATGAATCCGGAGAACGTCGAAGTCATCACCAGCACCGGCGGCGCAGCAGCCTGGTCATGGCCCAGCGGCAGGTCTTCGTGCGGGAACCAGAGATCACACTGGACCTGGAACCCGGGCGGGTGCACCAGCCGGTCCGCGGGGTCCGGCACCGCGTACTCCGGGCGCAGCTCGGCGATTTTGGCCCGGAACAGCGACGGAGACCCCGACCAGCCCACCCGTTCGGCCGCGGTCGCGGCCGGCATCGTCGGCGTTGCCGCAAGCAACACCCGCACCTGCGACGCAAACGCGTCGAAACTCGACCCGGTCGGCTCGCGCTTATACGTAGGCGACCTATCCACAGCCAACGCCCGATCCACCGTTCCCCGGGACACCCCGGCCAGCCGGGCTATCTCCCGTTTCGAATGCTTGCCCGTCGAATGCAGGTGGCGAATCTCTGCCCAATCATCCAATTTGATCACCTTCCATAATGGTTGGTGGCCCTATTTTCAGTTGGCGTTTCTGGCCCTGTTTTCGGTCGGCGTTAACACAAGAGCGCGACTCCGGAGAAGCCGATCACTTTTGTCTTCGACGAAGTACCGATCTACGTCCGCCGGAAAGGCGGCCGGTCGCAGCTGGGCTGGACCATCCATAGCGTCGTTACGACCACATGGCGGCCCGTGGGCGACACTATTCGAAGGGAAAACAGGCTGCGTCTGGCCCGAGCGTTGCCTGGCACATCGACCGCGCAGAGCTGGAAGTACATCCTCACTGAACTAGGCGTCCGGCCCGACGTCGTCATCTCTGACTTCGGCAACGCGATTAGCGGCGCGCTCGACGCGGCTTTCAAGTCGGCCGAGATCACGAGGATCCCGAGTCTGTACCACTTCATCGACTTCATGCGTCTGATGCTCCGCGACACCGTCGGATTTAACGACGGCACGACCAGAGACCGGCGCCCCCGCCAAGAGTTCCGAGACCATCTGGCAAAACTCAGCCGCGACATGCTCGTCTCGGGCGGTGTCACCGGCTGGGCCAGGTGGTGGGACGAGTTCGAAGCGATCGCAAGGGCGGTCGGATCGCCACTGGCGCCGATCACGATCAGGCGTGGCCTCTACGAGCCTGCATTCGCCGACGCCATCCCGGCACTCATCGCGCAACCACACCTGCCGGCGTCTAACGCCGCGGTCGAGATCAAGAACCGCGATGTACTGAAGCCGATCCTGGCCGGACGGCAACACCAATTCCGAAACGTCGAACGGACCAACACGCTGCTCGATCTCGTCGTCTGTCGCGAGTACGGACTCCTCAACAACATGGACCGAATGAGGGAACTGATTCGAGCTGACAACCTTGCCCACGGAGGTTGGTCGACCAGGCGCCGCGGCTACGACGACCGGCAGCCGCCTCACGTCAACACCGACGAACGGGTATGGCGTTACGCATCGCTCCTGGACACAAGCCTTATCGAAAGGCTGTCTTCCCATGATCCAGAACGCTGAGCACCTGGCTTCCCACGGCACACTCCTGCCCGACGATGCCTCTGCAGCGGACGTGATGGTATGGGTCGCTCGCGCCCGGGAGTGCGCCGTCCAGAGATGCGAGCTCCTCCGATCCGAGTGCGAAGCCTTCGATGACAACCACAGATCCGAGCTCTTCAAGGCTTTCGCCCTTCCCGCGCAGGATCTATCGGAGCCAGGTCAACTAGCGACATTGGTCGGTGGGGCCATGAGGCTGCTGAAACCGACCATCACACCACGACCCGAGATCTGGTGGTGGCGCAATATCAACGCAGCGATTCGATCCGCACCCAGATGCAGGAAGGGGGCAGCATGCCCTGACTGTGAGGAACGCCGTCCGTGCCCGCTCGATGTCGCACACGAATACGTCGCATTGTCTTTGTTGAGCGACAATGCCGGATACCAGACCGACAAACGCATCAACGGCCTCATCATGAAAACGTCCAGCACAGATTCGTATCTTGGGAAATGGTCCGAAAACTACCCCGTTGTGGCCGGCCACGTCGCCTACCTCTGCATCAAGAGATCTGAGCTCGCCGGGGAGCACGGCCGGGCAGAAACCTACTCCGGGAATGCCCGACGTCTTGATCTGCATCTTGTCGAACCACATCTCACAATCAGACACGCTCAAACACTGCTCGGTCAGCAGCATGTCAACGAGGCCGAAGCCATGATCAAGGGAGCCCTCATACCGGGCTCCACGAACCCGAGCCAAGAGATGCTCCGAGCAGCCCTTATCCGGATTGCATCCTTCCGAGCTCAAGACGAACACCGCAAACGCGGAGAGCCAGACCCTCAGTACGTACTGCTCCGACGGCCAGCAGATCGCGTGAGAACGCGTCGATTCAGCTAGTAGCCGGACCCACCAATGTGGACGAAGCCCTTTGAACGGGGCTGATTTCGCCCGTGACACTATTCCTGGGCGCGATGTACGTAACCGCATCCTTGGCAGCTCCGCAATTCCCTCTCCCTCGATGTGGACCATAGACCGAACGCACCTAGTGCCGCTGAGTCTGTGGCCTTGCGATACGTATTTCCCGCGCATGCACATACCACAGCCAACGGCACCACGCACGAAATTTCTCTGCGGGAGCCACGGGATTGCCGCACACATAGGTGAAGGAGGATTGAAATTAATGACTTGAGACGGCGTGAGAACAGTAGACACGAATTGCCACAAGGACACGGGACCGAATCCTATAGACAGATTTGCGACTATAGCTGCTGCCGTAGCATCGCAGTCGCCGCTCCAAAATGGTACTACGATCAGGCGTATTGCAAGGGCGATGTACAAGAATGGGTGGGAAGACTTGTGACCCTAAATCGGTGGAATAGACAAATTGTCATCGGTGCACTGTCGGTGGGGGCGTTATTGCTACTGTCGGGGTGCGCGGTGGTAGCCCCGGTAGTACCGGGCCCGACGATCGCCGCGATGCAGGATGCCGAACGTGACAGCCTCAATGCCGCGAGCTTGGCGCAAAGTTGGACAGACATCGTTTCACAATTTCCAGACGCCAAGAAGCCAGACCCAAGTGTCGTGAGGGTTCGCTATGTGACTCTGGATGACATGCCGGCCGTGAACGCAAAGTGTTTGACTGAACAGGGATTTCCTTCAACGGTCGATGCTGGCGGGGTGTCAACGCAAACGAGCGCTGGCCAAGAAGAAGCCATAATGTTGGCTCGCTACGTATGTGATATCGAGTATCCGCTTGACCCCAAATTCAACAAGCCATTCAACAAGTCTCAGCTGGACTATCTCTATGACTACGATGTGAACACGCTTAAGCCGTGTTTGGAAAAGGCGGGATACTCGATCCCGGAACCTCCCAGTCTTCAGTCATTCGAGGACAATTACGCCACGAGTGGGGCCTGGACTCCTTACCTTGGAGTAACACCTTCAGGTGACGGTTGGGCTGAGATAAATAAGACCTGTCCGCAAACGCCCGCGGGAATATACGGCTGAATGGCTCCAATTGAATTTCGAGCGTAGTGCTCCAGTCGAACAGTCGGACGTATCAAGAACCTCGGCAGCCGGGAAACTCGATCCGGCCGCCGGAATTAAAACGCGGTGGCCGACGTTATTTTCAGTAGGTCCATGCTCGTACCCTGAAATTAGGGGTTGTTGGTATCACCACGCTTCGCCTGGGAGGAACACAATGTCGACGTTGCTAAGGGAACTCAGCTTCAGTGAGCAGACAAACATATTGCGTGAACGAGCAAAGACTCTCGCGGAACTTGTGAAGAACACCCCAAATCTCCCTATTGAAACCCTGTTGGAATCTGCGGCATCAGCTCACAGCGTGGCTCCTTCCCAGATGATGTATGCCTTGAGCTTTGCGGACGTGAAGAATCTTGTAGAGATTGACTATGACGCAGGAACCGTGAGTCTTGTCGCGGCGAAGGTCATTGCGTCCCGCCGCGCGGCCTAGGCTGCTTCCGATGGTCAGGGAATGCGGCCCGGCTATCTAGCCGGCCCTCGCTTTCACTAGCAGATAGGCGCACCACGGAGCAGTCGCTACGGACGTCCTTCGGGTGCAACCTTTCTAAGGGACGATTGCAGGTTGCCCGGACAGCAGCAGCACATCGATGCGGCTAAAGCGGCGATACTGGAGCTCTCTCTCAGATCTCGTTCAACGACCGCGAGCCAAGACCTGCTCCAGGTACTTCTCGTCCGGGCCGCATCGTTCCGCGCACAAAGACGCACCGCAACGTCGATGAGCCCAGCCCTCATGCCTACTATTCCCGACGCTGAGCAGATCCTATGACAGCGCGCCGATTTGCTAGACCGAGATGAAGAAGAGCGGGACCGGCGAGCCTCATTCAGCTCGCCGGTCCCGCTCTGTAATATTCACTTGTCGTCGGGGATCCCGGACTAAATTCTTGTCACCCCAGCGTCAGCACCTCTTGCCGAGGTGGGCCTCAGGCGGGGGGCTTTTTTGTCGTCCCGACCCCTTCGCGGGGCGGGACCCGGGTCTGTCAGCGCACCGAGGTGCGCTCGTAGAGGGCCATCGACCAGACGTAGCCGGCGACCGAGAGCAGGGCGCACCATCCGATCGCGAGCATCGGGTTCCAGCCGAGCGGGGTGCCGAGCAGGAGACCGCGGACGGTCTCGATGAACGACGTAAACGGCTGGTACTGCGCAAACGACTGCATCCATTCCGGCATCGAGCCCGTCGGCACGAAGCCGCTGCCCAGGAGCGGAAGGATCGTCAGGATCATCGGCAGGTTACTGGCGGTCTCGACGGTTTTCGACTGCATGCCCATGGCGACTCCGAGCCAGCTGACCGCGAACGAGACGAGCACGGTGAGTCCGGCGACGGCGAACCACTCTGCGACTCCCGCCGTCGGCCGGAATCCGACGAGGAGGCCGACTCCGAGCACGAGGGCGACGGCGATGATCGCCTGGATCGTGTTGCCGACGACGTGCCCGGCGAGGACTGCAGCGCGCGAGATCGACATTGTGCGGAACCGTGCCGTGATGCCCTCGGTCATGTCCATCGCGACGGTGATCGAGGCGCCGCTCGCGGTCCCTGCAATGGTGATCACGAGGATGCCCGGCATGACGTATGCGAGGTAGGCGTCGCGGCCGCTCGCGGGATCGACGCCGGGCAGTCCTGCCCCGAGCGTGCCGCCGAACACGAAGACGAGGAGCAGCAGAATCACCACGGGCCCGAGGATGGTGAACATCGACAGGCCGGGATACCGAACCATGTGCAGCAGGTTGCGACGCAGCATGGTGATCGCGTCGGCGACGGTATGCGATGGCCGGCGGCCGCGTGGTGTTGCCTGACGCCGGGCCGTGAGGGTGGTCATGATTCGGTTCCCTTCGTGTCGACCCGGCCCGGCCGATCCTTCGTGCCGGTGAGGGCGAAGAACACGTCGTCGAGATCCGGGGTGTGGATGCTGAGGTCGTCGACCTCGACGCCGGCGGCATCGAGGCGATCCAGGATGCCGCGCAGCGCGCCGACCGTACCGTCGCCCGGCACCGTGAGCGCGAGTCCCGCCTCATCGCGAGCGGACTCACCGAACAGGCGCGAGGCAGCGTCGAGCGCCGCGCTATCCGGGAGACGCAGCCGGATGTGCCCGCCTGGCACGAGGCGCTTGAGCTCGTCCGGCGTTCCCTCCGCGACGATCCGGCCGCCGTCGAGCACCGCAATGCGGTCCGCGAGTTCGTCCGCTTCCGCCAGTTGCTGGGTGGTGAGCAGCACCGTCGTCCCCTGCGCGACGAGGTCGCGCACGATGTCCCAGACGGTGTGGCGACTCCTCGGGTCCAGCCCGGAGGTGGGCTCGTCGAGGAAGATCACGCTCGGGGCCTGGACGAGCGTCATCGCGAGGTCGAGACGGCGGCGCATCCCGCCGGAATAGGTCGCGAGCGGCTTGCGGGCCGCCTCGACGAGGTCGAACTGCTCGAGCAGTTCGGTCACCCTGGCCTTCGATCGTTTCGCGCCGAGGTGACGCAGCCTGGCCATCAGCTGGAGGTTCTCCTCGCCGGTGAGCAGGCCGTCGACCGCCGAGAACTGGCCGGTGACGCCGATCGCGGCGCGCACGCCGTCGTGGTCGCGCAGGACGTCGCATCCGTTCACGAAAGCCGTGCCGCCGTCCGGTCGCACGAGCGTGGACAGGATGTGCACGGTTGTCGTCTTCCCTGCGCCGTTCGGGCCGAGCAACGCTGTGACGGTGCCCGCGGCAACGGAGAGGTCGACGTCGTCGAGTACGACCCGTCCGCCGTAGGACTTGCACAGTCCGTGGACGTCGATCGCTGAGCTGGTCATGGTCTTCCCTTCTCGTGATGTCTTCTGGTGGTGGGGATCTCGGACGGCACGGTCATCGGGCGCGCCGGATGCTGATGTCGCTGTGCTGGGTGCGGGCACGGACCGAGACGGTCGGCTCCGAAGCGTCGGGAGCGCGGTCGCCCGCCAGTTCGTTGCGCACCCTCCCGTCTTTCGAGGAGAGGTCGAGCCAGGCGGGCACGCCGGACCGGACGCCGATGGTGACCTGGCCGTAGCCGCTCTCGACCTGGATGGAACCGCTCGAGACCTCGTGCACGTGGATGCTGCCATATGCGGTCTTCGCCGTGACGGAGGCGAGCGCCTGTGTCACGTCGAGGTCGCCGTAGGAGAGTTTCGCGTCGAGATCGCCACAGGCCTCCCCGACCATGATGCTGCCGTGGGACGCCTTGAGGATCGCGTCACCGGCAATGGTGCCGACCCGGATCTGGCCGTGGTCGGCCGTGACCTCGATTCCACCCCCGACGGTCGCAACGGTCGCGTTGCCGTGCGCCGCGCGCAGCCACAGGTCGCCGGTGGCGTCGAGGTCGACGGGTCCGGTTGAGGACTTGATGCGGGTGTTGCCCAGGCGCCCGACGGTCCGCCACGCCGCCGACACTGATCTCTGCGGTCAGCCGCGACCCCGCGGGGAGCTCGACCGTCACGTCGACGGACTCCGTCGGGCCGATGACGCTGAAGCGGGGCTTCGGACCGGTCACGGTCAGTCGCCGGCCGTCGAAGTCGACCGTCGTCTCCTCCGCGCCGCGGCGGTCGACGGCCTTTGCCGGGTTGGTCGCCGACACCGTTACGACGGTCTCCGTGCGGTCGCCGGCGAAGACGTCGATCATGCCGACCGGCAGGTTGATGGCGAGGTCGATCGGGGTGGGTGTTGGGTAGCTGGGCATGCTGGCGCCTCCCTTTCTGTGGGCTGGAGCAGTTCTTGGAACGGGTGTCCGGCCCCGACATGCGGGCCGGTGGATGCCGGGGCGGGGCCGGTCAGCGCGCCCAGCCTGCGAAGTTGTCGCCGGTGCGGAGCGTGCGCTGGGCGGAGCGTCGTTGCCTGGGCTGGACTTCCGCAGCGATCGCCCGGACGAGCCAGGTGTTGACGGACAGCCCGTCGGCCGCGGCCGCCTCATCCACCCGCGCTTTGAGGGCATCGGGCAGGCGCAGCGTCGTGCGCGAGGTGCTCGCATCGTCGAGGTCGACGGGTGTGGCCGGCCGCTCGTCGGCGTCCGACTCCGGGTTCGGCTGGGTCACCACGAACTCGATCTCGCGGCCACGGAGTCGCAGGTCGACCGAACCGGGCGCGAGCTCACGGGTGATCTCCCCGACCGCCGCCGACAGGACGTCGAGGAGCACAAGCCTGGCCGCGGCATCCAGCCCGGCGGCGAGCCGTTCGGCGACGGCTCGGGTGTCCTCCGCGCCGTTCGCCGCGGTCTCCGCCAGCTGGAGTTGCAGGTCGGTGACGTACTGTCCGAGTTCCATGTCACCATGGTGACACCATCGTGGTGTCATGTCAAGCGATTATGGTGTCACGCGGTCAGCTGGGTCGTGACGGGGCGGGAAGTCAGTCCTCGCCCCGGCGGGCGATGACGCCGATGAGGCGTTCGAGGGCGAAAACGGGATCCCGTTCGGCGCCCTTGACCGCGGCATCCGCTTCAGCGAGGGCGACGATGCAGCGTCCGAGTCCCTCGTCGGTCCAGCCGCGCAGGTCGCGCTGGGCGCGTTCGACCTGCCAGGGCGCCAGGCCGAGCTGGCCGGCGAGCTGGCCCGATCCGCCACGGGCGCCGTAGACCTTGGCCATCGTGCGGATCTTCATGGCGAACGCCGCGACGACGGGGACCGGGTCTGCACCGGAGGTGAGCGCGTGACGCAGGATGACAAGGGCGTCGCCGTACTTGCCCGCGATCGCGGCGTCGGCGACCTTGAACGCATTCGCCTCGACACGGCCGCCGTAGTACCGGTCGACCGTGGTTTCGGTGATCTCGGCCGTGGAGTCGGCGATGAGCTGCTGGCACGCCGCGGAGAGTTCGGCGAGGTCTCCGGAGAACGCAGCCACGAGGGCGCGCAGGGCACTGCCGCTCACCCGTTTGCCTGCCGTGCGGAATTCGGCCGCGGCGAAGTCGTGCCGGTCGGTGTCCTTCTTGAGTTCCGCGCAGACGATCTCGATGCCGCCGCCGAGACCGGACCGGATGGTGTCGAGGAGTTTTTTCCGCGCACGCCACCGGCGTGGCGGAGCACGACATAGGTGTCGTCCGCGGGGTTCTCCAGGTAGTCGAGGGCTTCGGCGAGGAAGGTGTCGCTGCACTTCTCGACGTTCGTAACCCGGATCAGGCGTGGTTGGCCGAAGAGCGACGGGCTCGCCATCGTGAGCAGCTCACCTGGCGCGTAGCTGTCGGCGAGCACGTCGCTGATCTCGAGGCTCGGGTCCTCGAGCTTGAGGAAGTCCCGCAGCTGCCGGATGGCCCGTTCGGCGAGGAAGGTCTCTGTGCCGGAGACGAGCACGATCGGGGCGGGACGGACCTCGTGCCAGGCGAGTTGCGGGATCGCGACGGCCTTGCCGGTGCGGGCGGTCTTGGCGGGTGCTGCGCTGCGGACGGCCACGCGAGTCCTCTCCCCTGGGCCTGCTCACGGGCGGGCTCAGGGTTTCCAGCCTAACCGGCACCGGGGACACTGAGCCTCGACACGACACCGGTTTCAGCCGCCCTTCTCCGTCCAGACCGTGAGGGCTCCTCCCCCGGCGGCGGCCGGTGCAACGACCGAGAGCCCCTGCCGGTCGGTGCGCACGGCGAGGGTGCCGACCGAGCGGAGCATGTCGAGCAGGGAGGCCGTCGGGTGCCCGTAGCCGTTGTCGGCACCGACGGAGATGAGTCCTACGGTTGCGTGCAACTCGGCGTAGAACTGTGGGCTCTGGTCCCGGCTGCCGTGGTGGGCGACCTTGACGACGTCGACCCTGCCCGGCGCGGACACCCGGTCGAGCGCGACCTGGGCGTCCTCGCCGAGGTCGCCCAGAAACACCGAGCGGATGCCGCGCCCGTCGAATTCGATCGTGACGCTCCCCGGGTTGCCGGTCTGCATCTCCGACCCGCCGGGCACGGGCCAGAGGATGTCCCAGCGCAGGCCGCCGAGCGTGCCCGCGTCGCCCTTCGCCGCTTGCCGTACCTCGGCGCCGCCCTCGGTGAGCCGGGCGTGCAGCCGTTCGTCCTGCGCGTTCTCGGGGATGCCGACGAGTGCGGTGCCGACCCGGCCGATCACGGCCGCGATTCCGCCGATGTGGTCCATGTCGTAATGGGTCAGCACCAGCAGGTCGATCCGGTCGATCCCGAGCGAGCGCAGGCACTGCTTGAGCGGCTTCGGGTCCGGCCCGACGTCGACGAGGGCGAAGCGGTCCCGGTCGGTCCCGTGGTCCCTGACGACGACGGCATCACCCTGGCCGATATCGCACGCTGCGATCTGCCAGTCGGCGGGGAAGGTCAGGGCGCGGCCGATGCCCTTTCCGATCAGGGTGCCCGCGTATCCACCGACGACCAGCACAAGCACCACGAGCGCGACGGCCGACCAGCCGTCGAGCGTCGAGCGGGTCCGGCGGGCACCGCGTGAACCGGCGTCGCCGTCGCGGCCTCCCATTCGCTCCCCGATTCCGGCTCGTGACCCGGTCCGTGTGCCCTGCCGCAGAAGCAACACGAGCACGGCCGCGGTGAGGACCAGGGTCACGAGCACCCCCAATGGCCCGCCGAGCCAGGGCAGGCTGCTGCCCGGCAGCTCCGCCGCGGTCCGCGCGACTGCGGCGATCCACGCGGACGGGACCCACGCCGCCCAGAGAACGACGCCTGCCACGCCGGGGAGCCAGGGCAGCAGCAGGCACGCCGCAAGGCCGAGGACCGTGGCGAGCGGGGCCGCCGGCTCGGCGAGCAGGTTGGCCGGAACGCCATAGAGCGGAAAGGTGGGGCTTAGCAGCACGAGCACGGGCTGGCAGGCCAGCTGCGCTGCGAGCGGGATCGCGATCAGGGCGGCGAGCCCGGTCGGCAGCCAGCGGGCCAGGGATCGGGTCAGCGGCCCGGCAAGCACGAGAAGGCCGCCGGTGGCGAGCACGGAAAGTGCGAACCCGTAGCTGCGGGACAGCCAGGGGTCCGTCGCCAGCAGCACGATGACGGACAGCGCGAGCAGGGGCAGACCGCGACCGGGCCTGCCGATGCCCAGTCCGATGAGGAGCACCGCCGCCATCACGGCGGCGCGGAGCACGCTCGGCTCGGGGGTGACGAGCACGACGAAGCCGAGCAGGACGCCGAGCGACAGGGTGATGCGCGCACCGCGCCCGAGCCGGAGCCGGCCGAGCCTGAGCCTGGCGCCGATCAGCATGATGATCGCGATCACGACCGCGCAATTCGCCCCGGAGACCGCGGTAAGGTGGCTGAGCGAGCTGGACTTCATCGCCGCGTCGAGGTCGTCGCCGACGGCACTCGTGTCGCCGATCGCGAGCCCGGGCAGGAGCGCTCCCCCGTCACCGGGGAGGGTTGCGGCCGAGGCGGCGAAGCGGGCGCGCAATTCGTCGGCCCAGTCGAGCCACCACGGCGCTTCGGCGACGGGCACCGGTCGTCCGTCGCCGAAGACCAGCAGCGCGGCGGAGTCGCCCGGCTCCGTGGACACGAGTGTCGCGTCCAGGCTCACGGTCGCACCGATCCGCAGGCTCTCCCCCGCCGCCGCTGCGAACACGAGGACCGGAACGGACAGGCCGTCCCCGGTGTCGTGCGCGGCTGCCCTGGCCGAACCGGTCCCCGCGTCCAGTGCGACGAGGGCGCCCCTGAACCGAATGCGCCCGCTCCCTGCGCCGGCGCCGGGATCGGCATCGGCACCGGCATCGGAACCACCGAATCCCGACAGTGCCGGGGCCCTGGCCGGCACGGAACCGACCACGATCCGCGCCGCGACAGGCACATGGGCCGCCGCGATCTTCGCGACGCCGGCCGGCAGTCGGGCGGGTGCCGCGACCGCGACGAGCGAGGCCAGGAGGGCCGCGGCCGTGCAGCAGACCAGGACGGTTCCCGCGGTCACCGTCCGGTTCGCGGGCAACCGGGTCGCCAGGCGCCGGATCGCCCGGCGGATCCCCGCGCCGGCCGCGGGGCTGGACACCGAGCGCGGGTCTCCCCTGCGCGCCAGGAGGACCGCGTATCCGGTCGCAGCGAGCACGGCCCCCCACAGGGCCGCCGCGGCCGGCCCTGCGGACACCGGGGCGCCCGTGAGCCACCAGGCCGTTGCCCAGGCCGTTGCCGCGGGGATCACGAGGCGTGCGTCCGCCCTGGAACTACCTCCCGTCGGCGGTCTCACACCGTCACGAGGTCTTTCAGGGCCTCGAAGGTCTTGTCTCCGATCCCGGTCACGTTCCGGAGGTCCTCGATGGCGGCGAAGGGTCCGTTCGCGGACCGGTAGTCGACGATGCGCTGCGCCATGGCCGGGCCGATCCGTGGCAGCGCGTCCAGCTCGGACACCGTCGCCCGGTTGAGATTGATCTTCACCGCCGGAAGACCGGCCGCTCCACCTGAACCGGCCGCGCTTCCGCCGGTGCCGCCGGTGCCACCGGTGCCGCCCGCTCCACCCGGTACCGTCTCACCGATGGCGGGCAGGTAGACCTGCTCGCCGTCCGCGAGCGGCCGGGCGAGATTGGTCCCTGCCGGATCGGCCGCCGCGGTGAATCCCCCTGCAGCCGACACGGCGTCGACCACGCGGGCACCGACCGGCAATTCGAACAGGCCCGGCCGGAGGACGGCACCGAGGACGTGCACGAGGATGACGGGTGTGCGAGCGGCGTCCGGAGACGGCGAGGCCCGCCCCGTTCCGGAGCCGGCCGCTCCGGAGGCAGGACCCTTGTCTGGGGAGGCCGGCGGGGACGCCGTCGACGTTCCGCGGCCTGCGGCTCCGCCCACCGCGGAGACGAGGACCTGCCGCCCGGCCTGCGGCCCGAGCGCGGTGACGATCACCGCGAGGAGGAGAGCGGCCAGCACAAGCACGACCGCCGCGCCCAGGCCGATCCGGAGCCTGGCCCGGTTCGGCCGGCGGGCGGACGGCGAGAGGGTGTCGAGCGGCGACATCCGGTCGGGAAACGGCCCAGCCGCGTCGGCGGGGTTCGGCTCCAGGTCGTGACCCCGGCCGGACCGCCCTCCCTGCCCTGTCCCGGGTTCCCCGTCCGGCCAGGACGAGGGTCGTGGAGTCTCCATCCGGGCAGGCTATGCGCGCCGCCCCGCGGGGCGCCGGCCCGGGCCGGACCGGTGGACAACCGGACCGGCCCCAGGCCTGTCGAGGGCGCGCAACGCGCATCGGCGAGGGCACTGGCACCTCGAGGATCCTCGAGGTGCCTCAGGACCTCACGACGTCAGGACCTCAGACGGGCTTGGTGACGATGCTCACGAGCTTCGGCGCCCGGACGATCACGTGGACGATCTCCCGGTCCCCGATCGAGCGAATGACCGATGCGGATGCGCGGGCGAGGCCCTCGAGGTCGTCAGCGGAGATCTTCGGCGAGACCACGAGGCGCTCGCGCACCTTGCTGTCGACCTGCACGATCGCCGTGACGGACTCCTCGACGAGGAGCCGCGGGTCGGCCTTGCGCCACTGGGCGAGCGCGACGCACGGCTCGTAGCCGAGGCGCTGCCACATGTCCTCCGCGGTGTACGGCGCGAAGAGGTTGAGCGCCATGGCGGTCGCCTCAGCGGCCTCCCGCACCGCGGCATCGGCCGGGCCTGCGCCGGTGTCGATGACCTTACGGGTCGCGTTCACGAGCTCCATCAGGCGTGCGACGACGACGTTGAACTTGAAGGACTCGATCAGGCCGGGCGCGTCGGCGAGGAAGCGGTGCGTGACCCGGCGGAGGGCGGGGTCACCGGTCTTCCACAGCACGTCGGGCGCGCTCGTGACGTCCTTGGCCATGCGCCAGGCGCGGGCGAGGAACTTGGCCGAGCCGACCGGGGAGACGTCCGCCGCAGCTCGATGTCGTCCTCCGGCGGGCCGGCGAAGGCCATCGTGAGGCGCACGGCGTCGACGCCGAACTGGTCGATCTCCTCGGTGAAGTAGACGAGGTTGCCCTTGCTCTTGGACATCTTGGTGCCGTCGAGGATGACCATGCCCTGGTTGAGCAGTGCGGTGAACGGCTCGGTGAACGTCACGTAACCGAGGTCGAAGAGCACCTTGGTGATGAACCGGGCGTAGCAGCAGGTGCAGGATCGCGTGTTCGATGCCGCCGACGTACCTGGTCGACGGGAGCCCACTTCTCGGCTTCCTTCGGGTCGAAGGCCTGGGTGTCGTCGTTCGGGTTCAGGAACCGGAGGAAGTACCAGGAGCTGTCGACGAAGGTGTCCATCGTGTCGGCGTCGCGGCGCGCAGGGTGCCGTCGATCGGGTTGGGTACGTTGACCCAGTCCGTGGCGCCGCCGAGCGGCGAGGTCCCCTTCGGCTTGAGATCGAGGCCCTCCGTCGAGGGCAGCAGCACCGGAAGCTGGTCTTCGGGCACGGGGATCTCTGCGCCGTCCTGGCCGTGGATGATCGGGATCGGGGTGCCCCAGTAACGCTGGCGGGAGATGAGCCAGTCGCGCAGCCGGTAGTTCTTCGCGGCCCTTCCGGTGCCGTCCTGGGTGAGCTGCTCGACGATGCGCTTGATCGCGTTGTTCTTGCTGAGGCCGGTGAGGGCTCCGGAATTGATCAGGCGGCCTTCCCCGGCCAGCGCGACACCGGTTTCTGCCGGATCGAGCGGCGTGGGGTCGAGCGGCAGTTCCTCCGTGCCGTCGATCATGCCGGGCGTGATCACGGGCAGGGTACCGGTCAGGGCGCCGTCGTGTCGACGACGACCCGGACGGGCAGGTCGAACTTCCGGGCGAAATCGAGGTCGCGCTGGTCGTGTGCGGGAACGGCCATCACGGCGCCATGTCCGTAGTCCGCGAAGACGTAGTCTGCGGCCCAGATCGGCAGGCGTTCACCGTTGACGGGGTTGATCGCGAAACGTTCGAGGAAGACGCCGGTCTTCGGCCGGTCGGTGGCCTGGCGCTCGATGTCCGTGCTCTTCTGCATCTGCACGAGATAGTCCTGGAAGCGCTTGCGCACCTCGGGAGTGGAGTCGGCGACGAGCTCGGCGGCGAGGTCGGAGTCGGGGGCCACGACCATGAAGGTCGCGCCGAAGAGGGTATCCGGGCGGGTCGTGAAGACGCTCACGACGGCCTCCCGGCCCTCGATGGCGAAGTCGACGTCGGCGCCGATGGAGCGGCCGATCCAGTTGCGCTGCATGTTGAGGACCTTGGCCGGCCAGGTGCCCTCGAGCTGGTTGAGGTCGTCGAGCAGGCGGTCGGCGTAGTCGGTGATCTTGAAGTACCACTGGGTGAGCTTCTTCTTGATCACGATCGCGCCGCTGCGGTCGCTCGTGCCGTCCGGCAGGACCTGCTCGTTCGCGAGCACGGTCTGGTCGATCGGGTCCCAGTTGACCCAGCTGTCCTTGCGGTAGGCGAGGCCCTTCTTGTACAGCTGCAGGAACAGCCATTGGTTCCACTTGTAGTACTCGGGGTCGCTCGTGTGCAGTTCACGCGACCAGTCGAAGGAGGCGGCGTAGAGCTTCATGCTCTTCTTCTGCTGCGCGATGTTGTCATAGGTCCAGCCGCGCGGGTCGATGCCGCGCTTGATGGCCGCGTTCTCGGCGGGGAGGCCGAAGGAGTCCCAGCCGATCGGGTGCAGCACGTTGAAGCCCTGCTGGCGCCAGTACCGGGCGACGATGTCGCCGAGCGCGTAGACCTCGGCGTGGCCCATGTGCAGGTCGCCTGAGGGATACGGGAACATGTCGAGCACGTACTTGCGCGGACGGGTGTCGTCGGGGTCGCTCGTCCGGAACGGTTCGAGCTCGTCCCAGATGGGTTGCCACTTCGCCTGGATCGCGGCGAAGTCATAGACGTCCTCGTCGATCTCTACGCCGTATGGGGTGCGGTCGTGCTCGTGTGCCACGGGACTCTCATTCTGGTGATTCGGGCGTGAACGCTTCACAGTCCAAGCTTCTAGGTTACTCAACCCGCGCCGGTAACGAGGTCAGGGCCGCAACCGAGCACGGTCAGGAGCGCCGCGGCCTTGATCCGGGTCTCCTCGACCTCCTCCGCCGGGACGGACAGGGTGGTGATTCCGCCGCCGGTTCCGATCGAGGCTCCTGCGGGATCGAGGACGATGCTGCGGATCACCATGGCGAGGTCGACGGCTCCGTCGCGGCCGAAGTAGCCGAACGCACCCGAGTAGATGCCGCGCGGACCGTCCTCGAGGCCGCGCAGCAGGCTGACGGCGCTCTGCTTGGGCACCCCCGTCATCGAACCGGCCGGGAAGCAGGACCGGACGGCATCCGTGCCCGTGAGCCCCGCGGCGAGGCGCGCCTCGACCGTGCTCACGAGCTGGTGGACGTGCGCGTAGCTCTCGACGTCGAGGAGGCGGGTGACGGCGACGGTGCCGAGTTCGGCCACCCGGCCGAGGTCGTTGCGCATCAGGTCGACGATCATCAGGTTCTCGGCGCGTTCCTTGTCACTCGCGGCGAGGTCGGCGCGGAGGCCGGCATCGGAGGCGGGATCCGCGGAACGCGGCCTGGTGCCCTTGATCGGTTTGCTCGAGAGGCTGCCGTCGGTGCCGACGGTGAGGAACTGCTCCGGCGATGCGCTCAACAGGGCGGTGTCCCCGAAGCGCAGCAGGCCGCCGTGGTGGCTCGGGCTGCCGGCCCGCAGCCGGTGGTAGGCCACGACGGGGTGCGGTCGCACGTCGACGGTGATCTCGTTGGTGAGGCAGAGCTGGTAGGCGTCCCCCGCGGCGATGAAGGCCTGGCAGCGTTCGATCAGGGCCGCGTAGTCGGCTGAGCCGTGCCGCCAGCGGGCGCGGGGCGGTGATCCGGGCTGCTCGGGCGCGACGTCCACCGCAGCCACCGCGCCGGCCGACGACAGTGGATGCCGCGCCGCAGGAGAACTGTCCCGTCGCGCCCGCACGGCGCGGGCCCAGTCCTCGGCAAGGCGGGCCGGCTCCCCCGGCTGCCTGCGGGCGAGCAGGGTGACGGTGCGGCTCTCGTGGTCGAAGGCGAGCATCCGGTCGACCTCGAGCAGGGCGGCGTCGGGGTAGCGCGAGGGAGGCTGCGGCACGCCCAGGGTCTGGGCGCCGAGCTCGTACCCGAGCCAGCCGACCCAGCCGAGGTGGAAGCCGCCTGCTCCCTCACCGCCCGGCGGGCCGCCAGGCGTGGTGAGATCGGTGCTGAGAAAGTCGAAAACGGTGCCGGTGCTCGTGGCGGGCACGGTGAGCGGGTCGCCGGGAACCGTCACGGTCACGGTTCCATCCAGTACCGAGGCGGTCACGAACCGGGAGCGTTCGGTCGGCCCGGCGAGGTAGCTGAAGCCGGCCTGCGCGCCGGGGCCGGCGTCGAGCCAGATCGCGTGGGCACTGTCCCGGTAGAGCGCGTCGAAGGCATCCGCCGGGTCCCACCAGCCGTCGAGGTCCCAGCGTTCGACGTCGCCCCTGCCGGGACTGCGACGAGGACGGGCTGATGCGGACACGCCCCCAGCCTAGGGCGCTCGCCGGACCGGACCGGCAGATTCAGACGGGCGGGCCCGGGAGTGCCGGACGGGCTCGGACGGGCAGGGTCAGGCGGGAAGGGTCACCCGGGCGGTGATGAGCTCATCGGGCACCGGGGTGTGCGAGATGAGCAGGACGGCCCTGCCGTCCTCTGCCGCCGTCGCGAGGATGTCCCGAACGAGACGGTCGCCCTGCGCCTCGTCCACGTTCGCGGTGGGTTCGTCGACGACGAGCACGGGGAAGTCCGCCAGGAGCGCCCTGGCGAGGGCGATCCGCTGGGCCTGGCCGCCGGAGACGAGGGCACCGCGTTCGCCGACCCTCGCGTCCAGTCCTCCGCGCTGTGCGGTCCAGTCGCCGAGGCCGACCCGGTCGAGCACGGCGAGCAGGTCGTCGTCGCTCGCGGTTTCCCTGGCGAACAGCAGGTTCTGGCGGATGCTGTCGTCGAAGAGCCAGGGTTGTTGCTCGCACAGTCCGACGACGCGGCGCACGGCGGAGGGTGCGAGCGTGTTCGCCTCGACCCCGTCGAGCGTGTACGAACCGGTGTAGTCGAGGAAACGGACGAGCACCTGCGCGAGCGTGGTCTTGCCGGCGCCGCTCTGGCCGGCGAGGTGGACGCGTTCACCGGGGCCGAGGCGGAGGGTCACGCCGGAGACGCCGGGCTCCGTGGCGCCGGGCCAGGAAGCGCCGACCCCTCTCAGCAGCAGCACAGGCTGCGCGGACATGGCGGCGACGGCGTCCCGCCCGGAATCGGCGTCGCTCTCGATCGGGATCTCCCGCGGGACCGTGGTGGGTACGGCATCCGCAACACGTTGGGCGCTCGATCGCACCTGGCGCCAGGCGCCGAGGGCGGCCGGCACGACGGCGAAGATCTCGAAGACCGCCATCGGAACGAGCACGATCACGGCGAAATCGGGGCCGGGCAGGCTGCCGCCCGAGAGCCCGCCGAACCCGGCGAGCAGCGCTGCGACGGTCGCGGCGCCCGCGAAAAGGAGAGCACGGCGCCCTGGATGCCGACGCCGACGGATCGGCGCAGGGTGGCCAGGCGCAGCCGGTCGTCGGCGCCGGCCAGCCCTTCGAGACGGGCGTCGAGCACTCCGAAGGCCGTGAGCACGTCGATGTTCTCGACGAGTTCGAGCACCCGGTCGGCGAGGTCCCCGCGGAGTGGAGCGAGCTCCCGCTCGGAGCCGGCGGCGACGCTCCCCGACGCGGCCGTGCCGAGCACTCCGGCGAGGACGAGACAGAGCGCCAGTCCGAGGGCCGCGAGCGGCGAGAGCAGCCAGACGCCCACGACGCTCACCACGGCGAGCATCCCGGCCGTTGCCAGCGGTTGCACGACCCGCAGCGGGAAGTCCTGCAGGTCGTCGACGTCCCGGACGAGACGCGTGAGCAGGTCACCGCGGCGGGTGTTCGCGAGTCCAGCGGGGGCGAGCGGCAGGATGCGTTCGAAGACGCCGACCCGGAGCGCTGCGAGCTGGCGGAAGGCGGCATCGTGGCTCGTGAGCCGGTCGAGGTAGCGGAACGCGGAGCGGCCGAGGGCGAAGGCGCGCACGCCGACGATCGCCATCGACAGGTAGAGGATCGGCGGCTGTTCGGCGGCGCGGGTGATCAGCCAGGCGCTCGTCGCGAGCAGGGCCACGGCGGAGAGGGCGCTCGCGACGCCGGCGGCCAGCCCGGGCAGGAAACGCCGCGTGGACGGCTGGGCGAGCCGCAGGATCGCGCGGACCCTGGCGGGGGGCAGGAACTCAGACATGGGCGTCCTCCCCGAGCGAAACGGCGGATGCCGGCACCTCGGACACCGGGACGACCTGCAGAACGAGGTCGGCCGCGGCGACGACGGCCGGTCGGTGGCTCACCACGATGACGATCGTGCCGGCGGCCGCGAGCTCGCGAAGGCCCGCGATCAACCGGCCTTCTGCGGCCTCGTCGAGGGCGGAGCTCGGTTCGTCGAGGACGAGCACCGGGCATCGGTCCGCCAGCGTGCGATAGATGGCCCTCGCCGCGGCGACGCGTTGAGCCTGGCCGCCCGAGAGACCGTCCCCGTTCACGCCGAGGGCTGTCCCTGGGTCCAGGTCGCCGCCGCCGGCGAGGTCGAGTGCGCGGGCCACGAGGGCCTGGTCGACGCCGGGGGCGCCGAGCGCGACGTTGTCTGCGATCGTCCCGGAGAGGAGTCCCGGCCGTTGGCCGGCCCAGGCGAGCCAGGGCCGAGGACCCCGGGCACGACGGCCGTTTCGCCGAGGGTGATGGAGCCGGAATACGGCACGAAGCCCTGGAGGGTCGCGACGAGGGTCGACTTGCCCGCGCCGCTCGGCCCTGCGATGACCGCGAGCCGGCCGGGCGCGAGCGTCGCGCTGAACGCGGCGAGCGTCACGGTCGTTCCGCGTCGCACGGTGACCGCGTCGAAGCGAAGGGAGCCCGTCGGCGTCGTGACCGAAGCCGGCACCGCAGGCGCCGCGGCATCCGCTGCATCCGCTGTCTTCGCTGAATCCGCTGTCTCCATCGCCGTCCCGGCTGCCGGACCGCCCTCGATGATCAGGAAGACTTCTTCGGCCGCGGCGAGTCCGTCGGCGGCGGCGTGGAACTGAACGCCGATCTGGCGCACCGGGAGGAACGCCTCCGGCGCGAGCAGCAGCACGAAGAGTCCGACGCCGAGTCCGAGCGAGCCGTCGACGAGCCGCAGGCCGATCGACACCGCAACGAGCGCGACCGAGAGGCTCGCCCCGAGCTCGAGCACGAAGCCGCTCAGGAATGACACCCGGAGCACCTTCATGGTGCGAGCCCGGTAGTCCTCGGTGATCGTGCGCACCCGTTCGGTCTGCCGGCGTTCCCTGCCGAAGATCTTGAGGGTGCCGAGGCCGCCGACGAGGTCGAGGAAGCCGGTGCCGAGCCGCTGCAGCGACTCCCACTGCTGCTTCTGTACGGCCTGGGTGGCCTGGCCGATCAGGACCATGAACAGCGGAATGAGCGGGAGCACGATGATCACCGTGATGCCGCTCGGGAGGTCCTGCCACAGCATCACGAGCACGAGGATCGGCGTCGCGATCCCGGCGAGGAGCAGCTGCGGCAGATACCTGGCGAAGTAGTTGTCGAGGGCGTCGAGCCCCTGGGTCGCGAGGGTGGAGACGCGTGCGCCCTGCTGGCCGGCAAGCCAGTCCGGGCCACGCTCGGCGACCCCGCGCAGTACCCGGGTGCGCAGCTGGCTCTTGACGGATGCCGCGCCGCGGCTCGCCGCGACCTCGAGCAGCCAGACGAGCGCGGCGCGCAGGACCACGACCGCGGCGATCCCCCCGACGTACGGACCGAGTTCGGTCACGTCGTGGCCTCCCACCGCGAGCGTGATCACCTGGCTGAGCAACCAGGAGAAGACGACGACGACGAGCGTCTGCGCCAGACCGAGCACGGCACCGATGACCAGGAACCACCGCGCGGCAGAGGCGTAGCGGAGCAGCCGGGGGTCGAGGGGTCGCATGTACTCGTTCTGTTCGGTGGAAACTGTTCGCCGGTAACTATTCGGTGGCGGCGGTCGCGGCAACTACTGCTGGCGCAGCGGGAGCGCCCGCAGGTCAGAGCGCGGCGAGCTCGATGCTACTGCGGCTGACGCGCTTGCGCAGGACCCAGTATGTCCAGCCCTGGTAGAGGAAGATCACCGGGGCGGCGATCACCGCGGTCCACGTCATCACCTGGAGCGTGTACGGCGTCGACGACGCGTTGTCGATGGTCAGGCTGTTCGCGGCGTCGTTGCTCGCCGGCATCACGTCCGGGAACAGCGAGGCGAACAGGGTGAGCACGGCCAGGCCGATCGTCGCCGCCATGAGCGTGAATGCCCAGCCCTCTTTGCCGCGGAGGTTGAGCAGGAACGACCCGATCAGCGCGACGGCCGCGGCAACGGCGAACAGCGCGGTGAAGAGGCTGCCGAACGCGAGCACGGTCCAGAGCAGGAACGACGCTGCGACGACGATCGTCACGAGCCCTGCCTTGGTGGCGAGCTTGCGGGCACGAAGGCGGATGTCCCCTTCGGTCTTGAGGGAGACGAAGACGACGCCGTGGGTGAAGAACAGGAGCAGCGTCGTCACCCCGCCGAGGAGGGCGTACGGGTTGAGCAGGTCGAAGAAGGTGCCGGTGTAGTTGTGCCCGGCATCGAGCTGGACGCCCTGGACGACGTTGGCGAATGCGACGCCCCAGAGCAGGGCAGGGAGGGCGCTGCCGACGACGATCATGCCGTCGAACCACTTCTTCCATTCGGATTCCGGCCGCTGGTGCCGGTACTCGAAGGAGACCCCGCGCGCGATCAGCGCGAGGAGGATCACGAGCAGGGCGAGGTAGAAGCCGCTGAACATCGTGGCGTACCACTCGGGGAAGGCGGCGAACAACGAGGCGCCCGCGACGATGACCCAGGTCTCGTTGAGGTCCCAGACCGGTCCGATCGAGTTGATCAGCACCCGGCGGTCGGTGTCGTCCTTGCCGAGGAAGGGCAGGGACATGCCGACGCCGAAGTCGAAGCCGTCGAGGACGAAGTAGCCGATGAACATCACGGCGATGATCCAGAACCAGAGAATGTTGAGTTCCATCAGTTGCTCCTAGTAGACCGTGACGCGCTGGGGGTGATGCCGGTCTCAGCGTCCGGCACCGGGGCATCCTCTGGGCCCTTCCGCACGGCACGGAGGATGAGCCGGAACTCGACGACCGCGAGGGCGCCGTAGATCAGCGTGAAGGCGATGAGGGAGATCAGGATGGTCAGGCCGGTCACGTTGGGCGAGACGCCGTCCTGGGTTTTCAGGAGCCCGAACACGAGCCAGGGCTGACGACCCATCTCGGTGAAGACCCAGCCGACGCTCATGGCGGCGAGGGAGAACGGGAAGGACCAGATGGCGACCTTCCAGACCCAGGTGGCCCGGGGGCTGCGGCCCTTGCGGGTGAGCCAGAGGCCGACCACGGCGACCAGGATGTGCGCGATGCCGAGTCCGATCATCCAGCGGAAGGCCCAGTAGGTGACCCAGATCATCGGGGTGTAGTCGCCGGGCCCGTACAGCGTCGTGTACTGGTCCTGCAGGTTGTTGATGCCTTCGACGGTGCCGTCGAGGGTGTGCGTGGAGAGGAATGAGAGCAGGTAGGGGATGCGGACGGAGAACAGTTCGCTCACGCCGTCGGGGGTACCGAGGGTGAAGAGCGAGAAGGACGCGTTGGCGCCCGTCGCCGTGTGGTACATCGCCTCGGCCGCGGCCATCTTCATCGGCTGGGCCTTGACCATCGCGAGGCTCAGGGAGTCGCCGAAGACGGTCGTCAGGGCACCGGAGATGACCATCATCCACAGGCCGAACTTGAGCGCCGGACGCATCGTGTCGACGTGCTGCTTGCGGTAGAGGTGGAACGCGGCGACCGAGATGATCAGGCCGGCGGACACCATGAAGCACGCGAAGATCGTGTGCGGGAACGAGGCGAGCGAGATCGGGTTGGTCAGCAGCGTGCCGATGTCGGTCAGCTCGGCCCGGCCACGTTCCTCATTGATCCGGAAGGCGATCGGGTTCTGCATGAAGGCGTTCGCCGCGAGGATGAAGTACGCGGACGCGATCGATCCGACCACGGTCAGCCAGATCGTCGCGAGGTGCAGTCCCTTGGGCAGCTTGTCCCAGCCGAAGATCCACAGGCCGATGAAGGTGGCCTCGAGGAAGAACGCGGTGATGCCCTCGAAGGCGAGCGGTGCGCCGAAGACGTCGCCGACGAAGCGGGAGTATGTCGACCAGTTCATGCCGAACTGGAACTCCTGCACGATGCCGGTGACAACGCCCATAGCGAAGTTGATCAGGAAGAGCTTGCCGAAGAAGTGCGTGAGCTGGAGCCACTTGGTCTTGTCGGTGCGCACCCATGCGGTCTGGAAAATCGCGACGGTCAGGGCGAGGCCGATCGTGAGCGGGACGAACAGGAAGTGGTACACGGTTGTCAGTCCGAACTGCCATCTCGATAGCAGCAGCGGGTCAAGCCACTCGTTCATGCGCCCTCCCGGCGATCGTCATTTCTACGGTACGTAGAAAATATACACTTCTACACCCCGTAGAAGAAGGCGGAACGGCATACTAAACTCCCTGACTATGGGAAGTCTCGGTGTGCTGGAGAGATTGCTGATGGATGTCCTCTGGGATTCCGGGGAATCGTTGCCGGCGAATGAATTGCGTGACCGCCTGCTCACGCCGGCCGCGAGTGCAGCGAACCGCAAGCCGCTCGCAACCACGACCGTGCTCACGGTGCTGTCGCGTCTCGAAACCAAGGGCTTCGTCGTTCGAGACCGGGGCATCCGCCCGCATCGCTACCGTGCCATGACGACCCGCGCCGAACACACTGCAGGGCTGATGCACGAGGTGCTCGGCTCCGCCCCCGACCGGCAGGATGCCCTCGCCCGGTTCATCGGCAATGTCAGTCCCCAGGAGGCGGAGACTCTCCGCCGCCTCCTCGAAACGATCCCGTTGCACCGCGAGTGAACCGGTCGTCGTGCTGACGACGGCGCTCGCCCTCGGCGTGCTCGCGGTCCTGCTGGACCTGGCCGGTTCCGGTGCTGCTCGCGCGGTCCGCCTGGCCGGCAGGCTCCCCCGGCGTCGCCCTCGTGCTCTGGCAGTCGATCGCCCTCGCGGGCGGGCTCGCGATGATCGGGGCGCTCCTCGTCTACGGGCTGATCCCGTTCGGCGCGAACCCGGTCGCCGGCATCCGCTCGCTCGCCGACCACCTCGCGACCGGCTCGGTCCCGGCAGGCACCTCCCTCGACCACGTTCTCGCCCTCTGCGGGGCGCTCCTGCTCGGCGGTCACCTCGTACTCAACCTCGCCGTGACCTTCGTGCACGCGGAGCGCCAGCAGCGCAGGCACCTCAACCTGGTCCGGCTGCTCAGCGAGCCCCTCGAGGGACGACCGGGCACCCGCGTCATCGACCACGCCTCCCCGGTCGCATACTGCCTGCCGAGCGTGACGCACTCGGCGACGGTGCTCTCGCGCGGGTTGCTCAGCCTGCTCGACCCGCCGCAGGTACGCGCCGTCGTCGCCCACGAGGAGGCCATCACCTCGCCCAGCGGCACCCCCTCGTGCTCGTCGCGTTCAAGTCCTGGCACAGTGCCCTGCCCTGGTTCCCGATCGCGAACCGGGCCGAGAACGCCGTCGCCCTTCTCGTCGAGATGCTCGCGGACGACCAGGCCAGGCTCGCCGTCGACGACCACACCCTCGCGACGGCGATCGCGCTCGTCGGCTCTGCGGGGCTCGGCCGGTCGCCTGAGGCCCGGTTCTCCGCCGGGGCGGCGGATGCCGCGGCGTTCGTTTCCCGCGACCGTCCCGTCGATCTCGTCACGCCCCGGGTCCGCCGGCTGCTGACCCCGCCGCCCCGCCTCACCGCGGCGGCCTCCGTCGCCGTTCTCGGCTCTGCCGCTGCCCTCCTCGTCCTGCCGGCCGTGCTCCTCGCCCAGGCCTGAGCGGACACAGACAGGACCGCCCGGCTGCGAGGCAACCGGGCGGTCCTGGAGGTCGCGGGTGACCGCGGTGAGAGAGCGACGAACTAGAAGAGCTTCGCCTGCGCGAGCCACGCGGAGGCGATCTTGTCCGCCGACTCCTTGTCGTTGACGCTCTGGGCGTTGAGGCTCACGAGGTCCGCAGCGGTCATCGCCGCGCTGATCTTGTTGAGGACGCTGGCAGCCTTCTCGTCGACCTTGCTGGAGACGATGGGCACGACGTTGTCCGGGAAGAACAGGCCGTCGGGGTCGGAGAGGGCGACGAGGTTGTTCGACTTGATGTTCGGGTCTGCCGTGTAGATGTTGGCGAGCTGGATCTTGTTGTCGACCAGCGCCTTGACGGTGAGCGGTCCGCCGTTGTCCTCAACGGGCACGAATCCGGCGATCGTGATGCCGTACTTGTCCTTGAGCGCCGTCGGCCCGTATGGCCGCGTCTCCAGTTCGGAGTTGCCGCCGACCGTGATGGGCTCGGTGACGTTCTTCAGGGAGGCGAGATCGGTGAGCTTGTAGGTGTCGACGAAGGCCTGGGTCGCTGTCCACGAGTTCTGGTCGCTCGCGTCGGACTTGTCGAGGGCGGTCAGGCCGCTCGGGAGGGCCTTGACGAGCTGGTCGTGAACGGCATCGCTCGTTCCGCCGGCCGCGGCCTTGTCGAGCGCCTGCAGCAGGCTTCCGGTGTACTCGGGGAAGACGTCGATCGACCCGGACTTCAGCTCGGGCAGGTAGACCTCGCGCTGTCCGATCCGGAACTGGCGGTCGACGGTGAATCCGTTCGACTCGAGCGCCTGGGCGTAGATCTCGGCGATGATCTCGTTCGAGTAGTAGTCCTGGGATCCGACGACGAGTGTCGTCGGTGCGCTCGACGCGTTACTTCCGGTGCCCAGTGGATTACTGGACGCACACCCTGCAAGGGCTACGACGGCCCCAACCGCGACCGCGGCGACTGCCGCGAGCCGGCCTTTTTTCGCTGTGAACATTGTCAGATTCCTTTCGTGATGGCGGGTTCCATCCCCGGGCGACGTCGGGTCGACGCCTTCCGGTCGACTGGGGGGCGTCCGACTGCGACGCCGCGGGGTACGACGAGTTTCTGGAGACCGGCGAACAGGCCCTCGAGAACGAGGGCGAGCAGGATCACCAGGATCGACCCGCCGAGCATCTGGGCGTAATCGTTGGTTTTGAGCCCCGCGAAGAGGAACCGGCCGAGCCCGAAGTCGGCGACGTATGCGGCAAGGGTGGCCGTTGCGACGACCTGCAGGGTCGCCGACCGCAGCCCGCCGATGAGCAAGGGCAGTCCGAGGGGTATCTCAACGTGGCGCACGATCTGAAGCTCCGTCATGCCGACGGCCCTCGCCGCGTCGATCGTCGCGCGGTTGACCGCCTCGAACCCGGTGTATGCGCCGGCGAGAATGGGCGGGATCGCGAGCACGGTCAGGGCAACGTATGGGGCGCCGAGCCCGATGCCGATCCAGAGGGCGACGAGGGTGAGCAGGCCGAGGGTGGGGATGGCGCGCAACCCGCCGGAGGTCGCGACGGCGATCCCCCGTCCGCGCCCGGTGTGCCCGATCAGGAATCCGACCGGGATGGCGATGACAGAGGCGAGCACGAGGGTCACCACCGTGAAGAGGAGCTGCTCGCCGAGCCGGGCCGGGATCCCGGTCGGCCCGGGATAGTGCGCCGGGTCGAGGAGCCAGGCGACCGCATCCGTGAAGTAATTCATGCGACACTCCGAACGACGGGCATGGGTCCGAGCACCGCAGCGGGTGCCGGGCGGATGCGCCGGGTCCGGCGGGTCCACGGCATCAGCACCCGGCCGAGCAGCACGACAGCCCCGTCAAGCACGAGGGCGAGCAGGACGGTCGCCACGATGCCGGTGATGATCTCGACCTGGATGCCGCGCTGGAAACCGTCGGTGAACAGGCTGCCGAGGCTCTTTGCTCCGATCACGGCGCCGACGGTCGCGAGGCTCACGGTGCTGACGGCGACGACGCGCACCCCGGCGAGGAGCACGGGGCCGGCGAGCGGGAGTTCGACGAGCCAGAACCTGCTCCACGCCGAGAAACCGACCGCGGTGGCCGACTGCCGCACGTCGGGGTCGACGGACGCGAGTCCGTCGGCGACGACACGCACCATGAGCGCGAGCCCGTAGAGGGTGAGTGCGGCGATCAGGTTCGCCGGCGAGCGGAGGCTCGTTCCGATGATCACCGGCAGGATGAACAGGAGCGGCAGGGACGGAATGGCGTAGAACAGGCCGGCGATCGACAGGATCGCCCCGCGGGTCGGCCGGTACCGGTTGGCCAGCCAGCCGAGCGGGAGCGCGAACACGAAACTCAGCAGGATCGGCGGCAGGCTCAGCACGATGTGGTCGAGGGTGCGGAGCCAGACCAGGTCGAGGTTCGACCAGAGCCACGTCACCGGGGCGGGCCTTCCGTCGGTACGATGTGCGGGACGTCTGACCGGGCCCCGCCGGACGGGCCAGCGCCGGAGCGCTGGCCGACGAGAACGCCAGCGGGTCGCCCGTCCGAGTCGACGAGCACGTCCGAGCCGTCCTGGCTCTCGACGTGCAGGGCGCGCTTTCCCCGGTCGGCACCGACGAAGCTCGCGACGAAGTCGTCGGCCGGGTTGGCGAGGATCTCGGCCGGGGTGCCGAGCTGGGCGATCCGGCCGCCCTCCCGCAGGATGGCGATCTGGTCGCCGAGCAGGAACGCCTCGTCGATGTCGTGCGTCACGAACACGACGGTCTTGCCGAGCTCGTGCTGCAGCCGGATGAGCTCCTGCTGCAGCTCCGCGCGCACGATCGGATCGAGCGGCGCCGAAGGGCTCGTCCAGCAGGAGGATATTGGGATCGACGGCGAGGCCGCGGGCAATCGCTGACCCGCTGTTGCTGGCCGCCGGACAGCTGGCTCGGGTACCGGTCGGCGATGGCGCGGTCGAGCCCGACGGTGTCCAGCAGGCGCAGCGCATCCGCCCGCGCCGTCCTGCGCGGCACACCACGCAGAAGGGGCACGGTCGCGACGTTGTCGACGACGGTGCGGTGCGGGAGCAGTCCCGAATTCTGCATCACGTAGCCGATGCTGCGCCGCAGCTTCACGGGTTCGAGGGACGCGACGGAGACGCCGTCGATCTCGATCGTGCCGGACGTCGGATCGACCATGCGGTTGATCATCCGCAGCAGGGTGGTCTTCCCGGAGCCGGAGGATCCGACGAGCACGGTCGTGCGGTGCGAGGGAACCGTGAGGCTGAAGTCGTCGACCGCAAGGGTGCCGTCCGGGAATTCTTTCGTCACCGATCGGAACTCAATCATGGAAGTGGCCCATTCCTCGCTTGATGTCGAATCAACACGTGCCAGCGATCTCCCACCCAATCAGGAAAGCCGCCGGATGCCAAGCTCTACTCAGCAGATTCCAAGACTGGGACTGCTGCACCGTCCTGCTCGAGTTCCTCGCCGTAGTAGCCCGCCAGGTATACCGCGATGACCCGCCTCGCCTCCGCGATGTATCGCTCGTCGCCCAGGACGTTGGACTGGAACCCTCTCGACAGGACCGCTGCGGCCATCTCGACCATGACCTCAAGCCGGAACAGCAGATCCGGCCCGTACGGGAGGCCGAACCGCTCGGAGAGAGCGATTGCGAGCTGGCCGGCCAGGAAGCCGACCTCGATCCCGTCGGCCGGGCTCGCCGAGCTGATCGGAAGCCGTTCCCTGTCGGCGAAGTGCATGATGCGGAAGCCCGGTTCGGTCCGGTACATCTCGACGAAGGCCGTGATGGCGCAGTCGATGGTCTCCCAGGCGGTCTTCGGGTCTGCAAGCTTGATTTCCCTGGCGACGCGGAGTCGATATCGCTGAATGGCCCGCTCACGCAGGGCATGCAGTACTGCGACCCGGTCCGGGTAGTAGCGGTACACGGTTCCGATCGATGCCCCCGCGCGTTCAGCCACCATCGCGGTCGTGATCCGGTCGAAGCCGACCTCGTCGACGACGACGGCAGCGGCATCGAGCAGGCCGGACAGGCGTGCCGTGCTGCGCTGCTGGATGGGTTCGATCCGGACCTGTGCGCCGGCCTCAACGATGTCCCCCTCGAAAAGGTCACTCACTGACACTTGTCCTCCTTGAAGTAGGACCCAATCCTACGGGTCTTGTCCCCCCGGCGATGCCAAACGGGTCGCGGCACGACTGGATCCTCCCGAAAGGGGCGGCACATGACAAACTAGGAGGCGTGCCGAAGCCTTCCAGAACAACGAATGCGGGCCGACCTGCGAAAATGATGCATCGCGCAGCCCGGATCGAAGACTGGATGCACGAACGTCGCGAGCGTAGCGCCCGCAAACGCGGTTATCTGCCCACGGTCATCCCGTACGCGGGATACGGAAGCACCGAATGGGTGCGGATTCTCTGCCGGGTTCTGCTGGCCAAGCCGGCTCGGACCAAGAAGGCCGTCACGCGCAGACGCTGGCGAGCCGAACGGCGCGAGGCCGGCATCCGCGGTTGGCGCAGTTTCACCGCGGTTCCCGTGCACGACGTCACCGTCACGATCGAGATCAACGGCTTCAGCCACCGCGTGAGCGCCGACCGCGGCGGCGTCGTCGACACGGTCATCCGGCTGCCGCTCACGCCGGGCTGGCAGGTCGCCCGACTCAGCACGGATGCCTCGGCACCCGTCGATGCGCCGCTCTTCATCGTCGCTCCGCTCGTCGATCGCGGCATCATCTCCGACGTCGACGACACGGTGATGGTCACGACCCTCCCCGGCCGTTGCTCGCCGCCTGGAACACGTTCGTGCTCGACGAACACGCGAGGGTGCCCACCCCCGGCATGGCCGTACTCCTGGACCGTCTCACCGCGGCGGCGCCGGGGTCCCCGGTGATCTACCTGTCGACGGGCGCCTGGAATGTCGCGCCGACCCTGACCCGGTTCCTCTCCCGTAACCTCTACCCCGCCGGCGCGTTGCTGCTCACCGACTGGGGCCCCACCCACGACCGGTGGTTCCGCAGCGGCACCGACCACAAGCGCGCCAACCTGCGTCGCCTGGCCCTGGAGTTTCCCGGGATCCGCTGGATCCTGGTCGGGGACGATGGCCAGCACGACGAGGACATCTACAGCGAGTTCCAGCGCGAGTTCCCCGGCAGCGTCGAGGCCGTCGCCATTCGCGAGCTCTCCCCGAGCGAGGCGGTTCTCGCCGGACGACGGGCAAAGGATGCCGCCCTCGAGTCCACGGACCCCCGCTGGGTCTACGGGCCGGACGGTGCGAGCCTCGCCAGGCAACTCGTAGCGCTCGGAGTCCTCGCGCCGGGCGCACCGCTCATCTGAGCGATCGGCGGATGCCCGCGCACCTCGCACCGGCCGCTGACGTCAGGCGGGGAGGTTACGCGCGGAGCCGGTCGAGGCCGCGGTTGACCTGGCGCGCCCAGAGCGGGCCACGGTACAGGAACGCCGTGTAGCCCTGGACGAGGGTCGCCCCGGCATCGAGCCGCTCGGCGACGTCGGCGGCGGTGTCGATTCCTCCGACGGAAATCACGCAGAGGCCGGCGGGAACGCTCGCGCGGATCAGGCGCAGTACCGCGAGCGAGCGGGCCCGGAGTGGGGCCCCCGACAGGCCGCCGGCTCCGATGGCCTCGATCCTGGCGGCATCCGTCGAGAGACCCTCGCGTGAAATGGTCGTGTTGGTCGCGATGATGCCGTCGAGGCCGAGCCGCACGACGAGTTCGGCGATGCGGGTGACTTCCTCGTCGCGAAGGTCAGGGGCGATCTTGACGAGCAGGGGGTGCTCCCGGACGCCGCCCGGACGGCGGTGAGAAGCGGGGCCAGCTGGTCGAGTTCCTGCAGGCCGCGGAGGCCGGGGGTGTTCGGCGAGCTCACGTTGACGACGAGGTAGTCGGCGAGGGGCGCGAGGGCCCTGGCGCTCACGAGATAGTCGCTCGTGGCGTCGTCCACCGCGGTCGCGCGGCTCTTGCCGATGTTGATGCCGAGCACCGGCCGTCCAGCGATCGAACCCACCCGGGCGAGGCGCACTGCTGCCGCTGCAGCGCCCTGGTTGTTGAAGCCCATCCTGTTGATCACGGCGCGGTCGGGGACCAGCCGGAACAGCCGCGGTTTCGGGTTTCCCGGCTGCGGCAGCGCCGTGATCGTGCCGACCTCGACGTGGCCGAAACCGAGGCGGCCCAGGCCGATCACGGCGAGGCCGTCCTTGTCGAAGCCTGCGGCGACGCCGAACGGGGAATCGAAGCGCAAGCCGAGGGTGTGCACGGCCTGGTCGGTTCTCGGCCGGGTGAACGCATGGACAAGCCGCCCGATGCCCCGGCTCGGAATGAGACGGATCACCGTGAAGGCGAGGTGGTGTGCGCGCTCGGGGTCGAGCCGCGCGAGCACGTGCCGGAAGAAGAAGGGGTACACCGGCTACAGTTCGGGCTCGTCGCCGAGGGCCCCGTTGCGGAGACTCTCCTCGTGTTCACTGCGGAGCTGGTCGATGGCGCTCTCGAAGTCTTCGAGGGAGTCGAACGCGCGGTACACACTCGCGAAGCGGAGGTAGGCGACCTCGTCGAGTTCACGCAGCGGCGGCAGATCGCGAGGCCGACGTCGTTCGCGGCGACCTGGGAGGCACCCGTCTGGCGGATGGTCTCCTCGACGCGCTGGGCGAGGAGGGCGAGGTCGGAGTCCGTCACCGGCCGCCCCTGGCAGGCCTTGCGGACACCGGTGACGATCTTGTCCCTGCTGAACGGTTCGACGACGCCGCTGCGCTTGACGATGTTGAGGCTCGCGGTCTCCGTCGTGCTGAACCGGCGACCGCATTCGGGGCACTGGCGACGGCGACGGATGGAAAGTCCGTCGTCGCTCGTGCGCGAGTCGATGACTCGGGAGTCCGGGTGGCGGCAGAACGGGCAGAACATTGTGCTGCCAGCCTAGCGCCCCTTTCCGGGGGATTCGCCGTCGCCCGGGCGCGTCGCGCCACACCCTCGCCCCGACGCCCTGACCGATTCGACGGGCGCTCGGTCTGAAACACCCCGGAACGGCACTCCCCCGTGGCTTCCGGACACAATCTCCGTCGAATCGGTTCGGGTCAGGCGAAGCGGGCGGTCACGGCCGCGCCGTGCGCGGGGAGATCCTCGGCGTCCGACAGCGCCGCGATATTGGCGGCGACACCGCGGAGTGCGTCCCTGCTGTACTCGACGACCTGCTGCGGGCGGAGGAACGTGTACGCCCCGAGGCCGGACGAGAACCGGGCCTGGCCGCCGGTCGGCAACACGTGGTTGGAGCCCGCTGAGTAGTCGCCGAGGCTCACCGGTGAGTTCGGGCCGAGGAAGATGGCCCCGGCGTTCTCGATGAGCGCGAGTTCGACGTGCGGGTCCCTGGTCTGGATCTCGAGGTGCTCCGGCCCGAAGGCGTTGCTGAATGCGGCGGCGGCGGCGAGGTCGTCGACGAGCACGATCGCGGACTGGGTTCCGGAGAGCGAGGCGGTCACCCGCTCACCGTGAGGGGTTGTCACCGCGAGCACGGCGAGTCGCGCGGTGACGGCATCCGCGAGCTCGACCGAATCGGTGACGAGCACGGCGGCCGCGAGTTCGTCGTGCTCGGCCTGGCTGACCAGGTCGGCCGCGACGAGGAGCGGGTCTGCGCCGGAGTCGGCGATCACGAGGATGTCGGTGGGGCCGGCTTCCGCGTCGATGCCGGTGACGCCTCGGACGAGCCGCTTGGCGGCGGCGACGTAGACGTTGCCGGGGCCGGTGACGAGCTGGACGGGGTCGAGGCCGAGGCTCGGCACCCCGTATGCGAACGCGCCGACAGCGCCGGCGCCGCCCATGGCGTAGATCTCGGTGACGCCGAGGAGCCCGGCGACGGCGAGGATGGTCGGGTGCACGCGTCCGCCGAACGCCTGCTGCGGCGGTGAGGCGAGCGCGATCGAGCTGACCCCGGCGACCTGCGCGGGCACGACGTTCATCACGACGCTCGAAGGGTAGACGGCCTTGCCGCCCGGCACGTAGAGGCCCACGCGACGGATAGGCTGCCACCGCTGGGTGATCACGGCTCCTTCGTCGATGGTCGTGGTCACGTGCGGCGGCACCTGGGCCTCGCTCGCGAGCCTGACCCGCCGGATGGTCTCCTCGATGGCGATGCGCACTTCGGGCGAGAGCCCGGCCAGGGCGTCGGCGATGTCGCCGGCCGGGACCCGGAGCGCGTCAGGGCGCACCCGGTCGAGCCGTTCGGCCTGGTCGTAGAGCGCCGCCTCGCCGCGCGCGCGGACGTCGGAGATGAGCTCGGCGGCCACGGCGCTCGCGGCGGTCACATCGGTGACGGCGCGCGGAATCGTGGCGAGCAGTTCGGCCGGCGTCGGCCGGGTGCCTCGTAGGTCAAGTCTCTGGATCATGTCTGACCAGCCTAGCCACCAACATCCATCACACGGGAATAGGGTGGCCTTCACAGACCTTGGGGCAAGTGACATGAACGAACTGAACGACATCCGCGAAACACCGACCGTTCCCCGGCTCGAGGGAGATCCGAACGCCCCTCTCGACCTCGCCGCGTTCAAGCAGGCGTTCCGGCGCCACGCCGCCGGTGTCGCGTGCGTGACGGCGCGCCAGACCGACGGAACCCCCGTCGGCTTCACGGCGACCTCACTTGCCTCGCTGTCGTCCGTGCCGCCGCTCGCGACCTTCAACATGGCCAGGACGGCAAGCTCCTGGCCGGCGATCGCCGAGACGGACCGCGTCGTCATCCACACCCTTGGCGCACGCAATCGCGCCCTCGCCGAGCGGATGAGCGGGCCGAACGCCCTGCGCTTCGCCGGTGACCACTGGCATGAGGGTCCGCACGGCCTGTTGGTGCTGAACGACGTGACGAGCTGGATGGTCGGCCACATCATCGAGCGGGTCTCTGTGCACAACGGCGCCGTGATCGTCGTCCAGATCGAGGAGGGCGGCCTCGGCGACGAAGACGAGGCGTTGCTCTACCACGAGCGGATGTACCGGGTGCCCGGACCGGAAGCGGCGCTCTGAGCCGAGGCGAACGACCCGTTGGCCGGGTCAGGCGTCGTCGCGTGTCGCGGCAGTGCGCTTGAGCGCGCGGAGTCGCTGGCGTTCTGCCTCGACGACCGCAGCCTCCTCCGGGGTCGGAGCCGCGCCGCCGAGATGGCGCGGCTGCCACCACTGGCCGGAACCGTCGACGGGATACCCGGCCTGGAGTTCGTCGACCATGGCCTGGAGGGTGTCGTGGAGCTGCGCGGTGAGCTCCTGGGCGTCGACGGCGGGGTCGAGCTCGAACGGCGCTCCCACGGAGAAGCGGATCGGCACCCGGTACGCCTCCCGCAGGGTGGGCTTGTGGTTCTTCGTCAGCAGCCGGTGGCCGCCCCAGACCGCGACAGGGATCACCGGGACGCCGGCCTCCCTCGCCATCCGGACCGCGCCGGACTTGAGCTCGCGCACGGTGAAGGAGGCGTTGACCCCGCCTTCCGGGAACACCCCGAGGAGTTCACCCGCGCGCAGGGCGGCCACGGCCTCGCCGTATGCTGCGGCCCCCGCCTGCATGTCGACGCTGATGTGGTGCATACCGCGCAGCAGCCAGCCGACGACGGGCTTGTCGAAGGCGCCCTTCTTGGCCATGAAGCGGATGTGCCTGCGGTTGTGCAGCCAGGCCTGCCATTCGACGAGGGCGAAGTCGGCATAGCCGAAGTGCGTGATCGCCAGGACGGCTCCCCCGGTATCGGGGAGGTTCTCGAAGCCGGTCGCCGCAGCCTTGAGCCGGAAGACCCCGAAGATGGCCCGGCCGGCCACGATGGCCGGGGTGTAGAACGGTTCGCTCGTGCGACGTGTCATGGTCCAAGGCTATTCCCGGGCGCATAGCCGACGGGCTATGCGCCCGGCGCGGCGGACGCGGCCGGCTCGGCTGGGACGGCGACCTCTAGCTGAGGCAGAACGGGCCGAGCAGGCTCTTGAGCTCGCCGAACAGGTCTGCGCTGATCGTGACCTGGTACGGCAGTTCGAAGACGCGGGCCGAATCGTTCTTGATCAGCTTGAGCCGCACCTCCGAGGAGCCACGGTGCCGGATCAGCACGTCGCCGAGCGCGGTGACGGTGTCGGTCGTCGCGCGCGCCTCTGCGAGGGTGATCGCGAGGGTGCCAGAGTCGCCGGTCTGTCCGAGGTCCGGCGCGAAGAGACTGTATGCGTGGATGTTCATGCCGTCGTCCCGGAGGCTCACCCGACCGCGCACCACGACGATCGAGTCGTTGATGAGCGCGGGCGCGAACTCCTGGTACGCCTTGCCCATGAACATCACGTCGATGTCGCCGCCGAAGTCCTCGACCTGGATGATGCCGTACTGGTTGCCGCTCTTCTTGGCGATCCGGTGCTGGACGCTCGTGATGAGGCCGGCGATCGTGACGGTGTCAGCGTCCTGGGTCTGCTCGGAGGCGAGCAGGTCGGCGATGGAGGTCGAGGCGTGTTTCGCGAGCGGGATCTCCAGGCCGGCGAGCGGATGGTCGGAGACGTAGAGGCCGAGCATGTCGCGTTCGAAGGCGAGTTTCTCCTTCTTGCTCCATTCCGGACGGTCCGGGACCTGTTCGGTCTCCTGCGGGTCGTCGAAGAGGCTGTCGAAGTCGAAGCCGACCATGCCGTGTTCCTCGTCGCGCTTGATCTTCACGGCGGACTCGACGGCGCCCTCGTGGATCTCGACCATGGCCCGGCGGGTCGCTCCGAGGGAGTCGAAGGCGCCGGCCTTGACGAGGGATTCGACCGTGCGCTTGTTGGCGACCTGGATCGGCACCTTGCGGAGGAAATCGTGGAAGGACTCGAAACGGCCCTTCTCGTCGCGCGAGGCGCGGATCGCATCGACGACGTTGAAGCCGACGTTGCGCACGGCGCCGAGCCCGAAGCGGATGTCCGGACCGACGGCCGCGAAATAGCCGATGGACTCGTTGACGTCCGGCGGGAGCACCTGGATGCCCATCCGGCGGCACTCGTTGAGATAGAGCGCGAGCTTGTCGCGGGAGTCGCCGACGCTCGTCAGCAGGGCCGCCATGTACTCGGCCGGGTAGTGCGCCTTGAGGTAGGCGGTCCAGTAGCTGACCACGCCGTACGCCGCGGAGTGCGCCTTGTTGAAGGCGTAGTCGGAGAACGGCAACAGGATGTCCCAGACGGTCTTCACCGCCTCCATGGAGTACCCGTTGGTCTTCATCCCGGCGGAGAACCCGGCGAATTGCTTGTCGAGCTCCGATTTCTTCTTCTTGCCCATGGCCCGGCGCAGCAGGTCGGCCTGGCCGAGCGAGAAGCCGGCGAGCTTCTGCGCGATCGACATGACCTGTTCCTGGTACACGATCAGGCCGTATGTGGTGCCGATGACGTCCTTGAGGGCTTCCTCGAGTTCGGGGTGGATCGGCACGATCTCCTGCTGCCCGGTCTTCCGCAGCGCGTAGTTGGTGTGCGAGTTCGCGCCCATGGGCCCCGGCCGGTAGAGCGCGATGACGGCGGAGATGTCCTCGAAGTTGTCGGGTTTCATCAGGCGGAGCAGTGCGCGCATCGGGCCACCGTCGAGCTGGAAGACGCCGAGGGTGTCACCGCGGGCGAGCAGCTCGTATGCGATGGGGTCGTCGAGGCCGAGGTCCTCGAGCACGGGCCGGTGGCCGCGGTTGACGGCGATGTTGTCGAGGGCGTCGTCGATGATCGTGAGGTTGCGGAGCCCGAGGAAGTCCATCTTGATCAGTCCGAGGGACTCGCACGCCGGGTAGTCGAACTGGGTGACGATCTGGCCGTCGGCCTCGCGCTTCATCACGGGCACGATGTCGATCAGCGGGTCTGACGACATGATCACGCCGGCCGCGTGCACGCCCCACTGGCGTTTCAGGTTCTCGAGGCCGAGCGCGGTGTCGAAGACCGTGCGGGCCTCGGCATCCGTCTCGATGATCGCGCGGAAGTCGACGGCCTCGCGGTAGCGCGGGTGGTCCTTGTCGAACATGCCGGTGAGCGGCATGTCCTTGCCCATGATCGGCTGCGGCATGGCCTTGGTGAGCTTGTCGCCCATCCCGAACGGGAAGCCGAGTACCCGGCTGGAGTCTTTCAGGGCCTGCTTGGCCTTGATGGTGCCGTAGGTGACGATCTGGGCGACGCGCTCGGAGCCGTACTTCTCGGTGACGTAGTGGATGACCTCGCCGCGGCGACGATCGTCGAAGTCGACGTCGAAGTCAGGCATGGAGACGCGGTCCGGGTTGAGGAACCGCTCGAAGATCAGGCCGTGCACGAGCGGGTCGAGGTCGGTGATGCCCATCGCGTACGCGACCATCGACCCGGCTCCCGATCCGCGCCCTGGGCCGACCCGGATGCCGTTCGTCTTGGACCACATGATGAAGTCCGCGACGACGAGGAAGTAGCCGGGGAAGCCCATCTGGGCGATGATGCCGACCTCGTAGTCTGCCCGGGTGCGCACCTCGGCGGGAATGCCGTTCGGGTACCGGCGGGCCAGGCCGAGCTCGGTCTCCTTGACGAACCAGCTTTCCTCGTTCTCACCCTCCGGGGTCGGGAAGCGCGGCATGTAGTTGGCCTGGGTGTCGAACTTCACCTCGCAGCGCTCGGCGATCAGGAGCGTGTTGTCGCAGGCTTCCGGGTTGTCGCGGAAGAGGTGCCGCATCTGGGCCGCGGTCTTGAGGTAGAACTCGTCTGAGTCGAACTTGAACCGGTTCGGGTCGTCGAGGGTCGACGCCGACTGCACGCACAGCAGGGCGGCGTGCGCCGTCGCATCGTGGGCGTGCGTGTAGTGCAGGTCGTTCGTGGCGACGAGCGGGAGGTTGAGCTCCTTGGCGAGGCGGAGCAGCTCGCTCATGGTGCGGCGCTCGATGTCGATGCCGTGGTCCATGATCTCGCAGAAGTAGTTCTCCGGTCCGAAGATGTCCCTCAGCTCCCCCGCAGCCTTCTTCGCCTCGTCGTACTGGCCGAGACGGAGGCGGGTCTGCACTTCGCCGCCGACGCAGCCGGTCGTGCCGATCAGGCCGTTCGAGAACTCGCTCAGCAGCTCGCGGTCCATGCGGGGCTTGAAGTAGTAGCCCTCGAGTGAGGCCTTCGTCGAGAGCCGGAAGAGGTTGTGCATGCCCGCGGTGTTCTCGGCGAGCAGCGTCATGTGCGTGTACGCGCCGCTGCCGCCGACATCGTCGCGGTTCTGGCCGCTCGTGCCCCATTTGACCCTGGTCTTGTCCCGCCGGTCGGTGCCGGGGGTGATGTAGGCCTCAGTACCGATGATGGGCTTTATGCCGGCGTCCGTCGCGGACTTCCAGAAGTCGAACGCGCCGAACATGTTGCCGTGGTCTGTGATGGCGACCGCGGGCATTCCCTGTTCGACGGCCTCTTTGATCAGCGGTTTGACCCGCGCGGCTCCGTCGAGCATGGAGTATTCGCTGTGCACATGCAGGTGCACGAAAGAATCATTCGATCCGTTCGCGCTAGTGGTATTCGACACGGATGCTCCGGTAGATGGTGTGTGGTGTTCCTGGCCTAGACATCCCTGAGCACGGTCAGGGCATGCTCGAGGTCCGCGGGGTATTCGGCGGAGAAGGTGACCCATTCCCGGGATTCCGGGTGGAAGAACGCAAGCTGTTTGGCGATCAGCCACTGCCGGGTGAGTCCCAGCCTGGCCGTGATCGAGGGGTCTGCACCGTACATGGCGTCGCCGACGCACGGATGCCGCTGGGCGGCCATGTGTACCCGGATCTGGTGGGTGCGTCCCGTCTCCAGGTGCACTTCGAGCAGGGACGCCGAGGGGAAGGCCTCGAGGGTCTCGTAGTGGGTGACCGAGTCTTTGCCGCCGGCGATGACCGCGAATTTCCAGTCGGAGCGCGGGTGCCTGCCGATGGGCGCGTCGATCGTGCCTGCACTCGGGTCGGGATGGCCCTGCACGACGGCATGGTAGATCTTCTCGACCTCGCGGTCGTGGAAGGCCTTCTTGAGGGCGACGTACGCCGTCTCCGACTTCGCGACGACCATGAGTCCGCTCGTGCCCACGTCGAGGCGATGCACGATGCCCGCGCGCTCCGAGGCCCCAGAGGTCGCGATCCGGTAGCCGCCGGCGGAGAGCGCGCCGAGAACCGTCGGGCCCGTCCAGCCGACGCTCGGGTGGGCCGCGACACCTGAGGGCTTGTTCACGACGACGATGCTCTCGTCGTCGTAGACGATCGTGAGGTCTGGGACCTCGATCGGAACGATTTCGAGAGCGTCCTTCGGTTGCCAGTTCACCTCGAGCCAGCTTCCCGCGTGCAGGCGGTCGGACTTGCCGACCACGACGCCGTCGATCGCGACACCGCCTGCCTCGGCGACCTCTGCGGCGAAGCTGCGGGAGAAACCGAGGAGTTTGGCGATGCCGGCGTCGACGCGAACGCCGGCGAGGCCGTCCGGAAGGGGGAGGGAGCGGGTTTCCATGGGGGGAATCAGGGTGCTAACTGGGTGGGTGTTGCCGGGGTGCCTTCGGCGGGCAGGGGCGGTGCCGGGGTCGAGCCGGGGTCGGCCGGATCGGCATCATGGGCGGTGCCGGCCGGCTCGCGCACGGCCCTGCGTCCGTCGAGGCCGATGCCGCGGATGGTGAGGATCATGAAGATCACCATGCTCGTGACGATCGACGCGTCCGCGACGTTGTAAATGGCGGGGATCAGCCAGGGTGTCGTGATGAAGTCGACGACGTGGCCCAGGCCGAAGGACGGCTCCCGGAAAAGCCGGTCGGTGAGGTTTCCGAGCACGCCGCCGAGGAGCAGGCCGAAGACGAGCGCCCACGCCAGGGAGCGGATGCGCCCGGCGAAGATCACGATGAACACGACGACCGCCGCGGCGATGATCGTGAAGATCCACGTCATGCCGGTGGCGAGGCTGAACGCCGCGCCCGGGTTCCGGACGTAGTGCCATTGCAGCACATCCCCCAGAACCCGGACGGTACTTCCTTCGGTCAGCGAACTGACGACGAGGAACTTGGCCGTCTGGTCGAGCGCATAGACGCCCAGCGCGGCGAGGCCCAGAACGATGAGCGCGCTGGATCGCCCTTTCGTTCGGACCTTAGGAGCCAAAGCCCTGGTAGCTCGGCTTCTGCGCGCTCTCGGCGCCGACCGGTGAGGCAGCGTCGAGGTCGTGCAGCTGGCCCTCGATGTAGCTCTTCAGCTTCTGGCGGTATTCGCGCTCGAAGGTGCGGAGCCCGTCGATCTTGTTCTCGAGGACGGAGCGTTCCTTGTCCAGGATCGTGTTCTGCGCGCGCTGCTTGGCTTCGGCCTCCGCAACGAGGCGGGCCGCGGTTGCGTGACCCTCGGCGATGAGGGCGTCGCGCTTCTCGGCGCCTTCCTTGACGTGTTCCTCGTGCAGGCGGCGGGCCAGCTGCAGCAGGTTCGTGGTGCCGGCGGTCTCGTCGATCGGCTCGGCCACGGGAGCCGCTGCGGCGACGACCGCGGGAACGACGACGGGCGCGGGAACGACCTCGGGAGCCTTGACGGCTTCGACGGGGGCGACGACGGGAGTGCTTCCGGCTTCGGTGCTGACACCGGCGCGGAGCTCCTCGTTTTCGGCAGTCAGGCGGCGAAGCTCCACGACGACCTCGTCGAGGAAGTCATCCACCTCGTCCTGATCGTATCCTTCACGGAACTTGGTCGACTGGAACCGCTTGTTGACTACATCTTCCGGAGTTAGCGCCATGGCTTTCCACCCTTAAAACTCAGTTGAGAACTTTTTGTCGAACGAATAATTGACGCTACCGGACGGAGCGTGTTGCACACGCGAACCCGGGACGCCTCGATCAAGAATACATGCCGCACTCCGGAACGGACGCGAGAACTACCGGAGAGCGCCGACGACGCCCATGCCGATGATCGTGCAGAGCATGGTCAGGCTCCAGCCGAAGTCGAATGCGATCGGGCCGACCCGCAGTGGCGGCAGGATGCGCCGGAAGAATTTGACCGGTGGATCGGTGACCACGTAGATGAATTCGACCAGAACGAGCGTGATTCCCTGCGGGCGCCACGAGCGGTTGACGCTGCGGACGAGGTCGACGATGAAGCGTCCCCACATGACGAAGAAATACAACAGCAGGGCGTAGTAGATGATCCAGGCGAGCAGTGTGACGACGAACACGGCCGAGACTATGACTGCGCGAAGAAGGACGACTCCGTGTCGGACTCCTCGGCGGCGTTGTCGCCCGAGACGACGATGTGGGACGGCGAGAGCAGGAACACCTTGGCGGTGACACGTTCGATCTTGCCGTAGAGGCCCTGGGAGAGGCCACTTGCGAAGTCGATGAGCCTGCGCGCGTCGGCGTCACTCATCTGGGAGAGGTTGATGATGACCGGAATGCCCTCGCGGAAGGATTCCGCGATCAGCTGGGCATCGCGGTACTGGCGCGGGTGGACGGTGAGGATTTCATTCATTTCTGAGGCAGCCACATTCTTGGGAGTGGAGGTCTTGCGCAGCGGGGTCACCGGGGCGCGGCCATTGGTGCCGTGAGAGCCCTCGACGCGCGTCGCGGACGGGCCGGCCTGGTGCGGCGCGGCGGTCTTCGGCTGGGCGGAATTCGAGACGGCATTCTGATCGGCCGCGGGTGGGGCGACGGGCGCCTCGTACTCCAGCTCTTCGTCTGCCAGCCCCAGGTAAACCATGGTTTTCTTGAGCGGGTTGGACATCTCGACCTCCGTGTTGGTGATTCTTCGTACTCAGATTAACCGAGAGTCGGGCGATTCCCGGTGATTGCGGTGCCAATTCGAAGGTGTGTCGCCCCTTCGCGGATGGCCTCCGGATAGTCCTGCGACATGCCCATCGACAGGAATCGCGCCTCGGGCGCGGCCCTTCGGATGCCCTCCCCGAGTGACCGGACCCTGGCGAACTCCGCTGCCGGTTCCGCCCCGAGCGGGGCGACGGCCATGAGCCCGAGCAAGCCCAATCCCGGCGTGCCGAGCACGTGCTCGACGAGCGCATCGAGCCCGGAGGGATCGACGCCCCCGCGAGCGGGGTCGTCCGTGAGGTTCACCTGGATGAAGCAGTCGATGGACGAATCGGCAGAGCCGAGGGCCGTCGCGAGGGACGCCCGGTCGACGGAATGCACGACGTGAGCGTATGCGCGCACCTGCCGGGCCTTCTTGCCCTGGACCTGGCCGACGAAATGCCAGGTGAGGTCGCGGCCGGCCAGGGCGCCGGCCTTTTCCTGGGCCTCCTGGTGGCGATTCTCGCCGAAGTCGTGCACACCGAGCCGGAGGAGTTCCTCGATCATCGTGACGGGATGGAACTTGGTCACGACGATCGTCGTCACGTCCGCCGGGTCCCTGCCCGCGTCCCTGGCGGCCGAGGCGACCCGTTCGCGCACGACGTCGAGCCGCCCGGCGAGGCCGGACGGCTCAGGACGCAATTCGGTCACGATGGGTTTACTTGAGGAAGTCGGGGATGTCCAGGTCGTCGGGGTCTTCTTCGAAGGCCGGGTCGGCGACGGCCGTCCCTGCTTCTCCGGCGGACCAGGTCGCGACGCTTGCCTCTTCGGTGCCGAAGACGCTCGCAGCGCCGCCCGATGCAGCATCCGCCGTAGCGGAGACGGCGCCGGCGGCGACACCCGCGGCCACGAGGTCCGCGTGGCGCACCTCGACGGCCTTGACACCGGGTTCTCCGCCGTCGAAGCCTGCTGCGATGACCGTCACCCGGACCTCGTCACCGAGGGTGTCGTCGATGACGGCACCGAAGATGATGTTGGCTTCGGGGTGCACGGCCTCCTGGACGAGGCGGGCCGCGTCGTTGATCTCGAAGATGCCGAGGTTCGAGCCGCCCTGGATCGAGAGGAGCACTCCGTGTGCGCCGTCGATGGACGCCTCGAGCAGGGGGAGGCGACGGCGAGTTCTGCCGCCTTGATGGCGCGGTCTGCACCGCGTGAGGAGCCGATGCCCATGAGCGCGGAACCCGCGCCCTGCATGACGGACTTCACGTCGGCGAAGTCGAGGTTGATCAGACCGGGGGTCGTGATCAGTGACGGTGATGCCCTGCACGCCGGCGAGGAGGACCTGGTCGGCCGTTGCGAAGGCCTCGAGCATGCTGATGCCGCGGTCGCTGATTTCCAGCAGGCGGTCGTTCGGCACGACGATGAGCGTGTCGACCTCGTTCTTGAGGGAGGCGACACCCGCCTCGGCCTGGGCCTGGCGGCGCTTGCCCTCGAAGCCGAACGGCTTCGTGACGACGCCGATGGTGAGCGCGCCGATGGACTTCGCGATGCGGGCGACGACGGGTGCGCCGCCGGTGCCGGTGCCGCCGCCTTCGCCGGCGGTCACGAAGACCATGTCGGCTCCCGCGAGGGCTTCTTCGATTTCTTCGGCGTGGTCCTCGGCGGCACGACGGCCGACCTCGGGGTCCGCGCCGGCGCCGAGGCCACGGGTGAGGTCGCGACCGACGTCGAGCTTGACGTCGGCGTCGCTCATCAGCAGCGCCTGGGCATCGGTGTTGATGGCGATGAACTCGACGCCACGGAGGCCGAGTTCGATCATGCGGTTGACAGCGTTGACGCCGCCGCCGCCGATTCCAACAACCTTGATGACAGCGAGGTAGTTCTGGTTTGTTGTTGACACGTCCGGCCTCCGGTGGAACCCTAAACCTCTGGTCGAAGTTTAAAGTTATGCTGAGTATGCAATTCCTGATTTCGAAGGTAAGCGCCACGCATCCCCCTCCGGGGAGGCGCGCCCGCGTGTCGCGAACAACCCCGGAAAAATCACCGTGCGGATTACGCGTGGCGGGACGACTCGGTTCCCCGGCCGGCGGATGGCCCGCGGATCAGCGGAGGACGGCGCTGTCCGGAGAAGAGACGTCGTATTCCTTGACGGTGCCGACGGGGTGGCTCACGATGAGCGCGGCGAGCACGACGGCCTTGTACTCCGATCGCTCCGCACTCCCCCACACCACCCGGGCCCCACCGGTCAGGACCAGGGTCACGTCGTCGGTGGTCGCCGCCGTGACCGTGTCGAGCTGCTGGCGGACGGCATCCGGGACGGCAGCGATTGACGGCCGTCGCGGCCTGGAACCCGGCGCTGCCGACGCCGGCCCGCGCGTCGATCACGGGATAGCCGGCCAGGCGTGCAGGGCCGTTCTGGATCACGACGCCCGCGGCATCGACGAGGTTGAACCCGCCGGGGACGACGACCGTGCCGACGGGCGTCCGTTCGACGATCCGCACCACGAGGGTGTCCGGCGGCCTGCTCTCGGTCACGTAGCTCTGGATCAGCGGGAACGTACCGAGGTCCTCGCGAATCCGCGCGAAGTCCACGAGGGGCAGCGGGGTACCGAGCTGGTCGCCGAGCGCGGCGGTGACCTGGTCGGCGGAGATCCGGCTGGTCCCGACGACCTCGATCGTGCGGAGCGCCATCAGCGGCGAGTACGTCCCGATGAGAACGAACCCGAGGAGAGCGGCCACGGTACCGAGCGCGACGAGCCAGGCCGTGCGGCGGCGGCGCGAGCGCCAGGTGAAGCGGCGCACCTCCTCGCGTTCGTAACGCTTGCGTGCACGTCGGGCGGCGCGGAACTTGCGCCGGGCCGTTGCGGGGGTCAGCGCGGGCTCTGCGTCCTCCCCTGCCGTACCGGCGGTCTCCGTCTTTGCGTCAGACGCCCGCCCCTTCGGCGGCCGTGCGCCCGGTGACCGCGCCGGCACCGTCGTGATCGGCTCGGTGACGGGTTCGGCCTGCTGCGCTCCTGACGAGTGCAGAGGCGAGACGGAGGCGAGGTGCGGCTGCTCTGGCCGGCGTTTCGGGACCGTGATGGGTTCGGTGCTGGTGCCGTCGGTCGTTCCCCGGCCGCCGGCGGGAGTCGCGGTGTCCGCGGGGCGGCGCGACGAACGCTTCGTTCCCCGGCCGCCGGGTGTGGCAGCGCTGGGCGCGGCGCCGTCCCTGGTGGGCGGCTGCTCCGGCCGGTCGAAGCCCTCTGGTCGCCTCATTCCCCCGTGCTATCCCTGGGCCTGGACGCGGTCGCCGAGCGATTCGAGCAGCTGGGGGACGATCCGGTAGACGTCACCGCAGCCGAGTGTGACGACGAAGTCGCCGGGTCTGGCGATGCGCGCAACGTAGTCGGCGGCCTCCTGCCAGTCGGGCACGTAGGCGACCTTGGATGCGTCGTGGAACTTTCCGGAGACCAGGGCGCCGGTCACGCCGGGTTCGGGATCCTCGCGGGCGCCGTAGACGCCGAGCACGACCGTCTGGTCAGCGGTGCGTTCGAGGGTGTCCGCGAACTCCTGCGCGAAGAGGCGAGTGCGGCTGTACAGGTGCGGCTGGTGCACGGCGATGATGCGCCCGGTCCCGACGACGGTCCGTGCCGCGGTGAGCGCGGCCGCGACCTCCGTCGGGTGGTGGGCGTAGTCGTCGTAGACACTGACGCCGTTCACGGTGCCGTGCAGTTCGAAGCGGCGCTGGGTGCCTCCGAAGGTGGCAATGGCCGCGAGCGACGCTGCGGGGTCGCAGCCGAGTCCGACGAGCACGGCGAAGGCGCCTGCCGCGTTGATCGCGTTGTGCCTGCCGGGGATCCGCAGGGTCGCTGAGTAGTCCTGGCCCGCATACGAGACGGAGAAGCTCACGGGACCATCCGTCACGACGGAGTGCACGCGCACGGTCGCGTCGGCGGCCTCGCCGAAGGTGACGACCTTCTGGCCGGTGAGGCTCCGGGTGACCCGGACCGCGCCGGGGTCGTCTGCGGAGATCACGACGAGCTCGGTGGCTGCGTGGGAGAACTGCACGAAGGCGGCCTCGAAAGCTTCGAGGGACCCGTAGTGGTCGAGGTGGTCCGGATCGACGTTCGTCACGAGCGCGATGGCCGTGTTGTACAGCAGGAAGGACCCGTCGGATTCGTCGGCCTCGACAACGAACAGGTCATCGGTTCCCGCGCCCGCCGAGACGCCGAGGGACTCGATCACTCCGCCGTTGACGAAGCTCGGGTGCTTGCCGATGCCGAGCAGGCCCGTGACGATCATCCCGGTCGACGTGGTCTTGCCGTGTGCGCCGGCGACGGAGACGAGGCGGTGCTTCTGGATCAGCCAGGCGAGCGCCTGGGCCCGGTGCAGCACCGGGAGGCCGCGCTCGAGGGCGAGGACGTACTCGGGGTTGTCCTGCCAGAGCGCCCCGGTGACGACGAGGGAATCGGCATCCCCGACATTCTCCGCGGCGTGGCCGATGCTGATCCGCGCTCCGAGCTCGCGCAGGGCGAGCACGTTCGCGGACTCGCGCACGTCGGAGCCGGTCACGGTGTGGCCGGCCGCAAGGAAGAGCCGCGCGATGCCGCTCATTCCGGAACCGCCGATGCCGACGAAATGTACCGTTCCCAGGTCCGCAGGAATGACGAGGTTCAGGTCGGGCTTGATCACGTGGTGCCGCTCTTCTCAGTGTCGAATCTCAGTGTCGAAATCGGGTGTGGTGCGGCCTCTACGTTACGCGTCGGCGCCAGGGATTGCCGGATTGACGCCGCCGTGTGGGTGGCCGAGGGCATCGCTGACGAGGTCCGCCATCCGCTCGGCGCCGTCGCGGCCTCCGACGGATGCCGCGAGCTCCCCCATCCTGCGCACGCGCGGCCGGTCGGTGAGGAGCGGCACGAGCTCGTCAGCGACCCAGGCGGGCAGGAAGGCCGCGTCGTCGACGATGATCCCGCCACCCGCGGCGACGACGGAGGCCGCGTTGAAGCGCTGTTCCCCGTTTCCGACCGGGTAGGGCACGTAGACGGCGGGGATGCCGAGCGCGCTGAGCTCGCAGACCGTCCCGGCCCCTGCCCGGGAGACGGCGAAGTCCGCGCTCGCGAGGGCGAGGTCCATCCGGTCGCAGTACTCGATCATCCGGTAGTGGTCGATGGCCGGGTCGGGGACCTCGGACTTCTGCCCGGTGATGTGCAGCACCTGCCAGCCGGCCGCGACCAGCGCCGATGCTGACTGCACGGCCGTGCCGTTGAGGCGGCGCGCGCCGAGGGACCCTCCCGTGACGAGGAGGGTCGGCCTGCCGGGGTCGAGGTCGAAGAAGCGCAGCGCCTCCGCCCGGACACCGGGGCGGTCGAGGTTCTGGATCTCCGGCCGCAGCGGCATTCCCACGACCCGGCCGTGGCGGATCCGGGTTCCGGGGAACACGACGCCGACCCGGGTGGTCAGCCAGGCCCCGAGGCGGTTCGCGAGTCCCGCGCGGAAGTTCGCCTCGTGGATGGCGATCGGGATGCCCGCCCGGCGGGCCGCGAGGTAGGCCGGCGTCGAGACGTAGCCGCCGAAGCCCACGACGACGTCGACCTTCCTGGCACGGAGCACGGCGGCGAGGTCGCTGACGGCGCGGTTGAACCGGGGCAGGAAGAGCACGGCGGCGCGGTTCGGGCGGCGCGGGAACGGCAGCCGTGGCACGAAGATCAGCTCGTAGCCGCGTGCGGGTACCAGGCGGGCCTCGAGGCCTTCCCTGGTGCCGAGCACGATCATGACCGCGTCGGGTTCGCGCGCGCGGATCGCATCGGCGACCGCGAGCAGGGGGTTGACATGGCCGGCGGTCCCGCCGCCGGCCAGGAGGTACGTGGTCACTCGGACACCCGTCTCGGTCCGGGCCGTGCCGCCGGGTGCTCGGTTCCGCCGGGGGTGCGCCCGGCCGGATCGGGGTGCGCGCGGGCGAAGGACAGCACGATGCCGATCGCGATCAGGGTCGAGAGCAGGGCTGTGCCGCCCGCGGAGACGAGCGGAAGCGGGACGCCGAGGACGGGGAAGACGCCGAGGACGACACCGATGTTGACGAGCGCCTGGCCGATGACCCAGACCATCACGGCGGCCGTCGACACGCGCGCCTGCACGCTCGTGCTCGAGCGCATGATCCGCAGGAAGGCGAACGCGAGCAGGATGAACATGCCGAGCACGACGATGGCGCCGATCAGGCCGAGCTCCTCGCCGATGATCGCGAAGATGTAGTCGTTGTCCGCAGCGGGCAGCCAGGACCATTTGGCCTTGGAGTTGCCGAGTCCGACGCCGAAGATCCCGCCGTTGGCGAGTGCCCAGGTGCCGTGCAGCGGCTGCCAGCACGCCGCGGAGATCGTTCCGGTGTGGTCGTCGCAGCCGGTGTTAAGGAAGGAGAGGATGCGGGTCATCCGGTTGGAGCTCGAGACGGCGACGAGCACGCCCGCGACCGTGCCGACCAGGAGCGGGAGCGCGAGCATCCGCAGCCGGACGCCCGCGAAGAAGAGCGCGCCGAAGAGGATTCCGGCCATGATGATGACGGTTCCGAGGTCGCCGCCGATCAGTACGAGCATGATCGATCCGCCGCCGACGCCGAACACGGGAATGTAGACGTGGCGCCAGTCGTCGAGCAGGTCCTGCTTCTGGGAGAGGATCATGCCGAGCCAGATGACGAGCGCGAGCTTGATCGCCTCGGACGGCTGGAACTGGACCCCGCCGAGGGACAGCCAGTTCGTGTTCCCTGCGACGGTGATGCCGAGCGGGGTGAAGACGACGAGGCACTGCAGCAGGCACGCGATGATCAGGGTCGGCCAGGCCACCCGCTGCCAGAACTTGATCGGCATCCGGCTGACGAAGAGCATCAGCGGGACACCCACGGCCGCGAAGCCGCCCTGGCGGAGCACGGTGCCGAAGAAGCCTGCGTTCTCGAGGTAGGAGTCGACCGACGATGAGGACAGCACCATCACCAGGCCGAAGGCGACGAGGAAGAGGGTCGTTCCGAGCAGCAGGAAGTAGCTCGTCGATTCCGCCTTGAACACGCGTCCGAGATGGATGCGGGTGGCGGGGTTGTGCGCCTCGGGCGCCGGCTGGTGGGGGGCTGCGGTCCTAGGCGTTCGAGCCAGGGGCAGTCTCGCCATCCGCCTCACCTCCCAGATAATCGTGAACGGCTTCCGCGAAGAGGCGGCCGCGTGCTGCGTAGTCGGAGAACTGGTCCATCGATGCCGCCGCCGGTGCGAGCAGCACGACGTCACCTGACTCGGCGATGCCTGCCGCGGCAGCGACGGCGTTCGGCATCACCTGTCCAGTGTCAGCGGCATCGATCTCGAATACGGGCAACCCGGGGCGTGTCGCAGGAATGCCGCCCGCAGGGCGTCCCGATCGACGCCGATGATGACGGCGCCCCGGAGCCGGGGCACGTGGGTGCTGACGAGGTGGTCGATGTCGACGCCCTTGAGCAGGCCGCCGACGAGCCAGACCACGGAGTCGAACGCGGCGAGCGACGCATCCGCTGCGTGCGGGTTCGTGGCCTTCGAGTCGTCGATCCAGCGGATGCCCGCTGCGTCTGCCACGATCTCGATGCGGTGTTCGTCGAGCTGGAAGGTCTCGAGCACGTCATGGATGATCGGTGCGTCGACGTCGAAGGACCGCGCGAGGGCACTCGCGGCGAGGATGTCGGCCACGAGGTGGGCGGCGCCGAGGCCGCGGGCGCGGAGCTCGGGCACGGTGGTCAGTTCGATCGCGGTGTCGAAGCGTTCCTCGAGGAAGGCGCGGTCGCAGAGGATGCCGTCGACGACGCCGAGGTCGCTCGGACCGGGGACGCCGAGGCCGAAGCCGATGGCGCGGGCGCCCTCGCGGACTTCGGCGTCCTCGACCATCGTGCGGGTGGCCTCGTCGTCCTTGTTGTAGACGCACGCGATCTTGGTGTTGGCGTAGACGGTGGCTTTTGCCTCGCGGTAGGCGGCAGCGGAGCCGTGCCAGTCGAGGTGGTCGTCCGCGATGTTCAGGCAGACGCTCGCCCACGGCACGAGGGCGCCCGGCCCGGTGCGTGGCAGGTGGTGCAGCTGGTAGCTCGAGAGTTCGACGACGAGCACGTCCCAGCCGAGCGGGTCGCGGACGGCGTCGAGGACGGGCACGCCGATGTTGCCGCAGGGGGCGACCCGGTGGCCTGCTGCGGCGAGGATCGTCGCGGTCAGCTGCACGGTCGTGGTCTTGCCGTTGGTGCCCGTGACGAGGATCCACTCTGCCGGGGCGCCGACCTTGTCGCGCAGGCGCCAGGCCAGTTCGATGTCGCCCCAGACGGGGATTCCGGCTGCAGCGGCCCAGAGCAGCAGCGGGTGGTCGGGGTGGAAGCCGGGGCTGACGACGAGGAGTTCCGGACGGTGGGCGGCGAGTTCAGCGGGGACTTCGCTCAGGTCGGCCTGGACGAGCCCGGCGCCGATCACGCCGAGGAGCCTGGCCCGGTCGTCCGGGGCGTTACCGGCGACGACGAGGACGTCCGCGCCGAGTTCGGCGAGGGTGTCCGCCGCGGCGAAGCCGGTCACGCCAAGGCCGAGGACGGCGACCCGGAGCCCGGTCCAGTCGGCGTGCCAGCTGATGAGGCCGTCGAGGCGGCGATGGCCAGAGTGAGTGTCGTATGGGTTGTTGCTCATCATCATGCGGTCAGCCATTCGAGGTAGAACGAGCCGACGCCCGCCGCGACGAGGAGTCCGCCGACGATCCAGAACCTGACGACGACGGTGACCTCTGCCCAGCCCTTGAGCTCGAAGTGGTGGTGGATCGGGCTCATCAGGAAGATCCGTTTGCCCCGGGTGACCTTGAAGTACGCCCTCTGGACGATCACGGAGCCGGCTTCGATCACGAACAGGCCGCCGAGGAGCACGAGCAGGAGCTCGGTGCGGCTGAGGATCGCGAGTGCGGCCAGCGCCCCGCCGATGGCGAGGGACCCGGTGTCGCCGAGGAAGATCTTGGCGGGTGAGGTGTTCCACCACAGGAAGCCGATCAGGCCGCCGACGATCGCTGCGGCGACGATGGCGAGGTCGAGGGGGTCGCGCACGTTGTAGGAACGGTAGAGGTCGCCGATATCCGCTCCCCCGTACCTGGCCTGGTTGGACTGCCAGAAGCCGATCACGATGTACGCCCCGATGGCGAGGATCGATGACCCGGTCGCGAGCCCGTCGAGGCCGTCCGTCACGTTCACTCCGTTGGAGGTCGCGGCGACGAGGAAGCAGATCCAGACGATGAACAGGGCGATCCCGACGATGGTCCCGAGCTTCATGAAGTCGAGGGGCAGGTCGCGCAACAGTGAGATCTTGGTGGATGCCGGGGTGAGGCCGTGCCTGTTCGGGAACTGCAGCGCGAGAACGGCGAAGACGCCGGCGACGAGCACCTGCCCGCTGATCTTCTGCCAGCCGCCGAGGCCGAGGCTGCGCTGGTTCCGGGTCTTGATGAAGTCGTCGAGGAATCCGACGAGCCCGAGTCCGACCATCATGAACAGCACGAGCAACGGGGACGCCGTGATCGGGGTGCCCGTGAGCCACATCGCAAGGAAGTAGCTGATCAGGGTGCCGAGGATGATGACGATGCCGCCCATGGTCGCGGTGCCGCGCTTGGCGTGGTGGCTCTTCGGGCCGTCATCGCGAATGAACTGTCCCCAGCCGAGCTTGTGGAAGAGCCGGATGAACAGCGGGGTCAGGGACAACGTGAAGACGAGCGACATCGCGCCGGACATCAGCAGGGCTCTCATGAGAAGAACTCCCCGAGGCGGTCGCCGAGGAACCTGAGGCCCGCGGAGTTCGACGACTTCACGAGCACCGTGTCACCGGGGCGGATGGTCGCGGTGAGGAGGGCGAAGGCGTCGTCCTGGTCGTCGACGAAGAGCGACTCCCCGTCCCAGGACCCCTCGTTGATCGTGCTGATGTGCATCCGGCGGGCGGCGGGTCCCACCACGACGAGCTGGGAGATGTTGAGTCGCACGGCGAGCAGTCCGATGCGGTCGTGCTCGTCCCCGGAGAATTCGCCGAGTTCGCTCATTTCGCCGAGGACGGCGACGGTGCGTTCTCCCGGCCGCCGGATCTGGGCGAGGGTCTTGAGGGCCGCCGTCATCGAATCGGGGCTCGCGTTGTACGCATCGTTGATGACCGTGACCCCGTCACGCCCGCCGAGCACCTGCATCCGCCAGCGTTCGGCCGTGACGACGGATTCGAGTGCCGCGACGATGTCGTCGATGCCGACCCCGAGCACCTCTGCGGTGGCCGCAGCGGCGAGGGCGTTCATCACGTGGTGCTCTCCGAGTACCTGGAAGGTCACCGGGCGGGTGTCGCCGCCCGCGAGGTGCAGGGTGAACGTCGTTCCGCTGCTCGAGACCTCGATCCCGGTCGCGTGCACGCCGGAGAAGTCCGTTCCGTCCGGTGCGCGCGAGGTGCCGGTGGCGTCCTGGCACGAACCAGACCACCCTGGCGCGGGTGTGTGCCCGCATTCCGGCGACGCGGGGGTCGTCGGCGTTCAGCACGGCGACATCCGTTGCGAGGAGGTCGGTGACCATTTCGGTCTTGGCGGCCAGGGTCGCTTCGATTCCGCCGAATTCGCCGGCGTGGGCGAGGCCGACCTTGAGGACGATCCCCACGTCCGGACGGACCATCCGGATCAGCCTGGCGATCTCGCCGATGCCGCTCGCGCCCATTTCGGCGACGAGGAACCGGGTGTCGAAGTCGACGGCGAGCATCGTGATCGGCGCGCCCACCTCGTTGTTGAAGGAGGCGCGGGCGGCGACGGTCGGGCCGACGCGTTCGAGGATGGCGCGCAGCAGGTTCTTGGTGGTCGTCTTGCCGTTGGACCCGGTCACGCCGATCACCCGGAGCCGACCCTCCGCGCGGACGCGGGCCACGACGAAGGTGGCGAGGTCGCCGAGGGCGACCACCGCGTCTGCGACGATGATCTGGGCGACGGGGAGGTCGAGCGCGCGCTCGACGATGAGGAGCGCGGCGCCGTTGTCGATTGCGGCAGGAGCGAAGAGGTGACCATCGGTGGTCTCCCCGGCTTCGCGACGAAGATGCCGCCGGGGCGGATCTCACGCGAGTCGGTGTCGACGGCACCGGAGACGACGGTCGCCGGCGTCGTCGGCGAGCCGTCGGCGTTCAGGGCTCCGTCGAGGTGCAGGGCGCCGTTGACGGCGCCGGCGATCTCGGAGAGGGAGAGGGCGATCATCTACTGCCACCCCGCTTCGCGCAGCGCGGGCCGGGAATCGTCGCGGGCGGAATAGGGGATCTTGACGCCGTTCACTTCGTGATAGTTCTCGTGGCCGGGGCCCGCATAGAGGATCGAGTCGCCCTCGACCGCGAGGCCGAGCGCGGTGCGGAAGGCGGTGCGCGGGTCGGCGACCTCGTAGAGCTCCACGTCGGGGACGGCCTCTCGGGCGCCGGCGATCAGGGCGGCCCTGATCGAGGCCGGGTCCTCGTAGCGGGGGTGGAAGTCGGTGATGACGACGACGTCTGCGCCCCTGGCTGCGATGGCACCCATGGCCGCGCGCTTGGTGGTGTCGCGGTCGCCGTCGGCGCCGAAGACCATGAACAGTCGCCCCGGCGTGAAGGTGCGGATGGCCGCGAGGGTGTTGAGGAAGGCGTCCGGGCTGTGACCGTAGTCGATGTAGACGAGCGGTCCGCGGTCGCCGGAGATGCGCTCGGTGCGCCCCGGGATGTAGACGTCGATGCCGCCGTCGCGGGCGAGGGTGTGATTGATGGCATCGAGGTCGTAGCCGGATTCGACGAGCATCAGGATGGCCAGTGCGGCGTTCGCGGCCATGAACCAGCCGATCAGCGGAACACGGGTCTGCAGGCGGCGGCCCTCCGGCCCCTCGAGCAGGAACTCCGTGTAGAGGGCGTCCTCCGACACGATCGAGAGGTGCCAGTCGGCGTCGACCTCTGGATGGATGCTGAGGGTCGTCACCGGGATGCGGCACTCTGCGACGATCCGCTGGCCCCATTCGGAGTCCACGGTGATGACGCCGCGCCGGGACCGGTCGGGCTGGAAGAGTTCGAGTTTGGCCTGGAAGTACTCGTCGAGGCTGGCGTAGTCGTCGAGGTGGTCGTGGCTGAGGTTGGTGAACCCTGCGACATCGAAGACGAGCCCGTCGACGCGGTGCCTGCTGAGGGCCTGCGCGGAGACCTCGATCGCGACGGCGCGCACTTCGGCTTCGTCGCATCCTGGCGAGGAGGGCATGCAGTTCGGTGGCCTCCGGGGTGGTGAGCGAGCTCACGACGGCGAGGTCGCCGATGCGGCGTTCCGCGGTCGAGGTGAGGCCTGTGACGACGCCGAGCTGGTTCAGGATGGCGACGAGGAGGTAGACGACGCTCGTCTTGCCATTCGTTCCGGTCACTGCGAAGAGCGTTGCCGGGTTCTCGTCGGTCCGGTAGATCCAGGCGGCGACCGCGCCGAGAGCGGCGCGCGCGTCCGGGGTGACGAGGATCGGCAGGCCGCTTCCGGCGGCGACGAGCGCACCGGCCTCATCGGTCAGGATGGCGACGGCTCCGGCCTCCCTGGCGTCGTCGGCGAAGCTCGCGCCGTGGAACGCTCGCCCGGGAACGCCGACGTACAGGTCGCCCGGCTGGACGGAACGGGAGGAGATACTCACGCCGGAGACTTCGAGACCCTCGATGTCGCCGCGCAGGAAAAGTTCGAATTCATCAACCATGCCCGACAACGACCGCGCAACCGGGTGCTGAGGACGGAGAGCCGATGGTGCCAACTCGGTCACGGGGCTCGCTTTCTTACCAGGTACCGGGAAGGGCAGGCGCTGGAGCGCCCGATGGAACTGCCCGGTACTTCTTCAGCACCTGGCTCATGACCTCCTGGAAGATCGGAGCGGGCGCTGCAGACGAATTCAGTTTAACAGGATCGGCGAGACTGACCGAAACGACGTACTCCGGATCGTCTGCGGGAGCGAACCCGGAAACCGACACAAGGTACCCGTGGGTGTACCCGCCGTGGCCGTCCGGCATCTGGGCCGTTCCGGTCTTCGAGGCGACCCGGTAGCCGGGAATGTTCCAGACCTTGGACAGCCAGGCCTTCTGGTACACCATCTCAAGCATGTCCGAGGTGTCGTGCGCGGCCGATGCCGAGACGACCTGGGTTCCCGCTGCTGCCGGCACATTCGTCATGGTGCCGTCCGCCTGGCGGCAGCCGGCGACGAGCTGGACGGGCAACCGGACGCCCTTGTTCGCAATGGTCTGGTAGATGCTCGCGATCTGGAGCGCCGTCGTGGTCAGGCCCTGGCCGAACATGGTGGCGTACTTGGTCTGGGGGTCCCATTCGTCGTAGGGATGCAGGATTCCGGAGTCTTCGGCGGGGAACCCCGCCTCCGTCGCAGTGCCGAGGCCGAACTTGGTCATGTAGTCATAGCGCTGCTTGTCGGTCAGCAGTTCGCCGAACTTGGACATGCCGGTGTTCGAGGATTCGATCAGCACGCCGGTGAGGGTGAGGTGCAGGTCGGCGTGACCGGAACTGTCGTTGATGTTCGCGCCGTTGCCCGGCAGGTATCGATAGGGCGCGACGACCTGGGTATTCACCGTGGCCTTGCCCGCATCGAGCACGGATGCCGCGGTGAGCGCCTTGAAGGTCGACCCCGGTTCGAAGGAGGCCGTGAAAGCGCGCGAGCCGCGGTCATCGGGGTTGGTCGTTCCGTTGACGTTGTTCGGGTCGACACTGGGATAGTCGGCGACCGCGACGAGCTTCCCGGTCTTGACCTCCTGCACCACGACCGTTCCCCACGCCGCGCCGGTGGCCTGGGCCTGCTTAGCCAGGGCCTGCTGGACGAACCACTGCAGGTCGGAGTCGATCGTCGTCACGACATCTCCGCCATCGACGGCCGCCTTCTCCGTGACGGTGCTCTGCGGCAGCCGGACGCCGTCTGCGCCCTTCTCGTAGGTCTCCGTTCCGTCGGTGCTCGCGAGGCAAGAGTCCTGGCCGATTTCAAGGCCGGCCTGGGCTTCACCCTCTGACGACACGAATCCGACGAGGTTGCCTGCGACCGCACCGTCCGGGTACACCCGGCCGGGCTTCTTCTCGAAGTAGATCCACGGGATCTCGAGCGCGTCGACCGCCCGGAACACCGAGACATCCACTGCCTTGGTCACCATGGCGTAATCCGACGCGGGATTGGCGGCGAGCGACGAAGAGATGATCGCGAGGATCGCGTCTCCGGTCTGACCGGTGATGGCGCCGACCTCCGCAGCGGCCTGGGCGACGGTGACCGTCTGGTCTCCCGCCGCCGTTGTGCGGGTGAACTCGACGGCATTGCGGGGAGACAGCGTGATGTTGTAGCGCATCACCGTCCCGGCGAGTACGACGCCGTTGGCGTCGACGATGTCACCGCGTGAGCCGTAGATGGGCTGCTCGACCGATCGGTTGCCGAGTGAATCGGCGCTGAGGGTGTCGGCACGGACGACCTGGATGTCGACGAGCCTGACCACGAAGAGTGCGACGATCGCGAAGAGGAGAACGACCGTGATCGCGATGCGGCGCTTGCCGCTGCGCGTCGACCTGGCACTGACACCCACAGTTTCGGTTCCTTACTGCGGACGGGGCCGCGGTTGTGGCACCCCGGCTCGTGCGGGAATGCGTTCTAGCGAGTCGTGGGCGTCGGGAGTCCGGCGCCAGGGGCTGGCACGGCGGCGGTTGAGGTTGTCGGGGCGGTCGTGGTGGCTGGTGACGTCGCGGCGCCGGCGACGCTCGCGCCCTGCCCGGTGGCCTGGGCTGGCTGTGTCACCAAAGGTACGCCGGTGAGCAGCGCGTTCGGCACGAGACTCGCCGCACCGGCCTGACTGCCCGTTGCGGAACTCGGGGCGCCGAGCACTGCGGAGTCGGAGAGGCGCAGGTAGACCGGGTTGGAGTTGCTGATCATGCCGATGGCCTCGGCGTTGGCCGCGAGGCTCTGCGGGGAGGAGACCCGGACGAGGTCCTCCGTGACGCTGTCGGCGGTGCGGCTGAGTTCCGTCTGGCTGGCCTGCAGGCGGGACACCTCGTACGCGCCCTGCGAGATTCCGACGCTCAGCAGGAGCTGCGCGACAATGATCACCGCGACCCCGGCGACGGCGGACAGGGCGAAGGCGATCTTGGGTCGTGCCCGGCGCTGGCTGCGCGTTGCGACGATCTCGATGTGGCGAAGCCGCGAGCCTGGCTGGCCTGCCGGAGCGTCCAGCGGTTTCTGGTCGGGGGTGTCGTGCCGGGGGCACTTTCCCAGTTCGGTCGCAGCACGCGTGCGAGATTGTCGCTCATCCGGCTCTCCTCAGTCGCTCGGCGGCGCGAAGTCTGACCGACGTCGCACGGGGGTTTCTCGCCTTTTCTTCTTCCGAGGCGAGTTCGGCGCCCCGGATCAACTGTGTGAACAGTGGCTTGTGTTCCGGCAGCTCGATGGGCAGGCCGGCGGGGGCGCTCGAGGTGGATGCCCGGGCGAGCGCCTTCTTGACGATCCGGTCCTCGAGCGACTGGTAGGCCTCCACGACGATCCGGCCGTGCACGGCGACGGCGTCGAGGGCGGCGGGGATCGCGCGTTCGAGAACGGAGAGTTCCTGGTTGACCTCGATGCGCAGGGCCTGGAAGACCCGCTTCGCCGGGTGTCCGGTGCGCTGGACGACGACGGGGGTGACCTTCGTGAGGATCGCGACGAGCTCGGCAGAGCGGACGAGAGGGGCGGTGGACCGAGCCTCGACGATGGCCTTGGCGTAGCGTGCCGCGAGTTTCTCTTCGCCGTACTCGTGGAAGATCCGGCGCAGTTCGGACTCGCTGTACGTCGCGAGGATGTGCTCCGCCGTCAGGTCGCTCGTGTTGTCCATCCGCATGTCGAGCGGAGCGTCCTTGGAGTACGAGAAGCCGCGTTCGACCCGGTCGAGCTGGAGCGAGGAGACTCCGAGGTCGAAGAACACGCCCTGGACCTCTTCGATGCCGAGGGAGTCGAGGGCGTCCTGGATGCCGTCGTAGACGGTGTGCACGAGGTGGATCCGGTCGCGGAACGGCTTGAGGCGCTCCTCGGCGATCGAGAGCGCCTCGCGGTCACGGTCGAGGCCGACGAGGGTGAGTCCTGGGAAGCGGGTCAGGAAGGCCTCGGAGTGCCCGGCCATGCCGAGGGTCGCGTCGACGAGCACGGCGCCGGGCTGGTTCAGGGCCGGCGCGAGGAGCTCGACACAGCGTTCGAGCAGTACGGGGGTATGGATTTCGTCGATGTTCATGGTCCCGGGGAGTAGTTCCTGGATCCTGATCCCCATCCGGCAGTCCTGGCACCGGGGAAGTGTGTCAGGGCGTACGGCTGGGAGTCAGGCGCCAGGTTCTAGAAGAGTCCCGGAATCACCTCCTCCGTGGTGTTGGCGAACGAGGTTTCCTGTTCGGCGAGGTACAGGTCCCAGGCCTCGGTGTCCCAGATCTCGACACGGTCGCCCGCACCGATCACCGTGAGTTCGCGGTCGAGGCCGGCATAGCTGCGGAGGTTGGCGGGGATGGTGACGCGGTTCTGGCTGTCGGGAGTTTCCGCACTGGCTCCGGAGGTGAAGACCCGGAGGAAGTCACGGCCCTGCTTGCTCGTGATCGGGGCCTGCTTGATCTTTTCGTGCAGTTCCTCGAACGCCCGGGTCGTGAAGACGTAGAGGCAGTGCTCCTGGCCGCGGGTCATCACGATGCCGGTGGACAACTGCTCACGGAACTTCGCGGGGAGGATGACGCGTCCCTTGTCGTCGAGCTTGGGGGCATAGGTCCCGAGGAACATTCATCACCCCTTCTCTTCCGGCCAAGTTCAGGTGTTACTCCACTTTACTCCACTTTGGACCACGAAAACGGGAAATGCCACGATCAACGAGTAAATTTCTAGAAAAATACCAGATGAACAGGCTAAGCCAAGGGTGGAGGGAAATCCAAGGGCGAGCGGGGTCGAGAGTCGATTTTGGGCACAAAAAAGGGCCGATCTGTGATCGGCCCTGCTTTTGTGACGTTTCGGTCGTGCTGTGGAGGATGGGAGCCGAAGGGCTAGTTGCCGTCCTGGCGTCGATCCCAACGGTCATTGAGACGGTCCATGAACCCGCGGCCGGACTTGCCGGAACCCGACGGGCGTGACCCGCTCGTCCCGGACGGTGACGTGCCGGAGGATGAGAAGCCGGAGGACGACAGCCTGCGGGCGGCCTTGCCCGGTGACGTGGCGAGCAATACCCCTGCGAACATGACGACGAAGCCGAGGATTCCGAGCCACAGCTGCTGCACTGCGACTCCGGCGATCAGTCCCCCGATACCGGCGACGACCGCGAGAACGCCGAGGGCGATCGAGCGGTAGTTCGGGCGAAGCGATGAACCGCCAACGGTCGCGACGAAGTCGGAGTCGTTGTGGTAGAGCCCGCGCTCCATCTCTTCAAGGAGTCGCTGCTCTTGTTCCGAAAGCGGCATCTTATTCCTCCTCTGTAGGATCACCGGTGAATCCCAATTCTAGCCCCGCCGCGATAGCTAGGCTAGGCGGGTGGCTGAAAGCAATCAACTGGTCGATCTGGTTCAAACTCGCATCGACGAATTCCTGAAAACCCGTCAACTAATTGTGACTACTGTCAGCCCGGATCTTAGCGCGCTGGTGAACTTCTCACGGCAGTTTCTCAGCGGTGGTAAGCGCTTCCGGGCCCAGTTCTGCCACCAGGGCTGGCAGAGCGTCCCCGGTTCGGACGCGCTCGATTCCGCGCCGGTCATCGCGGCGGCCGCCGCCCTCGAAATCTTCCATGCCGCCGCCCTCGTCCACGACGACATCATCGACAATTCGGACACCCGCAGGGGTTCGGCGTCCGCCCATAAACTCTTCGAATCCCTGCATGCCACGGGCGGCTGGGCCGGCGCTCCTGTCGAGTTCGGCCGGGCCTCCGCCATCCTTCTCGGGGACCTGCTCCTCGGGTGGAGCGACGAGCTCCTCGACGAGGGCCTCCAGGCCTCCGCAGATCCTGTGGCGGCCAGGCTCGGTCGCCACGAATTCAACCAGATGCGCACGGAGGTGACAGCCGGTCAGTACCTCGACATCCTCGAGGAAAGGGCCTGGCTCGTGCAGCAGGAGGAGGAGTTGCTCGAACGCGCCATGCGGGTCATCGTCTTCAAGTCCGCGAAGTACAGCGTCCAGGCTCCCCTCGTCATCGGGGCGGCACTCGCGGGCGCCGACACGGCCCACCTCGACGCGTTGCGCGCCTTCGGGCTTCCGCTCGGCATCGCATACCAGCTCCGGGACGACCTTCTCGGAGTGTTCGGCGACGCGGCCGTGACGGGCAAACCGAGCGGTGACGACCTGCGGGAGGGCAAGCGCACCGTGCTCATCGCACTCGCCAGGCGCGCGCTCGAACCGGCCGCGCGGGAGTACCTCGACGGACTCCTCGGAGACCCGGGGCTCGACGCGGCCCAGATCCTGTCGCTGCAGGAACTCATCAGGGCCAGCGGAGCCGTCGAGAGCGTCGAGACGCTCATCACGGACCAGGTCGCGGATGCGCGCGGCGCGCTCCACGCCTCTCCGATCGCCCCCGACATGCGGGACCAGCTCGAGAGGCTCGCCGAAACCGTGACGCGCCGGTCGTTCTGAGACCGGGGCGACCCGGGAGCGGGGCGAGCCGAGGGGTTCGCCCTGTGAAGGGGCTCGCCGTGTGAAGGGGCTCGCCGTGTGAAGGGGCTCGCCGTGTGAAGGGGCTCGCCGTGTGAAGGGGCTCGCCGTGTGAACTGGGCCCGGGGTCGAACCTGTGGCTAGGCGAGCGCCTGGGCGACGCGGCGGACCTCGGCCTTACGACCGGCGAGAAGTGCCTGGATCGGCGGGACACCGAGGCTGTCGTCGACCTCGAGCAGCCACTGCATGGCCTGCTCGTCGGTGAAGCCGTCATCGGCGAGCACGATCAGGGTGCCGCGGAGTTCAGGGAGCGGGGAACCGTCCTTGACGAATGCGGCCGGCACCGAGATCACACCGTTCCGGCGGATCGCGAGGAGCTGCTTGTCATCGATGAGTTGGCGAACCCGGCTTTGACTGGTCCCGAGCAGGGAAACGAGGTCGGGGATGGTCAGCCAGGGTTGATCTGAAAACGAATCGGTCACCCTCCAAGCCTCCCATGATTCCCGGGCCACTTCAAACACCGAATGCCCCGGTGCGCGCTCCGTGCGGCCCGGATGGGGGTCATACCGATTGACTCCGGCAGTCATGTGTGAAAACGTTGAAGGTCGTGGACAAGTTAACGCTCGTGGACACGGTGAAGGTTGTAGCCAGTCTCAAGCTCGGGCGGCGGTTTTCGGCTCGACAGCATCTGAGTGTCAGACCAATCTGAATGGAGCGTCATGTCAGCACAATCCAACAGGATCGTTCGACCGCCGGCCAGTGGCGAGCTCGTCCCCGCCAGGCCCCGCAAGTCCTCGGCCATCCGTTCCCGCGCGCTCGGCATGTTCGCGGCCCTGCCGCTCGCCGTGGCGTGCACGGTCGCCATCGGTCTCAATCTTGCGTCGCCCGCCGAGGCAGCCTCCCTGAGCCGGAAGCCGCTCAAGAACCCGGCGCAGCTGCCGGCATCCGCTGGGACCAGCGCCCCTGCGCAACGCGTGCAGGCCGAGGCTGCACCGAACCAGTACACGGTCGTCGCCGGCGACACCGTGAGCGGCATCGCGAGCAGGTTCGGGCTCTCGACCGCTGCCGTCCTCGCGAGCAACGGGCTGAGCTGGTCGACGAAGATCTTCCCCGGCCAGCAACTCACCCTCGCCGAGGGTGCCGCCCCGGCAGCGGCCCCTGCCCCCACGCCGGTTGCCAGTGAACTCACGCGCTACACGATCGTGACGGGCGACACCATCAGCGGGATAGCGGCCGCGCACGGCATCGCGGTCGCGGCCGTGCTGAGCGCCAACGGCCTCGACAGGGCGAGTATCATCTTTCCGGGCCAGGCCCTCGTCATTCCCACCGGTTCGGCCCCGGCAGCAGCGGCCCCGGCTGTTGCGCTCGTCAGCGCGACGACCGCCGCGCCCGGCGCGAGTCACACGATCGCAACGGGAGAAACCGTCTCGACGATCGCGGCAGCCGCCGGAGTGTCCATCCGCGCGATCCTGCAGGCGAACAACCTCGGCTGGTCGAGCATCATCTACCCCGGCCAGCAGCTCTCGATCCCCGCGCCCGCGGCGGAATCGGTCGCCACGGCGTCCGTCACCCCGTTGCAGGCGCCCGAACCCGGGCCGGCTCCCACTGCCGTCCTCGGCCAGGTCACGCCGCTCTCCGACGAAATGCGCGCCAACGCCCGGATCATCGTGGCGACCGGCCGTGCGGCCGGCGTGAACGACCAGGGCCTCGTCATCGCCCTCGTCGCCGCCGCCCAGGAATCGGGACTGCGGAACGTCCACTACGGCGACCGGGACTCACTCGGACTCTTCCAGCAGCGCCCAGGCAAGGGGTGGGGGTCGCCGGACCAGGTGATGGACCCGGTCCGGGCGAGCCAGGCGTTCTTCGGCGGCGCCGGGAACCCCAACCCCGGGGTCACCAGGGGGCTGCTCGACATTCCCGGCTGGGACGGACTCTCCGTCACCCAGGCGGCGCAGGCCGTGCAGCTCTCCGCCTTCCCCGACTACTACGCGAAGTGGGAGACCTCTGCCCGTTTTTGGCTCTCCGAACTCGGCTGATCAGCCGTGCCGTGCGAGTGTCCAGCAGCGGATCTGCCCGCTTCTCCCTAGACTCGACTGGTGAGCGATAGTCCTGCCGATCCGATGATCGGCCGTCTGATAGACGGCCGATATCAGGTGCGCTCTCGCATCGCCCGGGGCGGAATGGCGACCGTTTACCTCGCCACCGACCTGCGCCTCGAGCGCCGGGTGGCGCTCAAGGTGATGCACGGCCACCTTGCCGACGACAATGCCTTCAAGGCGCGGTTCGTCCAGGAGGCCCGTTCGGCTGCGCGCCTCGCCCACCCGAACGTCGTCAACGTCTACGACCAGGGCCAGGACGCCGACATGGCGTACCTCGTGATGGAGTACCTGCCGGGCATCACGCTGCGCGACCTGCTCAAGGACTACGGGCGCCTCACGAGCGAACAGACCATCGACATCCTCGAGGCGGTGCTGTCCGGCCTCGCCGCAGCGCACAAGGCCGGCATCGTGCACCGCGACCTGAAACCCGAGAACGTGCTGCTCGCCGATGACGGGCGGATCAAGATCGGCGACTTCGGGCTCGCCCGCGCCGCGAACAACAACACCGCAACCGGGCAGGCGCTGCTCGGCACGATCGCCTACCTCTCCCCCGAGCTCGTCACGCGCGGTATCGCCGATGCGCGCAGCGACATCTACGCCCTCGGGATCATGACCTACGAGATGCTCACCGGCGAACAGCCGTACGTCGGCGAGGCTCCGATGCAGATCGCATACCAGCACGCCAATGACACGGTGCCGATGCCGAGCCTGCGCGTCATGACCGTCCCGCACGAACTCGACGAGCTCGTGAGCTGGGCGACCGCCAGGGACCCCGAGCAGCGCCCCCGGGACGCGAAGGTCATGCTCGACCAGCTCCTCGACGTCGAGAAGCAGATGCGCCCCTTCGACGGCGAAACCGGAGTGCAGCAGACCCTGCTGATGCCGAGCGGTGCGGCGGCCGCCCAGGCCGATGCCGACACCATGATCTTCGGCGCCGCGGCGCAGGCGCAGGCCCCCGGTGCGACGACCGTGCTGCCCGCGCCCGTCGTGAAGCCGCCGAAGGACGCGGAACTCCTCAGCACGAAGACCCGACGCCGCAAGGTACGCGGGTACTGGCTCTTCGCGCTCGTTCTCCTGCTCGCCGGCCTCGGCACGGGCACCGGCTGGTACTTCGGCAGCGGCCCCGGGTCACAGGTCGAGGTGCCGTCACTCGTCTCCGTCGCCCCGGACGCCGCCGCCGCCCAGCTCGCCGAACTCGGACTCCAGTCCGCTCTCGCGCAGCAATACAGCGGAACCATTGCGGCAGGACTGGTCGCGAGCACCGACCCCGGCGAAGGCGGCCACGTGAAGAAGGGCAACGCGGTCACGCTCTACGTCTCGCAGGGGCCGCAGCCGATCACGCTTCCCCCGCTCGCCGGCCTCACCACGGATGCCGCGTCCTCCGCTGTCACGGGGCTGAACGCCGCGATCGGCACGGTGGACCAGGTCTTCTCCGGCGAGGTCGCCGCCGGCATCGTCATGTCGGCGACCCGGGAGAGCGATGGCACCGAGGTCTCCCAGGGCGGCCCGTACTTCGAAGGCATGAAGGTCAACCTCGTCGCCTCGCTCGGCTCGGTGCCGAACGTCTCGGGCAAGTCGGTCGACACCGCGACGTCGCTCCTGCACGACAAGGGACTGAAGGCGACGACCGGCGGCTCGGAGCATAGCGAGACAATCGACAAGGGCGACGTGATCAGGGCGGCACCCCAGAACGACGGGCCCGTGCGTGTCGGCGACACCTACGTGCTCACAACGTCCGATGGGCCTGCGCCGGTGGTAGTGCCCAACGTCATCGGCATGCCCTGGGTCGATGGAAAGGCAGCCCTAGAGGCACTCGGCTTCAGGCTCCAGTATGGACCGCTGGCGGACGCGCTTGGAGTCGGCGGCGCCACCGTGAAGTCGACCGATCCCAAGGCCGGAACTTCGGTGCCCAAGGGCAGCACGATCACGATGACCGGGACGACGATCTTCTAGAACGCGGAGCATTTCGGTGGTACTGGGCCACCATTCCTTGTTGAGCGGCGCAGTACGTGCTCCCGGCACAGGCCGGCGCGTCTATGTCTCGCGCTGGCGGCATCCGCTCCAGGAGGCAAGAGGCGCCGGATGCGCCGAGTGCCGCCGCCCTGCCGGGTGATCTCGGCGGGTACGGCGGCACTCTGGCGGGATGCCTGCGGGTCAGCGGGCTGCGAGCTCCTCGGCGACGAGGAAGGCGAGCTCGAGGGACTGCATGTGGTTGAGCCGCGGGTCGCAGAGCGATTCGTAGCGGGTCGCGAGGTCGGCCTCGTCGATGTGCTCCGAGCCGCCGAGGCACTCGGTGACGTCGTCGCCGGTGAGCTCGACGTGCACGCCGCCCGGGTGGGTTCCGACCGCGCGGTGGGCCTCGAAGAAGCCGCGGACCTCGTCGACGACGTCGTCGAAACGACGCGTCTTGTACCCGGTCGGCGTGGTCACGCCGTTGCCGTGCATCGGGTCCGTGATCCAGAGCGGCTTGGCCTCGCTCGCCTTGATCGCCTCGAGGAGCGGCGGGAGCGCGTCGCGCACCTTGCCTGCTCCCATCCGGGTGATGAAGGTGAGGCGGCCGGGCTCGCGGTTCGGGTCGAGCTTGTCGACGAGGCGCAGCATGTCGTCTGCCGAGGTGCTCGGGCCGAGCTTGACCCCGATCGGGTTCCGCACCCGGGACAGGAAGTCGACGTGGGCGCCGTCGAGGTCGCGGGTGCGCTCACCGATCCAGATGAAGTGCGCTGAGGTGTTGTACGGGGTTCCGGTGCGGGAGTCGATCCGCGTCATCGGGCGCTCGTAGTCCATCAGCAGGCCCTCGTGGCTCGTGTAGAACTCGGTGCGACGCATCGCCTCGAAGTCAGCACCGCACGCGATCATGAACTTGATGGCCCGGTCGATCTCCTTGGCCACCTTCTCGTAGCGCTGGTTCGCGGGGTTCGCGGCGAAGCCCTGGTTCCAGCTGTGCACCTGGCGCAGGTCGGCGAAACCACCCTGGGTGAACGCACGGATCAGGTTGAGCGTCGACGCGGCCGTGTGGTACCCCTTGACCAGTCGGGCAGGGTCTGCCTCGCGGGATTCGGGGGTGAAGTCGTAGCCGTTGACGATGTCGCCGCGGTAGGCAGGCAGGGTGACGCCGCCGCGGGTCTCGAAGTCACTCGAGCGCGGCTTCGCGAACTGGCCGGCCATCCGGCCCATCTTGATCACGGGCATCGAGGCGCCGTAGGTGAGCACGACGGCCATCTGCAGCACGGTCTTGACCCGGTTGCGGATCTGCTCAGCGGTCGCACCGCTGAAGGTCTCCGCGCAGTCGCCGCCCTGGAGCAGGAAGGCGTGCCCTGCGGCGGCCTGGGCGAGCCGGTCGCGCAGGATGTCGACCTCGCCGGCGAAGACCAGGGGCGGCTGCGTCGACAGTTCGGCGGATGCCGCTGCGACGGCGCCTGCGTCCGGCCACGTCGGCTGCTGCTTGATGGGAAGAGTGCGCCAATAGTCCAGACCGGCGATCACAGCTTCATCGGCCACAACGACGGGTTCGGTAGTGTCTACCACAGGACTATCTCTGTTTTCTCTTGGTTGGCGCGCGGAGTGCGCGCCAGGGGACTGGCTGGAAGAGCCGGGAAGGGATACGCGATCTTATCGCGAAAGACTGGCGCGCTTTTCTTTCACGCTCGTGGCGTACACGTCGACGTACTCCTGCTTGCTGAGCGCCTGGAGCTCGTACATCAGCTCGTCGGTCACGCTGCGGAGCACGAACCTGTCCCCCTCCAGCCCCTCGAAGCGGCTGAAGTCGAGGGGTTTTCCGATCACGATCCCGATCCGGCGGATCTTCGGGATCCTCGTGCCGGTCGGCATGGCCTTCTCGGTGTCGATCATCGCAACGGGAACGACGGGCACCCCGGCCTCGAGGAGCATCCGGGCCACCCCGGTGCGGCCGCGGTACATCTTCGCGTCGGGGCTGCGGGTGCCCTCCGGGTAGATGCCGAGCACGCCGCCGCCGGAGAGGACCCGCAGGCCCGTGTTGAGCGAGTCCTCGGAGGCCTTGCCGCCCGAGCGGTCGATGGGGAGCTGACCGGTCGCCTTGAAGAACTGCTTCGTCGCCCAGCCCTTGAGCCCGGTTCCGGTGAAGTATTCGCTCTTGGCGAGGAAGATCACCCGGCGCGGCACCACGAGCGGCAGGAACACCGAGTCGATGAACGAGAGGTGATTGCTCGCGAGGATGACTCCCCCGGTCCTGGGAATGTTCTCGAGGCCCACCACCCACGGCCGGAAGAGCCCCAGTAGAAGGGGTCCGACGACAATGTTTTTCATGATCCAGTAGAACATCGGTCGCTCTCTTCTTGGGTCGGGCACAGCCTAGATCGGGAAGACGTGCTTCCGCGCCAGGTCTGCAGCGCCGACAACTCCGGCATCGTTGACGAGTTGGGCAATCGCGAATTCTGCTTCGGGATGGTAGCCCCGTGCCGGAAGGTTTTCGAGGTACGCGGTGCGAATCGGTTCGAGGAGCAGCTCGCCGGCGTCGGCGACTCCCCGCCGAAGACGAAGATCTGCGGGTCGAGCACGGCCGCGAGCGAGGCGCAGGCCTGGCCGAGCGCGTCGCCGAGCTGGCGGAGGGCCGCGAGTGCCCCCGGGTCGCCGTCCTGGATCAGGCGGCCGACGTCCTTGCCGCTGAGCTTGCCCTTGCGGTCACGGGCGGATGCGAGGCCGAGGCCGATACCGCCGGCATCCGCAAGGGAGTTGGCGATGCGGAGCAGGGCCCTGCCGGAGCCGTACTGCTCGATGCAGCCCTGGGCTCCGCAGCCGCACGGCAGGCCGTCTGGGACGATGCGCACGTGGCCGAGCTCGGCGCCGCAGCCGAAGCCGCCGCGGAACAGGCGGTCGTTGGAAACGATCGCGCCGCCGACACCGGTGCCGATGGTCAGCGTGACCATGTCGCTGTAGACCTGGCCCGCGCCGAAGCAGAATTCGGCCCAACCGGCCGCGTTCGCGTCGTTCTCGATCAGGATGGTGAGGTTGAGCCGCTCTTCGAGGGTCGCCCGGAGCGGTTCGTTGCGCCAGTTGATGTTGGGGGCGTAGTACACCGTGGACTGCGCGGAGTCGATGAAGCCGGCAGCTGCCACGCCGGCCGCGATGACGTCCTCTCCGACGGCGAGTTTCTGGATCATCTCGACAACGGCGTCTTCGATGGCGCGCGGGTCCCCCGCCGTTGTGGGCGTGCGCTCGGAACGGAGAATGGTGCCGAACTCGTCGACCAGGGCTCCAGCTATCTTCGTGCCGCCGATGTCGATTCCAATGGCGTGCACAGCCGGCCTCTTTCGTAGATAGTCTCGGGCATCCGCCCAGCTCAGCACACACTTATGCTGAGGCGTCCCTCTAGAGTGTACTGAGCCGCGGCGCTGCGAGTCGAAACGACTGCTCCGCATTCCGCCCGGCTAGAGTGTGCACATCCGCCCGGTACCAGAGGAGTTGCCGTGAAACAGTTCGATATGCCCGCAGTCGTCCCTGCCGATCCAGGGGCGAACATCACCGACCTCCTCGCAGCTCGCCTCGCCGCGACCCCGGATTCCGTGCTTTTCTCGGTTCCCCGCGGTGCCGGCTGGGCTCCCGTGACCACATCCGAATTCCACCGTCAGGTCGTTGGCCTCGCCAAGGGGCTCGTCGCAGCAGGCATCGAACCCGGCGACAAAATCGGCCTGATGTGCAAGACCCGCTATGAGTGGACCCTGATCGACTTCGCGACCTGGTACGCCGGCGCCGTCCTGGTCCCGGTCTACGAGACCAGCTCTCCCACCCAGATGCAGTGGATCCTCGGCGACTCCGGCGCCGCCGCCGTGATCCTCGAGACCGCCGACCACTTCGCCAAGTTCGACGAGGTGCACCCCGACCTCCCGAACATCGGAACCGTCTGGCAGATCGACCTCGGCGACCTCGCGAAGATCGCCGCCGGAGGTGTCAACGTTCCGGATGCCGAGATCGAGCGCCGCCGCCACCTCGCGACCGGCGCCGACATCGCGACCCTGATCTACACCGCAGGGACCACGGGACGGCCGAAGGGGTGCGTGCTCACGCACTCCAACTTCGTCGAGACCTCCCGGAACGCGGGCGTCGCCCTCTCGGACGTCCTCACCCACGAGGACGGCGCATCCACCCTGCTGTTCATTACGACCGCGCACGTCTTCGCCCGGTTCATCGCCGTACTGTGCGTGCACGGGAACGTGCGGGTCGGACACCAGCCGGACACCCGGCAGTTGCTGCCTGCGCTCGCGACCTTCAAGCCGACGTTCCTTCTCGCGGTTCCGCGGGTGTTCGAGAAGGTCTACAACTCGGCGGAGCAGAAGGCAGAGGCCGCCGGTCGCGGCAAGATCTTCGAGGCGGCCGCGCACCTCGCCGTCAAGCACTCCAAGGCACTCGCCGAGGGAACCCCGGTGAGCCTCTCGATGAAGATCCGGTTCGCGATCTTCGACCGTCTCGTCTACAGCAAGCTCCGCACGGCCATGGGCGGGAAGGTGCGCTACGCCGTCTCCGGCTCCGCTCCCCTCGGCGAGTTCCTCGGCCACTTCTACCACAGCCTCGGCATCAAGATCCTCGAGGGCTACGGGCTCACCGAGACCACGGCCCCTGCGACGGTCGGCCGCACAGACCAGTTCAAGGTCGGTACCGTCGGCCCTCCCATCCCCGGCGTCTCGATCCGCATCATGGACGACGGCGAGATCGAGGTGAAGGGCGTCAACGTCTTCAAGGAGTACTGGCACAACCCGGAGGCGACCCAGGCCGCCTTCGACGACGGCTGGTTCCGCACGGGCGACATCGGCGACTTCGACGCGGACGGCTTCGTCACCATCACGGCACGCAAGAAGGAGATCATCGTCACGGCGGGCGGCAAGAACGTCGCCCCTGCCGCGCTCGAGGACCCGATCCGCTCCAACCCCCTCGTCGGCCAGGTCATCGTCGTCGGGGACCGCAAGCCCTTCATCGCTGCGCTCGTCACACTCGACCCCGACATGCTCGCGGTCTGGCTCCACAACAACGGCGAGGATGCCTCGATGTCACTTGCCGAGGCGGCCGTCAATCCTGCGGTGCTCGCCGAGGTGCAGCGTGCCATCGACCACGCCAACTCCCACGTGTCGCGTGCGGAGTCGATCCGCAAGTTCGTGATCCTCACCGTCGAGCTCACCGAGGACAACGGCTATCTCACGCCGAAGCTCAGCATCAAGCGCGACGTGATCATGCGGGACTTCTCCGCGACCATCGAGGGCATGTACCAGGGCGTGCCCGTCGTCACCGAGCAGAACCCGGTCGTGCGCTGACCGTCGGTCAGAACCAGTCCGACTCGCGGATCTCCTTCATGGCCGCCCGGCGGTTCTCCTTGTCGAGCTTGTCGATGTAGAGGAAACCGTCGAGGTGGTCGGTCTCGTGCTGCAGGGCCTGGGCCATCAGCCCGTCGCCGGCGAGTTCGACGGGCTCGCCGGCGAGGTCGGTTCCGGTGACCCTCGCGAACGGGTACCGCTTGGTGGGGTACCACAGGCCGGGAACGGACAGGCAGCCCTCTTCGACGAGGGCGGGCTCGCCGGATACCTCGACGACGACGGGGTTCAGGATGTACCCGATCACGCCATCGACGTTGTAACTGAACGCGCGCAGGTTGACGCCGATCTGGGCAGCGGCGACGCCGGCGCGGCCGGGCAGGCGCACGCTGTCGAGGAGATCGACGACGAGCCGGGTGACCCTGTCGTCGATGATCTCGATCGGCGCGGACACGGTCTTCAAAACGGGATCTCCGAAGAGACGGATCTGGCGCTCAGGCACAGGAATACTCCAAGTCAGTTGGTACGGGCACGTCGGTTGACCGGGTGCGCTTCACGCGCCGCGGTGGGCGGGAAGGCCCTCGACCACGAGAGCAGCAAGGGTGCGGGCGGCAAGCCGGGTGATCGGTTTCAGGTCCTCCCACGAGATCACGCTCCCCGCCGCCAGTTGCGGGTCGTAGGGGATGCGCACGATCTCGCGGACCCTCGACCGGAAGTGCGACTCGATCTCCTCGAGTTTCACGAGGTTGGTGCCCTGGGTCGCGGTGTTGAGCGCGACGATCGAGTTGCGGACGAGGTCGCCGTAGCCGTTGGCGTCGAGCCAGGTCAGGGTCTCAGAGGCGAGCCTGGCTTCGTCGACGCTGCCTCCGGAGACGACCACGATCGAGTCAGCACGCTGCAGGGTCGCCCGCATCACGGAGTGCACGATCCCGGTGCCGCAATCGGTGAGCATGATCGAGTAGTACCGGGCCGCGAGGTCGGCCACGACGTTGTAGTCGTCCTCGTCGAAGGCTTCGGACAGGAGCGGGTCTGTGTCGGAGGCGAGGATGTCGAGCCGGGTCGCGTCGCGGGACACGAGGGTGGAGAAGTCGGTGAAGCCACCGATGGACGCGGCCTTCGTGACGACGTCGCGCACGGTCGACCTCGTCTGCTTGCTGACCCGTTCGGAGAGGGTGCCTCGGTCGGGGTTGGCGTCGACGGCGATGATGCGGTCTTCGCGTGCGTCGGCGAGGGCCATGCCGAGCAGGGCCGTGACCGTGGTCTTGCCGACACCGCCCTTGCGGGTGAGGATCGGCACGAACCGGGTGCCGCCGTCGAACTCCTTGCGGATCAGGGCGTCCATGTCCTTGTGGGCGCGGACCTTCGCCGAGTCGCCGAGGTTGACGAGGTGCAGCGTCGCGGCGTAGACGAAGGCGTTCCAGCCTCCGTGGGGCGGCGGCTGGGTGCGGCGATTGACCGCGAGCAGGCGTTCCGACGTGAGCATGGCCGCCGATTCCGGGACGGTGCCGCCATCGGGGCGCAGGCGCTCCCTGCGGGACTGCGCCGCGGCATCCGCCGGACCGGTCTGCGCAGGGCCGGAGAGGGACTGCACGGCCCCTGCTGCGGCGGCGCCGAGGCGCTCACCCCGGTCGGCGCGGTCGTTCCGGGTCACGCGGTCGCCGGCCGGGACCCGGATGCCCGGCCCGGTGTTGATCTCGATGGTGTGCGTCGCGGGGCGGCCAGCATCGCCCCCGCCTGCGGGGCCGGTACTCCCGAGCGCCGGCGACGCGAGGGGTGCGGCTGCGAGCCCTGCCGGCAGCGCAGCGGCGAGGTTGTCGATCGTGTGCGGCGGCAGCTCGCTGTTGTACTCGTCACCGGGCTGCGCGTCTCCGCCGCCCGTCGAAGAGATTCCGGTATCCGTGCGCTTTTCCGGCACCACAGTCCGTCCCTTCGTCGTGAAAATATCGGCCCGGCCTGGGCCCCCGGCCGGCCGGCGCCACGGTGGGCGACGGCCGATCGACCTTCAGCCTAGCGCGGGCGCACCACCACGAGGAGGTCGCCGGCGTCCACCTGCTGCGTCTTCGGGATCGCCACCCGCTCGACGACACCGGCGATCGGGGAGGTGATGGCCGCCTCCATTTTCATGGCTTCGATGGATGCGACGGTCTGGCCGGCCTCGACGATCGCGCCTTCCTCGACCTGCAGGGTGACCACCCCGGAGAAGGGAGCCGCGACCTGGCCCGGCCGGTTCGCATCCGCTTTCTCGGCGGCCTTGGTGCTCACGGTGATGCCGCGGTCGCGCACGAACACGGGGCGCAGCTGGCCGTTGAGCGTGGTCATGACGGTGCGCATGCCCTTGTCGTCCGCCTCGCCGATCGCCTCGAGTCCGACGTAGAGGCGAACGCCCTTGTCGATCTCGACCGAGTGTTCGATACCCTGCTGCAGCCCGTTGAGGTAGTCGACGGTGTCGACGACGGAGAGGTCGCCGAACAGCTCGCGGATCTGCTCGAACTGGCGGGTCGGTCCGGGGAAGAGCAGCTGGTTGAGCATCGAGCGACGGGTCAGGCTGTCGCCGTCGAGCGCCTCGCGCTCGGGTGCTGTCAGCTCGGTGACGCCGATGTGGATGCTGCGACCGGCGAGCACCTTGCTGCGGAAGGGCTCCGGCCAGCCGCCGGGCAGGTCGCCCAGTTCGCCGGCCATGAAGCCGATCACCGAGTCTGGCACGTCGTAGTTGCCCGGGTTCGCGGCGAAGTCCTCCGGATCGGCGCGGACGGCGGCGAGGTAGAGGGCGAGGTCGCCGACGACTTTGGACGAGGGCGTGACCTTGGGAACGCGGCCGAGGATCTGGTTCGCGGCGGCGTACATGTCCTCGATGAGCTCGAAGTCGTCGGCGAGGCCGAGTGCGACGGCCTGGGTGCGGAGGTTGGAGAGCTGGCCACCGGGGATCTCGTGGCTGTAGACCCGCCCGGTCGGGGCCCGGAGTCCCGATTCGAAGGGGTGGTAGACGCGGCGCACGTCTTCCCAGTACGGTTCGAGGTCGCAGACGGCCTTGAGCGAGATGCCGGTGTCGCGTTCGGTGTGCGCGAGCGCGGCGACGAGCGAGGACGCAGAAGGCTGGCTCGTGGTGCCGGCCATCGGTGCGCTCGCGACGTCGACAGCGTCGGCGCCCGCGCGCGCGGCGGCGAGCAGGGTCGCGAGCTGGCCGCCGGGAGTGTCGTGGGTGTGGACGTGCACCGGGAGCGCGAAGCGTTCGCGAAGCGCTCCGACGAGCTTCTCCGCGGCCGCCGGGCGAAGCAGCCCGGCCATGTCCTTGATCGCAATGATGTGCGCGCCGGTGTCGACGATCTGCTCCGCGAGGCGCAGGTAGTAGTCGAGCGTGTAGAGGTCCTCCGCGGGGTCGAGCAGGTCGCCCGTGTAGCAGAGTGCGACCTCGGCGATGCTCGTTCCGGTGCCGAGGACGGCATCGATCGCCGGGCGCATCTGCGAGACGTCGTTGAGGGCGTCGAAGATCCGGAAGATGTCGACGCCCGTGTCGGACGCTTCCCGCACGAAGGCGTCGGTGACCTCGGTCGGGTACGGCGTGTATCCGACCGTGTTCCGGCCGCGGAGCAGCATCTGCACGTTGATGTTCGGGAGCGCGGCCCGCAGGGCGGCGAGCCGTTCCCACGGGTCCTCGCCGAGGAAACGGAGCGCGACGTCGTAGGTCGCGCCGCCCCAGGCCTCGATCGAGAGGAGCTCCGGCGTCATCCGGGCGACGTACGGCGCGACGGCGACGAGGTCCCTCGTGCGCACGCGGGTAGCCAGGAGCGACTGGTGGGCGTCGCGGAACGTGGTGTCCGTCACGGCGAGTGCGGTCTGGGCGCGGAGTTCCGCGGCGAAACCGGCCGGGCCGAGCAGCTGCAGCCGCTGGCGGGAGCCCGCGGGGGCCGGGACGCTGAGGTCGAGCTTCGGAAGCTTCTCTGCCGGGTTCAGCAGGGTGATCGGGACCCCGTTCGGCTTGTTGACGGTGACGTCGGCGAGCCAGTTCAGGATCTTCGTTCCACGGTCCTTCGAGACGCGGGCGCGGAGCAGGTCTGGCCGTTCGTCGATGAAGGAGGTGCTGAGGTCGCCGGCCGCGAAGCCCGGGTCTTCCAGGACGGCCTGGAGGAAGGCGACGTTCGTGGAGACGCCGCGGATGCGGAACTCGGCGAGTGCCCGCTTGGAGCGCGTGACGGCTGCGGTGAAGTCGCGACCGCGGCAGGTGAGCTTCGCGAGCATCGAGTCGAAGTGCGGGCTGATCTGCGCGCCCGGGTTGATGGTTCCACCGTCGAGGCGGATGCCTGCCCCGCCGGGTGAGCGATACGTCGTGATCTTCCCGGTGTCCGGCCGGAACCCCATCGTGGGGTCCTCGGTGGTGATGCGGCACTGGAGCGCGGCGCCGCGCAGGTGGATCTGGTCCTGGAGGAGCCCGAGTTCGGCGAGGGTCTCCCCCGCGGCGATGCGGATCTGGGCGACGACGAGGTCGACGTCTGTGACCTCTTCCGTCACGGTGTGCTCGACCTGGATCCGCGGGTTCATCTCGATGAAGACGTGCTGGCCTGCGCGCTCCCCGACGGTGTCGAGCAGGAACTCGACGGTGCCCGCGTTGACGTAACCGATGGAGCGGGCGAAAGCCACGGCATCCGCGTAGAGACGGGTACGGATCTCGTCGCTGAGGTTCGGGGCCGGCGCGATCTCGATGACCTTCTGGTGGCGACGCTGCACGGAGCAGTCCCGCTCGAAGAGGTGCACGGTTTCGCCGGTCGAGTCCGCGAGGATCTGCACTTCGATGTGCCGGGGGCGGAGCACGGCCTGCTCGAGGAACATGGTCGAGTCGCCGAAGGCGCTGTTGGCCTCGCGCATGGCCTCCTCGAGGGAACCGCGCAGGTCCTCTATGCTCGCGACGCGGCGCATGCCGCGGCCGCCGCCGCCGGCGACGGCCTTGGCGAAGATCGGGAAGCCGATGTCGGCAGCTGCGGCGATGAGCTCGTCGAGGTCCTTCGATGGCGCGCTCGACTTGAGCACGGGAACGCCAGCAGCGATCGCGTGCTCCTTGGCGGTGACCTTGTTTCCGGCCATTTCGAGCACGTGCTCGCCGGGGCCGATGAAGGTGATGCCGGCCTCGCGGGCGGCGAGTGCGAGCTCGGGGTTCTCGGAAAGGAAGCCGTAGCCGGGGTAAATGGCGTCGGCGCCGCTCTCGACGGCGACCCGGATGATCTCGCTCACGGTCAGGTATGCCCTGACCGGGTGCCCGGGTTCGCCGATCTGGTACGCCTCGTCCGCCTTCAGGCGATGGAGGGAATTCCGGTCTTCGAACGGATAAACGGCGACGGTTTTCGCGCCGAGTTCATACGCTGCACGAAACGCGCGAATCGCGATTTCTCCGCGGTTGGCAACAAGAATCTTCGTGAACATACAGACCTTTCAGGAGGCGACGGGCACACAGCTGGCGGTTAGGTTCTCTAAGACTAGTGAAGGTAACGTATCTACTTGTGCACGTACTAAGCGTTAGCTCCCTCAAGGGAGGAGTAGGCAAGACCACAGTGACCCTGGGTCTGGCGTCTGCTGCCTTCGCCCGCGGCGTACGGACCCTGGTCGTCGACATCGACCCGCAATCGGACGTGTCGACCGGCATGGACATCGAGGTCGCCGGCCACCTGAACATCGCCGACGTCCTCGCATCCCCCAAGGAAAAGATCGTCCGTGCCGCCATCGTGCCGAGCGGCTGGACCCGCGGCCAGCAGGGCACGATCGACGTCATGATCGGCAGCCCGTCCGCCATCAACTTCGACGGTCCGCACCCGAGCATCCGCGACATCTGGAAGCTCGAAGAAGCCCTCTCGACGGTCGAGAAGGACTACGACCTGGTGCTGATCGACTGCGCGCCCTCCCTCAACGCCCTGACCCGGACCGCGTGGGCGGCGAGCGACCGCGTCGCCGTCGTCACAGAGCCCGGGCTGTTCTCCGTCGCCGCCGCCGACCGCGCACTGCGCGCGATCGAGGAGATCCGCCGCGGACTCAGCCCGCGGCTGCAGCCGCTCGGCATCATCGTGAATCGTGCCAGGATCGCGTCCCTCGAGCACCAGTTCCGGATCAAGGAACTGCGGGACATGTTCGGACCGCTCGTGCTCAGCCCCCAGCTGCCGGAGCGCACGTCGCTGCAGCAGGCGCAGGGCGCCGCGAAGCCGCTGCACACCTGGCCCGGCGACAGCGCGCAGGAGATGGCCCGCTACTTCGACCAGCTGCTCGACCGTATCCTCCGCACCGCACGCATCGGCGAATACGCGGAGCAGCGCTAGGCGGATCCGCCCCCAAACCGGGTCACATTCCCGCGCTGGGTTGCGGACGAAAGACCTTCCCAGGCGGGACGAAGGTGCCTTTTCCGCACCTCGATCGCGGGGGCCGCGAGAAAGCGGGTGTCCTTGCGGCGAGCGAGTCCTGCCAGCGAGCGCGTCTTGCCACCGAGCGAGTCCTGCCACCGAGCCAGTCCTGATGGCGAGCTCGACCTGCTGGTGGGTTAGGAGACCTTGCGGGCGAGGCGGCGGACGGCGAGTTCGTCGGAAGGGTCGGACGGCTGGGAGTCGAGCTCGACGAGGGTCGTCTCGACCTCGCGCAGGACCTTGCCGACGGCGATTCCGAAGACGCCCTGGCCGCGGCTGACGAGATCGATGACCTCGTCGTTGGACGTGCAGAGATAGACGCTCGCGCCGTCGCTCATGAGCGTCGTCTGGGCGAGGTCGCTGACCCCGGACTCGCGGAGCTGGTTGACGGCCGTGCGGATCTGCTGGAGTGAGATGCCGGTGTCGAGGAGGCGTTTGACGAGCTTGAGGACGAGAATGTCGCGGAAGCCGTAGAGCCGCTGCGTGCCGGAGCCGGTCGCACCGCGCACCGTCGGTTCGACGAGTTCGGTACGGGCCCAGTAGTCCAGCTGGCGGTAGGTGATGCCGGCGGCACGGGCCGCGACGGCGCCCCGGTACCCGGAATTCTCATCGAGGTCCGGCATGCCGTCTGTGAACAGGAGTCCGTCACCGTAGCGGGAGGCGTCGTCACGCTTGCTGAGCTCGCTCATACGATGGCCTCTCGGAATGGGGTGCGGCGCGGCCGCAGATGCAACGCTACCGAGGTACTGGACCCAGGCCCGGACATCCGCCCGAACGCGTCGGCGTGTCGTACGACTGCCATCGGTGGGGTTCGCCCGGATCGGATTCGGTCCGGCGGCGCTTCCAGCAGTCTACGACTTCCTGGCGATCCGGCCGAGCTTAACTGGTGAGGCGACCGAGCGCCGAACGGATCAGGCTGCCGCGGATGACTTCGAAATTGCCGGCGATTTCGACGGCCATTTCCGCGGCCTTCGCCCGGCTCGACGCATCCCTGCGTCGGGACAGCGGCACCAGGGCGCTCTCGATCAGCCCCAGTTCCCGTTCTGCCGCGCCGCGGAAGCCGCGCAGGTGCCTCGGTTCGATCCCGCTGTGCTGGAGCTCGACAAGGGCACGCAGGACTCCGAGAGCGTCGTCACCGTACACTTCCGCCGGAAGGATGATCGAGGCGGACACGGCGTCGTGCAGCAGGGCGGCGGATGCCCCGGCCTCGCGGATGAGCTCGTCCCGGCTGAGGCGCCGTTCGGTCGACAGCATCGACGGACCCGGAGTCACTCCCCGGGCAGCGTCGGCGAGTTGCCGGCGTCGAGGTCGTCGAGGTAGCCCCGGATGACCTTGAGCGGAAGGTACAGGTCGCGCTGCATCGACAGGATCAGGCGGAGCCGGTCGAGGTCGCTCGCGCAGAACTTGCGGTAGCCGGATTCGGTGCGCGCGGGAGAGACGAGGCGCTGCTCCTCGAGGAAGCGCAGCTTCGACGGGGTGAGGTCGGGAAAATCCGGGGTCAGGCGAGCGAGCACCTGTCCGATGCTCAACAGCGACGTCGCACCCGGCTGCCTGGCCTGGGCGGAGGACGCTGCCACTACTCGCTCGCCTGTGGCGCCAGATCGAGTCGCGAGGCGTAGAACGTGAGCCGGAACTTGCCGACCTGGACTTCATCCCTGTCGTGGAGCGCTGCGGTTTCGATGCGCACTCCCTCGAAATAGGTGCCGTTCAGGGAGACGAGGTCCTTGACCTCGAACGAGGTTCCGTGGCGGAGGAACTCGGCGTGCCGACGGGACACGGTCACGTCATCGAGGAAGATGTCCGCGTGCGGGTGCCGACCGACGGTCGTCACATCGGCATCGAGCAGGAACCGGGCGCCCGAGTTCGGACCGCGGCGAACGACGAGGAGAGCCGACCCGGAGGGAAGGGCCGAGATCGCTTCCTGTTCTTCTGCCGTCACGTCGTTGTCGACGGCCGCGAGCTGGGCTGCGAAGCCCTGGCTGAACGTCATCGTCGTGTCGGTGCCGGAATATTCTTCGGGCGCGGCCTTACGCTGGCTCTCATCTGGCTTTTTGGAATCAATCACCGGTACACCTCCTACCCCCCAATCGTATCCGATCGAATGGGCGGTATGGCCCGCGGAATCCGAATCACCCTGGCCGTCTCGAAAGCGTAGATGATTCCGGCCCACCAATACAGGAATGCCCCCAGATTCCGAAGGCCCAGCCGATCGGAAGGGACCACCAGCCGAGCATCGGGAAAGCCTGGCCGGGCATGATCAGCGGCAGCGCATAAAAGAGGCAGAAGGTCGCGGCCTTGCCGAGCAGGTTGACCGGGAGCGGACCGTAGCCGTGGCTCGCAAGGACGATCCCGAGGCCGAGCAGGAAGACGTCCCTGCCGATCACGATGAGGACGATCCACCAGGGCACGAGGTCGCGCCAGGCCAGGCCGAGGAGCGCCGCGAAGATGTAGAGGCGGTCGGCCGCGGGGTCGAGGAGCTGGCCGAGCCGGGTGATCTGGTTGAAGCGCCGCGCGATCACGCCGTCGAGGTAGTCGGTGAGGCTCGCGACGAGGAGCACGAGGAGGGCCCAGGCATCCGCGCCGCGGACGAGCAGGACGAGGAAGACCGGGACGAGGGTAAGCCGGAGGGCGCTCAGCAGGTTGGGCAGGGTCAGAACCCTGGAACTGATGATGGGTACTTCCGCCCCTGCCATTGTGCGAGTCTACCGATGCGCCGACGCTCTACGGAATGCGCCGTTTCGCGGGCCGCGCCGTGTCGTCGCCCTCCGCTGCGGTGCCGCCCTTCCCTCCTCCCCGGCTGCGCTCGACGCTGCGCCGGAGCGCCTCCATCAGGTCGAGGACCTCGCCGCCGCCGGACTCCTCTCCTGTGGCCTCCCCCGCCTCCCCTGCCTCGGCCGCCTCGACGGTCTCTCCGGCCGCGAGTTTGGCTTCGATCAGCTCCCTGAGCTGGTCCTGGTAGTCGTCGCGGTAGTCCTGGGGGGTGAAGTCGGAGGCGAAGGACTCGACGAGCGCCGCCGAGAGTTCGAGCTCCTGCCGCGAGATCTTCGTGGATTCGGCCAGGGCGGGGAAGTCGGCCTCCCGCACCTCGTCACTCCAGAGCAGCGCCTGCAGGAGCAGCACGTCACCGCGCACCCGGAGCGCGCCGAGCCGGGTCTTCTGGCGGAGTGCGAAACGCACGATCGCGGTGCGGTCGCTCGCCTCGAGCGCGCGCCGGAGCAGGACATACGCCTTGGGCGATGCGCCGTCCGGTTCCAGGAAGTAGCTCTTCTCGAACAGCATCGGGTCGAGCTGCTCGCTCGGCACGAACTCGACGACGTCGATCTCCCTGCTCTTCTCCGCCGGCAGCCTGCGGAGCTCCTCCTCGGTGAGCACGACCGTGTTCTCGCCGTCGTCGTACGCCTTGTCGATGTGGGCGTAGTCGACGATCCGGCCGCAGCGGGAGCACCGCCGCTGGTAGCGGATGCGTCCGCCGTCGGCGTCGTGGACCTGGTGCAGCGCGGTGTCGTGGTCTTCTGTCGCGCTGTAGACCTTGACGGGCACGTTGACGAGGCCGAAGGTGATGGAGCCTTTCCAGATCGATCTCATGCGAACCAGTAGACACCGCATCCGCCGCCCGTACTAGCCGGACGGGGAGTGCGCGGGCATGCTGGTGGAACGGCATCGGGAGAACCCGGGCGAATCGATCGGAACGGAGGCCGGATGAACGAGGCGACGAGCCAGGTCGTGTCCGTCGACGGTCACCGGATCACTCTCACGCACCTCGACAAGGTGCTCTACCCCGAGACCGGCACCACAAAGGCGGATGTCCTCGGGTACTACGCCGCGATCGCCGAGGTGCTCGTGCCGCACGCCGCGAACCGTGCGGCGACCCGCAAGCGCTGGGTGCACGGGGTCGGCACGGTGGAGAAGCCGGAGAAGATGTTCTTCCAGAAGAACCTCGAGGACTCAGCGCCGAGCTGGGTGCAGCGCCACTCGATCGAGCACACCGACCACACGAACGTGTACCCGCTCGTGAACGACGTCGCGACCCTGACCTGGCTCGGGCAGATGTCGGCGCTCGAGCTCCACGTTCCGCAGTGGCAGTTCGGGCGGGACGGCAGCCGGCGCAACCCCGACCGGCTCGTGCTCGACCTCGACCCCGGTGAGGGCGTCACCCTTCCGGAGTGCGCAGAGGTGGCCAGGCTCGCCCGCGCCATCCTGCGCGATATGGGACTCGACCCGCTCCCGGTCACGAGCGGGAGCAAGGGCATCCACCTGTATGCCGCGCTCGACCTGACCCATACCTCCGACGAGATCTCGCAGGTTGCGCACGAACTCGCCAGAGCACTCGAAGCCGACCACCCCGACCTCGTGGTGAGCGACATGAAGAAGTCGATCAGGGGCGGCAAGGTGCTCGTGGACTGGAGCCAGAACAACGCTGCGAAAACCACGATCACGCCGTATTCCCTGCGCGGCACGTTCCGGCCGATGGTCGCGATGCCGCGCACCTGGCGGGAGCTCGCCGAGCCCGGACTCGCCCAGCTCGACTACAAGCAGGCGCTGAGCCGGGTCGAACACGGCGGCGATCCGCTCGCCGCGCTGCTCGGAGCGCACGGTTCGGGGGCGCGCGAACCGGCCCGGGACGCGGCGCGCGATGCGGGGGCGGATGCCCCCGCGCCGGACCCCGGGGACCGGCTGGCCGTGTATCGCAGCAAACGCTCGGCGGCGCGCACCCCGGAGCCGGTGCCGGAAGCAGGCACCGGGGCCGTGACCGCGAGCCCCGACCGGCAGGGCTTCGTGATCCAGGAACACCACGCCAGGAACCTGCACTACGACTTCCGTCTCGAGCACGAGGGTGTCCTCGCCTCCTGGGCGCTCCCGCGCGGGGTGCCGACGGATCCGGCGAAGAATCACCTCGCCGTGCGCACCGAAGACCATCCCCTCGAGTACGGCGGGTTCGAGGGTGAGATTCCGGCAGGGGAATACGGGGCGGGCACGGTGTCGATCTGGGATCGCGGCCGCTACGACCTCGAGAAATGGCGGGAGGACGAGGTCATCGCGACCCTGCACGGGGAGCCGGGCGGGGGCCTCGAGGGCACTCGGAGGTTCGCACTCATCCGCACGAACGCGCAGGGTCAGGGTTCTCACGACCGCTCTGCCCAGAACTGGCTCATCCACCTGATGAAGCCGAAGGCCGGCGCCAGGGTCCGGCGGGCGGTGGCACCGGCCGCCGCATCCGCTGTTGAATCAGCCGCTGCCGAACCGGACACCGCGACGACATCGGGTCACCCGGTCCCGGAGACCGGTGCGGACTCCGGACGGATTCCCGGAACAGCCCCCGGCACCGGGACCGGCGGAGTCGCGCCGGGCGGGCGGCCGGATGCGAGCCCGCGCGGGCGGTACACGCCCATGCTTGCGACGCTCGGATCGGCCGCGGACCTGGTCACGGACATACGGTGGGCCTTCGAACCGAAGTGGGACGGCATTCGCGCGCTCGCCTACCTGTCGACGGTGGGCACCGAGCGGCCGGTGCGGCTCTTCACCCGGGCGGGCAACGAGGTGACGGATGCCTACCCCGAGCTCCTCGCGGCGGTTCCGACCGCTGTCGACACGGCCAGCGCGGTGCTCGACGGGGAGATCGTCGCACTCGACCGTTCCGGCAGGCCGAACTTCGGCCTGCTGCAGAGCCGGATGCACCTGACCCGCCGCACGGTGGCCGCCGCGGCCGCCGCCACCCCGGTGCAGTACCTCGTGTTCGACGTGCTCGAACGCGACGGGGTCGACCTCAGCCGCACGCCGTACTCGGAGCGACGGGCGATCCTCGAGTCGCTCGTCACGGGCGACGGGGCGGTGCAGCTGTCGCCTGACCTGCCCGGCGACGCGCAGGATGCCGTGCGGGTGAGTCGCGAGCTCGGCCTCGAGGGCATCGTCGCGAAGGACGCCGACGGCGGATACGAGGGCGGGCGGCGGTCGCGGTCCTGGATCAAGATCAAGCACCACCGGGCTCAGGAGGTCGTGATCGGCGGCTGGCGCACCGGGAACGGCAACCGGTCGCGGTCGCTCGGTTCGCTGCTCCTCGGGATTCCGTCCGAGGCGGGGCTCGAGTACGTCGGGAGGGTCGGCACCGGTTTCCGCGACAGGGACCTGGTCGTGCTGCGTGGCCGGCTCGACCGGCTCGCGCAGGCGGAGAGCCCGTTCGCTGCGGTGCCGGCGGCCGATGTGAGGGACGCGCACTGGGTGCGGCCTGTCCTGGTCGGGGAGGTCGACTATCTCGAGTGGACCTCGGATGGCCGGTTGCGGCATCCGTCGTGGCGGGGCTGGCGCCCGGACAAGGCCGCGGAGGAGGTCGTGCGGGAGGCCTGAGCCTGCGTCGCGGCGCCCTGCGACATTCGGGTGGGGTCCGTAACGCGCCAGGCTAGCGCGGCGGTGCGGTGCGCGGCGGCTTCGGGGTGCGCGGCGGCCTCGGTGTGCGCGGCGGCTTCGGGGTGCGCGGCGGCTTCGGGGTGCGCGGCGGCCTGGGGAACGCCTCGCGCATGTGGTCGGAGGAGAGGTAGTCTCCGACGCCGATCATGATGAGGCTGAACAGGATCTGCTCGCTGACCATCCACAACGGGTACAGGCCCGGGATCGCGGCGAGGACGAGCGTGATCACCGGAAAGATCTTGCTGAACAGGCGCAGCCGGAGGTAGGCCCAGTAGAAGCCCTTCTGCGCCCGCCAGGCGAAGTAGAGCAGGGTGAGCGTCATCGCGAGCACGACGAAGGTGCGCATCCAGACCGAGGTCGGGATCTCGGTGCCGCCGAGGAACAGGACGACCGCGATGACGACCGCGGCCGCGCCGAGGACCAGTTCCGCGGCGAGGAGCCACAGGATCGCGACGAACGTGCGCCTGGTCCTGGGGTGCCGGCGCATCTCGGGCGCGATGGTGTATTCGACGGACCGACCACCGGCGACCCGGTCGAGCCTGAGGAACAACGGTTCCAGTTTCATGATTCCTCCGGGTGTCAACGGTAGCGGGTCGCACGGGGCCGGTGTCACGGATCGGGTGGAGCGTGCCGGAAGCACGGTGCCGGACGGCCGAACCCGGCGTACGCTTCGGGCATGGACACGGACTATCCCGCATACCAGCGCGTGACGAGCCCGACCGTGCCGTGGCTTCCCCGGGGCGATGCGCACGCGGTCCCCCGGACGGCGTCCCGTCCGGTGAGGAGGGCGCGGTAATGGGCGCCCAGGCAGACCGGCTTCGCGCGATGTATTCCGGCGGGCAGGGGAACGCCACGGCGAAGCGCTATGCACGGTTGTGGAACCGGGCGCTGCGCCTCGGAGTGCTGCCGAGACGCTGGGTCTCCCTCGAGGTCATCGGGCGACGCAGCGGACAGGTGACCCGGTTCCCGATCGGGATGGCCGACGTTGACGGCCAGTGGTACCTCGTCTCGATGCTCGGCGAATGCAACTGGGTGCGGAACGTGCGCGCTGCTGGCGGCCGGGCGACGCTCCGCAGGCGCACGGCGCGCCCGGTCTGGCTCGTCGAGGTGCCGGCGGAGGACCGCGCGCCGATCCTGAAACGCTTCGTCGAGAAGGCCCCGGGCGGGCGCCCGCACATTCCCGTGGAGCGGCACGAACCCGTTTCGGCATTCGAGGCGATCGCCGCGGACCATCCCGTCTTCCGGGTGCTGACCGCCGTCTGACTGCACCGGGTCAGGCGCGCGACTCCGGCGAGCGGACGTCGGTGGCCGGGCCGCCGGCATCCGCCCCGTCCAGGCGGGCGCGCAGGGCCGGCCAGCTCAGGGCGAAGCCGGGGTGCAACGGCAGTGCGTCGACGAGCTCGGCGGGCACCCAGCGCAGTGCGATGCTCTCACGGTCGCTGATCACGGGCTCGAAGGGTTCGAGGGCGCGTACGACGACCGTCGTATACGACCAGAAGCCGAGATCGAGTACCGAGCTGAACTGCACGCTCACGAGTTCGGCGGGCACGCCGGCCTCCTCGTTCGCCTCGCGGAGCGCGGCTTCGAGGGCGGTCTCGTGTTCATGCCGGGCGCCGCCGGGAAGCCCCCAGGTGTCGCCGTTGTGGCTCCACGCGGCGCGATGCTGCATCAGCACCCCGAGGTCGGCGTGGTGCACGAGCAGCCCGGCGGCCCCGAAGCGTCCCCAGAACCTGCGGCCGTCTGGCGCGAAGACCCACTCGTCGCCGTTTCCCGTCATGAACCAAGCATGCGGCATCCGGCCGCCATTCGGCCCAGAGCGTGCGGTTTTCGCACAGTGCGGTCGGTGCCTGCCCGCTGCGGGGTGGTTCTACAGGGCGACGATGGTGTGCAGCGGGGTGGTGCCGAGGCGGTCGCGGCCGAGGAGTTCGGTGAGCTCGAGCACGACGCCGACGCCCGTCAGTCGATAGCCGGCACGCCGGACGAGCCGGGAGGTGGCCGCGATCGTTCCGCCCGTCGCGAGCACGTCGTCGAGGACGAGCACCCGGGATCCCTCCGGCAGCTGGCCGATCTCGAGTTCGAGGCACGCCGAACCGTATTCGAGGTCGTAGTTCTCCGACAGCACGGAGCCGGGCAGCTTGCCGCCCTTGCGCACGGCGAGCACGGATGCCCCCGCCGCGTATCCCACGGCCGCCGCGAGCAGGAAACCCCGCGCTTCGATTCCTGCGACCGCGTCGAACTGCCCGGCGAACCGCCCGGCGAGTTCGTCGATGAGCGCCCGGAAGGCCACGGCGTCCGCGAAAACGGGGTTGAGGTCCCGGAAGAGGATGCCCGTCTCCGGGAAGTCCTGGTAGGACGCGAGGAGGGCGGTCACATGGTCTGCTGCTGGTGTTGGCACCGGTCAAGCCTAGGTGGTCGAGTGCCCCTGAACCGCTTCGGTCCCCCCGCTCGGGGCTGTGACCCCGGTCGGAGTGCCGCCGTGGTGCGACGCGGTGTCCGTCGTCGTTGCGGACATGGCGTCGGCGATGGCCGTGAGGAAGCGGATAACGGCGTTTCGTTCGGACGGTTCGAGGTCCTCTGCGGCCGCGAACATCCGCTCGTGCACGCCCCCGAGCGCCCGGCGCACCTCCTGATGCGCCGCCGGCGTCGCGAAGATGAGCTGGACCCGTCCGTCCACGGCGTGCGCCTCGCGGCGGATGTGCCCGGTGCGGGTCAGGCGCGCGAGCAGCTTCGACGTCGCGGCAGAGGAGATCCCGAGGTGGGAGGTGAGATCCTTCGGGCTGACCGGGGTCCGGCGGGCCTCGCGCTGGATCAGGTGCCTGATGGCCACGAGGTCGGTCTCGTTCACCGCGAGCTCGGCCCTGGCGCGCTCGCGCATCGCGGCATCCGCGGCCCGGAATGCCCGGAGCGCGGCGAGAACGTCGCGAGCACCGGTGGTCCCGGTGGTCCCGGTCGTCCCGTTGTTCCCCTGGCCGGTCCAGAAGCTCGGCTCCGGCGACGGAGACCGGGGCGGGAAAGTGGCTCGTTCGGACATTCCACCATGCTAGCCTCACGATTAGCTAACTTGGTTAGCAATATCTACGGGTATGGTGGCGGGAAGGGGAGGAATCACATGCAGGCTGTGGACCAGACGGTCGAACTCGTCGTACTGCTCGACGAATCAGGGCGCCCGATCGGCTCGGCGCCCAAGAGCACGATGCACGACGCCGATACCGCCCTTCATCTCGCCTTCTCGGTCTATGTCTTCAACGAACGCGGGGAGGTTCTCGTCACCCGGCGCGCCCTCGGCAAGCGGACCTGGCCGGGAGTCTGGACGAACTCCTTCTGCGGGCATCCCCTCCCGGACGAGTCGCAGCGGCGGGCCATCGCACGGCGCGGCCGGTTTGAGCTCGGCCTCGACCTCGACGAACTGACCGTGGCGCTTCCCCTGTTCCGCTACCGGGCGACGGATGCGAGCGGCATCGTGGAAAACGAGATCTGCCCGGTGTACCGCGCGACGGTGCAAACCGACCCCGTGCCGAATCCCGATGAGGTTTCCGAATACGTGTGGACCGACCCCGAAACCCTGCGCGCGAGCGCGCTCTCCAGCCCGTGGGCCTTCAGCCCATGGATGGTGCTCCAACTGAAGGAGTTGAGATTCGATGCCTGAGATCGCCCACATCGAAGTAGAGACCGAACTCCAGCGATACTTCGCGGCGGCCAGGCTGCGAGCGAGCGACTACGGAACGCACTACGTCGCTCTCTGGGACTCGCTCGAGCAGGCCAGCAGTGGCGGCAAGCGGGTGCGTCCCGCGCTCGTGCTCGCCGCGTTCGCCGGACTCGGCGGAACAGAGATGAGCCTGGCGATCCCGGTCGCCGTGAGCTTCGAACTCCTGCACACCGCGTTCGTGATCCACGACGACGTGATCGACCGCGACCTGCACCGTCGCGGCGTCGCGAACGTCGCCGGCAGGTTCACGGAGCGCGCCCTCGCCCATGGCGCAGTCGGGACGCAGACCGGCGCCTGGGCGACCACGGCGGCGATCCTCGCCGGCGACCTCGCCCTGAGCGAGGCGCACCGCGCACTCGCCCTGCTGCCGATCGGCGCCGAGCAGCGCGGCCGGCTCCTCGACCTTCTGGACCGGGCCGTCTTCGTGTCGGCGGCCGGTGAACTCGCGGACGTCACGAACACCGCTTCGAAGACTCCCTCTCTGTCGAGGAAGTGACCGTGACCCTCGAGCAGAAGACCGCCGTCTACTCCTTCGAGGCTCCCCTGATGGCCGGGGCCGTGCTCGCGGGGGCGAGCGAGGAGGCGATCGTCGCCCTCGGACGGTTCGGCAGGCTCGTCGGCGTCGCCTTCCAGCTCACCGACGATATCCTCGGCGTCTTCGGAGACCCCGCGCGCACGGGGAAGAGCGCACTGACCGACCTGCGCGAGGGCAAGCAGACCGCGCTCGTTGCCTACGCCGGTACGACGGGCGACTGGCCGGCGATCGCACCGTTCGTCGGCAAGGCCGACCTCACCCAGGACGAGGCAGAGGAGGCCAGGGTACTCCTGCGCAGCTGCGGGGCACTGCAGTCCACCGACGAGCTCGCGATCGACCACGCCCGCAGGGCGGTCGCCGCGCTCGACACCGCCGCGATCCCCGCGGTCCTCCGCACGACCCTCACCCAGCTCGCCGACACCTCAGTGAATCGCAGCCGATGACCGACACCCGACGCCCGACGCCCACGACCGGCACGGCCACCCAGATCGCGACGTACACCCGGGCTGCTCATGCGAGCTCAGCCCAGGTCATCGGCGTCTACTCGACATCGTTCGGGCTGGCCTGCCGCCTCCTCGCCGCGCGGGAACGCCGCCAGGTCGGCTCGATCTACGCCCTCGTGCGGATCGCGGACGAAATCGTCGACGGCGCGGCCAGCCAGGCCGGTCTCCCGGACGCGGCCCAGCGTGCGGCTCTCGACGGGCTCGAGGACGAGACCCTGAGGGCGATCGAGACCGGCTTCAGCACCAACCTCATCGTGCACGCCTTCGCGGACACCGCGCGGGCGACCGGCATCGACGCCCGGCTCACGGCGCCGTTCTTCGCGTCGATGCGACGCGACCTCGACCCGGCCCCTTCGACGCCGCCGGCATCGCCGACTACATCTACGGCTCGGCGGAGGTCGTCGGGCTGATGTGCCTGCGCTCGTTCCTGCACGAGTCCGAACGCACGGAGACCGAACTGGCGACGCTCACGGCCGGCGCCCGCAGCCTCGGAGCAGCCTTCCAGAAGGTCAACTTCCTGCGGGACATCGCCGCCGACCGGGACGATCTCGGACGCAACTACTTCCCGGGAGTGAACCTGCTCACCATGACCGACGAGGAGAAGGACTTCCTCCTCGACGACATGGACGCGGACCTCGACGCCGCGGCGCGCGCGCTGCCCCTGCTCCCCCGCGGGAGTCGGCGTGCGGTTGGCGCAGCGCACGGCCTCTTCGCGAGCCTCGCGGTCAAACTCCGCGGAACGCCCGCCCGATCCCTGCTGAACACCCGGGTGCGGGTACCCGACCCGGAAAAACTGATGATCGCCCTCGGCGCAGCCCTCGGCCCTGGAGCGTGGAAGAAATGACCCCTTCGAATGGAAACCGCACGATCGTGATCGGCGGCGGGATCGCCGGCCTCGCCAGTGCGGCCCTGCTCGCCCGTGACGGGCACCGGGTGACCCTGCTCGAAACCAACGACACCCTCGGTGGCCGCGCAGGATCGTGGACGGAACAGGGGTTCCGGTTCGAGACCGGACCGTCCTGGTACCTGATGCCCGGCGTCTTCGACCACTTCTTCCGCCTGTTCGGCACGAGCTCTGCCGAGCAGCTCGAGCTGCGCCGTCTCGACCCCGGCTACCGGGTCTTCTTCGAGGACGACCCGGACCCGATCGACATCCGCGCCGAACGCGCCGACAATATAGCCCTGTTCGAAAGCCTCGAGCCAGGAGCGGGTGCCGCGCTCGACCGCTATCTGGACTCAGCGGAGGACACCTACCGGATGGCCGTGTCCAGGTTCCTCTACACGAGCTTCCAGTCGTTCCGGCCGCTGCTCGTTCGGGACGTCCTGACCCGCCTCCCCCGGCTCGCCCGGCTGCTCCTGCAGCCGCTCGACACGTTCGTCGCCGGCTACGTCCGCGACCCGCGACTGCGCCAGGTCCTCGGCTATCCGGCCGTCTTCCTCGGTTCCTCCCCGACCAGACCCCGTCGATGTACCACCTGATGAGTCATCTCGACCTTGCCGACGGCGTGCTCTACCCGCAGGGCGGCTTCACCCGCCTGATCGACAGCATCGCCGACCTCGCCAGGGCAGAGGGCGTCGAAGTGATCACGGGCGCGAGAGTCACCGCCATCACCACCACACCGGGAACGCGGCCTGGCGTGTCGAAGCGACTTCGAGCATCCGTCACCGGGGTCAGCTACGTCGACAGGGCAGGGACCACCGTTCGGCTCGCCGCCGACCGAGTGGTCTCGGCCGCCGACCTGCACCACACCGAGACCGAGCTTCTTCCCGAGCCGTTGCAAAGCTACCCGGAGTCCTGGTGGCAGCGCCGGGTATCCGGGCCCGGCGCCGTGCTCGTTCTGCTCGGCGTGAGCGGCCAGCTGCCGAAACTGCAGCATCACACCCTCCTGTTCACCCGGGACTGGGGTGAGAACTTCGGCCGCATCTTCGGGAAGACGCCGAGCGTCGCCTCACCGGCGTCGTTCTACGTCTGCATGCCGAGCGCGACAGACCCCGGCGTCGCACCGGACGGCTCCTCGAACCTGTTCCTGCTCGTGCCGATCCCGGCAGACCCCGGCCTCGGCCACGGCGGAATCGACGGCGCGGGCTCCCCGCCATCGAGGCGATCGCCGACGACGCCATCGGGCAGCTCGCCGACTGGGCAGGCATCCCCGACCTCGCCGACCGGATCGTCGTACGCCGCACGATCGGGCCGGGCGACTTCGCCGACGACCTCAACTCCTGGCGCGGCGGGGCACTCGGCCCCGCACACACGCTCAAGCAGAGCGCGTTCTTCCGCGGGTCGAACGCCTCCTCGAAGATCGACGGCCTCTACTACGCGGGCGGTACGACGATCCCGGGCATCGGGCTTCCGATGTGCCTGATCAGCGCCGAAATCCTGCTCAAGAGGATGCGCTCGGACACGAGTACGGGACCGCTCGCGGAGCCCCTGCCCCGGCGCGTGCCGGTTCCGGCGGCGGTCCGGGTCACGGTGCCGTTGCGCCCGGAGCCCGGCGCAGCGGGCGGCACCGCCGGCGCCGGCGCCGCGGAAGCCGCCGCGACCGGGGTCCGCACCGCGGACGGGCCGGACGCGCCCGGAACACCGTGAGCGTCGCCTACCTGCTGAGCCTGCTCGTCTCGCTCGGCGCCATGGTGCTGCTCGACCGCAGGTTCCGGCTGTTCTTCTGGCTCGACGGCCGCAAGGCCGCCGCCGTGCTCGCCATCGGCGTGGCCTTCCTGCTGGCCTGGGACGCGGGCGGCATCACTGCGGGGATCTTCTACCGTGGCGAGACGGACCTGATGACCGGCATCCAGCTCGCGCCGGAGCTCCCGCTCGAGGAGCTCTTCTTCCTCACCTTCCTCTGCTATCTGACCATGAACGCCGTGCGCGGGGCCGAGCTGCTTCTCGAACGCGGTGCACGTCGAAAGCGGCGCACGTGACCTACCTGCTGCTCGACCTCGTCTTCGTCGTCGCTGCGGCCCTCGCAGCGGTCGTTGCCGGACTGCGGCGACGTCCTTCCCGGCGCAGGGTCGCGGCGATCGGGTGCGCATTGCTCGCTGTGCTCGTGCTGAGCGCGATCTTCGACAACGTGATGATCGGCGTCGGGCTCGTCGCCTATGACCCCGCCCACACCTCTGGCCTCCGCCTCGGCCTGGCCCCGGTCGAGGATTTCGCCTACCCGCTCGCCACCGCCCTCCTGCTGCCCGCACTCTGGACGCTCCTGCCGGGGCGCCGGGCTCCGGGCGGACGGGCCGCCCCGGTCAGCCCCGGGTCGGTCGACAGGTCGGTCGCCGGGTCGGTCGACAGGTCGGTCGCCGGGTCGGTCGACAGGTCGGTCGACGGGACCGGAACCGTGGGAGAATCCAGTCAGGGAAGGGATCAGGGGCGGGATCACGGTCCCGCACAGGATCACGACAACAGCGCCAGCAGCCGATCGGCCACGCGCGGGGGAACCGATGAGCAGCATCCGTACGACGACACTCTGGAAGACGCGGCAGGTGCTGCTGTCCTCGCGGCCCCTGAGCTGGATCAACACGGCCTACCCGTTCGCGGCCGCCTACATCGTGACGACCGGGCGCGTCGACGCGCTCCTCGTGGTCGGCACACTGTTCTTCCTGATCCCGTACAACCTGCTGATGTACGGCATCAACGACGTGTTCGACTACGAGTCCGACCTGCGCAACCCGCGGAAGGGCGGCGTCGAAGGCGCGATGCTCGACCCTGCCCTGCACCGCACGGTGCTGGTGTCCGGGATCGTGACGGCGGTGCCCGTGCTCGGCGCGATGCTCGTGCTGGCCGGCACCGGGCATCCGGTGTCGTGGGTCGTGCTCGCGGTGAGCCTCTTCGCCGTTGCCGCGTACTCGGTGCCCGGGCTGCGGTTCAAGGAGCGCCCTGTCGTCGACTCCGTGACGTCGAGCACGCACTTCGTCAGCCCGGCGGTCTACGGGCTCGCGGTCGCCGGGGCGCAGTGGACACCGGGCCTGGTGGCCCTGCTCGCCGCGTTCTTCCTCTGGGGTATGGCCAGCCACGCCTTCGGGGCCGTGCAGGACGTCGTGCCCGACCGGGAGGGCGGGATCGCCTCGATCGCGACCGCGCTCGGCGCCGGCCGGACGGTGCGGCTCGCGATCGGCTGCTGGGCTGCTGCCGGGCTGCTGATGCTCGCGACCGGGTGGCCCGGCCTTCTCGCCGCCGTGCTCGCGGTTCCGTACATTGTGGCCGCGTGGCCGTTCCGGTCGGTGAGCGACGCGCGCGCCGAGACCGCCAATGCCGGCTGGAAGCGCTTCCTCTGGCTGAACTTCGTGTCCGGGTTCTGCGTGACCATGCTGTTGATCGTGTCCTCGCTGCTCTGAGGCGGGTGCCGACGCGCGGATGTGGCGAGGCCGGCATCCGCACGCCCGCGCCTGGTCGTAGAGTCGAGGGATGGACCCCTGACGACGGCACGCGTGGACAGCTGGGCGTGGGCCGTGCGGATGTTCAAGACCCGGTCGCTCGCGACGGCCGCGTGCCGGGCCGGTCACGTCAAGGTGAACGGCGAACGGGCGAAGTCGGCTCAGCCGGTGCACATCGGCGACGAGGTCCGGGTGCGGTCGAGCGGTTTCGACCGGGTGCTCGTGGTCTCGAAGATCGTGAACAAGCGCGTCGGCGCACTCGTCGCCGCCGAGTGCTTCGTGGACAAGACCCCGCCGCCCCCGCCGCGGGAGGAGGTCGCGCTCGTGCCCATGCGGGACCGCGGCGCCGGGCGTCCGACCAAGCGGGAACGCCGCGACATCGACAAGCTGCGCGCCACGGAGCGGCAGGGCCCCGAGGACTGGCCGGAGAACGACTGAGGCTCCCCCGGCATCCGCTCGCCGCCGCCCGCTCGGTCAGGGGGCGAGGTCGGGAAGGGTATGGATTCCGAAGTGCTCGCGCAGGGCGAGCGCGGCGGCGAAGCATCCGTTCATGCCGTGCACGGCGGGACCTGGCGGCGTCGACGCCGAGCAGAGGTAGAGCCCGGGAACAGGCGTGCGCCAGGGGTGGGTCGACACCACCGGTCGCTTGACGAGCTGGCGCAGGGAGACGGCCCCGCCGAGGATGTCGCCGCCGATGAGGTTCGGATTCCCTGCGGCGAGCTCTGCGGGCGTGTGGCTCGCGGCGGCGAGGATCGTGTCGCGGAATCCGGGCGCGTAGCGTTCGATCGCGCGCACGATCGCGAGGGCCGGGTCGCCGTTCCAGCCGGCCGGAACGTGGGTGTACGCCCAGAGCACGGCCTTCCCTGCCGGCGCCCGCCTCGCGTCGAGCACACTCGGCTGGGCGAGCAGCACGAACGGATGCCGCGGCGAGCGTCCCCCGGACAACAGCCGTTCGGCACGTTCGACCTCGACCCGGATGCCGCCGAGATGCACGGTCGGCGCGAGGGCGAGCCGGGGGTTCGTCCAGGGCACCGGGCCGGACAGCGCGAAGTCGACCTTGGCGACCCCGGTGCCGTAGCGGTACCGGCGGAGCGCACGCCGGTAGCCGTCGGGAAGCGCCGGGCCCGCGAAACGGTCGAGGAAGACCGTCGAGGTGTCGAGCAGGGTCACCCTGGCCGGGTCGAGGTCGCCGGGCCCGCGCACCTCGGTGTTCAGCCGCAGCGTGCCGCCGTGGGCGAGCAGGTCGGCGACGAGAGCGTCGGCGATCGCCTGCGCTCCGCCGACGGGGTAGCCCCAGCCCTCGGCGTGCGCCTCCGCCGCGAGGAGCAGCCCGGCCCCCGCCTGCGCGAGTGCGGGCTGGCGGCCGGGAGCGTGTGCGGCCACGCCGGAGAGGAGGGCCGGCGCGGCCGGGCCGTGGAACAGCATCCGCCCGGCGGGGGTGCCGAGGGCGAGCACGCGGAGGCCGTAGTCGAGGGCGGCGCGCGGGTCATCCGGCCAGCGCAGCAGTTGGTGGCCGGTGAAGGAGACGAGGCCGTCGATCCGGTCGACGAGGGGCCTGAGCAGCCGGGTCCAGGCCGGGCCGTCGCGGCCGAGCTCCGCGGCGGTGCGGTCGAGGTCGCGGTAGGCGATGGCGGTGCGGTGCGCATCGAGCGGATGCGCATAGGACACCTCGGGGATCACGAACGGCACCCGCTCGCTGAGCCCGAAGGCGCGGAAGAACGGGGAGGCGAGCGCTGCGGGGTGCACCGCGGAGCCGAGGTCATGCCGGAAGCCGGGCAGGGTGAGCTCGCTCGTGCGGAGTCCGCCGCCTGCCGTTCCGGCGCGCTCACTGACGGTCACGGACAAGCCGGCCCGCGCGCAGACGACCGCGGCGGCGAGACCGTTCGGCCCGGCCCCGACCACGTTCACGTCAGGCACGGGGGCCGCCCGGGAGCGCGACCGGGCGCACGTAGAAACCAGCAGGCGTGCGCACCCACCAGTCCCGGGTGGCGCTCCGCTCGGCGCGCGTCGTAAACCGATAGCGGAACAGCCGCGCGCGCACGTAGCGGGGCGGAGCGTCGGGGAACGGGTTGACCCGCAGCATCCGCAGGGTCGGCCGGTCGCCCTCGAGCAAGCGCACCAGGAACATCTCGAACCACCGGGTGTCGCGCACGCCGAGGGCGAGGAACCACATCAGCCAGTCGAGCCGCAGGTGATACGGGGCGAACTGGCGGGGCAGGCGGGCGGGGTCCCCCGGTTTGCCGTGGAATTCGTAGGCGCGCCAGGCCGCCTCATCGCCGGGGTCTTCGGCGGAACTGCCCTCGACGACGATCTCATAGCGCTCCTTCGTCACGGTGCCGAATGCCCCGTAGGCGTTCACGAGGTGATACCGGTTGAAGCTCGCGTTCATCAGCTGCCTGCGCGCGACCAGGTTGCGGGCCGGCCAGAAGCTCAGCACCACGAGCAGGAGGGTGACTGCGAGCACGAGCACGACGAACCACGGCGGGGCGCCGGGGAGGGCTGTCGAGGGCTCGCCCGCGGCGCCGGGGAGGAACGGGAAGACCGTCCGGAATGCGCGGTCGTCGACCGCGGCGAAGACGAGCACGATCGTGATCCAGTTCAGCCAGGCGAAGTTTCCGGTGACCACGAGCCACAGCTGGGTCAGGGCGAGCACGGCGGCGGCGACGGATGCGACGGGCTGGGGTGCGAAGAGGAAGAACGGCACCACGAGTTGCGCGACATGATTGCCGAGCACCTCGCCGCGGTGGAACCAGGCCGGCAGCCGGTGCACGAAGGTGCTCACGGGATTCGGCATCGGCTGCGTCTCGTGATGGTAGAACATCGCGGTCAGGTCCCGCCATTCCGGGCCGCCGCGCATCTTGATCATTCCGGCGCCGAATTCCAGCCGGAAGACCAGCCAGCGCACGAAGAGAATGATCGTGAGCGGCGGGGCCACCTCGTTCGACCCGAGGAAGGCGACGACGAACCCGGCCTCGAGCAGCAGGCTCTCCCAGCCGAAGGAGTAGAAGGTCTGCCCCACGTTGACGATCGACAGGTACCCGGCCCAGAGCAGCAGGAAGGCGAGCATCGGAAGCCAGGGCGGGCCGAGTTGCGGCAGGCCGGCGACGAGGGTTGCGGCCAGCAGGACGCCGCCCCAGGCCAGCACCCGCAGCATCCGGTCGGAGTAACGCCAGTGGAAGAGGCTCGGCGCGTCGCGAAACCGCACGCGGGACACCCAGTCGCGCACCGGCAGCAGGCCGTGATCCCCGAGCAGCGCCGGGAACTGGTTGGCGGTGGACAGGAACGCCACGAGGAAGATCGCGGCTACTCCGCGCTGCAGGACCTGCCGCGCTATCGAGTAGTCGCCGGCCTCGAAGAAGGCACCGAGGAGATCCATCGTGCAGTCACCCTAGCCCCGCCTGGCCCGGCAGGGCAGGGTCAGGAAGGGCAGGGTCAGGGTGGGCAGGGTCACGGTGGGCAGGGTCACGGTGCGCGGCGCAGGTGCTCGGCGGTGAGGGCAGCCATCTGCTCGTCGGAGAGCTCGTCGAGTTGCTTCGCCTCATGCCGGTCGGTGCGGTTCCAGCGCAGGAACAGGATGATCAGCACCGGGATGTCCGCGACCTCCGCGATGAACCAGAGGAAGTCGCCGGACAGGTGCTGGTCCCAGAGCGGCGAGGGGAACCAGGCCGGGAACGACCCGACCAGGGCAGGGGCCCCGTCGAGCACCGTCTCGTTGAGGCGCAGCAGGATGCCGGGGATGGCATCCATCACGAGTTCGACGAAGGCGAGCATGAACTCTGCCGTGATGAAAAGGCTCGTGCGGACGAGGGCGTGGTCGGTGATCGGCAGCACCATCAGCAGTCCGACCAGCGGCACGAGCAGCGTCAGGCTCGCCTCCGCTGCGGGATTGCTCCGCAGCACGTAGGCGAGGGGGTCAGGAAGACCAGGAAGGCGGCGATCGCGAACAGCGGGGCGAAGACGGCGTTGCCGACGAGACGCACGAACCAGGACCCGAGCACGGCGTTGAACCCGAGCAGGGCCCGACCCTGGAGCGCGGCCCGCGCCAGCTCGACGGGGCGGCCGAGGCTCAGCAGCGCCGGGACCACGAAGAGCAGGAGGGCGATCCGGGTCGTGAACGCCCAGCGCAGGTCGGGGCTCCAGGCTCCGAGGAACCCGAACGACACCCACGCCCAGGACCCGAGCCCGAGCAGGAAGAAGCCGAGGGTCGGGAGAAGCGTCCAGGCGGTCCCCGTGCGGCCGGCGGCACGGATACCCAGGAGATACAGCGCGGCGGCGACAAGGATGCCCGCACCCGCCACCGGATCGAACCGGGCGGTGCCGAGGAAGTCGAGGAAGGAAGGCGTGAGCGGCCGTTCTGGCTGATGCGTGCCGGGAAGTCCGGCGCCCGTCCCATTATGCGTCTCCCCCGCAGGAATGTGCTCCGCGAGTGGTTGACGTGGGGGACTAAACCGGTATAGGTTTGCCTAAACCGGTTCAGAAGACTCGAGCAGGTGCTATCGATGAGGAGGCGCGATGAGTGAGCCCAAGGTGACCATTGCTGATGTGGCCCGCGAGGCCGGCGTCAGCAAAGGCCTCGTCTCCTTCGCCCTCAACGACCGGCCCGGTGTCTCCGCCGAGAGCCGCGTCCGTATCCTCGAGATCGCCGAACGACTCGGCTGGACCCCCTCCCTGCGAGCCAGGTCGCTGTCCACCCGGCGTTCCTTCGCGCTCGGCCTCGTGATCGCCCGCGACCCGGAGGTCCTCGGCTCCGACCCGTTCTTCCCGTCGTTCATCGCCGGCGTCGAGACCGTCCTCGCCCCGCAGGGCCTCGCCCTCGTGCTGAGCGTCGTGCCCGACGAGAAGACCGAAATGCGCACCTACCGGTCGCTCGTCTCCGACGGCCGCGTCGACGGGGTCTTCCTGAGCGACCTCCGGCACAACGACCCCCGCATCCCGCTGCTGCAGGAACTCGGCCTTCCCGCCGTCACCCTCGGCCGGCCGGACACCGAGAGCCCCTTCCCGTGCATCTCGGTCGACGACACCCCTGGCGTCGCCGAAACCGTGCGCTACCTCGTCTCCCTCGGCCACCGGCGCATCGCCCACGTCGCCGGCAGCCCGGCGCTCCTGCACGGCAGCCGCCGCCGGGCCGCCTTCGACACGGCCCTCAGGGAGGCCGGTCTCCCGGCCGGCCAGTCCATCGAGACCGACTTCTCCGTCGCAGCGGGGGCGGATGCCGCCCGCAGGCTCCTGACTCAGGACTCGCCGCCCACGGCGATCGTTTTCGCCAACGACCCGATGGCCATCGCCGGCCTCGGCGTCGCCCACGAACTCGGCCTGCGCGTACCGGACGACGTCTCGATCACGGGCTTCGACGACATCGACTTCACCCGGTACGTCTACCCGGCGCTCACCACGGTGCGCACCGCCCCGAGCGACTGGGGCCGGGCCGCCGGCCGGACCCTGCTCGACCTCATGGCGCTCGGCACGGCACCCGACGTCGATCTTCCGGCAGGCCGTCTCGTCATCCGCGGCTCCGCCGGTACCCCCTGCGGCCCTAGCTGCCGCACTGTCCCCCACTCCTCACCTCCGATCCGCCACCGAACCCTTCGCACACCGCACCGACCCCGCGTCGGCCGCGGTCCTCCCGCACGCCCTTCCCCGCGTGCCGCACCACCTGAAACACACCCGAGGCAGAGCTGCCGCGGGGACTGAATGGAGAAACCATGCACAGCACAGCACGAACCCGGCGAGTCCTCGCCGCGACCGCGGCATCGGCCGCCGTCATCCTCGCCCTCGGCGCCTGCTCATCGGGCGGCGGCGCGGCGGGAGCGGCGACCACAGCCCACGGCCCCATCACGATCTGGTACTCGAACAACGCGACCGAGATCGCCTGGGGCAAGCAGATGGTGACCGCTTGGAACGCCGACCACCCGAACGAAACCGTCACCGCGCAGGAGATCCCGGCCGGCAAGAGCAGCGAGGAAGTGATCGGCGCCGCCATCACGGCGGGAAACGCACCATGCCTCGTGTACAACACGGCCCCGGTCGCAGTTCCCCAGTTCCAGAAGCAGGGCGGCCTCGTCGACCTGAGCAGCTTCTCCGACGGTGACTCCTACATCAAGGCCCGCTCGGGCGATACCGCGAACCAGTACGAGTCGACAGACGGCAAGTTCTACCAGATGCCGTGGAAGTCCAACCCTGTGATGATCTTCTACAACAAGGACATGTTCGCCAAGGCCGGGCTCGACCCGGAGAACCCGAAGCTCGCCACCTATGACGAGTTCCTGACCGCCTCCCGCGCCCTGGTCTCCAGTGGGGCCGCGGCGAACGCGATCTACCCGTCCCCGACGAGTGAGTTCTACCAGAGCTGGTTCGACTTCTACCCGCTGTACGCCGCCGAGACCGGGGGCAAGCAGCTCGTCGAAGACGGCAAGGCCACGTTCACCGGGGACGAGGGCGCCAAGGTCGCCGACTTCTGGAAGACCATGTACACCGAGGGACTCGCGAACAAAGAGCTCTACCAGGGCGACTCGTTCGCCGACGGCAAGGCCGCGATGTCGATCGTGGGACCGTGGGCTGTTCCGGTGTACAAGGACAAGGTGAACTGGGGCGCCGTTCCGGTGCCGACGAGCGCCGGGACATCCGCTGACAAGACCTACACCTTCAGCGACGCCAAGAACGTCGGCATGTACACCGCGTGCAAGAACCAGGGCACCGCCTGGGACGTGCTGAAGTTCTCGACGAGCGAGGCGCAGGACGGCCAGCTCCTCAGCCTGACCGGCCAGATGCCGATCCGCTCCGACCTGACCACCACGTACCCGGACTACTTCGCCGCGAACCCGGCCTACGTCGCATTCGGCGACCAGGCCGCGCGCACCGTCGAGGTTCCGAACGTGTCGAACTCGGTCGAGGTGTGGCAGACGTTCCGGGACGCCTACTCCAAGTCGGTCATCTTCGGGCAGGGCGACATCGCCTCCACCCTGGGCGGCGCGGCAGACAAGATCAACACCCTGGTCTCGAGCAAGTAGCACCTCGTGACCGTCACCGAATCGCGGACCTCGTCCGCCGGGAGCCCCATCCGGGCTCCCGGCGGGCGGGCCACCCGGCGCCGCCCGTGGCTGGGCCGGAACCCGATCGGGCTCCTGCTCAGCGCCCCCTACCTCGTCTTCGTGATCGCCGTCTTCGCGTACCCGCTCGTCTTCGCGGTGTACATGGCCTTCCACGACTACTTCTTCGCCGCCCCCGGCGCCCAGGTCGACCGGCCGTTCGTGGGCCTCGACAACTTCCAGGAGGTGCTCTCCGACCCGGCCGTGATCCGCTCCTTCGGGAACGTCGGCATCTTCCTGCTGATCAACGTGCCGCTGACCGTCGTGCTCTCGCTCGTGCTCGCGACGGCACTCAACAAGGCCGTGCGCGGCCGCACCTTCCTGCGGGTCGCGTACTACGTGCCCTACGTCACCGCGAGCGTCGCGGTCGTCGGCGTCTGGCTCTTCCTCTTCAGCGGCGGCGGCCTCGTCAACCAGATCCTCGGCCCGCTCGCCCCCGACCCGTCCTGGCTGATCAGCCCGACCTGGGCGATGCCCACGATCGCCCTGTTCGTGACCTGGAAGCAGCTCGGCTTCTACATTCTGCTGTACCTCGCCGCGCTGCAGAGCGTGTCGACGGAGCTCTACGAGGCCGCTTCGACAGACGGCGCCGGTGCGATCCGCAAGTTCTTCTCCGTCACGATCCCCGGCGTGCGCCCGGCGACGGTGCTCGTGCTGCTGCTCTCCACAGTGACGGGAGCGAACCTCTTCACCGAGCCGTACCTCCTCACCGGCGGCGGCGGCCCGAACGGGGCATCGACCTCTCCCGTGCTGCTGATGTACCAGAAGGGTATCGAGCAGGGCAACCCGGACACCGCGTCCGCGATCGGAATCATCCTGGTGATCGGCGTGCTCATCATCGCCTTCATCCAGCGCAAGATCGCCGGAGGTGACGAATCATGAGCAAGCGCACATCAGACACGGGTACGGGCACAATCAGCACGCGCGCACCGGGAAGGCGCACGACCAGCGGCATGAGCCGCGGACAGAACATCCTCCGCGGCGTCGTGCTCACCATCGGAGCCGTGGCGTTCCTGTTCCCGTTCTACTACATGATCGTCGGCTCACTCCAGAAGTCGCCGGACACCTCCATCGCGGGAGCATTCCCGAACCCGGCCAACCTCACCCTCGAGAACTACGCGGACATCAACAGCCGCGTCAACCTGATGCAGACCCTGCTCAACTCCGGCATCTTCACCGGCGGTGTGATCGTCGGCACCCTCGTCTTCGGGGTCCTCGTCGGCTACGCGCTCGCCCAGCTGCAGTGGCGCGGCCGCGGAATCACCTTCGCGCTCGTTCTGCTCGTGCAGGTCGTTCCGTTCCAGCTGCTGATGATCCCGCTCTACGTGATGATCGCGAGGGACTACGGCCTTGCCGACAACTACCTCGGCATGATCCTGCCGTTCGCGATCAACTCGACGGCCGTGATCATCTTCCGGCAGTACTTCCTGCAGGTCCCCCGCGAGCTCTTCGACGCGGCCAGGATCGACGGTGCCGGCGAGGTCGTGCTGCTCTGGCGGATCGCCCTCCCGCTGGTGCGCCCCGCCCTGCTCACCGTCGTGCTGCTGACCTTCATCGGCCCGTGGAACGAATTCCTCTGGCCGTTCCTGGTCACCAAGCAGGCCTCGATGCAGCCGCTCGCTGTCGCCCTCGCCAACTACATCAGCACCGTCGCGGCCTCCGCGGCGAACCCCTTCGGAGCGGTCCTCGCCGGCGCCTGCGTGCTGGCCGGACCCGCCGTCATCCTCTTCATCCTCTTCCAACGACACTTCGTCTCGACCGACATCGGTTCAGGCGTGAAAGGCTAGTCATGCGCGAATCCACTGCAGCATCCCCCGTCCCTTCGTCCGCCCCCTCCCCGGCGAACGTGCCGCACGCCTCCGCCCCGAAACGGATGCCCGGCGCGGCATTCCCCTACCGCCTCACCCGGATGGGCGTCGTCATGACGCCGGAACCGGGCAACGACCTCGAGGCGGAGGGCGTGCTCAACCCCGGCTCCGGGCACACGCCAGACGGCACCCTGTACCTGCTTCCCCGCCTCGTCGCGACCGGGAACGTCTCCAGGGTCGGACTCGCCCGCGTGATCATCACCGACGGCGTGCCGACGGGCGTCGAGCGCGAGGGCGTCGTCCTCGAGCCCGACCAGGGCTGGGAACGCGGCGCCCACAACGCCGGCGTCGAAGACCCGCGCGTCACCTTCGTCCCGCGGCTCGGCCTGCACGTGATGACCTATGTCGCATACGGCCCGCTCGGCCCGCGCACGGCCCTCGCGGTCTCCGCCGACCTCCGCAGCTGGCGCAGGCTCGGCCCGGTGCTCTTCGCCTTCGACGAAGCACTGGACATGGACCTGAACCTGTTCCACAACAAGGACACCGTCTTCTTCCCGGAGCCCGTCACTGGTCCGAACGGCGTGGAGTCCTTCGCGGTGCTGCACCGGCCGATGTGGGACCTCGGCGAGGTCAAGCCGGGTGAAGGCATCCGGGTGCCCGCCGGGGTCACCGACACCAGGCAGAGCATCTGGATCAGCTACGTGCCGGTCGCGGATGTGCTCGCCGACGTGACGAAGCTCGCGTTCTGGAGCGGCCACCGATTCCTCGCCGGGCCGGAGTTCGCGTTCGAAGAACTCAAGATCGGCGGCGGACCCGCCCCGCTGCGGGTGCCGGAGGGCTGGCTGCTCCTGCACCACGGCGTCACGGGCGTGATCGACGGCGCGTTCTCGCAGCAGCAGAAGGTGAACTACGCGGCGGGGGCCATGATCCTCGACGCGGACGACCCGACGATCATCCTGCAGCGCACGACCGAACCGCTCCTGAAGGCCGAGACGCCCGACGAGCTCAGCGGCATCGTGCCGAACGTGGTCTTCCCGACCGCGATCGAGGAGATCGAGGGCCGGACCTACGTCTTCTACGGCATGGCCGACTCGAAGATCGGCGTCGCCCGCCTGGACCGCACCACCCTGGACCCGACTGCCGGATAGTTCCGGAACCCCCGTTCGGCACGTCCGCCCAGTTGCGGAAGGAGCACCTTCGTCGACTCGACGAAGGTGCTTTTTCCGTGACTCCGGGGCGGATGGCGCCGCCTACGCCGCCGGAATCGGCGGGTGCGGGACCGGTGGGTGCGTGGCGGACGCGGGCTCCCCGGCTGCGGGGTTACCGGCTGCAGGGTTTCCGGCTGCAGGTGCCGCGATCGGCGGGCGCAACAGGCCGAGGGCCGCCTTGAGGTGTGCCTCCGCGGCCTCGGCGTCCTCGTCGGAGAGGCTCCCGCTCCGGCTCGCGGACAGGTTCGCCTCGATGACCGCTCGGAGCACCTCGTCGCGCTGGATCTTGAGACCGCGCGGGGCGTCGACACCGATGCGGATGCTGTCGCCGCGCACATCGAGGACGGTGATGACGATGTCATCGCCGATGAGGATTTTCTCCCCGGCTTGCGCGTGAGAACCAGCATCATGCCAGCCTAGCGCGGGCATCGGGCGTGTCAGGGAGGCGGGCTGCTGGCGGTCCGAGCGTCGCGGATGCTGCCGGGGCGCCGTCGACCCAGCCGACCGGAATCCCGAGGTCGTCGACGGTTTCCGGGGAGGATGTCGTCGTCGACCCGACCACGGCGACCGCGTCGATCGGAATGATCGCCGCGACCAGCCCGACCCACTCGGCCGTGTCAGAGGGCTTCCGGCCGGCATCCACCACAACCCAGGTCTGGTCCGCGCCGACCATGAGCAGGTCACCGCCGAGGTACTCGCGGTCCCCCGGGGTCTCGCCGATGCCGAAGGCGAGGAAACACGTGCGCCCGCGGGCGACTCCCCCGGCGCGCGCCGCGAGGGCAGAGCGCCGGTCGTCGACGCGACGGGCCCCCTCCGACACCACGGAGCCGGCCACGAGCACCTCGGCGGCCCCGTCCATGGCGGCCATCATCCCGGCGACACGCAGGGTCTCCGCGGGCGCGCCGACGAGCACGACGAGGTCTCCGGGATGGGTGAAGGGTCGCGGCACGGCCGCCGTGCCCGCCCGTCCTGGCAACGGATGCCCGGCCAGGGCCGACAGGGTCGCCGGCCGTTGGCGTGTCCCCGCGTCACGCGGTGCGCCGGCACCGGTCACGGCACCGGTCACGGAACCGGACGGCTCCGGCTCGCGCAGGGGAAGCGCCCCGGACACCCGCTCAGGAACGGGCTCGGCCACCGTGAAGGTGAGTTCGTCCATCAGCTGGGCGAAGCCGGCGGACCCGGTCGAGAGCAGCGGGGTCTGGACCGAGGTTCGCGGCCTCGCGAGGGTTCCCGCATCGTCGGCCCCGTCGGCGTCCTCGAGCAGGGCGAGGATCCCGAGCCGCGCGGCGCGTCCGGGGTGGGCGTCACCGATTCCGTCACCGTCACCGCCGCCCTGATCGTCGCGCTCGAGCGGCACCATCCGCACCGGCTGGGCGTGCGCGGCCCGGCGGCGCCGCTCGGGCACCTCGACCGTGACCTCGTAGTGGCGCCGGGCGAAGAAGCCGCGGATGCCGCCGACCGTGACCCGTTCGGCCGAGACGATGCGGGCATCCGCACCGTGTTCGGCGAGGATGCGTGCCTTCAGTTCCGGAAGCGTCGGACCGTCAAGCTGAAATCGTTTCGGTTCCACGGACCACCCCCACGGTCTCGATGGCGACGTTCGCGGAGGTGACCTCGAGGTAGGACAGCACCGGGAGCCCGCCGGTCTGCGCGGAGACGAGCCGGTGGATCGCCGGGCGGAGGGCAGGGGCGCAGACGAGCACGGCGGTCAGCCCGCTCGCCTCCACGGTGGCGAGCGAGGCCTTGAGCGAGCCCAGGATCGCGTCGATCCGCGCGGGTTCGAGCATGATCTGGGTGCCCTGCTCCGAGGCGCGCATGCCCTCGAGCAGGGACTGCTCGAGGCCTGGCTCGATCATGATCACGCGGAGCAGGCCCTCGTCGAGGTACTGGGCGGCGAGAGCCGGCCCGAGGCCCTGCCTCGCGGCTTCGATCAGGCCCTCCGGGTCTGTCGATGCCTTCGCCCGGAGCGAGAGCGCCTCGTAGATCCGGGAGAGGTCGTTGATCGGGATCTGCTCCATCAGGAGGCCCTGGAGCACCCGCTGCACCTCGGCGAGCGACAGCATGCCGGGGATCAGGTCGTCGACGGCGGCCGGGTTGACCTGCTTGACGCCGTCGGTCAGCACCCGCACGTCCTCCCGGGTGAGGAGACGCGCCGCGTTCCCGGTGACGATCGAGGAGAGGTGGGTCACGAGCACGGACACCCGGTCGATCACGGTCGCTCCGGCCATCTCCGCGCTGTGGCGCATCTCGCTCGGCACCCACTTGCCGGCGAGGCCGAAGACGGGCTCGACGGTCGCGGTGCCCGGCAGGCCCTCGAGGTTGTCGCCGAGGGCGAGCACTTTGCCGGACGGTGCGAGCCCGCGGCCGGCCTCGACGCCGGCGATGCGGATGACGTAGGTCGCAGAGGGCAGTTCGACGCTGTCGCGGGTGCGGACCGGCGGAACGACGACGCCGAGGTCGATCGCGATCTTGCGGCGCAGGGCGCGCACCCGGGCGAGAAGGTCGTCCTGGGCTCCCGAGACGAGGTCGACGAGGTCCGAGGCGAGCAGGATCTCGAGGGCGTGCACCCGCATCGACTCGATCAGGTCCTCAGGGGTATCCGAGCGCACCGGCGCCCGTTCGGCCACGACGGCGGCCGCCTGCCTGGCCTGCTCGCGGGCTTCGCTCGCCTTGATCCGCTGGGAGACGAGCAGCAGGCTCGCCCCGGCGACGACGAACGGGAGGATCGGCATCCCGGGGATGAGCGCCATCAGCAGGGCCGCGCCGCCGGCGATCATGAGCGCGTTGCGGGACTGGGTGAGCTGCGCGGACGCGGTCGCCCCGATGTCGGACTCGGCGTTGGACCTGGTCACGATCATGCCGGTGGACACGGCCATCAGCAGGGCCGGGATCTGGGTGACGAGCCCGTCGCCGATGGTCAGGAGCGAGTACGTGCTCATCGCGTCGGTGATCGACATGCCGCGCTGGATCATCCCGATGCCGATGCCGCCGACGAGGTTGATGATGATGATGATGATCCCGGCGATCGCGTCACCCTTGACGAACTTCGACGCGCCGTCCATCGCGCCGTAGAAGTCGGCCTCCGCTGAGACTTCCGCCCGGCGTTCCCTGGCCTGGGGCTGATCGATCAGGCCTGCGTTGAGGTCTGCGTCGATAGCCATCTGCTTGCCGGGCATCGCGTCGAGGGTAAAGCGGGCGCCGACCTCTGCGACCCGCTCGGCGCCCTTGGTGACGACGACGAACTGGATCACGACGAGGATCAGGAAGATGACGGCGCCGATGATGATCGACCCGCCGACGGCGACCTGTCCGAACGAGGCGATCACCTGGCCCGCGTAGCCGTCGCCGAGCACCAGGCGGGTGGATGCGACGTTGAGGCCGAGCCGGAACAGCGTCGCAACGAGGAGGAGGGACGGGAAGACTGAGAAGTCGAGCGGCTTCTTGACGAACATGGTCGTGAGCAGCACCACGAGGCCGAGCAGGATGTTGACGATGATGAGCATGTCGAGGAGCACGGCGGGGACCGGGACGACGAGGAGCAGGATGATGCCGACGACGCCGATCGGGACGGCGAGCCTGGCGAGGGTGGTCTTCATCGGGAACCTCCGGTGGAGTGAGCGGCGGAGTGGGAGGCGGAGCGTGAGGATGAACCGGGAGCGGACGCCCGGGAGAACACGGGCGTCGCAGCGTGGGCGGCCGGGGTGAGAGTGTGCACGCCTGCGTCCTCGCCGTAGCCGGTCGTGTACCCGGAGCCGCGCGCCGAGCCGCGGGTCTTGAGCGCGAGCACGAACGCGAGCACCCGGGCGACGGCGTTGTAGAGCTCGACCGGGATCTCGTCGCCGAGCTTGCAGGCGCTGTGCAGGGCACGGGCGAGCGGGATGTCGCGCACGATCGGCACCCCGTCGGTCGCCGCCTGCTCGCGGATGCGGAGCGCGATGACCCCTGCCCCCGTCGCGACGACCCTCGGTGCCGACTTGCCCGGCTCGTAGCGGAGGGCGACGGCGAAGTGGGTCGGGTTGACGAGCACGACGTCGGCGGTCGAGACGGACGCGATCATCCGGTTCCGGCTCATGGCGAGCTGCCGGGAGCGGCGTTGCGACTTGATCCGAGGATCGCCTTCCGAGCTCTTGTTCTCGTCGGTGACCTCTTTTTTGGTCATCCGGGTGCGTTTCCGGTTGCGGCGCATCACCACGAAGACGTCGGCGGCGGCGAGCACGAGGCCGGAGACGACGGCCGCCTGCACGAGCGATGCTGCGCCTCCCCTGCCGCGTCGATCAGTGCGGCGACCGGGAGTCCGCCCGCGGTCATCAGGATCGGGGCGAGCCCCTGGATCACCAGGGTCAGCACGACGCCGACCGCCGCGGTCTTCAACAGTGCCTTGACACCCTGCCAGACAGCCTGGCCGCCGAAGGTGCGGCCGAGCCCGGTGACGAGATTGAACTGGTCGTACTTGCCCTCGAGTTTCTTGAGGTGCACGCCGCCCTGGGCTGCGGCACCGATGAGCACGACGGCGAACACGGTCGCGAGCATCGGGGTCAGGGTGCCGGCGAGCGAGGAGAACGCGTCGCCCATCAGCTGCTCGGCGAGTTCGGGGCTCGGATTCGCGACGATCGCGTGCAGTCCGTCGAGCTGGCTGGCGCCGGCCTGGGACCCGAGGCTGATCGTGACGGGGGCGAGGGCGGCGGCGGAGCCGATGCCGATCCACGCGGTGAGGTCCTGCGACTTGGAGAGCTGGCCCTTGGCGCGGACCTCCTTCATCCGCTTATCGGTGGCCTGCTCGGTCTTTTCGCCGGAGTCCGACATCTACTTCACCCCGAGCATGGTCGTGACGGCGGTGTCGGTGAGGGCGGACACGATGCGCGGAAGCGCGACGAAGGCGCTCGCGCCGAGGGTGAGGGTGATCAGGATCTTGAGCGGGAAGCCGAGGGCGAAGGCGTTGAGCGCGGGCGCGACCCGGGTGAGCAGGCCGAGGCCGGCATCCGCGAGGAAGAGCACGACGATGAGCGGTCCTGCGATCTGCACGGCGGAGAGCAGCAGCTGGCCGACGGCGTTCGTTGCGGCCTGGACCGGGGCGGCGAAGTCCATGCCCCCGCCGATCGGGATGGCCGTGAAGCTCCGGGTCAGGCCGCCGATGATGAGCTGGTAGCCGCCGGACGCGAAAAGGAGCGCGATGGCGGTCATCTGGTAGAGCCGGGTGAACATGGCGCCGTTGACCATCGCCTGCGGGTCGAAGCCCTGGGCGAGCTGGAATCCGCCGAATTGGTCGATCAGGTTGCCGGCCGACTGCACGGCGGAGAACACGATCAGCACGAGGAAGCCGAGCATGCCGCCGACGACGATTTCGAGCAGGAGCGCGAGGATGAAGCCGCCGGTGTCCGGGGACACGTAGCCGGGGGTGACGACGGGCGAAACGGCGAGGGCGAGCCCGAGGGAGAGCATGCCCTTGATCCGGAGCGGGAACGCGTTGTAGGAGAACGGCGGGGCGATCACGAGGAAGGCGATGAGGCGCACCCCGGCGAGCATGACGGCCTCGATCCAGGTGAAGTCGAGGGTGATGTTCATCAGCCGCCGCCGATGAGTGTCGGGATCTTGTCGAAGAGCGCGGTCGTGAAGGAGACGATCTCGGAGATCATCCAGTGCCCGCAGATGAGCAGGGCGAGGCAGACGGCGATCGCCTTGGGCACGAAGGAGAGCGTCACCTCCTGGATCTGCGTGATCGACTGCAACAGGGAGATGGCGAAACCGACGACGAGGGCGGTGATCAGGATCGGCGCGGAGAGTTTGCCCGCGACGATGATCGCCTGCATGCCGATGTCGAGGATGGCGTTGGTGTCCATCAGCCACCCCGGTAACTGGTGATGAGGGTCGTGATTATCAGTCCCCAGCCGTCGACGAGCACGAACAGCAGGATCTTGAACGGGAGCGAGATCATCAGCGGCGACAGCATCATCATGCCCATCGCCATCAGGGCGGCGGAGACGACGATGTCGATGACGAGGAACGGGATGAAGATGACGAAGCCGATGATGAAGGCTGCGCGCAGCTCGGAGATCATGAACGCCGGGATCAGGGTGAGCAGGGACACCGCGTCGCGGCTGACCGGGTTGGCCTGGTCCGCGGCCCTGGTCATCAGGGCGAGGTCTTCCTCGCGGGTGTGCGCGAGCATGAAGGTGCGCAGTGGAGCAGAGCCGATCGTGACCGCGTCGTCGAAGGAGAGCGTGCCGTTCAGGTAGGGCTGCAGTGCGTGGTTGTTGATGTCGGTGAGCACGGGCGCCATGATGAACAGCGACAGGAACAGGGCGAGGCCCGCGAGCACCTGGTTCGGCGGGATCGACGGGAGCGCGAGGGCGTTCCTGGTCATCGCGAGCACCACGAAGATCTTGGTGAAGCTCGTCATCATGAGCAGGAGCGCCGGGGCGACCGAAAGCAGGGTGATGCCGATCAGGGTCACGATCGCCGAGGACGGTGAACCGTCCGGGCCGTTGATGTCGACGCTCAGGCCGGTGCCTGCCGCGGGCGTCGGGGTACTCGGCGCCACCGGGTCGACGGGGGCGACCGGGGCGATCGTCGCGGCGTGGCCTGCGCTCGTGGTGAGCAGCACGACGGCGAGGACGATGACGAGCACGAGCGCCGCCATCACGAGGAGCCTGGTGAAGCGCACCCGGTCAGCGCGGCGGAGTGCATCGGAGCGCGGGGCACGGAGCCCGGGCAGGCCGGGGCGCAGGGCGCGGGTGTTCACCGTCCCTGCCGGAGTGCCGCGGCAGTCTGCTGCCACGTCGCCGGCGAGAGGATCGATCCGGCCAGGCGGTTCGGCCGGGAGCTCGAGCCCGGTCCGGACTCGGCGCGCAGGGCTGACTCCGCCGCGCGGGTGCCCCGGTCGTGGCGGGGACGGAAGGTGAGCGGCGCAGGGAGCGTCTCGTCATCGGCCGCAACGCTCGCGGCCGCCTTGTACGCGCCCGTTGCGGTCGTCGCGGCGATCCCCGCGGAGCGTCTCGTGTCCGTGTCCGTGTCCGTGTCCGTGTCCGTGTCCGTGTCCGTGTCCGCCGCGTGCAGCGTGGTGGCGAAGCTCTCCGCCGGGCTCAGCGCGTCGTGCAGCACGGTGACCGACTGTTCCGTGACTCCGAGCACAAACCTGCGGCCTTCCACGTCGACGACGACGACGGATGCCTTCTGGCCGAGGCCCTGCCGGCCCACGACCGACACGAGGCTGGCCTTGGGGCCACGGCGGGTGCCCTTCTGCATGCGGCGCTGCAGGACCCAGAGGAGGCCGACGACGACGGCGAGGGACAGCGCGACGCGGAGGGCGACGAGGAGGGTGTCCACCTAACTCAGGCTCTCGGCGACATCGTAGGATCTGGGTGATCCGCACGGCGTAGTCCTGGTCGACGACGACGATCTCGCCGTGGGCGATCAGGCGGCCATTCAGCAGGATGTCTGCAGGGGCTCCCGCGGAGCGGTCGAGCTCGATCACGGCGCCGGGTTCGAGGGCGAGCACGTCGCGCACGGACATCCGGGTACGGCCGATCTCGACGGTCAGGGCCATTTCGACGCTGTTGATCCGGCCGAGCTTTCCGACGACGGACCGGTTTCCGGTGCGCGGGATCCCGGAGATGGCGCCGTTCTCGCGGAGGCGGATCGCAAACCAGGCGCTCACGACGCCCTCGCTCGCGAGCTCGAAGACGCTCGTGTCGGCATCCGCGAACAGGGACGTGACGTCTTCGAGGCGGGAGGCGCCGAGTACGCCGATGCCGAGGACCGTTGCGGCGCTGTCGAGGGCGGGGCGGAGCACGTCGAGGCTCGAGAAGGCGCCATTGCCGGCTGCTGCGTCGAGGGAGTGCGGGTCGGTGAGGACGATCGCGAGGTCGGCGCTCGTGACGCCGACGAAGGAGGCGACGACGCCGGCGCCGAGCCGGCCGGCGAGGGATTCGCCGGCGCACGGGGTCGCCTCCAGGCGGGTGGGCGTTGGCAGGACCGTGAGCAGGGCCTCGACGAGATTGCGGATGGCGGTCGTGGCAGGGCTCATGGGGACAGTTCCTCGGTGTCGGTGACGATGCAGGCCAGGCGGGAGCCGTTGGATCCGACGGCGGCCCTGGCCAGGGTGTGCCCGTCGACGACGAGGTCGAGCGGGCGGTGCCTGGAGTGCGGGACAGGCAGCAGGTCACCGACGGCGAGGCCGAGGATGACGCTCGGAAGCACCCGGATCGGGCTGAGCTGCAGGGACAGGTCGACGGGCACCCAGGCGAGCTGGGCGTTCAGCTTCTCCTGTTGTTCCTCGGCGGTGATGACCGGGATCGACTCCCCGAGTTGGGGAAGCAGGGTCTCGGCGGGCAACGCGAGGGTGGCGGTCGAAGTCGTCTCGCCGACCCGCATCGAGAACGTCGCGACGATGACGAGATCGCTCGTCGCCGCGGCCTGGGCGAACTGCGAGTTGTACTGGATGCCGCCGAACGAGATCGGCAGGACGAGGAGCGTCCCGAGGGAGTAGCGCAGGTCCTCGAGGGCGTCCTCCATCAGGCGACGCACGAGGGCGAGTTCGATCTGGGTGAAGGTGCGCTCGGGAAGTGGAGGGACCTCGCTGCCACCGAGCATGTGGCTCACCCAGGACAGGGCCGCCGCGGTCGGGAACTGGATGACGGCCTTGGCCGCGAGGCTGCCTACCGGGCAGAGCACCATCGCGGTCGACGACGGCAGCGAGCTCGCGTATTCGTCGTAGCTGCGCATCAGGACGTGCTCGCAGGTGACCTGGGACATCACGCGAACCTTCGCGGTCAGCTGGGTGCCCCACTGGCGCGCGAAGGTCTCGAAGGCGAGCTCGAGGACACGCGAGTGCTCGCGCGCGAGGGTCGTCGGACGTCGGAAGTCGTACACCTCGACCGTGCGCTCGGGCGCTGCGGGCACGCCAATGCTCTTGTGTTCCTGGACCGTCACGACTGCAACTATCGGCCGGTGAATCCGACCGGTAAGCAGTCCGCAGGGAATTCGTTCGAAATCCCGGGCGGGCTGCCCGCGGGGCGACCGCGGGATGCCTGACGGTGTCCGCTGCTTAGGGGCGCCCGCCTGCCCGGCGAGGATCGAGGGGATCAGCGCGCGGACGGCATCCGGTTCGCTCGAAAGCAGGACAACGTCGACGCGGCGATTCTGGGCCATCGCGTCGAGGGTGTCCGCAGTCGTGACCGAACGGGTCGAACCGTAGCCGATCGCGGAGATCCGCTCCCCCGCGACACCGCCGACCTCGACGAACCTGCGCAGGACGCTCGTCGCCCTGGCCGAGGAGAGTTCCCAGTCGGTCGCATAATTCACGGTGACGCCGTGCCGGTCGGCGTGGCCTTCGACGGTGACCTCACGTTTGTCGCCGGCGAGGATCGGCGACATGGCGTCGACGACGGCCGTCGCCTTCGGGCTCAGGGTGGCGAGGTTGGGAGCGAAGAAGGCATCCGTTCCGACGAGCCCGATGGTCAGCCCTCGGGCGTCGATCGTGAACTGCACGATCGAGTCGATGCCCTGCGCGGTGACGGCTGCCTTCAGTGCCGCCTGCACCGAGGAGAGGTCGGCGATTTCCTGGGTCGCGATCTGGAGGTCGGTGAGGGCGGGAGTCGGTGCCGGGGTCGCTGTTGGCGATGGTGTCGCCGAGGCTGTCGCGGCCGACGTCGAGGTTGCGCCCGCCGTCCCGAGGTCCTTCGCGGCCGGGTCGCTGGCGTTGGCGTTCGCGGCCGACACGACGACCCCGGTGGCCGTGTCGATCTTGCCGACGTCGACGGCCCCGAAGCCTGTCGCGAGGGAATTCTTGAGCTGAAAGAACTTTTGCGAATCAACGGAGGACATCGCGAACAGCACGATGAACATGCACATCAGCACGGTGACCATGTCCATGTACGACGCCATCCAGCGCTCGTCGACGTGCTCGACGTGCTCCTCCTCGAGGCCGCGACCTCGACCTCGCCCGCGTCCTCCGCCGTGCCCGCCGCCGGCACTCATGCTGCCTCAGACAGCGGCTTGTCCGCCTTGTCCGCCTTGGCGGCCTTTGCGGCCTTCTTGGCCGGCGCGTTCGGCACCATGGCCCGGAGGCGTTCGCCGAGGAGCCGCGGCTGGCTGCCGGCCTGGACGGCGAGAGCGCCTTCCATCAGGAGGGTCATCCGTTCGACCTCGAGGTCGGAGAGCCGCTTGAGGCGGTTCCCGATCGGAAGCCAGATGAAGTTCGCCGAGACGAGCCCCCACAACGTCGCGACGAATGCGGCGGCGATCATCGGCCCGAGGGTCGAGGGAGTGTCGAGGTTCTCGAGGACGTGGGTGAGGGAGATGACGGTGCCGATGATGCCGACAGTCGGGGCGTAGCCGCCGAGGGTCACGAAGAACTTCGAGGCGTTCCGGCTGAGCTTCGTCGCGGTCGAAAGCTCGTCCTCGAGCAGGATCCGCAGTTCGTCTCCGTCGGTGCCGTCCGCGATGTTCTGCAGCGCCGTGCGCAGGAACGGGTCGTCGATGGCGTCGGCCTCCTGCTCGAGCGCGAGGAGACCCGCGCTGCGGGCCTTCTCGGCGAGCACGACGATCTGGTCGATCACGTCCTGGGGTGGGGTGGTCTTGCCCTTGAACGCGCTGGGAAGCGCTTTGAATGCGTTGAGGGCGTCACTGATGGTTCCGCCGGCGATGCCGACCGCGATCGTGGCACCGAAGACGAGGATCATCGGAGCAGGCAACAGGATGGAGGCGATCGAGGATCCCTCGATCGTGATCATGGCGACCATGGAGCCGAAGGCGAGGGCGATCCCGATCAGGGTTGCCGGATCCATCAGAGCCTCCGCGGGCGCTGCCCGCTGCCCGGTTCGAGCTCGTCTTCGATCGCGTGCGGTCCCGTCGGAACCTCGAGCGACCGGGCGCCGGACCGGTAGTCGCGGTCGTCGGTGAGGGAGGCGAGCGAGATCACATGGGCCCGGAATCGGGCGATCTTCTCGATGATCTCGTCGAGGGTCTCGATGACGATGAACTTCGCCCCGTCGACCATGACGAGGGTCGTGTCGGGGCTGGCGTGAATGCGTTCGATCAGGTCGGGGTTGATCGCAAATTGGCTGTCATTCAGCCGTGTCACAACGATCATGGGGCCCGTCCCTGGCTCACGACGGCCACACCGGCCGTCAGGCACCACTGTCGGTCGCTCCGCGCCGAAGGTTAGCTCGGGGTGTGGGCGGGCAGGCGGATGCCGCCGGCCGGGCCCGCGAAGGACCCGGCGCCGGTCGCGCCTGCGTCTGCCGGGACTACCGCTTGAGGTTCGTCAGCTCGGTCAGGACCTCGTCGGAGGTCGTGATGATGCGGGCGTTGGCCTGGAATCCGCGCTGGGCGACGATGAGGTTCGTGAACTCCTGGGAGAGGTCGACGTTCGACATCTCGAGGGAACCGCTCGTGAGGGTGCCCATTCCGGCGGATCCGGCGGCACCGAGGACAGCGGTGCCCGAGTTCGTGGTCGACCGGTACTCGGACGATCCGGCCTTCTCGAGGCCACCGGGGTTGGTGAAGGTCGCGAGGGCGATCCGGCCGATCGACTGCTGCTTGCCGTTGCTGAACAGCCCGGTCAGGGTGCCGTCCTTGCCGAGGGTGAACGACGTGAGCGAACCTGCGGCGTGGCCGTCGGTGCTCGCGGCAGTCAACGAACTGAGGTTGGCGGCGCCCGTGATCGTGCCCAGGTCGACGGCGACAGTGACACCGTTGACGGTGACCGGCAGGCTGTTCGCAGTCGAGGTCAGTGACCCATCCGCGAAGGTGAGCATCGTGCTGCTCGTCGAGTTGGGAGAAGTGACGGTCCACTTGGCCGGGGCCGCTGCGCTGTACGTGAAGTTGAGTGAGACCTGACTCGCGGCGCCGGTCTTGTCATAGGCCGTGAATTCCCGGCTCAGGGTTGTACCGTCAGCCGCATCCGAAGGCAGGTTTCCGGTCACTGTGGCCGTTGCCGAAGCCAATGGCGGCTGAATTGTGGTGAGTGGCAGGGTGATGGTGCCCAGCGCTCCGCCCTGGTTGACCGTGCCCTTCGCGTCGGCGTTCCAACCCTGCACGAGCGCGCCGGACGGTGACACGAGGCGGCCCTGCGCGTCGAAGTCGAAGGCGCCCGCGCGGCTGAAGAGGGTTTCGCCGGCGAGCTGGGTCACGAAGAAACCGTCGCCGGAGATCATCATGTCGGTTGCGCGACCGGTCGACTGGGTGGAGCCCTGGGCGAAGTTGGTGGAGATGCCGGCGACCTGCACGCCGAGGCCGACCTGGGCCGGGTTGGTGCCGCCGACAACGGTCTGCGGGGAGCCCGCGCCGTGGGTCAGCTGGGACAGGGTGTCCTGGAACTGCGCCGAGGAAGACTTGAACGCCGTCGTGTTGACGTTGGCGATGTTGTTCGCGGTGACATCCAGCATGGTCTGGTGCGCGCGAAGGCCGGAGATTCCGGAATACAGGGAACGAAGCATGGGATGCTGCCTTTCGAAACGGTATGGGTGGAAAGCGTGTGGTGGAGTACGGCCGGGCGGGACGCGCCGGGCGTCAGGTCGTGGTGGTCGCGACGACCGGAGTGGTCGTGGTCGCCGGGGTCGTGACCCCGGAAATCGCGTCGAGCTTGACGCTCACTCCCCGACCGTGACCTGCGGCACCGATCCGGCGTAGGACACGGCGGAGGCGACTCCCGTGACCGAGGTGCCGGCGGCATCCGTGTATGTCACGTTCTGCCCGACCAGGGAGGCGGCCGCGATGCGCATCTGGAGCGAGAAGCTCTCGTCGGAGGTCGTCGACAGGGCCGTGAGCTTCTCCATCATGGAGAGCTGCGTCGTCTGGCTGATCATCTGGTTGGAGTCCATCGGCGAACTCGGGTCCTGGTTCTTCAGCTGCGTGACGAGGAGCTTCATGAAGGCCTCGGAGTCGAGGCTCTGGCTCGGCGTGCGCGAGGTGGTCGACGCGCTGTACACGCCGGCGGTCGCGGTCGCGGCTCCCGTTGCTCCGGCTGCCGATGCGGCCACGATGGCTTCGATCGTCATGGATTCTCTCTTCTCGTGCTTCTCGTGGTTCTTGTGGTCGTGTTCTGGAACAGGTTCTGGGCGGTCATCCGTTGAGCTGTCATTCAGGCCAGCACATCGACAGAGGGGCGGTAGCCGAGGGGTTCGTCCCGGAACGGCGGTCGGACCGCCGTGCCGGACTCCCGGGCGTCGCCCGGTTGGTCGGGTGCCCGCACGGATCCGGGATCCGGACTGGTCCTGGCCTCCTGCCGGCCGGGAGCGCCGAAGGTACCGGAGCCCGCAGCGCGGGAATCGTCGGGCTGGGAGTTCCCGGACAGGTCGAGCCGCGTGTCCGTGCCGCCCTGGGCGAGGTCGCGCCGCAGCTCCGGCAGGATCGCGCGCAGGGCATCCCGCCCGAGATCGGTCGGGGCGAACAGTTCCACCCGAATCGCACTGCCGCCGATGTGCGCCCGCACGATCACGGGACCCAGATTGTCGGGGTTCACGGTGATGGTCATCGCGTGCTCGCCGTTCGCGGCGCCGATCAGGCTCGCGAGGCCGCGGCCGACCTGGCCGGCGAACGGCAGGTCGGCGAGCTGCGCCGCTCCCGGTGTCGCGGCCGAGGCGCCGGCAGCGGATGCCGCGGCGACAGTCGAACTCGCAGCGACCGTGTGCGGGGCGGCCGGGAATGCGGTGCCCACGCTTGTCGGATCGGTGGGAGTCACGGGAGTCGCGGCAGAAGCGAAAGCAGTGCTTGCGGCCGTTGCCGTTGCCGATCGGAATGCGGCGCCAGAGTCGGCGACCGCTCCCCGCGCGAGCCGCCTGCGCCGGCACTGTCTGAACCGGTATTGGCTGAACCACTGCTGTCAGAGCCGTTGCCGTTCGAGGCGTTGCTGACCGAATCGAGGCTGACCGACGCGGCGGCGCGCGAGTCGATGGGCGCCGTGGTCGGGAGGCTCGAGTTCGCGGCGCCGGGAGCGCCAGCGGTCCGGGTGGCTGCGGCGGATGCGCGGCCGGCCAGGTCTGTGAGGCCGGCGGCGGACCCTGCGGCCGCCGCTCCGGTCGGACCCGCCTGACCGTTCGTTGCGTCCGTCCCGTCGGTGGCTGCGCCGGGAGTCGGGGCCTGGACAGCAGGGGCGGTGACGCCGGCACCGCCGGTGGTCGTTCCGGTCACGGCGGCGGCCGCCTGGTTCCCGAGGGCACCGACCGGTGACGAGGAATCGACCGGAGACCCGGCGGTCGTCGCGGTTGCTGTTGTCGAATTCGACGGTGAACCAGCCGCCTGTGCTGCGCCGACCGGAGCCTGCGCTTCCGCGGTGACGGCGCCGGGCAGTGCCCGGCCGAGCGTCGCGGAACCGGCTGCCGCGGAATCAGCGGACGTCGAACCGGAAGAGACCGAGCGTGAGGAAACCGGGCCGACAGCCGAGCTGTCGCCGGGCGCCGCGCCCGAAGTCGAGGCTGCTGTCGAGCCAGCTGTCGTGCCAGAGGTAGCGGCCGAGAGGGACGCCGAATCCGCCGTGAGCAGGTCACGCATGACGGTCGCCTGCGTGTCACTCGCACCCTGCTGGGCCGCTGCCGATCCGGGACCATCGGCCGCTCCGACTGCAGACTGACCCGAAGAGACCCCGGTGCTCATCGATCCCCGGCCGGACGACGGCACGGGTTCCGCCTGGGCATCCCGCTCCGTGCGGGCGCCGCGTGCCGCCCGGGCCGAGCGCACGTCCCTGGCGATCTGCACCGACCGGACCGCGCGCGCATCCTGGGCGTCCCGTGCCGTCTCTCCGGATTTCTGTGTGGACTGCCCTGCGGAGTCCCGGGTGTCCTGCAGCGCAGACGTCCGGGCGGCGGATGTCCGGTCGACTGATGTCCGGACGGCGGCCTGCGCCGAGGACCGTGCTGCGGAAGCGTCCATGCGCTCGCGAGCGGCGGCATCCGCGGCCGAGCGCGACAGGGCCGCCTGGGCCGCCCGTGCGGTCACGGCCTGCGCGTCGACGGAGGCACTCGCGGCCTCGCGACGCTGGGTCGTCCCGGCGTCCCTGGCCGTGTCGAGCGCGGAGGCGAAGCTGCCCGCACTCGTGTTCGCTCCGGAACCCGTGCCGTTCCCGGTCCGGGTCTCCGTCGCCGAGCGTGCGAGCAGGGCCTGGGCGTTGGCCCGGGCGAGGGAGGCGTGCGCGGACACCGCGCTTCCGAAGGAGGCGGCCATCAGGAGGCGCTCTTCATCATCGAGGCGAGGGCGGCGCTGAGCAGGTCGGCGGTGCCGGACGTCGCGGCGGCCTTCGCCGCGGTGAGAGCGGTCGCCGAGGCCGTCGAAGCCGTGCTGGACGTCGCGGGGGCGTCCGGGATCACGCGGCGGATGGTGTCGATGTCGGAGTCCTTCATGTAGGCCTCGACCTCGCAGACCGTGCGGCCTTCGTACGGCGCGTGGATGACCTTGTGGTTTCCGGCGTAGATCAGGATGTGCTCTCCGCCGCCGGTCACGATCAGGTCGCCCGGCTTCGCGTCGGCGAGGGACGCGACCTCGGTGCCGATCTTCATCTGCCCGGAAACGAGGCGGGGAACGGATATGCCCATGTCGGCATAGACCTTCTGCACGAGCCCGGAGCAGTCCATGCCGCTCGAGCTCTTGCCGCCGAAGACGTAGGGAACGCCGAGGTACTTCTGCGCCGCGGTGACGATGTCGGTTCCGGTCACGCTGCCGGTCGCGACGCCCGCGCCGCTCGCCGCGGTCGTGGCCGAGCTGGCCGCCGCCGCGAGGGCGTCGGCGAAGGTCGCAGCGGTTCCGGTGCTGTCGGCCGTCGTGGTCGTCGTGGCTGTGGCAGCGGCCGCGGCCGTCGACGCCGACGCGGCGCTCAGTGCGTCGAATCGCGCGAGGGTGGCCTGGATCGTGCTGATCCGGCTCAGGGCGTCGACCATCGTCATCGGGTGCCTCCGGCCTTGCGGCGGTGCCACCCGGTCGACGCGATCTCGTCGAGCACGGTCTGCTCCGCCCGCAGGTCCTCCGCAGCGACGAACAGGCCGTGGCGGCCCTCGAGCTTTTCGAGCCCGACGGACTCGGCACGCTTCGCGGTGAAGGCGGCGTGCGCGGTCTCAGCGGTCTGCCGGTATTCCCGCCCGAGCGCATCGAGGTCGGCGAGCATGCTCTGCGCCGAGGTGCGCCCGGCCGCGATCGCGGCGAGGGATGCGGTGCCGGTCGCCTCACTGGGCAGCACGGTCAGGGCTGCGGATGCCTCGGCGCGCCTGGCCTCGTTCGAGTTCAACAGGGCGTTGGCCGCGGCCAGTTCCCCGGCGGCGGCGTCCTGCTGCAGGTGGCGCAGCCGGAGGAGTCCGGCGAGGGCGAAGTCGCGTTTCATCAGATGCCTCCGAACAGCCGGGTGAGCCGGGTGAGCTGGTCCCACGCGAGCGGGGCGGACGTCTGGTCGTCCATCCGCTGCTGCAGGAATTCGTTGATCGCGGCCTCGTTCTCCACGGCCGCGTCGACGAGCGGGTTCGTGCCCGGCTTGTACGCGCCGACGTCGAGGAGGTCCTGGGCGTTCCGCCGCGCGGCGAGCACCTTGCGGAGGTTTCCCGCGAGCCGGTTCTGTTCCGCGGTGTTGACCCGGGAGGCCACCCGGGAGATCGAGGCGAGGGCGTCGACGCTCGGGAAATGGCCGAGGACGGCGAGTTTGCGGTCGAGGACGACGTGTCCGTCGAGGATCGAGCGCGCGGCATCCGCGATGGGCTCGTTGTGGTCGTCGCCGTCGACGAGCACGGTGTAGATGCCCGTGATCGAGCCGGACTGGTCGGTGCCCGCGCGCTCGAGGAGGCGCGCCATCAGGGAGAACGTCGATGGCGGGTAGCCGCGGGTTGCCGGAGGTTCGCCGACGGAGAGACCGATCTCACGCTGGGCCATCGCGACGCGGGTGAGCGAGTCCATCATCAGCATGACGTCAGCGCCCTGGTCGCGGAAGGACTCGGCGATGCGGGTCGCGACGAAGGCGGCGCGCAGGCGCATCATGGCGGGTTCGTCCGAGGTCGACACCACGACGATCGACCGGGCGAGGCCCTCTGCACCGAGGTCGTCCTCGAGGAATTCGCGGACTTCGCGGCCTCGCTCCCCGACGAGGGCGATCACGGAGACCTTCGCGTCGGTGCCGCGCGCGATCATCGACAGGAGTGAGGACTTGCCGACCCCGGAGCCGGCGAAGAGGCCCATGCGCTGGCCGCGGCCGACGCTCGTGAGGGTGTCGAGCACGCGCACGCCGAGCTGCAGCGGCGTCGTGATCCGCGACCGCTGCATCGCGGAGGGGCTGTCGTGGTCGATCGAGACGTATTCCTCGACGACGAGGGGGCCCTTGCCGTCGATGGGGCGGCCCATCCCGTCGATGACACGGCCGAAGAGGCCGTTCCCGGTGGGCACGAGGTGCGGGGTCGCGTCGGACCGGACCGGTGCGCCGACCCGGATCCCGGTCATCCGGCCGAGCGGCATGCAGCGGATGCCGTCCTGCGTCGTCGCGACGACCTCCGCGTCGATCTCGGCGTCGTTCCCGATCGCGACAAGGTCGCCGATCGCCGAGTTGAGCCCGCGGACCTCGAGGCCCAGGCCGACGATGGACGAGACCACGCCGACCCGCTCGGGGCGGGCGACGCGGAGGGCGCGCGCGAGGGCAACGGGGCGCGGTTCCCAGGTGAGGGTCATCGGGTTCCCCGAGGAGCGCGGCGCGGGCCCGCTCGAACGCGGTGGAGATCCGGGCGTCGAGGAAACCGTCCGCGAACTCGGAAACGGCGTCGCCGCGGGCGAGCGACGGGTCGGCCTGGAACGTCACGCCGGTCGCGGCGAGGACGGCCGGGTCGATCACGTCGAGGTCTGCGGGGTGCATGCGCACCACGTTCGGCCGGGTCGGCGACGCGGGGTCGAGTGCACGGCGCAGGGCCAGCCGTGCCGCACTCGGCCCGTCACTGATTTGGTAGCCGATCACGGCCTCCGCGAGGTCGAGCGCCGTGGCGAGCAGGGTGCCTTCGGCCTCGTGCAGGACGGGCTGGGTGCGCTCGTCGAGCGCGTGGCTCGCGGCGGTCAGGAGCCCGACCGTGCGGTCGAGCTGCGCCTGGACCTGCGACACCCGGGCGGCGTGGTCGGCCTCGAGGCGTGCGACCTGCGCCGCAATGTCGCTCGCGGCGGCCCGCATGCCCGCCGTGTATCCAGCAGCATGCCCCTGGACCCGGGCGGCCTCGACCGTGCTGTCGCCGGACACTGCGCGCAGGGTCGGGAAGGAGATCGCGGAGAACGGCGGGTCGCCGGCGGTCTCGGCGGCCGCGCGGGCGACCGGGGTGGTCGCCTTTCCGGCTGCGGGCGCGGTTCCGGCGGTGGCTCCGGACGCATCCACGAGCACGGGCTCTGCGTGACGGAACGGGATCGCGGGGCTAGACAACATAAGCGTCCTCGTCCGCACGGGTCACGGTGATGCTGCCCTGGGCCTCGAGGTCGCGGATGGCACGCACGATCGTCGCACGTCCCTCCTCGACCTGGGAGACGCGGACGGGCCCGAGCGCGCGGATCTCGTCGTCGAGGATCTCCCGGTTGCGTTCGGAGAGGTTCTTGCGGATGATCTCGACGACGCCGTCGGTGGAGCCCTTCATCGCGATCGCGAGGATACCGGCGTCGATGCCGCGGAGAACCTGCTGCACGTCGCGGTCCTCGAGGCGGACGATGTCGGCGAAGGTGAGCATCCGGGCGCGCACCTGTTCGGCCAGGGCCGGGTCGCGGGCGTCGAGGGCTTCGAGGAGGGAGCGCTCGGTCGCGACATCCGCCCGGTTGATGATCTCGACGAGCGGCTGGATGCCGCCGACGACCTCGACGGAGTCCCTGGTGGCGCTGACGGCGCCGACGCGGGCCTTGAGCGAGTCGGTCACGACGCGGATCGCCTCGGGCGTCGCCGTTCCCATTCCGGCGATGCACTGGGCGACCTCGGCGGGCAGGCTGCCCTCGAGGCCGGCGATCACGGCGGAGGCGTGTTCCGGCCGAAGATGGGCGAGGACGAGGGCGATGGTCTGCGGCAGTTCGCCGTCGAGAAGGGTGAGCACCTGGAGCGGCTCGGCGGTGTCGAGGAATTCGAAGGCCTTGCCCGCCATCGACGAGGCGACCCGGCTCATGACCCCGGCGGCGCGTTCTGCGCCGAAGGATGCCTCGAGCAGGCCGACCGCGTAGGCGTGGCCTCCGCGAGGGGAGCGTGTGCCGCGCATGGTGAGGTCGTGGAATTCGAGGACCGTGGTCTCGGCGACCTCGGTGTCGACCCGGCGCAGCTGCACCATCTCGGCGGCGATGTCGGCGGCCTCGGCCTCGGTGAACTGCTTCATCACCTCGGACGCACGGTCGTGCTCCATGTTCATCAGAACGATGGCGACCTTCTGGGTTCCGGTCAGGGGGCCTGGGGATCGATCATGCGGGCTGCCGATCATCCATGAGGCCGCGGAGGTACTCTGCGGTCTTCTTCGGGTCGCGCTGGGCGAGGGCGTCGATCTCCACACGCATCCGCTCGGAAGCGGCCGGCGGGGTGAAGGCGGGAACACCGAAGGCGACGGTGGGGCTCGGGTCGATCATGATGGGCGCGATCGGGGTCGTGAGGCCGAACGGAACCGCGGCGGGGGCGAGGGCCGGACGTACCTGGAGCATCTCGTCGACCTCGATCGATTCGCGGCTCTGGCGGCGGGAGCGGCGGGCGTAGAGCAGCATGCCGAGGATCAGGGTGATCAGGATTCCGGCGGTGATGATGCCGATGCGCACGATCTCCCCCATCCGGTCCGCCGAGGTCTGGGCGTCCTGCTGGGCGAGAGCCGCTGATGCGTCTGCGGCGGCCTGGCCGTTGAAGCTCACGACCTCGACCGTGACCGCGTCGCCGCGGGTCGAGTCGATGCCGGCGGCCGAGGAGACCAGGCTGGTCACGTCGGCGACGTTGACGCTGCCGATCGTGTCCTTGTTCACCGCGACCGAGATCGTCTGGCGGTTGACGGCACCGGCCGGGATCGTGCGGGTCTCGGTGACCTTGTTGACCGCGTTGTTCTTCGTGGTGTCCGCCGAGGTGAAGGAGCCGTCGGTGCTCGTTCCCGTCGGTGTCGTCGTCGTGGTCGTGGTGCCGAGCACCCCGGCCGCTCCCGAGGCGCCGGTGCCGGTGTATGTCTCAGTCTTGACGGCCTCGTTGAGGGCGGGAGCGTTCGTCGGCGAGGTGAAGGATTCCTCCACGCGCGAGGCCGACTGCGCGCTCATGTCTGCGGCGACGACGACGGTCGCGTTGCCGGCGCCGAGCACCTTGTCGAGCATGGCCTGGACCGAACCGCGCACGCGCTGCTCGTAGTCGGTGGACTGCTCGGCGCCGGTCCCGGTGACGCCGGTGCCGACGGCCGAGAGCACGATGCCCTTGGAGTCGATCACGGCGACGTCTGTCGGCTTCATGCCGTCGATCGAGGCGCTCGTGAGGTGCACGATGGCCTGCACCTGGTCGCTCGAGAGGGTCACGCCGGTCTGGGTGGCGACGAAGACGGATGCCGTCGGGTCCTGCTTCTCGGACACGAACACGGTGTCCTTGGGGATCGCGAGGCGAACCGAGGCGGTCTTGACGCCCTGCATGGCCTGGATCGTGTTGGCGAGCTCACCCTCGAGGGCCCGCTTATAGGTCACCGACTGCTGGAACTCACTCGCGGTGACGCCCATCTTGTCGAGCAGCGAGTATCCCCCGGTGTCCGAGGTCGGCAGGCCGGCCGCGGCCGCCTTGAGTCGCTCGGCGTAGACATCCGCCTGGGGAACGAGGATCGTCGCACCGCCGTCGCTGAGCTGGTAGTCGACCTTGTCGGTCGCGAGCTGGTCGACGATGGCGCTCGCGTCGGCGCCGGCGAGCCCGGAGAACAGGGCGTGTACGCGGGCTTCGTGGCCCACATCGTGAGCGCGGCGATGCCGAGTGCGAGCACCGCGACGCCGATGATGGCAACCGTGCGCTGCGCGATGGTGAACTCACGGATGTTCTGTCCGAGTCGCTGGAAGAAGGAACTGATCTGGCGGGGCATCAGGCCTGCATCCTCATGATCTCGTTGAAGGCGTCGACGCCCTTGTTACGCACGGCGGCGACGAGTTCGAGGCTCACCTGTGCGCGGGTCGCGGCGATGGTGGCGCTCGCGATGTCGTTGAGGTTGCCGGTGACGGCGGCGACAGCCTGGGTGTTCGCGGTCGACTGCAGCTGCTGCAGGTTGTCGACGGCGCCGGCCATGGCGGTTCCGAAGCCCGAGCCGTCTGTGGCCGTGGTGGCCTGGCTGGATTGCGTGGCCTGCACGCTCTGGGTGGCCTGGCTGGCCTGGAGCGCGAGCGCCCCGATGGATGCGATGGTCATCAGGCACGGCCGATCTGAAGTGCTGCTTCGTAGGTTGTCTTGGCGCGGTCGACGACGGCCGCGTTCGCCTGGTAGCCGCGCTGGGCCATGATCAGGTCGCCCATCTGCTCGCCGAGGTCGATGTCGGGGCGGCGCACGTAGCCGGCGGCGTCGGCGAGCGGGTTGGTCGGGTCGGAGACGAGGATGCCGGTCGCCGAGCCCTGTGCGGTGCCCGCGACCTCGACGCCGTTCACGCCCGCGCCGGCCTGCGCCACGATGTAGCGGGCCTGGAAGGCATTGCCGCTCGTGGGGGTGACGGTGTTGACGTTCGCGATGTTGTCGGCGATCGCGTCGAGCCACTTGCGGTGCAGGGTGAGGCCGGAGCCGGCGATTCCGATCGCGTCGAGGCTCATCAGGCGGTCTTCATCGCGGCGCGCACGGCGCTGAACGGCATGTTCATTGCCTGGGCGGCGAACTGGTACCGGAGAACGGTGGACGTGTTCGCGAGCGTCTCGGTATCGAGGTTGACGTTGTTGCCGTTGACGTTGGTGGGTTCGAGGGAATCTGTCGTCGTCGCGGTCGTGCTGCCGCTGCCGTTCGCCACGGACTTGGCCAGGGCGGACTCGAACGCGACCTGCTTGGCGTGGTAGTTCGGCGTGTTGACGTTGGCGATATTGCTCGCGATGGTGCTCTGTCGCAGGGACAGTGCGGCCAGTGCGCTCGTGAGAGCGGTGGAGGTCACGGATTCAAGCACGGTTACCCGATTCGTCGTCAGATGTACTGAACGGCCGATCCGTGGCCTGGTGCGAGCAATCCGTGCTCGTCTCTAGCTATCGGCCCGGTTCGGGCCCGCGTTAGGTCTTCTTTCCACGAGTCAGGCGCTTGGCTCGAAAGGGGGTGCAGCGGCCGTTTCGGCCCGCCGACCGCCCGCTCCCGTCAGTCGTCGTCGCGAAGGATCTCGCTCTTGCTCGTGAGGAGGATGGGCCTCTGCTCGGGGTCGAGACCGGGTGGCGGAGTGAGCCAGTAGCGGCCCGTGTCGTCGCGTGCGATGCGCCAGTGTTCGTTGTGGAGCCGCAGGTGGTCGGCCCTGCAGAGAAGGATGCCCTGGTCGAGGTTGGTCTGTCCGGTGTCGTCTTTCCAGTGTTGGATGTGGTGGGTTTCGGTCCAGGAGGGTGGTCGGTCGCAGCCGGGCCACATGCAGCCGCCGTCGCGAATGGCGAGGGCCACCCTTTGGGAGGGGCTGAAGGTGCGTTGCTCCCGGCCGAGGTCGACGCCGCTGCCGTGGTCGTCGAAGGTGACATCGAGGAGCCCGCTGTCGCACCGGTTCCGTTCCACCGTCTCGGCCGAGACCGTCACCGCGGTCCCCTCGATGACGCCGGGCTGGAGCGCGGGTGCCGCGGTTTCGGGGTTCGCCGCAGCGTGGGCTGTGGGTGACGGGGCCTCGGCTGGCGCGGCATCGGTGGGTGTGGTTCCCGTGGGCGCGAAACCGGTGGGTGTGGTGCTCCTGGGGCGGATGGTGATCATGCGGACGGCGGGGCTGCGGCTTCCGGCGATGCGCTTGGGGTCGGCTTTGACGCCGAGTTTGGTCAGGGCGAGGAATGCGTCCGCGGTGAGCTGTTCGGTGGTGCGCGGGTCGTCCTGCACGCGCTTCGCCCACGCTGCCTGCTCCTTGTCCACAAAGCGGACCCCGCCCCGGCGGGGGCTGGTAATGGCGTCGTAGGTACTCATCAGGTATTCGCCGTCTTCCGGGGCGAACAACCCGACCATGCGCACCTGCCCGGTGTGGAGCCGCCAGAACCGCAACGACCGGTCGTCGTAGACGGCCTTCTCCCGGGCGGCAATGCCGGCCTCATCGAGCACGTCCCGCACCCGCCGGGCCCGCTTGAACAACTGGTCAGCGTTCACCGCGCGCGCCTCGGCGAGGAGCCGGGCCAGAGCAGTGGCGAGTTTCTCCGGGGTGATCGCCCGGTCCAGGTCGCCGAGCCCCTTCCGGAGCGAGTCTGCCTTCTCGACGCTCAGCCAGCCCTCGCGCAGGGCCCGGCCGATCGGCGCGTGCCAGGGCGGCACCGCGGCCGCAGGTACTGGCGGGTCGACCGGCGGCAGGCCCGGGGCCGCGCCGTCGAGGGGTGGGACGCCGTCGAGGAACGGAGTCTCGTCGAGCAACTTCTGAGCCTCGGCGGCTTCCCGGGCGGCCTTCTCAGCGGCGTCGGCCTCGGCGAGCAGCCGGCCGACCGCGAAGAGTTTGCTCACGTCACCTTTGCTCGACCCGGACAAGTTCTGCAGCAGATCTTCTGGGGTCCGGAACCCCTGCCGGGCCGCAAGGCCTTGGCCGCCGAGTTCGGGCCGGGACCGCCGGGCGAGTGTCGCGGCGAACCACGCCGCCTGGGTGTCGAGTGCCCGCCGGGCTCCCGAAATCAATGCGTGCCCTTCGAGCACCGCGTCATCGCTCAACGTGTCGACAGCGGCAGACGAGCCACCGAGCCCGGTGACGATATGAGCCATCGACCGCAACCCGCCGAGCACGCCTCTCTGCACCGGGTCGCCCTGCACCCGGTCGCCATGCGGCTGATCGAGTGAAGCGGGCGGCTGGGGAAGATCGGTCATGCCCCCACGTTACGACGGACCGCCGACATTCTTTCAGCATGGCTCAGGCTTGTGGAAACTCCCTCTGATCAGGCACCTGTTGAGGAGAAGCCTCGCTCAACGAGTCCGATCAGCCGGTGACGTCAAGATAGACGGACGCGTTGGCGCGCTGGGCGGTGAGGATGGTGCGCACGGCGGACAGGTGTGCTCCGGCGGAGCGCCGCGCATCCTCGATCTCGCGGATCAACTCGAGCTGGCCGGCGATGAGCAACCGGGCACGCTCCTCGAGCTGCACGGGAAGCTGCCCCAGGTGCTCAGGCGCGCGCCACTGCACGCCGGTCGAGAACCGCTCCCCTCGATCGCGAGCACCGCATTGCGCGTGCCGCTGCCGAGGCTGCGCTCGAGCTCGTCGAGCACGCGCAGCCACTCCTCATACGATCCCGACGGCCTAGGCATAACCGAGCTCTCCTCCGACCCGGGCAGCCATCGGCTGCGCGGGAAGCTGCTCGGCGGCTTCGTGCCAGGTCTGACGCAGCGGCTCGAGCAGTCCGATGCACTCCACCGTGCGGTTGACGTCCCGGTGCACGTTGGCACTCATGAGTGCGTTCTGCACGTACACGTAGATCGCGAACAGGCCTTCGGCGCCGTCCCAGGCCTCGACGTTGAGGGAGGACGACAGTTCGGAGACGATCGCCTGGGCGTGCAGCAGGTTCTCCGAGGCGACCTGCCAGTCCTGGTTGAGCTGCGCGGCCTGGGCGCGGTTGAGATCCAGGAGAAGACGGTCGTACAGCATCGTCAGGAGCCGCGCAGGCGTCGCGGACAGGATCGATTCGCGGTTGAACTGTGCGCGGCGGGCCTGCGCGTTGCTCCCCATCATGCTCATAATTGCCATCATCATCCAGCGCTCGTAGTAGTAGTGGTTGGGATCGCAGCGACCTGGGCCGTGAGCCAGCTCGACTGCGCTTTGAGAGCGGCGAGGGAGACCTCGAGCGCCGTGTAGGTGGCCTGCAGGGTGGAGCGTCGCGTGGCCAGGCTGACGTCCCACGCGTCGATCCGGGTGCTCATGTTCTTCACAGAGGACTGCTGCCCGGTGATCTCGCTCGTGAGCGCACCGGTGTACTTGTCCGACACTGCGGTCGCCGCAGCGGCGACCCGGGTCGCGATCTCCTGCACGGCGGCCTTGACCGTCGTCGGGTCGGCGGCGAGGGCTGTCGCGAACTTCGCCGCGTCGAACTCCATCGTGCCGGTCTTCGTGATGCTGATGCCATACTCCGACGGCGAGTGCCCGTTGATCGGGGCGGATGCCGCGGTGAGCAGCTTCTGGCTCACGTCACGAACCCCGCTGTCCCCGGTGAAAACGCCCGGCGACATGACGGCGGCACCGGAGGCGTTCGTGCTGTTCGTCACGACGGCTTGGGTGGAGATGAGGGCGAAGATCCCGTTGAGCGAGCTCACGAGGCCGGAGGCGAGCGAGCTGATCGCGGCGTCGTCGCGAGCGACCTTGATCGTCGCGGCCGTGGTCGAAACTGCGGAGACCGTGATCGCGACCCCGGGAAGTAGATCGGCGAAGGTGTTGGTCGACGAGGTGATCTTCTGCTCGGCCGTGGTGCCGGCCCAGAGCGTGAGGCTCGCGTCCTGTGCGGCAGTCGTGATGGCGGCACCGGTCTGGGTGAGCACGTTTGTGGCGGTGTTGGCCGTGACCTCTGCCTTGGTCCCCTGGTAGACCGTGAATGCGCCAGCGAGTCCCGAGCCCGTGGCGGTGAACTGGAGGCGGTACTGCGCGGCCCCGCTCGCGTCCACGCCCGACGCGACCTTAGTCGCGGTGACGCCGGCACCGGCCGCATTGACCGCAGTGACGACATCGTCAAGGGACGTGGATGCCGGGGTGATTTCGGTGCTGACGCCGTTCACGACGACGGTGAGTGCCGCGGGGCTGGCCGGCCAAACGGTCAGGGCGGCGGAGACGCCGACCTGGGTCTTGGCGAGGGCGCCGACGACAACGTCGATCTGGCCCGCACTGGCCCCGGTCGAAATGGCCGTGGTCACGCTCGTGGAACTGCTCGTAGCGGCGTAGAGGTCGGTGGCCGCCGGCTTCGAAGCCGTGGTCGCGAGGGTCGCGAGGGCTGCGACCTGGCCGTTGAGGCCCTGGAGTGCGGTGATGAGCTTTTGAGAGGTGGCGACGGATGCCTTGAGGAGCGTCTGGGGACGAGCCTCGACGGTCATCAGGGAGTTGATCAGGGTCGTGGTGTCCAGGCCGCTGATGAGCCCGTCGATCGCGTTCGTCATGCCTCCACCTCCTTAGGTGTGAAACTCTGTGCTGCTGGTCGTGCTGCGGGTGGAACGTGGAATGGCCGGCGGCGTTCGAGGGATGAGGTCCAGTTCATCTCCCGCGCGCCGCCGGCCATAGTTCACCGGTCGGTTGCCCGACTGCCTGGGCTATCCGATTTACTGGAGGAGCTTGAGCACGCCCTGGTTGCCCTGGTTCGCCTGAGCGAGCATGGCGGTACCGGCCTGCACCAGGATGCTGGAGCGGGTGTACTTGACCATTTCAGCGGCCATGTCGGTGTCGCGGATGCGGGATCCGGCAGCGGTCAGGTTCTCGGTCGAGACGGCAAGCGTCTTGACGACGCTCTCGAACCGGTTCTGAACCGCACCGAGGTCGGCACGAGCGGTCGACACCTTGGTGAGCTGAGCGTCGACAACCTTGATTGCCGCCGCAGCGCCAGCAGCGGTGCTGAAGTCCAGGCCACCCGAAGCAGCAAGTCCACCGGCACCCGCGGTCAGCCCGGCGGAAGGGTTCGCGACGGCCACCGCTCCACCGTTCAATGCCTTGACGTTGAGCTTGCCTGCGGTGTCGACGGTAGCAATCAAGCTGCCGGAGAAGGATGTGTCCTTGTTGAGTGCATCGGCCACTTCCTGCGCAGTACCACCGCCGGTCGACAGCGCCGCCGTCGCGATCGTCGAGACCGACTTGTCCGGGTTCGTGACGACGAAGGACTGCACGACGTCGTTGGTGCCGGCTGCGCCGACCGTGTAGGACGAACCAACGTTCGTCGCACCGATCGCAGTTGCGATGGTGTTGACGTTCGCACCCGTCAGGTCGACCTTGATCTGGCTGCTGGCATCGGAGTTGGCGCCGACCTGGAAGCTCAGTGCCTTGCTCGATCCGTCCAGCAGCTGGGTGCCGTTGAAGTTCGTCGAGTCACCGATACGCGTCAGTTCCTTGGTCAGCGCAGTGACCTCGGTCGTGATCGCGGTGCGGGAGTCCTTGTTGTTCGAGTCGTTACCGGCCTGGACGGCGAGGTCACGAACGCGCTGCAGAATCGACTGCACCTCGCTCAAGGAACCTTCAGCCGTCTGCACGACCGAGATGCCGTCCTGGGCGTTGCGGCTGGCGACCGTGAGGCCACCGACCTGGGACTTGAGTGCCTCGGAGACCGTGAGGCCGGCCGCGTCGTCCGATGCGCGGTTGATGCGAAGACCACTGGAAAGCTTCTCGAGCGACTTGGACATGTCGTTCTGTGTAGCGGTCAGGTTGCGGTAGGTGTTGTTCGCCGCGATGTTGGTGTTGATCTGCATACCCATGATGTATTCCTCCGTGAGTGGGTGTCGGTGCGTCTACCCATCCATGGGCTGACACTGAGATCTATCGGCCTTGGCCGATCGTGCGTTAGCCGTTGAGCGAGAAAGATTCCCGGGCCGGGTAGGCGCCGTGGCCGCCGAAGGATCCCGCAGCGGTGGCGTACTTCGCTGCGGCGATCGCGGCGGTCCGCGAGGGCACCGGCAAGCTGATCGGCTGCGTGAGGGGAAGGTCGGTCGCGACGGCGGGCATCCGCTCTTGGACAATGCCGAGCATCGCGTGATCGGCGAGCCTGGCCAGGTAGGCGCTGCGGCGGGCCGGCGCCACGCGGGACTCCGGCACGTAGTCGGCTTCATCGTCGGCGTAGTGGGTGCCGAGGCCGTCGCGCAGCAGGCGGATGGCCTCCGCGCGCTGCTGGGACACGGCCGAGTGGGTGATGCCCAGGTCTGCGGCGATGTCCTTGACCGGGCGGTCGTCGAAGTAGACCTGCTCGATGATCTCGCGCATCTTGGGCGGGAGCGCGAGCACGGCCGCGCGCAGGTAAGCGAGGCGCTCGGCGGAAAGCAGCGACTCCCCGGCAGCACGGTGCTCGCCGGGATGTACTCGGCAGTGGTGTCGTCGAGGGCGATCACGGTGCGCTCGCTGTCGGCGAGGCCTGCAGCCGCGGTCTCACGGTCGACGCCGAGTGCGGCGGCGATCTCGTCGACGCTCGCGGCACGGCCGAGGGCGGCGGCGAGGGTTTCCTGAACGGCGCGGGTTTCCTTGATGCGTCGACGGGCGGTGCGGGTGGCCCAGTCGTTGGAGCGCATCTCGTCGGCGAATGCCCCGATGATGCGACGACGGGCGAATGCGCCGAAGGGAACCCCGAGGTCGGGGTTGAAAGCATCCGCGCTCGTGACGAGCGCGAGCGCGCCCGCAGACGCGAGATCATCGCGTGAGAGGTGACGAGCCTTGGCCCAGACCTCGGAAACCAGGTATCCGACGAGGGGCAGGTTGTCGGTGACCAACCGATTGCGCTCTGTGCGATTCACGTCGCAGCCCCCTTGTGTTTCACGAACGGATGTTGAGCGAGAGACCTCTGGCAGGGCCAGGATTACTTCGCTTCGTACCGGGTGAGCACTGGGACAAATTCACTGATCGGACAGGGGTTCGGGGCCCCTTTAACACAAAGTATTTTGTCCGCGTGTCAAACATACAATCAGCCGCCCCTGAGACGGGCCGTGCGGCACCCCCACTCTGGGGGGCTACTACCCCCCAACCGGGAAACGCTTACCTGCTCGGACACGCCCTGCCACCCCCACTTTTGGGAAAGCGTTGTCCTCATTTAGGTGGACATTCCCAGCCGCCACCTGCCAGTCTGGGCACACGGATCGCTTACGTGCGGCAAAACCCTGCCGATAGTGCCATCTGAAGCCAGAGTCGACGCGGTCGTGCGTCCCTCGGCCCGACCGGAATCGTGTGGAGGAAATCGTGGGCGCCAATGAACTCTCGGCCCTCCTGTGGCGCGAGCGGGAGCTCCTCGAACTGCTCGTCTTCAAGCTCGACGAAGAACAGCTCCTCCTGACGAACGGCAAGACCCGCTGGCTCCAGCAGGGCACCCGCGAGGTCGAGCAAGTGCTCGGCCACGTGCAGGAAGCCGGTCTCGCCCGCAGCGTCGAGGTTGCCGCCATGTCCGCAGAGTGGGGAACGAACGAAGACGCCACGCTCCGCGAACTCGTCACCCACGCCCCCGTCGGTCCCTGGACCGAGATCATGACGGCGCACCTCAAGGCCCTCGGCGAGCTCGCCTCCCAGATCAAGGAACTCCGCGACGCCAACGAACACCTGCTCCGCTCGGCCGCACGCTCCAGCCAGGAGACGCTCGCCGATATCCGTGTGAACACGAACACCTACGACGCCCGCGGCACAGCGGATGCGTCCACCCCGCCCGCCCGCCTCTTCGACCAGTCGTTCTAACGGGAACCCCATGAGCACATTCGGCGGACTCAACACCGCATACACCGGCCTCGTCGCCGCCCGCCAGGGCCTCGACGTCGTCGGCCAGAACATCGCCAACGCCGGCACCGAGGGGTACACCCGCCAGCGCGTGACGACCTCGTCAGTGGATGCCGTGACGCGCGTCGATCTCTTCTCCTCCGGAGTCGGCGCCGGCCAGGGCGTCTCGGTGACCGGCATCGCCCGCCTCGGCAGCGCGAGCCTCGACGCGCAGGTGCGCGCTTCGGCCGCGGCCGCGGGCTTCTCGGCGGTGCGCGCCAACTCGTTCTCCGCGGTGGAGGCCGCCACCAACGAGCCGGGCACGAGCGGGCTGTCTGCGACCCTCTCCAAGTTCTGGGCCGGCTGGCAGGACGTCTCCAACAGCGTCGGCGACGCGGCCCCGGCCGGCGTCGTGCTGAGCCAGGCCAACGCCGTGGCCGGCCAGATCGCGTCCAACTACCAGGCCGTCGCGACCGAGTGGTCCTCCCAGCGTTCGAGCGTCACTTCGATGGTCTCCGAGGTGAATGCCGCGGCCACGCAGGTCGCCGGACTCAACTCCCAGATCCGGATGACGGTCGCGGCGGGCGGCTCCGCCAACGAACTCCTCGACAAGCGCAGCGCGCTCACCACGACCATCGCCGCCCTCACCGGCGGCGTCGTCTCCGAACAGACCGACGGCACGGTCAGCATCTTCGTCGGCGGGAACGCCCTTGTCAGCGGCGATCAGGCCCAGAGCCTGACGGCCGTCGGAGCCACCTCGATGACGGGAACCGGAGCCAATACCGGAACGGCCGGCACCGTGCAGGTCGTCTGGACCAGGGATCTCGGCAAGACCCCGCCGACGGCCGTCTCGGTCGACGGCGGCGAACTCGCCGGAGCGCTCTCGCTGCTCGGCCCGGCGACCATCGACGCGAACGGCCAGGGAACCGGATCGACCCTCGCCGACGTCGCGGCCACCTACAACGCCTTCGCGACGTCACTCGCCACGAGCGTCAACGCCGTCTTCAACCCCACGTCGACTCCCGGCGGGAATTTCTTCACAGTCTCGACCACCGGGGCAGCTGCCCTCGGCCTGAGCGTCCTGCCGAAGACGGCAACCGACCTCTCGGCGGCGCTGACCGCAGCCGGGGCCGCGGTAACCGCCGCTGCAGCCGCAACCGGATCCACCACCGTGACCTCGGCCGGCACGATCGCCGACGCCGTCTCGCAGTTGGGCGCGGGCAAGGCCACCGCCATCGACCCCGCGACGAACCTCCCCTTCACCTCACCGAGCGCGGACTGGTCCAATGTCGTGACCCGCCTCGCGGTGACCACGAAGTCCGAGCTCCAGGGCGCGTCCCTGGCCGACATCACGTCGACCGCAGCGGTCAAGGCCCAGCTGTCCAACGCATCCGTCGACCTCGACGAAGAGAACGTGAGCCTTCTGATGTTCCAGCACGCGTACCAGGGCGCCGCCCGCGTCATGACCGCCGTCGACGAGATGCTCGACGTGCTCATCAACAAGACCGGATTGGTGGGCCGCTGATAATGATCTCCCGTGTCACCACCCAGACCCAGATTCGCGCCGCACAGACCAGCCTGCAGAGCAACCTCGCGAGGCTCACCCAACTGCAGGAGCAGGCCTCCTCGCTCACGACGCTGAAGAACCCCTCAGACGACCCGGCGCGCGCCGCGGATTCGCTCGCGGTGCGCGCCCAGCAGACCGCGGTCGCCCAGTACACCCGCAACGTCGACAATGGCACCGGCTGGCTGACGACAGCGGATGCCGCGCTCTCCGCCACCACGAACATCATGAACCAGGTGCGCGACCTGACCGTGCAGGGCGGCAACGGCTCGCTCTCGCAGACCGCGAAGAGCGCCCTCGCCACGCAGCTGCAGGGGCTCAAGCAGGACCTGCTCACCCAGGCGAACACCCAGTACCTCGGTCGCAGCGTCTTCGCCGGAACCTCGGACGAGGCCGTGGCCTTCAAGACGACCGCGGCGATCCCGGCGAACGGGGCGACCCCGGCGATTCCGGCGACGGTGACCTACACGGGCACCTCTGGTTCGACCGTCGAGCGCCGCGTCGCCGCGGACTCGACCGTCCGCGTCGATTCCAACGGATCGAAGATCTACGGGCCCGACACGAATTCGGTATTCACTCTCATCGACAACATCAGCTACGCCCTCGACCCCACGACCGGAACCGCCGGGGCGACCCCGACGGCGACCGCGAGCGACTACCTCGCGACCGTCGACACCCGACTGACCACGGTCATCGCCGCGCAGTCGGACAACGGCGTACGACAGGCGCAGATCGAGAGCGCCGGCGCCGGCCTCGTCACCAAGGCCGGAACGCTCGAGGCCCAACGATCCGGGATCGAAGACGTGGACCTCGCCCAGGCCGCCCTTGATCTCAAACTCCAGGAGGTCAGCTACCAGGCTGCACTCTCCGTGACCGCGAAGGTATTGCAGCACACCCTGATGGACTTCCTCCAGTGAGCGCCTCCCTGACATTCGTCTCCCCACCGCCCGGCCTCGCGCCGCTGACCGAGTTCGATCTCACCGAGATCGCCGGAGCCGACGGCCTGTACACGTTGCAGTCCGCCGAGGACCGGCATACCCGGCTCTTCGTGCTCGACGCCTCGATCTATCTGCCGGACTACTCCCCCGTCATCACCGACGAGCACGCCAGCTCCCTCGACCTTGCCGGCGCCGATGAGGCTCTCGTGCTCGTCGTGACCAACCCGCGCGAAGGCGGGACGACCGTCAACCTGATGGCGCCGATCGTCGTGAACTCGACGACCGGCCGCTGCGCCCAGATCATCCTCGAGGGACAGGACTGGTCCCTCCGCGCCGAGCTCGGCGCCGCGTCGGCGGCCTGAGCACACAGTACGGGCGTGCGCGCTCCGTCCTCAGGTGCGCGTTCCTGAACGGAGTCTCAGGGCATTTCCGCGACCAATGATGAGCGATTCCGGCCGAACGGGAATAGCGTGAGGTCCATCGGGGCATAGCCGCTCGGATTCACCCAACGGCTGGCCGATATCCCGAGCAATGGAGCCGTAATGCATCCGCTCATCAGCTATTTTGCAGCCCAGGACAGTCCGGGCATCTATCTCGGCTTTGGTGCCTTCCAGATCCAGCTCGGCAACCTCATCGTGATCCTCGTGATGATCCTGCTGTTCGGCTGGCCCTCTTCCTGCCGTTCCCGAGCGGGAAGAAACGGCCATGAGCATCCGTGAGGAACGGAAGACCGAACCGGTCGAGGAGTACTACACCTGGACAGGGAAGGCCAGGGGCTGGCTGCTGAAGCACCTGCCCGCCGACAAGCTACTGCCGCAGGACCAACCGAGCTACGTCGCATCCTGGATCTACGTCTTCGGAATGGGCGCGATCGTCTCGCTCGTCTTCATCGTGGTCTCCGGCGTCGTGCTGAGCCTGAACGGCCCGGCCTGGTACCACGTCTCCGACTTCGGACACTTCGTGAACAGCGTGCACCTCTGGAGCGTCGAGCTCTTCTTCATGACGATGGTCGTGCATCTCTGGGGCAAGTACTGGATGGCCGCCTGGCGCGGTGGGCGCACCCTCACCTGGATCACCGGGATGGGCGCCTTCCTCGTCTCGATCGTCGCGGCGTTCACCGGATACCTGCTGCAGACCAACTTCGACTCCCAGTGGATCGCCTTCGAGGGCAAGGATGCGCTCAACGCCTCCGGCATCGGCGCGTGGTTCAACGTGGCCAACCTCGGCCAGATCTTCGGGTTCCACATCGTATTGCTTCCCCTCGCCGTCGGAGCCGTCGTCGCGCTGCACGTGATCCTGGTGCGGATGCACGGGGTCGTCCCCCGATCGACGCGGCGGAAACCGACGCCCAGCTGAGCGGCACGGACCGGACGGAGGCGACCCGATGAGCGCCTCGACGATGTCCCGTTCCGACCGGGATGGCCTCGCCCGCCGCCCGTGGCGCGGAACCGTGCGCGAGTACGACCTCTTCAAGGAACTCACGGTCGCCCTCGTCGTCGTCGGGCTCGTGATCGTCGGTCTCTCGGCGATCGTCGGCTCGCCCGACGAACCGAGCGTGACCCTCAAGTCCTGGGCCCAGGCCCAGCCCGCCGACTTCGTGGCCACCGCGACCGCCGAGCTCGGCGGCACGAGCGAGACCGCCGGTTACGGCCCGCCGTACAACACCACCGCCGACGCGACCCAGACCATCGGGGCATTCGACCTGCAGAGCTTCTCCGGCGTGCAGCTGCCGATCGATACGGCCCAGGACCTCGTGATCACCCCGCTGACGACCCTCAACGCTCCGCCGAGCGCCGCTCTCGACGCGTGGAACGCCGGGAGTGACACCGAGAAGGCCGACTGGACCGCCGCATACACGGATGCCCTCACGAACGCCCCCGATGGCGACCCGGCCCAGGTCGCCACCGGCGACTACGGCCCGGTGCCGGTCCTGACGGATGCGCTCCTCACAATGGCAAGCCAGGGCGCCCTCGACGGCGTGCTGAACGCCCAGGAGTCGTTCTACAACTCCGACTACACCCGCACGATCCTGTTCCTCGGCGACGGAGCCTACTTCGGTGACCTCGCGACCGCGGCGCATCTCACCGGCGACCAGTGGGGCATGATGAACGAGACCGGGAACACCCCCGGTCAGTCGTGGCTGTGGCTGTTCTCCTTCTGGTACCAGATCGAGCCGTTCGCCTCCGCCCCCAACGCCGACCTGCTCGTCGTGCTCCTGATGCTCGTGCTGAGTGTGCTGCTGACGCTCGTGCCCTTCATCCCTGGCCTGCGGGACATCCCGCGGTGGATTCCGATCCACCGCCTGATCTGGCGGGATTATTACAAGAAGCGGGCAGCGGGCCGGAGTTGAGCGGAGTGCGCCAACACTAGGCTGGGGACGAGATCGATCGTCGCCGAGGTGTCTGCGCGGCCGGTCGCATCCGTGCCTCACCGAAAGGCTCTCTGTGTCCCGCTACGACCTCAGCCTGCCCGAGCTCCGCGACTACCGGCCGGTCGTCGCTGAGCCGGACGACTTCGACGAATTCTGGGAGGACACCCTCGCGGACGCCCGCCGTTTTCCCGACGAACCGCACTTGACCCGGGTCGACTCCCCGCTCAGCCAGGTCGAGGTCTACGACATGACCTTCAACGGTTTCGCGGGACAGCCCGTGCGCGCCTGGTTCCTGGTGCCGGCGGGCACGACCGGCCCGCTGCCGGCCGTCGTCGAGTACAACGGCTACGGCGGAGGCCGCGGACTCCCGCACGAGAACCTCGCGTGGGTGACGGCCGGCTATGCCTACCTGTTCATGGACACGCGGGGCCAGGGCAGCGTCTGGGGCTCCGGCGGCGAGACACCCGACCCGAACGGCACCGGGCCGTCCGCCCCCGGGTTCGTGACCCGCGGGATCGAGCGGCCGCACGACTACTACTACCGCCGGGTCTTCACGGATGCCGCGCGCGCGATCGACGCCGTGCGCACGATCGACCGGGTCGACCCGACCCGCGTTGCGGTGTGCGGCGGCAGCCAGGGCGGCGGCATCGCGCTCGCGGCCGCTGGCCTCAGCGAGGGGCTCATCGGGGTCATGCCCGAGGTGCCGTTCCTCTGCCACTTCGAGCGGGCCGTCGAGATCACCGACGGGGACCCGTACCAGGAGATCGTGCGGTACCTCTCGGTGCACCGCGACCTCGTCGAGCAAACCTTCACGACTCTTTCCTACTTCGACGGCGTGAACTTCGCCAAGCGCGCGACCGCTCCCGCCCTCTTCTCCGTCGCCCTGATGGACCCGGTCTGCCCGCCGTCGACGGTCTTCGCCGCCCTCAACCACTACGCGGGCGAGGCGGACATCGAAGGTCTACCCGTTCAACCAGCACGAGGGCGGATCCGGGCACCACTGGCTGCGGCAGGCCGCCTGGCTCGAGGAGCGCATCCTCTAAGCACGCGTCTGCTTGCCCTGTGGATAACTCGAGCGGGATGTCCCCAAGTGTTCTAACGTGACCGCATGCGGATCCGCGCGAGGTACCGACTGGCGACGACGACCCTGTGCGCCGCCGTGTCCGTAGCCGGTCTGATCGCCCTGTCCGGGTGCGCGTCGTCGCCGGCGCCGTTCGCGAGCCCGTCCGCGTCTCCGACAGCGGATGCAGCCGCTTTCGCCTCAGAGGCCGACGCCCTTGAGGCCGCGCGAACCGCCTACGCCGCATATCTGGCGCTGTCGACAACGGTCGGTCACGAGGGTGGGAAGTCGCCTGAGCGTATGGCTGCTGTCCTAACCGGCGAAGCGCTCTCGGCCGAGATTAAGTCGCTTCAAGACCTGGCGGCTCGGGGTGAGCACGGAGTTGGCGAATTTCAGTTCGATTCGCTGACCCTCCAATCAGCAGACCTGCATTCAGGCAGTGTCGTTGCGTACTTGTGCCTGGACAATTCTGGGGCTGACGTTGTCGACGCGCTGGGAACAAGCACGGTCCCATCGAGAGTTGCCGAGCGCTACCCCCTCGAAATCACATTCGCTACGGACTCCCCGCAACATCATCTAATCGTCCAGAAATCGGAATCATGGCGTGGCTCGAATTTCTGCTGATACCACTCCTATCCTCCGGTCTGGCAACCGGATTGAGCTTCAGCGCGACTGACCAATCACTTTGTTCGACTTGGGAGAGTTTCAACGGCACTTGTGAGCCCCCACCACCGGTCACTGGGGTCGTGAACGGCCGGGGCGTGGACTTGTCGACGGGGTTCGACTCGGGGTCGGGACCCGGCGGCGCTGCTTCGGGAACGGCTGGCGGCACGGGTAGTGCAAGCGGGACGGGTGGCGCGGGCGCTCCGGGCTCGACCCCGACACCGACTGTGGGGCTGCCATTCGTGCGGGACGGGTTCGCCGTCAACTGCCCGCTCTGCGACCCGAATCTCGTGGTCCGCATCAGTGATCTCGTCAATTTCCCGGCGGCAGCACCCGGCCAGGGCATGGAGCCCAACGGCTGGGCGATCACCGGGCTCCCGGCGAATTTCCTGGCCCAGGCATCCGTGCATGTGCGCACGGGCCTGTTGCTCGGGTTCGCCGCCGAGGTGCGTTTCACGCCGACACGGTTCCACTGGGACCTCGGCGACGGCGCGGCCATCGCCTCCGCGACGGGTGGCGCGAGCTGGGCCGCCCTCGGCGTGCCGGAGTTCTCGAACACCGCAACCAGCCACGTCTTCAGGTCAACGGGCCGGCACACCGTGGTGCTGTCGGTCGTGTACTCGGCTGAGTACCGCGCCGGCGGTCAGCCGTGGCGTCCGGTGCAGGGCACGCTCACGATCGCGGCGCCCCCGATCGCGGTCGTCGTCAGCACGGCCTCGACGGTCCTCGTCGGCCAGGACTGCACGGCCAACCCGTCCGGCCCCGGCTGCTGACAGCGAACTACTTGCGGCGCGCGAGCCGGATGGCGATGACGATGATGGCCACAGCGATAGCCGCCATCACCACGAAGCCGCCAACCAGAATCAACACGTGCCAGACCGTCAGGTTGTTCAACATTTCTCCCCCAGAGGCCGGCTGTTGGACCGGCGATACCAGAAGGCTAGCCGACCCCGGAGTCGCGCGCACGCCCGTCTGCGAGGTCCGGCTCCGGGACTGGCCGTGCGGGGACTGCCCTCCGGGCACGGCAACACGGAATGATAGGGACTGTGCACCGACACCCTCGCTGGTCGCACCGCAGTTTCGATTCGCCCCCACGACCAAGGACGCCCCGCGATGACCGACGTATCCCGCTCCCTCACCATTGATGCCGGCCAGACCGGCATCCGCGCCCTGCTCCGCTCGGCCGACGGACGCCACGACACGTTCGACTTCGCCGGCATTCGCACCGACCGGGCGCTGATGCCCCAGCTCGCCGATGTCGTCAAGGCCGTCGCCGCGACCGAAAGCGGGCTCTCCGACGACCTTGGCATTCGTACCCTGAGCGCCGGCATCTCCGGTTTCACGCAGTCCGACGCCGACGCCGCCGAACTCCGCCACCTTACCCACGGGCTCGGCGTGCAGGACGTCTTCCTCGCCCACGACTCGGTGACCTCGTACCTGGGCGCCCTCGGCGACACCCCCGGTGCCGTGATCGCCGTCGGCACCGGCGTCGTCACTCTGGCGGTCGGCGTGGGCGCCGTCGCCCGGGTCGACGGCTGGGGGTACCTGATCGCGGATGCCGGCAGCGGCTACTGGCTCGGACGTGCCGCCCTCGACGCGGTCATGCGCGACTACGACGGGCGCGGACAAGTGACAGCCCTCCGCGATGCCGTTCAAAAGGAATTCCCGAACCTCGAAACCCTCTACCTCGAGCTGCAGGCAGACCCCGCCCGGGTGAGCCGGATCGCGGCGTGGTCGCGCTCGGTCACCGCCCTCGCGGCAACGGATGCCGTCGCCGCTGCGATCTGCGACGCTGCGTCCGCAGAGCTCGCCCTGTCGGTGCGCACGGGACTCGAACGGGTCGGCCAGTCGGTGGTCGACGCACCCGTGATCGGCGGGCTCGGCGGAGTGCTGCGCTCACCCGAGATCGCGACCCGATTCGAGCGCGATCTCCGCCTGGTCTGGCCGGCCGCGGACATCCGCTTTCCCACGGCCAACGGTCTCGATGGCGCCGCGCTCCTGCCGAACCTGGCCGCCGACAGCGCCGTCCTCAGCCTGGTCGCGCGCTCCCGCGCCTGACCCGCGCCCCTCCCGCCCCCTCCCGCCCCGTCCCGCCGCCCGCCGCTCGCACGGCGCGCCCCAGAGACTCCGCGAGAGCGCACTTTTGGCCCTTAAGACTCGGTCTTAAGGGCCAAAATCGTACTCTCGCGGGAGAGAATCAGCCGGGATACGGCGACCCGATCGTGCCGGGCGCGGCTAGGCGAGCGGGGCCGCGGGGGCAGCGGATGCCGCGGCGACCTGCATCAGGGCGGCCTCGAACGCTACCCAGGGCAGCATCGCGCACTTGACCCTGGCCGGGTACTTGGAGACCCCGGCGAAGGCCGCGGCGTCGCCGAGCACCTCTTCGTCGGGCTCGATCGTGCCGCGCGAGCGGAGCAGCTCGCGGAAGGTCGTGACGAGTGCCTCCGCATCGGGGACGGTCAGTCCCGTCATCGTGTCCGCGAGCACGGATGCCGACGCCATCGAGATCGAGCAGCCGTCACCCCGCCAGGCGAACTGTTCGATCACGGGAGCAGGGCCGGCGGCATCCGTCACCGCGGCATCCGCTGCGGCACCAGAGCCGGCGCGGACGCCGACGCGAACGGTGATCTCGTCGCCGCAGGTCGTGTTCACTTGGTGCGACTCGGCGAGCCGCAGGCCCGGCGCACCGTTGGCGTCGAACACGCCAAACGGCTCGGACGACGCGCCGTGCCGGTACTTGGCGTGGTCGAGGATGATCTGCTGGTACAGCTGCTGCAGTTCGCTCGAACTCATGGCTTCACTCCAAAGAAGGGGGCGACCTCGTGCATGGCGGCCAGGAACTGGTCGACCTCGTCGGTCGTCGTGTAGAGGTAGGTGCTGGCGCGCGTGGACGCCGTGATGCCGAGGCGGCGGTGCAGCGGCTGGGCGCAGTGGTGGCCGACCCGCACGGCGATGCCGGCCTCGTCGAGGAACTGGCCGACGTCGTGAGCATGCACCCCGGCGACGTCGAAGGCGGCGAGGCCGATGCGGTCGATGCCGGCGGCCGGGCCGAGTACCCGAACGCCGGGGATCTCGGCGAGCCCGGCCACGAGGCGCTGGCCGAGTTCGGCCTCACGGAGGGCGATCCGGTCCATGCCGGTTTCGGTCAGGTAGTCGACCGCGGCGGCGAGGGCGATCGCCTGCGAGATGCGCTGGGTGCCTGCCTCGAAGCGCTGCGGCGGCGCGAGGAACTCGGCGTGCTCCATATCGACGGTCGTGATCATCGAACCGCCGGTCAGGAACGGCGGCAGCCCGGCGAGCAGCTCCGCCTTGCCGAAGAGCGCTCCGATGCCGGTCGGGCCGAGCATCTTGTGCCCGGAGAAGACGGCGAAGTCCACGTCGAGCGCGGCAACGTCGACCGGCAGGTGCGGAACGGTCTGGCAGGCGTCGAGCAGCACGAGGGCGCCGAAGCGGTGGGCGAGCTCGACGAGCTCGGCCACGGGATTGATCGTGCCGACGACGTTGGACGCGTGGGTGAACGCGAGCAGGCGGGTGCGCGGGCCGACGATCGTTGCCGCGGCCGCGAGGTCGAGGGTGCCATCGTCGAGAACGGGGATGAAGCGCAGGGTCGCCCCGGTGCGCAGGGCGAGCTGCTGCCACGGGATCAGGTTGGCGTGGTGTTCCATCTCGGTCACGACGATCTCGTCGCCGGCCCCGATGCGGAACCGGGCGGCATCCGGGCCGCCGAGGCCGAGTGAGGCGTTGGAGATCGCGTACGCGACGAGGTTGACTCCCTCGGTCGCGTTCGAAGTCCAGACGAGTTCGTCGGGCTGCGCGCCGATGAAGGCGGCCACGGTCTCCCTGGCGCTCTCGAAGACCTCGGTCGCCGCGAACGCGAGGGTGTGAGCGCCGCGGTGCACGGCCGCGTTGCGTTGCTCGTAGTACTCCTGCTCGGCTTCCATCACGCTGATCGGGTTCTGCGAGGTGGCCCCGGAGTCCAGATAGTTGAGCGGATGCCCGTTGATGCGCTGCTCGAGGATCGGGAAGTCGTTGCGGATGCGGGCGACCTCGTCCTCGGTCAGCGCCACGGCGGCGGCACGACGGAACGATGGGGCGGAAAGCGTCATGCTCCTAGGTTAAGCCGTCTTCGCGGGATTCGGCCGTCCCAGGGGTGAGGCCGAAGGTCAGGGCGCGGGTGAATGCGGCGCGAGGGTTCGCGAAGACCTCGCGGGTGGGGCCGGCCTCGACGATCCGGCCGTCCTCGAGCACGATGACCCGGTCGGCGAGGGCGAGGGCGTCGAGCGGATCATGGGTGACCAGGATCACGGAACGTTCGGACAGCATCCGGTGCAGCAGCTGGCGTTGGGCCGGCACGGCTGCGACGTCGAGGGAGGTCATCGGCTCGTCGAGCAGCAGGAGGCGCGGCCGGGCGGCGAGGGCGCGCGCGACGGCGACCCGCTGCGCCTGGCCGCCCGAGAGGGCGCCGGGCTTGCGGTCGGCGAGGTCGGCGACGTCCGCGGCGACGAGCCATTCCTCGGCGAGCTCACGCGCCCTGGCGCGGGGGCACCTGCGCTCCGCGGGCCGAAGGCGACGTTGTCGCGCACGGACAGGTGCGGGAACAGGAGCGGCTCCTGGGCGAGGAGCACGGTGCCGCGGGAGTGCGGCGGAGTCCAGGTGCCGGCGCGGGAGACGGTGCCGGTGCGTACGCCGGGTGCAGCGGATGCCGAGGGCAGGTCGAAGAGGACGTGGCCGGCGAGGCTCGCGCGGCCGGAATCGGGCCGCAACAGGCCCGCGCTGATCTGCACGACGGTCGACTTCCCTGCCCCGTTGGAGCCGAGGAGCGCGACGGTCTCCCCCGGCTGCACGCTGAACGCGACATCGAAGTTTCGGCGTGCGAGGACCGCCTCGAACTCGAAGGTCACGAGAGCCCTCGCGGCCGGTGGGTCGCCACCATCACGACGACGGCGACCACGACGAGGACGAGCGCGAGCGCGACGGCGGCATCCGGATCCGTCTCGCGCTGCAGGTAGATCTCGAGCGGCAGCGTGCGGGTGACACCCTCGAGGCTGCCCGCGAAGGTCAGGGTCGCACCGAACTCGCCGAGCGCCCGCGCGAAGGCGAGCACGGCCCCCGAGACGAGCCCGGGCACGACGAGCGGTAGGGTCACCCGCCAGAACACGGTGTTCGGGGCGGCGCCGAGGGTCGCGGCGACGGCCTCGTATCGCGCGCCAGAGGCCCGCAGCGTCGCCTCGACGCTGAGCACGAGGAACGGGAGCGCGACGAACGCCTGCGCGAGAACGACGGCCGTCGTCGAGAACGCGATCTGGATTCCGAGCACCTCGAAGGTCTGGCCGAGCAGCCCGCGGCGGCCGAATGTCGAGAGCAAGGCGATGCCGCCGACGACGGGAGGCAGCACGAGCGGCAGCAGCACGAACGCCCGCACGAAGCGCTGGCCGCGGAACCGACTCCGGGCGAGCACGACCGCCATCGGCACCCCGAGCAGCAGGCAGAGCGCCGTGCTCGCCGTGGCCGTGCGGAGGCTGAGCAGCAGTGCCGCGATCGCGGACGGCGAGGTGACGAGCGCGCCGAAGTTCGCCCAGTCGACCCTGGCGGTCATCCCGACGATCGGCAGCACGATGAAGAGCGCGCCGACGGCAGCGACAGCGACGATCCAGCGCGGCACACCGAGCACCTCGGCATTCTCCCGCGCCGTGCCGCGCAGAGAGACCGCCGCCCCGCCGCTGGCCCGTGTCATGTGACGCTCACGGGGTGCCGAAGCCGGCGGCCGTGAGCACCTTCTGCCCGGTCGGTCCGGTCACGAAGTCCGCGAACAGGGTCCCGAGGTCGCGGTGCGGGCTCGTGGCGACGACGCCGATCGGATACGAGTTCACGGCCGAGCCGGATTCGGGAAACGGGATGCCGAGGACGCTCGTACCCGCTCCGGCGATGTCCGTGACGTAGACGAGGCCGGCATCCGCTTCACCGGAGGAGACCTTGCCGAGCACGTCGGTGACGGCGTTCTCTTCGCTGACGGGCATCAGGGTCACGCCGGTCGCCTTCTCGATCGTGGTGGTCGCGGTACCGCAGGGCACCTGGGCGGCGCAGATGACGACCTTGGTGGCGGGGTTCGCGAGGTCGGCGAAGCTCGTGACGCCGGCCGGGTTGCCCGGCGGTACGGCGATCTCGAGGGTGTTGGTCGCGAACACCGTCGGGGCGTCTGCGACGAGGCCGGCATCGGTGAGCTTGGCCATGTTCTTCGTGTCGGCAGAGGCGAAGACGTCGGCGGGGGCGCCCTCGGTGATCTGGGTGACGAGGTCGGCAGAACCGGCGAAGTTCAGCGCAACGGTCACGCCGGGGTTCGCGGCCTCGAACTCGGTCGCGAGCTCGGTGAAGGTCTTCTTCAGGGAGGCCGCAGCGAAGACGGTCAGGGTCTCCGGCGCACGGCTCGCGGCACCCGTCGACGCAGCGGATGCCGCGGCGGACGCGGACGCGGACGCGCCGGCCCCGGCCGGGCCTGCACACGCCGTCGTCAGCGCGGCGACGGCCAGGACGGCAAGCGAGGCAAGAACGTGACGTCGAGCGGGGTGACGGCGAGTGCTCACGAATGCTCCTGGGGGATTTCGACGATCACGGTCGTGGCCTTCACGACGGCGACCGCGACGGACCCGGGCACGAGGCCGAGTTCCCGCACGGCCTCTGTGCTCATCAGGGAGACGACGCGGTGCGGCCCGCACTGCAGCTCGACCTGGGACATCACCGGGTCGCTCACGACGCGCGTGACGAGTCCGACGAACCGGTTGCGGGCCGAGCTCGCCGTGCCGGACGGGTCGGTCGGCACGGCGGCGTGTTCGGTGGCGAGGCGGGCGAGGTCGACGCCGTCGACGACCATGCGGCCGGCGGCATCCGTCGTGGCCGGCAGCACCGCGTTGTCGATCCAGCGACGCACGGTGTCGTCGCTCACGCCGAGGAACCCGGCGGCCTCGCGAATCCGTATTTGCGACATAAGCAGCACTATATTCCCTCATCTACGGATTTGCTGCCCGTTCTGCTTCGATCGGCTGTCCGTGCGGCACACTGGGGACATGACGACGAACACCCCGACGGATGCGACGCCGCGCGTCGCGCAGATCATCGTCGCGTCGACCCGCGCTGCGGCCGGCATCTATCCCGACCGCACCGGGCCGGTCATCGACGCCTGGCTCGTCGACAGGGGCTGGACCGTGGACGCGCTCCACGTCGTGCCGGACGGCGACCGCGTCGGCCAGGTCCTCGGCGCCGCGATCGCCGCGCACTGCGATCTCGTGATCACGACCGGCGGCACCGGCGTGAGCCCGCACGACGAGACGCCCGAGCAGACGCTGCCGCACCTCGACCGGCTCATCCCGGGACTCGCGGAGGAGCTCCGTCGCCGGGGCGCGGCATCCACCCCGCTCGCCCTGCTCTCCCGCGGATACGTCGGCGTCGCCCGCGGTCGCACCGTGGTCGTGAACCTGCCCGGCTCGACCGGCGGCGTGCGCGACGGTCTCGCCGTGCTCGACGACGTGCTTCCTCACCTCATCGACCAGCTCCGCGGTCGCGACCACTGACGAGCGCTGCACGACCCCGACGGCGCACCCCCGGATGGGGAGGGTACCGTGGACGAAACCGACCCGGAAATGCGGTTGACTGGATACTCGGCCCGGGACGACTGGAGCAGCAATGGACCTCACTACCGTTGTGACGATCACGCCCGCCCGCGAGCGCGCCGACCTGGGATTGCTCGGCGAAACGGTCGCTCCCCTCGCGGGCGGTTCCGAGCTGTTCGCCGATCCCCGGGTTCACCTCACCGGCCTCGTCGACCTGCAGTCGTTCGGCTGGCCCGCGCTGACCGTGACCCCTGAGGGCCTCGAGATCGCCGCGACGTGCACCCTTGCCCAGCTCGCCGCGCTCCCGACCCGGCCGGGCTGGACCGCGCATCCGCTGCTCTTCGAATGCTGCACCGCTCTCTACGGTTCATTCAAGGTCTGGAACGTCGCAACCGTCGGCGGCAACCTCGCTACCGCCCTCCCCGCCGGCCCGATGACGAGCCTCGCCGCGGCCCTCGACGCCGAGGTGCTCGTCTGGCGCCGCGACGGGAGCGACGAGCGCCTTCCCGCCGCCGGCTTCGTCACCGGCGACATGACCACCGTGTTGCGCACCGGGGACGTGCTGCGCTCCATCCACATCCCGGACGCGTCGCTGCGCGCCCGCACCGCGTTCCGCAAGATCGCACTCTCCCCCATCGGCCGCTCGGGCGCCGTCGTCATCGGCCGCCTCGACCGGGACGGCCGTTTCACCCTCACCGTCACGGCCGCGACCCTCCGGCCGGTGCAGCTGCGCTACGCAACCCTGCCGACCGCGTCCGCGCTCCGTGCCGGCGTCGACGGCATCGACGCCTGGTTCACGGATGCCCACGGCGCGGCCGACTGGCGCGCCGCGGTCAGCGCCGTGCTCGCCGAGGAGATCCGCCAGCAGCTCGAGGGCCCGGAAACCGTTCCAGCTGCGATATCGGCAGAGACTCCCGCGACCGGAAGCGAGGCCCGCCCGTGAGGTTCGAGATCAACGGCCAGTGGGTCGACGCCGCGGCAGCGCCCGGGCAGTGCCTGCGCACCTTCCTGCGCGAACTCGAGCACTTCGAGGTGAAGAAGGGCTGCGACACCGGCGACTGCGGCGCCTGTTCGGTGCTCGTCGACGGCACCCCGGTGCACTCCTGCATCTACCCGGCTTTCCGCGCCGAGGGCGCCGCGATCACGACCGCCGCCGGCCTCGGCACGCCGGGTGACCTCGCGCCCGTGCAGCAGCGCTTCGTCGACCACGCCGGCTTCCAGTGCGGCTTCTGCACCCCGGGCATGGTCGTGACCGCGTCCACGCTCACCGAGCACGACCTCGAGGACCTGCCGCGCCTGCTCAAGGGCAACATCTGCCGGTGCACGGGCTACCGGGCGATCGATGACGCCGTCCGCGGGCGGCACACCCCGGCCGACGGTTCGGCCCCGTGCACCCTTCCGCCCGACGGCCTCGGTCCCGTAGTCCGCACCGGCACCCGCGCGACGCCCACGCCGGCCCGCGGCTACGTCGGCGCCTCCACGCACGCCCCGGCGAGCGAGCGGGTCGTGAGCGGACTCGAACCGTACACGCTCGACGTCGCGGTGCCCGGCCTGCTGCACGTGAGCGTGCTGCAGAGTCCGCACGCGCATGCCAGCATCCGTTCGATCGACACCGGGCGAGCCGCCGACCTGCCCGGAGTGCGTGCCGTGCTCACCCACTCCGACTCTCCCGCGACCCTGTTCTCGACGGCCCGGCACGAGGACCGCAACGACGACCCCGACGACACCCTCGTCTTCGACCGGGTGCTCCGGTTCCGCGGCCAGCGGGTCGCGGCCGTCGTCGCGGACACCGTCGCGATCGCCGAGGCCGCCTGTCGCCTGATCGACGTCGAGTACGACCTGCTCCCCGCCGTCTTCGACCCGGCCCTCGCCGCCGAGCCCGGCGCTCCCCTCGTGCACGGCGAAAAGGATGCCGCGGCGAGCCGCGTCGCCGATCCCTCCCGCAACCTCGTGGCCGAGCTGCACGGCGAGTACGGCGACCTTGAGGCCGGCCTCGGCGAGGCGACCCACCTGGTCACGGGCACCTGGCAGACCCAGCGGGTCGCCCACACCCACCTCGAGACCCACGGCACGATCGGCTGGCTCGAACACGCCGGCACCCCCGAGCAGCGGCTCGTGCTGCGGACGAGCTCCCAGGTGCCGTTTCTCGTGCAGCGCGAGATCTGCCGCGTCTTCGACCTCGACCCGGCCGCGGTCCGCGTCTTCACCGCCCGCGTCGGCGGCGGGTTCGGCGGCAAACAGGAGATCCTCACCGAGGACCTCGTCACCCTCGCGGTTCTCGCGACCGGGCGCCCGGTGCAGTACGAGTTCAGCCGCGCCGACGAGTTCCGGGTCGCACCCACCCGGCATCCGATGCGGGTCGGCGTCACTCTCGGCGCGACCGACGACGGCCGCCTCACCGCGCTCGCCCTCGACCTGCTGAGCGACACCGGCGCATATGGCAACCACGGGCCCGGCGTCATGTACCACGGCAGCTCCGAGTCGGTGAGCCTGTACTCCGTGCCCAACAAGCGGGTGGATGCCCGCAGCGTCTACACGAACAACCTCCCGTCCGGCGCCTTCCGCGGTTACGGTCTCGGCCAGGTCATCTTCGGTGTCGAATCGGCGCTCGACGACCTCGCCCGCGACCTCGGCATGAGCCCCTTCGACCTGCGCCGGCTCAACTCGGTGCGTCCGGGCGACCCGCTCGTCGTCACCCACGTCGAGGGCGAGGACCTGATCTTCGGCAGCTATGGGCTCGACCAGTGCCTCGACCTCGCCGAGGCCGCCCTCGCCCGCGGCAATGACACGCCCGTACCCGACGGACCCGAGTGGCGGGTCGGCGAGGGCATGGCGACCGCGATGATCGCGACGATCCCGCCGCGCGGACACTTCGCCCAGGCATCCGTCACTCTGGGTAGCGACGGCCGCTACGCCGTGCGCGTCGGGACCGCCGAGTTCGGCAACGGCACCACGACCGTGCACACCCAGCTCGCCGCGACCGCGCTCGGCACGAGCCCCGACCGGATCGACATCCTGCAGTCCGACACCGACACGATCGGCTACGACACCGGCGCGTTCGGCTCGGCCGGCATCGTCGTCGCCGGCAAGGCCGTGCTGGGTGCGGCGACCGCACTCGCGGCCGTGCTCCGGCAGGCGGCGACGGATGCCCACCCCGGCGCCCCCGCCGACGCCTGGCTCCTCGAGCCCGACGGCCTCCGCTGCGGCAGCACCGTCGTTTCCCTCACCGACCTCGCCGCGCGCGCGGCGGCCGGCACCGTTCTCCGCGGCACGAGCTCCGAGGAGGGCGCCGTGCGTTCGGTCGCCTTCAACGTGCAGGCCTTCCGGGTCGCCGTGAGCACCCTCACCGGCGAGGTGCGGATCCTGCAGTCGATCCAGTCCGCGGATGCCGGCGTCGTGATGAACCCGGCGCAGTGCCGCGGCCAGATCGAGGGCGGTGTGGCCCAGGCGATCGGCACGGCGCTCTACGAAGAGGTCCAGCTCGACGGCGCGGGCACCGTGACGACGAGCGTGATGCGCAACTACCACGTGCCCCTGCTCGCGGACCTGCCCGTCACCGAGGTGTACTTCGCGGAGACGAGTGACGACCTCGGCCCCTATGGCGCCAAGTCGATGAGCGAGTCGCCGTACAACCCGGTCGCTCCTGCGCTCGCGAACGCGGTCCGTGACGCGATCGGCATCCGCCCGTACGAGCTGCCGATGTCCCGTGACCGCATCTGGCGCCTGATGCACCCCTGAGAGTCACCTTTCCGGTCGAGAGCGCCCGGTGCACGGGTACCCCTCGACCGGACAGGTACCCCTCGCTACACGCGGGCGGGGGCAGGCGATGCGAGCAGCAGGTGGTACGCGTCCGGGCCGTGTCCGACACGGAGATGCCGGGTCTGCACGAGGCCCGCGGCCTCGAGGGCGGAGGTGATCTCCTCGGTGGGACGCACCCGGAAGCCGTGCTCGACCACGGGCATCCGCTGCATCGCGGCCGGGTCGAAAACGCCCACCACGAGACGGCCGCCGGGCCGGAGCACGCGCGCGAACTCGGCCGCCGCCCGGCCGAGGTCAGGCAGGAAGTAGAACGTGTTGAGGGTGATCACCCCGTCGAGGCTCGCATCCGCGAGCGGGACGTACTCCATCGACGCCTCGAACAGCGACAGCCGACCGGCGGTGAGGTCGTCGCGGAACCTCCGATGCGCGGCATCGACCATCGTTTCCGACTGGTCGACTCCGGCGACGTGCCCGTCCGGTCCGACCGTGTCGAGCAGCAGCTCGGTCCCGACACCGCCGCCGAAACCGACATCGGCGAGCCGGGCATCCGGCGTGGCCTCGAGTGCGTCCACGGCGGCGCGGATGATTCCCCGGTTGCGTCGGTTGAGCATCCGCCCCACCAGCCGCCCTCGCCACCCGCTCGGATGCCCGAGCTGGGCGGCCAGTGCTTTGAGCACCGGGGTCGGAGTCTTGAGACTGCCCATCGGCTTACGGTTCTGTGACGTCTCCATGCCAGGAACAGTAGTCCCGCGCCGATGCGCCCACTACGGCTGTCGCAACCGCCGAGCGCGAGGCTAGGCCCCGGTGCTGCTCTCCATGCCCATCCGGCGCAGCACGAGGTTCTCCACGAGCTGCGCGACGCCGTACAGCACGATCGACACAAGCGTGATCGCCACGACGGATGCCCATACCTCGTAGTTCTTCACCTGGGCGACGGCGATCACGATGCCGTGGCCGAGGCCCTGTCCGGTCGAGAGCCATTCGGCGAGGAGCGCGCCGGTGATCGCGCCGGGGATCGAGATCTTGACGGCCGCGAAGAACGACGGAAGCGAGCTCGGCAGCGCGACCTTGCGAAGCGCCGTGAAGGCGTTGCCGCCGTAGACGGCGATGACGTCGTTGATCTGCGGCGACGACGACCGCAGCCCGAACGCGATGTTCACGAGCGCGGGGAACAGCACCACGATTGCGCCCATCACGACGACAAGGCTCGGTCCGCGCCCGGTGATCAGGCTGATCACCGGCACGAGGGCGACGAGAGGCACCGATCGCAACAGCAGCGCGATCGGCATCAGCGCGCTCTCGATACCGCGGGAGAGCGTGAACGCGATCGCGAGCACGAGGGCAACGACGAGGCCGGCGACGAAGCCGAGGAAGGCATCCCCGAGGGTGACGGTGAGGTTGGTCAGGATCGTCGTGCGGTTGACGGCGGCGTTCGGAACGGTGAACAGCCAGTTCCAGACGTCGAGGGGTCCCTTGGCGATGAACGGGGACACCCCGAGAAGCAGGATCAGGCCCTGCCAGGCGACGAGGACGATGACGAGGGTGATCAGGCCGGTGAGCGCGGCGCGCCCGATGACGGCGCCGAGGCCGCGGGCGACCTTCGCTGCGCTCGGCGGGCGGGCCGCCGACATGGTCTCGAGGGCCATCAGGAGCTCCGTCCCGTCAGCCAGGGTGTCGCGAGCTTGCTGATCAGTCCGAAGAGGCTGTAGCCGAGGCCGGCGAGGAGACCGGCGACGAGCGCGAGCCCCCAGACCCTGTCGACGTTCGCCGCGGACCCGGCCGCGAGCATCGCGATGCCGAGGCCACGGTCGACGCCGCCGAGGTACTCGCCGAGGATCGCGCCGAGCAGCGCGGCGGGGGCCGCGATCTGCAGGGCGGAGAGCACGCTCGGCAGCCCGGCCATCAGCCGCACCTTGCGGAGCTGCATGAACCGTCCGCCGCCGTAGACGCTGACGAGGTCGAGACTCGCGGGGGTCGCGGCCTTGAGGCCCACGAGGGAACCGACGACGGTCGTGAAGAACACGGACATCGCCGCGAGGAAGATCGCGGTGCCGGAAAGCTCACCGCCGCGTGGGGCGCCGATCACGATGTAGGCGATCGGGCCGATCGCGACGATCGGGATGCAGTAGGTGATGACCGCGATCTGCAGCGCGACCTTCTCGATCCGGGGAACGACGAGCACGAGGCCGGCGAGCACCAGCGCGGCCGCATTGCCCCAGAGGAAGCCGACGATCGCCTCACCCACGGTGATCGACACGTGGGACAGGTAGAACGCCCACCCGTCCGAGACGAGCTGGGCGACGACGGCGCCCGGTGTCGGGATCGCCCCGCCGGGTACGGTGCCGATGCCGCGGAAAATCGTGGCGGCGCCGAGCCACCACAGGACGATGACGACGACGACGCCGATCAGCCCGGTCGCCCAGGCCGGGAGCGTGCGGAACGAGGCGAGACCGCGCATCAGTCCGTCTCCGCCACGGAGAGGGCGTCGGGGCTGAAGAGCAGTTCGGAGGCGCGGTCGTGCAGGGCGTGGAATTCGTGGGAGCGCATCATGTCCGGATGCCGCGGACGGGGCAGGTCGATGTCGATGACCTCCTTGATGCGGCCGGGTCGGGGGCTCATCACCGCGACCTGGTCCGAGAGGAAGATGGCCTCCGAGATGCCGTGCGTGACCATCATCGTGGTCGCGGGCTTCTCGGTCCAGATCCTGAGGAGTTCGATGTTGAGGCGCTGGCGGGTCATGTCGTCGAGGGCGCCGAAGGGTTCGTCGAGCAGCAGAACGGAGGGCTTCAGCACGAGCGACCGGGCGATGGACACCCGCTGCCGCATTCCGCCGGAGAGCTGCGCGGGTTTGGCGTGTTCGAAGGCCTTGAGGCCGACCAGGTTGATCAGTTCGGAGACGTAGTCCTCGTCGACGGGCATCCGTGCGACCTCGAAGGGAAGCTTGATGTTGCCGCGCACGCTGCGCCAGGGCAGCAGCGCGGCGTCCTGGAAGGCGATGCCGAGTTCGTGGCCGCTGCGCAGCTCGGCGGGCGTCTTGCCGTCGACCTTCGCGGTGCCGCTCGTGGGCTCCTCGAGGCCGGCGAGGATGCGCAGGATCGTGGACTTGCCGCAGCCGGACGGGCCGAGCAGCGACAGGAAACTGCCCTTGTCGGTGTGCAGGGTCGCGTCCTCGAGCGCGGAGACTTCCTTCCGGCCCACGGTGAAGACCTTGTGGAGCCCGGAAATGTGGAGGCCGGTGCCCAGAGCGTTGCTCTGGACACCGGCATCGGTCGTACTCACAGGGTGCGTTCCTTTACTGGGCGTCGTCGGCCGCTTTCGGGGCGGCCTCGTTTCGGTGTGCCTGCGTACTGCTGGTGGTGCTGTCGTGCTTGAAGAGGAACCGCCTACTTGGCGTAGTTGACCAGGTCGGGGTTCTCCGCGTAGACCTCGGACAGCAGGCTCATGTCGAAGAGCTTGTCGGCCGTGATGGTGACACCGGCGGCAGCGAGCGTCTTGATGCTCTCCTGCTGCAGCTTATCGCTGATGGTGAAGAGGCCGTTCTTGACGGTGTCGTCGCTGACGATGAGGTCGGTCGACTGGATCGTGGCCTGCTTCGTCTCCTTCTCGATCGTGAGGCCGAGGTCTGCCCCATACTTGTCGATCGTGAGCTTGGCGGAGGCGGCCGGGTCCTTGATGGCGGCGGCCCAGCCCTTGATCTCGGCGATCAGGAGGCCCTTGAGTTTCGCGCGGTCACCCGAGATCTCCTTGTCGGAGGCCGTGAAGGTCTCCGCTACGAACGGGAGCCCGTTGTCGGCGAGCGGCAGGTTGACCGGGCCGAGGCCCTTGAGGTCTGCGTCGATGCCCTCGTTGGTGAGGTAGGAGAACCAGCCGTCGACCTCGCCGTTGAAGAGCGGGGTCGGGTCGTACTCGACGGGGACGGTGGTCAGCGAGGTCGGGTCGATGTTGTTGACCTTGAGGAACGCGTCCCAGAGGCTCTGGTTGCTCGCCTGCACGCCGATCTTCTTGCCCTTGAGGTCGGCGAGGGTCTTGATGTTGCCCACCTTGGCGAGCGAGAGGATCGAGAACGGGTTCTTTTGGTACGTGGCGCCGATGATCTTGATCGGGGCGCCTTCGTTCGCGATGACGGTTCCGGTGGAGATCGCGTTGCCGATGCCGAGGTCGACCGTGCCGGAGATGACGCCCGCTTCAGCGGATGCCGGGCCGGCGATGAGGTCGACGGAATCGAAGCCGGCCTTGGTGAAGTCGCCGTTGGAGTCGGCGAGGAACTCACCCATGAACTCGGTGTTCTTGATCCAGGACAGCTGGATGCTCGCGGTGCCGAAGGACGCGGGCGCACCGGAAGCCGAGGCTGCCGGCGTGGAACTCGTCGCGCAGGAGGTGAGCGCGATGGTCACGGCTGCCGCAGCGGCAATTCCCTGCAGGATGCGACGGGCGGGACGCCCTGCCGGTGAACGGTGTGCTGTTAAACCTTGGGTCCGGGTCATGAAGCTGTTCCTCTCGATGATGCTCGTGGGGTGCCGTTGGGGGTGCCGTCAGGGAAAACGGCTGCTGTGTAATGCTGTGCGGCACACGTGCGGGTTCCCTGAATTTAGGCCCCGCAGATGACGCTGCGACCTCGACAGTGTTTCCGTCGTGTTGCAGCATGCTGGGTACCCGTCGCGGGAGGAAAAGTGCATCTGCCGCGTGATACGGTCACGGCGTCCGCCCGAAAAGGAGCCCCGATGCCGTCCGTTACTGAGCCTACTGCCGCGTTTGTGTCCGGATTGCCCAAAGCAGAGCTGCATGTGCACCTCGAAGGCACCCTCGAACCCGACCTCAAACTCGCCCTCGCCACGCGCAACGGTGTCGATATCGGCCAGTCGACGGTCGAGGAGGTGCGCGCGAGCTATGCCTTCGACTCCCTCGCAAGCTTCCTCGCGGTGTACTACCCCGCGATGAACGTGCTGATCACCGAGCAGGACTTCTACGACCTCGCCACCGCGTACTTCCGTCGCGCCTCCGCAGACGGGGTCCGCCACGTCGAGGCCTTCTTCGACCCGCAAGCGCACACGACGCGCGGCGTGCCCTTCGAGACCGTGATCACTGGACTGCACCGTGCTGCAGCGGATGCGGCCGGTTACGGTCTCTCCGCCGAGCTGATCCTCTGTTTCCTGCGTGACGCATCCGCCGAGAGCGCCCACGAGACCCTGCTGGCCGCCCTGCCCTACCGCGACCTGATCGTCGGCGTCGGGCTCGACTCCGACGAGCGCGGCAATCCCCCGGCGAAGTTCGCCGAGGTCTTCCGGCTCGCCCGTGAGGCCGGCCTCAGGCTCACGATGCACTGCGACATCGACCAGGTCGGCAGCATCGAGAACATCCGCCAGGTGCTCGGCGAGGTCAGGGTCGACCGGATCGACCACGGCACGAACATCCTCGAGGACCCGGCGCTCGTCGCCCTCGTCCGGGAACGCCGGATCGGCCTGACCTGCTGCCCGGTCTCGAACAGTTTCGTGACCTCGGACATGAAGGCGCGGGAGATCGTCGAGCTGCTCGGCCTCGGCGTGCTCGTCACCCTCAACTCCGACGACCCCGCGTACTTCGGGGCTTATGTCGCCGACACCTATACGGCATTCGCCCGGCAGGCCGGCATCGGCAGGGACGAGCTCGTCCAGCTGGCCCGGAACTCCTTCGAGGCGAGCTGGTTGTCCGACGCCGACCGACAGGGGTACCTCTCCGAGATCGACGCCTTCCTCGCGGCGAACCCGGCCTAGCCGGGACCGGAGGCCGGTCCGGCCCGCGAAACCGGTCCCGCAGAACCCTGCCAGGGAGGCGCGGCGGGGCCCGTATTACGGACAACCGTCCGGCGTGTGACGATCGCGTTTCAAGAGTCCCGATTGGCACCCCGCGGTCCTCACCAGGGTGTTTGCTAGACCATCTGGCCAGCGTCACGGCCTGAGATTCCAGCAGGCAGGAGGACAGATGCGCGAACGAGTCGACCGGGTGATCCGGGCGGACGCCGTGCTCACGCCTGCCGGCTTCGTGCGCGGGGCGGTGACGATCACGGGCGGGATCGTCACCGCGATCCTGCCGATCGACGAACCTGTCGAGACCCGGCCGATCGCTGACTCCGGCCTGTCCGACGGGGCGGCCACGGACATCCGCCTGCCGAGCGGGCGCGTGCTTCTGCCCGGTCTCGTCGACACCCACGTGCACGTCAACGAGCCAGGTCGGACGGACTGGGAGGGCTTCGCGAGCGCCACCCGCGCCGCCGCGGCCGGCGGGGTCACGACGGTGATCGACATGCCGCTCAACAGCATCCCGCCGACGACGACGGTCAGCGGCCTCGACCTCAAGCGTGCGGCCGCCGGCCAGCAGGCGAGCGTCAACGTCGGCTTCTGGGGCGGGGCGGTCCCCGGCAACCTCGGCACCCTGCGCGAGCTGCACTCAGCCGGTGTATTCGGGTTCAAGGCCTTCCTCTCCCCCTCCGGCGTCGAGGAGTTCCCCGCGCTCTCCTCCGCGGAACTCCTCGCGGCCGCCGCCGAGATCTCCGCATTCGGCGGCCTGCTGCTCGTGCACGCCGAAGACCCCGCCGAACTCGACGCGGCCCCGCCGGCCACCGGGCGCTCCTACGCCGGCTTCCTCGCGAGCCGCCCGCCGCAGGCCGAAGCGAGCGCGATCGACCGCGTGATCGACGCGGTCCGCCGCACGGGCGTGAGCGCGCACATCCTGCACCTTTCGGCGGGCGCCGCGCTGCCGCGGCTGCGGGCGGCACGGGCAGAGGGACTGCCGATCACGGTCGAGACCTGCCCGCACTACCTGTCCTTCGCCGCGGAACAGATCCCGGACGGAGCGACGGCCTTCAAGTGCTGCCCGCCGATCCGGGACGCCGCCAACCGCGAGCTGCTCTGGGCCGGCCTGCTCGACGGCACGATCGACCTCGTCGCCTCCGACCACTCGCCAGCGACCCGGGAGCTCAAGCTCGGCCACGGTGGCGACTTCGGCCTCGCCTGGGGCGGGATCTCCGGCCTCGAGCTGAGCCTGCCCGCGGTCTGGACGGCCGCCGGCGCGGCCGGGATCGGCCTCGACCGGGTGATCGGCTGGATGTCGACCGCGACGGCGCGCTTCGCGGGGCTCACCGGCAAGGGGATCATCCGGCCGGGGGCGGATGCCGACCTCGTCTCCTTCGCGCCGGAGGAGTCGTTCACGGTCGACGTCGGCGCCCTGCAGCACAAGAACCCGGTGAGCGCGTTCGACGGCGCGACGCTCAGGGGACGGGTGCACGGCACCTGGCTCGCCGGCGCGCTCGTGCACGACACCGGGGCGGGTAACGGGATCACGTCGCCCGCGGCATCCGCCGGCCCGGAACACCCTCCCCGGGGCGCCCTGCTCCGCCGCCCGGCGCCCACGCGCCCGGCCCCCACGCGCCCGGCCCCCACGCGCCCGGCCCCCACGCTCTGAATCCCCACCCTTCCCCACCCACCAGAAGGAGCACCACCCGATGTCGATCATCCTCGGACCCAACCGGTACGGAAAAGCGGAAAACCGGGTTGTGCGCATCTACCGCGACTCCCCCGGCACGAGATTCACGACATCAGCGTCTCGACCGCGCTCCGCGGCGACTTCGCCAGTGCGCACCTCGCGGGCGACCAGCTGAACGTGCTGCCGACCGACACCCAGAAGCAGACCGCATACTCCTTCGCGAAAGAGAAGGGGCTGCTCTCGATCGAGAACTACGGCCTCGACCTCGCCGCCCACTTCGTCGACACGGTCGAGCCCGTGCACACCGCCAGGGTCGAGATCGAGGAGTTCGCCTGGCAACGGGTTCTCATCGACGGCAGTGAGCACGACCACACCTGGGTGCGGCGCGGCCAGGAGGTGCGCACGGCGGCGATCACGGTCGAGGGCAGGGGCGCTGACCGGCGCACCTGGGTGGTCGGCGGGCTCAAGGACCTCGTGATCCTCAAGTCGACGGGCTCCGAGTTCGCCGGCTTCATGCAGGATCCGTACACGCTCCTGCAGCCGACCTCCGACCGGGTGATGGCGACCTCGCTCACGGCCGGCTGGCGTTTTTCGACGACGGATGTCGACTGGGAGGCCACCTACGACGGCATCAAGCAGGTGCTCGTCACCCAGTTCGCGACCGTGCACTCCCTGGCCCTGCAGCAGACCCTCTACGAGATGGGCCGGGCCGTGCTCGAGGCCTTTCCCGTGGTCGCCGAGGTGCGCCTGTCCGCCCCGAACAAGCACCACTTCCTCTACGACCTCTCCCCTTCGGCGTGGCCAACGACAACGAGGTGTACCACGCGGCCGACCGCCCGTACGGGCTGATCCAGGCGACCGTGCTGCACGACGACGCCGCGGACGCAGGATCCGCCTGGGACTCGTACACGGGGCTCGTCTAGGTGGTCATTTTCGTTGCGGGTCCGCCCGTACGATGGCTGTGATGAGCACCCCCGCGCCGGCGTCTGCGGCCTCCCCCGATCCGTCGGCCGTTCCCGCGCCGACCGCCCACGTCTATCGCGGTCACGTCTTCCACATCGCGGGATCCCCGGTGGTCGCCGACGCCCGGGAGCACCTCGTCTCCCTGCCCGACGGCGCCCTCGTCACCGGTGCGGACGGCAGAATCGCCTGGGTCGGGCCATTCGCCGCTCTTCCGGCCGCGTTCCGCGACCACCCGGTGACGGACAACCGCGGCGGGTTCATCCTGCCCGGCTTCGTCGACACCCACCTGCACTACCCGCAGACCTACTCGACCGACGCCTACGGCGGCGGCCAGCTGCTCGAGTGGCTCGACAACTGCGTGTTCCCCGCCGAAACCCGGCTGCGCGACCCCGAGTTCGCGGCGCGCATCGCCCGCGACTTCACCCGGCGACGGGTCGCGGCCGGCACCACGAGCGCCCTCGTCTTCGGGTCGGCGTTCCCGCACGCCCAGGATGCACTTTTCGCCGAGAGCCAGGCCGCCGGGCTCCGCCTGGTCAGCGGCCGCGGGGTGCAGACCGTCGGGTCGGGCCCTGCCGGCGCGCTCCTGACCGGCGAGGCCGAGGCCCTCGACCTGATCGGGGCCGAGATCGATCGCTGGCACGCCGTCGACACCGGCGACCCCGCGACGGCGCTGCTGCAGGTCGCGGTCGTGCCCCGGTTCAGCCTCTCGGTGACCCCGAAGACCCTCGCCGGCCTCGGCGAACTCTACGACGACGCGCGCGAGCGCGGCGTGTACTTCCACTCGCACCTCAACGAGAACAACCGGCCCGGCACCGGCGAGATCGACGCCGTGAAGGCGGTGTACGGGGTCGACACCTACCTCGACACCTACGACGGGCTGTTCCTGCCGGGGTCGAAGCGGGGCGGGTCGAGCCTGCTCGGTCGGCGCAGCATCCTCGCCCACGCCGTGCACTGCGAGGATGCCGAGCTCGCCAGGCTCGCCGAGACCGGCACCTCGGTGGCGCACTGCCCGACCTCACAGCAGTTCCTCGGTTCCGGGACGATGCCGTGGCTGCGTACGACCTCGTTCGGCGTGAACGTCGCGATCGGCTCGGACATCGGCGCCGGCGACGAGTGGCTGATCTCGCGGGTGCTCAACGACTGCTTCAAGGTACACCTGTCGGAGCCGGGCGACGCCGGTCTCTCGCTCGACCCCGCCGCGCTGCTCTTCACCGGCACCCTTGCCGGCGCCCGCGCCCTCGACATGGAGGCCAGGTTCGGCAACTTCGACGTGGGCAAGGACGCCGACTTCCTGCTCATCGAACCGGACCGCTGGGAGCCGCTTGCGACCGTCTTGAACCGTGGCATCCGGGCAGACGACGAGCGGATGGCCACGGACCAGACCCTCTTCGCCCTGCTGCTCGCGCTCCGCCAGCCCGCGATCACGGGAGTGTTCGTGCGTGGACGCCGCGTGCTCGCCCCCGAGTAGCGCGGCCCCGCCCCGCGGCACCGAGCTCCCGGCGCCGATCAGGGCTCGGGGTGCTCCTTCTCGAGGGCATTCGCGAGCGCGATCGAGAACGCGGCAATGAGCACGAGGAAACGAATGGTCGCCGTCCCGTCGTTGTGGCCGGTCGCGACCATCCCGATCACGTCGAGTCCGGACCAGGCCAGCGCCACCACTCCGACGCCTGCGAATGCCCGGCTCCCGAGTGCCCGGTCACGAGCGTCGCGGTATTCGAAGGTGCCGATCCGGTCCCTGTCCCGTGCGGTGGCCCGGCGGGCATAGCGGGCGACGCCGACCCAGAACACCGCGGCCCCGAGGAGGGCGAACGCGCCGGCCACGTTGCCCTGAAGCGCAGCGATGACGGCGCCGATAAGTATGGCGCATGCGATGAGGGTGTTGGCCGGTGAGACCGGCAGTCGTTCCCGGATCCTGGACACGAGCACCTCCTGAAACACTGGTCGGGCCGAACTTCGGCACGCATCACCGCACGTGCGAACGAGTGAGGACACCGACCCCGCCAGTCTCTCATCCGGCGGTCGTCCCGGATGACTGTGGCCGGTCAGGGGCGGGCAGACGCCTCGGTCAGCCGCTCGGGTCAGCTGCCGCGGTACGTCGAGTACGCGAAGGGGCTGAGCAACAGCGGCACGTGATAGTGCTCGGCCGGGTCGGTCAGGTCGATGGTCACCGAGACTTCCGGGTACAGGGTCGGCTGGCCGGTTCCGGCGAAGTAGCGCCCGGTGTCGAAGGTGAGGCGGTACCGACCGGCGGGGAGATCGACGGGACCGAGCATGGAGACCCGGCCGTCGGCATCCGTGCCAGCGTTCGCGAGCACGTGCCAGCCGGTCTCGAGCTTCTGCTCGAGCTCGACGGGAACCCCGGCTGCGGGCCGGCCGGACACGGCGTCGAGGACGTGGGTCGTGATGCGGCTTCGGGGAGTCGCGGTCGGGGCGGCGGTCGCGGCGGCGGAAGGGGTCGCCGGAGCGGTCGTGGTGCCGGCGGCCGCCGTCGCGGCGACGACGTCGGCGACCACGCTCGCGACGAGACCCTCGGAGTCCGGCGAGTCGGCGGCGCCGTTCCGGGCGGCCCGCTCGGCGGCGAGGCGTTCTGCGACGGTTCCGGCGAGCGTGGCCAGCCGGAGCAGGGCGATGTCGCGCAGTTCGGTGCCGACGATCTTCAACTCGGCGGCGTCGTCGAGCGCGAGGCGCCGGTGCAGTTCGGCGAGGATCTCGGTGCGCGACCGGCCGGCTGCGCGGATCAGGAAGACCCGGCCGAACCGCTCCTCGTACGCCCGGTTGCCCTCGGCGATGGCCGCGGCGAGGGTGGAGTCTGCGGCGTCGGCGGATGACTGCTCGCTGCGGGAGAACCGCGCGGCCTGCGAGTCTCCCCGCGGGGTCTCGCCGATCCGCGGGTGCGCGGACAGCGCTTCGTCGATCTCGCTGCGGCTGAGCGGTGTCGCGGCCGTGCGGGCGGCGGCGAGCAGGGCGGCTGCAGAATCGAACGGTGACTGCGACGCGACCTCGTCGACCCAGCGGGGTACGGCCAGGCAGGTCAGGAGCGCCTCGCGAAGCTCAGGTGTCGACATCCTCTTCATGGCAGTTCTCCTCGTCCTGGTCCAGCCTAGAGTGCCCGTGGCGAGAGCGCATACGATGGCGGGCATGGTGAATGCAGACGCAGCGCGCGACCGGGCGGATGCCGGGAAAGCCCCGGTCGCGGGGCTTGTGCTGGCAGCGGGGGCCGGTTCCCGGTTCGGGCAACCGAAGGCGCTCGTGCGCGGGGCCGACGGTGTGCCGTGGCTCGTACGGACCGTCCGCGTGCTCCGCGCGGCAGGTTGCTCGCCCGTCATCGTCGTGCTCGGAGCCGAGGGTGCCGCGGCCGCCGCTCTGCTTACCGAGGCGGGTCTGATCGACGCGGCGGCCCCTGCGGTTGCCTGCCCCGACCGTGCGACGGTCGTCGTTCATGCCGCCGACTGGGCCGAAGGGCTGTCGGCCTCACTGCACGCGGGGATCGACACGGTCCTCGGTCTCGCCGGAGCCGTGGGCGCCGTTGCGGTCGTTCCCGTGGACGTCCCCGACCTCGACGCCGCAACGGTCGCGCGGGTGCTCGACGCTGACGCGGGCGTGACCCCGGATAGCCTGAGGCAGGCCGTTTTCGGCGGCCGGCCGGGGCATCCGGTGCTGATCGGGCGCGCGCACTGGGAACCGCTGCGGGCGCAGCTCACCGGCGACACCGGGGCGCGGCCCTATCTGCTCGCCCACGGCGTGCTCCCTGTCGAATGCGGCGACCTCACGACGGGCGCCGACGTCGACACGCTCCCCGGCGTGCCAGAGGCATGACGGCGGCGAGGTGACTACCGGGCCGGGTAGTCTGCGGCGAGGGCTCGGACGGCGGCCTCGAGGGCGTCAACGGCGAGGGCGACGTCGGCCGAGGTGACCGACTCGTCCGGGTGGTGACTGATGCCGCCGGCACAGCGCACGAAGAGCATGCCGACGTCGGTGATCGCGGCGATCGCCATCGCGTCGTGACCGGCGATCGAGGGCAGCTCGCGCGGGGCTGGCTCGGCCGGGGCCTCCGCGCCACCCTCGGTCGAGCGGATGCCCGCCGCAATCGCCGCACGCAACCGCGGCGAGCAGGCCACGGCGGCCGCCTCGTGAACCTGGTTGCTGTCGAGATGCAGGGCGCGTGTGGCGCAGATGTCGGTGAGGGCGGCCTCGATCAGGGTCCAGCCCCTGTCGCGGTCGGCGTCGTCCGGCGCACGCAGGTCGAGGCTGAACTCGACCTTCCCTGGGATGACGTTGACGGCGTCCGGAAACACCCTCAGGTGGCCGACGGTCGCGGTGAGACCCTCGGCGCGGGCGATGCGTTCGATCGTGGTGATGCACTCCGCGGCCCCGGCGAGGGCGTCGCGGCGGCGGGGCCACGGGGTCCCGGAGTGCCCGGCAGACCCGGTGACCGTCAACAGGAAGCGACGGGCCCCTGCGATCCCGGTCACGACGCCGAGGGCGCGGTTCTCCTCCTCGAGCACGGGCCCCTGCTCGATGTGGGCCTCGAGGTAGCCGACGAGTTCCTGTGGGGCGCGGGCGGCGTCGCCGACCTTGGCGGGGTCGAGCCCGAAGGCGGCGAATGCCTCGCGGAGGCTCGTGCCGCTCGCGTCGCGCAGGTCCCACCAGGACTCGAGCCAGGTGCCGGCGACGGCCCGGCTGCCGAGCAGGGTCGTGCCGAAGCGGGTGCCCTCCTCGTCGCCGAATGCGGCGATCTCGAGGGCGAACGGCAGCGGGCGGCCGGAGGCGGCGATCCGCCCGGTGACCGTGATGGCCACGAGCACGCCGAGGATGCCGTCGTAGCGGCCCGCCGCGCGCACGGTGTCGAGGTGGGAGCCGAACATCAGGGCCGGAAGCCCGCGGGTGCGGCCGGAGAGCCGTGCGCACTGGTTGCCAGCGGCATCCTGCCAGGTCGTGAGTCCGGCAGCGGCCATCCAGCCGGCGACGCGGTAGTTGACGGCGGCGTGCTCCGCGGAGAGGTAGGTCCGCTCGATCCCGTCGGTGAGGGACGAGTGCCGGGCGAGTTCCTCGCACCGGGCGAGGATCACGGCCGCGTCGGCATCCGACACCGTCGGCACCGCCGCCGTCATGAGAGCACCGCAGCTGCGTCGGCGGCGGCCCCGGAGGCCCCGGCACCGGCACGGTCCGCGTCGGCGTACAGGTCCCAGGCCGCGCCGACTCCCCCGCCGCCCGTGACGGATGCCCCCGCGCGCCGGAGCACCTGTTCGAGCGCCGCAAGGGTGGTCAGCACGGTGTCCTTGCGGGCGTTGTAGCCCATCACGCCGATCCGCCAGACCTTGCCGTGCAGCGGACCGAAGGAGGTACCGATCTCGATGCCGAAGTCCTCGAGCAGGGAGCCGCGCACCGCGTCACCGTTGACGCCGTCCGGAATCTCGACCGCGACGACGTTGTTCATCCGGTGGGCCGGGTCGCCGAAGACGGAAAGCCCCAGCCCGTGCACTCCCGCGAGCATCGCCGAGCCGTGCAGCCCGTGCCGGGCGACGGCGTCCGCCAGCCCCTCCTCGACCAGGAGGCGCGCGCACTCCCGGGCGCCGTAGAGGGCGGTCGTCGCCTCGGTGTGGTGGTTGAGCCGACGGGGACCCCAGTAGTCGAAGAGCATCGCGAGATCGAAGTAGTTCGAGCGGATCCGGTTGGACAGCACCGCGTCCCCGGGTTCGCGGATCCCGGCCTCGATGCTCCGGCGGGATTCGATCACGTCGACGGCGCGGGCCGAGAACGTTGCCGGCGCAGAACCGGATGGCCCGGCGAGGCACTTCTGCAGGCCGGCGGTCACGGCGTCGAGGCCCCAGGCATCCGCTTCGAAGGTGTTGCCGCCGAGCGAGGCCGTCGCGTCGGTGTAGAAGAGCACGCCGTGCCTGGCGCAGATGTCGCCGAGCTCGTCGAGCGGCTGGGCGAGGGTCGTCGAGGTGTCGCCGTGCACGATCGCGAGCAGCGCCGGCCGGGTCTCGATGATCGCCTGTTCGATCGCGGCGGGCGTGAACACGGTGCCCCACGGCACCTCGCGCACGTGCACCTCGGCGCCGACGCGTTCGGCGATCTCGCGGAGGAGGTGCCCGAAGCGCCCGAAGATGGGCACGAGCACGCGGTCGCCCGGCTGGATCAGCGAGACGAGGGCGGCCTCGATCCCGGCGCGCGCGGTGCCGTCGATCACGAGGGTCTGTTCATTACCGGTGCGGAATACGTCGCGGTACAGGCCCATCGTTTCGGTCATGTAGCCCGTCATCGCCGGGTCGTACTGGCCGACGAGCTGCGCGGACATGGCGCGCAGCACCCGGGGATCCGCGTTGATCGGCCCCGGCCCCATCAGCAGGCGCTGCGGCGGGTTGATCGGAAGGCTCGGAACGGGGGTCGACTGCAGCGGATACGTCACATCATCAGCTTAGGCACGGAGCGTTTCCACGGTGTTACCCACGATCTCCGCCGTGCCGGTCCCGACATCCGGCGCGAGTCCGGCGGCCAGCCCCTGAGCGAGGCCTGCGGCATGGTCGAGCAGCGCGAGGTCGCTGTGCCGCGGCCCGAGGAGGCTGAGCCCGAGCGGCGCCCCTGCGACGGAGAGGCCGGGAAGGGACACGGCGGGGTATCCGCCGATCGCGGCGAGGCAGGTCAGTGAGAGTGTCGCGGTGCGGATCGCTTCGATCCTGGCCCCTGACGCGGTGCGGGCCGGCGCGGTCGACGAGGCGGAGGGCAGCAGCAGGATCCGGCCGTCGAGGGCCGCGTCGAGCCGTTCCCTGGCCTCGGCGAGGTCGATCCGGTGCCCGGCGGCTTCGTCCTCGTCGATGAGGGAGGCGAACGCGAAACGGGAGCGCACGTCGGGGCCGAGCGTCCCGGGGTGGGCGTCGACCCAGTCGCCGTGGGCCCGCCAGGCCTCGGCCGCCTGCACGGTGCGGAAGGTCTCGAACAGGTCGGCGAGCGGGTCGAGGGAGATGATCTCGACCGCGGACAGGTGTCCGCTCCTCTCGAGGCGGTCGACCGCGTCGACGAACGCGGCCTGGACGCCCTCGTCCGCGGCGAAGACGGTCTGGGCGCACACGGCGAACCGGGCGGGCACCGGCAGCTGCCGGTCGGTGTCGAGCGAGGCCGCTGCGGCGGTCCTGAGCACCTCCGGGCCCCTCGCGAGCCAGCCGACCGTGTCGAATGAGGGCGCGAGCGGCAGGACCCCGTCGCGGCTGACGGCGCCATGGCTCGTGCGCAGCCCCCAGAGCCCTTGGTACGAGGCCGGCACCCTGATCGACCCTGCGGTGTCGGTGGCGAGGGCGAGGTCGGCCTGGCCGAGAGCGACGGCGGCGGCCGGCCCGCTTGACGAACCGCCCGGAAGCCCGCCCGGAACGCGCGGATTCGGGGGCGTGCCCGAATGCACGTTGGCCCCGGCGATGCTGTACGCGAACTCGTCGGTCTGCGCGATGCCGATCACGCTGGCCCCTGCCCGGAGGAGTGCGGTCAGCGACGGCGCGCTCGCGGTCGCGGGTGTCGCGCTCTCGAGGTAGGCCGGGTTCCCCGCCCCGACCGCGAACCCGGCCACGTCGAAAAGGTCCTTGACCGCGACCCGAACGCCCGCGAGGGTCCCGCCGACCTCGCCGGCGACGAGCGGCGTGCCGGCCACCCGCCAGATGCTGCGGTCGATCGCGGGAGCGGACGCTGCGACCTGCGCGGTCTCGATCCGCCAGCCCGCGGCTGTCCGGCTCCACAGCTGGGTCACGAGCCCGGCCCCGCCGGCGAACGGCTCGTTCTCCGACACGATCAGGGCGTGGTCTGTCCCGATGGCGCGCACGTGCAGCGAGCGGATGCTGCGCCGCACGACACCGGGACGGCCGGCGCGGAACCCGGCGATCGCATCACTCCCGACGAGCAGGCCGGCGGCGTCGCCGCGGAGCGTGTGCGGTCCGGGCACGAAGAACCCGGCGAGGGCCCCGAGGTCATTGGCGGCGAGCGCGGCCTCGTAGTCCTCGAATGCGCTGAGCAGGCCGGCCGGCAGCTCGCCCGTGACCGAGGTCGGCACGAGGTGGGGTGCGAGGGTGCGCTCAGGCACCGAAGTCCGCCGTCCGGATACGGGCGTGCACGCCCGTGACACGGTCGACGACCTGGGAGATGTTGAAGTCGGTCGCCGCGCTCAGGTAGGCGTACGCGAGGGTCGGGTCCATGCCGTACCGCGCCCCGAGCAGGGCGATCGCGGCGCGCACACAGGCCCGCATCGCTTCGTCGAGGTCGGGGTCGAGGCCGGTCGGCACGAGGAACTCGCCCGTCTCGGCGAGCGGTCCGGTCAGTTCGCCGAAGAGTGCCGCCGCCTCGACCGCCGGAATGACGTCGAAGCGGATGCGCACCCGCAGGCTGGCCTCGAGTGCGGTCAGCGCCACCTCGCCATCGCCCTGGGCGAAGTGCGGGTCGCCGACGTAGGCGAGCGCGCCAGGGACCTGCACGGGCAGGTAGAGCGCGCTGCCGACGGTGAGCAGGCTGATGTCGAGGTTGCCGCCGTGCGCGCCCGGCGGGACGGAGTGCGGCCGGGTGTCTCCCGCGACGCCGACGCCCATGATGCCGAGGAACGGGTCGAGCGGGAAGCGCACGACCCGGTCGCCACCGGGAACGAGCGGGAGGGTGCCGAAGAGCGCCCCGGCTTCCGTCCCGAAGTCGGGATCGGTGTCGACCTCGGTGAACACGGAGACCGTCCCCGGTCCGACGGGGTACTCGCCGGGGAGCGCCCCGCGACCGTGGCGACTCGAGATGACGCCGTACGGCACCCGGGGAGTCGCCTCGAGCAGGGTCATCCGGAGCAGGTCGCCCGGCAGCGCCCCGCGCACCTCGATCGGCCCGGTCACGACGTGCGGGCCGTCCGCCTCAGCATCCCGCGGGTAGTTGCTTGCGGCGAGCGCGACGGCATCCGCCAGCACATCGCCCGCTGCGATGCCGTGGCCGCCGAAGAAGGCGAGCGGGTCCCGACCCTGGTCCTCGAGCAGTCCCTCGTGGCTGAGAGTGTCGATCGTGACGGTGTCACCGGATCCGATCGAGAACACCGCGGCATCCGCTGCGCAGGGCAGGCGTCCCCACAGCACGGTCTGGGGGGTGGCCGGAAGGTAGTGCCCGGGCGCGATGCTCCCCATGCCGGGCTGCAATACGACGTGCGACATGGGAGCGCCTTCCAGGAACACGGAAACAAGAACGTGGTTCTTCACACTATTGGTGCCTCGCGATCGAGGCTATCTCCCGTTTGCGTGCCATTCGACCAGCCGGTACGTTTCAGGTCACTGTTGACACGATCGACATGAGTTTTACCTCCAGGAAACAATTGCAGCAGTCCCCGTCCCGAAGGATCACCCGTGCTCGAGAAGCTCCGCCGCCATCCCGCGAACCTCCACCTCGGCCTCATGCTTGCGCTGACGTTCTCCACCGGCCTGGCGGATGCCGTCGGGTACCTCGGGCTCGACAAGGTGTTCACCGGCAACATGACGGGGAACGTCGTCATCCTCGGGATGGCCCTCGCCGGCGCGAGCAACCTGCCTGTGCTCGGCCCGCTGCTCGCCCTGTTCACCTTCATGCTCGGGGCCGCCGTCGGCGGGCGGGTGCTGCGGCCCGTTGCGATCGGCTGGACGACCCACGCGACGGTGCTGTTCGCGGTGCAGGGCGTGATCATGGCGGGACTGGCGATCGCCCTGTTCCTCGGGGGCGGGCATCCGCCACAGCCCTTCGACCTGGTGATCACGAGCCTCCTCGCCGCGATGATGGGACTCCAGGCCGGGGTCGCCCGGCACATCGGGGTCAAGGACGTCACGACGGTCGTCGTGACGTCGACGATCACGGGACTGGCCGCCGACTCGCGGCTCGGCGGCGGAAAGGGCCAGCCCTGGTTCCGCCGGGTGGCCGCGATCCTGCTGATCTGCGCGGGCGCCGCTGTCGGGGCCCTGCTGCTCTCGGTGCACATCGGCTGGGGCGTCGCCCTCTCTGCCGTGATCACCCTCGTCGTCGCGTCGCTCGGGCATGCGGCCGGGCGCCCGCACCATGCGCCGGAAAACAGAGCGAGTGCATGAGTTTCCGGTCTTGGTGGCGGGAATGACCCCGGCGTGTGAGGCTTAACCGGTGCCGAAGACTTCTGAAAAATCGGACCTGCGTGAAGCCGTCTCCCTCGACCGCCCCTGGGTCACCATCGTGTGGGACGACCCGGTCAACCTGATGTCCTATGTGTCCTACGTGTTCCGCAGCTACTTCGGGGTCGCCCCCGAGGAGGCCGAACGCCTGATGCTGCGGGTGCACAACTCCGGCAAGGCCATTGTCTCCACCGGGAACCGGGAGTCGATGGAGCGCCACGTCGAGGCGATGCACGGCTTCGGGCTCTGGGCGACGCTCTCGCGCGAGGACTCCTGATGCTCTTCACCCGTGACCCGGCCGGAACGGTGTCCGCGAGCTTCGAATCGGTCGAGCTCGGGCTGCTCCGGCTCGCCGCGAGCCAGCTGATCGAGCTCCTGCTCGCCGCGGAGACCCATGCCCTCGGGACCAGCGCCGATCCCGCGCTGAGACGCCTGCTGCCGGACGCCTACCCTGACGACGCCGAAGCCTCGGCAGAGTTCCGCCGTTTCACCTCCGGGGATCTCCTCGACGGCAAGCTCGCGAACGCCCGCGTCCTGCTCGCCTCACTCGGCGAGGAACCCCTCGATGAGATCGCCGACGAACCGTCTCTGCCCTTCCTGGACGACCGCTTCGAGGTTCCGCCGATGCCGATCGCCCTCGACGACGTCGGCGTGCAGTCCTGGCTGCGCACGCTCACCGACCTCCGGCTCACGCTTGCCGAGCGCCTCCAGATCTCCCCCGACGGCGAACAGCACCTCGACGCCGACGAGGCCCCGCTGCTCAGCAGCATCTACGAGTGGCTCGGCATGGTCCAGGAGTCCCTCGTCTACGCCATCGACCGCTAGGCGATCGCGACAGGGAGGGCTTCGAGCGCAGTGAGCGCCTCGTAAGCCCGACGCGGGCCCGCGCCGCCCCGCAGTGAGTCGCTGAGGGCGTCGAGACGCGCGCGGTCGCCGGCCGGAAGCCCGAGCACCGAGAGGACTGCGGCGCGGAGCTCGAGGCTCGTCGCGGTGTTGGGCGCGAGCGAGAGCCCGAATCCGCTCGTCTCGACGCCCTCGGCCCCGGCAAACTGGTCGGTGGAGAACGGCAGCACGAGCAGCGGTACTCCCGCGGTCATCGCCTCGGTCACGCTGTTGTTGCCGCCGTGGGTGACGGCGAGGTCCGCGGCGCCGAGCAGGGCGACCTGGGGCAGGAAGCCGCGCACGAGCCAGGCGTCGGGGATCCGGCCGAGCTCGACGGGGTCCGTCGACCCCGTCGCGAGGGCGACCCTGACGGAGAGGCCGCTGAGGGCATCCGCCACCCGGGCGAGCACGTCGCCGCGCACCGAGAGGAAGCTCCCGAAGCTCACGTAGACGAGGGGACGGTCGTCGCCGGCCGCGACGGCGTCGGCGAGCCACGCCTCGACCTCGGCGTCGTGGGCCTCCTCGCGCACCGCGGAACCGAGGAAGACGTGCTGCGGCAGCAGTGCCGTCCGGGCCGGTGCGTGCAGTTCGGCCGGATAGTTGAGCATCAGCACGTCGCCGGATTCGGTGAAGGCGTCGCGGCTCGGCTCGGCCGCCGGGTCGAGTTCGAGCAGGGCGGCGTTCCACTGGGCGGTGAAGGTGTCGCGCACCGCCTCGCAGGTGCTGTGAAGCCCGGCGAGGTCGTCCGGCTCCGGCGCGAAAGCATCGGGCCAGGAGGACGGGAAGCCATAGACCTCGGTGCCGACCGGAAGGGCGCTCGGGTGCCCGAGCACGACGTCGGCGTGGCGGATGCCGGCGCTCACGAGCGCGAGGCGGGCGCTGAAGGCCAGGTGGTCGACGATGATCTGGTCGGGGCGCACCTCGGCGACGATGCGCTGTACCTCCCTGGCGATCTCGACCGGGTTCCAGAGCAGGTCGTTGCTGCGTGCCTCGGCCTGGAACTGCAGAGTCGGCACGAGGCCGAGCCTCGTCGCGGCGAAGAAGCCGCGGAGGGCGTCGTCCTCACCGCTCGGCTGCTGTTCCGCCCGGATGGTGCCGGGGTTCGAACCGCGGCCGAGCTGCAGGTTCACCCGTTCGAAGCCGAACTCGGCGACGATTCCGGCCGTCGCGGGGCCGCTCGCGACGACGACCCGTTCCCCGGCGGTCTGCCAGGCCGTGCCGAGGGTCGCGAGCGGGAACAGGTGCGAGGCGTAGTCGGGGCTGATGATGAGCAGGGTCATGAGGCGCTCAGCGTCCAGTTTGACGCCAGTCCCCGGCCGTAGCCGTTCCCGGCATCCGCCCTGAGGCGCTCGTGCGCTTCTGCGACGTCGCGGTACACCCCGGAGAGGGTCGCGGCCATCGCCTGGATCGTGAACGAGCCGGAGACCATGGCCATGGCGCGCTCGGCGAATTCGGGGCCGAAGGGGCCGGCCGCGAGATCGAGGGCTTCACGCACCCCGGTGGCGAGGCCTGCCGGGTTCCCGGTGTCGACAAGGAACCCGGTCACTCCCTGCTCGACGTAGGTGGCCGGTCCCCCGCCGTTCGGGGCGACCACGGTGAGCCCCGCGGCCATCGCCTCGAGCAACGCGATGCCGAACTCCTCCTTCATGCTCGCGCAGACGTACACGCCGTTCGCCGCGGCGAGGCCGGTGCGGCCGAGGCGGGTGGCGGCGAGCCAGCGGGCGACAGTGTCGTTGGAGCGGTGCCCGGCGAGGAGCAGCCCCGCAGAGGCGGCGTCGCCGCGCGGCACGACGGCGTGGATCCTGTCGAGCTGGCCGGCTTCGTCCGGAGTGGGATCCGTGAGGTCGCCTCCGACGATCAGGAGGTTGCAGGCGGACTGGAGCGCCGGGTCGGCCGCCCAGGTTTCGACGAGGGTTGCCATGCCCTTGACCCGGTGCAGCCGGCCGACGGTGATCGCGAGCGGCAGTGCGCGGCGCTCCAGCGGGAGGGTTGCGAGGAGTTCGTCGAGCTGGCCGAGGGCGAGGGCACCCTCGACGCTCATCTGGGCGGGAACCACGGACGAGGGCGGGGCAGCCAGGTCGGGCTCGGCGTACGCTGCGGCCACGACCTCCGCGACCGGCGTGCCCTCGCTCGCCCCGGCGTCGACGAGCGAAGCCTCGATCACGCCGATGTCGATGCCCTCGGCGACGATCGAGTGGCGTTCCGGGTGCTGCGTCACGTCGATGCCGACGAGCTCGCGCAGGTCACGCTCGAGGTCTGGCCGGGGGAAGAGCACCGTGTGCGCGGCATCCGCTGCGAGGCGCTGCACGAGCCGGACGCGGAACCAGAAGTGATCGGCGGCATCGGCCGTGCCGAAGGTCGCGCGGGTGAGGGCACCGGCGGACTCGAGCGAGCGGATGAGGCTGTGCGGGTCCGGCGCGACGGTGAACACGACCGGGATGTCGAGTTCCCTGGCGACCGTCGAGGCGGCGAGGGTGCCCACGTCCGCCATCCGCAGGTGGATCGCGTCGACCGGCCCCGCGGCGCGGAGCACCCGGCGGATGCCGCGCTGGGTCGCGATCCGGCGGGACCAGGCGTCGGCGGAGGCGACGGGCTCGCCGAGGAAGGGAACCGTCGCGAAGGCGTGGCCGGACAGGGTAGACGCGACCTCGGGCAGGCAGTCGAGCGCGGAGGCGAAGCCGCCGCGGGAGAGGGTCAGCACCCGGCCGACATCACCGGCACCAGTCCCGGCACCGCTGCCGGACTGTCCCGAGACGAGCGCGTCCCCGAGCCGGACCAGCAGGGTCGCGATGCCGCCGTTGTCGCCGGAGCCGACCCGGGTCAGCGCGCCGTCGATGTCAGCGTGCAGGAAGAGCTGGGCGACGGTCGTTCCGCTGCTCCACGGTGCCCGCGGGTAGCGCGGCACGGTCAGGTCGATCACGGCGAGCCTGGCGACCTCGGCGAGGACCCCGCTGCCTGCGGCCAGTCCGGTGACGATTCGGAGGCCGGTGTCGTTGGAACCGATCCCGGTTCCGATCCCGGTTCCGATACCCGCGCCGGCGCCCGAGAGGGAGCCGGGACCGGCATCGGCGAGGCCCCGGTCGCCGATCGCGGCGATCGCGGCGGCCCGCACCTCTGTCGCCTCGGCCGGGTCGACGGCGACGCGGAACAGCATGCGTTCGGGAATGCGCCCCGAGATCTGGCCGATGGTTTCGACCAGTCTGGCCCGGGCGCCCGGCTCGGTGACGCCCAGCAGGGCGCCCTCGACGGCGAGGGCGACAGGGGCCGCAACGGCAGCGCTCCATTGCTCGAGGGTGCGCTGGGCAATCATCCCGGCGAAACCGCCGTCGATGACCATCCCGAGCAGGGGCGCGACCGCGTCGAAGCGGGGCAGGCGGGCGCCGAACGCCCAGGCCGCGTGCTCGCGGAGGAAGAGCTGCTCGTGCCCGAGGAGGGAGACGAGGACCTCGTCCGCCGTCTCGTCGAAGACCTGGGCGAGGGCGTGCACCGCGGCGATCGCGGTGACCTGGTCTGCCGGATCGACGGCGGCCTCTGCGAGCAGGCGCACGGCCCTGGTGCCGCCGTCCCGGCTCGCTGCAACGGTGAGGTCGTCTGCGGCCATGATCGTGGCGAGGATCGAGTCCGCGCTCCGGAGCGAATCCAGTGTGCTCTGCGTTCCCATGGTCGAACTCCCTGTCTGCCGGCGATGCCGCGGCTGGTGTCGGCCGGTGGGCCGAGAATGGCCCGGTGGGCCGGGACAAAAGCCCCTTGTCGATTCAACGCCACTTTCCCGGTTCGCGCGCCCTTCCGGGCTGGGAATCACCCGAGAGGACGCATCGCCGTTCTCAGACCCTGCGACGGCTGCCGTTGTGCCGGTACGCAGTCAAAAGGAGCATCATGGATGGCATGACACGTCACGCCCCGATCCAGGACATCAACGAAGACTCCCTCGTCGTGAAGAAGCCGGAGACCAGCGCGGCGGGCCTCGAAGCCGTCGTCGTAGCGCTCGAGCGCGGCGTCGCCCAGGCCGGGATCGGCCGCACCACCCGGGCCCTGCTCCGGCTCAACCAGCGCGACGGGACAGACTGCCCCGGTTGCGCCTGGCCGGAGTCGCAGGGTCACCGCAAGACGGCCGAATTCTGCGAGAACGGCGCGAAGGCCGTCGCGGAGGAGAGCACCGTGCGCCAGGTGACCCTCGCATTCTGGGCGGAGCACTCCATCGCCGAGCTCGCGACGAAGACCGAGTACTGGCTCGGCAACCAGGGCCGCATCACGCACCCCGTCGTCATCCGCCCCGGTGACACGCACTACTCGCAGATCTCCTGGAACGACGCGTTCGAGCTCATCGGCGAGCAGATCCGTGCCACGACCCCCGACCGCACCGTCTTCTACACCTCCGGCCGCACCGCGAACGAGTCCGCGTTCCTCTACCAGCTCTTCGCCCGCTCAATCGGCACCAACAATTTCCCCGACTGCTCGAACATGTGCCACGAGTCCTCCGGCTCGGCGATGAACGCGACGATCGGCATCGGCAAGGGCACCGTCTCCCTCGAGGACATCCACCACGCCGAGCTCATCCTCGTCGTCGGCCAGAACCCGGGCACCAACCACCCGCGGATGCTGTCAGCCCTGAAGGAATGCAAGGACAACGGTGGACGGGTCGTCGCGGTCAACCCCCTCCCCGAGGCCGGGCTGTTCAAGTTCAGGGACCCGCAGTCCGTCTCCGGACTGATCGGCGACGGCACCGCGCTCGCCGACGAATACCTGCAGATCAAGGTCGGCGGGGACCTCGCCCTGTTCCAGGCCCTCGGCCACCTGCTCCTCGAGGAGGAGAAGCGCGTGCCCGGCTCCGTCGTCGACCAGGCCTTCATGGACGCCAACACCCAGGGACTCGAGGAGTACCGGGCCGCGCGCGGCGAGATCGACTGGGAGGAGACCGAGAAGGCGACCGGGCTGTCCCGGCTGCAGATCGGTGTGGTCGCGAGCATGCTCGTGACCTCGAAGGCCACGATCATCTGCTGGGCGCTCGGGCTGACCCAGCAGCCGCACTCGGTCAACACTCTCAAGGAGATCATCAACCTGCTGCTGCTGCAGGGCAACTTCGGCAAGCCGGGCGCGGGCGCCTGCCCGGTGCGCGGCCACTCCAACGTGCAGGGCGACCGCACCATGGGCGTCTGGGAGAAGCCGAAGGAGGCGTTCCTCGCCGCACTCGACACGGAGTTCGGGATCGTGAGCCCGCGCACGCACGGCCTGGACTCCGTCGCGACGGTCGAGGCCTTCGAGAACGAGGACGTCGACGTGTTCGTGTCCCTCGGCGGCAACTTCGCCCTCGCCTGCTCGGACACCGCGAAGCTCGAGGCCGCGATGCAGCGGGTCGGGCTCACGGTCCACATCTCCACGAAGCCGAACCGCTCGCACGTGATGCACGGGCGCACCTCCTTGATCCTGCCGACCCTCGGCCGTACAGACACCGACGACAAGCACCCCGGCGGACGCCAGGTGCTCTCCGTCGAGGACTCGATGTCGGTCGTCCGCACGACACAGGGGCGCCTCGATCCCGTGTCGGAGCACCTGCTCGCCGAGCCCGTCATCGTCGCCAGGATGGCGAGCGCGACCCTCGGCGCCGAACACCCCGTCGACTGGAAGGCGATGAGCGAGGACTACGACCTGATCCGCGACCACATCTCCCGGGTCGTCCCCGGCTTCACCGACTTCAACCGCCGGCTGAAGACGAAGAACGGCTTCGTGCTGCCGAACCCGCCCCGCGACACCCGCAGCTTCGCGACCGACATCGGCCGCGCCCGGTTCACGGTGAGCCCGCTCGAATACCTGACTCCGCCGGCCGGGCACCTCATCCTGCAGACCATCCGCAGCCACGACCAGTACAACACGACGTTCTACGGCCTCGACGACCGGTACCGTGGCATCTCGAACGGGCGCAGGGTCATCCTGATCAACAAGGACGACGTCGTCGAGCTCGGCTTCCACGACCGCGACCTCGTCGACGTGATCAGCACCTTCCGCGGCGAGGAACGCCGCGCGGACGAGTTCCGGCTCGTGGTGTACCCGACCCCGCGCGGCTGTGCCGCCGCGTACTTCCCCGAGGCGAACGCTCTGATGCACCGCGAACTCGTCGCCCGCGAGTCGAACACCCCCGGCTACAAGGCCATGGCGGTGCGCTTCATCGCCCACGAGCAGGCCCCGGTCCCGACGGCCGGTTAGGACGCCGGGCCGAGCACCACGCGGAGCATGCCGGTGAAGACCGCCCGCTCGGCGCCGAGCGGGGTGAAGAAACGTTGGTCGACGCCTTCCACGGCCGCGTTCGCGTGGCGGGCGAGCTCGGCTCCCGCCACTGTCACCCTGAGGGACTTCGCCCGGGCATCCGTCGGGTGACCCCGCCGTTCCACGAGGTCCTTCCGTTCCAGGGTGCGCAGCACCTGCGAGGTCATCATCGGGTCCGTTCCGGCGTGGCGGGAGAGTTCCCGCTGGGTGGTCGGCCCGTCCGTGTCGAGCCACGCAAGCGAGGCGAGCAGCACGAACTGCACATGGGTTAGGCCGAACGGCCGGAGCGCCGCCCGCTGGGCCGCCTGCCAGGCGTTGGTGACCCGCCACAGCATCAGCCCCGTGCTGTCCTCCGCGGACGCGAACTCGCTGTCGAGCCCGCTCTCCTCGGCGTCCGGCATCAGTGGTCAGGGTCTTCAGGGTCAGCAGGGTCAGCAGGGTCAGCGGATGCCTCGGCGAGCGCGAACAGCCCGGCCATCGCCTCGGGGAAGTCCGCACTGATCTCCGGGCCGAGCCCCGGTCCGATCTCGTCAGCATCCTGCCCGGTGATCACGAGTTCGTGGGTGACCCGCGTGCCGCCGTCACTCGGTGTGAACACGTGCCGGAACGTCAGCACGACGTCGCCGAATGTGGTCTCGTCGGCATACCGTTCGTTCGGGGCCAGTTCGATGATGCGGGATCGGAACGTGTCCTGCCCGACCGGCGTCACGCTCAACTCCGTGCCGACGGTGAATGCACCGTCCATCTCGAAGACGTCCCCGCCCGCGGCCGCGGCGACCCCGGTGTGGATGTCCCGAAACGCCGCCCAGACCGCGGCGGGTGTGGCGCTGGTGTCTGCCGTGTACTCAGTTCTCCACATCAGATGACCTCTCGTCCGAAGCTGCCCCTCGCAGCGGGACAGTTAGTATGCGCACATACTAATTCGGCGCTGCGGAACCGGCAAGGGCCGATGGGGCAGAACTCGCAACACTCGCAGCACCCTCGGCACCCTCAGCACCCTCGGCACCGGCGAAATCTTCCGCTGCGCGACCGCCACCGCCGGTGATCCGCTCGGCGCCCGCATAGATCACCATCGAGTCGCCGCGCAGGAAGCCGACCAGGGTCATGCCCACCTCGGCGGCGAGTTCCGCCGCGAGGGAGGACGGCGCGGAGACCGCGGCCAGCATCGGGATGCCGGCCATCGCCGCCTTCTGGACGAGTTCGAAACTCGCCCGGCCGGAAACCTGGAGCACGGTTCCACGCAGCGGCAGCCGGTCCTCCTTGACCGCCCATCCGATCACCTTGTCGACGGCGTTGTGGCGCCCGACGTCCTCGCGCAGCACGAGCAGTTCCCCGGTGGCGGCGTCGAAGAGCCCGGCAGCGTGCAGGCCGCCGGTCTTCTCGAATACCCGCTGGCCGGCCCGGAGCACCTCCGGGAAAGTGACGAGGCGTTCGGCGTCGAGGAGCACAGGGTCGTCCGAGACGGTGAAGACCGACCGCGTGCGCACGGCGTCGATGTTCGCCTTGCCGCAGAGCCCGCACGCGCTCGTGGTGAGGAAGTTCCGCTCGAGGCTCGGGTCGGGAGCAGCCACGCCCGGCGCGAGGCTCACGTCGAGAACGTTGTAGGTGTTCTCTCCGTCCACGGTGGCGCCGGCGCAGTAGCGCGCCGCGAAGAAATGCTCGCCGCGGCTGATCACGCCCTCGGAGACCAGGAAGCCCGCGGCCAGGTCATAGTCGTTGCCGGGCGTGCGCATCGTGACCGCGAGCGAGGTGCCGTTCACGCGGATCTCGAGCGGCTCCTCGACGGCGAGCACGTCTTCCCGGCTGGTCCTCCGGCCGCCGACCGTGAGCCGGACGACCTTTCGTCGTGCCGTGATTCGTGTCATTGTTCCTGGTCACCCTCCGATGTACGACATCTCGATCTTCTTCTTACCGGATGCCCGCAGTTCGCTCGTCTTCGCGCTCCGCAGGTCCGAATACCGGTCGGTCCGCTCTCGCCAGACCGCGGCCATGGCGGCGGAGAGGTCGTCGTCCGTTGCGCCGCCGCGCAGGAGCGCGCGCAGGTCGTGTCCCTCCGTCGCGAACAGGCAGGTGAAGAGTTTGCCGTCCGTCGACACCCGGGCGCGGGAGCAGGTCGAGCAGAACGACTGCGTCACGCTCGAGATCACCCCGATCTCGCCGCTGCCGTCCCGGTACCGCCAGCGGCTCGAGGTCTCCCCTGTGTAGTTCGGGGCGATCTCCTCCAGCGGCAGTTCGGCGTCGATCCGGGCGATCACCTCGCGGGACGGCACGACGGCGCCCATCTCCCAGCCGTTGCTCGATCCGACGTCCATGAATTCGATGAAGCGGAGGATGACCGGCGTGCCCTGGAAATGCCGCGCCATGGCGAGGATGTCCCCGTCGTTCTGGCCGCGCTTGACGACCATGTTGACCTTGACCGGGCCGAGCCCGACGGCCGCGGCGACGTCGATGCCGTGCAGGACCTTCGCGACCGGGAAGTTCACGTCGTTCATGGCCCGGAAGGTCGCGTCGTCGAGGGAGTCGAGGGACACCGTGACCCGGCGAAGTCCCGCGTCCTTGAGGGCCTGGGCCTTGACCGCGAGCGCCGAGCCGTTGGTGGTCAGGGCGATGTCGATGGGCCGTCCGTCCGGGGTGCGGAGTACCGCAAGCTCGGCGACGAGGTCTTCGAGGCCGCGGCGCAGCAACGGCTCCCTCCGGTCAGCCGGATCTTGCCGACCCCGTGCGCGACGCTCACCCGGGCGAGCCGGGTGATCTCCTCGAAGGTGAGCAGTTCGTCGCGTTCCATGAAGGCGAAGTCGCGGCCGAAGATCTCCTTCGGCATGCAGTACACGCACCGGAAGTTGCACCGGTCCGTGACCGAGATCCGCAGGTCGTGCAGCGGCCGGCCTCGGGTGTCCGTGAGTGTCGGGTTTCCGGTCATACGCTCCACCCTAATCTTCTGTCATCACGGCCCCGCGACACGGATGCCCGACCGGGGCGGCCCCGGCCGGGCATCAGTTCGAAACGGTTGCTCTTACGTCACTGATTCACTACTTGACGTAACCGTTCGGGTTGAGCACATATTTCACGGACTTGCCGGCGTCGAACTCGGCGTAGCCGCGCGGCGCGTCCTCGAGGCTGATCGCCTGGGCGTTGACGGCCTTCGCGATCTGCACCTTGTCGTGCAGGATCGCCATCATGAGCTTGCGGTTGTACTTCATCACCGGGCACTGGCCCGTGGTGAAGGACAGCGACTTCGCCCAGCCGAGCCCCAGCCGGATCGAGAGCGACCCGACCTTCGCAGCCTCGTCGACCCCGCCCGGGTCACCGGTGACGTAGAGCCCGGGGATGCCGAGCGCGCCGCCGGCGGCGGTGATGGTCATGAGCGAGTTGAGCACCGTCGCCGGCCGCTCCTCCCCCGCCGCCTGGCCATGCCCGCGGGCCTCGAAGCCGACCGCGTCAACGGCGCAGTCGACCTCTGGCACGCCGAGGATCTGCTCGATCTGGTCCTGCGGGTCGCCCTTGCGCAGGTCGACCGTCTCGCAGCCGAAGCTGCGGGCCTGGGCCAGCCGCTCCTCGTTGAGGTCGCCGACGATGACGGCGGCCGCTCCGAGCAGGTGCGCGGACGCCGCAGCCGCAAGGCCGACGGGTCCGGCACCGGCGACGTAGACCGTCGACCCGACGCCGACGTTGGCGCTCACCGCCCCGTGGAACCCGGTGGGGAAGATGTCGGAGAGCATGGTCAGGTCCATGATCTTCGCGAGGGCCTGGTCCCGGTCCGGGAACTTCAGGAGGTTCCAGTCGGCGTACGGCACGAGAACGTACTCGGCCTGGCCGCCGACCCAGCCGCCCATGTCGACATAGCCGTAGGCGCTGCCGGGGCGGTCGGGGTTGACGTTCAGGCAGATCCCGGTCTTGCGCTCCTTGCAGTTGCGACACCGGCCGCAGGAGATATTGAACGGGACCGACACGATGTCGCCGACCTTGATGAACTCGACATCGGGCCCGGTCTCGACGACCTCGCCGGTGATCTCGTGACCGAGCACGAGGTCGGCCGGGGCTGTCGTGCGTCCACGGACCATGTGCTGGTCCGAGCCGCAGATGTTGGTGCTGACCGTGCGGAGGATGACCCCGTGCGGTACCTTCCGGCCGACGTTGGCCGGGTTGACGCCGGGCCCGTCCTTCAGCTCGAAGGTGGGGTAGTCGATGTCGATGACCTCGACGTGCCCCGGGCTCTTGTAGGCAACTGCTCTGTTCCCTGTCATTACATACCTTCCTAGGTTCTGCGTAGTGATCCTCTGTGCACGGCCGTTTCGATCGTGCGAGATTGCAGTGGTGCTAGTTGGTGCGCTGTGGGGTGGCGCTTACTCGGTGGTGCCGTCTTCGACGAAACACCCATCGGCTGGGGATATCAAGGGGGTTGCCGAGACTCTGGGCGGATGCGGATGCGCCGGCCGCCGGGAGCGCCTAGCGTAAGGGGCATGGCCCTTCCTCCCCTTGTCGAACCCGTCGCCCGGCTCACCCCGACCGAATCCGTGCGCACCGCCCGTCAACGCCGCCTGCCGCAGCTCGACGAGCTCGGCCAGCGTCGCCTGGCGAACGCGAAGGTGCTCGTGCTCGGCGCGGGCGGCCTCGGCTCCCCGGCCCTGCTCTACCTGGCGGCGGCCGGGATCGGCACGATCGGCATCGTCGACGGCGACGACGTCGAGCCGAGCAACCTGCAACGCCAGATCGTGCACGGCCAGGCGGATGTCGGCAGGTCGAAGGTCGTGAGTGCCGCGGAGTCCATCGCGGCCATCGCCCCGGCGACCATTGTCATCCAGCATGCAGAGCGGCTCGACCACGGCAATGCCCGCGCGCTCATCTCCGGGTACGACGTCGTGATCGACGGCACCGACAATTTCCCGACCCGGTTCCTCGTGAACGACGTCTCCGCCGAACTGGGGAAGCCGCTCGTCTGGGCATCCGTGCTGCGCTTCGATGCCCAGCTCTCGGTGTTCTGGGCCACCCCGCCCGAAGGGAGCGGCGTTGCGGGCGTGCAGCTGCGGGACCTGTTCCCGAATCCGCCCGCCGAGGGCGAAGTGCCGAGTTGCGCGGAGGCCGGCGTGCTCGGCGCCCTCTGCGGCCAGGTCGGTTCGCTGATGGCGACGGAGGCGATCAAGCTCGTCGCCGGCATCGGCGCACCGTTGATCGGGCGGGTGCTCGTGATCGACGCCCTCTCCGGGCGGTTCACCGAGGTACCGCTCGTAGGCGGAGACGCGGAAGGGCACGCCCGGGCCGCCAGGGAGGCCGCCGCGGCTGCCGCGACCGACTCCGGTACGGCAAACATGCAAGCCCCCGTGCCGACCTGGCCGACACTGTCGGCGGCCGAGCTCGTCTCCCGCCTGGTCGCGCGCGCGAACGGGGCGGACGACTTCATCGTCCTCGACGTGCGTGAGCCGGGTGAACACGCCGAGAGTGCGGTGCCCGGCTCCCTGCTGCTCCCCCTCGACCAGCTGCGCACCCCGGAGGGACTGGCGTCGCTGCCGCGCGACGTTCCCCTCGTGCTGCACTGCGCGCAGGGGCCGCGCGCGCTGAGCGCCGCCGCCGCGCTCGCCGCGGACGGCTTCACCGACCTGACACTGCTCGAGGGCGGGATCATCGCCTGGGACGCCGCCGTCGCCGACGGCGGAGCTCCCGGTTTCGGCCAGAAGTGGTCGACCCAGTGGTCAGGGACCTGGTCCCCCGAGTGGTCCGTCGAAGCGCGGAGCTGACCGTGGCAGTAGCAGAGGGCGCTGCGGGGAACCACGATCACGCGAGGCGCGGCGGGCACGCTGACGCGGCATCCGCCCGCCCGGTCGCCGAGCACCTCGACTGGATCCTGGGGCAGTTGCCCATTCTCGAGCCCGTCCGGGTCCCGCTCGAACACGCGCTCGGGCTCGCCCTTGCCGAGGACGTCACAAGCGCGACGGACACCCCGCCGTTCGACAACTCGGCGATGGACGGCTACGCCGTGCGGCGCGCCGACCTGCTCGCCGCGACCCCCATGAGCCCGGTCGTGCTGCCCGTCGTCGCCGACCTCGCCGCCGGTACCGCACAGAACCCGCGCATCGACGCCGGGCAGGTCGCCCGGATCATGACCGGGGCGCCGATCCCCGACGGGGCGGATGCCGTCGTGCCGATCGAGGACACCGACCGGGGCATCGACCGGGTCGGCATCCTCAGGGTGCCGGAGCCGGCAGCCCACATTCGCAGGGCCGGCAGCGACGCCGCAGCCGGCGACACCATACTGCGGGCAGGGACGACGCTCTGGCCCACCCGGATCGCCGCAGCCGCGAGCGCCGGCCGCGCTGAGTTGCTCGTGCACCCGGCGCCCCGCGTCGCGGTGATCTCGACCGGCGACGAGCTCATCGTGCCCGGCACCCCCGCGCGGCGAGGCCAGATCCCCGACTCCAACTCGTACCTGCTCGCCGCTGCAGTGGCCCAGGCCGGCGGCGTCGTGCACCGGATCGGGGCGGTCCCCGACAACGAGGAGTCCCTGCGCACCGTGCTCGACTCCCTCATCGGCACGGTCGACGCGATCATCCTCTCCGGAGGCGTCAGCGTGGGAGCGTACGACGTCGTCAAGGCGGTGCTCGCCCCGCTCGGCGTGTGGTTCGGCCCGGTGCGGATGCAGCCCGGCAAGCCGCAGGGCTTCGGCCGCCTGCCCGCAGCCGGCACCGGCAGCAACAGCACCACCGGGAAGAAAGGCTCCGCCGGAAGCGCCGCGCTCGGCCCGATCGTGTTCGCCCTGCCCGGCAACCCGGTGAGCGCGTTCGTCTCGTTCGAGGCCTTTGTACGCCCGGCGCTCCTGTTCATGGGCGGCCACGGCACCACCACCCGTCCGACGATCACGGGGACCGTCGCCCGCGGTTGGAGCTCACCGAGCGGCCGCCAGCAGTACATGCCCGTCGTCTGCGAGCGTCGTGGCCAGGAGACCCTCGTGTGGCCGGCCACCTCCGGCGGTTCCGGCTCGCACCTCGTCGCGGGACTCGGCCAGGCCGAGGGTCTCGCCATCGTTCCGGAGGAGTCCGACACCGTGGCTGAGGGCGACCTGCTCCCGGTCATGCTGGTGATATGAGTCATGCTGGTGGTATGACTTCCGCCCGAGACGAAACCGCCGCCGCCAGACCCGAAGGGCACGCTGCGCCGAATGCGCAGGCCGGGCAGCCGTTCACGCATCTCAATACCGCCGGCCAGGCCCGGATGGTCGACGTGACCGAGAAGCAGCCGACCGTGCGCAGCGCGACCGCCGCGGGTTTCGTATTCTGCGGGCCCCGCGTGGTCGCCGCGCTGCGCGACGGCACGACGCCCAAGGGCGATGTGCTCGCCGTCGCGCGCATCGCGGGCATCCAGGGCGCGAAGAAGTGCGCGGACCTGCTCCCCCTCGCCCATGTGATCGGGGTGCACGGCGCCGCTGTCGACCTCACGATCGAAGACACCGGCGTGCGGGTGGCGGCGACCATCCGCACGGCCGACCGCACCGGCGTCGAGATGGAGGCGCTCACGGCCGTGTCGATCGCTGCGCTGGCGGTCGTCGACATGGTGAAGGGACTCGACAAGTCCGTCAGCATCGGGGACATCCGCCTGATCAGCAAGACCGGCGGCAAGTCCGGCGACTGGCTGCGCCCCGCGGAGTAGGACCGCCCATGCCTGAAGCCCTCACCCCTCAGGTCGACCTGATCGTGCTTGCGGGCGGCCGCGGCAGCCGGCTCGGCGGCGCCGTCAAGGCCGCCGTCGACGTCGCGGGCCGCACACTGCTTTCCCGGGTGCTCGACGCTCGGACCCTCGCCCGTCGAGTCGTCGTCGTCGGGCCGGCGTCAGCACGGGTCGCCGCCGGCCCCGAGGCGGCCGGAGTGCTCTGGGCGCTCGAGGATCCCCCGTTCGGCGGCCCCGTCGCGGGCATCGCCGCCGGCCTCGCGGCCCTCGCGGCACCCTCACCCGCAACCTCAGCCGGCGCCCCGGCCGATGCCCCGGCCGAGTGGCTGCTCGTCCTCGCGTGCGACCTGCCCTGGGCGGCGGATGCCGCCGGCACCCTCGTCGCAGCCCTCGCCGACCAGGCCCTCGCTGACCGCGCAGGCAGGAACACCACCGGCACAGACGCCCTGGACGGCCTGCACCTGTCCGACCCGGACGGTCACCCCCAGTGGCTCGCCGGTCTCTACCGGGCGAGCACCCTCCGGGACGCCGCGGCACGCCTCGGCCCCGCAGCGAACGGCGCGAGCATGCGCGCCCTCCTGTCCGGGCTTCGGCTCGTCGGGGTCCGTGACGACTCGGGAAGCAGCCTCGACGTGGACACGTGGCAGGATGTTGAGTGGAGCACCGCGCTCCTGTCGGGACCCAGCCCGGTCAGCACCACCCCTCCGAGGAGCGACGCCCCATGAGCACCTCCACCCCCTGCCTCCCGAGGCCCTCGACGACTGGCTTGCCGTCCTCGCCGCCGGGCTCGACCTCGATCCGGCCGACGTGCCGGTCGGCACTCTCCTCGACGTCGCCCGCGACGTCGCGCACGGCGTCGCCCGCCCCGCCGCCCCGCTCAGCACGTTCCTCGTCGGTTTCGCCGCTGCCCGCAACGGCGGCACCGCAGCAGACATCGAGCAGGCCTGCGCCACCGCCACCGGGCTGGCCCTCGAGTGGGCGAAGACACACCCCACCGAGACCCGCTAGTGGCCGGCATCCGCTTCTTCGCGGCCGTGGCAGAGTCAGCGGGCACTGAGACCACGACCGTCGACGTTGCCAGCATCGGCGATCTCCGTACGCTCCTGGCCGACCGCCACGGCACCGAGTTCGCCAGGATCCTGTCGCGCTGTTCCCTGCTGGTCAACGGCATCAGGGCAGCGGATGACGCGGTGCCCCTCGCCGGGACCGACACCGTCGACGTGTTGCCCCCTTCGCCGGCGGCTGAACCGCAGATCGACGCGGACCGGGTGTGAGCGGCACGATCCGACTGACCGGGCCTGATCGGAGGGGAATGATTTTTCACGGTGTTCCGCGATTGTCGAGGTCCGCACGCACGGTCAGGGTGGTAGTTACGCGGGCCGCACGGCCCGAAACCACCTAGTCCGAGGAAGCACATGTCAGTCCCTTCCGCACTCGTCTCGTCGAAGCTCAAACCAGACCTCTCCAACTGGGATCCGGAGAATGAAGAAACCTGGGATCCCAAGCTCGCGTGGCGCACCCTGTGGATCACGACCTTCAGCCTGACGCTTGCCTTTGCGGCCTGGTACCTCGTGAGCGCGATCGCCCCACGTCTGAACGACATCGGCTATTCCCTCGCGCCCGGCCAGCTCTACTGGCTTGTGGCCATCCCCGGACTCGCCGGCGGATTGCTGCGACTCGTCTTCATGTTCCTGCCGCCGATCATGGGCACCCGGTCCCTCGTGGCCATGTCGTCCGCCCTCCTCGTCCTGCCGATGCTCGGTTGGACGCTCGCGGCCCGCGACACTGCGACCCCATACTGGGTGCTGCTCGCGCTCGCCTTCTCCGCCGGCATCGGCGGAGGGACGTTTTCCGGATTCATGGCCTCGACCAGCTACTTCTTCCCCAAGCGCCTCGCCGGCACCGCGCTCGGACTTCAGGCGGGCATCGGTAACTTCGGGATCGGCCTCATGCAGCTGCTGCTGCCGTGGGTCGTCGGCTTCGGCCTGCTCGGCACCGCGGCGCTCACCCCTCAGAGCAGCGCCAAGGGCGACCTGGTCTGGCTGCACAACGGCGGCCTCGTCCTGATCCCCTGGGCACTCCTCGCCGTCGTCCTCGCGATCGTCTATCTGCGCCGGGTCCCGGTCACGGCGAACTTCCGCCAGCAGATGGACATCTTCAGGATCAAGCACACCTGGATCATGACGGCCATCTACCTGATGAGTTTCGGTGCGTACAGCGGCCTCGCTGCACAGATGGGCCTGATCATCCTGAACGTCTACGGGCACTTTCCCGATGCCCCGAATCCGCTCGCCTTCGCCTTCATCGGCCCCGTCGTCGGCGCCCTCGTGCGCGCGGCCAGCGGTCCGTTCTGCGACAGGTGGGGCGGCGCGATCTTCACCCTGATCGGGGGTATCGGTATGACCGTCGGCACCGTGGTCACCGCGTTCTTCCTCAGCCCGAGCAGCGTGTCCGACTTCTGGGGCTTCCTCACCGGGATGCTCATCATCTTCACCTTCGCGGGATTTGCGAACGCCGGCACGTTCAAGCAGATGCCGATGATCTTCCCCAAGCGGCAGGCCGGCGGGGCGATCGCCTGGACGAGCGCCATCGCGGCATTCGGCCCGTTCATCGTAGGCATCGCGCTCACGGCGATCAGTCCCACCGCGTTCTTCGTCGGCTGCGCGGTCTTCTGCGTCTTCTGCACCTGGCTCGCGTGGCACTACTACGCACGTCCCGGCGCTCCGTACCCGAGCTGACCGGCACCACCCGGCCGCCGGCTCAGCGCACCACCTGGCACCACCGCGACGAAGGCCGCCGCTCTCTGGAGCGGGGGCCTTCGTCGCGCCCGCCCGGTCTTCCTGAGTTAACACGGGGATGAGCGAAGACCAGCGGGGACGACGAAGCGCCCGCACGATTCGGTGTCGTGCGGGCGCTTCTCTGGAGCGAAGTGAGGCGGGTCCGACTAGCGGCGAGCGTCGTCCCTATCCCTGGCGGATGCCGGCAGTACGCTCTTCTCCCAGCCGCGGCGGGCCTTGCGCGCGCCGGATCCCCGGTGAGAGTCGCGCGACCTGTAGACGATGTACGGTCTCACGATGTAGCCGATCGGGGCCGAGAACACGTGCACGAGCCTGGTGAACGGCCAGAGCAGGAACAGCAGGGTCGCGGTCAGTACGTGCAGCTGGAAGAAGAACGGCACATGAGCCATCAGCGACGGGTCCGGCTGGGCCGAGAGCAGCCCGCGCACCCACGGTGAGATGGTTCCGCGGTAGTCGTAGCCGGCACCGAGCACCTGAAACAGCACGGTGGCGGTGGTCCCGAACAGCAGGGTCGCCCCGAGGAGCAGGTACATGACCTTGTCCATCACCGTTGTGGCGAGCAGCACCCGGGTGTTCAGCCGCCGCCGGTAGATCAGGATCGCAAGCCCGGCGAGGGTGAGGACGGCCGCGATACTGCCGAGCCAGGTCGCGCCGACGTGGTAGATCTCATTGGAGACGCCGACGAATTCGAGCCATTCCTTGGGAACCAGGAGCCCGACGACGTGGCCGCCGAGAACCATCAGGATGCCGTAGTGGAACATCGGTGATCCCCAGCGAAGCAGCCGGTTCTCGTAGACCTGGCTCGACCGGGAAGTCCAGCCGAACTGGTCGTGCCGGTACCGGAAGATGTGGCCGACCACGAACACGGCCATGGCCGCGTACGGGAACGCCACCCACAGTAGAAAGTCGATCGGATTCATACCCTGAGTTCCTCACTCGCGATGCCGGACGGCGAAAATGGTTTGAGATTGCCGAGGAAGGTCATGCCGACCGTCTCCGTCGGCGGGCCCTCGTTCACGAGGTTCAGGTAGCGTTCGCGGGTTTCCTCATCGATGCTCGGGAGTGAGAGGGAGACCGCTTCGACGACGTGCGCGTACGGGCTCTCGATGGTCTCGAGTGCGGTGCGGAGCACCTCGATCCCGTCGCGGTGTGCCGCGAGCAGCTCCTGTGCGATGGGCGAATCGCTGAGCGCCGAGAATTCGAGCACCATCGGAAGGTAGTCGGGCAGTTCGTCCGCCGCGACCTCCCAGCCGGCCGCGCGATACGCCTCGACGAAGCGCACCAGCGCCATGCCCCGGCGACGGGTGTCGCCGGCGGCGTAGTACGAGAGGTACGGGCAGCACTTGCGTTTGAGGTCGAACGTGGCCGTGAAGTGCACCTCGAGCTGCTGCTGGTCCATGGTGCCGGCAGCGCCAAGGAACGCCTCGAAGGCGTGCCGAAGCGGGTCGGGCAGCAGCGTGACCGATTCGGCGACGACCGCAAACCGCGCCCGGCGTTCGATGGTCGGATAATCGAGCAGGATCGACGCCGCCATGTGCGCGATGGCACCGTCCTCCGCACTGAGCGGAATCGCCCTGACGGTGCGCGGCGGAAGCTTCGGGAGCCTCATGCGGGGCTCCCGGTGTCGGCGACGGGCGGAATGATCGGCGGGATCGGCGGGAACAGGCCCTTCGGCGCCCCCGAGCCGTTCCAATTCAACAGGTTGAGCCGGCCGGGCGTTGTCGGCTTGGTCTTCTCCCCGCCCTTGCCGATCATCTCGTTGTAGTTGTCGACCGTCGCGTTGAACGGCATTCCCGGTGTCTTGCCATAGGGCCCTGCGGCGGTCGACGTCGGGCCGCCCATGCCGGGTCCGCCGTCGGTGTCGAGCGAGCACGCGAGCTCCTCGAGCTCGCGCGCCGTCTCGACGTGCGCCTTCGGGATCACGTAACGGTCCTCGTACTTGGCGATCGCGAGGAGGCGGTACATTGCTTCGATCTCGGTGCCGGTCATGCCGACGGCCTCGGGGATGGACTCGTCGCGGTCCCGGCCGAGGTTGATGTCGCGCATGTACGAACGCATCGCGGCGAGCTTCCGCAGCGAGGATTCGACCGGGACGACATCTCCGGCCGAGAACAGCCCGGCGAGGTATTCGACGGGGATGCGCAGCTTGTCGATTGCGGCGAACAGGGTGCGGGCGTCCTCACCGTCGTTGTTCGTCGTCGAGATGACGTCGACGACCGGGGACAGCGGCGGGATGTACCAGACCATCGGCATCGTTCGATACTCGGGGTGCAGCGGCAGGGCGACCTTGTACTCGGAGATGAGCTTGTAGATCGGGCTGTTCTGCGCGGCGAGGATCCAGTCGTCCTCCATGCCCTCCGCCTTCGCCGCGGCGATGACCTCGGGGTCGAACGGGTCGAGGAACACCCCGCGCTGGGCCTCGAGCAGGTCCTGGTCGTTCTCGATCGCGGCGGCGGCGAGCACGGCGTCGGCGTCGTAGAGCATCAGGCCCAGGTAGCGCAGTCGACCGACGCAGGTCTCCGAGCAGATGGTCGGCTTGCCCTGTTCGATCAGCGGATAGCAGAGGGTGCACTTCTCCGCCTTGCCGGTCTTGTGGTTGAAGTAGACCTTCTTGTATGGGCAGGCCGAGACGCACATCCGCCAGCCGCGGCAGGCATCCTCGTCGACGAGGACGATGCCGTCCTCCTCGCGCTTGTACATCGCACCGGATGGGCACGCCGCGACGCAGGCCGGGTTCAGGCAGTGCTCACAGATCCGTGGCAGGTAGAACATGAAGGTGTTCTCGAACTCCATCTTCACGTGCTCGCTCATCGTCGCGAGGATGGGGTCCTCCGCCGCGGTCTCCTGGGAACCACCGAGGTCGTCGTCCCAGTTGCCTGACCACTTGATGTCCATGTTCTTGCCGGTCAGTAGGGATTTGGGTCGGGCGACGGGACTCTCGGTGCTGAGCGGAGCTTTGGTGAGCATGTCGTAGTCGTAGGTCCACGGCTCGTAGTAGTCGTCGATGACGGGCAGGTCGGGGTTGTTGAAGATCGTGGCGAGCCGCTTGAGCCGGCCGCCGGAGCGCAGTTTCAGGCGTCCGCGCTTGTTGCGCACCCAGCCGCCGTTCCACTTCTCCTGGTCCTCGTACCGCTTCGGGTAACCGAGGCCTGGCCGCGTCTCGACGTTGTTGAACCAGACGTATTCGACGCCGGTGCGGTTGGTCCATACCTGCTTGCAGGTCACGGAGCAGGTGTGGCAGCCGATGCACTTGTCGAGATTCATGATCATCGACATTTGGGCCATTACGCGCATTTAGTACTCAACCTCCTGGCTGCGTCGACGGATCACGGTGACCTCGTCGCGTTGGTTCCCGGTCGGGCCGAGGTAGTTGAAGGCGAAGGACAGCTGGGCGTAGCCGCCGATCAGGTGGCTGGGCTTGAGCAGGATCCGGGTCAGCGAGTTGTTGGTTCCGCCGCGCATGCCGCTCGTCTCGGCGATCGGTACGTTGATCGTGCGGTCCTTCGCGTGGTACATGTACACGGTGCCCTCCGGCATCCGGTGCGAGACGATGGCCCGTGCGACGACGACGCCGTTGCGGTTGTACGACTCGATCCATTCGTTGTCGCGCACGCCGATCTTGTCGGCGTCCTGCGGTGACATCCAGATCGTCGGCCCGCCGCGGGACAGCGAGAGCATCATCAGGTTGTCCTGGTATTCGGAGTGGATCGACCACTTCGAGTGCGGCGTCAGGTAGCGCACGGCGACCTCCGCGCGGCCCTTCGACCCCGTCGAACCGGTCGCCGCCGTGGAACCGACGATCGAGTCGTCAAACAGGCGGTGCATGTCGAGCGGCGGCCTGAAGATCGGCAGCTGCTCCCCGAGCTCGATCATCCAGTCGTGGTCGAGGTAGAAGTGTTGCCGCCCGGTCAGCGTGTGCCACGGTTTGAGGTGCTCGACGTTGATCGTGAATGCGCTGTACCTGCGACCGCCGTGCTCGCTGCCGGACCACTCCGGGGAGGTGAGGACGGGGACGGGCGCGCCCTGGACATCCGGGTATGAGAAGCGCCTGCCCTCGTTGTCGCTCGCGAGGTGGGCGAGCTTCATGCCCGTGCGCTCCTCGAGCTGCCGGAAGCCCTGGGTGCCGAGACGGCCGTTCGTGGTGCCGGAGAGGGCCAGCACCATCTCGCAGGCGTGGATCGCGGTCGTGAGGCGCGGCCGGCCGGCAGCGGGGCCGCTCTCGACGAGACCGTTCTTCCGGCCGAGGTACTCGACCTCGACATCGGGATTGAACTTGACGCCCTTCGTGACCATGCCCAGTTTCGCGGTGAGCGGGCCGAGTGCGCCGAGCTTGTCTGCGAAGCCCGGGTAGTCGCGCTCGACGACGACGAGCTTGGGCATCGTGATGCCGGGCACGAGCGGCTGGCCGTACTGCACGGTTCCGTGCGGGGTCGCCATCGCATCGGGGGTGTCGTGCGTCAGGGGCACGGCGACGATGTCCCGGCGCACGCCGAGGTGGTCGACCGAGAGCTCGGAGATCTTCTTCGCGAGGATGTGGAAGATGTCGAAGTCGGTCTTCGCCTGCCACGGCGGCGTGATCGCGGGGTTGAACGAGTGGATGAACGGATGCATGTCCGTCGTCGACAGGTCGTTCTTCTCGTACCAGGTGGCCGGCGGCAGGACCACATCGCTGAAGACGGTCGTCGAGGTCATCCGGAAGTCGCTCGTCACGAGGAGGTCGAGCTTTCCCTCCGGAGCGGACTCGTGCCACTTCATCGTCTTCGGGCGCTTCTCCGGCGGGGATTCGGGCGCGCGCACGGCACTCGTGGTGCCGAGCAGGTGCTTGAGGAAGTATTCGTTGCCTTTGCCGGAAGAGCCGAGTACGTTCGCCCGCCAGACGACCATCACGCGAGGGAAGTTCTCCGGTGCGTCGGGGTCCTCGACCGAGTACGCGAGGCTGCCGTCCTCCAGCGACTCGACCACGTACTGGGCCGGGTCGACCCCGGCGGCGACGGCGTCGTCGACGAGGTCGAGCGAATTCCGGTTGAACGTCGGGTAGCTCGGCATCCAGCCGCGCTTCGTCGATTCGACAAGGCAGTCCGCGGTGGTGCGGCCGGCAAAGGTACCGACTCCGAGCGGGCTCGAGAGGGTGTCGGCGGACAGCCCGTCGTAGCGCCACTGGTCGGTCGCGAGGTAGAAGAAGCCGGTGCCGATCATCTGGCGGGGAGGGCGCACCCAGTCGAGGCCGAAGGCGTATTGTCCGTAGCCGGTGAGCGGGCGGACCTTTTCCTGCCCGACGTAGTGGGCCCAGCCGCCGCCGTTGACGCCCTGGCAGCCGGTCATCGTCGTGAGGGCGAGGAAGGCCCGGTAGATCGTGTCGGAATGGAACCAGTGGTTCGTGCCTGCCCCCATCAGGATCATCGAGCGACCGCCCGATTCCTCGGCGTTCTGCGCGAATTCGCGGCCGATGCGTTCAGCAGCCTGCATCGGCACCGAGGTGATGGCCTCCTGCCAGGCAGGGGTGCCGGGCGAGGACGCATCGTCGTAGCCCGTTGGCCAGATGCCCGGCAGCCCGTCGCGACCGACGCCGTACTGGGCGAGGAGGAGGTCGAAGACGGTCGTCACGAGTTCGCCGGCGACGCGCCGCACGGGCACGCCGCGGCGGATGATACCGGCGCCGCCGGCCTGCTGCTCCCCCGCGTCGTCTGTCGTCGGCGACACGTCGAAGCGCGGCAGGTCGACCGAAGCGGATGCGCCGTCGTAGTCCGGCGCGTCCATGATCGAGAGCAGCGGGTCGACGCCCTCGAGGTCGAGGTTCCACTTGCCGACGTCGGTCTCGGAGAAGCGGTGTCCGATCGATCCGTTCGGGATGACGGTGCGGCCGTCCTGGTCGAGGAGGATCGGCTTGAACGCCGCGCTCGCGACCGTCGGCTCGGTGTCGGGGAGGGCATCCGCCGTCATGAACTTGCCGGGCACCCAGGCGTCGCCGCGTTTCGTGAGCGTGATCAGGTAGGCGGAGTCGCTGTAGCGCTTCATGTAGTCGACGAAACGCGGGGTCCGCCGGTCGACGAGGAACTCCTTGAGAACGACGTGGCCCATCGCGATCGCAAGGGCGCCGTCGGTGCCGGGGTGAACGGCGAGCCATTCGTCGGCGAACTTGGAGTTGTCGGCGTAGTCGGGAGAGACCGTGATGACCTTCTGTCCGCGGTACCGGGCCTCGACCATGAAGTGGGCGTCGGGGGTGCGGGTGACCGGCACGTTCGAGCCCCACATGATCAGGTAGGACGAGTTCCACCAGTCGGCGGATTCCGGGACGTCGGTCTGGTCGCCGAAAACCTGCGGGCTCGCGACGGGGAGGTCGGCGTACCAGTCGTAGAAGGACAGCATCGTGCCGCCGAGCATGGAGATGAAGCGGTTGCCGACTCCCTGCGAGACGATCGACATCGCCGGGATCGGCGAGAAACCGGCGATCCGGTCCGGCCCGTAGGTCTTGATGGTGTGCACGTGGGCGGCGGCGACGATTTCCGCGGCCTCGTCCCAGCTCGCGCGCACCAGGCCGCCCTTGCCGCGAGCGCTCTTGTAGGCCTTGGCAGACTCGGGGTTGCCGGTGACGTCGGCCCAGGCGAGCACCGGGTCGCCGAGGCGTGCCTTCGACTCACGGTAGAGGTTGAGCAGCACGCCGCGCACGTAGGGGTACCGCACCCGGGTCGGCGAGTAGGTGTACCAGCTGAATGCTGCGCCACGGGGGCAGCCGCGGGGTTCGTACTCCGGCGAGTCAGGGCCGACGGAGGGGTAGTCGGTCTGCTGGGTCTCCCAGGTGATGATGCCGTCCTTGACGTACACCTTCCACGAACAGGAGCCGGTGCAGTTCACGCCGTGGGTGGACCGCACCTCCTTGTCGTGGGTCCAGCGGTCGCGATAGAAGCTGTCGGCGTCCCTGCCGCCTTCGAGGAACAGGGAGCGCAGGTCCGGCGAGGTCTCGCCCCTGCGAAGGAAACGGCCGAGGTTCAGGATGCTGTCCGCGATCGGGCCGTCGATGCCCGGTTTGGTGCCGGGCTGGCCGGCTTTGCGCTTCGAGAAGCTCGAGTTCTTGAGAGTTTTCACGACATACCCCTTGCGGTGCCGGGCATTGCCGATTCAGCAACCACCCTCGCATCCGAGTCTCACGGGCACCCGAACGGGCTACAAGCGGAAAACGCCGTGAATAATAACCACGTCGGTCTCGGTGGGCACCCGGACGGGCCCGGCATCGGCCCCCTCGGATTCCTCACACTCAGCACCCTCGTCGGAGTGCCGGAGGTCCAGTGTGCAGGAGTCCGGCTTGTCGAGCGGATGCAGCGCGTCGGCCGTCAGCGGACCCCGGTCTGCTGCAGGATCCCCTGGAGCAGGCCGAGGTGCACGCGGCAGACCTCCGGGTGTTCCTTGACCATCTCGCTGTACGGACAATCGTGCAGCCTGACGTGACGCCCGTCCGCGTCGATCCGCCCGTCGAACCCGGTCTGGTCGAGGTGGTCGTCGAGGGCGTCCAGTTGCCGCTGCAAGGGCGAGTCGATCGCGGCGCTGACCGGCAGCATCCGCCGGACCAGGTCGCCGCGCCGTTCGGCGGCCTCGATCTTCGCGACCCGGATCGAGCCCTCCCGATGGTCGACGCCGGCAGCCGCACTGTAGAGCATCCGCGGCCGGCCCTTGACGTCGCGCTCTTCGGGTTCACAGGTGACGAATCCGTCATTGATCAGGCGTTGCAGGTGTTCGCGTGTCGTGTTGTGGTGCAGCCCGGTCGCCTCGGCGAGGTCGCCGACCGTCATCGTCCCGCGCTGTTGCAGAAAGTACAGCAGTTTGATTCTGCTGAACGACGCGAGCGTGCGGTAGCTCGACGGTGGGCTCGAAGACATGGGTCTACTATCCGCTCTTTGTCAGGAAGCCGCCATGTTGTGCCGGGTTTGAGGAGTAGCGCACATGTGCGACGCATACCCCCGGCGCACGAACGGCTCGAGGCGGATGCCGATGGTGGGCGCGTGCATCCGGTCCAGTGCACCCTGCATCAGTCCGCGGTGCACGGAGCACACGATGGCGCTGTGGTCTTTCGCGACGTCCAGGAACGGACAGTGATGCAGCTCGATCGCGGTGCGGTCCTCCGACAGGGCGGGGGCGAAACCAACGCCGTCGAGGATCTCGACCACCCGGTCGATCGCTCCAGCGGGATCAACCGGACCGGCAGCTGGCTCGTCGGCGGGCACGAACTGTTCCGACCAGCGTCGCCCGGCGTCGCCGGCCTTTTCATTGCCGGGGCGCGCGTCGGGGGCTCCTGCGGCAAGGCTGTCCGCGAGGAGGCCCGCGAGGAGTCGGTAGGAGTCCTCGGAGGTCCCGGATTCTGCCGGCCCGGCGGAACCGGGCCCGGCGGGTTCCGCCTCGGGCGGTACAGCGGCGTAGAGCAGGCGGGGACGGCCAGGTCGCGTCCGCGCCTCGACCGTCTCGGTCACGAGGCCGACCTCGAGGAGCCGTTCGAGGTGCGAGCGAACGGTGTTGGGGTGCAGGCCGACCGCCGCCGCGAGTGCGGGAACGTCCAGCGGCATCCGGTGGGTGCGCAGCACGTCGAGGACGGCGACCCGGCTCACGCCGGAGAGGGCGCGGTGGGTACGGGCATCGAGGTCGGAGGCAGGCACACCCCTAGTTTTCCCTATAAGTGTGGTAAAAACAACTGAGGTGCGCATTCGAGCTGTACCGGACCAGGATCACGTGACTGACACCGCAATGCGCGCCGTTCGACACCTGCACCACGATGCCGGCGAGCGTCCCTTCATCGTGATCTGGGAGGTGACGCGGGCCTGCCAGCTCGTCTGCACGCATTGCCGTGCGGACGCCATTCGCACCCGCAATCCCTTCGAGCTGACCACCGACCAGGGCCGGAAGCTCCTGGACGATCTCGCGTCGTTCGGCACGCCCCGCCCGCTCGTCGTCCTCACCGGCGGCGACCCCTTCGAACGCCCCGACCTCCCCGAACTCGTGGCCCACGGAACGGGCCTGGGCCTCAGCATGGCCCTCTCGCCCTCCGTCACCCCACGCCTCACCCGGGAGGTCCTTGTCGAGCTGCACGACGCCGGAGCGAAGGCGGTGTCGCTCTCCCTCGACGGGGCATCCGCGGCGACCCATGATGCCTTCCGCGGTGTCGACGGGGTCTTCGACGACACGATGGTCGCCGCACGGATGGTGCGCGACGTCGGCTGCCGGCTGCAGATCAACACGACCGTCACCCGCGACACCGTCCACGAGCTGCCCGCCATCCTGAAGACGGTCCTCGAGCTCGGCACGACGCTGTGGAGCGTGTTCTTCCTCGTCCCGACCGGGCGCGGCAAGCTTCTCAACGCGCTCACCTCCACCGAGGCCGAAGAGGTGCTGCACTGGCTGCACGATGTCTCCGAACTCGTCGCGATCAAGACGACGGAGGCGCCGCACTACCGCCGGATCGCAATCCAGCGCGCCGGTGTCGCCGATCTCGATGCGGCGTTCCCCGTCGGCCCGCTGCGCGCCCGGTTGCGGTGCGACACCGCGGAACTGCTGACCGGGGACGAGCCCAGGCGCCGCGCGCCGCGCGCCCCGATCGATGTCAACTCCGGCCGCGGCTTCGCCTTCGTCGACCACGTCGGCGCGGTCTACCCGAGCGGGTTCCTGCCCGTGTCCGTCGGTTCGGTGCGTGAGCAGTCGTTCCCCGAGATCTACCGGGAGGCGCGGCTACTCCAGGAGCTGCGCACCCCGGATTCATTCGGCGGCCGGTGCGGAGCGTGCGAGTTCCGCACGGTCTGCGGCGGCTCCCGCTCGCACGCGTACGCAGTCACCGGCGATCCTCTCGCCGAGGATCCGAGCTGCGCGTACCGGCCGGTCGCCACCGTCCCGGTTTCCTGACCCAGTCGACGGACTCTTGGGGTTTTCGGCACCTGGGCGGGTGAGGCGACCCGAACGGCAAGAACTCCGTCGAATTGGTTCGGAGCGCTATTCGAGGTGGTGGTTGCCGCGAACCCAGCGCAAGGCGCCGATGATGCCGACCGTGACGCCGATCCCACCGACGGTCATGCCGAGGAAGAGCCAGACGAACAGTGGTTCGAGGCCGGCGATAGTGTGGTCGGCGTTGACGATCGTGCCGCCGAGGAAGCCGCCGATGGGACCGAACAGCCCGACGAGCACCCCGATCAGCATCAGGCGGATGCTGACACCCCGGTCGTGAGCCGAACCGATCGTCGGCACATGCGTGCCCCGCTCCGCGTGCACTGTGTCAGCCATGGTCGGTCACATCCGTTTTCTCTCCGTGAGTCTGGCCGGGACGGCCGGGCTCGGTTGGGTCGAGCCACTGCGGTACTTTCTTCAGGAACGGCCCGATGATGTCCATCGGCAGCGGGAAGACCACGGTCGAGTTGTGGTCCGCGCCGAGCTCGAGCAGGGTCTGCAGGTAGCGCAGCTGGAGCGACGCCGGATTGCGGCTGAGGATCTCCGCGGCCTGGCCGAGCTCTTCCGAGGCCTGCAGTTCGCCGTGGGCATTGATGATCTTCGCCCGCCTCTCCCGCTCGGCTTCGGCCTCGCGCGCCATGGCGCGCTGCATGGCCTGGGGAATCTCGACGTCCTTGATCTCGACGACCTTGACCTGGACTCCCCACTGCTCTGTCTGCGCATTGATACTCCTGGCCAGATCCTCGTTCAGGTCGGCCCGATGCGCGAGCAGGGTGTCGAGGTCCGCTCGCCCGACGACGGAGCGCAGGGTCGTCTGGGCCATCTGAGAGGTCGCCACCGCGTGGTTCTCAACCGCCATCACGGACCGCAGCGGGTCGGTGACCTGGAAGAGCACGACGGCATTGACCCGCGCGGGCACGTTGTCCTTGGTGATGACGTCCTGCGGCGGAATCGTGAGGGTGACGATACGCAGGTCCACCCTGACCATCGTGTCGATGCCCGGAAAGACCATCTGCACTCCGGGTTCGCGGAGCTGCCGAAGGCGGCCGAACCGGAAGGCGACCCCCCGCTCGTACTCCTGCAGGACCGTGAACGCGACGGTCAACCAAACCACGACGATCAGGAGGATGACGCCGGCCGTCACGAGTATTCCGGTCATCGGGCTTCCTTTCCGGGGACCGTGCGCGGTCCCGTCTTGCGGATGCTGCCGTAGCCGCTCCGCCTGGCGAGTTCGTTCGCCGAGATGGCGGCCCGCTGGTCCTCGTTGTCTTCGAGTCCGAGCGCCGTGAGGTGATCGGGGAAGCGCGCGGGAGCGCGTCGGAGATGGGACCAGAGCGGCCAGCTGCCCGCTGCGATGATCGCGGACACGACTCCCAGGATGAGCAGTTCGAGGCCGGTGCGGCCCTGGAACATGACGGCGATCGGCCAGATGACCCCGAGGACCACGACGGCACAGGCGATCCCCCTGTGGAATCGCTCGGCTTCGGAGCTCGGCCAGGAATCGATGTTCCGCACGACCTCCCGGCCCGCGTGGGACGGAGTGCAGTCGTCCTTGACCGGGCACGGATTGCAGACGGTCGGGGAAGCGCGGTACCGGGTCACCCGATTCTCCGGGTCGAAGGAGATCGGCCAAAGCCACTGGTCTTCGGAACAGGTCCAGGCGTCGTGTCCCTCGTGGTACTCGAATCCCCCGGACCGCGCGCTCGTCGTCGCCGCCGCCGTGCGCCGGGCCAGGATGTCCAGGACATGCGCCACGAGCAGCAGGAAGCCGCCGTAGCCGAGAGCGAACCAGACGTCAGGATTGACCGCCTCCATCACGCGCCCCTGTCCGGCCGGTTCTCACCGTCCTGATCGGCGACGCGCCTGCGGTAGCCCGACCCGTACCCGGACTCCGGTGTCGCGCCATCGACACCCGCATCGGAAGTGCCGCCGACCGCCCCGGCGGGCTGCGCCTCCACGAAGAGGGCCTCCATCGGGACATCCTGGGTGGTTCCCTTGATGCGGTACCGCACGCCCAGCCAGGCGATCCAGACGAACGGAACGACTCCACCGAAGATGAAGACGAGGTCGCCGGGCATCCGCAGCCATTCCAGGACCGTGTTGCCGGTTCCGGTGATGAAGTTCATGCTGCGGGCCTCGAAGTAGCCATCGCTGACGGAGTGCCACAACTGCAGCACACCGAGCGGCAGGAGCGTCGCGAAGGTCATCCAGGCCAGGCCGATGTTGAGCGACCAGAACGAGATCTTGGCGAGCCGGTCCGGCCAGCGTTTGGCCGGAATCAGGTAGCGCAGGGCGAAGAGGGATAGTCCCACGCCCATCATCCCGTAGACGCCCATCATCGACGCGTGGGCATGGTTGGCGGTCAGGGCGGTGCCGATCTCGTAGTACGAGACGATCGGGAGGTTGATCAGGAATCCGAAGACGCCGGCGCCGAGGAAGTTCCAGAAGCCGACGGCCACGAGGAACATCACCGACCAGCGGTGTGGGAACGGGGCGGCGCTTCGGGATTGCTGGCGGGCCCCGAGTTGCAGGAAGCTCCACGCTTCCACAGTGAGGAACGTCAGCGGGATCACCTCGAGTGCGGAGAAGAACGCACCCAGCGCCATGTGCTCGACGGGGGTTCCCGAGAAGTACAGGTGGTGCATGGTTCCGAGGATTCCGCCCGCGGAGTACAGGATCACGTCGAGCAGGATGATCTGCATCGCGATCCGGCGGTGCACGACGCCGAGCATCACGAAGATGTAGGCGACCATGACGGTCGTGAAAAGTTCGAGGAAGTCCTCGACCCAGAGATGCACAACCCAGAAGCGCCAGAATTCGGCGACGCTCAGTGTCACTTCGCTGCCGGCGAGCATGCCGACGGCGTAGAAGGCGGGGATGGAGAGACCCGAATAGAAGAACAGCCACGGCAGGTTGAACCGGTGTTCAGACTTCAGCCGGGCCCGGATACCGCGGTAGATGATCGCGATCCAGATGAACATCCCGACGGTCAGCAGGCCCTGCCAGAACTTCGGCAGGTCGATGTACTCCCACTGCATCCCCCAGAACGGCGAGTCCTTGGCGGCGGTGACGCCGAAGATGCTGAGGGCTTCTCCCGCCAGGGAACCGGCGACGACCAGGGCGAGGGCTCCCAGGAGGATGTATGCGAGCCAGTGCTGCCGCTTCGGTTCGTGACCCGAGATATACGGCGCGAGGAAGATCCCTGCCGCGAGGAACGAGGCTGCTGTCCAGAGCAGGGAGAGTTGCACGTGCCAGGTCCTGGCGAGGTTGATCGGCAACAGCTGGGCGAGGTCGATCCCGAAGAAGCTCGTCAGATCGACCCGGTAGTGTTCGACGGCCGCGCCGAGGAACGCCTGCGCGAGGAACATCAACGCGACGACGAAGAAGAACCAGGCGGTCGCAGACTGGGCGGGGGTGACGGCGACGTCGCCGGGCTGCCTGAAGGACAGCGGCGGGGTCTCTTCTCCGTGCTGCCAGCCCATTCGCTTGCTCCAGCGCCCGTAGAGGGCGAACAGCGCGCCGAGGGCGACCATCAGCGAAATGAGCGACAGACCGCTCCACACGATGATGTCCGCGGTGGGCCCGTTGTCGACGAGCTTCTCCGCCGGCCAGTTGTTGGTGTACGAGTAGTTGTGCCCCGGCCGTTCGGCCGCGGAGCCCCACGCGGTCCAGGCGAAGAACGCCGTGAGCTCGTGGATCTCGGCCGGATCGGTGATCACGCTCGGGATCAGCCCGTTCTGGGTCGTCGGAGTGCCGAAGAAGTCCGCATAGTGTTTCTGGACAGACTCGAACGCACTGATCTGCAGGTCCGTGAACACGAGATTTCCCGTTGCCGGGTCGTACCGGTTGGTCCGCATCATCGTGACGAGTGCTCCGTGCGGGTCCTGCACGCCCGAGGCGGTGAGGGCGTCGAGGACGAAGGTCGAGGACCGGCGGAGATAGTCGGCAGTGTAGTCGGGACCGAGATAGCCGCCGTGTCCGACGATCGAGCCGTATTCCTGAAGGCCGCGTTGCACGAAGGTCTGCTGGCCGGCAGTGATCTCGGCGCCCGTGAAGACGACCGTTCCCCGTTCGTCCACGACCTGTTTGGGCTGGGGCATCGAATCGGTGTACGTCATCACGGCGAGGAATCCCATCACCGCGAAGCCGAAGATCATCACGAGGGCGACGCCCTGCAGCCAACCCTTGGACACCATCAACTCGGAACGAATTCTTCCGACCCCGGATTTCAGTTGGACCATGTCGGACCCTCTCGCTGTTGCCTTGTTCAAGGTCGTGCGGCATGCCCGCGCTCGCGACAGCCGAAGTTCCTCCCCCGAATGGGTCACGCGAGGTGGGGAAAAACTACCACGTCTTAAAACTTATTAACTTCATTTTAATGCGCACAATTCTCGTCGAAGGGAAGTGATCGGAACATAAACACCAGATCAAACGGTGAGGCCCCGGAATAGGACCGCGGCGAAACACCGCCGAAACAAATTCACCGGTGAGGTGCGACACGCCGCATGGGGCGCCTTCCCGGCGTTTTCAGACCGGATTCACGGTGTGGCGGCTAAGACCCCACGGGCACCCTTCTCCGCATCCGACATGACGTGGCTGACGAACGGATAGCGCCCGGCCTCGGGGAAGGTGAGCTCGACGAAGCCGCCCTGCGCCGCGGCGAGGTCGAGCACCTGCGCCAGGTCGGCAGGCTGCGAATATGACGGAATCTCCTCAACACGTACCTGATCAGAGCTAGTTTCCACAGACCTGAGCCATGCTCAAAGAATCTCGGTGGTCGGTCGTAACGTGGGGGCATGATCAACCTTCCCGAGTCACCCGCTTCACCCGATCAGCCGCACGGCGACCGGGGGCAGGGTGACCCGGTGCACGGTGACCCGGTGCAGGGCGGCGTGCTCGACGGGTTGCGGTCGATGGCGGATGTCGTCACCGGCCTGGGCGGTTCGTCTGCAGCTGTCGACACGCTCAGCGATGAAGCGGTGCTCGAGGGGCACATGTTGATCGCGGGAGCCCGGCGGGCCTTGGACACCCAGGCGGCGTGGTTCGCCGCAACCCTGGCCCGGCGGTCCCGGCCCGAACTCGGCGGGAAGGGCCTCGCGGCCCGGCAAGGCTTCCGGACTCCGGAAGACCTGCTGCAGAACTTGGCCGGGTCGAGCAAAGGTGACGTGAGCAAACTCTTCGCGGTCGGCCGGCTGCTCGCCGAGACCGACGCCGCCGAGAAAGCCGCCCGCGAAGCCGCCGACGCGAAGAAGCTGCTCGACGAGACTCCGCCCCTCGATGGGGCCGCTCTGGACCTGCCGCCGGTCGACCCGCCAGTACCTGCGGCCGCCGTGCCGCCCTGGCACGCACCAATCGGCCGGGCCCTGCGCGAGGGCTGGCTGAGCGTCGAGAAGGCAGACTCGCTCCGGAAAGGGCTCGGCGACCTGGACCGGGCGATCACCCCGGAGAAACTCGCCACGGCCCTGGCCCGGCTCCTCGCCGAGGCGCGCACGGTGAACGCTGACCAACTGTTCAAGCGCGCCCGGCAGGTGCGGGACGTGCTCGATGAAGCCGGCATCGCCGCCCGCGAGAAAGCCGACTACGACGACCGGTCGTTGCGGTTCTGGCGACTCCACACGGGACAGGTGCGCATGGTCGGGTTGTTCGCCCCGGAAGACGGCGAATACCTGATGAGTACCTACGACGCCATTACCAGCCCCCGCCGGGGCGGGGTCCGCTTTGTGGACAAGGAGCAGGCAGCGTGGGCGAAGCGCGTGCAGGACGACCCGCGCACCACCGAACAGCTCACCGCGGACGCATTCCTCGCCCTGACCAAACTCGGCGTCAAAGCCGACCCCAAGCGCATCGCCGGAAGCCGCAGCCCCGCCGTCCGCATGATCACCATCCGCCCCAGGAGCACCACACCCACCGGTTTCGCGCCCACGGGAACCACACCCACCGATGCCGCGCCAACCGAGGCCCCGTCACCCACAGCCCACGCTGCGGCGAACCCCGAAACCGCGTCACCCGCGCTCCAGCCCGGCGTCATCGAGGGGACTGCGGTCGCCCAACGCGCGGCCCTCGCCCTCCGCGACGGCGGCTGCATGTGGCCCGGCTGCGACCGGCCACCCTCCTGGACCGAAACCCACCACATTCAACACTGGAAAGAGGACACCGGACAGACCAACCTCGACCAGGGCATCCTGCTCTGCCGGGCCGACCACCTACGGCTCCACAACGAACACTGGCACATCACCCGCGACGACACCGGCCAGTACTGGCTCACCCCACCACCCGGACTCGACCCCGACCAGAAACCCATCCCCCTCACCAGCAAGAACGCGATCCTCCGCGACGATGACTGAATCAGCGGAGATGACGGACAGGACGGGCTCGGACGCCCGGGCGGAGTACGCGCCGGGTCCACCCCCGGAACCCGGGTTCGGGCGAAGCCCGATCGAACGCGCGCGACGGGCTTCACGCGGAAGGACGCCAGAGACGCTCGAGACGCTACAGGCCCAGGCCGACCCAGGAGTGGGTGCCGTCGACTTCGTACTGCTTCTTCCAGATCGGGACCTCGGCCTTGACCGCCTCGACGAGACGCTCGCAGACCAGGAAGGCGTCGGCGCGGTGCGCACTCGCGACGGCGGCGACGAGGGCGAGGTCACCGACCTCGAGGTGGCCGATCCGGTGGCTGACGACGAGCTCCACCGCGGGGTTCCCGGCCCGGAACCGCGCGGCGATCTCCGTGAGGATACGTCCGGCATCCGGATGGGCGCTGTAGTCGAGGCCCGTCACGGCGCCTGCGGCGTCGGGGTCGTGATCCCGCACCTGGCCCACGAAGGTGACGACGGCGCCGGCTGACCGCGAGGACACCGCGAGGACGTGCGCAGCCACATCGAGCGTCTGCTCGGTGACGAGGGATAGCGGCGGTATGCGTTCGGATTCCACAGCCCCACAGTACCCGCGCAGCATCCTCGCCGCGCGGACGCACCCGGCAGTATGCTGGCGCCGGCGGAATCCCCGCTCCGCCGAACCGACTGCCGGAACGAGGTTCACCGATGCCCCACCAGCCCCACAGACTGATCCCCGCGAGTTTCGCTCCCGGACCCTCCCTCGACCTGCGCACGCGGGTCGAGATCACGCCCGACTTCGGTCAGGGCGCCACGATCGCCGGCTACGCCGTCTCGAGTGACGGCCCCGTCCCCGCGGCGATCGGACTCGACCGTGCCGCGCTCACGGAGGCCGGGTTCACCGGTGCGGTGGGCCAGGCGCTCGTGCTCCCCAGGCATCCGCACCGACCCTCGTCGCCATCGGCGTCGGCGCGCAGGGTGTGCTCACGACCGCGACCCTGAGAGACGCCGCCGCCGCGTTCGCCAGGGCCGGCCGGCAGGGACGCCGTCTCGCGACGGACCTCCTGGACGCCGCGAGCGGGCTCGACCCGGTCGCGGCCAGCGCGGCCGTCGTCGAGGGCGCCGTGCTCGCACGCTATCGCTACCTCGAACTCAAAACGGCGACCACCCACATTCCCCTCGAAGCGCTCGACCTCGTCGGGAGCACCGCACACGCAGGCGGCGTCGCACGCGGCCTCGCCCTCGCCCGGGCGACGGCCCTCGCGCGCGACCTTGCGGCCGCCCCGCCCTCCCATCTCACGGCGACGGTCTTCGGCGACTTCGCAGAGGCTCTCGCACCGCAATTCGGGCTCGAGGTGAGCGTCTTCGACAAGGCGGAACTCATCGAGCTCGGCTGCGGCGGCCTCCTCGGCGTCAATGCCGGCAGCATCGAAGAGCCCCGGATGATCGAGGTCCGGTATCGCCCCTCCGAACAGCCGACCGGGCACCTCGCCCTCGTCGGCAAGGGCATCATGTACGACTCCGGCGGGATCGCTCTCAAGCCGGGCGATGTCACGCACCTCGCGATGAAGATGGACATGTCCGGTGCCGGCGCGATCTTCGCCGCGATGACTGCGCTCACAGAACTCGGCTGCACGAACGCCGTGACCGCCTATCTGATGTGCACAGACAACATGCCCTCCGGTTCGGCGACCGCGATGGGTGACGTCCTCACGATCCGCGGCGGCACGACCGTCGAAGTCAAGAACACCGACGCGGAGGGGCGGCTCGTGATGGCGGACGGGCTCGTCCTCGCCACCGAAGAGGGCGTTGACGCCATCGTCGACCTCGCGACCCTCACCGGGGCTGCGCTCGTCTCGCTCGGCCCGATGATGGCGGCGCTGTTCGGCAACGACCAGGACATCATCGACCAGGTGCGCGCGGCATCCGACCTCACCGACGAGACAGTCTGGCAACTTCCGCTCGACCGCCGCTACCGCAACCAGCTCGACTCGGACGTCGCGGACATGTCGAACCTCGGCGGGCCGTTCGCCGGCGCGACGACCGCTGCCCTGTTCCTCGCGGACTTCGTCGGCGACACCCCCTGGGCGCACGTCGACATGTGCGGCCCGATGCAGTCGGACTCCGACGACTCCTGGCGGACCAAGGGACCGACCGGTTTCGGAGCCCGCCTGCTCGTCGAGCTCGCGCTCGCGTTCCGGCCCCCGGCCGCCTGAGCACGGCCGCCGGCTGCGGAGCGCACGGTCGGCTCTTGCTTCGGCTTGCGCGCACCGGATGCCCGGCCCGAGCGACCGGACAGCGATCGCCTCCCATCACACCCGTTCGAAGACGGCGGCGAGGCCCTGTCCACCCCCGATGCACATGGTCTCGAGAAGGTACTGCCCCCGGTGCGGTGCAGGTGTCTGCTCGCGGTCGCCAGGATGCGTGCGCCGGTGGCACCGACGGGGTGACCCAGGGAGATGCCGGAACCGTTCACGTTGGTGCGTTCCCAGTCGGCGTCGGTGAATTTCCACTCCCGGCTGACCGCGAGCACCTGCGCGGCGAATGCCTCATTGAGCTCGATCAGGTCGATGTCCGCGAGGGTGAGGCCTGCGCGTTCGAGGGCCTTCTTCGTTGCGGGCACCGGCCCGATGCCCATCCGCGAGGGCTCGACGCCGGCCCTTGCCCACGTCACGAGGCGCACGAGCGGGGTGAGCCCGAGCTCCGCGGCGCGCTCAGGGGTCGTCACGAGGCACACGGCGGCGGCGTCGTTCTGCCCGCTCGCGTTTCCGGCGGTGACCGTCGCGTCGGCATCCGTCTTCACGAGAATGGGACGCAGCCCGGCGAGACCGGCCAGGGTCGTGTCCGGCCGCGGGGTTTCGTCGCGGGAGACGACGACGGCGCCCTTTCGCCCCGGAACCGTGACCGGAACGATTTCGGCGTCGAAGCGGCCCTCTGCAACGGCCGCCGCGGCGCGCTGCTGGGACCGCACGGCGAGCTCGTCCTGCTCGGTACGACCGATGCCGTACTCCCGGCGCAGGTTCTCCGCGGTCTCGAGCATGCCGCCGGGAACCGGGTAGTTGCGGCCGCCGGCGGTCTCCCGGCCACGGCTGAGCGCGTCGCGCAGCAGCACGCCCGGCCCGGCCGTGATTCCGAAACGGGAATCGACGGTGTAGAACGGCGCCTGGCTCATCGAGTCGACTCCGCCGGCCACGACGACGTCGCTGATGCCGGTCTGCACCTGCATCGCGGCGTCGAGCACGGCCTGCAGGCCGGAGCCGCACCGCCGGTCGAGTTGGAGCCCGCCGACGGTCACCGGCAGGCCGGCGTTGAGGGCGGCGACGCGGGCGACGGATGCCGCCTCCGCGGTCGGGTAGGCCTGCCCGAGGATCACGTCGTCGATCACACCCCCGTCGATGCCGGTACGTTCCAGCAGGGCCGCGATCACGGCGGCGGCGAGGTCGGCCGGCGCGACCGTGGCGAACATCCCGCCGAAGCGCCCGATCGGGGTGCGCACCGGTTCGCAGATGACGACCTCGCGCATCCGCTCGTTCATGCGCCGACCCCTGGCAGCAGGGTGCGGATGACGCCCGGTTCCGCGGGCACGAGCAGCCGCGCCCCGGTCGCGGCCTGCACCTCCGCGACGGTGAGACCCGGAGCGACCTCCCGCAGCACGAGCCCCTCCCCGGTGACGTCGATCACCGCGAGGTCGGTGATGATCCGGGTGACCACGTGCTTGCCGGTCAGGGAAGGGAGCACTCCGCCACGATCTTGTGCTCGCCGGCACGCGTGACATGCTCCATCACGACGATCACGGTATCGGCGCCGTGCACGAGGTCCATCGCCCCGCCCATACCTTTGATCATCTTGCCCGGCACGGCCCAGTTCGCGATGTCTCCCGTCTCCGAGACCTGCATCGCGCCGAGAACGGCCACGTCGATGACCCCGGCACGGATCATGCCGAAGCTCTGCGCGGAGTCGAAGTACGCCGCACCGGGATTGACGGTGATGGTCTCCTTGCCGGCGTTGATCAGTTTCGGGTCCTCCTCGCCCTCCCACGGGTACGCCCCGACGCCGAGCACCCCGTTCTCCGAATGCAGGATGACGTGCACCCCCTCCGGCAGGAAGTTCGGGATCAGGGTCGGCAGGCCGATCCCGAGGTTGACGTAGCTGTCGGGGGCGAGTTCCTGCGCGGCTCGGGCCGCCATCTCGTTGCGGGTCAGGGGCATGTCAGCCTTCCGTTCTGGCGGTCTGGGCGGATGCCGCGGCCGCGGCGGCGCCTCCCGGCCGTGGCCGGGTCGTGACCTTCTCGATCGGGAGGTCATGCGCATCCGCGTGGTTCAGCTGCACGATCCGTTGCACGTAGATGCCGGCGAGGTGCACGTCGTCCGGATCGATCTCGCCCGGTTCGACGAGCTCGTCGACCTCGGCGATGGTGATCCGGCCGGCCATCGCTGCCGGCGGGTTGAAGTTGCGGGCCGACTTCTCGAAGACCAGATTGCCGTGCCGGTCGCCGCGAGCGGCGCGCACCAGGGCGAAGTCGGTGACGATCGCCTCCTCGAGCACGTATTCCTGCGTCTTTCCGAGCGAGGAGAACACCCTGGTCTCCTTCGGCGGCGAGGACACCAGCACCTCCCCGTCTGGCCCGTAGCGCCAGGGCAGGCCGCCGTCGGCGACCAGGGTTCCGACGCCGCTCGCGGTGAAGAACGCCGGGATGCCGCTGCCGCCCGCGCGAAGCCGCTCGGCGAGGGTTCCCTGCGGGGTGAGCTCGACCTCGAGGTCACCGCCGAGGTAGCGCCGCGCGAAGTCCTTGTTCTCGCCGATGTATGACGCGATGACCCTGCTGATCCTGCCCTCCCTGAGCAGCTCACCGAGTCCCCAGCCGTCGACGCCGCAGTTGTTGGAGACGACCCGGAGGTCTGTCGTGCCCCGGTCGAGCAGGGCGCGGATCAGCACGATCGGCACGCCGACCAGGCCGAAGCCGCCGACGGCGAGGGAAGCGCCGTCTGGGATGTCCGCGACGGCGGCCGCCGCGGAGGTGAACGTCTTATCCATGGAGCAGTCCTTCGGTCCGGTTCAAGGAAGTGTCGGGGTCGGTGCAGAGGCGGCGGCCTCCGCGTCCAGGGCGGCGAACGTCGTGCGGGCTATCGAGAGCGCCGAGTTCGCGGCAGGCACCCCGGCGTAGATCGCGGTATGCAGCATCGCCTCGCTGATCTCGGCGCGGCTGAGCCCGTTGGTGAGCGCGGCGCGCACGTGCATCGCGAGCTCGTGCTCGTGGCCGCCGGTGATCAGGCAGGCGAGGGTGAGGAAGCTGCGGGTGCGCCGGTCGAGGCCGGGCCTGGTCCAGATTTCACCCCAGGCGTATCGGGTGATGAAGTCCTGGAAGTCGGCGGTCTCCGGGGTGATCGCGGCCGTCGCGGCATCCACGTGCGTGTCACCGAGCACGGCCCGGCGCACGGCCAGGCCCGCGGTGTACACCTCGGCCGCCGTTCGTGCGGAGGGATCCTGGGCCACGGCTAGTCCGATCGGCTGCTCCGCAGACGTTGCCGGGGGCGTCGCCGCGAGCTGTTCCCTGAGCAGGCCTGCGAGGTCCCGCGGCCGCTCGAGGGAGGGCAGGTGGGCGACTCCCGCGATCTCGGCGAACCGGGCGCCGGGAATGGCCGCGGCGAGTTCGGCGACGAGGGCACTCGGCGTGGCGAGGTCGAGTCCCCCGGCGACGCAGAGCGTCTGCACGGCGATGCCGGCGACCGCGTCGCGCTCGTCGAAGCCGGCGAGCGCCTCGCAGCAGAGCGCGTATGACTCGTCGTCGATGTCGAGCAGCCGGTTCAGCGCACCGGCACCCGCCGCGGGATCGCGCTCAAGGAACCCCGGAGCGAACCAGCGTTCGGCGCTGCCGATCACCATCGAGGGCGTTCCGCTCGCCCGGATCTGTGCGGCGCGCTCGTGCCAGCCCTCCGCTGTGCCGATCCGTGCCGCCGAACAGACGACGGTGAGGCTCAGCAGGCGCCCGGGGTGGCGGATGCCGAGCTCGAGCCCGACCGCTCCGCCGAGCGAGATCCCGGCATAGTGGAAGGACTCCGGTGCCGCGTCCGGACCGAGGGCGGCGGCCGTCGCGGAGTCGACGAGCGCGATCACCGCGTCGGCGAGTTCGGCGACCGTGAACGGTTCCCGCGCGGCCGGGCTGACCCCGTGTCCGGGCAGATCGAAGCTGAGCACCCGCAGGTCCGGATGTGCCGGGTCGCCGAGGGCGCCGAGGGCGTCGAGGGCGTCGACGACCGGGTCCCAGAGCGTCGTCGTGGTGCCGAGCGACGGTCCGAGAACGAGCAGCGACGCCCGGCCAGCCGGGCCAGCCGGGCCAGGGCGAATCGTGCCACGAAGAAGGGGCTGGGTCATCGTTCAACCTTCCGTGCTGGGTGGGCAGGCACTGCCGGTTGACGAGGCACTGCCGGTTCACGAGGCACTTCTGCCTCGACGTGTGCCCGGTATCGGGCGAGCACCCGGTCGATCGCTGACGAACCCTGGCCAAGGCCGGAGTCCGCGTCGAATGCGGCCCAGGCCCGGTCCCGCAGTGCGTCGGTCACTCCCCGGTGGCGCCCTCTGCTGCCAGCAGGCCACCCAGCGTCACCCGCAGCGGTCGCCGGGTCTCGTGGGATTCCTCGGCGGCACGCTGTACGAGTGCGAAGGCCCTGGTCTTCCCGAGGGCCTCGGCGAGCAGGGTGGTCACGCGTTCGCTGAAGACGAGCCCGTCGGTGAACTCGAGGTTGACCCGCATCCGCCCGGGGTGGACGTCGAGGCGCCCGGCGAGGTCGGCCGCTCCGCTGACCGCGGAAACCGCGAGCCGCTCGAGCTCGCGCAGGGTCTGCCACTCGGCGTGCCAGGCTCCGCTCGGGCGCTGGTCCTCGGCGAGCAGGCTGCCGTAGAGCGACGCCAGCAGAGCAGGGGTCTGGCGCGCTGCGGCCGTGACGAGCACGGCCGTCACCGGGTTGCGCTTGTGCGGCATCGCGCTGGAGCCGCCCTGTCCCGCACCGAGCCGCTCGTTCACCTCGGCGATCTCGGTGCGGGACAGCACGGACACGTCGAGGGCGAACGCCCCGGCGACCCCGGTCACCGCGGCGAGCGCGGATCCGAGTTCCACGACCGGCAGGCGGTCGGTGTGCCAGCTGAGCAGCGGGCGGCGCAGCCCGAGCCGGGCGGCGAACCGGTCCGTGACGACCTCGACGGCCGGGGTGCCCGACGTGGATGCCGCCGGCCCGGCGACCCCGGAGCGGGCGTTGGCGATGGCGGTGAGCACGGCGAGGTTCCCGACAGCGCCGCCGAGCTGCGCTGGCAGCCCCGCGCGCACCCGGGCGAGCGCGGTCGCGGCCGTGAGCACGGCGTCGAGCCAGCCGGCCGCCACGAAGCCGAAGCTCGTGGGCGAGGCCTGCTGGCCCAGGGTGCGGCCGGCCATGATCGTGTCCCGGTGCTGCCCCGCGAGCACGGCGAGCGCGGCGGCGAATTCCCCGAGCCGGTCGGCGAGCTCGCCGCAGACCCGGTCGGCGACGAGCATCGCCGCCGTGTCGAGGACGTCCTGGCTCGTGGCGCCGACATGGATGTGGTCGGAGGCCCCTGCACGCACGCGTTCCGCGGCGAGCCCGAGGTGCTTCACGAGCGGGATCACGGGGTTGCCGCCGCCGCGTCCCTCCCGCGCGATCGCACCGAGGTCGAGCGCACCGGCGTCGGCGAGAGTGTCGCAGACGCCGAGCATCCACTCGGGGGCGAGTGCTGCGTCGACGAGCGCCCTGGTCAGGGCGAGCTCGGTGTCGACCATCGCCTGCAGCCAGGCCGCGTCGCTCGTGAGCGCCCGCGCCCTGCTGCCGTGGTCGAGCGGAGCCAGCAGCCCGACGTCGAGAATGGGCTCAGGCATCGAAGACTCAGGCAGCACTGACTCAGGCATCGAAATCCAGGAACACGGTCTCGTTCTCGCCCTGCAGGCGGATGTCGAACCGGTACGAGGCAGCGCCCGTCGGCCCGGTCCCTTCCTGCACGCAGACGAGGGTGTGCCGCCGGTCCGCCGGGACCGCGGCGAGCACGGCATCCGTGGCATTCAGCTCCGCATTCCCGGGGAAGTAGGCCCGGGTGAAGAGGTGGTGGATGAGCCCCCTGGCGAACACGGTGACGAGCACGTACGGCGCACCGCCCGCGACCGGGCCGGGCTCGACCGTCGTGAAGGTGTAGTGACCGCCGAAGTCGACGGCCGCCCTGCCGAAGCCCGTGAAGCCGAAGCCGTCGCGGGCGAGGGAGCCCCGTTCGGTCCGCAAGGCGCCGGTCTCGTCGGCCTGCCAGATTTCGAGGATGGCATCGGGCACCGGTTCCCCTGCGCCGTCGAAGACGGTTCCGTGCAGCCGGATCGCGTGCGGGTGGTGGCCGGGCACGAGCTCGGCTCCCCCGTCGTACGGCAACGCGAACCCGTAGAACGGGCCCACGGTCTGCGCGGGGGTCTGCACGTACCGGGCGGCAGGCGACTCAGTCATGGGCTTCTTCACTTTCCATCCAGGTGGATTTCGGACCGGTGAGCACGATGTCCCACCGGTAGCCGAGCGAGAACTCCGGCACGCTTAGGTCGTGGTCGTACACGCCGATCAGCCGGGCGCGCGCTGCGGGGTCTGTGATCGACTGGTAGATCGGGTCGAGCGCGAAGAGCGGGTCGCCCGGAAAGTACATCTGGGTGATCAGGCGCTGGGTGAACGCGGTACCGAAGAGGGAGAAGTGGATGTGTGCCGGCCGCCACGCGTTCAGGTGGTTCCGCCACGGGTAGGGTCCCGGCTTGATCGTGGTGAAGGAGTATTCGCCGTTGTCCCCCGTGATGACCCGGCCGACGCCGGTGAAGTTGGGGTCGAGCGGGGCGGGATGCTGGTCGCGCTTGTGCACGTAGCGTCCGCCGGCGTTGGCCTGCCAGACCTCGACGAGCTGGTGCCGCACCGGGCGGCCCTCGCCGTCGAGCACCCGCCCGGACACCGTCATCCGCTCGCCGAGAGGTTCGGCGTTGTGCTGGATGGTCAGGTCGCTCTCGAGGGGGCTGACGTCGCTGTGCCCGAAGGCGGGCGAGTGCCGTTCGATCTCCTCGGGGTCCGCCCGCACGAGCTCGTGGGTCGGGTGCCGCAGGATCGAACTGCGATAGGGAGGGTAGTCGCGACGCGGGTGCAGTTCCGGGGCGTTGCCCTCCGCGACGCGGGCCCTGGCTTCCGCCTCGATGGCCTGCATCTCTGCGGAGATCTCGTGTTGTGACGTGGTATCGGTCATGTCGCTGATTCCTCTCGGGAGTATGGGGTCGGGAGTGCGGGGCTAGAACGGGAGTCCGGAATACTGTTCGGCGAGCTCGCGCTGGGCGTGCACCGAGCCCGTGACGTAGTCGAGACGGCCGAGCTGGCTCTGGTAGTCGAACTCCATCGTCTGCAGGTCGGTGCGGTTGCGGTGCAGCAGGTCGGTCATCCACTGCGAGAACTGCTGCACGCGCCACTGGCGGCGGAGCGCCGCCTCGCCGTAACCGGAGAGGAGGGCGTCGTCGTCCGCGTAGTGGGCGGCGAGGGCGGCGGCGAGCATGGTGACGTCGGCGATGGCGGAGTTGAGGCCCTTCGCCCCGGTCGGCGGCACGATGTGTCCGGCGTCCCCCGCGAGGAAGAGACTGCCGTACGCGAGGCGGGACGCCACGAAGCTGCGCATGGGCGTGATCGACTTGTCGGTGATCTCGCCCTCCTGGAGGGTCCAGCCCGGCACGCCGAGCCGGGCGTGCAGGTTCTCCCAGATCCGTTCGTCCGGCCACTGGTCGAGCGAGTCCGCGGTGTCGACCTGCAGGTAGAGCCGGGAGACGTGCGGCGAACGCATCGAGTGCATTGCGAAGCCGTCTTCGTGCAGCGCATAGATGAGCTCGTCGGTCGACGGAGCCACGTTCGCGAGGATCCCGAGCCAGGCGTACGGGTAACTCCGGTCGTAGAGCGTGATGGCTTCGCGGGGGATGCTCGCGCGGCAGACGCCGTGGAAGCCGTCGGCGCCGACGACGAAGTCCGCCGTGATCTCGTGGGCCTCGCCCGCGTGGGTGAACGTCACCCGCGGCGCGCTCGACTCGAGGTCGTGCACGGCGACATCCGCCGCCTCATAGTAGATCGTCGAGCCGGCGGCGTTGTGCGCCGCGATGAGGTCCTTGACGACTTCCTGCTGGCCGTACACCGTGACGCTGCGGCCGATGAGCTCCTGGAAGTCGACGTGGTGGCGTTCGCCCCGGAACTGCAGGTAGATGCCGTCGTGCTCGAGGCCCTCGGTCCTGATCCGCTCGCCGAGCCCCAGGCGGGTGAGGGTCTCGACGGCGCTCTGCTCGAGTACGCCGGCCCGGATCCGGGCGAGCACGTAGTCCTGCGAACGGTTCTCGACCACGATCGAGTCGATTCCGGCGTCCCGCAGCGCCCAGCTGAGGAGAAGACCGGCGGGGCCTGCGCCGATGATGGCGACGCGGGTGTTTTCTGGGGACACGGGGTTCTCCTAGCGACGATGACAGGTGATCGCACCATCTTGCGGAGTCAGCAACCCTCCAGCGCAGCCGTTTCCACTGAGTGAAAGATCGCGGGCTGGACTCACGGCAAGCAGATCTTTCTAAGAAAGCTCTCACACGCGTCTCGCGTCTGCCTCATCGAGGACAGGCACACTGTCGGATGATGACCCCGACGCCCGGTGACGGCACACTGGCTGTGGAGCCTTCCCCCGCTGAATAGGAGCAGATCAATGCGCGAGCCCATCCCAGCACCTGACAGTCGTCGGCGGCGGACGCGTGCCGGCCTCGCCGGGGCTGCACTCATCGTCGTCGTCGCCACCGCCGGCCTTGCCGCAGCCATGGTGAGCTCCCTCGCGCTCGCGGACCAGGCGGGGACGCCGCTCACCGTTCCCGGGGTCACGGTCGGAACCCAGCCGCCCGCCACGGGCGACGCCCCGGTCGTCGCGCCGAGCGCGGTCTCCACCGGCGCGCCGTCGGTGGGCACGGTCCCGGCCACGATACCGACCACCGCACCCGTGCCCGAGCTGGTGCCTGCCCCGACGCCGGTTGTCGTCGACGACCACGGCGGTAACCGATCGGGAGGAAGCGGTGGCAGCGGCAGCAGTGGGAGCAGCGGTAAGGACTGAACCGCCCGAACGCTAAGAGAGCTCTCACCGGCGTCTCCTTCCGGGCTTAGAACCACACCGCAGAGTGGAAGCACTCAGTGACATCCGCTGAAGCGCCGGTCCCGGCGCCGTCGAAAGGACATCTCATGGCCCACCTGACAAAGAAGAGTTCCCTCGCACTCGCCACCCTCGGCCTCGCCGGGCTCCTGTCTGCGGGTATCGCCACCGCACAGGCAGACACCGGCAGGCACGGCGACGTCATCCCGACGCCGACCAGCAGTTCCAGCACGACCACACCCGGCACCATCGTCGGCACCGACGACCCGGCGACCCACGACCTCGGCGACGATCACTCGACCGACCCCGCCACGCCGACACCGACGACCCCCGCCGTCACGACCGACGACAACGGAGCCGACGATCCCGCCACCCACGATGTCGGCGACGACCACTCCGCCGCCCCGGCCGTGCCCGCCACGCCTGCGACTCCGGTCCGCACCGATGACCACGGCGTCGACGACCCCGCAACCCACGACGTCGGCGACGACCACGGAACGGACACCTCCGGCTCAGGCAACTCCGGCCACGACAACTCCGGCCACGACAGCACCGGGCACGACAACTCCGGGCACGGCAGCAACGGCTAGAACTCCCCGAACACCGATATCCGCCCGGGCTCGTCGCCGGGGACGGGAAATGGGCTGCCGGCTCAGCGCGATCAGCGCAGCCGGTAGCCCATTCCCCTGACCGTTTCGATGCGCGAGGCGCCGAACTTGGCCCGGAGATAGCCGACGTAGACGTCGACAACGTTCGAACCGGGATCGAAGTCGTACCCCCAGACCCGGCTGAGCAGCTGCTCCCGACTGAGCACCTGGTCGGGGTTGCGCAGGAATTCCTCGGCCAGAGCGAATTCCCTGGCCGACAGGTCCACCTGGTGATCACCGACGATCGCCCGGCGGCTACGCAGGTCGAGCTGGAGCCCAGGGACGCCCAGGACGGGTTCGAGGACTCTGGCGGCATCTGCCAGACGCAGGCGCACGCGGGCGAGCAGCTCATCGAACCGGAACGGCTTGGCCATGTAGTCGTCGGCACCGCCCTGAAGGCTGGCCAGGGTGTCTTCTGCAGAGTCCCGCGCCGTCAGCACGATCACCGGTAGCGCAGAGTCCTCCGCGCGCAGTCTGCGGAGTACTTCGTAACCGTCGATGCCCGGAAGGCCGATGTCGAGCACCATCAGGTCGAATCCGCCGGTGAGGGCGAAGTCGAGTGCGTCAGGTCCGGTGCGCACGACCGACGTCGCGTACCCGGCCGCCGAGAGGCCCTTGTCGACGAAGGTCGCGATCCGCGCTTCGTCCTCTGCGATCAGGATGCGGCTCATGGGGTGACCTCCGTGGTCTCTGGCGCTTCGACGCTTCGGGGCGGGAGCGGGATATCGAGCGTGAAGGTCGCGCCCTGTCCCTGCTGCGACGTCACCAGGACCGAACCGCCGTGGGCGTCGGCGATCGCCGCGACGATCGCGAGGCCGAGTCCGGAACCGGTCTCTCCCCGTCCGACCGCTCCACGCGTGAATCGTTCAAAAATGTGTTCCTGCGCCTCGATACTGATCCCTGGACCGTCGTCCCTGACCCAGAGCCGCAGCCGGGATGAGCCGTCCGCCGCCCGGTCGACCGCGCTGCCGATGTCGACCGTTCCTCCGGGCGAACCGTGACTGACAGCGTTTGCCGCGAGCTGGAGCAGGGCCTGGGTGAGCTTGTCGGCGTCGACGGTAGCCATGACAGCGGCACTCCGGCTCGACACCCAGTGGTGGTCGGAGAGCGCAGCTGCCTTGGCGCGCACGAGTTCGGTGAGGGCCGCGATGTCGGCAGGCGCCAGGTTCAGGCTCACCGGCCTGTGCACTTCTGCGAGCGCGGAGATGTCCCTGACCAGGCCGTTCATCCGGTCGAGCTCGTCGATCGCCAGTGCCCTCGTCGCTGCAACGTCGGCGGGGTCGGATTCGTTCATGAGTTCCAGGTGCCCGCGCACGATGGTGATCGGAGTCTTGAGCTCGTGGCCGATGTCGTCGAGCAGGCGACGCTGGCTGGTGATCGAGTGATCGAGCCTGTCGAGCATGCCATTGACGGTTTCGGTCAGGAGTGAGACATCGTCCCGGCCATAGGCCGGTATGCGCTCACTCATGTCGGACGCGGTGATCCGCGCGGCCGCCTCACGCAGGGCACGGATGGGACGCAGCAGACGTCCGGATACCAGCCAGCCGACGAGGCCGAGCAGGACCAGGGTCAGCGCGGCGACTCCCAGGTAGGTGCGGAAGGCATCCGTGACGGGCCGCAGCTCGGCGTCGAGATCGAAGGCGGCGCTGAACACCCCGGCGGCGGGGTCCGTGCCGACGGTGACGGGTGCCGCGACGTAGCGCACAGCCCGTCCGTTCCCGACCGCGGTGCCGAGCACGACTGCTCCGCCCGACGTCTCGGCTGTGATCCGCGTGACGAACCCGGCGTCGTCTTCGAGGCGGAAGGCGACGTCCCCAGCGGGGGCGAAGGCCGCAGCACCGTCGATGACGGCGAGTGTGGACTCATTCGTTCCCGGCCGCACCCGCTGCACGACGGCACCGAGCACGCCGGCCACCGTGGTCAGCCCGGAGTCCCCTGCGATGAAACGGGCGTCCTCGACCGTCACCTTCAGTGAGGCGTCAAGAGCATCCAGGGTTCGTTCGCGCTGCACCAGATACGCGGTCGTCCCCGCGGTGGCCATGCCGAACGCTGTGACGACCAGGATGGCGGCCAGGATGCGCACCCGGACCGACAGCAGGGGTCGCCATCGACCACGGGGAACGAGCTCCTCAACGGGCATTCCCCCATTATCGACTGCCGCAACCATCGAGCGGGCATCCCCGCGCGATCAGTCCGCAATCAGTCCGCAGCTGATCCGCACTCAGCCGGCGGCGCGGCGGTACCCGAGCGCCCTGCCGACCCCGTGGGCCGCGACGCGCACGGCCTGTTCCTGCTCGGGGCTCGACCGGGGCGTTGTGCGGGTGACGATAGACACGGCCGCAACCACCTGGCCGGTGCGGTCCCGGATCGGCGCCGCGATCGAACTCGAACCGGCTGTCATCTCCTCGGACATGCGGGCGATGCCCTGGGCGCGGATGCCGGCCAGGCGCCGCCGCAATTCCTCGGGGTCGGTCACCGTCTGTGGCAGGAACCGCGGCAACGGCCCGGCCAGGTAGGTCTGGATCACCTCGTTCGGAGCGAAGGCCAGCAGCACGAGTCCGACCCCGGTCGCGTGCAGCGGGAGGCGGCCGCCCACCCGGGAGATCACCCGCACGGCCTGGTGCCCGGACAGCTTCTCGAGGTAGAGGGCGTCGCTCCCATCGAGGACGGCGAGGTGCACGTGCTCGTGGGTCGACTCGTACAGGTCTTCCAGATAGGGCAGGGCGATCGTGCGCAGGTTCCGCGCCGTCGGGGTCTGCACCCCGACCTCCCAGAGCCGCATCCCGAGCGCGTAGCGTCCGTCTTCCTGGCGGGCAAGGCCTCCCCAGCTCGTCCATTCGCCGACGAGGCGATGCACCGTCGTCAGCGGGATCCCGGTGCGCTGCGCGATCGCGGTGAGGGTGAGCGAACTCGCCGGCGGCGCGGTGAACGCGTCGAGAATGGCGAAGAGCCGGGCGGCCACGCCGCGGTCATCGACCGGGAACGCCGCAGCGTCCTCGGTTCCCCTCGACTGTGCGGGCTTCCCTGACATCAGCACCACGCTACTCGCCCGCGCACCGGCGGGCAGCATATTGTGGGGCCATGGCGAATTCCCGCTCCGGCGACTCCCTGCTGTCCCGGCTCGTGACGATTCTCGACGCCTTCGATTCCCATCGCTCGTCCATGACGATCTCCGCGTTATCGCGCCGGGTGGGCATCCCACTCGCCACGACCCACCGGCTCGTCGTGCAGCTCCTCGACGAACGGCTCCTCGAGCGCGACGCGGACGGAGGAGTTCGCCTCGGCATCCGGTTGTGGGAGCTGGCCTCGCGGGGCTCGCGCACCACCGACCTGCGCGAGATCGCGCTTCCCTTCATGGAGGACGTGCACGCCGTCGTGCAGCAGCACACGACCCTGAGCCTGCTCGACAGCGAGAACGTGCTCTACATCGAGCGGCTCACGACCCGCGGTTCGGCGGTGAACATCACCCAGATCGTCGGCCGGCTGCCGATCCACGCGTGCTCGTCCGGGCTCGTGCTCCTGGCATACTCCCCGCCGGAGTTCCAGGACGACGTGCTCGGCAGGGAACTCGTGCGCTACACGGAACACACCGTCACCGAACCCGCAGCCCTGCGCCGGCTACTGGCCGGGATCAGGCAGCTCGGCCACGCTTCCGTGCCCGGGATCATCGTGCCGAACACGACCGGGATCGCCGTTCCGGTGTTCGAACGCGGCGATCGGGTGATCGCCGCGCTGAACGTGATCGTCCCCTTCGGCGAGGAGGACCTCCGGGCGACCGTGCCCGCCCTGAAGACCGCGGCGCACGGCATCTCCCGCGCCCTCGGCTCCGACCGGCCGCGCGGCGGCACAAGCCGGATGCCGCGGGCCGTCTGACCGGGACGCCCCGATTCCCCGGCGAATATTCCTCCCATTGAATGGGAGGGGCACGATGAGCGACCCCGACCGTTGGCAGTCTTCAGAAACGCAAATTCTTGTGTCAACGACGACGGGAGTGGGATTCGATGCGAATTCTCCAGGGCAAGCCGCAGGACCGATTCGATGTCGTGGTGGTGGGGTCCGGCGCCGCGGCGCTCACGGCCGCCGCGACGGCGGCCAACGAAGGCAAGAGCGTGCTGGTGGTCGAGAAGTCGGCCCTGCTCGGCGGGACCTCGGCGGTATCGGGCGGGATGCTCTGGGTCGCCGCCAACCATCTCGCCCGCGGCGCGGGCATCGCGGATTCGCCGGAAGACGCCGCACGGTACGTGCGAGCGGTCTCCAGGGGCCGGGGCAGGGACGAGCTCTTCGATGCCGCGATCGACAGCGGCGATGACATGCTGCGCTACGTCGAACGCGAGCTCGGCGTGGCCTTCCTGCTGCTTGATAACTTCCCGGACTACCGGATGGATCTCGACGGCGCCCTCGACGGCGGACGCACCGTCGAACCCGAACTCTTCGACGCCGCTGCCGCGCTCGGCCCCGTGCGGGCACACGTGCGCACCGACGGCCGGGCGCCCTTCACGATGCAGGAATACGAAGCCTGGGGAGCCTTCACCCACTTCCCCTGGCCAGAACTCGCGGCACGGGAAGCGGCGGGCCTCGTCGCCAAGGGGCAGGCGCTCGTCAGCATGCTGCTCGCCTCCTGCCTCGGGAACGACGTGACCCTCTCCGTCGACGCCCGCGCCGAACGCCTCGTCGTCGAGAACGGGCGCGTCACGGGCGTCGTCGTGGACGGACGCACGTTCCACGCGAATGACGGCGTCGTGCTCGCCTGCGGCGGCTTCGAGTGGGACAAGGAACTCGCCGACGGGCTGCTCCAGACCCGGCTGCACGTCGTCTGCTCTCCCCCGTCGAACACCGGAGACGGCCTCCGGATGGCCCAGCGCATCGGTGCACGGACCGGTGGGACCAGGGAAGCCTGGTGGGCGCCGATGTCGGTCATCCCCGGCGATCTCCGCGACGGGGAACAGGTCGGCACCCTGCTCCGCTTCGAACGCCAGGGTCCCGGTTCGATCATGGTCAACCAGCACGGGCGCCGTTTCGCGAACGAATCCCAGGATTACAACGACCTCGCGCGTTCCCTGCACTCGTGGGACCCCGCGGCCAATGCCCCGCTGAACACGCCGTCCCACGTCGTCTTCGACCACGCCTTCCTCGAGCGCTACGGCGTCCTGAGCCACCGCGCCGGCCGGCCGACGCCGGCGTGGCTGCTCGAAGGCGCCACCCTGGCCGACCTCGCCGCGCGCATCGACGTCGACCCGGCCGCCCTCACGGAGACGGTCGGCCGCTTCAACCACTACGCCGAGCTCGGTGAGGACCCAGACTTCGGCAGGGGCCGGAGCCGCTACGACACCTACTGGGGCGATGCGGGGAACGTCTTCCCCAACCCGAGCCTCGGCCCGCTCACCACCGGGCCGTTCTACGCGCTCCCGGTCGTCAACGGCGCCTTCGGCACGAGCGGAGGCGTGTCGACGGATGGCGTCGGTCGCGTCGTCGACGTCGACGGCGCCGTCATCGGTGGACTGTTCGCCGCCGGGAACACCACCGAGAGCGCGTACGGGGCCGGTTACCCCGGCGCAGGCGCGACCCTCGGGCCGCTGATGACGATGGGCTACCTGATCGGCCGCACCCTCGCAGGCAGCCCGATCGGCTACCCCGACCTGGCCGACGCTGCGGCGACGGCGGTCGTCCGATGATCCGCCACGTGGTGCTTTTCCGGTTCGAAGACAGCTTCACTCCCTCGATCGAACACGACTGGCGTGCCGGGCTCGACGGTCTCGTCGGTCACGTGCCGGGGCTCCGGTCGCTGAGCGTCGGCCGCGACCTCTCCGGACAGGCCAGGTCCTGGGACTGCACGATCGTCGCGGACTTCGACACGGCCGCCGACGTGGCCGGGTACGCAGGGCATCCGCTGCACACCCCGCTGATCGCCCTCTCCAGCCCGCACACCCGGCAGATCGCATCCGTCGATTTCGACGTTCCGGAACCGGCCACGACGCACGCGGAGCAGAGGAAGGGGCGGGTGCACGGCAAGATCGCCATCGTCACGGGAGGGAGCGGCGACCTCGGCAGCGCCTGCGTGCGGCTCCTCGCCCGCGAGGGCGCCGTGGTCGTCAGCCTCGACGTCACCCCGCCGGCCGAACCGTGGCACGAGCCGGGAATCACCTCCCTCGAACTCGACATCACCGACCCGGAACAGGTGGAACGCGCCGTGGCCCGGGTACTCGAGACGGTCGGCGTTCCCGACATCCTCGTGAACGCCGCCGGTATCATCGGGCGCGCGGCGCCCTCGCACGAGTCGACCCTCGCCGAGTTCGACCGGATCTTCAACGTGAACGTCAAGGGCACCTGGCTCATGACGAAGTACGTGGTCCCGGCCATGATCGCCGCGTCGCGCGGCAGCATCGTCAACTTCTCGTCGATCCACGGCATCACCGGCGGCAGGAGCGTGCCGCTGTACCACGCCACGAAAGGCGCGGTCCGGCTGCTCACCAAGTCCGACGCCGCGACCTACGGTGAGCACGGCATCCGGGTGAATTCGATCCACCCCGGCTCGATGAACACGAGGATGAGCCGCACGGCCGCCGACATGAGCGCTGTCGGGCCAGAGGCGTACTACCGCCAGCTGGTCGAGGGCAATCCGCTCCGCCGGCAGGGGGAACCCGACGAGATCGCCTACGGCGTGCTCTACCTCGCGAGCGACGAATCCCGCTTCAGCACCGGTTCCGAACTGGTCATCGACGGCGGATACACCGCCGTCTGACCCAGGGCAGACCACCCGCACCACCCGAACCACCCGCCCCAACCCCACCAGGCACCTTGTCAAAGGAGACAGCATGTCCAGCACGGTTCCAGCGTCGACCATCCCCCAGCGGATGCCTCGAAAGGCCGCGGCAGCGGCATTCGTCGGCAGCGCCCTCGAGTACTACGACTTCTTCATCTACGGCGCCGCGGCCGCCCTCGTCTTCAACCACATCTTCTTCTCCGCCGCCGACCCGGCGATCGCGACCATCGCCTCCCTGGCGACATTCGGCGTCGGCTATGTCGCCCGGCCGTTCGGCGGGCGTGATCTTCGGCCACTTCGGCGACCGTATCGGCCGCAAGCGGGTGCTGATCCTCACCCTCGTGATCATGGGGGTCGCGAGCCTCGCGATCGGCTTCCTGCCCACCTACGACCAGATCGGGGCCTTCGCCCCGGCCCTCCTCGTGCTGTGCCGCCTCGCGCAGGGGTTCTCGGCCGGCGGGGAAGCGGCAGGGGCGAGCACCCTCGCCATCGAGCACGCCCCCGAACATCGCAGGGCGTTCTTCTCCGGTTTCACGATGACCGGGTATGCGGCCGGTATGGTGCTCGCCACCATCGTCTTCATTCCCGTCGCGGCCCTACCGGAGGACCAGCTGTATGCCTGGGGCTGGCGGGTGCCGTTCCTGTTGAGCGCGGTCGTGCTCGTCGTCGCATACATCGTGCGGTCCCGTCTCGACGAGACGCCGGTGTTCGCCGAGACGAAGTCCGTCGCCGCCGTCGAGAGGTTCCCGGCCGCGCAGGTGTTCAGGCACCAGTGGCGCGACGTCGTGCGCGTGCTCGTCTGCTCTCTGTTCGCTGTGACGCAGACCGTGTTCACCGTCTTCGGCCTCGCCTATGCGACGAGCCCCGCCGTGGGCATCGATCGCGGCACGATGCTGTGGGTCGCGACCGTGTCCATCGCGGGTTCCCTCGTCACCATCCCGCTGTTCTCGGCTCTGTCGGACCGCATCGGGCGCCGGCCGGTCTGGATCATCGGCACCCTCGGTTCCGCGGCGACCATCTTCCTCTACTTCTGAGCGATCTCGACCGGTTCGATCCCGCTCATCTTCCTCGGCGGCTTCCTGAACATGACGCTGTTCTATTCGATGGTCAACGGGCTCTGGCCGTCGTTCTTCACGGAGATGTTCGCCGCGCCGGTGCGCTACTCCGGCTTTGCGATCGGCACCCAGCTCGGATTCCTGCTCGCCGGCTTCGCTCCGAGCATCTGTTATGCCCTGCTCGGGAGCGGGATCGACGGCTGGGTTCCCGTCGCCGTCTTCACCGCAGCCACCATGGTGCTCTCGGCGATCGCCGCCGTCACCGCGCGGGAGACCTTCCGGGTGCCGACCGCCCTGCTCGGGGCCGACGCGCTGCGCGTCGAGGCACCGGAGCGACCTCGATCGACGGTCGGCGCTGGCTAGTGTCGGCGGGGTGACGTACACTCCCAATATCGAACATTTGTTCGATCATTACGGAGGAGCCACCGAATGCCCCAGATCATCGACATCCGCGTCGACGTCGAGCTTTCGGCCGACGGCGACCCCCGCGCCTTCACCTGGGACCGCTTCGAGCACACCATCATCGGGCAACCGCAGGCGGTGTTCACGCGCACCCGCTGGTGGGAGAACGACGGGGTGCCCACCCGCATCGACACCGAGCTGTGGCGGGTCGACGCGGCCCGCGGGGGCGAGGAACAACACCGGTACGACCTGCGACGCGACGTCGACGGGTCGTGGGTGCTCGCCCTCGACTGGGGATGAACGAGCCGGGCACGGGCCGGTCGCGCACTGCCGGGCCGGGCACCGGCTTCCCGCACCTGCACGTCGCGAGCGCATACTCGACCCACTACGGGGTGACGCTTCCCGAAGCGCTTGCCGGCCAGGCGAGGGCCCAGGGCGCCTCCTTCCTTGCACTCACCGACCGTGACGGGCTCTATGGGGCCGTCAAGCACCTTCGGGCGTGTGGGGCGGAGGGCATCCGCGCCGGCCTCGGGGCCGACCTCGCGGTGCACGACGACGACCGGCTGCCGCTCGGCCGCGTCGTCGTTCTCGCGCACGGAGGCACCAGCGGCCGTGGGTATGCTGCCCTGTGCCGCGCCGTGTCCGCCGCCCACCAGGCCATGTCGACCGGAACAGGGCGCGAGCCGAGCATCGGCCGGTCAGAGCTTGCCGAACTGGCCGGGCTCCGGGCGCTGACCGTTCTGCTCGGGCCGGTCTCAGACGTCGGTGAGGCGATCGGCCGCCGCGCGACGAAGGAAGCCGGCGCCCGGCTCACGGCCTGGCAGGGATCGATGCCCACCGGGTCGGTGTGCCTCGAAGTCGTCTGCCATCTCGCCGAGCCCGGCAGCCGCGGCAGCGTCACTCCCGCGACCCGCATGCTCGCCCTCGCCGAGCAGAACGGCCTGCCCGCCGTGCTCACGAATGCGGTGCGCTACGGCGAGCCGGAGGACGCGGTGACCGCAGACCTTGCCGACGCCGCCCGCACCCTGACCCCGCTCGCCGAGCTCGAGCAGCCGCAGACGAACGGACAGGCCTGGCTCAAACCGGCAGGCGCGATGCGGCAGGTGGCCCGCATGGTCGTCGATGCCGGCCTGCACGACGACGGCGCGCTCAACCGGCTGCTGCGCGATACGGACATGCTCGCCGACCGCTGCACCCTCGACCCGCAGGCCGACATCGGCCTCGGTACCCCGCGGATGCCGGAGGCACGCGTGATCGGGGTCACCGGCGACCCGCTCGCCGAACTCTGGAAACGCGGACGATCCGGCGTCGACGAACGCTACGCGGCATCCGGTCGGACGGCGGTCGAAACGGCGCACGCCCGCCTCGAGTACGAGATGGCGACGGTCGAGCATCTCGGCTTCGCGAGCTATTTCCTCACGGTCGCCCGCGTCGCCGACCTCGTCAGGGGCATGGGCGTTCGTATCCAGGCCCGTGGCTCCGGCGTCGGCTCGGTGCTCAACTACGCCCTGCACACCTCATCGGTCGAGCCGATCGCGAACGGCCTGCTCTGGGAACGGTTCCTCTCCCCGAACGCCAGACCCTGCCCGACATCGACCTGGACGTGGAGTCAGCGCGCCGCCACGATATCTACCGCGCCATTTTCCAGACCTTCGGTGCCGACCGGGTCTCGCTGATGTCGATGACCAACGCCTACCGCGGCCGCGGCGCCGTCAGGGACGCCGGGCTGGCCCTCGGCATGGATGCCGGGCAGGTGTCGGCGATCGCGAAGCAGATGTGGCGGTTCAACGCCCGCGACTTCCGCCGTGCCCTCGAGGAGAAGCCCGAGCTCGAACCGCTCGCCGCCGAAGTGCGCGCCTCGCAGCAGCTCGATCAGCTGGTCGACCTCACCGCACGGCTCGACCGGCTGCCGCGGCACATCTCGGTGCACCCGTGCGGCGTGATCCTCTCCGACGCGAGCCTGCTCGACCGCACCCCGGTGCAGGCGTCGGGAATGGGACTGCCGATGTCGCAGTTCGACAAGCACGACATGGACCCGATGGGCCTGATCAAGCTCGACATCCTGGGCGTTCGGATGCAGTCTGCGATGGCGCATGCCGTCGAGGAGCACCGACGCCTCACCGGAGAGAGCATCGACCTCGACCGGATCCCGCTCGACGACGAGCCGACCTTCGAGCTCATCCGCTCGACGCGCACCCTCGGCATCTTCCAGCTCGAGTCGCCAGGCCAGATGGAGCTCGTCGGCAAGCTGCAGCCCGAGGTCTTCAACGACCTCACCGTGGAGATCTCCCTGTTCCGACCCGGCCCGATGCAGAACAACATGCCCCTGCTCTACCTGCAGGCGCGGCACGGCGAGGTCGTGCCGGACTACATCCACCCGCGTTTCGAACCGATCCTGCGGGAGACCCGCGGCGTCGTCATCTTCCACGAACAGGTGATGCGGCTCTTCGACGAACTCACCGGCTGCGGCCTGGGCAAGGCGGATGTCTTCCGCAGGCACCTGGGGAAACCCGAGCAGCTGCCCCTCATCGAGGCGTACGTCCGTGAGCAGGCCCTGGGCCGCGGATTCCCCCGGCGGTGATCGACCGGATCTGGACCGTGCTCGCCGGATTCGGCAGCTTCGGCTTCGCCAAGGCGCACGGCGCCGCGTTCGCCCTGCCCACCTACCAGTCCGCGTGGCTGAAGACCCATCACCCTGCGGTCTTCCTTGCCGGTCTCCTCACCCACGACCCGGGAATGTGGCCGAAGGACCTGCTCGTGGCCGAAGCCCGGGCGCTCGGGGTGCCCGTGCTTCCGCTCGACGTGCAGCACAGCGTGCTCGACTACCGGGTCGAGGATCTTCCTCCTGGCCACGCCGGGCCTGTCCAGGTCGAACCGGTGACTGCCGGGTCTCCCGGGCCTGCCGGGCCGCGCAGAGGCATCCGCCTGGCGCTGCCAGAGCTTTCGGGCAGCACCGCCGCCGAGAGGGCCCGGATCGTGCGGCACCAGCCGTTCTCCTCGCTCCAGGACTTCCGGGACCGGGTGCGGCCACGGCGGTCGAGCTTCGAGGCGCTCGCACGGGTCGGCGCCCTCGACAGCTTCATCGGCTATGACCGTGAGCGCCGGCATGAGCTGCTCGCGCACATCCAGTCGCTCCGCGGCACGGCCGTCGCCGTGCACGACGACCAACTCGCCTTCGACGTCGACCTGCCGGTCCCCCGGTACACCGGCGACCGGTTCACCGCCGTCACCTCCCTCGAGCTGCGCGGCCGAACCCAGACCGAACTCGAGCTGCGCGACCTGAGCCTCGCCGTGTCCGGGCACCAGCTCGCCCGTTTCTATCCGCTCTTCGCCGAACTCGGCGTCACCCCGGCGTCGGCCCTCGCCGACCTGCCCGGCGGCACCGAGGTGCTCCTCGCCGGCGTGCGGCGGGCGACGAACACCCCGCCGATGCGCGGCGGGCGACGCGTCGTGTTCGTGAGCCTCGACGACGGCACCGGGCCGGTCGCGAACGTGGTCTTCTTCCACGACGCCCAGGAACGCATCGGCGCCCTGGTCTTCCAGACCAGGCACCTGCTCGTCCGCGGCCGCACCAGGCGCTCGGGTGCGAAAGGGGTGTCGGTGACGGGCGACTCGCTCTGGGACCTCGCGGATGCCGCCCGGCTGGTCAAACAACGGCACAGCGCCGAGCGCGCGGCCGAGAACGCTGCGGGCGACGAGGCCCGGGCCGAGGCCCTGGCGGCCGAGCTCGCCGCGGTCGCGCCCACAAACGTGCGCCACCTCTGGTCCGCGCGCTCCGCCTGATCCGACACGCGAACCCGGCCCACGAACCCGGCCCACGGAACGGCCGCGACCCGTCCGGGCAGGCGAATGCCCGGTGCCGCAGGCGCGGCACCGGGCATCCGATGGATCCTTGTACCGGCCGTCCGGCGGTAGATCCGGACGGCCGTTCGACTATCCGGCGGCTACTGGGCCACCTGGCTGGTCGTTTCCACGTTCAGCCACGGGCCGGCGGGAACGGCGGACCGGTCCACGAAACGCCAGTTGACGTGGTCGTTGTCCCCGTCGAGGTCGGTGAAGCCGAGGCATCCGTTGAGGGCGGGCGACACGTCGGTGCCTGCGCCCTGGCTCGGGTCGCCGCTGAACTGCTTGTTCACCGGACGGGCGTCGTTGCTTCCGAACACGTAGGCAGCGTCGTGGTACAGCGAGCCGCTCGAGGGGCCCGCGTCCTCAACCTGTCCGTAGCACGTCTGGCCATTGGGACCGGTGAGCTGGACCCAGTGGTTCTTCATGTACGAGTAGTTCGAGTCACCATGGTGAGCGCTGTACGGGGCCACGTTCGCCCACGGTACGACGGTGTCGCGGTTGGCGAACGCCGTCGCGTCGTTGACGTCGTCGTAAGGAAGATCCAGGTAGAACGGGTTCTCGAGCGGCTTGGGCTGGCTGGTCGGGAAGTAGCCGTTGGCAGCGGTGCGCTTCTCTGTCGTGCACGTGAAGGTCGCAGCGGTCGCGCCGCTGGACGGGCCATCGCACCCGCCGACGGGCGAGCCGCCGCAGCCGGTGTCCGTTGAGGACCCGAGCTGAACGCCGGTGTGGTGAAGCGCCCACTTGCTGTCATAGGTGCTGCAGACCTGGCTGCCGTCGCTGAGGTTCGCGTTGAAGATCTCGCCGACCCAGAAGGTCGTCGACACGATATTGGTGTGCAGCGGGGACGTTCCGATGGCGATGGGGGGCGTCGTCGGAGTAGGCGTCGGCGTCGGCGTAGGAGTAGGCGTCGGCGTCGGCGTAGGCGTGGGCGTAGGCGTCGGAGTCGGAGTCGGAGTCGGAGTCGGGGTGGGCTTCGGCGCAGGCGTCGGAGCCGGCGTGGGCGTCGGCGTCGGCGCAGGCGTCGGCGCAGGCGTCGGAGTCGGAGTCGGAGTCGGAGTCGGAGTCGGAGTTCCGTTGTGGTGGTTCTTACGGTGTGACCACACCCCGGTCACGGCGAGCCAGCCTGACGGTGCGCTCACGGACGATGAACCGGACGACGAGCGGGACGACGAAGACGAGGAGTCGCCGGAGGCGAACGCACAGGAGGCCGTTGTGCCGACGACGATGCACAGGGCCGCCGTTGCGGCCAGGACACCGCCTGCGAGTTTGCGACGCGCGGTTGTACTACGCGGCGAGGACTTCTCGGCGCGACGAAAGAGCTGTTGCATGGAGTTTTTTGCCTTTCAAATGACCGGAACGCGCCGATCACAAATCCATCCACAGAACCTACGACACGCATTTTCGATGGGTTGACTGTAACCCATTCGAAGTACACGGCTCCGGAAAATACCCCCAGTTTTACGGCTGCGCTAGGGGCTTGACAAACAAAAAAACTGAGAGATCGCCGTAATCACGGGGAACTCACGACACATTCATAGCTGAGAAACTCTCAGGAAAGAAAACCCTCAGCGCTGTGTTTAACGGGGCGTCGGAGTCTGAGTCTGCGCCGGTGTCGGTCTCGGTGTCTGAGTCGGCGTCGGATTGGCTTCGATGAAGTCATCTCCACCGTACTTCGCATTCGCGACCGACATCACCGCCGGCCACATCCGGTGCCGGGCGGTCGCGGCCTGGCCGCTGTCGAAGTATGTGGTCCGCTGGTTCGCATCGCCGGTGAGGCTGACCACCGCGACGACGGTTGCGACCTTCGTACTCGACCCGGTCATCCAGGTGTCCTTATTGCCATCCGTCGTACCGGTCTTTCCGATCACGGGCACCTGCGGCGCCATGCCCCGGTTCGACTGCTGCCCTGTCCCGGTCGTCATGACCTTGTGCATGGCGTAGGCCATGCCCGCCGCGACCGTGGGGTTGACGGAAGCCGCGCACTCGCTGGTCGGCACGGGAACCTCAGCGCCGGTCGGGCCAACGATGCGGTCGATCACGACCGGACTGCACGTCACCCCCTGTTCGCGATTCCCGCGAACGCGACGGCCATGCTCAACGGCGCGATCTCATTCGTGCCGATCACCGACGCAGCGCTCTGCAGGAGAGGGGTCGCATCAGCGCGGTGCATCCGGAATGCCTCAGCCGTCTTACGGATTCCGCACAGGTCGAGCTTCTTGGCCATCCCGATGTACCCGGTGTTGATCGAACCCACGGTGGCTTCGAGGGCGCTGTAGTGCGCCCCACTCTCGTTGGCGTCGTTCTTCGGGTTCCACTTCTCCTTGTCGTAGTTCTGCGGGCCGAGGCAGCTGTCCTGGAAGGTGCCCCAATTGGCCTTGCGGCGGGAATCGACGCGTTCGTAGAGAGCGTGACCTTCCGTGAGCCACTCGGCGAGGGTGAACACCTTGTACCCGGAACCCGGCTGGAAGCCACTCGAACCGCCATCGGCATAGTCGGTGTTGTAGTTGATGCTCGTGTAGTTCGCTCCCGTGGCCTCGACGACAGGATCCTGGCTGTAGTCCTTGTTCTGCACCATCGCAAGCACACGACCGGTGCCGACCTGCACGCTCGAGATGACAGCGCCGACATCCCAGCCGGGGAAGGTCGACGGTACATTCTGCTTCATCGTGGCCTCCGCGGCATTCTGAAGGTCCAGATCAATGGTTGTGTAGACGTTGTAGCCACCCCGGCGGAAGTTGAGAAGCCGGGTGTCGGCATCCGCCCCGAACGCCGGGTCGTTCCGAAGCACATGGGTCACGTAGTCGCAGAAATAGGCGCTTCCGCCCGCGGTCTGGCACCCGGTACTGGGCTCGTGGATGCTGGGTTCGACCGGTGCCGCGACCGCCGCCGCATAATCGTCCGGTCCGATCGTGCCGTACTTCAGCATCGTCCCGAGGATATAGTCCCGGCGGTCCCGGTTCGCCGCGTAGCCGTTCGCCGTACCGTTGGAGGCGCTGTTCGGGTCGTCGAGCTGGAACTTGACCGGGTTGTTGATGATGGCGACGAGGCTCGCGGCCTGCGGCAGGCTCACGGCCGCCGCCGTCGTGTTGAAGTAGTACTCGGCGGCCGCCTCGATTCCGTAGACCGTTCCTCCGAAGCCGGTGATATTGAGATACTGGCGAAGGATGTCCTTCTTGGAGTATTTCTTCTCGACGCCGATCGCGAGCCGCATCTCCTTGAGTTTGCGCTCGGCGCTCGTTCGGGTGGCCGTCGTGTAGCAGGAGTCGCGCGCCACGGGGTCGGAGAGTACCTCGCACTTCTGAACGAGGACATTCTTGACATACTGCTGAGTGATGGACGACCCGCCCTGAGTTTCCCCGCCAAGGCTCACCCTGAGTCCGGCCCTGATCGTGCCCTGCATGTCGATGCCGCCGTGTTCATAGAAGCGCGGGTCCTCACTCGAGACCGCGGCATCCGTCACAAAGGGGCTGATCGAGTCCGAGCCGACCTCGATCCGGTTCTGGTCATAGAAGGAGGCAAGCAGGTAGGGAGAGCCATCACCCCGCATCGCGTAGATGTTGCTCTTCTGGGAGAGCCTGTCGATCGACAGGAATTCCGGAAGGCTTTGGAAGGTGTTGATCGTGTCCGTCACGGCGAGTCCCGACAGCGCGACGACGGGCGTCACCGACGCGGCGATCAGGAGTCCGGCAACCCCGCTCATGGCCACAAGCCCGACCAGCCCGCCGATCACACCCCGAGGCGTGCGCCGCTCCTGGAATTCCGTCGTCCGCATCTGAACCCCCCATCACGGTTCATGGAACCCCGGCGCCGACAGAATTGCTAGGGGCGTCTCACGATCGTTATCGGAGCGATCAGGTCTGGGCAACGGATGTCGAGCTGGCCCGCCGGGGAGCTTACCTGGCGGTGAGGATCAGCGCCGGTGCTACCGGGGCCTTGGTCGCCTCGACCTGAAGGCCCACCCAGACGCTCTGCCCTGCGGGAATGGTGCTCGCCCAACCCGCTCCGGTGCACGTGATCGAGGTCCTGACCTTGACCGTGCACGTCATCCCCCACGCGTTGGTCACCGCAGTCACGGTCGGATCGGACCAGGTCACGCTCCAGGCTTTGGCACCGGTCGCACTCTTCACCTGGAAGTCGGCGACGTAGCCGGCGCCCCACGCGCTCTGCAGGTTCCACGTCGTGGTGATCGAGGCCGTGCCGGGGACGGGAATCGGAGTGGCGGTCGGAGTCGGCGTCGGAGTAGCGGTCGGCTTCGGAGTCGCCGTCGGAGTCGGCGTCGCAGTCGGAGTAGCGGTCGGCTTCGGAGTCGGTGTCGGAGTCGGAGTAGCCGTCGGAGTCGGAGTAGCGGTCGGCGTCGGCGTCGCAGTCGGCGGAACGACGATCGGAGTCCCTGCACCGAGCAGCGGCGTGAGGGCCGTGAGCTTTGCCGCCTCCGGGGTGACCCAGTCGTCCTTGACGATGCCGCCGGTGTCGCCGCTGTTCGGGTTGAACGACCAGTACGCGAAGCTCATGCCGTTGCTCGAGAGGTACGGTACGAGCTTGGCAAGCCATTTCTGGTCGGATTCGGTCGCAAGCTTCGTACCGAACTCGCCGAGCAGCACCGGTGCGATCCCGGTCTTGCTGATGTAGCCCCAGTTCTGGTCCCAGACGGTGGCGAGGTTGTCCGGGTAGTTGGCCGCGCTGAACCAATTCTGCGCGTAGACCGTCGCCGGGTAGTCGTGCGGCGAGTACACCACCTGGTTCGCGACGGAGAGGATGACAGGCTTGCCCTTGACACCGCTCAGGCCGCCACCCCACCAGGTGGATCCGCCGGTGGCCTGGTTCTCGATGCCCTCGACGAGGATCAGCAGCCGGGGGTTCACGGCGAGCACGGCGTTCCCACCGCGGGTCGCGGCCGCCTGCCAGTCGATCGCGGGGTTACCGCAGCCCCAGCATGCCTGCCCGTGCGGTTCGTTGTGCAGGTCGAAGCCGATCACGGTCGGATCATTCTTATACCGGGTGGCGAGTGCCTGCCAGTCGCTGATCCACTTGGCTTCACTGTATTGCGCCGTGTACCAGAGCTCCGATTGGGCTCCGGAATCCGGACGGTGCCGGTCGAGGATGACATTGAGTCCGGCGACCTTCGCCCGGGCGATGACCGTGTCCATCAGCCGCTGCGGGGTCAGTCCCGCGAGGGTCGGATTCACCGCGTAGTTGATCGAATTGCTGGGGGCCCCGCCGAGGCACTCGTTCGAAAACGGCAGCCGCAGGGTGTTGAATCCGAGCGACTTGATCTGCGCGAGGCCGGCGTCGAGGCCGATCGTCCAGAGTCCGTGCGGGGCGCAGTTGCTCGTCTCCATTCCGAACCAGGAGATGGCCTTGACGACATACGTCTGGTTGGCGGAGTTCTGGATCGTGCCACCCGCGGTGTGCAGCCAGCCGGACGGCGCACTGACGGAGGATGCCGCGAATGCCGCCGGCTGCGGAGCCGCCGTCACGAGGCCGCCCGTCAGGAGCAGGGCGGCAGCCACGAATGCGACCAGGCGTCCGGTGGCGCCTCCGCGCCGCGGTCGTACCGACGCCGTTGGGGAAATCTGCCTCGTGGCATAGCTGTCGCGAGCACTCATGCTGGTCCCCCAGTATTCCGCGGACGTGGTTCCCGATGGCCACCCCTCGGGGCGGCAAGATCGTCCGTTAGCCCCATCGTAGGGGTTCCCGTGTTTCGGCACGGTAACAAGCTGCGCCGGGCACAGAAAACGGGCCCCGCGACTACCGCGAGGCCCGTTCGATACTGCCGGATCGGATCAGGCGACGGCCGGAACCGCGGTCTTCTTCGAAGCGTGCGGCGTGAGGACGAAGATCGCCCAGCCGAACAGGCCGACGAGGATGCCGAGGCCCATGGCGAAGAAGGAGACGCCGAAGGCGACGATCGAGGTGAAGAGCGAGGCGCGCAGCAGCGACGCGGTCATGACCGTCGGGCGGACCTTGTCGTCCTGGGCGAGCTCGGCGTACGTCTTGCCGCCCGAGGCCTCCATGGCGTGGTGGTTAATGATGTTCGCCTGCGCGAGGGCGGAGAGGGGTTGTCGACGGTCGTTCCGGCGAGGAACGATGCGTCGGCCGCGACAGTAATCTTCTCGCCGGCCAGCTGGCTGCTGACGGTGCCCCAGACGACGCCGCCGACGAGGAGCATAACGAGGCCGCCGATAATGCCGAGGAGGCCGATAATCCGAAGAATACGCGCCTGGCCGGAACCGGCGATCAGGGGCTGGGCAGCCGTTGTCGTAGCGGTTGTCATGAGATACCTTTCCTGGTGTCGCGCCTGTCGTGACACTCGTGTTACCCCCAGTCTGCCAGTAATGAAAGCGCATTCATCACATTTTCTCTGCCGATTGCAACATTGGTGGTAAACGTTTGCACGGTGGCGGAGGAAAGGCGCGGCATCCGTTGGATGCCGCGCCTTTCCCAGCGTCTGAACGCCGGTTTCGCCTAGAAAACGGTCAGGCCCCTCGCGCGGAATTGCTCCCGCACGCGCTCCTGCAGATCGTTGTCGGGGGCGTCACCCCGTGCAGCGGGTACGGGATCTCGAGCCGGTCCCACTTGTCCTCGCCCATCTGGTGGAACGGGAGCACTTCGACGCGCTCGACGTTCGGCCAGCGGGAAATGATTTCCGCGACGGCGTCGACGTTGTCGACGGCATCGGTCAGTCCGGGGACGAGCACGAAGCGGGCCCAGACGGGGATTCCCTTTTCCGCGAGGCGATCGCCGAAATCGAGTGTCGGCTGGAGCTCACGCCCGGTGACCTCTTTGTACGTGTCGTGAAGACCGGACTTGACGTCCAGAAGCACGAGGTCGAGGTTGTCGAGCAGCGTCTCTGACGCGCTCTTCCCGAGGAACCCCGAGGTGTCCAGGGTGGTGTGGATGCCGAGCTTGTGGCATTCCTCGAAGATGCGCTCCACGAAGGCCGGCTGCATGAGCGGCTCACCGCCGGAGATGGTGAGGCCTCCCCGGTTGCGTCGAAGACGCCCTTGTAGCGCTTGAGGCGCGTGACCAGGTCGTCGAGGGTGGTGATCAACCCGTCGCGCATCTTCCAGGTGTCCGGGTTGTGGCAGTACTGGCAACGCAACAGGCACCCGGACAGGAACAGGGTCATCCGCGTTCCGGGACCGTCCACGGCCGTGACGAGTTCCCAGGAATGGACGCTCGCCACCGAGCCGTTGTGAATCGCGGCCATCTCGAGGTGATGGAGTTCGGCAAGTTCAGCTTGTTCGGTGCTGGGAGTCTTGCCGTCCTCCAGCGCGACGAGTGCGATGGCGGGGCCGACGCTGGGTAGGCCGAGGTTTATTGCGGGCATTGTCTCGTCCTACTCAGCGTCGCCGCCATCTGTTATCGGTGGATATTAGTGCTGGTGAATCTTCGGTGCTGGTGAATCCTTAGCGCTGGTGAATCCTTAGCGCTGGTGGAACGTACGGCTGATGACGTCCATCTGCTGTTCGCGCGTGAGGCGCACGAAGTTGACCGCGTAGCCGGAGACGCGAATCGTCAGCTGCGGGTAGTTCTCCGGGTGCAGCATGGCGTCTTCAAGGGTTTCCTTGTTGAGCACGTTGACGTTGATGTGGTAGCCGGTGGCTTCCGTGTACGCGTCAATGAGTCCGACGAGGCTCGTGATCTGCTCGTCCTTGGTGTGACCGAGGCCACTGGGGACGACCGTGTTCGTGAGCGAGATGCCGTCCTGCGCCTGGCTGAACGGCAGCTTGGCGACGCTGAGCGCCGACGCGAGCATGCCGTGCGTGTCGCGGCCGTTCATCGGGTTTGCACCCGGAGCGAACGGCTCACCCTTGCGACGGCCATCGGGCGTGTTGCCGGTTGCCTTGCCGTAGACCACGTTGGACGTGATCGTCAGGATCGACTGGGTGTGGATCGCGTTGCGGTAGGTCGGGTGCTTGCGGATCATGTTCATGAAGCGTTCCATGACGTCGATCGCAATGGAGTCGACCTTGTCGTCGTCGTTACCGAACTTGGGGAATTCGCCCTCGATCGTGTAGTCGATGACGAGTCCGTTGTCGTCGCGGACCGGACGCACCTTGGCGTACTTGATCGCGGACAGGGAGTCGGCGACAACGCTCAGGCCGGCGATGCCACAGGCCATCGTGCGAACGATTTCCTTGTCGTGGAGAGCCATTTCGAGACGCTCGTACGCGTACTTGTCGTGCATGTAGTGGATGCAGTTCAGCGCGGTGACGTAGGTCTCGGCAAGCCACTCGAGCGTGACGAGGTAGTTCGCGAAGACGGTGTCATAGTCGAGGATCGTGTCCAGGTTCGGCGCGGTCGCCGGGGCGACCTGCTTGCCGGAAACCTCGTCCTTGCCGCCGTTGATCGAGTAGAGCAGCGCCTTGACGGCGTTGACGCGAGCACCGAAGAACTGCATCTGCTTGCCGACGCGCATCGGGGAGACGCAGCAGGCGATCGCAGCGTCGTCACCGAGCTCGGCGCGGATGAGGTCGTCGGACTCGTACTGGATCGCCGACGTGTCGATGGAGACCTGGGCGCAGAAGCGCTTGAATCCATCGGGAAGGCCGTCGTTCCAGAGAACGGTGAGGTTCGGCTCCGGTGCTGCGCCGATGTTGTACAACGTCTGGAGGAAACGGAACGCCGTCTTGGTGACGAGCGGGCGACCGTCTTCGCCGATGCCGCCGAGGGACTCGGTGACCCAGGTCGGGTCGCCGGCGAAGATCTCGTCGTATTCCGGGGTACGCAGGAAGCGCACGATGCGGAGCTTGATGACGAGGTCGTCGATGAGCTCCTGGGCGCCCTCTTCGGTGATGGTGCCGTCGGCGAGGTCGCGCTCGATGTACGCGTCGAGGAAGGCCGAGTTACGGCCGAACGACATTGCAGCGCCGTTCTGTTCCTTGACGGCACCGAGGTACGCGAAGTACAGCCACTGGACGGCTTCCTGGGCGGTCTGGGCCGGCTTGGAGATGTCGGAGCCGTAGGACGCGGCCATCTGGACGAGTTCCTTGAGGGCCCGGATCTGCTCCGAGTTTTCCTCGCGGGCGCGGATGATGTCCTCGGTCGAGGGCTCCATGTCGAGCTCGGCGCGGTCGTTCTTCTTGCCGGCGATCAGTGCGTCGACGCCGTAGAGGGCGACACGACGGTAGTCGCCGATGATACGGCCACGGCCGTAGGCATCCGGAAGACCGGTGATCAGGTGGCTGTTGCGGGCACGACGCACACCGGGAGGGTAGACGTCGAACACGGCGGTGTTGTGGGTCTTGCGGTAGTCGGTGAAGATCTTCTCGAGTTCGGGAGAGACGGGGTAGCCGTAGGTCTCGAGGGAGTTGACGACCATGCGCCATCCACCGAACGGCATGATCGCGCGCTTGAGCGGCGCATCCGTCTGGAGGCCGACGATGACTTCATTGTCCTTGTCGATGTAGCCCGGCTTGTGGGCTGTAATGGAGGACGGCGTGAAGGCGTCGATGTCGTAGACGCCCTTACGACGTTCCTCGGGGAACATCGCGGACAACTTGGCCCAGACTCCCGTGGTGCGGGCAGTCGGCCCGGCCAGGAAGGACGCGTCGCCGATATACGGCGTGTAATTGCGCTGAATGAAATCGCGAAGGTTAATCGAATCCTGCCACGGCCCGGAAACGAATTCCGCCTTGCCGTGCTGCATCGAAGTGTCGCCGCTGAGGACGCCCTCTGTAATTGTCATGTGGACTACTCTCCTCGTGGGATTGAGCTTTCCCGCCGCGGAAGATCCCGCGCTCGGGGTAGTGAGCGGGGGGACACGAGGCGCCAGACGTGCACCGATGCACCGTGGTCCGCTCTCTTTTTCCAACACTACTCCCCGGCAAGGGCCGGTCGGGGGTTCTTCCGCCGCGTCTCTCGCCCGCGCGTTTAAAAGGACTCGCCTAGCACAGCCAAACCCCGGTAATCCACTGCGGGGAGTGACGATCCTGAGAATTCTCAAACCTGGCGGCTAGGAGCGTGAGTCAGTAACGCCTATTCGGCTTTGATGCCAATGAATGCCTCCGATGTCGTCGGGTTGGGTTGGGGCGTTGCCGACGCGATCGTCGTGGGCTGGGGCTCTGTATCCGTTCGCGTGCCGATCGAAAATAGGGCCACGGCCGTGTTGACGACGCAGGGCAGGATCGCTGTCGCCCGTCAGGGCGGTCTTGCCTGGTCTTTAGGTTGCCGGGTGGGGAGTGCTTTGCGTGGCGAGGCGGGCTTTGGTTTGCAGGGTGTGGAGTTTCATTAGGTTGTGGCAGGCGGCGATCAGGTCCCACTCGTGGGCTGCTTGCTCCAACCCGCGCAGCAGCAGGAATTTTCCTTGCCTCGTGTGGATTTGACCGAACACGGGCTCCACGATCGCTTTGCGCCTGGCGTAAACGGCGCGGCCTTTCTTCGTCTTCAACTTCCGGGCCATGCGTTCCCGGAGCGTCGCATCGGCGGGGATCCGGCCCCGAGGAACCTCGGGAACACGTTCGCCATGCTTGACCCGGCCGGTCGCGATGAAGAACTCGGTCCCGCCGTCGCTGGCCGTCTCAATGGTCTTGGCGTAGTCCAGGTTCGCGGCTGAACAATACCCGGCATCGGCGAGGACCTGCCGGGGCAGAACGCCCGTCGTGGTGTGGAGTTTCTCGACCAGGGGCACGACCTGTTCAACATCCACGCCAATATTCGTCAGCGTCGTCGCGACGATGATCTGATGATCCGCATCCACGATGGCCTGCGCGTTGTAGGCGTAATGGAAGGACCCGTCAGCGGTCTTCATGATCCGCGCGTCCGGGTCGGTGAAGTTGCGTTGAGCCTTCGGATTCACGACCGCGTTCTCGGCCGCATCCTCACCCTTCGCCGTGACAGCATCGTCGTCATCGCCCTTATCCCGGGCTTTCTTCTCGGCCTCTTTCCGCGCCCGGGCGGCCGCGTCCGCCTCCAAAGCGGCGCGCGCCTCGGCCAGTTTCACGAGGCGTGATTCCCGCCTCGCGAGCTCCGGCGGCAACTCATCACCGCGTTTGTCTTTCCCGAACCGGGCATCCTCGGCCTCATCGATCGCATCGGCGTCCGCCAGGAGGGCGGAGACTTCATCGGCGAGGACTTTCTGCTTCTCCGTCAACCGGGCGTAACTCATCGCTTTGCGCCTGGACGCGTTCGCCCGGACCTTGGTGCCGTCCAACGCGACCTGCCCCAGCGACACCATCCCAGCCGCACGACACAGTTCCAACGCCTGCAAAAACACGTTCCCCAGGCTCGCGAGGTGCCGTTTCCGGAACCGGGCGATCGAGCGAAAATCCGGTGCCTGCTGCGCGGCCAACCAACGAAAAGCGACCACGTCCACACAGACCCGCTCCAACTCCCGTGACGAGCGAACCCCGACGCAATACCCGTAAAGCAGCACGCGGACCATCAGCCGAGGGTCATAAGGCGGCTGGCCCTTCGACTTCGCGTAGGACGCGTAGAACTTCTTCAGGTCAATTTGAGTTTCGACGATGTCGGCGATGAAACGAGAGAGGTGGTTCTGCGGCAGCCACTCATCCAAAGACGGTGGAACCAACATCACGGCCGCCGGCTCGAACGCCCGGAACCGCTTGTTCACGCCGGCGCCAGCCTCGACTCCGTCGTCCATGACCAGGTCAACATGTTCGAGTTCTGTCGCGGGAAACAAACCATCAAAATCGCTCATAAGCAATTTTCCCAGACCAACAACCCCAGCCCAGGAAATCCGTCGGCGTTTTAAACTTCGCCGTTACTGACCCACGCTCCTAGAGCTTCTTTCCGGGGTTCAGCAGGCTGGCGGGGTCGAAAGCGAGCTTGACGCGGCGCTGCAGCTCCCGCACGGCGAGGCCGAGTTCGTCGTCGAGGTGCGCCTGCTTGAGCAGGCCGATCCCGTGTTCCCCCGACGCGGACCCACCCAGCGTGACGGCGAGCTGGATCACCCGTTTGAACGCGCGGTGGGCGGCATCGACCTCCGCGGGCAGGTCGGGGTTGAAGCCGATCACCGGGTGCAGGTTCCCGTCGCCGAGGTGCCCTCCGGTGCTGATCGGAATCAAGAGTTCGCTGGAAATCTCCTGAAGGCCGGAGAGGAGCGCCTGCAGCTGCGACCGCGGAACGGTCACGTCCTCGTTGAGGCTCGCACCGCGCGCGGCCTGCAGGGCCGGCTGGAGGAGGCGTCTCGCGCTCATCAGCTGGTCGAGGTGCGCGGCGTCGTGCGCGATGACGATCTCGCCCGCTCCCCGGCCTCGAGGATGCGCGCGTATTCTGCGACGTCGTCGTCGGCCTGCCCCGCGGCATCCGACTGCACGAGGAGAAGTGCTGCAGCACCCTCCGGGAGCGTGGACGCGGGGTCGAAGGCGTTGATCGCGGTGATGCAGGATCCGTCGAGGAATTCGAGCACGCTCGGACGCCGGTTGTTCGTGACGATCAGTGCGGCGGCGGCGAGGGCCTCCGCGGTGGTCGAGAACGTCGCGGACACGCCGGAGGCCGGGGCAGGGGCAGGCAGCAGCCCGACCGTGATCTCGGTGATGATCCCGAGGGTGCCCTCCGACCCGACGAGGAGCGCCGTCAGGTTGTACCCGGCGACACCCTTGATGGTGCGCTGCCCCGTGTGCACGATGGAGCCGTCCGCGAGGACGACCGTGAGGCGGCGCACGAAGTTACCCGTCACGCCGTATTTGACGCACAGCATCCCGCCGGCGTTGGTGGCCACGTTGCCGCCGATCGTCGAGCCCTTCCACGAGCCGGGGTCCGGCGGGTAGAAGAGGCCGGCGGTCGCGGCGGCCCTGGCCAGGGCGTATGTGCGCACGCCGGCCTCGACCGTCGCGGTCTGGTCTGCCTTGTCGACGGAGACGATCCGGTTCATCCGGGTGAGGTTCACGACAATGGCTCCGGTGATCGCGTTCGCACCGCCGGCGAGTCCGGTGCGGGCACCCTGCGGCACGAGCGCAATGCCGTTGGCCGCTGCGAGGGTGACGACCGCCGCAACCTCGGCGGTGCTTTTGGGGAACACGACGGCGAGGGGCTCCCCCGCAGCGGTGCCGTCCGACTGGTCCGTGAGATACGCATCGGTCGCCTGTCCGGTCACGAGCTGCACGGGCGGCAGTATCGTGGCGAGTTCGTCGAGGATCGTCTGCGGGGAAAGCGTTTCAGTCACGGGGGCCTCTGGGTCAGAGTGGACGAGCCGGCACCGGGCGAAAGGCCTGCGGCCCGGCGGTGGGTGTGCCTCAATCGGGGCGTTTGCCCAGTATATGAGGCGGTATATTCCGCAGCCGACTTGTAGTTATTGATGTATCTATGGCTAGGCTGGGGGTATGCCGACCGAATCAGCCTCCCTCATGCCGGCCGGGGCCTCCGCCGTCGAGCGGGCATACACGCACGTCGCGGACCTGATCATCTCGGGGTCCCTCCCTGCGAGCTCCTTCCTGACCGAGGGGAGATCGCCGGAGCCCTCTCACTCAGCCGCACACCGGTGCGCGAAGCCTTCCTCGCGCTCGAGGCCCGCGGGCTGATCCGGCTCTTCCCGAAGAAGGGCGCCGTCGTCACCGCGCTCGACGAGGCGGAGACCGCCGAGTTGCTCCAGGTGCGCATCATGCTCGAGACGACCGCCGTCCGGCTCCTGGGCGAACGCGAGGGCGGGACAGGCGGGGTGGACACCGACCTCGCCGCCCTGATCGAGATCCAGGCGGATGCCGCTGCGAGCGGTGACCTGCTCACCTTCGCCAGGGCAGACCACCGCTTCCACTCCCGGATCGTGGACGAGAACCGCAACCGGGTGATCGACGGTTTCTACGCCCAGCTCGGCCCGAGGCTCGAACGCCTCACCCACCGGGTCGCTTCCCGGGACCCCCGCAACCTCGAACGCCTTCTCGCCGAGCACCGCACCCTGGCCGGTCACGTGTCCAGCGGAGACACCGCAGCGTACGACCGTGCCCTCCGCGAACATGTCGAGGCCGGGCATTTCTCCACCAGGGTCGCCTGACCGCCACGGTCCCCTGACCACCACCACCGTCCATCCCCGATCGCGTTCCGAAAGTCCGATGATTCCCCGTACCATTCCCGCCTGGCTCCGCGCAGCACCCGCCATCTTCGTCATGGCCTGGGGCGGCAACCACTTCACCCCGCTGCTGCACATGTACGAGGCGCTCGGCCACTACACGACCGTGATGGCGGATGTCTTCCTCGGGGCGTACGTCGTCGGCCTGATTCCCGGGCTCCTCCTCGCCGGGGCGCTCTCGGACCGGTATGGACGCAAGCCCCTCGCGATCGCGGGCGTGATCACGGGACTCGTGGCCAGCATCCTTCTCGGTTTCGGTTTCTCGAGCACGGTCATGCTGTGCCTCGGCCGCTTCCTGGCCGGGCTGAGCGTCGGCGTTGCGATGTCGGTCGGAACGGCGTGGCTCAAGGAACTCTCCGCCGCGCCGTTCGACAAGCGCGCTGACACGGTGGCAGGCGCCCGGCGCCCGGCACTGACCCTCACCCTCGGCTTCGGACTCGGTGCCGGCGTCGCCGGCGCACTCGCCCAGTGGGGCCCGATGCCGACGCTCGCCCCCTACCTCGTCCACATCGTGCTGAGCCTTGCCGTACTGCCCCTGCTCGTCACGACGCCGGAGACCGTGCCGCGCTACCGCGCGCACCGCCCGTTCTGGCGTGACCTTGCGGTTCCTCTCGCCGGGCATCGCCGCTTCCTGCGCGTCATCGCGCCCTCAGCGCCCTGGGTCTTCGGCGCGGCCGGGATCGCGTACGCGATCATGCCGAAGCTCGTCGACACCCAGCTCGGCGAGTTCAACCTCGCATACGCGACCCTGCTCACGGTCGTCACCCTCGGTACGGGGGCCCTGGTCCAGCCGCAGGTCGCCCGGATCAACACACGCACCAACGGGCGAGCGCTCGTCGTCGGCATGGGCATGATGCTCGTCGGCATCCTGCTCTCCATCTGCGCCGCGGCGACCCTGTCCCCGATCGTCGCCCTCGTCACGGCGATCGTGCTCGGCGCCGCGTACGGCGTGTGCGTCGTCGCGGGCCTCGTCGAGGTGCAGCGCATCTCCACCCCTGCCGACCTCGCCGGCATCACGGGCGTGTACTACAGCCTCACCTACCTCGGGTTCCTGCTGCCGGTCCTCTTCGCGGCGCTCAACGCCGTCGCGAGCTACACCCTGCTGATGTCCCTGCTCGGTGTCGTCTGCGCGGCGTCCCTCGCCGTCGTGGCCTGGGGCATCCGCCGCGTCTAGCCCCGCCCGGGTAAAGGGGCGCTGAGGTACGGCGTGAGGACGGCGCGCAGGTAGCGCGTCCCGCCGGTGGAATCTGTAGTGGAATCCGAAGGCCCTCCGGTGTCCGCCCCGTCGAGCTCCTCGAAGGCGAACCAGGACTCGGCGAGGATCCAGAGCGCCCGCACGAGGTCATCGAGCTCCCGATCGCCGAGCGGGCGGATCTCGCCGTGTTCACGCCAGCCCCTGGCGATCTCGCTGAACCTGACGAGGCGCCGGGCGCGCACGAGCCGGTAGTGTTCGGCGAGCACCGGGTCCGCGTGCAGCAGGCCGAAGAGGTCGCGGGCCAGGAACGCGTACTGCCGCGTCAGCGCGACACCGGCACCGAGGCGGTCGAGTACCTGCTCGGGGTCCAGGCGTTCAGGCCCGTCCCCTCCCCCGGCAGCGGATGCCTCCCAGAGAGATTCGTAGGCCGTCACGCGCTGGGCATGCAGCTCGCGCACGATCTCGTCCTTGCCGCCGAACCAGTAGTACAGGTTGCCCGGGCTGATTCCGGCGGCCGCCGCGATCGCGTTGGTGGTCACGGCGGCGGTGCCGCGTTCGTTGAAGAGGCCGAGGGCGACGAAGAGGATCCTGGCCCTGGTCTCCCCCGCCGTCACCGTGGTCGGGACCCGGCTCACGAAAGCACGACTTCCCGCGCGGGGCGTCGAGGGCTCGGCAGGGCCGAGCCGGTCGGATGTCCGATCCGGAAGGTCATGATCGCGTGGCGGCCGGCGGGCAGGAGCGCGGCCAGCGCGTCGCCGAAGTCCGGGTTGAGGCCCGTCGAGCGTTCCCTGTCGATCCGTTCCGGAAGCTGGCAGAGCGGTTGGGCGCTCACCCCGTCGACCGTCATGCTCAGGTGCAGGCGCTGCCAGGCCCTGCCGACGGCGAGACGCTCGCCGGTGTCGAGCGGGTCGCGCACGACGAGCGCTCCGAAGGCCGCGGCCGTGGGGACCTGGCTGTCCCTGGTGCCGGCGAGCCAGCCCGCGTTGTTCTGGGCCGTCGAAACGGGAATGACCTTCGAAACGGCCCTGATGAATTCCGACTGCCCGGACGGGTCGATCGTGATGCCGTCTTTCTTCGACTGGATCTCGTGCCAGTCGGTGCGGTACCAGGCGGCGTCGTCCGCCACCTGTTGCGGGTCTGCGATGATCGCCTCGGTCGCGCGGACGGTCAGGGCACCGAACGCATTCTTCTCCGCGGGGTCCGAGAACCAGACGAGTTCGGCGACGGTCTCGTCGATGAGTCCGCTGAGCCGTGCCAGCTCCGCGGCGCTCACGGGCCGCGTGAGGTCATAGGAGTTGCGGTCGGTGTGTCGGGATGCGATCGCGGTGAACAGCGGTGAGACGGATGCCTCCGCCGCCTGAAGGTCGATCCGTGCGACGTGTGTGGGGTCCGCGGGGTCCGGCAGCAGGGTGACGGCGGCCTTCTTCCCGTTCGCGGGTGCCGCGACGACGATGTTCTCGATCGCGCACCCGAGCGAGACGTCCATCTCCCGGAGCAGCGGGTCCATCGTCCCGAGGTTCCTGGTCGTGTCAGCGAAGACGTCGATCCGGTTGTCGGCGACCCTGAACTGCCAGGGCTGGGCGTTGTGCGCGTTCGCGGCGAGCACGGCGGCCCGAACGAGGCCGAGGGCGTCATGCGCCTCCGGGCCGGCCTGCGCCCATGCGGCGAATGCCTCGCCTGTCCCGCTCGCGAACACGCCACCGTCGACCGCGCGCCAGGTGAGGCCTGCGGCGCCGGCGATCGCGATCGTCCCCAGGCCGATGCCGGCGACCTTGAGGAACGAACGCCGGGTCGACGTCCGCCCCTTCTTGTCGTACCGGCCTTTCGGCTCGTTCCGGTCGTTCCTGGGTGTCCTGTCGGGCGTCATACTCCCATTAGAGTCTTTACTCTAATGTTTGTCGAGCCCGGCGGTCATCAGGCGAGCCCGGCAGTCAGGCGAGTTCGGTGAGTCGTCCGGCCTTGATGTGCAGGCGGCGCTGGGCGCGCCTGGCGACGGCACTGTCGTGCGTGACCACGATCAGGGTGAGGCCCTGTGCCCGCCAGAGCCCCTCGAGCAGGTCCATGATCTCGTCCCTGGTCTCCTCGTCGAGGTTGCCGGTCGGCTCGTCGGCGAGGAGCACGGTCGGGTCCTTGACGAGTGGCCCTCGCGATGCGCGACCCGCTGTTGCTGGCCGCCCGAGAGTTCGGCGGGAAGGTGGCCGAGGCGGTCCCCGAGGCCGACGGCCTCGAGGGCGGCCGCCGAGCGCTCCCGGCGCGCGGCGTTCGTCCCGCCGAGCGGCGCGAGCGCCGTCTCGACATTCTCCTGGGCGGTCAGCGTCGGGATCAGATTGAAGTTCTGGAACACGAAGCCGATCTCGCTGCGCATGCGACCGAGCTGGGAGTCCCCGAGGCTCGACAGGTTCGAACTGCCGAGGTGCTCCGTCTCGAGCACCACGGATCCGGAACTCGGGCGGTCAAGTGCCCCGAGCATCTGCAGGAGGGTCGACTTGCCGCCACCGGTCGGCCCCTGGATCGCGACCATCTGGCCATCGGGGATCGAAACGGTGACGTCCTGCAGCGCGGTCACCGAGCGCTTGCCCTGGTCATACTTTTTGGTGACATTCGTCAGCTGGTACATGGTCTGGTTCCTTTTGGAAGCTGAAAGTGAGAATCGGAGCGAATCGAATCGGGTGACGCAGGCAGTGCTACGCGATGCTGCGCAGGGCTTCCGCCGGCCGGAGCCGGGAGGCTCGCCACCCCCGATCACTCCGGCGAGCAGGCCGCCGAGAACGGCGAGTCCGACCGCGATCAGGATCACGGATACCGTGACGGGCGCCGTCAGGACGATGTTCGACTGGGTGGCCGCCTGGGTTGCGGCACCGAATCCGCCACCGCCAGGGCCGAAGCCTGCGCCTCCCGCACCTCCCGCGCCGCCGGCGGCCCCGGCCCCGCGGCCCACCGCCTGCACGGCCGTCGAGGCCCCTGCGGTCAACGTCGGGGCGATGATGTTGATCACGAGGATCCCGGCGAGCCCGACGGCGATCCCGACGACGCCGCCGATCAGGCCCTGCACGAGCGATTCGCCGCCGACCTGGCGCACGATCCGGCCGTTGGACCACCCGATCGCCTTGAGCGTTCCGAACTCACGGGTGCGCCGGGTGACCCCGGAGATCGTGAAGAGGATCGCGATCAGGAACGCCGCTGCGAGGACGATCAGGGAGAGCCACAACCCGAGGTTGGAGACGAGGCTCGATGCGCTCGCGAGCGACCCGGATACGCTCGACGCGAGGTCCGCCTGGGTCTTGACGGTCGCTGCGGGCAGTGCGGTCCTGATGTCCGCCTGGACCTGGTTGATGTCCGTCGACGACGCCGCCTGCACGTAGATGTTGGAGACCTGGCTCGGCAGGGCCGCGAGGGACTGGGCGACGTCGAGCGGAATGTAGACATTGGCCGCGGTCGCGCTGTCCGAGGTCGTCGCGGAGACCAGCCCGACGATGCTGAAGTCGGTGCCCGCGATAGCGACGGTGCCGCCGACGGCGAGGGAGGCGGTCGTCGCGTAGCTCGCGTCGAGGACGGCGACGTTCGCACCGGCATCCGTGCTCGCGAGCGAGCGCCCGGCTGTGAGCGTCACGGCGGAGAGCGGGCCGACGGCTGCGTCGGCCGGGTTCAGCCCGAGCACGGTGAAGGAGTCGACGCTGAACGAGCTGCCGCCCGCACCGTCGGGGCCACCCGTCGGCGGCGTCTCAGCGCTCTGGCCTGACGGAGCGCCCTGGCCGGTCGATGGCCGGGTGGCGCCCTGGCTGCGGGTCGGGAGGGCGCCGCTGAAGGTGGAGTTGCTCAGCAGGAGCGTCGCAGCGGCCGCACTGACGTTCGGAACCGCGCGCACCGAGTCGAGACCGGTCGAGGCGAAGGTCTCCGTCCCGCGTTCAGCCGTGAGCCTGCTGCGGCTGATCGTCGTGGTTCCGTCCGCTGCGGCACCGTCCGCCGAACCGAAGTCGAAGCGTTGGCGGCGCGCCGTTTCCGGTGCCCGGCGTCGCGGCGGCAGCAGGGGCCTGGCTCACGGTGATGTCGGTGCCGACGCCGTACACGGACTCGAGAACGGATGCCTGGGCGAGCTGGACTCCGCTCGACACCGAGTTGACGATGATGACCAGCGCGATGGCGAGGGCCATGCCGATCGCGACGATGGCGGTCTGCTTGCGACGGCCCGCGAGTTCCCGACGCAGGTAGGTATAGAACATGAGTCTCCGGTTCCGGGGACTCTCCGTGGGGCCCACCGGGATCGAAGTTATGGATCAGGGCTTTCCGGACGCTATCACTTTCCTGTGAATACGCCGTCAAATGACAGTTCTGCCCCATGAACATCGGCTGGGCACTGGTGTTTCCAAGCTGATCAGGATGTCTGCGGGCCACACTCTGCCGCTGGCGTACGCTGGCGGCATGACTGGGAATGGCCTCGGATCCGCAGTGCCCGAAGATGTGAGCTCCTGGGCCGCCCGCCAGCGCTGGTTCGCGGACACGGGCCGCCCGGTGGCGCTGGCGCGCGTGGGCGGCTGGTCGCTGCCCTCCGGCGAGCCGGGGTGCTGATCCGCACCGACTGCGTCGTCGACGCCGGCGACCCTCGCCGGACGGTCTACCAGCTTCCCGTGACCGAGCGGGAGGTGGCTCTCCCTGGCGGCGAGGCGGCCCTCATCACGACCCTTACCGGAGCGGACGGGCGGCGAAAGTTCGTCTATGACGCTCCGGCGGATCCGGCCTATGCGCGGGCGCTGCTCCTGTTGATCCTGCGTCGCGGCACGTCAGGCCCTGGTGCAGACGGATGCTCGGTCGCGGAAGGCGAGACCCTTCCCAACGGCCTCGCCGGCGGTGTACCCGGAGGTGTACCCGGCGACGGAGTCGCGCCGGAGGGTGTCGAGCCGACCGTCGTGTCGAGTCACGTGCTCCGGGGAGAGCAGTCCAACACCTCGATCATCTACGAACTCGCGGGTCCTGACGGTCGCGCACTCACTCCCGTGATCTGCAAGGTCTTCCGGGCGCTCCACCACGGCGACAACCCCGACGTCACCGTGCAGTCCGCACTCGCCCGCGCCGGCTCGCACTTCGTTCCCCTTCCCGTCGGTTGCATCGTCGGGGACTGGGCGGACCCCCGCGCGCCTGGCGGCACCGCGCGCGGCCACCTCGCTTTCGCCCAGGAGTTCCTGCCCGGCGTCGAAGACGCCTGGCGGGTGGTACTCGGTGCGGCACGGAGAAACGAGGACTTCACTGCGCGGGCGCGGAGCCTCGGCGTCGCGACCGCGGCAGTCCACGCCGACCTCGCTGACGCGATGCCGACGGCGGAGCCGACCGCTGAGGTCGTCGGCACGGTCCTCGACGGCCTGCGCGCCCGCGCCCGGCGCGCGATCGCGGAGGTGCCTGCACTCGACCGGTACGCCCCGGCGATCGAGGCGGTGTTCGCCGCAGCGGCCGAGGTGTCCTGGCCGAGGCTGCAGCGCATCCACGGGGACCTGCACCTCGGCCAGGTGCTGCTCGTTCCGGGCAGGGGCTGGGTGCTCGTCGATTTCGAGGGCGAACCGCTCACTCCTCTCGAGGACCGGACCCGTGTCGACGTGCCCTGGCGGGATGTCGCCGGGATGCTGAGGTCGTTCTCCTACGCGGCCGGAACCGTGGCGCGGGAAGCTCCCGAGCGGACCGGTGTCGTCACCGGGTGGGCACAGGCCTGCCGTCGGGCGTTCCTTGCCGGGTACAGCGAACGTTCCGGCAGGAGCCTCGGAGAGCAACGCCCGCTGCTCGGCGCCTTCGAACTCGACAAGGCTCTCTACGAGGTCGTCTACGAAAAACTCAATCGGCCCGACTGGCTGCCGATCCCCCTCGCAGCGATCGACGCCCTGCTCGCCCCCGTTCCCGTCCCCGCCGCCGTTCGCGAAAGCGGGTGAGTCGTCGGTATGCCGAGCTCAGTACGACGTTTCACCCGCTTTCGCGGGCGCGCGGATCAGCTCTTCGACGAACGCTTAAGCTCGGGGAACTGGTCGTCGCGCCATTCCTCCGGAAGCCGGAGCTGCTGCTCTGCGGCATCGTTCTCGCGCGCCCGCAGCTCGACCCTGCGGATCTTGCCTGAGCTCGTCTTGGGCAGTTCGAAGAACTCGATACGACCGCACCCGCATGTACGGCGGCAACCCGTTGCGGGCGTGGCGCAGCACGGCGAGAGCGGTCGCGCTGTCGGGTGCCCAGCCGGCCGCGAGGTGGATGTACGCTTTGGCGATGTTGAGTCGGGTGTCGTCGGGGGCGGGGACGACCGCGGCCTCGGCGACGGCGGGGTGTTCGAGCAGCACGCTTTCGACCTCGAACGGGGAGACCTTGTAATCGGAGGACTTGAAGATGTCATCCGTGCGGCCGATGAAGGTGATGTAGCCGTTGTCGTCCCGGGTGGCGACGTCGCCCGTGTGGAAGTAGCCATCCCGGAGCGCGGCCTGGGTCCTGACCGGGTCGCCGTGGTACCGGGCCATGAGGTTGACGGCGGGCTCGGCGAGGTCGAGGCAGATCTCGCCCTCGTCTGCGACGCCTCCCGTGATCGGATCGACGAGGGTGATCGCGACACCGGGCAGGGGCAGGCCCATGGACCCGGCCTTGAGGACGGACCCCGGCACGTTGCCGACGATGGCCGTCGTCTCGGTCTGGCCGTACCCATCGCGGATCGTGAGCCCCCAGGCACGCTGGATCTGGCTGATCACCTCGGGGTTGAGCGGTTCACCCGCCGAGAGGATCTCGCGGAGGCCGACCGGCTTCTCGCCCACATCGGACTGGATCAGCATCCGCCACACCGTCGGCGGCGCACAGAACGTCGTGACCTTGGCGCGGTGCAGCTGGGCCGTGAGCGCCTGCGGGTCGAACCGGCCGTAGTTGTAGACGAAGACGGTGGCCTCAGCGATCCAGGGCGAGAAGAAGCTGCTCCAGGCGTGCTTGCCCCAGCCCGGTGAGCTGATGGCGAGGTGCACGTCGCCGGGACGAAGCCCGAGCCAGTACATCGTGGAGAGATGGCCCACGGGGTACGAGGTCTGGGTGTGCACGACCATCTTGGGCTTGCTCGTGGTCCCCGAGGTGAAGTAGATGAGCGACGGGTCGTCCGAACCGACGGCCACGGGAACGGGCGCCGTGGACAGCAGGGCGGCGTCGGCGTAGTGAGCCCAGCCGGGAACCGTGCCGCCGACGCAGATGCGCCGGAAATCGCCGTCGATCTCCGCGAACTTGGCGGCGTCACCCGCATTCGCGATGACGCAGTCCACCTCGCCGCGCTGCACGCGGTCGGCGAGGTCGCCGGCGGCGAGCACGGTCGATGTCGGGAGGATCACGGCGCCGATCTTCATGATGCCGAGCATGAGCTCCCAGAGTTCGACCTGGTTGCCGAGCATGAGCATCACGTGATCGCCCTTGCCGACGCCCTGCTGGGTGAGCCACGCCGCGACCTGGTTGGAGCGTGCGGACATCTCCGCGAAAGTGACCTTCAGCTCACGGCCGTCCTCCTCGACGATCCACAGGGCGATGTTGTCGTTGCCGGCCGCGATCACGTCGAACCAGTCGACGGCCCAGTTGAATGACGCGCCGACATCCGGCCAGCGGAATTCCGCGGCGGCACGGGCGTGGCCGTCCCAGAGGCGCAGCAGCTGATCGCGGGCGGCACGAAAATTGGAGGTACTCGTCGGAAAAGTCACTTCTCCATCATCCTCACTCATAAATGCCTGTAACTGCATGCATCCGGAAAACACGTCGCGGCGCGTTCCGGGGGCAACCCACACCCGGATGTGGTTAACCACATGGGTCGCCCCATCCGGGTGACAGGGCCAGCGGTCCCCTCCGGCCTCGGGTAGCTTCGTGCACGTCAACACCGACAGTCTCGACGTGGCGTCTCCGGTTCCAGTGTGGGACGTTCGATTTCACCCCGGGGGCACAGATGGTTACGTTCTTCGTCATTTTCATTCTTGTTGTGGGAATCAACACCTTGCTCTGGACCACGGTCGGTCTCATCCGTGCCGTGGTCGAGAGCAGCCGCCGCCGGTCGCCCGATCGATCGCAGGACCCGCTGATCTCCGCGGACGAGGTCGCGGTCCTGGTCGCCGCCCACGACGAAGAACAAGTGATCGCCGCGACGATCGGTTCCGCAACCGGCCAGGTGCCCGTTGGACACGTCTTCGTCGTTTCGGACGCCTCAGCAGACCGGACCGCGGACCTCGCGAGAGCCAGCGGAGCGAACGTGCTCGAACTCGAGTCGAATCACGGAAAGGCCGGCGCGCTCGTCGCGGCAATCGACCATTTCGAACTGGCACGCCGGTTCCCGGTCGTGGTGCTCCTCGATGCGGACACGGTGCTGGCCCCCGACTACCTGCTGACCGGCCTGCCGTGCTTCCAGGATCCGGGGGTCGTCGCGGTTGCAGCGTGTGCGTCGACGATCGCTGATCCTCCCCCGCGACGATGATGGGCCGATTCCTGGTCGCATACCGGGAACGTTTCTACGTCATGGTGCAGTACCTGCTCAAGTACGGTCAGGCCGCCAGGCTCGCGAACGTGATCTCCATCGTTCCCGGTTTCGCGAGCATGTATCGCAGCCGGGTCCTCGGAAGCATCGACATCGATCCTCCCGGGCTCGCGATCGAGGACTTCAACATGACGTTCGAAGTGCACGCGCGCAAGCTCGGCCGGATCGCATTCCACCCCTCGATCGCGAGGGCCTCGACCCAGGATCCGGACAACCTGCACGATTACACCCGGCAGCTCCGGCGTTGGACCCTGGGGTTCTGGCAGACGCTGCGCCGCCACGGATTCCGGCTCGGCTGGTTCTGGGGTGCGCTGGCGCTCCACGTGTTCGAGCTCGTGACGAGCAGTGTGATGATGCTGCTGTTCCTGCCGCTGCTCGTCGTATCGGTCGGCGCGGTCATCTGGGAGGCGACGTCGACGGACCCGTCCGGCATCGCCACGCGGCTGACGGACGCGATTCCGCCGACCCTGATCCTGCTCGGCGTGCTCGTGCCCGATTACCTGTTGACCGTGCTCGTCGTCGCCGTCACCCGCCGGCCGAGTTATCTGCTGCTCGGGTTCGCCTTCCCACTCGTACGTGTGGTCGACGCGGCGATCTGCCTGGCGACCCTTCCCCAGGCATTCCTGACGCCGTCGAGCGGACGCTGGAGGAGTCCGGAACGCCGAGTCACCGTGGCGCCCGTGGCTCCCGCGCTGCAGGAGAAGCCGGTGCCGCCGGAGACGTCAGCTCGTGAAGAGATGTCCGTGCCCGAAGAGACGTCAGTTCCGCGGAACCGGCCGCTCGTACCCGACAAAGCGAAAGCGGATGCCGGTCCTCGAGACCATCCATTCCGAGGCGTGGGCACGCGTCCACTCCCCGTCAACCGCGGGGGCCCTCGTGTCGCCGGGCACGGCGAGGTCCAGCTCGGTGACCTCGAGTCGTGAGGCGCGGGCCAGGGCTTCGCGGTAGACCTCGCCTCCGCCGATCACCCAGATCGTCGTGGCCGGATCTGTGGCCGAGTCGTCCGCAGCGAGGGCATCGTCCACGGACCCGGCGCGTTCGGCTCCGGCAGCGGCCCAGTCGGCGTCCCTGGTGACGACGATGTTCCGTCGCCCGGGGAGCGGCCGGAATCGTTCGGGGAGGGAATCCCACGTGCGACGACCCATCACGACCGTCGCGGCATCCGTCACGGCCTTGAAATGCGCGAGGTCTTCGGGAAGGTGCCAGGGTATCGAACCGGCGCTGCCGATGATCCCGTCGTGCGCCTGCGCCCAGACCAGTGCGATCACGGGAGTGTGACGGGCGGGATCAGACGGCAACGGGTGCCTTGATCGCGGGGTGGTGCTGGTAGCCGACGACCTCGAGGTCCTCGTACCCGTAGTCGAAGATGCTCGCGCGTTCGCCCGTGATGCGGAGCGTCGGGAGCGGATACGGGGCACGGGTCAGCTGCTCCGTGACCTGGTCACGATGGTTGTCGTAGATGTGGCAGTCCCCGCCGGTCCAGATGAAGTCGCCGACCTCGAGGCCGGCCTGGGCGGCGACGAGGTGGGTCAGCAGCGCATAACTCGCGATGTTGAAGGGGACGCCGAGGAAGAGGTCGGCGCTGCGCTGGTAGAGCTGGCAGGACAGGCGGCCGTCGGCGACGTAGAACTGGAAGAGCGCGTGGCACGGTGCGAGGGCCATCGACGGGATGTCCGCGACGTTCCAGGCCGACACGATCATGCGACGCGAATCCGGGTCTGTCTTCAGGGTCTCGATCACCTGGGCGATCTGCCTCGATGTGACCACCGTCGGGGGTGGGCCAGGAGCGCCATTGCACTCCGTAGACGGGACCGAGTTCTCCGGTTTCCGATGCCCACTCGTCCCAGATGCTGACGCCGTGTTCCCGGAGCCATCCGACGTTGCTCTCGCCGCGCAGGAACCACAGGAGTTCGTAGGCGATCGACTTGAAGTGCACGCGCTTCGTCGTGATGAGCGGGAAGCCCTCACGAAGGTCGAAGCGGAGCTGGGCGCCGAAGATGCTCGTGGTTCCGGTCCCGGTCCGGTCGGCTTTGGCGGTGCCCGTCGCCAGGGTGTGGCGAAGCAGGTCTTCATACGGGGTCGCGAGTGAGGTTGGCATTCGTAGCAGTTTATTTGGTGGCGCAGCTTATTCGGTGCCGAAGCGCCGCACGAAGGCACGCATCAGGTTCGCCGGTTGCGTCACCGTGGCCGCCGCGATGCTCGCGATGACTCCGGTCCAGGCATCCGGCTTGACATATCCGTTGTCGCGGTAGATCCGGAGGCGGGTGAGGATGCTCGCATTGGTGAGCTCCGGGTGGAACTGGGTCGCGTAGACGTTCCGTCCGACCCGGAAGGCCTGGACCGGGCAATCCTCTCCGGTGGCCAGGAGTACGGCGCCGGGCGGGAGGACCGTGCATGCCTCCTTGTGTCCGACGAAGGCCTCGAAGTCGGGCTCGAGGATACCGAACAGGGGGTCGGCGGCTCCCTCCTGCGTCAGCCGCACTCTCGTCGGGCCGGCGTCCTCCGGCCACGTTCCGTCGACGACACCCCCGCCGTGTGTCGTCAGCAGCCCGATGCCGTAACAGGCTCCGAGAAAGGGAAAATCACGGGCGACGACGAGGTCGAGGAGCGACTGGAGTTCCCGCTCGACCCGGAGCTGGACGGCGGACTTCGTCGCCGCGGGGTCGCTGGCGTTGAAGGGGCTGCCACCGACGATGATGCCGGAGTAGTCGTCCAGCCGGATCGGCGGCAGTGGCGCCGCCTCGAGCCTGACCCGGTGCAGGTCCTCCGGGGTGAGGCCGCCGGCGCTCAGGAAACCCTCGTACTCGTCGTCGGCGGCTTCGTCCTCCGGACGGCTGGCCAAGAGCAGGTAGGGCTTCACGCCGCCATGATACGCGGTGCGGCGCCCATTCCGGTGCGCGCTTCCCGATCAGTACAGGAATGACCTCGCGAAGGTGTTCACATCGATGTTGACGCCGTTGAAGACCCGTTCAAAATGCTGCTGAACACCGACTCGGAGATTCCCGGACGCGTTCCAGCCACCGAACGGAATCGGTGCAGGCGAGAGGAGATCGACGGGGTCGTCAGGGAGGCCGGCCACGGCAGTCGAGCCCGGCTGGACGGGCACGGCATCCCAGAGGGCGACGTCCGAGAACTCCGTCGTTCCCGCGCCCATGATGTCGTCCCACATCCGCGCGCCGGTGTAGACGACGGGGCGCACTCCGGTGGATTGGACGCCCGTGATCATGGCGCGGGTGAGCGGCGGGCCGCCCGTTTCGATGTCGAGGGCGAAGAACTGGAGCCGGATGCGGAAGGAGCCCGTCGCCGCGATCCCCTCCCGCCAGCAGCGCGGATCCCTGGTGTACGCGGCGATCGCGAGACCGGCGTCGATGGCCATCGCGAGCTGCGCCTGGGTGCGGGCGAGAGGCGTGCACGTGCCGAACTCGGTGGAGCTGAGGATGTAGAGCCGGAACCCGGCTTCGTATGCCTGCACGAACCAGGCAGGATCGGAAATCGGATTGTCCGAATCCAGCGCCCTGATCGCCGGTGACGGTTGGGCCCGCGACGATTGGGCCGGTACGGTCGGCACCGGAGTGGGGCCGCGGTCGGGGAAACCGCTGGGATGCCGGACGGGGCGGATGCCGCCGGGTCCGGTCGGATCGCACCTGCTACCTGGATGGCCGCGAGGGGAAGGCCCACTGCAAGGATCACCAGCAGCGCGGCCCCGAAAATGGGCGGCGCAACCGGCCCCTTTCCCGGGTGTCTCGTGACGGAAAGCCTGCGCATTCGCTCAGTGTGCACCGGCATCGCGGTGAAGAAAAGGGACCCACCGGGGACTCGTCCAGACTGTCGGACGTGCCCTCGGACCCCGATGGATGTCTGGGGGGCGTACAGTGAGGCAGCACCGCTCAGTCTCAGGTTCCAATGTCGCCCTGATGAAACGGCTGCCGCCGGGGATTCCTTTCCCCAAGCTCTTGATCACATCACTGGGGGAATGGCTTTCATGCGCGACCTTGCACCAACCATTTACCGGCAGCGTCTTGTCATCGAGGCCTACCCCGCCGAACCGATCAGCGCAGTGCAGATCACGGACTACTTGTCAGGGCTTGCCCCGGTGCTCGACATGAAAGGCCTGATCGAACCGGTCACGCATCGCAGCGATCTGTACGGCTGGGCCGGGTGGACTCACTGGGAAACGTCGGGGGCGCATTTCTACGCGTGGGAACAACCGGTGCTCTTCTACAGTGTCGACATCTACACCTGCAAGCCGTTCGACCCCCTCGTGGCCGTCGAATACACCACGCGTTTCTTCGGCAGTGCCAGCGCCGAATACAAGGAGTTTTAGTGCCGACCCGCGACACCGATACCGTGATCGGCGCCGAGGTGTTCAGCCCCCGATACGACCTGAGCGATGCCGAGCTCGAGGACCTCACCGTGCGGCTGCTCGCCGCGCGCACGCGTGACCTCCCGGAGCACTACCGGCTGGTCGCGATCGAGGTCGACGGCCGGAGCCCGTTTTCGAACGTCGGCCGGCACGTGGAACGTGTTGTCTTCGAGGCGACGTTCGGCAACGATGCCGCGCAGATGACGGACGAGTACGGCGCGTACGAGGGCACGAGCACATTCTTCATCTCCATCGACAGGGACACCGGCACGCCGAGCGGGGTGCTGCGGATCATCGAGGATTCCCCGCATGGACTCAAGAGCCTCAACGATGCCGCCCAGGAACCGTTCAATCTGGAACTCGATGAGGCGTTCCGCTTTCACGCGATCACCGATCCGACCGAGATCTGGGACATCGGCACCGTCGCCGTCCTCCCCGACTACCGTCGCGGCGAAGCAGCGGTGAGCGTGCAGCTCTACCGCGCCATGTACCTCTCCGCGCTCGTGCACCGGATCAAGCACATTGTGTCCATCGTCGACGACCGCCCGCTGCGCAAGATGCGGGACTTTCTGGGCATCCCGTTCGTACCGCTCGCCGACACTCCCCCTGGTCCGTACCTCGGCTCGAAGAAGAGCCACGCCGTCTACGGGTACGTGCCGCACTTCCTGCCGAAGGCGCGGGCGCACCGCGACACCATGCGCGGCCTCCTCGTCCGCAACGCCCTGCAGCGCCTTGTCGACGGCACGGAAGACGACTCGATCAGCCTCGACGTCCAGCCCGGCGCCTGAACGTCACTCGGGCGCTGTGCTGCCCGATCCGGAGATGTTGACCAGCCAGCTCACGCCGAACGGGTCCACGAGCATCCCGAAGCTGTCTCCCCACGGCGCCTTCGCAAGCGGCTGGAGTACGGTCCCGCCGGCAGACAGTTTTTCGAAGTAGCCGCTCAGTTCCGCCTCGTCGTCGCCGCTCAGCGAGACCGACATAGTGGTGCCCGGTGTCAGATCCATGCTGTTCGGTGTGTCCGCCGCCATCAGGACCATCCCGCCGTCCGTCGTCAAAGCGGAGTGCATGATCTTGTCGCCCTCCGCAGGATCCTCACTGGCGTGGAGCTCCGCGAAGGTACTGCGCGTGACCGTGCCGCCGAAGACCGACTCGTACAGGTCCATGGCCGCCCTGGCCGAATCACGGAACGAGAGATAGGGGTTGAGCGTTGTCATCTGAGACCTCCAGACCGGGGCGTGCCCGCCGTCGGGCCCGCGCTTCCGAGACATTATCGACCCCGGAACGGCAAAAGACGAGGCGGTGGATCCAGTCCTCGCACCTGTGAATGGCCTCGCGTGAGGCACTAGCCTTGCTGAATGGAACTCCGCCAGCTCGAACATTTCGCGATCGTCGCCGAGGAACGCCACTTCACCCGGGCCGCCGAGATCCTGCAGATCTCACAATCCGGTCTGTCGGCATCCGTTCGGGCGCTCGAAAGCGAGCTCGGGACGTCACTCTTCATCCGCAGCACCCGCAGCGTCGAACTCTCGGTCGCCGGACAGGCCTTCCTGGTCGAGGCGTTGCGCACGCTCGCGAGCGCCACCGCGGCCCAGAACGCCGTTGCGGCTGTGCGCGGCCTCATGCTGGGGAGCCTGACCGTCGGCGCCGAGCCGTGCCTGGGCTCGGTGGACCTTCCGGGAGAGCTCGCCCGCTTCCGCATGACGCATCCAGGGGTCGACGTACGTCTCAGGCACGCCGGATCGCTCGAGCTCATCGAGGGCGTCGCGAACGGCCGCACGGACGTCGCCCTTGTCGTCTCGGTCGGCGACCAGACTCCCGGCGTCCGACTCAGTCCGCTCAGCACGCAGCGGCTCATCGTGCTCTGCCATCCCGATCACGCGTTCGCGGCCAGGGGCTCCGTCGACCTCGCATCCCTGCATGCCGAGTCACTCGTCGGGTTCCCCGCAGGCTGGGGCGCACACGTCCTCGCCCGCCGCGGTTTCGCTGCTGCCGGGTTCGATTACCGGGCCGCGCTCGAGGTCAACGACGTGCATCCGATGCTCGACCTCGTCGGTTACAACCTCGGTGTCGCGATCGTGCCGGAGAGTTTCGCAGCGAAGCGCCCTGACCTCTTGCGAGCCATTCAGATCGAGGATCCGATGCCGCCGTGGACGGCCGCGGTCGCCGTGGCGGACGAGCCCAGCCCGGCCGCCACGGCGTTCCTCACCCAGCTCGCGGGGATCAGCCCAGCAGCGCCAGTTCCTCAGTCGTGAGCGTGATGCCGGCAGCGTGAACCGAATCCCGGATGCTCTCCGGCCGCGAGGCGCCGGGGATTGGGATGACCACAGGGGACTTCGCGAGGTGCCAGGCCAGGCAGACGACCTGCGGGCTGACCCCTCGGTCTGCTGCTACCTGCTGGAACGGCGCGAAGCGTTCGCCGAGCCGGGACGCAGAGGAGATCCCACCGAGCGGGCTCCAGGGGATGAAGGCGATTCCGAGTTCGGTGCAGAGCTCGAGCTCCGGTTCGCTGCTGCGGAACGCAGGAGAGAACTGGTTCTGCACGCTCGCGAGGCGCCCGCCGAGCAGTTCGCGGGCGAGCCGGATCTGATCGACGTTCGCATTGGAGATGCCGGCGAGGCGGATCGTGCCGGCGTCGAGGAGCTCGACGAGCGCCCCGATGGAATCGGCGTACGGCACCGCCGGGTCCGGCCGGTGGAACTGATAGAGGCCGATCGCGTCGCCGCCGAGCCGCGCGAGTGAGGCCTCCGCGGCCTTCTTGAGGTGTTCAGGGCGGCCGTCGACATACCAGGTGCCGTCACCGGGGCGCAGGTGCCCGCCCTTCGTCGCGACGAGCAGGTCGCTGGTGTCCCCGCCCCACGACGCGATCGCTCCTGCGATGAGGGTTTCGTTGTGGCCGACCTCGTCGCGCAGTGCAGGTGGTACGCGTCCGCGGTGTCGAACAGGGTCACGCCCTCGTCGAGGGCCGCGTGGATCGTCGCGACGGACCTGGCCGCATCCGGTCGTCCTTCAATCGACATCGGCATTCCGCCGAGTCCGATCGCGCTCACGGTTCGGTCGGCGATCATTCGGGTTTGCATCATTCGGGTCGGCATGGCTTCCTTCGTTGAGCGGTTGACGGGGCTGGCGGTTCTGCAGTGTTCGTTGCGGGATTCGTTGCGGGATCTGTTGCGGGATCTGTTGCGGGACCTGTTGCGGGGTTGGTCACCAGGCATAGTCCTCAGGGGCCGGCTTGTGCCCGGGGAAGATCTCATCGAGACGGGCCAGAGCTGCGGCATCGAGGGTGACGTCGAGCGCCCGGAGACCGTCGTCGAGCTGGGCCTGGGTGCGCGGCCCGATGATCGGCGCCGTCACTCCCGGCTGGTGCAGGAGCCAGGCCAGGGCCACGTCTCCCGGCTCGTGCCCCAGGTCTGCGGCGAAGTCCTCGAAGGCCTGGATGGCCGGTCGGTGCGCGGCAAGCGTCTCGGCAGAGCGCCCTTCGAGGCGCCGTCTGCCGTCGCGCTCCTTGCCGAGCACTCCCCCGAGGAGGCCGCCCTGCAGCGGGGACCAGGCGATCACACCGAGCCCGTTCGCTCGCGCCGCCGGGAGCACTTCGAGCTCGAGGTCCCGGGTGAGGAGGTTGTAGATCGACTGCTCACTCACCAGGCCGGTGAAGTTGCGACGTCGCGCTTCCGCCTGGGCCGTGGCGATGTGCCAGCCGGCGAAGTTGCTGCTGCCCGCGTAGAGGATCTTTCCCTGGGCGACGGCCGTCTCCATGGCCTGCCAGATCTCGTCCCAGGGCGTCTCCCTGTCGATGTGGTGGAACTGGTAGATGTCGATGTAATCCGTCTGCAGTCGCCGGAGGCTCGCGTCGAGGGCCCGGCGGATGTTGAGGGCCGAGAGCCTGCCGTTGTTCGGCCAGTCCGAGGTCGTCCCGTAGAGCTTGGTGGCGAGCACGGTCCGCTCCCGGCGATCGCCGCCGCGCGCGAACCACCGGCCGACGAGGGACTCGGTGGCCCCGGGCCCGAGGTCGCCGCCATAGACGTTCGCCGTGTCGAAGTAGTTGATTCCCGAGGCGAGCGCCGAGTCCATGATGGAGTGCGCCTCCGGTTCCGGCGTGAGCGGCCCGAAGTTCATGGTGCCGAGGCACAGTCGGGAGACGGAAAGACCAGAGCGACCGAGGTGTGTGTATTCCATGACTTCAGCCTCCTCCAGGACCACTGATCTGTCCAACAGCCGTCATCGCTGTGATTGACCAGTTGGGGTTCTCAATCGCTTACCCGGAAAGCTGGGTACAGTTTCGAGCATGAAACTCACCGATATCGACCCGCCCGGTCGCAGTTTTTCGCGCTGGCTCACCGAGGAGGAGATCGGACGCGTGCTCGCGAGCGATCGCGGCTGGCGACTCGCCGAGGACGGCAGTGTCGTGGCCGGAAAACTCCGGAAGGCCCGGATCGCCGACTCCCTCGGGGACCTCGGTCGCGCCGCCATCGCCAACCGGTGGACCGCGCGGGCCGCGGCCCCCGGAAGCGACGGCAGCGGCCCGACGCACATCATGTGGGGTGTGTTCAATGCCCGCTCCGACACGGAGATCGCCGCGGAGATCGCCGCCGGGATCGCCGCCAGGGGCTGAACCAGCCTGGCGGCGACTCCGCAGCGACTCCTTACGCGGCCAGGGGCAGCGGCTGCGCCGGCGCGGATGCCGCGGCCGCGACGACGAGTGCGCCGTCAGCAACCGAGACTTCGACTCCGGTACTCGCCAGCAGGTCAGAGCCGACGAGGAGGTCGGCGATCTTGTCGTCGAGTTCCCGCTGGATCACGCGGCGGAGCGGCCGGGCACCGTACTCGGGTTCGTAGCCCCGCGTGGCGATCCAGTCGATCGCGTCCTCGCTCACGGTCAGGGCGAAGCCCTGGGCGGCGAGCCGGGTGCGCGTCCCGGCGAGCAGCATCCGCACGATGTCGTGCAGTTGCGGCGCGTCGAGCTTGCGGAACAGCACGATCTCGTCGAGCCGGTTCAGGAACTCCGGACGCATCGCCTCGCGGAGCTTGCCCATCACCCGGTCGCGGAGCGCTTTCTCCGAGCCGAAGCCGTTGTCGGCCCCGCCATCGATCTGGGCGGTGAAGCCGAGGGCGCCGCTCCGGCTGGCGAGGAATTCGGAGCCGAGGTTGGAGGTCATGATGATGACCGTGTTCCGGAAGTCGACGGTGCGACCCTGGCCGTCGGTCAGGCGGCCGTCGTCGAGCACCTGCAACAGCAGGTTGAACACGTCGGGGTGGGCCTTCTCGATCTCGTCGAGCAGGATCACCGAGTACGGGTTCCTGCGCACGCGCTCGGTCAGCTGCCCGGCCTCGTCGTAGCCGACGTAGCCGGGAGGGGACTCGACGAGCCGGCTCACGGTGTGCCGTTCGCCGAACTCGCTCATGTCGAAGCGCACCATCGCGTGCTCGTCGCCGAACAACGATTCAGCGAGGGCCTTGGCGAGCTCTGTCTTACCGACGCCCGTCGGCCCGAGGAACAGGAAGCTGCCGACGGGTCGGCCGGCATCGTTCATGCCCGTGCGATTGCGGCGCACCGCCTTGGCGATGAGCGTGACGGCGTCGTCCTGTCCGACGACGCGTTCGTGCAGCTCGGCCTCGAGCAGGCCGAGGCGGGAACGGTCGTCCGCGGTGAGCCGGGCGACGGGTATGCCCGTCGCGCGGGCAATGACGCGGGCGATCTCGGCCTCGCCGACGACGGCCTCTGCTGCAACGGCCTGGGCGGGGTCTTCCTGGAGCTGCAGCTGTGCCTGGACCGTCTCGATCTCGTCCCGGAGCCGGGAGGCCTCCTCGTACTGTTCGGTGAGGACGGCGGCGCTCTTCGCCTCCTCGAGTGTCACCACGCGCGCACGCAGGGCCTCGAGGGCCTCACGGTCGGGCAGGGAGCCGAGGGTCAGGCGCAGCCGGGCACCGGCCTGGTCGATCAGGTCGATGGCCTTGTCGGGCAGGAACCGGTCGGACACGTAGCGTGCGGAAAGCTCGACGGCGGCACGCAGCGCCTCGTCGGTGTAGCGCACGCCGTGGTGCTCTTCGTAGCGGCCGCGCAGCCCCGCGAGGATGCTCACCGCGTCGTCGATGCTCGGCTCGCCGACCCGCACGGTCTGGAAACGGCGTTCGAGGGCCGGGTCCTTCTCGACCTTGCGGTACTCCTTGAGCGTCGTCGCGCCGATCACGTGCAGCTCACCGCGAGCCAGCCGCGGCTTGAGGATGTTTCCGGCGTCCATGCCGCCGTCGCCGGATCCGCCGGCGCCGACGACCGTGTGCAGCTCGTCGATGAAGATCACGAGCTCGCCGCTGTGCGCGGTGATCTCGTCCATGGTCTTACCGAGGCGTTCCTCGAAGTCGCCGCGGTACCGGGTCCCGGCGACCATCGCCGCGAGGTCGAGTGCCACGACGCGCTTGCCGCGCAGTTGCTCCGGCACGGTTCCCGCCACGATGGCCTGCGCGAGCCCTTCGACGACGGCGGTCTTGCCGACGCCGGCCTCGCCGATCAGAACCGGGTTGTTCTTGGTGCGCCGGGAGAGGATCTCGATCGTCTGTTCGATCTCGTCGGCACGGCCGATCACCGGGTCGAGTTTCCCGTCGCGGGCCCGGGCCGTGAGGTCGGTGCCGTAGGTGTCGAGCATCGGCGTTTCCGAAGCGGATGCCGGGGCAGGGTCCTGGCCCGTCGCATCCGCCTGCGGCTCGCGTGCACCGGCCTGCAGGGATTCCTGGGTGACGCCGGCCGCAGCGAGGACCTGGCCGGCCGGGGAGTCCTCGTTCACCACGAAGGCGAAGAAGAGATGTTCGGGGTCGATGTAGGTCGACCCGAAGGCGCGCGCGATCTGGTGCGCGTCGAGGAGGGCGCGCTGGGCGGAGGGGGTGAGTCCCGGCGTCGCGTCTCCGGTCGGGGCGGAGCGCTCCGGCAGGCGCTGCTCGGCGGCCAGGGCGAGGGCCGCGGGGTCTGTGCCGGTATTCCGGATCGCCTGGGCGGCCGGTTCGCGCAGGACGAGGACCCGGAGAATGTGCAGGACGTCGACGTGGGAGTGCCCGTGCTCGACCGCGTACTGGGCGGCCTCGGCGAGCACCTCGTGGGTGCGGCGGTTGAGCAGCCGGGTGATGTCGATCGGGCGCCCTGTGGGTGCAGCACCCTGCTGGCCCTGCAGGTAGCGGGCGATGAACTCGTCGAACGAACCGTTACCGGAATCCGCGGGACCGAAGAATGTAGGCACGAGACCTCCTGATCTTGAAACTTGAGTGCTATTGACTCAACTCAACGTCAGGCCGTGGGTTTCATTCCCGCCTCATGCTGGGAAACCCCCGGTTACGCGGTCGGCGAACGGAGTGCGAACAGGCCCAGAGGTTCAGGCCCCGAGGATGCCGCGCGCCACGACGACGACGACGGTCACGGCCGCGACGCCCAGCGCGATCAGGACCAGGCCCCGGCCGTGCACGCCGGCGGGCATGACCCGGAGCGCGCGCATCGAGTATGCGAGCCCGACGAGGACAGCGATGACTCCCCAGAACGGGAGCACGAGAGCGAGGACGAATCCGGCGAGGGTGATCCAGAATCCGAGCGAGCGCCCGGGTGTCTTCGTCCAGTCGGCACGCGGCGCGCCGAGGGCGATCAGTCGGTTGTCCTGCATGTTCGCGCGCGGATCGTCCACTGTCAGCCCCCGTTGCTTCGAGTACCAGTCTGCCACGCGGCGGGATCGTTCAGCGCGATCGTTCAGCAGGATCGTTCAGCTGGGCTCAGAGCCACCGAGGCGGGTCGGCCGGAGTCCCGGCGCTCGAACCCACGCCGGAACCGCCACGCCCGGTCGCCCACTGGACGAGGCCAGCGAGGCTGCCGGACACGACGATGGGATGCGCGGAATGGAGGTCGCCGAACCTGCGCTCGTCGTGGGAATCAGTGACGGAGAGCACGAGGTCTCCCCCGTCACCCCGGGTCGCCCAGGCCGAGGTGATCTCGGTGAGCAGGCGATCGAGCACCTCGACCGGCACGTCGGCGAAGGATGCGCCGGTCGCGAGGTCGATCGTGTGCACCCAGAGTTCCTGGTTGCGCATCCACACGGTCTCGGACACGGCAATCTCCCGGCCGCTCGGGGTCCGGACCGGGTGGCTCCACGTCTCGGGGGTGAGCCGGCGCCACGCGGCGTCGAGCTGGATGGTCGCGACGTCGAAGAGGGTCCGCAGGGCGTCGCGGTCGAGCTCGGCCCCGGCGGCGATGTCGCTGTCGCGAGCCGCGTTCGAGACGTACATCGGCGTTTCGACGTCGGTGCGCGCCCAGGTCACGAGTCGTACGATGCCCCTCGCGTTATATGCGACATGGGCGATCACGTGACGGCGGCTCCAGCCGGGCAACAGCGAGTCGCCGTCGAGGTCGACGTTCGACAACCCGTTGAGCTCGTGCGCGAAGAACGCGGTCGCGCGACGAGCGAGCAGGAGTTGCGCGAGCAGCTCGGGATCAGCGGGGAGAGCGGTAGGTGCGGGCATTCCCCCATTCTCGCAGGGAACCGGTCAGATCGAGGGCTGGAATCCGCCCGTCGGACTGAAGGACGCGTCGATCGTGAACGGGTCGCGCACGGAATTCGAGCGATCGGATGCCGCGATGAGAGCCGCGAGTTCCCCGGCCGCCCTGTCGATGCGGTCGGGCAGCGTCTTGACCGTGTCCGCGCCGCTTCCCCAGTCCTCCGATGCGGCGAACACCGCGGTGGTGGCGACGACCGCGTGCAGGTAGGTGAACATCGGGCGGATGGCGTAGTCAAGGGCCAGGGAATGGCGTGCGGTGCCCGCCGTCGCCGCGATGACCGTCGGCATGTCGGTCAGCGACCGGTTGTCGATGACGTCGAAGAACGACTTGAAGAGGCCGCTCGCGCTGGTCGTGAAGATCGGGGTGACGGCGATGAGCCCGTCCGCGCCGGTCACGGCTTCGATCACCGCATCGAGCTTCGGGCTCGGGAACCCGGTGAGCATGTTGTTCATCACGTCGAGGGCGACGTCGCGCAGTTCGAAGATCCTGACCTCGGCGGGGATGCCTTTCTCGGCCAGGCGGGAGGAGGTCGCCTCCGCAAGACGGTCGGCGAGCATCCTCGTCGAGGACGGCTGGCTGAGTCCTGCGGTGACGACGGCGATGGTACGGGTGCGTTCCGTCATGGCTAGGCCACCTCGACCGGAGCGCCGACGGATGCGCCGACGGGAGCCGCGGCCGCCGCAGCAACGAGCGACGCGTGGGTGGGGGCATCCGGAACCGTTGCCGGACGGTTCTTCGCGAACTCGCGGCGCAGCACGGGCACAACCTCTTCACCGAGCAGATCGAGCTGTTCGAGAACGGTCTTGAGCGGCAGTCCGGCGTGGTCCATCAGGAACAGCTGGCGCTGGTAGTCGCCCACGTAGTCCCGGAAGCCGAGAGTGCGGTCGATGACTTCCTGCGGGCTGCCGACGGTGAGCGGCGTCTGCGAGGTGAATTCCTCGAGGCTCGGGCCGTGGCCGTAGACGGGCGCGTTGTCGAAGTACGGGCGGAACTCCTTCACGGCGTCCTGCGAGTTCTTGCGCATGAAGACCTGGCCGCCGAGTCCGACGATCGCCTGCTCGGCGGTGCCGTGGCCGTAGTGCTCGAAGCGCTGGCGATAGAACCCGACCATTTTCGCGGTGTGCGAGGCCGGCCAGAAGATGTGGTTGGCGAAGAAGCCGTCGCCGTAGAATGCGGCCTGCTCCGCGATCTCCGGGGTGCGGATGCTGCCGTGCCAGACGAACGGCGCGACGCCGTCCAGGGGGCGGGGCGTCGACTGGAAGCCCTGCAGCGGGGTGCGGAACTGGCCCTCCCAGTCCACGAATTCCTCGGTCCAGAGCCGGCGCAGGAGCGCGTAGTTCTCGAGCGCGAGGGGAATGCCCTGGCGGATGTCCTGGCCGAACCACGGGTAGACCGGGCCGGTGTTGCCGCGGCCGAGGGTCAGGTCCACCCGGCCGTCGGCGACGTGCTGGAGCATCGCGAAGTCTTCGGCGATCTTGACCGGGTCACTCGTCGTGATCAGGGTCGTCGCCGTGGAGAGGATGATGCGCTCGGTCTTGGCCGCGATGTAGCCGAGCATCGTGGTCGGGCTCGAGGGCACGAAGGGCGGATTGTGGTGCTCACCGGTTGCAAACACGTCGAGTCCGACTTCTTCGACCTTCTGGGCGATCGTCAGGATCGCCTTGATGCGCTCCTGCTCGGTCGGGGTACGGCCGGTGGTCGGGTCGGTTGTCAGGTCCCCGACCGAAAAGATTCCGAACTGCATGGTCAGCCTCTCTGAGTGTTCACTGCATTTTCTCGGGCAGTATTTTCAATGCATTTGCATGGATATCGTACCCAACCTCGATCGGGGGTTTCCTATTCCCGCACGACAGAGACCTCGCCTGAGACACGGTGATACTCAGAAATATCTCATGGATCGCCGATATCCGGCCGTTGACATCTCGGAGTGAATCACATAACGTTCCTCCAAAGCTCCTCCGCCCGATGAAGTGCTTCAGGATCCCCGTCGGCCGTTCGGTAACCCGCCGTACTGCCGCACCCGAGAAACCGCTTCATCACGGAAGGACCACTGATGCGGGAACGACTCCAGGCTTCGCCTCACGTCGGTTCGCGACATCATCCGCTGCGCCACCCATCGGCCCACACCACGCGCTGAGAGCGCTCACCAGGAACGCCCGGCACCACTGCCGGTTGTCCCCGGTTCGCTCGCCGCCGCAGCAGTTCCCCCACACTCACCCCAGAGAAAGAATTGGGTATCCCCATGAACCACGAATCCTCCGACCTGCCGCAGAAGTCCGAACACGCGGAGAACTACGAGCACACCGAGCACACCGAGCGCACCGAGCGCACCGAGAACGTCGCGTACACCGAGAGCCTGAAGCACGCCGACGAACCCGAGCACGGCCAGACCCTGGCACCGTCGGAGGTGGGCAGCATGTTTTCCGAGTACCGGCGTCGCCAGCTGAACATCTTCCGCGAACGCGAATCGACCCTCGAGCTCGACGACACCGCGATCTAGCACACAGCGATCTGGCGGGGCTCAGCAGGCCCGGTCACCGGGCTCCGTGCACCAGGTCCAGGACGGCCCGCAACTCGCTGGCCTCGATCTGGCCCGGGGCGCTCGAGGCTCCGACGGAACCGAAGGTGACACAGGAACCGAAGGTCTCCCCGGCCAGCCTCGACACCACGCCGAGTCCCCCCATGGACATCGCGATCACCGGGCGCCGGGCCTGCTCGGCGACGAACTCGGCGGTCGCGTCCATCAGGGTGAGGACATCGCGCGGGCTCGACGGCATCACCGCGAGCTTGAGCACATCCGCCCCGAGTGCCTGCTGCTCCGCGAAGCGTGCGAGAATCTCGGCCCGCGGCGGCGTGGACTCGAAGTCGTGCGAGGACATCACGACGAGGACGCCCGCCTCGTGGGCCGCGCTCACGATGCGGAGCAGGCACGACCGCTCGGTGAAGAGTTCGACGTCGACCGCATCGACCCCGGCGGCGATCGCCAGCCCGAGCAGGTCGGCGTAGGCCTCCGGGAGGATGTCCCGCTGCCCGCCTTCCCGTTTCGTGCGGAAGGTGAAGATCACCGGGACGCCCTCCGGAAGGGCAGCACGCACGACGGCGATCGCTTCCCGGACGGCCGCTGGGATATCCGATTCGGAGAAGAAGTCGATCCGGAGTTCGACGAGGTCATAGTCCCCGGCGATGAGTCCGGAGGCGGCCGCCGCGAGTTCGGCGATCGTCGCCCCGACCAACGGAACGCAGATCTGCGGCCTGCCCTCGCCGAGCACGATCGAGCGCATCCGCACAGAGGACCGTGCCGTCGCGCCGGTCATGAGGCCTCTCCCCTGCCGGGGAGTGCGCGGGCGCAAGGCCGACGGCCGACCGCATGGCAGCGCGGATGCCCGCCTCACCGTGCAGGGGTTGGTCCTGTTTCCCGCCGGTGAAGATGCGCACCTGGCTGATCGCCTGCTCGACGAGCATGTCGAGCCCGCTGAAGACGACGCCGCCTGCGGCACCCCAACCCTCGGCGATCGGGCTCGGCCACGGGTCGTACGCCACGTCGAAGAGGATGGAACCGGCGTCAAGGGGCCGGAGGTCGAGGCCGTCCGCAACCCCGCCCGGCAGCGTGCTGATGACGAAGGAGAGCGGGCCGGCCGCGTCCAGCTCGTCGAGCCGCCGAACCCGCACGGGGACCCCGAGCTGGTCGCCGAGGGCCGACAGGTCGGTGGCCCTGGCGGGATCCCGCAGGTAGACCGTGATCTCCCCCGCGCCGAGCGCGTGAGCCGCGTAAAGTGCCGAGGCTGCCGTCGCACCACCGCCGAGGATCGCGGCAGAGGAGGGTCGAGCAGAGTCCAGCGTCGAAACCGTACGGACGATGCCGTCGACGTCGGTGTTGAAGCCGTGCAACCGGCGCGTGCCATTGTCGGCCGTGAACAGCACGGTGTTCGCGACGCCGAGGTCGTCGACGAGCGACGAGGTCGTGTCGAGCAGCGGGACGACCTCGCGTTTGAGCGGCATGGTGAGGCTGAGCCCGAGCCAGCTGTCGTCGAGGGAGACGAGCCACGAGGCCAGCTCGCCCGAGCGGACCTCGGCCCGGGAATAGTCGAACGGGAGACCGAGCAGGGTGTACGCCGTCGTGTGCAGCAGGGGCGAGCGCGAATGACCGATGGGAGACCCCAGTACCGCGAGGCGGCGGCGGCCGGCCGGGGAAACGGGTTCAGACACGAGCCCCTCCGATTCGATTCTTCGACAGATCCAGCGATAGCGGCACGTGAGATGCGGCAGGCCGCTGCTCAATGGTAGTGTCCCGAATATGTCACTACACGCAACAAATAGTCGCCGCAATGTCGCGGCCCGTGGGTCGGTGCGCTGATGCTCAGGATCGGAATCCTCGGTGCCGCCGGCATCGCGCCGTCCGCGATCATCCGCCCCGCCCGGCGACGAACCGATGTCGTGATCGCCGCGGTCGCCTCGCGCCGGGCATCCGCTGCCGCCGCCTATGCGCAGGAACACGGCATCGACCGCTCATACGGCGACTACCGCGCACTCCTTGCGGACCCGGAGATCGACCTCGTCTATGTCGCGCTGCCGCCCTCGGAGCACGCCGAGTGGTCGATTGCAGCGCTCGAGGCCGGCAAGGACGTGCTCTGCGAAAAGCCCTTCGCGATGAACGCCGCCCAGGCCGGGCTGATGCGCCAGGCGGCCGCCGAGACGGGGCAGCGTCTCATCGAGGCGTTCCACGACCGCTACCACCCGCTCAGCCTCGAGCTCGACGCCATTGTCGCGTCCGGCCGGCTCGGCGACGTCGTGTCCCTGCGCGGCGAATTCTCCGGCAGCAACCCCTTCGACCCGACGTCGATCCGGCACATCCCGGCCCTCGGCGGTGGTTCGTTGATGGACCTCGGGTGTTACCCGCTGCACTGGGTGCGGGCCCTCACCGGCGAGGAACCCCTCGTCACGAGCGCCGTAGCCACCCTGAACCCGCTGGGGGCCGACATGAGCATGGATGCCGCACTGGTGTTCCCCTCCGGCGTCACCGCCCGGGTCTCCTCGAGCATGATCGCGGGCACTCCCTCGACACCTCGTTCGACATCGTCGGGACAGAGGGCACCGTGCACGTGGACAACATGGTTTTCCCGTCCCGCGGCCACAGCATCCGCGAAGTCAGCCGGGGAATCGAACGCTGGCTCACCGTTCGCGGCAACGAGACCTACGATCACCAGCTCGATGCGGTCGTGCGCGGCCTTGCGAGCGGCGAGCCGCTCCTCACCGAGGGGGACGATTCCGTCGGCAACATGGCGGCCATCGATGCCATCTACGCCGCGGCGGGGATCGAACGCGCCGTCGGGTAGCGGTGCGGCGGGCTCTCGCGGACACAGGACGCGGGGGAAGCGGGTTACCGGAACGCCGCTGCGAGCGCGTGCAGGTCGACCTTCGGGTCCAGTAACCCGTGATAGATCGGCGGGATGGGCTTCTCGACGTCGAAGAGCGTATAGACCGCCTGCATGGCGCCGTGCACGGAGTACTCGACCGTGAAGACGACGTCCTCGGGTAGTGGGGTGAACTGGCCGAGGAAGGCGAAGTTCTCCGCGCCGTCCGGGAGCACCTTCGGCCGGTCCTCCGGCACGCGCCGGCTAAAGAGGGCTGACGCATACGGCATCATGACCGTTGTCACGTCGGTCGACGCGAGCACCTCGTCGAGGATGTCCTCGAAGCCGAGCTGGTGCACGAGCTCCGTCAGGATCTCTTCGCCCGTCGCCTCGGACATCTTCTTGTCAGTGATCGAACCGATTGTGATGAAGGTGTTGTCGTCGAGGTCGAGAGCGGATGTCCCCTCGGCGTTCTCGAGGTGAAGCCGGGTCGCCCGGCGTGGTTCCAGAGCCGCGGCGAAGTCGACGTCGGCACGACCATCGAATCGTATTGGTTGTACGTGGTCCGGCTGACGCCGGACAGGAGGTGGATCCGGTCGAATTCCTGGATGAAGCGCTTGAAGTACCGACGCAGTTCGGCGGCGGAGTGCCAGTTCTGGAAGGCGAACGTCGTGCGCCACATCTGCCAGAAGTTGGTCGCGAAGAAGTGCTCGCCGAAAAGCTCATCGATTCTCGGTGGCGTGCGCCATGGTGCACTCCTCACGGTCGGGGCGACACCCCCGTAGTGGGGAGTATGCCCTAAAACTGAGCGTACTCCGTTATTCGGCGATCACGGCGTTGCGAACGGAGTGCGGATCGCGTCGAGGGTTGTCCCGAGTCCGCGCGCGGCGGCAGCACCCGCGATTTCCCGGCGCCGACGGGTGAACGGGTCAAGTCGGGCGAGCCGCCCCGGATCGGTGAGGTCTCCGACGCAGGCGAGCTTCACGGCGAGGGCGATCGGGTCGGCGAGCAGGAACCGGAACGAGATCTCGTCCGTTTCCTCGAAGCCGTGCCCAAGCGCAGTGACGGCCATCAGCAGCCGGTTGGGTACGAAGCCGCGCAGTCCGGCCAGGCCGGGGCCGGACGACGCGCAGGTGTCGTGCAGCAGGGCGACGACTTTCTCGTCCTCGCGTGCCAGTGCGGCCATCACACGAAGCGGATGCTCGATGGCCGCCTCCCCTGCCTCGTCGCGTTTCCCCGCGCAGGCCGTCCTGGCGAAGCGGAGAGCATCAGCAAGGAGCAGCGACGAATGACTGTCGTCTCCCTGCCGCTGCCCGCGCTGTGAAAAGTGGGTGAGGCTGAGTGTGTTCATGGCGCTGTCCTTGCTGAGCTCGCGAACCGAGGGATTCGCGCGCACGTCGCTGTGCGTCCTTTCACGCTACGGGCTGTCAGTTCCGGCAAAAGGGGGTTGACAGTGCCACCCGGATCTGTGTGGGCGGCCGGGTATTCGCGGATGGGGCCTAACGGCGCGGCGTCCAGCCGAGGGCGGGGGCGATGCGTTCGGCCACGGCCGTGAGAATGCGGTGCAACCCCGCCGGCGGATGGTCGAAGGGAAGGGCGATCACGAGCTCGTCGGAACCACGGAAGGCGACGTCGGCGAGGAGGGCCTCGATGATGTCGTCCGGATCGCCGGAAGGCACCTTGCCGAACTGGAACGGCAGGGCGGCTCCGGGAGTGCCGTGGGCGCGCTGCCGCTCCTCGTCGCGCTCGATCAGCCAGGCGAATTCGTCAGCGTCGTCCCTGCCGAGGATCGGCAGCACCTGACGTCCGACGAGTGCGTAGGACGGTCGCTCGGTGACAGCGGCATGGGCGGCACGGTACGCGGTGATCGACTCGAGCTGGGCTTCCTCGAAGGAAAGCTCGCTCGGTTCCGTGTTGAGGGTCGAGAGCTGCAGGCGGAGGCCCTGCTGGCCGGTGCGCACTGCGCTCGGGGTCGCGCCTGCGCCGTAATAGAGGCGGTCGGAGAGGGTCGGGCTCAGCGGCTGGGCAGTGAGTGGCGTGCCGGCAGGGAAGGCGGGAAAGCTCGCGTCGGCGATGGCGAGGGTGTCGCCGCGGAGTGCCGAACGGAAGGAGGCGAGCCGGGCATCCGCCTCTTCTCGGAGCGAGCCGGTGATGGCACCGTAGACGGGGCCGAAGATGCCTTCTGACTGGGCGTAGCCGGAGCTCAAGCCGACCTCGAGGCGTCCATCGGTGAGGAGGTCGGCGGTGGCCGCCTCCTCGGCGAGTCGCACCGGGTTCTCGAACCGCAACGGGGTCACGGAGGTGCCGAGCCTGATGCCCTCGGTGTGCTGGGCGACGACCGAGAGGAAGGTGAGCGGCGAGGAGAGGTACTTCTCGAGGTGCCGGTGTCGCACCCAGCCGGTGTCGAAACCGAGTTCGTCGGCGTGCCGAAACAGGTCGATTCCGTCCTGCAGGCCCTGCGACGTGGCGCCGGCGACACCGCCGTGTTCGACGAACGCGAGGAAGCCGAGACGGAACGGGGACGGCGTGGGCGCTGATGCTGGAACTGAGGCTGGGGAGGTCATGTCCGGCAATCTAGCGTCCGGCAACACGGTGAGGGAATCGGGCAGGTCATGAAAGGTAAAGCGGCGTCACAGAGCCGCTTCGAGGCTCTCCCGCCTGCTGCGAATCAAGGGCAGGGCGCGTGTGACCGCGAGATCGATGCGCTCCTGCAGGTCGAGGCTCGAGACCCGGTAGTTGGTGAAGTCGGAATCCTTCGCGTAGACGCCGATCGGGAGGGTGAGCGCCTGGAAGAATCCGAACAGCGGGCGGAGCTGGTGCTCGATGATCAGGGCGTGGCGGTCGCTCCCCCGGTGGCCGCGAGCAGCACCGGCTTGTCGACGAGGGCGTACTGGTCGACGAAGTCGAAGAGGTGCTTGAACAGTCCGGTGAACGACGCCCGGTAGACCGGGCTCGCCACGATGAGCAGGTCGGCGCCCTCGATCCGGTCGAGTTCGGCCTCGATCGTTGCGGGCAGCTGGTCGCGTCGCAACGCGCCGGCGAACTGCTCGCCGATCTCGTGCACGCCGATGAGATGCGCGGCGATAGGGAGTTCCCGGCCGACGGAGGCGAGGATTTCCTTGAGGAGAACCGTCGTCTTCGAGGGCGCGTGCAGGCTGCCGGACACGGCGACGACGCGGAGGGGCCTGGCCGGCGTCTCGGTCGGCGTCTCGGTCGGCGTCTCGGTCGGCGTCTCGGTCGGCGTCTCGGTCACGTGTGATTCGGTCATGGTTGTCCTTCAGTCGGTGCGGGTGGTGGGGGCGGTCGCGGCGGCGAGCGCCGGCAATGGCGCGGTCGGCAGTGGAGAACCGAGGTGACCGCGGAGAGTGGTGGCCTCGTACTCGTCCCTGATGAGCCCGCGACTGCGGAGTTCGGGCACGACGAGACGGGCGAAGGTCTCGAACTGTTCGTGCAGGAAGGCGTTCAGTACGTTGAAGCCGTCGACCGCACTCGCCCGGAACCAGGTTTCGAGGTGGTCGGCGATATCGGCGGGCGACCCGACCACGATCGGGGACCTGATCAGGTGGGCGACGAGGAGGTGCCGATAGGTGACCGGCCGCTTGCCGCCGATCGTGCGACCGGAGCGGCGGGTGACCACGTCGACGAGACGGGCGCCCGCCGCGGTGAAACGGCTCGCGGTGCCGGGGGTGACGGCCTCGTCGAAGCGTCTCTCGACGAGCGGAAGCCCGATGACCTGGCGCAGGTGCCGGATGTTCCGGTTGGCGGGCAGGTCGAGGTCCGCCGCTTCCGGGGTGCCGTCGTCGACAGGGAACAGGTCCACGAGCCGGTCGTAGACGGCCCAGGCATCCGCTCGCGTCTCGCCGACGATCGGAAGGACGAGGGCGACGATGGTCAGGGCGGATGCCGCACGGCCGGCCGCCTCGACCCTGGCCTTGGTGTCGTGATAGAACTCGGCGGCGTCGCCCAGGCTCGTCGGTGCGACCACGTAGATGTCGGCTTGCTCGGCCGCGAACTGCTGGGCGCGACGCGAGGTGCCGGCGTGGACGAGCGGGACATGGCCTTGGACGGGTCGTTGCACATTGAGGGGACCGGCCACCGCGAAGGCCGGTCCGACGTGCTCAAGGGGCGTGACCCTGGACCGGTCGATGATGGCGGCGCTCGCGACGTTCCTGGTGAAGGCGTTCTCGCCCCAGGTGTCCCAGAGGCCGCGGAGCACGGTGACGTATTCGTCTGCGACGTCGAAGCGGTCGAGGTGGGTGCGGGCTCCGGGCGGCCCGAAATTCGCCTCGACCTTGGCATCGGATCCGACGGTGAGGTTCAGCCCGAAGCGCCCTCCGCTGAGCCGGTCGATCGACGCAGCGGCCCTGGCCGTCGCGTATGGCTCGGAGTGGGCGGTCTCCACTGTTCCGACCAGACCGATCCGTCGCGTGATCGCCGCGAGGTAAGCCGCTGTGCTCATCGAGTCGACGCGGGAGAGCAGGTGCGGGTCCGAGAACTCGAGCTCCGGATCCGTCGCGAGCCAGTCACCGAGGAACAGGTAGTCGAAGCCGGCCTTCTCCGCGGCGAGCGCGAGGCGCTTGAGCGCGCGGGGATCGGTCGAAGGGTCGTTGTGCGCACCGGGATACCTCCAACCGGACGGGAAGGACCCCAGGGTGCGCACCATCGCACCGAGCACGAGGTGGCCGTCGCGCTCCGACCAGTCGGCGTCGAACGCCGGGGAGGTGTGATTCGTCATGGGTCGACGCTAGGCCGGGTCGATTCGGGCCGGGGTCCTGGCCGACACATCCCGTCGCGGACGGAAACATGTCGTAAAGAATGCGTGATCGCTGGCATTATCGCGCGCCAGTGCCTAGCGTCGACGGGTCGTGACGCGACGGCAGGATTCGAACCTGCGATTACCGGAATATGAAACCGGTCCCTTCGTCCTCTCGGGCACGCCGCGGTGCAATTCAGGTGGTGAGCTCGTCCTTTCTGTCGAAGGGGGCGACGCCGTCATCAACGAGACGCAGGACATAGGGCGACGAGGTCGCAAGCAGAGTCTCATCGGCCGGCACCGGGCAACTCGCCAGGAACGCCCACAGCGCCCGGATCATCGGGTGCTCGCGGCCAGGTCGGCCGGCAGCCGAGTGCGCCCCGGGTCGCCCACGAGGCTGTCGAGGTGGACCAGGAGCGCCCTGGCGACCTTGTCGTTCTCGCGAAAGGAGATCGCATTCGTGCGCGGGCGGGAGAAGGCGCCGACGAACGGCGAGTTCGTGTACGGCCCGATGGCGAATCGTCGCGGGTGGTGGTCTCCGTCCGGCGTCAGGACCCGGGTGTCGGCCTGGCGCACCGCGAGACGTCCCGTGCTCCCGGTGAAGCCGGCATCCGTCGCCTGCTCCTCGACACCGGCGCCGGAGTCGAGGAGCGACCTGAGCAGCGGGTTGTCGCTCGCGGAGACCACGGTGTCGGGAAGTCGCGCGTCGACGAGTGCGGTCGCCGTGACGACCCGGTCGAGGTTCGCGCTTCCGGCCCGGAACAGGCCCGTCACCTCGTCGGTCTCGACCCAGAGGTCGCCACCGAGGAATTCGACGATGCCGGCTTCGGAGAGCGCGAGGAGTTCCTCGAGCCGGTGGCCAGGTGGACCGCTCGCGATGAAACTGAAGTAGCCGAGCCACCAGCCGTGGATGTCACGCACCCGTGACTGCGCGCTCCATTTCGGTGAATCGATGATGTCCGAAAGCGCGAAGAGGCTCCGGAGCAGGGCGATGAACAGGGCGAAGGTCGCGCTGTGCTCCGGCGTGGTGCGGAGGGTGAGATCGCGGCGGATATAGTCGCGCAGGGCATCCTGGAGCTCGGCGACCGACTCGAACCGAAGGCCGTCGAGGGGACGGTCGAAGTCGGGCAGGAACAGCCGGTCGATCGGGTCGGTGACGGTTGACTCGACGAGGGCGCGGAAGCGTGCCGCATCCTGCTCGATGAGGAACGTGTCGGCACCCCACTCGGTGAGCGGATGACTCGCCGCACGTTCCCCTGACCGTTCCGGCCGTGCGGCGGCGACCGGCAGCGCCCTCGGGTCGATCGCGTCGAAACGGTCGGAGAAGTCCGCCCAGGACGCGGACACCCGCTCGGGGTGTCCGGTGAAAAGCTCCCGGTAGTATCCCCAGACCATTTCCTGCGCTATCAGTGGCCAGACATCGCTCGTGAAGTCGAGGCTCGAGCTGTCCCTGTCGAGGGCCGCGGCAACGTCGGGCGTGAAGAACCGGGGAACCGGTGGCTCCCCGACGATGGTCGAGCTGATCTTGGAGTGGTACGGCACTCCCCTGCGCGACCCGATCAGTACCCGGGGTTCGAGCCCGGACGGCGCGTAGTGCAGCCGCCCATCGGGCAGCCGGGTGAAGCGGCCGCCCCTGCCCTCGGTCAGGAGCACGGTGAGGTCCACCGCGGCCAGGCCGAAGCCGCGCACGATGACCCGCTCGCCTGGCTCGAGCGCGCTCGTGTCGGCATCCGCCGTGAAGGCGGGCGGCAGGTAGTAGCGGTCATGACGGCGGGCGAATTCGGTGAGGGCCGCGTGCTCTGGGGACGGGTCGGCACCGTTGTGACCGAGGGAGTAGAGCACGAGATCGACGTTCAGGGTGACCCCGGTCGAGAGGACCACGATCTGGCCGGCGGCGTCGTCGATGTCGTCGACCCGGATGGCGGTGGCCCGGTGGGACTCGACGGTCACGTTCGGCCCCAGTGCGGCGGCGGCCTCCTCATGGAACCAGGCGAGATAGAGGCTCTGCAGGCGACGGGTCGGGAAGCTCGCCCCGGTGAGGCCGGCGATCTCGGCGGCGAGGACCGCATCGATCTCGCCGGCACCGTCCTTTCCGGCACCGTCCTTTCCGGCACCGTCGATCGCGGGGATCTCGATCGTTCCGGCCCTGACGCCGGCGGCCCACTCGATCAGGGATGGTCCGGGCAGAATCGGGCCCTCGATGACCGACGTCTCGTCGGTGAACATCGTGACGTCCTCGGCGAGGGAATTCAGTTTGAGCAGCGGGGATTGGTCGTGCCGCCAGATCCGGCCGGCTCCGGGTGGGAACGGGTCGATCACGTGCACGACCAGGGGCCGGTCCCTCCCCCACGTTTCGTCGAGGTTTGCCGCGAGGCGTTCGAGCACGCCGGATCCGCGGGGCCCGCCGCCGATGATCGCGATGGCCGGGGCGCGGTCGGGTCCCGTGGGGTCAGTGCCTCTGGAGTCGCTCATGACACAAGAGTCGTCTCGACGGCGACAAATCCCGCCCAATGTGTCGCGCCGTGACGAGGTGACGAATTGTGAAGCGGATGCGTTGGCGCCGCTTCGGAGACCCCCTTAGGTTTCAACTCCAGCGGGGTCGTCCCGCTTCCTGGCTCCCCATCGCTTCCCACCGCCACCCACGAGAAAGGAAGGCACCCCGTGAGCATCGAATTTGCCGGCACCACCACCACGCGAGACACCTTCGTCTACGTCGCCGCCGACGACCCGCTCGCCCAGCCGCTGCTGACGGACCTCGCCGCGGAGTACCACTCCCGGTACGGCTCATACTTCGGCGAGAGTGCTTCCACCGAGATCTCCCGGTACCCGGTCGACGCCTTCGCGGCGCCCGACGGAGCCTTCGTCGTGCTGGTGCGCGACGGCATCCCGATCGCCGGTGGCGCGTTCAAACGGTTCGACGAGCGCACCGCAGAGCTCAAGCGCATCTGGACCGCCGCGACCCATCGGCGTCAGGGCCTGGCCCGGCTCGTCGTCGCCGAACTCGAAGCCGAGTCCGCCAGGCGCGGCTACGACCGGGTGTTCCTGACGACAGGCCCCCGCCAGCCCGAAGCGAAGAACCTCTACCTCGTCACCGGCTACACGCCGCTCTTCGACACCGCGCTCACCCCCGATGAGGTGGTCATCCACGCCTTCGCGAAGAGCCTCGACGCCCAGGAACTCGACGTTGCCGGCATCACGGCGGCGCACCATGCAGCCATCCGGCGCGAACACGCTGACAACCCGCGCTTCGTCGCACTGATCCCCGAAAGCGACTGAGACCATGACGGACACCGTGAAGGAACACCGGTCGGCGGCGCCGACCGAGGACTCGTCCGCTTCTCGCCGAGACGTGAACCAGGTCGTGAACCGGAAGTCGCCCGATTTCGCCGCCCTCAAGGTCGTGCACACCCGCCACGTTGTGCGCTGGATCTTCGGCGCCCTCGTGCTCTTCGTCGTGCTGCAGTTCCTCTGGAGCCTCGCCACGAACGACAAATACGGCTGGCCGATCTTCGCGACCTACTTCTTCGCACCGGCGATTATCAAGGGCATCCAGCTGACACTCGCCCTCACGGTCGTCTCCGGGACGATCGGGTTCGTCCTCGGCACACTGCTCGCCCTCGCCCGGCTGTCGAAGTCGCCGATCCTGAACAGCGTGTCCTGGTCGTTCATCTGGTTCTTCCGCTCGGTTCCGCTGCTCGTCCAGTTGCTCGTCTGGTACAACCTCGGCTACCTGTACCCGCGCCTCGGGCTCGGCGTCCCGTTCACCGACAACTACTTCTGGAGCTTCGACACCGTGACCCTGGTCAGCCAGTTCGCTGCCGCGGTGCTCGGACTCTCGCTCAACCAGGCGGCGTACTCCGCCGAGATCATCCGCGGCGGCATCCTCTCGGTCGACCAGGGCCAGCTGGAAGCCGCTGCCGCCCTCGGACTCCCCCGGCACGTACGGGTGTTGCGGATCATCCTGCCGCAGGCCGCCCGGGCGATTCTCCCGAACGCCTTCAACGAGATCATCGGCCTGATCAAGGGCACCTCGATCGTGTCGGTCATCGCCCTCGGCGAACTCTTCTACGTAACCCAGGTGATCTACAACCGCAACCAGCAGGTGATCCCGCTGCTGCTGGTCTCGGTGGTCTGGTACATCATCTTCACCACCGTGCTGAGCGTCGCCCAGTTCTATGTGGAGCGCCACTTCGCCAGAGGTGCCCTCAGAGTGGTTCCGCCGACGCCCATCCAGGCGGCACGCGGCTGGGTGAAGACCCAATGGGCGCGGCACGACGAGAAACCCGAAACACCCGAAGCACCCACCACCCGGATCGGCGGAAACGGATCATGAGCATCGCAGTAACCCAGGCCTCCGGCACGCTGACCGCACCGGCGACCCGCGGCCTCGTCGAAATTCGCGGCGTCTCCAAGAGCTACGCCGGCCACGAAGTCCTGCACGACGTGAACCTGACCGTGCAGCCCGGGGAGGTCGTCGCGATCCTCGGGCCGTCGGGGTCCGGCAAGTCCACCCTGCTCCGCACAATCAACCACCTCGAGAGCGTCGACAGGGGCTGGGTCACCGTGGACGGCGAGCTCATCGGGTACGAGCAGCGCGGTGACCGGCTCTTCGAGCTGAAGGAACGCGAGATCCTGAAGCGGCGCACCAACGTTGGCGTCGTCTTCCAGAATTTCAACCTCTTCCCGCACCTCACGGCCGCAGAGAACATCGCCGTCGCTCCCGTCGCTCTCGGGCGCCTGGGCAAGTCGGATGCCCGCGAACTCGCCCTCGGACTCCTCGCGAAGGTGGGCCTCGCCGACAAGCCGGACGCCTATCCCCGCCAACTCTCCGGCGGCCAGCAGCAGCGCGTCGCGATAGCGCGGGCCCTGGCCCTGCAGCCCAAGGTGCTGCTCTTCGACGAACCGACATCGGCGCTCGATCCCGAGCTCGTCGGAGAGGTCCTGGACGTGATCCGAGACCTGGCCAAACTCGGCACGACGCTCATCATCGTGACCCACGAGATCGGATTCGCCCGCGAGGTCGCCGACCGGATCGTGTTCATCGACGCCGGGCACGTCCTCGAAGTCGGTCCCCCCGAGCAGGTCTTCGGTTCGCCGAAGCACCCGCGCACCAAAGAATTCCTGGGTCGCGTGCTCTAAACGCGTTCCGGGCCAATCAGCCACCACCCACCCTGCACAGCAGCATTCACAAACAGAACCCCACAGAAATAGAGGCACACAATGGCAATTAAGAAGAAAACCGCGGTCATCATCGGAGGCATCGCCGCCGTTGCTCTCGTCGCAGGCGGCATCACCGCGGCCGTCCTGGCCGGCACCGGCAACAGCTCGGCCCAGGCCGCAGGCGCGGCCTCTCCCTCGGCGTCCGCCGCACCTGTGACGTTCAACCTCGGCCCGAAGCAGGACCGGATCCGTCTCGACAAGGTGCCCGAGGCCATCGCGGCCATCAAGAAGAGCGGTTTCACCCCGATCGAGGCCGGCAAGCTCACGGTCGTCGTCAGCCCGTACGTCGCTCCCTTGGCCTGTTCGCGACCGACGACACGACCCTGATCGGCAACGAAACCGACATCGCCCAGCTCATCGCCGATGGTCTCGGCCTCGAGCTCAACCTGCAGCCGGCAGCGTGGGCGGACTGGCCCCTCGGCATCCAGTCCGGCAAGTACGACCTGATCACGTCCAACGTCACGGTGACCGAGGCCCGCAAGGACCTCTACGACTTCGCGAGCTACCGCGAGGACCTCCTCTGCTTCTACGTGAAGAGCGACTCGAAGATCTCGTCCATCAAGGAAGCCAAGGACGTCGCCGGCCTCAAGGTCATCGTCGGCTCCGGGACCAACCAGGAGAAGATCCTCCAGGGCTGGGACAAGGAGAACATCGCCAAGGGCCTCGCCCCCGTCGAGTACCAGTACTTCGACGACACCGCAGCCGCGAACCTCGCCCTGCAGTCCGGGCGCGCCGATGCCAACTTCGGACCGAACGCGACCTCTGCCTACGCAGCAGCCCAGAACGGTGAGACCAGGCTCGTCGGCACCTTCAACGGCGGCTACCCGGCGCACGCCAACATCGCTGCGGGCACCAAGAAGGGCAACGGCCTCATCGAGGGCGTCAGCATCGTGCTCAACAAGGCGATCACGGGCGGTCAATACGGCGACGTTCTCGCCCGCTGGGGCCTCACGTCCGAGGGCGTCACCGAGTCCCTCGTGAACCCGGCAGGACTTCCGCGCGAGTAGCGCGAGTAGCCACCACTCAGTGACCGGAAGAGCCGGGTCGGGAGAGACACTTCTCCCGGCCCGGCTCTTCCGGTTTCACGCCTGTCTCCTGCCCGCCCCCTGCCTAGGATGTCTCCATGGTGTTCATTCAGGACCTGCACCTTCGCGACGGTCGCACGCTCCGCGTGCACGACAGCGCCGCCGACCACGAACTCGACTCGGCCTTCACCGTGCTCTGGCAGCACGGTTCACCCCAGACGGGAGCCCTGCTCGAGCCGTTGCTGTCCGCGGCGGCCGCTCGCGGCATCCGTCTCATCTCGTATGGCCGGCCCGGCTACGGCGGTTCGTCTGCGCTGCCGGGTCGTGACGTGGCCGCCGCGGCCACCGACGTCGAACAGCTTGCCGACGCGCTCGGCATCGCCCGATTCGCCGTCATGGGCGCGTCCGGCGGCGGTCCGCACGCCCTCGCTTGCGCCGCCCTGCTGCCGGAGCGAGTCTCGGCAGTGGGCTGCCTCGCGAGTCTGGCCCCGCTCGACGCCGACGGTATCGACTGGTTCGCCGGCATGGCCACGGACGGAGCCTCCCTCCGCGCGGCACTGCTCGGTCGCGCGGAGCGCACAACGTACGAGGAAACCGTGGACTTCGACCCGGACAGCTTCATCGAGGCGGACTACGACGCACTGGCGGGCCCGTGGGCCTCCCTGGGCACCGATGTCGGCCTGGCTTCGGAAGCGGGGCCGGAGGGCCTGATCGATGATGATCTCGCCTTCGTGGCCCCGTGGGGCTTCCCCGTTTCCGCGGTCTCCGCCCCGGTCCTGCTCCTCCAGGGCGTCAGGGATCGGGTGGTCCCGCCATCTCACGCCGACTGGCTGAGTCGGCGCCTTCCCCGAGCCGAGCTCCGGCTGCGCCCCGACGACGGCCACATTTCCGTGCTCGAGGCGTGTCCAGCGGTCATGGACTGGTTGTACGCGCGGCCGTGATCGCGGCCCCGAGCGCCTCGGCAATCACGCGATCCGCCGAGTCCCGGTGAATCGAATGCCCTGCACCCGCAACGAACGCGTAGCTGAGGTTCGCGTGCCGGGCTGCGAGGCGCTCGCCCTGTTCGGGAAGCACCGATGCGCTGCCCGACGCGGGGTCCGCGCCGAGGAGCCTGACCGGCACCCGGACGTCGTCGAGGTGCGGTTCGAGATCCCAGGGGCTGGTGTCGCTCAGCACGCGCTCGACCGTGAACGGGCTGACCACACGTGCGGCCTCCACCTTCTGGTGCGCGTCTTCCGCGTGCCAGCCCGGGTTCTGGCTGAGTATTCCCGCCGTTGTCGGATCGGTGATCTCCGCGATCGTTTCGGCGAGGAGCGGTGCGACCGAGTCCGGTCCGAGGGTGAGCGGTGGGTCGAGAAGCAAAACGCTCCGAGTCCAGTCGTCGCTGCCCGCCGCGGCGAGGAGCGCGACAGCGCCGCCGAGCGAGTGCCCGATGACCAGGTCCCAGGGCTTCCCCGGCGCCGGGCGGAGCCGCAGCGTGTCGGCGACGAATCCCTCCAGCGGATACGAGGTCGTGCGCGGGGCCCGACCGTGGCCACGCTGGTCGGGAGCGACCACGAACCATCCCTCCGCAGCGAGTCCGCTCGCGACTCGCCACCAGACCGCTCCCGCGGACGTGAGTCCGTGAAGCAGCAGCACGCTCCGCGACGCGGCGGGATCGCCCCAGGTCAGCACGGGCAATTCGACGGAGATTCCGGTATATGTGGCGGTCACGATGTCCTTGCGGGATCGGAAATGAAACGGGGAGGATGGAGCCGAGAATACGGCAGCGCCGTGACACTGCAAATCCGGCCCGTAACAATTAGAGTCGTGTGGGGGAATCGGCACAGGAAACGAAGCGGAGCAGGTGTGAGCACTGGAATTGTGGTCATTGACATCCAGAAGGACTACTTCCCCGGGGGCGCATATCCCCTCTCCGGGAGTGAGTCCGCCGCGGTGGTTGCCCGGGGCGTCCTCGACTCTGCCCGTGCAACCGGCACGACCGTCATACACTTCCAGCACATCGCCACCGAAGCGGATGCGACGTTCTTCGTCCCGGGGACCACAGGCGTCGAGATCTACCCGCTCGTGGCACCGGTGACACCGGAGCGCCACTTCACCAAGGGCTCCGCGAACGCCTTTGTGGACACCGGCCTCGAACGGCTGTTGCGCGCTGAGAACATCGACCACCTTGTCGTCATGGGCATGATGAGCAGCATGTGCATCGATGCGACCTCGAGGGCCGCCCTCGACCTCGGCTTCGCCGTCACCATCGTGCACAACGCCTGCGCGGCGCCTGCCTTCGAGTTCCAGGGCACTGAGGTTCCGGGGGCATCCGTTCATGCCGCCTTCATGGCCGCACTCCGCGATGCCGGTGCCGATGTGCTCGCCGCAGCCGACCTCGACCTCGAGTCGCTCCCGGTCCGCTGACGGAGGCCGTGCCCCGTCACGGTTGGTCACGTCACGGTTGGTCAGTCGCGGTTGGGTGGTCCGGTGAGGACCTGGTGGGCGCGGTGCCTGTTCGGTGGCCGCCAGAGTCGTTGCGGGTCGATCAACCCGGGGGCCCGCACCTGCGGTGAGCCTTTCACCATTCGGATCTCCCACCCGGAGGTATCGATGCTGTGGTGGTGGAACCAGCACAGTAGGACCCCGTTGTCGACGGTCGTGGGCCCGTCCTGCGCCCAGGGCTTCACATGGTGCACTTCGGCCCAGTGCGCCGGGGCCTTGCACCCGGGAATGATGCACCCGCCGTCCCGGGCGGTGATCGCCCGGCGTTGGGGCCGGTTGAAGTAGCGTCGTTCCGGCCCGAGCTTGAGCACTTGGTTGTTCGCCCCGAACAGGACCCCTTGGAAGCCGCCGTCACAGATGCGCTGGTGCACCGTCTTCAACGACACGGGGGCCTCGACCCCGTCGACCCACCCCACCCCGACCCCCGAGGCGAGGTCCGCAGCGTTGACGTGCACCATCACCGTCGGCGCCGACCCGCCCATGCTGGGCGTGTCCTCGTCGCGGGCGGCGTGTTCGAACAGGGCCCGGAGGATGTCGGCGCGTTTCTCCCCGCCCGTGCGGGTATCCGCCCGGCGCTCCCGGAGCTCTGCCTCGATCACGTCCAGATCCGGGCCCGTGTCGCTCTCGCCGTCCGCGGTCTCGGCGCCGGGGATCAGCTGCCCCGAGTCCATGAGGGCCTGTTCCTCGGCGGTGGGGAACGCCGGGCGGGCGTGGAAGCTGAGGAAGGCGTCGAAGAGGGTGTTCATCACCCCGTAGAGTTCCGGCGTGACTCCGCCCTTGACGGGGTAGAGCCCGTTCTTGAGTTGTCCGAAGCCGATGTTGGACTTCGCCTCGAACAGGTCCTCGGTCGGGAGGACCCCGTCGGGGTCCAGGGCCGCCTGCCACTGCGCGACCATGCCCCGGATCAGGTCCGTGGTCACCGGCACACCGGCCCCGGCCAAATCCTCGGTCTCCGGGGTGATCAGCCCGGCCGCAGAGGCGACCAGGGCCCGCTCCGCCGTCAACAGGTCATCCGGCGCCACCCGGTGACTGATCACCTGCAGCCCGGCCACGATCAACTCCGCCGTCTCCACCCCGATCTGCCCCGCTGCCAGGGCGGCCCCGACGGTCGGGAACAAGGGCGGTAACCAGCTGCTCCCGCCGCACGGCCGCGGCAACACCGCGTCGCCGAGCTTCGTGCGGCGTTTGACCTCCCGGGCCGAGACCCGTGTCACCCGGGTGAGGACATCCCACGGGCCCGTGCAGCCCATCCGCCAGGCCAGGCCCTCCCGGCCGAGGACCCGGGCCCGCCGGTCCGCATCCGTCGCCGTGTTCACCCGGGCCGCGTCCACCGTGCGCCCGATGGCCTCCACTTCCTTCAGAGCAGTGACCGCTTCCGCATCACTGAGCAACCCCACCGGAATCGCAGCCAGAGCCTCCGCGAGAGCCGCCCGGGCTCCGGCGAGCCTTGCGACAGCATCCGCATGCACCGACGGCACCGAACCGGCCAGACCCTCCGCGCCCTCGAAACCCTCGGCAACCGCAACCGGATGGGCCGACTCCGCCGATGGGGCCAGCTGGTCGCCCGCTGCGGTGGGCTGGTGCCCCGCAGCCCCGGAACCGGGTGACTGCGGGGTGTGTGACTGGGGATCGGAAGCTCCTGCCATACCCCGATTCTACCCCGAATCGAACACGAATGCGAGACTTACTCACATAATTTTGGGCCTTTCAGCCCAACTTTCATACCTGAGACGGCCTTACGATTCCAGTGAGATAGGAATCGTTCGATCATGGCCGAACAGCTTGGGTTCAGGGGCAATTCAGATTTGGTCATCTCACTGAAATCGTAAGGCCGACCTGAGAACGAGTGCTCCGACCCCGTGGTGGCTAACTCAGGAGATCCGCCCGGGCGAGCAGCACCGGCCCGCGGACCAGTGCTGCCGATCCCGCCCGGCCCAAACAATCTCCTGAATTTGCAACCACCGCTGCCCGAATCTCCTGGGGCTACTGAGTGAGGCCCAGCGTCTCGCGCAGGGTCGCGCCGGCTTCATACTCGGTGCGGTAGACGCCGCGCTCCTGAAGCTCCGGGATGACCCGGTCGACGAACTCGTCGAGGCCCGTCGGATTCGTGTGGCCGACGATGACGAAGCCGTCTGAAGCTTCCTCCTGAACGTGCCGGTTGATCTGCTCGGCGACGTGCACCGGCGTGCCGACGAAGGTGTGCTTCGCGGCGAAGCGGATGACCAGGTCGCGGATGCTCAGCCCTTCGGCCTCAGCAAGGCCGCGCCAGGACTTCGCGACCGCAACCGGGTCCGCGACATGGCGCACCCGGCCGCGGGTGACGCCCTCGTCGGCGAGGACGGGGTCGGTCTCCGGCAGTGGGCCATCCGGGTCGTAGCCGCCCAGGTCGGTGCCCCAGAGCTGCTCGAGGAACGAGATCGCGGTCTGCGGGCTCACCTGCAGGAGCGCTACTTCGCGGGAGCGTTCCCGCGCTTCGGCCGCGGTGTCGCCGAGGATGAAGGTCGCCGCCGGCAGAATCTTGAGGGAGTCGGGGTGGCGGCCGACGGCCGGAAGGCGGCCCTTCACATCGCGGAAGAACCGCTGGCCGTCCTCGAATTCGGAGTGCAGGGAGAAGATCACTTCCGCGTTCGCCGACGCGAAATCACGGCCGTCGGCAGAGTCTCCGGCCTGCACGATCACCGGGTGGCCCTGTGGGCTGCGCGGGAGGGTACCGAAGCCCTTCACGTCGAACTGCTGGCCGTGGTGGTCGACCGCCGTGAGCGCATCGGCGGAGAGGAACTCCCCGTGTCCTTGTTCGCGGCGAGGGCCCCGGGCGCCCAGCCATCCCACAGTGCGCGCGCGACGGCGACGAACTCCTCGGCGCGCACGTAGCGGTCCTTCGGGTCGAGGAAGCCGCCGCGACGGAAGTTCTCGCCGTGGAAGGCGTCGGAGGTCGTGACGATGTTCCAGCCGGCCCGCCCCCGCTCAGCAGGTCGAGACTCGCGAGCTGCCTGGCGAGTTCGTACGGTTCGTTGAAGGTCGAGCTGAGGGTGCCGACGAGGCCGATGTGTTCGGTCACGGCGGCGATCCCGGCCAGGATCGCGAGGGTGTTGGGTCGACCCACGACGTCGAGGTCATGGATGAGCCCCTTCTGTTCCCGCAGCCTGAGCCCCTCGGCGAGGAAGAGGAAGTCGAACTTGCCGCGCTCGGCATTCTGCGCGAAGTGCCGGAAGGAGGAGAACGCGATCTGGCTCTCGGCCTTGCCGTCGCTCCAGACCGAGGTGTTGTTCACCCCGGGGAAGTGCGCGGCGAGGTGCACCTGCCGAATCGGACGCCCGGCGGGATCCTGGGCGATCGGGTGGACGGTCGTGCTGGCGGTCGTGGTCATCAGCGGATGCTTCCGGTCAGGTCGAGTTCGAAGGTGGAGTCTGCGGCGGGGTCGCCTTCGGTGTCTGCCGTAGCGGTGCCGCGAGCGTCGGCGTCGGCAGGGGTCGCGTAGCGGCTCTCCGGGCGACCGAATCCGAGCCGGGCGCGGAGCGTGGCCACCCCGTCGGGCCGGTCGAGGACACCCGCGGAACGCAGTAGCGGAACGACGCTCTCGGTGATCGCCGAGAGGTCTTCCGGAAGCCGTGCCGGGCGCAGCCGAACAGCCGGTCGATGCCGAGCTTGTGCCAGTGCAGGAGCTGGGTGGCGACGGCTTCGGCGGTGTCGGCGAGGATGAGCGTGTCGGAGGTCCAGGGTTCCCCGTGGGTGGCGTTGAGCCGGGCAAGGGTCGCCTGGGCCGCATCCGCCGTCTCCGCGATCAGGACCGAGATCTCGGTCCAGACCCGCAGGGGTTCGTCTGCCCCGCGCGACACGTCGTGGGCCGCCGTCTCGAGCTGCCCAAGGATGGCCTCGAGGTGCGCGTCGTCGTGCGGGGTAACGCCGACGATGTCGGCGCCGGCCACGGCGAGTTCGTACGGGACCTTCTGGTGGGCGAGCGCGTAGACGAGCGGCTGGCCCTGCGGCGGGCGCGGGGTGATCGAGGGCCCCTTGACGGTGAACCGGTCGCCCTCGAAGTCGATGTAGTGCAGCTTGTCGCGGTCGACGAACCGGCCCGTCTCCACATCGCGGATCACGGCGTCGTCCTCCCAGCTGTCCCAGAGCCGCCGGGCGACCTCGACGGTGTCGCGCGCCTCGCCGAAGAGGTCCTCGATCAGGGCGGTCTGGGCCGGGTCTGCGCCCAGGACGACGAGGGCTGGGTCGAGGGCGGGCAGCGTGCGGCGTCCGACGTGCGCGGCCTCATGGGCACGCCCGGAGACCTGCACGCGCCAGCCGGCCCGGCCTTCGCTCACGTAGTCGAGGGTCTGCACCCCCGTTGCCACGTGGAACGGTTCCGTGTGCGTCGTGGTGATCGTCGGCACGAGGCCGATCGTGCTCGTGTGCGGCGCAATCGATGTCGCGAGCAGAAGCGCGTCGAGTCGACCGCGCACCTCGTCGCGGCGGGGGTCGATTCCGCCGAAGCCCGAGCTCTGGAGGCCGAAGGAATCCTCGATCGTGACCAGGTCGATGCCGGCAGCCTCGGCGGCACGCACGAGGGCGACCCAGTAGTCGAGGTGGAACAGGTCTGCGGGGCGGGCGTCCGGCTCGCGCCAGGCCGACGGGTGCCAGCCGGCGCCGTCGAGTGCGATTCCCAGGTACAGCGACGATGTCATCGGGAGTGTCCTTTTCTCTGCGCGAGACACGGTCGTCTGCGCGGACACCCACGATATGCACGGCACTGTTCCGCCAGGCCGCAGGCAGGTCACACAAAGTCATGCGTGAAACCTGCGGTAACAATTGTCAGATGCCGAGGAGTTTTGCCTTCGCCGCCGAGAACTCCGCGTCGGTGATCACGCCGGCCGTCTTGAGGGTCGCGAGCCGTTCGATCTGGGCGGACAGGCTGTCGTCGGCGGCGACTGCCGGTTGCGGCGCCTGCGCATACTCCTGCGGTGGTGGAGCGTACTGCGGCTGTTGCGGTTGTTGCTGGACAGCCTGCTGGTCGGCTGCGGATTGGGCCCTGGCCTGTTGCCGACGGCTCACTCCGCCGGAAACTGCGGTCGCCGTGCCTGCGATGACCGCGGTGCGTGCCATCGTCCCCATCAGCCCGGGTCGCCCACCTCGACGCATCATGGTGTTCCTTTCGTCGTGTTCCGAAATGTGTTGCGTGGCCTGTTGGGGTCAGTCGGTGTCGGCCCCGGGTTCTTCCAGCGCCATCAGCACCTCGTCCACGACGGATTCGGGTACGTGCACGTCTTCGAGAAGGACTCCTCCGGAGTCCAGGATCGCATCGCGCAGCGGCCTGAACCAGGTGTGTTCGAAGACCAGGATGGCCGCCGAGCTGTTGTTCTCGAGGTCCGTCGACAGCTCGTCAACATCGTCGTCGGAGAGTCGGCACGGTCTCTCCTCGCTCGTCGTCACGACCTCGTCGTCGAGACGCTCCATCAGGACACTGGGGACACTAATCCGGTCCGATGCGGGCATCAAGGTGCCCGCGAAAGGAGACCTTTCCGGCGGACTCTGGTCGCGCTATGGTCGGGCTGCCGGCGAGATAGCCCGGCACTGGAGCGGATCTCGTGCTCGGTTCGCCCTGCCTGTTCCACCCGGCCTGGAACCGCAAGAACCCCTGGCATCGCAAGGACACAGAAGAGCACCTGAGGCAAGGAGCAGTTCATGTTTGCGAATTTCTGGGACGTCGTGTGGTTCTTCTTTTGGAGTTTCGCGTTCATCGCGTATCTCATGGTGTTGTTCTCGATCGTCGGCGACATTTTCCGGGATCACAAGCTCACCGGTTTGGCCAAGGCCGTCTGGCTGATCTTCCTCGTTTTCGTTCCCTTCCTGACGGCCCTGGTCTACCTGATCGCCCGCGGCCCGGACATGGCAAGACGACAGGCGGAACGCGTGCAGCAGGCGCAGGCATATACGGATGACTACGTGAGGTCCGTCGCCTCGTCCGCCAGCCCCTCCGCGGAAATCGCGAAGGCGAAAGAACTCTTCGACAGCGGCTCGATCACGGCCACGGAGTTCGAGGCGCTCAAGGCCAAGGCGCTCAGGTAGCGCGCTGCGAAGGGCGTGAGCCTCCAGCGCTTCCGGTAGCGGCTTCTAGACTGGGCAGATGGACGCCTCGAGCCTCGTGAATGCACCACCGATTTTGACCCTCACCATTAATCCCGCCCTCGACGTCAGCACCTCGACGGCCCATGTGACCGGGGAGCACAAGCTCCGGTGCGGGAGCACGCGCATCGACCCGGGGGGCGGCGGCGTGAACGTGGCCAGGGTCATCCGTCGCCTCGGCGGCACCGCTCTGTCCCTGTATGCGGCAGGCGGGCCAACGGGAGAGGCCTATCGCCAGCTCATCGCAGCGGAAGGACTCCCCACCGTTCTGGTGCCGATCAAGGAAAGCACGCGCCAGAGCTTCACCGTCGACGAAACCGATACCGGCAAGCAGTTCCGCTTCGTGCTCCAGGGACCCGAGTTGTCCGAGGCCGAGTGGACCACGTGCCTCGACACCCTCGCCGCGTCGATGCCCCGCGGCGGATATGTCATCGCGAGCGGCAGCCTGCCCCCGGGAGTCCCCGACGACTTCTACGCACGGGTCGCCCGCCTGGCCAGAACCAATGGAGCGCGGTGCATCGTGGATGCCTCCGGTCCGGCCCTCAGCGGAGCGCTCGCGGAAGGGGTCTTCCTGGTCAAGCCCAGCCTCCGCGAACTCGAGGCTCACGCCGGCGTGAAGCTCGAGACTCCGGAGAGCCAGGCGGAGGCCGCGTCGGCGCTCGTCGCCAGCGGCGCAGCAGAGTACGTGGCGCTCACCCTCGGCGGAGAGGGCGCCCTGCTTGCATCGAAGACCGGGGTCATCCGCTCTGAGGTTCCGAAGGTGACCGTGATCAGCACCGTCGGGGCCGGCGACAGCTTTCTCGGCGCCTTCGTGCTGCGCCTCGCCCAGGGCAGAACCGTCGAGGAGGCCTTCCGTGCGGGAGTCGCCGCCGGGAGTGCAACGGCCTCGACACCCGCAACCGAACTGTGCCACCGCGAGGACGTCGAACGACTCGAGGCCGAGCTCGCCGCGCGGGCCTGAGCCGGCGCGGCGGCAGACGGCCTACGCGAAGAAGATCGGGTCGAACTCGCGGAGAGTGTTGCCGTTCTTGGGTGCTTCCGTGAGGAACACGTTGAAGCCGTAGGGCAACGGCGCGTCGTCGTCGTCGATGAACCACAGGTCGGTGACGCGGTAGGCCACGCCACCGGTGTAGATCCCGTCGCCGATTTCCGGAAGAGTGTCGCCATCGGCGATCTCGAGGAATTCCTTGTTCGGCAGCACATAGGTGGTCGGTACAGTCTGTTCTTCATCCATGGTTCGAGCTTACCGGGACCGGATTTGGGGACGACAGCGGGGTGATGTACGAGTAGCCGGTGCTGGTGTTCTTGGTCATCGAGAGCACGAGTTCCATGTGCGGTTCGAGGGCGGTGACCTTGTCGAGCGGCGACCCCACGATGAGCTGGAAGCCGAGTCCCTTCCACGCGGCCACAGCACGGCCGGCGAACTCGGAGTCCGATTTCACGAAACCCTCGTCGAGGAAGACCGGTGCGAACCGCGGGCGGGTGCGGCTCTCGTCGCCGAGCTGGAAGCGCAGCGCGGCCCCGACGACGAACGCCACGAGTTCCTGGGACTCTCCACCGCTCTTGCCGCCGAGCGAGGAGTATGTGCTCACCTCGACGCCGTCGGGCGTCGACCGTACCGCGGTGATCTCCACGTGCTTGCGCACGTCGAGGAGCAGGTCCCGCTGCGACTCCGTGCGCGTCCCTGGTTCCGGCCGGCGAATCTGGGCCATGAAATTGTGGAGACGGGTGAACCGGGCCTCGGTTTCCTCGTCGGTGAAGTCCTCGGTCGCTCCGGACGCGAGGACCTTGAGCTCCTTGCGGAACGCGGTGGCGTCGTCGCGGTGCAGGCGGCGCAGTGCGATCTTCAGTCGATCGCGGCCGGCCCCGAACGGCAGGGTTGCAAGGATCTCGTTGATCGGTCTGAGCCGGTCCTCGATCTCCTCGATGGCAGTGTTGAACGCCGCGGTGAGAGGCACGAGGTCTTGTCCGCTCCACGCCGACAGCCGTCGCTTCCATTCCTGGCGCCGCTCGTGCAGGCCGAGCGTGTAGACGGCGTCGAGGATGTCCCGGTAGCTCGTGTACGACTCGAGCGAGGTGCCGATGTTCGGGTCTGGCCACCTGCCCTGGAACGTCTCGAAGATGCGGACCAGTGAATCCCGGGCGCTCGTGGCGTTCTCCCTGTCGTGCGCGGACTGCTCGGTGAGGCGCTCGCGCAGCCGTCGGACGCCGCCCTCGAGTGCGGCGAGGTCGCCCTGGTCTCCGACGAGGGCGAACTGGTCGGTCAGGTGCGCGAAGTGCTCCTCGGAGAGGGTGGCCGCCTGGTCACGTTCGATCCGGTCGAGCATGCCGGAGACGGCGTCCTGACGGTCGACGATCCGCGCCTGTTCGGCGGCAAGACGCTCGGCGGTCCCATCGGCCGCGTGTTTGAGCTTCTGGGCGGCCTCGAGTTCGGAGGAGAAGCGTCCTTCCTCGGCTTTGAGGGCGCGGAGGATGTCGCTGCCCGCGAGGACGCGCTCCGATTCGGCTTCCTTCTCGGCGATCCTGGCCTCGGCGCCGGCCACATCGATCGACAGCCAGGTGGTGTCCACGACGTACTGGTGGGCGCTTCGCCTGCTGCGGAGGTCGGCGATGCGGTTCCCCACTTCGGCGGCGTCACGGGAGAGTGCCTCGGCCGCGCCGGCCAGTTCGGCGCGTTCGGCCACGATCTCGGCGAGTCGACCGGCGTTCGAGAAGCCGACGATCGGCGCCTGGCCCTTGTTCCAGCCGTGTGCCCCGCGCTTGCCGTTTCGGGTCTGGCCGCTCGGGGTGACCCGCGGGCCGTCGCCGGCCAGGTCGGTGGCCTCGGCCACGCAGAGCGCGTCGAGGCTCGGTGCGCTGACCCGGTCCTGGACCCAGCCGCTGAAGGGTGAATCCTGATAGACGAGCTTGCCGGACACGTAGCGGGGGTCGCCGGTACGAGGTCGGTGCGCCCGGAGTGCGACGCCCTCGAAGTGGATGCGCACCGGGATCTGAATCGGTTCGATGGCCGCGCTGAGGGCGCGCAACCGCGTCTCGTCGACGAGCATGACGCGCACGACGGACGACAGGGTGACTTCGGCGGCCTGGCGCCAGGATTCCTCGCCGGCGGCGAGGTCGACGAGTTCGGCGACGAAGGGCAACTCGTCCGCGGGGATCCCCGCGGCCTCCGCGATCATCACCCGGGCATTGTGCAGGTGCTGGGGAATCAGGTTCTCGCGGCCCGCGAGGAAGTCGTGCTCCTGGCCCAGGGTCCTGAGCTGTTCCTCGACGGGGAAGGCGTTCCGTTGCAGGGTCGTGCGCTCGGCCTCGAGGTCACGCTCGGCCCCGGAAAACCCGGCGAGGAAGCGTTCCGCGTCGTTCTGCGCGAGGGTGAATTCGGCCGGCGAGACGATCGCCGGGGCGAGGACGGCGGTGCGGTCGTCGAACTTCGCACGCTCAGCCGCTACGTCGTCGCGCTGGTCCCGGAGCTGGCCGATCTCGTTCTGCAGGCTGACGAGGACGTCGCCGCCGTTGTCACGCTGCTGGTGCTGCACCTCGGCGACGCGGGACTTGAGCTCGGTCTCGGCGTTCCTGGCCCGGGTGAGCTCGACCTGGTTGTCCCGGCGGCCGATGCGATTGGTGTCTGCGGCACCCTCGAGCAGTCCCTGCTCGGTGAGGAGCTGCCAGAGCACGAACGGGGTGTCGCCGGTGCGATGGACCCCGAAGGTGTCGATCAGGTCGGCCTTCTCCGCAGCTGTCTCGTACTCCCGGTGCAGGTCGGGAATTCGTTCGAGGACCTTCGCCTTCTGGGCCTCGGTCAGCATGGCCCCGTAGGACCTCTCGAGGTCCTCGAAATGATCGACGGCCTTGTCTGCCGCCGCATAGGTGGCCGGCTCTTCGAGGACCATCGACTTGTAGAGCCCGTCGACCGTCTTGACCTGCTGTCCGGCCTGGATCCGCGCGAGGAGCCGCAGCGCCTTGCCGCCCTCGCCGTTGGCGCCGATTCCGAGCCGGGTGTAGAGGGTCTGGGCGAATGCCGCGTAGGTGTCGAAGACATCCAGTTCGGGGAACCGGGTCCGGAGCGCCCGCTTGTCGAAGCGCGCCTCGGTGACGTCGGCGAGGTCACGCAGGTCGAGGAGGCCGTCCTGGGTGGCCATCTTCATGGTGATGTCGGCGAATTTGGTCGCGCCCCGTGGCACGAAATAGGCGCGCAGCACCGTGAACCGGCGGCCGTTGTCGTCGACGAAGGTCATCGCGACCGCGCCCCAGGTCGCGTCGTGCGCGCCGCGGAGGACCTGGTCCTGCATCTCCCCTGTGCCGGCCTCACGGTTGGAGTCGGTCTTGCCCCTGAGGTAGGTCATCAGGTTGCGCTGGTCGAGGCTCCGTGCCCTGCCGGACCCCGCGTCGTTGGACGCACCGTTGAACGGTGTGTCCGAGGGCATCATCAGCGCGAGGTAGGCGTCGAGGAGGCTGCTCTTGCCGGTTCCGGATGCCCCGGAGAGCAGGGTCGCCGAGGGGGCGAAGGTGATCTCGTGGTGGCCCTGGAAGCCGCCCCAGTTGACCATCTGGAACAGTTCGGCGCGCCACTGCGTCGTGCCCTCAGTGGATCCGTCGATGTAGAAGAGTGGGGAATCGCTCATGAGATCGCCTCCAGTTCGGGGTCGCGGTCGCCCGGATCAAGCGCACCCTTGTCGGGGAGCCCGGGTGCGGGCACGACCGCGGCGGGCGCACCGGCTGCGTTCTGCTCGACGAGCCATTCGTGCAGTTCGGCGAGCCGTTCGAGCGGAAGCAGAACTTCGATCACGGCCGAGATGCGGAATCGGTCCGGATCGCTCGTCTTGAGCAGCACCCGCGCCTTGGCGAGGCTGTCGACGGCGGCGCTCGCCTTGCGGGCGTCGCCGTACCGGTCCATCGAGAACTCGGGGCGGAAGTGCGCCACATTCTCCACGAGATTGTCGCGGTCGACGAGCACGATGTCCTGGCCGTTTGCGCGTTCGCTGCGGAACCGCTGGCGCAGCAGCACGAGCAGGATCGTTTCCTCGCGCGTGTATGCGACGTCGTGCAGAAGGGTCGGGAACCGGTCTCCCGCCTCCGAGACGGCCTGCCGTTTGAACGCGACCTGGTAGTGCAGGTCGATGTGCAGGTCGAGGAACATGTCGTTGAGGCGCGACTTGAGCAGCCGCTGCGAGTCGAGCAGGGTGCGCCATTCCGCGGGCTGAAGCGCTGCTGACACGTAGCGGTGCTTCATCAGGAGCACCAGGGTGCGGCGCTGTTCCACGGTGAGGCCGCCCTCGTCGCCCTCGAAGAGGGAGAAGCTCGCGGGCTCGTCGTCGATGGCGGCGTCGATCCCTGCGCCGGCGTCACCGTCCAGGCCGTCGTCGTCGCGGTCGAGGTCGTCGCGGCCGTCCTGGTCGTCCTGGTCGTCTGTCCACTCGTCAGTCATGATCGGATCCATAGTTCAGGGCGGCCAGGGCCGCCGTTTCGTCGTCGTTCAGGATGATGCGGGGAACCGAGAAGGTGCGCCGGCTGCCGTCGGGCCGGACGGTCTCGAAGCTCTCGACCTGGTGCGCGCGGCCGAGCGCGTCGACCTGGGTCGCGATCTGCAGCATGCCGAGAATCTCGACCAGGCGCCGCAACGCCGGTTCGAGGCCGTTGAACGCCGCACCGACGGATGCCGCGTCTCCCGTTCCGCGGAACGTCACGAGGGCGTCACGCATCCGTTCGAGCATCGGGCCGCCCTGCCTGCGCATCTCGTCGAGGCTCGGCGGTTCGGGGGCGTACTCGGACACGTCCTCGAGGTCCGGCGGCGGCCTGTGGTTCAGCGGATCGTAGAACCGTTCGCGGAGGTGCTCGACGTCGAGAATGCCGGGCATGAGTTCTGCCGTGACCGTCGACCGGGGTCCGGCGGTCTCCATCCAGACCGCGAGTTCCTTGTTGATCTCCCGCAGGAGGCGCTCGAGTTCGCGGTCCTTGACGACGTCGTGGTTCACAATGTGCTCGCGGAGAGTGGTCGTGAGGCCGTTCCGCTGGGTCAGCACGTCGTCGATGCCTTTGCGGATCAGCCCGACGGTGCCGAGGAAGGTGCGTCGCTCCGCGGTGGTCAGCCGGGCGGCGAAGGGATGGTCGAGGATCGCCTCGAGGTCGTTCTTGACGTCGGAGAGGAGTGCGTCGTCGCGCAGCAGAGTGAAGGCGCCCTCGAAGGCGCGACCTTCCGCGGTCGCCGACATCAGGGCATCGGTCTTGGCGAGGTATTCGTCGAGGACCTCGCCGATGGGGCGTTCCTCGCCGCGGAAGTCGCTCACGATCTGGCGGTGCATGGCCGCGACGGATTCCTCGACGCGTTTGAAGTCGCTCGGCAGCTGCATGATCAGGTCGACGAGGTTCGCGTAGCCTTCGTGCATCTGTTCGTCGGTCGCGGTGGCGATCTCGCCGCCGCCCTGGAGTCGGTCGCGCTCCGCGGTCTTCTCGGCGATCTCCTGGTCGAGACGGCGGATCCGCGCTTCCCGGTCGGGGGTGGCCTGGGTGGCGCGGTGGCGGACGCTGTCGACGATGGTCGTGAGGCGGGACTCGCTGATCAGGGCGCGGTCCTGGGAGAGGCTGTCGACGAGGAGGAGTGCCTCGAGGGCGTGCGAGGTGAGGGAGTACTGCTCCTCACCGCCCTCCCCGGTCTCGCGGTAGAGCCAGAGGTCATTCATCCACTGGACGCAGAGGGCGCGGCCGTTCTTGCCCGGCACCTCGCTCCCGACGGACCGGAGGTCGGCGAGGTAGGCGTCGACCTGCGAGTGCAGGCGGTCGGCCTGAACGCTCCGCCGGTCACGGCTGAACGCCGACTTGAAGACGGCGAGGACAAACGGCGCCCACTTGCGATCGAGCAAGCGCAGGGTGGGTTTGTCGAAGGCTTCGCGCACGCGCGCCAGTTCACCCGCAATTTCGCTCACAGTGGTAGTTCCCTTCCCGGACCCCTTCAACCGTAACGGGCGCGAGATTCGATTCTGTCCAGGGTCCGGTCGCACGGGCTGGCGCTGGGCAGGAACGGGACGGGCACGGGGGCCGGTCAGGAGCTTAGGTTCGAGCCGCCCCAGTGCTCTCCCGGGCGCCCGCGTCGGCGGAGGCGCACCGTCAGGTGCAGCTCGTTCCGGTGCGCGAGGATCAGGGCGATGACCACCGCGGCGAGCGCGGGCACGAGGCCGGACACGAGCATCCCGGTGTCCGGGCCGAAGGACTCGACGATCCAGCCCATCAGGGGTCCTCCGATTGCCTGGCCGCCGAGCAGCACGAGCACCCAGACCGACATGACCCGCCCGCGCACCCGCACGTTGGACGACATCTGCACGAGTGGGTTGCCCGCGGTGAAGAAGAACTGGTTCGCGATGCCCGTGACGATGAGGGCGGCCCCGAAGCTGATCTCGGTGGGCATCAGGCCGGAACTCGCCTGGATCAGGGCCCAGACTCCGCCGCTGACGATGACCGTCCGCAAGCGGATGTTGGCCCGACGTGTCGAGGCAAGCGCACCCGCGACCGCGCCGACGGCGATCAGGGTGTTGAACAGGCCGTAGCCGCCTGCGCCCACCTTGTAGACGTGGTCGGCGTATGCGGCCAGGAGCACGGGCATGTTGAGGGAGAAGACGGAGAGGAAGGCGAGCATCACGATCGGCCAGAGGATGGTCGGCTTCGAGACGACATAGCGCAGGCCCTCGATGAGCTGCCCCTTCTGCCGCGGAGCCGTCGGGGTGCGGTACAGCGCGGAGGCGTCGAGCCTGGTCAGGGCGAGGACGGTCAGCAGGCACGCGGCGGCGTTGATGCCGAAGGACCAGCCGGACCCGACCGCGACGATCAGGGCACCGCTGATGGCCGGCCCGATCAGCGCGCCGAGCTGGAAGACCGTCGAGTTCACCGTGATCGCGTTGCGGAGGTAGCGCGGGCCGACGATCTCGTTCACGAAGACCTGACGGGTGGGGTTGTCGATCACGGTGACGAGCCCGACCAGGAAGGCGATCGCCCAGACCTGCCAGACCTGCACGGTGTTGGTGAGGGTGAGCACCGCGAGGACAGCGCTGAGCAGGGCGGCCGCTGACTGGGTGAGCATGAGCAGCATCCGCTTCGAATAACGGTCGACGATCACGCCGCCGAAGAGGCCGAAGGCGAGCATCGGAGCGAACTGCATCGTGACGGTCACCCCGACGGCCGCGACGCTGCCGGTCAGTTGCAGCACGAGCCAGTCCTGGGCGATGCGCTGCATCCAGGTGCCGGTCATGGCCACCGCGTTGGACGCCGTGAACAGGCGGAAGTTCGGAACGCTCAGGGAGTCGAGGGTCTGGCGCCACGGGCGGGGGCCTTCGTTCACCGGAATGGGAGTGGTGGGCGGGAAAAGATCCGCGGGTGAAGTCAAGAAATGCCCTGCGTCTACCCACGATCGAAAATCGATCGGGTCTGCTCCACGCTACGCTCCCCAGCGACGCCCGCGCTCCACGACCGGTCGCGCCCGCGCCGAATGCACGGTCAGGCGGGGAGCAGCCCGCTTGCGTCGACGAGGAGAGCCGCCGCCTTGTCCCAGAGCAGGGAGTGTCCGCGTTCACACGCCCCGTCGAGCTGGGTGCCGCTGAGCGCGCGGAACAACGGCTCGTCCCGGCGGATGAAGCCGATCACCTGGTCGCGGAACCGGATCTCCTGCAGGCTGTCATCCTCGCACCGCACGACGACGAGGCGAATCGTCCTGATCGCGTCGTCCCGGGAAATCAGGCGAAGCGACAGGGAGGCGACAGCTGGCGTGCGGCGGCGGGTGGTTTGGACTGCGGGGTGCGACATCGGATCTCCGGCTCTCACGACGGTCGGCCGGGGCTACCGGTGACCCCGGGCAGCTCATGGAACCTCTCGACTCGTGGCTGACATTAACGCCACCGCCTGCCGGAATCGGATAGTCCCCTTTTAGGAGGACCCTCCCATGCGAAGAATCCAAGGCGCCGGGATCGGTCAGACGGTCACGCCGTTCATGGCTCCGGCGGTCAGCTCGACCGAGCGCAGCCGAGCCTCGATGTCCCGCGAGGCGTGCGCGATGATCAGTTCGTCGGCGTGGGTCGAGGCGACGAAGTCGTCGAGGAAGACCCGCACGTCTGCGGGATCGCCGACGGCCGAGTAGCGCATCATATTCGCGATCTGACGCCCTTCCGCAGTGATGAGGAAGGCGTCGACCTGCTGGTCGGTGTACTCCGGCGACGCCGGACCGCGCGTGAGCATGCCGCGCACCCGGTTCCGCCGGGTCTCCTCGAACTGTCGGACGGCATCCGCCCGGTCGTCTGCGGCGATCACGTTCACACCGACGATCACGTGCGGCTCGGCGAGCTGCGCCGAGGGCCTGAAGTCGCGCCGGTACAGGGCGATGGCCTCGTGCAGGGCGTCCGGCGCGAAGTGGGAGGCGAAGGCGTACGGCAGGCCGAGCGCCGCGGCCAGGCCTGCTCCGAAGAGCGAGGAGCCGAGGATGTAGAGCGGCACGTTGGTGCCGGCACCGGGGATGGCCTGCACCCCCGGCACGATTGACTCGCCGCGCAGGTAGGCCTGGAGCTCCATCACGTCCTGGGGGAACTGGTCGGAGGCGCGGGGGTCGCGACGCATCGCCCGCGCGGTGGTCTGGTCGCTGCCCGGGGCGCGGCCGAGGCCCAGGTCGATCCGCCCCGGGTACAGGCTGGCGAGGGTGCCGAACTGTTCTGCGACTGGTGAGCGGAGAGTGGTTGGGCAGCATCACGCCGCCGGAGCCGAGCCGGATGGTCGACGTCTGGCCCGCGACATGGCCGACGAGGACGCTCGTGGCCGAGGACGCGATCGTCGGCATGTTGTGGTGTTCGGCGTACCAGACACGGGTATAGCCGTGCTTCTCGGCGGTCTGCGCAAGGCGGACGCTTCCCGCGAAGCTCTCCCTGGCAGTCTGCCCGGGTGCAATCGGAGCGAGGTCAAGAATGGACAGGGCAACAGTCATACCGTGGACAACCACGCACGGGTGCGAAACGTTACCCGTGCCATCGTGCAGACTTGCATAATGCCGAAATCTCCCCTGGCCGTCGAGCCCAGAACACTCAACACGGATGTCGCGCCGCGCCATTCGGCGGTCGAGGACGTTCTCGGAATCCTCACCGGCACCCTCCTCGCGTCGTTCGGGCTGTTCCTGCTCAAGGCGAGCGCGGCGGTGACCGGCGGCACGGCGGGACTCGCGCTCCTGCTGAGCTACGCGGCTCCCGTGCCGTTCGGTGTGTTCTTCTTCGCGATCAACGTGCCGTTCTTCGCCCTCGCTCTCTGGAAGAAGGGCTGGAACTTCACGCTGCGCACCGTCATCGCGGTCGCGCTCGTCTCCGCGTTCTCGTCCCTGCACCCGTACGCCCTCGGGATCGAGCACCTCAATCCGGTCTACGGCGTGTTGTTCGGCAACCTCGTGATCGGGGTGGGGCTGATCGTGTTGTTCCGCCACAAGGCCAGCCTGGGTGGGTTCAACATCCTCGCCCTGCTCCTGCAGGAGCGCCTCGGCTGGCGTGCCGGGTATGTGCAGATGGTGTTCGACGTGACCGTCGTCGTCGCCGCGATCACGGTCGTCGCACCGCTGAACGTCGCCCTCTCGGCGGCGGGCGCGATCGTGCTCAACCTCGTGCTCGCGCTCAACCACCGGCCGGGACGCTACCTCGGCACCTGAGCCGCGGCATCCGCTGCGGGCGGTCTCGGGCTTGCCGGGCCACTCGGGCCACTCGGCGAGGCGCGGCTCTATTCGCCTTCGCCCGTGGCCTGCTCCGGCTCGCCGATCGTGCGCACGACCCTGGCCGGGTTGCCGACGGCGATGACCCCGGCCGGCACGTCCTTGGTCACGACGGACCCGGCACCGATCACGCTGCCGTCACCGATCGTGACCCCGGGGCATACGACGACGTTGCCGCCGAGCCAGACGTCGTTGCCGATGTGGATCGGCAGAACGCGCTCGTAGCCCGCGCGGCGCTCGTCGACGTCGAGAGCGTGGATCGGCGTGTAGAGGCGGGCGCTCGGCCCGATCAGCACGTTGTTCCCGATCGTGATCTCGCCGCCGCCCAGGGTGAGGAAGTCCCCGTTGATGAAGGTGTCCCTGCCGATGTGCAGGCGGGATCCGTAGTCGAGGTACATCGGCGGCCGGAAGTCGAGGTTCTCCCCCGCCGTGCCGAGCATGCCCGTCAGCAGCGCGTATGCGGCCTCCCTGTCCTCGTCGTAGAGGGCCGTGATCCGACGGCAGGTGCGCTGGGTGCTGTTCGTCATTTCGGCGAGCTCGGGGCCGGACCGGTAGCGGTACCAGTCCCCCGCGACCATCTTGTCGAATTCGGAGCGGTCGGGATCGGGGGTCGGTCGTTCGGTGAGGTCCACGTGGACAATCCTAAACCGCATCCCGGGTATTTGTTTGTGATAACAACAAACGGGTGGCGGGTACGATCCGCCTCAGAGCAGCGGCAGCACCTGCTCGCGCACCTGCCTGCGCAGGATCTTGCCGAGCATCGACCGCGGCATGTCGTCGATCTGCACGATGCGGCGCGGGATCTTGTATGCGGCGAGCAGTTCACGGCAGTGCGCGCGCAGGGCCTCCTGGTCGAGCGTCGCGCCGGGCTCGAGCTCCACGGCTGCGACGACCATCTCCCCGCCGCGCTCGAGCGGCTTGCCGAAGACCGCGGCGTCCTTTATGGACGCGTGCAGCCGCAGCGCCGTCTCCACCTCGGTGGGTGAGACGTTGAACCCGCCGGTGATGACGAGCTCCTTGGCCCGGTCGACGATTGTCGTGAAGCCGTCGGCGTCCACGGTGACGATATCGCCGGTGCGCAGCCAGCCGCCCGGCAAGAGCGCCTTCTTGGTTTCGTCCGGGTTGTTCCAGTACCCCTGAAAGACCTGAGGACCCTTGAGTAACAGCTCCCCCGGCTGCCCCTGGGCTACTTCGATGCTCGGGTCGTCGAGATCGACGACCTTCATCAGGGTCGAGGGGAACGGCACCCCGATAGTTCCGGGACGGCGGGTGGAGTAGAACGGGTTGCCGAGGGCGACCGGGGAGGATTCGGTCATCCCATAGCCCTCGACAAGAAGGCCGCCGGAGACCGATTCCCAGAGCTCGACGACGTGCGCGGGCAGGTTCATAGCGCCGGAGATGCAGTATTTGCAGGAGCGCAGCGAGACGCCCTGTTCCTGCGCGGCCCGGGCGGTGCGCTCGTAGATGGGCGGAACGGCGCAGTAGACGGTCGCGGGCGACTTCTTCATCGCGGCGAGGATCAGCCCGGGCTCGAACTTCGGGAACAGCACGAGCAGCGCCTGCTTGCGGATGCCGTAAGTCAGGTAGAGCGTCATGCCGAAGGCGTGGAACATCGGCAGGATCGCGTAGAAGATCTCCTTGCGATACTCGGCTCCGTGCATCCACGCCTCGCCCTGGAGCGCGTTCGAATACAGGTTGAAGTGGGTGAGCATCGCACCCTTGGGACGGCCCGTGGTGCCGGAGGTGTACTGGATGGCGGCAAGGTCGTCGACCGACGGATGCGGGTGCTCCGGGTCGATGCGACCGTGCGTGAGTAGTTCCTTCCAGGCGATCGTGCCGGGCGCGGAACCAGTGAGGGCCTCGCGGGACTCCCGCAGGCTCTTGACCGGCAGGTACAGGGCCAGGCGCTTGATCGTCGGGAACGCCATCAGCAGGTTGACAGAGACGATGTGGTCGATCTCGATGTCGGCAGGGAAGGCGCGGATCGCCGCGACCGTCTTGTCCCAGGCGATCACGATGCGGGCCTGGTGGTCCTCGAACTGGTGGCGGAGTTCCCGCGAGGTGTAGAGCGGGTTGTGCTCGACCACGACCGCGCCGAGGCGCAGCACCGCGTAGAACGCGACGACGTGCTGGGGGCAGTTCGGCAGCAGGAGCGCGACCCGGTCTCCGGCGCGGACGCCGAGGTGCCGGAGGCCCTCCGCCGCGCGGTCGATCTGCTCACCGAGCTCGGTGTAGGTCGTCCGCCGTCCGAAGAACTCGAGGGCCGGGTGGCTGCCTGCCTCGGCGACGGACCGTTCGAGCATGGCGACGAGCGACTCCGTCGGAAGGTCGATTTCGGCAGGAACCCCCGGTTGGTAGTTCTTTACCCAGGGCTGTTGCTCAGTGTTGGCCATGCTCCCATCCTCCCGCGAACGGCTCCCCGGCCGCGCGCGACACGGCACACCCCGCCTTTGGTCGCTAGAGCCTCGCCATCTCGGCGTCGATGCCCTCGATCACCCGATCGAATTCGGTGGTGTCGATCCCGTCGCCGTTGTTGTTGAACGCCACGTGGTGGGCCGACTTCCAGGCGCAGTCCACGGATTGCGCCTTGGCCCAGAATGCGTCCCAGTTGTGCAACTTCCACTCGTCGCGGTGATAGCCCCGATTGATGAGCCTTTGCCGCATCTCTTCACCGTCCACGTGCACGTGAACGACGATCTTCTCGGCCTCTGGCCAGTAATACCTCGCATGCACTTCGGTGAGGAAGTCTTCGTTCGAAAAGTACTTGCCGAACGGCGCGTCGAGGACCACCGAGTTCCCTAGGGCCAGGTTGTCGCGGCAGAGCTTGAGGATCGTCTCGTACTCCAGCGGCATGATGACCGTCTGGTAGTACTCGTTGTTGTCTCGCTCGTTCTTGTCGAATCCACGCAATTCCAGCAGGAGCTCGGTGAAACCGGTTGTCGCGGTGTCCTTGTCGATGTACGCCGCGTGGTTCTGTCGGGCGATGAATTTGCTCACGCTCGATTTGCCGGAGCCTGCGGGTCCGACGACAAAGAATACTTTGGGCTTCATGGTCTGCAACTGTCTCTTCTTCAGTGAATTGATGTGCTCATCGGCCTGGATTGTGGGGCCCGGCGCTTGGCCGGGCCCCACAGGGCGACGGTCAGGCGGTGATGCGCGGGCGGCGGTCCTTGACGAAGAACCCGTAGGAGAGTGCACCGACCAGCAGCATGATCCCACCGATCACGAATACGAGGGTGTAGTTGCCCCCGGTCGCGTTCAGGATGTAGCCGGTGACGATGGGGGCCAGTGCGGCGCCCAGGAATCCACCGAAGTTCTGGATGGCGCCGAGCGATGCCACCTGGTTCTTCTCTGCGAGGTCGGCGGCCAGCGTCCAGATGACTCCGATGGGGACCTGCGCTGCGAAGTACCCGATACAGAGAAGAGTGATCGCGAGCGGCGTGTTGTCGACGTATGCGACCGGCAGGACCGCGACGGCTGCCAGGAGGGCACCACCGACGATCGGGATCTTGCGCGCCCTGATGGTGGGTATGCCCCTCTTGATGGCCTTTCCTGAGATGATACCGCCGGCCAGGACGCCGATGATGCCGCAGAGGAAGGGCAGCGCGGCGAGCCAGCCGGTCTGGCTGAGGCTGAACCCGCGCGCGGTCTGCAGGTAGCTCGGGAGCCAGGTCAGGTAGACCCAGACCGTGTAGAAGATACCGAAGGCTCCGATGATCATGAACCAGGTGTTGCGGTGCTTGAGAAGGTCGCCCCAACCAACCTGCTTGTCCTTGGGGTGGTTCTCCTCGTGGAGCGCCGCACCCTTGATGCGGATCTCTTCCATTGCCGTCGGGTCACGGTAGATCTTGATCCAGATTGCGGCGACCACGATGCCGAGTGCGCCGACCATCACGAACATGCCTCGCCAGCTCATCGTCAGGAGCAGGAACGTCAGCAGCGGCGGCGCGATCGCGTTGGCGATCTGCGAGCCGGTATTCACAATCGACACGGGAAGGGCGCGCTCGGTTTTGTTGAACCAGCGGTCGGAGACCTTCAGTCCCGACGTGAAGAACGGGGATTCCGAGATGCCCAGGGCCATTCGCATCACGTAGATGAACGTGAACGAGTTCGCCAGGGCAGTGGCCATGGATACAACCGACCAGGCGATCGCCGCCCATGCGTACATGCGCTTCGGACCGAACTTATCGACGAGGTAGCCGGCAGGCAGGTTCGCAATGGCATACGGCCACGCGAATGCGGAGAGCAGAAGTCCCATTTCGATGGCGTTCAGGTGGAACTCCGCAGCGATAGTGGTGTTCGCGATGCTGAGCGTGCCCCGGTCGAGGTAATTGACGATGCCACCGAGAACGAGCAGGGCGATGAAGAACCAGCGGATCTTGACGCTTTTCGGTTCTACCAGTGCGGATGAATCAGCCTCCATAGACAACTTGGTCATGGGGTTCACTCCTTTGTGATCTGACCAACGATTATCGTCGGCCTTCTTGGTGATTGAGGGGGTTACTTGCGGGCTTCGCTGATCGCGGCAAGGAAGGTTTCGGCGGCGCTGGTGACCTTCGAGTAGTCGCCATCGGCCTGGGCGGCTTTCGTCACGAAGCTCCCGACGCCCACTGCGGTGACACCAGCGTCGAACCAGGCCTTGACGATTGTCCTTGGTGACTCCGCCGGCAGGCAGTATGGGTGCCTGAGGCAGAGGCGCAAGGATCGTTTGCACATATTGAGGTCCGGCGATCTCGGCAGGGAAGAGTTTGACGATGTCTGCGCCGGCCTCGAGAGTGTCGAGGATCTCAGTCGGGGTGAACGCGCCACTGATCGTCACCGCCTGATATCGATTGGCGAGGGCGATCATCTTCGGGTTGAGCTGTGGGCTCACCAGGAACTGGGCACCGGCGGAAATGGACGCGTATGCGGACTCGGCGTCGATCACGGTTCCGGCACCGATTGCCACGCCCTGGTGCGCGTACTTCGCCGACAGTCTCTCGATTACTCCCAGGGCTCCGGGCACCGAAAGTGTGATCTCGAGTGCGCGGAATCCGCCTGCGATGGCGGCCTCCGATACTGCGAACGCTTCCTCGGCATCATTGAGGCGCACGATGAGGACGGCGCCGGTCTGGACGATGGCTTCTAAAGTTGCATATTTCTTTAACATTGTTTAACAGAGTACCCCAAATGTGCAAACGTGTGACACATATGTGAAATTAAGTTAAGCTGAGGGGTGTACCCACCAGAAAGGCAGGACCATGAGCGCCTCTCTTATGCCACTGATCCCCGAGCAGCGCCAACAGGAGATACTTCGCGTTCTGCGCGCCCAGGGTGTTCTCGGTATCCGAAACCTCACCGACCTCCTGAATGTGTCGCACATGACTGTGCGCCGGGACATTGCCGCCCTGGAGGAGAGCGGCCTCGTCACATCGGTGCAGGGAGGTGTGCGTCTCGCCGATTGGACAAGCAGAGAGCCGCCGCGCGAGCGAGTTTCTCGCGCGCAATTGGAACTCCCCGGAAACAGGCCGTCGCCGAACTCGGCGCCGGTTTCGTCGAGGATGGAATGGTCATCTTCCTGGACGCCGGTACGACCTGCCAATCCATTGTCCCGTTCCTCCGGGAGCGCAAGAACGTGACCGTCGTGACAAATGACTTCTACGTCGTGACCAGTTTGTTCGACTACCCCAATATCGAGACGATCCACACCGGTGGCCTCGTCGATGCCTCCAGCGGCTCGAGTTGCGGGCGTCTGGCCGCCCAGACGCTCTCCTCGATCAACCTCGACCTGTTCTTCCTGAGTACGGGAACGTGGAGCCTTCCCCGCGGCGTCACTACTCCCTCGCTCGACAAGGTCGAGATCAAGTTGGCGGCTCTCAAGGCCGCGTCGGCGTGTTTCCTGCTGGCCGACAGCACCAAGTTCTGCACTGTCTCGAAGTTCCTGGTCGCCCCGCTCGAAAGGCTCGATGCGATCGTCACCGACGAGGAGCTTCCGGTCGACGCTCAGGATCAGATCAGAGGCCTGGGCGTCAATCTCCACCTTGCATCCGTTGAGCACTCGCTTTCAGCAGCGCAAGACTGACGCTGGGCTCCTGACCGCCGAGGTCAGCACGAAGGACGACCCTAAAGTTGGGCGCGCCCGAAACGGCGGCTTAGGTCTGCCGAAACGGGCGCGGCGGCGGCGAAGCCTGAGCCTGAGTCGACTACTCCCCGAGCACCTGCACGCGGTGCCGGTACTCCTCGGCGTCGAGTTCGCCGCGCGCGAAGCGCTCGTCCAGAAGGAGGCGTGCTGCGCTGCGTCTGGTCGAAACCGGCCCGGAAGGGACGTTGCCCTGCGGCCCTTCCGCACGGGTCCCGCTCCCGCTGCTGAAGACCCGGATGGTCACGATGGTGAGCAGGACTACGCCCAGGATCAGGACCAGCCCGACCGGCCACACCCACCACATGAATCCCATGCCGTACCCGTTGCCCCACATCATTCTGTTCTCCTTCGTTATACCGTCACGCTACTCGCCATACCCGTGGGGGTACGAGGGGCAGCGGCCGGCAGGGTCAGTCCGCGGAAACCGCGGAGGCGGAGGCTGTTGCTCACCACGAAGACCGAGGACAGCGCCATCGCGGCGCCCGGCGATCACGGGGTTGAGCAGGCCGAATGCATGGCGAGTGGAATGCGCGGCCACGTTGTAGACGAAGGCCCAGAACAGGTTCGCCTTGATCGTGGCGAGCGTGCGCCGGGACAGCCGGATGGCATCCGCTGCCGCGACGAGGTCGCTCCGGATGAGGGTGAGGTCGCTCGCCTCGATCGCGACGTCGGTGCCGGTGCCCATGGCGATGCCGAGGTCGGCGGTGGCGAGCGCGACGGCGTCGTTCACGCCGTCGCCGACCATGGCAACGACCCGTCCCTCGGCTTGCAGGGCGCGGATGGCCTCGGCCTTTTCGGCGGGGAGCACGCCGGCGCGCACGTCGTCGATGCCGACGAGGGTGCCTACGTTCCGGGCAACGGTGTCGTTGTCCCCTGTCAGGAGCACCGGGGTGAGGCCGAGGCGGCGGAATTCGGCGATTGCGGCGGCGCTCGTGTCCTTGACGGCGTCGGCGACGGTGAGGATGCCGCGGGCCACTCCGTCCCAGGCCACGGCGACCGGGGTCTCGCCTCTGTCCTCGCCAGCGGCGAGCGCCGCCTCGAGGTCGGGCGTGAAGACGATGCCCCACTGCTCGGTGAGCCAACGCGGCCGGCCGACGGCGACGAGGCGACCGTCGACGACGGCCTGTACTCCGAGGCCGTCCGCGGAGGCGAACGATTCGGCCGCCGGGAGGGTACCGACCCGTTCCCTCGCCCCGGTCACGATGGACTTCGCGATCGGATGCTCGGACCCGGCCTCTGCGGCCCCGGCGAACCGGAGCAGTTCGGCGGCCTCGAGCCCTGAGGCGGGGACGGCCTGAACCAGGGACATCCGCCCGGTGGTCACGGTGCCGGTCTTGTCGAGCACGATGGTGTCGACGCGCCGGGTGGATTCGAGCACCTGCGGGCCCTTGATCAGGATGCCGAGCTGTGCGCCGCGGCCGGTGCCGACCAGCAGTGCCGTCGGTGTGGCCAGCCCGAGCGCGCAGGGGCAGGCGATGATGAGTGTCGCGACGGCGGCGGTGAAGGCGACGACGGGGGTTGCACCGACCAGAAGCCAGACCGCGAGGGTCGCGAGGGAGAGACCGAGGACGATCGGCACGAACACCCCGGAGACCCGGTCGGCGAGGCGCTGCACGTCGGCCTTTCCGGTCTGGGCCTGCTCGACGAGGCGCCCGAGCTGGGCGAGTTCGGTGTCTGCGCCGATCCGGGTGGCCCGGACCACGAGCCGTCCGCCCGAGTTGAGGGTCGCCCCGACGACGACGGCGCCCGGACCGACTTCGACCGGCACGGCTTCGCCGGTGAGCATGCTCGCGTCGATGGCGGACACGCCCTCGACCACGACGCCATCCGTGGAGATCTTCTCGCCGGGCCGCACCACGAACTGGTCGCCGACGACGAGGGATGATGTGGGCACGATGACCTCGACGCCGTCACGGAGCACGGCGGTCTCCTTGGCGCCCAGTTCGAGGAGGGCGGTGAGCGCCGCCCCGGACTGCTTCTTCGCGCGCGCCTCGAAGTACCGGCCCGCGAGGAGGAAGACCGTGACCGCGGATGCGACCTCGAGGTAGATCTCGTTCGCTCCGCCGCCGGCCTGGGCGGTGAGGCTGAACGTCATCCGCATGCCCGGCATGCCGGCGGTGCCGAAGAAGAGCGCGTAGAGCGACCAGCCGAGTGAGGCGATGATGCCCATGCTGATCAGGGTGTCCATGGTCGTCGCGCCGTGCCGGAGGTTCATCCACATGGCGCGGTGGAAGGGCCAGGCGCCCCAGACGGCGACGGGCGCCGCGAGGGTCAGGGCGAGCCACTGCCAGTTGGTGAACTGCAGGGCGGGAATCATCGACATCGCGGCGACGGGGATCGCGAGCGCCGTCGACACGAGGAGGCGGTGACGCAGGCTCGCCACCTCGAGCTCCTGCGCCGTGGGAGCGGGTGCGCTGCCAGAGGTCCCGGCGGTCGGCTCCGGCGGGCGCGGGCGCTCTGCGGTATAACCGGTGTCCTCGATCACGGCGATGGCCTGGTCGACGGTGGTGCCCTCTGGCAGGGAGACGCTCGCCTTTTCGGTGGCGTAGTTGACGGATGCCTCGACTCCCGGCATCCGAGTTCAGCTTCTTCTCGATGCGGGTCGCGCAGGAGGCACACGTCATCCCGCCCACGAGAAGGTCGACGCGTTCGGTGGTCATCGTGACTCAGCGACCAGTTCGTAACCCGCTTCGTCGACGGCGGCTGCGACGGCAGCACGGTCGACTGGGGCGCCGGTTACCGTCAGGACGGACGTGCCGCCCGGAACGAGGGTGATCGCGACGTTCTCGGGGCCGGCGAGCTTGCCGACCTCCTTCGTCACGGCCGCTACACAGTGCGCGCAGGTCATCCCCGTCACCTGGTATTCGCTGATGCCGAGGTCGTTTTCCGTCTGTCCGATCATGGAATGCACTTCTTTCTGGTTCCTTGTAGTGAATGGGTGAGCCGTGGCTCAGGACCGCACGAGCCGTGCGATGGCGTCGAAGGCCTCTTTGACCTTGGCGTCGGCCTCGTCGCCGCCCTTGACGGCGGCCTCGACCACGCAGTGGCTGAGGTGGTCGTTGAGCAGGCCGAGAGCGACCGCCTGCAGGGCGCTCGTCATCGCCGACACCTGGGTGAGGATGTCGATGCAGTACTTGTCGTCTGCGACCATGCCCTGCAGACCGCGGGCCTGGCCCTCGATCCGGCGGAGCCGTTTCAGGTAGGCGTCCTTGTTGGACATGTAGCCATGCGGACCGCTGTGCGGGTCTGCACTCGCTTCGGCGGCGATCGTTGCGGTCGCACCTGCTGCGGTCGCACCGACCGCGGTCGCACCGACCTCCGTAGAACTGATATCCGTCATCGCGCTGTCCTCCTCGTCGGATCCTTATACCCCCTATGGTACACCCGATACCCCCTATGGTACATATTCGGCCCGATTCGTCCCGATGGCCCGGTCTCCCTAATAGGGGGTGAGCTTCGACCGACTACCTTTGATAACATGACGCCTCCTGATACAACAGCGCCGAGCGAGGCAGCAACTGCCCTCGTCGCGAAGACCTTCTCCGAGCTCGGCCTGACCGATGCCGTGCTCAAAGCCCTCAAGGACGTCGGGTACGAAACTCCCTCGGCCATCCAGGCCGCGACCATTCCCCCTTGCTCGCCGGCCGCGACGTCGTCGGCCTCGCCCAGACCGGGACCGGAAAGACGGCAGCGTTCGCGCTGCCGATCCTGTCCCGCCTCGACATGGCGCAGAAGAACCCGCAGGCCCTCGTCCTCTCCCCCACCCGCGAGCTCGCACTCCAGGTCTGCGAGGCCTTCGAAAGCTACGCCTCGCACATGCGCGGCGTGCACGTCCTCCCCGTTTACGGCGGACAGGGTTATGGCGTCCAGCTCTCCGCGCTCCGTCGCGGCGTCCACGTTGTCGTCGGTACTCCCGGTCGCATCATGGACCACCTCGCCAAGGGAACCCTCGACCTGTCCGAGCTGAAGTACCTCGTGCTCGACGAGGCCGACGAGATGCTCAAGATGGGCTTCGCCGAAGACGTCGAGACGATCCTCGCCGACACCCCGGAAGACAAGCAGGTCGCGCTGTTCTCTGCGACCATGCCCGCGTCCATCCGGCGCATCGCCAAGAAGTACCTGCACGACGCCGAAGAGATCACGGTCAAGACCAAGACCACGACCTCGGCGAACACGACCCAGCGTTACCTGATGGTCTCGTACCCGCAGAAGGTCGACGCGCTCACCCGCATCCTCGAGGTGGAGAACTTCGAGGGCATGATCGTCTTCACCCGCACCAAGAACGAGACAGAGACCCTCGCCGAGAAGCTTCGCGCGCGCGGCTACTCGGCGAGCGCCATCAACGGTGACGTCGTGCAGGCTCAGCGTGAACGCACGGTCGAGCAGCTGAAGTCGGGCAAGCTCGACATCCTCGTCGCAACGGATGTCGCCGCTCGCGGCCTCGACGTCGAGCGCATCAGCCACGTCATCAACTACGACATCCCGATCGACACCGAGTCCTACGTGCACCGCATCGGCCGCACCGGCCGCGCCGGGCGGAGCGGTGCCGCGATCAGCTTCGTCACACCCCGTGAGCGTCACCTGCTCAACGCCATCGAGAAGGCAACCCGCCAGCCGCTCACCCAGATGCAGCTGCCGAGTGTCGAGGACGTCAACATCACCCGCCTGGCGCGCTTCGACGACGCGATCACCGAGGCGCTGGGCCAGACCGCCCGCGTCGACCGGTTCCGCGACATCATCGCCCACTACGTCGAGCAGTACGACGTGCCGGAGGCCGACGTCGCCGCAGCTCTCGCGGTCGTCGCCCAGGGTGAGACCCCGCTGCTCCTCTCCGAGCAGGATGCCCGCAACCAGCGTCGCGACGAACGCGAACGCAACGAACGCGAACGCTCCGAGCGCAACGACAGCGGCAGCTATGCGCCCCGCAACGATCGCAACAACCGCGACAGCCGTGGCGGACGCGACGACCGTGGCGGACGCGACGATCGCTGGGACCGCGACGACCGCCCGCGCAAGAGCGAGCGCCCCGAACCGCGCCCCCGCGACAGCACCATCCCGCTCGTCTCCTACCGGATCGAGGTCGGCAAGCGCCAGAAGGTCGAGCCGCGCCAGATCGTCGGCGCGATCGCGAACGAGGGCGGCCTGAGCCGCGAGGACTTCGGGCACATCCAGATCAACCCGGACTACTCGCTCGTCGAGCTGCCAGAGAACCTGTCCCAGGACGTCCTCGATCGTCTCGTGGGAACCCGGATCAGCGGCAAGCTCATCGAGATCCAGCCGGACAACAGCGGCCCGGTGCGCCGCGAGGACCGCGCCCCGCGCCACCCCCGCCGCGACTAGCGCTCGGAGGCCGTCGGCGCGGTGATGGAACATCTGCGACACGAGCGGTGTTCTATCCACTGACCCGCGGGCGACGTGAGAACGCAGCCGGCGGTCACCCCAACGTATGTGGAGGAATCATGAGTACAGAACAAGCGATCCTGGCCGGAGGGTGTTTCTGGGGAGCGCAGCAGTTGCTGCGCCGGCGCCCCGGCATCATCTCCTCGCGGGTCGGCTACTCGGGAGGCGACACCCCGAACGCGACCTATCGTCATCACGGTGACCACGCCGAATCCGTCGAGATCGTCTTCGATCCCGCGGTGATCAGCTACCGCGAGCTGCTGGAGTTCTTCTTCCAGATCCACGACCCGTCGACGAAGAACCGGCAGGGCAACGACGTCGGTCGCAGCTATCGCTCGGCCATCTACTACACGACGCCCGAGCAGGAACGGGTCGCCCGCGACACGATCGCGGACGTCGACGCCTCCGGCCTGTGGCCGGGCAAGGTCGTCACCGAGGTCGAGCCTGCGTTGGCGATTATCTGGGAAGCCGAAGACGAGCACCAGGACTACCTGGAGAAGTACCCCGCCGGGTACACCTGCCACTATGTCCGGCCGGGCTGGCGCCTGCCCGCCCGCACGGAGACATCCGTCTAAGAACTGCACTCGCGGCCCCGGTGATCTGATCGCCGGGGCCGCGCTCGTCTCAGGCACCTCCCGTCCACTGCCGGGGTCGGGAGCGGCCCACACCTCTGCGGCTACAGGTCCGGCCGAACGGTCCGGCCGAGGTCCCACGGCTCGGCCCAGCTGAGCTCATCGAACATCCGCGACAGCACGATCGCCGTGAACCCCCAGATCAGCCGGCCGCCGACGGTGAAGGCCGGCGAACGGTACGCGGCTCCCCCGACGGTGTGAGCCGTGCTCACCCGGTTGGCGGGGTCGAGCAGGTCTGCGACTGGCACCCGGAAGACGTCGACCGTCTCCAGGTGATCGACGGCTGCCACCTCCGACTCGCGCGTCCACCAGGCCGGCACCGGGGTCACGAGGTGGTTGCTCACCGGCACGGGCAGTGCCGGAAGGGTGCCGAGCGGCTCGAGGCCCTCCGGGTCGAGGCCGGTCTCCTCGACGGCCTCCCGCAGAGCGGCCGCGATCGGGCCGGCATCGGAGGCTTCGAGCCGTCCGCCCGGGAAGGCGATCTGCCCCGGGTGGCTCCCGAGCGTTGCAGCACGACGCAGCAGCAACACGTCGAGGTCCCGTGGGACCTGCGCTCGCGCGCGTCCCTGCACCGGTGACTGGGCAGGCGAAGAGTCGAGCACCCCGAAGAGGACGAGCACCGCAGCGTGCCTTGCCTGCGCCGCATCCGGCAGGGAACGCGTCACCCCGGTGTGCCAGTCCAGGCCGCGCTCGCACAGAGCCGCGAGCTGCGCCCGGGGATCGTCCGTTACGTCGAGCATGACCCCAGCCTAGAGAATCGCGACGAAGGTCCTCCAAGGTGACACAACGGATGCCCCCGCCTCAATCCGCTGAACACGATGCAATATCCAATGCTAAGTTGTTGTGCATCGCGAGTGCTGGGGGCCGCATGTCATCCGATACTGTCTTTGTCTGGGTCTGCGTCGCTGTGGGCTGGCTGATGATCCTGGGCTCACTACTCGTCACGCGGACCCGAGGGGCGCAGGACCGGCGCTTTCTGCAGTTCTGGCACACCACCGGTTTGCCGATCGGCACTGAACGGATGGCGGCCACCGTCCGCCGCCGGATTCGCACCTCAGGAACCGTCGTCCTCGTCGGTGCGCTGACCGGTCTGCTCGCGGCATCCGTGATCCTCCTTCTGCGACCGGAACTCGCCTCGCCCCCGTTCGTCTGGCTGGTCGCCCTGCCGGCGACCCTGATAGGAGCGTCCACACTCGACCTGGGTCTCACCGTTCGACAGTCGCGATTCCTGCCCTCCATGAATGGCACTCGACCGGATCGGTCGCCCGCGGTCGTTCTCGCCGATTACGTCAGCCCTGGACGGTTGCGCGCGGCCCCCTTGCTGGTGATCGTCGCGGCCGTTCTCGCGGGCACAGCCCTCTGGCTGGGGTCCGTCGGCGTTCTCGATCTCGCCGTCTTCCTGCAGAGCGCCGCGCTTCCGGTTCTTGCCGTTGCGGGCTCCAGCCTCGAGGCCGGCAGGTTCGCATCACGGCGGATCCTCCGCCAGGCCCAGTCGGCGGGTACCGACCTCGAGCAGGCCTGGGACGACGCCTTCCGCGCCGAGACCTTGCGCAGCGCGAGCATGTTTCAGACCATGATCGCGTGGCTGGCCGTTGGAGCCGTCGGCCTGGGAATCCTCAACGGCTGGGACGCGGGGACGGGAACGACCTGGAGCACCGGACTCGGGTCCCAGCTCTTCACCTGGGGCTATCTCGCGACGATCATCTGGTTCGGTCACAGCAGTGCAACCGGGTACTCTCGCGGGCGCCTCTGGCCGAATATCGTCCAACCGGGCCCCCGGCAGACCAGACGGCCTAACCTCCCCAGCCCAACCGGGTCGGCTACACTCGCGGCATGCCGGTCAGAACCGTAGCCCACTCCGCCCGCGACCTCATCGGCCGCAACCGCACCGTCGACCGCGTCTACCGCACCTCCGTCGGTGTCATCGGCGGGGGAACCGTCGTGCTGGGTATCGTGCTCATCCCTCTCCCCGGGCCCGGCGCGTTGATCAGCCTCGGCGGCCTCGCGCTGCTCGGCACCGAGTTCGACGGCGCGAAGAAGGTCAGCCGCCGGGCAAACGACCTCGCCAGGCGGGGTGCCTCCAAGGTCTCACAGCTGCGTCAGGACCGCAGGGACGCCCGCCAGGACTGACCGGAATCCGCGACGAACGTCACTCGCGAGCGATCGTGCCCTGCGGGTCAACGGATACCGCGATCGCCGTGACGCTCCGCTCCAGGAACGACACGATCTCCTCTGAGGGCATCTCGGTGTCGAGCGCGAGGTCGACGAGGATGTCCTCGGCGAATCCGACCCAGGAGCGCAGGGCGAGACGAAGCAACTCCGAGTCCGCGACTCCGAGTTCCAGGAAGACCGTGATCACGCGATCGGCCTGGGCCGCCCGTGCTTCTTCCAGCACCTCGCGCACCTCGGTGTCGCCGCTCGCGACACCGCGCACGAGGGAGAAGAATGTCCCGCGGTACTCGCGGACAAAACCGACGATCCGCGTCAGGGTGTCGCGGAGTCGTTCGAGGGGCGGCAGTTCCGGGGCAGGCTCTGTGGCGTCCAGCATGGCGTCGCGGGCTGTGCGCACCACTTCACGGTGCAGGCCCTTCTTCGAGGTGAAGTAGTGGAACAGCAATCCGCGGGAAACGCCGGCCCGCGCGGAGAGGTAGTCGATGGTGAGGGATTCCAGCGGCTGGTCCGCGAGGGACTTCACTCCGAGCGCGACCAGCTGGGCCCGGCGCTCGTCCGGAGTCAGCCGCGTTCGCCGCTCCGTTTCCATGGTTAGAGCATATCCGCGTTCGGCAGCGGGCCGTCCACGGCACCCCCGAACCGGGCACTCCCACGCGAGTGCCCGGTTAGCAGATCGCAAAAAGCGTTGCCAAACCGTGATGTTTCGCAAATCCGGCTATTAGTACACTCGTCAACAGCGCTTATTGGTTGGCGAGTCAATAACGACCTGCCGGACTGTTTGCCCAGATCAAGGAGGATCTATGAAGTTCACCAAGCTCACCGGCACCCACGCCGGACGGATCGTGCTCGCTGCGGTTCCCGTGGCCCTGCTGTCCACCGTCCTCATGGCGGGGGTGGCCAACGGCGCCGTCCCCGTCTCGTTCGCCGTGTCGGGAGGCCAGTTCAAGATCAGCGCTTCCCAGCTCGATGGGACGGGCTTCTCTCAGTACGGAGGCGTCGCCCAGGAAGGCAAGACCGGCACGTACCACCCCGTCGCGATCGCGAACATCGCGACCGCGAGTCTGGCCGACCTGTGCCAGTCCGTGGTCGCCGTGACCCCGCTCGGCAAGGTCGGCCTGCTCATCGGTGCGGGCGGCGGCGGCAAGCCGGCCACCGCGACCGACCTGCAGATCGGCATGACCGACCTCAAGGGTGACGCGACCTTCGGCAACATCCGCATCGGCGTGGACGCCGCCGCGGTGAAGACGGCGGCCAAGGGCACCACGGGCGACTTCGCCCAGGACGCCGACACGATCAAGGTCGCCGGGCTTCAGCAGACGGCATGGAGCACCCAGGCCTCGGTGTTCACCCTGAACGGCATGCACCTGCAGCTGACCAACGGAACTGAGTGCTTCTAATCGAAGCACCCCGTCACCACGGAGGAGACCGGATGAAAACCAGCACGTGGGCCACATTCACTGCCTGGTGCCGTCAGAGACCGTTCGTCGGTGGCATCCTCGTCGTGCTGGCCGGAGTGGAGATGTTCTTCTCCGGCCAGCTCGACGTCGGCACGATCCACGTGCAGGTCGGGATCGAAGGCATGCAGGCGATGATCATCCCGATCATCGTGGTGCTGCTCGGTATCCTCGCGATCGCGATGCCCACGCACCGGATCTTTTACGGGGTGATCACACTGGTGTTCTCGATCTATTCGCTGGTCGGCGTCAACCTCGGCGGATTCTTCATCGGGATGGTCCTGAGCGCGATCGGCGGCATTCTGGTCGTCGCCTGGATGCCGAAGCCGGCCAGGGCGGGAACCGCCGTCGAGCTGTTTGCGAGCCCGGTCGAGGAGCCCGACATCCAGTTGGGTGAGCTCTTCGAAGAACGCTCGCGTCCGCGGCGTGCCCTGTGATGCGCGACCGCGGGCGCACCCGCGATCTGCGACCGCGCGTCGTCGGCGTCTGGCTCGTGCTGTCGCTGTCGGCGATCGGGGCGGCAGCGATGCCGTCGCCGGGTCAGGCCGTGCCGTGCGATTTGCTCCTCGTGGACTGCGGCGTCCCGACGCCGACGCCGAGCACGACCGCTGACCCAACCGTGGCGGATGCGACCCCCAGCACCGTCCCGACAGCTCCGGTCGATCCGGCTCCCGTCGTTGCCCCGATCCCGGTCCCCACCACCGGTCCGACCGTGGGCGTCACGGCTCCGGGCCCGAACACCCCGGCCGCGGCGGCGGTTGTCGCCGTGGCAGACCCGAATGCACCCGTGTTCGGCAACCCGGCGGCTCAACTCGGCGCATCCTCGATGACCATCACCGGGCTCGCCTCAGTGACGGTCGTGACCGTGTCGCACGCCGACGGCACCACCGTGCCCGCGCTCAGGATCGTGGCCGATGACATTGTTCTGACGGACGCCGTCATCGACGTGCGGTCGACATCCGGCTCCGGCCTCGTGACGAGCTCCCCGCGGATGGAATTGCACGGCAACGTGCAGGTCTACCTGGACTCGATCACCACGACCCTGCCCGACGGAACCAGCGTCAGCTTCGGAGCGGCCACTCCCCCGCCGGGCGGGCTACCGTCGACACTCGGCTCCGTGACACTCGGGCTCGTCGGGACCCTTGCGGATTCCATCGGCTACAGCCAGGTGCACCAGAGCGTGAGCTGACCGCATGGCAGGACGCGGGGCCGGTCGCTTCAGGCGACCGGCCCCGCGCTGGCGGATCAGGCGCTCTCCCGGTGATGCTTACGACGGCAGCGGGGATTCGTAGGCGCGCAACCACCGGGTCAGGATCGCCTCGAGCCGGTCACGATCGTCGTCGGAGAGCTGGTCGACCAGGCGTCGCTCATTGTCCATGTGGTCTGCGAACGCGGCATCGATGACGTCGAGGCCGCGGGGGTGAGCGCGACGACCCGGCGCCGACCGTCTCCGGCGACGTGCCTGCGCACGATCAGTCCGGCCGCCGCCAGCCGGTCGAGTCGCTTGGTCATCGCGCCCGTCGTCACCATCGTATGGTCGGCGAGTTCACGAGGCGCTCGTTCGTAGGGACTGCCGGCGCGACGCAAGGCAGCGAGCACATCGAATTCCCCTCCCCGAGATCGTGGGCGCGATAGACACTCGCGAGCTCCCCGGTAAGGTGGGCGGCGAGCCGGTGCAGACGCCCGATGACGGCTTGCGGGGCGACGTCGAGATCCGGGCGTTCACGTCGCCATTCAGCCTGGATGCGTGCGACCCGATCCGATGCGTCTTCCGTCATACTGCCACTATACCTTCCATGGAAGTTATAGTAGCTTCCATGGAAACTAAATGGCGCTGGCTGCTCGTCACCGCGATCGCCCCGATCGCCTGGGGATCGAACTACTTCGTCACCCGGCAGTTCCTGCCCCTCGACTATCCGCTATGGGGCAGCACGCTGCGCGCCCTGCCTGCGGGCCTCCTCCTGCTGGCGCTGGCGCGGTCCGTTCCCCGCGGCGCCTGGTGGTGGAAGTCCCTGGTACTCGGGGCTCTGAATGTCGGAGCGTTCTTCGTCCTCATCTACATTGCCTCCCACCTCTTGCCCTCGAGCGTGGCGGCCACGATCATGGCCAGCTCGGCCGGGGTACTCCTGCTCCTGGCCTGGCCGATGCTGTCCGAACACCCGACCTGGACGGCCGCGCTCGGCGCGGGTGCCGGATTCGCCGGCGTGTGCGTCCTGCTCCTCGACGGCGGCAGCGCAGTGAATCCCGTGGGGGTACTCGCCTCGGTGGTCGCCATGCTGATGTCGTCGGTCGGCTACATCCTGGCCAGGAAATGGGCGGCCCGGGAGTCCACCATCGCGATGACCTCCTGGCAGCTGGTCGCCGGCGGACTCCTGCTCCTGCCGTTCGCGGCGTTCGTCGAAGGCCCGCCGCCCGCCCTCGACGGTCCGGCCCTGGCCGGCTTCGCGTACGTCACGGTGATCGCAACAGCCGTCGCGTTCGTCGCCTGGTTCTCGGGTCTCCGGCACCTGCCGGCGGCGACGGTCGGGTTGGTCGGTCTCCTCAATCCCGTCACCGGGGTGCTCCTGGGCACGCTTGTCGCCGCCGAGCCCTTCGGTGCGCGCCAGCTGATCGGTGCGGGTCTCGTTGTCGCGGGCGTCCTGATCGGCCAACGCCGGCGACGGGTGCCGACCGGACCCTCGCGCTCTGGGCGCATGCGCTGTGGCTCCTGCTCCCGTTGGCGGCCTGGGTCGCCCTGATCGCCATGCCCGTGCGCAGCATGATGGCCGGGGGCTGGCCGGACGGGTTGCGCGGAGACCAGTCGACCGCGGTCTGGCTCTTCCTCGGCAGTTACGGCGTGATCGCGGGCGGCCTCCTTGCGACCATGCTCGCCTCCCTGATCAAGAAGTCGTTCTACCTGGCCTGGGTGTGGGTCCATCCCGAGGCGGCCTCCGGCGGTTCAGCGCAGGGATTCTGGCGGTGGATGCCATACCGCTGGCGCTTCGACCTCTGGTTCGCCGGCCTCGGCGGCCTCGGCGGCGGTTTCCTCGGGGCATGCTGGATCGCCCTCGCCTTCGAGGAGCAGCCGTTCTTCCAGGCCACTGTCCTCAGTGGAGCGGTCCTCTTCCTCGTCGGGGGCGCGCTGAGCCTCAACTACTGGCGCGCCGGCGAACCGCTCGGCGCCGGGGAGTCCCAGAGGTGAGCCTCGGCTCGGCCGGCAGTCAGTGCGCCTCGGGTTCCTGCGGCGCGGCATCCGCCCGCAGGGTGCTGACGGTGTCGGCCGGATCGCGCTGGCGTCGGCTGGCGAACAAGAACGGGATGCCGATCAGCTCAATGAGGCCTCCGATCACGAGCGACGTTCCGTAGCCCCAGAGGTCGGCGGCGCGGCCGAGTGCCGGCTGGACGAAGACCCCGCCGAGGCTGCCGAACAGTGAGTCGAACGACAGCACCGTCGCGCGCTGCTTCGACGGGATCATGTCATTGAGGTACGCCTGCCGCACCGGGCCGGCGACGGCGAAGACGAACCCCCAGAGCACCAGCAGCACGATCGCGAGCCAGAAGAGGCTGGTGAGCCCGAGAGCGATGAGCACGACGATGCTCGTGACGGATGCCCCGATCACCGTGGTCGTCCGCCGGTGGAATACTCCCCGGATACGCGGGGCCAGCACCCCGCCCGCGACCTGCGCGAGCGAGAGCACGGCCGCGGCGAGACCGGCGATCGAGTACGCGGACGGGTCGCCGGAGAGCACCAGCAGGTAGGGCTGCAGGGCGTAGAACGCATAGACCCCGACCCCGGAGGCGAAGGGCGCGGACAGGATCACCCACCGGACGGAGCGCCTCCGGAGGCCGTGCTCGATCGACTCGGCGAGAACGGTCCTGGTCGCCTTCAGCGGTCCCTGGGATCGATCCGGAGTGAATCCGAGGTCCTTCATCACGACCGCCGCGAACACGAGCATCACGACGAGCACCCCGGCGCGCAGCAGGAAAGGAACGCCGAGATTGGTCGCCTGGGCGATCACGCCGCCGAGGACCGACCCGGCGAACATCGCAATGCCGGTCACGACGAGTCCCCTGCCGAAGACCGCCTCGAGGCCGTCGGTGTACCCGCTGAAGGTCAGAGCATCGACGAGCCAGGCATCCACAGCACCGGAGAAGAACGTGAAGCCGAGCCCGAGCAGCACGGACACGAGCGCCCACCAGCCGAAGGGCGCGTGCCAGAGCCACAGCAACCAGTACAGCGCGGTGGTGGCCGAGAGCGTGATCGTGCCCAGCAGGTAGGACGCCTTCCGCCCGACCGTGTCCGCGACGACCCCGGTCGGGATCTCGAAGAGCACCATCCCGGCGGTGAAGAATGCGTTCGCGGCGAAGGCCTCGAAGTTCGACAGTCCGGCGTCGAGCAGGAACAGCGTGTTGATGCCCCAGATGAAGGACGCGGCCAGGGTGTTGCCGAGCAGGAGGATCAGGTAGATCCTCTGCACGCGCCGCGCCGCGGGGTTCATGGTCGACCTGGTTCCTCCGAGTTCTGCCTCAGGGTTCTGCCTCAGGGTTCTGCCTCAGGGCTCTGCCTCAGGGCTCTGCCTCAGGGCTCTGCCTCAGGGGCGTCCGGCCCCTGCCCGATGCTCAGCCACGCGTCCGGTCCCGCGCGCTGGGCGCGAGCGGCGCCGTCCTCGGTTGCTGCGCGGGCGTTCTTCAGTTCCTCAAGCTGGCGTTCGACGGATGCCTGACGCACTCCCGCGGACAGCTGCCGGTCGAGGTCCGCGTCCGCGGGCGCCGTGAGATCGTTCAGGACGCCCCGGGCGAGCAGTTCATCGGTCGCGGCAGCACGCGCCTGCATCTGCGCAACCCGGTCCCTGGCCCGATCGAGGTTGGCGCCGACATCACCCAGATTGGAACCGATGCCGGCCGCCGCCTCATTCGCCCGCGCCTGGGCCTCGGAAGCTGCATAGGTGGCCTTGAGAGTCTCCTTCTCGGTCCGGAACGCGGTGACCCGTTCGGCGAGTCGCCGCTCGTTGTCCTGCAACTGCCCCTGCTGCCGTTCGAGCGAGGCGTATTGCTCACGAATGGCACCGACCTGGGTCTCGAGGTAGGAACGGCGTTCGAGAGCGGTCCGGGCGAGATCCTCGCGTCCCTGGTCCAGGGCCTCCTGGGCCTGGTCGGCCAACCGCTGGTATCGGGCTCCCATCTCCTGCCCCTGCAGCTCGATCCGTTTCTTCGCCGTCGTCACCTCGGCGAGTCCCTGCCGCACCTGCTGGAGCATCTTCAGCTGCTGTTCATAGCTGTCGTCGAGGGCCTCTCCTGGGTCTTCAAGCCGGTCGAGGGCGCGTGACGTCTTGCTCCGGAAGATGATGCGCAGCCGTGACGTGGCGCTCATGATTCGCTCCCTCTCGTGGTGTCGCGGTGATCGTGCAGGTTGAGTGCGTGCAGTTCCTGGACTCCGGCTTCCAGGGCCGAGACCTCGCGGTCGACCTCCGAACGCAGCGCCAGCAGGACATCATCGGTGAGGTCCCCGCGGCCGCCTGCAACGGTCGCCCGCAGCCGACGAACGAGTCCGGCGACGTCGTCCACCCGTCGTCTGGCCATCGGAAGTTCCTCTGCGAGGACGACGGCATCGGCCTCACTCGTCAACAGCACCAGTTGCGCGTCGAGGGCAGCGCCTTCATCCTGGATCCGGTGAAACAGGCGGGGAAGCTCGCCCCGCGGCCCGTCACTGCCCAGCGCGAGATCGACTGCGGCCTGACCGCTTCCCAGAGTGTCTCTCAGTCGGATGCGCAGTCCCAGGACCTCGCGCTGCGGTCCCCGGCTCAGGGCGGCCCGGGTGCGAAGCGCCGCACCGGCCACGGCACGGCTGCGACGAATGCGTTTGTACAGCATCCGCGCCACCACGATCGTCGCGCCTGCGGAGACGACGAGGATCGCTGCCAATGCCAGAATCACCGCGGCCACTGCTGTCATGCCGGCCACCCTGCCCTTCATGTCCATCCCACGAGCGAGACCCCGTGCTTCACCGAACAAAATACGCTCGCGTCCGCCGAATTGTCTGTAGGCGGTGCGAATTCTGCCGATGCTGGTCCCGCCCGGCTTGGACCCCAAACGGGGGACACGATGTGCGAGGATAGGTCTGGGACGATCAGCTCGGACGTACGCCCGAGGCGCAGAATTGGAATCCCATCGACGAGTGGGGCGCCTCGATCGCCCTGCACGATCTGCCGGCCCTGTCGGCCCTGCGCACGGGCGCGCCGGTAGCAGAAACCCTGATCGGATTGTTCGTTCCCGGCGATGACACCGACCCGGCTCGTCTGGCCTGGCTCAGGATCTCGGGGATTCCGGCCGTCGACGAGGCCGGTGCGACCGTGGGCGCCTTCGCCCTCCTGGACGTCCGCGAGGACCGACCGGAGGACCCTGCAGGCATCGTTGGCCGGCCTGGGCGACCCGTACGTCCTCGTCCACGCGGTGCGCAACATCCACGGGACCATCATCGACTTCGTGGTGGACGAGGCCAACCCCGCGGCCTGTGCCTTCCACCGGATGCCGCAGGGGCAGTTCATCGGCGGCTCGCTGCTCAACCCCATGCCGGCGGCGATCTCCGGGGCGCTCGGCGACCTCTGCGCGGAGGTCCTCGAGCAGGGTGTCCCCTGTCACCGCGACGGTTTCCGGGCCGCCTCACCTCACGGCGACCGGCCGGACCGGTGGTACGACTTCCACGCCGCTCCTGTCGGTGACCGCGTGTCCGTGATCTGGCGGGATGTGACCGGGCAGCACCTCGCCCTCCAGGCCCTGCAGGATTCGGAGCAGCCCTACCGGCTGCTCGCCGAAAACGCCTCCGACGTCGTACTCATGGTCGACTCCGCCGACCGGTATGTCTGGGCGTCGCCCTCCCTCGAAGAGGCGCTGGGCTGGAAGCACGATGACCTGCTGAATCGGATGTCCGCCGAATTCGTGCACCCCGACGACCTGCCGGGCGTGCTGGCGGCCCGCACCAACCAGAACGAGGGCGTGCGGCGCCATCGTCCGTTCCGGGTTCGGCGCAGTGACGGCACCTATCGCTCGGTGTCGACCATCACGCGCGACCTTCACGACGCGGCAGGCCAGACCGCCGGCCGGGTGATTCCCCTGCGCGACGTGCACGAGGAGACCGTCGCGCGGCAGTCCCTCGAGAAGTCGGAGGAGCTGTTCCGGGTCGTGCTGACGTCATCGACGACGGGAATGATCCTCTGTGACCTCACCGGACGCATCCAGGTCGTGAACGAGGCCTTGTGCACCATGCTCCTCCGCGACGAGGCCTGGCTTCTCGCCAGGCGCACCGACGAGCTGGTGCACCCCGACGACAGGGCGACCGTGATCCAGGCCAGGGCCTTGACGATCGCCATCGCCGCCAGGGCTCCTTTCCGCGAATTGCGGATGGTCAGGGCCGACGGGGCCATTATCTGGGCCCGCCGGACCGCGTCGGTGATCCGGACCAGTGCGGGCGCACCGGAACGTTTGGTCGTGCAGCTCGAAGATGTCACGGCCGAGCACGAGTCCCGCGAGGAGCTGCTGTTCCAGGCACACAACGACCGGCTGACCGGGATGCACAACCGGGACTGGATCCTCCGCGTTCTCGAGCAGGACCGTCGTCGTCGTTCCGAATGCATCCGAGCCCGCGGATGTCGAACGTGTCGCGGTGAACATCACGGCTGCTCTCAGCACCGAGCTCTCGATCCACGGACACCGGATCATCCCGACGGTGTCGATGGGAATCGCCCTCTCCACGGACAGTTCCACCGCCGCCAGTCTTCTTCGGGACACCGACTCCGCTCTCTTCCGGGCCAAGAAGTCGGGCAGGGCCCAGTGGCAGTTCTTCGACGACACGATGCACTCCCAGGCGATGGAGCGGCTCACCATCGAGGACGAAATCCGCATTTCGCTGCGGAAGGGCGATTTCGTCGTCTACTACCAGCCGATCGTCGCCCTCCTCGATCGCTCCACCGTCGGCTATGAGGCACTCGTCCGCTGGCAGCACCCCGGGCGGGGACTCCTTGCGCCGGCCGAGTTCCTCCCGATCGCCGAGGAATCCCGGCTCATCCTCGGAATCGATCGCTACGTGCTCGACCAGGTCTGCGCCGTCCTGGCCTCGGATCCCAACGGTGCGACAACGATCAGCGTCAACGTGTCCGCCGTCGACTTGGCCCACGAGTCCTGGGCCGAGACCTTCCGGTCGGCCCTCCGGACCCACGGCGTCGACCCGTCCCGACTCATCGTCGAGGTCACCGAAACGGCCGTGCTGTCACTGCGGCCATCCACCACAGGAAGCCTCGATGCGGTCCGCGATCTCGGCGTCGGCCTGCACGTCGACGATTTCGGCACCGGGTTCTCCTCCATCTCGCTGTTGCGCGACCTCCCGGTCACGGGACTCAAGCTCGACGCGAGCTTCGTCGCGGGCCTCGGTGACGGCAACCGCGGCGCAGATGCCCTGGCGGCAGACCTCGCGGGGCTCGTCGCGCACCTGGGCCTGACCGGTGTCGCCGAGGGCGTCGAGACCGAGACGCAGGCGCGGACCCTGCTGTCACAGGGCTGGCTGCACGGGCAGGGCTATCTCTTCGGCCGGCCGGCGCCCTGGCCCGGACAGGCCGGGCGAGCCCAATAGCCTGAACGACCCGAACGACCCGAACAGGTCTAGCCGATCCTGGATAGCCCGACCAGGACCATGTGAGTGCTGTCGCCGTTCAGGCAGGTCTGAAAGACGAGGTCGTGGCCACGCGGAACGTCGCTGACCATCGCGGTGCCAGCGCTCAGGGAGCCGATCACACCGGTCACCCGGTAGACGCCGGAGTCGATGCCGGCCAGGCGGACCTGCGCCCCGGTCCACCGCGGGAAGAGTTCGCCACCGCAGCCCCAGTGCTCGACGAGCATCGGCGTGCCGTACCAGGCTGTCGTGTCCACGAGCCCGGAACACAGGTCGATCTCGGGCTGCCGGCCGGCGAGCGTGACGGTGGACGTGTAATCGTCGCCCATCGACGATCGAGGCTGGACCGGGCCAGCGCCCTGGTCCACGATCGACGGGGAGGAGAGTACATCGACACTGAGCTCGATCCCGGAGTCATGGGAGTTGTCCAGGCCATCCACCGACTCCGCTGGGCCAGGGAGAGTCCCGGTCGCCACGGTCACGACGGAACCCGGTCCTGACGACGTTGCGCTCAGGTGCTGGCTGGCTCCGAAGACACAGACCGCAGAGACGACCGCCGTCGCGACGAGGAAACCGCCGACGATGAGGAGCCGGGCTCGAACCGACTGGCTACTGTCGCGCTGCGCATCTCTCGTGGGGTACTCCGGTCTCGGAAGCCCGGCGCACCGTGAGGCATCCGGTCGGCGTGACGGACCCGCGAAGCCCCACCGCTCATCGATACCAGCTCACGTTCACCGATCGATCAGGCTTCGTTCACCCGTTGTTCACCTTTTCAACATAGTCCGTTAAGAGTCGGGCAGGCGGCAGCCACGCCCCTGACGAGCAGGCAGGCCACCCGAAGGCTGAATCAGCGGATGAGCCCGGCCTCGCGCGCGGCAGCAACCGCCGCCGTGCGACTCGTCGCACCGAGCTTGGGGAAGATATGGGCGAGATGCGACTTGACGGTGGTCTCACTCAGGTGCAGCCCGCGCGCGATGTCGCCATTGCTGTGCCCGGCCGCCACGAGGGTCAGGACCTCGAGTTCGCGGATGCTCAGCGCCGACTGCGCGTCGCGCACCCGAGCGAGCAGCCGGGTGGCCACGGCCGGTGCCAGTGCCGACTGCCCGGACGCGGCGGCGATCACGGCAGTGATGAGATCGTCCGGCGGGGTGTCCTTCAGCAGGTATCCGGCGGCGCCGCTTTCGATCGCGGTGACGATGTCGCTTTCGGCGTCATAGTTCGTGAGGATCAGCACGGCGGGCGCGTTGTCGAGCGCGCGGATGCGCTGCGTCGCCGCGGCGCCCTCGAACTGGCCCTGGAACTGCAGGTCCATCAGCACGACGTCAGGGCCCAGGCGCACGGTTTCGGTGAGCGCTTCGGCGGTCGTACCGACCGCGGCGACGACAGTGATCGACGGTTCCGTGTCCAACAGGGCAAGCAGCCCGGTGCGCATGATGGGATGGTCGTCTGCGATCAGCACCCGGATGGTCATCGGGCGAGCTCGAAGCTGGCTACGACGCTGGTCCCGTGCCGGTTCCGGTCGCCATCCGGGCGCGTGCTCTCGACCGTGAGCGTCCCGCCCAGCTCGGTGACACGCTCCCGCATGGCGTGCAGGCCGAAGGTGTTGCGAGCGGTGGGGACGGCAGCGGGAACGACGGCAGCGGGTACGACGGTATCGGGTACGACCTGTGGGCCGGACTCGGGGTCGAACCCCACTCCGTCGTCGACCACGTCCAGAATGACCTCCGAATCGAGCCGGCTCAACGTGAGGTCGATCCGGCCGGCCCGGGCATGCTGCACGGCGTTGGCCAGCGACCCCTGCGCAATCCGGAGCAGGGCCGTTTCGAGCCGGGTCGGCAACAGGCCGATGTCCCCGGAGATCGTGACGTTGACCGGTACTCCGCTGGCCGCATCCGTCTCGGCGGCAAGCCGGCGGAGCGCCTCGACCAGCGTGGTCTGCCGCAACGCCGGTGGCGAGAGTTCGTCGATGAAAGAACGGGTTTCGCCGAGGGCCTGAGTCGCGGCATCCCTGGCCTGGCCCACGCGCATGCGCACGGCGGCACTCGAATCGGCGGAGCGCTCGGCAGCGTGCAGCAGCAGGACGATGCTGGAGAGGCTCTGGGACACCGTGTCATGGATCTCGCGCGCCAGCCGGCCGCGTTCGTCGAGCACTCCCGCGGCCCGCTCGGCCGCAGCGAGCTGGGTTCGGGTGTCCTGCAGCTCGGCGATCAGAAGGTCCCGCTCCCGGGCTTCCCTGGTGAGCGACCGGTACGCGAGCCCGATGACGACGGCGACCACGGCACCGATCACGGGACCGATCACGCCGCCCACGCTGAATCCGCGATGCACGCCGAATGCGACGATCGCGATCCCGGTCGCGAGGGCGATTGCTGCGGGGCCCGTCCAGCCGGGAAGCAGGTGCAGGTAGATGAAGAAGAGCGGGAAGAGCAGGTAGATGGCCTCCGGGCTGAAGACCGTGAGGACAACCCACTCGAGGCTCAGCGCGGCCGTCCAGGCCAGTGCCCACCCGGGCAGGGAACGGCTCGGGAGGTTGTATGCGACGAGTGTGCCGGTGGCATAGGTTCCGAGCAGCACGGCGGAAAGGCAGATGATGACTCCCGCGGCGGGCATCCCCGCCTGCCCGGCCATCGCGACCACGAGCACGACGAGGCCGAGCACCAACAGGTGCAGGCTCACGCGCAGACCCAGGAAGACGGAGTCGAGTCCGGAGCCGTGCGCGGTCATGGCGTTGCTTCTCTCACTCGGCGATCACCAGTCCACCGTACGGGGAATAGGCCGGGACGGCATCCTTCGAAAGGTGTAGCGGATGCTCCGCCCTTCGTCCCGGAATGACCGTTCGGGTGCACGATGACCGGGCGTTCGGTTCTCGGCAGAGTGGTCAGTGGCGGGCACGGGCTCGCCATCTGCAGCCGGTCCAGTGACGGGACCGGCGTGAAAAGGAGTCCTCTGTGTACGTAGCGTGGCGCGATCTGAGATTCGCCAGGGGGCGATTCGTCCTCATCGGAACCGTGGTGACCCTGATCACCCTGCTGGTCGGATTCCTGTCCGGCCTGACCGGCGGCCTGGCCGACCAGAACATCTCCGCGATCACCGGCCTCGGCGCCGATCGGATCGTCTTCTCTGCCCCGGTCGCGGACTCCGAACGCAGCTTCGCCGATTCCGCTGTGACCGAAGCGGATGCGATCCGGTGGCGAGACCAGGCCGGGGTCCGGGACGTGCACCCCCTGGGCATCAGCCAGCAGAGGGTATCGGCCGGCGACAACCAGGTCGCCGTCGCGCTGTTCGGCAGCGCCTCCGGGTTCGGTTCCGGCAGCGCTCCCGCGAGCGGGCACCTGACCCTGCCGCGGACGGCCGCTGCGAAACTCGGCATCGGGGCAGGCGATTCGGTCACCATCCTGGGTTCAACATTCGTCGTCGACCGGGTCACCGACGACACCTGGTACTCGCACACGCCGGTCAGCTGGCTGGCCCTGACCGACTGGCAGAAGCTCGCCGCCACGACCGGCAGCCCCGGCGCATACGCGACCGTCCTGGCCGTGACCGCCTCGGGAACCGACTGGTCCGCCGCGGACACGGCGACCGGCACGTCCTCGGCCGGCGTCCTGCAATCGCTGACGGCCCTGTCGGCATTCCGCTCCGAAATCGGCTCGCTGCTCCTGATGGTGGCCATGCTCTTCGGCATCTCCGCCCTCGTGGTCGGCGCGTTCTTCACCGTCTGGAGCATGCAACGCCAACCGGACGTCGCAGTCCTCAAGGCGCTCGGTGCGTCCAACCGGATGCTCGTCGGCGACGCTCTCGGCCAGGCCGCCCTCGTCCTCATCGTGGGCGTCGGGCTCGGCATCGCGCTCACCGCCCTGCTCGGCGCACTGGCCGGCACCGCGTTGCCGTTTGTGATCAGTCCCCTGACGACCCTCCTTCCCGGTGCGGCGATGATCGCGCTGGGTCTCGCCGGCGCGGCCTTCGCGCTCCGTTCCGTCACCACCGCCGACCCCCTCACCGCCCTCGGGAGCAACCGATGATCCGCCTTGACCACATCACCCTCAGCTTCCCGGACGGCGACCGGCGGATCACCGCCGTCGACGACGTCAGCCTCAGGGTCGATCGCGGTTCCGTGGTCGGGATCACCGGCCCATCCGGATCGGGGAAGTCGAGCCTGCTCGCCGTGGCTTCGACCCTGATCAGCCCGGATGCAGGAACCCTGCACGTCGATGACGTGGACGCGACCGCCCTCTCCCTCGCCGAACGGGCGGAGCTGCGAAGGGACAGCATCGGCATCGTCTTCCAGCAATCGAACCTGATCCCGTCGTTGACCGCAGAGGAGCAGCTTGTTGTGATGGGGGAACTCGACGGACCCCGCCGGGGTCGCAGTGCCCGCAACGCCGCACGGGCGCGGGCCAGGGAGCTCCTGGATGCCGTCGGCCTCGCCGATCACGCCGCCAAGCATCCGGCGCAACTCTCGGGAGGGCAACGCCAGCGGGTCAATATCGCCAGGGCACTGATGAATGAGCCGAGCGCACTGGTGGTCGACGAGCCCACGAGTGCGCTGGACCAGGAACGCGGTTCGAGCATCCTGGCCCTGATTCTGCGGCTGACAGCGGAGTTCGACACCGCCACGATCCTCGTCACCCACGACCAGCGCCTGCTCCCGCTGATGACCTCGGTGCATTCGATGGTCGACGGCGCGCTCACAACACGGTGAACGCCCGCTATCGCTACCAGGTCGCGTCCCCCGGATGACCACATCCGAACCCCGTCGATGAAAATCACCTGACCGCACAGGTGGGCGTTTTCCTCGCCGGCGAGCCACGCCAGGAGGTAGGCGACCGAGCGCGGTTCGAAGATCCCGTTGAGGGGCATCGGAACCATCGTGGCCATCGCCTCGCGCTGCTGCGGCGTCTTGATCATGTCGGAGGTCATCGGGGTGTCCACGACCCCGGGTGCGATCGCGTTCAGGGGGATCGAGGCGCCGGCCCAGTTGTCCGTCGCAGCGTTCCGGCGGATCCACCGGGCCAGGGCGCGCTTGGTCGTGCCGTAGATCAAGGCTCCCAGCTCCTCGCCGCCCGCTTCGAGCTCTGCGGCGCGGGCCAGGGCATCCGCTTCGTTGCCGGCGAGGAGTGCGGCGAGCAGGATGTCGTCCGGCGGGAAGAGCGAGGCCATCGACGCGACGGCGACGGCGCGGGGGCGGCCGAGCCGACCAGCAGGGGGCGCAGGTCCTCAAGCGTCGCGATGGTTCCGAAGTAGTTCACGGCCACGGTGGTGGCCGTCGGCGAAGCCAGACCGGCAACGGCGAGCACGGCGTCGACCGCACCGCCGCTCAGGTCGCTCACCTGTTCGACGAGGGACGCGCGCCCTGCAGCGGTGGACAGGTCGACGACCACGTCCGCATCATGGATATCGACGCCGATGACGGTCTCACCGCGCTCCATGAGAAGTTCTTTGGTTGCCTTCCCGATGCCGCTTGCCGAGCCGGTCACAACGGAGGTACGAGGCATGGGAACGACCTTTCGACGGTGAATCGGGCACGGTGTCCACGATGCATGGTGCCCCCACGACCGGGAGCACACAAGGGCGCCGGGCAGGGCGCCGGAACGGGGTGCACGGGGCCGGCCCACTGTCGACGGTCACCGCACCCCGCGCCGTCCTCGATAATGAAAAGGGTGACTCACCTCCAGGAACCCGCCGATATCCGCCTGATCGTCTCGGACATGGACGGCACTCTCCTCGATGATTCCGGCCGGGTGCCCGACGGCTTCTGGCCCGTGCTCGAGGCGCTGCTCCTCGCCGGAGTGATGTTCTCCCCTGCCAGTGGACGCCAATACCAGACCCTGCGGGAAACCTTCGGTGAGCGCGAGGGCCTGGTGTTCATCGCCGAGAACGGCACGAACGTCGTTCGCGACGGCACGAGCATCGCACTGGAACCCATCGTCTTGTCCGTCATCCCCGCCATCGTCGAGTGGGTGCGCACCGCGGCCGCCACGGGCTCCGACGTGGGCATCGTCGTGTGCGGGGTGCGAACGGCGTATATCGAGCGCACCGACGCCGAGTACTTCGCCAGGGTCAAGCCGTACTACGAGGCCCTGGCGATCGTGGACGATGTCCTCGCCGCGTCCTCCGACGACGAGGTGGTGAAACTCGCGATCTACGACTTCGCCTCAGCGGAAGAGCACACCGGGCCGTCCCTGCGCGGCCTCGGACTCGAGGCCGATGTCGTGGTCTCGGGCGAGCACTGGGTCGATGTGATGCGTCCAGGGGTCAACAAGGGGCGGGCGCTGATCCGCCTCCAGCGCGAACTCGGGATCACCCGGGAGCAGACGATGGCGTTCGGCGACTACCTCAACGACGCCGAGATGCTCGACGCCGCCGGAGAGTCCTACGCGATGGCCAATGCGCACCCGAGCATCCGTGCCCGTGCCCGCCACCTCGCTCCGTCGAACGACGATGACGGTGTCGTCACCAGCATCCTCGCCGCTTTTCCCGGCCTGATGCTGGGCGCTCGTTAAGCTGACACGCCCCGTGTCGGCCGGGCCCGATCGGGACCCGGCCGATGCACGAGTGACTACTTCAGGATGCGGATGAGCTTGCGGTTGGCGAACTCTGCGATCCCGAAGCGTCCCAGTTCCCGGCCGAAGCCGGACCGCTTCACGCCGCCGAAGGGGAGTTCCGGGCTGTCCAGGAGCGACCCGTTGATGAACACCATCCCGGCCTCGATCTGGTCGGCGACGCGCAGTGCCTGCTCCGGGTCGGTCGTGAAGAGGTAGGAACCGAGGCCGTAGGGGATGTCGTTGGCCACCTGAACCGCCTCCGCCTCGTCCTGCACACGGTAGATCGCGGCCACCGGGCCGAAGAATTCTTCCCGGTAGGCGTCGCTCTGCGGGGAGACCCCGGTGATCACCGTCGGCGAGAAGAAGGCGCCGTCCCGCGTTCCCCTGGCAACGACGGTGGCGCCCTGGGCCTCCGCCCGCTGGAGCTGTTCCTCGAGGTTTTCGGCGGCGCCGAGGGAGGAGAGCGGTCCCAGTGTCGTCTCCGGTGACGTCGGGTCTGCCGGCACGTTGCCGGTGATCTTGGCGGTGAAGCTCTCGGTGAAGGCGTCGAAGAGGCCGTCGATGACGATGAAACGCTTGGCCGCGTTGCAGGACTGCCCGGAGTTGTCCAGGCGGGCCGCGACGGCAGCGTCGACGGCTTCCTCGAGGTCGTCCGCGCTGAGCACGATGAACGGGTCGGATCCGCCCAGTTCGAGCACGACCTTCTTGAGATTGCGGCCGGCGACCTCCGCGACGGCCGCGCCTGCCCCCTCCGACCCGGTCAGGGAGACGCCGTGCACCCGCGGATCGGCGATGATGTCGGAGATCTGGGCGTTGGATGCGTAGAGGTTGCGGTATGCGCCGGCGGGGAACCCGGCATCCGTGAAGATCTCTTCGATGGCGGCGGCGGATTCCGGGCACTGCGAGGCGTGCTTGAGCAGGATGGTGTTGCCGAGCACCAGGTTCGGGCCGGCGAAACGGGCGACCTGGTAGTAGGGGAAGTTCCACGGCATGATGCCGAGGAGAACGCCGAGGGACGCGCTGCGCATGAACGCGGTGCCCTCGCCACCCAGAAGTTCGATCGGCTCGTCGGCGAGGAAGGCCTCGCCATGAGTCGCGTAGTAGGAGTAGATGTCGGCGGAGAAGTCGACCTCACCGAGGGCCTGCTCGACGGGCTTGCCCATTTCGCGCACGATGAGCTCGGCCAGGTGCTCGCGACGCTCGGTGTGCAGGTCGGCGACGCGCTGCATGAGTGCCGCCCGCTCCGCGACGGATGTGCGGCGCGAGAACTCCGTGTGGGCGCGGTCCGCCACGCCGATCGCGTCCGAAACCTCGTCGTCGGTTGCCAGCGTGAAACTGGGGCCGCTCGTCCCCGTGGCGGGGTTGGTGACAACGTACTTGTTCATGAATTTCTCCCTGGGTGTCCTCGTTAACGCCGAACGCACTCGCAGCATACCTGTCCGGGCAGGGCTCACGAGGCCGGGCTATCCTGTCATTTTCATTCCGACGATTCTTTGAAGGAGATCCCTCTTGCCGTACTTCAGCACATCCGACGGAACCGAGATCTACTACACCGACCAGGGCGAAGGACAGCCGGTCCTCCTCAGCCACGGCTGGCCGCTCTCGTCCGACGCCTGGCAGGTCGAGGTGAAACTGCTCGCCGACAACGGGTACCGTGCCATCGCACACGACCGCCGCGGGCACGGTCGCTCAGCGAAGACGTATACCGGAAACGACATGGACACGTATGCCCGCGACCTGGCCGAACTCGTCGAGTCGCTCGACCTGAAGAACCTCGCCGTGATCGGTCACTCCACGGGCGGCGGCGAGGTGGTGCGCTATGCGGCGCAGCACGGGGTCGGCCGGGTGACCAAGGTCATCACCGCCGGCGCGGTGCCGCCGCTCATGGTGAAGACGGAAAGCAACCCCGACGGCCTTCCGATCGAGGTGTTCGACGGCATCCGTGCGGGTGTCCTGAGCGATTCGTCCCAGTTCTACATCGAGCTCACCGAAGCGTTCTTCGGGGCGAACCGGCCCGGAAGCGCGGTCTCTGAGGGTGCCAAGCGCGAATTCTGGCGCCAGGGAATGCTGGTGAACCTCGCCGCGGCCTACGACTGCGTCAAGGCGTTCTCGGAGACCGACTTCACCGCAGACCTCACGGCGCTCGAGGTACCGATCTTCATCGCCCACGGAGACGACGACCAGATCGTTCCCATCAAGGACGCAGCACTTAAGTCGATCAAGCTGGTCAAGAACGGCACCCTCAAGGTCTATCCCGGCGCGCCCCACGGAATCTATGGCGACTACCAGGCGGAGCTCGACCAGGACATCCTCGCCTTCCTCGCGACCTAGGCCCCCCACGAACGGTGTGACCGGGCACCGGCCGACGGATAGGCTCGGCTCGTGCCCGTCACCCTGGAACCCCTGTCCCCCAAACGTCTTCCGAAATGGCTGCGACGCAGCGCGGAGGAGTACGCATCCGATCTGATCAGCCTCGGCCGCTCCCCCTCAGATGCTCATCGGCTCGCCGCCCGGAGTCTCGGAAATTCCTTCCCCGGCGGACAACCGGCATCCGGTCAGTACGTGTTCGACGTGCACGACGGCCCTGGCCGCCCGGTCGGCTACCTCTGGATCGGCCGCGCCCAGGGTGAGGACGATTCGGACTGGTGGGTCTGGGATATCTCCATCAACGAGGACGAACGTGGCAAGGGGCTGGGCCGGGAGACCATGCTGCTCGCGGAACAGTTCGCGAAGTCCCACGGCGCCAGGACCCTCGGCCTGAGCGTCTTCGGTTTCAATACGGTGGCGCGGCGGCTCTACGAGACGCTGGACTACGAGACGACGTCGATCAAGATGAAGAAGACCCTCGGCTGAGCCACCCGCTCACTCCGAGGCACCCGTCTCCGGGGCACGAGTCTCCGGGAGCACCGGCAGGGTGCGCACTCCGTCGAAGTAGCGCGGATGCCCGTCGATCGGATCGGTGAAGCTCACCTCGCTCGCCAGGAGCTGCAGCGGCCGGGAGAAGTCGTCGATGGCGACGTCCTGGACCACAGGGTAGAGCGGGTCGTCGATGATCGGGATGCCGAGGCCCAGCATGTGCATCCGCAGCTGGTGGGTGCGTCCCGTGCTCGGCGTCAGCCGGTAGACGGCGGCACTGCCGAGCGAGGTCTCCAGCTCGATCAGCGACTCGGCGTTGACCGGTGCCCCGGGCACGACCTCGGCCTGCCAGTGACCGCGCCGGGTGAGCAGGTGGTTGCGGACGGTGACGGGGAACTCAAGCCCCGGTCGGGCCGGGGCCAGGGCCCGGTAGGTCTTGTGGACTTCACCGCGCTGGAACATCGACTGGTACGCCCCGCGCCAGCGCCTCTCGGTCGCCAGCACAAGCAGCCCCGATGTCACCCGGTCCAGCCGATGCAGCGGAGAGAGCTCTGGCAGTCCGAGCTCGGCGCGCAGGCGCACCACGACACTCTGCACGACGTGCCGGCCGCGCGGGATCGTGGAGAGGAAGGCCGGCTTGTCGATCACGACGAGCCGCTCGTCGCGGTGGATCACATGAATGGTCCCCGGCACGACCACCTCCGCGGCGAGATCACGATGAAACCAGACGAAGGTGTGCGGCCGGTAGGGGTCGCTGGTAGCGACGGGCGTGCCCGTTTCGTAGGCGAAGCGCTCCGCGGCCAGGAACCCGGCCACGTCGACGAACCCGGCCAACCGTTCTGCCAGCCAGGCGCCCATGGTCGGCCACGGCTGCGGCCGGGATGGGTCGCGCTCCGGGGTGCAGACCCAGGCCGCGTCGAGCCCGTGACGTTGCGGAAGGGGCGAACGCGGGGGCATCCACTGATCGTACCCACCCGACGATCACAGGTCAGGGTCGCAGGGTCAGAACAGCGGCCAGGGGACCGCGGGCATCTGGCCGCGCGGGGCGGGGAACCGGCCCGCCGCCCGCAGCCGGTCACAGCGGGCGGCCAGGGCCTCGAGCTCGTCCGCGTCGAGCAGTTCCCCGAGGGTGACACCGAGGTCGCCGTCGAGCCCCGCGCGCACCCGGTCGACCCCGTCGAGCTCCTCGGCGCTGAGGGCATCGCCCAGCCAGCCCCACAGCACCGTGCGCAGCTTGTGCTCGACGTGGAACGTCAACCCGTGGTCCACGCCGTGCCGGTGGCCATCCGGCATGGCGAGAATGTGGTTGCCCTTGCGGTCGGCATTGTTGACGACGATGTCGAACACGGCCATCCGGCGCAGCGCGACCGAGTCTTCGTGCACGAGCGTGACCGCCCGGTCCTGCTCGTCGCGACCGTCGAAGACGCGGCGCCAGCCAGCGCCCGGCCCGATCTCCCAGGGCACCAGGTCGACGGCGTCCTGTTCGGGATCCGCGTCCTGCCACAGCTGCACCATCCCCGGGCCCATCGGACCGTCACGAAGCCATGTCCGGGGTACGACCTTCCACCCGAAGGCCTCGGAGACCCGGTATGCCGCAACCTCCCGGTTCGCGAGGGTCCCGTCGGGGAAATCCCAGAGCGGATGCTCGCCGGCGACCGGCTTGTAGACCACCGGGACGCCGCCAATGCTGCCGAGGAATGTCGCGTTCGAGGCGGTCGTGATGCGGCCCGTGAGTTCGAGCTCACCGCGTTCAAGCCCGCCGGCCTCGAGCTCGCCGGAGCCCGGCGTCATCAGGGCTCGTCGCGCAGCACGCAGTCGTGCCCGTCCGGGTCGATGGGGTCACCGCAGAGAGGGCAGAGGGGCCGCCCGGCGCCGACGACTTCGTGGGTGCGCTTCGCGAAGGCCCTGGCCGTGCCGACCGGAATCCGCAGCAACAGCATCTGCTCGGGGTCGGCCGTTGCGGCATCGACGACGGCGAGGGGGTCGTCTCCGAGGCCCTCCTCGTCGACCACCACGATCGGGAAGGCCTCGATCACGATCTGCACGGTCGAGGGGTCCCAGCCCAGGGTCATGGTTCCGGTGCGGAAATCCTCCTCGACGGGTTGCTCGAGCGGTTCGTTGTCCACGAGCTCCACAGGTGTCGCGGTGGGGACGCTGAAGGGATTCCCCTCTGTGGACATCAGCTGATCGAGGATCTCGTCGATGCTGTCGGCGAGGAGCGCCGACTGCTGCTTCTCCATGGCGATGCTGACGATCTGGGTTCCGCTGCGCACCTGCAGATAGAACGTGCGCGACCCCGGCCGGCCGACGGTTCCGACGACGACCCGGTCCGGCCAGTCGAACTCATACAGGATTGTAGGCATGGGGATATTTTAGGCTCCGGTTTCCTGCGGCCGCTCAGTGCCGGCCCCACCGCCGACCGGCGCATCGGCCACCGGGCCGGCCGCCGCCAGCCAGGACAGGTCGCCTGCGTCGGTGTTGATGGCGTGGACACTCGGGCGATGGGGCCCGTAGCGCACGATCGAGACGGATGCCGGTCCGACGTTGATCCGCTGGAACAGGTCCAGGTGCATCCCGAGTGCGTCGGCGAGGACGGACTTGATGATGTCGCCGTGGCTCACCGCGACCCACACCGCACCGGGACCATGCTCGGCTTCGAAGATCGCATCATGGCGCCGGATGGCCGCGACCGACCGCGCCTGCATGGCGGCCATCGATTCGCCGCCGGGAAAGACGACCGCAGAGGGGTGCGCCTGCACCACCGGCCACAGGGGCTCCTGGGCGAGGTCGATCAGGGTGCGGCCCTGCCAGTCGCCGTAGTCGCACTCGGTGATGTCCTCGTCAACGGGAGTCGAGGGAATGCCGCCCTGCAGGTCGAGGATCAGCCGGGAGGTCTCCCGGCATCGCTGCAGGGGGCTCGAGACCACGCCGACCAGAGGCACGACGGAGAGCCGCTCGCCGGCGCTCGCGGCCTGGGTGCGCCCGATCGCGTCGAGTCCGACCCCGAGAGATCGCCCTGCCAGGAGTCCGTCGGCATTCGCGGTGGTGCGGCCGTGCCGCACGAGGATGACTGTGGCCATGCGTACAGCCTAGGGAGTCGGCGGCCCGAGTCGCCGAACCCATCGGGCGCCGATGCGTGCGGAGTGCCCTCCCCGCGGTGATGCGAGGATGAGGTGCCGGCTGGCTCTCGGCCTGTCGCCGACTCTTCTCAGCGCAGCCGGGCGAGTGCCGACCGGAACGCGTCGATCGCGTGAGCGTTGAACAGCACGAACGTGACGACATCCACGGCCGTGGAGCTCGCGGCCACCGTCTCGACGGCGATACGCGCCGCGTCGTCCATCGGCCACCCGTAGACGCCGGCGCTCACCGCAGGAAAGGTCACGTGGTGGGCGCCGAGTTCGTCGGCGACCCGCAGCGACTCGACGTAGCAGGAGGCGAGCAGGTCCGATTGGTCGAGGGTCTTCGCCCATATCGGGCCGACGGTGTGGATGACCCACCGGACGGGGAGGAGCCCCGCCGTAGTCGCGACGGCGGCACCGGTCGGCAGCCCGTCCGGCAGCGTCGTGGCACGCAACCGGCGACACTCCGCGAGGATGCTCGGGCCTCCGGCCCGGTGAATCGCGCCGTCCACTCCCCCGCCCCGAGCAGCGTGTGATTCGCCGCGTTGACGATCGCGTCCGCGGGCAGCGCCGTGATGTCGCCTCGGACCAGCTCGATGAGTGCCATGATCCGACGTTACCAACCGCGTGCACGGGCGACGCACGAGGCTGATACGGCTGGAGCTACGCCAGCGTCGGCTGCAACAGCCCCTCGAGGCGCTGGTAGCTGGTCTCCATTCCGCCGGTCATGCCCGTAGCAAGCACCGCGTCACGCTGCTCCGCATTGGCGTAGGTGATGACGAGTGAGAGCAGGGTTCCGCCCTCGACTTCCGTGAGGGTCAGCTCGTTGAGCGTTGCCGGGAAGTCCATCCCGATCATCGCCTCGGTCGTGACCGCGCGGTGCGGTTCGACCGACTCGAGGAGCTCACCGGTGAAGCCGAATCGCTCCTCTCCGCCGTCCCGCTGCCACTCGTAGCGGTAGCTGTCACCGACGGCTGCTGCGATCTCACAGACGGGCATCGACCAACCGTCCGGTCCCAGGAGCCACCGCTTCATGAGCGCGGCATCGTTGTGGGCCCGCCACACCTGGTCGACGGTGCCGCGGATCACCCGTGCCACCCGCACCTGGGTGTCGCTGAGGATCTGCGCCTCCGCCAGGTGGTCGGCGGCGTATGACGCCAGGTCGGCCAGCACCTGGTCGATCTGGGCCATCGCCTGGCGGGTGCCTTCCAGCATTCCCATCTCGATGAGCTGCTGCATCTGGTCGAGGGAGCCGAAGTACGACGTCGTCTTCAGGCGACTGCCGCCGGGCGTCTCCTCAAAAGCGAAGTCCATTCGGGTGGTGGGGAGGTCGGCGTTGGGCACACCCGCCGCATCCGAGAAGCTGTCAAGCACTTCAAACGCGTGGGGAGCATCGGTCGAGGTCCAGTCCCAGCAGCCGTAGTGCGTATCGCCCTCCGGCCCGGTCATCGCATACACGCTGCGTCCCCCGGTCAGAGCGTCGTGCCGGTAGAACGTGGCCGGATAGGTCGGCGGGCCCCAGAACCGTTCGATCTGGCGTGGATCCGTGTACGCATCCCAGAGCCGGCGGAGGGGCACAGGGAAGTCGGCGACGATCGTGATCGTGAGCTGGTCGAGGTCTTTCTCGACGGAGGTGACGGGCATGATGATCCTTTCGGTTAGGTGTCAGGTGTAGCCGGAGAGTCTTCCGCGAGCAGGCTGTCGAGGCGGTCGATGCGCGAACGCCAGAGCTCCTCGAAGTGGTCGAGCAGGCGCTGGGCCTGACGGATGCGATCAAGGTTTCCCCGTACCATCCGCTCACGGCCCCGCGCTGCCTTCGTCACGAGATGGGCCTCCTCCAGCACGGCAATGTGTTTCTGGACGGCCGCGAAGGACATCTCGTAGGAGTCCGCCAACTGCGACACCGAGATGTCGGTGACCAGCGTGCGGCGCACGATATCCCGCCTCGTCGCGTCTGCGAGGGCGCGGAAGAGGCGGTTCACATCCTGTTCGGAAAGTTCTGATACAACCATTTGATTGTACGATACCCAGCCACAACGAATCGCGCAAGCGGTCACCGCGCTCGCCTTGACCGGTTTCGGAACGGCTCACTATGGTGTTGACGCGGAGTACCTGATCGATGACGCCCTGGAACGGCTCGTCGCAGGATGGACTGTTGAACTCGAGCCGCACCGCTTCGCGGCGCCGAGCAGGTGTTCGGCGCGCTTCCCGCGACGGCTACGTCAGCCGCGCGATCGCGAACGCGAAAGGAGCACGCAGAGTGGACGGTGCGTACATCGGGCTCACCTCCTCAGATCGTGTCACGTTCAGGACGATTCCAACGCCGGCCCCGCTATATTCGTGTCATGAAGCGCATCACGTACGCAGGCGGGTCCATTGTCACCGGTGATGCCGTTACAGCGGCCCTACTGGATTTCGCGACGCACCTGGATCCCGGCGCGGGGAGCCTGACCGTGGACATACCCGTTCGTGAGACGAACGGGGCTACGACTACGCACACGTTCCTGTTCGGTCCGGCAAGCCAATTCGAGGTGGCCGATGCCGAGAACTTGCCGGCCGGCGACGAAGGCGAGCTTTTTCCCGTTCCGGTCTTTCCGACCAGCAGACCGGTCGCCGTGACCGAGCCGTCCCCCGCCGCCGAAACGGGGGCGGAAGACTTCAATCGGGCAATCCTGGACATCGATGGCGGACTGGGGCAGGGCGCCACGACCTGAATCAGGAGAAGACCGGGGTTTCTCAATATGCACCGCGACCGCTTCGGCCTATGATCAGAATAATCGTCCCCAAAGCGCTGTTGCCCTCACCTCGGCCCTGTCGTCGATGTATTCCCATTCTCCCGATCACACGAGGTTTCCCGTGGGTAAATTCATTTACGGAACCCCGGCCATGTCGGTCGAGATTGACGATCGCACCCTGGCTCACCTGAAGGTCGTGATCATCGCGAAGCTGCGCCGCGGCGAGAGCTTCACGTTCTCCTGGGAGAAGTCGCCGGAATCGGGAAGCGGTCGCAGTTCAATCTGGCTCAACCCGGCCGTACCGCTCCAATTCGAATTCGCCGGCAGTCAGGAACCGCACCTGAACCGGGCCTGGTTGGAGCAATTGGTCGGCCTTTCCAACACGCCGGCCGGCCTGCGCATAGTCGCAGAACCGGCTGCGGCCGCTGCTCCTGGTGACGCCGAGTCGAGGCAGTTACATCAGCGACACCCGCACCCTCGCCCGTGACCCGTCCCCTGGCTGAGTAAGACGGTCCAAGCGCTGGGCTGCGTGCTCACCGCGGGGAAGGCTACCCGGCGGGCACCGACTTCGTCGGCCACCCGGAGCGACTCGACGCAACATGACGCGAGCTGCTCCGGGTGGTCGATCGCCCGACTAGCGGGCCGGGTCGGTCACCCGGATCAGCGGTTGCTTCCCCTGACGGCGCGAAGGACCCACCCGATGATCGCGATAATCAGGAGGACAGCACCAACCCAGAGCAGGAACTGGAGGGCTTGAACGAAACCACCCACCACAAGCAAGACAACCGCGATGATGGCGACGATGACAAAGAGATTCATTTTTTGCTCCCTTGACTTGCGAGAAAAACGGAGCTGCCAGGGTCTGGGGCAACCAGCGAAGTGTGTGTGAGTGATGCGGCACACGATGCCATGATCCAGCCTACGCGCGGGCATCGACGGCGGAGGAGCGGCGTCCCACCGTTCGTCCAACCTCCACAGCTCCGCGCACATACCCGTGACGACTCTGAACGGTAGCCAACCACAGTCGATTCAACGAGACTGGGGGTAAGCCCCCGAGAAAAAGGAACCCCCACCATGACTCGCAGCGACATCGGCCCCCACCCGGACTCTTTCGACCTGGAAACCGCCACCACCGAGAACACGAACTATCGAACAGTGGCCTGGAGCGGCAAGTATTTGCAGGTCACCCTGATGTGCATCCCTGCCGGAGAATCCATCGGACTTGAAATGCACCCCGACACCGACCAGTTCCTGCGCCTCGATGCGGGCGCCGGGAGGGCACAGATGGGGCCGGAGAAAGACAACCTCGTTTTCGAGCAGGACGTTTCTGACGGGTGGTGCATCCTCGTCCCCGCGGGCACCTGGCACAACGTCACCAATATCGGTGACGGACCCATGAACCTCTACGTCATCTACGCACCGGTCCACCACGCCGCCGGGAATATCCACAAGACGGCCGCCGAAGCCGCGGCCGACGAAAAGGCTGGAACGGACACACCGCCCGCCTGGACACAGCAACCCGCCTCGTCCCGACCCGACGAGGAAGCAAGCTCCTCGTAGCTCTCCTGAGCCCTGAGGCGGCTTCCTTCAGCGCCAGAACTCGGTAAGCCCCTCCGCACGGACCCGGCCTTGGTCGAATCCGGCCTGGGCGGCGGACGGGCGCAACGAGACGTCCATCGCCCTGGCGCCGAACAGGTATTCGGCGCTGCCCTCGGGGAAGATCGTTTCGACGCGGCTGCCGCCTGCGCGCAGCGCGTCGACCTGGGTTGCAAGATGCAGGCCCCACGCCACCGGCGTCAGTGCCCGGCCGCCGAACGGTGACAGCACCAGCACTCGCTCGGACCCGGCAGCCAGATCGGCATTCTCGGCGTTGGACCGGTAACCGCCGTCGATATATCGGCCGCCGCCGATACCGTAGGCGAAGCCACTGGCACAGCTGGCGGCCACGGCGTCCACCAGATCGACCCCGCTGTGCCGGTCGAACACCACCGGCGCACCGGTATCCGCATTGACCGCGGTGATCTGCACCCTTCGTTCGGGCCAGTCGTGGCTGGGCAGGCGCGAGGCGACGGTGGCGCGCCACCGGGCCTGCACCGCCGGGTCCGATGCCGCAGCCAGGTCGAGCGCAACGGCACCCATTCTGCGGCGCATGTCGGCCGCGTCCTCGGCGGCGGCGATGATGCGGCGCCGACGTTCCAGGTGATCGGTCACCGGACCACCCTGAGCGCGATGGCCGTCCGAACCGGCCGGGGCGGTGCGCTGCGCAGACACGGGCACGGGCACGGCGATCAGGGTGGGCGCCAGGAGGTCAGTGGGGTTCGCGCCCGTGAACTGAGCCGCAGCTGTCGCTCCGGCCGAGGTCCCGATGATGAGATCGGCGTCGGTCACGTCGAGACCGGCCTCGTACAGGCCGGCGATGACCCCGATCAGCCACGCGTTACCCGTCGATCCGCCGCCACCGAGGACCAGGGCCGTGCGGGAAGGGCGCGGGGAGACGTCGCGTGAGATCGGCTCCGCATTGTGCAAACGGTGTTGATTCATAGTCGTAGCTTTCTGAGAGTGCGCGAAGCGCTCCCCGCGACGGCTACGTCAGTCGCGCGATCGTGAACTCGAAAGGAGCGCCCAGAGTGGACAGTGTGTGCATCGGGCTCACCTCCTCAGATCGTGTCACGTTCAGGGGAACTCTACCGGTTCGGGGTCGGCGAGCCAACCGATGAGCCTCCTGGGAGATCATGCGGCGCCGGTCCTGTCGCATCGGGCCCGCCGCATGCGCCTGAGAACCCGACGCTCAGCGTCGAACGCTGTATCGGTGCTCGGGGCGACCGGTCGAACCGTAACGAAGGGTCACGTCGACATCACCGCGGGTTGCCAGGGCGGCAAGGTGCCGCTGCGCCGTCGCGCGCGACAGACCGGCACGGCCGGCAATCAGGCTTGCGGACGATTCCCCGTCCTGGAGCAGTTCGATGAGCAACTTCTCGGTCGTGGACCGCGACACCGACGCGACTCCACCATCCCGCCCGTGCAGCACCCGCTGGGCCCTGTCGATGGAATCCTGGTCGAGTTGGCGGTCCTCGGCGACCAGGGTGCGGAACCGGCGATATGCCCCCAGCCGTTCGCTCAACCGCGCGGGTTCGAACGGTTTGATGAGGTAGTCCAGCGCGCCGGCGCGGAGGGCACGGCGCACGGTGGCGCCATCCGACGCCGCACTGATCATGAACGCGTCCACGTCGATCTCCGCAATGAAGGCGATCCCGTCGCCGTCGGGAAGGTAGACGTCGCAGATGACGAGGTCGGGAGACAAATCCCGCACCGCCGCGCGCGCGGCCCGCACTCCCCGAACCGGCTCAAAAGCGGTGTAGCCGGTACACGCATCGACGATATCGCGATGAAGGCCGCCGACGTGGAAGTCGTCGTCGACGACGAGGACGGAAATCGGATCGGTCATTGTTCTTCTCCTTGTAGTGGGCGTGCCTGCTCCCCCATAACCCCGGGCAGCCGGGCGCAGAACACGGCACCGTGTCCTTCCCGGCCTCCGGCGTCGACCAGCCACACCTCTCCGCCGAGGCGCGCCGCGATCTCGCGCACGAGCGGAAGGCCGATGCCCCGCCCATGCACCGCGTCCGGGTCCAGATCCGTGCTCCGCACATCACTGAACACGCGTGCCCCGTTGGGCACGCCCTGCCCGGAGTCGGCCACGGTCATGACGAGCGTGTCGCCGTCGTCGAGCAGCTCCACCTCCACCCAACCCGGCTGCTGACCGCACACGGCCGCACTCACCGCGTTCTCAATGAGGTTGGCGAGCACGGTGGCCACATCCTCGGGCGCAGAGACGACCCCGCGCACCAGTGAGTCCAGACCCACCGACAGGCGGACTCCACGCTCACCGGCCTGAGCGGCCTTGGCTTCCACCAGCGACACCAGGAAGGGCTCGGTCAGGTGCTCGCCGGCGAACGGACCGCCGGGGGTGCGTGACGCCTGAAGCACGTCGTTGAGGTAGCCCCGAGCGTCGGACACGCGGCCCGCATCCATCAGACCGGCCGTCACGTGCAGGCGGTTTGCGAACTCGTGACGCTGCACCCGAAGTGCGTCGGTCATCGACGCCACGGTTTCCAGGCGGTCCGTGAGACTCACGATGTCGGTGCGGTCGCGGATCACCGCGATCAGGCCCAGGTCCCGATTCGCCCGCGACACCACGTGAGTGTCGATGTAGACGACATGGTTGGCGATTACGACCGGATCGGCGGCATCCGTTCCCCGCTTTCCCCGAGACGGTGGCTTCGGCTCACCGGCCAGAGCTGCGACCACCGGCCCCGGCAATTCGAGGTCGCGGATGCGCCGTCCGACCAGGTCCGAGATGCCGAGCAATCGCGCGGCCGTCGCGTTGGCGACGGTCACGACGCCGTCCGGTCCGGATGCGAGCACTCCGTCCCCGACGCCGTCGAGCACCGCCGCCTGATTCTGGACCAGCGCGGCCAGTTCCTCGGGCTGCAGGCCGAGGGTGAGTCGCTCGAGGCGGCGGCGAATGACGAACGACACGACAGCGCCCAGTGCGAGGGCAACGGCGGCAGCCAGCGCGACGCCCCCCAGCAGCAGGGGAAGCTCCTTGAAGACACTGCTCGGAGCGAATCCAACGCTCACCTCACCCACCGGCGCGCCGGTGGTGGGATCGCGGACAGGAACTTTTGCGCGAGCTGACTCGCCGAGGGTGCCCGATTCCCACGACACCGTCTCGCGTCCGGCCAGAGCCTCGGCGAACTCTGTGCTCACCACCGCTCCGAGCAGCTGAGGCTCGGGGTGTGCGAATCGGATTCCGTGATCGTCGGTGATCACGATGAACAGTGCACCGGTATTGGCTTCTGCCGCCGCGGCGAGGGTTGACAGCGGTCCGCCGCGGAGGCCCGCGTTCGTCGGCGTGCCGACGTCTGCAGAAGCGCGGGCGATACCCTCGCGCACATCGGAGTCGGCGGCGACCGTGCGGGCGATCGACAGCGCCGACGCCTCGGCCTCGGCCCGGAGCTGTTGCACGCCGATCCAGACGAACACGCCGGTGCAGATCACGACGACCGCGCTCACGCAGGCGAGTTGCAGCAGCAGCATCTGCGTCGAGAACCGCATCTCCGCCCCCTTGCGGCGCATTGTGCAGAATGCGCACAACCAACCATATGCGCAATACGTGCAGCAAAGGGAGATACCGGATGCTTCATCATCGGTCTGCCTAAGCTTCAGGCCATTCGTCATACGCCTCGGCAGTGACTGCCGATCGGGATTCGCCTGGCTCGGCTGCACCATTCAGACATAGACAAAGGAGTCGATGTGCTCGTCATCCTCGGATTCACCATGATCCTCACCTTCATGGTGCTCATCATGACCAGGCGGCTCACGCCGATGGTCGCCCTCATTCTCGTCCCCACGATCTTCGGCCTCTTCGCCGGTGCCGGCCTGGGCCTCGGCGACATGATCATCGAGTCGATCAGGGACCTGGCCCCGACGGCGGCGCTCCTCATGTTCGCGATCATGTTCTTCGGCATCATGATCGATGTCGGGCTGTTCGATCCCCTCATCCGGTTCATCACCCGCTTCCTCGGCAACGACCCGGCCAAGGTCGTCCTCGGCACGGCGATCCTGGCCGGTGCGGTGTCGCTCGACGGCGACGGGTCGACGACCTTCATCATCACGACCTCAGCGATGCTGCCGATCTACCTGCGTCTGGGCATGAGCCCGGTCGTACTCACCTGCGTTGCAGGCCTGATGAACGGCACGCTCAACATCGTTCCGTGGGGTGGCCCCACCGTGCGGGCGGCCTCGGCACTCGGCGTGTCGCCGACCGACATCTTCGTGCCGATGCTGCCGTCTCTTGCGACGGGAGTCATCATTGCACTGGCGTTCGCCTGGTTCCTCGGGCTCGGCGAACGCAAGCGCATCGGGTCGCTCGAGTACTCACAGGCTGCGCAGGCGAATGCCGCCCCGCTGGCGTCGCCCGGCTTCTGGCGCGGCTTCTTCGGCGGCAACCGCGTCGTGCGCGGCACGGAGGTCAGTCCGGGTGCAGCGGCAACCCTGTCGACGACCGGTATCGTGACGGTGCGGCCGGGCCAGCGTGTGCCGGTGGGTCACACGGCCCTGGCCGAACAGAAGGTGCTCGACGCCGAAGATCACGACACGATGATGGCCGACACGATGATGCGGGCGGATCGGCCGACGCTGCGGCCCAGACTCATTTGGGTGAACCTCGCGCTCACCGTCGCCGTCATGGTGCTGCTCGTGCTCGATGTCATGCCCTTGGCTTATATCTTCATGGTGGGCACCGGCGTGGCGCTCGTGATCAACTTTCCGAAGCTCCGCAGCCAGGCCGACGAGATCGTCGCGCACGCGCCCAGCATCGTCGGCGTCGTCTCGATGGTGCTCGCCGCGGGCGTCCTGGTCGGAGTGCTGAACGGTACCGGGATGGTCACGGCGATGGCCGACTGGGTTGTCCAGGTCGTGCCGGCATCGATGGGTGAGTACCTCGCGGTCATCACCGGAGTGCTCTCCATTCCGATGACCTTCTTCATGTCCAACGACGCGTTCTACTTCGGCATTCTTCCCGTGCTCGCCGAGAGCGCAGCAACCTACGGGATCTCCCCGGTCGAGATGGCCCGCGCCTCGATCATCGGTCAGCCCGTTCACCTGCAGAGCCCGCTGGTACCGGCCATTCTTCTGCTCGTCTCTCTTGCAGGCGTCAACCTCGGCGACCACCACAGGAAAGTGCTCTGGCGAGCCTGCGTGATCTCGCTTGTGATGCTGGTCGTCGGAGTGCTTGTCGGCGCCGTCCCGTTCGGCTGAACGCGGTTACAACCCGGACAGCCAGAGAGTCCCGGAGACCTGTGCGTTTCCGGGACTCGTGGTCGGGTCGACGGGATTCGAAACTGAGACCGGGCTCAAGTCCTCAGTGGGTCACCAGATGCATCGGAAGCCGACGGGGCCGGTCGGGCGGCGTGTTCAAACAAATCGCGCAATATGTTGAGTACGGGAATCGCGGACGCCAGAACGTCTTGTTCGGCGGGCGAGAGCATGTCGATGGCCGCGGCCACGGTCGCCGTGCTCGTCCGGTCGAACCGGTAGAGCATGTCCCTCGCGTGGGGCGTCGCGACGAGTATCGCTGAGCGGAGGTCCCCTGTCGAGGCGCGCTCAACCAATCCAGCCGCCGTCATGGCTTTCACGAGGTTGCTGACGGTCGGGCGAGCGATGCGGAGAGCGATCGCGGCGTCACGGGTATTGACCGGGCCGGAGGCGACGAGAACTCGCAGCAGCTCAATCTGCGCTTCGGGGATGTCCGGCAAGTCTTCGGCGGCCCGGGTCGCCCGGGACATCTCCCGACGCAAAGGCCCGAGCAATCGGGTGAGTTCGGTCGCGATCTCGCTCACGGACAGCCTCCGGCATCGATGTAGGTTTGCCACAAACATAGGTTTGTGGCAATCTCAGTTTAACGCGAATTTCAGGAAGCGACCGTTTCCGAAATCGCCCTGAGAGAAGGCCCTGACGATGCTTGAAGAAAAATACCGCGTTCTATTCGAACCCCTGAAAATTAAGAACCTGGAGATTAAGAACCGCTATGTGATGGAGCCGATGGGCCCCGGCGGATTCTGCGACGAACAGGGCGCCTACACGGAGCGTGCCGCGGACTATTACGTGGAGCGGGCCAAGGGTGGCGCCGGTCTCATCATTACGGGTACGACGATGGTGGAGAACGAGGTCGAGGTCTGCTCCCTGCCCTCCCTCCCCTGCGCCACGTTGAACCCGAACCACTTCATCCAGAACGCGAAGCAAATGACCGAGCGTGTGCACGCATACGGCGCCAAATTCTTCTGCCAGCTGACCGGAGGTTTCGGCCGCGTGTCGATTCCCTCCATTCTGGGCAAGACGGCCATTGCTCCATCACCCATCCCCCACCGCTGGATCGACGGAGTGGTCTGTCGCGAGATGACCGTTGACGAGATCCACTACATCGTCAGGAAGTTCGGTGAGGCCGCCCTGGTCTGCAAGAAAGCCGGGTTCGACGGTGTCGAGGATCCATGCCCTCCACGAGGGCTACCTGCTCGACCAGTTCGCGATCTCCTTCTTCAATCACCGCACCGATCAGTACGGCGGATCGCTGGAGAATCGCCTCCGATTCGCGACGGAGATCGTTCAGGAGATCAAGAAGACCTGCGGCGCGGATTACCCGGTCTCCCTGCGCTTCGGCCTCAAGTCGATGATCAAGGACTGGCGCCAGGGCGGACTCCCCGGCGAGGAATTCGAGGAGAAAGGCCGCGACATCGAAGAAGGCATCGAGACGGCCAAGGCCATGGAGGCTGCCGGCTACGACTGCCTCAACGCGGATGTCGGCACCTACGATTCCTGGTACTGGACCCACCCGCCGATGTACCAGGCCAAGGGCCTCTACCTGCCATACAACGAAATCCTCAAGCGGCACGTCGACATCCCCGTGATCACAGCCGGACGAATGGAAGATCCCGACCTCGCCTCGGACGCCATCCGGAACAAGCAGACCGACTTCATCGGCATGGCCCGCCCGCTCCTCGCCGACCCCGACATCCCCAACAAGATCCGTGCGGGCAAGTACAACACGGTCCGCCCGTGCCTGTCCTGCCAGGAGGCCTGCATGGGCCGTCTGCAGCACTTCACGTCGATCTCCTGCGCCGTGAATCCGGCCGCCGGTCGCGAGAAGACCTACGCCCTCGAGCCCGCGGTCACCAAGAAGAAGATCATGGTGGTCGGCGGCGGGGTCGCCGGTTGCGAAGCAGCCCGCAACCTCCACCTGCGCGGCCACGTCGTCGACGTGTTCGAGAAGTCCGATCACCTCGGCGGCAACCTCATTCCCGGCGGAGCGCCTGACTTCAAGGAAGACGACCTCGCTCTGGCCCGGTGGTACACCAACGAACTGGTGACCATGGACATCCCCGTTCACTACAACACCACCGTGACCCAGGAACAGCTTGAGGCCGGCGACTACGACTGTGTCATCATCGCCACGGGCTCCAAGCCCAAGCGCATGACCCTCGAGGGCTCCGACAGGGTCTTCACGGCGGAAGACGTCCTGCTCCTGAAAGAAGACGTCGGCGAATCTGCCGTGATCATCGGTGGAGGCCTCGTTGGTTGCGAGCTGGCCTTGTGGCTGGAGGGCCTGGGCAAGAAGGTCACTCTGGTTGAATACCAGCCGGACATCCTGCAGCTCGGTGGCCCACTCTGCACCGCGAACTCCGACATGATCCGGGACCTCATCGCGTTCAAGAACGTCGACCTGGTCGTGAACAGCATGGTGACCGGCGCCCGCGATGGCGGCTTCGTCATCAAGGACCGCGAGACCAACGAGGAGACGGTCCTGACGGCGGATTCGGCAGTTGTGGCCGTCGGCTACGTCTCGGAGCGCTCACTGTACGAGGAGCTGCGCTTCTCCGGTCCCGAATTGCACCTGATCGGAGATGCCGGCGAGGTCTCCAGCATCATGTACGCCATCTGGAATGCCTATGAGGTCACGAAGAACATCTGATCGTCATCGGTGGAGGCCCCCATCCCGCGTGAGCGTGGGTGCGGGGCCTTCACCGTGATTTGTGCGGTGACGAGCGCGTCATCTGTGCCTGTTCGCTGATCGCCATCGTGTTCACGCCTCCGGAATCACGAAGCGGTTCTCGTCGATGCGGCGGGTGTCGGGTTCGGGGCCGCGGCGGATGCCGAGGTCGAGCCCGTCGATCGCCGCGAGTTCGGCATCCGTCAGTTCGAAATCGAAGACATCGAAATTCTCGACGATGCGGGACGGCGTGATCGACTTCGGGATGGCACTGCGCCCCTGCTGGACGTGCCAGCGGATCATGACCTGCGCCGCCGACTTGCCGTGCACGGCTCCGATCGCCTCGATCACCGGGTCATGCAGCGGGTTCTTCGCAGTGCCGTCGCCCCAGCCCGGGTAGAAGTTGATGCCGCCGATCGGAGACCAGGCCTGGGTCAGGATGCCGCGGGCAGCATCCGCCGCCTGGGTCTCCTTCTGCACGAAGTACGGGTGCAGTTCGATCTGGTTGACGGCAGGAACGATGGTGCGCGCCTCGAGGAGCGCATCGAGGTGTTCCGGCTTGAAATTGCTCACGCCGATCGCCCGCACCTTGCCCTCGGCGAGGAGGGTCTCAAGCGCGCGGTAGGCCTCGAGAGTCTTGTCGAAGCTCAGCGGGACCGGCTGGTGCAGGATCAAGAGGTCGAGGTAGTCGAGGCCGAGCTTGCCGGTCGCGACGTCGAAGGCGTGCAGGGTCTCCTCGTAGCCGTACTGGCTGATCCAGACCTTGGTCTCGACGAAGACCTCGGCGCGATCGACACCCGAGTTGCGCAGTCCTTCGCCGACCTGCCGCTCGTTCATGTAGGCGGCAGCCGTGTCGATGTGGCGATACCCGGTACGCAGCGCGGTCTCGACGGCGGCCGCGGTGTCCTCCGCGGAACTCTGGAAGACCCCGAGACCTACCGCGGGGATATCGACGCCATTGTTGAGGGTGAACGAAGTAGTCATGCTTCGAGGCTACGTGCGGTCCCGTCAACGAGGGAGGGTGGCTCAGTACCTCCCTGTGCCACCCCGGCCCGCTGCCCGGCGAGGCCTGCTCACCACCGTTGCCGGGCACGCGGTTGGAGAGAATCGTCAGAGGACCTTCGCGCCCATGGCGATGTCGAAGCCTGCGCCATGGGCGGCCAGGCCCACCAGGAGGATGCCGGCCCATTCAAGGGCGTGGGCCATCTCAAGCGCTCCTGCGTCGAGGGGCCGCATGCCCAGGCTCTCCACAAACGCGGCGACCTCTGCCTTCGCCCCGGCGCTGTCGCCGGCGAAGAACACATCGACGGCCTTGTCCTCAGCAATGACGCCGCCGAAGATCGTGTTGAATGCCTTCACGACATGTGCGCCCTCGGGGCGGCCGCTGCCATCTGCTGCGACACAGAGTTACCCGGGGTCGTCACGACTCCACTGGCGTCAGCGTTGAACGGGTTGGTGATGTCGACGAGGATCTTGCCGGCCAGCGCATCGCCGTAGTGCGCGACCACGTCAACGGCGCCGGCGTAGAGGACGGCCACGATGACGATGTCCCCCGTCGGCCGTGCGCCGAACGCGCCGACGGTGGCACCGTTGCCGATCTGTTCGGCGAGAGCCTGCGCCTTGGCGGCGTTGCGGCTCATGAACTCGATGGTGTGGCCGTGCTTCGCCGCCCGTGTGCCGATGGCGGTCGCCATGTTGCCCGAGCCGATGATGCTGATGGTGGTCATGAGGTGTCTTCCAATCGCCGCGTCGATGTATGTACACCGATCTGAGTACCTAACCTAACGGGCTGATGCGCGGCGAGTCAAGCTATGCACACCGATCGGTACCAACGGGCTACGCTAGGGACTATGACGGAGTTGGAGAAGGGACCGCGCGGCCTGCGGAGCGGCAGGGGCGCTCGAGAGCGCCTTCTCAGCGCGTCCCAGCAACTGTTTCCCGATCAAGGCATCAACTGCACCGGCGTTGACCAACTCTGTGCGGTGGCCGGGGTCTCCAAGCGGACGCTGTACCAGCACTTCGACGGCAAGGACGAGCTCATCGCCGAGTATCTGCGCCGTTTCGATCCCGACATCCTGCCCGAAGTCTTCGACCGCTCCGACCTGACGCCGCGCGAGCGACTCCTCGCCATCTTCGACATCCACTCCCCCTGTGCCCGTTCATCGGAGCTGCCGTCGAAATCGAGGACCCGGGCCATCCAGCACGCGTCTTCGCCCGCACCTATAAAGAGGGCTTCGCCGCCCGGCTCGCTGATACCGCCCGCGAGGGCGGCGCCACCAACCCCGAACAGCTCGGCGAGCAACTGGCACTGCTCCTGGACGGTGCCTCGGCTCGCAGCCGAGTCCTCAACACCGACACGTTTGCCACCGCGGCCGCCATCGCCGTCGTCCTCATCGACGACGCCCTCCCCAAGGCGTCGGCCTAAGCATCGATCCTCGTCGACGCACGACAGTCCGAGCTTTGGTGTGACCGGCGGCAACGCTCCGCAGGACACGGGAATGGAGACTCGCGTGTCCTGGCAGTGAAACCGCCGGCCGGGCGCGGTGATCAGGCATTGCTCAGGGCCCTCAAGCAGAATGGCCGCAGAGCCCCTGACGGTTCCCGGACGATGGCCAAGTACCCGGTACGCGACAAGACTTGCCAGTGGAGTCATCATGTTGCCATGGGTCGTTCTGTCCCTCTCCGGAGTTCTCGAGGCCGTCTGGGCAACCGCCCTGGGCAAGTCGGCGGGATTCACAAAGCTCGTCCCGACCCTCGTGTTCGGTGCGGGGATCATCGCAAGCATGGCAGGACTCGCTTTCGCACTGAGAGAGATCCCGATCGGGACCGGCTATGCCGTCTGGGTCGGGATCGGTGCGACACTGACCGTCGTCTACGCGATGGTCACCGGCACCGAATCGCTCAGCATCCTCAAGATCGTGCTCCTCCTGGGACTGATCGGCTGCGTGATCGGACTGAAGCTCGTGAGCGACGCCGGTCACTAACATTCAAAACAGATACCCCGGCCGTTCGCTTTCACCGGCGAATGTCCGTGCCCGACGGCTGGAACCACCGCCTCGAAGCGCATTGGGCTCACCGCTTCGTGCCACGGGTCGAGCGCGGCATCGTTGACGATCGATCAGGTGTAGCCGCGGGTGCCGAATTGGAGTTTGTCGCCGGGATGGATGGTGGACATCCCGACCTTGCCGCCGACGAGGGTCTCGACCTGCTCGGGGTAGACGCCGAAGCGAGTGGCGATGGGTGTTCAGTCCCTGAGGTGTTCGGGCATTTGTGGGCATTGTTTGTAGATGCCTCGATCGGGGGCCCCTGGTCGATGTGTGCATAGGGCTGCCAGGTCACGGTTGCGGGGCCTTGGCCGGTGTAGTTGGCCATGAAGGATTCCAGGGTCGGTGGCGGATCAACCCGGATGTGGGCGGTTTCCAGGCACGGCATGAGGACCGTTGTTTGGTACTGGTAGAGGTAGGTGACCTGCGACTCGTTCAGCGGAACGGAGTTCTTCGGGTCGCTGGGAAACCGGGTATTGCAGACGTAGTCCGCGATCGCATGACGCTCCTCATCGCCGAGCGCCACGTAGGTTTCGATGCCGCCCTCAGGGCTCGCGACCGCAGGGACTCCTGCGGCGGTCAAGCAGGCGGCGATCACCGACGGGATTTCCTCCAGACTCAGGAACCTCTCCCGCGTCGCCGTCGGCACGGCCACGTCCGGATAGCTGGCGACGAATCCGTCGCGCAAGGCAGTTTGCGCCTGATCGGCCAGCTCCTGCCGGGCGGCCTCGGTCATCACGGGCGGGATGGGCGCCGGGATGGGCGTGGCCGACGGTGGAGCGACCGGCGCGGCGGCGCATCCGCTCAGCACGAGGAGCACGAGCGCAATGCCGAGGACCTTCCAGGACACCCGTGCCGCGCGCGGAGCCGGGACCTTCAGTGTTGGGCGCACCCGATGGATGCTGCCGTCAGGGAGAGACGCGGAAGGTGCCGAGAACGGTGGTGCCGTCGCTTCCGAAGAGCGGACACGGTCGAACAGCAACCCGGACGCGCGGCGATCCGCACTATTCGACCCGCGCGAAAAAACCAGATCGGACTCCCCCGCAGTCTTCATGACCACCCCCATGACTATTGAACGCCATCCGCGGGCATTCACGGCAAATTGCCCCTGATCGGGTCAGAAAATTTCAACGCGCCTTGTGCCGATCACGTGTCAGCATGGTCGCGTTCCCGCAGCCTGCGTCACGGTGTTCGGCGACTCACTCACGGCAACACCTCAAAGATGCCGCGCGCGCCCTTCTCGGCGTCCGACATGACGTGGCTCACGAACGGATAGTGCCCAGCCTCGGAGAAGGACAGCTCCACGAATCCGCCCTGCGCGGCGGCCAGATCGAGCACTTGCGAGCCACCCGTCCCGGTGCTGCCGCCGTCCTTGAGCGGGTAGTCGCCCTCCTTATAGACGGTATGGAACTGGCCGCCGACGATGTGGAAGGCGCTGCCCACGTTCGGGCCGGCATCCAGCACCCAGACCCGCACGGTCTCGCCGACACGGGCCGGAAGCGGACGGGCGGCGTACTGGTTGGAGTAGCCGTTGAAGACCATCAGGTCCGGGGTCTGCGCCTTGACCTTGACGGCGTCGACCTCGCCGCCCTGCGCGCCGAGGTAGAGCTCGGACTGCACCAGAAGGTACTCGCGGTCCACGTCGGCCAGGCCGGGCGGGTCGATGATCACGGCACCGAACATGCCGTTCGCGATGTGCACCGACATGGGCATTGTGGAGCAGTGATAGAGCCAGATGCCCGACCGGGTGGCGGTGAACGTGTAGACCAGGCTCTCACCGGGCTGGATGGTGCGCATCACGGCGTCGGGGGCGACGGCGCCTGCGTGGAAGTCGATGGAGTGCCCGACCGTGCCCTTGTTCACCAGGGTGATTTCGAACACGTCGCCCACCCTGCCGCGCAGTGTGGGGCCGGGCGCGGTGCCGTTGAAGGTCCAGAGCAACTGGGTGACACCGGGGGCCACCTCGGTTTCCACATTGCGCACGACCAAGGTACGGCGATGCACCGTGGCGTCTGGAGCGGGCGGCAGCACGGCATCGTGCGCCTCGAAATTCGCGTCGGGTACGGCCGAGGGGTCGATGTCGGCGGCCGCAGAGGTTCCGGTCGCGGCCGCGTCCTGGCCGGTGTGACTGCCGTCCGCGGACATGCCCGCCATGCCGCCCATCGAGGTGCTGTCGCCGGTGGCGGATGCGCCCGCGTCGCCCACCGCGACGATGCTGATCTCCATGCCCAGCAGCCGGTGTCCGGCGATCGAGCACCAGCCGTCCACGCTCGCGCCGATCACGCCAACGGCCACGGTCGTGGTGGTGCCCGGGTCAAGTGACCCCGACACAAGGCCGGACTCCAGCACCAGGTTGTGCGCCATGTCGTCGCTATTGGTGAGGGTGATCCTAAGTGCGTCGCCGAGCGGCACCTCGATGCGGTCGGGCACAAAGCGGGTGTGCACCATGTCCACGGCGACCGTGGTGGTGTGACCGGTCGCGGCAGCGGTTCCAGAGGAGCCCGCGGCCTGGGTCGACACCGCCGACAGTTCCACCGAGGCCGGGTCGACAACGATGCCCACGGTCACCGTGAGGAGCAGCACGCTCGCGGCCGCGAGCATCCGCCCGGTGCTGCGCGGTCGCGGGCCCGCCACCGGCCGTTCGCCCGGCGCCACGCGCACGAGCGGCAGGGCGCGCACCCGCCGGTTCGCGCGAAGGGCCCGGGTGAACAGCACCAGGAAGCTGGCCAGGGTCGCCACGATCAGCATCGACAACGCCACGGTGAGGGTGCTGGAGACCGGCAGCAGCGACAGGAGGAGGGCGCCGTTGACGACCACGACCCGGAACAAGCCGCCGCGATCGAGCTCGGCGGCGGTGGCTTTCAGGGCGGCCGGGCCGCCACCGAGCACGACGGGCACGAGGTGACTGAGGGCGCCGAGCAGGATCTGGGCGGCGAAGCCGATTGCGAAGTACGGCACCAGGGTTTCCACGCCGGCGGCCGCGACCGTCCAGCTGGGGGCGATCGCCACCCGCAGGCCGAACCCGAGGGTGCAGAGCGCGAACCAGATCTGCGCGGAGCCCAGGCTCCAGGCTGCGAAGGTCACGGCGGGCGCCCGGCGCAGGTGACCGACACCCTCCCAGAGCATGCGGCCGAGGGCCACCAGGTAGACCAGAACACCGAGTGCAACGACGAGGCGCAGGTCGGCAAGGCAGCCCAGCCCGACGAGAACCAGGCCACCCACCAGCACCGACAAGGTGCTGCCGGCCGCCACTGTGGCACCCGCGATTCGGGTGTGCAAGACGGTCGGCCAGAGCAGCGCGACGGTGCCGATCACGGTGAGGCCGACCCAGCCGAGCAGGTTGAACGCGAGGTGACCGATGAACAGGCGTTCGTAGTCTTCGCCTCCCCCGTCGAGCCGGGCCATCAGGATGCCCAGAGTCACGCCGGCGGCGAGCATCACCGCGCTCGCCACGTAGTAGCGCACCAGCGGGGCGAACCGGCCCGGCATCGCACCACGGGTCTGACCCACGATGACGGCGGCGTGGGCCAACGCGTTCAGGCCCACCAGGATGCCGCCGACCAGCACGAGCGGATACCCGCCGATGACAATGCCCGTCATCACCGCGATGGCGCCGACGGTGTGCGCACTCAACCGTAGCCCGAGCGAGAGACGATGGCCGAGGGCCTTGCGGCGCAGCAGCGTGTCGGCGAAGTGCTGGCTCCAGATCAGGATGGCCGTGCTCACCGCGCCGAGGAGCAGCAGGTGCACGAGCAGCCAGCCCGACGAGGGCAGTTGGCGGTGCACCACGGTGAGGATCACCGCGGCAGCCAGCCACGCGGGCACCAGGCTGCCCGAGACGATGTGCCAGAGCTTGTCTTTCACAGCAGCGACCTCCCCAGGGGCGGTGCTGACGGGGCCGCAGTGCTGCGCGGTGTTGTCCGCACGGGCAGCACAGTGGTTCCGCGCAGAACCGAGACTGCCGCAATCGCCACGAACAGCAGCACCGCGACGATGTTGAACACTCCGCCCCACTGCACCAGCACGGGCCGGCCATAGGTGTCGCCGAGGAGTACCCGCACCAGAAGCGACACATGCAGCAGCGACGCCGGCAGGTACATGACCGGCCGATACGGCAATGGCCGGCGCAGCACGGCCGGCAGGATGGTGGGAGCATGCGCCATGATCATCGACATGACGAAGCCCAGGAACACGGCGTGCATCATGGCGTCGTAACCGGGGCCGGAGTAGACCGGACCCCGCAGCAACCAGATGCCGCCCACGACGGCGAGCCAGCCATACCCGGCCAGCAGGCACCAGGCCATGTAGCGGGGCGACCCGACCGAGCGCACCATGCGGGTGGCGATGTCGTGCCGGAACAGCCAGGCCACCAGCGCCAGCATCCCGGCACCGAGCAGGGGGTAGCCGGCGATCGGCCAGACCAGGGCGACGACCGAGCCGAAGCTGAGCGCGAGGCTGATGCCGAGCATCCACTGTTCGGCGCGCCGGTTGACGGTGGGCGAGATGCGGGACAGTTCGAGGCGTTCGCCGGCGATCGTGAGCACCAGGAAGAGAATGAGCAACGGTGCGAGCTGCGGGATGCCGATTCCGCGCAGCCAGAAGATCGTGGCCATGAGCCCGGCCAGGGCGCCGAGCACCTGTACGGCGGTGGAGACCGAGCCCTGCTTGCGCCAGATCTCGCTGTAGATTGCCAGCAACATGGTGGTGCCGGCGACCAAGGCGGCCTGGCCCACGACCACCGGCAGCGGTGAGATGAGCGCGATGCCGCCGGCACCGAGCAGGCCGGGCGAGAGATAGGCCCACGTGCGGCGGACGGCCACGGCCCGCTCGAGCACCACGACGGTGCCGACGAAGCCGAACACCATCAGCGGGCCGTGCACCTCCGTTAGTCGGGTGCTGTCGACGGGCGCCCAGAGGCCGAGCAGGAGCAGCGCGCCGTTGAGTCCGGCGAGCAGGGCGATGCCCCCGAGGAGCAGGAAGACCAGCCGGGCGGTGACAGGAGGCCGCTCCATCGGGCCGGTGCCCCGCGTAGCGCTGCCGGTTCGGCGAAGAGGGCTCGGCGTAGTCATCGGCGTGGGTCAGGTCAGGATAGCGTCGGGGTCAGATGGCGCGCGTGGGCGCTTCGGCCGATGCTTCATGGTCGGCAGGTTCGGCACGGCGACGGTCCGATGACAGGATGATCGGTTCGACGGTCACGGCTTCTCCTTCGGGCGGGTCGAATGACCCCAGAGTGCCATTATAGAGGACGAACATCCTTTTAATAGGATCGTGCCATAAGAGCGCTGGCTGCTACACGCGGCCGGCGAACGACACGGCGAAACCGATGACGCGGTCGCACACGGAGATCCCGCTAATCTGCGGTCCAGGACGTGTGCTCGTGCGTGATCCAGACGTGTTCAGGATGCAGCGAGCGAATCAGTCGCTGGCCTTCGGTCTCGGGGTTGTCCAGCTCGCCGAACCACACCGCGGTGTCTCCGGCGATGATTGTCGGACGCTCGCCGGTATCGACGACAACGATCTGTGAGCCGCGGGTGTGGCCCGGCGCCGGGAGGAGTCGAATCCCGGGAAGCAGGTCGAATTCTCCATCGACGGGTACATAGTGCACGCCGGGCGGGTCCACCCATTCTCGGATGGTGTAGTCGTCTTCGGTGCGGGCATCGTCAAGTTCCTGGCGCTGGACGTAGATGGGCGTGCCGGGGAAGAGGTGGTTGCCGCCACAGTGGTCGAAGTGAAGGTGTGTGTTGATGACGATGTCGACGCTCTCGAGGTCGAATGCCTGCGCCTTGAGAGAGTGGGGGCGAGGGTCGAGATCGGCCGCTGCGGGGTGGATCTCTGTGAAACCGGTGTCGACGAGCACCCTCGCATCGGGATGTTCGATGAGGTGCACGTAGACGGGCATTGGGTACCCCTCTGCGGTCAAGTCACCGACATGAATGGGCGTGATTGTGATGGGGGCGTTCATGACGCGTCTCCTTCGCGAGTAGCGGATGTTGTCGTTCGTTCAGCCCAGATTCCGACGTTCACAGCACCCAACCTAGAAGCTCTACGGTCCAGCGTGAAGGGCCATTTATTGACCAGTTGAGTGGACCATTCGCCAAGGTGAGCGTGTGTCTGTGGACTGGGGGCGCGGAGGCCTCGACCTTCGCGACTCCCCCAGTTTGGGGCGGTGACCTCGGGTCGACACCTCTTGAGGGGAATGTCACTCAATGGGTCGATAGATTGGTGGGAGTTCTAGGGGGACTGTGGTTGATCGTTCGAGCGTCTGTCCTCGCGAACGCGACCTGTTCCGGAGCACTACCTCGAGTCTGCCTATTCCGGTGAGGCGCTGATGCGCGCGCGGATTCATACCGGACTGGTGTGGGCGATGGTCCTGGTCCTGGCCGCCAGCGTGGTCGGGCTGGCTGTGCATTGGGGCGGATGGGGCCCGGCAGGTGACGTCTGGTTCGAGCCGGTCCTTGTCGTCTCGGTAGGGCTGACGGACCTGTTACCCGTCGCAGTGTGCTGGATGGCTGTCGGAAGGGTCGGACTTCGGCGCCCGGAGGTTCTGCTCGCCGCGACCGCGATGACCGCCTACGTTGCTGGTGACTGTTACAGAGCCTGGGTAGAGGCCACGACCGGCTCGATTCCGTTCCCGTCGGTTGGCGACGTCCTGTATTCGCTGTTCTACCTGCTGATGCTGGCCGCTCTGATCGTTGCGGTGCGCCGCCACGTGCGGACGCTGGCATCGTCGGTCTGGCTGGACTGCGTGGTGGGGTCGCTCGGCGCAGCCGCGGTGCTGGCGATTCCGCTGAGCCCGGTGCTGGACTCGGCCCTGACCAGTTCATCGTGGTTGGCCACCGTGACGGCGATCTCCTTCCCACTCTTCGATCTGCTGCTCGTGGCCGCTATCGGCGGGATCGGCGCCTTGGGGGGCAGGCGGCTGGGAAGACGGTGGGTGTTGCTGTTCGTGGGCCTGCTGGTCTTTGCCGCGGCGGACGTGCTCTACGCGCTGCAGGTGAACGCCAACACCTATGTGCGCGGTACGCCGCTAGCCGCGGCCTGGGCGATCGGACTTGCCCTGTTGGCATTGTGGGTCGACGGTATGGAGCGAACTCATCCGGCCGCGGTACCCGAGACGAGCCCAGCGACCGGCAGGGCGGCACTGATGGTGCCGGTGGTGGCCACCGCCGCAGGGCTAGGGGTGCTCTTGGTGAGCAGCCGGGTGCCCTTGTCAACGTTTTCAGTCGCTCTTGCGGGGGCGACGTTGGTCGCGGCGACAGCTCGCACCCAGGTCGCCTTCCGTCAGGTCGCGTGGATGGCGCATCTGCGCCGCGTTGCCTCTGCAACGGACGACTTAACAGGCCTCCCGAACCGGCGGGCCCTCCACGTAGAGGGGCACGCGCGCTTGGTGGACCCGGAGCGTCGCCGCCAGTCGCTGCTGATGCTCGACCTGGATAAGTTCAAAGAGGTCAACGACAGCCTGGGCCACCACGCCGGAGACCAGCTGCTGGTCCAGGTCGGCGCCCGCCTGCGTGAGCACCTGCGGCCTGGGGACCTGCTGGCGCGTCTGGGCGGCGATGAATTCGTGGTCCTGCTCGAGGATGCCGGCCACGCCGAGGCCATTGACGTGACCGTCAAGTTGCGCGCCGCGCTGGCCGAGCCATTCGCTCTGGAGGACATCACACTGCACACCAGTGTCAGCGTCGGTATCGCGCTCTTCCCGGACCACGGTCTGGACCTGAGCTCCTTGTTACGCACGGCCGATATCGCCATGTACAAGGCCAAAACATCGGGCCGTGGCCAGCACGTCTACAACACCGCCGACGACACCGACGCCACCACCCGGCTGAAGACGGTCGAGGAACTGCGAACCGCACTGACCACCGACCAGCTCGTGGTGCATTACCAGCCCAAGATCGACCTGGACACCGGCGAGGTCCACAACGTGGAGGCGCTGGTGCGCTGGGATCACCCCACCCGAGGCCTGCTCTACCCCGACGCGTTCCTGGCCTTGGTCGAAGAATCAGGATTGATGCGGACCCTGACCCGGGTCGTCCTTCAGGTCGCCCTGGACCAGGCGGCGGTGTGGCACGCCGAAGGCCGACCCTCACGGTCGCAGTCAACCTCTCGGGCAGCACGCTGATCGACACCAGCCTGCCCGACGAGGTCGCAGCGATGCTGACGGTCCGTAACCTCCCGCCGGGTGCCCTCCAGCTGGAGATCACCGAGGAGTTCCTGATGGCCGACCGCGACCGGGCCCGGAGCATCCTGACCCGGCTGCGGAGCAGCGGTATCCAGATCTCCATCGACGACTTCGGCACCGGGTACAGCTCACTCTCCTACCTGCGCGATCTGCCCCTCGACGAGCTCAAGCTGGACCGCTCGTTCGTCTTCCCGATGGTCGACGACGCCCGGGCTGCAGCACTGGTCGCCTCCACGATTGGCCTGGCCCACAGCCTCGGCCTGCGGCTGGTTGCCGAAGGCGTCGAGACCAAGGCCGCTTACACCGAGCTCGTCCGCCTCGGCTGCGATCAAGCCCAGGGCTACTACATGTCCCGGCCCGTCCCCGCCGCCGAGCTCGACCTGTGGCTCAGCGCCCGAGACATCGCCGACGAGTTCACTGAGATGACTGGCCTGCTGCCTTCTCTCGACTGACCCAGTGCCATCGAGACCGACATCCCGCCAATCGTTCCCGCCGTCCGGCGAATCGAGAGCGCACGAATAGTCTCGACACTCGTGCCTCGGTTTGCGTGCGACCTCGGGTGGAACGCGGCACCGTTGGCCTTCGGTCACGTGTAGCCGCGGGTGCCGAATTGGAGTTTGTCTCCGGGGTGGATCGCGGACATCCCGACCTTGCCGCCGCCGAGGGTCTCGACTTGCTCGGGATAGACGCCGAAGCGAGTGGCGATCGTGCTCGCAGAGTCCCCGCTGACGACGGTGTAGGTGATCTTGCCCGAGCTGTCGATCGTCGTGGTACCTTCGGCGCCGTCAAACGGTCCTTGGTCTCGCGGCGTCGGATACTTCGACAGGTGCGAGGTCGCCGTCGGCGAGGGCGTGGCCGGCGGTGCAGGGATCGGCGCGGCGGCGCATCCGCTCAGCACGAGGAGCGCGAGCGCAATGCCGAGGACCTTCCAGGAGATCCGTGCCGGGCGCGGAGCCGGGACCTTCAGCGGTGTGTGCACCAGATGGATGCCCGTGTCAGAGAACGAGGCGGACGGTGCCGAGAACGGTGGTGCCGTCGCTTCCGAAGAGCGGAAACGGTCGAACCGCAGCCCGAATGCGCGGCCATGCGCTCTCTGCGACCGGTACGAAAGCACCAGGTCGGACTCCCCCGTAGTCTTCATGACCACCCCCATGACTAGTCAATGCCATCCGCGGGAAATTTACGACAAATTGCCCCTGATCGAGTCAGAAAATTTCACCGCGCCATATTCCGATCACGTGTCAGCATGTGCGCATACTGAATGTGAGCAGCTACCAGGATTCTGTAACAAATGGAGAAGGAGTCCAACTATGGGTGCACGCAGTTCCGGACGGGCACGCGCTCGCGACGTCCTCGCTGCGGTCGCAGTTTGGGTCCCCCTCGCCGCAGTCGTCACGACCTGGCTCATCTGGCGAGAAGAGCTTCCGACCGACCTGCCCCGCCAGTGGGGCAGCCATGGGGTCAGTTCGACGTGGCCGACGTGGATGGCAATCGCGCTCTTGGTCGTGGTCTGCTTAGCTTCGGCTCTCATCGCAACGTTCGCGTTGCGGGAGGGTGCGGCACCGACTCGCCGCAAGACATTCCTGTGGAGCGGCTTCGCGGCAGGGTTGGCAACCGGAGGCTGGCTGATGATCGCCGGATCAACGATCACGTCCGGTCCCGGCGCGGAACCGCAGGTCGGTGCGTGGCCACTGCTCCTCATGGCGTTGCTCGGGTACGGCCTGATTCCGTTCCTACTCGCGCACCGGTGGGTGGCTGCCGAACCCGAACATCATCCGGTGGAGGTCGTGCTTGGGCCGACAGAGATCGGTGCCTGGATCACCACAGTCACTGTTCCGTTGTTCGCGATCGTGAGCCTGGCACTGTTCGCCGCCGCAGCGGCATTGCTCATCCTCACAACCAGAGAGGGCGAGCCCGGGGCGGATGTCTTCGGTGCCGTGGTCCTTCTCCTTCTGGCCGTCCTCATGCTGGGGTTTGCCCGACTGCGGATCAGCGTGGACTGGCGCGGCCTGAAAGTCGTCACCTGGTTCCTGGGCATCGCACTGAAGACCATTCCGCTCACGGACATCGAGTCCGTGCACACCAATACGCTGGAACCGATGCACTGGGGAGGCTGGGGCTACCGATTCATGCCCGGGCGGTCAGCGATCATCCTCCGCACAGGACCAGGGGTCGTCGTCACCCTCACCAATGGGAAGCAGTTCGCACTCTCACTCAATGAGCCTGAAACACCTGCCGCGCTGCTGTCGACGCTGAGCACTTCCGCGAAGCAGCTGCGCCCGCCCACGGATTCCGGTGCAGAGCTTCCCGGCGGCCCTGGCTGCTCGTAGGGAGGAGGATTGGTGTCGTGAAGATTCTCTCGATTCAGTCGGCCGTCGCTTATGGCCACGTTGGCAACTCCGCAGCCGTGTTCCCCTCCAGCGCATCGGGGTCGAAGTGCTGCCGGTCAACACGGTGAACTTCTCCAATCACACGGGATATGGCGCGTGGCGCGGATCCCTCATCGCACCCGAGGACGTGCACGATGTCATCCTCGGTATCGAAGAACGTGGTGTGCTCCCCCAGATCGACGTCGTGCTCTCGGGATACCAGGGCGGCACCGGGATCGGCGACGTCATCGTGGATGCGGTGCAGCGGGTGAAGGCGGCGAACCCGTCGGCCATCTACGCGTGTGACCCCGTGATGGGTAACGCGAAGTCCGGGTGCTTCGTGGCGCCCGAGATCCCCCACCTGCTTCGGGATCGCGTCGTCCCCGTGGCCGACATCATCACTCCGAACCAGTTCGAGCTGGGATTCCTCACCGGAACCGAGCCCTCGACGCTGGACTCCACACTCGCATCCGTCGACATCGCCCGGGCGATGGGACCGGACACCGTGCTCGTGACCAGCGTGGAACGCCCCGACCGCGAACCCGGCACCGTCGAGATGCTCGCCGTGGATGCTACGGGAGCGTGGATCGTGCAGACGCCCCATCTCCCTTTCAAAGCGAACGGATCGGGCGACGTCACCGCGGCGCTTTTCTCGGCGCACTACCGCGCGACAGGTGACGCTGCGGTGGCGCTGGAACGGACCGTGTCCAGCGTGTTCGATCTCCTCGAGCTGACCTACCAGTCAGGTGAGCGAGAACTGCAGCTCGTTCAGGCGCAAGAATCCTATGCGCACCCACGCATGCAGTTCACCGCCCAGCGCGTGCGATAACCGCTGGAGGCCCCGAAAGCGGCCAACACAGCAGCCGGTGGATGCGCGACGTGCAGAGCGAATAACGCGTCGCCTCCACAAAGCGCACCATCTGTCGGGCCGCTTCGTTTCAATGGCAACCGCGCTCTGAATTGTCCTCAGGACAGCAACACTCGGTTGCAACTTTTTGGTTGCAGTTTTTCTTCGCTTGTGCAACGCTTAGGTTGCAGTAATCAACTGAAGGACTAATCCACCGAAGGGATGCACCATGAGCACGAAGATCAACGAGTTGTCCGTTATCGATGCCGACAAGTTCACCGTCTCACGAACCATCACCATCGCAGCCCCCATCGAGAAGGTCTGGGCCGCCGTCACCGAGGCGCAGCACATCGCCCGCTGGTTTCCCGAGCACGCAACCCTGTCACCGCTCGCGGTCGGCACCACCGGCGTCTTCGGCTGGTCCGACCATGGCGACTTCCCGGTCCGCATCGAGGAGCTCGACCCGCCGCACATGATCGCCTACCGCTGGGGCAACAGCAACGCCGCCGCATCCACTCTCGAGTCGGGCGAGACCACCGTCTTCCGCTTCACCCTCGAAACAGTGGATGCCGGCACGCAACTCACGGTCGTCGAATCCGGTTTCGACGCCCTCCGTGACCCCGCCGCGAGCATGGACGGCAACCGCGGTGGCTGGGACTTCGAGCTGGACGAGTTGGTCGCCTACCTCGAAGGTTCCGAGTGACCGCGTCCACCCTCGTTCCCGTTTTCGCCGCCCTCGGCGATGACACGCGCTGGAGCATCCTGGCAGCCCTCGGCGGGGCGGACGCATCGGCGTCCGCCCTCGCCGAGGTCCTCCCCGTCTCGCGCCAGGCGATCGCCAAGCACCTGGCGGTGCTGCAGGACGTCGGACTGGTCGAGCCAGTGCGAGTGGGTCGCGAAGTCCGGTACCGGGTGCTGGGCAGCCAGCTCGCCGAGACCGCCCGGCGGCTCGACCTGATCGGGGCGCAGTGGGACCGCCGGCTGGCGACGATCAAGCAGATCGCGGAGGCGCTGGAGTCGGAGTAACGCACTCGATCCCGAGACCCGGCGACATCCCCGCGGAATCTGTTCCCGACGCTGCCGTCGTCTGTGCGCGTACCTCGGAATCCGAGACAGTGGCGACGGGAAGGACCCCGGTGAACTATCGAACAGCAGCGCTGAACAAGCTCCTCTTTTCCAGGGCCACGATGGCCTGGGGGCTGAACCCTCTGAAGATCAGCCAGATGCCGAGCGAGAACTCGAATACGGCAACGAGGAGCGCTGAGGCTCCCGCCAATGCGTCGTGTTGACCGATGAGCCCGGTGAATACGGCGAGATAGCTCGCAAGGAGTACGGGGGCTCCAACGATTCCGATCAGGGACAGGGCCCGGGGCACCAGACGGGACTGGAACAGCAAGATCCCCAGGAGCAGGTCACAGACGGCCGGCATGAAACTCTGACTCAAGAGGAAGATGCGATCGTACAGGTAGGCGAGCGTGTGGCCGGCGACCACGACGTCTGTTCCAGTACCGCCCTGCCGTAATGCCACGATCGTCAGGATCACGGCAACGCCGAGCAAGATGGCGCTCGACTCCAGTATCCGTGCGGCCACCAGGCCCAGTGCGGCCGCTTCGTTCTGCTTCTTGAGCACGGGGAACAGAACGACGGCGGTGCCGATACCCGCGAGGGCGACAATGATCTCCGAGAGACCGCCGAGCAAGGCCCCGGTGTCCGGGCCGGGGCCAAGAACATAGTCCGCACCCTTTACCGGGCCGTACAGGACGAGGGACGGAATCGAGACGAAGGTGAGCACATAAAGGATGCCCGCGATCAACGAAGTCCTTCGATATGGGGAGCGAGCCGGGACGGTTGCGTGTTCGGTGGCCATGTTCGTTCCTCCACTTTTCGGTTTTCAGGTCGAGGCAGGTCGATCGGGCAACCACGATGGTCTCGACGGGATTCGCAAGATCCTGAGCTTCGTCAGCGTAGTCCCGCGTCCCCGCTGGGGATAGGAGCGCCCTCCAGTGGCCGTCCGAACCCCTTTGAGCGATGACAGCTACGACCCGGTGACGGATGATATGGACCTCACGCGACCGATGCTACGTGCCCACTCGCATCCGTCACTGGCTGAGTTGGGCGAGGAGTTGTAAGGCGTCGGCGTCGGGGGTGCCCGGCTGTGCCTGGTAGGTGAGGACGCGCAGGTTGGATTCAGCTGGCCGGAGGACGTCGAAGTCGAGGGTGAGCCGACCGACCAAGGGGTGGGCGAAAAGGTGTTGGCCATAGCTGAGGTCGTGCACGGGGTGCTCAGCCCAGATCCTGGCGAACGCGTCGCTGCGTTGTGCGAGCTCACCGATGACTCCGCTGAGTCGTTTGTCGTCGGGGCAGGTGCTCGACGAGTACCGGAGGAACCCAACGACTTCACGCGCCATGGTCTCTGAATCCTCGAACAGCTCGGGGCCAGCGCATCCGAGGAAGAAGCGCTGGGCGAAATTCGGACGGATGTCGTCCCGCTCGGTCGCGTCAAAGGGAAGGTCGTGGGCAAGTAGTAGGTGACCGAGCCTGTTCCAGGCGTAGATATCGTTGGCGTGATCGAAGACGATCGCAGGCCCGGGAAGGGCCGCGATGAGCCGCAAGATGCTCTGGCGCGGCCGTTCGGCTGGGACACCGATCGCACGCGCGTACGAGGGGCGCGCGAGGCGACGGAGGTGGAGTGCTTCATCGGGGTCGAGCCGCATGGCGCGAATGAGGGCTTCGATCACCTGATCAGATGCTCGCTCTGCATCCGCTGCCTGCTCGAGCCGGGTGTAATAGGCGACGCTCACGCCGACCAGCTGAGCGATCTCTTCTCGCCGCAGTCCGGGAACACGCCGCGCCCCATAGGCATTCACCCCAACCGCTTCCGGAGTCAGCGCGGCGCGGCGGCTGCGAAGGAAGTCCCCAAACTCTGTTGACATCATCCCAGTATGCGCGGTGCAGCGACCGGTCGGGAGGATCAGCCTGACCCTGCTGGTGGTACGCACACCGGGGGTCTGGCTGGTCATCACCGACAACGACAGGCTAGGGCAAATGCACTCACGTATGACCCGACACCAACTCGTCGCACTCCTGATCCTCCTTTCCTCGCAGTTCCTGCTCTCGGTGGACTTTTCGATTCTGAACGTCGCACTTCCGGAAATCGGGTCGGCATTGGGGTTTGCGTCCGCCGATGTGCAGTGGGTCGCGACGACGTTCGCGCTGTGCGCGGCGGGCTTCACGTTGTTGCTCGGGCGGCTGGGCGATTGGGTCGGACGTCGCCGGATGTTCGTCATCGGTATGGCAGTCCTCGCTGGAGCATCGCTCGTGGGCGGCTTCGCTGGCTCTCCCGCGGTTCTGCTCGTAGCGCGGGCGCTGCAGGGCTTGGCGACAGCGGCCGCGATGCCCGCCGCGCTCGCGCTGATCACCTCCATCTTCCCGGAGGGGCCGCTCCGACGCCGGGCACTCGGGCTGAGCAGCGTCCTCGCCTCGCTGGGATTCACTGCCGGCGCGGTGTTCGGCGGGATCTTGACGAACTACCTGTCCTGGCGGGCAGCGTTCCTCGTCAACGTCCCGATCGCCGCCGCAGTCGTTGTACTGGCGCTACTCATCATCCGCGAACCAACCAGAGAGCATCAGGCCCGCCTTGACGTGCGCGGTGCGGCGCTCATCACCACGGCGCTGATCACCCTGGTCTTCGCGATGTCCCGCTTCGGTGAGCACGGCGTCACGGACCCGAACGGCCTGATCTGTCTCGCCGCCAGCATTGTCCTGATCGTCTTCTTCATCCGCACCGAGCGACGCCACAGCGCCCCGCTGGTGCCCCTGAAGCTCCTGACACGGCCGAATATCCTCGCCGGTCACCTCATCGGCTTCGCATCGCTCGCGATGGAGACCGGCCTTGTGTTCCTGTCCACGATGTACTTCCAGCACGTGCTGGAACTCGACCCGCTCATCACCGGTCTGATCATCGGCTTGACAGGCGTCGGCGCTGTCGTCGGCGGCGTCATCGGGCCCCGCGTCGTCGGACGGCTGGGTATCCGCGGCGCGATGCTCCTTGGCCTCGGAACCCAGGCGCTGGCAACCGCCGCACTCGTCGCCGTGAACGACCACCCCGGATCGATCGCCCTCTACTCCGTGGTCGGCTTCATAGCCGCGATCGGTCATATGGTCGCCGTCGTCACATTCCTGGTTGCCGCGACGTCCGGTGTCGAACCGGGACAACAGGGCCTCGCGACCGGCTTGGTCACAATGACACAGCAGGTCGGCATGACCCTCGGCACCCCGATCGTGTCGGCGATCGCGACCGCTGCCGGCGGCCTCTCCAGCCTCCTCGCCCTACGCATCGGAATCGGCATCGACGCCCTCATCGTCGCCGCATTCATCGCGGTGGTCGCCATCGTCCTCCGACGAGTCAGCATCCGCCGTGCGCCAGGGTCACCGCTCGACGCACACCCCGACGCTCACTCCGAAGCAGAACAGGCGACAACCCTCTCGTGATCCTCCACAAGCACCCCCATCCCACGGTTCTCCCGCGAACAGAACGCACCTTTCTCCTCATCGACCCCGGCACGTTCACACCTGCTGCGCCTCGGCTGGTCGGCGGGACGTCCGCCGTCCTGGTCACACACGACCACCCCGACCACTTCGACGTCGACCTGCTCTCCGCGGCACTCGAGTCCCAGCGAGAGCTCCGGATCTGGGCGCCGGCAGACGTCGTGGCGCAGGTCCACAACAACGACGGCCGGGTTACGGTCGTCGCACCCGGGGACAGTGTCGATATCGATGGATTCCAGGTGGACGTCGTCGGAGGAACGCACGCGGTGATCCATCCGGACATGCCCGAGACTGACAACTCGGTCCTGCATCGAGACGATCGCGATCCTTGGATCCATGAGTGGTTCGTCAACCAACGCCGCGGTCGCCCGTGACACGACGCAGAGCAGCCTCTGCACGAACCGGCGAATGAAATAGTCGCCCGATGCGACTGTCATGGTCTAGAAGGCCCGGAAGTCCAGCTTCGATTCCGCGACGGCGAGAACCGACCAGGTGCCGCCCTCGGCATCCGTGAATGCGAACGCGGGAACCACCAGGACGCTCCCGTCCGGCTGCCACTGGGTGGTGAGACCTAGGCGTGCACTGACGATCTCGACCTTGTTCACCGGCCAGGAGACCGAGGTGCCGGCGACTGGTGTTGCCGGCGGCTCCGTCGGTGCCACCCACTCCTCGGTCGTCGACGCCTGATCGCGGAGGGCGATCGGCAGAGACGTCGCCGCTCCGCTGAACCGCGGGTCTGAGAGGCGTTCGAAGCCCTCTTGCTCGCTGACCACCGGGTACGTTCCCAGAGCGATGACGTCGGCGAGGGCACCGTTGGCGTTGACGACACCACCTTCGGCCATCTCCAAGGACCAGCCCTGGTCGACCTGCTGCCCGTCGATGACCGGTTTTGCCGTGACGGTTCGTGTGGGAGAGCCCTCCGACACCTGAGAGGTGAATTCGAACTCGGCGGGGTCCCGGCCGGCGGCGGCGAGGAGCGCACGAAGCGCTCCGATCGCGGCGTCTTCGCTCGGCGGCTGGCCGGTCGGCTCGCAGGCGCTGTCACCCTCGCACTTCCACGGGTTTATTTGCGGGTTCTGGAAGTAGAAGGACAGCATGCCGTCGAGACTCACGGACAGGCTCGGGGCGCTGCCATCCTGCGGGCCGGCGACCCAGCTGCCGTCCCGCAGTTCGGCTGGTGACCCGATGCCGAGCGCCGCGGCGAGCGCGGTGACCTTGTCTGAGCTGGATGCCGAACGAGGGTCGTAGGCGTAGGCCTGAGCTGTGCCCGCCTGTGTGCCAAGACCGGACGCGCTGAAGGCGTTCCGGCCGGATCCGTGGGGGTAGGTCGAGGAAGACATCTTCTGGTCGGTCGCGGCGCCAGAACCCACGGATGTCTCCATTCCGCCGTGCGCGACGCTGTCGGGGCGCCCATTGGACTGCAGAGTGATGGGCGGAGCAGCGCCGTCGGCCAGGCTCTTCGGCCCGCCTTCGCTCGCTCCGATCCCGTATCCCGCGGCACCGACGATCGCGATCGACGCCGCGACCGCGACGAACGGGAGCCAGCGCGGCCGTCGGCGTGCTCGTGCCGTCTCCAGGTCGGCCACGGGTGCCGATCCGGACATCGGTTCAGCCTCAGGGCCGGTCATCCGAGCGACGACCTCGTCGGCGAACCCGGCACGTGCCTCGATATCCCCCGCGGGGTCGGCGGCACGCAGCCGGGCGACCGGGTCTTGTTGTTTGTCGTCGTCGTTCATGTCAATCAGCCTCCGGGCTTTCGGTTCACCTGGTATATGTGCGCTCCGTGCCGCATCTTGCAGAAGCCCTAGAACGACATCCGCTCGCCCCAGGCTTCTCGCAATCGCTTGCGCGCACGCGACAGCGCGGCGTCCGCCCCGGATCGGGAGATACCGAGCACCTCGGCGAGCTCGGCTCCGTCCAGGCCCTCCCACGCGTGCAGAAGAAGGATCTGCCGGTCGCGCTCGCTCACGCTTGCCAGCGCGCCACGGAGTTCCGCATCGAACAGGCTGTTCAGCTCCGGATCGCCGTCGACTCGCGCCACGCCCGACTCGGGCACCTCGTCGACCGGAAGATCGATGTGCTTCCTGCGCGCATTCGCGAGCGTGAATCCCGCCGTGCGATACAGCCACGGCAGCACGGCCTCCCGGGGCACGTCGTTGCGTCGACGCCAGGCTGTCGCGAAGACCTCAGCGGCCAGGTCCTCGGCATCCTGACGCGGCCCGCGGCGGGCGAAATAGCGGATGAGCGCGGTCGAGTACTCGCGGACCATCACGGTGAACCAGTCCACATCGGCCGCAGTCGTGGGCGGGTCCGCACTGTCAGGCAGCGCCACTCCTCGCTCCTGTCCGCGGTGGCTGGGGTGTCGGCGATGCTCACCTACTGAATATGTCGCATCCGCCGTAACTCTTGCACGCAGCGCCCGAATTTTCGGAGAACATCGTCACCTTCCTGCCCTCTCGTAAGAAGCGAAAGCTTTCTGGGTCGGAATACTTTTGGTTTCGATGTCCTCCAACGTGCGGCCACGAGTTTCGGGGACACGAGTCCGAATGAAGATGACACCAAGAATGCAAATGGCACCAAAGATCGCGAACACCGCGTCCTGGCTCATCAGTGCGGTCATGATCGGGAACAAGAGACCGACAGCGAACGATCCGATCCAGTTGAAGGACGATGCGATACCAGAGGCCCTGCCGCGAATCGCCATTGGGAAGATCTCTCCAACGATCACCCAGGTGAGTGGGGCCCACGTGAACGAATAGGCTGCCACGTAGATGCTCAAGAACACCACGATCATCATCGGGTTCGCGTCCTTCATCACGGTATTCAGTATCGCGGGCAGCAGGAAGGACACACCCATGATCGTGCCGCCCACGGTCAGCAAGAGGCGTCGGTTGAACTTGTCCGCGATCACCAGGAACAGCAATGAGCCGAGCACTAGGAGCACGCCCTGGATGATCGGCCACATCAGCGCCGAACTTGCCGCATTACCTGTGGCCTTTTCCACGATCAACGGGATGTAGTAGAAGATCGCGTTGGCACCTTGGAGCTGCTGGAACGCGGCGACACCGACACCCGCAATGACGAGATACCGGTACTTGCTGTCGAACAACGTTGCAAGTGAGGTATTGCCAGCCGCCTGCTTCTCGACTTGGGCCGTTTCTGTGATCGATCTGAGCTCGGCATCGACCTCGTCTGGGCGGCGAATGTAGCGAAGTACCGTGAGTGCCTCGTCTTCCTTGCCGACTTTCACCAGGAACCGGGGCGATTCGGGCAACCGCAACACGCCCAGATACAGAATCACAGCCGGCACTGCGGCCGTCGCGAGCATCACTCGCCACGCCCACGCTTCGGGCAGATCCTTCAGCAGGAAATCCAAGATGTATGAGATCAGCATGCCGGAGACAATCATTGTCTGATTCAGGCCGGACAAGCGTCCACGTAGCCGCGCGGGTGCAAGCTCGGACATGTACGCGGGAACCGATGCGGACGCCGCGCCGACCGCCAGCCCCAGGAAGATTCGGGCGATGACCAGATAGATGACACCATCCTCGGGTGCCAGGCCGCAGAGAATTGATCCGAGCATGAAGACGACCGCTGCGGCGAGAATCATCTTGCGCCGTCCGAATCGATCGGAAAGCTGTCCGGCCACAGCGCCACCGAAGATGGCGCCGAACATGACGCCAGAGGTTACCCAACCGATGATGGCGGCATCGTCAAGGCCCCAGTCGCTTTGCAGGAACGGGAGCGCCCCAGTCATGACTCCGATGTCGTAGCCGAAAAGGATGCCTCCGAATGATCCGAAGAAGTAGATGAACTTGCTGTCGATCTTTTTTCTTTTTCCATTTTTCACTCCGAGTGAGGAACTAGTTTCAGCCCCGGTTGATCACTAGGAAGGATGGCTGGCCGGGACGTCGTCTCGGGCCTAGGCCGTTGTGCCATGAGTGCGTTCTCGGCGATGAAATGGAGCGCGGCACATTATGGTGTGCTCAGCTATTCCCTATCGCAGCTGTCCACTCTGACGCATGCCTCTGACGCATGCCCTTCCCGGTTATGGGACTTGGATGCCACGCCAGTGGGCTCTTTGGCCGAAAGTGATCGCTAACATCAAGCTTTTTGTTAGCCTAGCTCACAAGATTTCAGCATCGTGCCGCTGACCGACTTGGGTCGAGGCGGTGGTTCGCCGACCGGGCCCGCTCCTTCGGCCCGGCCGCGGGGTCAGTCTCCGGCTGTTCCCCGGCTGGAACACCACCACGACCACCAACCACGATGACAACCGTCTTGACTTCCGCCTCGGAGCCGGCGCAGCGGAGAACAGCGAGCTGGGGCACGTCGCCATCTAAGCTGGGCCTTCTGCCCACGGAAGGAACCTCAATGAGCATGGAAAGCGCGGCCTGGAGCTCGCTGTACAAGATCTCTTCCGCCAGGGACGGCAAGAACGGCTTCTCCCGTGAGTCCGTTCGGCGGATCCTGACGTTCGCGGTGCCCTACCGGTCCAAGCTTCTGATCTTCATCACCCTCTCCATCGTGGGAGCTTTCCTCGCGGTCGCGACGCCGGTACTCGCCGGCAAGGTGGTCGACGTCATCGTCGCCCAGGGCGCGGTCACCACGATCGTTTGGATCGCAGTGGTCATCGCCCTCGTGGCCGTGGCCGACGCCGCCGTATCACTCGTGACGCGCTGGTACTCGGCGCGGATCGGCGAAGGCGTGATCCTGGACCTCCGCACTGCCGTCTTCAACCACGTGCAGAAGATGCCGATCGCGTTCTTCACCCGCACGCGGACGGGCGCCCTCGTGAGCCGCCTCAACAACGATGTGATCGGCGCTCAGCAGGCCTTTAGCGGCACGCTGTCCGGCGTGGTCACGAACCTCGTGGCGCTGACCCTCACCCTGATCGTCATGCTCAGCACGTCCTGGCTCGTGACGGTTCTCGCCGTGATCATGCTCCCCATCTTTCTGGTGCCCGCGCGCCGCATGGGCAGCCGCCTCGCCGCGCTGCGCCGCGAGGCCGCCGACCACAATTCCGCCATGAGTACGCAGATGACCGAGCGCTTCTCGGCGCCCGGCGCCACCCTCGTCAAGCTGTTCGGCCGGCCCGACGAGGAGGCCGAGGAGTTCCGCGTCCGCGCCGCCCGCGTCCGCGACATCGGGGTCCGGACCGCGATGCTGCAGTTCGTCTTCTTCACCGCACTGATGCTCGTCTCTGCTCTCGCTCTGGCGCTCGTGTACGGGCTCGGCGGCTCCCTCGCACTCGCCGGCCAGCTGAATACGGGTGACGTGGTCACCTTGGCGCTCCTCCTCACCCGCCTCTACGCGCCGCTCACCGGCCTGGCAAACGCACGGGTGGAGATCATGAGCGCGGTGGTCAGCTTCGAGCGCGTCTTCGAGGTGCTGGACCTCGAACCGCTCATCCAGGAGAAGCCCGACGCCGTCCCCATCCCCGAAGGCCCAGTGGCCGTCGAGTTCGACAACGTCCGCTTCGCCTACCCGTCCGCGGACAAAGTCTCCCTCGCCTCCCTCGAAGAGGTTTCCACGCTGGACACCCGCGGCGGCGAGGAGGTGCTGCACGGCGTGTCCTTCAGGATTGAGCCGGGGCAGACCGTTGCCCTCGTTGGTTCGTCCGGTGCCGGAAAGTCCACAATTGCGCAGCTCCTCTCGCGCCTGTATGACGTCGACAGCGGCGCCGTACGCCTCGCGGGGACGGATGTCCGCGATGTCACGTTCGTCTCCATGCGGCACAGCCTGGGCATGGTGACGCAGGACGGCCACCTGTTCCACGAGACCATCCTCTCCAATCTGCGCCTTGCGAGGCCGGAGGCGTCCGACGACGAGGTGTGGGACGCCGTCCGCCGTGCGCGGCTCGAGCCGCTTATCCGGTCGCTGCCGGACCAGCTGGACACCATGGTGGGAGAGCGTGGCTACCGGCTGTCCGGGGGTGAGCGCCAGCGGATGACCATCGCGAGACTCCTGCTCGCCCAGCCGCGCGTCGTCATCCTCGATGAGGCAACGGCGGCGCTGGACTCGACGTCTGAGGCCGCCGTGCAGGCGGCGCTCAGCGAGGCGCTCAAGGGACGGACGGCGATGGTGATCGCACACCGCCTCTCCACCATCCGCAACGCGGACCTGATCCTCGTGGTTGAGGACGGCTCGATCGTGGAGCGCGGTACGCACGAGGAACTGCTGGCTGTGGGTGGTCGGTACGAGGAATTACACCGGACCCAGTTCGCCGTGCAGAAGAATGTTGCGGCCGATGAGGAAGCGCTGAGCCGGACCTAGTCGCTGAGCTCGGCCGTGTCGGCACAGGGAAGGATCCGTATATCGCTGTGCTCATGCCTCGATCACACACGCATGTGTGCTTGTATGGTAGTGTGCAGACATCCCCGGAACGAGCCTGGGACCCTGAAGCAGAAGGCACAATGACGTGAGCCCCCTCATCGACAAATCGACCCCACGCGTGTACACGGCCCGACCCATCACGCTTGCCCGGAGCATCGGCTTCGGTGTCCTGGACCTCATGGGCGGCGGCTGGAACACCATCATCAGCGGCCTGATGCTGTACTTCTTCACGACCTACGGGGACGTCAGCGCCGTCCAAGCCGGCACGATCCTCTTCATCGCCCGCATCGTCGACGCGGTCGTCAGCCTCATCATCGGCCCGCTGACCGACAACTTCTATCGGACCCGCCTGGGCAAAAAGTTCGGCCGCCGCCACTTCTTCCTGCTCATCGGCGCACCCTTGCTCCTCGTCGTCTTCCCCCTGCTGTGGATCTCGCAACAGGGCTTCTGGTACTACCTGATCGTCTACCTGGCTGTTGAGATGATCATGGCGATGATTCTCATCCCGTGGGAGACCCTGCCCACCGAGATGACGGACAACTACAAGCTGCGGACGAAGCTCAGCTCAACCCGCATGTTCCTGTCGGCCACGGGCACCTTCCTCGTCTTCTTCATCCCGGCCCAGATCAAGGGGACGAACAACCCGAACGCCTACCTCATCACCGGTCTCATCTTCTCCGTGCTGTTCGCCGGCGCCGTCATCACGACGTACTTCACCACCTGGGAGCGCAAGCTCACCCCGGAGTTCCTCGCGGAGCTCGACGCCCAGCCCAAGGTGCCTGTCGGAAAGCTCATCACCGACAACCTCAAGGACTGTCGGCTCGACGTTCAAGAACTCGAGCTTCCGCAAGCACCTGGCGATCTATCTCTTCTCCTTTACGGGCAAGGACATCTTCGCCACAGCGCTGACGTTCTTCGTCGTGTACGCCGTGCACGGCAGCGAGTCTTTCGGCCTCACCCTCCAGGCGCTGTCCATCATCGGGCTGCCGACCACGGTGCTCGCCGCATTCCTCATGATCCGCAAGGGCCCGCGCTACTTGTTTGCCATGTCCTACTCCGTGATCATCGCCTGCCTGCTCGCCCTCGGCGCGATCTACCTCATCCAGCCGTCCTCGACGATGGTGCTGCTCGTCATCGTCGGCCTCGCGTATCAGGCCGGACGATCCATCCTCGAGTTCACGCCGTGGAACGTCTTCCCGTTCATCCCCGACGTCGACCGGATTATGACCCGCCAGGACCGCGCCGGAATCTATGCCGCGGTGATGACCTTCGGCCGCAAGTCGACAGGCGCGGTCGCGACCCTCATCGTCTCGTGGTTCCTGGACCTGGGTGGATTCCTCAAGCCCGGCAGCGAGGGCGGCGTGCAGCTCGACGCCTCGTGCCTCAACTCCTGCCCCCTCGTTCAGAGCTCCGGCACCCAGCACGTCATCGCACTCGTCGTCATCGTCGGGCCGCTCGTCCTCATCGCTATCGCGTTCGCCATCTCACGGTTCATGTACCTCGACCCGCAGAACCACGCAGTTCTGCGCGCCGAGATCGACCGCCTCGAGGCCGGCGGCTCCAAGGACGAGGTCACCTCCGAGGCCCGTGTGGTCGTCGAGAAGCTGACCGGCCACCCGTACGAGTCGGCCTGGCCCGAGGACGCGATCTCCCCGACCGCCACGACCGTCTCCAACGGGGGCTGACCGGCACACCGGCTCGATGCCCCACACCCGTCGAGGGCCGCACGCACTAGGAGCGCTGAACCGTGACCGACACGTCGAGCAACACCGGCACCGCCAAGGAAGTTACGGACGTTCTTCCGCTTTCGCGGATGGAACGATTGAAAACGCTCGATCCTCGGCGCAAAGTGGAAGGTAGATCGGCGGGTCGGTGAGCCAGTCCATGTGCGAAATCCACGCGGCTGCTCCTGAAGGAGACATCACGGTCGTTTCATTGCCCGTTTGGCTGCATCAGATCCCCGGTGGAGGCACATCGGGATGGTTCCGGCAGCAGCACTTCCACGGATCCCTTATCCCACCCGAGGATGTGCAGGAGTGATCCTCGGCCTCGGATCGGTCGTGCCGTAAAGTGCATCGCGTGCGCACTGATCCGAGTACCTGGTTCCTCAGCCGGGCCGAGCGCGGAAACCTGTCCACGGACGTGCATGCGGGTAGTGCCGGATCGCCGGCCTGGTCGGAGGGCAACCTCGTGGTGCCCCTGGTGCATGGCACCACCTACTTCGCCCGGCTGCACGAGGAGTTGACGGCGTTGCAGGCGGGAGACCGCGTCTGGTTCACCGACTGGCGTGGCGATGCCGACGAGCGGATGCTGCCGGACGGGCCATCGATCGGCGATCTGCTCGCTGGACTGGCCCGCTCGGGAGTGGAAGTGCGCGGCCTCGTCTGGAGATCCCACGGGGAAAGCGTGTCGGCCCCGATGAGCGGCCGCTCCAACGAACGGCTGGGTCGCGAGATCAACGAGGCTGGCGGCGAGGTGCTGCTGGACGAGCGCGTGCGCCTCTTCGGCTCGCATCACCAGAAGTTCTTCGTCATCCGCCGTCGGGACGACCCGTCGCGGGACATCGCGTTCGTCGGCGGACTCGACCTTTGCCACGGCCGCCGGGACGACGCCGGACACACGGGAGACCCGCAGGCGCTGGATATGGATCCGCGGTACGGCAAACGCCCGCCGTGGCACGATGCCTCCCTCGAACTGCACGGCCCCGTGGTGGCAGACCTACTGGCGGTGTTCGCCGAGCGATGGAACGACCCTCACCCACTGGACCGGCGCACGCCCTACCGGATGCTGCTACAGCGTCTCGCCCGCATGCCCCGGCACCCCAGGCCCCTGCCGGAATCCGCGCCACCACCGCCGCCGGCGGGCCCGCACGCCGTGCAGCTGCTGCGCACCTACGGTGTGAAGCGCCCACCGTTCCCGTTCGCGCCTGCCGGGGAGCGCAGCATTGCCCGCGCCTACGGGAAGGCCTTCGCCCGCGCGCGCTCGCTGATCTACATAGAGGACCAGTATCTGTGGTCCACGGAAGTCGCAGCCGCTCTCGCGGCGGCCCTCACACGCAACCCCGAGTTGACCCTGATCGTCGTCGTGCCCCGGTATCCCGACTCCGACGGGCGTCTCGCCGGGCCGGCAAGCCGGCTGGGCCAGTTGCGGGCACTCAGCATGCTCCGCCGCGCCGCGCCAGGCCGGGTCGGCGTTTTCGACCTCGAGAACGCCGCGGGCACTCCGATCTACGTGCACGCCAAGGTCTGCATCGTCGACGACACGTGGGTCACCTGTGGCTCGGACAACTTCAATCGCCGATCGTGGACCACCGACAGCGAGCTCACGTGCGCCGTCATCGATACCACCCCGGGCACCCCGGAAGCACCCGGCGCAGGGAACGGCCCCGATGCTTCCGGGCGTCTGGCCCGGGACCTCCGCCTGCAACTGTGGTCGGAACACCTGGGCCTGGACCCGGACGATCCCGCGCTCGGCGACCCCGCCGCCGCGCTCCGCCTGTGGAACACCACCGCCGACGGCCTCGACGACTGGCACGCAACCGGCCACCGCGCGACCCGCCCCACGGGACGAGTGCGCCACCACACTCCCGAACCGGTCACGCGCATCCAGCGGCTCTGGGCGGTCCCCATCGGGCGCTTCGTCATGGACCCGGATGGCCGGCCCCGCCCGTTGCGAGGTACCGCGCGCTTTTAGGCCGCGCAGTTCTAGGTCCGACGGTTTCGCCCAGGCAGCCGCATCCGCGAAATGTTCAACCTCGCTCACATGCCGGCGCACCAGCAGCCGGCACCGAATCGCAAGTCCTTGGGCAGCCTGAGTTGCGTCTTAGGACTCCGAGGGCACCAAGGGAAGTTCGGCTCCGTAGTTCCAAGACACGATGGCCGGCTGCTCACGGTAGAAGCTGAGCACGGAGACTGATCCAGCATCCAGGGTGATTTGAGCACCGAATCGAGGGGCCATCCTCAGGTACACGGCGGTGAGAATGCGCAGGAAATGGCCGTGCGCGATCAGGGCGACATTTCCCTCCTCCATGGCAGGCAGCACCCGCGTGAGCACCCGCGACGCGCGGGCGGCGACCTCCTCGACCGTCTCACCGGGCGTGTGACCACGAATCACGCCGTGGGTGAATGCGCTCCAGTTGTAGCCGAGTTCGCTGCGGATATCGCGCGTCGTACGCCCCTCGTACCCGCCGTAGTCCCACTCAATGAGAAGCGGATCAACCTCCGCTTGAAGGCCAGCGAGCTCAGCAGTGCGTCGCGCACGCTGCAGCGGCGAGGTCAGCACGAGGGAGAAATCGTAGCCGGCCACTAACCTGCCCGCGCCGCGGGCCAGTTCCTCTCCCCGGTCGGTGAGCGGAACATCCGTGAGTCCAGTGTGTTTACCCTCCTTCGACCACTCCGTCTCCCCATGGCGCAAGAGAATCAGCTTCCCTGACGGGTTATCCGGAGCGGGGTGGCTGGGCAGCGGCTCGTTCATGAACATACGGCAACAGTAGTATCACCCCCGGTTTCGATGGAGGTTCTTGATTGATGGAAAGGCCAGCGTTCACCCCGCGGGCGTTCGAAACGGGTGGGGGAATGGGCATCCCAGCAATCACGCGGCTACGGCCGTTCATGGTGAGCGCAGACGACTCGGGAAGCGAAGAGATGCTCGCCCCCGGGAACCCCGGATGCCGCTCTCGACATGGACGTACTGCGCTCCCACGCGGGTGTGAGTTCTAGCGCTGCCCGTCGCGGCCGACCGAGAGGTCCACGAGACCTTCGACACGACCGCCCGGATGACCTCAGGAGCCTAGACGTTCCGTGGGCCTTTACGGTTTTAGCCGGGTGCCTCGATGAGACCGCTCGCGTAGCGCGGGGCTCTCGTTAAATCCTCTAACCAAAAAGTCCCGGAAACCCTTGAGTTTCCGGGACATTTGGTCGGGCTGACAGGATTTGAACCTGCGACCCCCTGACCCCCAGTCAGGTGCGCTACCAAGCTGCGCTACAGCCCGTCACCCTCCGCCAACACACTTCGAGAAGCGCATTCTGCAGGAGACAACTTAGAAAGCTTACCGCCTCCGGCGACCTCTTGTGTGCACAACGGACGCCCGGCGACGCCCGTCCCTCAGCGCGGCGTCCACCGGGGCGAACGACCGCTCCCGCCAGCGGACCGCCCGGCCCCGAACTCGCGGCGCAGCTGCCGCCAGATCCGGGGCAGGAGAACGGCGTCGCCGAGGAGCGGGCGGCGGTGCTGCACGATGACCGAACCGAATCCGGGGGCCGCCGGGCTGAAGCTGAGACGCTCCGGGAAATTCGCGAGCGTCCAGCCGCGCACGCCCAGGTCGACCGCGGAGACCGAGCCAGGTGCGGACGGCGAGGGCGGTGAGGACGGCCCGGACGCGGCGCGGGCCGGCATGGCCAGGCCGCGGGGGGCATCCACTTCGGCGGGCACGGCCGCTACTCCCCCGGCCCGACCGCTACGGAAATCGCCGAGGGCACTCGTGCGGATGAGCGCGGTGGACCCGACCCAGAACGAGGCTCCATACCGGGACGCGCTGCGGTGCAGGAGGCTGCGGATCCCCGGGAAGAATCGCCCGGTGCACTGGCCGCCCTGCGGGAACGACGGGGTTTGGACCACGGCGACACCGCGGTGCTCCGGTTCGTCCAGGAAGTAGATCGAGCGCAGGCAGTAATCGCTGAGGAGCTGGGCTTCCGGCCCGAGGGTGAGCAGGTAGTCCGTCTCGGCGACATCGCCGGTGCCGGTGCCGGTGGAAGTAGCAGTGGCACCGATCTGGTCCACGTAACCGGCGAGGCTGCCGTCGAAGATCTCCAGTTCGGCGGAGAACGTCCAGGCGAGGCGGCGCTGAAGACGGAGCATCCGCTCGGGGGTCTGCGGGATGTGCTCGGAGATGGCCCGGTCGAGGTCCGCGGCGATGCGGGCGAAGTCGGCGGCGGGACCGCCGAGGGTGTGCGTGCTGAAGACGGCACTCGACGGGTCGGTGACGGCCTCGTCGAGGCGCTGCCGGGCCAGCCAGGCGACGGCCCAGCGGTAGTCGGCGGCGAGGCCGTCGATGAGGTCTTCGGCCACCTCGTGGGCGTCGGTCGCGTCGTGGCCCCAGGCGAGTTCGAGCTCCAGCACGAACAGGGCGTCTTCGAACCGGGCGCGGGGTTCGGCCAGGGCATCGGTGAGCCGGCGCACGATCATCAGGGCCTCGGCCTGGGCGCTCGGCTCTGAGCTGGCGTCGAGCAGCAGCACGACCCGGAGCGTGGGGTATTCCTGCAGGGCCGCGGACCAGAGCGAGGCGCGCAGGGCGTGCGGCCCGGTTCGGGCACCGGCACTGTCGCCCCCGGCGACGAGCACGGTCAGGGCCTCCTGGCGTGCGGCGAAGTGACGCTCCAGTTCCCTGCGCGGGACGCGCACGTGCTCGTTCAGCCGGATCAGGGCGCCCTGCCGAGCGGCTAGGTAGCAGAGGAGCGCGATCGCACACAGGGTCGCGCCAGCCACGGACAGCGCGCGGTCGAGGATCGACCAGGGCGCGCCGTCGATTCCCGTCTGGCGGAGGATGACGACGGCGAGCAGGGCAGCCCAGCCGACCACCACGGTGAAGATGGCGGCGCGACCATAGGCGATCTCGGGGACTGCCTCGGCGCGATGCCCGGTCAGACGGGCGGCGCGATGCGGGCATCCGACGGCGCAGTCGACGCGAGTGGTGCGGCGGGCGGCACCGTTCGGGCGGCGAAACGTTTTCGGGTCAGCGAAGCAGGGAACTTCGTATGCATGGACAATCCTCGGGTAAGGCTTGAATGTCGAAATCCCCGATTCGGGCGGGGATCCGACACGTGTGGCGGGTGGCGAGCTCCCCGATTCGGGCGGGGATCCGACACCTGTGGCACCGCTGGGGCGCTAGCCCGAATGTAGAGGAGAGCGCCGATGCGCGACAGTCCCCGGTTCGGGGCGGCGGCGCATCCGTGCACGTCGATCGGCCCGGCAACATCGCCACAGGCGCTTAAACGACGGATGCGTCGCCTCCCCTACCGGGGACGGCGACGCATGCGTCAGGTCAAGCGTGGAACGACTGCTTAGCGCTTGCGCTTCTCGCGGACGCGCATGCTGATGTTGATCGGGCTGCCCTCGAAACCGTAGACCTCGCGGAGGCGACGCTGGATGAAGCGACGGTAGCCCGGGTCGAGGAACCCGGTGGTGAAGATGACGAAGGTCGGCGGGCGGCTCGAGGCCTGGGTGCCGAACAGGATGCGCGGCTGCTTGCCGCTGCGCACGGGGTGCGGGTGCTCTGCGGCGAGCTCGGCGAGGAAGGCGTTGAACTTGCCGGTGGCGACGCGGGTGTCCCACGACTCGAGGGCGACCTCGAGGGCGGGGACGAGCTTCTCCATGTGGCGGCCGGTCTTCGCCGAGATGTTCACGCGGGGGGCCCATGCCACGTGGGCGAGGTCGAGCTCGATCTCGCGCTCGAGGTACCGGCGACGGTCGTCGTCGATCTGGTCCCACTTGTTGAAGGCGAGCACGAGGGCGCGGCCGGATTCGAGGACGAGGTCGATGACGCGCACGTCCTGCTCGGAGATGACCTCGGTCACGTCGATGAGCACGACGGCGACCTCGGCCTTTTCGAGTGCGGCGCTCGTGCGGAGCGAGGCGTAGAAGTCGGCGCCCTGGGAGAGGTGCACGCGACGGCGGATGCCGGCGGTGTCGACGAAGCGCCAGACCTTGCCGCCGAGTTCGACCTGCTCGTCGACCGGGTCGCGGGTGGTGCCGGCGAGCTCGTTGACGACAACGCGCTCTTCGCCGACGACCTTGTTGAGGAGGCTGGACTTGCCGACGTTCGGGCGGCCGAGGATGGCGACGCGGCGGGGGCCGCCGACTTCCTGCTTGGCGACGGCGGAGATCTCGGGAAGCTTCTCGAGGATCGCGTCGAGCAGGTCGGCGACGCCGCGGCCGTGCAGGGCCGAGACGGGCCACGGCTGGCCGAGGCCGAGCGACCACAGGTTGGCCGATTCGGGCTCCTGGCGCACGTCGTCGACCTTGTTGGCGACGAGGAAGACCGGCTTGCCGGCCTTGCGGAGCAGGCGAACGACGGCTTCATCGGTCGAGGTCGGGCCCACGTTGGAGTCGACGACGAACATGACAACGTCGCACAGCTCGATGGCGAGCTCGGCCTGCATGGCGACGGAGGCGTCGATGCCCTTGGCGTCGGGCTCCCAGCCGCCGGTGTCGACGATGCTGAACTTGCGTTCGTGCCATTCGCCCTTGTAGGTGACGCGGTCGCGGGTGACGCCGGGGGTGTTCTCCACGACAGCCTCACGGCGGCCGAGGATGCGGTTGACGAGCGCCGACTTGCCGACGTTCGGGCGGCCGACGATGGCGATGACCGGCAGGGCCGGGAGGTAGGTGATCGCGTCGGGGTCGTCCGTCACCGAGTCGAGGACATCGAAGTCCTCGTCGTCGAGGTCGTAGTCGTTGAGCCCGGTGCGGAGGGCGGCGGCGCGCTGTGTCGCCAGGTCGTCGTCGAGATCGTCCAGTCTTGCCCCGAGGTCGGGGTCGAGATCGGGAAGTGTTTCGTCGTATTCGTTAGTCATGCGAGGTCCTCGCGGTACGTGTGTTGATGACCTCGATGACCGCGCCAATGGTCTGTTCGAAGTCGAGATGGGTGGAGTCGACGGTGTTCACACCGTCTGCGGCGCTCATGAATTCGACGACCTGTGAGTCGGCGCGATCCCTCGATCGCAACTGATCTGCCACGGTTTGAGCCGATTGAGTCGATATTTCCGCAGAGCGCCTAGCCATTCTAGCTTGTTCGGATGCCGTGAGCAGGATCCGGACCTCCGCCTCCGGTGCGACGACGGTCGTGATGTCCCGTCCTTCGACGACGATTCCGGGCCGGTCGACGCCCGCTGCGATGCTGCGGAACAGCGCGGTGAGGTGGGCGCGCACGGCGGGGACGCGGGCGACGGCGCTCACGATCGCCGAGACGGCCGGCTCCCGGATGGCCTCGGTGACGTCGACCGCTCCGACGCTGACGGCCGGGTCGTCGGGGTCTGTGCCGATCGCATAGTCGAAGGAGGGCAGGGCGCCGATGACGGCATCCGTGTCAGCGGGGTCGATGGCGCGGTCGCGCACGAACCAGGCGAGGGCCCGGTAGGCGGCGCCGGTGTCGAGGTAGCCGTAGCCGAGGCGGCGGGCGACGGCACGGCTGACGCTCGACTTGCCGCTCCCGGCGGGGCCGTCGATGGCGACGACGAGCGGATGCGTGGATTCAGTCATGTGCTAGCCGGCAATCCGCCAGCCGCGTGCGGCCAGCTCTTCGGTGAGGCGGGTGACGGCCTCTGGGAGCACGGAGATCTCGGCGAGGCCGAGTTCCGCACCGGGTGAGTGCTCGAGCCGGAGGTCTTCGACGTTGACGCCGAGGGCGCCGATCTCGTTGAGGAGCCGGGCGATCTGGCCGGGTGTGTCGTCGACCATCACGGTCAGGGAGACGAAGCGGCGGTCGTGGCCGTGCTTGCCGGGCAGCCGGGAGACGCCGGCGTTGCCGCCGGCGAGTTCTTCGGCGACGCGGCGGCGGGCGCCGGGGGCCGCCGGGTCGGCGAGGGCGGTGATGAACCGGTCGAGGTCGTCGCGGTATGCGGTGAGGATCTCGCGCACCGGGGCCGCGTTCGCGCCGAGGATCTGCACCCACAGTTCGGGGTCGCTCGCAGCGACGCGCGTCACGTCGCGAAGGCCCTGGCCGGCGAGGTTGAGGGACGCGGCGGGGGCATCCGTGAGACGCCGGGCCATCAGGGTCGAGACGACCTGGGGCACATGGGAGACGAGGGCGACGCCGCGGTCGTGGTCTTCGGGACTCATCTCCACGAGGGTCGCACCGAGGTCGAGGATGAGGTCGTCGATCGCGGTGGCCTGCTGGTAGCTGATGCCGTCGTGGGCGGCGACGACCCAGGGCCGACCGAGGAAGAGGTCGGCGCGTCCGGCGAGGGTCCCCGCGTTCGCGGCCGGCGAGGGGGTGCGAGCCGATGTAGCGGGAGATGTCGGCGCCGCGGGCGCGCAGTTCGGCGAGGGGCGCGAGCTTGACGCTCGCGACATCCGTCACGATGGCGTCGGGGAAGGATTCGAGTTCGCGGGCGACGATCTCGGCGGTCACGTCCGGCGGCACGCACACGACGATGAGCTGCGGCCGGTCGCCGGCCTGGGCGGCCCGGCCGGCGCCGTAGTCGATCGCGATGCTGAGGTTCGTCGGCGAGGCGTCGGCGAGGATGACCTCGATGCCGCGCGCGCGGAGGCCGAGGCCGATGCTCGTGCCGAGCAGCCCGGTGCCGACGACGCGCACGGGCCCGATCAGGCGACTTTCGACCACGGGTGTCTCCTGACTTCGTGCGTGTTGTGCCTCTAGTATTCGGTGTCCGCCCGCGAAATCGTGAGCAGCTGACCGAGTTCAACCTTAGTCAAGTCGCGCAGGTCACCGGCCCGCAGGGTGCCGAGGTGCAGGGGTCCGAACTGGCGGCGGACGAGGTCGACGACGGGGTGGCCGACGGCCTCCATCATCCGGCGCACGATCCGGTTGCGCCCGGAGTGCAGGGTGAGCTCGACGAGGCTGAAGCCGTCGCCGGGAGGGCTCGTCAGGATCCGGGCCTTGTCGGCGTTGATCGGGCCGTCGTCGAGTTCGATGCCGGTCTTCAGCAACTGGATGGTCTGCGCGGTGACGCGGCCCTCGACTTTGGCGATATAGGTCTTCATCACGCCGAAGGAGGGGTGCGCGAGGATGTGGGCGAGGTCGCCGTCGTTGGTCAGGATGAGCAGGCCGCTCGTCATGGCGTCGAGGCGGCCGACGTTGAAGAGGCGCTCCTCGAACTGCTCGGTGAATTCGCGCAGGTCGGGTCGGCCGCTCTCGTCCTGCATCGAGGAGACGACGCCGACGGGCTTGTTGAGCATCACGTAGCGGCGGCTGGTGTCGAGCTGGATGGCGACGTTGTCGACCATGATCTGGTCGTGGTCCGGGTGGATGCGGCGTCCCAGTTCGGTGACGACCTTGCCGTTCACGCGCACCCGGCCCGCGGCGATGAGGTCTTCGGAGACCCGGCGGGAGGCGACACCGGCCGAGGCCATCACCTTCTGCAGGCGCACGCCGTCCGCGGCGGCTTCCGGGTTGGTGGGCGTGCCCTGGGGGTCGATCGTCATGGTGAATCCTCAAATCCATTTGCGCCGTCTGCGAGCAGGGGCGATAAGTAGGGCAACTCGTCGAGCGAGTTGATTCCCAGCTGTGTGAGCAGCAAGTCTGTGGTGCCGTAGTTGATCGCACCGGTCTCACTATCGGTGAAGACCTCGGTGATCAGGCCGCGCCCCACGAGGGTGCGTACGACCGAGTCCACGTTAACGGCCCTGATTGAGGCTACCGCCCCGCGGCTGATCGGTTGCTTGTATGCGATCACGGCGAGGGTCTCGAGGGCCGCCTGGGACAGTTTGCTCGGGTTCTGGGTGAGCACGAAGTCGGCGACGGCGGTGTCGTATTCCGGTCGCACGTAGATGCGCCAGCCGCCGGCGACCTCGCGCAGCTCGAAACCGCGGCGCACGGTGCCTGCCGTGCCGTCGAAGTCGGCGACGAGCCGGGCGATCGAGCGGCGCACGTCGCTCAGCGGCCTGCGGAGCGCGGTGCCGAGGTGCAGCAGGCTCTGCGGTTCGTCGGCGACCATCAGGATCGCCTCGAGAGAGCGGTCCAGGGCGGCGGCCTCGACGGCAAGTGCGCTGCCGGGTGCAGGAGCTGCGCCGGGCGTGCGGGTCGCGCCGGTTCCTGCACCGGGGCCGGCCAGGGTGTCAGTTGTCATAGTCCGCTCCGAGGTTCGCGAGGGTGTCGTCCGACCAGTCCTCGTCCGGGGACGCCGCGGCACTCCAGTGCAGGCTCAGGTCGCCGAGGGGTTCGAGCTGGTCGAAGGAGAGGAAGCCGCGCCGGTAGAGCTCGAGCACGGCGAGAAAACGCGCGATGATCACGCCGGTCAGTTCGACGTCGGCAATGAGTTCACGGAAGGTGAGCGTGTCGCCTGAGCGCAGCATCCCGACGAGCCAGGCCGCCTGCTCACGGATGCTGACCAGCGGCGCGTGCAGGTGGTCCAGCCCCACGGTGGGCACCTCACGCGGGGTGAGCGCCCGGGTGGCGAGGGCGGCGAAGTCGGCGAGGGAGAGCGTCCAGACGAGCTCAGGGGTCTGCTGCCGGAACTTGTCCTCGAGGCGCACGGAACGCACGTGCCGGCCGGACTCGACCTCGATCCGGCCGAGGAACCAGGCCGAGGCGGTCTTGAAGGCGCGGTACTGCAGGAGCCGGGCGAACAGCAGGTCCCTGGCCTCGAGCAAGGCGGCATCCTCGGCGTCGACGAGCTCGCCCTGCGGCAGGAGCCCGGCGACCTTGAGGTCGAGCAGGGTCGCGGCGACGACGAGGAATTCGCTCGCCTGGTCGAGTTCCTCGGCCTGGTCGAGCCCCTTGAGGTGGGCGATGAACTCGTCGGTGACGCGGCTGAGCGACACCTCGGTGATGTCGAGTTCGTGCTTGCCGATCAGGGAGAGCAGCAGGTCGAACGGGCCCTCGAAGTTGCCCAGGGCGACCGAGAATGTCCGCGAGGGGACGGTGTCAGGCGACAGCGCCACGCTGGATCAGTTCCCGCGCCGCCTGGCGGTAGGCCTTGGCGGCCGCGTGTTCCGGCGCGAACTCGGTGATCGGCACCCCGGCGACGCTCGCGTCTGGAAACTTCACCGTGCGGCCGATGACGGTTTCGAGCACGCTGTCGCCGAAGGCGTCGACGACGCGCTCGAGGACCTCGCGGGAGTGCAGCGTGCGCGAGTCGAACATGGTCGCGAGGATGCCGTCGAGTTCGATCGCGGGGTTGAGGCGGTCGCGCACCTTGTCGATGGTCTCGATCAGGAGGGCGACGCCGCGCAGGGCGAAGAATTCGCACTCGAGCGGGATGAGCACGCCGTGGCTCGCGGTCAGGGCGTTGACGGTGAGGATGCCGAGCGAGGGCTGGCAGTCGATCAGGATGACGTCGTAGTCGGCGGACACCTTGCGGAGCACCCGGGCGAGGATCTGCTCGCGGGCGACCTCGTTGACGAGGTGCACCTCCGCGGCGGAGAGGTCGATGTTCGCGGGCATGATGTCGAGGTTCTCGACAGCGGTCTTCTGGATGACCTCGGCCGGGGTGTACTTGTTGCCGAGCAGCAGGTCGTAGACGGTCGGCAGGTCGTGCGTGGGGATGCCGAGGCCCGCGGAGAGTGCGCCCTGGGGGTCGAAGTCGATGGCGAGCACGCGGCGGCCGTAACCGGCGAGTGCGGCACCCAGGTTGATGGTGGTCGTCGTCTTGCCGACGCCGCCCTTCTGGTTGCAGAGCGAGATGATGCGCGCGGGGCCGTGGCTTTTCAGCGCCGCGGGTTCGTCGAATTCGTGTTTCGGCCGTCCGGTTGCACCGACGACCACGTCCTCGAATCCGGGGAGTAGTGTCCGGTCAGCTTTTTCGCGCTTCACTCCGGTGTCCTCGTTCCGTCCTGCACCCATCACTCAGTCGAGTGTAGCGAGCCGATCGGCGCCCTTCCGCAAGGATCGCCGGGAAGCCGCGGTTCCGCATCCGCCTGATACCGCGGATGCCCCGGATTCAGCGGGCTCAGCGGGCGCGCGGGTGTGCCGTGGTGTACATGTCGCGGAGGGTGTCCGCCGTGACGAGGGTGTACAGCTGGGTCGTCGCGACGGAGGAGTGGCCGAGGAGTTCCTGCACGACGCGCACGTCGGCGCCGCCGGCGAGGAGGTGCGTCGCGAAGGAGTGCCGGAGCGTGTGCGGCGAGACGTGGCCCTCGAGGCCGGCGCGCTCGGCGGCGGCGCGGATCAGGAGCCAGGCGTTCTGGCGGCCGAGGCGCCGGCCGCGCAGCCCGAGGAAGAGCGCGGGGGTCGCAGGGCCGCGTGCAGAGAGCAGGGGCCTCCCCCGCACCAGGTAGGCCTCAACGGCCGCACGGGCGAAGCTGCCGACCGGAACCAGGCGTTGCTTGGCGCCCTTTCCGGTGAGCCGTATGACGTCGAGGTCGAGCACGTCGTCGACGTTGAGGTCGACGGCCTCGGAGATGCGCGCGCCGGTCGCGTAGAGCAATTCGAGGAGCGCCTTGTCGCGCAGCTGGTGAACGTCCTCGCCGTCGGTCGCCGCGAGCAGCAGGGCCACCTGCTCGATGCTGATGGCCTTCGGCAGCCGGGTCGCGAGCTTCGGCGGTTTCACGTCGTGGGCGACGTCCGCGTCGACGAGGGATTCCTCGAGCAGGAACCGGTGCAGCCCGCGCACGGTCGACAGCATCCGCGCGATCGACGCGGCCGTGAGCGGCGACTCGGATCGGGTCGCGAGGTGCCGCACGAACGCGGAGACGTGCAGCGCCGTGACCTGACCGGGTTCGGTGAGGCCCTCGGCCTCGAGCCAGCCGGCGTAGACCACGAGGTCGCGCCGATAGGCGGCGACGGTGTTCGCGCTGAGCCCGCGCTCGATCGCGACGTGCCGCAGGAACGCTTCGACCGCCGCCGCGACCGTCATCGGCCGGTGTGATTCCAATTGTTCGGGTGCCGCGGCCAGGGCAGGTCTGCGGCGCCGAGGGTGCTCCAGTTGCGTTCCTTCGCGGCGAACGCGGCGAGCACCGAGATCACGAGCGCGGGGTTCTGCACCCGGCGTGCGAGCACGGCGTCGAGGCAGTCGGCGAAGGGGACCCAGCGGATCTCCATGTCGGCTTCCTCTTCGGTGCGGTTGAAGACCTCGGGCGCGGCGGTGAGGCCGCGGGCCAGGTAGACGCGCAAGGCCTCGTTGCTGCCGCCCGGTGACGTGTAGAACTCGCTCAGAACGTGCCACTCGGCGGCGACGTAGTCGGTTTCCTCGCCCAGTTCGCGCTTGGCCGCCTCGACCGGATGCTCGTTGGCCTCGTCGAGGAGGCCGGCGGGCAGTTCCCACTCGCGCATGCCGACGGGGTGCCGGTACTGCTTGATCAGCAGCACCCGGTCGTCCTCGTCGAGGGCGAAGACGGCGACGGCACCGGTGTGGTCGACGTAGTCGCGCACGATGTCGGAGTCGCCGTAGCGGAAGGTGTCCTTGCGGATGTCCCAGACGTGGCCGGCGAAGACCACATCGGACTCGGAGACCGCCGCGGAGGCGACCTCGTCCTCGAGGAGCTCAGTCACGGCTCAGGCCTCGGCGCCGACGACCGCAGCGACGTCGACGGTCTCGTCGCCCGTGTCGTTGCCCTCATTGACCTCGAACAGGCGGCTGGCCTGCTGGCGGTCGAGTGCGGCGCCGATCAGGCCGCGGAAGAGCGGATGCGCGTGGCTCGGGCGCGAGCGGAGCTCCGGGTGCGCCTGGGTCCCGACGTAGAACGGGTGCTCTGCACGCGGCAGCTCGACGTACTCGACCAGGTGGCCGTCGGGAGAGGTCCCGGAGAACCACATGCCGGCATCCGCGATCTGTTCGCGGAACGCGTTGTTGACCTCGTAGCGGTGACGGTGGCGTTCGGAGGCCGAGGGGGCCCCGTAGAGCTCGGCGACGAGGGAGCCCGCCGCGAGGTCGGCCGGGTAGAGGCCGAGGCGCATGGTGCCGCCGAGGTCGCCGCCGGCGATGATCTCGACCTGCTCTTCCATGGTCGCGATCACGGGGAACTCGGTGTCCGGGTCGAACTCGGAGGAGGACGCCCCGGTGAGGCCGGCCTTGTTGCGGGCGTATTCGATGACCATGCACTGCAGGCCGAGACAGAGGCCGAGCACGGGGATGCCGTTCTCGCGGGCGAAGCGGAGAGCCCCGAGCTTGCCCTCGATGCCGCGCACGCCGAAGCCGCCGGGAACGCAGATCCCGTCGAGGTCGCCGAGCAGGCGGGTGGCGCCTTCCTCGGTCTCGCACTCGTCTGAGGCGATCCAGCGGACGTGGACCTTGGTCTTGTGGGCGAAGCCGCCGGCGCGGAGGGCTTCGGTGACGGAGAGGTAGGCGTCGGGCAGGTCGATGTACTTGCCGACGAGGCCGATCGTGACCTCGTGCTTGGGTTCGCGCACGGCGTCGAGCACCTTCTGCCAGCCGGTCCAGTCGACGCTCGTGACGGGCAGGCCGAGGTGGTCGGTGATGTATTTGTCGAGGCCCTGCTCGTGCAGCACGGCGGGGATCTCGTAGATGCTGGGCACGTCGACGCAGTTGACCACGGCGTCTTCGTCGACGTCGCACATCAGCGCGATCTTCCGCTTGTTGGCGTCGGAGACGGGACGGTCGCTGCGCAGCACGAGCGCGTCGGGCTGGATACCGATCGAGCGGAGCGCAGCAACGGAGTGCTGGGTGGGCTTGGTCTTCTGCTCGCCGGCCGCGCCGAGGAAGGGCACGAGGGAGACGTGCACGAAGAACACGTTCTGGCGGCCGAGCTCGTGGCGCACCTGGCGGGCGGCCTCGAGGAACGGCTGCGACTCGATGTCGCCGACGGTGCCGCCGATCTCGGAGATGATCACGTCGGGGCGCAGCGCGTCGTCGGCCTGGAGGCGCATCCGGCGCTTGATCTCGTCGGTGATGTGCGGGATGACCTGTACGGTGTCGCCGAGGTACTCGCCGCGGCGTTCCTTCGCGATCACCTGCGAATAGACCTGGCCGGTGGTGACGTTCGCGGCCTGGTTGAGGTTGATGTCGAGGAACCGCTCGTAGTGACCGATGTCGAGGTCGGTCTCCGCGCCGTCGTCCGTGACGAAGACCTCGCCGTGCTGGAACGGGTTCATCGTTCCCGGGTCCACGTTGAGGTAGGGGTCGAGCTTCTGCATGACCACGCGTAAGCCGCTGGCCGTCAGGAGATTGCCGAGGCTTGCCGCCGTCAGGCCCTTGCCTAATGAAGAAACGACACCACCAGTCACAAAGATGTGCTTGGTCGTGCCGTCTGAATTGTCCGCGTTTCTATTTTCCACCACGGGCTTCGACTCTATCATCGGATCTTCGTGGATCCGCCAGCACTCGCGAGGTTCATCAGTTCGCGGGCGTGTTCGAGGCCGCTCACGGAGTCGGGCAGGCCGGACAACAGCCGGGCCATTTCGGCGGCGCGATCGTCGCCGGTCAGCTGGCGAACACTCGACTCTGTGACGGAACCGTCGCTGTCCTTGACGACGCTCAGGTGGTTGCCCGCGAAGGCCGCGACCTGGGCGAGATGGGTCACCACGATGACCTGGGCGGTTTCGGCAAGCCGGGCGAGCCTTCTGCCGATCTCGATCGCGGCCGCGCCGCCGACGCCGGCGTCGACCTCGTCGAAGACGAAGGTCGGAACCGGGTCTGTCGCGTTGATCACGACTTCGATGGCGAGCATCACCCGGGACAGTTCGCCGCCGGACGCGCCGCGGGCGAGGGTGCGCGGTTCGGCTCCCGCGTGCGGGCGCAGGAGGATGCCGACCTGGTCGCGGCCGTGCGCGGTGAGCTCTCCTCCGCTGTCGACCTCGACGACGAGGGCGGCGTCGGGCATCGCGAGGGCACTGAGCTCGGCCGTGACGGCGGTGCCGAGGGCTGCGGCCGCCGTGGTGCGGATGCCGGTGAGCCGGTCCGCGAGCGCCTCGACGACGAGCAGCTCGGCTTCGGTGTCGACGCGGAGCTGCTCGATCCGGTCGGTGTCCCCGTCGAGTTCGAGCAGGCGGGCGCTGCCGGTGTCGAGGAAGGCGATCGCCTCGTCGAGGCCGCCGGCGTACTTGCGGGCCAGGCCGGTCAGCACGGCCCTTCGCTCCTGCACGATCTCGAGCTCGCGGGCGCCGTCGGCGTCGAGGCCGGCGAGGTAGCTCGAGAGCTGCGCGGCGACATCCGCCACGAGGAAGCCGGCATTCGCGAGGCTCTGGGCGAGCTCGGACAGGGCAGGGTCGTGGTCGCCGGCGCGTTCGAGTTGCCGGCGCGCGGCGTCGAGCAGGGTGACGGCATCCGGAAGCCCGTCGGGGTTCTCTTCCGCGGAGAGGAGTTCACGGGACTGGGCGGCGGCGAGCCGGAGCTCCTCGAGGTTGCCGAGCCGTTCGGCGCGGGCGGCGAGGTCGTCGTCTTCGGCCGCCTGCGGGGCGATCGCCTCGATCTCGTCGATGGCGGCGCGGAGGTCGGCGGCCTCGCTCGTGCGCTCGTCCTGTTCGGTGACGAGGCGGGCGAGTTCGGCGCGGTCGTCCTGCCAGCGGTGGTAGTGGGTCTCGAAGTCGGTGAGCACCGGGCCGAGTTCGGGGCCGGCGAAGCGGTCGAGGGCGGCGCGCTGGGCGCCGGCGGAGCGGAGCCGGACCTGGTCGGACTGCCCGTGCACGACGACGAGGTCGCCGCCGAGGTCGCCGAGCACGCTCGCGGGGGCGCTGCGGCCGCCGACGATGGCGCGGCTGCGGCCCTCGGCCGAAACCGAACGGCTGAGGATGAGGTCCGGGCCGTCGAGGTCTCCCCCGGCGTCGCGCACGCGGCCGGCGACGGTGCCGTCGGCGTCGACCTGCCAGCGGCCCTCGACCCAGGTCTGCTGCGCGCCGTGGCGCACGAGGCCGGGGTCTGCGCGGGCGCCGAGCAGCAGGCCGAGCGCGGTGACGACCATGGTCTTGCCCGCGCCGGTCTCGCCCGTGACGGCGGTGAAGCCGGGGCCGAGCGGGAGGGTGGCTTCCTTGATCACGCCGAGGTCGCGGATGACGAGTTCTTCGATCACGAGCGGGCCTCCCCCGCGACGGGCCTGGTCACGCGCGGCTCACTCGCGCGAGGCGCGCAGGGCTCATCCACGCGGGGCTCACTCACGCGGCGCTCACTCACGTCCGACCGGTCCGCGCCAGCCCGTGACGGGCAGGTTGAACTTGTTCACCAGGCGGTCGGTGAACGGGCCGGAGTGCAGGCGGGCGAGGCGCACCGGCACCGGGGAGCGGCGCACGATCACGCGGGATCCGGCGGGCAGGTCGTGCACCCGGCGGCCGTCGGCGCAGAGCACCGCGGCTCCGCCGTAGTGCGCGAGCACCTCGACGGCGAGCGACGAGTCCGGCCCGACGACGAGCGGGCGGGAGAAGAGCGCGTGGGCGCTGAGCGGGACGAGCAGGAGCGCGTCGAGGCTCGGCCAGACGATCGGGCCGCCCGCCGAGAAGGCGTACGCGGTCGATCCGGTCGGGGTGGACATCACGATGCCGTCGCAGCCGAAGGAGGAGAGCGGCCGGCCGTCGACCTCGACGACGACTTCGAGCATCCGCTCACGGCTCGCCTTTTCGACGGTCGCCTCGTTGAGGGCCCAGGTTTCGTAGATGACCTCGTCGCCGAGTTTGACCCGCACGGCGAGGGCCATGCGCTCTTCGACGAGGTAGTCGCGGAGCAGGGCGCGGCGCACGGCTTCGCCGAGGTCGTCGCGTTCGCTCTCGGCGAGGAAGCCGACGTGGCCGAGGTTGATGCCGAGCAGGGGCGCCGAGCAGCCGCGCACGACCTCGGCGGCGCGCAGGATGGTGCCGTCCCCGCCGAGGACGATGACGAGCTCGAGCTCGGTCGCCTGCACGGTTTCGCCGAGGATGGCGAGACGGCCGTCGAGCTCGGGGCAGGCGGCGAGGATGTCGGTGAGTTCGGTGGGCGCGAGCACGGGGGTCGCGTCAGAGGCGAGGAGCTGCTGGCAGACGGTCACAGCAGCCCGGAGCGAGTCCGTGCGCCCGGTGTGCGCGACGACAAGGATGTGCCGGGGTGATGCAGTCATCTCGTCACGCTCCCACCAGTGCCGTTGTGCGGTCGATCCATTCTGTCGGATTGCTGCCCACCCGCGCGCTCATCCAGCACAGATACTCCCGATTGCCCGCGGCGCCGACGATCGGGGATGCGATCAGGCCGTTTGTGCGGAGGCCGAGGTCCCAGCCCGCCCAGAGCACGCCGGCGATCGCGTCGGCGCGCAGGGCCGGCCGGTGCACGACGCCCTCGCGGATGCTCTCCTTGCCGACCTCGAACTGCGGCTTGATCAGCAGCACGAAATCGGCGCCCTCCGCTGCCGTCGCCACGAGGGCAGGCAGCACGGTCGGGAGTGAGATGAACGACAGGTCGCCGACGACGAGGTCGGGGCGGGTGTCGACACCGGATGCCGCGGCGAGCGTTTCCGGCGTCGCGTAGCGCAGGTTGAACCCCTCGACGGCCGCGAGGCGCGGTTCGAGGGCGAGTTCGGGGGCGAGCTGGCCGTGGCCGACGTCGACGGCGAGCACCTGTGCGGCGCCGCGTTCGAGGAGCACCTGGCTGAAGCCGCCCGTCGAGGCGCCCGCGTCGAGCACGGTCCGGCCCGCGACGGGGATGTCGAACGCATCGAGCGCCGCGATGAGTTTGTGGGCGCCGCGGCTGACGTAGTGGTCGGTCGGGGCAACGACGAGCACCTGGTCGGCGCGCACCTTGGTGGACGCCTTGACGACGGGCTGGCCGTCGACCGTCACGAGGCCTCCGGCGATCACCTGCGCCGCTACCGTGCGCGAACGCACGAGCCCGCGGTCGGCGAGGGCCGTGTCGAGGCGCTGGTCGGGCATCCGCTCAGGAACAAGCTCAGCCTCGGACCCGGAGTCCGCCCCGGCATCCGCGTTCGCCTCAGGGCCGGGGTGCACTGTCGCCGCCCTCGAGGTGCGTGCGCAGCTCGTCGTGCAACTGCGCGTATGCCGCCGCGCGGTCTTCGAGGGGCAGGTCGCCGATGTCTCCGAGCCGGGACAGGAGTTCGTCCGCCATGGTCACATTTTCGTGGCTGACGCCCTGGGGGATGTCCGCTGGGTTCTGCTGCACCCTCTCCACGTTACCGTCTGAGATACAGTCGCTCCGGAACATTCAGCCCATAGACGGGCCGGCCGGACGCCCAGATCACGGCGCACGCGGCGCGGAGCAGATTGATCCCGCCGTCGCCCTCCGCGACGATCTCGACGTCAGCACCAGTGATGCGCACGCTCGCGCCTGCGACGCTCGCAGTGGCGCGGTCCTTGGAGAACACGGTCTCCGGGTAGGGCTCGTGCAGCTGGCGCAGGTCGTCGAGGATGAAGCGGGGGCGCTCCTTCTCTGCGGCGGCGAGGGCCTGCTTGGCCTTGTCGATGCCGGTGAGCACGAGCACCGCGGGAATGCCCGCCCGGTTGGCGCCGAGGATGTCGGTGTCGAGCCTGTCGCCGATGAAGAGCGCGTGCTTCGCCTGGAAGCGGGTCATGGCTTCGTCGAAGATCGCGACCTCCGGCTTGCCGGCCACGATCGGGAGACGGCCGACGGCGCTGTGCACGGCGGCGACGAGAGTGCCGTTGCCGGGCGCGATGCCGCGGGCGACGGGGATCGTCCAGTCGGTGTTCGTCGCGACCCAGGGGATCTCGATGCCGTCTTCGTTCGGGTGCAGAGCGAAAGCCGCCTCGGCGAGGTCCTTCCAGCCGAGTTCGGGCGTGAAGCCCTGGATCACGGCTGCGGGGTGGTCGTCGGCGGAGCGGGTGATCTCGAATCCACCCTTCTCGACCTCCTTCACAAGGCCGGCTCCCCCGATGACGAGGATGCGCGCGCCGGCGGGCACCTCCTGGGCGAGCAGCCGGACGGCGGCCTGCGGCGAGGTGACGATGTCCTCGGCGCGGGCGTGCAGCCCGAGCTCGGTGAGGTGGTCGGCGACGGTCTGGTCGGTGCGGGAGGCGTTGTTGGTGAGGTAGCCGACCCGCACGGTCTCCGCGGCCTTGTTCAGGCTCTCGATCGCGAACGGGATCGCGTGCGGTCCCTGGTACACGACTCCGTCGAGGTCAGCGAGCACCACGTCGACGCCGGTGAGCGGCGTCGTCGTTTCACTCATGCGTCGGCGCCTGAGCATCGGACTCCTCGTCGGTTCCCGTCGCCGGGTCCCCTTCGGAGTCCGGCAGCACCACGTCGATGGTCTCGTCGGCGACGTCGATCTCGTCGATCTCCTCGAGCTCTTCGACCTCGTCGATTTCGGCGGCGGGCTCGTCGGTTTCGGGCTCGTCACCGTCTTCGTCGTCGTCGTCGCTCGCATCGTCGACGTCGAAGTACTCGTCGTCGGTGTCCTCTTCGTCGATCTCGAGGATCTCGATGGTCTCGTCGATGTCGGCGGCGGATGCCTGGGCGGCATCCGCGCGGTCGGCGCGCTCATTCCACTGCGCGGCCTCGTCGGTGCGGCCGAGTTCCTCGAGCACCTCGGCATAGGCGGAGAACAGCTCGGCACTGTAGGAGAACGCGGTCTTCGGGTCGAGCTGCGGGATGTCGAGCTCGGCCAGGGCGGCCTCGGTCTCCCCGAGGTCGAGACGGGCACCGGACATCGCGATCGCCAGGGCGACCTGGACGCCGGCGGGCAGGGTGGAGCGGTCGACGGAACGGCCGAGCTCGAGGGCGCGGTCCGGGCGACCGACGCCGCGTTCGCTGTCGACCATGAGCGGCAGCTGCGAGTTGGACCCGGAGATGCGGCGGTAGGTGCGCAGTTCGCGCAGAGCAAGGGCGAAGTCGCCCGTGGCGTACGCGGTGATCGCGAGGCTCTCCCGCACGACCGCGATGCGGCCGGCACGGCGGGCGGCGCTCATCACGTGACGGTGGGCGAGCTCGGGGTCTTCGTCGATGACCCGGGCGGCCATGGCGAGGTGGGCGCCGACGGCCTCGGCGTTGTCCTTGGTCAGGGTCTTGAGTTCGTTCCGTGCGATCCGGTCGAGGTCGGCAGACGAGATGTCGTCGGGGAGCTCGGGGTCGTCGTGGCGCGGGCGCACCGAACGCAGCTCGCGCTGCATCCGCTGCTCTTCGGTCATTTCCTCTTCGACGGCGCGGGCATCGCGGTCGCCGCGGGCGGGGGCGCCGTCGCGGGTCCAGAGCTTCTTGCCGGCGTCGCCACGCGGTGCTCCGGCGCGGGTGGCCGAACCGCCGCGCTGGGTCGCGTTCGCCCAGGGCTTGCGGTCGCCGCCCGACTGCGGACGCTCGGTGCGCGGTGCGTCCTTCGACCACGGCTTGCGCTCGCCGGTCTGGGGACGATCGGAGTTGCCGCGGTACGCGGGACGTTCGCCGTCGCGCTGCGGGCGGTCGGTGCGGGGCGCGTCTTTCGACCAGGGCTTGCGCTCGGCGCCGCCCTGCGGACGGTCGGAGTTGCCACGGTACGGGGCGCGCTCGCCCGACTGCGGACGGTCGGAGTTGCCACGGTACGGAGGACGCTCACCATCACGCTGCGGGCGCTCAGTGTTGCCGCGGTAGGGCGCGCGCTCACCGGACTGCGGACGCTCGGAGTTGCCACGGTACGGAGCACGGTCGCCCTGGGGGCGCTCGGAATTGCCGCGGTACGGGGCACGCTCGCCCGACTGCGGACGCTCGGAATTACCGCGGTACGGAGGACGCTCACCATCACGCTGCGGGCGCTCAGTGTTGCCGCGGTAGGGCGCGCGCTCACCGGACTGCGGACGATCGGAGTTGCCACGGTACGGAGCACGGTCGCCCTGGGGACGGTCGGAGTTCCCGCGGTAGGGGGACGCTCACCATCACGCTGCGGACGATCGGAATTGCCACGGTAAGGGGCACGCTCGCCACTCTGCGGACGCTCGTTGTTGCCGCGGTACGGAGGACGATCGCCGTCGCGCTGCGGACGGTCGCTGTTTGCACGGTACTGGGGACGATCGCCCTGGGGGCGCTCGCTGTTCCCGCGGTACGGGGCACGCTCGCCGCTCTGCGGGCGGTCGGTGTTGCCGCGATAGGCGGGACGGTCGCCGTACTGGGAGCGGTCGCCCTGGGGACGGTCATTGTTTCCGCGGTACGGTGCACGTTCGCCACCCTGCGAACGGTCGTTGGTGCCACGGTAAGGGGGACGTTCGCCGTCACGCTGGGGACGGTCGGAGTTGCCCTTATAGGGAGGACGCTCACCGTCGCGCTGAGGGCGATCGGAGCGGCCCTGATAGCCGCCGGAGCCGTTGTTGCCGCGAGCCCCGGGCGGGCGTCCGCCGTCGCGTGCGTCATTACCGTTAGTTCCTGAAGGGCTCACTGTGTCTCCTGTGTAATTGGTTGCCTCGAAGGCAGACTCGTCAAGCCTACGGCTTAACGCAAAATGGCCACCCGTTAGGTGGCCATTTTGTGTATTTCTGGTGTGGCTAAGTTAAGTCCGGCGGTGTCCTACTCTCCCACAGGGTCCCCCTGCAGTACCATCGGCGCTGAGAGTCTTAGCTTCCGGGTTCGGAATGTGACCGGGCGTTTCCCTCTCGCTATAGCCGCCGAAACATCTTTCGATGGATCGATTCTATATTTTTCAGTTATAGACCCCGACTGCCTGTGAGGGCGATGCCGGGGTTGTTCTCGACCGTACGTCGAGAACCACATAGTGGACGCTTGCAGCTTATTCAAACTGGTGTGTTATCAAATTATTGGCTTATTAGTACCGGTCAGCTCCAAGGGTCTTTAGTCCCCTCTTCCACATCCGGCCTATCAACGCAGTAGTCTAGCTGCGAGCCTCTCCCCCGAAGGGATGGAAATCTCATCTCGAAGCCGGCTTCCCGCTTAGATGCTTTCAGCGGTTATCCTGTCTCCGAACGTAGCTAATCAGCGGTGCTCCTGGCGGAACAACTGACACACCAGAGGTTCGTCCATCCCGGTCCTCTCGTACTAGGGATAGATCTTCTCAAATTTCCTGCGCGCGCAGCAGATAGGGACCGAACTGTCTCACGACGTTCTAAACCCAGCTCGCGTACCACTTTAAAAGGCGAACAGCCATACCCTTGGGACCTACTCCAGCCCCAGGGATGTGATGAGCCGACATCGAGGTGCCAAACCTGCCGTCGATATGGACTCTTGGGCAAGATCAGCCTGTTATCCCCGAGGTACCTTTTATCCGTTGAGCGACAGCGCTTCCACAAGCCACTGCCGGATCACTAGTCCCGACTTTCGTCCCTGCTCGACTTGTCAGTCTCACAGTCAAGCTCCCTTGTGCACTTACACTCGACACCTGATTGCCAACCAGGTTGAGGGAACCTTTGGGCGCCTCCGTTACTTTTTAGGAGGCAACCGCCCCAGTTAAACTACCCACCAGGCACTGTCCCTGAACCGGATCACGGTTCGAAGTTAGATATCCAATATGACCAGAGTGGTATTTCAACGTTGACTCCACCTGAACTAGCGTCCAAGCTTCAAAGCCTCCCACCTATCCTACACAAGCCACATCCGAACACCAATGCCAAGCTGTAGTAAAGGTTCACGGGGTCTTTCCGTCCTGTCTGCGCGTAACGAGCATCTTTACTCGTAATGCAATTTCGCCGAGTTCGCGGTTGAGACAGCTGGGACAGTCGTTACGCCATTCGTGCAGGTCGGAACTTACCCGACAAGGAATTTCGCTACCTTAGGATGGTTATAGTTACCACCGCCGTTTACTGGGGCTTAAATTCTCAGCTTCGCCTTGCGGCTAACCGTTCCTCTTAACCTTCCAGCACCGGGCAGGCGTCAGTCCGTATACATCGTCTTGCGACTTGGCACGGACCTGTGTTTTTAGTAAACAGTCGCTTCCCACTGGTCTCTGCGGCCTTCGAACGCTCCAGGAGTAAATCCCTTCACGCCTCCGGCCCCCCTTCTCCCGAAGTTACGGGGGCATTTTGCCGAGTTCCTTAACCACGATTCTCTCGATCTCCTTAGTATTCTCTACCTGATCACCTGAGTCGGTTTGGGGTACGGGTGACTAAAACCTCGCGTCGATGCTTTTCTTGGCAGCATAGGATCACTGATTTCGCCCTTACGGGCTACCCATCGGGTCTCAGCCTTATATGAGAGACGGATTTGCCTATCTCTCGGCCTACATCCTTAGACCGGGACAACCATCGCCCGGCTCAGCTACCTTCCTGCGTCACACCTGTTAATACGCTAACCGCACCAGCATAGGGTCGCACGCTAGGCCTCACGCTTCACCCCGAAGGGATCCATCTAGAGGATTCAGATGCTTAGCATTACTGGATTAGCTTGGACGGTTTTTCGCCAGTACAGGAATATTAAACTGTTTTCCATCGACTACGCCTGTCGGCCTCGCCTTAGGTCCCGACTTACCCAGGGCGGATTAGCCTGGCCCTGGAAACCTTGATCTTTCGGAGGACGGGTTTCTCACCCGTCTTTCGCTACTCATGCCTGCATTCTCACTCGTGTAGCCTCCACGGCTGGTTTACACCGCCGCTTCGCTGGCCACACGACGCTCTCCTACCCATCAACACGGCTGAACCAACACAACAAGTGTGCGGCTTACCAAAAATATCAATGCCACAACTTCGGTGGCGTGCTTGAGCCCCGTTACATTGTCGGCGCGGAATCACTTGACTAGTGAGCTATTACGCTCTCTTTAAAGGGTGGCTGCTTCTAAGCCAACCTCCTGGTTGTCTGTGCAACTCCACATCCTTTCCCACTTAGCACGCGCTTTGGGACCTTAGTTGGTGGTCTGGGTTGTTTCCCTCTCGACGATGAAGCTTATCCCCCACCGTCTCACTGCTGCGCTCTCACTTACCGGCATTCGGAGTTTGGCTGACGTCAGTAAGCTTTTAGGCCCCATCGGCCATCCAGTAGCTCTACCTCCGGCAAGAAACACGCAACGCTGCACCTAAATGCATTTCGGAGAGAACCAGCTATCACGAAGTTTGATTGGCCTTTCACCCCTATCCACAGCTCATCCCCTCCATTTTCAACTGAAGTGGGTTCGGTCCTCCACGACGTCTTACCGTCGCTTCAACCTGGCCATGGATAGATCACTTCGCTTCGGGTCTAGGACATGCGACTGAATCGCCCTATTAAGACTCGCTTTCGCTACGCATTCCCCTCTCGGTTAAGCTCGCCACATATCACTAACTCGCAGGCTCATTCTTCAAAAGGCACGCTGTCACCAGAATCAGACTGGCTCCAACGGTTTGTAAGCAAACGGTTTCAGGTACTATTTCACTCCCCTCCCGGGGTACTTTTCACCTTTCCCTCACGGTACTTGTTCACTATCGGTCATGTAGGAGTATTTAGGCTTATCAGGTGGTCCTGACAGATTCACACGGGATTTCTCGGGCCCCGTGCTACTTGGGATACTCTTCGGGCGATTACTGCATTTCGACTACGGGGTTCGCACCCTCTATGACCAGGCTTTCAATCCTGTTCGTCTATACAACGCTCTAACCCTCACTGTTCGGCAGAATCAGCAGAAAAGTCCCGCAACCCCGACCATGCAACGCCTGCCGGCTATCACACATGATCGGTTTAGCCTCATCCGGGTTCGCTCGCCACTACTAAGGAATCACTATTGTTTTCTCTTCCTGTGGGTACTGAGATGTTTCACTTCCCCACGTTCCCTCTACCCGCCCTATATATTCAGGCGGGAGTCACCAGGTCACCTTACGGGCCTGGCGGGGTTTCCCCATTCGGACATCCTCGGATCACAGTTCGTTTATCAACTCCCCGAGGCTTATCGCAGATTACTACGTCCTTCTTCGGCTCTACATGCCAAGGCATTCACCGTTTGCTCTTAGAAATTTGAAATCACATGAGTTTGAATCGATTAAGAATCGTAAAACTTTCGTCTCACGATCGAAATTGACCAATGATCTATAAATAGATCTTTGTAATTTGCAGTCCGAAGACTGTCAAATTTAAGATGCTCGCGTCCACTGTGTAGTTCTCAAAGTACGGGCGGTACCCTCACCTGCCCACGATTGATGTGAACAGGAAAAGGTCCAGAGGAACAGTCCAACCAGGCAAAACCCAGTTGTTCCGGTCCCTCAGGACCCAACAGCGTGCATATATGTTTCCTTCATAACCGGACCTTTCCAACGAGGCACCGCAAGCGGTACCAGGCGTACTGGATCCAGAGATGATCTCTGCATATCAATGTCAATGTTCCACCCATGAGCGCCATCGAAGAACATTCGTCTTCGTATGGCTTGGCAGTGTTACTCCGCTGTATACAGACGGCACTGCTGTGCTCCTTAGAAAGGAGGTGATCCAGCCGCACCTTCCGGTACGGCTACCTTGTTACGACTTAGTCCTAATCACCGATCCCACCTTCGACAGCTCCTTCCCGTGAGGGTTAGGCCACCGGCTTCGGGTGTTACCGACTTTCATGACTTGACGGGCGGTGTGTACAAGGCCCGGGAACGTATTCACCGCGACAATCTGATTCGCGATTACTAGCGATTCCGACCTCACGCAGTCGAGTTGCAGACCTCAATCCGAACTGAGACCGGCTTTTTGGGATTCGCTCCACCTTGCGGTATTGCAGCCCTTTGTACCGGCCATTGTAGCATGCGTGAAGCCCAAGACATAAGGGGCATGATGATTTGACGTCATCCCCACCTTCCTCCGGATTGTCACCGGCAGTCTCCATAGAGTGCCCGCCATTACGCGCTGGTAACATAAGGACGAGGGTTGCGCTCGTTACGGGACTTAACCCAACATCTCACGACACGAGCTGACGACAGCCATGCAGCACCCTGTATAGAGACCTTGCGGGGCGACTGTTTCCAGCCGTTTCCTCTATATGTCAAGGCCTGGTAAGGTTCTTCGCGTTGCTTCGAATTAATCCGCATGCTCCGCCGCTTGTGCGGGCCCCCGTCAATTCATTTGAGTTTTAACCTTGCGGCCGTACTCCCCAGGCGGACAACTTAATGCGTTAGCTGCGCCACTAAGAGCTAAAGGCTCCCAACGGCTAGTTGACATCGTTTACGGCGTGGACTACCAGGGTATCTAATCCTGTTTGCTCCCACGCTTTCGCACCTCAGAGTCAGTTACGGCCCAGAGATCTGCCTTCGCCATTGGTGTTCCTCCTGATATCTGCGCATTCCACCGCTACACCAGGAATTCCAATCTCCCCTACCGCACTCTAGTCTGCCCGTACCCACTGCAGGCCCGAGGTTGAGCCTCGGGTTTTCACAGCAGACGCGACAAACCGCCTACGAGCTCTTTACGCCCAATAATTCCGGACAACGCTTGCACCCTACGTATTACCGCGGCTGCTGGCACGGAGTTAGCCGGTGCTTTTTCTGCAGGTACCGTCACTTTCGCTTCTTCCCTACTAAAAGAGGTTTACAACCCGAAGGCCGTCGTCCCTCCACGCGGCGTTGCTGCATCAGGCTTTCGCCCATTGTCCAATATTCCCCACTGCTGCCTCCCGTAGGAGTCTGGACCCTGTCTCAGTCCCAGTGTGGCCGGTCACCCTCTCAGGCCGGCTACCCGTCGTCGCCTTGGTGAGCCATTACCTCACCAACTAGCTGATAGGCCGCGAGCTCATCCCTGACCAAAATTCTTTCCACCCCCAGAGATGCCTCCAAGGGTCGTATCCGGTATTAGACGTCGTTTCCAACGCTTATCCCAGAGTCAAGGGCAGATTGCTCACGTGTTACTCACCCGTTCGCCACTAATCCGAAGAGCAAGCTCTCCATCATCGTTCGACTTGCATGTGTTAAGCACGCCGCCAGCGTTCGTCCTGAGCCAGGATCAAACTCTCCGTAAATGTTTGATTGCACAAGACCCGAAAGCCCCGGCACATCTAGTGTGACTGACCGCCGGAATGGGCGGACCAGACACAAGTTTGAAACTGACAGAACAAATCATTACTGACTTGCTTTGTTGTTATAAATGTTTTCCAAAGGAATCTCCTGGCCCTTCACCGCTAGAAACGGATCCAAACCACGAGGTTTTTGGCATTTGACATTGTGCACGCTGTTGAGTTCTCAAGGATCGGACGCACCCGGCTTCAGGCCACACCGTAACCGGCTTAGTGGCTGTCGCTCCGAGGCAACTTGTCTAACCTAACCTCCCCGCAGCCCCTGTCAAATCGGCCGGAACCCCGCTTCTCGACACGAAAACGCGTCCACAAAAGGAGTTCAACCAATCCGACAAAACTTACGGGAGGAAGACTTTCAAGCCTACGCCTCGCACATCCGAATCAAGGATTCGAGAGTGAGAAAAGCGTAAAACTTCGGTCCCACGTGAGGCCGGAAAGCACTGCGGCTTTTCCGCACCTTTGGGGTACGTGAAGACATTACGTGCCTCCACCACCCCCGTCAAAACCCGCACCACCCCGGGCGTGTCACGCCCCCGCCCACGCCGCCCCCAGCATCCGCGAGAGTACGATTTTGGCCCTTAAACCTCCGGTTTAAGGGCCAAAATCGTACTCTCGCGGCGGGGACTGCTCGACGAAGACGCCGGGCAGGGACTACTCGACGAAGACGCCGGCCAGGGTCTTCTTGCCGCGGCGGAGCACGGCGACACCACCGGGGAGCACGGCCCCCTCGATGGTCTGGTCCTCGCTGAGGACCTTGACGTTGTTCAGGTACACCCCGCCCTGCTTGATCGCGCGCCGGGCCTCGCTCAGGCTCGTCGTGAGTCCGGTGTCCACGAGCAACTGCATGACAGGTGCGTGCGGGGCCGTTGTCGTGTTGGGGAGTTCACGCAGGGCGGCCTCGAGGGTCTCCTCGTCGAGGTCGGCGAGGTCACCCTGGCCGAAGAGGGCCTGCGCGGCGTGGATGGCAGCATCCGTCGCCGCCCGCCCGTGCACGAGGCTCGTCACCGAGACGGCGAGGGTGCGCTGGGCGAGCCGCTTGAAGGGTTCCGTGGCAACCGATTCCTCGAGGCCCTCGATCTCGGCCCGCGTCAGGAACGTGAAGATCTTGAGGCGCAGGATCACATCGGCGTCGTCGGTGTTGAGCCAGAACTGGTAGAAGGCGTATGGGCTCGTCAGGGTGGGGTCGAGCCAGACGGCGTTGCCCTCGCTCTTGCCGAACTTGGTGCCGTCGCTGTTCGTGATCAGGGGTGTGCCGATGGCGTGCACGCTCGCACCCTCTGCCTTGCGGATCAGGTCCGTGCCGCTCGTGAGATTGCCCCACTGGTCGCTGCCCCCGGTCTGCAGCACGCAGCCGTGCGCGCGGAAGAGCTCGAGGAAGTCCAGGCCCTGCAGCACCTGGTAGCTGAACTCGGTGTAGCTGATGCCTGCGTCGGAGTTCAGCCGCGCGCTCACCGCATCCTTCTTGAGCATGGTGCCGACCCGGAAGTACTTGCCGATGTCGCGCAGGAAGTCGATCGCGCTGAGCGGACCGGTCCAGTCGAGGTTGTTCACCAGGGTGACGGGATTGTCGCCCTCCGCGCTCAGGAAGCGCGACACCTGCGCCTGCAGGTAGCCGACCCAGGTGCCGACGGTGTCCTTGGTGTTCAGCACCCGCTCCGCGGTGGGCCGCGGGTCGCCGATCAGACCGGTGGAACCGCCGACGAGGCCGAGCGGCCGGTGACCGGCGAGCTGCAGGCGGCGCATCAGCAGGAGCTGGACGAGATTTCCGAGGTGCAGGCTCGGCGCGGTCGGGTCGAACCCGCAATAGAAGGTGATCGGCTCCCCCGCGAGCAGCGCGCGCAGCTCGGCCTCGTCGGTCGACACCTGCACGAGGCCACGCCAGGAGATCTCCTCCCAGACATTCTCGAAGGTGACGTCGTTGGACTGCTGCTTGAGGATCACGGGATCTGACACGCAGCCCAGATTACCAGCGCGGCCGTGCCGGGCCGGGAGGACAGGCCTGAGCCTTCATCGTGAATAATTAAGCCTGAAGAATGAATATTGAGATATATAGCGTGTACGCTTACTTTATGCGGGCGAACTCCCGCGCTGCACAGCAATCGCACCGGAGGGCGCGCTCATGTTCGTGATCACCGCAGACCAGATCGACAGCCGCCACGACCGGGACCGGGCCGGCGAGATGATCGCCCGCCTCGCCGCCGACTTCGGCCCCGCCTTCCTCCTGCCGCCAGACCAGACCTCCGGCGACGAGATCCAGGCGCTGCTCACCGACGCCGCGACCGCGCTCGACGTCGTGTTCGCGCTGCACCGGTCGGGGCACTGGAGCATCGGCCTCGGCATCGGCCCGGTCCGGGTGCCGCTCCCCACGCCACCCGGCAGGCCTCCGGCGCGGCATTCATCGCCGCGCGGGCCGCCGTGACGCGAGCCAAGAAAGCGGATGCCCGCTTCGCCCTCGACGCAGACGGGTCCGGGGCCACGGCGGCCGGGGCATCCGCCGGCCGGCCCCACCCCGGCTTGCCGCTGGCGCACCGATTCTGGCCGGCGCCGAGGTCGAGGCGCTCATCGCGACCGTGCTCCTGCTCCGCCAGCGCCGCTCGCCGGAGGGCTGGGCGGCGGTCGACCTGCTGCGCGGCGGGCTCAGCCAGGTCGACATCGCCGCCCGGCTCGGGATCACGCCCGCCGCGGTGAGCCAGCGGATCAAGTCCTCGCTCTGGAGGGTCGAGGAGGCTGCACACCCCGCACTCGTTAGGCTCGTGGAAGACCTCGAGCAGACTTCGACAGAAACGGACACCGCCGGATGACGATCCAGTCCTTCCAGATCCTCGCCACGCTGTACTGGATGCTGCTGTTGCTCGTGACGATCGGCTCGCTCGTCTGCGCCGTGCTCGCGTTCCGGTGGCGGAAGCAGACCTTCGCGATCATCTCGGCGGGCGGCCTCGCCGGCGCCCTGCTGATCGCGGCGGCCCCCGCTCCGGGCGGCAGCGACACCTTCGGCGTCATCCTCGGACTGATCGCACTCGCCCTCGCCGTCGTCGGCGGCGGTCCGATGGCCCTGCTCGCACTCGACTTCGCCACCCACGATTCCGCGCGGCCCGGCCAGCACGGCGGCATCCTCGTCGACGACGGCGCGACGCCCGCAGTACCCGGCGCGGCCGGTGCCGTGCACGAGGTGCTCCGCGGCGGTCTCATGATCGGCATCCTCGAACGGCTCGCGGTCGCGGGGGCGATCCTTGCCGGGTTCCCCGAGGCGATCGCCGTCGTCGTCGCCATCAAGGGCGTCGGCCGGTTCACCGAACTCACCGAGGCCGAAACCCGTGAGCGCTTCATCATCGGCACCTTCGCGAGCCTGATCTGGGCCTGCGCGTGCGCCGCCCTCGTGAAGATCGCGACGAGCTGAGCGACTGCGTGCGCTGAGTTACGGCCCCTCTGCGCGATCGGGAGGGTGTTTTGTCCGTGACTCAAACCCCCGACGCGTTTCGAAGCTGCGGATGCCGCCGGTAGGGCGACACGGTCGGCTCGCCCGGGAGCCAGAATCGCCACGGGAACGCCACTCCCCCGCCGGGACCGCTGACGCCGGTGCGCGGACCGGTGCGTACCGCAGGCGCGGGAATGGCGGGCAGGGTCAGCTCGAACGGCAGGGCGCCGAGATCGGCGCCGTCGTCGCCGAGCCCGATACCGAGGGCGATCGTGAGCCGCGCCGGTCCCCTGGCCAGATCGCCGTCGGTCTTCGAGGTCGTGCGGCGCGACCGGGCTTCGGCCAGTCCGTCGACGATCTCGCCTCCGCGGAGCAGGAGCGCTGACGCGGCACCCTCCGGGGAACAGACGATGTTGGCGCAGACGTGCATCCCATAGCTGAAATACGCGTAGAGGTGCCCGGGCGGGCCGTACATGGCCGCATTACGCCGGGTGCGACCCCGGAAGGCATACGAGCCCGGGTCGGTTCCGTCGCCGAGGTAGGCCTCGACCTCGGTGATGCGCAGCGCGACCCCGCCGTGGCGGAGAACCGCACCGAGCACGAGCGGGGCGAGTTCGATCGCCGGCCGTGCGAGCAGCTCCCGGTCGAGGCTCACCGGCGGCGCCCGTCACGTCGCAGTTCCCGCGCGGCGTTCACCCGTGGCGCCCGCTAGAGCGCGAGTGCCGAGGCGAGCACGCGCACCCGGGCGACGAGCACGGCACGCTGCTCGGCAACGCGAACCGGGGCGGTGCCGCCCTGGCCGTCGCGACCCTCGACGGACCCGTGGATGCTCAGCACGCTGCGCACCTCGGGGGTCAGGTGCGCGGAGATCGTGAGGAGCGCGTCATCGTCGACCTCGTGGAGTTCGAGTTCGTTCTGCTCGGCGTACTTCACGAGGAGCCCGGTGATCTCGTGCGCGTCCCGGAACGACACACGCTGCTTGACGAGCCATTCGGCGACATCGGTGGCCAGGGAGTACCCCGCGGGGGCGAGTTCCGCCATCCGCTCGGTGTGGAAGGTCAACGTCGCGATCATGCCGGCGAAGGCGGGCAGGAGCACCTCGAGGGTGTCGATCGAGTCGAAGACGGGTTCCTTGTCCTCCTGCAGGTCGCGGTTGTACGCGAGCGGGAGACCCTTGAGGGTCGTGAGCAGGCCGGTGAGGTTGCCGATCATGCGACCGGACTTGCCGCGCGCGAGTTCGGCGATGTCGGGGTTCTTCTTCTGCGGCATGATCGAGGACCCGGTCGAGTACGCGTCGTCGAGGGTGACGAAACCGAATTCGCGGGTGTTCCAGAGGATGATCTCCTCGGCGAGGCGGGAGATGTCGATGCCGATCTGGGCGGTGATGTACGCGAACTCGGCGACGAGGTCGCGGCTCGCGGTTCCGTCGATCGAGTTCTCGACGACGTGGCCGAAGCCGAGGTCGGTCGCGACGAGCCGGGCGTCGAGGCCGAGGGTGTTCCCGGCGAGGGCGCCGGAACCGTACGGCGAGTAGTCCGCGCGCTTGCCCCAGTCGGTGAAGCGTTCGAGGTCGCGCACGAGTGGCCAGCAGTGGGCGAAGAGGTGGTGGGCGAGGAGCACCGGCTGCGCATGCTGCAGGTGGGTGCGCCCGGGAATGATCGCGGTCTCGTTGGCCTCGGCCTGGGCGGCGAGGGCATCGATCACCGTGATCAGGTGCGCGGAGATGCTCGCGGCCTTGTCGCGGAGCAGCATCCGGATCAGGGTGGCGACCTGGTCGTTCCGGCTGCGCCCGGCGCGGAGCTTGCCGCCGAGCGGGGCGCCGACGATGTCGATCAGGCCGCGTTCGAGGGCGGAGTGCACGTCCTCGTCGCTCTCGGCAGGCTGGAAGCTTCCATCGTTGATGGCGGCGTCGAGCCGGTCGAGCCCGGCGATCATGGCGGCGAGTTCTTCGGCGCTCAGGTAACCAGCGGCGGCCAGGGCACGGGCGTGAGCCCGGGAACCCCGGATGTCGTATGGCGCGAGTGGCCAGTCGAACTGGGTCGACTTGCTCAACCGTGCGAGCTCGGGGCTCGGTCCCCCGGCGAAGCGGCCACCCCAGAGGGCGCCCGCCTCACCGGCGCGGTTGACCGGAGAATCGCCTGTCATGCTCCGGACCCTACTTGCCGGCCAGGTCGCGGCGTGCGGAGATCTTGCTCGGCAGCGACCACAGCTCGATGAACCCCTTGGCCATGCTCTGGTCGAAGGTGTCTCCGGTGTCGTAGGTGGCGAGGTTGAAGTCGTAGAGGCTCTGCGGGCTCGTGCGGCCGGTGACGACCGCGGTGCCGGCGTGCAGCTTGAGGCGGATGTCGCCGGTCACGTACTTCTGCGTCTCGTCGATGAACACGTCGAGGGCACGCTTGAGGCCGGAGAACCAGAGCCCGTCGTAGACGAGTTCTGCCCACTTGGCCTCGACGCCGCGCTTGTAGCGGGCGAGGTCGCGTTCGATGGTCATGTTCTCGAGCTCTTCGTGCGCGGCGATGAGGGCGATGCCGGCGGGGGCCTCGTAGACCTCGCGGCTCTTGATGCCGACGAGGCGGTCTTCGACCATGTCGATCCGGCCGACGCCCTGGTCGCCGGCGAGCTTGTTCATGATCTCGATGGCCTGCAGAGGCGTGACGGGCTTGCCGTCGATCGCGACGGGGACGCCCTGGTCGAAGCGGATGACGACCTCGGTCGCGTCCCGCGTGACCGTGGGGTCCTGGGTGTACGTGTAGAGGTCCTCGATCGGCGCGTTCCACGGGTCTTCGAGGAAGCCGGTCTCGACCGCGCGGCCGTAGACGTTCTGGTCGATCGAGTACGGGCTCTTCGCGGACTGCTTGATCGGCAGGTTGTGCTCCGCGGCGTAGATGATGGCCTTGTCGCGGGTCAGCGCGAAGTCCCGGACCGGGGCGAGGGAGATCAGGTCGGGAGCAAGCGCGGCGACGGCGGCCTCGAACCGGACCTGGTCGTTGCCCTTGCCGGTGCAGCCGTGGGCGACGCTGTCGGCGCCGAGCGCCTTGGCGGTGGAGGCGAGGTACTTGGCGATCAGCGGGCGGCTGAGCGCGGAGACGAGCGGGTAGCGCTTCTGGTACAGCGCGTTGGCCTTGAGGGCCGGGACGATGTAGTCGTTGGCGAATTCGTCCTTCGCGTCGACGACGATGGCCTCGACGGCGCCGCAGTCGAGCGCACGCTGGCGGATGGCCTCCATGTCTTCGCCGTCCTGTCCGACGTCGATGGCGAGTGCTACGACCTCCTTGCCGGTCGCATCCTTCAGCCAGCCGATGCCGACCGAGGTATCCAGTCCACCGGAGTATGCGAGCACAACACGTTCAGCCATGGTTCTCCCTCTAAATATCTACTAAGTCTCAGTTTACGGGTTGGTGTTGTGGCCGAGCAGCCAGACCAGCAGCGCCTTCTGCGCGTGCAGGCGGTTCTCGGCCTCATCCCAGATGATGCTCTGCGGCCCGTCGATGACGTCCGCGGTGACCTCGTAACCGCGGTCGGCGGGAAGGCAGTGCATGAAGAGCGCGTCGGGCTTGGCGCGGGCGAGCAGCGCGCTGTCGACGCGGTAGGCGCCGAGGGAGGCGACGCGTGCGGCCTTCTCCTCCTCGAATCCCATCGACACCCAGGTGTCCGTGACGACGACGTCGACGCCGGTGACCGCTTCCGCGGGGTCGGTGTAGAGGGTGATCGAGCCGCCGGTCTTCGCGGCGATGGCCTCGGCATCCGCCAGCACCTGCGGCTGCGGGGTGTAGCCGGCCGGGGAGGCGACACGGATGTGCATGCCTGCCGTCGCGCCGGCGAGGAGGTAGGAGTGCGCCATGTTGCAGGCGCCGTCGCCGAGGAAAGTCAGGGTGAGGCCGGCGAGCTCGCCGCGGTGTTCGCGGATGGTGAGCAGGTCGGCGAGGAGCTGGCAGGGGTGGAAGTCGTCGGAGAGCGCGTTGACGACGGGCACGGTGGTGCCGAGGGCCATCTCCTCTAGGCCGGCCTGGCCGTAGGTGCGCCAGACGATCGCGGCGACCTGGCGTTCGAGCACGCGGGCGGTATCGCCCGCGGTCTCCTTGCCCCCGAGCTGGCTGTTTGCGGTGCTGATGATCAGCGGGCTTCCGCCGAGGTCGGCGATGCCGACGGCGAAGGACACCCGGGTGCGGGTCGACGACTTGTCGAAGATCACGGCGACGGTCTGGGGGCCCGCGAGGGGTTTCGCCTGGAATCGGTCGCGCTTGAGCTCAACGGCCAGGTCGAGGATCTCGGCTTGTTCGGCCGGGGAGATGTCGTCGTCGCGCAGGAAATGGCGGGTCACGGGGTCACTTTCGCTGGAATGGGGGATTCTTCAGCCTAGAGGCTGGCCAGGGCGAGCCCGAATCGGCGCCCGAATTCGGCCAGCTCGGCCTCGCCGACGATGAGGGCGGCGCGAGCCGGATGGTGGACTCGTTTGCGGCGTTGATGATGAGGCCGGCCTCGAGGGCCGCGTCGGCGAGCTTCAGGGCCACGGGCTCGGCGAGTCCGATTCCGAGCAGCAGGCCGCGGCCCCGCACCTCGAGGATGTGCGGGGAGTCGAAGCCGAGGATCAGGTCGCGGAGCTGCTCGCCGCGGCGGGCGGCGTTGGCGACGAGGCCGTCCCGCTCGATGATGCCGAGCACGGTGTTGGCGGTCGTGGTCGCGAGCGGGTTCCCGCCGAAGGTCGAGCCGTGCTGGCCGCGCTGGAACAGCTCGGACGTCGCACCGAAGGTGACGAGGGCGCCGATCGGCACCCCGCCGCCGATGCCCTTGGCGATCGAGATCGCATCGGGCAGGATGCCGTCGTGCTGGTACGCGAACCAGTCTCCGGTGCGTCCGGCACCGGTCTGCACCTCGTCGAGGATGAGCAGGACCCCGTGCCGGGTGCAGAGCTCTCGGGCGCGGCGCAGGAAGCCGTCCGGCAGGTCGATGACGCCGGCTTCCCCCTGCACGGGCTCGAGGAACAGGGCCGCGACGGTGTCGTCGATCGCGGCCTCGAGGGCCTCGAAGGTCGCGTGGATGTGCTCGACGCCGCCGGGCACCGGCAGGAACGGCGCCCGCATGGCGGGCTTGCCTGACAGGGCGAGGGCGCCCATGGTGCGGCCGTGGAAGGACTCGTGCAACGAGAGGATGCGGGTGCGCGGCCGACCGGGCTCACTCCCGATATTGAGGCGGGCGAGTTTGAAGGCCGCTTCGTTGGCCTCGGCGCCCGAGTTGCAGAAGTAGACGCGGCCGGCCGGGCCGGCCCCGGTGATGCGCTTGAGCCGTTCGGCGAGCTCGATCTGCGAGGGGGACGCGAAGTAGTTGGAGATGTGCGCGAGGGTGCCGACCTGGGCTGACACGGCGGCGACCAGCTCGGGGTGGGCGTGCCCGAGGGAGTTGACGGCGATGCCCGCGAGGAAGTCGAGGTATTCGGTGCCGTTCTCGTCCCAGACGTAACAGCCGGCGCCGCGGACGAGCATCGCGCGCGGCGGCGCGAAGGTGAGCATCATCGCCGCGGTGTATCGGTCACGCCAGCCCTCGCTGCGTTCCGCGAGCGTGGCCGCGTCGGTCGTGCCCGCGTAGGTTGCCGGTGAGTCGGTGATCGTTTCGCCTGTCATTCTCAAATCCGTCGTGTCGGTGGTGTGGTGCGGTTGGGCTCAGTTCGCCCGGGGTACTACTTCGGTGCCGATCGCCGCTCCCGGTGAAGACCTCGAGCAGGATCGGCAGTGCGGCACGCGCCCGTCGATGATGTGCCGCCTTGGCGACGCCGCCCTCGACGGCGTCGAGGCAGGCGGTCATCTTGGGGATCATCCCGGATTCCAGGTCGGGCAGCAGGGCGCGGAGCTCGGGCACTTCGATGATCGAGACGAGGGAGTCCCGGTTCGGCCAGTCGCTGTAGAGCCCGGCGACATCGGTGAGGATGACGAGCTTCTCGGCCCCGAGCGCGATGGCGAGGGACGCGGCGGCGGCGTCGGCGTTGATGTTCAGGGACTGGCCCGGGACATCCGTGTCTGGCGCGATCGAGGAGATCACCGGGATGCGGCCGGCGTCGAGCTGGGCGTGCACGGCCTCTGGGTCGACGCCGATCACGTCGCCGACGAGGCCGAGGTCGACCTCCTCGCCGTCGATCATCGTGCCGCGGCGGCGGCCCTGGAAGAGTCCGGCGTCCTCGCCGGAGAGGCCGGCCGCGAGGGGGCCGTGCTCGTTGATGTGGCTGACGAGCTCGCGGTTGATCTGGCCGGTGAGCACCATCCGCACGACGTCCATCGCCTCGGGGGTCGTCACGCGGTAGCCGCCGCGGAATTCGCTCTGGATGCCGAGGCGGTCGAGCATCGCCGAGATCTGCGGGCCGCCTCCGTGCACGACGACGGGGCGGAGGCCGGCATAACGCAGGTAGACCATGTCCTCGGCGAAGCTGCGCTGCAGCGCCTCGCTGACCATGGCGTTGCCGCCGAACTTGACGACGATGATCTTGTCGTGGAAGTGCTTGAGCCAGGGCAGCGACTCGATCAGGGTCTCGGCCTTGACCGCGGCCTCGGCCCGGGTGTTCGACTCGGCCTCGGTCGTGTCGACCTCCGCGTCGCTCGCGTGCGTTCCGGTGCCGGTGTCCGCGAGCGGATGCCGGTGCGAGGCCTTGCCGTGCGTGTGACGGGTCAACTCGAGTACGCGCTGTTCTCTTCGACGTAGGCGTGCGTGAGGTCGTTGGTCCAGATCGTCGCTTCCGCGTCCCCCGCGTGCAGGGTGATCAGCACCGTGACGGAGCGTGGCGTGAGGTCGACGAGTTCGCGGGGCTGGTCCGGCTCCCCCGCGGTGCAGACCTGCACCCCGTTGATCGTGACGTCGATGTTGTACGGGTCGAAGGCGGCATCCGTCGTGCCGACGGCGGCGAGCACGCGGCCCCAGTTCGGGTCGTTGCCGAAGATGGCGGTCTTGAACAGGTTGCTGCGGGAGACAGCGCGGGCCACGGTGACGGCGTCGGCTTCGGTCTCGGCGTTGCGCACGGTGATGGCGACGTCGTGGGCGCTGCCCTCCGCGTCGGCCTGCAGCTGCAGGGTGAGGTCCTGGCAGATCGCGGTGAGCGCGGCGGCGAATTCGGCTTCGTCCGGCGCGATGCCGCTCGCGCCAGAGCCGAGCAGGCTCACGGTGTCGTTGGTCGACATGCAGCCGTCGGAGTCGAGGCGGTCGAAGGTGATCCGGGTCGCGACCCGAAGCGCCCTGTCGAGCTGGGCGGAGTCGAGGACGGCGTCGGTCGTGATCACGACGAGCATTGTCGCGAGGCCGGGGGCGAGCATGCCTGCGCCCTTGGCCATCCCGCCGATCGACCAGCCGGCCGGCGCGGTCACGGCGGACTGCTTCGGAGTGGTGTCGGTCGTCATGATGGCCCTGGCGGCGGACAGGCCCGCTTCGGCGGACGTCGAGTCGTCCGTGCGCAGGGCGAGGGTGGCGTCCCAGATGCCTGCGGTGATCTTGTCCAGGTCGAGCTGTTCGCCGATCAGGCCGGTCGAGCAGACGAGCACCTCCCCGGCGGACACGCCGAGGCGGTCACCGACGGCCTCCGCGGTCGCATGGGTGGTCTGGAAGCCGATGCTGCCGGTGTAGCAGTTCGCACCGCCCGAGTTGAGCACGATCGCGCGGACGCTGCCGCCGCGCATGACCTGCTGGCTCCAGATCACCGGGTTCGCCTTGCAGCGATTGCTCGTGAACACGGTCGCGGCACTGGCGAGCGGGCCGAGGTTCTGCACGACGGCGAGGTCGAGTCCGCCGGACTTCTTGAGGCCGGCTGTGACGCCGGCTGCCGCGAATCCGGCGGGGGTTGTGACGCTCACGGGGCGACTCCATTCATGCTGAGGCCCAGGGTCTCGGGCAGCCCGAGGGCCAGGTTTGCGGATTGGATCGCGGCACCGGCGGTGCCCTTGGCGAGGTTGTCGACGGCGGTCACCGTGACGACGCGGCCGACGGCCTCGTCGACGGCGAGGCCGATCAGTGCGGTGTTGGCGCCGAGCACGTCGCTCGTGCGCGGGAAGTGTCCGGCCGGGAGCAGGTGCACAAACGGTTCGTCTGCGTATGCGCTCTCCCAGGCTGCGCGCACGGCGGCTGCGGAGGTGCCGGGCACGAGGCGCGCCGTCGCCGTCGCGAGGATGCCGCGGGACATCGGCACGATCACGGGCGTGAAGGAGATGGTCGGATTCACGGCGCCCGCCCAGCGCAGGCTCTGCTGGATTTCGGGAATGTGCCGGTGGGTGCCGCCGACCGCGTACGGGTTGGCGGATCCGAGCACCTCTGCGGCGAGGTTCGGGACTTTGAGGCTCTTGCCCGCACCCGATGGTCCGACGGCGAGCACGGCGACGAGGTCGGCCGGTTCGATCACGCCGGCGTGGATGCCGGGCGCGAGGGCCAGGGCGACCGTGCTCGCGTTGCATCCGGGCGCGGCGATCCGGCGGGCTCCGACCAGGCGGGAGCGCTGCTTGCCGCCACCGGGGATCGGGAGTTCGGGGACGCCGTACGCCCACGAGCCGAAGTAGTCGCCGCCGTAGAACGCCGCCCAGTCCGCTGCATCCTCCAGCCGGTGGTCCGCGCCGCAGTCGATCACGAGCGTGTCGGGCGACAGCTCCGCGCTCAGGGCACCGGATGCCCCGTGCGGCAGGGCGAGGAAGACGACGTCGTGCCCGGCGAGGTTGACGGCGTTCGTGTCCACGAGGGTGAGGTGCGCGAGGCCGCGAAGGTGCGGTTGCACGTCGATCAATCGCTGGCCCGCGTTGCTGTGCGCGGTCACCGTGCGCACCTCGAATTCAGGGTGTCCGGCGAGCATTCGCAGCAATTCTCCGCCCGCGTAACCGCTCGCGCCTGCAATTGCTACCGAAAAAGCCATGTGACAAACCTATCGCGCTGCCCCGCGCCCCCGGGAATCCGGGCGACATCGGGTCGGTTCCCGCCGGCATCCGCACCCGGCCACCCGAGCGCACGTCAGCTGCGCACGCAAGAAAGTTGCGCGCCACCTCCGCCGCGACGCGCCAATCGCGCCCGATCGCGCGCCATTTCCGCCGTTTCGCGCCAGGCGTGCCTGGCGCGAAACGGCGCACGTGGCGCGCACCCCGGAGACTTACTCGCGGAGGGTCGCGTCGAAGCGGGCGGCCGCGACGGCCACGCCGGCGAGCTTCGCGTCGCTCGCTTCCGCGGCGGTCAGGGTGCGGTCGGGGGCCCGGAATCGCAGCGCGAACGTCAGCGACTTGCGGCCGGGCTCGATCCCGGTGCCGCGGTAGTCGTCGACGAGCTCGATGTGGTCGAGCAGCGCGCCGGCCCCTTCAGCCACTGCCGCGAGCACCTCGGCTGCGGGCACCGTGGCGCTGACGACGAGCGAGAGGTCCTGGGTCGCTGCGGGCATCGTCTTGATCGGTGCGGCGTGCAGTTCGGAACCGGCCTGGGCGAAGACGTCGGAGAGGGTGATCTCGGCGACGGCGACCACGGCGGGCAGGTCGAAGCCGGTCGCGACGGCGGGCAGCAGTTCGCCCGCGAAGCCGACGCTCAGCTCCCCGTCTGCGGTGGCGACGAACAACTCGGCGGTGCGGCCGGGGTGCATCGCCGGGTGCACTCCCTGGCGCACCAGGATCGGCACGCCGGTCGCGAGCGCGACCTGCTGCACGGCGGCGAGGGCGTCCTGCCAGCCTGCGGCGATCGGCGCCCGGCCGGGCTGGTGCCGCACGGTGTTCCCGGTGAGAGCGACGGCGACGGAGTACGGCTGCGGCGGGATGCCCGCGTTGAGCTCGGCCTCGAGTGCCGTGCTGGGGCGGGTGGCACCCGCCGGTACGACGAGGCTGCCGTAGCGGATGCCCGCCACCGGCCGGAAGACGAGTCCCTGTTCGAAGACGGCCAGGTCGGTGATCCCGCGAGAACGGTTGCGGTGCGCGATCCGCAGCAGGCCAGGGAGGATCGAGGTGCGCAGGAAAGGCGCCTCGCCGTCGAGCGGATTGGCTACGCGGATCTGGGGGACCTCGGCGACGGCGGGGATGCCGGCGGCGGCACCGGCGGCATCCGTCGTGGTCGCGAGCGGTGCGAAGAGGCGGTTGTCGGCCTCGGATACGAACGGGTAGGCGAGCACCTCGGTGTGGCCGGTGGCCGCGAGGGTCTGCGCGACCGTGCGGCGCAGGCGCTGCACGAGGGTCAGGCCGCGGCCGGGCGGGGCGACCGGGAGCACAGAGGGGATGCTGTCGTAGCCGACGATGCGGGCGACCTCCTCTGCGAGGGTCCACTTGTCGGTGAGGTCGGGGCGCCAGGTCGGCGGGGTCACCGAGAGTCCGGTCGGGGTTTCGACGAGCAGGCCGCCGATCTCGGCGAGGGCTGAGCGCTCCTCGTCGTCCGAGTAGGTGCGCCCTATCAAGCCGGAGATGAAGTCGCGCGGGAGCTCGATCGCGACGGGCGGCACGGAGGAGTCGAGCGCGGAGCCGAGGCCGTCCGCGGTTCCGCCGGCGAGGTCGACGAGCAGCTGCACGACGCGGGCAGCTGCCACGGCGGCGACCTGAGGGTCCACTCCGCGTTCGAAGCGACGGGAGGCCTCGCTCGGGAGCTTGTGGCGGCGGGCGCTGCGGGCGATCGACACCGGGTCGAAGTTCGCGGCCTCGATGAGCACGTTCGTGGTGGATGCACCGATCTCGGTGCTGCGGCCGCCCATCACGCCGGCGAGGCCGATGGCACCGGACTCGTCGGTGATCAGGAGGTCCTCGGAGTGCAGGGCGCGCACGACGCCGTCGAGGGTCGTGAGCTTCTCCCCGGTTCCGCCCGGCGCACCAGGATGCCGCCGGCGAGGGCGTCGAGGTCGTAGCCGTGCAGCGGCTGGCCGAGTTCGAGCATGACGTAGTTGGTCACGTCGACGACGAGCGAGATGGACCGCATGCCCGCGAGGGCGAGCCGGGTGATCATCCAGGCCGGAGTGGGCCGGGACGGGTCGACGCCGCGCACGGCGCGGGTCACGAAGACGCTCGCGCCCACGCGACCGCGGATGGGGGAAGCGTCGGCGAGCGTGACGGGGAAATCAATCGTGGAAACCGCGGTCACCGTCGCGAGGGCGGGGTCGCGGAAGGCGGCCCCTGTCGCGTGCGAGTATTCGCGGGCGATGCCGCGGATCGAGAACGCGTAGCCGCGGTCGGGGGTCACGTTGACCTCGACGGCGGTGTCGTCGAGTCCGAGGAGGGCGATCGCGTCGGTGCCGACCGGGGCGTCGTCGAGGCCGAGGTTCTTCAGGAGCAGAATGCCATCATGCTCGTCGCCGAGGCCGAGCTCGCGGGCCGAGGCGATCATGCCGTCGGAGACGTGGCCGTAGGTCTTGCGGGGCGCGATCGGGAACGGGCCGGGGAGCACCGCGCCGGGCAGGGTCACGACGACCTTGTCGCCGACGACGAAGTTGTGGGCGCCGCAGACGATGCCGTGCACGGCGGGGCCGCCGTCGGCCGCGGTTTCGTCGCCGGGCGCGACGCGCACCTGGCACCAGTTGATGATCTTGCCGTTGGTCTGCGGCTCTCCGACGAACTCGAGCACCTCGCCGACGACGATCGGGCCGGTCAGCTCGAAGCGGTGGATCTCTTCTTCTTCGAGGCCGACGCTCACGAGGGCGGCGTGTACGGCTTCGGGGGTCGTGCCGGGTTCGAGGTCGACGAATTCGCCGAGCCAGCTCAGGGGAACGCGCATCAGACGGTCATCCCGTACTGCTGGCTGAACCGTGCGTCGCCTTCGACCATGTCGTGCATATCCTTCACATCGTTGCGGAACATCAGTGCTCGTTCGACGCCGACGCCGAACGCGAAGCCCGAGTAGACCTCGGGGTCGATCCCCGCGGAGCGGAGCACGTTGGCGTTGACCATGCCGCAGCCGCCCCACTCGATCCAGCGCGCGCCGCCCTTGAAGGTCGGGTGCCAGACGTCGAGCTCGGCGCTCGGTTCGGTGAACGGGAAGTAGTTCGGCCGCAGCCGCACCTTCGCCTCCGGGCCGAAGAGGGCCTGCACGAAGTGGTCGAGGGTGCCGCGGAGGTGCGCCATCGTGAGCCCCTTGTCGACGGCGATGCCCTCGATCTGGTGGAACACGGGAGTGTGGGTCGCATCGAGCTCGTCGGTGCGGTACACCCGGCCGGGCGCGACGACGTAGACCGGCAGCTCGCGGGAGAGCAGGGCGCGCATCTGCACGGGCGAGGTGTGCGTGCGCAGCACGAGGTGTGCCTCGGGCGGGTCGATGAAGAAGGTGTCCTGCATCGCGCGCGCCGGGTGGTCCTCGTCGAAGTTGAGCGCGTCGAAGTTGAACCACTCGCTTTCGAGCTCGGGGCCTTCCGCGACCTCCCAGCCCATCGCGACGAAGACGTCGGCGACGCGTTCCTGCAGCAGGGCGAGCGGATGCCGCGCCCCGGCGTGCCAGGTCGACGCCGCTGCCGTGACATCCACCGTTTCAGCGGCGAGCTGTGCGGCGGCCTCTGCCGCGCCGATCTCCGCCTCGCGGGCGGAGAGGGCCTGGTTGACCCGGGCCCTGGCCTGGCCGACGAGCTTGCCGGCCGCCGCCTTCTGTTCCTTCGACACCGAACGCATCAGTGCGTTCAGGCGGGAGAGCGGAGACGCCTCACCGGCGTGTTCGCTCCGGGCCGCCTTGAGGGCGGACGAGTCGGCGGCGGCGGATATGGCGGCCAGGGCGGCGGTGACCGCCGCGGTCACGGCCGCTTCGGAGATTTCGGCCGGTGCGGGGTTTTCGGTGGATTCAGACACAAGTCCCAAGTTTAGTGCGTGGGCTTCGAACCGCTCCGCCGGGCGATCCGCCGGGCCAGCCACGACAGCGACAGGTTCATCGCGAGGTAGATGACGAGCACGACGAAGAAGAAGGAGAAGGAGTATCGGTTGCCGAAGAAGTTGGTCAGGTCACGCATGCTGCGCAGGAGTTCGGAGTATCCCACCACGAAGGCGAGCGAGGTGTCCTTGAGCAGCACGACGAGCTGGGCGATGATGATCGGCAGCATCTGCCGGAAAGCCTGCGGGAATTCGATCCGGAGTCGCGTCGCGATGGGGGTCAGGCCGATCGCGAGACCGGCTTCGCGCTGGCCGCGTGGGAGCGCCTTGATACCGGCCCGGAGGGCCTCGCCGATGATCGCGCCGTTGTAGACGGCGAGGGCGGCGACGCCGGCCCAGAACGATCCGGTTGAGAAGACGAGCAGGACGAACAGCATCATCAGCAGCACGGGCATGCCGCGGAAGAATTCGAGGACGACCGTGGTCGGCACCCGGATCCAGGCCGTGTCGGAGGCGCGGCCGAAGGAGAACAGCACACCGAGGACGAGGGCGAGGACGGCCGCGACACCGGCCATCTCGAGGGTCGCGAGCGCGCCGCGGCCGAGCGAGCGCCAGACCTCGAGGTCGTTGAAGACGTCCCAGCGGCTCAGGTCCCAGAGTCCGGGCTGCACGGCGCCGTTGGCGCTCGCCTTCGGGGCTCCCAGGGCGAGCACGAGGGCGACGACACCGACGGCGATCACGGCGACGCCGACGTAGGAGATGATGCGGGACATCCGCCGGGCCTTGGGGCCTGGCGCATCGTAGAGGACCGAGGTCATCGGAGCACCGCCACTCTCTTCTCGACCCGGCCGGCGATGATGCCGAGGGTCACGGTGATCAGCAGGTAGAAGACGGCCACCGCGAGCAGGATTGCGAGAACCTGGTCGCCGCGGTCGTTGGTGACCTGGCGGGCGGCGCCGAAGAGTTCGAAGACGAAGAAGGCGCCGGCGACGGAGGTGTTCTTCGCGAGGGCGATGAACACGTTGATCAGGGGCGGCACGACCATCCGCAGCGCCTGCGGCAGGATCACGAAGGCGAGCGACTGGCCGAAGCCGAGCCCGATGCTGCGGGCGGCCTCGGCCTGGCCGACGTGCACGCCGTTGATACCGCTGCGCACGGCTTCGGCGACGAACGGCGAGGTGTAGACGGTGAGGCCGATCGCTGCGAGCGTGAAGTAGCCGGGCGAGAACTGCAGGTATGGCAGCAGGAACGCGCAGAAGAAGAGGATCAGGGTCAGGGGTGTGTTGCGGATGATCTCGGTGTAGACCGTGGCGAAGCCGCGGAACGAGCCGATGGGCGAGATGCGCAGGCCGGCAACGATCAGGCCGAGAATGAGTGCGCCCACCCCGGAGATGACGAGCAGGCCGAGGGTGTTTCGAAAGCCTTCGAGGAAGACCGGCAGGTTATCGATGACTGCGTCCATGCCTCAACTCCTCTTCTATGTCTGTGTCTGTGGGTGTCGGTGGGTGCATTCGAACGCGAGGCCGGGCGTATGCCGCATCAGGCATCCGCCCGGCGTCGCGCGGGTTCTAGTAGCGGTTGATGGTCGGCGGGGTGGGGGTGTCGAGGACCTTGCCTGCGGTGGCCTCCCAGGCCGCTGCCCAGGTTCCGTCGGTGAAGGAGGCGTCCAGGGTGTCGTTGATGAAGGCGCGGAATTCGGTGTCGTCCTTCTTCAGCCCGATGCCGTACGGCTCCTTGGTGAATGGCTTGCCGACGACCTCGAATTCGCCGGAGTTCTGGTCGGCGAGACCGGCGAGGATGACGTTGTCGGTCGTGACCGCGACGACTTCACCGCTGCGCAGCGGGCCGAGGCAGTTGGAGTAGGTGTCCGTCGCGATCACGTTGGTCGTGTACGCGGCGATGTTCTTCTCAGAGGTCGAGCCGCTCACGGTGCAGACCGGCTTCCCAGTGAGGTCTTCTGGCCCGGTGATCTTGTTCGGGTTCCCGGCGAGCACGAGCAGGTCCTGTCCGGCTTCGTAGTACGGGCCGGCGAAGGAGACGACCTCCTTGCGCTTGTCGTTGATCGTGTAGGTCGCGATGACGATGTCGACCTGGCCGTTCGTGATGAACGGTTCCCGGTTGGCCGACACGGTCTCGACCCAGTTGATCTTGTCCGCTGCGATGCCGAGCTTGGCCGCGATGAGCTTGCCGATCTCGACGTCGAATCCGACGGGGCCGTTCGGGCCCTTGAGTCCGAACAACGGCTGGTCGAACTTGGTGCCGATGGTGATCTTGCCTGCTTCGGCGAGCTTGGCCATGGTCGTGCCCGGCGCGAACGTCGGGGTGGCGGCGACGGGGGCCGCAGAGGGGGATGCACCGGAGTCGGTGCAGGCGCTGAGCGTGAGAACGCTCGCGAGGGCAATGGCAGAAATCACTAGACCTTTATTGAGTCGCATGGTGTCCTCCTGGGTGCTGTGTGCGGGGATCGCCGGTCGTGTGACCGGCAAGTACTGCGGGAAGAGGATCCTCAGTGCGCGAGGATCTTCGAAAGGAAGTCTTTGGCGCGGGTGGTCTGCGGGTTGGTGAAGAAACGGTCCGGGGTCGATTCCTCGACGATCTCGCCCTCGGTCCATGAAGATGACCCGGTTAGCGACCCTGCCGAGCGAAGCCCATCTCGTGGGTCACACACGAGCATGGTCATTCCGTCGTTGGCGAGATCGATCATGACCTCGAGAACCTCGTTGATCATTTCGGGGTCGAGTGCGCTCGTCGGCTCGTCGAGGAGGATGACCTTGGGTTCCATGGCGAGGGCCCTGGCGATCGCGACGCGCTGCTGCTGGCCGCCGGAGAGCTGAGCGGGCATCTTGTGGGCCTGGTCGGCGACGCCGACCCGCTCGAGGAGGGCCATCGCCCGGGTCTCGGCGTCGGCCTTGGACAGCCCGCGCACCTTGATCGGCCCGAGGGTGACGTTCTGCAGCACCGTCATGTGCGCGAACAGGTTGAACGCCTGGAAGACCATGCCGACGTCTGCCCGCAGCCGGGCCAGGCCCCTGCCCTCTTCGGGAAGGGCCTGACCGTCGATCGTGATGACGCCGGAGTCGATCGTCTCGAGGCGATTGATCGCCCGGCAGAGCGTGGACTTGCCCGACCCGCTCGGGCCGATGACGACGACGACCTCGCCACGGGTGACGACGGCGTTGATGTTCTTGAGGACGTGCAGCTCGCCGAAGTGCTTGTTGACATCGGTAACGACCACGAGGGGCTCGCCCCGACGCACCGTGATGTTCGACGTAGCCGGCGTGGGATCTGTAGGCTCCATATCCCCCAATCTAGGGGAAATTGTTAGCAGCGCAAACCAATCCGCACGCCGGCGGGCCCGGTTCCCGCGACTAGCTGCGCTGCGCGAAGGCGCTTTCGTACAGGCAGACGGATGCCGCGGTCGCGAGGTTCATCGATTCGGCGTGGCCGTAGATCGGCACGGTGATCGAGCGGTCGACGAGGGCCAGGTCCTCATCGGTCAGGCCGCGGGCCTCGTTGCCGAACAGCCAGGCTGTCGGCGCGAGAAGGAGTCCCTGATTGCGGGCGGCGAGCAGGTCGGTGCCCTTGATGTCGGCGGCGAAGATCTGGAGGCCGGCGAAGCGGGCGCGCTCGCGGACGTCGTCAAGGGTGACGCCGACGGCGACGGGCAGGTGGAAGATCGAGCCCGTGGACGAGCGCACGACCTTGGGGTTGTAGAGGTCGACGCTGCGACCGGTGAAGATCACGGCGTCGGCGCCGGCGGCATCCGCTGCCCGGATGATCGTGCCGGCGTTGCCCGGGTCGCGCACCTCTTCGAGGATCGCGATGAGCTTCGGTTCCTTGGCGAAGATCTCCTTGACCGAGGTGGGGAACTGGTGGCAGACCGCGACGAAGCCCTGCGGGGTGACGGTGTCCGCCATCGTCTCGAGGACCTGCTCGGTGACGAATTCGACGTCGACGCCCGCATCGACGGCGGTTTCGGCGATCTCGGGGTGGCGCTCGAGGGCCGTCGGGGTTGCGTACAGCTCGACGACGAGCTCCGGACGGAAGTTCAGGGCCTCGGCGACGGCCTGCGGGCCCTCGAGAAGGAACAGCCCGGTCTCGGAGCGCGCGGCCCGGTTCGACAGCTTCGCAACGGCCCGCACGCGCGGAGAACGGGGATTATCTAACATGCTCCCAGCCTACTTGCCGGGGCTGTGGCGGCGCGGTTGCCGCGCTGACAGCCGGCCATAGCCATCTCATAGCGCCGGCATAGCTGGCCCATGGACGCACTCGGCAAGCTCAAAGGATCAACCTTTGGAGGAGCCATGACCGGCCACATCGTTCCGGGTCACGTGACCCGCCCACCCGTATCCGTGCCGCGCACATCCGGCGCGACCACAGGGTCCAGCACGTCCGGCGCCGCAGCGCCGTCGACGGCGCGCCGCGGACTGATCGCCCGGATCATTCTCGGAGAGCGCACGGACGCCGCCTGGATCCGGCCGTCGTTCTGGGCGCTCCTGATCGTCACCGGCCTGCTCTACCTCTGGAACCTGAGCGAGAGCGGCTGGGCGAACAGCTTCTACGCCGCCGCGGTGCAGGCAGGGTCCAGGAGCTGGACCGCCCTGTTCTTCGGATCTCTCGACTCCTCGAACTTCATCACCGTCGACAAGCCGCCGGCATCGCTCTGGGTGATGGGGCTCTCGGCGCGGATCTTCGGTTTCTCGAGTTGGAGTGTGCTCGTGCCGCAGGCGCTGATGGGCGTCGCGGCCGTCGCCCTCGTCTTCGCGACCGTGCGGCGCAGCCTCGTGGCCTTCGGCCAACGGCTGGGCGCCGTCGGCGGGCTCGTGGCCGGCGCGGTGCTCGCGTTCACGCCCGCCGCGGCGCTGATGTTCCGCTTCGACAACCCCGATGCACTCCTGACGGTGCTGATGACGGCTGCCGCGTACTGCGTGGTCCGCGCGCTGCCCGCCGCGAGCTGGCGCTGGCTCGCCCTCGCCGGCGTCGCCCTCGGCTTCGCCTTCCTGACCAAGATGCTCCAGGGCCTCCTCGTGCTGCCGGCCTTCGGCCTCGCCTACCTGCTCCTGGCGAATACGACCGTCTGGCGCCGCCTCGCACACCTCGGCGTCGCCGCGGGCGCCCTCGTCGTGTCGGCGGGGTGGTGGGTGCTCGCGGTCGCCCTGTGGCCGGCATCCGCTCGCCCATACATCGGCGGGTCCACGGACAACACCGTGCTCGACCTCGTCTTCGGCTACAACGGCCTCGGTCGGATCTTCGGGGCGACCGCAGGCGGCGGCGGAAACGCGGGGGCAGCACGACAGCCGCGGCCGGCTCGAGCTTCGGCGGAGCGACCGGGCTCAGCCGCCTGTTCAGCAGCGAGATGGGCCTCGAGATCTCGTGGCTGCTGCCGACGGCGCTGCTCGCCCTGGTCCTCGGTCTCTGGGCCACCCGGAAGCGGCACCGTACCGACGGCGCCCGCGCTGCTCTCGTGATCTGGGGCGGCTGGCTGCTCGTGACGGGACTCGTCTTCAGCTACATGAGCGGCACCATCCACCCGTACTACACCGTCGCCCTCGCCCCGGCGATCGCGGGCCTCGTCGGAACCGGCGGCGTCGTGCTCTGGCACGGCCGTTCGCACTGGTTCGGCCGGCTCGGCCTCGCCGCGATGATCGCGGCCGCCGGCGCCTGGGGCTTCGTGCTCCTGTCCGAGAACGCGGACTGGCTGCCGTGGCTGCGCTGGACGCTGCTCACGGTGACCCTGCTCGGCGCGGCCGGTTTCGTCGTCGGTGCCGCATTGAGCTGGCGCCGCCTCACGACCGTCGCGGTTCTGGTCGGCATGCTCGGCGGCCTCGGCGGGAGCGCGGCATACGCGATCGCGACGGCTTCGGTCGCGCACAACGGCTCGATTCCCGCTGTCGGTTCTGTCTCGTCCTCGAGCGGAATGGGCGGCGGCGCGGGCGGCGCGATGGGCGGTGCCCCCACCGGCGACGGCGGCGGCACGAGGCCCGATGGCGGCACGGCGCCGGACGGCGCAGGCGGCACTCCCCCGACGGGAGGCACCGGCGGTCCGGACGGCTCGGGCACGACCGGAACGACGGGCACCGATACCGGCTCCGGCACGAGCGACACGGGCACGGATGCCGCGGCGAACGCCGGCGACTCCGGCTCCGCTCCCTCCGGCGCGGGTTCGGATTCCGCGACCTCGTCCGAGCTCACCGCCCTGCTCACGGCCTCGACGGCTCGCTGGGCCGCGGCGGTCGACGGATCGCAGTCCGCTGCGACGCTCGAACTGTCCACCGGCGTCGCCGTGATGGCGATCGGCGGCTGGAGCAGTGACCCGACGCCGACCCTCGCCGAGTTCCAGGCGTACGTCGCGACCGGTGACGTCGGCTACTACATCTCCGGAAGCCAGGGCGGCGGCATGGGCGGCGGCGACAGCACCGCGACGGCCATCGCGACCTGGGTGGCCGCGACATACACCGCGACCACGGTCGGCGGCTCGACGGTCTACGACCTCTCGACCCCCACCGCCTGACCCGGTTCCGGGCGCGGGAACGCAAAAACGGGAGTGGGCCCTGGGGCCCGCTCCCGTTTTGGGTGATGCGGAGTGCTGGTGGAACGAACTGCTCGCGAACTGAACGGCGCTGAAGCGTGAAGGCTAGGCCTTGACCTTCGGTGCGGACGTGTCGGCGGGCAGTGCTGCCTTGGCGCTCTCGACGATGGCGGCGAAGGTGGCCGCTTCGTTGACCGCGAGGTCGGCGAGGATACGACGGTCGACCTCGATGCCGGCCAGGGCGAGGCCCTGGATGAGGCGGTTGTAGGTCAGGCCGTTCTGGCGGGACGCAGCGTTGATCCGCTGGATCCACAGGCGACGGAAGTCACCCTTGCGTGCACGACGGTCACGGTAGCTGTAAGTGAAGGAGTGAGTGAGCTGCTCCTTGGCCTTCGTGACCAAACGGGAGCGCTGGCCGCGGTAACCCTTGGCGCGCTCGAGGATGACGCGGCGGCTCTTGTGAGCATTGACCGCTCTTTTTACTCTTGCCATTTTCTTGTTCCTTTAGGGGTACGGGGTCTAGCGACCGAGAAGCTTCTTGATGACCTTGGCGTCGGCCTTGGCCAACACCTGGTCGTGGTTCAGGCGGGACTTGCGCTGGGTGCTCTTGACCTCGAGGTTGTGGCGCAAACCGGCCTGCTGCTTCATGATCTTGCCGCTGCCGGTTACCTTGAAGCGCTTCTTAGTCCCGGAGTGGGTCTTCATCTTAGGCATTTTTTTCCTCCTGTTTCGCTGCCTTATCAGCAGCTCTATGTGCATTGGCCTCTGCCTTGGCCTCTGATTTGTTCTTCAGTGGGCCAATCACCATGACCATGTTTCGACCGTCGATAGTCGGGCTCGATTCGACCGAACCGAATTCCGCGACATCCTCGGCAAATCTTTGGAGCAGTCGTACGCCCTGGTCGGGACGGGACTGTTCACGGCCACGGAAAAGAATCATGGCCTTGACCTTGTCGCCGGCCTTGAGGAAGCCTTCGGCGCGTTTGCGCTTGGTCTCGTAGTCGTGCGTGTCAATCTTGAGGCGGAACCGAACTTCCTTAAGAATGGTGTTCGCCTGGTTGCGCCGGGCCTCCTTGGCCTTCTGCGCAGCCTCGTACTTGAACTTGCCGTAGTCCATGATCTTTGCGACCGGCGGCTTGGAGGTAGGGGCAACCTCGACGAGGTCCAGATCCGCCTCCTGTGCCATGCGCAGTGCGACGTCAATGGCCACGACCCCGATCTGCTCGCCGGCGGGGCCGACAAGACGGACTTCAGGGACGCGGATACGGTCATTTGTACGGGGATCGCTGATGCGTCTCTCCTTCTCTCATGCATCGTGACTACAGCCAGGCAACGGATGCCGCCTGGCGACGAAGAGAGGAAAATCGCGTGCGAAATGGTGGAGCGTTATTGCTCAAACACTGCGTACGGCACCCTGTCTACCTTCGCGCCACTGTTTCCAGTGCCACGACGGCGGAGTGCAAACAACCCGGTAACCTTTGTGAAGCGGTATGCGCGGGTGGGAGATTATCCACTTTCGTACCGAGATAAATACCTCGGAGCCCGGACGAGTCTAACAGAGGAATGCAGTGACCAGTAGCACAAGCCAGGATGCCAGCCAGGAAACCCGCGATATCGCCGATGTGGCCGCCGTGGAGATCATCACGACGGCGTGCGTGCACCTGATGAGCGCCGCTGCGGTGAAGTGCGGGCTCGCCGACGACCCCGACACGCAGATCGACCTCGACGAGGCCCGGAAGCTCATCAACGCCCTCGCCGGGCTCGTGACGGCGGCCGCCCCCGACATCGCCGACATGCACGCGCGGAGCCTGCGCGACGGGCTGCGTTCGCTGCAGCTCGCGTTCCGCGAGGCCTCCGCGATCCCGGACCCGATCGGCGCGGGCCCAGGCGAGAAGTACACCGGCCCGGTCAACTAGCCCGATCACCCTTCCCTGAGGTGTCGCATATCGACGTTCCCGCGACCCGCGAACGTCGATATGCGACACCTGAGCCGGCACGTCAGGTCTGGCAGCGGGGACACCAGTAGGTGACCCGCTGCTCGAGCTCAGAGCGGCCGAGCGTGCCCTGGCGGATGCGGGTGCCGCAGCGTCGGCAGGGCCGGCCGGCACGGCCGTAGACCCAGGACTGTTCGCCGCGGCGGGCGGAACCCGTGGTGATCCGGTCGGTCCTGCCGCGGTTCGCGACGATCAGCCGGTGCGCGAGGTCGACGAGACCGGCGACATCCGTCACGTCGGCCACCGGCCGGGTGGGCAGCACGCCCCGCAGGAAGCAGAGCTCGTTCACGTACTCGTTGCCGAGACCCGCGAGGTTCGCCTGGTCGGCGAGTGCGACCGCGATCGGACGCTCGGGCCGGTCCTCCAGGCGGCGCACGGCCTCGGCGGGGTCCCAGTCGGCGCCGAGCAGGTCGGGGCCGAGGTAGTCGAGCCTGGCGCCTTCCTCCCCGATGGGCAACACCTCGAGCACCCCGAGTTCGAAGCCGACCGCGATCCAGTCGGCCGTCTCGAGCACGGCCCTGGCCTGGAAGGCCGGCCGCTTCCAGGCCGAGCCGTGCCGGTAGAGGTGCCAGGCGCCCTCCATCTTCAGGTGTGAATGGATGCTGGCCTCCCCCACCCGGATCAGCACGTGTTTGCCGCGACTCGTGACCTCGTGCACGGTGTCGCCGGTGAGATCGACGGTCGCATAGGCCGGCACGCGGATGTCGCAGCGGGTCAGGACGGCCCCGCGCAGCGCCGTGTCGAGGTTGTGCGCGGTCAGCCAGACGGTGTCGCCCTCAGGCACGGTCGGCCTCAGGCATGCAGCTTCAGTCCCTTCGGCGTCACGCCGAATCCGGCGGCCTGGAGCGCGCGGCCGAACGGGGTGCCGATCACGAAGGCGCCATTGACCGTCTCGACGCCGAGTTTGGCGATCCGGCCGCTCGTCACCGTGGCGGCGAGGGCACCGGCCGCGGCCGCGAAGAGTGCGTCACGGGCGGCGGCGACGTCGGCACCGATGGGAGCACCAACGGCATCGTCGGCATCGGCGCGGTTACCCGCCGGCACGGCGCCGGCGTCGACATCGTCGGCCCCTCCGACCTGGCTTCCGTCGAAGGCGAGCACGGTCTTGCCGCCGCGTTCGACGTAGAGCGCGAGGGCGCCGTCGACGAGCACGACGATCGCGCCGGCCTTCCGGGCAGCACGGTGAGTGGTGCCGGCCGGCAGGGCCGGCCACGGCAGCACGGCCCCGTACGGGTTGGCCGGGTCGGTCGCGGCGAGCGTGACGACGACCGGCGCCCCCTGCCCTGCCGCGGCGGGACCCGCTCCCCGGCCACCGTGCGCGCCGGACTCCGACTCGGTGAAGGAACGCAACCGGTCGATCGTTCCGGCGGTCGCGAACTGTGCGGCGCCGAGCCCGTCGATGAAGTAGCCGCGCCGGCAGCGGCCGGATTCCTCGAAGCCGCTCAGGGTGCGGTAGACGAGCGCGAAGCCGCCAGTGACGCCCTCCCCACGACGGCGCCGCGGGTGACGACCCCGTAGCGTTCGAGCAGGGTCTCGCCGAGGGCATGGGCGCGGCGGGTGGGTGAATCGTCGGCGACAGGCACGATCGACCAGCGGCCGGACACCGTCGGCGGTCCGCCGCGCAACGGCATCGCCGACCGGGCAAACCCGCGGCCGCCGTGCAGGCGTGCCCGAGGCACCGCCCTCCGGGTGCTGTGCGCCGTGCGGCCTCCGGAAAGCAGCGCCCGCACCGGGGCGAAGGTGTCGTTGCCGACGAGGCCGGCCCAGACCAGGTCCCAGAGGGCGTCGGCGAGGAGCACGTCGTCCTGGCTGCCGACCGCGTCGGCGAGCTGCCGGAAGAAGAACCCTCCCCCGCCGCCGAGGGTCGCGAGCACCTCGCGCTGCAGCTCCGTGGTCTCGACGAGGGCTGGCGGCGGCAGGGTGAGCGCGGCGGTCTCGGCGAGGTACAGGCTGATCCAGCCGTCGTTGCCCGCGAGGGTGCCTGCCCCCGCCCAGAGCACCTCGCCCGCGTTGGTGAGTTCGTCCAGCATCGCCGGCCGGTAGTCGCTCACCCGGGCGGGCAGCACGAGCGATTCCCAGGCGGACGCCGGGATGCGGGCCCCCTCGAGCTGTTCGATGACGGATGCGACGCCGTCGACGCCGCGCAGCCGTCCGCCTACATGTTGCCAGGACGGCAGGAACCGGCCCATCGTGATTTGATCGACGGGCTCGACCTCGTGGCGGAGCGCCGCGAGGGACCGCCTGCGGAGTCGGCGCAGAACCTCGGCGTCGCACCATTCGCTGCCGGTGCCGTGCGGCCGGTACTCGCCCTCGATCACCCGGCGGGTGCCGGCGAGACGTCGCAGCGCCCCGAGGGCGACGACCGGACCGAGACCGAAGCGGTCGGCGACATCCGCCACCGTGAACGGGCCGTGCGTCCGCGCGTACCGGCTGACCAGGTCGCCGAGCGGGTCTGGCACGGCCTCGGTGAAGGCGGCGGGCACCCCGAGCGGCACCGGAACGCCGAGGGCGTCGCGAAGCCGGCTGGCGTCCTCGATCACGGCCCACCACTGGCGGCCGGCGAACCCGGCCCTGAGTGCCCTGCGTGCGGCGACGAGCTCGAGCAGGCCGGTTTCGGCGTCGGGGTCGTCCTGGGTATCGAGCCGGGCGGCGACCTCCTCGGTCGTGAGGGGCCCGAGCTGGCGGAGGAGGTCGGCGATACCCTCGACGCCCCGCGCGTGCCGGTCGGCGGGCAGGCGCTGGAGTTCGGCATCCGTCTGCTCGATCACGGCGGGGTCGAGGAGCTCTCGCAGTTCGACCCTGCCGAGCAGCTCCGCGAGGAGGCTCGAGTCGAGGGACAGCGCCGTGGCCCGGCGCTCGGCGAGCGGTGAGTCGCCCTCATACATGAACGCGGCGACGTAACCGAAGAGCAGGGTGCTCGCGAAGGGGCTCGGGGTCTCCGTGCGGGTCTCGACGAGGCGGATCGTGCGGCTGTTGATCTTGCGGGTGAGGTCGAGCAGGGCCGGCAGGTCGTACACGTCCTGCAGGCATTCCCGCACGGTCTCGAGGATGATCGGGAAAGTGGGGAACGTGCGGGCGACCTCGAGCAGCTGGGCGGCCTTCTGCCGCTGCTGCCAGAGCGGCGACCGGGTGCCGGGGTTGTACTTCGGGAGCAGCAGGGCGCGGGCGGCGCACTCACGGAACCGGGCGGCGAAGAGGGCGGAGCCGCCGACCTCATCGGTCACGAGCTGCTCGATCTCCTCCGCCTCGAAGACGAAGAGTTCGGCGCCGGGCGGTTCGGCGTCGGTGTCGGGGATGCGCGCGACGATTCCGTCGTCGCTTGCGACGCACCCGCCGTCGAGCCCGTAGCGTTCCCGCACCCGGGCGGCGACCGCGAGCGCCCACGGCGCGTGCACCTGCATGCCGTATGCGGAATGCAGGATCACCCGCCAGTCGCCGAGTTCGTCGCGGAACCGTTCGACGACGAGGGTGCGGTCGGTCGGCAGCTGGCCGGTGGCCGCGCGCTGGTCGGCGAGGAAGACCAGGAGGTTGTTCGCGGCGCGCTCATCGAGCCCCCGGCCGCGCAGCGGACCCGGGCGGCGGCCTCCGGCAACGCGGAGACCTCCCGGACGAAGGCGCCGACGGCCTCGCCGAGTTCCGCCGGCCGGCCCAGGCCGTCACCCTTCCAGAACGGCAGCCGCCCCGGCTCGCCGAACGCCGGGAGCACGAGCACCCGGTCGTGGGTGATCTCCTGGATCCGCCAGCTCGTCGTGCCGAGTGCGAAGACGTCGCCGACCCGGGATTCGTAGACCATCTCCTCGTCGAGTTCGCCGACACGACGCCCTGTGGTCTGCTCGCCGCCGACCATGAAGACGCCGAAAAGCCCGCGGTCGGGAATGGTGCCGCCGCTTGTGACGGCGAGGCGCTGCGCGCCGGGACGCCCGGTGAGCAGGCCGGTGTCGCGGTCCCAGACGATCCGGGGGCGGAGCTCGGCGAACTGGTCGGAGGGGTACCGCCCGGCCAGGAGGTCGAGCGTTGCCTCGTATGCCGAGCGGGGCAGGCCCTGGAATGGGGCGCTGCGGCGCACGATGTCGAACCAGTCCTCGGCCTGGATCGGCTCGAGCGCCACCGCCGCGACGGTCTGCTGGGCGAGAATGTCGAGCGGGTTCGAGGGCACCGCGATCGACTCGATCAGTCCGGCGACCATCCGCTCGGCGGCGACGGCGGCGTGGATGAGGTCGGCACGGTGCTTGGGGTAGATGACGCCGCGGGAGATCTCGCCGACCTGGTGCCCGGCGCGGCCGACCCGCTGCAGCCCGCTCGCGACAGAGGGCGGAGACTCGACCTGCACGACGAGGTCGACGGCACCCATGTCGATGCCGAGTTCGAGGCTCGACGTCGCGACGACGCAGCGCAGCCGCCCGGCCTTGAGGTCCTCCTCGATCATCGAACGCTGTTCCTTGCTCACCGAGCCGTGGTGCGCGCGGGCGAGCAGGGGCTCGGCCCCTGCGCTCTGGCCGCTCGCTCCCATCAGGTCTGCCGGCGGCCGCACAGGGCCCGCTGAACCGCGTGCTGAGCCTTCACCGACTGAGCCCGCACCGTCTGAGCCCGCACCGGCTGCGCCCGCTGCAGCGCCCTCGGCAGCGGATGCCGGTGCGACCCCTGCCCCGACCGGCGCGAGCTCGCCCGCGGCCTGCTCCGCGGCATCCGCCAGGCGCCCGGCGTAGATCTCGTTGAAGCGCGCGGTCAGTCGCTCGGCAAGGCGGCGCGAGTTCGCGAAGACGATGGACGAGGAATGCGCGAGCACCTCGTCGACAATGGCTTCTTCGACGTGCGGCCAGATCGAACCGGCCTGCGGCGCGGCGGCCGCTGTCGACCCCTCCCGTTCGGGAACGGGGCCCAGCTGCGTCATGTCGTCGACGGGGACGACGACGCGGAGGTCGAAGCGCTTGCCCGCGGCAGGATTGACGATCTGCACGGGGGCGGCGCCGCCGAGGAACCGGGCGACCTCCGCGGCCGGGCGGACGGTCGCAGAGAGACCGATCCGCTGCGCCGGCCGCGCGAGCAGCTCGTCGAGGCGTTCGAGAGAGACGGCGAGGTGGGCGCCGCGCTTGCTCGACGCGACGGCGTGCACTCGTCGATGATGACGGTGTCGACACCCCGCAGGGAGTCACGGGCGGCGGAGGTGAGCATCAGGAAGAGCGACTCGGGGGTCGTGATCAGGATGTCGGGGGGCGTCTTGACGAGGCTGCGCCGGTCGGCGGCCGGGGTATCCCCCGAGCGCACGCCGACGGTCACCGTGACCGGAGGGAAGCCGAGCCGGGCCGCCGCCTGGGTGATGCCGACGAGCGGAGCGCGGAGGTTCCGTTCCACGTCGACGCCGAGCGCTTTGAGCGGGGAGATGTAGAGCACCCGGGTGCGCGGCAGCGGGGCGGCGACCGTCCCTGCGGCATCCGTGGCCGCGGAAGACTCAGGGGCCGGCGTCGCCAGCCGGTCGATGGCCCACAGGAAGGCCGCGAGGGTCTTGCCCGAGCCGGTCGGGGCCACGACGAGCGCGTGCGAGCCACGGGAGATGGCGTCCCAGGCGCCGAGCTGGGCCTCGGTCGGCGCGGCGAAGGCCTGGCCGAACCAGGCCCGGGTGGCGGGCGAGAATCTCTGCAGGACCTCGGTCATCTCTCCATCTTCCCGCCCACCCCTGACAATCGGCCCCAGCGACCGGCCCGGTCAGCGTGACGCGGCGAGCTGCACGCGCAGGGAATCGACCTGGGTGGCGATCGTGTCGCTCGCCGACCACCGCGCGGCGAGCCGGGCGAGCGTCGCGTCGAGTTCGGCGCGGGTCAGGCCGTCGACGAGCTCGAGGCGCACCACGAGCTCTGGCCCGGCGAGCCGGCCGAGCGGGTCGCCGGCGGAGAGCGCGACGCCGAGCACGCTCAGCTCGCTCGTGATCGACGCCGCGAAGGCGTCGGCGACGGCGCGGCTCGCGTAGCTCGGCGTCCAGGGCTGGCCTTGCGCGATCGCCCACAGGGCCGGCCTCCGCACGACATATTCGGTCGGCGCGGTCGGGTCGAGCACGACGAGGTCGGTGTTCTCCTGTGCCGCGGCGAGGGCGATCCGGATGCCGTCGGCCGGCACCGGCCGCGCCGCACTGTTCCACGCTGCCATGGCTTCGGCCGAGGTGAACACCGGGAGCACGTTCCGACCGTCCGGTCCGGCGACCGTGATGACCGAGAGTTCCTGGGTCTTGTCGACGAGGAGACCGGCGTCGGTGTGCCCGGAGTCGCCGAGCGCCGTCACGAGCGGGATCAGCAGCCGGGACGAGCGGATCGCGTCGACGACGGCCTCCTCCCCGGACTCCCTGTCGCGGTAGCGGGCGAGGGCGGCGAGGAGGTCGAGCGGGGCCGATCCGTCGTCGTCGGCGTGGTCGTTGGCTTCGAAGGCACGGCCGGCCCAGGGCTGCCCGGCGGAGTCGGCAGGGACGCCGGCGCGACCGGGGCCTCCCTGGCCTTCTGGGCCCCCGGGGAGGCCGGTCGATCCGAGATTAACGGCCGGCGACATCCAGGGCCTCACCGAGGGTGAAGGCGCCGGCGTAGAGCGCCTTGCCCACGATCGCGCCCTCGAGTCCGAGCGGGACCAGCTCGCGCAGGGCGACGAGGTCGGCCAGGCTCGAGATGCCGCCGGAGGCGACGACGGGACGGTCGGTGTGCGCGAGCACCTGCCGGAGCAGGTCGAGGTTCGGACCCTGCAGAGTACCGTCCTTGGTGACGTCGGTCACGACGTAACGGGAGCAGCCCGCTTCCTCGAGGCGGGCGAGCACCTCCCAGAGGTCGCCGCCTTCCTTCGTCCAACCGCGGGCGGCAAGGGTCGTGCCGCGCACGTCCAGGCCGACGGCGACCTGGTCACCGTGTTCGGCGATCACGCGGGCAGCCCAGTCCGGGTTCTCCAGGGCCGCCGTGCCGAGGTTGATCCGGCTGACGCCCGCGCCGAGCGCCGCCTGCAGGGAGGCGTCGTCGCGGATCCCGCCGGACAGTTCGATCTTGACTCCGGAGACCTCGCGGATGACCCGGCTGATCACGTCGGTGTTCGTGCCGCGCCCGAAGGCCGCGTCGAGATCGACGAGGTGGATCCACTCGGCGCCCTGCCTCGCCCAGTCGAGGGCGGCGTCGACGGGGTCGCCGTAGTTGGTCTCGGTCCCGGCCTCGCCCTGGGTGAGGCGCACGGCCTTGCCGTCTGCGACGTCGACAGCCGGGAGCAGGACGAGGCGGGGGTGGTTTCAGTCACGGTAGTCCTCAGATCAGGGATGGGTGCGGCCGGGCCGCCGAACAAAAGCGAGAGGGGACGGTCAGTCCCGCAGGGTACCGATCCAGTTCTTCAGCAGGCGGATGCCGGCCTCGCCCGATTTCTCCGGGTGGAACTGGGTCGCGGAGAGCGGTCCGTTCTCGACAGCGGCGAGGAACGGTCCGCCGTGTTCCGCCCAGGTGAGCCGGGGCCGCGGGAACGGCGGCGTGACCTCGAGCGTCCACTCCTGGGCGGCGAAGGAGTGCACGAAGTAGAACCGCTCGTCCTCGATGCCGGCGAAGAGGCGCGAGTCCGGGTCGGGGGTGACGGTGTTCCAGCCCATGTGCGGCAGGATCTTGGCGGGCAACTGGGCGACGGTGCCGGGCCATTCGCCGAGTCCCTCGGTGTCCGAGCCGCGTTCGACGCCGTGCTCGAACAGGACCTGCATGCCGACGCAGATGCCGAGCACCGGCCGTCCCCCGGCGATGCGGCGGTCGACGATCTCGTCGCCGCGCACGGCGGTGAGGGCGCTCATCACGGCGCTGAACGCTCCGACGCCGGGCACGACGAGGCCGGAAGCCTCGAGGGCGGTGCGGCGGTCGCTCGTCAGGGTCACGTCGGCGCCGGCGAGTTCGAGGGCTTTGACGGCCGAGTGCACGTTGCCGGTGCCGTAGTCGAAGACGACGACGCTCGTCACAGGGCGCCCTTGGTCGAGGGGATGCCGGAGACGAGCGGGTCGTAGGCCTTGGCCTGACGGAAGGCGCGGGCGAAGGCCTTGAATTCGGCCTCGGCGATGTGGTGCGGGTCACGGCCGCCGAGCACGGTGACGTGCACGGTGAGGGCCGCGTTGAATGCGATCGCCTCGAAGACGTGGCGCACCATCGAGCCGGTGAAGTGTCCGCCGATGAGGTGGAACTCGAAGCCGGCAGGCTCCCCGGTGTGCACGAGGTACGGGCGGCCGGAGATGTCGACGACAGCCTGGGCGAGGGCGTCGTCGAGGGGCACGAGCGCGTCGCCGTAGCGGGAGATGCCGGACTTGTCTCCGAGCGCCTGCCGGATGGCGAGTCCGAGCACGATGGCGACGTCTTCGACGGTGTGGTGCACGTCGATCTCGATGTCCCCCGACGCGCGCACGGTGAGGTCGGTCAGCGAGTGCTTGGCGAACGCGGTGAGCATGTGGTCGTAGAACGGCACCGAGGTGTGGATGTCGGAGACGCCGGTGCCGTCGAGGTTGATCGTCAGGTCGATGCTCGACTCGCTCGTCTCCCGCTGCAGGTGCGCGATGCGGGCCTGTGCGGTCGATGACTGTGCGGCCGGTGACTGTGAGCTCATGCGGCTAGTTTATTGGCCCGGGCGGTTACGCGTGGCCCAGTGCTTCGAGGGCGTCGAGGAATACGCTCGTCTCGCGCTCGGTGCCGGCCGTGACCCGCAGGTGGCCGGGGATCCCGACGTCGCGCACGAGGATGCCCTCGGCGAGCAGCGCCTCGAAGGTTCCGCGCGGGTCGGAGACCCCGCCGAACAGCACGAAATTGCTCCAGCTCCGCAAGGGGCGGTAGCCCAGCCGGTGCAGCTCGGTGACGAGGCGGTCGCGCTGGCCGCGGATGTCGTCGACCATGCGCAGCATCTCCGGCGTGTGCGCGAAAGCGGCGACGGCCGCGGCCTGGGTCAGCGCGGAGAGGTGGTACGGCAGGCGCACGAGCCGCAGCGCATCCGTCACGGCCGGGTCGGCGGCGAGGTAGCCCACCCGGGCCCCGGCGAATGCGAAGGCCTTGCTCATCGTGCGGGAGACCAGCAGGCGTTCCCTGCCGGGCAGCAGGGTGAGAGCGGATGCCGTTCCCACCGGAGCGAATTCGGCGTAGGCCTCGTCGACGACCACGATGCCGTCACAGGCGTCGTAGACGGCGGCGATCACGTCGAGAGAGAGCGGGGTGCCGGTCGGGTTGTTCGGGGAGCACAGGAAGACGAGGTCGGGATTGACCCGGTTGACCCAGTCGACGGCGCGTTCCGGGGTGAGTTCGAAGTCGGCGTCGCGGTCACCGGCGACCCAGCGGGTTCCGGTTCCCGAGGCGAGCAACGGGTACATCGAATAGGTGGGGGCGAAACCGAGGAGGGTGCGTCCCGGCCCGCCGAAGGCCTGCAGCACCTGCTGGAGAACCTCGTTGGAGCCGTTGGCCGCCCAGATGTTCTGACGGGTGAGACCGTGTCCGAGGTAGCGGGCCATCGCCTCGCGCAGTTCCGTGAATTCCCGGTCCGGGTACCGGTTGATCCCCCGGATAGCGGCGGCCAGTGCTGCGGCGATGTCGACGGCCACGTCCTCGGGGATGCCGTGGGTGTTCTCATTCACGTTGAGCGCGACCGGCACGTGCAGCTGCGGCGCCCCATAGGGAGTGAGCCCGCGAAGATTGTCGCGGAGAGGCAGGTCGTTGAGACTGGTCACTCCCCCCATGTTACCGATGGGCCTCAGCACCGGCGGGTCATATTGCCCGTGGTTCAGTATTTGGCTTGCTCAGTACTCCGGTGGTTCAGTATCCGGCTTGCTCACTGTCCGGCTTGCTCAGTATCCGGCTTGCTCAGTATTCGGCAGGGAGAGCCAAGCGCTGGCCCGGCTGCACGCTCTCGGAGGGCAGCTGGTTCAGGTTGACGATCTCGGCGATGACCTCGCGCGGATCGGCAGAAGGGGCGATGCGCTCGGCAAGCTGCCACAACGACTGGCCCGACTGGATCGTGACGTAGTCGAAGGTCGTCGCACTTCCACCCGCGTCGGCGCTCATGCCGCTGCCGCTCAAGGTGCTGCCGTCTGCGGCGGCGAGGCCGCCGTTGAGGGCGAGGGCAAGCGCGCCGACGACGAGGGGGACGCCGGCGATCGCGGTCAGCACGGCACGACCGCGCCGGGTGATGCGCAGCCGGGTGTGCGCCCCCGGGACCAGCTCGATTGTTGTGCTCATGTCTGCCTCCTGTGTATTCGTATCCGGCTCTCGGCCGGGAGAGCCGGATACGAAGCTATGTTCCGAATATATATTCGATTGTTCGAACAATCAAGACTTTCTCCGGTTATTATTGGGGTGAAGTACACGACACACTCGAATGAATGTCTGCACTTCGCCCCAGGCTGGTTACAGTTTCGATTGACTGGTGTGAACTCAACCAGCGACCACTGACATTCGGATACGGTCGCCTCACGGCATCCACCGGGGCGACCGCCCGCCACCGTCCACCGCCACCGACAGGAGCGACATCGTGACCCAGGACAGCGTGACCCCGGACAGCGTGACCCCGTTCGCCGGCAGTTCCCCCGAGCGCGGCGGAACACGTCGGAGGAAGAGCCTCAGCGACAAGCAGCGCGCGATCATGGACGTGATCCAGCGCTCTGTCGGCCAGCGCGGCTATCCGCCGAGCATGCGGGAGATCGGTGACGCCGTGGGCCTGTCGTCGCTGTCGAGCGTCACCCACCAGCTCAACCAGCTCCAGCTGAGCGGCTACCTGCGCAGGGACCCGAACCGGCCCCGGGCGCTCGAGGTCCTGATCGAGCTGCCGCAGTCGCCGGAGGACACCGCGGCCGGCGCCGCCGAGAACTTCCAGCAGGGTACCCCGGTGGGCGACGCGGCAATGGTGCCGCTCGTCGGGCGGATCGCGGCCGGTGTTCCGATCATGGCCGACCAGCAGGTCGACGAGATCTTCCCGCTCCCGCGCCAGCTCGTCGGCAAGGGCGAGCTGTTCATGCTCAAGGTCGTCGGCGAATCGATGATCGACGCCGCGATCATGGACGGCGACTGGGTCGTCGTCCGCCAGCAGAAGACCGCGGAGAACGGCGAGATCGTCGCCGCGATGCTCGATGGCGAGGCGACGGTGAAGGTCTTCCGGCAGCGTGACGGCCACACCTGGCTGCTGCCGAGGAACACCAACTTCGAGCCGATCCTCGGTGACCACGCCGAGATCCTCGGCAAGATCGTCGCCGTCCTGCGTTCCCTGTAGCTCCCTGTAGATCCCCCGTGCGCGCCAACTGCGCCGCTTCGCGCCAGGCAAGCCTGGCGCGAAGCGGCGCAAACGGCGCGTCGCGCGCGGCGGGTGTTCGCCGCGAGGAGGATCAGGCGAGGGCGGGCACGCCTGCGGCGAGGCGGGCGCGCACGATGCGGGTCGCCTCGATCATGTTTCCGAGAGACTCGACCGTCTCCGCGTAGCCGCGGGTCTTGAGCCCGCAATCCGGGTTCACCCAGACCTGACCGGCCGGGATGGCGGCGACGGCACGGTCGAGCAGCTCCGTCAGCTCGGCAACGCCCGGCACCCGCGGTGAGTGGATGTCGTAGACGCCCGGGCCGATGCCGTGGTCGAAGCCATTGGCCTGAATGTCCGTCACGACCTCCATCCGGGAGCGGGCCGCCTCGATGCTCGTCACGTCGGCGTCGAGAGCGCGGATCGCCTCGAGCACGACACCGAACTCGGAGTAGCAGAGGTGGGTGTGGATCTGGGTGGCGTCCCGCACCCCGGCGGTCGCGAGCCGGAACGAGCCGACGGACCAGTCGAGGTAGTCTGCGTGGCCGGCCTTCTTGAGCGGAAGCAGTTCGCGCAGGGCCGGCTCGTCGACCTGGATGATGCCGATTCCGGCGGCCTCGAGGTCGGCGATCTCGTCGCGGAGGGCGAGGGCGACCTGGCGCGCCGTCTCGCCGAGGGGCTCGTCGTCGCGCACGAAGGACCAGGCGAGGATGGTGACCGGGCCGGTCAGCATGCCCTTGACCGGCTTCGCCGTCAGCCCCTGCGTGTAGGTCGACCAGTCGACGGTGATCGGCTTCGGGCGGGAGACATCGCCCCACAGGATGGACGGGCGGGTGCAGCGGCTGCCGTAGGACTGGACCCAGCCGTTCTCGGTGACCGCGAAGCCGTCGAGGTTCTCGGCGAAGTACTGCACCATGTCGTTGCGCTCGGGTTCGCCGTGCACGAGCACGTCGAGGCCGATCTCCTCCTGCAGGGCGACGACCCTGGCGATCTCCGCGCGCATCAGGTCGCGGTATTCGGCGTCGCTGAGCACTCCGGTGAGGAAACGGGCGCGGGCACGGCGGATCTCCCCGGTCTGCGGGAAGGAGCCGATGGTCGTCGTCGGCAGGAAGGGCAGCGCGAGTGCGGCCTCCTGGGCGGCGAGCCTGTCGGCGTAAACCCCTCGGCTGTACGAGGCGTCGGTGAGCTCCGCGGCACGGGCCCTCACGGCACCGTCGCGGACGCCGGGGGCGGCGCTGCGGGAGGCGAGTGCGCCGGTCGCAGCGTCCAGTTCGGCGCTGATGGCCTCCCGTCCGTCGGCCAGGCCGCGGGCGAGGGTCACAACCTGGCCGACTTTCTCGTCGGCGAATGCGAGCCAGCTCACGAGTTCGGCGCCGAGCGCGGTCTCGTCCGCGACGGTGTGCGGGACGTGCTGGAGGCTCGTCGAGGTCGAGACGGCGATCCGCGGCGACAGTGCGCCGGCCCCGGTGACCTGAGCGAAGGCATCCGCCAGGTCACCGCGCCAGATGTTGTGCCCGTCGATGACACCGGCGACGAGGGTCTTCCCGTCCAGCCCTGGGGCGGTCTCGGGGAGCGTGCCGCGGACGAGATCAAGGCCGATGGCCTCGATCGGTGCGCCGGCGAGCACGGGCAGGGCGTCGTCGAGGCTGCCGTAGGGGGCAGCGACGAAGATCGCCGGACGCTGGGCGAGGTGCCCGAGGGTCCCGTACGCCCACTGCACGGCGCTGAGGGTCTCGGCGCGGGGCACGTGGATGCTCTCGCTGACGAGGCCGGGTTCGTCGAGCTGCACCCACTCGGCACCGGCGTCGGCGAGGCGCTGCAGCAGGGTCGCGTACACCGGAATGAGGTCATCGAGCCGGTCGAGGGGCTCGAAGCCCGCAGGGGCTTCGTCGCTCGGCTTGCTGAGCAGCAGGAACGTGACCGGGCCGACGATGACGGGCCGGGTCAGGAAGCCGGCGGCGCGTGCCTCCTCGAATTCGCGCACGATCCGGTCGCTCGAGAGGGAGAACTCCGTTTCCGGCCCGATCTCGGGCACGAGGTAGTGGTAGTTCGAGTCGAACCACTTGGTCATCTCGAGCGGGAGGCTGTCCCCCTCGCCGCGGGCGAGGGTGAAGTATCCGGCGAGGTCGATGTGCCCGTCGGCGTCGACGAGTCCGGCGAAGCGGGCGGGCACGGCGCCGACCGTGCAGAGCGCGTCGAGCATCTGGTCGTAGTAGGAGAACGACTCCGGGATGGCGGAGTCGGTGCGGCCGAGGCCGAGGGCGGCGAGGCGGTCGCGGGTGGCCTGACGGAGTCCGGCCGCGGCGGCCTCGAGTTCGACGGCGCTCGATGTGCCGGCCCAGAAGGATTCGACGGCCTTCTTGAGTTCTCGGCGCGGGCCGATGCGCGGATAGCCGAGGATCGTGCCTGCGGGGAACGGGGCAGTGCTGGTCATAACGTTTCCTTTGCGGTTGGGCGGTGCAGCGGATGCTGGCGGGTGGTGTGTGGGGCGGATGCCGCGGCGTGCAGGGTGCTTTCGGGCGCGACGGAAATCCGAGGCGCCCGTACGGCGTTCGGTGGAGCGGGAGCGGCGCTGGCGACCGGGGCGGGGCGGGGCGCCAGGCCGGGTTACACGATCGTGGGCAGTGCCGTCGGTGTCCGGACCGGAGCCGGCGCGCCGAGCAGGCCGCAGCCGTCGAGCACCTCCAGTACGGTCTCGTGCTGATTGAAGGCGTAGAGGTGCAGACCGGGCGCTCCCCCGGCGATCACCTGGCTGGCGAGGTCGACGGCGTGCTGGATGCCGATCTCACGCTGTCCTTCCTTGGTCGGTTCGATCTCGAGCCGGATGGACAGGTCTGCCGGCATCTGCTCACCGGAGAGTTCGATGATCCGCCGCAGCCTGGCCGGGCTGGTCACCGGCATGATGCCGGGCAGGATCGGGAAGAGCACTCCGGCTTCCCTGGCGCGCTGGACGAAGCTCAGGAAGTGGTCGGCGTGGAAGAAGAGCTGGGTGATGCCGAGGTTCGCGCCCGCGGCCTGCTTGGCGAGCAGGGTGTCGATATCCTGCGCCGAGGAACGTGACCGGGGGTGGCCGTTCGGGAACGCCGCAACGGCGATCCGCACCTTCTCGTGGCCGGGCTTGACGGCGCGTGCGGCGGGGATACCGGGGATGATCGTCTCGCGGTACGGGGACTTCTCGGCCTGAACCCGGTGGATGAGCTGCACGAGTTCGGCGGCGCTGCCGAAGTCGCCGAGGAACGCCTCGCCCTCCTTCGTGCCTGCCGGGGGTCGCCGCGGAGGGCGAGGAAGCTGCGCACTCCGGCGTCGAGGAATTCGCGGATCAGCCGGTTCGCCTCGTCGTGGGTGGAGCCGACGCAGGTGAGGTGGGCCATCGCTTCGACGTTCGTCGTGCGGAGGATGCGGCTGAGAACGTCGAGCGAGGAGCGGCGTGAGGATCCGTTGGCCCCGTAGGTGACCGAGAGGAAGTCGGGGCCCGCCGCTGCGAGATGGTCGATCGTCGTCGCGAGAGCGGATGCTGCGGCATCCGTCTTCGGCGGATACAGCTCGAACGAAAAGGGGATGCGCCGTGTGCGGGCGGAGTCCGTTGGAGTGGACATTCATTCCTCATTCGACAGTAGCCAGTGTGTGCACTGAATGGCCGGGCGGCCGCGGACCGCCAGAAAGCCCTGGCGGGTGTTCGCGGGCGGGTGCCGGGCTCGGCTGTCGCTCCATGCCGGCGGAAGAAATCCGTCGGCAACGATTGAAGAAAACTCTAGCAATCCCTTAATCGGATTGCACGAGTGTGACCGTTCGTTACCTGGTTCAGCTTGCGACGGCGGGCACGGCGGCCGCCGGTGCGACGGCGAACGGTGCGAACTGGGACTGGATCTCCGTCGTGACGAGGGCGCGCACCCGGGTGCCGGTTTCGGCGTAGTCCGTCGTGAGCACCGTGCCCTGGGCGTGCAGCATCGCGATCAGGTCGCCACGCTCGTAGGGAATGAGCAGGTCGAGTTCGATGGACGGGCGCGGAAGCAGTCCGGCGATCGCGGCGAGCACCTCGTCGACGCCCTCACCCGTGCGGGTGGAGACGAAGATGCCCTTCGGCCAGAGGCCGCGCAGCACGAGACGATCGTCGTCCGTGACGAGGTCGCTCTTGTTGAAGACGACGAGCTCAGGGATCTCCCGGGCGCCGACCTCACCGATGACCTCGCGGACCGTCGCGAGCTGGCTCGCCGGGTCGGGGTGGGAGGCGTCGACGACGTGCACGATGACGTCGGCGTCGGCGACCTCTTCAAGGGTCGACCGGAAGGCCTCGACGAGTTGGTGCGGCAGGTTGCGGACGAAGCCGACGGTGTCGGTCAGCGTGTACAGCCGGCCGTCGCTCGTTGTCGACTTCCGGACGGTCGCGTCGAGCGTGGCGAAGAGGGAGTTCTCGACGAGCACGCCGGCGCGCGTGATCCGGTTGAGCAGGCTCGACTTGCCCGCGTTGGTGTAGCCGACGATGGCGACGGAGGGCACGGCGTTGCGCTTGCGGTTGGCGCGCTTGGCCTCGCGGGCCGGCTTCATGGCCAGGATCTGCTTGCGCAGCCGGGACATCCGGGTGTGGATGCGACGACGGTCGAGTTCGATCTTCGTCTCGCCGGGGCCGCGGGAACCCATTCCGGCACCGGTTCCGCCGACCTGGCCACCGGCCTGGCGCGACATGGAGTCACCCCAGCCGCGGAGGCGGGGCAGCAGGTATTCGAGCTGGGCGAGTTCGACCTGCGCCTTGCCCTCCCTGCTCTTGGCGTGCTGGCTGAAGATGTCGAGGATCGTGGCGGTGCGGTCGATGACCTTGACCTTGACGACGTCCTCGAGGGCGCGTCGCTGGCTGGGCGCGAGTTCGGTGTCGGCGATGACGGTGTCGGCGCCGAGCGCCTTGACGATGCCGGCGAGTTCCTGCGCTTTGCCCTTGCCGAGGTAGGTGCTCGTGTCCGGGGTGGCGCGGCGCTGCATGAGGCCGTCGAGCACGGTGGCGCCCGCGGTCTCGGCGAGGGCAGCGAGTTCGCGCATGGAGTTCTCGGCGTCCGCGACAGTGCCCTGGGTGTAGAGGCCGATCAGGATGACGTTCTCGAGGCGCAGCTGCCGGTATTCGACCTCGGTGACGTCCTCGAGCTCGGTGGAGAGGCTGGGAACGCGGCGGAGGGCGTTGCGGTCTTCGCGGTCGAGCTGGGCGCCGTCATGGCCGTCATCGTGTTCGTCGGAGCGGGGCTCGGCGTCGAGGGCCTGGGCGCTCCCGCTGCGGAACAGGGAGTAGCCGGCGGCCTTGGAATCGGCACTGGCAAGGACCCGTGCCACAACGTCGTCGTCCGGGGTTTCAACTGGTTCAATCATTCCTTTAACCTTACTTCCTCGAAGAGCGGTAGGTTCCCTCTATGCCCTCCGACCATTACTTCACCCCTGCCCCCGACAGCAAGCTCAGGCTGCAGCAGGTGACCGTGCACCTGGGCGGTCAGGCGCGGGAGGTCACGACCGCCAATTCGGTGTTCAGTCCCGACCACATCGACACGGGTACCAAGGTGCTCCTCGAGAACACGCCGGCGCCGCCGCCGGGGGCGACTTCCTCGACCTCGGCTGCGGCTGGGGTCCGATCAGCTTCCACCTCGCGCTCGCTTCGCCGCGCGCCACGATCTGGGCGGTCGACGTCAACGAGCGCGCCCTCGACCTCGTACGGCTGAATGCCGAGAAGCTCGGGCTGACGAACATCACGGCCGTCACACCCGACCAGGTTCCCTCGCACGTGCAGTTCCGCACGATCTGGTCGAACCCGCCGATCCGGGTCGGCAAGAACGAGCTGCACAACCTGCTGAGTAGCTGGCTACCGCGCCTCGAGCCCGATTCGGATGCCTGGCTCGTCGTGCAGCGCAACCTCGGGTCCGATTCCCTGCAGCGCTGGCTCGACGGCGAACTCCCCCACGACTTCGCGGTCTCCCGCTTCGCGATCAGCAAGGGCTTCCGGGTCCTCCGCGTCAAGCGCCACGGCGACCCCACCCTCTAACCGCGAGAGCACTCCCCCGCTGAGCCCGCGCCCGCAAGGTTCCGCGAGAGCGGAGATATGGCCCTTTCGCGGACCGCGAAGGGGCCATATTCGTACTCTCGCGGCAGGGACGGGCGAATCCCCGACCTGGGGGCCTTGGTCAGTTGAGGCGGAAGACGCCGTCGTAGACGAGCTCGGCCGGCCCGGAGAGCGCGACGTGCTCGCCGTCCTCTGCAGGGAACATCCGCACGCCGAGCGTGCCGCCGGTCACCTCGACGCGCCACTGGTTCGGGGCTCCCGCGCCCGCCCAGTGCCGGGTCGCGAGGGCGGCCGCTGCGGCTCCCGTGCCGCAGGAGAGCGTCTCGCCGCTGCCGCGTTCGTGGACGCGCATCCGGATGTGTCCGACGCCGTCGACGACCAGGGGGTCGCCCGGCACCACGAATTCGACGTTGGCCCCGTCGGCCGGTTCGGGGTCGAGCTGCGGGATGTAGCCGAGGTCCGCGCTCTCGAGTTCACCGAGGTCCGCGAGGGCGACCACGACGTGCGGGTTGCCGACGTTGATCCCGAGACCGGGCCGGGCGACGGCGAGGTTCCTGGCACGGACGAGCGGTTCGCCGCCGTCGAGCCGCCAGCGGCCCAGGTCGACCTGGTAGCCCGCAGCGTTCCGCTGCACGTCACGGACGCCCGCGCGCGTTCCGACGACGAGGGTGTCCCCGCCGGGCACGTCGGCGAGGCCCTGTTCGGCGAGGAACCGGGCGTAGACACGGATGCCGTTGCCGCACATCTCGGAGAGCGTCCCGTCGGCGTTCCAGTAGTCCATGAACCACTCGGCCTGGTCGTCCTCCGCGAGGGCTGGGGCGCCGGCCTCGAGGCTGCGCGAGCGGACCGCGCGGATGATGCCGTCGGCGCCGATGCCGAAGCGGCGGTCGCAGATCGCGCGGATCTGCGCCGGGGTCAGCTCGATCTCCCCGTCCGGATCGGCGAACAACACGAAGTCGTTGCCCGTGCCCTGGCCCTTGGTGAAGTTGAGATCGATGCCCATCAGACCAGTGTAGGGAGCAGACCGGGCACCACAGACCCACACTCCCCGTCGAATCGGTTCCGGGTCAGAGGTGCGAGCGGGCAGCCTCGACGCGGTCGGGGGCGTCGTAGTCGATCCAGTGCGTGTCCTGTGAGCGCTTGAACCAGCTGACCTGCCTGCGCGCGTAGCGACGGGTGAGCTGTTGGGTCTGCTCGATCGCCTCGGCCTGGCTGAGCCGGCCGCTGAGCTGGCCGAGCGCCTGCGCGTAGCCGATGGCGCGGCTCGCGGTCACCCCGGTTTCGAGGCCGGCCGGGATGAGGCCCCGCACCTCGTCAAGGAGACCGCCGGCCCACATCCGGTCGACACGGGCATCGAGGCGCGCGGTGAGTTCCTCGCGCGGCGCCCTCAGGCCGAGGGTCACGGCCGGACGCCAGTACACGGGCTCCCCCGGTAGGGCGGCGAGGTGCGGCGCTCCGGTGAGTTCGACGACCTCGAGCGCGCGCACGAGGCGGCGGCCGTTGCTCGCGCCGATCCGGGAGGCGGCGCCGGGGTCGACGACCTTCAGGCGCGCATAGAGGACGCCGGGGCCCTGCTCGACCAGGTCGGCCTCGAGCCGGGCGCGCAGTACCGGGTCGGTCGCCGGGAACTGGAAGTCGAAGACCACGGAGGAGACGTAGAGCCCGGATCCGCCGACGAGGATGGGCACGGCCCCGCGGGCGGCGATGTCCTCGATCGACGAACGGGCCTCGGTCTGGTAACGGGCGACCGCGGCCTCGTCGGTCACGGCGAGCACGTCGAGCAGGTGGTGCGGGATCCCCCGCTGCTCGTCGGCTCCAAGCTTGGCGGTGCCGATGTCCATGCCGCGATAGAGCTGCATGGCGTCGGCGTTGACGATTTCGGCCGGGGTGCCCTCTGCCCTGAGGCTCTCGGCGAGGTCGAGCGAGAGCTCGCTCTTGCCGGTGCCGGTCGGTCCGACGATGACGACAAGCACCCGGTTAGCGCTCACCGTCGTCGACGGCATAGATCGGTACCGTCGAGCTGGCATTGACCGCCGGGATCCGGCCGGAAGCGGTCGGAACGGCGGGCACCGGAGCAGGGCCCTGGGCCGCGGCGGAGGCCGCAACAGGATGCGGCGTGGCAGAGTGCGGCGTGGCAGAGTGCGGCGTGGCAGAGTGCGGCGTGGCAGAGTGCGGCGTGGCAGAGTGCGGCGTGGCGTGCGGGGCCGCGGGACGAAGGCCGAGCGTGGGCATCCCGAGCGAGACGGAACCAGCAGCGGAGGTGCCGGCGTGGCTCGGCACGCCGCAGGCATCCGCCTCGGCACGGTCCCAGGCGTCGCCGGCCGTGGTCCGGCGGATGCGCAGCGGCGCCCCGTCCGGGGAGTCGGCGATGAGGTGGAACGGTGCGGCCTGGGTCACCGTCACCGTGACGAGGTCCCCGGGACGCGGGCGCTCCGAACCGTCCGGCACGTCGAAGTGCACGAGGCGGCTGTCGGGCGCACGCCCGCTCATCCGATGGGTGTCCGAGTCCTTGCGGCCCTCCCCGTTCGCGACGAGCAGTTCGAGCTCCCGGCCGATCACGGCCTGGTTCTCTTCCCACGAGATGCGTTCCTGAAGCACTGCGAGGCGCTCGTACCGATCCTGGACGATCTCCTTGGGCACCTGGTCGGCCATCTCCGCGGCCGGTGTGCCCGGGCGGATCGAGTACTGGAAGGTGAAGGCCGTCGCGAACCGTGCCCGTTCGACGACACGGAGGGTCTCCTGGAAGTCCTCCTCCGTCTCGCCGGGGAAGCCGACGATGATGTCGGTGCTGATCGCCGCATCGGGCATCCGCGCACGAACCCGGTCGAGGATTCCGAGGAAACGCTCGGATCGGTAGGACCGGCGCATGGCTTTGAGCACCCGGTCGGAACCGGACTGCAGCGGCATGTGCAACTGCGGCATCACGGCGGGAGTGTCGGCCATGGCCTCGATGACGTCGTCGGTGAACGCGGCGGGGTGCGGGCTCGTGAAGCGGATGCGCTCGAGTCCCTCGATCTTCCCGGCGGCGCGGAGAAGTTTGCCGAAGGCGAGGCGGTCGCCGAATTCGACGCCGTAGGAGTTGACGTTCTGGCCGAGCAGCGTGACCTCGATGGCTCCGTCGTCGACGAGGGCCTGGATCTCGGCGAGGATCTCGCCCGGCCGACGGTCCTTCTCCTTGCCACGCAGGGCGGGGACGATGCAGAAGGTGCAGGTGTTGTTGCAGCCGACGGAGATGGAGACCCAGCCGCTGTAGCTCGAGTCGCGCTTGGTCGGCAGTGTCGAGGGGAAGGTCTCGAGGGCGTCGAGGATCTCGAGCTGGGCCTCGCCGTTGTGCCGGGCGCGTTCGAGCAGGCTCGGCAGCGCACCCATGTTGTGGGTTCCGAAGACGACGTCGACCCACGGCGCCTTCCCAAGGATGACGTCCTTGTCCTTCTGGGCGAGGCAGCCGCCGACGGCGATCTGCATGCCCGCGTGGCGCCGTTTGATCGACGCGAGCTGGCCGAGGTTGCCGTAGAGCTTGTTGTCGGCGTTCTCGCGCACCGCGCAGGTGTTGAGGACGACGATGTCGGCTTCGGCCCCGTCGGCGGGAACGTACCCGGCCGCCTCGAGGGAACCGCTCAGCCGTTCGGAGTCGTGCACGTTCATCTGGCAGCCGAAGGTGCGCACCTCATAGGTGCGTGCCCGGCCGTCGTCGTCGCGGGCCGCCGGCGACGGGGCGATCAGGGTCTTCATGCTCAGGGTCATAGTGACTCCAGTTTACGCGACCGCGCCGGACCTTCCCGATTCGGCTACTGGAACCGCACGCCGGACGAGCCGCCGCCGTTGCGCGAGTCGAGCGCGGCCTGGACCGCTTCGCGCACGACCGAGGACGGGTAACCCTTGCGCATCAGAAATGCATTGAGCCGGCGATCGATGGTGCGATCGTCGAGGCGGCCCAGCTGCTGCACGCGCTTGATCGCGACCTCGATGGCCCGTTCGGTCTCGTCGTCGGGCATGGCGTCGAGCGTCTCCGCGATGAGCTCCTTGTCGAGGCCGCGGCGGCGCATCTCGGCCTGGACGCCGGAGCGCCCAAGGCCCTTGCGCTCGTGCTGGCTGTAAACGATCTGCTCGGCGAGCTTCGCTTCGTCGAGATAGTCGAGGCGGATGAACCGTTCGACGATCTCTTCGATCTCGCTCTCCGGAAGGTCGAGTCCGACGAGCACGCCGCGGGCCTCGGAGATGGACAACGAGCGACCGCGAAGCCGCTGCAGGAGGACCTGCTCGGCGTGTTCGCTGTCCGGGTCGACGGCGTGGTCGAGGTCTCCGGTATCGACCGCACCCGAGGCGACCCCGCCGGAGTCAACCTCGGAGACGTCCCCGGCAGAGGAGGATGCCTGGGCGCCCGGCAGGTAGCTCACCGTCGCGAGAGTGCCCCGACGCTTGGCCGGGGCTCCGGTGGCCGCCGCGGCGGCCGGCTTGATGTCCGGCTCGGCCTTGGGTTCGAAGTGCACCATGCTTACGCGCCCTTCCGGGCGGCGAGCCTGGCCTGGGTGGTCTTCGGCTGAGTCACGTCGTCCCCTGCCGCCGCGCGGGCAGCGGTCGCGGCCTCCTTCGCGGCGAGCTCCGTCGCAGCTTCCGCGGCGGCGGCGGCCTTCTTGGCGGCTGCGCCTTCCGGCGAGATGCCGAGCTTGAAGAGGATCTTGCTCTCGATCTCGTTGGCCATGTCCGGGTTCTTCAGCAGGAAGTTCCGGGAGTTCTCCTTGCCCTGCCCGAGCTGGTCGCCGTCGTAGGTGTACCAGGCGCCGGACTTCTTCACGATTCCCTGTTCGACACCGAAGTCGATCAGGCTGCCCTCGCGGGAGATGCCGATGCCGTAGATGATGTCGAACTCGGCCTGCTTGAAGGGCGGCGCCATCTTGTTCTTGACGACCTTGACCCTGGTGCGGTTACCGACGGCTTCTGTGCCGTCCTTCAGGGTCTCGATCCGGCGGATGTCGAGGCGAACCGAGGCGTAGAACTTGAGTGCCTTGCCGCCCGCGGTGGTTTCCGGGCTGCCGAAGAAGACACCGATCTTCTCGCGGAGCTGGTTGATGAAGATCATCGTGGTGTTGGTCTGGCTGAGCCCGCCGGTGAGCTTGCGGAGGGCCTGCGACATCAGCCGGGCCTGGAGGCCGACATGGGAGTCGCCCATCTCGCCCTCGATCTCGGCGCGGGGCACGAGGGCGGCGACGGAGTCGATGACGATGAGGTCGATCGAGCCGCTGCGCACGAGCATGTCGGCGATTTCGAGCGCCTGCTCCCCCGTGTCGGGCTGGGAGACGAGGAGGGCATCGATGTCGACGCCGAGCTTCTTTGCGTAATCAGGGTCGAGCGCGTGCTCGGCGTCGATGAACGCGGCGATGCCGCCGCCCTTCTGGGCATTGGCGATGGCGTGCAGGGTGAGCGTGGTCTTACCGGAGGACTCCGGACCGTAGATCTCGACGATGCGCCCGCGCGGGAGCCCGCCGATGCCGAGGGCCACGTCCAGTGCGATCGAACCGGTGGAAATGGTTTCGACCGGTGCCCGGTCGTCGCTGCCGAGGCGCATGATCGAACCCTTGCCGAACTGGCGGTCGATCTGGGCGAGCGCGGTGTCGAGCGCCTTCTCGCGGTCTGCTGCTGATGCCATGGTGGGTCTCCTTCGGTCGTGCGTTTCGGCGCCTATAGGCTGTCGCGAAACACTCACCGGGAGGACCCCGGTGTGTGCTCTGGGACAAGGCATTCGCTGTCTGTCACTGACGAAGGCGACTGTACGCCGCACCCCCGACATTGATCGGGAAGCGCTACGACGGTGGACACTTCTGCACTGACTCCTGCTGGTGAGGAGCCTACCAAAGGTCGAACACGTATTCGAGCACCGACGCGCCGAAACGGGTGCGTCGTCGAAGTCCGGAGGAAGACTACGGGCGCGGCGCCGGCACCCCTGCGCCGAACCAACGGCTCTTGGGCACGTCGGTCTCCGCGCACAGCGCGAGCCAGACGTCGCGCGCCGGAACACCGCCGGCCAGGGCCTGGTCGGCGGTGTTCCCGAGCGAGGTGAGCACGAGGTCGCGGGTCAGCACACGACCGTACGACTCGCCGAATTCGTCTTTCAACGCCTGACGGAATTCACTGAGTCTCACGAAGCCACCTCAACGGCGGGGAAGGAGGGGATGGGGAAGGCCGGGGTCAACGAACCATCATGCCGGTGTCGTACGTCGCGACGAGCTCGTCGGGAACGGTGTCGGGGAAACGATCGATTCCCTCGATGACGGCGAGGCGGTCTCCCACCTCACGCATGATGACCGAGATCGGGGTGTCCAGCGCGTCAGCGACGGACGCCAGAATCTCGGATGACGCTTCCTTCTGGCCGCGCTCCACTTCGCTCAGGTAACCCAGGGCCACGCTGGCCTTGCTGGCGACCTGACGCAGTGTGCGCCCTTTCTGAAGTCGGAAGTCCCTGAGCACATCGCCGATTTCCTGTCGTACAAGAATCATCGGAACCTCCTTCTATTACTTATCAAGTGCAGCCTTATCAAGTAAAGCTACTTCGGTCATGCCGGTGGCGGATGGATAACAGTACTACATCCACCCGACTCCTGCAGACTACCCAGAACGACTGGGGTTTGCTTGTGAATATGTACTGTGTAACCCAGCGTTTACGCGAACTATTCCGTCGGTAACGTGGCTATCAGCCCACGCACAGCTTCGACGGCCGCCCGGACCGTTTTCGCCCGGATCGCGGCGCGGTCACCGGTGAGGGTGAGCAGGACCGCCGAGGATTCGGTTCCGATTGAGAGGCCGAGATAGACCGTCCCCGGTTGCCGGTCGCCCTGGGGGTCCGGACCGGCGACACCGGTCGTCGCGACCCCGATATCCGCGCCGCGGCCGCCGAGGGTGAGCCGCCTGCGCGCGCCCGCGGCCATCTGGCGCGCGACCTCCGGATCGACGGGGCCGTGCGCGGCGAGGAGTGCGGGGTCGACGCCGAGGAGGGTGTGCTTGAGTTCGGTCTGGTACGCGACGATGCCGCCGGCGACGACGACGGATGCCCCGGGGATCCTGATGAGTTCGGCCGCGAGTGCTCCCCGGTCAGGGACTCGGCCACGGCGATGGTGAGGCCCCGGCTGGTGAGTTCGAAGATCAGGGCCGCGGTCGGATCATCCGCTTCGGTCGCATTCACCGTCACATCGGTCGGCTCGGGCACATCAGTCGGATCGGGCACATCGGTCGTATGGATGGTCACGGCAGGTCAGCCGTCGTGCCGGGACTGGCGCGAGACACGCCGGGCGGCGACGAGGTAGTCGATGCCGGTCGACACGGTCAGCACGAGCGCGACGGCCATGGCCGCGTAGTTGACCCAGTGGATCCAGTCGCCGAGCACGAGCCAGAGCGGCACGAGGAAGAGCGAGATCGCGACGGACTGCATGATCGTCTTGAGCTTGCCGCCGCGGGAGGCCGGGATGACCCGGTCGCGGAGCATCACGAAGCGGAACGCCGTGATGCCGAGCTCGCGGACCAGGATCACGATCGTGACCCACCACCACAGTTCGCCGAGGATCGAGAGGGCGACGAGCGCTCCCCGGTGAGCACCTTGTCGGCGATCGGGTCGAGCAGCTTGCCGAGGTCGGTGACGAGGTTGTACTTGCGGGCGATCGCTCCGTCGATCCCGTCGGTGGCGATCGCGAGGATGAACAGCACGGCGGCCGCCCAGCGCAGCGCGCCGTCCTGGCCGGCGTCGGCGAGCAGCATCCAGATGAACAGCGGGGCGAGCAGGATCCGCACGACCGTGATGAGGTTGGGCAGGTTCCAGTTGCTGGGGTGTGCGACGGGTTCGGATGCTGTGGCCATGATCAGTCCCTGCCGGTGAGGTTCCAGGCATCCTCGTCTGCTGACGACGCCTCTTCCTCAGGGTAGCCCTCGCTCATTTTCGCGACCGGGTCGCCGGCGTAGCGGGGGTCGGGCTGGGAATCGCGGCGGGCATCCGCCTCGTGGGCGGCGTTGGCCTGGCGGGCCGCCGTTGCGGCGTGGTGCTCGTCGTCGGAGCCGCGGAGCAGGGCGAGCACGCTCGGGAGCTGTTCGACGGTGACGAGCACGTCGCGGGCCTTCGACCCCTCGGACGGGCCGACGATCTCGCGGGACTCGAGCAGGTCCATCAGCCGGCCGGCCTTGGCGAAGCCGACGCGCAGCTTGCGCTGCAGCATCGAGGTCGAGCCGAACTGGGTCGACACGACGAGTTCGGCGGCGGCGAGGAGCACCTCGAGGTCGTCTCCGATGTCGGAGTCGATCTCCTTGCGCGGCGCCTCCATCGAGACGTCCGGCCGGTAGTCGGGGCGGGCCTGCTGGGTGACGTGCTTGACGACCCGTTCGATCTCCGCCTCGCTGACCCAGGCGCCCTGCACGCGGATGGCCTTGGATGCGCCCATCGGCAGGAAGAGCGCGTCGCCCTGGCCGATGAGCTTGTCCGCGCCCGGCTGGTCGAGGATGACCCGGGAGTCGGTGACGCTCGTCACCGCGAACGCGAGGCGGGACGGCACGTTGGCCTTGATCAGGCCGGTGACGACGTCGACGCTCGGACGCTGGGTGGCGAGCACGAGGTGGATGCCGGAGGCACGGGCGAGCTGCGTGATCCGCACGATCGAGTCTTCGACGTCGCGCGGGGCGACCATCATCAGGTCGGCGAGCTCGTCGACGACGACGAGCAGGTACGGGTACGGCTTGAGGGTGCGGGCGCTCCCGGCCGGAAGCACGATCTCGTTGCCGACGACGGCCTTGTTGAAGTCGTCGATGTGGCGGAAGCCGAAGCTGGCCAGGTCGTCGTAGCGCATGTCCATCTCTTTGACGACCCACTGCAGCGCTTCGGCGGCCTTCTTCGGGCTCGTGATGATGGGCGTGATGAGGTGGGGCACGCCGGCGTATGCGGCGAGTTCGACCCGCTTCGGGTCGATCAGCACCATGCGCACGTCGCTCGGCTGGGCGCGCATCAACAGGCTCGTGATCATCGAGTTCACGAAGCTCGACTTACCGGAACCGGTCGAACCGGCGACGAGCAGGTGGGGCATCTTGGCGAGGTTGGCCACGACGAATCCGCCGCCGACGTCCTTGCCGACGCCGATGGTCATCGGGTGGGTGCTGTTCGTGGCCGCCGCCGAGCGGAGCACGTCGCCGAGGGTGACGATCTCGCGGTCGGTGTTCGGGATCTCGATGCCGATCGCGCTCTTGCCGGGGATCGGCGAGAGGATGCGCACCTCGTTGGACGCGACCGCGTACGAGAGGTTCTTGCTGAGGGCGGTGACCCGTTCGACCTTGACGCCGGGGCCGAGTTCGATCTCGTACTGGGTCACGGTCGGGCCGCGGGAGAACCCGGTCACCCGGGCGTCGACCTGGAACTGGGTGAGCACCTCGGTGATCGACGTGACGATGACGTCGTTCGCCGCCGAGCGCGCCTTCGCGGGAGGTCCGGCGGTCAGGGTCGTGTTCGACGGCAGCTCGTACGGCACGGCCGGGTGATCGCCGGTGTCCGGGTGCAGCGGATGCCCGTCCTCGCCGGGCACCGCACCGGTCGCCCCTGCGGCACCCAGGCCGTCGAGTCCCGGAAGCACCTCGGTGAGTCCCGCCGCCGCGGCCGAGCCTGGGCCGCCGGTCGCCTCGTCGTCGTGCAGGCCGAAGTCCGAGCCGCGCGGCACATCGATCTCGCCGGTGAAACGCTTGATGGCGTCCTCGGCGCGGAGCAGGTCCTCGAGTACCTCTGTGCCGTAGTGGTCGCCGCCGGAACCGCCGCCGGACAGCCCGACCGAGAACGGCGTGGCCGGTGTCGGCACCGGGGACCCGTCCGCGGGCGCGATGGCGCTGTCGAAGCCGCCGCGGCCGTCGCCGCCGAGAAGGGTGCTGAGGGGATCGTCGCCGGCCCCGGACGGGCCGTCGCCCGCCTTCGAACCGTGAGCGCCGGCATCCGACACGAGGGCGCCACCGAAGTCAGGGTCTTCCTCGCGCTTGCTGTTGTTGCGACGCCACCAGGGCAGGGCGCTGTTGCCGTCCGGCTCGCCGTCGAGACCGTCGAGTTCGACCTGGGCGGTCTTCTCGGCGCGCTCGATCTTCGCGGTCTTCGCCGCCGCGCGCTCGTCCTCCGTGGAGAGCTCCGCGCCGAACAGCCAGGCGTAGAGCTCGCGCGAACGCTGGCCGATCCGGTTCGGCGGGGTCTTCGTGATGATCAGCAGGCTCAGGGCGAGCAGCAGGATGATGATGGCGGTGGCGCCGATGGCTGTCGTGAGGGCGATCAGCGGGGCTGCGATCATCCAGCCGATCACGCCGCCGGAGAGGGCGAGCACGTTCATGCCCTGGGTGGGCGTCGGCTGGCCGCCGTAGACGTGGCAGAGCCCCGAGACGGAGACGAGCAGCAGGCTCAGGCCGATGCCGATGCGCCCGTTGTCGTGCACAGAACTGGGCTTGCGGAACAGCCAGATCGCGAAGACGAAGAGGATCACCGGCAGGGCGAACGCGACCCGGCCGAAGAGCCCGCCGAAGGTCCAGGCGTCGAAGTTGCGGGCGATCGCGTTGTCGATCAGGAACCATTCCACGACCGCGCCGGCAACGGCGAGCAGCACGAGGAAGAACGGCAGGCCGTCGCGGCGTTCCTCTTTGGAGAGCTTTTCCGGGCCGAGTGCGCGAGCGGCGGCGCCGGCGACATGGGCGAGGGCGAGCCAGGAGCGCACGAAGAGGCCGGGTTCGGCCTCCGCTGCGGCGAACTTGACCGTCTTCTGTGCTGTGGTGCGGGCAGCCGGCTTGCGCGCGGGCGTACCGCGGGCCGGCGTGGTGCGGGCGCGCCCGGTCGACTTAGTGCTCGTGGCCATGAAGTCCACGGTACCGCCGAGCCACCGATTCCGCGTGAGCCCACGCGGTCCTGGTCGTGGCGCCGCACACGCGAGCGCCTCCGGCGACCCTAGGCCTCGATGACGAGCGGCACGATCATCGGGCGGCGGCGGAACGTGACGTTGACCCACCGGCCGACCGTGCGGCGCACGATCTGCTGCAGCGCGTGCGGGTCGCGGACCCCGTTCTCGGCGGCCTCGCCGAGGGCGGCGCGAATCTTGGGCAGCACCGCATCGAAGACAGAGTCGTCCTCCGCGAAGCCCTTCGCGTGGATCTCCGGGCCGACGATGACGTTGCCGGTCTTGGCGTCGACGACGATGATGATCGAGATGAAGCCCTCCTCTGCGAGGGTGCGCCGGTCCTTGAGGTCGGCCTCGGTGATCTCGCCGACGGTGGAGCCGTCGACGTAGACGTAGCCGAGGTCGAGCTGGCCGACCTTCCGCACGACGCCGTCCTTGAGGTCGAACACGGTGCCGTCTTCGGCGAGGATGACGTTCTCCGGCGGCACCCCGGTCTCGGCGGCGAGCTTCGCGTTGGCGACGAGGTGCCGGTATTCGCCGTGCACCGGGAGCACGTTCTTGGGCTTCAGGATGTTGTAGCAGTAGGTGAGCTCGCCCGCGGCGGCGTGGCCGGAGACGTGGACCTTTGCGTTGCCCTTGTGCACGACGTTGGCACCGAGCTTGGTCAGGCCGTCGATGATGCGGTAGACCGCGTTCTCGTTGCCGGGGATGAGTGAGCTCGCGAGGATCACGGTGTCGCCGGGGCCGACCTCGACCTGGTGGTCCTGGTTGACCATCCGCGCGAGCACGGCCATCGGTTCGCCCTGGGAGCCGGTCGACATGTAGACGATCTTGTCGTCGGGGATGCTGCCGGCCTTCTTGAAGTCGACGAGCACCCCTTCCGGCACGGTCAGGTAGCCGAGATCGGCTGCGATGGTCATGTTGCGCACCATGGAGCGGCCGAGCAGGGCGACCCGGCGTCCGTTGGCGTGCGCGGCGTCGAGCACCTGCTGCACCCGGTGCACGTGGCTGGAGAAGCTCGCGACGATGACGCGGCGCGGAGCCCGGGCGATGACGTCGTCGAGGACGGGACCGATCAGCCGCTCCGAGGCGGTGAAGCCGGGGACATCCGCGTTGGTGGAGTCGACGAGGAAGAGGTCGACTCCCTCAGTGCCGAGCCTGGCGAACTCGCGCAGGTCGGTCAGCCGGTGGTCGAGAGGGAGCTGGTCCATCTTGAAGTCGCCGGTGTGCAGCACGGTGCCGCCCGCGGTCTTGATCGCGACGGCGAGGGCATCCGGGATGGAGTGGTTGACCGCGACGAACTCGAGGTTGAACGGGCCGAGCCGCTCGGTCTGCCCCTCGGCGACCTGGAGCGTGTACGGCACGATCCGGTGTTCCTTGAGCTTGGCTTCGATGAACGCGAGGGTGAGCCCCGAACCGATCAGGGGGATGTCCGCCCGCAGCTTGAGCAGGTACGGTACGGCGCCGATGTGGTCCTCGTGCCCGTGCGTCAGCACCACGCCGAGAATGTCGTCGAGGCGGTCCCTGATCGGGCTGAAGTCGGGCAGGATCAGGTCGACGCCCGGCTGGTGCTCCTCGGGGAAGAGCACGCCGCAGTCGACGATCAGGATCTTGCCGTCGATCTCGAACGACGTCATGTTCCGGCCGATCTCGCCGAGGCCGCCGATCGGGATGATCCGGAGCGTTCCCGGTTCGAGTGTGGCCGGTTCGTAGACGTCGATGGGCATGGGCCCTCCTCGTGGTTCGGTGTGCTGACTAGCGGGTGGTTCCGGCGATCTTGGGCAGGGCCCCGCCGGCGGCGGCGTTGCGGTCCGGGCGGAAGTTGGAGAAGTCCACACCGGGGATGTTCTTGACGAGGTCGATCTCGTCCTCGATCTCGGCGGCTTCCCATTCCTCCGGGCCGACGAGGGGCAGCCGCACGCGGGGGCTCGTGATGCGCCCGAGGCCGTGCAGGATGTACTTGGCGGCGACGGTTCCGGGCACGTGGGTCATCACGGCGCGCACGAGCGGCTCGAGCTGCTTGTGTGCGGCGGTTGCGGTCTTGAGGTCGCCGGCGTTGACCGCGTCGACCATCTGCCGGTACGGGGTCGCCGCGATGTTCGCGGTCACGCCGATCAGTCCGGTCGCGCCGATCGACAGGTGCGGGAGCACGTTGGGGTCGTCGCCGGAGAAGTAGAGCAGGTCGGTCTGGTTGAGCACGCGGCTCACCTGGGCGAGGTCGCCCTTGGCGTCCTTGACGGCGAGGATGTTGGGGTGCTTCGCGGCGCGCAGCAGAGTCTCGTATGCGATCGCGACGCCGGTGCGGCCGGGGATGTCGTAGAGGATCACCGGCAGGTCGGTCGCGTCGGCGATCATGCGGAAGTGGGTGAGGATGCCGGCCTGTGTGGGCTTGTTGTAGTACGGGGTGACGATCATGTTGCCGTCGGCGCCGGCCTTCTCGCTCTGCCTGGCCAGCTGCATCGCGTGCGCGGTCTCGTTCGAGCCACCGCCCATGATGATCTTCGCGCGGCCGGCCGCGACGTCCCTGCCGACCTCGACGAGGCGCAATTTCTCCGCGTCGGTGAGGGTCGAGGTCTCCCCGTTGTTCCGGTCACGACGATGCCGTCTGCTCCGGCCGTGATCACGTCGTCGATGTGCTTCGCCACGCCCGCCCAGTCGACCTCACCGTCGGCGGTGAAGGGGGTTACCAGGGCGACGAGGACCTGGCCGAACGGATTCTCAGACATAGACACGTGGACAGGCTATCGCCTTGCCGGCGTCCGGCGGCAGTCCCGGCCGCGTTAACCGGCCTTCTGGGCGCACGACTCGTCGGGATGCCCGAAGATCAGCCAGCCCGGAAGATCGCTGAGGAAGGCCGACCGTACCGCGGCGCTGCGGGCGAGGGTCCAGTCGACGCGCGCCCCGATCTCGGTCTCGTATTTCTCCCACTCGAACCAGTTGATCATGTGCAGCCTGGGGAACCTCGTCGCCGTGTCGGCCGAGAACACCTGGCGCCACCACGCCCGCTTGATCGCCAGTTCCTGGGCCGGATCTCCCCGGACACCACGAGCGCCGCGGTTTCCGGGATCGCGACGGGTTTGCCGTGCCCCTCGCCGTAGACGCCGTAGAAGTCGGGCGTGGCGGTCTCGTCGCCGGCGAGCCCTGCGTAGGTTCCGGTGAGCTGGGCGGCGAACTTGCCGGGCTCCGGCACTTCGTCCTCGCCCCAGGGGTATGCGGATCCCCAGTGGTACAGGGACATGCCGACCCAGTCCACCACGTCGTCTCCGGGGTAGTACGGCAGGTAGGGGTCGTCCCTGATGGTGAGCGTGCCGTCGCCGTCTGTGTCCAGGGCGGTGAAATCGGGCGTGCCGGGCTTCGCCGCGTACACTCCACCGGCGAAGGGATAGCCGCCGCCGTAGTTCGGCGCCCACATCATCGCCGAACCAGGGGCATCGCGTTTCACGGCGTCCGCGACCCTGCGGAACGCCGCGACATACTCCGTCGGCTGCTGGCCCCACTCGTACCAGGACCCGTTCATTTCGTGGGCGAAGCGCACGACGACGGGTACGCCGCGGTTGTTGAGTCCGCCGAGCAGGGCGCCGAGGTTGTCGGCAACGGCAGGGGTGATGGCGGCGAGACCCGCGCGAGGTTCGAGGGTGAGCAGGAGTTCGCCGCCGTTGGCGAGCACCTGGCCCGCTGCGGCCCCGACGTTGGCGCGGTCGTCCGCACTCATCGGCAGGCCGGAGAAGGAGACGGCGACCGCGGGACGGAGGCCGCTACCGCTGAATTCGGCGAGGGTCTCGGCGCCCCAGTCCAGGTTGACCCCGAACAGAACCCCCGTGTGTGGAACCAGGTCGGCCGTCGATGTGACCGCGCACGAGACCGTCGGAGACGCGGAGCCCGGTGCCGCTGTGCAGCCGGCGAGGAGCGCTACGACGCTGACGACTGCGCCGACAGCGGCGGAATGGCGGAGCGCGCGGGAGGGACGCGCCCGGGAATTGTGAGGCACGGGTCCCACCCTAACGGGGGTGCCGTCCGTAATCTCTCGTCACACGAAGATTCCTCGCTCGAGTCCCGCGTAACGTCGACCCCATGAACCCCTTCGGCGCCGCACTCGTCGTGGTCGCCCTCGTCGCGGTCGCGACCGTGCTCGGCCTCGTCTACCGCTCGCGCCAGGGGTTGTTCCGCGACGTCGCCGACACCGAAACGACCGTGCTGACCCCTGCGGATGTCGGCAGCCAGGTCCCCTTCGGCCCCGCGGCCACCCTCGTGCAGTTCTCCACGGAGTTCTGCAGCCACTGCCCCGGCACCCACCGACTCCTCAGCCAGATCGCCGATGGCCGTCCCGGCGTTGCCCACGTCGACGTCGACCTCACGCACCGGGCCGACCTCGCGAACCGCTTCGGTGTGCTGCAGACCCCGACGACGCTCATCCTCGACGGCGCGGGTCGCGTGCACGCCCGCGTCGGCGGCGCGCCGCACCGGGCGGATGTCCTCCGTCACCTCGACCATCTCGCCGGGCCCGAATCGGCGAACCCCCTCACCGCGTCACACCTGCCAGGGAGCCCCCATGCCCAGTGATTCCTCCGCGAACCGCGCAACCACGCCGAGCCCCGCCGCTCCGCCCCGTCGCGCGCCCGTCGACCCCCGAGGCCCGCGGTTCAGCGCCGCCATCACGGCCGTGCTCCTGCTCGTCGTGATCTTCCTCTCCCTGACCGGGGCATCCGTCGCCGCTCTCGTGTTGCTCGCCGCGATCGCGGCGCTCTTCGCCTGGGGAGCATTCGCAGGCGTCGGCCGGCACCCGTACGGCCTGCTGTTCAAGCGATTCGTACGTCCCCGCCTTGCACCGCCCGCCGAACTCGAAGACGCCGCTCCGCCGACCTTCGCCCAGGGCGTCGGCCTGTTCGTGACCGTCATCGGCGTCGTGCTCGGACTGTTCGGTCTCGCCCCCGCAGTCGGGATCGCCGCCGGTTTCGCGTTCATCGCGGCGTTCCTGAACTCGGTCTTCGACTACTGCCTCGGCTGCCAGCTCTACCTCCTGCTCGTGCGCGCCCGGATCCTCAGTCGCTCCCCCGCCGCGGCCTGACGCGCGTGGACCGGGCTCCCTGTCAACTCCCAGACTGAGCCTGTCCCTCTGAGTGGATGCCCGGTTAGGCTGGGGCTTTCACACCCAGGAGGTAACACCATGGCACTGACCAGCGAAGCGTCAACCGTCTGGACCGGAGACCTCAAGTCCGGCCATGGCACCGTCTCACTCGACTCCTCCCACGCCGGCGAGTTCCCGGTGACCTGGAAGGCACGGAGTGTCGGGAGCCCGAACACCACCAACCCGGAAGAGCTCCTCGGCGCCGCGCACGCCGCGTGCTTCTCGATGGCCCTCGCGAACGGGCTCGGCGCGGCCGGGCACACGCCGGAGAACATCCAGACGACCGCTGCCGTGACCTTCGAGGCCGGAGTCGGCATCGTCGGCAGCCACCTGCTCGTCAGCGCGAGCGTGCCCGGCCTCACCGAGGAACAGTTCGCGGCATTCGCCGAGGACGCGAAGGCGAACTGCCCGGTGTCGAAGGCCCTCGCCGGGATCCCGATCACGATCGAAGCGGAACTGGCCTAGGCGCAGGAGCGCCCGATGCGCGTACTGATCGCCGGAGCCTCCGGGCTCATCGGAACCGAACTCGTCCGCCAGCTCGGCGAAGCCGGGCACACCGTCGCCCGGCTCGTGCGCCATCCGGCCACCGGGCCGGACGAGGTGACCTGGAACCCCGCCGTCTTCGACATCGACCCTGCAGCCCTCGACGGGGTCGACGCGGTCGTCAACCTCTCGGGGGCCTCGCTCGCCCGTCTGCCGTGGACGAACGGCTACCGGACCGAGATCCTGGCCTCCCGGACCCACGCGACCCGCACCCTCGTCGAGGCGATCAGGAGGACTCCCACCCCGCCGGCCGTGTTCCTGAGCGGCTCGGCTGTCGGCCTGTACGGCAACCGGCCCGGTGAGATCCTCACCGAACGGTCCGCTCCCGCCGACGATTTCCTCGCTGCCGTCGTCGAGGCCTGGGAGGCCGAGGCCCTGCGCACACCGGCGCCGACCCGGGTCGTCCTGCTCCGCACCGGGCTCGTGATCGCGCGCGGCGGGGCGTTGAAACCATTGCTCCCCCTCGTCAGGCTCGGCCTCGGCGGCCCGCTCGGCCGCGGCATCCAGCACTGGCCGTGGATCAGCCTGCACGACGAGGCCGCCGCGATCGTGCACCTGCTCGGCTCCACCCTCAGCGGCCCGGTCAACCTCGTCGGACCGGCCCCGGCCTCGGCGAACGACGTGATCCGGGCCGTCACGGTCGCCCTGCACCGCCCGTTCCTCCTGCCGGTGCCGGAGTTCGCGCTGACATTCGCGCTCCGTGACGCCGCCCGCCAGCTGCTCCTCGCCGACCAACGGGTGAGCAGCGCCCTGCTGCAGGGCGACGGCTTCGTGTTCCGGCACGGCACGGTCGCCGAGGCCGTCGACGCGATGCTCGCCGAGGCGTGACCCGGCTGCGCGGCTCCACCGAGTGATGTCGCCGCCACGCCCCACCCTCATCCGGGGGTGATATTGCCTCGTTTTCCGCTACGCTGAGGCACAGGTCGCACCACCGTCGAGGGAGGCCGTCAGGCCAGACGTCGGGGGTAGCAGGTGCAGGTTTCCAGAGCACGCGGCTCCCGATCCCGTGTTCGACGGGTGGCCGCAGTGCTTGCCATGGTTCTGGCGCTGGCGCTTCCCCTGGCCACGCCGGCAACGGCCGCACGGGCCACCCCCACAACCTCGGCCACCGCCACCGCTACGGCCACGGAATCGGCAACGGCAACGGCAACGGCAACGCCGGAACCTGCGCCGACGCCCGCCGTGACGGTGACGCCGGCGCCCGCGACGGACGGCGCTCCCGTCAGCCTCGAGCCGACCGCCGGAGCGTACTTCGGGTCGATCCTCGACTGGAGCGGTGACAGCGCCACCGAGCAGGCGTCCCGCCTCGGCTCCCCGAGCGCTTTCTACGAGCACTCCGTCTCGATGCCGATGTCCGACGCCGACACGAGCTACAGCGCCCAATTCCTGCAGAAGACGAACGGTGCCGGCTCCCTCCCGTTACTCACCATCCGACCGACGACGAGCCTTCTGGCGATCACTGCGGATGCCGCGACGCGGCTGGTCGACGGCATCGCGGCCGCGCGGGGCACCAGCACCGCCCCGCTGTACCTGCGCTTCGCCCCCGACATGAACAGCACCTGGGTGTCCTGGGGACAGCAGCCCTCCGCATACCGCCAGGCCTTCGCCGCCGTCGCCGACGTCGTGCACCGCCGTCTGCCCGGGGCCGTGATGGTGTGGTCGCCGAACTGGGGAGGCGGGTATCCGTTCACCGGGACCCGGGCCGCGGACACCGACACGCTCCGCGAGCTCGACACCAACCGGGACGGCTCCGTCGACGGCGGCGACGCGTACGCCCCCTACTATCCCGGCGCCGTCGCCGACTGGGTGGGGCTCTCGGTGTACCACGACGACACCGCGGGAGGCGACGCCCGCAACACCGTTCCGCGCGACGGCGAGCTGCTCGCCCGCCTCGGCTCCCCCGCCGCAGACGCCGCAGGCGACGACGACTTCTTCGGCCGGTATTCGACGGCGACCGGCACGCCGTTCCTCTTGGAGACCGCGGCGTTCTACAGTCCCTCAGCGGGCGGCCCCGGCGAACTCGCGATCAAGCAGAACTGGTGGCGCCAGGTCTTCGCCGCCGTCGCCGACCCGCGATACGCCACGCTCAAGGCCGTGCTCTGGCAGGACACCACGGCGACCCGTGCGGTCGTCGGCGGGACCTTCGTCGACTGGAGCGTGACACTCGGCGACAAAACCCGGGCCGCCTTCGCTGCCGACCTTGCCGCAAGCGACCTCACGCTCGGCCCGCTGTTCGCGCCGACGACGACGAACGAGGCCGGGGCATCTGCCACCGGACCGGGGGTGACCATCGGCGGCTGGTGGGCCTGGCTCGTGGCCGCGCTCGTGATCGCCGCAGTCACGCTGCTTTTCGCGCTCGCGGTCGCGCGGCGCGGCCGGTCGGCGCTGAGCTATGACGGCCCGACCGACCGGGACCTGCGCATCGACCTGCTGCGCGGCCTCGCGATCGTGTTCGTCGTGGTCAACCACATCGGCCTGGTCTCCCTGTTCCAGGAGATCACCCAGGAGGCCATCGGAATCGTCTCCGGCGCCGAGCTGTTCGTGTTGTTCGCCGGCGTCGTGCTCGGCATGGTCTACCGGCCCAAGATCGCCATGAGCGGCATCGGCGAGGTGGTCATCCGAACCAGCCGGCGCGCCTGGAAGCTGTACTACACCGCCCTCGCCGTAGTGATCCTGATCTTCGCGGTGAGCCTGCTGCCCTTCGTCAACGCCGGCTACCTCACGACGTTCACCGACCAGGGCACCGGGGCGCGAGGCAGTTCGGCGTCGGGCCACGTCTACGACCTCTATGCCAACGCCGGGCAACTGCTGACCTACCCGGTGAACCCGCACATCCTCCTCGACCTGGCACTCCTCCGGCTCGGGCCGTGGCAGTTCAACGTGATGGGCCTGTACGTCGTGCTGCTCCTGGTCTGCCCGCTCGTGCTGTGGGCGTTGTCGAAGCGGTGGTGGGTGCCGGTGCTCGCGCTCAGCTGGGGCTTGTACCTGTTCAACGCGCTCGCGGGGGTGCGTCTGTTCCCCTCCGAGTTCGAGGACTCGTTCCCGCTGCTGACCTGGCAGGTGCTCTTCGTCACGGGAATCGTGGCCGGGTACCACCGTGTCGCCCTGCTCCGCTGGTTCGCCTCGCGGTGGGGCCTCGTGGCCGCTGCGGTGATCGTGCTGCTCGCGACAGCGTTGATGTTGTTCTCCTGGAGCAACCCGTATCTCCCCAGCGCCTTCTCCGTTCGCCTCGGACTCGTTCCTGACGCGCTCTTCCGCTCGATCTACGGCGCATTCTTCGGGCGCACCAACCTCGAGCCCGGTCGTCTCCTCAACGTGATGCTCGTGGTCGTCAGCCTCTACGCCCTGGTCAGCGCATACTGGCGTCCGATCCGGCGCGCCCTCGGCTGGTTCCTGATCCCGCTCGGGCAGGCCACCCTCTACGTCTTCATCATGCACGTGTTCTTCGCCCTGATCGCCGCCAACATCCCGGCGCTCCAGGACGGGAACGTGTGGCTGAACACCGGCGCATACGTCGTCATCCTGGCGCTGCTCTGGGTGATGGTCAGGACGAAATTCCTGTTCCGGATCGTGCCGCGATGAATCGTGCCGCGATGAGAGGGGTGCTCCGATGAGCCGGATGCTGGCACTGCGGATCGTGGTCGTGCTCACGCTCGCGCTCGGTATCAACTACGTGGCGTGGCGCTGGATGTTCTCGCTCAACTGGGACGCGTGGTGGATCGCCGTCGCCCTCGTCGCCGCCGAAACGTACAGCCTGATCGACGTCAGCCTCTTCGGCATGATGATGTGGCGCGCGTACACCCGCCCGGCACCGCCGGCGCCTCCGCGGACGCGACCGTCGACGTGCTGATCGCCACGTACAACGAGCCGATCGACCTCGTGATGACGACGGCACTCGCCGCGCGGGAGATCACCTTCCCCATCGCACCTGGGTGCTCGACGACGGCGCCCGGCCGGAGCTCGCAGCGGCGGCGGCGGCAGCCGGCATCGACTACCTCTCGCGGGGAACCGAATGGATCGACCGGCCGCGCCACGCGAAGGCCGGGAACGTCAACAACGCGCTGATGGAGACCCAGGGCGAATTCCTGCTCATCCTCGACGCCGACCAGATCCCCCGGCCGGAGATCCTCGACCACACCCTCGGTTACTTCACCGACCACAAGGTCGCGCTCGTGCAAACCCCGCAGGTTTTCAGCAACGTCACTGTCGAGGACCCGCTCGGCAGCCAGGCGCCCCTGTTCTACGGCCCGATCCAGCAGGGCAAGGACGGCTGGAATGCCGCCTTCTTCTGCGGATCGAACGCCGTGCTGCGCCGCGAGGCCCTGATGCACCTCGGCATTCTAGGGTACGTGCGCGAGGTGGAGGGTTCCGTGCGCACCGCGCTCCGCGACGCGAGCCGTGTGGTGCGGGGTGCCCGCCGGCATCCGGCCGCCCGCAACCCCGCGGTCGCGCACGCCCTCACGGAAGTCACCCACGCGATCAGGCAGGCGCGTGCCGCGATCCGGCGCGACGAGCCGCTCGCCGAAGTCACGTTCGTGCTGCACGAGCGGGTGGATGCCGCGGCCGCCGGCATTGTGGTCGGCGAGGTGACGTCGCTCGCGGACGACCTGCGCGAGATCAGCGAGTTGGCCGGCACACCGGAGTCGCCGTACCTCCTCGACATCGATGAGACGGTCGCGAGGCTCGCCACCCGCGAGCTCTCACCGTTCAAGGCGCTCGAGGCCGTACGCTCGGCCCTCGACACGATCGCGATCGACCGCGGCCACGAGGCCCAGCCGGTGATGCCGCTCGCGACCATCTCGGTCACCGAGGACATGGCCACGTCGATGCGGCTGCACGGCCTCGGCTGGAAGAGCGTCTACCACAACGAGCTGCTCGCGGACGGGCTCGCCCCCGAAGACGTGGGCACGATGCTCACCCAGCGGCTGCGCTGGGGCCAGGGCACCATGCAGGTCTTCCTCAGGGAGAACCCGCTGCTGCAGTGGAAGATGAGCCTGCCACAGCGCCTGATGTACTTCGCCACGATGTGGAGCTACCTCTCCGGTTATGCGGCGGTCATCTATTTCGCGGCGCCGATCGTGTTCCTCGTCTTCGGGATCCTGCCGGTGTCCACCAATGCCTGGGACTTCTTCCTGAGGTTCATCCCGTTCATGATCGCCAACCAGCTCCTGTTCTTCGTGGCCGCGCGGGGTATCCCCACCTGGCGGGGCCAGCAGTACAGCCTCGCCCTGTTCCCGGTGTGGATCGACGCCTGCACCACCGCCTTCAACAACGTCGTGCTCGGCATCCCGCTCAACTTCGCCGTGACGCCGAAGACAAGGCAGGCTCACACCGGACCGCAGTGGCACCTGATCAAGCCGCAGATCACGGTGATGGTGATGCTCGTCGTCGCGATCATCGTCGGTTGTGTGCGCCTGTTCGTCAACGGCGCCGAACCGATCGGCACCGGGGTCAACATCGGCTGGGCCGTCTACGACCTCGTCGTCCTGAGCGTGTTGTTCAAGGCGGCCACCTACCAAGGCTTCACCCCTGAGGCCGCACCAGAGGAGCACCCAGAGCAATGAATTTCCGGACTGAAACGATAGCCGGCAACGTGGCGGCCATTCGCGCGGACGGCCGACTCAACATGGTCTCCGCGCCGCTGTTGCGCGAGGTGGTGTCCGCAGCGATCGCCGCGGGGACGGTGCGGATCGTCGTCGACCTGAGCGGGGTCGACTTCATGGATTCGTCAGGGCTCGGAGCCCTCATCGGCGGCCTGAAGGTCGCCAGGCAGGCCGGCGGGGACCTCCGCATCGCCGGTGCGACGCCGCAGGTCGCGCTCGTGTTCGATCTGACCCATCTCGACCGCATCCTGCAGAACCACGCGACCGCAGAGACCGCATACCGTGACTGATTCCGACACCACCCTGGCGCTCAGCACTCCGCCCGACGATATCGACACCGTGCAGGACTTCGTCCAGCGCGTGCTCGAGCCCCACCCCGACATCGTCGACATCGACCGGTTCGCGTTCGAGACGGCCCTCGTCGAGCTGGCGTCGAACGTCATCCAGCACGCCGCCGCGGGAACCGGCATCACCTGCGTGCTGTCGATCCACGCCGACGACCACGAGCTCAGCGCCCGGATCAGCGACACCGGAACGGCCGGAGCGGTAACGCTGAGCGGACCTGTGCTCCCCGACGACCTCGCGGAGTCGGGCAGGGAGCTCGCGCTCATCCAGATGCTCGTCGATTCCGTGCACTTCGAACGGGTCGGAGACCGCAACGTCTGGACCATCTCCCGCGCCAGGCATCCGCTGCCCTGACGAATCAGACGGAGTCTTCGGGCGAGAGTCAGGCTGCGGCGCGCTCGAGCGTGATCGCTGTGCGGATGGCGCCGCGGGCGCGTTTCCGGTCCCCGGCGGCGTCGTACGCGAGGCCCAGCCGGAACCAGGCCTTCCAGTCCTCCGGTGCCGCGTCGACCGCGTCGCGGTACTGCGGGAAGTCCGCGTCGGCCGCGTCCCTGACCGGGCGGCCGCTCGCGCGGATCGGCAGGGTCTCGACCGGGAGTTCTCCGCTCGCCTCGAGCAGGCGAACGAGCCTGGCCGAGCGGGATCCGAAGGTGACCTCGAGCACGAGCGCCCAGATCCCGATCAGGGGCAGAACCAGCAGCGCCACGCCGATCGCGATGCCGACGGGTGCGCCACTCTGCAGGAAGAGCACCGCCCGCCACCCGACGAGCACCAGGTAGAAGGCGAGCAGGATCGCCATCATGCCGGCGCCGATGCGGCCCTTCATTCGAAGATCTCGGAGTCGGCGTCGATCTCGGGGACGCTGTCGAGGTCGGGCTCCGCTGCGATCGCGACGATCGCCGCCGGCGGGGTGGGGGGCGCGCCGAGGCCGAGGTCGACGACCTGGTCGAGGCCGACGGTCACGCCGACGGCAGTGCGGGCAGCGTCGAGGGCGAGCAGAATGCCGCGCCGGTACGCGTTGGCGGACAGCGTGTTATGGGAGATCGTGACCGTCTCCCCCGCGCCGCCGAAGATGACGTCCTGCCGGGCGAGCACGCCGTCGAGGCGCAGGCTGTGCACGGGCACGCTCGACACCTGCTGCCCGCGTGCTCGCTGGTCGTTGTGCGGTGCAGACACCGGGCCGAGCTCCGTGCGTGCGAGACCGATGAGCTCGGCGGTGCGGACCGCAGTCCCCGAGGGAGAGTCGACCTTGGCGGCCTGGTGCGTTTCGACGATCTCGATCGAGTCGAAGAGCCGGGCGAGCATGGCCGAGACGGCGGTCGCGACGACGGAACCGATCGAGAAGTTCGGCACGATCACGACGCCGGTGTCACTCCGGCCGCGGATCCGGCGCTCGAGCGTCGTGATGCGGGACTGGGACCAGCCGGAGGTGCCGACGAGCACCCGGATGCCGTTGTCGACGGCGAAGTCGACGACGCTCTGGCTCACGCCGGGCAGGGTGACGTCGACGACGACATCCGCCCCGAGCATGTCGGACAGCGGGCTGCGCGAGTCGAGGCCGGCGTGCAACTCGTACCCGTCGGTCTCCTCGACGAGCCCGCTGATCAGTCGGCCCATCGTGCCCGTAACGCCGACGATGGCCACCCGTGTTGTCATACGACTAATCTACCAAGCGGCAATCCGGCAATCCGGCATCCGGCATACGGGCCCCGCACGACCCGGCGCGAACTGGGCTCACCGGGTTCCCCGACGTAGCCTTGTGGCATGCCAGCCACCCCGAAAGCACCCGGCCCCGTCTTCCGCGAGGTATCCGTGACGGATGCCGGTTCCCTCGCCCTCCTGACGGCCTACTTCAGCGATCGGCAGTCGAGCTTCCCCGTCGAGCAGGGTGCCTACCGAACGACCTTCCCGGTGGCCGGGGACTTCCTGCCGCCGAACGGTGTCTTCCTGCTCGTCGGCGAACCCAGCGGGAACCCGGAGCAGGCCTGGGTCGGGTGCGGCGGCATCCGTCGGATCGGGGACACCCCGGGCGGCGGCGCCCGCTACGAGGTCAAGCACCTCTGGCTGCAGCCGGGCACACGCGGGAGGGGCTGGGGCCGGGCCTTGCTCGCCGAACTCGAGCGGCGGGCGCGATTGTTCGGCGCCGCCGAGCTCGTGCTCGACACGAACGCGAGCCTGCGGGCCGCCGGAGCGCTCTACCGGAGCGCCGGCTTTGCGGATTGCCCGCCGTACAACGACAACCCGAACGCCACCAACTGGTACCGGAAGGGCCTCGCTCGCGACTAGTACAGAGCCCCGCTCGCGCCTGAGAGAGAGTCTCGCTCGCGCCTAGTACAGCAGCGGGTCAGGCAGTCCGGTGCGCATCTCCACGGGCAGGTGCCCGGTGTCGTTGTGGGTGACGAGCGTCCACGGGCGGCCCGGCTTCTGCAACAGCACGGTGAGGCCGCAGTTGGCCTGGTTGATGCTGATCCAGCGCCAGTCCGGAGCACCCAGCACTGCGCGCACGAACCAGCCGATGACGAAGTTGTGCGTGATCAGCAGTTCGTGGCGCTCGCCTCTGCGGGGCTGCAGGAATTCGGCGACGGCGTCGTCCATCTGCGCACGGCCGGCTTCGATCTCCTCCTCGGTGACGGCACCGAAGAACGGGGCGTATGCCGCGGGCGTCTCCGGCGCCATGCCGGTCGGGATGCAGTCGAACAGCAGCGGGGAGGGAACCGGGGTGAGCGAGGGCAGCCGCCCGGCGACGATCTCTGCGGTCTCGGCCGCGCGCTGCAGGGGCGAGTGCCAGGCGTCGGTGAACGGCACGCCGCCGAGGCGTTCCGCGATCAGCTGCGCCTGCCGTTTGCCGCGCGCCGAGAGCGGCCCGTCGGGCAGGCCGTGTTCGGCATCCTGTTGCTCGCCGTGACGAACCAGGTAGATGTAGTGGGGCAACGGGTTCTCTTTCGGTTCGGGGCGTTCGGCCGGACGGCCGGGCGGTACAGGGCCAGGTGACCCGTTGGATCAGGGCCGGACGCCTGGAGGCACGATTCCCGCGAAGACGTCGTCGTCGAGCGCGCCGACGGCGGCGATGGACAGCGGGCCGGCCGCGAGGTCGACGGCGAGGGCCTGCACGTCGTCCGCGGTGACCAGGGCGAGCCGGCGCAGCGCCTCATCGAGGTCGACGAACTCACCGAGGGTGATCTCGGCGCGGCCGAGCCGGGACATCCGGGTGTCGGAGTCTTCGAGGGCCAGCGAGGAGGCACCGGAGAGCTGCCCGTTGGCGCGTTTCATCTCGTCCGCGGTGACACCGTGTTCGGCGAGCCGGTGCAGTTCGCTCAGGAGAAGCTCGGCGACCTGGCCCGCCTTCGCCGGGGTGCAGCCGGCGTACATGCCGAAGAGGCCCGCGTCGGAGTAGCCGGGGGCGAAGGAATAGACGGAGTACGCGAGCCCGCGCTTCTCGCGCACCTCCTGGAAGAGCCTCGACGACATGCCGCCGCCGAAGATGGAGGTCAGAACGCTCATCGTGACGCGGCGATCGTCGGTCGCGAGGAGTCCGGGGAACCCGAGCAGCAGGTTCGCCTGCTCGAGCGGGCGGCGCACGACTGTGACCGCGCTGCCCTGGTGGATCTCGGCGGGTCGCCCGTTGCGACGCCCGACGGGGGCGGCGTGTTCGCCCAGGTCCCAGCCTGCGGAGTAGAGCGCCCGGGTCACGTCTGCGACGAGCACGTCGTGGTCCACGGCGCCCGCGACCGTGACGACGAGGTCCTGCGGGCGGTAGTTGGCGCGGTAGTGCGCGAGCACGGCCTCCGGGGTGGCCGCCCTGATCGTGTCGGGGTTGCCGCCGATCGGGCGTCCGAGCGGATGCTTGCCCATCACGGCCTCGAAGAAGCGCTCGTTCGCAACGTCCGCCGGGTCATCGTCAGCCATGGCGAGTTCCTCGAGGATCACGCCGCGTTCGGTCTCGAATTCGACCGGGTCGATTGTGGACGAGGTGAGCATGTCGGTGAGCACCTCGACGGCCATCGGCAGGTCGCGGTCGCGGACCTTCGCGTAGTAACAGGTGTATTCCTTCGCGGTCATCGCGTTGTGCTCGCCGCCGACGGAGTCGAAGGCAATCGCGATGTCGAGGGCGCTGCGCTTGGCCGTGCCCTTGAAGAGCAGGTGTTCGAGGAAGTGGGTGGAGCCGTAATGCCCGGGCGCTTCGTCGCGGGAACCGACGGCGACCCAGTAGCCGATCGTCAGGCTCCGGCTGCCGGGGACGTGCTCGCTGAGAATGCGCACACCGCTCGGGAGGACGGTCCGGCGCACGACGGATTCGCCGGCGGCTCGGAAGGACAACTCGGCGAGTGTGAGGGGAAATTCAACGGCGCTGTTCATGACACCACCACCCTACGTCACGGCACCGACGGCATCAGGGTGCCTCGCGGAACCGAATTCGAGCGGCGGGCGGCGTCGGCGTCAGCGGCCGGCAGCGAGCCCCGTCACCCGCTCGAGGTCGACCATGTCGCTGCGGGTGAGCCGGATTCCGGCGGCCGCGATGAGGGAATCCACCTGGTCGGGCTGGCTGGCCCCTGCGACGGGCGCCGTGACCCCGGCCTGCGCGAGGAGCCACGCGAGCGCGATCGATGCGGCCCCGGTGTCGTGGTCGGCCGCGATCCGGTCCACCACGCTGAGAACCCTCAGCCCGGGCCTGCTGAGGTGCTTCGCGGCGCGGGCATCCCTCGTCGTACTGTGCAGGTCGGCCTTGGAGCGGTACCGGCCGGCCAGGAAGCCGTGCGCGAGGGAGAAGTAGGGCAGGACCGCGAGGCCTTGGGCCCGGGTGACGAGGGACAGCGAGGACTCGAAGCCTCTGCGCTGCAGCAGGCTGTACTCGGTCTGCAGGGCGACGAAGCGCGGCAGGCCGTTCGCGGCGAGGATGCGGGCCTCCATCAGGCGCTCCCCGGAGAAGTTCGAGGCGGCGAGGTACCGCACCTGGCCGCTGCGCATCAGCACGTCGACGGCGCCGAGGCTTTCCTCGAGCGGCACGGTCGGATCGTCGAAGTGGAAGTGCAGCAGGTCGATGTAGTCGGTGCCCAACCGGTCGAGGGACGCCTGGACCGCGCCGATGATACTCCGGGAGGACAGTCCGGGGTTGTCCCGGTTCTTGCCGATCTTGGTGGCGATCACGGTGCTGTCGCGCGCCTTGCGGGAACGCAGCCAGGAGCCGATGATCACTTCGCTCCGTCCGGAGGTGTAGCTGTCCGCGGTGTCGAGGAAGTTGCCGCCGAGTGCACGGTGCCGGTCGAGGATACGGTGGCTCGTCTCGCCGTCCGCGGTCCAGCCGAAGACGCTCGAGCCGAGGGCGACCGGGTGCACGGAGAGGTCTGTATCCGCGATGGTGCGCCGGGCGCCGACGAGAGGAGGCGCCCGTCCGGCTGGACCGGGATCGAGACGGAGATCGGCGGCGGCCCCTGGAGCGGGTGCGCGGTCACGTGGGCAGAGGCCGGGTGAAGAGCACGCTCGGAATCCTGAATGCCTGACTGGATCATCCGTCACTCCTTACTGCTTACCGCGACTGCTGGGTGTGGCCCCAAAACTGAGAGTAACCCGCGAATCGGCGCACGGAAAGGACACGCCCGAACCGTTATCAAAACGGATGCTGGGCGTCTGCCGCGAGGTCGCCGCGCCACGCCGGATAGAGTTGTACGGGAACGATTCCGGTTACGGCCTTCTGAGCAGGCGTGAGCCCGAACGAATCAGCCGCGAAAGAAGGATCCATGACGCAGCCCACCACCGGCGTGCCGACGACCGGCGCACCCGCGACCGAGATCACCGCAGAGGCGCGCAGGCGGCGCACCTTCGCCGTGATCAGCCACCCCGACGCGGGAAAGTCGACCCTCACCGAGGCGCTCCTCCTGCACGCGCACGCCATCACGACGGCGGGCGCGACCCACGGCAAGGCCGGCCGCCGCGGGACCGTGAGCGACTGGATGGCGATGGAGCAGGCCCGTGGCATCTCGGTGACGAGCGCGGCAATCCAGTTCGAATACCGCGACAGCGTGATCAACCTCGTCGACACCCCGGCCACGCCGACTTCTCCGAAGACACCTACCGGGTCCTGTCCGCGGTCGACGCCGCCGTGATGCTCGTCGACGCGAGCAAGGGCCTCGAGGTGCAGACCATGAAGCTCTTCGACGTCTGCCGTCAGCGCAACCTGCCCGTGATCACCGTGATCAACAAGTGGGACCGGCCCGGCCTCGACGCTCTCGCCCTGATGGACGAGATCCGCACCCGCACCGGACTGCTCCCGACACCCCTGACCTGGCCGGTCGGAGTGGCCGGCGACTTCCGCGGCGTCATCGACCGGTCGACCGAAGAGTTCATCCGCTTCACCCGCACGGCCGGCGGCGCGACCGCCGCAGACAGCGACCGGGTGCCGTTCGAGGTCGCCGCGACCGAGGAAGGCGAGGCCTGGGTCACCGCGACCGAAGAATCCGAACTCCTCGGCGAGGAAGGCCAGGACCACGACGAGGCCACGTTCCTCGCCAACCAGACCACCCCCGTGCTGTTCGCCGCGGCCGTGCTCAACTTCGGCGTGCAGCACATCCTCGACACCCTCGTGGACTTCGCCCCTGCCGCGGAGGCGCGTGTCGACGCGGCCGGCGGGCACCGCCCGGTCGCCTCACCGTTCTCCGGCTTCGTATTCAAGGTGCAGTCGGGCATGAACGCCTCGCACCGGGACTACGTCGCCTTCGTGCGGGTCTGTTCGGGCCAGTTCCGTCGCGGAATGATCGTCACCCACGCCGCAAGTGGCCGGCCCTTCGCGACCAAGTACGCCCAGCACCTCTTCGGACGCGAACGCGAAGTGGCCGACGAAGCCTGGCCCGGCGACATCGTCGGGCTCGTCAACGCGTCGGCACTCCGGGTCGGCGACTCCATCTTCGAGAGCGAACCCGTCGAGTTCCCGCCGCTGCCGATGTTCGCGCCCGAGCACTTCCGTGCTGTGCGCTCCGCGGACAGCAGCAAGCACAAGCAGTTCCGGCGCGGCATCGACCAGCTCGACCACGAGGGCGTCATCCAGGTGCTCCGCAGCGACCTGCGCGGCGACCAGGCCCCGGTGCTCGGCGCCGTCGGCCCGATGCAGTTCGAGGTCGTCGAGGAACGCATGACGCACGACTTCGGCGCCGCGATCCGTTCGGAGTCGCTCCCCTACCAGATCGCCCGCCGCACCAACCGGGAGAGCGCGGAGATCCTCGGCCACGACCGGCAGGTCGAGGTGCTGATGCGCTCAGACGGGACACTCCTCGCCCTGTTCAGCACCCCGTGGCGGTTGCGCAACACGGTCCGCGACCACCCGGAGCTGATGCTCGAAGACCTCGCCGCCGGCGCCCTGGAGCCGGCGCCCTCGGCCTAGTCCTCCCCGGCGGTATCGTTCACCGGAAGCCTCGTTCAGAACGGGGTGGGGTCGTCGGGTGTGGGGTCGAGGTTCCAGACGTCAACGATCGGGACCGGTGGTTTCGGTGCGGGTTTCGGTTTCCGGGGTGGTCTCATATCGGCGGAGGGTTCGACGATGTAGCTGTACCCGGCCGGGGAGGTCCATTCGATGCGACCATCGCCGAGGTGTCTCGGCGTCCACCGGGTGTAGCTCTTCACCGCGTGGTGATACGGGCAGAGGTGGGCGAGGTTCATCGCGTCGGTCTCCCCGCCGTGCTGCCACTCCACACTGTGGTCCAGATCGGACCGCTTGGCGGAGCGCCGGCAGCCCGGGAAGGTGCAGGTTTCATCGCGCACCTCGAGCCACTTCTTGAGCGCGGCGGGTGGTTTGTAGGTGTCGCGTCCCATCGAGAGCACGACCCCGGTTTCCGGGTGGGTGAGCAGCCGGGTGAAGCTCGGCGCCCCGGCCGCGAGACGCCTCGCGGTGTCGGGGTCGATCGGCCCGTACCCGGACAGATACCCGGGCTCCTCGCTCTTCCCCAGCAAGGTCAGCACCGGAACGGTGACGTTGACCTGCGCGGCCACCCCGGCACCGAGTCCGTCCGGGGTGACCCCGCCGATCAGGACGTCGGTGAGGACGTCCGCCGCCAGCTGGGTCAGCGTGCGGGTTTCCTCCGGGCCCTGCAGGGTCAGCGCCGTGTCGAGGGTGCGGTGGTAGGCCGCCTGCACCTTCTCCGCATTCCCGGTCAGATACAGGGAGGCCATGCCGTCGTTGAGGGCCTGGAACACCACGTGCCGGTCCTCCACACTCTTCTGGTGCCTCGCGGTGATGGTTTCCGGGCGGGTGCGTTCCCGCACCCTCCGGGCCCGATCGGCGAGCTTCGCCACGGTCAGCACTTCCGCGTCGGGCACGAGGACCTCCTCGAACACCGCACGCGCCCGCGCGGCCGCTTCCGGGTCATCATCGACTCGGATGCCCCAGGCCTGCTCCATGATCACCTGGGCGTGCCGGTAACTGATCGCCCCGGAGGCCAGGGCCTCCCGGGTCACGGGGAGGTCCTCCGCGAGGGTGCGGCTGGCTTCGATCAGGGTCTCCGCCGTCCGGCGCGGGAGCCGCAGCAGAGCGCCGACCTCGCAGGTGAATTCCTCTTTCGTGGCTTCCTCCGGAGACCACGGCGGGCGAGGCCCACCGGCGCGTTCAGCGGCCTCCGCACGGGCCCGCCCGACATCGGCGAGCACCCGCTGGGCGGTGTAGACCGCGGCGGCCCGGCGAGCGGTGGCCTGATTGATTTCCCGGTCCGCGTCCCGGATCGCGTCATACACCTCGGACAGGGGCGGATCCACAAGGCTCAGATGCCGGGGGTTCAGATACGGGTCGGGAGGGGTCCCGGGCGGGGTCCCGGGCGGGGGCTCCGCCGTGCTTTCCGAGCGAACTTCTGAGGGTTCTTCAGCTGTCATGCCGGTCACTCTACGGAGGACCACCGACATTCCACCGGCATCCGCGCGCCCATGAATCACCTGTGGATAACCCGGTCAAGGAGCACTTTTGTGGAGAAATTCTCTGACAGGCGCTAGCGCTCGGGGCCGACGGCTATCGCGTCACTTCTTCGAGCTCGCGTGCAAGTCTCCGATGTGGCCCGGCGCGGTGACGTCCAGGACGCGCTGGACGAACGCACCGTACTCATCCATGTAGTGCCGGAGAAAGTCCCTGGTGCCCGCATCGGTGATTTCGCCGTCGCCCGTGAAGACCGTCGGATCGAACTTGATGTACGCCTCCGGGGAGTTCAACTGGGGGGCATCGAGGAAGCTCAGCACGCTGCGCATGTTCGACTGCATGACGGCGGTGCCGATATTACCCACGGAGGCGCCGATGATTCCGGTGGGCTTCCGCGCGAAGGAGTTGGTCCCCCAGGGCCGCGAACCCCAGTCGATGGCATTCTTCAGGGCCCCCGGTATCGACCGGTTGTATTCGGGCGAAACGATCAGGATCCCGTCGGAGCCTTCGATGGCAGCTTTGAGGGCGCGCCCCTCCGGTGGATAGTCGGCGTCGAAGTCCTGGCTGTAGAGGGGAAGGTCCCGGATGGGGATTTCCGTGAAGTGCAGGTTCTCCGGGGCGAGCCGGATCAGCGCCCGGGAGAGCGTGCGATTGATGGAGGTGGAGGACAGGCTTCCGACGAAGTAGCCGATCGTGTGTGACGTCATTTCCGTGTTCTTTCCGGAGCGCCCGAACGGCCACGTCAAACGACTGTCCCCGGCATCTCCTGTGTGATGAGCCGACTCCTCCGTCCTATCACACAGTCGTGATCAGCCACACAGTCCGGATCAGCGGGTCATGCTCCGCGGCGGCACCGTGAAGCTGTCCCCGCCGTACTTCTCGTTGGCGACGCTCATGACATCCGGCCACATCCGGTGCCGGGCGGTCGCGGCCTGGCCGCTGTCGAAGTACGTCGTCCGCTGGTCCTGGCCGTCGCCGGACACGTTCACGACCCCGACGACGGTGGCGACCTTCGTGCTGGCCCCGCTCATCCAGGTGTCCTTGTTGTCGTCGGTGGTGCCGGTCTTGCCGATCATCGGCACCCGGGGCGTGGTGGCTCGGTAGGAGGCCGCCGCCGTTCCGCTCGTCATGACCCGTTGCATCGCATAACTCATCCCCGCGGCGACGTCCGTGCTGACGGACTGGGTGCAGTTCGACGTCGGCGCGGGAATCTCCGTACCATCCGGCCCGGTGATCCTGTCGATCAGGATCGGCGTGCACGTCACGCCGTCGTTTGCGATCCCGGCATAGGCGGCCGCCATGGTGAGGGGCGCGATCTCGTTTGTTCCGAGCACGGATGCCGCGCCCTGCTCGAGCGCATTCCCGTCGGCACGGTGCACGCCGAATGCTTCGGCCGTCTTGCGAATGCCGCACAGGTCGAGTTCCTTGGCCATACCGATGAAACCCGTGTTGATCGACTGGATGGTCGACTGCAACGCCGAACTGTACGAGCCGTTCTCCGACGAGGAATCGTTCTTCGGGTTGAACGCCGCCCCGTAGCTTTGCGGCCCGTTGCAACTGTCCTCGAACGTCCCCCAGTTCGACCGGGGCCGGGAACTCACGGACTCGGAGAGGGAATGGCCTTCGTTGAGCCACTCGGCAAGGGTGAAGACCTTGTACGTCGACCCGGTCTGGAACCCGTTGGAGCCGCCCTGGCCGAGGTCGGTGTTGTAGTTGATGCCGCTGAAGTTGTCTCCGGTCGCCTGAACGGCAGGATCCTGGCTGTAGTCCTTGTTCTGGGCCATGTCGAGGACTCGCCCGGTTCCGACCTCCACACTCGTGATGACCCCGCCGACGTCCCAGCCCGGATACGTCGCAGGCACGTTCGCCTTCATTGTGGTCTCGGCGGCGGACTGCAGATCGAGGTCTAGGGTCGTGTAGACGTTGTACCCGCCGAGTCGCACGTTGGCCAGCCGTGTCTCGGCATCCGCCCCGAATGCCGGGTCGTTGCGAAGCGTTTGCATGACGAGGTCGCAGAAGTAGGCGCTGCCGCCTGCTGTCTGGCACCCGGTGCTCGGCTCGGTGATGGTCGGTTCGATCGGGGCGTTGATCGCTGCATCGTGATCTGCCTGGCTGATCTTGCCGTGCTCGAGCATCGCATCGAGGATGTAATCGCGCCTGTCCTTGTTGTCGGCATAACCGTTGGCCGCACCGTTTGTCGCGCTGTCCGGCTTGTCGAGCTGGAATTTGACCGGGTTGTTGACGATCGCGACGAGGCTCGCGGCCTGTGGCAACGTGAGGTTGGCCGCCGTGGTGTTGAAGTAGTAGCTTGCCGCGGCCTCGATTCCGTAGACGGAGCCGCCGAAGCCCGTGATGTTCAGGTACTGAGCGCAGGATTTCGTCCTTGGAGTACTTCTTCTCGAGGCCGATGGCGAGGCTCATCTCCTTGAGCTTCCGGTCGGGGCTCGCCTCGGTGGCCGTGTTGTAGCAGTCCGCGCGTTCCGTCTCGTCGGTGAGCGCTTCGCACTTCTGCACGAGCACGTTCTTCACGTACTGCTGGGTGATCGAGGAGCCGCCCCTGGCTGTGCCGGTGAAGACGGTCGAGACGATGCCGGTCACGGTGCCCCAGATGTCGACGCCCCCGTGGTCGTAGAAGCCCGGATCCTCTCCCGAGGTCGCGGCATCCTTCACGAACGGGCTGATCGCGTCGAACGCGACCTCGACGCGGTTCTGGTCGTAGAACGACGCGAGGAGGTAGGGGTTCCCGCGCTCGTGGTCGCATAGAGGTTGCTCTTCTGCGACAGCCGGCCGATCTCGAGGTCGTCGGGCAGGTTCACGGCGATGACGGTCACGACGGTCGCGATGACGGCCACGACGACACCCATTGCGATCAGGACGATGGAACGACGGCGGAGTCGACGGCCCTTCTTCCTGCTGGGCGGCGAAATTGTCATGGTACGACTATGGCTTTCATTTCTGGACGAGTGGTACGAAGAAGGCGGATGCCGCCGGACCCGCGGGTCCACCGGCATCCGCCTTCGAGTGGCTGCTAGGCGTCGACGACGACGGAGGTGATCACCGGGATGCGGCGGTACTTACGCTGCATCCACCGTGTCACACTCTGGGTGAAGATCTCTTCGAGCTCGGGCCCGTCGACGATCTTGACCTTGTTCGCCGCGCGGAGAGCGTCGTCGATGGACTTCGTCGCGCCCTGGATCCAGGCGTTGTCCTGCACGAAGCCGCGGGCGATGAACTCGACCGGTTCGACGAGCGCGCCGGTGCGGGTGTCGAGGATGCCGAGGATCGTGACCGCGCCGTCGTTGGAGAGCTGCACGCGGTCGGCGAGGGCCTCCTCGGAGGCGACACCGCCGACGGTCATGCCATCGACGAGGACGATCTCGGCCGGAACGCGGCCGACGATCTTGGCGACGCCGTCGATGAGGTCGACGACCACGCCGTCTTCGACGACGAGCACCTGCGCCTCGGGGACACCCGTGCGGATCGCGAGCTCGGCGTTGGCCTTGAGGTGGCGCCATTCGCCGTGGATCGGCATGACGTTCTTGGGCTTGACGAGGTTGTAGCAGTAGACGAGCTCGCCGGCGCTCGCGTGGCCGGAGACGTGCACCTTGGCGTTGCCCTTGTGCACGACATTGGCGCCCCAGCGGGTGAGGCCGTTGATGACCCGGTAGATCGAGTTCTCATTGCCGGGAATGAGCGAGCTCGCGAGGAGGACGGTGTCGCCCTCGCCGATCTTGATCGTGTGTTCGCGGTTCGCCATCCGGGAGAGGGCTGCCATCGGCTCGCCCTGCGACCCGGTGCAGATCATCGTGACCTGGCTGTCCTTCATCCGCTCGAGCGCCTTGACGTCGACGATGAGGCCCTTCGGCACGTGCAGGAAGCCGAGCTTCTCCGCGATGGCCATGTTGCGCACCATCGAGCGGCCGACGAAGGCGACCTTGCGGTTGTGCCTGGCCGACGCGTCGATGACCTGCTGGATGCGGTGCACGTGGCTCGCGAAGCTCGACACGATGATACGGCGCGGCGCGGTGCGGAACACCGAGTCGATGGCCGGGCGGATGTCTTCCTCGGTCATCGTGAAGCCGGGAACCTCGGCGTTGGTCGAGTCCGTCATGAAGAGGTCGACGCCCTCTTCACCGAGACGGGCGAAGCCGGGGAGGTCGGTGAGGCGGTTGTCGAGCGGGAACTGGTCCATCTTGAAGTCACCGGTCGCGAGCACGAGGCCGGCTTCGGTGCGAATGGCGACGGCGAGTCCGTCGGGGATGGAGTGGTTCACCGCGAGGAATTCGAGGTCGAACGGGCCGAAGCTGCGACGCTGGCCTTCCTTGACCTGCTGGAGCTTGGGGGTGATCCGGTGTTCTTCGAGCTTGGCGCTCACGAAGGCGAGGGTGAGCTCGCTGCCGACGACGGGGATGTCCGCGCGCTCGCGGAGGAGGTACGGAACGCCGCCGATGTGGTCCTCGTGGCCGTGGGTCAGCACCACGGCGACGACGTCCTGCATCCGGCTGCGGATGTAGGAGAAGTCGGGCAGGATCACGTTGACGCCGGGCTGGGTCTCCTCGGGGAACAGCACCCCGCAGTCCACGATGAGCAGCTTGCCCTTGTGTTCGAAGACGGTCATGTTGCGACCGATCTCGCCGAGGCCGCCGAGGGGGACGATGCGCAGTCCCCGCTTGATGAGGGACGGCGGGCTGTTCAGGTCGAGTTCGTGCTTAGTCAATTAAATAAACTCATTTCTTGGCGAAACCGCGCACAGGGCAACCGGTCTCATAGCCGGCGCCGGGTCTATCCGGCAGCCGTGGTGACGGGGTTATGCAAATCAGAAGGTGATGCGCGCGTCAGGTCGCGAGGCCGTGAGCCTCATTCGACTGGGCGAAGCCGTGGAAAGCCATCCGGGTGTGTGGAACCGCAGAGCGTGAAAGCGCAGCTGTGGATGGCCGTTGAATCGCGCTGTCAACGCCCAATTCTACCGCATGCGGGCCGCCAGCTCCCCCGGCGGTTCTCCCGCCGTCCCCAGCCGACTCGGAGACTTCGCTAATAGCCTGCGATTATGCCTTCTTCTTCCCCCTGTACGACGCCCCGCTCACCCTCATCGACGGCACGGAGACGACATTCGCCGACTACCGCGGCAAGACCGTTCTCGTGGTCAATGTCGCATCCAAGTGCGGCTTCACGCCCCAGTACGCGGGCCTCGAGGCCCTCTACGAGCGCTTCAAGGACGACGGCCTCGTCGTCCTCGGCCTGCCGTGCAACCAGTTCATGGGCCAGGAGCCCGGGGAGTCCGCCGACATCGAGGCGTTCTGCCAGCTGAACTACGGTGTCACCTTCCCGATGACCGAGAAGGTGGATGTCCGGGGCAAGCACCAGCATCCGCTCTACGCCCAGCTCACCAGGTTCAAGTCCGGCCTGCTGCCCGGCCTCGTCAAGTGGAATTTCGAGAAGTTCCTCGTGAACGCAGAGGGCCAGATCGTGGACCGCTTCGCCTCGACCGTCGAACCCGAGTCACCAGAGCTCGTCGGCGCGATCGAGAAGACGCTCGCCTCCGCCGCCGCCTGACCCGGGTTCAGTAGCTCGAGGTGCAGACGCAGAGCTCGTTGCCCTCGACATCGGCGAGCACCCACCACTCGGGGCGTGCTCGTCAGTGAGCAGCGTGCCGCCGGCCTCGACGATCGCGCTGACGCGTTCCTCGGCGTCGTCACCCGGAACGTAGACGTCCAGATGGATACGATTCCGGTCGGTGCGGGCAATCTCCATGTGCTGGAACCAGACCCTCGGCCCATGACCCCGCGGGTCGACGAGTTCCACGTCGCCGTCGCCGTCGCCGTCGGCCGGCAGCTCGACATATCCGAGGCCGACGCGCCAGAACGGCCGGATCGAGTCGGCGTCCGTGCAGTCGATCGCAACGTCGTACCGGGCGGGCGTCACGGCCGTGCCTTCCGCACCGAGCTCATTCGCGAGCGCCTGGATCTGCAGGGCGAGCCGGAGGTCGCGTTCGGTCACGCCGCCGAGATCATGCGAGCGGAGCCGGAAGGCGACCGTCCCATAGCCGAGTTCGACGTCGGGATGGTGGCCTGCGGCATCCGCCGCCTCGGCGACGCGGTCGAGGAAGCGCACCGCAGAGGCGAAATCGCTCGTGCGGTAGCTCGCGTGCAACGCTCCATCGAGGTGTACGAACGGGCCGCCCGCGAGCACGGGGCCGGTCTGCACGGGACTCTGGATCGAACCGGTTGCGCTCATGTACCTCACTCTGCTCCGGCGCCCGCCGGCGGTCAAGAGAATGAGGCCTGCGAAAGCCGGCGGGAAGCGCGGCGGACCGCCGCGGTGACCCTCCCGACGCGTCCTTCACGGATGCGCCCTCGCGGGGCGTAACACTAATCACTTTGCCCTATTCTGCGGGCCTCCTGCGTGCTAATCTCATGCGTTATGCACAGTCTGGACAGGGTCGACCTCCAACTCCTCCGCGCCCTCTGCGTAGAGCCGCGCAGCACCTTCGTGGCCCTCGCCCAGCGGCTGGGATTGTCCAGGAACACCGTGCAGGCGCGGATGGCGCGGCTCGAAGAATCCAACGCGTTCCTGGCCTTCGATCGCCGGATCAATCCGATCGCCCTCGGCCACCCCTGACGGCGTTCATCCAGGTGCACCTGCAGCAGAAGAGGCTCAGCCAGATCGTCGCAGAACTCAACCAGATCCCCGAGATCGTTCAGGCCCACGGAATGAGCGGGTCGACGGACCTGCTCGTCCTCGTCGTGTGCACGGATGCCGACGACCTGTTCCGCATCGACGGCACGATCCTCGCGTGCGAGGGCGTCGATCGCACGGAGACCTCGCTCGCCATGGGCGAGCTGATCCCGTACCGGATCACCCCGTTGCTCGACCGGGTGACCCGGGAGCGCGGCCCGGCGAACCGCGCCGACGTCGATATCGACGACGAGGCCTGAGTCCGACGGAACGACCGCCCCGCACCGCGCAGTGTCCACAATCTATTTGATAAATTCATCATATAGGTATATAAAGAAGTAATGATGTTTAGTGGCGTAGACCCCCGGTGAGCGTCACCAGACTGACCTCCCTCATCCGTCGCAGCGGGCGGATCGCAGAGCAGGCCCCGCAGGCCCCGCCCTGTTCCCCGGCGCCGGGATCTTCGGCGGCAGCATCCAGGTGCGCTTCATCAATGCCGGCGGCTGCAACGACTGCGCCCAGGAAGTCGCCAGTGCCTTCGGCCCGGTCTACGACGTCGAGCGCTACGGCGTGCGGCTCGTCGCCTCGCCTCGTCATGCTGACGTGCTGCTGATCTGCGGTTCGGTGACCAGGAACATGATCGAACCGCTTCGGCGCACGGTCGTCGCGACCCCCACCCCCGTTTCGTCGTCGCCGTCGGCGACTGCGCGATCACGGGCGGCGTCTTCGCCGACGGCTACGGTGTCGCCGGCCCGGTGTCCGACTTCGTGCACGTCGACCTCGTTGTCCCCGGTACCCCGCCGGAACCTGCCGCCATCGTCGAAGCCCTCCGACGGATGACCGGGCGATGAACGCCGTCCAGTCCGGCCTCGTCGTCCAGGCCCTGCTCGCGCTCGCCGCCGTTGCGACCGGCCTGCTCAGTCCCGTCTCGTGGCGGTCCCGCGCGACCGGCGCGCTCTGCGCCCTCCTCGGCCTCGCCGGCATCGTCACCGGGGCCGCAGCGCTCGGCGGGGCGAACGGCACCCTGACCATCCCGCTCGCTCTCCCGATCGATCCCCTCGTGCTCTCCCCCGACCGGCTCGGCGGCCTCTTCATGATCGTCGTCTCCGCGGTCGGCGCCCTCGTCTCCCTCTTCGGGATCGGCTCGGCCCGCGGCGCGGAGGCCTCACGCACTTCCTGGGCGGCCATGGCCGTCTTCCTCGGCGGCATGCAGCTCGTTCCCGCCGCGACCGACGTCGTGTCCTTCCTGCTCCTCTGGGAGATCATGACCCTCGGCTCCACCGTGCTCCTCCTCGCCGACCACGCGAGCCGGAGCACCGTCTACTCCGCCGCGATCTGGTACTCGGCGATGTCCCAGCTGAGCTTCTTCTTCGTGCTCGCCGGCTTCGGCGTGCTCGTGGCCGCCACCGGCGGTACCGGCTTCCAGACGCTCGCGACCGTGCCGGCCGATTCCTGGCCGGCGAACCTCGCGTTCGTCCTCCTCCTGCTCGGCTTCGGCGGCAAGGCGGAGCTCGTCCCGCTGCACGTCTGGGTTCCCCGGGTGCTGCCAGAGGCGCCGAGCCACGTCGCCGCGGCGATGAGCGGCGCAATGGTCAAGATCGGCGTCTACGGCGCGCTCCTCGTCTGCGTGCGCCTGCTGCCCTCCGGCCCGCCGTGGTGGGGCGTGCTCATCCTCGTGCTCGGCGGTGTGTCCGCCGTGTACGGCATCCTGCAGGCCTCCGTCGCGAGCGACCTCAAGGTGCTGCTGGCCTACTCGACCACAGAGAACATGGGGCTCGTCTTCCTCGGCCTCGGGGCATCCGTGTTGCTGCGCAGTTACAACGCGACGGCCGCCGCCGACGCCGCCCTCGTCGCGGCCCTTCTGCTCATGGTGAGCCACGCCGCCTTCAAGACGACCCTCTTCCTCGGTGCCGGCGCCGTCGCGCACGCGACCGGCGAGCTCAACCTCGACCGCCTCGGCGGCCTGGGCAAACGGATGCCGTGGACGGCAGGCACGTTCGGCCTCGCCAGTCTCGGCGCGGCATCGCTCCCGATCACGAGCGGCTTCGTCGCCGAGTGGATGCTGCTGCAGGCGCTGATCCACGGTGCCCGGCTCGACGGTGAGGTCGTCTCCGTCGCCGCGTCGATCGCGATGCCGCTCGCCGTCGCCGTGCTCGCCCTCACCGCGGGACTCGCACTGCTGACCTTCGTCAAGGCATACGGCATCGCATTCCTGGCCCGGCCGCGCTCCCGGAAGGCGAGCATCGCCCGCGAGGTGCCCTGGGTGATGCGCGTCCCCCTCGTGCTCGGCGCCCTCGCCGTCGTCGGCCTCGGGCTCATGCCCGGCCCGCTCGCCGCGGCCATCGCCGCGGCCGTCGGCCCCGTCATCGTTCCCGACGTGCACACCGTCGGCCTCGCCGGCGTCAGCCTCTCCGGAATCGACGCCGTGCTCGACCCTGGCACCCTCGTCATCCTCGCGGGACTCGTCCTCGTGCCGATCCTCGTCATCGTCGCCCTCGGCGCCCGGCGCCACCCCACCCGGGTGGACCCGCTGCCCTGGGCCGGTGGCGGCTCGAGGCTCCGGCCCCGGATGCAGTACACCGCGACCTCATACGCCGAACCACTCGTGCGGGTCTTCGACGACGTGCTGCGTCCGTCGCGCGACGTCGAGGTCACCCATGTCGGCGAGTCCAGGTACCTCGTCGAGAAGGTGCACGTCGAACAGACCGTCTCCGACGTGATCGAGACCCGGCTCTACCGGCCGGTCCTGAACGCGGCCCAGCGCTTCGGCCTCGCCGCCCGGCGCGCCCAGGACGGCAGCATCCACCGCTACCTCGGCTATTCGTTCGCCGCCCTGCTCGTCGTGCTGATCGCGGTGTCGCTGTGATGCGCGTGGGCACGGGCGCTGCGGCGCACGCGGTTGAGCTGACCTGGGCCGGCATCGGGGCCCCGATCCTGATGGCCGTGCTGCAACTCGCGCTCTTCGTCTTCCTGGCCCCGCTGTTGATCGGCGTGATCCGCCAGGTGCGCGCCCGGCTCGAGGGCCGCGCGGGAGCCGGAATCTGGCAGCCCTGGCGCGACGTGCGGAAGCTCCTCGCCAAGGAGCCTGTGCACGCGGCGGACTCGAGCTGGATGCTGTCGGTCGGCCCGATCGTGCTGCTCGTCTCGAGCCTGCTGCTCTGCGTGCTGCTCCCCTCGTCGGCACCCTCGCGCTCCCGCTCATCCCGAGCGACCTCTTCGTGATCGTCTCTGTCATGCTGATCGGCGTCGTCGCGCTCGCCCTCGTCGGGCTCGACGGCGGCACCGCGTTCGGCGGGATGGGCTCGAGCAGGCACATGACGGTCGCCGCCCTCGTCGAGCCGACCCTGCTGCTCTCGATCTACGCCCTCTCGATCCCGGCGGGCAGTTCGACGCTGTCGCTGATCGTGCAGACCCGGCTCCAGACGCCCGCCGTGATCATCTCCCCCGTGAGCCTGCTCGCGATGGTCGCCCTCGCGATCGCGATCATGGCCGAGACGAGCCGGCTGCCCATCGACAACCCCTCGACGCACCTCGAACTCACGATGCTGCACGAGGCCATGGTGCTCGAAAGCTCCGGGCGCGACCTGGCCTGGCTCGAACTGGGCTCCTGGCTCAAGCTCGCCGCCCTGCTCGGCCTGCTCGGCAACCTCATCGTGCCGTGGGGCGTGCTCACCGACTTCACCGTGCCCGGTCTCCTCCTCGGCGCCGTCGCAGTCGCCGCCAAGGTGCTCGCCCTGGGCACCGCGCTGAGCGTCGGCGAGGTCTTCCTCGCCAAGGCGCGCCTGTTCAGCGTGCCCGAGCTGCTCGCGGGGTCGTTCGCCCTCGCCCTGCTCGCCGTCACCGCCTCCTACCTGGTCGCTTAGGAGCATCCGTGTTCGAAACCACCTACCCGCAACTCATCGGCCTCTGCACCGGCACGCTGCTGCTCACGAGCGCGCTGATGGTCTGGCGGCACTCGATGCTCGCCTCGATCCGCCTGCTCGCCGTACAGGGCCTCGCCCTGGCCGCGCTCGTCGCCGTGATCGGCGTGCAGAAGGGCGAGCTCGAGGTCATCCTCGTCGCCGTGCTCGTGCTGCTCGTCAAGGGCCTCGGCCTGCCGTGGGTGCTCGCCCACGAGTCGAAGGCGACGACCCGAACGGATGAGGCCCCGCGCCTGAACCCGACGGCCTCGCTCCTGACCGTGGCCCTGCTCACGATCCTCGCCTATGTGGTCTCGAGCCGGGTGCTGGCCAGGGACACGAGCGTGTCCGCGCACGCCGCGCCGATCGGGCTCGCGATGGTGCTGATCGGCTTCCTGCTGCTCGTCACCCGGAGGCAGGCGCGGTCGCAGCTGATCGGCTTCCTCGTGCTCGACAACGGCATCGCGACCGTAGCCTTCCTGACGAGCGGCGGCGTCCCGCTCGTGCTCGAGCTCGGCATCTCCCTCGACGTGCTCCTCGTCGTGATGATCCTCTACGTCTTCGCGGGGCGGATGCACAACAAGTTCGGCAACACGGACATCGACCAGCTGAGAAAGTTGCATGACTGATGGCCCCGTCCCTGTCCTTCGCACTCTGGACCCCGCTCGCCCTCCCGGTGCTGTTCGCGCTCCTGAGCCTCACGGTGCCGTCCCCGCGGCTGCGCCGGCTCGGTCCGATCGCCTCGAGCCTGGCCGTGCTCGCCTCCGGGGTGATCCTCGTCGTCGCCGTGTTGCACGACCAGGTGCCGACTCTCGGCGGCGTGCTCCGCGCCGACGCCCTCTCGGCCTACCTGCTCACGGTCGTCGGAGCCATCGGCCTCGTCTCGACCTGGGGCGGACTCGGCGGCGGCGGCCACTCCCAGACTCCCGCGCGCTGGGCGGGCTCCTACGACGGCCTGATCTCGGTGTTCCTCGCCGCCATGTCGCTCGCCGTCGTCGCAGACAACATCGGCCTGATGTGGGCCTCGATCGAGGCGACGACGATCACCACCGCGTTCCTGGTCGGCGCGCACCGCACCGGCAAGTCCCTCGAGGCCTCCTGGAAGTACGTGATCCTCGGCTCCGTCGGCGTCGCGATCGCCCTGCTCGGCATCCTGCTGATCTACGCAGCCTCCCGGGCCACCGGCGAGGCGACGCTGTCCTGGCTCGTGCTCAGCCAGCCTGGCCTGCCCCTCGACCCCGCACTCGTCCGTGCCGGCGGCGCCCTCGCTGTGCTCGGCTTCGCGACCAAGGCCGGCCTCGCACCGATGCACAGCTGGTTGCCGGATGCCCACAGCCAGGCGCCCGCGCCGGTGTCCGGCCTGATGAGCGGCGTGCTGCTCGCGGTCGCCCTGTACGCGATCCTGCGGGTGCAGACCATCACGGACGCCGTGATCGGCCCGGACTTCCTCCGGGCGATGCTGAGCGTGGCCGGCCTGCTCTCCCTGTTCGTCGCCGCCGCCCTGCTCATCCGCCAGCGCGACTTCAAGCGGATGCTCGCATACTCGAGCATCGAGCACATGGGCCTGATGGCGATCGGCGCCGCGGTCGGCGCCGCCGCCCTGCCGGCCGTGCTGCTCTACATGCTCGGCCACGGACTCGTGAAGGCGACGCTCTTCGTCGTCTCCGGCCGGATCCTCGAGGTCGAGGGCACACCGACGATCGCCAACGTCCGGGCGCTGCTCGTGCGCCGCCCAGGGCTGGCGATCCCGTGGCTCGTCGCGATGGCGGCGCTCGTCGGATTTCCCCCTTCAGCATCTTCTTCTCCGAGGTGGGCATCATCCTCACCGGCTGGTCCGCAGGCATGGGCGTCGTCGTCGGCATCGCCCTCGTCCTCCTGCTCGTGATCTTCGCGAGCCTCACCCGGCTCACCGTCGCGCTCACCATCGGTTCCCCGCACGACGCCCTCGACCACACCCCGCCGATCCTGCCGGAGCAGGTGACCCCGCGCGCGACCGCGCCGGGGGACGAATCGGACGCGGACCGCGAAGCCACGGTCCTGTCCCGCCGCGAGGCGGAGGCCGGGATCGACGGTGCCGGAGTCGTGAACGGTGTCGCTGACGTCGCTGACGGCGGGAACGGTCCTGAACCGTTCCCGATGACCTCCAACATCCGCGTGGCCGCTCCGTTCCCCGACACCGTCGCCGTGACCGTCGTCGACGTCGTCGTCGCGCCGGACCGCTCGACCCACGGCCCGCTGCTCCCCCTCGTGCTCGCCCTCGCCACCTGCGCCGTCGTTCCCTTCATCGCGAACCCGGTCGGCGTGCTGCTCGTGCGCGCCGCCGCCGTACTGGGAGGAGCCCACTGATGACCAACCGCGACACGCCTGACCTGAATTCGGCGACGCCCGGCCCGCCGGTCCCCCACGCTCCGGTCCCCCACGCTCCGGTCATGCCGGCGGCCCCGGCCCGGCCCGAGATCCGGGTGCTCGTCCGCGACCGGCTGCGGCAGGAGGCGTCCGCCCTGCTCGACAGCGGCAACCGGCTCGCGATGATCGCCTGCCATGACGACGGAGACGCCCTGCGCGTCGTCTACTCGTTCGCGGGCGTCTTTCCCCGCCGGCAGGTCGACCTCGTCGTTCCGGTGCCGTACACCGACGCCTGGGTGCCGAGCATCGCCGACCTGTCCTACCCGGCCGGCAACTTCGAGCGCGGGATGCGGGACCTGTACGGCGTGCGCCCGGCCGACCACCCGCAGCCGTACCGGCTCGTGCGGCACGGGCACTGGCCGCGCGGCTGGTACCCGATGCGCCGCGGCGCGCGGGTGACCCCCCGGTTCGAGCCGGACGTCGAGTCCTTCCCCTTCGTCGAGGTCGAGGGACCCGGCGTCTACGAGATCGCCGTCGGCCCGATCCACGCCGGGATCATCGACCCCGGCCACTTCCGGTTCTCCGTCGTCGGCGAGACGATCGTGCGCATGGAGGCCCGCCAGTGGTACATGCACCGCGGCGTCGAGCGGCTCTTCGAGGGCCGCAGGCCGGCAGACGGCCTCGAGCTCGCCGAGCAGGTCACCGGGGACACCGTCGTCGGGCACTCCCTCGCATACTGCATGGCCGTCGAGGCCGCGGCGGGCATCGAGGTCCGCGAGACCGACCGGCTGCTGCGCGCCCTCCTGCTCGAACTCGAGCGGATCTACAACCACGTCTCCGACCTCGGCTCGCTCGCGAACGACGTCGGCTTCGGGATCGTGCATTCGCACACCCAGCGGCTGCGTGAGACGCTCCTGCGACTCAACAAGACCGTCACGGGCCAGCGCTTCCTGCGCGGCGGCTTGCGGATCGGGGGCGCCCGGGTGCTCAGCCTGCCGGACCCCGAGGTGCTCCGCGGCGTGGCCGCAGACATGCAGGAGATCATCGCGATCACCCTCGGCCACGCGATCGTGCGCGACCGGTTCACCGGAACGGCGCCGCTGTCCGGGGCCCAGGCCCGCGCGATCGGCACCCTCGGTTACGTCGCGAGGGCGTCGGGGATCGACGCGGACTCCCGCAGGGACCACCCGTTCGTCGACCTCGGCCCGGCGTTCCACGTCGTCACCGAGACCGGCGGGGACGTGCTCGCCCGGTACCGGGTGCGCGCGGGCGAATTCGCGGTCTCGATGGCCGTGGTCATCGACCTCGTGGCGCGCCTCGGCGAGCACCTCGGCAGCGGCACCTCGGTCGACCCGGCCGGGCCCGGCACCGGGCTGGCCTTCGTCGAGGGCTGGCGCGGAAGCATCTGCCACCGGGTCGAGCTCGGAGCCGGCGGTGTGCTCAGCCGGGTCAAGATCGTCGACCCCTCGTTCTTCAACTGGCCGGCGCTGCCCGTCGCGCTCGCGGACACGATCGTGCCCGACTTCCCGCTCGTCAACAAGAGCTTCAACCAGTCCTACGCAGGCAACGACCTCTGATACCCGCCCGCCGTCGCGAAGCGGATGCCGCTAGCGCTCGTCCTGCTCGATCGTGCGGAGGAGCGCGTGGGAGTCTTCGAGACTCGCGACCAGCATCCGCTTCGCAACGGTGAGCAGTTCGGCGACGCCGGCGTCACGGACCGCGTAGAAGATGGTGTTGCCCTCACGGCGGGTGACGACCACGCCGGCGCGGCGCAGCACACCGAGTTGCTGGGAGAGGTTGGAGAGCTCGGAGCCGAGCACCTCCGCGAGGCTGCCGACCGAGCGTTCGCCGCCGACGAGCTGTTCGAGCACTTGCACGCGCAGCGGATGCCCCAGCGACTTGAACAATTCGGCCTTGAGCTGGGCCATGGGCAATCCGGTCATCGGCACCGTTTGATTATATCGCCAATTTATAATGTTCTCAAATAGGTGGGGTTGGGTACGGAAAAGGCCCGCCCTGCCGAAGCAGAACGGGCCTTCCGTCTAACCGACTAACCTGGCGAGAGGTTGTCGGCAGAACCCTAAGACTACGCCTCGGTGGACACCGATGCGACCTCGACGACGGATTCGGCGGACGCCGACTCGTCTTCGAGGACCGGGGCGAGCGACAGCTTGCCACGGTCGTCGATCTTGGTGATCTCGACGAGGACCTTCTGGCCGACTCCGAGCACGTCTTCGACGTTCTCGACGCGCTTGCCACCGGCGAGCTTGCGGACCTCGCTGATGTGCAGCAGGCCGTCCTTGCCGGGGAGGAGCGAGACGAAGGCGCCGAACGCGGCGATCTTCACGACGGTTCCGAGGAACTGCTCGCCGACCTCCGGGTTGGTCGGGTTCGCGATCGCGTTGACCTGGGCACGGGCGGCCTCCGCCGAGGGGCCGTCCACGGCGCCGATGTACACGGTGCCGTCTTCCTCGATCGAGATGTCTGCGCCGGTCTCGTCCTGGATCGCGTTGATCGTCTTGCCCTTCGGGCCGATCAGCTCTCCGATCTTGTCGACGGGGATCTGGACGCTGATCACGCGGGGCGCGGTCGGTGCCATCTCGTCGGGCTTGTCGATGGCGGCGTTCAGCACGGCGAGGATGGTCGTACGAGCATCCTTGGCCTGCGTGAGCGCACCGGCGAGCACAGAGGCGGGGATGCCGTCGAGCTTGGTGTCGAGCTGGATCGCGGTGACGAACTCGCTCGTGCCTGCGACCTTGAAGTCCATGTCGCCGAGGGCGTCTTCCGCACCGAGGATGTCGGTCAGGGCCGCGTAGCGGGTCTTCCCGTCAACGGTGTCGGAGATGAGGCCCATCGCGATGCCCGCGACCGGGGCGCGCAGCGGCACACCGGCGTTGAGCAGGGACAGGGTGGACGCACAGACGGAACCCATCGAGGTCGAGCCGTTGGAGCTCAGCGCCTCGGAGACCTGACGGATGGCGTACGGGAACTCCTCGCGCGACGGCAGCACGGGGACCAGGGCACGCTCAGCGAGCGCTCCGTGGCCGATCTCGCGACGCTTCGGCGTGCCGACCCGGCCGGTTTCACCGGTGGAGTACGGCGGGAAGTTGTAGTTGTGCATGTAGCGCTTCTTGGTGACCGGGCTCAGGGAGTCGATCGTCTGCTCGAGCTTGAGCATGTTCAGCGTCGTGACACCCAGGATCTGGGTCTCGCCGCGCTGGAAGATCGCCGAACCGTGCACGCGGGGGATGATCGCGACCTCGGCGTCGAGCGGGCGGATGTCCGCAAGCCCACGGCCGTCGATGCGGATGCCCTCGTTGAGCACGCGGGAGCGCACGACGAGCTTGGTGACCGACTTGTACGCGGCGGAAACCTGGCCTGCTGCGCTCGCGTCGAGCTCGCCGGCTTCGATCTTTGCGGCGATCGCCGTCTTGACGCTCGCCTTGAGGGCGTCGTCGGCGTTCTGACGGTCGACCTTGTCGGCGATCTGGTAGACGTTCTTCAGCTCGTCATAGGCGAGCGCGGCAACGGCGTCGTAGGTGGCGGGCACGTACGGCGGGAACACCGGGTAGTTGCCTGTCGGCTTCGCGGCCGCGGCTGCGACCTTCTGCTGCGCCTCGATGAGCTGCTTGATGAAGGGCTTCGAGGCTTCGATGCCCTCGGCGATGACCTCTTCGTTCGGCTTGATGGCGCCGCCCTGGATCAAGGTCCAGGCGTTGTCGGTGGCTTCGGCCTCGATCATCATGATCGCGACGTCTTCGCTGCCATCGGCATCCGTCACAACGCGGCCGGCGACGACCATGCTGAACACGGCCTCTTCAACCTGCGAGTGCTTCGGGAACGCGACCCACTGGCCGGAACCGTTCTGGTCGGGGATGAGCGCGACGCGGACGCCACCGATCGGGCCGGAGAACGGCAGGCCGGCGATCTGGGTCGACATCGACGCGGCGTTGATCGCCAGCACGTCGTAGTACATCGTCCGGCGCGATGGCGAGGACGGTGACGACGACCTGGATCTCGTTGCGGAGTCCGTCGACGAACGACGGGCGCAGCGGCCGGTCGATCAGGCGGCAGGTGAGGATCGCCTCGGTCGACGGGCGACCTTCGCGACGGAAGAAGCTGCCCGGGATGCGGCCGGCAGCGTACATACGCTCCTCGACATCGATGGTCAGCGGGAAGAAGTCGAAGTTTTCCTTGGGCTGCTTGCTCGCGCTCGTGGCGGACAGCAGCATCGTCTCTTCGTCGATGTATGCGGCGGCAGAACCCTGCGCCTGCTGGGCGAGACGGCCGGTCTCGAAGCGGATCGTGCGAGTGCCGTACTTGCCGTTGTCAATAACGGTTTCGGCGAACGTGATTTCTGGACCCTCCATATGGGGGTTCTCTCCTTTTGTGTTTGCTTCTCGCCATTCCGGCGATGAAGACTTGCGCACCCGTATGGCGCGCAAGGCGTGCGGACAATCCATAGATTGGCCTCGCCAAGTCTAACAGAGCGCTCTTGCTCCGGATCTGCGCTTAAACGGCGGCGTCGAAGACCGGGCCGTCGACGCAGACGAGGGGACCCTCGACCGCGGGATCCGTGCGGACCGGGGCCGCGCATCCGTGGCAGTAGCCGAGCCCGCACGCCATGTGCGCCTCGAGGGAGGCCTGCACGGGCACGCCCCATTCGGCGCCGAGTTCTGCGGCGAGCCGGGTGAGCACGCCGGCGCCGCAGACGAAGACGACGTCGGGCGGACCGGCGGCGAACTGGCGGCGCAGGAGAGCCCCGAGTGCGGGAAGGTCGGCGGTGCCCTCCGCGTCGGTGACCGGGATGAAGCGCGCACCGAGTTCGGCGCATTCGGCGGAGCCGATGAGGCTCCCCTGGTGCGTCCGCTCGCGACGAGCGTCGCCTCGATGCCGCGGGCCGCCGCATCCTCGACCGAACCCATCACGGCGCACACGCCGACGCCGCGGCCGATCATCAGCGCCCGGCGGGTTCCGGACGGGAACTCGAAGCCGCGGCCGAGCGGCCCGGTCACGAGCAGCCGCTGCCCCGGGTTGACCGCGGCGAGTGCGGTCGTGCCGCGGCCGGCGACGCCGTAGATGACCTCGATCGTGCCTCGCTCGGGGTTCCGGCGGTGGATCGCCATCGGGCGTGGCAGCAGGATCCGCTCTCCACCGTGCGGCGGGACCGTGATCATCAGGAACTGCCCGGCGAGCGCGGTTGCCGCGATCGTGCCGCAGGACAGGGTGAGCCGGTGGTAGCGCTCGCGCACGACCTCGTGATTGACAACCGTCGCCTCGTCCCAGACCGGCTCGGGGCGGGGCCCGGCCTCTGCGGGGCGCACGGACAACAGGCCGTCGAGGGCTGCGGCATCCGCTGCGGCGAAGGCGGCCTGCCTGGCGAGCGCCGCCCGGGTCTCCGCAGCGGTCGGCGGGGTCTTCATCGGGCTCATTGGGCTCTCCAGAGGTCGATGAGATCGCGGATGCCGGTGACCCGGTCGTCCGCGCAGCGCTGCTGCAGGGTGCGCACGATCTCGACCATCGCGAACGGGCGGGCGAAACTGGCGGTGCCGACCTGCACGGCGGACGCACCGACCGAGAAGTAGTCGAGGGCGTCGTCCGCGGTCTCGATGCCGCCGCAGGCGATCACCGGGATGTCGACGGAGCGGGCGGCGAGCCAGACCAGCCGGAGCACGATCGGCCGGATCGACGGCCCGGAGAGGCCGCCGATGACGTTGCCGATCGCGGGGGCGCGGGTGTACGCCTCGAGCGGCAGGGCGGGGATCGAGTTGGCGACGCAGACGGCGTCTGCGCCTGCTGCCTGGGCCGCCTGGGCGCACTCGGCGATCGAGGAGGCGAGGACAGGGAGCTTGACGATGATCGGCTTGTCGGTCTCGAGCCGCACCGCGGCGACCGCGCTCTCGATGGCGTCCGGGTCCGAGCCGATGTCGGTGCCGTCGCGGTCGAGGTTGGGGCACGAGACGTTGAGCTCGAAGGCGTCGCCTGCCGTGCCGAGGTCGCGCACGACGGGGGCGTACCCGGCAGGCCGGTGCGCGCCGACGCTGATGATCACGGGCGGGCCGAGGGCGGCGTAGCGCGGGTGCAGTTCGGCGAGGTAGCCGGCGGCGCCGCGGCTCGGGATGCCGACGCTGTTGACCATGCCGGCCCGGATCTCGGTGAGCCGGTGCGCCGGGTTGCCGCCGCGCGGCACGCCGAAGACGGTCTTGGTCACGACGGCGCCGAGCTCGTCGACGGGGATGAGCCGGCCGAGGGCGGGTCCGAAACACCCGGAGGCGGGCATCATCGGGTTCCTGAGCCGCAGGCCGCCGATGCTGACGCTGAGGTCGACCGTGGCGACGGGGGCCGGGCGGGCGGCGAAGAAGGTGCGGCGGGCATCCGTCGTCGGCCGCGGGGTCTCGCTCAACTGGCCTGCCTTCGGGTCCACGGGAGGGAATATCGTCCCGTTCCGCGGTCCAATTATCGCGTGCGTTTCCGTGGATGTTCAAATCAGCCGTTCGCCGCCGCCATCCTCGTCCTCCCCAGCCGCGCGGTCTAGGCTCGACCCCAGCGCCGGTCACCCGGCGCGAGGAAAGGATCCAGTCGTGACGAGCCCCACACCCGTGACCGATTCGATTGCCGGCCCCGAGGGAGGAGCCCCCTGGTGGACCTCGGGTGTCGTGTACCAGGTCTATCCGCGCAGCTTCGCGGATGCCGACGGTGACGGGATCGGTGACCTCGCCGGCATCCGCGGCAAGCTCGGCTACCTCGCAGAGCTCGGGGTGGATGCCCTCTGGCTGTCCCCGGTGTACCCGTCTCCGCAGCACGACAACGGCTACGACATCAAGGACTACGAGGACATCGACTCCGTCTTCGGTGACCTCGCCCAGTTCGACATGCTCGTCGCCGAGGCCCACGAGCGAGGGATCAGGATCGTGATGGATCTCGTGGTCAACCACACGAGCGATGAGCACCCCTGGTTCCTCGAGTCGAAGAGCAGCCTGACCAACCCGAAGAGGGACTGGTACTGGTGGCGCGAGCCGAACGCCTCGAACGGTCCGCCGAACGCGTGGGGCAGCTTCTTCAGCGGCCCGGCCTGGACCCTCGACGAGGCGACCGGCGAGTACTACCTGCACCTGTTCGCGGTGCAGCAGCCCGACCTCAACTGGGAGAACCCCGAGGTGCGGCAGGCCGTCTACGCGATGATGAACCGGTGGCTCGACCGCGGCGTCGACGGCTTCCGGATGGACGTGATCAACTTCATCGCCAAGCGGGTCGAGCTCGTCGACGGGCCCGCCCCGTCGCGGGACGCCTCCTGCCCGATGGGCCCGCAGATCCACGACTATCTGCAGGAGATGCACGCGGCCGTGTTCGCCGGGCGCCCCGGTGAGCACCTCACGGTCGGCGAGATGCCGGGGGTGACCACGGCGGACGCCGTGCTGTTCACCGACCCTGCCCGGCACGAGGTCGACATGATCTTCCAGTTCGAGCACGTCTCCCTCGACCAGGGCGCGAACAAGTTCGACGCCCTCCCCTTGACCTGCCCGCGCTCAAGCGGAACCTCGCGCACTGGCAGACCGACCTCGCGGAGACCGGCTGGAACAGCCTCTACCTGAACAACCACGACCAGCCCCGTCTGGTGTCCCGGTTCGGCAACGACGCCGAGTACCGCTACGAGTCCGCCACCCTCTGGGCGCTCGTGCTGCACCTGCAGCGCGGTACCCCGTACATCTACCAGGGTGAGGAGATCGGGATGACGAACGTGCGGTTCGACTCCATCGCCGACTATCGCGACATCGAAACGCTCAACCACTACCGGGAGGCCGTCGAGGAGTTCGACCGGTCACCTTCAGGCGTTCTCGCCGGGGTGCACGCGATGGGCCGCGACAACGCCCGAACGCCCATGCAGTGGGATGCGTCGCCGAACGCGGGCTTCAGCACGGGAACGCCGTGGCTCGCGGTCAACCCGAACCACACCGGGATCAACGTCGCCGCCGACCGTTCGGGCGAGAGGAGCGTGTTCCGGTTCTACCAGGAACTGATCCGGCTCCGGCACGAGAACCCGGTCGTCGCCCTCGGCGACTTCGGGCTGCTCGAGCCCGATCACGGGCAGCTCTACGCCTTCACCCGGTCGCTGGCCGGTGAGACGCTCCTCGTCTTGGCCAACGCAGCGGATGCCCCACTCGCCGCGCCACTGCCCGCCTCGGTCGCCGCTCTACTCGCGACGGCCACCCTCCTCCTCGGCAACTACCCGCCCCAGGAGTCGGCAACCCTCCGCCCCTGGGAGGCCACCCTCTACCGCCTCCCCTAGGAGCGTGAGTCAGTAACGCCTATTCGGCTTTGATGCCAATGAATGCCTCCGATGTCGTCGGGTTGGGTTGGGGCGTTGCCGACGCGATCGTCGTGGGCTGGGGCTCTGTATCCGTTCGCGTGCCGATCGAAAATAGGGCCACGGCCGTGTTGACGACGCAGGGCAGGATCGCTGTCGCCCGTCAGGGCGGTCTTGCCTGGTCTTTAGGTTGCCGGGTGGGGAGTGCTTTGCGTGGCGAGGCGGGCTTTGGTTTGCAGGGTGTGGAGTTTCATTAGGTTGTGGCAGGCGGCGATCAGGTCCCACTCGTGGGCTGCTTGCTCCAACCCGCGCAGCAGCAGGAATTTTCCTTGCCTCGTGTGGATTTGACCGAACACGGGCTCCACGATCGCTTTGCGCCTGGCGTAAACGGCGCGGCCTTTCTTCGTCTTCAACTTCCGGGCCATGCGTTCCCGGAGCGTCGCATCGGCGGGGATCCGGCCCCGAGGAACCTCGGGAACACGTTCGCCATGCTTGACCCGGCCGGTCGCGATGAAGAACTCGGTCCCGCCGTCGCTGGCCGTCTCAATGGTCTTGGCGTAGTCCAGGTTCGCGGCTGAACAATACCCGGCATCGGCGAGGACCTGCCGGGGCAGAACGCCCGTCGTGGTGTGGAGTTTCTCGACCAGGGGCACGACCTGTTCAACATCCACGCCAATATTCGTCAGCGTCGTCGCGACGATGATCTGATGATCCGCATCCACGATGGCCTGCGCGTTGTAGGCGTAATGGAAGGACCCGTCAGCGGTCTTCATGATCCGCGCGTCCGGGTCGGTGAAGTTGCGTTGAGCCTTCGGATTCACGACCGCGTTCTCGGCCGCATCCTCACCCTTCGCCGTGACAGCATCGTCGTCATCGCCCTTATCCCGGGCTTTCTTCTCGGCCTCTTTCCGCGCCCGGGCGGCCGCGTCCGCCTCCAAAGCGGCGCGCGCCTCGGCCAGTTTCACGAGGCGTGATTCCCGCCTCGCGAGCTCCGGCGGCAACTCATCACCGCGTTTGTCTTTCCCGAACCGGGCATCCTCGGCCTCATCGATCGCATCGGCGTCCGCCAGGAGGGCGGAGACTTCATCGGCGAGGACTTTCTGCTTCTCCGTCAACCGGGCGTAACTCATCGCTTTGCGCCTGGACGCGTTCGCCCGGACCTTGGTGCCGTCCAACGCGACCTGCCCCAGCGACACCATCCCAGCCGCACGACACAGTTCCAACGCCTGCAAAAACACGTTCCCCAGGCTCGCGAGGTGCCGTTTCCGGAACCGGGCGATCGAGCGAAAATCCGGTGCCTGCTGCGCGGCCAACCAACGAAAAGCGACCACGTCCACACAGACCCGCTCCAACTCCCGTGACGAGCGAACCCCGACGCAATACCCGTAAAGCAGCACGCGGACCATCAGCCGAGGGTCATAAGGCGGCTGGCCCTTCGACTTCGCGTAGGACGCGTAGAACTTCTTCAGGTCAATTTGAGTTTCGACGATGTCGGCGATGAAACGAGAGAGGTGGTTCTGCGGCAGCCACTCATCCAAAGACGGTGGAACCAACATCACGGCCGCCGGCTCGAACGCCCGGAACCGCTTGTTCACGCCGGCGCCAGCCTCGACTCCGTCGTCCATGACCAGGTCAACATGTTCGAGTTCTGTCGCGGGAAACAAACCATCAAAATCGCTCATAAGCAATTTTCCCAGACCAACAACCCCAGCCCAGGAAATCCGTCGGCGTTTTAAACTTCGCCGTTACTGACCCACGCTCCTAGGCGTCTTGCCCCCGCCCGGCCCGCGAGAGTACGAAAATGGCCCCTTCAGCCGCACGGAGAGGGCCGAATTCGTACTCTCGCGGAACGGATTGGCGGAAAGGGTTCGTCGCGGGAGGGGTCAGTCGCGGAGCGAGTTCTCCTCTCGGACGGCCTCGGTGCGTACGGTCTCGTCGAACACGCGCTTGGCCTCGATGCCGACCACGGAGTGGCGGCGCCCGTAGGCGAAGTACACGGCGAGGCCGATCAGGAGCCACACCGCGAAGCGCACCCAGGTCAGGGTTGTGAGGTTCAGCATCAGCCAGAAGCACAGCACGGCCGAGAGGATCGGCAGGTACGGGGAGAAGGGCACCTTGAAGGCGCGCTTGAGGTCCGGCCGCTTCTTCCGCAGCACGATCACGGCGATGCTGACGAGCACGAACGCCGAGAGCGTTCCGATGTTGATCATTTCCTCGAGGACGCCCACGTTGGTGAGGCCGGCGATCAGCGCGACCGCCGTGCCCGCAATGATCTGCACCCGCGCCGGCGTGCCGCGCTTCGCCGAGGTGACGCTGAGGCCGCGGGGCAGCAGGCCGTCACGGCTCATGGCGAAGAGCACCCGGGACAGCCCGAGGAGCAGCACCATGATCACGGTCGTCAGGCCGATCAGGATGCCGACCGAGATGACCTCGGCGGCCCAGCCGGCTCCGACGGCGACGAAGGCCGTTGCGAGGGAGGCGTTCGGGTCCTGCGCGAGCACCGTGTACGGCACCATCCCGGTCAGTACGAGGCTGACGCCGAGGTAGAGCACGGTCACGATCGCGAGCCCTGCGAAGATCCCGCGCGGCAGGGTCTTCTGCGGGTTCTTGACTTCCTCGGCGCTCGTGGCGACGACGTCGAAGCCGATGAATGCGAAGAAGACGAGGGAGGCGCCCGCAAGCAGGCCGAAGAGGCCGTACTGGGCCGGGTGCGCACCGGTCATGAAGGAGAAGAGGGACTGCATCCAGACGTCGCCGTCTCCACCCGTCGTCGGGATAGCGGCGGGGATGAACGGCGAGTAGTTCGCCGGGTTGATGAAGAAGGCGCCGGCGACGATGACGAAGAGCACGATCGCGACCTTGAGGATCGTGAAGACGCTCGCGACCCGCGCGGAGAGCTTGGTGCCGAGCACGAGGAGAGTCGTGAAGATCGCGACGATGACGAAGGCGCCCCAGCTCACGTCGAGGCCGAGAATGTTGATGGTCGCCGGCACGTTCCAGTGCAGGAGTTCGAAGACGCTCGAGAGGTAGATGCCCCAGTACTTGGCGATCACGGCGGCCGCGGTGAGCATCTCGAGGATCAGGTCCCAGCCGATGATCCAGGCCAGGAGCTCGCCGAGGGTCGCATAGGTGAAGGTGTACGCCGAGCCGGCGACCGGCACCGCCGACGCGAACTCCGCGTAACACATGATCGCGAGGGCGCAGGTGAGGGCGGCGAGCAGGAACGCGAGCGTCACCGACGGGCCAGCGTAGCTGCCGGCCGCCTTTGCTCCGACCGAGAAGATCCCGGCGCCGACGGCAACGGCGACACCCATGACCATGAGGTCCCAGGTGCCGAGGGTGCGCTTGAGATTGTGGCCCTTTTCGAGGGAGTCGGCCATCGAGGCCTCAATGCTTTTGGTGCGCCAAATGCTCATAACAGGGGGATATCCATTTCGTTGGGTACCCGCCCAGCCTACGACTCCCCTGTCCGGGGTCTCACGGAACGGTGACGACGACCTTCCCCCTGGCTTGTCCGGCGTGCTGGTAGCGGATGCCGTCTGCCGCATCCGCGAGGGGAAACGTCCGGTCGATCACGGGCCGGATGGTGCCGGCCTCGAGCAGTTTCCCGAGGGTCTCGAGGTCGTCGGCGCCCTCGGCGGAGACGACCCCGCGCAGGGTCTGCTTCACGAAGCCGGACAGCAGGAGGGCACGCAGCTGGCGGTCGATCCCGCCGAACACGGCGCCACCGCCCTCTCCGCCGACGATGACGAGGGTGCCGGTCGGGGTGAGCGCCCGGCGGAGCCGGGACAGGGTGGGATTTCCGGCAATGTCGAGGATCAGGTCCCAGGTGTTCCTTCCGTCCGCGAAGTCCTCGCGGGTGTAGTCGATCACCTGTGCGGCTCCGAGGGACCGGACGAGGTCGACCTTGCCGGTGCTGCAGACCCCGGTCACCGTCGCGCCGAGCGCCGTGGCGAGCTGGACGGCGAAGGTTCCGACGCCGCCGCCGGCGCCGATCACGAGGACCCTCTGGCCCGCCTCGACCTTCCCGGCGTCGCGGAGGGCGTGCAGGGCGGCGCACGCCGAGACGGGAACGGCGGCGGCATCCACGAACCCGAGGTTCGCCGGTTTCGGGGCGAGCCGGTCGGCCGGGACCCGGGTGTACTCGGCGAACGATCCGGTGAGCGAGGTGCCGAACACCTCGTCGCCGACCCGGAACCGGGTCACGCCGGCCCCGACGGCCGCGACCGTTCCCGAGACATCCCGCCCGCGCACCCGGAGCTTCGGGGCCCGGAGCCCGAAACCGAACAGCCGGAGCAGGTAGGGACGCCCGGCCATCAGATGCCAGACGCCGGCGTCGATCCCGGCGGCCTGGACCCGGACGAGCACCTCGTCGGCTCCGACCTCCGGCTCGTCGATGTCCTCGAGGTGGAGGACGTCTGCGGAACCGTACTGATTCTGGACGAGGGCCTTCATGATTCTTCTCCTGACGGGGTGAGGGGCGGGGTGAGGGATGGCGTCGGGTACTGGAACACGTCGTCGAGCGGGACGCCGAAGGCGTGGGCGATCAGGAACGCCAGCTCGAGCGACGGCGAATAGCGGCCCTGTTCGATGGCGATGATGGTCTGGCGGGTCACGCCGGTGCGGTCGGCGAGATCGGCCTGGGTCATCTCGCCGTGGGCGAAGCGGAGCCGCCTCATGTCGTTGGTGACCCGGGTCGGCTTCGCGGAGGTCGCTGACTTCGCCGGCCTCACCATTGGGGCAGGCCCCTCCGGTAGGCGACGAGCCGCGCGATTCCGCCGAGGACCGCCGAGAGCACGAACGCGAGGTACACCGCGTTGGCGATCCAGAAGTACGGCAGTTGCAGCAGGGCCATCAGGAGGGCGGCGACGCCGCCGATCACGACGAACGACTGGCCGACGGTGTCGCCGAACCGGGCGATCTCGCGGTCGCGCTGGTCAGCCTGCCCGGCGTCCCGCGGCGACAGGATCGAGACCAGGATGTCGAGCACGATCGACACGACGATGGCGCCGCCGATGGTCCAGAGCAGCGCAGGCACGTAGGGCACCTCAGGGAGAGGGATGCCGTCCTCCCGGATCAGGATGAAGCCGAGATAGGTCGCGTACGCGGCGATCGCGGTGCCGAGCCTGATCCAGGCTCGCTTTTCCAGGGCTGACATCGGACTCCTTGAGGGCCGTGAAACGGTGCGAAGTAAAGCTGACATGACTCAATGTAAAGAAAATCATACTTCGTGTCAAGGAAAAGCTACATCTTCGTTGCCGGCCCCCGGTTCGCGCCGGCTCAGTCCGATGCCCCGGTGAGGGACCACGCCGTGACGGAGACCTCTCCGCCGGCGACGATGTCGAGGGTGCTCGGCCAGGAGCCCCGATCGAGCCCGGGATACAGGGCCGCGTACAGCGTGTAGGTCACGGGCACGTCTGCGGTCGCCATGGCATCCCAGCCGAGTCGGGTGATGGCGAATCCGCCGGCCGGGACTTCGATGGGATGGGGGCCGTCGTCGGTGGTCATGAAGGAGCCGCCGTGCACGAGCGTGACGGGAGGTAGGAGCCGGCCTGGTCCGCGAAGGCGAGATCGGGGTAGCCGTTGAGCGTGCACGGGACGTCGCTGAAGTTCATGGCCTGGATCGACACGGTGCGGTGTCCGGTCGCGGCATCGGGATCCCCGAGCAGCACCGCCGTGTCTTCCTTCGTGCACCATCCGACGGGAGCCACCGCCGCGTCGGGAGCAACGGTCGGCGGGGGCGTGACCTGGACATCCGGATCGGGGACGGCGCCGAGGGTGTTGCCGTCGGCGAGGGCGTTCTCCGCCGCGGCGTGGAGTCGCTCGGCGCGGCTTCCGAATCCCGCCCCGAGGCCGGAGAGGACCAGGACGGCGACCATGATGCCACAGAGAACGGCGAGCGGGTGCCTGCGAAAGGGGCCGGTCGCGACGGGCGCAAGGGCGGCATCCGCGGTCGACCCGGTTGCGGAGGCGGGCACCCGGACCCGGCGCAGGGCGAGCAGGGCCGGCAACCAGCCCCAGGCGATCCCCCAGTATCCGCTGAGGAGCATGGACTCGCCGGCCGGATCGAGCACGAACGCCGCGCGCGACGGCGGGAATGCGGAGATGATCGCGCTGATCACCCACGGGAGGGTGGCAAGGAAGCCGGTCAGCACGGCCACGAACCAGAGGGCGAAGAACCGGGCGGCGCGGGATCCGTCCGTCCTGTCCACGATCAGGCGCGCCAGGACCAGGTAGACCACGAAGACGCCCGCCGCTGAGGCGAGCGGTGCCAGGCCGACCCACGGCCAGGACCAGAACCAGACGTTGCTCGGAATCGTCTCAGGCAGGAGGTGCTTCACGAAGGCGGTCGGGACGAGGCCGAACCAGGTCAGGAAGCCGAATGCGCCGGCGCACACGACCCACCATGCGGAGGCAACGAGGGCGGGAATCCAGAAAAATGGGCTGTGGCCGGGCCTTGTCATCATCCGAGCCTACGTCACTCCCCCGTCGACGGGCCCTCTCTGCGCTGGCGCGACCGGCGAGGAACTAGGGGTCGACGAGGGTGAGCGCCTGGCGTGGACAGAGGGACACGGCATCCGCTGCCGCGGCGAGCAGGGTGTCCGGGACCGGCACGTTCGAGCCGGCGCCGGCAGAACCGTAGCCGTAGGCGAGCGGGTAGCCCCAGTCGTCGCGGGCCAGCAGTTCCGGCAGGATCTCGGTGCAGAGCCCGCGGCCGTCGCACCTCGTCCAGTCGATGTGCAGGAGGGCGGCGGCCGGGCCGCGGGCCTCTGGGGTGCGCAGATTCATCGGTGGTCCTTTCGGCAGTGCCCGTTCAGGTGCGCGGTGACGTCATCGGCGAACACCGTGAGCGTGCTGAGCACGAACCGGGCGGTGCCGTCCGGGTGGTTGCAGGAGCCCCGCCCCGTGACGATGGCCGCGAGACGGCGTACCTCCCCGGGGAGCCCCGGGTCGCGGTCCCCGGTGGCGAGACGCCCGAGCACGGCGGCCATCGCCGGGAGCCCGTTGACACAGGGGCCGCACTGGCCGGCGGTCTCGCCGGCGAGGTAGCTGGCGACCGCGACCGCGACCGCGACCGGGCAGCGCCGTTCGCCGAGCCCCATCAGGATGCCGGCGCCGGGGTTCGCGCCGAATCCGGCGAGGTCGGCGCGGTCGAGGCGGGCCTCGAGGGCGTACGCCGGCAGCCAGGCGCCGTGGTAACCGCCGACGAGCACTGCCGAAAGGCTCCCGGTGTCGACTCCGGTGAACCGGAGCACGTCGCCGATGCGGGACCCGCCTGCGACCTCGAGCACCCTCGACGGATGCCCGTCGCTGCCGACCGTGACGAGTCGCGTCCCCGGATCCCCCGTCGTGCCCACCGACCGGAACCAGGCGGCGCCGAAGCGCGCGATCAGCGCGATGTGGGCGAGGGTTTCGACATTGTGCAGCAGGGTGGGCCGGCCACCGAGGCCGGATTCGGTCAGCCGCACGGTGCGGTCCTGGGGAATCGGCGCCCTGCCGGCGAGGGCGTTGACGACGGCGGATGCCTCACCCGAGATGAAGGTGTCCGCCGCTTCCCGCAGTTCGATCGCGGAGGCATCCGCCCGCTCGGCGAGGGCGCGGGTGGCGGACTCGATCACCGAGGCCTGGGCGTAAAGGTAGACGGAGTGGGCGCCGAGGGCGCCGGCGACGGTGAGGAGCCCGTCGATGACGAGGTGCGGCGACCGGAGCAGCAGGGTCGCGTCCTTCTGGCTGAGGGGTTCGCCCTCCGCGGCATTGCCGATCACGACGACGCGGCGGCGGCGGGCTCGTTCGCGGGCAGGGACGGCGGCGAGCTTGCGCCACGCCGGGAAGCCAGCGCCGCCGCGGCCCTCGAGACCGGAGTCGCGGAGGGCGGCGAGGAGTGCCGCCGAATCCGCGTGGGCGGGCAGCGGGCCGAAGGTCGACTGGTGGGTGGCGTAGTCGGCGGCAGGGGCGGCCGTGAGCCGGGCGGTGCCGACCGGGGCCTGGACGGCGGGGAACAGCCAGGTGTCCGCTGTGCTGCTCATGAGGCCCTCTCGACTCTGACGTTCTGGTACTCGATGAAACCGCGGCTCAGGCGCCAGACGAGCGCGGCGACCACGGCGATCGAACAGGTCGCGGCGAAGGCGATGAACCAGGTCTGGCCGACATCCGTGCCGTTGCCGATGGAGTGCAGCAGCGCAACGGGCCACATCAGGTAGGTGAGCCAGTGCACGGCCTTGAAGACCCGCACGCCGACGACACCGCGGAGGAGTGCTGTGATCACGATCGCGAGCATCAGGTCGACGGCGAGGGTGCCGAGACCGAGCCAGAAGGGCTTGGCCGCGCCGAGGAACGGCACGACGAAGTCGACGAGCCGGAGCTGGGCGTAGGAGTCCCCGAACAGCGTGACGAGGTGGATGGCGAGGAACGCGGTCGCGAGCAGAGCAACGTTGCGGTGCACGAGGGCGACAGAGAAGCGGGGCAACGTGAAGAGCGGCCTGCCGGACCGGTTCAGGATGCCGAGCAGGACGGACACGGTGAAGAGGGCGAGGGAGACGACCCCTGTCCCGCGACCGAGCGCCCAGAGCGCCTCGTTCACAGGAACGACCTTTCGGCTTCGGCGTCGGCTGCAGCCGGGGTTTCCGAGGTTTCCAGGGCCTCTGACCGGTTGTCGTCCGGCCAGCCGCCGAGGGAGACGACCACACCCTCGGCGTCGACGAGGCGCGCGGGAACGCCGAGTTCGCGCAGCCAGGCGACGGCCTTGTGGCCGCGGACGATCGCGGCCGTGCTGAGCGTGTTGGCCCGGTGACAGGTCCCGGCCGCGACCGTGACGCTGCGCCAGACGGGTTCGGCGGGCAGCCCGGAGGCGGGGTCGAGGATGTGGTGCTGGGGGCGGCCGGCCTTCGTCCAGCGGCGCTTCTGGGTGCTCGAGGTCGCGAGGGCGAGGCCCTCGGCGAGGGTCACGTGGGCGCTCGGGTCGAGCGGGGCATCCTGGACCAGGACCTGCCAGCCTCCCGCGGGCGCCGGACCTGCGGTCGCGATGTCGCCGCCGAGGCTCACGAGCACGCCGCAGCCGAGTTCTGCGACGATACGGGCGGCGACCTGGTCGGCGGCGGCGGCCTTCGCGGTCGCTCCGAGGTCGATGCCGAGGTGGGCCGGCACGGTCAGGCGGTTGCCGACGAGGCGCACACTCGCCCAGCCGGGCCGGGGTGAGGCGATCGCGCGCACCGGGACGCCGTCGTCGAGGATCAGGCGGATGTCGTGGTCGTAGCCGATCGCGCCGAGGGCGTTGGCCAGGGTCGGGTCGACATCGCCGTCGGTCTCCGCCGCGGAGGCGAGGGCGAGGCGCATCAGTTCGGCGAGTGTGTCGCTCACGAGGGCACCGACCGGGAAGAGCGGGGCCTTCGTCAGGATCTCGGAGTCCGGGCGGAACCGGCTCGAGGCGAGTTCCACGCGCTCGAGCACGGCGTCGGCGATCCGGCGGGCCTCCGGGAGGAGCGCGGGGTCGGTCACGACGAGGCGGGCGCTCGTGCTCCAGAGACTCCAGTCGTCGGTCGCGACGGTCGCGACGGCGGCCATCAGGACCCGCTCGTCTTGGCGTGCACCTTGGTTCCGCTGCCCGAGGACACACTCGGCGCAGCGGGCGCCGCGGGGGCGGCGGTCGCCTGGGTCGTCGTGCTCCCGGACGTCGTGCCCGAGTCGCCCGAGGTCGTCGTGGTCGTCGTGGTCGCGGAGGCGTCCTGCGTGGCGAGCGAGTCGGCCCAGTCGTGCAGGCCGAGCGCAGAGGCTGCGACGACGGCGAGGAGTCCGATCGTGCCGGTCACGATCCGGCTGAGCTTCTTACCGCGTTCGTGAGCATTCATCTCCGTGCCACCCTTCATTCGTTGACACTAACTACGGTGCCAGCGGACTCTATGGGTTTCCTATGCAGCCACCTTGAGGGAACAGGGTGTTAGGGAGAGGCGCACTGCGGAGGCTCACAGGTCCACGCGCAGGCAGACAAAACGGGCCGCCACCCGAAGGTGACGGCCCGTTTCGTTGAAGTTCAGCTTCAGAAGTGCGCGATATCGACGCGGCTTCCGGTTTCGTGCCTGACTAGCGACGCAGTCCGAGACGCTCGATGAGCGAGCGGTAGCGGGCGATGTCGATGTCGGACAGGTAGCCGAGCAGACGGCGACGCTGACCAACCATGAGAAGCAGGCCACGACGGGAGTGGTGGTCGTGCTTGTGCTCTTTCAGGTGCTCCGTGAGGTCGAGGATGCGCTGCGTGAGCATGGCAATCTGTACTTCGGGGGACCCGGTGTCGCCTGGGTGGGTAGCGTACTTTTCGATGATCGCCTTCTTAGCATTAGCTTCGAGTGCCATAGATGGGATCCCCTTTCTCTCACTGCGCGGTGCCCGTGGGCCGAATGCCTGGGCTCTCTTGTTCCGCGGCCGTTGGACGGCAACCTAGAGAGCTTAGCAGAATTCAGAGCACGCTGAACCGGTCGGTCAACGGTCCACGCCCCGTGCCGGCGAGAAGCAGCTCCGGGCCCTTGCCTCCGCGCACGGCGAGGTCGCCGAGCAGGTGCACGGCGATCGACACCGCGGACTCCGGCACCGTCGGCGGAATGCCGAGGCTCGCGGCGAGGTCGCAGCCGTGCACGGCGAGTTCGAACACGCGCGTGGGCAGGTAGTCGGCCAGCAACATCCCGCCGAAGGGCGTCAGCACGAACTCGTCGCCGGTCGCGCGGTCGACCTCGGCGAGCACGCGTCCGACGATGCCGGCGACGGATACCGCGGGCTCGGCCCCGAGGGCCCGTCCGGCCGCCCTGCCGCGCTCCGCGACCGCGGCAGGATCGCCGGCCCCGACGCCGATCACGCCGTAGTAGTCGACAGCGCTCCCGATCTCGACCTCCGGCGGGTGCTCCGGGTCGACGGACACCTCGCGCCCGGCCGCAAGATAACTCTCCACGGTGAGGAGCGAGCGACTGGTATGGCCGACGAGGTCGCGCACGGTCCACTCCCCGAGCGCGACCCGCTCCCACTGGTCCGTGATCGTCGCGGTGGTTCCGGCGAACCAGCCCGCGGCATCCCGGTAGGCGGCCCGGCTTTCATTCCAACTGGTCATCGCGTCATTCTAGAGCGGCGGCATCCGCTAGAACACGTGGGCGGCGATCTCGGCGGGCGCGGCCAACAGGCCCTCGATCTCGTCGTCGAGACGCACGAGCGTGAGCGAAGCCCCGGCCATGTCGAGGGAGGTGCAGTACTCCCCCACGTAGCTGCGCCCGACCATGATGCCGCGGCGGGTCAGTTCGTCGTGCGCGTGCCCGTAGAGGATGTAGAGCTCGCTGATCGGGGTGCCGCCGAGCCCGTTGATCATGAGAGCGACGCGGTCGCCCGCGACGAAGGGCAGGTCGTTCACGACGGCCTCAAGCATCTCGTCGGTCATCTCGTCAGCGGTCGTGAGCTTGGCCCGCCGGCGGCCGGGTTCGCCGTGGATTCCGACGCCCACCTCGATCTCGTCCTCGCCGAGCTCGAAGAGCGGTGACCCCTTCGCGGGCGGGGTGCAGGAAGTGAGGGCGATGCCCATCGTGCGGGTGACGCTGTCGACCTTCTCGCCGATCCGGACGAGCTCGTCGAGGGAGGCGCCGGCCTCGGAGGCCGCTCCAACGGCCTTCATCACGAAGAAGTTGCCCGCGACGCCGCGACGACCGACCGTCCAGGTCGAGTCCTGCACGGCGACGTCGTCGTCGATGAACAGGGTCTTGACGTTGATGCCGTCGGACGCGGCCATCTCCTGGGCCATTTCGAACGCCATCCGGTCGCCGGTGTAGTTGTTCACGAGCAGCAGCACGCCCTTGGGCGAGGCCATCAGCTTGGTGGTTTCGTAGACGTAGTCCATCGGCGGGGCGGCGAACACGTCGCCGGGGCAGGCCGCGTCGAGCATCCCCCGGCCGACGGTCATCACGTGGGCGGGTTCGTGCCCGGAACCGGAGCCCTGGATGATCGACACCTTGTTCGGGTTCGGGCCGCCCGCGCGCATGATCAGGTTGTACTTCGGCTCGTAGCGGAGGGTGTCCGGGTTGGCGAGGGCGATGCCCTTGAGCATGTCCGGCACGTACATTTTCGGGTCGTTGACGAATTTCTTCATGTGTCCATCTCCTTCGTGGGTGGTCCGGAACGTGCAGCAGATCGTGCGGAATAGCGTGCGGAAGGTCGTGTGGATCAGAGGTCGTCGCGCGCGGCCCATTCCCGGCTGAGCCGTTCGAAGATCACGGCGACGGCGACGGCCCCCGGGTCTGGGGAACCGATGCTGCGTTCCCCCGTGTAGCTCGCCCGGCCGCGGCGGGCCTGCAGGAAGCTCGTCGCGTCCGCGCGTTCCCGCGCGACGACGGCGGCACGGGCCAGCGCAACCGTGCCGGCACTCCCGGCGTGGATTTCGGCCTCGAAGGCATCCGTTGCCGGGACGAGGGCGTCGAGGAGGGTCTTGTCGCCGAGATCGGACTTGCCCCGCGCTTTGATGCCCTCTGTCGCTGCCCGGAGCATGGCGACGACGTCGTCGCCGTCGAGGTCGGTCTTGCCTGCGACGGCCGCCGATGCCCGCAGGAACGCGGTGCCCCAGAGCGGGCCGGAGGTTCCGCCGATCCGTCCGGAGATGACGAGGGCGATCTTCTTCAGGAAGTCGGCGGGGGAACTGCGGTCGAATTCCGGCCAGTCGGCGAGGACGATCTCGAAGCCGCGGGCGAGGGAGAACCCGAAGTCGCCGTCGCCGACGACGGCGTCGAGGTCGCCGAACTCGCGTTCGTTGTCGACCGCGGTCTGGGCGATGCTGTGCACGACGAATTCGGTGTCGTCGAGACTGCTGTGGGTCATGGGGTCTCCGGTTCCGGGGAGGTCGGTCCTGGTGTGATCGGTCCTGGTGCGGCCAGGATGGCGGTGAGATCGGTCAGTTCGACGGTGCGGCCGACGTCGAGGCGCAGCGGGTCCTTCAGGGTGATCGCGGTGGGGCCGCCGGGGTCGCCGAGCGAGGTGACGACGAGGGAGGCGCCGGTGAAGTCCTCGGCCGCCGTGTAGCCGCTGACGGTGATGAGCGTGCGGAGACCCGCGGCGAGCGCCGCCTGGAGGCCGTTGGCGCTGTCCTCGATGACGAGGGCCTCGGCTGCCGGGACACCGAGTTCGCGGAGGGCGAGGAGGTAGATGTCGGGGGCTGGTTTCTTGGCCGCGACGATGTCCCCCGCGAAGACCCGGAAGTGCGCGGCGAGGTCGGGTCCGACCGCCTCGGTGAGCACGGCGCGGACGGATGCCTCAGCCGACGTGGATGCGACGGCGAGCGTCCAGCCTGCCGCGTCCGCGTCCGCCGTGATCCGTCTGATGCCGGGGCGGCCGGGGAGTGCGCCGCGCGCCACGGCGTCGGTGTAGATCGCGGTCTTCCGTCGATGCCAGCGCGCGACGGCCTCGTCGAGGGCGCCCGGATCGTCCGGAAGGCCGATGACGGCGGCGACCGCGGGCGTCACGGCGCTCCGCATCCGCTCCTTGCCGCCACCGATCTTGACCTTGACGGCGTAGTCGGAATCGCTCCACCGTACAGGGACGGCGAATTCCCGGAAGGTCTGGTTGAACGCCGGCAGGTGGCCGTCGCGCTCGGTGTCGGCGAGGACGCCGTCGCAGTCGAAGATGAGGGCCGGCATCCGTCAGGCCTTCCCTGCGCTGCCGAATTGCTCGGCGAGTCCACGGGTCAGCGCGACGATGTCGGAACGAACCTGCCCGAACAAGGACGGCGGGTCCCACTTGTCGCGCGCCTCCGCGTCTTTGAGATAGGCGAGGCTCGACTGCATGAAGGTGATCTTGAGCGCCGTGGAAATGTTGACCTTGGCGCATCCGAGCGCGATGAGTTCGGCGAACTGGCCCGGGCTCAGGCCGCTCCCGCCGTGGAGGGCGATCGGGATCGGGTGCGCGGTGACGATGTCGCTCACCCGCCGGAAGTCGAGGACAGGTTCCCGGGTGTAGACGCCGTGGGCGTTGCCGATCGCGGGTGCGAAAACGTCGACGCCGGTCTCCTCGATGAAGCGCAGGGAGATCTCGAGGGACTGCCTCGCGGATGCCGTGTCCGAGCCGATGCCGTCCTCGACCCCGGTGATCGACTCGATCTCACCCTCGACGTGCGCACCGAAGGTGCGGGCCTCCGCGACGACCTCGATGGTCTGCCGCTGATTTTCCGCGACCGGGAGCCGGGACGCGTCGAAGAGCACCGAGTTCCAGCCGCACTCGAGGCATTCGGTGATGACCGCCCGGTCGGGGCAGTGGTCGAGGTGCAGCACCACCGGCACGTCGATGCCGGCGGTCATCGATTCCCACATGCTGAAGAGCACACGCGACCCGATCGACTTCACGGTCTTGACCGAGGTCTGCACGATCACCGGTGACCGCGCCTCGACCGCCCCGGCCAGGACGGCCTCCATCGTGAGGTCGTTCACGATGTTGATCGCCGGCACGCCGTAGCGTTCCGCGAACGCGCGGTCGACGACCGATTTCAGGGTGGACACCGACATTCCAGGCCTCCTCGCCGGAGTGGGGCCGGTGTCCGGGCCCGGGTGTCACCGGGTCGCCGTCAGCCGGATGCCGACATCGTAGGCTGCAACCCCGGCCCCGACAATGGCCTCTGCTCTCAGGCCTCACGGCCGGAGGAGGTGGATCCTGTCCCTGGGTCAGCCGTCGCGCTGGACGCGGGCAGCGGCCGACGTGCCGCCGGCACCGGACTTTCCGCGGAAGAATCGGCGCGGCGGCGGGCTCGGGGCGACGGGGTGGTCCCAGACGCGCACGATCGACCACGCGACGGCGACGAGCGGCACCGCGAGCACCGCGCCGGCGATGCCGCCGAGCACGGTGCCCGCCGTGAGGGCGACGAGGATCACGAGGGGTGCAGCTTGAGTGCGCCGGCCATAACGATCGGGTTCAGCAGGTCGCCTTCGAGCTGGTTGACCACGACGACGATGACCACGACGATGAGAGCGACGATCGGCCCGTTGAAGACGAGGGCGACGAGCGCGGCGAGGATCCCGGCGATCGTCGCGCCGATCAAGGGGATGAATGCCGTGAGGAAGACGATCGCCGCGAGCGGCAGGGCGAGCGGCACCTGCAGGATGGCCAGGCTCGCGCCGATGACGACGCCGTCGAAGAGCGCGATGGTCGCGGTCCCGCGCACGTATTGTCCGAGGACCGTCGGTGCGGTCGTGCCGATGCGGCGCGCGCGCGCGAGGGCGGAGCCGCGCAACGGCGTCAGGAAGAAGGCCCAGATCGACGCGGCGTCCTTGAGGAAGAAGAACAGGATGACGACGACGAGGGCGGCTCCGGTGAGCACCTCGGCCGCGGCGGACACCCCGGCGAGTGCGCCGCTGCCGAACTCGGCACTCGTCACGAAGCCGATCACGGCGTTCCTGGCGGCCTCGAATTGGGTGGCATCGAGCGACAGCGGGCCGGTCGTCAGGTAGCCCTGCAACTGGTCGAGGCCGTCGGAGGCCGCGGTGACGAGCTCGGACCACTGGTTGCGCACGGCGAAGACGATCAGGGTCACGATGCCCCCGAGCACGACGACCCCGCCGAGCAGGGTGAGCCAGGTCGCCAGCGTTCGTGGAACTCCACGGGCGCGCAGCCAGCGCACGAGTGGGCTGAGCGCCGCCGCCAGGATGAGTGCGACGAGCGTGGGGATCACGACGAGTTTGAGCTGCACGAGGGCGAACACCACGCCGATTCCCAGCACGATCACGACGATCAGCTGGGCGCTGCGGATGCTCAGCCACCCCAGCCGGTCGACGAGCAGCGACTTCAGGGTGCTGTCCCTGGCGCCAGAGTGCTCGGACCCGGCGGACTCAGCCGGAGTCTGCCGTGGTGTCTGCCGTTGTGCCTGCTGAGGGGTTCGCTCGGGCTTCGCTCGCATGCGTCCCATGGTAGGCCGGGTCGGGCCGCCGTCCCCGAACCTCACCAATTCGACGGAGTTTTTGAGTTTCACACCTGTGGGAGGCACATTTTCGGGGTGTTCAGCCCACAATCTCCGTCGAATTCGTCAGGGCGAAACGCTCAAGGACCTCGCCGATTCGGCCTCGGCACCCGCCGCAGCCGGTTCCGGCGCGGGTGGCCGAGCCGATGCAGGCGACGTCGGTGTTTCCGGCCGCCGCTGACGCGGTGATCGCGCCGACCGTGACCCCGTTGCACCAGCAGACCGTCGCGTCGAGGGCGAAGGCGTCGCCGCCGCCCGCCGGGTCGACGTCGGGGCCGTCGTAGCGCAGCAGCAGCGAACGGTCGGCGGGCAGTTCGCTGCCGCGCTCGAAAAGCAGGGTGAGTTCGGCACCGGTGCGCGGCATCCCGACGCAGATGAAGCCGGTGAGGATGCCGCCGCGCGTGACCATCTTCACGTAGCGGCCGTGCTCGGGGTCTGACCACTGCGACACGCCCAGGCGCGGCGCGGTCGCGCCCGGTGCCGCCGCGCAGTCCCTGCCGTGAACGGGCTCGGCGGCCCCGTGGCCGTCGTCCGGGTGCGCAGGGTCGATGTCCCAGGGGTCAGCGCTCGTGTCGCCGGCGGCGACGACGTCGATGCCCTCCGCCTTGAGCATGACGACGCCGTGCGCCTGCACGGCGAGCGCCGGCCCGAAATCGGCGGGAGCAGCCACATCGGCGGCGGCAGTCGCAGGAGAAGTGACTGCCCCAGCCCGGGCATCGTGCTCGATTTCCGCGGCGAAGCGGGCGGCGAGCCAGTCGGCCTGGCGCCAGCCGGGTCCGATCAGGCCGGTGGGCCCTCCGGCAGGCGTGGCCGTGGAGGCGCCGGGGGCCGGCCGGGGGCGACGTGCGCACAGTCGCCGATCGCGAAGACGGCGGGGTCCGTCCAGCTCCGCAGGGACTCGTCGACGAGGATGCCCGTCGACACGCTGAGGCCGGCGAGGCCGGCGAGTTCGGTGCGGGCGCCGATGCCGCAGCTGAGCACGAGCAGGTCCCCGGGGATCTGCTTGCCGTCGGCGCAGATGAGTGCGTCGAAGCGGTCGTGGCCGTCGGCGTCGACGGTGAAGAGAATGCTCTCGGCCCTGGCGTGGCTGACCATGGTGACGCCGGCCCTGCGGGCGCTGCGGGCGAGCACCGTTCCGCCGCCACGGTCGAGATTGCGGTTCAGCGGGATGTCGGCGTGGTAGACGACGCAGACGTCGCTCCCGGCCTGGGCCGCGGCGAGCGCGAACTCCATGCCGAGCACCCCGGCGCCGAGCACGACGATCCGGCCTCCGGAGCGGACGGTCTCGAGCACCGTCGCCGCGTCGTCGAGGTCGCGGAGCGCGGTGACCCCGCGCGGCAACGGCGCGTCGGCGGTGTCGAGTGCACCGGCATCCGTCGGCGGGCGCATCAGGGTGCGGCGCAGCCGGGTCACCCCGTCGAGGGTCGGGACGTTGGCCCGGGCACCGGTCGCAAGCACGAGCCGGTCGTAGCCGAGGTCCGTGCCGTCGCCGAGGGTCACCGTGCGTCGCACCCGGTTGATCCGGGTGACGATCTCGCCGGTGCGGATGTCGACGCCCGCCGCCCTGGCCGCGTCGGTGTCCGTCACCTCGAGGGTGTCCCGGTCGGAGCGGCCGACGGCGTAGTCGGCAATGAGCACCCGGTTGTAGGCGTCCGCCGACTCCGCTCCGACGACGGTCAGGGTGGCGAGGCCGGCCCGCACGACCGGGAGCAGCTCCTCGACGAGGCGGGCCCCGACCGGGCCGTAGCCGACGAGGACGATCCGGCTCGGCGCCGGGGAAGCGGGAACGGCTGCGGGAACGGCAGCGGGAACGGCAGCGGGAACGCTCCCGACGGGTGCTGCGGGGATCGGCTCAGGCATGGGCATCCGTTCGAATCGACGGGACGGAAACGGGACCGGCAGGCCCGGACCCCGGTGTCCGCACGAGCGCGCGCACCCGCACGGTCGTGCGCTTGAATTCCGGCATGCCCGAGACGGGGTCGGTGGCCCCGAGGGTGAGCAGGTTCGCGCGCTGGGCACCGGGGAAATGGAACGGCAGGAACACGGTGTCTGGGCGGATGCCGCCGGTCACCTCGGCGACACAGGTCACGGTTCCCTGCATGTTGCCGACCTCGACCTCGCCACCGTCGACGAGACCGAGTCGGGCCGCGGTCGCCGGGTGCACCTGGAGCCTGGCCTGAGGCTGGGCCTGGTGCAGCTCGGGGACCCGGCGGGTCTGGGCCCCCGACTGGTAGTGCTCGAGGAGCCGGCCGGTGATGAGCGTGACCGTACCGTCCCGTTGGGCCGGCGCATCCGTCACCCTCGCGTGCACGGCGACGATGCGCGCGCGGCCGTCTGCGTGCGCAAAACGGTCGAGGAAGAGCCGCGGGGTTCCGGTCGACCCGACCGGGTACGGCCAGTATGCGGCCTCCCCCGTGTCGAGCAGCCCGTAGCTCAGTCCGGAATAGTCGGCCAGGCCGCCCGCGCTCGCGAGGCAGAGCTCGTCGAACACCTCGGCCGGGTCGGCGCTGAAGGTGCCGGCGGAGCCGAGCCGGCGCGCGAGTTCCTGGAAGATCCAGAGTTCGCTCCGCACCCCGTCCGGCGCGCCGATCGCGGTACGGCGGCGGATGACCCTGCCCTCGAGCGAGGTCATCGTGCCGTCCTCCTCCGCCCACTGGGTGACCGGCAGCACGACGTCGGCGAAGCGCGCGGTCTCGGAGAAGAAGAAGTCGCAGACCACGAGGAAATCGAGAGCCTCGAGGCCGGCACGCACCCGGTTGGAGTCCGGGGCGGACACGACGACGTTCGAGCCGTGCACGAGCAGGCAGCGGACGCCGCCGGACACGCCGAGCGAGTCGAGCAGCTCGATCGCGGGCACGCCGGCCCCCGGCAGGCTCTCGGGCGTGACGCCCCAGACGCCGGCGACGTGGGCGCGGGCGGCCGGGTCGGTGATCTTGCGGTAGCCGGGGAGCTGGTCGCACTTCTGGCCGTGCTCGCGACCGCCCTGGCCGTTGCCCTGCCCGGTCAGGGTTCCATAGCCGGAATGGCGGGTGCCGACGAGGCCGAGCACGAGGGCGAGGTTGATCGCGGCGGTCGCGGTGTCCGTGCCGTCGACGTGCTGCTCGACGCCGCGCCCGGTGAGGATGTATGTGCCCGATCCGGCCGCGAGCCGGCGGGCGAGCTCGCGCAGCTGCGGCACCGGAACGCCGGTGAGCTGCTGCACCCGTTCGGGCCACCACCGGGAGACGCTGCGGCGGAGGGCCTCGAAGCCGACCGTGCGCCGTTCGAGGTAGTCGGTATCGATGAGGCGTTCGGTGATGACGATGTTGGTCAGGCCGAGCAGGAGCACGAGGTCGCTGCCGGGCGTCGGCTGGACGTGCATGCCACCGCCGTCCTCGGTGAGGCGCGCGGTCGCCGAGCGACGCGGGTCGACGACGATCAGGCCGCCGGCGCTCCGGGCGCCCTCGAGATGACCGATGAACGGCGGCATGGTCTGCGCGACGTTGGAGCCGAGGATGAGGATGGTGTCCGCCGCGTCGAGGTCCTCGACCGGGAACGGCAATCCCCGGTCTACGCCGAAGGCACGGTTGCCCGCTGCCGCGGCCGAGGACATGCAGAACCGGCCGTTGTAGTCGATCCGGGAAGAGCCGAGCGCGACCCGGGTGAACTTGCCCAGCTGGTAGGCCTTCTCGTTGGTCAGCCCGCCGCCGCCGAACACCCCGACCGAGTCGGCGCCGTGCCGCGCCCGGCTCCCGGCGAGCCGCTCGGCCACGAGGTCGAGCGCCTCCGCCCAGCTCGCCGGGGCGAAGCCGCCGTCCGGTTGCCGGAGCATCGGGGTCAGGATCCGTTCCGGGGATGTGAGCAGTTCCGCGGAGGTCCAGCCCTTCTTGCACAGGCCGCCCCGGTTGGTGGGGAACGCCCGGCCGGCGACGGTCAGACCGGGCCGCGCCGCGGTATCCGTGCCAGCACCGGCACCACCCGACTGCATGCCGATCTCGGCATACGTCGGTGTCAGGGTCATCGCGCACTGCAGCGCACAGTATGGGCAGTGCGTGTCGACGCCCGGGCGGGCGGCGGATGCGAGGGGTGCGGTCACGGGGTCTCCTGTTGCTGGTGGCGTCGGTGATGGCGCGGGAACGGGCGCGCGCTAGATGCGCTGCCCGGCCACGGAGGAGCCGCGGCGGAGGTAGAAGAACGCGGTGACGGCCATCATCACGAGGTAGGCGCCGATGAAACCGTAGATCGCGCCGGTGTAGCTGCCGGTCGCGATCTTCGAGTTGCCGAGGACCTGGGGAATGATGAATCCGCCGTATGCGCCGATCGCGGAGATGAGGCCGAGGGCTGCTGCGGTCTTCCGCTGGGTGCTCACGTCGCCCGAGTTGGTGTGGGCGTCGCTGACGCCGCTGCGGGCGGCGAAGACGCTCGGGATCATCCGGTACGTCGACCCGTTGCCGACACCGGTCGCGACGAAGATGAGCAGGAAGCTCGCGAGGAACAGCCAGAAGTTGCCGAGGGAGAGCACCGCGATCACGAGCAGCGCGCCGAGGGCCATCACGCCGAAGGCCGCGATCGTGACGCGGGCTCCGCCGAAACGGTCGGCGAGCTTGCCGCCGGCCGGGCGGGCGAGGGAACCGACGAGGGCGCCGAGGAAGGCGAGGGAGATCGACGCGGCCATGATGTGGAAGGTCGAGTATGCCGGGAACTGGTCGGCGATGAGCTTCGGGAAGACGCTCGCGAAGCCGATGAAGGAGCCGAAGGTGCCGATGTAGAGCAGGGCGAGGATCCAGAGGTGCGGTTCGCGGAGCGCGGCGAGCGAACCGGCGAAGTCGGCCTTGGCGCTCGACAGGTTGTCCATGTGCTTCCAGGCGCCCCACATCGCGACGAGGATGAACGGCACCCAGAACCAGCCGGCGAGCGAGAGGTTGAGTGTTCCGGCGGCACCGATGGTGATCACGATCGGGACGACGAGCTGGGCGACGGCGGCACCGAGGTTGCCTCCCGCCGCGTTGAGTCCGAGGGCCCAGCCCTTCTGGCTCTGCGGGTAGAAGTAGGTGATGTTGGACATCGAGCTTGCGAAGTTGCCGCCGCCGAGGCCGGCGAGAGCAGCCACGAAGAGCATCACCGGGAACGGGGTGGCCGGGTTGCCGACGCAGATCCCGAGGGCGATCGACGGGATCAGGAGCAGGCCGGCGGAGATGATGGTCCAGTTGCGGCCGCCGAAGCGGGCCACCATGAACGTGTATGGGAAGCGGAGCGTCGCACCGACGAGGCTCGGCATCGAGATGAGCCAGAAGATCTGGCCGGTGTCGAAGGTGAAGCCGGCCTTGGGCAGCTGCACGACGACGATGCTCCAGAGCTGCCAGATCACGAAGCCGAGGAATTCGGCGAAGATCGACCACTTCAGGTTGCGGGAGGCGATGGCCTTGCCGCCGTCGTTCCACTGGGTGGTGTCTTCGGCGTTCCAGTTGTCGATCCATCGGCCGGGGCGGTGGACGAGGCTCGGGCCGGTGCGGAGACCGGTTGTGGGGGTATCGACTGCAGTCATGGTGTTCTCCTCGGGAGGGGTGTGCAGGGGACGGACAGGGGAAGATCGGGGAAAGAGTCAGGGGAAACGTCGGGGGAAACGTCAGGCGGCTTCGGAGAGGTGCACATGCACCTCGCCGTCCTCGACCCTGACCGGATAGGTGCGCAGCGAGTACTCGGCGGTGGTGAAGCATTCGCCGGTCTCGAGGTCGTAGACCTGCTTGTGCAGGGGCGAGGCGATGGTGAACCGGTCACCGCGCGAGCCGACGATGCCGCGGCTCATCACGAACGACCCGGTTGCGGGGTCACGGTTGTCGACGGCGTAGAGGCCGCCGTTCGGAAGCAGCAGGATGGCGAGCTGCTCATCGCCGACGAGGGCGGCTTCGCCCCAGAGCGGCTCGAGTTCGTCGAGGGAACAGACGCGGATCCAGGTGCCGGGGTGGTTCACGAGTGATCCCGCTTTCTGTGAGGTATGCCTGCCGGGTGGGCGATTCCCTCACGCTAAATCGGCCACGTTTCGCGGGTCCGCGCCGGACGCGTCGAATGCGTAAAGAAGTCCTCACCCTCCCCGGGCGGGCCGGTGAGGTCCCGGTCACACCTTGTTACATGGGCGCAACCGAGGGGAAACGCGGCCCTTTTAGGCTGGCAGCACCACCTACGGAAGGCTCCGCCATGGACAACGTCACGTTCGACGCCGCTCAGGCTCACTCAGGGCCGTCCGGCGCCCCCCGACGCGTCCTCGTCATCGGCGGCGGCCCCGCCGCACACCGGTTCACCGAGGCCATGCAGGCCAGGTCCACCCCGGGTCATGGCCGCGAACTCCTCGTCCTCGGCGATGAGGACCACCTGCCGTACGACCGGGTCGCCCTGTCCCGCCGCCTCGTCGACTCCGAGGACCTCACCCTCGGCGACCGGGCACTCTGGGAGACCCCCGGCGTCACCTACCGTGGCGGCAGCCGGGTAGACAGCGTCGACACCGCCGGCCGCACGGTCACCCTCGCCGATGGCGAGACCCTCTCCTACGACGAGCTCGTGTTCGCGACGGGATCGTCCGCCACCGTGCCGCCCATTCCCGGCGCCGAAGCCGGCCACGTCTATCGCACCATCGAGGACGTCGACTTCCTCGTCGCAGAGGTCGCCCATCTCCGCGAGCGGCTCGGCCGGCCCGCGAACGTCGTCGTCGTCGGCGGCGGCCTTCTCGGCCTCGAGGCCGCGGGCGGCCTGCAGCGCCTCGGCGGGCTCGCCACGATCGTGCACTCCGGCCGCTGGCTGATGAGCGCCCAGCTCGACGAGGGAGCAGGGCAGGCGCTCGGCCGGCTGATCGAGGCCCAGGGCATCACCCTCGCCCTCGGCAACCGGCCCACCGAGGTGCTCACCTCCCCGACCGGCCGCGTCCTCGGCGTCACACTCACCAACGGCACCCAGCTGCACGCCGACCTCGTCGTGTTCTCGATCGGCATCACGCCGCGCGACGAACTCGCCCGCGCGGCGGGACTCGAGCTCGGCCCGCGCGGCGGCATCGAGATCACGGATGCCTGCGGCACGTCGATCCCGCACATCTGGGCCATCGGGGAGGTCGCGAGCGTCAACGGCAGCTGCGTCGGCCTCGTCGCCCCGGCGAACGCGATGGCCGAGGTCGTCGCCGACCGGCTGCACGGCGGCGCCGCCGTCTTCCCCGGCATCGACGACGCCACCAAGCTCAAGCTCTCCGGGGTCGAGGTCGCGAGCTTCGGAGACGCCCTCGCCGCCGCGGAACACTCCCTCGAGGTCGTCTACGCCGACCCGGCCAGGGGCCTGTACCAGAAGATCGTCGTCACGGGAGACGCGAAGACCCTCCTCGGCGGCATCTTCGTCGGCGACGCCTCGCCATACACGGCGCTCCGGCCCCTGCTCGGCCGCGAGCTCGGCGCCGAACCGAGCGCCTACCTCTCCGCGGCCGGCGCCGAGCCGCCGGCGAACACCGACCTGCCGGACGACGTGCAGCTCTGTTCCTGCAACAACGTCTCGGTCGGCGCTGTGCGCTCCGCCATCCGCGGCGACGAGCACACCGAGGCCTGCACCGAACTCGGCCCGCTCAAGGCGTGCACCCGCGCGGGCACCCAGTGCGGCTCGTGCGTTCCCCTCGTCAAGAAGATCCTCGAGACGGAACTGACCCGGGCAGGCATCGCCGTCTCGCACGCCCTCTGCGAGCACATCGCGCTCAGCCGGAGCGAGCTCTTCGAATCCGTCCGCATCCTGCAGCTCACCCACTTCGACGAGATCATGGGCCGGTTCGGCAGCGGACTCGGCTGCGACATCTGCAAGCCCGTGATCGCCTCGATCCTCGCGACGCAGACCTCGGGGTACATCCTCGACGGCGGCCGCGGCGCACCTGCAGGACACCAACGACACATTCATGGCCAACATGCAGAAGAACGGCACGTACTCGGTCGTGCCCCGGATCGCCGGGCGGCGAGATCACGCCGGCCAAGCTCGATGGTCATCGCCGAGGTCGCCGCCGACTTCAACCTCTATACCAAGATCACCGGCGGCCAACGCATCGACCTGTTCGGCGCCCGCCTGGAACAGCTTCCCGACATCTGGAAGATCCTCGTCGAGGCCGGGTTCGAGTCCGGCCAGGCATACGGCAAGTCCCTCCGCACGGTCAAGAGCTGCGTCGGGTCGACCTGGTGCCGCTTCGGCGTGCAGGACTCCGTCGCGATGGCGATCAACCTCGAGCTGCGCTACCGGGGACTCCGCGCACCGCACAAGTTCAAGCTCGGCCGTCTCCGGCTGCGCCGCGCGACTGTGCGGAGGCGCGCGAGCAAGGACGTCGGCATCATCGGCGACCGACCAGGGCTGGAACCTCTATGTCGGCGGTAACGGCGGCTTCCAGCCCGCCCACGCGCAGCTCCTCGCCCAGGACCTCGACGACGAGACCCTGATCAAGTACATCGACCGGTACCTGATGTACTACATCCGCACCGGCGACCGGCTGCAACGCACCGCCCGCTGGCAGGAAGACCTCGAGGGCGGGCTCGACCACGTGCGCGACGTCGTCTGCAACGACTCCCTCGGTATCGCCGAGGAGCTCGAGGCCGCCATGCTCGCCCACGTCGGCCACTACGAAGACGAATGGGCCGCGACCCTCAAGGATCCGGAGCGCCTGCGCCGGTTCCGCTCCTTCGTCAACGCCCCCGGAACCGCGGACCCCGCGCTCATGCAGGTCATCGAACGCGACCAGCCCCGGCCGGCGCGGCCTGCGGAGCGCGAGGCCGTGCTGCTCTCCGGTCCGAGCATCCCGGTCCGGCCCCGTGACACCACTGCCGCCGACACCGGTACCGCCATCACCACCGAACGCGCCATCGAACTGCGACAGGGAGTGTGAACCATGGACATCAGCCTCGACCTGGCCGGCCGCCGGGTCCTCGTCTTCGGAGGTGCCCTCGCGGCCAGGCGGGTGCTCGCCCGGTTCCTGGCCGCAGAGGCGATCGTCTACCTCGCCTCTGTCACCGTCGACGGGCATCCGCCGGAACGGCCGCACCCGCAGGTGCGCCCCGTCGAATACCCGCATTTCCCGCACGGCTGGCGTGACCTCGTCTCGGCGGTCGACCTGGTCGTGCTCGTCGAGGTCTCCGAGTCCACCGAGCGCATCATCGTCGATGCCTGCGCCGCGCAGCGCGTCTGGCTCAGTCGCGAACCCGCGGCGTCCGTCGCCCCGCTCGGCCGGGTGACCCTCGTCGGCGGCGGCCCCGGCGACGACGGTCTCCTCACGATGGCCGGTGTCCAGGCGCTCCGCGACGCCGACATCGTCTTCTACGACAAGCTCAGCCCGCACGACCGGCTCGACGAGTGGTGCCCCGGTGCCGAGCACGTCGACGTCGGCAAGACGCCGGGCCACCACGCCACCCCACAGGCCGACATCGAGCGGATGCTCGTCGACAGCGCCCTCGCCGGCCTCACCGTCGTCCGCCTCAAGGGCGGCGACCCGTTCGTGTTCGGGCGCGGCGGCGAGGAGGTACTCGCGTGCCGCGAGGCCGGCGTGCCGGTCACCGTCATCTCCGGGGTCACGAGCGCGATCTCGGTGCCGGCCGCCGCGGGCATCCCGGTCACCCACCGGGAACTCAGCCGGGTCTTCACCGTGCTCTCCGGCCACGCGCCGCTCAGCGAGAACGAGCTCGCCCACCTCGCCGGACTCGGCGGCACGATCGTGGTCCTGATGGGCGTCGGGACCCTGCCGCACCTCACAGCGGGGCTCGCCCGCCACGGGATGCGGACAGACATGCCCGTCGCGATCATCGAGCAGGGCTTCTCTTCCCGCCAGCGCACCACGAAGGCCCGGCTCGACACGATCACCCCGCTCGCCGCGAAACTCGGCGCCCGCTCCCCCGCCGTCCTCGTGATCGGTGAGGTCGTACGATTGTCCCAGCACGACGACGCCGCCAGCGAGGAGCTGTTGCAGGCCATCGCGGGCAACGCCGAGCACGCACTGAACGCCGAGCACTGACCGGGGACATCCGCCCCGCTTCCCCCAGCCACCTGCCACCATCCAACGAGCCGGAGACACCGTCAACGACACGAGCGCCGAAGCAAGCCAGCCCGGGTTCCGCGCAGACCAGCTCGAGGGCTTCCGCATCGCCGTCACGAGCGATCGGCGCTCCGAGGACCTCATCGCCGCCTTCGAACGCCGCGGCGCCGAGGTCGTCCACGCGCCCGCCATCCGCATCGCGGCCGCGGCGGACGACGCCCGCATCACGAGCGACACCCTGACGATCATCGCCGCCCGGCCCGACATCCTCCTTGCGACGACCTCGTACGGCATCCGGCGCTGGTTCGAGGCGGCGGATGCCGCGGGTGTCGGCCACGAACTCACCGACACCCTCGCGCACTCCAGCATCCTCGTGCGCGGCCCGAAGGCGCGCGGCGCCGTGCGGGCGGCAGGCCTCGACGACGACGGGATGAGCGACGAGGAGACCACCAAGTCCCTCGTCGACTACGTGCTGCGGGACGGCGCCGCCGGGAAGACGATCGCGGTGCAGCTGCACGGCTTCACCGACCAGCCCCAGCTCGAGCGCCTCGTCGCCGCCGGCGCGACGGTGCTGACCGTCGCGCCCTACCGCTGGCTGCTCCCGGAGGACTCCGCACGGGTGCTGCGGCTCGTCGACCTGATCTGCGCGGGCGGCGTCGACGCGGTCACCTTCACAAGCGCCCCTGCCGTGATGGCCCTGTTCGGCGTCGCCGACTCGATCGGCCGTCTGGAGGAGCTGCAGGACGCGTTCAGTGAGACCGTCGTCGCCGCGGCCGTCGGCCCCGTCACCGCCGGCCCCCTGCTCGCCGCCGGGCTGGCACCGATCGTGCCGGAGCGGTTCCGGATGGGCGCGCTGATCAAGCTCGTCTGCGACCACCTCGAGCAGCAGCGGGTGCTGCGCCTCGACACCCGGTTCGGGCCCGTCGAGCTTCGCGGCCGGCTGTTCTCCCTCGCCGGCGCCCAAACCACTCTGCCGCCGAGCTCACTGACGCTGCTGCGCGTGCTGCTCGCCGCCGGCGGAACGGTCACCTCCCGGGCGAGCCTCACCGCGACGCTGCCCGAGATGCAGGACGACCACGCCGTCGACGTCGCGATCAGCCGGCTGCGCCAGGCGCTCCCCGAGCCGGGCCTCGTCGCGACGGTGATCAAGCGCGGCTACCGCATCGACGTCTGACCCGCCCTCCCTCGTTCCGAATTCCGGAGTTGAGCGCGTTCCGGGACAGAATCAGACCGGAATCGTGCCGAAAACGGCTCAACTCCTGAATTCGGAACACACCGGGGGTCAGGGGCTGGGCTGCATCCGGGCGGCGGCGACGGCCTCGAGCACGTCCTCCGAGCCGGCGTAGATACCGGAGGCACGCGGCCAGTGGCTGATCACGTCGGTGAAGCCGAGTTCTTCGGCCCGGCCGACGGCGTCGTCGAAGGCTCCCACGCTCTGCAGGGAGTAGCCGCCACCGCTGTCGAGGTTGAGGTACCGGTCGATCGAGCGAGGATCGCGGCCGACGGCATCCGCCGCGTCGTCGAGGCGCTCGGCGAGCGCGGCGACCTTCGTCCACCAGGCGTCACCGGTCGCGCCGTCGGGACCCGTCGTCACCAGCCGGTGCCGTGGGTCGCCGCGAGGCGAAGCCCCTTCGGCCCGTTCGCCGCGATCACGAACGGGAGCCGGGGCGCCTGGGTCGGCGCGCCGACCATGCGTGCGCCGACGGCGGTGTACCAGTCGCCGGTGAAGTCGATGCCGGCCGTGCTGCCCTCCGGTTCCCCGCGGAGCAGCAGGTCGAGCAGGGTGACGAATTCGGTGAACCGCGCGTGCCGCTCCGGCCCGGTGTATGCCCGCTGGCCGAGCACGGTGGCGTCGAAGCCGGTGCCGCCCGATCCGACGCCGAGCAGGAACCGCCCGCCGGACAGCTCATCGAGTGTCGCGAGTTCCTTGGCGAAGGGCACCGGATGCCGGAAGTTCGGGTTCGAGACGAAGGTCCCGAGCCGCAGGTCACGCGTCACGAGTGCGGCAGCGGTCAGCGTCGGGATCGTGGCGTGCCACGGTTCGTCGGCGAGGCTGCGCCAGGACAGGTGATCGTAGGTCCAGCCGTGGTCGAAGCCGAGACGTTCGGCGCCCCGCCACTTGCGGGAGGCTTCCGGCCAGGGGTCCTGGGGGAGGATGACGATTCCGTAGCGCATGGTCACAGTCTAGGAGCGTGTTCTGTTCGGCCCCCGGACCCGGTGTTCTCCACAGCCGGGGGCGCGGAACCCGTGCGTTTGTCTGCGCTCAGTGACACACTCGAGCCATGAGCAGCAGAGAGCATGGGATCCGATGCGCCATCGTTCCGCCGTACCTCCTGGTTCGGCTCGCGAGACTCGACGACCCGCGGTACGCGGCCGCCGCTGACGCGGCGAGGCACTCGCTCCTGCGGGACGCGCCGCTGCGCGAGCGACGGAGCACGACGCATCCGCCGACCGTGCACCCGGCCGCCCGCGGCGGGGCAGCCACTCCCGGTGAGCTCGACAGGGCCGTTTCGGATGCCGGCGGCCTCGAACGCCTGCCCGGTCGCCTGGTGCGGTCGAAGGTCCAGGCCCCCGTCGGTGATGTCGCGGTGAACGAGGCCTGGGACGGCCTCGGCCACACCCATGCCCTGTTCTGGACCGGGTTCGGGCACGACTCGATCGACGGCCATGGACTGCCCCTCGAGGCGAGTGTGCACTACGGCCGCAACTACGACAACGCCTTCTGGGACGGCGAGCGGATGGTCTTCGGCGACGGCGACGGCGAGGTGTTCAACCGGTTCACGGCGTCACTGACGGTGATCGGCCACGAGCTCACCCACGGGGTCACCCAGTTCAGCGCCAACCTCGCCTATGAGGGACAGTCGGGGGCCCTCAACGAATCCGTGTCCGACGTGTTCGGGTCGCTCGTCGAGCAGTTCGCCCTCGGGCAGTCCGTCGCAGAGGCGAGCTGGCTGATCGGTGCCGGCCTCTTCACCGACCAGGTCCAGGGCGCGGCGCTGCGCTCGCTCAAGGCGCCGGGAACGGCGTACAACGACGACGTGCTCGGTATGGACCCGCAACCGTCGGACATGAGCGGCTACGTCGATTCCGTGGACGACAACGGAGGCGTGCACCTGAACTCGGGTATCCCGAACCGGGCGTTCTACCTCGTGGCCGCCGAGCTGGGCGGAAACGCGTGGGAGGGCGCCGGCCGGATCTGGTACGACACGCTCACGAGCGGAACGCTGCGGCCCCGCGTCGACTTCTCCGGGTTCGCCCGCGCAACCGTGACGGCCGCGACCAGGCGATTCGGCCCCGGCTCCCGCGAGCACAGCGCTGTCGTGGCCGGCTGGAGTGGTGTCGGGCTCGGGAAGGGACTCGGCGGAGTAACATCGCGGGCATGAAGGTCATCGTTTCGCGAAGCGGTGGCATCGCCGGAGTGCGGGTCACCTGGGAGGTCCAGGTCGACGAGCAGGCCGACGCGGCGGCGTGGACCGATTTTCTCGCGTCCCTGCCCTGGGACGACGTCGTCGAGAGGGCGCCGGAACCGGACCGCTACGTGTACCGCATCCGGTGCGCCCCCCACGAAGTCGTGCTCGCGGAACCGGACCTCTCCGGCCCGTGGCGGCAGCTCGTCGACCGGGTGCGCACCACGCACGACCGCGACTGAGGCCCGGACGGCCCTGCACCGGCTGCGCGCGGGGGTCGCGTCGGCCCGGTTTCGAGGCGGTGCGGCCCGACCGGGACATTCGGGTCTGCCGTGAGTTCACGTCGACAGCGGAGGGTGGTGGCGGAGCACCCGGTTGCGTGGGAATATGAACCATGGAAACCAACGACCTGTATCCGGTGCATGTCCTCGACGATGAGGAATGCTGGGACCTCCTGATCTCCTCGAGCTTCGGTCGCCTCGCCCTCAGCATCGCGGGCGAACCGGACATCTACCCGGTCAACTTCGTCGCCGCCGACCGGCGTCTGGTCTTCCGCACCGCGGAGGGAACTAAGCTCCTCGAACTCACCGTCAACAACAAGGTCGCCTTCGAGACGGACGGAATCGGACGCGACGAGGCCTGGAGCGTCGTCGCGAGGGGCCACGCACGGGTGCTGGAACAGCAGACCGACATCGATGCCGCCGACCAGCTGCCGTTGCGCCCGCTCATCCCGACGCTCAAGTACATCTACGTGGAGATCATTCCCGAGACGGTGAGCGGCCGCCGATTCCAGCTCGGACCAGAACCCGAACGGTACTGATGAGCGGCCCGGCCGTCCCCGGCACCGTCCTGGTCACCGGGACCTCCTCGGGCATCGGGCTCCAGGCCGCGGTCGCGGCCGCCCGCGCAGGACACACCGTCGTCGCGACCATGCGCACCCTCGAGGGAGCCCGCGCCCTCCGCAGCGCGGGCGAAACGGCGGGCGTGAACCTCGACATCCGCCGCCTCGACGTGACGGAGCCCGCGTCGATCACCGAGGTCATCGCGCACATGCTCGACCGGTACGGCCGGATCGACGCCCTGGTGAACAACGCAGGGGCCGGCCACGTCGGCACCATCGAGAACGAGGGCCTCGACGTCGTGCGCGCGGTCATGGAGGTCAATTTCTTCGGTGTCGTGAGCGTCACCCGCGCGGCGCTGCCGCACCTTCGGCAGAGCCGCGGCCGGCTGATCACCGTCACGAGCGTCGGCGGCGTCGTCGGCCAGCCGTTCAGCGAGGCGTACTGTGCGGCGAAATTCGCGGTCGAGGGATTCATGGAGAGCCTCGCCCCCGTCGCGGCGACCGCCGGTGTCACGGTCACGGTCGTCGAACCCGGCGCGGTCGCATCGTCGTTCGTCGACAACGTCGGCCTCGACCCGCGCGCCAGTCCGCCGAACGATCCGTACGCATCCGCCCTAGCGGGGTACCTCGCCAGGGCCGCGCAGTCATTCAGTGCCGCGCAGTCTGCGGAGAGCGCCGGGGCCTTCGTCGCCGCGCTGCTCGACGGCGAGCGTCCGCCGTTCCGGGTGCAGACCTCCGACGCGGCGCGCGCGTTCGTCGGCGTCAAACTCGCCGATGCCGACGGCTCAGCAGTGCAGCGCATGACCACGGCCTGGCTCGATTAGCAGCAGGCTCGACGGGCAGCAGGCTCGACTAGCGGCTGAGGCGCAGGAGGCGGAGCACCGCCAGCCCGTAGGCATCCGCCGCGTCGGTCGCCTCGACGGCCTCGAGCACCCCGGCGAGCAGCGCGGTGACCCGATAGGCGTCGTCGCCGAGCCGCTCGAGGGAGTGGAATGCACCCCCGAGCATCTCCCGGAGCTGGTCCTCCCGGGGGAGCCAGAGGGCGTCCTCGAGGGCGAGCGAGTCGAGTGCCCACTCGGTCGTGCCGTTGAAGCCGAGGATGGTGCCGGTGTCGAATTCATGCGGTTCGATGGTCATCTCGCTGACCGTGAACACCTCGACGTCGAAGCCGGCCCTTTCGATCCGGAACGCGTCGCCTGAGGCGGGCCGCCAGGCCAGTCCGGCGGCTTCGAGGGCACGTGCGCAGTCGATTGAGATCATGGGACATTCTCGTCCGGACGATCGCAGACCACTAGCGTTGAAAGGAAGAGTTTTCAGGAGGCAGTCCGTGACCCGAACCGTGAACCTGACGGTGCACGTCAAGCCCGGCAGCCGCAAGGGCCCGCTCGTCGCCGTCGACGACCCGGACTCCCTCGGCACTCCCGCGGCGACGAGCGCGCCGACGGATGCCTCGCTCACGGTCTACCTGCAGCAGCGGGCCGTCGAGGGCGCCGCCAACGACGCCCTCGTCAAGCTGCTCGCGAAGCACTTCGCCGTCTCGAAGAGCGCCGTCACGATCGTGCGCGGACACACCTCGCGGGTTAAACACGTGCGCATCGACCACGAGTCGTGATCGATGCGCACGGGTTGCGGGTGAGTGCGCGGCCTAGCTGACGCCGCGCAGGTCGATCACGAAGATGAGGGTCTGGCCGGAGAGGCGGTGTCCTCCGCCGGCGGGCCCGTACGCCAGATGCGGCGGCACGACGAGCTTGCGACGCCCGCCGACCTTCATGCCGGGGATGCCCTGCTGCCAGCCCGCGATGAGCGAGCGCAGCGGGAAATTGATCGACTGGCCACGGCTCCACGAGGAGTCGAATTCGTCGCCGGTGTCGTATTCGACGCCGAGGTAGTGCACGTCGACGGTCGCGCCGGCGGTCGCCTCGGCGCCCTCGCCAACCACGATGTCGGTAATGGTGAGCTCCGTGGGCGCTGGGCCCTCCGGTGCGTCGAGTTCGGGCTTGGTGTTCAGATCAGTCATGCACCCATCCAATCGGATTTCCCGGCATCATGCACGCTGGAAATTACCCCTTGCGCGAACGGCACCGGAGGGCGCACGATATCAGCAGGAACTCGTCATCCGGGAGAGTCGTCGGCAGTGCCACGCCACCGGATGACGAGTTCACTCGTTAACCGGCCGCGGGTCGACCGGCCGCGGGCGGCATCAGCCCTCTGAGAGCGGATGCCGGGCCTCAGCCGATCACGACCGCCCGGTGCGCCTGGACGAGAGCGAGAAGCTCGGCCTCGTCGGCGCGGGCGACCCGGTCGGCGGTGCCGTTCAGCATCCGCTGCCTGGCGAAGGCGAGCCGGGTCGCGTCGGCGATGAACAGGCGCATCGCGAGGCGACGTTCCCGTGGCTGCCGGGCGGCCCAGGCGCGCGCCTGCCGCCGCCCGGGTCCTGTCGCGAGCATCGAGACTTCCCTGGACGTGAACCAGCCGGCCACCGCGTACTCGCCGAGCCTGGCGACGGTGATCTTTTCCTCCTGGCGCCGGAGCAGCACGACGGCGACGATGTACCCGATGAAGAGCGGGAGCTGCACGAGCAGGTAGTAGAAGAGAAGCGCGGAGTCGTTCGTGTGCAGGTAGGCGGCGCCGTTCCAGAGGCCGTGCAGGGCGACCGCGAGCGCGAATCCGGCGAGAACGATGAGGACCCGGCCGAGCGCACCGCCGGCCCTGCGCCGGCTCACGATGCCGAACGCGATCCCGGTGCACGCGGTGAACGTGACGTGGGCGAACGGCGAGAAGACCCCGCGGACGAGGAACGTGAAACCGAGCCCGTCTGCACCGCTCTCGAGCATGGCCACGCCGAAGTACTGGATGTTCTCGGAGAACGCGAAACCGGCCGCGATCGTCGCCGCATAGACGATGCCGTCGACGGGCCCGTCGAACGTGCGCCGGAGCACGAGGAACAGCACCAGGATCCCGACGCCCTTCGCGCCCTCCTCGACGAGGGGCGCCTGCAGCACGGCGGCGAACGCATCCGTGCCCGAGCCCGCGCCGCCCGCCTCCGAGCCGGCGCGGGAGCTCCCCGCCGCGGCGAGCGCGAGCTGCACGCCGAAGTCGAAGACGAGGGCCGTGACGACGGAGATGCCGGCTCCCCAGAGGAACGCGAACCAGAGCGCGGGTCGGGGTTCCGGCTCCCAGCGATCGATCCAGCGCACCACGAGCAGGATGCCGGTGAGGGGCACGAGGGCGAGCAGGAGGCAGAGCACGAGGGCGGACGGACCGAGGAACGTGGAGAGGTAGACGAGGACGAGCAGGAGCGCCAGGCTCCCGAAGACGAGCCCGATGATCGTCAGTGCGATCAGGCCGCCCGGGGTACGGCGCACGGGAGCGGTCCACACCGGGGCGACGGGCGTCACCGGCCCGCCGAGGAGTGGGGCGGCGGAACCGGGTGCGGGCTCAGGCGTCATGACCCACAGGATACCGGGCGGGGCGGTTGCGGTTCTGACCGCATTCGGGGGTCGCGGACAGACCACGCGGTCCCGCGCGGGGCTTGTGCCGGGTTCGTGGGAGGCCGTCGGGCGGGCGCGCGATGTCCGAATTCCGCTACCGACGTCGGGTCGGGAATGGCAGGCTGGAGGGGTGAACCCTTCCGACGCCACGAGACGCACGCCCGGCCGATCCGGAACGACCGGCCGCTCCGGCGTCGCAGAGCGCGGCGACGACCGCCTCGCCGACCCGGTCTTCGCCGAACGGTACCGAGCGATGAGCTCCCGCGACGCGCGGTTCGACGGCCAGTTCATCACGGGCGTGCACTCGACCGGGATCTACTGCCGGCCGAGCTGCCCGGCGGCGACCCCCCGGCCAGGCAACGTCTCCTTCTACCTGACGAGCGCAGCGGCGCACGAGGCCGGCTTGCGCGCCTGCAAGCGCTGCCTGCCCGACGCGGTGCCCGGCTCCCCTGACTGGAACACCAGGGACGACCTCGCGGCGCGCGCGATGCGCCTGATCGACGACGGCACCGTCGAACGCGACGGCGTACCCGGCCTCGCCCGCCGCCTCGGCTACACCCCGCGCCACCTCACCCGGGTACTCGTCGCCGAGCTCGGCGCCGGTCCTCTCGCCCTCGCCAGGGCGCACCGCGCCCAGACCGCGCGCCTGCTCCTGCTCGGCACCGCCCTCCCGATCAGCGAGGTCGCCTTCGCCGCGGGATTCGGCAGCGTTCGCCAGTTCAACGACACGATCGCCGCGGTCTACGAGCGCACCCCCGGGGAGCTGCGCCGCTCTGCCCGCGCGCCGCGTGCGGGCAACACCGCCGGCGCACCCCGGGCCGCAGCCCGGGCGGCGACCGCGGCCGAGGCGACCGCCACCGCGCACGGCCAGGCCCCGCGGTCCCCCGGTCCACTGGTTGCTGCGGCCGGGTCCGCGCCCGGGCACGGGCACGCGACCGGACCGACCGCATCCGGGCGGTCCCCGTTCCTCGTGACCGACCGGGCGGATGCCGCCGGCCGCGCCGCCGCGGACCCCGGCATCCCCGCAGGGCCGGGCACCGGCATCCGCCTGCTGCTGCCCGCGCGGGCTCCGTTCGACGGTGCCGGTGTGCTGGCGTTTCTCGGCGCCCGGGCCATCCCGGGGGTCGAGGTGGCCGGCCCAGGTACCTATGCGCGCACGCTGCGCCTGCCGCACGGGGCCGCGACGGTCGAGCTGAGCCTCGCCGGAACCGAGGACGCGCCCCAGCTGGCCTGCGCGGCGCGGCTCGACAGCCTCGACGACCTCGCCCCGCTCGTGAGCCGGGTGCGGCGGCTGCTCGACCTCGACGCCGACGCGCAGGCGATCGACCACGCGCTCTCCGTCGACCCGCTCCTGGCCGGGGCCGTGCGCGCGGTCCCTGGCATCCGCCTGCCCGGCAGCATGGATCCGGAGGAGACCCTGTTCCGGGCGTTGTTCGGGCAGCAGGTCTCCGTCGCGTCCGCCCGCACCGCGCTTGCGCGGCTGTGCGCGGAGCTCGGAGCGCCCCTGCCGCTTTCCGTGCCGGGGCAGGCGACTCTGCCGGGGCAGGCGCCCGCGCAGCCGTCCGCGCCCGCAACCGGCGACGAGCCTGCGCCGCGCCTGGACCGGCTGTTCCCGACGGCCGAACGCATCGCGGCCGACGGGCACAGCGTGCTGCGCGGACCGGCGAGGAGGATCGCTGCGATCCTCGGCGTCGCAGAAGCGCTCGCGACCGGAGAGCTCACCCTGTCGACGGCGGATTCCCGGGAGTCCCTGACCGCGACGTTGACCGCGCTGCCCGGGATCGGACCGTGGACCGCAGGCTATGTGGCCATGCGCGTGCTCGGGAGCCCGGACATCCTCCTGACGAGCGACCTGGCCCTCCGCCAGGGCGCAGCCCGGCTCGGCCTCCCCGGCGACCCGCGCGCCCTCGCGGCCCACGGCGCCGGCTGGGCGCCCTGGCGCAGCTACGCCGGAATGCACCTCTGGCGGGCCGCCGCGCTCCCCGGGCCGGCTGCGGCGTAGCTCTCCCGATTGACGGCTACTCTAGGCAGGTGAAGTTTGCGCACCTCAGAGTTGATGGCCAGTCCACGCCCCGCCTGGCAGCGGTGTTCGCGGAATCCGCGCTTTTCCTCGACGAGATCCTCGAGGACGCCCCGCGCGACCTGCAGGACCTGATCGAACGAGGCAGCGGCGAGTACGACCGGGTGCGCGCCCTCAGCGAGAACGCGGTCGCCCACGGAGCGACGCTCACTCCGCTCGAGGAGCTGCGCTACTCATCCGCGGTGCTGCGGCCGCCGCAGATCATCGCGATCGGCGCCAACTACGCCGCGCACTCCGACGAGCTCAAGCTGCGGACGGAGACCGGCGCGATCGTGTTCTCACTCTGGCCGAATTCCCTCACCGGCCACGAGTCGACGATCTCGTGGGCCCCGGAGGTCGCCACCCAGGTCGACTACGAGGCGGAGCTCGGCGTCATCATCGGGCGCCCGGCCCGCAACGTGTCGGTGCGTGACGCCCTCGACTATGTGTTCGGCTACACGGTCGTCAACGACATCACGGCCCGCAACCTGCAGTTCTCCGAGGCGCAGTGGTCGCGGTGCAAGTCCTTCGACGGCTTCACCCCGACCGGCCCGGTCGTGGTGACCCGCGACGAGATCGCCGATCCGCAGGACCTCACGCTGACCACCCACGTCGACGGGCGCATCCTGCAGGATGCCTCGACCGGCGACATGATGCGGTCGGTCGCAGAGCTCGTGTCCTACCTCTCGCAGACCTCGACGCTGCTGCCCGGCACGCTCATCTCCACGGGCAGCCCCGGCGGCGCGGGCTACAGCCGCACTCCCCCGGTCTTCCTGCACGACGGCTCGACCGTGACGATCACCGTGGACAAGATCGGCTTCCTGACCACGCACTGCCGCACCCTCTGACGCCCCCTCGGGCGGGCCGGGAGTAGCATGTGCGGCGAGTCCGTACCCGACCCGAATCGGCGCGGCGAGAGGGGGCACCGTGACCTGCGTCTCGGTCGTGATCCCCTGCTACAACGACGCGGTCTTCCTCGAGGCGGTCCTCGCCGCACTCGGGGACCAGACCCGGCAGGCCGACGAGATCATCGTCGTCGACAACGCCTCAACGGATGCCTCGGCGCGCGTCGCCCGCGCGGCCGGCGCCGTTCTCGTGGTCGAACCGGTGCAGGGGATCTGGCCGGCCGCCGCCGCCGGCTATGACGCGGCGTCCGGCGACCTGATCGCGCGGCTCGACGCCGACTCCGTGCCACCGCCGGACTGGATCGAGCGCGTCGAGCGGATCCTCACGCTCGAGCCCCTCGTCGACGTCGTCACGGGGCCGGGTGATTTCTACGACTGCCCGCGGCTCGTGGCCGCGCTCGGGCGGTTCGTGTACCTCGGCGGGTACTTCCGGCTGATCGGGCTGTGGCTCGCGCAGCCGCCGATCTTCGGATCGAACTTCGTGATGCGGCGCACGGTCTGGGCCGAGGTGCGCACTCTCGTGCACCGGGAGCGGAACGACGTGCACGACGACCTCGACCTGAGCCTGCACCTGCCGCCCTCGGTGTCCGTGCGGTTCGACGCCACGCTCAGGGTCGGGATCTCCGCCCGGCCCTTCGACACCTGGCGCGGCGTGGCCAGGCGACTGGACTGGGCGTGCCGCACCCTTGCCCTGCACTGGCCGGACGGGTCGCCCTGGCGGCTGCGGCTGGCCCGCCGGGCCTGGGCGCGCCGCATCCGAGCCTGAGCGCTGTGCATCTGCGCCGGGCGCGGGAGTTCCGCCGCTGCGCCTGTGGTGCGCCACTCGCGCACCGGCGGATGCCCCGCGCTCGATCCGAGGAGCCCGGTGGGATTCAGGAGCGGGCGTAGAGGGCGAGCAGGTCGCGGGCGAGCTGGTGCGGCGTCGTCTCGCAGGGACTGTGGCCGGTGCGATACACGCGGAGTTGGGCGCCGATCCGCCCGGCGAACGCCCGGTGCAGCTCGAGCGGCCAGAGGTCCCGCTCGCCGACGGCGACAAGCAACGGAACCCGGCTCCGCGCGAGGTCCGCCCGCAGGTCGGGAGCGTTCTTCATCAGCTCCATGATCTCGTCGACGCTCCGGCGGATCGTGTCCTCGAAACGCAGCCGCACGAGGTGGAGCCGGCCGGGTGGCGCATGGTTGCGGTTGGTGACGAGCCCCCAGACCATCAGGCTCGCGATCGTGTGCGCGGGCAGCAGCCAGCTGAGCGGCCCGATCCAGCGCACGCCGCGGAAGGCCTGGCCGGCCAGGGGCGGGGCGCCGAGGAGCACGAGGCTCGCGAACAGCTCCGGATGCGTGGCGAGCGCGATCTCCGCGACGATCCCGGCGAAGGAGTACCCGAGCACGTGTGCGGGCGTCGCCCCGGCGTCGAGGACGGCCACGAGGTCGGCGGTGAACAGTCGGTAGTCATATCCCTGCCCCGCTCCAGGCCCCGCGCCGGCCGACCCGTACTGCCCCGCGAGGTCGTAGCTCTCCACGAAGTAGCCGGCTCCGGCGAGGAGCGGGGCGAGCAGCACGAAGTCCTCCTTCGAACCGGTCGCACCCGGCACGAGCACCACCCGCGGATGCCCCGGCTCGCCCCAGGCGAGCGCCGCGAGGGAACCGCTCGGCGCCTCGAACCGGAAGGCCCTGGCCCCCGGCGGCAGGCCGGTCCAGTCCCGGTCAGGGAGCGACAGGTCGAGCGCCGCTGCCGGATCGTCGCGCGCATCGCTTTCGATGACGCCGGCCGGCCGGTGCACCCCGCGGCGTCTCTCCCGGATGGACACGCTGACACAGTAGCGCGACCCCGTCGTCCCCGAAGCCCGCGACCGGCATCCGTTTCAGAGCGCGGGCTGCGCTCAGAGGGCGAGGGCGAAGGGCAGGAACGGCAGGAACGCGAGCCCGAAGATGAGCCCGAGCACCAACAGCAGGAACACGCCGGCGAGCATCACGGCGTTGAGCACGATGCCCCAGAGGGCCATGGTGCGGGCGTACGGTTCACGGCCGAGGGCGAGCACGCCGGTCACGAGGCCGGCGATCGGGGCCACGAAGGTCCAGCCGGCGAGGATCGAGACGAGCCCGAGCACGAGGCTCGTCAGCGCGAGCGGGCTCGCTGGTCGTTCCGGCGCGGCCGGCGCGTACGCGTACGCCGGCGGGGCCGGGTACGCGGCGGGCGGTGTCGTCTGGTCGGGATGCAGGGTGGACATTCTGGACTCTCCTTGGAATACGGCCGCGGTTCACGGCTCTCTTCCAGAGTACGAAGCCGGCCTTTCGCCGACCATGGGGCTATCCCCGGATCAGCCCCGGACCGGTCGGGGGTCAGCCGCCGATCAGGGTTTCGATCGGGCCACGCACGAAGAAGACCAGGAAGCCGACCGCGACGATCCAGAGCAGCGGGCTGATCTCGCGCGCCTTGCCGGAGAACGAGCGCACGACGACCCAGCTGATGAAGCCGGCGCCGATCCCGTTGGCGATCGAGTAGGTCAGCGGCATCACGATGATCGTGAGGAACACCGGGAAGACGATCGAGAACTCGCTGAAGTCGATGAAGCGGATCTGCGAGACCATCATCGCGCCGACGATCACGAGCGCCGCGGCGGCGACCTCGAGGGGCACGATCTGCGTGAGCGGGGTGAAGAACATCGCGGCGAGGAACAACAGCCCGGTGATGATGTTCGCGAACCCGGTGCGGGCTCCCTCGCCGATCCCGGCACCCGATTCGACGAACACGGTGTTGGAGGAGCCCGACGTCGCGCCGCCGAGCACCGCGCCGACACCCTCGACGATCAGTGCCGACTTCAGCCGGGGAAGTTGCCCTTCTTGTCCGCGAGGCCTGCCTCGGTCGCGAGGCCGGTCATGGTGCCCATTGCGTCGAAGAAGTTCGTGAACACGAGGGTGAAGACGAGCATGAGCGCCGCGAGCACGCCGATGCGGTCGAAGGCGCCGAAGCTGACGTGGCCGAGCAGGCTCAGGTCAGGCAGGGAGACCGCGGTCGTCGGGAGCACGGGGGCGTTGAGGTTCCAGCCGTACGCGTTGGTGCCGAGCGACGGCCCGACCTTGAAGATCGCCTCGAGGATCACGGCGATGACCGTGGTCGCGACGATCCCGATCAGGATGGCGGCCTTGACCTTGCGCGCGACGAGCACGCCGATCAGGAGCAGGCCGATCACGAACACGGTGGTCGGCAGGGTCACGATCGACCCGTTGTCGCCGAGCTGCACGGGCGGGCTCGCGGTCCCGCTCGAGCGGACGAATCCGGAGTCGACGAGGCCGATGAACGCGATGAACAGGCCGATGCCGACGGTGATGGCGATCTTGAGCTGGTGCGGAACGGCGTTGAAGATCATTTCGCGGAGCCCGGTCGAGGCCAGGAGCACGATGATGAGTCCGTTGATGAGCACGAGCCCCATCGCCTCCGGCCAGGTGACCTGGCCGACGACGCTCACGGCGAGGTAGGAGTTGATGCCGAGGCCGGCGGCGAAGCCGAACGGCAGCCGGGCGATCACGCCGAAGAGGATCGTCATGACGCCCGCGGTGAGCGCGGTGACCGCGGCGACCTGGGCGTTCGGGAGCCAGCCGCCGACGACGTCGACCGAGGCCTGGTCTGCGCTGAAACCGCCGAGGATGAGGGGGTTGAGGATGACGATGTACGCCATGGTCACGAAGGTGACGAGGCCGCCGCGGACTTCACGGCCCCAGCTCGAGCCGCGGGTCGTGATCTCGAAGTAGCGGTCGATACGCCCCTTCACACTGGTGCGGAGTGGTGCGGGCGTGTCGGTCTGTGTAACAGGAATGGGGTTCTCCAGGCTGCCGTCGCGGCTGATTCTCAGCTTCCAGCTTACGCGCGTTGAGATGCGGTCCCGGGTATGCGCCACCGCCTCCCACCTCAGACGTGCGGGACGAAGGCTCCCCACGCCAGCCGCCGCTCGGCCAGCGGATCGGACTCGACCCGGTCGGCCGCGTCGATGATGAGGGTCAGCCGGCGCGTCTCGTCGTAGAGCGGCCACGCGGCATCCGGTTCGCCCGTTGTCGCGAAGCCGAGCCACCAGCCCTGCATGCGCGCCCCGATCGCCTTGAACTCACGGCGGCCGCCGATGATCGTCATGCCCCGGCCGAACCAGCCGTCCAGCCGGTCGAAGAGCGGGAACAGTTCGAGGCCGTGGGTCGCGTCGAGTCCCATCCTCCGCACGAGTCGCGGAGCGAAGTCGAAACGGTAGAAGTGCACGGGGGCGTAGCGGGAATGGCGCTCGCCGACCTTGAGGCTCGGGTACCAGAACGAGAAGTCGCCGCCGAAGTCGAGGGCGGGGCGCAGCGCCGGGATGCCGGGGTACTGGGCTTTCAGCGCCTTCCTCGCCTTCTTCTTGGTGTTGGCGAAGATCGCACGGATGCGCTTGGGCGTCGAAGCGAGGATATCGATCCGTCCACTGAAGAGGGAACCCTCGCGGGCGTTGGTGCCGATGATCAGCGGGATCCGGGCCGCGCGACCGTCCCGGAACGCGTCGAGCGGGCGTTCGGGCAGGAAGTCGCCGTCAATGACGGGCGACAGCGGAATCGTGCCGGGGTACTGGTCGGGCGCCCGAACGGTGAGCTCCATCGTCGCGGCGGCGAGCCGGGCCGGAGACGCGTCGAGCAGCAGCGCACGGGATTGGCCGAGTGCGTCCGGGCGCGCGTCCGCCAGCGCGTCCTGGCCGGCGTGCTCCGGTACGCGTGCGATGCCGTCCGCTGTCGCGCGTGCCGCGAGGATGCTCACGAAGTCGCGCGCCCACTCCGCCGTGAGCGCCGGCGGATACACCGCGTTCGGCGGTGCGCTCTGCGCGATCGCGCGCTGGAAGAGCCCGTGGGCGCTCGGGACGGTCATCAGGGTCGTCACGGCATTGCCCCCTGCCGACTCGCCGAAGAGCGTCACGGCATCGGGGTCGCCGCCGAAGAAGCGGATGTTGTCCCGCACCCAGGCGAGGGCGGCGGCCTGGTCCCGCAGCCCGAGATTGCTCTCGAACGGGCGTTCCGGCGTCGAGTAGCTGCTGAAGTCGAGGTAGCCGAGAGCGCCGAGCCGGTAGTTCAGGCTCACGTAGAGGATGCCGCCGCGCCGGACGAGGCCTTCGCCCTGGGTGGGCACCTCGCGGGAGGACCCGACGCTGTACGCGCCGCCGTGGATGAACACCATCACCGGGCGGAGTGCGCCCGGGTCGACGGGCGCGTCAGGGGCGATCACGTTGAGATTGAGGCAGTCCTCGTCCTGCGGGATGTCCGGGCGCGCCCCGTTGAACTGTCCCTTGTGGCTCTGCGGGGAGACGGGTCCCCAGTCGGTCGCGTCGCGCACGCCCGGCCAGGCCGCCGGCGGCTGCGGGGCCCGGAACCGCAGCGGTCCGACGGGCGCAGCGGCATAGGGGATGCCCCGCCAGGCGCGTACGCCCCGCACCCGGATCCCGCGCACCAGGCCGGTCCCGATCCGCACCGTCAGTGCCGCGTCAAGCGAGTCGTCGTGGGCAGGCTGAACGGTTCGGGTCACTGTCCGATCCTAATTCTTCACTACGATCGGAATACGTCCCACTACGAAACGAGCGACAATGGCACTGCCCTGGACCCTGCACGGCGACGGAAAAACGGTCGGGGTCGGGGACGTGGTCGGGCCGGGTGAGCGCCTGAACTGGCCGCTCACGATCGGGATCGGCGCCCAGCACGTCGTCGCGATGTTCGGTGCGACCTTCCTCGTTCCGCTGCTCACCGGCTTCCCGCCGAGCACCACCCTCTTCTTCTCCGGCGTCGGAACGCTGCTCTTCCTGATCATCACGAAGAACAAGCTGCCGAGCTACCTCGGCAGCTCGTTCGCCTTCATCGCCCCGATCACCGCGGCCGTCACGACGGCGGGCATGGGCAGCGCCCTGTTCGGCATCCTCGCCGTCGGCGCGCTGCTCGCGATCATCGGCGTCGTCGTGCAGGTCACCGGCACCGGCTGGATCGACGCGCTGATGCCGCCCGTCGTGTCCGGCGCGATCGTCGCCCTGATCGGCTTCAACCTCGCCCCGGTCGCGAAGGCCAACTTCGCCCTCGCACCCCTGACCGCCGTGATCACCCTGGCCGCGGTCATCCTCTCGACCGTGCTGTTCCGCGGCATCCTCGGTCGCCTCTCGATCGTGATCGGTGTCGCGGTCGGCTACCTCGCCGCCGTCCTCTCCGGCCAGGTCGATTTCTCGAAGGTCAACGACGCCGCCTGGATCGGGCTGCCGCCGTTCACGCTGCCGACGAACCCCTTCGAGAACGCCGCCGTGCTCGGGGTGCTTCCCGCGTTCCTGCCGGTCGTGCTCGTGCTCGTCGCCGAGAACGTCGGCCACATCCGCGGCGTCGCCCAGATGACGGATGCGAAGGTGAACCGGTTCACCGGGCGCGCCCTGATGGCCGACGGGCTCGCGACGATGCTCGCCGGGTTCAGCGGCGGATCGGGCACGACGACCTACGGCGAGAACATCGGCGTGATGGCCGCGACCCGGATCTACTCGACCGCCGCGTACTGGGTCGCCGGGCTCGTCGCCGTGCTGCTCGGCCTCTCCCCCAAGATCGGCGCGGTCATCAACACCATCCCCGCCGGGGTGCTCGGCGGCGTCACGACCGCCCTCTACGGCCTGATCGGCATCATCGGCGTCAAGATCTGGCTCGACAACAAGGTCGACTTCAGCCGCCCGGTCAACCAGTTCACGGCCGCGACCGCGCTCATCATCGGCATCGCCGACTACACCTTCACCGCCGGTTCGCTGAGCTTCAACGGCATCGCGCTCGGCACGGTCGCCGCGATCGTGATCTACCACACCATGACCGTGATCGGCCGGCTCCGCCGCACCGACCGCTGACCCGCTGACCCGCGACACCGTCGTTCGACGCAACGTCGGAGTTTTTCGCGACACGCCGCATCCCCGGGCAGCGGATGCCGCGGGTCGCGAAATTCTCCGACATAACCGAGCCTGAGCCCCGACCGGGGAGCCGCTCCGAGCACGCGCGACCGGTCACGCGGACCGTGCGTGCGACATCCGGTCAGCGGTGCAGCGCGGGCACGATCAGGTAGACGCCGTACAGCACGGCCGCGACGCTGACCGAGAAGCAGGCATAGGCTCCGACGAGCGCGAGGCGCTTCTGGAACACGGTCAGCGGGTTCGCGGTCGCCGATTTGCGCCGCCGCTTGGCCTCTTTGGCCGCCCGCTTGGGCGTGAGCACCGTGATCGCGCCGGTGAAGGACGCCGGATCCACCACGAGCGCGCGGCCGGCACTCGTCAGCAGCCGGAGTCCGAGGGAGTACAGGCTCACGACGAGGGTCGACGAGAGGAGCGAAGCCCCGGCGACGACGAAGAATGCGCCCCAGTCGATCACAGCGATACCTTCTTCCGGTCGCGGCGCGCGATTCGCCTGGGCGTCTTCTTGATCTTCACGACGAGGGCGGCGTCGTCGATGTCGTGGAGGTTGTCGTGGGTGATGCGGGTGCGCCGCGACTGCCGGAACAGCAGGGCGACGATGACCGAGCCGAGGACCAGGTCGATGACGAGCCCGATCGGCCCGAGCAGGGTGAAGCCTGCGGCGAACGCGCCCATGACCGCGGAGGCGGGCAGGGTCAGCAGCCAGCCGAGCGCGATCTGGCCGGCCATACCCCAGCGCACGGTCGCCCCGCGGCGGCCGAGGCCGGAACCGATGACGGAGCCGGAGGCGACCTGGGTGGTCGAGAGCGCGAAGCCGAGGTGGCTCGAGGCGAGGATCGTCGCGGCCGTGCTCGTCTCCGCGGCGAAGCCCTGGGCGGGCTTGACGTCGGTGAGTCCCCTGCCCATCGTGAGGATGATCCGCCAGCCGCCGGTGTACGTGCCGATCGCGATGGCGAGCGCGCACGTGCAGATGACCCACCACTGCGGGCCGCTGCCGACCGCCTGGAATCCGCCGGCGATGAGGGTCAGCGTGATCACGCCCATCGTCTTCTGCGCGTCATTGGTGCCGTGGGCGAGGGCGACGAGGGAGGACGAGAAGATCTGCGCGTACCGGAAGCCGCCCCGGCCGTCCGCTTTGCCTGCGTCACGACGCGTGATGAAGTAGGCGAGCCTGGTCGCGACGAGCGCGACGACACCGACCGTGACCGGTGCGATCAGGGCAGGCAGGATCACCTTCGCGAAGACGACGGTGAAGTCGACCGACTGGACGCCGATGCCGATGATGGCCGCGCCGATCAGGCCGCCGAAGAGGGCGTGGCTCGAGCTCGACGGCAGGCCGCGGAGCCAGGTGATCAGGTTCCAGACGATCGCGCCGATGAGCCCGGCGAAGATGATCTGCGGCGTGATCTGCACCCCGCCGTTGCCCTCGCGGATGATGCCCCCCGACACGGTCTTCGCGACCTCGGTGGAGAGGAATGCGCCGACGAGGTTGAGCACGGCTGCGAGGCCGACGGCGACCTTGGGCCGCATCGCCCCGGTCGCGATGGGCGTCGCCATCGCGTTCGCGGTGTCGTGGAAGCCGTTGGTGAAGTCGAAGACGAGGGACAGCGCAATGACGAGCGCGACGATCAGGGTGAGATCCACCGGAGGCTTTCTTGTTCGGCTGCAACAGGGTGCAGCCGAATCCGCGCTGCTTCCCGGACGCCGGACGGACAAGCGACCTAACGATCCTGACACTCCCGGGAGGTCAGGTCAATTCAGCGGGAATACTGCTCGCGTTCAGACGCCGTTCACCGGCGGCCCCTGCCCGCCCAGCCGCCCGCCCGGCTGCCCGGCTGCCCGCTCAGCTGCTCGCGACCACCGTCGCCAGGTCCGCGCCGAAGGTGAACGTGCGGCGCACGGGCACGCCAGCGAGCACGCCAGGCAGCCAGTGCCTGGCATCGTCCCACATCTCGTCGAGGGGCAGCGCTGCGACGTCGAACCAGACCGGGTTGAGTTCGTCCGATTCCCGGGGAGTGCCGCTCCAGTCGCTGCACACGAAGACGGACGATTCCTGGCTCCATGCCTCCCGGTGCGGGAACAGGTAGGTCAGCACCCCGAGGGCGGTGAGAGCGGATGCCGCGACGGAGAGTCCGGACTCCTCCTCGATTTCGCGCACCGCGGCATCCACCGCGGTTTCACCGGGTTCGAGCTTGCCGCCGAGGCCGACGATGTTGCCGAGGCCGAGGCCCTTCTTCTTCCGGCCGAGGAGCACCTGGGTGCCTCCGGCGGGCGATTCGCGGGTGAGGTAGCACACGCACACCTGGGGCAGGGTCATGGACCCAGCTTAACGGCGGGGTTTGTTAGGCTGCGCCTATGAATTTCGTTCCCGAATCGGGCACCATCACCATGTTCACGACCAACTGGTGCGGCTATTGCTCCCGGCTGAAGTCCCAGCTGGACAAGGCCGGCGTCGGCTACACCGAGGTCAACGTCGAAGAAGTCGACGGCACGAGTGAGCTCGTGATGAGCCTGAACGGTGGAAACCGCACCGTGCCGACGGTCCTGTTCCCGGACGGGTCGAGCGCGACCAACCCCTCGCTCGCGCAGGTCCAGGCCAAACTCGCCTGACCCTCTCCTCCCCGGTTCCACCAGCTGAGGGGTCGTAAATCGACCTTGTAACACGCTGAGGGGTCGCAATTCGACCTTCCCGTGTGCTGCGAAGGTCGATCTGCGACCCCTCAGGGATGCGATCGGGTGATGCTGCCGGCTCTAGCCGAAGAGGACGGCGGCCTCGTCGTAGCGTGCCTGCGGGACGGTCTTCAGGCCGATCGTGGCGTCGGCGATGCTGACGATCTCGATGTCGGTGCCCTTGAGCGAGACCATGGAGCCCCACTGGCCGGCGTGGATCGCGTCGACGGCGGCCATGCCCAGGCGGGTGGCGAGCACGCGGTCGTATGCCGACGGGGAGCCGCCGCGCTGGGTGTGGCCGAGGACGGTCGCGCGGGTTTCGATGCCGGTGCGCTCTTCGACCATCGGGGCGATCATTTCGCTGATGCCGCCGAGGCGGGGACGGTTGAACGCGTCGAGGCCCTTGGTGGAGAGTGCTTCCTCCATGCCGGCGAGCTTGAAGCCCTCAGAGACGACGAGGACCGGCGCGCGGCCGCGGTCGCGGACGCTGAGGACCCACTCGCAGATCTGCTCGATGGTCTGGCTCTGCTCGGGGATGAGGATGGCGTGTGCTCCGCCGGCCATGCCGGAGTGCAGGGCGATCCAGCCGACGTGGCGGCCCATGACCTCGACGATCATGCAGCGGCCGTGCGACTCTGCGGTGGTGCGGAGGCGGTCGATGGCCTCGGTCGCGATCTCGACGGCGGTGTTGAAGCCGAACGAGTAGTCGGTGGCCTCGAGGTCGTTGTCGATGGTCTTCGGCACGCCGACGATGCGGATGCCTGCGTCGGTGAGGCGGCGGGCTGCGGTCAGCGTGCCCTCGCCACCGATCGCGATAATGGCGTCGATGCCCTCGGCATCCATCATCTTCTGGATGTTAACGGGTCCGCCGTTCTCGCCCTCGAACGGGTTCGTGCGCGAGCTGCCCAGAATGGTGCCGCCCTGACGGGATAATCCACGCACACTGTGGCGATCGAGGGTCATGAACTCCCCTGCACCAGCCCGCGCCAGCCGTTGCGGATTCCGATGAATTCATCATCGAGAACGCGGACACCTTTAAGGACGGAACCGCGAATAACCGCGTTCAACCCGGGGCAGTCTCCACCGCTCGTGAGGATACCAATTTTCATCTGTGACTGCTCCTTCATGCTCAAGTACTCATGTCGGCGCCTGCACCAACCCCTAATGATGGTCCCGAATCGGGGCCAGACTCAAATCCGCGCCGGGGAGTGCGGGCTACAGCTCCCCGTCGAGTGCCTGGGTGAGCAGGAACACGAGGGCGCTGGCCTGGATCGAGTCCTCGGACGAGGCCTCGCCCTCGACCCCGTCGAGCGCGCGGGCCGCGAGACCCTGCTTGCTGCCGATCAGTTCGGCGATGCGCGCGTCGATCGTGTGCGCGGCGATGATCCGCCACGCGGTGACCGGTTCCGACTGGCCGATGCGGTGCACCCGGTCGATGGCCTGGGTCTGCTCCGCGGCCGTCCAGCTGAGCTCGGCGAGCACGACGTTCGAGGCCGCCTGCAGGTTGACCCCGACGCCGGCGGCGCTGAGCGAGCAGACGACGACGGCGACACCCGGGTCGTTGTTGAACGAGTCGATCGCGGCCTGGCGGGCGAGCGCGGTCTGGTCGCCCCTGAGGGAGACGGAGCGCATGCCGCGCTTGGCGAAGATCTGCTCAGCGGTGTCCATGACGTCGATGTGCTTGGCGAAGAACACGACCTTGCCGACCGAGTGCGCGAGCTGCACGGCGTAGTCTGCGGCGAGCCCGGCCTTGGCCTGGCCGATCTTGCGCACCATGGTGAACACGTTCTCGCCCGTGGTCTGGCCCTTGGACTCCTCGAGCTCGGCGTGGGCGACCGCGCGGATGAACGCGGCCCGCTGGGCTCCGTCGAGGCTGGGCGCCGTGCGGCCGGGATGGCGCGCGGACACGAGGCCGTGGTACCGAGTGACGAGGCGGGCTGCGAGTTCCCGTTCGGCCTGGCGGATCGAGCGCCCGAGGTCGTCGTCGAGCTCGACCGGCAGGTCGGCGATGCGCTTGGCGGGCAGGTCCGTCGCGACGTCGACCTTGCGGCGGCGCACGATACCCATGTCGATGACCGCGGCCCTGGCTTCGGAGTAGAAACCGGCATCCGCCGGGGTGAGGCCGGTGGCCTCGAGCCGGGCCATCAGCTTCGCAGTCGGCTTGTCGCCGTCTATCCAGCCGAGGAACTGCCAGATGGCGCGGAAGTCGTCGACGTCGTTGATCAGGGGGTGCCGGTCAGGGCCATCAGCAGCGGGTTGCCGCCGGGGTGCGGCGGCGGATCTGCTCGGCGAGGGCGAGTACGTGGCGGGAGCGCTGCGACTGCAGGTTCTTGATGAAGTGCGCCTCATCGACGACCATGCCCTTGAAGCCGAGGGTGCCGAGCCAGGCCCTGTGCCGGTCGAGCACGTCGTAGTTCACGATGACGACGTCGGCGAAGGCGTCGAGGGTGTCGCCGTCGCCGTGGATGACGCTGCGGCGTCCACATCTCGACCTCGCGCACCCAGTTCATCTTGACGACGTTGGGCACGATGGCGAGCAGCGGGTACGCGCCGGCGACGGATGCCGCGAGCAGGCTCTGCGCGGTCTTGCCGAGACCAGGCTCATCGGCGAGCAGGTAACTGCGATGGCCGAGCCGTGCGCTCTCGATGAAGCGGGACTGGTGCCGCATGAGTTCCATGCCGGGCGGGGAAAGCCGGTCGATGACGGGCGCCTCCGGCAGGTCCATGCTCGCGGCCTGGCCGCCTGAGCCGTATTCGAAGGACTTGAAGAGCGGGCCGATCAGTTCCCAGTTGGCGAGGCGGCGCCCGGAGATGACGGGAGCGGCCTGGACGGCGCTGAAATCGGGGGCGAGGAAGGGGTTCGCGAGCTGGCGCGCCCGCACGGACTGCGGGACGACCTGGTTCTCCGGCTCATCGGGCTTGACCTCGGGCTCGCGGGTGATGATCAGTTCGTCCGGGCTCAGGTCCGCCCCGGATTCGAGGAGCCAGTCGCGGCGGAAGCGCTGTGCGACGGTCGACACTCCGGCGTCGGGTTCGAGGAGGGTGATCAGGCTCGTGTCGCGGGCCGCGGTCTTCGCGAGGATCTGCGCGATGCCGTCGAGGCGTTTGAGCAGCTCTGCCCTGTTCGCGTCGGTCAGTTCGCGGTCGCCCTTGACCCTGGCGCGTTCCTCGCGCATCAGGAGCGCGATGACCTGGTATTTCGTGCGGTTCGTCGGCCCGAGCTTGGTGCCCGACTGGGCCTTGGCTTCGACCTCGCGCACCTTGCGGGCGAGGATCGGGATGATCGGGGCGTCGTCGTCCCTCGAGCGTGCGCGCTGCCTGGCGCGGCCTCCGGCCGGGGCATGGTTGTTCGAGCCTGGGGCCTGGTGGCGGGTGTATGCCATTCTTCTCCAACTTCACAGCGGCTGTGGCAGCGTGATCCACGCGCGACGTCGTGCGGCATCCGTGGACACCAGAGCGATCAATCGAAAGAACCGGGCCGAGCCAACGAAACGATTGTGCTGCAGACCGCTTCGGTACTACACCGGGGAGGTCGAGACGACGACCGGGTTTCGACGCACCTGTAGTCTACGCCCGCGCATCCGCCCGATGACACACCCCGCACGACGCTCAGTGCACGGGGACCTTGACGCGCACCCCGACCACGATGAAGAGCAGCGCCGCGACATACTGTGCGGCCACCCAGCCTTGCCCGTTCAACCCGATCACGAAGATCGGGTTCCACAGCACGGCGATGGGGGCGAGGCCGATGAGCCACCACCAGGCCTTCCCCTGCACGGCAAAGACGCAGAGGATGAGGGCGAGGATGCTGACGGTGTACCGGATGATGATGAAACTGTCGGCGTCGATCAGGGCGAGACCGGCAAGCAGGGCGATGGCGCCGAGCAGGCCGGGCGCGAGAGCTGCCCGGGAAAAGGTGGGTGCGACCGGGGTGCCCATCAGACGCCCCCTCCCCCGCCGCCGCCGCCTCCGCCGCCGACGGACCCGCCGCCGCCGAACCCGGAACTCGAGGAGCTGGACGCGGTGCCCGACCACGCCGACGTCGTCGAGCTCGCGAAGCCGCTCAGGCTCGCCGCGAAGAACCCGGCGTTGAACGCACCGGTGCCGTAGTACCAGTCCGGCTGGGACCGGCTCTGCGCGTAGTACTCACCGAGCACGGCCGACCAGTCCTTCTCCTGCCCGAACAGCACGGCGAACGGCAACAGGCGCTCGTAGAGCTTGAGGACCTGCAACGGCTGCCCGGGGTCGACCATCATTTCCGGGCTCCCCGGCTCCGGGCGGTACGGCGAGCGCAGGGCGCCCTGGGGGCTCTGCAGCACCCGCAACCTGTCGGTCTCGGCGACTCCGATGTACAACCTGACTCCTTCGAGGTAATCGCGCAGTTCCGCCCCTGCTGCGGTGAGCGGGCGGATGCTCGACGCGAGTGACACGGTCGTGATGGCGCCGATCAGCCCGGCGAGGAGGACCAGGAACGGCCACGCCCCGCCGATCTCGAGCGCGAGACCGACGACGCCGCCGAGAACGGCGACGAGGCCGCCGACAACGGAGAGGCCGAGCAGCGCGGAACGCAGGGACCCGCCCTTCTTCTCACGGAAACCGGCGGGGATCGCCGCCCGGCGGGTCGCCCGCAGTTCGCCCTGAAGCGCGGTGGTGAGGCTGGTGCTCTTCTTCTTGAGGTCGCGCTGGGTGCCCGGTTTCAGCCCGGGAAAGAGGTGGCCGAGCATGGAGAGCTCCGTCGCGTCGACGCCCCGGGTGTCCCGCAGCTCGAGCAGGTAGTGCTTGGACCCTGAGCCTTCGAGCACCCGCACGTTGCCGCGCACGGCGAACTGCAGGAACTGGGCGGTGATGGCCTTCGTGGACGTGCGGGTCACCTCGCCGGCCTGGAGCAGGTTGACACCCTTCGGCGGCAGGTATTCGGCGATGATCGTGGGCCGGCCGGGCGCATTGCGCCAGCGGGTCGCCCGCAGGGCGATCGCGAGGGCGGCGCAGACGAGCGCGAGCACGGCACCGGCGAGGCCGACGGCGGGGATCGGGCTCGCGAAGAACGAGTTGTCCCTCGGCACGAAGGTACCCGGGGTGAAGCCGACGACCAGGGTGAGTCCCTCATGGGCGGCAAGGCTGCCGCTGCTCGCGCTGATCCGGGTTCCGGTCGTCGCCGCCGCACTCGAATCCGTGCTGATCTCGGAGCAGTCGGCCGAGGAATTCGTCGATCCCTGGAGGCACCTGGCCTGGCCGGTCAGCCGGCCGGTGAGCTCAGGGTCGACCGTGAGCGTCGCGGAGACGGAGCCGAAGGGCTGGGCCCAGCCGGTTCCGTTGACCTCCCAGTAGAACTCCTCATCCTGCGCATCCGTCGGAACGAGGGTCACGTCACGCTGCGTGTATGTGATCACATAGGTCTGCGCGCCGTGCACGTAGCCGTCGGCTGCGCTCGTCACGATGAAGAAGTCGCCGGCGTCGCTCTCGCTCGTGTCGCTCGGCCGCGGGGCACCGTTCTCGTCGGTGACGCTCACAAGGTCGATCCCGGTCGGATGCCCGTCGTAGTGGCTCGGGATCGACCGACGGATGCCGTGGTTCTGATCGAAGTCCGGGAACCGGGCGACGATGGTCTCCGTCGTCGTCAACGCGGAGTGCCCGTCCGCTGACCGGCTGAGCACGAAGTCGGAGTGCATCGAATCGAAGCTGAAGTCGTCGACGCCGCCGGGCACGGAGCCGGCGGGCTGCCCCAGGGGCGCGGCCGCGACGGCCGCCGCGGGCACCGACAGGGTGAGGAGGGCGAACGCGCCCAGGATGGTGACGAACAGGGATCGAGCCAATCGGCGCATGCCCCCACTCTAGCGAGCGGGCTGGGGCGCAGACGTCGCTTCGGCCGTGGCCGTGATGCGGTTGGCCATCCCGCTGAAGATGATCCCGTGGAACGGCAGGATCGAGAACCAGTAGAGCCGGCCACCGAGGCCGCGTGGGAAGAACACGGCACGCTGCCGGTAGACGGAGCCACCGTCCGCGGCCGGTTCGGCGGTCATCTCGAGCCAGGCCAGCCCGGGAACCCGCATCTCGGCACGGAGCCGGAGGAAACGCCCGCGCTCGAGGCTCTCCACCCGCCAGAAGTCGAGCACGTCGCCGGTGTGCAGCCGTTCCGCGTCGCGCCGGCCACGGCGGAGCCCGACGCCGCCGACGAGCTTGTCCGCCCAGCCGCGCACGGCCCAGGCGAGAGGGAATGAGTACCAGCCGTTGTCGCCGCCGATGCCCTCGATGATGCGCCACAGTTCGGCGGGCGCCGCGGGGGTGTGCTTCGTACGAACGTCGGTGTAGACGAGGTGCCCCGCCCACTCCGGGTCGCTCGGCAGCGGGTTGCTGCTCGCCCCCTCGATCGAGGCGTTCCGCCAGCTGGTCTCGACGTCGCCGTCGCGCATCCGCCCGAGCGCGAGCCGCACGGCCGTGCGGTACCCGGTGAGACCGCCGTCGGGGACGGGGATGTACCCGTCGATGTCGTGTTCGCCCATCACGCAGTCGTTCTGCAGGGAGGCGATGATCGGCACGGCGAGGTTGCGCGGGATCGGGGTGACGAGGTTGACCCACTGCGAGGCGAGCCACGGGGTCAGCACCGGCAATGAGGCGATCGGGCGCTGGCGAAGTCCCGCCTCGAGGGCGTAGCCGTTCATCATCTGCCCGTAGCGGAGCACGTCGGGACCGCCGATATCGAAGGTTCGGTTGACGGAGTCGGGCAGGTCCGCCGCGGCGACGAGGTAGTAGAGCACGTCGCGCACGGCGATCGGCTGGATCTTGTTCCGCACCCACTTCGGTGCGGGCATGTACGGCAGCACGTCGGTCAGGTGCCGGATCATCTCGAAGGACGTCGAGCCGCTCCCGATCACGACGCCGGCCTGCAGGGCGGCTGTCGGCACGCCGGAGGCCAGCAGGATCCGTCCGACCTCGGCCCGGGAACGCAGGTGCCGGGAGAGGGTCTCGGTGTCCGGGTGCAGCCCGCCGAGGTAGACGATCCGCGAGACGCCGGCCGCCGCAGCTGCCGACGCCACCGTGCGGGCGGCCCGCGCCTCGGCCTGCTCGAAGTCGCCCGAACTGCCCATCGCGTGCACGAGGTAGTAGACGACGTCGATCCCGGCGCACGCCGCGTCCACGGCGTCGGCGTCTGCGAGGTCGCCGACCCGGATGTCCACCCGGTCCCGCCAGGGGACGTCGGTGAGCTTCTGCGGCGAGCGCACGAGCACGGTCACCTCGAATCCGGCGTCGAGGAGGAGCGGAACCAGCCGCCCGCCGATGTAGCCGGTCGCCCCGGTCACGAGTGCTCGTCTGGCAGTCATGGTCAGAGCCTAGGGCGAATGCCGGCGCTGAGGCTGGGAGCCTGCCGGGCCTGTGGATGAATCGCTCGCGCTCGATGCGAATCCGGCAGGATCGGCGCATGACTCTTCGACTCGACCCCCGGTATCCGCTCGTCTGGCGCTCGCCGGACACCATCCAGCTCGGCGTCGACCACCCGGCGCTCCGCCTCCGCGTGCCCGGCCCCGGCCTCGAACGCGTCATCGACGCGCTCCGGTCCGGGGTGCCCCGCAGCGGCGCCGTCATGCTCGGCCGCACGGGCGGGGCGACTGCAGAATCCGTCTCCGCCCTCCTCGCCGCGCTCCGCCCGGTCCTGCTCGACGACCTCGGGCCGGAGTCCTCGACGCCGGCGCTCCGGCACTGGGTGTCCGTCGACGGGCGCGGCACGACGGCCGCGCGGCTCCGTTCCTTCCTCGACGACCTCGGGCTCGACACCCACGAACTCGACGACGGTGTCGGCGGAAGCGCACGGGTCGCCGACGATTCCGGCTACGGCACCGGCATCCGTTTCAGCACCGCGAGCCGCACCGGCGCGGATGCCGCCGCCCCCGCGGACACGGACCTCGCGGTGATCATCGGCCGGTTCGCGATCGAGCCGGCACGCTACCGGCGCTGGCTGAACCGCGACGTGCCGCACCTGCCGGTCGTGTTCGGAGACCGGAAGGTGCGGATCGGCCCGCTCGTGGAGCCGGGGTTGGGCCCGTGCCTGTTCTGCCTCGAGCAGGCCAGGGTCGACGCCGACCCGGCCTGGCCCGCGATGGCGAGCCAGCTGGCCCACCGGCCTGCGCCGACGGAGTCAGCGCGTCGTGGCCTCGAGGTCGCTGTCCGGGTTGCGGGGATCGTGCAGGATCGGGTGCTGTCCGGTCACTCGGCGCTCGCGGGCGTCTCCCTGTCGATCGACGCCGCGAGCGGAAGGATCACGCGCCGCGTCCACCGGCCGCACGAGCGTTGCGCATGCCGAGCTCTGTCAGGAACCGCGATCGTTCCCTCGGTGCCCGTTGCTGGTGCCCGGACGCGGACCAGCTCAGGGCGAGTCGCCGGCGTGCCCTGGTGATGCCGACGTAGAGCAGCCGGCGTTCCTCGTCGATCTGCTCGAAGGTACCCGCGTAGCTGATCGGGACGAGCCCCTCTGACAGCCCCACCACGAAGACGGCGTCCCATTCGAGGCCCTTGGCCGAGTGCAGCGTCGCGAGGGTCACCGCCGAGACGGTCGGTTCGTGCTGGCCTGCCTGCCGCTCCATCAGTTCGTCGGTGAACTGGCGGAACGTCGTTCCGGGCGCGGCCTGGTCGACGAGCCCCATGATGGCGTTGAGCGATTCCCAGCGGTCCCGCACCGCACCGGCGGCCTCCGGCGCTGTCTGGCTCCAGCCGAGCGAGCGCAGCACGTCGCTGGCCGACTTGAACAGCGGCTCGCCCACGATCGAAACGGATGCCGCTCGCAGCTGCATCACGGCCTGCTTGACCTCGGTGAGGTCGAAGAACCGCTTCGATCCACGGATCTGGTAGCTGATGGACAGGTCGCCGAGCGCGGTCTCGAGCGCCGCGGCCTGCACGTTGACCCGGTAGAGCACGGCGATGTCTTCCGGCCGGATGCCGGATTCGATCAGTTCGAGGATCTGCTGGGCGACCCCGCGTGCCTCCGCGAGGTCGTTCGCGTACTCGTGCACGCTCGGTTCGACCCCCGGCTCCGCCGAGTGCGCGCGCAGGGTGAGCGCCCCGGTGCGGCCGCGCATCAGCTGGTTCGCGGTCGTGACGATCGCCCCCGTCGACCGGTAGTTCTGTTCGAGGCGCACGACCGTCGCATCCTCCCAGCGCTTGGGGAAGTCGAGAAGGTAGTCGCTGCGGGCGCCCGCGAAGGAATAGATGGTCTGGCTGGCGTCGCCGACCACGCACAGGTCCCTGCGTGGCCCGACCCAGAGGGCGAGCAGGTCGTGCTGCAACGGCGACACGTCCTGATACTCGTCGACGACGAAGAACCGGTACTGCTCGCGCACCTGCAGGGCGACGGAGGGTTCGGACTCGATCATCCCGGCCATCGCGAGCAGGACATCCTCGAAGTCGATCTGCTTGCGCTCATCCTTCAGCCGCTCGTAGCGTTCGTGCATCGCCACGACCTGGTCGGCGTCGAGCCGGCCGGGCAGGCTGCGCCTGGCGATGCCGGCGGCGTAGTCCTCGATGCTGAGCCCGGTGGTCTTGCGCCACTCGACCTCGGCGGCGAGGTCGCGCAGGGTCGCGGTGTCGAGCCGGAGTTTGAGCTGTTCGGCGGCGTGGCCGAGCAACCGGCCCTTTCCGTCGAGGATGCGCGGCGCCTGGCCGCCGACGACGTGCGGCCAGAAGTAGTTGAGCTGGGAGAGCGCTGCGGCGTGGAAGGTGCGTGCCGCGACGCCGCCGGCGCCGAGTTGGCGCAGCCGGCCCCGGAGTTCCGCGGCGGCCCGCGAGGTGAAGGTGAGCGCCATCACCCGGTTCGGGGCGTACGCGCCGGTCATCACCCCGTAGGCGATCCGGTGGGTGATCGCGCGGGTCTTGCCGGTGCCTGCGCCCGCGAGCATGCACACCGGCCCGACGAGGGCCTCCGCGGCGATGCGCTGCTGGTCGTCGAGGCCGGCCAGAAGCGTCTCGGGGGTCAGCGCCATCCGGCGACCAGGTCGGGGCCGAAGTCGATCGGTCCGCCGTACCACTGCTCGATGATCGCGCGTGCGATCGAGGAGCGGCCGGGCAGGATGATGCTGTCGCCGGCCGCGGCCAGTTCGGAGCGGCTGAACCAGCGCAGGTCGAGGATCTCGTCACCGTCAGGCAGGACACCGTCCGGCTGCTGGCCGTCGGCGAGGCGCGCGGTGAAGCCGAACATGATCGAGGCGGGGAACGGCCACGGCTGGGAGCCGAGGTAGACCGGGTCGGTGACGCGGAGGCCGGACTCCTCGAACATCTCGCGGATGACGGCCGCCTCGAGGGACTCCCCCGGTTCGACGAAGCCCGCGAGCAGGGAATAGCGGTTGTTCTCCCACAGGGCGTTCGACCCGAGCAGGATGCGCTCGTCGGCATCGGTGATCAGCACGATCACGGCGGGGTCCGTTCGGGGGAACACCTGGCTGCCGTCCACGGGGCACCGGCGGCTCCAGCCGCCGCCCTCGACCTCGGTTGCGGCGCCGCAGCGCGGGCAGTGCGCGTGCGAGGCGTGCCAGTTCGCGAGCGCGAGCGCTTCGGTGAAGAGGCCGGCGTCGCGGTCGGAGAGGGCGCTCGCGACAGTGCGGAGCGGCACCCAGAGGGACTCGTCCGGTTCGAGGGTCGCGGCCGCGCCGTCGTCGAGGATAACGGCGACCAGGCGGGTGCCCGCGGGTTCCGCGCCCTCGTCGGCGAGGGACCTGCCGAGGTAGAGCTCGATCGGGGTCTGCGCGACGAGGGCGGGCGGGAACAGGCGCAGCCGGGGCCGGCGGCTTCCGGTATCGGTTGCGGCGAGCTCGTGGGTGCCTGCGGGGGCCGCACCCGGCGTTCCCGCCAGGAGGGTGGACCCGCGCCAGAGCGGGAGGACGCGCGTGGAGGCATCCGCCCGGAGCTCGTCGAAGAGTCCGGGTATGGCCCGGGTGAGGTGGTCCCTGTCGACGGCGTGGCGCGACAGTGGCAGTTGGGAGGTGAACGTGAACGGCATGAAGACCCTTCGGACTCTGGCGTGACTGCCGAAGTTATGTGGAGGCGTGGCGAACGACCACACCGAGGGGAAGTCGACCTAACCTAGTAGGCATGGCCAGATCCCATCTCACTCTAGCCGCGCTCGCCACTTCAGCCGTGCCCGGTCTCGACGTCGTCCAGGCCCGCAGCCATGGCTCCAGCGGGCGCTCCTCCGGCGCGCCCGGAGCATACGATTCCGCTGTCCTGCTGGACCGCGACGGACGCTCCCTGATCATCCGGGTGCCGCTTTCCCAGGCCGCGGAGACCGAGCAGTCCGCGGACCTCGTCGCGCTCCGCGCCCTGACCGTCGGCAATCGCAGCCGCCTGCCGTTCGACGTTCCGCAGTTCGTCGGGCAGGCCCCGCTCAGCGGGACGCGCGCCGTCGTCTACGAGTTCCTGCCCGGCGACACCTTCGACGCGGACGCCCTCACCGGACACGCCGGGGTCTCCGGGTCGATCGGCCGGGCCATCGCGGCCATACACGGCCTGCCGACCGCGGTGGTGAGCGATGCCGGGCTCACGCAACGCAGCGCCCAGGACTGCCGCACCGAGGTGATCGACCTGATCGGCCGCACCGAGGCGACCGGGTACCTGCCTGCGGCCCTGCTCCGCCGCTGGGAGCTCGCGACCGACGACGACGCGCTCTGGCAGTTCCTGCCCTGCGTCATCCACGGTTCACTGTCCGCGGAGTCCTTCCTGATCGGCGAGGATTCCGTGACGGCCGTGCTCGGCTGGGCGGCGCTGAGCGTCGGCGACCCGGCCAGGGACCTGAACTGGTTGCTCGCCTCCCGGGGAGCCGCCGGCGAAGCGGCGATCGCATCCTACGGCGGCGTGCGCCAGGGCAACGACCCGCGCATCACGCAGCGGGCGATGCTCTACGCAGAGCTCGAGCTCGCACGCTGGCTGCTGCACGGCACCGACACCCGCAACCAGGGAATCGTCGATGACGCCGTCGCGATGCTCGACGGGCTCGTCGAGAACGTGCACCACGCGACCTCGCACCCGCTGTCCCCGAAGACCGGCCCGATCCTGAACGTGTCCGAGGTCGAGAGACTGCTCGCCGCGACCCCGTACGCCGCGGTGAAGCGCGCGCCGGCCGCCGCGATGCACACGGATGCCTACACGCTGTCCGACTTCGAGACCGGCGAGTTCGCCGACGAACCGGACACCACCGGCGCGATCGACGTCGTGGGCGACGGCACGGACACCGGCACCGGCGCCGAGGTGCGGGACACGACCGAGGACCACGCCGCCACGAGGTCCGCCTCGGAGTAGAGCCGCTCGGGGGCGACCACGGTGTCGTCGGCGACGAAATAGAACACCGCGTCGACCTCGTCAGGGTCGATCCCCTTCCAGGTCGCGTACGCGAGGCGGTAGAGCGCGAGCTGCGTCTGCTTGAGTTCGAGGTCCGCTGCGTTCTTCGGCGCCCGGCCCGTCTTCCAGTCCACGACCTGGTAGCCCGTCCCTGTGCGGTACACCGCGTCGAGCTTGCAGATGAAGACCTGGCCGGCGAGCACGTAATGGATCTCGATTTCGACCTCCTCCGGTTTGAGGCCGGCCCAGGGCGACCGTTCGAAGGTCGCCTGGAGGCGTTCGAGCTGGGCCTGCTCGAGCGGCTGGTTCTGGTCGAGGTCGAGTTCGAAGGCATCGGCATCCGTGTCGGTGTCTGCTTCGAAGAGCCCGGCGTCGATCCGGTCGCCGCCGAGGAGGCCGCCGGCCCGTCGCTCGACCCAGGAGTGGAAGAGGGTGCCGAGCCGGGTGGCCCGGTACGGCCGCTCGGGCATGGGGCGGCGCACCTGTGCGGCGACCCCGGCGGGATCGTCGACGTAGTCCTTGAACCGCGAGGCGGGGATGCGGGCGGGCAGCGGTGCGACCGTGCCTGCGCCCAGGCGGAGGGCGCGTTCCTCGAGCAGCAGGGTCACGACGTGGGACCAGCGTGTCTCGCGGGCCAGGGCGTCCGGATCGTTCGCTGCGGCGCGCACCCCGGAAGCGGCCTCTTCGACGACGGCCCGGCGGGTGCCGAGCGGGTCGAAGGGCCAGGCCGGCGTGAGGCCGTCCTCCGGGGCCGGTTTCTCGGCGTTGGCGCTTTCCTCTGGCAGGGGGTCGATGAGGCCGGCCTCCGCGAGCTCGACGAGGTAGCGGCTCGGGGTGCGCACGGTCGAGCCAGAGCCCCAGAACGAACCGGTCAGCAGGAGTTCGTGCCTGGCCCGGGTGGTGGCGACGTAGATCAGCCGGCGTTCCTCGTCGTCGTGGCGGCCGGCGAGGTCCGCCTTGTACGCCTGGAAGGCGAGGTCGTAGGACAGCTGGCTGTCGTGGCCGGTCCAGTCGAGCTGGGGCAGTTCGGCGTGGTCGCCGCGGAACGGGTACGGCAGCTCGCCGAAGCGGATCCAGCCGGTGACCTCGCGCGCGGGGGCCGGCAGGCTCTTGTCTGTGAGGTTCGGGATCGCGACGTAGTCCCACTCGAGGCCCTTCGCGCCATGGATGGTGAGGAGTTGCACGGTGCCCTGTTCGGCCACCTCGGCGCGCGGTCCCCTGTCGTCGGCGAGTTCGGCCCGGCCGAGCCAGCGCAGGAAGCTCGCGGCGGTGCCGAGCTCGTCACTCGCGAGGAAGTCGGAGATGGTGTCGTGGAAGGCGTAAAGGTTCGCGAGGCCGAGGCTGTTGTTCTCGTTCGCGACGAGTTCGACGTCGAGGAGGAGCTCCTGTTCGACTAGGCGCACGAAGTCGAGCAGCGGAAGACCGGCCCGCGAGCGCAACCAGGCCAGCAGCTTGCCTGCTGCGCGCAGCCGCTCACGGCCGGTGTCGGTGAAGCCGGCGAGCTGGCCGTGACCGGGCGGCGCCGCCGCGGCGAAGTCGAGGGCGTCGACGAGGAGGCCCCCTCGTCGTCGGCGACGGACGCACGGAGCTTCTCCGTGAGCTCCCGGCTGACGGCCTTCTGCGCCCAGTCGTGGGCGGCGAGCCAGCGCGAGACGGCCGCGAGGTGCTGCAGGTCGCGCGGGCCGACCTGGAACCGGGCACCACTCAGCAACCGGACGAGTTCGCTTCCCGCCGAGGGATCGTGCACGACCCTGAGCACGCTGACGACGTCGGTGACTTCCGGGGTGGAGAGCAGCCCGCCGAGGCCGAGCACGTGGGCGCGGACGCCGTTCGCGCGGAGGACCCCGGCGAAGAAGTCCATGTCGCGCCGGGCGCGGAAGAGGATGGCGCCGGACTTGTCGCTGCCGGCGCCGAGCCGGGCGGCGAACCAGCTGGCGACGGCCTGGGCCTCGTCGGTGGCCGTCTCGGCGAGCTGTGCGGAGACAGCGCCGGGCCGGGTGCCGTCCGGCACCTTGAGCGTCTCGACCTGGATGCCGTCCGTCCGGCGGCGCAGGGCCTCGCTGAGCGGGGCGACGAGCGTGTTCGCGGCGTCGAGGACCGACCGGGGGTTGCGCCAGGTGAAGGAGAGCGACATGGACGGGGTGACCCGGCGTTCCGAGCGGGCGTCGGGGTCGAAGTCGGCGGAGAAGGCGAGCAGGTTCGCGGAGCTCGCACCGCGCCAGCCGTAGATGGACTGGTGCGGGTCGCCGACGGCCATCACCGGATGCCTGGCGAAGAGGGTGTGCAGGAGTTCGGTCTGGAGCACGGAGGTGTCCTGGTACTCGTCGAGCAGCACCACCGAGTACTGTTCGCGGTACCCCGCGACGACCCGCGGAACCCGCTGGCTCACCTGCAGGGCGAGGGCGACCTGGTCGGAGAATTCGATCAGGCCGAGCCGGCGCTTCTCCCGGTCGTACCAGTCGGCGAGTTCGGCGAGCACGGGCAGCGGCCCGACCGCGGCGAGTGAGTCGACGACGGAGGTGTACGGGACCTTCTTGCGCGGGTTGCCGTATGGAAGGTCTTCGAGGTAGGCGAAGCCGGCGGCGAGGCCGGCGAGATCGTGCCCGGCGCGGCCGGGGGCGCCTGCCGGGCCGGTCGTTGCCAGGCCGGTCGTTGCCAGGCCCGTTGTAAGGGGAGGCGGGTTCTCGGCGAGCAGGCGGCTGAACCGGAGCACGGCATCCGTCACGGCGTCGAGGCTCTTGCCCCAGGGCACGAGCCTGTGGTCGCCGTGTTCGATCACGACACGGCGGGCGAGCAGCCACGCGCTCGTCTCGGTGAGCAGGACGGACTCGGGTTCGCGGCCGAGCAGGAGGGCGTTGTCGGTGAAGAGACGGCTCGCGAAGGAGTTGTACGTCGACACGGTCGGGGTGTTGAACAGGCCGGAGTCGACGAGCTCGCCGGTGGTCTCTGCGCCCGCGGCCGGAGTCGGCGCGGGCAGCAGTCCGTTGGCGTCGAGCTGCGCGATGCGGTCGCCGATGCGCTCGGCGAGTTCGCCGGCCGCCTTGCGGGTGAAGGTGAGGCCGAGGACCTGGTCTGGGCGGGCGAGGCCGTTGGCGAGCAGCCAGAGCACCCGGTTGGCCATGGTCTCGGTCTTGCCGCTGCCGGCTCCGGCCACGACGAGGGTCGGCGCGAGCGGGGCCTCGATCACCGCCTGCTGTTCCGGGGTGGGCGGGAACATGCCGAGCGTGCCGGCGATCTCGAGGGCGCTGACCGGGTTCTGCGGACGATGCGGGTCGTGCGGCACGGGCGTTCCGTTCTGCCTCACGAGCTGACCTGCCCGATGATGTGGATGCGGCAGGCCCCGTGCGAGCGCGGGTCGAGGCAGTGTGTGGCGAGCTCGGCGACGAAGGTCGCCCCGCCCATCAGCGCCGCGTCGGCACCCACCCTGGTGCGGAAGGCGAGGAGCTGTTCCGCGGTGAAGGTGGTCTGGGTGGGGTTGCGGTAGTTCTGCTTAGCTGTGCCGGAGGAGACGATTACGAGGCGGGCTCCCGCGAGGGGCGTCCCGGCGGGGACGCCCTCGATCTGGCCTTCCTGGAAGGCGAGCTGGTAGGCGCCGAGCTGCGGGTGTTCCGCCACGCCCGCGTCGCTCACGGGGTCTCCGCGCCCGGTCTTGAGATCGACGATGACGGCGCTGCCGTCGGCGAGGCGTTCGACCCGGTCGACGGTGCCGGTGAGCCACGCGCCGTCGACGTCGAACCCGAAGCTGCCCTCGGCGCTCAGGAGTTCGCCGCCGGCGTGTTCGAAGTCGAGCAGGTAGGAGGCGAGCCGGTCGGTGAGGACGCGCGCGTCGGCGCGCTGCACCTCGGACTGCCACTCCGCGTCGAAGCGGAGCTCGCCCCAGCGCTCGTCGACCGCCTGCCACAGTGCTTCTGGCTGGCGGTCGGTCGACTCCTCCATGACCGCGTGGATGATCGTGCCGAGGTTCGCGGCCGTGTTCGAGCTGCCGCCGCCGAGCCGGCCGATCGCCCAGTGCAGCGGGCAGGTCTCGACAGCGGCCATCTTCGACGGGGAGACCCGCACCGGCTCGTCACCGGCCGTTGGGTCGTTGAGGGGTTGTAGCGTGCTGGGGCCCGCGAGGCCGTACCACTGGCCGGGGTCAGCACCGGGCACGGCTGCCGCGGCGAGCCTCGCGAGGGTTGCCGCGGCATCCGTTGCGCGCTCCGACCGTTCGGGGTGTTCGGACAGGGCGCCCGCCGCGACGCCCCTGGTGAGGTCGCGGCGCAACCGGCCGACGAGACCGCGGAGTGACACCGGGTAGCGCCCGGCGGGATCGGTGCCGTCAGCCCCGGCCGGCGGGGTCGGCCGCGGCAGCAGCTTGAGGAACACCGACGGTTCGTTCTCCTCGTTGTCGACGGCCGTGACGAGGAGTTCGCTCCGGGCCCGGCTCGCGGCCTGGGCGAACATGCGCAGCTCGTCGTGCAGGACCTCGGTGCGCGCGTCGCCGCCTCGGGGGTCGCGTCCGGAAGCGAGGGCGGCGAGATCGCCCGAACCGAGCAGCGAGCCGCGGATGCGCAGGTCCGGCCAGACGTTCTGCTGCACGTTCGCGATCACGACGAGGTCGAACTCGCGGCCGATCAGCCCGTTCGGGGTCGAGACGGTGACGGCGTCCCCGAGGGCGCGGGGGGCGAGGGTGTCCTCTGGGACGTCGGTGTCGACGAGGTGTTCGAGGAAGAGCACCGGCGGGGCCGCCGGGGTGCGTTCGACGTAGCGTTGCGCTGCGGAGAACAGGGCTACGACGGCGTCGAGGTTGTGGTTGGCCTCGTCGGCGATGATGCCGATTCCGGTGGACTGCTCGAGCCATTCCCTGGCGAGGCCGCTGCGCTGCCAGAGGCCCCAGAGCAGTTCCTCGATGGTGGCCCCCGCCTCGTATTCGACGGATGCGGCGAGCAGGCTCTCCGCGCAACTCGCCGCGCGGCGGGCGGTGCGGTTGTCGATCGCCGACAACAGCGACGGCGTCGCGAACACGGCGGCGAGAAGCTCGTCGGCACTGCGGGTACGGGCGGCGCTCGGGGTCGCGCCGGTTGCCGGCTCGCCGGGCTCCTGTTTGCCGAGTTCCTGTTGGCCGAGTTCCTGTTGGCGCAGCGCCGCGCGGAGGCGCCGCAGGGTGATCGGGTCGAGGCCACCGAGGGGGCCGCGCAGGAGTTCGGTCGCCGCTTCGGCGTCGAGGGGACGGCGGCCGAGAGTGACGTCGAGGGCGAGGATGAACGCACGCACCGCCCATTCGTCGCGGAGGGCGGTCTGCGCTGAGGGCACCTGGGTGGGCACCTCGAGGGCCGCGAGGCCGCGGGCGAGTGCCGGGATGGCCGAACCGCTCCGCGCGACCACGGCCATGCGGCCCCACGGCACTCCGTCGAGCACATGCCGTTCCCTCAGCCGCCCGGCGATGAGCGCGAGCTGGTCGGCGGGGCTCGCCGCGAGGAGGGTTTCGACAGAGGCGGCGGATGCTTCGGTGCCGGCCGCGTCGGTGCCGGACTTTGCGACGCCCGACTCTGCGGCTCCTGGGTCTGCGGTGCCGGACTCGACTGAGGGCACGTCGGACGGGGACTCGACGCTCCCGGCCCGGCGTTGGGTGCCCGCGGACGCGGTCCCGATCCGGTGGGTGATCTCCCGCACGACGCCCCGGATGGCGGGTCCATGCCGGTAGACGGTGTCGAGCACGAGGGTCGTGACGCGTGGTGCGCCCGGAGCGAGGTAGTCGGCGAGCCTGCCGAGGGCATCCGCGTGGGCGCCGTTGAACGAGCCGGTCGTGATGTCGGGGTCGCCTGCCGCCACGATCGCGACGCCGCGCGCCGCGAACTGGGCGAGCAGGGTGAGGGTGGCCCTGTTCAGTTCCTGGGCGTCGTCGACGACGATGAGGCGGAGGCCTGCAAGGGTGCCGAGGGTCGCGGCTCCCGCGGACCCGGGAGCCGCTGCGGCGACGACGGCCGCGGCGAAGCCGGCGAGCTCGGTGGAATCGTACTGGCCGGGCCGGCTCTGGTCTTTGACCTCGTCGTAGCCGCGGATGAACCGGGCAGCCGCGATCCATTCCGGGCGGTCGGTCGCTGCACCGAGCTCGACGAGGCGGGTGGGGGTGATCCCGTATTCCACGGCCCGCATCATCAGGTTGCGCAGTTCGGTGCGGAACCCGCGCAGCCGGCGCACGCCCGCGTCGAGGGTGGGCGGCCAGGCCGGGCCGGACGGACCCGCCCCGTCGCCGTCACGGACCCCGTCACGGTCGCGCACGCCGCCGAAGTCGCCGCTGCCATCGACGGGGTTGCCGTCGTCAAGGTCGCCCTGGAGGAGTTCGGCGATGATCTGGTCCTGCTCGCCACCGGTGAGCAGCGTCGGCGCCGGTCCGCCGGCCGCGGCCTCCGCTCCGCGCACGAGTTCGAACGCGACGGAGTTCGCCGTGCGGGCGAGCGGGCCGTTGGTCGGAACGCCGAGGCGGAGCGCAAGCCGGTCACGCAGCACGGTGGCGCCCGCCCGGGTCGGCACGAGCAGGAGGACCTCCCCGGCGCGTACCCGCGCTCGAGGACGCGTTCGGCGAGGAGCTCGATGAGGGTCGTGGTCTTCCCGGTGCCCGGGGCGCCGATGAGCGCGGCGGAGACCCCGTCGGCCAGCTCGAGGGCAGCCCGCTGGGAACCGTCGAGGGGGAAGGGAGGCGCGGAAACGTCGCGGTCGAGGGTCGGAATTCCGGGGCTGGTCACGTTTTCAAAGCTAGCGGGTTGCGCCGACAGTGAACGTTGTCCGGCTGCCCCGCCGTTCTGTCGTAATCTGGGCGCTTAGGCAACGAAAGGCGCATCTGGTGGATATCCGCATTGGCATCTTCAACTCTCCCCGTGAGATCAGCTTCGAGACGTCGCAGGCCGCGACCGAGGTCGAGGAAGCGGTAGCAGCCGCCCTCTCCGGTTCGACCGGGTACCTCAAGCTCGCCGACAGCAAGGGCCGGGTGTTCATCGTCCCGACGATCGGCCTCGCCTACGTCGAGCTGGGCTCCGAGGAGTCCCGTCGCGTCGGTTTCGTCGCGTAACACCGGCATGGAACTCCTCTTCGCCGCGCTCGGCGGGGCCGTCCTCGGCCTCGCGGCACGGTACGCGCTGCCCGGGCGCACGAACCACGGTGCCGTGCTGCTGCCCGCGATCGGCACGATCGTCGCCATGGTCGTCTGGGTCGCACTCACGTGGTTCGGCTGGGCCTGGGACGGTGGCTGGATCTGGTGGGCCACCCTCATCATCGCCGGCGGGGCATCCGTCGCGGCAGGCACGACCCTCGCGCGCTCACGCGTCGACGGTGACGCACGGATGCTGCACGAGCTGATGCGCACCGGTCGCCCGGGCCGCGCCTAGGCTTCCCTCGCGCCGAGCGCGAGTGTTCCGCCGTTGCGCGTGCGGTGCGCCACCCGCGCAGCGGCGAACCGCCCGCGCTCGAACGCGGGTTCATCGCCGCATGCTCAGGCGGTGAGGCCGAGGCCGTCCATTCGCCGGGTGTGCGCGGCGATCAGTTCGGTGAAGACCGGCTCGATGCGCTCCTCGGTGGGACCGGCTGCCAGAACGACGCCGGACGGGTCAGGCGTGCCCGCGAACGCGAGCGCGGAGCGGGCGATGAGCAGGGTGTCCCCGACCAGCCGGCGGCCCCAGAGGGCCAGGTGCGAGGCGAGCGGCGCATCCGCTGCGATCGCGGCCGCGAGCTGGGTCGCGAGGATCGCGGTCCCGGCATCCTCGCCGAGAAGGTGCGCGACCCGCGGGCCGACCTCACCGGGCAGCCCGTCGGAGAGCCGGATGAAGAAGTCGTCGAGCAGGCCCCCGGCGAGGTAGCAGCTCAGCAGCAGCTCGGTCCAGTCGGCGCCGCTGATCTCGGCACGGAAGGCGTCGAGGGCCGGTACGAACGGCGCCATCACGTCGGCGGGTTCCGCTCCGCGACGGCGGATCTCGGCGACGAGGCCCTGGTGCTTGGAGAGCGCGCGCCCAGCGGCGGTGCTGAGCGCCTGCTTGGCGGCGAGGTCCGGCGCGATCGCGACGGCGCGGGCGAGGCTCTCGAAGACGCCGAGCTCGAAGTATGCGGACTGGCCCAGGAACGGGAGCAGTTCGGGGGTGAGGTCCTTGATGTCCACTTTCGTGGTCGATGGACGTTCCCCCCGGGTGGTGAGCCGGGGGATAATCTCGACGCGCTTGGCGCGCCCATCAAACCAGGAGAACACCAGCCCAGCTTAGGACAGAGCTGCGGCATCCGCGCGGCCCGACACCGACCGCGCCCGCGTGGCTTCGGCTGCTTCCCAGACAGCTCCCGGTAAGGTGAGACAAGCCATCGGCGTGGATCGGTGGCTGGTGCCCGAGGCAGAAGACGGGCGCATCTTTCGTTTCCAGCTAATGACAGGCAAACTTTCGTGACTTTCTCCGAACTCAATATCGACCAGGACCTGGTTGACGCTCTCGCCAGCAAAGGCATCCTCGAGCCGTTCCCGATCCAGCTCCAGACCATCCCGCTCGCGATGAGCGGGCAGGACATCATCGGCCAGGCCCAGACCGGCACCGGCAAGACCCTCGGCTTCGGCCTCCCCTCATCCAGCGTCTCGGACTCGACCCCGAGCCCGGCGTGCAGGCGCTCGTGGTCGTCCCGACCCGCGAACTGTGTGCAGGTCAGCGAGGACCTCGAGATGGCCTCGCAGAACCGCAACACCAAGATCGTGTCCATCTACGGCGGCAAGGCGTACGAGGGCCAGATCGAGCAGCTCAAGGCCGGCGCCCAGATCGTCGTCGGCACCCCCGGCCGCCTGCTCGACCTCGCGAGCCAGCACCTGCTCAGCCTCGCCAACGTGCGCGAGATGGTCCTCGACGAGGCGGACAAGATGCTCGACCTCGGCTTCCTGTCCGACATCGAGCGGCTCTTCGCCCAGACGCCGTCGACCAGGCACACCATGCTCTTCTCCGCGACGATGCCCGGCCCGATCGTGGCCCTCGCCCGCCGGTTCATGAACCGGCCCATCCACATCCGCGCGCAGGAGCCCGACGAAGGCCTCATGCAGGCCAACATCCAGCACATCGTCTACCGTGCCCACAGCATGGACAAGGACGAGGTCATCGGCCGCATCCTGATGGCGGAGGGCCGCGGCAAGACCGTGATCTTCACCCGCACCAAGCGCGCGGCCGCCAAGCTCGTCGAGGAACTCGGCGACCGCGGCTTCAACGCGACCGCCGTCCACGGCGACCTCAACCAGGACCAGCGCGAACGCGCCATGGCCGCGTTCAAGGCAGGCAAGAAGGACATCCTGATCGCAACGGATGTCGCCGCTCGCGGAATCGACGTCGACGACGTCACCCACGTGATCAACCACACCATCCCCGAGGACGAGAAGGCGTACCTGCACCGCGTCGGGCGCACCGGGCGCGCGGGCAAGACCGGCATCGCGGTCACGTTCGTCGACTGGGACGACATGCACAAGTGGACGCTGATCAACACCGCACTCGACTTCGGCGTTCCGGTCCCCGTCGAAACGTACTCGTCCTCACCGCACCTGTACTCCGACCTCAACATCCCGGTCGGCTCGAAGGGGCGCCTGCGCATCTCGCCCGTGCGCGAGCACGCCGCGGGAAGCGGTCACTCCGACTCCGGCCGTTCGGACGGTCGCTCCGGTGGCGCCGGGCGCACCGGCGGCGCCGGCCGCTCCGGCGGATCGGGCCGCGGCGGAGACGGGGCACGCTCGGATTCGGGTCGCACCGCAGACGCCGGCCGTTCCGGTGCAGCACGCACCCGCACCCGTGTCAGCCAGTCCACCAACCCCGACGCCCCTGCTGTGACCCCCGCAGCGGGCACCCACGACGGCGGCGGAGCCCAGCACCACGACGGCAACAGCGCACCGCGCCGACGCAGCCGTTCGCGTCGCTCGGCTCCCGCGGCCGGCGGCGTCAACTAGCCGCTCCGGCCTCCAGCCGCCACTTTCGACAGAGAAGGGCGCGCCCGCTTCTGCGGGCGCGCCCTTCTGCGTGCCGCGACCGACAGCATCCGCGGCGGGTAGCTCGCTGAGGTGTCGCAGATCGAGGTTCCCGCAGCGCGCGAACCTCGATCTGCGACACCTCGCGGGGCCCTAGGCGAAGACGGGCTCCGAGCCGGTCGCCTGCTGCAGGATGCGGTCGAGCACCTCGGGCGTCGTGGTGTTCTCCCCGAGACGGTTCGGTTTGCCCTCGCCGTGGTAGTCGCTCGACCCCGTGACGACGAGACCGTACTTGGTCGCGAGCGAATAGAGCCGCGCCTTCGCGGCCGTCTTGTTCTCGCGGTGCTCGAGTTCGAGCCCGAAAAGCCCCGCCTCGACGAGGCGGGCGAGCCTGGCCTCCGGGATGACGTCGCCCGCTCCGCGGGTCGCGGGGTGCGCGATGACCGGCACTCCCCCGCCGCGACGACGAGGCCGACGGCGCGCAGCAGGTCGGGGGCGTAGTGCGGCTGGTAGTAGCCGGATTCCCAGTGCAGGATGCCCGCGAAGGCCTCGCTCCGAGTGAGGGCGAAGCCCCGGGCGACCAGGGCGTCGGCGATGTGCGGGCGGCCTACCGTGGCATCCGGTGTGGTCTGCGCGAGAACGTCATCCCAGGTGAGGGCGTAGTCGACACCGATCCTCTCGACCATCTCCTCGGCGCGGACGAGGCGGGCCTGCCGCACCCGCGCTGTCTCCGCGACGATTCCGGCGTCCGAAGGGTCGAAAAGATATGCCAGCAGGTGCACGCTCGCAGACGACACCCGAGTACTGAATTCCATTCCGGGAATGAGCGTGATGCCCGCGGTGCGGGCAGCTGCGGCCGCCTCGTGCCAGCCTGCCGTGGAGTCGTGGTCGGTCAGCGCGACGGTGCCGAGACCAGCGGCGGAAGCGGCCCGCACCAGCTGGGAGGGGGTCTCCGTGCCGTCTGAAACGCTCGAGTGCGCGTGCAGGTCGATGGGACCCCTGAATTGCCGTTCGCCTGCCATGACCCCATGCTAGTTGCGCAGGGACCGCCCACCGCCCGGTGCCCGCCCTCCCCTCGCCCCGGCGGCTCTCGCCGAAGATCCAGCGGGCAATGGGACAATGGGGCCATGGCCAATTCCACCGAAACCGTGCCCACCGTCACCGCCAAGCCCCGCCCGAACGAGAACCGTTCGACGACGCCGGGGTCGGACGGCTTCAAGTCCTACATCTCCAGCGGCTGGGCCGAGCGCGTCGACACGCTTCCGCCGGCCCGCGAGCAGGCGCCGTTCGCAGCGGCACGGCGTGCTCGCGTGTCCGCGATGTACCCGGGGCAGCGCCTCATCGTTCCGGCCGGCCGCCTCAAGCAGCGCTCGAACGACACCGACTACGCCTTCCGCGCCCACTCCGCCTTCTCGCACCTCACCGGCTGGGGCAGCGACGCCGAGCCCGGAGCCGTGCTCGTGCTCGAGCCGACGACGACCGGGCACGACGCGACGCTGTACTTCCGTGAGCGCGCCGGACGCGACTCCGACGAGTTCTACGCCAACGCGGACATCGGCGAGTTCTGGATCGGCCCGCGCCCCTCCATCGCCCAGGTGGCGAGCGACCTCGCCATCACCGTGCGCGGGATCGCCGACCTCGACTCTGTGCTCACGGTCGTCGACTCCGAGACGCTCGTCATCCGCGAGGCAGACCCGGCGTTCACCGTGGCCGTCGACGAGGGCCGCCTCCGCTTCGCCGCGGACAAGGTGCTCGGCGACAACGCCACGAACACTCCGTTCAGCCTCGAGGTCAACGGCGAGCACGAAACGGACGACCGTTTCGCCCGCGACCTGTCCGAGCTGCGCCTCGTGAAGGACTCCTACGAGATCGCCCAGATGCGCCTCGCGATCGCGGCCACCGGGCGGGGCTTCGAGGACGTCATTCGCGACCTGCCCCGGTCGAGCGCCCACGAACGCGGCGAACGCCTCGTCGAGGGCGTCTTCAACACCCGCGCCCGCTCCGACGGGAACGCGGTCGGGTACGACACGATCGCGGCCTCCGGCCCGCACGCGTGCATCCTGCACTGGACTCGCAACGACGGCCCGCTCAACCCGGGCGACCTGATCCTGCTCGATGCGGGTATCGAGGTCGACAGCTATTACACCGCTGACGTCACCCGCACCCTCCCCGTCGACGGCACCTTCTCCCCCGTGCAGCGTCGCGTGTATGAGGCCGTGCGCGAGGCAGCGGATGCCGCGTTCGCCGTGGCCAGGCCCGGCGCGATCTTCCGTGAGGTGCACGCCGCAGCCATGGCGGTCATCGCCCGCCGGACCGCGGAGTGGGGCATGCTCCCTGTCACCGCCGAGGAGGCGCTCAAGCCGGAGAACGGGCAGCACCGCCGGTACATGGTGCACGGCACGAGCCATCACCTCGGCATCGACGTGCACGACTGCGCCCAGGCCAGGCGCGACATGTACCTGGACGGCGTGATCGAGGCCGGGATGATCTTCACGATCGAACCGGGCCTGTACTTCCAGCCGGACGACCTCACCGTGCCGTTCGAGTTCCGCGGCATCGGTGTCCGCATCGAGGACGACGTGCTGATCACGGCGACGGGCGCCGAAAACCTGTCCGTCGGCATCCCCCGCACCGCCGACGACGTCGAGGCCTGGATCGCCTCTCTCACCGCCTGACCCGCCTCACCCGCCGCGAAAGCGGGTGAATCGTCGTTCTCACGAGGTCAAACCGACGATTCACCCGCCTTCGCGAGCCTGCGTGGGCTGTGGAGCTGCGGCTAGTCGGTGGATGCGGTGGGCGAGGCTTCCGGGGCGGGCGTGACCGCCGGAGGGGCGAACTGGCCGTACGGCGGGGCAGGCTGGTCCGGACGGGCCGCCGGGGCCGTGGGCTCCGGCTGGGCAGGCTCCGGATCGACGGACCTGACCGCGACGGGTTCCACTGTGCCGTGCAGGAGGTTGCGCGCCTTGTTCACGAGCGCGGCCTCGACGATGATCTGGTAGTTGCTCGCCATCACCTGCATCGTCGAGGTGAAGTCACGGCGCCTGCGGTTGAGCGCGTAGCTCACAACACCGAACAGCATCCCGAATCCGGCGCCCATCAGCACCGCAGCGAGGACGAAGGGCAGTCCAGCCCCGGTCGGCGAGAAGATGAAGAACAACAGGCCGAAGAAGATTCCGAGCCAGGCGCCGGAGGCCGCACCGGCGAGGGCGACGCGTCCCCAGGTCAGTTTCCCGGTGACTCGCTCGACGGTCTTGAGGTCGTTGCCGACGATTGAGAGCTGCTTGACCGGGAAATCAGCCTTCGCCAGGGTGTCGACTGCGGCCTGCGCCTCGGCATACGTCTCATAGGTCGCGAGCACCTCGCCCTTGGGTAAAACGGGGAACAGGGCCGGACCGCGATTGCCAAAAGGGTTCTGATTGCTCATGCCGCCATTCTTCCACAGCACGCCGAAGGGCCGCAGGTGGCCTACATTTGTAACGTGACTGCCACCAGAGTCTTCGTCGCCCGATTGGCCGGGTGTTCCGTCTTCGACCCCGCGGGCGACCGCGTCGGCAAGGTCCGTGACGTGCTCGTGGTCTACCGAAAAGACGATCCGCCCCTCGCGGTCGGACTCATTGTGGAAATCCCGGGCAAGCGCCGCGTCTTCGTGTCGATGAGCCGGGTAACGAGCATCGGCTCCGGCCAGATCATCACGACCGGCCTGATCAACGTGCGCCGCTTCGAACAGCGCGGCGGCGAGGTCCGCGTCATTGCCGAGCTCCTGGGCCGCGAGGTCATCTTCAACGACGGCTCCGGCGAGGCGACCGTCGAGGACGTGTCGATCGAGGAGACCAAGCAGGGAGCCTGGGAGATCGCCCAGCTCTTCGTCCGCCGTCCCAAGGCGAGCGTGTCCCTCTTCGCGAAGGGCGCGACGACGTTCGCCACCTGGAGCGACGTCCGCGAGAAGACCACCGTCGGCCAGGCCCAGTCCGCCGAGCAGCTCATCGCGACCTATTCCGACCTCAAGCCCGCCGACCTCGCCAACACGATGCTCGACCTTCCGCCCGAGCGCATGCACGAGGTCGCGAGCGAGCTTCCCGACGGCCGCCTCGCCGACGTCCTCGAGGAGATGCCGGAGACCGAACAGGTCGCCATCCTCACCCGGCTCGGCGACGCCCGCGCCGCCGACGTGCTCGACCACATGCAACCGGACGACGCAGCCGACCTCATCGCCCAGCTGCCTGAGGAACACGGCGAGCAGCTGCTCGACCTGATGGAGCCGGAGGAAGCCGACGACGTGCGCTTCCTGCTCACCTACGCGCCGGACACGGCCGGTGGCCTGATGACGACGGAGCCCATCATCGTCTCCGCCGACGCGACCGTCGCAGAGGGCCTCGCCCTGATCCGCCGCCACGACCTCGCGCCAGCGCTCGGAGCTGCGATCTGCGTCACCCTCCCGCCGTACGAGCCGCCGACCGGCCGTTTCCTCGGCATGGTGCATTTCCAGCGGATGCTGCGCTACCCGCCGCACGAGCGCCTCGGCACGCTGCTCGACCAGGGTCTCGACCCCGTCACCGCAGACACCTCGGCCGCGGAGGTCACCCGGATCCTCGCGAGCTACGACCTCGTCTCCGTTCCCGTTGTCGACGACAACCACCGACTCGTCGGGGTGGTGACAATTGACGATGTCCTCGACTACCTGTTGCCAGACGACTGGCGAAGTCACGACGGCAATGACGATGTACGCCGCCGGGCAGCCGCCCGCAGCGAGCTGAAGACGGGAAGTATCCCGCTGCCACACGGACGGAGGACCGGCAATGGCCCGAAGTGATCGCTCGGATCAACGCCTCGACTCGCCCAAGGGCCTGCGCGTCGCTCCCCTGTCGCGAACCAGGAACCGCAATCGCAACCGCGACCGGCCGTCGAGCGACCGTTTCGGCCGGCTGACAGAGGCCATCGCCCGCGGCATGGGCACCCCGTGGTTCCTGCTCGGGCTCACGCTTTTCGTTCTCTTCTGGATGGGCTGGAACACCCTCGCCCCCGTCGCATGGCGCTTCGACTCCGTCGCGCTCGGCTTCATCGCACTCACCCTCGTGCTCTCGATGCAGGCCTCCTATGCCGCCCCGATGATCCTGCTCGCGCAGAACCGTCAGGACGACCGCGACAGGGTCCAGTTCGAACAGGACCGGCAGCGCGCCGAACGCAACCTCGCCGACACCGAGTACCTCGCCCGCGAGGTCGTCGCCCTCCGCCTCGGCATGAAGGACCTCGCCTCCCGCGACTTCCTCCGCAGCGAACTCCGCGCCCTGCTCGAGAACCTCGAACAGCGTGAGGACGAGGAGAAGCGCAGCCGCAAACGCTCCCGCAAGGGCGACCGCGAGCGGGAAATCGACCACGACCACGACCACGACCGCGAGGCAGGCCAGGACAGGGCAACCGCCACGGCGCAGGCGACGGCACGGGGCGTCGAACCCACAACCGCACCAGCTGCGTCAGCCGTACCCGCACCATCAGCCGCACCGGCAACGCCCGCCTCACCCCCGGCATCCGCCAGGACCATCGAGGAGCGACCCCCGATTGGCCGCTGACTCGCCCCTGGCACCGGGTACGGCAACCGCCGACCCCGCCGGGATCGACGCCAGGGTCGGCGCTGCGCTCTCCCGGGTGATCGACCCGGAGATCCGCAAGCCGATCACCGAGCTCGGCATGGTCGCCGGGGTGCACACCGGGAACGGGCACACCACCGTCGACCTGCTGCTCACGATCGCCGGATGCCCCGCCGCACGCCAGATCGAACGGGACGTGCTCGAGACGGCAGAGTCCGTCGCCGGTCCAGGACACGTGACCGTGTCGGTCGGCGTGATGACCCGTGAGCAGCGCCGCACGATGACCGAGAAACTCCGCGGCGGCGCGGCCGCGCGCACGACGCAGTTCGGTGCGGGTTCCCTCACCCGGGTCTACCTCGTGACGAGCGGCAAGGGCGGCGTCGGCAAGTCGACGATCACGGCGAACCTCGCCGTCGCGCTCTCCGGCCGCGGCCTCAAGGTCGGCGTCGTCGACGCGGATGTCTACGGTTTCTCCATTCCCGGACTGCTCGGCCTCGTCACGCCCGGCGTCGACGGCGCCAAGGGGACAGCGGTCAAACCGACCAGGGTCGGCGACATGATCCTGCCGCCGATCAATTACGACGTGAAGGTCATCTCGATCGGCATGTTCGTGGAGGACGGCGGCGTCGCGGTCGCCTGGCGCGGGCCGATGCTGCACCGGACGATCACCCAGTTCCTCACCGAGGTCTACTTCGGCGACCTCGACGTGCTCCTGCTCGACCTCCCGCCAGGGACCGGCGACGTGGCGATCTCGATCGGTCAGCTGCTGCCCCAGGCCGAGGTCATCGTCGTGACGACCCCGCAGCCCGCCGCGGCGGACATCGCCGAACGCAGCGGCGTCGTCGCCCGCCAGACCGGGCAGACCATCTTCGGCGTGATCGAGAACATGTCCGGCGCCCTCCAGCCCGACGGCAGCCTGCTCGAGCTCTTCGGCGCCGGAGGCGGAGCCGAGGTCGCGCGGCGACTCTCGGCCGGCCAGGACACGCCGGTGCCGCTCCTGGCGAGCGTCCCTCTCAGCGTTCCGCTCCGCACCGGCGGCGACGACGGTCGCCCGGTCGTGCTGAGCGACCCGCTCGACCCGGCGGCCCTCGCGATCGACGCGGTCGCCGAGCGGCTGTTCTCCCGCGCCCGCGGCCTCTCCGGCCGCAGCCTCGGCGTCTCCCTCAAATAACGCCGGTCACCGCGCCGCGCGCCCGGGCGTGAGGTGTCGCATATCGACGTTCACACGGCCCGCGAACGTCGATGTGCGACACCTCAGGGTCGGGACGACGCTAGGGCTCGAGGTCGGCGAACAGCTCGGGCTGCGGGTCCGCGAACAGTTCGGGCTGCGAGGTCGGCGCGGCCGTACTCGTCGGCGGCTGCGGACGCCGCACGTGCACGGCCGCACCGGCCGCGAGGTACACCTCCCGCGGCTTGCCGGCGTCAGACTGCTTGACCGAGGAGATCCAGATCGCCTCCGGGTGAACGTCACGGCCCGCACGGACGTCCTCCGCGGTCCGGAGCTTGGCCACGCGGTGGAGCACGCCGCCGAACCAGATCTTCGCGACGATGTCGGCGACGGTGAGCATGATCTGCATGACCACGATGAGCGTCCCACCGGAGCCGACGAGCGGCATCGCGTACACGATCGGGTACACCGCCCACGAGGACAGCAGCAGTATGGTCGCGGAGCGCAGCAGTGCGGCCGAATCCACCGTGAGCACGGGCAGGGAGCGCCGCACCACGCTCGCGAGCAGGGCCGTCGTCGCCAGCCAGAACACTCCGGCGGCGATCCCCCACCCGACGAGCGCGGCGGCATCCGTGCCCCCCGAGGCGACGATCGCGCCCAGGTACGCCAGGAACACCATGAAGAAACCGCCGGCCATCGCGATCAGGCGGATGCGCCGGGCCACGCCGCCGAGGACGACGCACACGGCGAGGAGCTCGATGACGACGAGGGGAACCGCAACCGACCACTCGACGTAGCGCACGCCGAAGGTGAGGAGCGCAAGCCCGTTGGGCACGAACTCCGCGCCTTCACGGGTATACCCGAAGAGAAGACCGGACAGGAGGACGAGGTAGAGACAGGAACATGGCGCTCATGATGCCGAGCCGCGCGACAACGGCGGTCCGGTACCGGGCGCCGACCTCCCCCGGGTCACCCAGGCCCGCAGGAAACCCACGAAGAAGCACAGGGCGCCCATCCCCACGAAATAGCAGATGAGCTGGTACTGGGCCGGGGAGAGTCCGGCCTCCCACGGGGCGGCCAGGGATCGGACTAACACGGATACCCTTCATCAGCGACGGTGTCTTCGAAACGTGAGTGCGTCAGGAACGAGCAGGAGAGCCAGGAGCGAACGGTCGTGGAACGAGTGTCAGGATCGTGATTTCAGGACAGGGACGACCGGCGGCGGTTCCACGGAGAAGAACAGGCCGCCCGCGCTGTTCGCCGACACCATCAGCCGCTCGATCCAGTCCCGGTTGATGTTCGGCACCCGGCTGACCGAATAGCGGTAATAGAGTGTGCTGCTGGCATCGAGCCAGATGGCGCTGCGCCCGCTCTCGGTCTCGTCATCGGCCGACTCCGTCCACGAAAAAATGAAGCCCTCCCTGCGCCGCAGTTTCGTCGTAATGACGATCTGCAGGTGCATCAGGGCACGATCCTCAAAACTGACCACAATTCCTGGACTGCCGTACAACAACGTACCCATGAGCTCCCCCTCCGGATGGCTTACTCTAACGGACGAATCCCCCGCCGCCTAGCAGCTGCTATCCGGACGCGTCACCGGCTCCACCGAGCGTAGCCGCATGGTCGGGGACGGTGCGGTTGAGTTCGCGCGGCGGACGCTCGTAGTCGGCGCCCTGCGGCCGATGCGGAATCGAGACCCGCGGCGGTTCACGGTGCTCGTACGGCACGATCGAGAGCAGATGGTTGATCATGTTGAGCCTGGCCGCGAGCTTGTCCTCGCTCTCGACGACCCACCAGGGCGCCTCGGCGATGTCGGTGTGCACGAACATCTCATCCTTGGCCTTGGAGTAGTCCACCCACTTCGTGATCGAGAGCAGGTCGGTCTCCGAGAGCTTCCAGCGACGCATCGGGTCCTTGAGCCTCGAGCGGAACCGGGCCTCCTGCTCGTGGTCGGATACGGAGAACCAATACTTGACGAGGAGGATCCCGTCCTCGACCAGCATCCGCTCGAAGAGGGGCGCCTGGTGCAGGAACCGGCGGTACTCGTCGGGGGTGCAGTACCCCATCACGCGTTCGACGCCGGCCCGGTTGTACCAGGAGCGGTCCATCAGCACCATCTCCCCGTCGACGGCAGGTGCTCGATGTACCGCTGGAAATACCACTGGCCACGCTCACGGTCTGTCGGCACCGGCAGCGCGACGATCCGGGCGATCCGCGGATTCAGGTACTCCGTGACCCGCTTGATGGCCGAGCCCTTGCCCGCAGCATCGCGGCCCTCGAAGATCACGACGATGCGGGCGCCCGACTCGCGCACCCACTCCTGCATGGCGACGAGCTCCGTCTGCAGCCTGCGCAGCTCGGCGTTGTATTCGGCCTTGCGGATCCTGCCTGGTGTGGGTTTCTTCTTCGCCATCCCCGACCTTTCGTTCGCGTGATGACAGCCTAGGAGCCAGAACGACCCGGATGGCTCTATCCGGCGCGGGCGAGTCTGTCTATCCTGTTCCGAACAGTCGCGGGCGACAGGTTAGGAGCGGGATGGCGCTGGAACACCGCACCCTCATTTCCTCGGTCCAGCGCGCCCTGAGGATCGTTGACATCGTCTCGGGCGCCCCCGGCCGATGCCCGTCAAGGCGGTCGCCCAGGCCTCGGGGCTCAGCCTCGGCACGGCGTACAACCTGACCAGGACCCTCGTGCACGAGGGCTATCTCGGCACGGAGCCCGACGGCCTCGTCCTCGGGCTCCGGTTCCCGAGCCTCCGCGACGCAGACGCCGGCGTCTTTCTCGCCCGGGTGCGCCACACCCTCCGCCAGGTTGCCGGGGAGAACGGCGCGACGGCGTACCTCGCGCGCTTCAGCGACGGGAGGGTGGGCCTCATCGACATCGTCGACGCCGCGGGCACCCCGAGATCCGAGCCGTGGACAGGGCTCAGCGCCAGCCCGTACGCCTCCGCACTCGGCCGCCAGATCCTCTCCCAGCTCAGCCGCGAGCAGCGCGCCGACTTCCTCGCCGCGCACGGCCGTCCGCCGGGGGCCCACGCCGCGCCGGGGGCGCCAGACGCCCGTGGCATCCCCGCCGCGCACGCTGCCCATGTCGCATACGCCGCAAACGGTTCGAACGCTGCGCACCTGGCAGGCCCGGCGAGCGTGACGAACGCGGGCACGGCCGCCGGCACACACACGGCAACGCACCTCTATGGCACGGTCACGCTCCCCCGCCCGGCGGATGCCCGCGGCACGCACCAGGGAGCGGCCCACGGCAACGCGTGCCTCGCGGTCCCGGTGCGGGCGCCCGGCGTGATCGCCGCCCTCGGTGTCGCCGTGATCGGGGAGTGGGGGACAGCCGAACTCGGCGCGCTCACGCTGCGGTTGCGCGCATCGGCGAACGCTCTCGCGGCGCAGCTCGGCGCCGAACGGCCCGTGCAGGCCCGTGCCTGAGCGGACGGCCGTTGTCGGGTGCTGCTACGTGGCCTCCGAGTCGAACGGAGCGGGTTCCGCCGGCGCGAGGGCGTTCTCCTTCGCCCGCTTCCTGGACAGGTATGCGCCGTTCGGGTTCGGCGACACCCGGGACACGACGGCGGACTGCTCCTTGACCGGTTCATCCTCGATGAGGGCCTCACGGATGATCCGGCGCGGGTCGTACTGGCGCGGGTCGAGCTTCTTCCAGTCGACGTCGTCGAATTCGGGGCCCATCTCGTCGCGCATGCGTTCCTTGGCGCCGTTGGCCAGGTCCCGGAGCTGCCGGACGAGCCGGGCGAGCTGGGCCGCGTAGTGGGGAAGCTTCTCGGGTCCGAGCAGGAAGACGGCGACGATCCCGACCAGGAGGAGCTTCTCGAACGTCAAACCAAGCATAGGTTGAGGATAACGCGCGGCGGGGCCTCCTCCGACCGGCGGGGAGCCCCCTTAAGCTGGACCCATACAAAACTGGAGTTGCACCGTGTCTGACAAAGATTTGAACTGGAAGTTTTCCGACGACTCTGTCGTTGAGAGCGAGGCCGTCATCCGGGCGCGCCAGCAGTCGCTCGAGCTCGGCATCGACGCGATCTCCCCGGCGGTCGGTGCCCAGTCGGCCGTGATCGCCGCAGCGACCGGAGCACGCAGCATCCTCGAGGTCGGCACGGGGGCCGGCGTCTCCGGCATCTGGCTCCTGACCGGGGCGCCAGGGGCTACCCTCACCTCGATCGACACCGAGGTCGACCACCAGCAGCACGCCCGCGCCCTGTTCACGGAGGCGAAGATCCCGGCGAACCGGGTACGGCTGATCACGGGCAAGGCAGCGGATGTCCTCCCCGGATGAATGAGAACTCGTACGACATCGTCTTCATCGACGCCGACCCGCAGTCGGTCATCGAATACGTCGAGCACGGGCTGCGGCTGGCCCGGCCGGGCGGAACCGTGCTCGTGGCCCACGCCCTCTGGCGCGGCCGCGTCGCGAACCCGGCGCAGCGCGACGAGGTCGCCACCGGCTTCCGCACCCTGCTGAGCGAGATCAGCGGCTCGACCGCCGTGATCAGCGCCCTGTCGCCCGTCGGCGACGGCCTGCTGCAGATCACCAAGCTCCGCGCGTAGCGCACCGGCACGAAAAGATCGGCCGCGCAGCAGGGCTGCACGGCCGATCCGTAATTCTCCTCGGTTACGAGGTGGAGACGTGATCTCCGACGCTAGGCAACCGGGCGTACTACGCCGGCGAGTGCATCGTGAAGCTCCTTGGCTTCCGCGTCGTTCACAGAGACGACGAGTCGTCCTCCGCCCTCGAGCGGAACACGCACAATGATCAGGCGCCCCTCCTTTACAGCCTCCATTGGCCCGTCTCCGGTCCGTGGCTTCATGGCCGCCATGAACTCCCCTTCCACTCATTCGTCTGAACTTCTATTATCGACCATCGCGGCCCGAGACGAAAATTCACGAGGTCCGGGCGGGTAACGAAGGCGGTCGCGCACGGTTAGGGCGGCGTCCAGTCCTTACCGTCGACGCCCCAGCAGATCAGCAGCCACCCCCACTGGCCGAGGACGCACAGCACCACGATCCCGATCCGGTACCAGAGCCGTTTCGGCTGCGCGATCGCGCCGAGCACCGGGAACATCGGCATCAGCAGCCGGAAGGTGCTCGATTGCGGGAAGAAGACCGCGAAGAGGTAGAGCCCGTATGCGGCGAGCCAGAATCTCAGGTCCACGCCGAGCCGGCGGACCGCGGGAGTGAACAGCAGGACGGCGAAGCCGACGACGAGCGCGAGCACCACGACGATGCCGAGCGGTGTGCCGAGCCACCAGATCCCGCCCTGGAACCAGGCTGTGAAGGGCACGAGTTCCTGGTAACCGATGTACGAGGACCGCCAGGCGAGCTCGGTGTCGGTGTATGCGGTCGCCGAGCCGGTCGCGATCCAGGCGATGAGCGGCCAGGCGAAGCCGCTGAGGGCGCTGAAGACGGTGACGGATGCAGCGGTGAGGCGTTCTGCCGCTGGGAACGGGTCGCTGCGACGGGTCAGCCAGCGATGCACGATGTGGAACCCGAGTGCGAGGGCGAAGGCGAGGCCGCTCGGCCGGGTGAACGCCATCACCGCGACCACGGGGAACAGCAGCACGTAGCGCCGTTCGAGGAGCAGCAGGAGGGCGAGGGTGAGGAAGAAGAGGTACATCGCCTCGGCGTAGCCGAACTGCAGGATCGGGGTCAGGGGCGCGACGCAGAACAGCACGACGGCGAACAGTGCGGTGCCGCGGCCCTGGACGCGCAGCATCAGCCGGTAGAAGACCAGGGTGGCCCCGAGGCTGAAGGCGAGCGAGACGACCACGGCGGCCGGCGCCCACGGCGCCCCGGTGAGGAACATCAGGACGCGCACGACGGCGGGGTAGCCGGGCAGGAACGCCCACGCGTTCTCGCCGATGTGGCCGGTGCTCGTGACGGGCAGCACCGCCGGGTAGCCGGACACGGCGACGATATTGTACCAGCGGGCGTCCCAGATGTTGGCGAAGTCGAAGTACCCCGGGCTGGCGCCGGTCCACGGGTTCGCGCCCTGGACGCGCGCCAGGATCAGGACGAGGGTGGTCGTCACAACGCGGGACAGCACCCAGATGCCGGCGACACCGGCCCACCACGGGGCCAGCCGGGCGCGGGCCCGCCAGCGGGCCGGCAGCATCCGCTGCGCCGCCTGGGACGGCGGGACCCGCGGCGTTGGCGACGTCCCGCGCAGCGAGCGCGGCGGTCTCCCCCTCGGAGGACGAGGCGGGGCCTCCGCGGCCACGGCTAGAGCTTCCGGCCCGGGGCGGCGGTCAGCCAGGACCGGAGGGCGACCTCGCAGTCCGTGATCTGGTGCACGGCGACGCGCTCGTCGTCGGCGTGGGCCTTGAGCGGGTCGCCGGGCCCGTAGTTGACGGCAGGGATGCCGAGAGCGGAGAACCGGGCGACGTCCGTCCAGCCGTACTTGGGCCGGGCTTCGGCTCCGACGAAGGCGAGGAATTCCTGCGCGAGCGGGGCGTCGAGTCCCGGGCGCGCGCCCTCCGCGCGGTCGACGACGGTGATCTCGTACCCGGCGAACAGTTCGCGCACGTGCTCAAGGGCCTCCGCGGAGCTGCGGCTCGGGGCGAAGCGGTAGTTGATGTGCACCATGCACTCGTCGGGGATGACGTTGCCGGCGATGCCGCCGCTGATCCCGACGGCGTTCAGGCCCTCCCGGTAGACGAGGCCCTCGACCTCGACGGCGCGAGGCTCGTAGCCGGCGAGGACGGCGAGGATCGGGGCGGCCTTGTGGATGGCGTTCTCGCCCACCCAGCTGCGGGCGGAGTGCGCGCGCAGCCCGTGGGTGCGCACCTCGAACCGCAGGTTGCCGTTGCAGCCGCCCTCGACCTGGCCGTTGCTGGGTTCGCCGAGGATGGCGAAGTCGCCCTCGAAGAGGTCGGGGCGGTTCCGGGCGAGCCGGCCGAGGCCGTTGAGCTCGTCGGAGACCTCCTCGTGGTCGTACCACATCCAGGTCACGTCCAGGCCGGGGTCTGTGAGCTCGGCGGCGAGCTTCAGCTGAACGGCGACGCCGGCCTTCATGTCCACCGTGCCGCGGCCCCAGAGGTGCTCGACGCCGTCGACGGTCTCGAACCGGGTCGGCAGGTTGTCGTTGACCGGGACGGTGTCGAGGTGGCCGGCGATGATGACCCGCCGGTCGCGGCCGAGGCGGGTGCGGGCGACGACCGTGTCACCGTCGCGGATGACCTCGAGGTGCGCGAGTCCGGTGAGCGCCTGCTCGACGGCGTCCGCGAGGGGGTCTCATCACCCGAGACGGACTCGATGTCGCAGATCGCCTGTGTGATCGAAACGGAGGACGCGGCGAGGTCGAGCTGGCGGGCGCGGCGGGTGCCCGCTGCATCCGGTGCAGGGTTCACGTACGGGTTCACCGGCGGGGATACGGGCACGGACACGGGCTGGGGGGTCGAAGGCACCCTACTAATCTAGAGGAATGACCGAGACAGAGTCCCCGCAGTCCGCCGTCCCCACCACCGCCTGGGGCTACGGCCTGGCCACCGTCGCCGAGGACGGCACGGTCCTCGACACCTGGTTCCCCGCTCCCCTGCTCGGCTCGCTGCCCGCCGGCCGCGACCGGTGGATCGTGCCCGCCTCGGTCACCGAACTCGCCGGGGCGGACCCGCGGCGTGCCGTGCGCCTCGAGACCGTGACGATCGAGATCGACCTCACCGCGCCGCCGGCCGGCACTGCGGATGCCTACCTGCGGCTGCACCTGCTCTCGCACCTGCTCGTCAGGCCCAACAGCATCAACCTCGAGGGCATCTTCGGCCACCTGCCCGTCGTGGTGTGGACGAACGCCGGCCCGATGCTTCCCGCCGACTTCGACCGGCTGCGCCCGGCCTTGCAGCGCGCGGGCATCCAGGCCAGCGGCGTTGACAAGTTCCCGCCGCTGCTGAACTACGTCACCCCCGACCGGGTGCGGATCGCGGACGCCTCGCGGGTCCGCCTCGGCGCCTACCTCTCCCCCGGCACCACGGTCATGCACGAAGGTTTCGTCAACTTCAACGGCGGCACCCTCGGCGTCTCCATGGTCGAGGGGCGCATTTCGCAGGGGGTCGTCGTCGGCAACGGCGCTGACATCGGCGGCGGCGCCTCGATCATGGGCACCCTGTCCGGCGGCGGCACCGAGCGCGTGCGCATCGGCGAACGCGCCCTGCTCGGCGCGAACTCCGGCATCGGCATCTCGATCGGGAACGATTCCGTCGTCGAGGCCGGCCTCTACGTCACGGCAGGCACGAAGGTGTCCCTGCCCGACCAGCCGCGCACCGCGGACGGCCGCATGCAGACGATGAAGGCCGTCGAGCTGTCCGGGTTGCCGAATCTGCTCTTCCGACGCAACTCGATGTCGGGCGCCGTCGAGGTTCTCGCCCGCAGCGGGAACGGCATCGTCCTGAACGAGCAGTTGCACGCCTGACCCTGGTCCGACGAAAGCGGATGCCCGGCACGCGATCGCGTGCCGGGCATCCGTCGTTCTGCGGGTGTGCAGCTAGCGGCGGGGAAGTCCCTGGCCGGGGAGCCCGTGTACAACTGCTGTGGGCGGCCGATCTTCGTCGTCGGGTCCGCGTTCATCTCGCGCCAGTGCGCGACCCAGCCGGGAAGGCGGCCCACGGCGAAGAGGACCGTGAACATGCTCGTCGGGAAGCCCATCGCCTTGTAGATGACGCCGGTGTAGAAGTCGACGTTGGGGTAGAGCTTGCGCTCGCGGAAGTAGTCGTCGTTGAGGGCGATGTGCTCGAGCTCCTTGGCGATGTCGAGGAGGTCGTCCTTGACGCCGAGGGCGGCGAGCACCTCGTCGGCGCTCTCCTTGACGAGGGTCGCGCGCGGGTCGTAGTTCTTGTACACCCGGTGGCCGAAGCCCATCAGGCGCACGCCCTGCTCCTTGTTCTTGACCCGTTCGACGAACTTCTCCACGCTCTCGCCGGAGGCCCTGATCTCGCCGAGCATCTTGAGCACGGCCTCGTTCGCGCCGCCGTGCAGCGGACCGGAGAGAGCGCTGATGCCGGCGGACACAGAGGCGAAGAGGTTGGCCTCGGTGGAGCCGACGAGGCGCACGGTCGACGTCGAGGCGTTCTGCTCGTGGTCTTCGTGCAGCATCAGCAGGCGTTCGAGCGCCTTGCTCACCACGGGATCGACTTCGTACGGCTCCGCGAGGGTCCCGAAGATGAGCTTGAGGAAGTTGTCGACGTAGCCGAGGGAGTTGTCCGGGTAGAGGAAGGCCTGCCCGACGCTCTTCTTGTGGGCGTACGCCGCCATGACCGGAAGCTTGGCGAGCAGGTGGATCGTGGCGATTTCGACCTGGTCCGGGTCGTTCGGGTCGAGCGAGTCCTGGTAGTACGCGGCCATCGCGGAGACGCCGGAGGCGAGCACGGACATCGGGTGCGCGTTGAACGGCAGCACGTCGAAGAAGCGGCGCATGTCCTCGTGCAGCAGGGTGTGCTTGCGGATGCGCTTGTCGAAGGCCTCGAGCTCGCCTGCGCTCGGCAGTTCGCCGTAGATGAGCAGCCACGCGGTCTCAAGGAAGTTGGAGTTCTGGGCGATCTGTTCGATCGGGTAGCCGCGGTAGCGCAGGATGCCCTTGCCGCCGTCGATGTACGTGATCGCCGAACGGGTCGCCGCGGTGTTCACGAAGCCGGAGTCCAGGGTGACGAGCCCGGTCTGCCGGGTCAGTGTCGAGATATCGATGCCGGAGGGGCCCTCGGTCCCGTGGGCGATCGGGAACTCGGCGATGCCCCCTGGGAAGGCGAGCGTCGCCCCCAAGGGGTCGATGGACGGTGTTCGCTGTACGACGTCGCTCACGGCGCCTCCCTGAATATCACTGAGTGTCACTGAATCACTGCCTTACGGACTGGGGGTGGCCGCCATGGCACACCGGTGTGGCTAGAGACGTCCAAGCGAATACAGCCTAATCGGCCCCACCACCTACTGTTGCATCCGCCAAAATTTCGGCAGTTTCACCGGAGGAGTGCCACAAGAATGTCGATGTTACCCGCTCCGGGTACACCGTGGGCAGTTGCTACTCTAGCGACCGGAGCCGAGCGGCGGCTGCGTGGATGCGCTCATCCGTCGCCGTGAGCGAGAATCGAACGTGCTGCGGGTACCCGTCCCCGTAGAAGGATCCCGGTCCGGCGAGGATGCCGAGGCCGGCGAGTTCGGCGATCGACTGCCAGCAGTCGACCCCCTTCGTCGCCCACAGGTAGAGGCCGGCCTCGCTCCTGTCGATCCGGTACCCGGCGGCCTCGATCGCCGGCAGCAGCACGGCTCGCCTGCCCCGGTACCGTTCACGCTGGGCCGCAACGTGGGAGTCGTCGCCGAGGGCGGCCACCATCGCGGCCTGGAGCGGCTGCGGGAGCATCAGGCCGGCGTGCTTCCGCACGGTGAGCACGCGGGCGAGCACGTCGGCGCAGCCGGCCGCGAAGGCGCCGCGGTAGCCGGCCATGTTGGACTGCTTGCTGAGGGAGTAGATCGCGAGCACGTTGCGCCGGTCGGTGCCGATCACGCGCGGGTCGAGGATGCTGGGAATCGGCTCGGACGCCCAGGGTCCCGCCCAGCCGAGCTCGGCGTAACACTCATCGGACACGATGACGGCCCCGAGGTCCCGTGCGCGCGCGACGGCGGCACGCAACTCGGACACCGACAGCACGCGGCCATCGGGGTTTCCCGGGCTGTTCAGCCAGATGAGCTTCGTCGTTGCCGGCCACGCGGCCGGGTCGTCGGAGGCGAACGCGTCGCATCCGGCCATCGCGGCGCCGATGGCATAGGTGGGGTATGCCGCGAGCGGGTGGACGACGGTGTCGCCCTCGCCGAGGCCGAGCATGAAGGGCAGGAGGGCGACGAGTTCCTTGGAACCGATCGTGGGGAGCACGTTGGCCGGCGTCAGCCCGGCGACCCCGCGACGACGCGCATACCAGTCGACGATCGCGGCCTGCAGCTCAGGCGTGCCGACGGTCTGCGGGTACGCGTGGGCATCCGTTGCCGCGGCGAGGGCGGTGCGCACGACGTCCGGGGTCGGATCGACGGGCGAGCCGATCGACAGGTCGACGATGCCGTCGGCGTGCGCGCGGGCCTGGGCCGCGAACGGCGCCATCTGGTCCCACGGGTAGTCAGGGAGCGGCTTGAGCACGACCGGTCAGACCTGCGGGGGCAGGACGGCGATGATCGGGTGGTCCTTGTGGATCACGCCGACCTTCGCGGCGCCGCCGGGAGACCCGATGTCATCGAAGAATTCGACGTTGGCCTTGTAGTACTCGGCCCACTGCTCGGGGACGTCGTCCTCGTAGTAGATGGCCTCAACGGGGCAGACCGGTTCGCAGGCGCCGCAGTCGACGCATTCGTCCGGGTGGATGTAGAGGGAACGGTCGCCCTCGTAAATGCAGTCGACCGGGCATTCGTCCACGCAGGCGCGGTCTTTCACGTCGACACACGGCAGGGCAATGACATAGGTCACGAGCGGGGAGCTCCCTTCACGAGCTGAACGTCCAGTCTAGGTCAAGCGCCCCGGGTCAGGCGTCGTGGCTCAGGCGCCCTGGCTCAGGCACCCTGGCTCAGGCGCCCTGGCCCGACCGGCCCCTTCGCTGCGGGAGCCGCGGCCAGGCCAGCACGAGCGAGGCGACGAGGGTCGGCAGCACCGTCCACAGCGTGCCGGCCAGTCCGGCGGGCACGAGCACGGAACCGCCCGTGCTCTTGAGCGACAACAGGAAGATCGATCCGACGAGGCCGATCGTGCACGCGAGCACGACCACCCGGTCGTCGAGCACGAGCCGGAGGCCGACGAGGAGGGCGCTCGCCGCCAGTGTCGCGAGAACGAGGCCGACGGGCAGGGTCACGGGGCCGAGCACGAGGGTGGCCTGGTGCGCCACCGTGCCGAGCACCCCGAAGACCACGCCGGCGGCGAGAGCGAAGAGGCTCGCGACGGCGCGCAGCGCTCCGGTCGCGAAGGCGCGGGGCGGCGCCGGGTCCGCCGGGTCTGTCGGGTCCGCCGGGTCCGCCGGGGACGGCTGCTTCGCCGCGCCCTCCGGGTCCGCTCCGGGCTGTGGTGCCTGAACGGCGGATGCCGCGGCCCGGCCTGCGGGCGCGGCCGGCGGCGGTGTGGCCCTCAGGTAGGTTTCGGTTCCCGTGACCGACCCGGCGGGGTCCCCGGGACGGACGGCCGTCACGACGCGTCCGTCAACGGTCCAGCGGTCCGGGTATGCGGAGAGGGCGGCGAGCTTCTGCTCGATGTGGTCGCTGACGTCGATCGCGACGATCCGCTGCCCGATGGCCTCGGTGACCCCGCGACTCACGAAGACCGGCACCCGGGAGGCGTGCGCGGCATCCACTGCAGCAGCCTGGAGCAGCTCGCTGCGGGCGCCGATCACGATCGCCGTCGCCCGGACCTCGTCGAGCACGGCGCGCACGGCCGCGGCGGGGTCTGTCGAAGGGGGCAGGACACGCCAGTCGCTGACGCCGAGTGCGGAGAGTGCCGCACGCACATCGGAGCTCGCCCCCGAGGTGCTGTCACCGGTGTCACCCGGCGCCCGGGCGCCGAAGAGCACGACGACCCCTGCGTCATCGCCGCGCAGGCGGGCGATGGTCCCGCCGGTGAACCAGGCCTCGTCGCCGGGACGGTCGTGCACGAAGACGATGCGTTCTGCACTGCCGGACATGACCATCGATGAGCTCCCCAGGGTCGGATTGGCGGACACCCACCTCAGAATAATAACTGGACATTCGCGGCCGACCGCCGGTAGAGTCGCTCGAGTAAGGATAGCCTTACCAAACTCAACCGCTCCCGAAGACCAGGAAACCGTGCTCGCAAACTATCTGATCGGCCTCCGTGAGGGCCTCGAAGCCGCACTCATCGTGACGATCCTCGTCGCCTATGTCGTCAAGATCGGGCGGAAGGACGTTCTGCCGCGAATCTGGGCGGGCGTCGGACTCGCCGTGCTCCTCGCGCTCGCCATCGGCGCCCTGCTCACCTACGGCACATACGGCCTCTCGTTCGCGGCCCAGGAGACGATCGGCGGACTGCTCTCGATCGCCGCGACCGGGCTCGTGACCTGGATGGTGTTCTGGATGCTCCGCACCGCGCGCACCCTCTCGAGCCACCTCCGCGGCAGCATCGACAAGTCCCTGCTCGGCTCCGGCATCGGGCTCGTCGTCGTCGCCTTCATCGCCGTCGGCCGGGAGGGCATCGAAACGGCGCTGTTCCTCTGGGCCGCCGTGCAGGCGACCGGGGAGACCACCCTGCCGCTCCTCGGCGCCTTCCTCGGCATCGTCACGGCTGCCGGCCTCGGCTGGCTGATCTACTCGGGGATGCTGCGGATCAACCTCACGAAATTCTTCACCTGGACCGGCGGCATCCTCATCGTCGTCGCGGCCGGCGTGCTCTCCTACGGCGTGCACGACCTACAGGAGGCCGGCGTCCTGCCGGGCCTGCACAGCATCGCCTTCGACGTGAGCGCCGCCATCCCGCCGGACAGCTGGTACGGCACCCTGCTCAAGGGAACGCTCAACTTCTCCCCCGCGACGACCTGGCTCGAACTCCTGGTCTGGGTCGCCTACGTCGGAACCACGCTCACCTTCTTCGCCCGCGCAGTCCACCGCGGCCGCACCCGAACCACCTCGACGGAGGATCTGCCCGACACCGTGCTGGCAAGCGCCTGATCGCTCCGCAACCCGAAAACTCCCGTCGGCTCGGTTCGAATCGGCTCGGTTCGAATCGGCTCGGTTCGAATCGGTTCGGGCTCCCTCGCTCGCCCGTCGCACACCGGGCGCGCCCGGCATCCGCGCCGCGGACCATGTTCCCGCCCCACCACCCCTAAGGACTCCATGCAGCCCCGAATCCTCCCCCTCGCCGGGAGCGTCACCCTCGGCCTCGTCTCCCTGCTCGCCCTCACCGGCTGCGTCCCGAACGCCTCGGCGCCCGGCGCCGCGCACGCCGCCCTGACCGTCGACAGCAGCGCGACGGCGTGCACCGTGTCCGGAGCGGAGGCCCCGGCCGGCAACGTCACCTTCACCGTCTCGAACTCCGGAGACCAGGTCACCGAGTTCTACCTCCTCGGCGACGACCAGCTCCGCATCGTGGGTGAGGCGGAGAACATCGGCCCCGGCCTCAGCCGTACCCTCGTCGTCGACCTGAGCGCCGGCAGCTACTTCACGGCGTGCAAGCCCGGCATGACCGGTGCGGGCATCGGCCAGGCCCCGTTCACCGTGACTCCGGCGAGCGCTGCGGATGCCGCGACGAACGCCCCCGGCGACGCCGAACTCAGCGCGCGCATCGACACCGCGAACGCCAACTATGCGTCCTACGTGAAAGACCAGATCGGCCAGCTCGTCACCGGGACCGCCGCGTTCGCCGCCGCATACACCGCCGGCGACGACGACACCGCCCGCGGACTCTACGCGGCCACCCGCGCGCACTGGGAGCGGGTCGAGACCGTCGCGGAATCCTTCGGCGACCTGGATCCGAAGCTCGACCTCCGCGAGGCCGACCTCGAAGAGGGCCAGGACTGGACCGGCTGGCACGCCATCGAGAAGGACCTCTGGCCGACCGAGGCCGAAGCTGGCTTCGCCGCATACCCGGCCGCCGAGCGCGCTCGCCTTGCCGGACTGCTCGTCACGGACACGGCGACCCTGAACGAGAAGGTGCAGCCGCTCACGTTCACTCTTTCCCAGCAGACCAACGGCGCGATCGGTCTCCTCGACGAGGTCGCGAGCGGCAAGGTCACCGGCGAGGAGGAGGTCTGGTCACACACCGACCTCTGGGACTTCCAGGCCAACGTCGACGGCGCCCGGGTGCTCTACGCCGGGGTGCGGGACGTCCTCGTGCAGAAGGATGCCGCCCTCGCTGCAACCCTCGACACCCGCTTCACCGCCCTGCAGAGCCTCCTCGACGCCCAGCGAGTCGGCGACGGCTTCGTCCTGTACACCGACCTGTCCACCGGCACCGTCAAGGGCCTCGCCGACCAGGTCAACGCCCTCGCCGAACCCCTCGGCCAGCTCACCGCGGCTCTCGTCCTGTGATGAAGGGCGGCGATTCGCGAGAGCGGAAAAATGGCCCCTTCCCGCGCGCCGAAGGGGCCGAAACTCCGCTCTCGCGGGAGGAAGGGGACGACCAGGCGGATGCCGGCGCGAGCGCGTCGGGGACGGCGCCCGCCGTCGGGGCGCCAGCGAAAGCCCCGCGCGGCATCTCCCGGCGCGGCCTCCTCGGCCTCGCCGGGGCAGGCGTCGCGGGCCTCGGCATCGGTATCGCCGCTGACCGCGGGGTTCAGGCCCTCGCAGCAGCGGGCGCCCCGGCAGCGGGAAGCACCGTCTACCCGTTCTACCAGGATCACCAGGCCGGCATCGTGACGCCCGCCCAGGACCGGCTGCACTTCGCGGCGTTCGATCTGACCCCAGGAGCCAGCCGCGCCGACCTGGTCTCCCTGCTGCAGGACTGGACGACCGCGGCCGCCGCCCTGACCGCCGGTCACGACATCGGCCGGTACGGGGCCGTCGACGGGCCGTACGATGCCCCGCCAGAGGACACCGGCGAGGCGTTCGGGCTGCCTCCGGCCGGCCTGACGATCACGGTCGGCTTCGGCCCGACGCTCTTTGCGACGAGCGCAGGCGAGGACAGGTTCGGCCTCGCATCCGCTCGCCCGGACGCCCTCGTCGACCTGCCGCACTTTCCAGGAGACCAGCTCGATGCCACGCGCAGCGGCGGCGACCTCTGCGTCCAGGCCTGCGCCGACGACCCGCAGGTCGCGGTGCACGCGATCCGCAACCTGTCCAGGATCGCCTTCGGTCGCGCGGCGATCCGCTGGTCGCAGCTCGGCTTCGGTCGCACCTCGTCGACGAGCACGAGCCAGGCCACCCCGCGCAACCTCTTCGGGTTCAAGGACGGCACCGCCAACATCAAGGCCGAACAGCCGGCCGTCGTCGACGACCAGGTCTGGGTCGGCTCGGGCGACGGCCCCGCGTGGCTCACCGGGGGCTCCTACCTCGTCGCCCGGCGGATCCGGATGACGATCGAGACCTGGGACCGCACCGCACTGCGCGAACAGGAAACCGTGTTCGGCCGCACCAAGGGCGAAGGCGCCCCGCTCTCCGGCGGCACCGAATTCACCGAGCCCGACTTCGCCGGCACCGGCAAGGACGGCGCCCCGCTGATCGACCCGGCCTCACACGTGCGCCTAGCCCACCCCGCCCAGAACAAGGGGGTGCAGATGCTGCGGCGCGGTTACAACTTCGTGGACGGCAACGACGACCTCGGCCGGCTCGAGGCCGGGCTGTTCTTCATCAGCTACCAGCGCCGCCCCTCGCAGTTCACGACCGTGCAGCTCGCCCTCGCGCGGCACGACGCCATGAACGAGTACGTCCGGCACGTCGGTTCAGCCCTTTTCGCCGTCCCGCCCGGCGCCGCCCGCGGCAGCTACCTCGGCGCCGCCCTCTTCGCCTGACCGCCGCCGCGGCGCATCCGCCCGCCCTTTCCGCGAGAGCGCACTTGTGGCCCTGAAAACGCGGTGAGAAGGGCCACAAGTGCGCTCTCGCTGGCTGTCCGGGGATCTCGGAGCAACCCTCGCGGATTCTCACGATCGTGGAGCGATCGGTAAGGGTAGGCTAACCATCCCCGTGCTATCGTGATGCTGCATCAGTATCCAGACCAGAACCGGAGTGCCGTGCTCGCCAACTACCTGATCGGACTCCGAGAGGGGCTCGAAGGTGCCCTCATCGTCACCATTCTCGTCGCCTACCTCGTGAAGATCGCCCGCCGCGACCTGCTGGGCCGTCTCTGGACGGGCGTCGGCCTCGCCGTGCTCCTCGCCCTCACGATCGGCGCCGTGCTCACCTTCGGCACCGCGAGCCTTCCGGAATCGGCCGAACCGGCCATCGCCGGCACGCTCTCCATCGCCGCGACCGGCCTGGTCACCTGGATGGTGTTCTGGATGCTGCGCACGGCCCGCGACCTGAGCGGCCACCTCCGCGGCACGATCGACCGCTCCCTCGTCGGCACCGGCGTCGGCCTCGTCCTGATCGCCTTCCTCGCCGTCGGGCGGGAGGGCATCGAAACGGCCCTGTTCATCTGGGCCGCCGTGCAGTCCACCGGCGAGACCACGCTGCCGCTCATCGGGGCCGCGCTCGGCATCCTCAGCGCGGTCGGCCTCGGAGCGCTCATCTACTTCGGCATGCTCAAGATCAACCTCGCGCGGTTCTTCACCTGGAGCGGGGCGATCCTGATCGTCGTCGCGGCCGGGGTACTCTCCTACGGTGTGCATGACCTGCAGGAGTCCGGGATCCTCCCCGGCGAGCACAACCTCGCCTTCGACGTGAGCGCCGCCATCCCGCCGGAGAGCTGGTACGGCACGCTGCTGAAGGGCACCCTGAACTTCTCGCCGGAGACCACCTGGCTCTCGCTGCTGGTCTGGCTCGCATACACCGGAACGGTGCTCACGATCTTCCTCGTGTCGAGCGCCCGCAACCGGGCCGGGCGTCCGGTCGTCGCCCCCCGCGTCGATGCCGTGAAGATGGCCGCCACCGCCCGCTGAGCCCGCTGAACGCGCTGAACCCGCCGCACCGTCACACCGTCGCCAAAGGAGACCACAGATGCCCGAATTCGTCCGGTCGGCCGATGGCACTCGGATCGCGTACGACAGCCTCGGTTCCGGGGACCCGGTCATCGTCATCGGCGGTGCCTTCAACACCCGGTCCTCCCCGTATCCGCTCGTGACCCTGCTCGCCGAGCACGTCACGGCGTACACCTTCGACCGGCGCGGCAAGGGCGAGAGCCCGGAATCCGGGCCGTATGCGGTCGAACGCGAAATCGAGGACCTGGCCGCCCTCGTCGCCGTGGCCGGAGGCGCAGCCGGCGTGTACGGCCATTCCTCCGGAGCGATCCTGGCGATCGAGGCCGCCGCCGCCGGCGTGCACATCACCCGGCTCGCAGTCTACGAGCCGCCATACACCGCCGATCCGGAGCACCCGGCCCCGGCGGACGACCTCGGCCTCCAGGCCGCCCTCGACGCCGGAGACCCCGCTGCCGCAGCGGCGCTCTTCCTCCGCATCACCGGAATGGACGACGCGGCCGTACGCTCCATCACGTCCGCACCGTTCTGGCCTGGACTCGTCCACCTCGCCCCCACCCTGCCGCACGAACTCGCCCTGACAGGCGACGGCCTGCCCCCTCGTGAACGCCTGGCCGCGATCATGGCACCCACGCTGGCACTCGCCGGTGGCAGAAGCCCGGCCTGGGCAGCCCGTGCAGCCGTGGCCGTGGCGTCCTGCGTCGCCGACGGTACGGTGTTGACCGTGCCCGGCCAGGGTCACGACGTCGACCAGGCCGTGCTGGCCCCGCTGCTCGCCGACTTCTTCCTGGGCCGCTGACCTCGTTCCGCCGATTCCGTGCCGCCGCGGGAACCTTTTCCGCCGCCGCGGCGTTGGAACCTGCATGAGAGCAATCGTCTACAGCGAAACCGGCACCCCCGACGTCCTCCGTATCGTCGAACGCGATCTTCCGCAACCCGGACCCGGCGAGGTACGGGTGCGCATCCTCGTCTCGGGCGTGAACCCCACCGACTGGAAGTCGCGCGCGGGCAGCCGGCCCGGCGAAGCGCTCTTGTTCCCCGAGGTCGTGCCGAACCAGGACGGCGCCGGCATCGTCGACGCCGTCGGCGCGGGCGTCGAGCGCCTGGAGGTCGGCGACCGGGTCTGGACGGCCATCGCCGCGTACGGACTCGCGTCCGGCGGCACCGCCCAGGACTTCACCGTGCTCCCGGCCGAACGGGTGTACCCGCTGCCGGACTCGGCGAGCTTCGACCTCGGCGCGACCCTCGGCGTTCCGGCCATGACAGCGCACCGCGCGCTCACCGTCGCCGAAGACGGACCCCGGCGCCTCTCCCCGGTGCACTCACCGGACGGACTGTGCTCGTCGCCGGTGGCGCAGGCGCGGTCGGCCACGCGGCCATCGAGCTGGCCCGCTGGGCAGGGGCGACCGTCATCACGACGGTGAGCAGCGCGGAGAAGGGCGCACTCGCATCCGCCGCCGGCGCGCACCACGTCGTGAACTACCGCGAGGCGGATGCCGCCCGCGCCATCCGGGCGCTGGCGCCCGAAGGCGTCGACCTGGTCGTCGAAGTCGCTCCCGCGCAGAATGCGGTCCTCAACACGGCCGTGATCCGCACCCGCGGCTCGATCGCGGTGTACGCGACGACGGGAAAGCCGCTCGCGCTCGACATCCGTTCCCAGATGACCCTCAACGTGCGCTACCAGTTCCAGTTGCTCTACACGCTCGGCCAGGACCTCCTCGACGCCGCAGCCGCCGACATCGGTTCGGCCATCGGTGACGGCGCCCTCCACGTCGGTGCCGAAGCCGGCCTGCCCCTGCACCGCTTCCCCCTCGAGAGCACCGCGGGCGCGCACGCCGCCGTCGAGGCCGGCCTGGTTGGCAAGGTCCTCATCGACGTCGCCCCCTGAGGAATTCGGCGGGCAGGCGCCGTTCGGGGCCCGGCGGTCAGGAGACCGGCGTGACCGTATAGAGCAGGCCGTCCGTGTTTCCAGCGACGAGCACCGCGTAGTGATCGTTCTTCATCGAGACGAGACCTGCGGAGCCCACCGTCGCCGAGACGTCGCTCCCGGCCACGAAACCGGCGGCCGTCAGGGTCCGGGTGGCCTCGGCTACGGGATCGGCGGCGGTTGCCTTGACGGTCACGGTCCAGCCGGGCTTGTCACCCTTCTGGGCCGACGCGAACAGGATTTCGCCGTCGACGATGGGCACCTCGGACGGCCAGCCGGCCGGGAGCGCGCCGCCCAGGCTCACGTCTCCGTTTGTCGCACCCTGCACGGCCCCGTTCACGGCGTTCTGCGCGGCGTCGGCGCTGCATCCGGTCAGCAGCGTGCCGCCGACCAGGGCAAGCGCGATCGTCGCCAGGACGCGGGCGTGCAGGAGGGGTGTCGTCATCTTCTTCTCTTCCTCAGTCGTGGGGCAAAACAAACGGCGCCGGCGGTGCCGCTCTGGTCTACCAGAGCGTAACCGCCGGCGCCGCCGACAAGCTGGGACTAGTTCGCGTCCTGCTTCTTGATGCGCGAGACGTTGCGTGCGCGAGCGGATGCCGCGAGCTCGACCTTGCGGATACGCACGATCGCGGGGGTCACCTCGACACACTCGTCTTCACGGGCGAATTCGAGGCACTCCTCGAGCGTCAGCTGACGCGACGGCGTCATCGACTCGAAGGTGTCGGAGGTGGACTGACGCATGTTGGTCAGTTTCTTTTCCTTGGTGATGTTGACGTCCATGTCGTCGGCGCGCGAGTTCTCGCCGATGACCATGCCTTCGTAGACCTCTTCGGTCGGGTTGACGAAGAAGGACATCCGCTCCTGCAGGGCGATGATCGCGAACGGCGTCACGACGCCGTTGCGGTCGGCGACGATCGAGCCGTTGTTGCGGGTGATGATCGGGCCGGCCCAGGCCTCGTAGCCGTGGAAGATCGCGTTGGCGATACCGGTACCGCGGGTGTCGGTGAGGAACTGGGTGCGGAAGCCGATCAGGCCGCGGGACGGAACGATGAATTCCATCCGGACCCAGCCGGTGCCGTGGTTCGCCATGTTCTCCATGCGGCCCTTGCGCGCGGCGAGGAGCTGGGTGATCGCGCCGAGGTACTCTTCGGGCGAGTCGATGGTGAGGTGTTCGTACGGCTCGTGGATCTTGCCGTCGACGCGGTGCACGACGACCTGCGGCTTGCCGACGGTGAGCTCGAAGCCTTCGCGGCGCATCTGCTCGACGAGGATGGCGAGGGCGAGTTCGCCACGGCCCTGGACCTCCCAGGCGTCCGGGCGTCCGATGTCGACGACCTTCAGGGAGACGTTACCGACGAGTTCGCGGTCGAGACGGTCCTTGACCATGCGGGCGGTGAGCTTGTGGCCCTTGACCTTGCCCATGATGGGCGAGGTGTTGGTGCCGATCGTCATCGAGATGGCGGGCTCGTCGACCGTGATGGTCGGCAGCGCGCGGGGGTCGTCGGGGTCCGCGAGGGTCTCACCGATGGTGATGTCCTCGAAGCCGGCGACGGCGACGATGTCGCCGGGGCCCGCGCTCTCGGTCGGGTAGCGGTCGAGAGCCTTGGTGATCAGGAGCTCGGTGACGCGCACGTTGTGCACCGAACCGTCGTGCTTGATCCAGGCGACGGTCTGGCCCTTGCGGATCGTGCCGTGGAAGACGCGGAGCAGCGCGAGGCGGCCGAGGAACGGCGAGGCGTCGAGGTTGGTGACGTGGGCCTGCAGCGGGTGCTCGTCGTCGTAGACGGGGGCCGGGATGTGCTCGAGGATCGCTTCGAAGAGCGGCTCGAGGTCGGCGTTGTCGGGCAACTGGCCGTTCTCGGGCTGGTTGCGGCTCGCGGCGCCGTTACGGCCGGACGCGTAGACGACGGGGACGTCGAGAATGGCGTCGAGGTCGAGGTCGGGGTGCGTGTCGGCCATGTCGCTCGCGAGGCCGATGAGCAGGTCCTGGCTCTCCGCGACGACCTCTTCGATGCGCGCGTCCGGGCGGTCGGTCTTGTTGACCAGGAGGATCACGGGCAGGTGGGCCTCGAGCGCCTTGCGCAGCACGAAGCGGGTCTGCGGCAGCGGGCCCTCGCTCGCGTCGACGAGGAGAACGACACCGTCGACCATGGACAGGCCGCGCTCGACCTCGCCACCGAAGTCGGCGTGGCCGGGGGTGTCGATCACGTTGATCGTGATGGGGCCGTCGGTGGCGTGGATGCCCTTGTACGAGATCGCCGTGTTCTTGGCGAGGATGGTGATGCCCTTTTCGCGCTCGAGCTCGTTCGAGTCCATCGCGCGCTCGTCCACGTGCGAGTGGTCCGAGAACGAGTTGGTCTGCTGGAGCATCGCGTCAACCAGCGTGGTCTTGCCGTGGTCGACGTGGGCGACGATTGCGACATTTCGGAGGTTATTGCGCGTGGCAATCGCCATGAAGTGAATCCTTACGAAGAATGATGCCGCGGACAAACGGATGCGGCGAAGAATGGATGTATTTGGTCAAGGTCCGACCCAACGGATAATCCTACCGCACTCTCCCTGCCGGGAGGCTGGGAGCCCCGTTGTGGCCGCGTCTCCGGGGTGTTCCGGGCATCCGCTTGGACGACGAACGGGGCGGGGACCGCAGTCCCCGCCCCGTTTCCGGGCGCTGAAGCCGGTCGGTCCTGTCTAGCGCCCGAACTCGAAGTTGCCGCCCGGGATCGCGGCGAGCAGCTCTTGCGTGTATGTCTGACGCGGATTTTCGAAGACCTCGTCCGTCGTCGCGGCCTCGACGATCCGGCCCTGCTGCATGACGCAGACGTTGTCCGCGACGAGGCGGACGACGGCGAGGTCGTGGCTGATGAACAGGTAGGTCAGGTCGAGTTCCGTCTGCAGCTCGGTCAGGAGGTTGAGCACCTGGCCCTGCACGAGCACGTCGAGAGCGGAGACCGCCTCGTCGAGCACGAGCACGTCCGGCTTGAGCGCGAGCGCCCGAGCGATCGCGATACGCTGACGCTGGCCGCCCGAGAGTTCACTCGGGTAGCGGTGCCGGGACGCCCAGGGCAGCGAGACCTGGTCGAGGAGCTCCCGCACCCGGGCCTGGCGTTCCTTGGCGGTGCCGACCTTGTGGGCGAGCAACGGCTCTGCGATGGTGTTGCCGACGTTGTACTGCGGGTCGAGGGAGCCGTACGGGTCCTGGAAGACCGGCTGCACGCGGCGGCGGAACTTCAGCAGGTCCGCGCCCTTGAGGCCGGCGACGTCCTGGCCGTCGAACTCGATCTGCCCGCTCGTGATGGATTCGAGCTGCAGGATGAGCTTGGCGACCGTGGACTTGCCGGAGCCCGACTCGCCGACCAGCGCGGTCGTCGTGCCCTTCTTGATGCCGAAGGACACGTCGTTGACCGCGAGCAGTTCGTTGTACTTGAAGCCCTTGGTGCGAATGCGGTACATCTTCGAGATGCCCTGGACCGAGATCAGGTCCTTGGCCGGTGCGGTCTGCTCCCGCTCGATCGCGCGGTTCACGAGAACCTGGTCGTTCGAGCCGGCTGCGGAAACATCCGCTTCGACCGCGACGGAGTGCTTGGCCGACTGGATGCGCCGCGATGCGAGGCTCGGCGCCGCGGCGACGAGGCGCTGCGTGTACGGATGCTGCGGGTTGGCCAGGATCTCCTGCGAGGGACCGGACTCGACGACCTTGCCCTTGTACATCACGACGAGCTGTTCCGCGCGCTCGGCCGCGAGGCCGAGGTCGTGCGTGATGAACAGCACCGAGGTGCCGTAGTCGCGCGTGAGCGTCGCGAGGTGGTCGAGGATCTGGCGCTGTACCGTCACGTCGAGTGCGGTGGTCGGTTCGTCGGCGATCAGCAGCTTCAGGCTCGTTGGCCGAGGGCCGATGGCGATCATCACGCGCTGTCGCATGGCCGCCTGAGAACTGGTGCGGGAACTGCTTGAGCCGGTCCTCAGCGTCGCTGAGACCAGCTTCCTTGAGCACCTCGATGGTGCGCAGTTTCGCGGCCTTCCTGCTCATGGCGCCGCCGTTCGCCCGGATGGCCTCTTCGACCTGGAAGCCGATGTTCCAGACCGGGTTGAGGTTCGACATCGGGTCCTGGGGCACATAGCCGATCAGGCGCCCGCGGACGTCCTGCATGTCCTTGGGCTTGAGGGTCGTGAGGTCGCGTCCCTCGAACAGGATCTGGCCGGCGGTGACCTTGCCGGTGTTGGCGAGCAGGTTGATGATCGCCTGCGCCGTCGTGGTCTTGCCCGACCCGGACTCGCCAACGATCGCGAGGGTCTGGCCGGGATACAGCGTGAGGTTGACGCCGCGCACGGCGGGAACCACTCCGTGCTGGGTCTGGAAGCCGACCTCGAGATCGCGAATCTCGAGGATGGGGGAATTCTCGTCCCGGCCGGCGGTGGTCACGGGTTCAATCACGGTCTGGCTCATCGGCGTGCCCTCGATTCGGGGTCGAGTGCGTCGCGCACGGCGTCGCCGAGCATCAGGAAGGCGAGCACGGTCAGGGACAGGGCGATGGCGGGATAGATCAGCACCTGGGGGTTCGTTCGGATCGACGACTGGGCCGCGTTGATGTCATTGCCCCAGGACATGATCTGCGGCGGTAGCCCGATGCCGAGGAACGACAGCGTCGCCTCCGCGACGATGAACGTGCCGAGGGAAACCGTGGCGATCACGATTACGGGGGCGATCGCGTTGGGCACGACGTGGCGCACGAGGATCCGGAACTTCGAGACGCCGAGGGCGATCGACGCCGTGACGTAGTCCGAGTTCCGGGCCGAGAGCACCGAACCGCGCATGATCCTGGCGATTTGCGGCCAGGCGAAGATCGAAAGGACCAGGGCGATCGTGACCGGGGTGCGGTCCGGGAGGACCGACATCAGTACGATCGCACCGAGCACGGTCGGGACGGCGAAGAAGATGTCGCCGATCCGGGAGACGATCGCGTCGAACACGCCGCCGTAGTATCCCGCGAGGGCTCCCACGACGAGTCCGAAGAGAGTGACGATCATGGTTGCGAGCAGACCGACCGTGACGGAGGCCTGGGTCCCGTGGATCATCCGCGAGTACACGTCACAGCCCTGCCGGGTGAAGCCGAGCAGATGCCCTTCTTCCGGTCCCTTGTTGCTGTTGGCGAGCAGGCAGTTCTGGTCCGGTGCCACCTGGGTGAAGATGCCGGGGAACAGGGCCACGATCACGATCAGCAGAATAAGGGCGGACGAGATCCAGAAACTGGGCTTGCCGCGCAGCGATTCCCAGGCATCCGCCCAGGTACTGCGGGCCTTCTCGGTCTCGTCGAGGCGGTCGACCGCAGCGATGGGGGTGTCTTCGAGCGCAGCGACGAAGTGCGGCTGCGTTTGACGATTACTTGGCATAACGAATCCTCGGGTCCAGGGCTGCGTACAGCAGGTCGACGAGCAGGTTCGCCAGCACGAAGATCACGACCATGACGGCGATGAACGACACCACGGTCGGCCCTTCGCCGAGTTTGATCGCCTTGTAGACGGTGCCGCCGACACCGTTGATGTTGAAGATGCCCTCTGTCACGATCGCACCCACCATGAGAGAGCCGAGGTCGACGCCGAGGAAGGTGACGACGGGAACGAGCGAGTTCCGCAGCACGTGCACGGTGACGACGCGGCGTCTCGACAGCCCCTTCGCCGTCGCGGTGCGCACGAAGTCGGCGCCGAGGTTCTCGGAGACGCTCGCCCGGGTGAGCCGCACGATGTACGCGAACGAGACGGTGGCGAGCACGATGGCCGGCAGGACCAGTTCGGAGAGCGGGGCCTCGCTGCTGACCGTCGTGCGGGCCCAACCGAGCTTGATCGCGAAGACGTACTGCAGGATGAAGCCGATCACGAACGTCGGCACGCTGATCAGCAGCAGGCTGACGACGAGGGCGCTTGCGTCGAAGAGCTTGCCCTTGCGGAGACCCGCGACGAGGCCGACGAGGATACCGGCGACGGACTCGAAGAACAGTGCGAGAAGCGCGAGCCGGGCGGTGATCGGGAAGGCGGCGGCCATCACGTCGGAAACTGCGCGACCGGAGTACGTGGTGCCGAGATCCCCGTGGAAGAAGCCGCCGATGTAGATGAGGTACTGCACGATGAACGGCTGGTCCAGGTGGTACTGGACACGGAGCTGTTCGATCACCCCTGGCGCGGGTTGCCGGTCACCGAAGAGGGCGGCAATGGGATCTCCGGGGAGGGAGAACACCATGAAGTAGATGAGGAAGGTGGCGCCGAAGAATACCGGAATCATCTGGAGCAGGCGCTTGCCGGTGTACCAGAGCATCAGGTTCCCGCACTGGAACGAACGGTCATGAGAATCGCAATCACTGGTCGAGTCTAGCGAGCGATGCCCGGGACTGAGTGCCCCGGGCATCGCTACGCATGAAACTGGGTTCTATTTTTGGGGGTTGAGCGGGGGAACTAGCCCTTGGTGATTTCGTTGTACAGCGGCACGCCGTCCCAGCCGAAGACGACATTCTGAGTCTTGTCGGACCAGACACCAACGGCGTTGGAATACCAGAGCGGAACGGTCGGAAGGTCCTTGAGCAGCACTTCCTGGGCCTTCTGGTAGAGGGCGGTGGAATCGTCGACGGTCTTGGCAGCCGAACCCTGCTTGAGGAGGCCGTCGAACTCGGCGCTGCTGTATGCCTCGTAGTTCGAGCTGGCACCGGTCTGGTACAGCGGCGCGAGGAAGTTGAACATGCCCGGGTAGTCGCCCTGCCAGCCGGCGCGGGTGGCACCGGTCAGCGTCTTCGCCTTGCGGTCGGCGAGCGCGGCCTTGAAGGTCGCGTACGGCTTGCCGACTGCATTGATGCCCAGGGTGTTCTTGATGCTGTTGGCCACGGCGTCGACCCAGGCGGCGTGTCCACCGTCGGAGTTGTACGCGATGTCGAACGTGCCGGTGTACGGGGAGATCTTGTCAGCGGCAGCCCAGTCCTTGACGGCTTCTTCCTTGTTGAACTTGAGCACGTCGGAGCCCTTGAGAGCGTCGGTGTAGCCCGGGATGACCGGGGAGGTGAAGTCGGTCGCCGGGGTACGGGTGCCCTGGAAGATCACCTTGGTGATCTCATCACGGTCGATGGCCATCGAGATGGCCGCGCGACGCAGCTTGCCCTCTTCGCCACTCCAGTGCTCGAGGTAGTACGGCATGTTGAATGCCTGGAAGATCGCGGCGGGCTGGTTCACGAAGCGCTCCGGGAAGTCCGTCTGGTAGTTCGCGAACGCGGCGTCGGGGACGGCATCGAGCACGTCGAGGTTTCCACCCTGGGCGTCGGCGTATGCCGAGTCGAGGGAGGAGTAGAAGACGATGCTCAGTCCGCCGTTGGCGGGGGTGCGCAGGCCCTTGTAGTCGGGGTTCGTCTTGAGTTCGATCTTGACGTTGTGCTCCCACGCGCCGGTCTTGGCCAGCATGTACGGGCCGTTGCCGATCGGGTTCTCACCGAATGCTGCCATGTCGGTGAATGCGACGGACGGCAGCGGCATGAAGGCCGTGTAGCCGAGGGTGAGCGGGAAGTCCGCCTGCGGCGTGCTGAGAGCGACCGTGAAGGTCGAGTCGTCGACGACCTTGAGCCCGGTGAGTTCGGTGTCGGCTTCTTCGCTGTAGCCTTCGACGTTGCTGAAGAAGGACGATGCGCCCTGGGCGTTGCTCATTTTCGCGCCGTAGTTCCAGGCGTCGACGAACGACTTGGACGTGACGGCCTCGCCGTTGGTGAACTTCCAGCCCGTGTTGAGCGTGATGGTCCAGTGCTGAGCGTCGTCGGCCGAGATCGACTTGGCGACCTCGTTTTTGGCCTCGCCCTTGGCGTCGTAGGACACCAGTCCGGCGTAGATCGACGTCATGATCTTGCCGCCACCGGTTTCGGTGGTGTTCGTCGTGATCAACGGGTTCTGCGGTTCGGAACCGTTGGTCGAGATGATCGCAGACGTGTCACCCGTCTTCGCGGGTGTCGTCGAGCCGCTGGCGCAGCCGGAGAGCATGAGCGCTCCCGCTGTGGCCAGAGCGATGGGAATGCCCAGTCTCCTGATTTTCAATTTTCCTCCAGTGCGCAGGGAAACGCCGCGCGATTCGGGACCGCGAAGACGCCTCAGATACTTCTGACCCTAAGTATTCATTGAGCCAAAAGCACAATCGCGGATGGAATCGTTACCTCGACGAAACATCTTGCGCAAATTCGTTGCGCAGATAGGGAGTCTTTCGCCGAAATTGGCGTGGTCGCGCGAAGAACGCGCGCAGCCGCGCCGCGCTTTCATCGATGCGAGGATAGGGGTATGGATGCTGCTACACGTGCGCGCGCGACACTGCTGGTCTTCGACGGCGACTGTGCCTTCTGCACGACCGCCGTCGGGTGGATGCGCCGCCTGTTGCCCGTGATGCCGGACGCCGCGCCGTACCAGTGGACCGATCTCCCGGCGTACGGGCTCACCGAAGCGGATGCCCGCTCCCGGGTCTGGCTCGTCGACCCCGCTGGAGTGCGGTTCGGCGGTGCCGCCGCAGTGTCCGCCCTGCTTCGCCACCAGCCCACTCCCGGCTTGCGTTTCCTCGGCTGGCTCGGCACCGTGCCGCCGTGGTCCTGGGCCGCTGAGGCCGGCTACCGGGTGGTCGCCCGCAACCGGCACCGCCTGCCAGGCGGAACGCCGGCCTGCCGGATGAAACCCGCCGAGTGACAGCCGGCGGTACCAACCGGGCGCGACTGGCCTGGGAAGTCGTCATCGTCCTCGGGCTGTCGCTCGGGGCGTCCGCCGTCTATTCGATCGTGTCGATCGTCGCTCGCCTGACCGACACGACCCCGCTCGGCAACCAGTCGACAACCATCAACGGCTCGCAGTCGACACGGGAATGGCTCGACTTCACGTACCAGTTCCTCGGCATCTTCTTCGAGCTCTTCGCGGTCGCCCTCGTGCTCTACCTGCTCTGGCGGCCCGGGTCGAGCAGTTTCCGCCGCCTCGGCTTCGACCTGACCCAGCCGCGACGGGACCTGCTCGGCGGCGTCCTGCTCGTGCTTGCGATCGGCATCCCCGGCCTGGGCCTGTACCTCGCCGGGCGGGCGCTCGGCATCACGGTCGCGGTCGTCGCCTCCCCCATCAACACGTTCTGGTGGACGATCCCGATCCTGCTGTTCTCCGCGGTGCGCGCCGCGCTCAGCGAGGAGCTCATCGTGGTCGGGTACCTCTTCATCCGGCTCAGGGAGCTCGGCTGGTCGACCTGGACGATCATCACGGCATCGGCGCTGCTCCGCGGCAGCTATCACCTCTACCAGGGCATCGGACCGTTCGTCGGCAACGCCGCCATGGGCGTCGTCTTCGGCTGGTGCTACACCCGCTGGGGTCGCACGGCGCCGCTCGTCGTGGCGCACACGATCCTCGACGTGGTCTCTTTCGTCGGCTACCCGCTCGCTGTCGCCTGGTGGCCGGCCCTCCTGGCTCCCGCCACCTAAGCCCCCTCCTCCCCCTCGCCGGTACGGGCGAGGGGGTGGGGCGAGCGGATGCTGCTAGTCGGCGAAGGCCTCGGGCGGCGGGCAGGCGCAGACCAGGTTTCGGTCTCCGAAGGCGTTGTCGATGCGGCGCACCGGCGGCCAGTACTTGCCGCGGATGAGGCTGCGCAGCGGGTAGACGGCGGTCTCGCGGTCGTAGGCGTGCTCCCACTCCCCCTCGATCACGGACTGCGCCGTGTGCGGGGCGTTGTGCAGCGGGTTGTCGTCGGCCGGCCAGACTCCGGCGGCGACGGCATCCGCTTCGGCCTTGATTGCGATCATGGCCTCGATGAAGCGGTCGATCTCGCCGAGGTCCTCGCTCTCTGTCGGTTCGACCATGAGCGTTCCCGAGACCGGGAAGCTCATCGTCGGCGCGTGGAAGCCGTAGTCGACGAGGCGCTTGGCGACGTCGTCGACGGTCACTCCCGTCGCGGCGGTCAGCGGGCGCAGGTCGAGGATGCACTCGTGGGCGACGAGCCCGTTCTCCCCGGAGTAGAGCAGCGGGTATGCGCCCTCGAGGCCCTTGGCAACGTAGTTCGCCGCGAGCACGGCGGCGCCGGTGGCCTGCTTGAGGCCGGCCGCGCCCATCATGCGCACGTAGGCCCAGGAGATCGGCAGGATGCCCGGGCTCCCGTACGGTGCGGCCGAGACCGGGCCGCCGCCGTGCACGACGGTTCCGGCGCTGCCGTCGGCGCCCCGGAGGTAATGCTCCTCGTCCTGGGCGAGCGGGTGTCCGGGCAGGAACGGCGCGAGGTGCGCCTTCGCCGCGACCGGGCCGACACCGGGTCCGCCGCCGCCGTGCGGGATGCAGAAGGTCTTGTGCAGGTTGAGGTGCGACACGTCGCCGCCGAAGTCGCCGTACCGGGCGAAGCCGAGCAGCGCGTTGAGGTTGGCGCCGTCGACGTAGACCTGCCCGCCGGCCGCGTGCACGGCCTGGCAGATGGTGCCGACCTCGTGCTCGTAGACGCCGTGCGTCGAGGGGTAGGTGATCATGAGCGCGGCGAGGCTGTCGGCGTGCTCGGCGATCTTCGCGCGCAGGTCGTCGAGGTCGACGTTCCCGAGGTCGTCGCACGCGACGACGACGACCTTCATGCCGGCGAGCACGGCGGATGCCGCGTTCGTGCCGTGCGCGCTCGACGGGATCAGGCAGATGGTCGCGTTCAGCGTTGCCGTTGGCGAGGTGATAGCCGCGGATGGCGAGCAGCCCGGACAGTTCGCCCTGGCTCCCCGCGTTCGGCTGGAGCGACACGGAATCGTACCCCGTGACATCCGTCAGCCACGTCTCGAGCTGCCGGATGAGTTCGAGGTAGCCGTCGACGTCGTCGCGTGGGGCGAAGGGGTGGATTCCGCTGAATTCGGGCCAGCTGACGGCCTCCATCTCGGTCGCCGCATTGAGCTTCATGGTGCATGAGCCCAGCGGGATCATGCCGCGGTCGAGCGCGTAGTCGTAGTCGGCGAGGCGCTTGAGGTAGCGCATCATGCTCGTCTCGGAGCGGTGCGTGTTGAAGACAGGGTGCTCGAGGTACGTCGTGGTGCGGGCGAGCTCCTCGGGGAGCCCGGTGACGGATGCCTCGAGGTCGACGTGTCCGAAGGCATCGGTTCCGCCGAACGCGCCGAGCACCGCGGCGAGGTCGCTCCGGGTGGTGGTCTCGTCGACACTGATGCCGATCGTGTCGCAGTCGACCTGGTAGAGGTTGACGCCGGCGCCCGAGGCGCGGGCGACGATCTCGGCGGCACGGGACGGCATCGAGACCCGCACGGTGTCGAAGAAGGTGTCGTTCAGCACCGTCACGTCGGCGGCGCGGAGTGCGGCGACGAGCCGGCCGGCGTTCTCGTGCACCCCGCGGGCGATCTGGCGGAGCCCGTCCGGGCCGTGGTAGACCGCGTACATGCCCGCCATGACGGCGAGGAGCACCTGGGCGGTGCAGATGTTCGAGGTTGCCTTGTCCCGGCGGATGTGCTGCTCGCGCACCTGGAGCGACAGGCGGTAGGCCGGGTGGCCGGCCGCGTCGACGCTCACGCCGACGAGGCGCCCGGGCATCTGGCGTTCGAGGCCCTTGCGCACGGCGAGGTAGCCGGCGTGCGGACCGCCGAAGCCCATCGGCACGCCGAAGCGCTGGCTCGTGCCGACGGCCACGTCAGCACCGAGTTCGCCGGGCGACATGATCAGGGTGAGCGCGAGCAGGTCGGCGACGACGACGGCGAGAGCGCCCTGGGCGTGTGCTGCCTCGATCACGGCGGCAGGATTCCAGACCGTCCCGGTCGCGCCGGGGTACTGCACGAACACGCCGAAGTAGTCGCCGAGCCCGGCGGAGGCATCGGCGTCACCGGCGGCGGCGGGCTCCGCGTCGGCGCCGGGCGTGCCGAAGTCGGTCTCCACGAGCTCGATCCCGAGCGCGGCGGCCCGGTTCGCGAGCAGTGCCTTCGTCTGTGGGAGCGCGTCGGCGTCGACGAGGAACCGGTGGGACGGCGACTTCGAGCCGCGCCGGGCGAGGAGCATGCCCTCGACGACGGCTGTCGACTCGTCGAGCATCGACGCGTTCGCGGTGTGCAGACCGGTCAGGTCGGCGATCATCGTCTGGAAGTTGATCAGCGCCTCGAGCCGGCCCTGGGAGATCTCGGGCTGGTAGGGGGTGTACGCCGTGTACCAGCTCGGGTTCTCGAGGACATTGCGCTTGATCACGGCCGGCGTGATCGTGTCGTAGTAGCCGAGCCCGATCATCGAGCGCTGTACGGTGTTGCGGCCGGCGAGGGCGCGCAGCTCCGCGAGCGCCTCGCGCTCGCTCGCTGCGGGCGGAAGCAGGGTGTCCGACTCCGACCGGAACGCGTCGACGTGGATCGAGGCGGGAACGGCGGCGGCCACGAGGGCGTTGACGGAGTCGTAGCCGAGGCGGGCGAGCATCGTGGCCTGCGCCGCGGTATCCGTGCCGATGTGCCGCTCGGTGAACGGGCGCTCGGTGGCCTGGGCTGAGGCCTGGGCGGTCAGGGTGGGACTGAGGTGCTTGGTCATCTGGCGCTGCCTGCTTCCTGGGAGCTTATTCGCCGGTGAGGGCGGAGTATTCGGCGTGGCTGAGGAGGGGCGGCAGCTCGAGGAAGGTGACCTTGATCAGCCAGCCCTCTCCGAAGGGGTCGCTGTTGACGAGCTCGGGGCTGTCGACGACACCGTCGTTGGTGGCCGTGACCGTGCCACTGACCGGCGCGAAGAGCTCGCCGACCGACTTGGTGGATTCGATCTCGCCGACGATCGAGCCGGCGATGACACCGGTTCCGACGGCGGGCAGCTCGACGAAGACGACGTCCCCGAGCTTCTCTGCCGCGTACGCCGTGATTCCGACGGTTGCGGTGTCGCCCTCGATGAGGACCCACTCGTGTTCTGCGGTGTACTGGAGGGTGGTCTGGTCGGTCATGGGGTGTCCTTTCGGCGGAACAACGGGCAGTGCGTGCTGGTCTGGAGGGGTGCCGGCGAGAATCGCCGACGGGAGTGCGTGGGCGGATGCCCTCGGGGTCAGGGCTTGCGGGAGTAGAACGGGAGCGCGGTCACGGTCGCCGGGATGCGCGTGCCGCGCACGTCGACGAAGACCTCGGTGCCGAGCCGGGCGATCGACGGCGAGACGTACGCCATCATGACCGGATGTCCCAGGGTCGGGGAGAGGGCGCCGCTCGTGATCATCCCCTCCGGTGTGTGCGCGTCAGCGCTGCGGAAGACGTCGTAGGAGGCGCGGCCGGCGCGCTTGCCCGCGGACACGAGTCCGACGAGCACGGCGGACCCCGCCTGCGGCCCCTCTTCGCTCGCGGCGCGGCCGATGAAGTCGGTCTCCTTGGCGAGGTTGACGACCCGGCCGAGTCCGGCCTGGGCCGGGTAGGTCGCCTCGCTCAGTTCGTGGCCGTAGAGCGGCATGCCGGCCTCGAGGCGCAGGGTGTCGCGGCTCGCGAGTCCGGCGGGCACGAGGCCGTGGTCGGCGCCGGCCGCGGTGAGCGCATTCCAGAGGGCGAGGGCCCGATCGATGGGCACGTACAGTTCGAAGCCGTCCTCCCCGGTGTACCCGGTGCGGGCGATCAGCACCGGGACGTCGGTGAAGGTGCCCGTCATGGCCCGGTAGTAGCGGAGGGCGCCGAGGTCGTCGGTGGCCGTGAGACCGGCGGTCGCCTGGAGGATGGCGAGGGAGTTCGGGCCCTGGACGGCGATGAGCGCGGTGTCGTCGCTCTCGTCGGTCACGGTCACGTCGAAACGGGCAGCGCGCTTGGTGAGGGCCTCGAGCGCCGGGAAGTGGTTGCCGGCATTGGCGATCACGAGGAACTCGGTCTCCCCGGTGCGGTAGACGACGATGTCGTCGACGATGCCGCCTGCCGCGTTCAGGATCAGGCTGTACTTCGCCTGGAAGAGGGCGATCGCGGAGAGCTTTCCGGCGAGGGCGTAGTCGAGGTACGCCGCGGCATCCGCCCCGCTCACGCGGATCTCGGCCATGTGGGAGAGGTCGAACAGGCCGGCGGCGGTACGCACCGCGTGGTGCTCGGCGAGATCGCTCGAGTAGCGCACCGGCATCTGCCAGCCGGCGAAGTCGGTGAAGCTGGCTCCGGCGTCGACGTGCGCCTGGTGCAGCGGGGAATACCGTTCGGTCAGATCCGGGGTCATGAGTTCTCCAGGCAGGTCGGCCGCGGCCGAGCGAGATTCTCGGGGTCGTGGCGACCCCGTGGGAACTCCCCTCTGTCGTCAGGCCTGAGAGCTTCGCCGCGTCCTGGTCGGGACGTGACTTTCACCATGGGCGAGCCGCATTGTGCTGCGACTACTTTTCAGAGTGGCCAGTCCGATGCGGTACGAGTACCTGAGAGATTGTCGGGGAGGATTGCTCCTTCGGTGTCCGGCCGCCGAGGCGCCGGACTCTCCCGCATCGGCCGTGTCGGCCCGGTATTCAGTTGGACGGCGCGCCTGGTCGGGCTCAACCGCTTCGCGAGCAGCTTAGCAGCCGGAGTTCCACTGGGACCGGCTCCGGCCTGCCCGATCGCGCAGCACGCCGACGCCGGATCCTGCCTCGCCGGGCACCCCGGTCAGGCGCCGAAGGAGTCGGCGACCGCCTCGGTGACCTCGACCAGCCGGGTGAGCAGGGCCTCCATCGACTCCGACCGCAGCAGCTCGATCTGGTCGAGGGGGCCGACCGGCGCGATCGCCGCGAGCTGCCAGGCCGCGACAGCCGGGTCGCCGGAGAGTTCGACGTCGGGCGCCCAGGGCTGCTCGGTGAATTCGCTCGCGAGCGCAAGCGCCCGGCGCACGACCCGTTCGGCCCGCTCCCGCAGAGGGAACAGCTCGTCGTCCCACTCCAGCTCGGGGAGCTCGCGGACGCTCGCCTGCGGATACGGGTCGTCGTCGAGCCACTCGAGCACCTCGATGCGCCGCTCGCCGTGGGCGACCACGCCGACGAACCCCTCTGGGGCCTCGATCTGCGTGATCCTGGCCACCGTCCCGATCCCGAACCGGTGCTCACCGCCGCCGACTTCCTGGCCGCGCTCGATCAGCACGACGCCGAAGACCGCGGTCTCGGCGTCGAGCACCCGCGCCATCATCACCAGGTAGCGCTGTTCGAACACGCGCAGGTGCAGTGGCATGTGCGGAAACAGCACCGCGCCCAGCGGGAACATCGGCAGAGTGGTCACCCGCCCACCCAACCACGCTCGAGCCCGCGGACCAAGCCCCTCCCCTCCCGGAGCGCGAGGGTCAGGATTCGGTGACGGTGCCTGCGACGACCTTCCAGTGCCGGTCGGTGTGGACCGTGGCAAGCATCCGCCGGTCGTGGGTGACCAGGAGGAGCGTGCCGGTGTACCCCGCGAGCGCCTGCTCGAGCTGCTCGATCGCGGCGAGGTCGAGGTGGTTCGTCGGTTCGTCGAGCACGAGCAGGTTGACGCCGCGGGCCTGGAGCAGGGCGAGGGCCGCGCGGGTGCGCTCCCCGGCGACAACTCGCCCGCCGGCCGGGTGACGTGATCGGCCTTGAGCCCGAACTTGGCGAGCAGGGTGCGTACCTCCGCCGTCGAGAGGTCGGGCACAAGCTCCTCGAAGCCCTCGGCGAGCGGCCGGGAACCCAGCAGCAATGACCTGGCCTGGTCGATCTCGCCGATCCGTACGCTCGCGCCAACGCTCGCGGTGCCGCTGTCCGGAACCGAGCGGCCGAGGAGGGCGCCCAGCAGGGTGGTCTTGCCCGCGCCGTTCGGCCCGGTGATGCCGATCCGTTCGCCCGCGTTGACCTGGAGCGACACCGGCCCGAGGGTGAACCCGCCCCGGCGGAAGACGGCCTCGTTGAGGGTCGCGACGACCGCGCCCGACCGCGGCGCCTCGCCGATCGTGAAGTCGAGCTGCCATTCCTTGCGCGGTTCCTCGACCTCGTCGAGGCGTTTGATCCGGCTCTCCATCTGCCGCACCTTCTGCGCCTGCTTCTCGCTCGATTCAGCGGATGCCTTCCGCCGGATCTTATCGTTGTCCGGCGACTTCTTCATCGCGTTGCGCACGCCCTGGCTCGACCACTCCCGCTGGACGCGGGCCCGGCCGACGAGGTCGGCCTTCTTCTCGGCGAACTCCTCATAGTGTTCGCGCTTGTGCCTCCTGTCGGTTTCGCGCTCCTCGAGGTAGGAGTCGTAGCCGCCGCCGAAGACCCGGTTGGCGCCCTGGGCGAGATCGAGTTCGAGCACCCGGGTGACGCAGCGGGCCAGGAATTCCCGGTCGTGGCTGACGAGCACGACCCCGCCCCTGAGTCCGTGCACGAAGGCCTCGAGCCGTTCGAGTCCGTCGAGGTCGAGGTCGTTCGTGGGCTCGTCGAGCAGCACGACGTCGAAGCGGCTGAGCAGCAGGGCCGCCAAGCCCACCCGGGCGGCCTGACCGCCGGAGAGCGAGGTCATCGCCGCGTCGGCGGCGAGGCTGAGCCCGAGGTCGGCGAGCTGGGCGGGCATCCGCTCGTCGAGGTCGGCGGCGCCGCTCGCGAGCCAGCGATCGAGGGCAGCGGAGTAGACGTCGCCGGGATCGCGTCCGTCGGGGCCACCGCCGGCGCCGCCATCGCCGACGGTCGCCTCACCCGCGAGCAGGGCGGCGGCGGCATCGAGCTCGCGGCTCGCGTCGGCGCAGCCCGTGCGGCGGCCGATGTAGTCCGCGATCGATTCGCCCGGCCTGCGGTCCGGCTCCTGCGGCAACCAGCCGACGAAGGCATCCGCCGGGGAGAGTCCGACGCTGCCGGCCTGCGGGGCGAGCCGGCCGGCGATGCAGCCGCAGCAGCGTCGACTTGCCGGAGCCGTTGACCCCGACCACCCCGACGACGTCGCCGGGCGCGACGGTGAGGTCGAGTGAATCGAAAAGGGTACGGTGCGCGTACCCGCCGGCGAGGCCCTTGGCCACGAGCGTTGCGGTCATTACTCCATGGTCTCATTGCACCTGTTCTCCCGGCACCGCGTAGCCTGTTACTGTCCCGTGACCGGCACGGCGGCAGTTCGAAGGGCTTTCTTGTGGACACCACCCTGCTCCGGCGTTTCGTCACGACCGCCGAAGCCACTAACTGGGGTGCCGCGGCGAAGACCCTCAACATGACCCGCGCCACCCTCCTGATCTCCATCAGGAAGCTCGAGGAGGAGGTCGGCGGCGAACTGTTCGTCACCGTCGACGACGTGCCCACCCTGACGAGCGCCGGACTCGAGCTGCTCGAGGTCGCGCGTCCCGTGGTGCGGAAGCCCGCTGCAGCAGCAGCCCCGCAGAAGCCGGCGAAGGCCGGCGGCAAGGCGAAAGCCTCCAAGGGCCAGGGCCGGGCACCCGCGGTCAAGGGCGCGCCGAAGCCCAAGGGGCGCCGCCAGTCCCGCTGAGCGGCGTGACCGGCCCGCCCGATAGGGTGGTCTCGTCCACCCCGAGGAAGGGCACGATCATCAGAGAACCACGGCGAATCGATTCAGAGTCCGTCCAGCGGATGGCTTCCGCATGAACTGGGTGATCGCCGGGCTTCCCCTGCACCCACTTCTCGTGCACGCGAGCGTGATCCTGATCCCTCTTGCCGCCCTGTGCGCGATCCTGACTCTGGTCTGGCCGGCCGCCCGGCGGCGGCTCGGCATCGTCACGCCGCTGCTCGCGTTCGCCGCGCTCGGCGCGACCCTGCTGACCGTGCAAGCCGGGGAGGCCCTGGCGCAGATCATCACCCCGACCGCGCTGAGCGGGGCGCACGTCGCCATCGGCGAGACCGTGCGGCCGTGGGTCTTCGGGCTGTTTCTCGTGGCTGCGGCCCAGTGGCTGTGGTTCCGGTATTTCGGGACCGGGCAGAAGTACGGCGCCCGGATCCCCTCCCCGGGAACCCGCACGGCCCTGACAGTCGTACTCGCTGTCGCAGTGGCCCTGACGAGCGTCGGATCCGTCGTTTCGGTCGTCGTCGTGGGCGATTCCGGCGCCAGGGCCGTGTGGTCGCCGGTCGTCGACGGCACGAAGTAGGGACGGCCGACGGGCCTGATTCCCACCCTCCTGCGGTGCCTTGACCACGGCCCGCGATGGGTGTACTACGGACGCCGTGAGGGCCCGGACCGGTTCCGGGCATGCCGTCCAAAGGAGGAATCATGGCACCCTTCACCCTTGACTCTCTGCGTGAACGAGTCCGCGGATCCGTGATCGGACCTGACGACCCGGGGTACGACGACGCGAGAGCCGTCTACAACGGGATGATCAACAAACGTCCGGCCGTCGTCGTCAGGCCCTCGCAGGTCGCCGACGTGATGACGAGCGTCGCGTTCGCCAGGGAACACGAACTCCCCGTCGCCGTTCGCGGCGGCGGGCACAGCGCCCCCGGGTTCGGCACGGTCGACGGCGGCCTCGTCATCGACTTCGTCGCGCAGACCGGTGTTCGGGTCGATCCGGCCGCGGAAACGGCACGTTCCGGGCCCGGGGCGACCTGGGCGGACTTCAACCACGCGACCCACGCCTTCGGCCTCGCAACGACCGGCGGGATCATCGGCTCGACGGGCGTGTCCGGGCTCACCCTCGGCGGCGGAATCGGGTACCTCTCGCGGCAATTCGGATTGTCGTGTGACAACCTGCTCTCCGCCGATGTCGTGACCGCGGACGGACGGTTCCTCGTGGCGAGTGAAACCGAGAACGCGGACCTGTTCTGGGCGCTGCGCGGCGGGGGCGGTAACTTCGGAGTGGTCACCTCGCTCGAGTTCCGGCTGCACCCGGTCTCCACCATCTACGGGGGCCTGGTGATCTACCCCGCGGCGGAGGCAGACACCGTCGGCCGCTTCTACCGGGATTTCATCGCGAACGCCCCGGAGGAGTTCGGCGTGTTCCTCGGGTTCCACCAGGGACCGCCGGTGCCGTTCCTGCCCGAGCAGTGGCACGGTCAACCCGTCTGCGTCATCGTCGGCGCCTGGACCGGACCCCTCGACGAGGGCGAGAAGCGCTGGCAGCCGATCCTCGACGCCGCGCCCGTCGCCGGTTCGTTTGTCGGGCCGCTCCCGTACCCCGTGCTGAACGGTCTGTTCGACCCGATGCTGCCGAAGGGCATGCAGGCGTACTGGAAGGCGGACTTCCTCGCCTCCCTGAGCGATGACGCGCTGCGGGTCGCCGTCGACTTCGGCAGCCGGATCCCGAGCATGGAGTCCGCGAACCACTACTACCCGATCGACGGGGCGGTGCAGCGGGTCGCACCGGGGGCGACGGCATTCCCCTACCGGAACGTGGACTTCGCGCCGGTCATCGCCGGGATGTGGCACGACCCCGCGGACAATGCGGCGAACATCCGCTGGGTTCGGGACTACTGGGAGGCGCTGCACCCCTTTGCCGAGCCCGGCGGCTACATCAATTTCATGGACGCCGACGATCAGGGCAGGATCGCGCAGAACTACGGGCCGAACTACGAGCGGCTCGCGGAGGTGAAGGCCGTCTACGACCCGGACAACGTGTTCCGCGTCAATCAGAACATCAGTCCGCGCGTCAGTGCCCCGTCCGCCGGCACCCAGGCTCCGGGGGTCCAGGAGGGAGGCGTCACGAGCGTCGAGGACTGACCGGTCGTCGCGTGACCTTGCGTGGCCTCGGGTCAGGCCTTCTTGACCACGCTCGACTTCAGCTGCATCGCTCCGACGCCGTCGATCTTGCAGTCGATGTCGTGGTCGCCGACGCCGTCGACCAGGCGGATGCCGCGCACCTTCGTGCCGACCTTCACCACGGTCGAGCTGCCCTTGACCTTGAGGTCCTTGATCACGGTGACGGTGTCGCCGTCCGCGAGGACGGTTCCGAAGGCATCCGTGATCACGCGCTCGGCGGATGCGTCACCCGGGTCGGCCGTCAGGCTCACGTCGGCCGCGGCCCATTCGTGCCCGCACAGCGGGCAGACGAGCAGTGCGCCCATCTCGTAGGCGAGGTCGCTGGAACATTCGGGGCACGGGGGCAGGGTATCGGTCACTTCCCCACCGTAGTCGAGCGGGGTCGAGCATCAGGCGGTTAGCGCCAGCTCCCGATGATCAGGCCCATGATCGTGAGATTGAGCACGTCGCTCGAGACCTCGATCAGCCAGACCCGGAATCCGGCCCCGGCGAAGAGCCGGTGCGAGAGCGACGAGGCAGCGGCGAGCCCGATGCCGAGCAGGAAGCCGGTGAGTGCGCCCTGGAGCGGGCCGAAACCGGGAGTGGCGGGCGCGACGAACGAGATCACGACGGCGACGCTGACGGCTTCGACGAACGCGGCGACGGCCGTCGCACCGAAGACGACGGCCATGTTGCTGGCGGCGCCCGGCACCGCCGCCGGGTCCTTGCCCATCAGTTTCCACCAGAGCGGGAAGAACGTCTTCGGGCCGAACCAGATGCCGCCCGCGATGAAGGCGGCGACGGTGGCGGCCAGAATCGCCAGCCAGTTGAGGTGGGTCAGGTCCACAATCGTTCCTATCGGTCGTCCGGCGCGAAGAACTCGACTGTATCGACAAGCGGATGTCCGCGGCTACCGGTACTGGGCTTCCGTTCGCCGTCGGCGATCGTGGTGACCGGCAGCAGGCGCCGCGTGTCTCGATCCCGGAACCGATCCTTCCCACCGGTCCGGGCTGGATCCCTCACAGTGACAGGAGAGGGAAGACGTGCGAAGCTTCTGGTCAGGGGTGATTTTCGTCGTCCCTGTGATGGGGGATGCACGATGAGACGTCCGGTCCTGTTCCTTGCTGCGGCTTGTGCCGCCGCGCTCCTGCTGAGCGGATGCGCCGGGCCGGCCACGGGGGCACCGCAGCCGATTCGTCCCCGCTCGCAACCCCGTCCCCCTCCCCTGCGCTGGTCTCGCCTGCGCCCACAGCCACGGCGAGCGCCGCCCGCCTCTCGATCGGCGCGCTCACCGTCAGCACCATCGACGCGACCGGCGCGACGATCGCGACAACCCCGTACTCCGACGGCGCCCCGGCCATGGTCGCCTTCCTCTCCGCGGCGATCGGGGTCGCGCCGACCGTGGCCCGCGCCGACCCCGAGACCGGCTGCTCGGGGGCGGCAACCACGTACTCCTGGGCCGCCGGGTTCCTCGTCAACGTTCCAGACACCGAGAGCCCGCCGCTCTACACCTGGACAGTCCAGGCCCGCTCCGCGCAGGTGGGCGCCGCCGGGGTGACCGTGCAGTCCAGCACGGGGCTCGTCGTCGGCACGGATGTCTCCGCGAGCGCCGCGAATCTCCCCGCCGACCAGAAGATCGACGAGTACAACGACGGCACCGGTCCCCTCGTCTTCGAGGTCGCCGGCCGGAACGCGGAGGGCAAGCCGTACGGCGGCGCTGCCCTCGTCGGGGAGGGGGCGTGTTGTCCGCGATCGCGGCCCCCGCCGGCCTCGGCCAGTTCTACTGCTGACACGGACTCAGCCGGCCACCGGCATCCGCCTCCTGTAATGGCCGTAACGGCGTAACGACGAGATTAGGCCGTCGTCTTCGCGGCCGCCTTGGCCGCCCGCTTGGTCTCCCGTACCCGCGCGAGCGACTCGGCATCGACGATGTCGGCAACGGATGCGTGCGAGCCGTCCTGCCCGTACGGCGCAGACGCCTCCTGCCAGCCCGGCGCGGCGAGAGCGAATCGCTTCCCGAGGATGGCCAGGAAGATCTTCGCCTTCTGCTCGCCGAAACCGGGCAGCGCCCTGAGTCGACGGAGCACCTCTGCGCCGTCGGGGGCCCCGGAGGTCCAGATCGCGGAGGCGTCGCTGTTCCAGTCCCGCGCGACGACCTCGGCGAGCGCTTGCACCCGTCCGGCCATCGAGCCGGGAAAACGGTGCACGGCCGGCGTCGTTCGGAAGACTTCGACAAAGGAATCGGCGTCGAGCGCCGCAATCCTCGCGGGTTCCAGGGTGCCGATCCGGTCCCGGATCTTGGCCGGCCCGGCGAATGCCGTCTCCATCGGTACCTGCTGGTCCAGGAGCATCCCGACCAGGAGGGCGAACGGGTCTTCGCTGAGCAGGGCGTCTGAGGCGTCGTCGCCGGTGATGTGCAGCGTCATGCCGCCATTGTGGCACCGGCGGGGCAGGGCCGCGCGGTCGACGCCGCGAGAAACCAGCGGCAGCGACAGCGGCTGCCGGAGTGATCAGCGTGCCCGCTTCGGCAGCCCGCGCCCGAAACGGCTGGCGCGGTTTGCCGATCAGGGTGCATCGGCGACGGTACCCCGCCTTCGGGGCATGAGGGGCGAGCCGACCGGAGCGGATGCCTCCTGGTTCACGCGCGCGTGTCATACTCCGCGGGTGACGCTCTTCGAATCCGGCCAGGACTGGGCCCCGCGCCCGGCGCGGCGACCGCCCCGGTGGCGACTGCGGGGCACCGTCTTCGGAATCGTGCTCGGGACCGTCGCCGGTGTGACGCTGGCCGCCACCTACCTCCCATCGAGCCCGCTCGCTGGTTCCGCAGCGTACTCGCTCTCGGCGGATCTCTCGCCGATCGCCGACCGGATCGGCTTCAGTGACGAAGGCAGGGATATCTTCCTGACCACACGTCCGCAGCTCCTCGACAGCGGTGATTTTCGCAAGGCCTGCGAAGGGACACCGGATGGGACCGTCCACGGGGACTTCGCGACCGTCGGTTGCTTCTACGGTCTCGGGGAACACTTCGGACGGATAGCGATCTTCCGCCCCACCGACGCCAGGCTGGCCGACCAGATCGTGGTGACGGCTGCCCACGAGTTCCTGCACGCCGCGTACGCCCGGCTCACGTCCGTCGAGCAGGCGCGCCTCGACGCGCTCCTCGACAAGCGCTGGTCCACCATTGCGGCGGACGACCCGATTCAGGCCAGCGTCGATTCCTCGGTGGGGTCGGCGGCCGAGAACCGGTCCACCGAGGAATTCGCGTATTTCGGGACCGAGATCGCCGATGCGGTCGACCCGGCGCTCGAGGCGTACTACGCCCGCTATTTCCGCGACCGGGGTGCGCTCGTCGCGATCCACGACGCCGACCGCGCCCTCCGCGACGGCCTGGAGGCCGACTACAGCGCGAAAGCGGATGCCCTCGCCATCCGGGAACAGGCGAACGCGGACGCGGGCGCGCAGTTGCAGGCCGACCGTGCGCAACTGGCCGCCGACCGCGCCTGGTACAACCGGCAGGCCGATGAGTACAACGCTCTCTCCCCGGAGGTCCGCGCCCGCACCTACGTTGCAGACTCCGGCGGCACCGCGGGCGGTGAGCCGTATGGTAGCTATCTGGCCGGCAGACTGGCCGAATTCGCGACGAGGGAGTCAGACCAGTCGCAGCGTCAGAGCGAACTCGACGCGGCCGAAGCCGCAGCCCCGGCGGCGCGCACGGAGGTGGAACGACTCTATGCGGACATCGAGGCGCTCAATGTCGCCGCCGTGCCCGCCACGTGACGCGGCGCCGTTGTTGCCGAAAGCCGGCCGAGGTGCTCTGATGAGCGAATGAGCGAATCGCCCCTGCCCGTTCTGGCCACGAAGCTCTTCATCCCGTCGCCCCGACCGAACGCCGTCTCCCGCCCCCGCCTCATCGCGCGTTTGCGGGAGGGGCTCCGCGCCGGTCACCGGGCGACTCTTCTGTCGGCGCCGGCCGGATTCGGTAAGACCACGGTGGCGAGCCAGTGGATCGCCGACACCGTGGCCGGTGAACCCGGCGCTCGTGTCGCCTGGCTCTCGCTCGACGCGAGCGATAACGATCCCTCACGGTTCCTCACGTACCTCGTAGCGGCCCTGCACCGAGCCGATCCCGCGGTCGCCGCGGATGCACACGCACTTCCGCTTTCGTCGATCGAGGGCACGATGGCCGCGCTCATCAATGACGTGGCGGCAGCACAGCACCCGATGGTCCTGGTGCTCGACGACTTCCACCTCATCGAGGACGGCACGATCCGCGACGGGCTCGTGTTCCTGATCGATCACCTGCCGCCGAACCTGCACCTGGCCATCCTGAGTCGCTCCGACCCGCTCCTGCCGCTGGCCAGGCTGCGCGCGCGGGGCGAGTTGACCGAGTTGCGTGCCGCGGACCTGCGCTTCACTCCCGATGAGGCCGCAGCGTTCCTGAACGAGGTCATGCACCTGGGGCTCTCCCCCGCGCACGTCGCCGCCCTCGACACCCGGACGGAGGGCTGGATCGCAGGCCTCCAGCTTGCGGCACTGTCCATGCGGGACCGCTCGGACGTGGGCGGTTTCATCCAGGGCTTCACCGGCAGTCACCGGTTCGTGATCGACTACCTCGCCGAAGAGGTGCTGCACCGCCAGCCCGATCACGTCCGCGCCTTCCTCTTCGACACCGCGATCCTCGGCCGACTGAGCGCTCCCCTGTGCGACGCGGTCACCGGTCGCTCCGACAGCGGCGAGATGCTCGCGGCCCTCGAGCGGGACAACCTCTTCGTCGTCCCCCTCGACGACCGGCGCGAGTGGTATCGCTATCACCACCTCTTCGCCGACGTGCTGACGGCTCGCGTGCTTGCGGACGGTCCCGACCGGGTACCGGACCTGCACCGGCGCGCCAGCGAGTGGTTCGAACGGAATGGGCTGCCGGAAGATGCAGTCGCTCAGGCCCTGGCCGCCGGGGATTTCGGGCGGGCCGCCAGGGTGATCGAGTCGACGGTGCCCGGCGTGCGCAAGAGCAGGCAGGATGCGACCCTGCTCGGCTGGCTCGCGCTGCTTCCGGGCGACGTCATCAGGCGCAGGCCCGTTCTGGGCGTCTACCGCGCCTGGTCATTGCTCGTGTCCGGTGATGTGGATGCCGTCGAACCGTTGCTGGCGGACGCCGAGCGGGCTCTCGGCGCACCAACGGACGACGGCACGCCGGCCCATGATTCGGCAGCAGGCGCGGAACTGCGGATACTCCCCGTCACGATCGCCCTGTACCGTGCCGCGGTCGCACAGGCGCGCGGCGACGTCGCGGGAACCCAGGTGCAGGCGCGCCGGGCCCTCGATCTCACCGGCCCCGACGACCACTTCGGGCGCGGCGCAGCATCCGGTTTTCTCGGGCTGGCGTCCTGGGCCGTCGGCGACCTCGGCGCCGCGGTCGACGCGTTCGGCGAGGTCGCGACGAGCCTCCGGCGATCCGGCAACCTGGCCGACATGCTCGGCACCACGATCGTCATGGCCGACCTCCTCATCCAACAGGGGCGGCTGCGAGACGCCCAGCGCGCCTGCGAGGATGCCCTGCGCCTCGCGGCGGAACAGGGAGAGCCGGTTCCCCAGTCGACGGCAGACCTCCACGTCGCCGTCAGTGAGCTCCTTCGTGAACGCTCCGACCTGCCCGCCGCCCGGGAGCAATTACTGATCGGCCAGGCACTCGGCGAGCGGGCGTCCCTGCCCGAAAACCGGTATCGCTGGTTCGCCGCGATGTCCCGGATCGACGAGGCGGAGGGACGACTCGACGACGCCCTTGACGCGCTCGGCGCCGCGGAGCGCCTGTACCGGCCCGGGTTCTTCCCGGAGGTGCGGCCTCTTGCCGCGATGAAGGCCAGGCTCTGGATCAAGCAGGGACGGCTCGGTGATGCCCAGGGCTGGGCAGACAGCCAGGGGCTCGCGACAACGGATGCGCCGGGTTACCTGCGCGAGTTCGACCACCTCACGCTGGCGAGGCTCTCGATCGCACGGCACACGTCCGATCCACAGGCCGGCTCCCTCGACGCGACAGCGGCCCTGCTCGACCGCTTGCTCGAAGCGGCGGATGCCGGTGGCCGCGCCGGCCGGGTGAACGAGATCCTGGTCCTGCAGACGTTGGCGCACGCGGCAGCCGGCAACACGGACCTGGCGCTCCGCCCGCTCGCGCGCGCCCTCGCCCAGGCGGAACCAGAGGGGTACGTACGGCTCTTCCTGGACGAGGGCGAGCCGATGGCCGCGCTTCTCCGAACGGCAGCCGACGAGGGAATCGCCCCCGACTATGCTCGCGGCCTCAGCGCGGCGTTCGTGCGCGAGGACGATCCGGGGGCATCCGCCCGGCCGCTCGCCGAAACGCTGAGCGAACGCGAACTGCACGTGCTCAGGCTTCTGGCGACCGAGTTGAGCGGGCCCGAGATCGCCCGCGAACTGTACGTCTCCGTGAACACCCTGCGCACCCACACCCGGCATATCTTCGGCAAACTCGAGGTCACCAACCGGGCGGATGCGATCCGTCGCGCTGAAAAGCTCGGCCTCGTCTGACAATCACCACAGGGATCACCACGTGGAGTGATGCCCCGTCATCACATGTCTCCCTAGATTCAGGGTGTCTTCAGGCAACCGCCTGGGTCACGCAGAACATCGGAGCCTCTCATGAGCATCACGACATCCACCCTCACCCGCGCGGCCGCCGGAGCGGCCGCACTCTCCGGGCTCATCTACATCATCATCCAGTTCATCCACCCGGCCGACGTGGTCGCCTCGCTCTCCACTCAGATGTGGATCACGGTGCACGTCCTCAGCTTCGGCATGGCCGTTCTGGCCATGATCGGTCTCACCGGAATCTACCTGCGGCAGGTGCAGAAGTTCGGGCTGCTCGGCCTGATCGCCTACCTGATGTTCGGATTCTTCTTCATCCTGCAGGCATCCTTCAACTTCACCGAAGCCCTCATCGCGCCCCTGGTCGCGACCGCAGCCCCCAGCTCGCCGTGGACATCGTCGGACTGTTCGGCCGCTACCCGGCCGTGAACGACCTCGGCCCCCTCGCGGCGCTCCCCCAGGTCGGCGGTCTGCTCTACGTCGTCGGCGCCCTGCTGTTCGGCATTTCCATCCTCCGGGCCCGTGTCCTGTCACGCGGGGCCGGCATCCTTCTGATCGTCGCAGCGGCCGTGACGCCCATCGCGGGCGCACTGCTCCCGCACACCCTCGAACGGATGGCCGCCATCCCCATGGGCCTGGCCCTGATCTGGCTCCGATACTCCCTGTGGTCGAACCTGCGCACAACGACGGCGCCCGCGGCGGTCAACCCTGCACGGCTCGACACGACGCCGACGGTCTGACCCGGATTCGCCGGACCACCGAGGAGGAATGACATGAAAAACGGACACGTGGCGCCCCTCGGGCGCGGTGAACTCGACACCTACGAGATCCGGCTTCAGGGGCAGCTGGATGCCTGTTGGACCGACTGGTTCGACGGCTTCCGGCTGACCGAGGCGAACGACGGGACAACGACCCTCACCGGCCCGGTCGTGGACCAGGCCGCCCTGCACGGGCTACTGAGACGGGTCGCAGACCTCGGAGCCACGTTGATCTCGGTCAACGTCCTGACAAGGAGTGACCGGTGACGAACCACAAGATCACTCGAGACACGTCGACACGGGACAAGGCGACACGGGACAGGCCGACACAAGACGGTGCAACGCAGGACAGGCCGGCTGCCGCGGTTCCTCGCGCTGATCGCACCCGGGCACGCACGCGAACTCCGCGGCCGCAATGGCTCGCACCGGCCGGACTGATCCTGCTGAGCCTCATCCCGATTCTCGCCGGGGCTGCGCGCCTCACCGAGCTGACAGGGGGCTCCACCGCCACCGAGCACAACGTCCGGTTCCTCGACTCCCCCATGCCCGTCGTCACGCACATCGTCAGCGTGACCGTCTTCTGCCTCCTCGGCGCCTTCCAGTTCGTTCCCGCCCTGCGGCGCCGGGCGAGCAGGTGGCACCGCATCGCGGGAGTCATCCTCATCCCCGCCGGCCTGCTCTCCGCGCTGTCCGGCCTGTGGATGGTGGTGCTCTACCCGCACCCGCCGGGTGACGGCATCGCCCTCGGCGTGATTCGGCTCTTCTTCGGATCGGCGATGGCCGTGAGCCTCGTTCTCGGTATCCGCGCGATCCTGCGCCGCGATTTCGTCAGGCACGGCGAGTGGATGACTCGGGCCTACGCGATAGCCGTCGCCGCAGGCACGCAGGCGCTGCTGCTGATCCCGGGGGCGATCCTTTTCGGGGCGCAGGACGAGCCCTCCCGCGCGGTCCTGATGGGTGCCGCCTGGGTCCTGAACCTGACGGTCGCCGAGTACCTCATCCGCAGTCGGCGCCGTCGCCGTCCCTAGACGGCGTCGGCCCAGGTCCGTTCTAGAACGGTGTCGGGTCGTCGGGGTCGTCGGGTGCGGGGTCAAGGTTCCAGACGTCAACGATCGGGACCGGTGGTTTCGGTTCGGGTTTGGGTTTCCGGGGTGGTCTCATGTCGGCGGAGGGTTCGACGATGTAGCTGTACCCGGCGGGGGAGGTCCATTCGATGCGACCGTCGCCGAGGTGCCTGGGCGTCCACCGGGTGTAGCTCTTGACCGCGTGGTGATACGGGCAGAGATGGGCGAGGTTCATCGCGTCGGTCTCCCCGCCGTGTTGCCACTCCACACTGTGATCGAGGTCTGATCGTTTGGCGGAGCGGCGGCAGCCGGGGAAGGTGCAGGTTTCATCCCGTACCTCGAGCCACTTCTTCAAAGCCGCGGGCGGTTTGTAGGTGTCGCGTCCCATCGAGAGCACGACGCCGGTTTCCGGGTGGGTGAGGAGCCGGGTGAAGCTCGGCGCCCCGGCGGCGAGACGCCTCGCGGTGTCGGGGTCGATGGGTCCGTACCCGGTCAGATACCCGGGCTCCTCGCTCTTCCCCAACAAGGTCAGCACCGGAACGGTGACGTTGACCTGCGCGGTCACCCCTTTGCCCAGTCCATCCGGGGTGACCCCACTGATCAGGACGTCGGTGAGCACATCGGCCGCGATCTGGGTCAGGGTGCGGACCTCGTCCGGGCCCTGCAGGGTCAGGGCGGTGTCGAGAGTGCGGTGGTACGCGGCCTGCACCTTCTCGGCATCCCCGGTCAGGTACAGCGACGCCATGCCGTCGTTGAGGGCCTGGAACACCACATGCCGGTCCTCGACGCTTTTCTGGTGCCTCGCGGTGATGGTTTCCGGGTGGGTGCGTTCCCGCACCCTTCGGGCCCGGTCGGCGAGCTTCGCCACGGTCAGCACTTCCGCATCCGGGACAAGGACCTCCTCGAACACCGCACGCGCCCGCGCGGCCGCTTCCGGGTCATCGACCCGGATGCCCCAGGCCTGCTCCATGATCACCTGCGCGTGCCGGTAACTGATCACCCCGGAGGCCAGGGCATCCCGGGTCACGGGGAGGTCCTCCGCGAGGGTGCGGCTGGCTTCGATCAGGGTCTCCGCCGTCCGGCGCGGGAGCCGCAGCAGGGCGCCGACCTCGCACGTGAACTCCTCCTTCGTGGCCTCCTCCGGCGACCACGGCGGGCGCAGGCCGCTGGCGCGTTCAGCGGCCTCCGCCCGGGCCCGGCCGACATCGGCGAGCACCCGTTGGGCGGTGTAGACCGCGGCCGCCCGCTTCGCGGCGGCCCGGTTCATCTCCCGGTCCGCCTCCCGGATCGCGTCATAGAAATCGGCGAGGGACGGCTCTACCAGGCTGAGATGCCGGGGGTTCAGGTAGGTGTCGGGAGGACTGTCGGGCGGGGTCCCGGGCGGGGGTTCCGCCGTGCTTTCGGGCTGAGGTTCTGAGGTATTTTCAGTTGTCATACCGGTCACTCTACGAACGACCACCGACATTCTTGAGGCATCCGCACGCCCACGAATCACCTGTGGAAAACCCGGTCAGAAGCACTTTGTTGAGGACAAGCCGGCGCCTAAGCCACACTCGTCCGGACGGTGCCACAGGTGCGCCACGGACTATCGACGTCGACGGGTCGGGAACTCAGTACTCGCCCTTGATCACGAAGTAGGAACCCCGGATGACGCCGGCCAGTTTCGATTTCTGCCTTGCGAATTTGAATCGAGTGGCCAGTTCTTCGGGCACCTCCATGCCGCCGGCGAGCTTGAACCCGACGGCTCGCTTCTGACCGTCCTCGATGCCGTACATGACGTTGATCGACAATCCGGACTCGTAGAACACGTAGGCCATCCGAGTTCCCTCGACTTCGAAGGCGGTCACCTCGAGCGGGCTCGAGGCGATGACGATGTCACGCTCCTCCCTGAGGATGCGGCTCACCCACTCGAGCACGTCCGGAGCGTCGCTCACAGGGCTGACGGTGAAGACATGATCGTATTTGTTCTTGAAGTAGCGCGCCTCGTTGGCCCGCAAGCCGGCGAGCGCGTCCGTCACCGGCGACGATTCAAGTCCGACGGTCGATACGTTCACGAAGTCGACAATGTACGACATGCGGCCCCTCTTCGTTTGTGGTGCCGCCCACGCTAGCGCCGCATCCGCCTTCAGAGTATCGAACTAGCCGCAGAGTTCTTTAGCGATGCCGGCCTGCGGCGACACGATGATCTGGCTCACCTTGTCCTCCAGTACCACAAAATGGATCCACTTCCCCTCTCCGCTGGCCAGTGCGTACTGGGCGATGGGAGTGCCGGCATCCTGGTACGTGATCGCGGGGTACGCGATCGTGAGCTGGTCGAGCGTGGCACCGATTCCGATTCCCGCACTCGTCCGCGCCGACGACGTGGCGGAGCCAGCCGCGCTCTCCCCGGTCTGCACGACAACCTGCTGGATGATGCCGTCGCCGCCCTGATCGGCGATGACGAAGCTGGGGGATCCGGCCTCGGCGAAAGTGACGACAGAACGTGAGGGGCACTCGTCCCAGAGGGTCTGGCTGAAGGCGGTCATCGACTCCTTGGTCGAAGTCAGATCAGCCCCGAGCACCATCGGTCCGACACCGGAGAAGCCGATGATCCACGAGCTCGGGTCGTTCAGGTTAAGTGGAGCCGCTGTTGCGGTCACCGTAGGTGCAGACGTAGGCGCCGCGGTGGGCTGGATCGTGCTGGCGATCGGAACGGCAGAAGCGGTCGAACCCGGCGCCGGCGCATCCGCGTGCTGGCTGGAGCATCCGGACAGCAGGAGGCCCAGCGCCAGGATTCCGGCGAGCCTTGCCGTGGTGAGTCCGGATAGGTCGTGCACCATGTCGATTCCCCCGAGTTCTTGCTGATCAACCTAGCCAGAAGGCTAGCGCACCCAGAGTTCCGGCCCGCATAGGCCAAAATCGCGACTGATGTGGGATTTCGGCTCCGGCGGTTGGGCGCCCCATTGCACAGTGGAATGAACAGTGGTTCCGTGGATCCACGGATGCCGGAACCCCCTCCCATCATCTCAACGACATTCACCATTCGACCTTCGAGCAGAGGAACCCGAACATGAATCTCGATCTTGCCGGAAAGACAGCCGTCGTCACGGGTGCCAGCAAGGGCATCGGACTCGCGGTGACCACCGCGCTCGTCGCCGAGGGAGCGCAGGTGATCGCAGGCTCCCGATCGTCGTCCTCCGAACTCGACGCTCTCGGCGACGCTGTCCGATTCGTTGCGGTTGATCTGTCGACCCCGACCGGCCCGGACAGGCTGATCGCCGAAGCCGCCGATGGCCTCGACATCCTCGTCAACAACGTCGGTGCGCTCACACCGCGCACTACGGGATTCCTCGACGTGACCGACGAGGACTGGCTCAACACCCTGAACCTCGATCTGATGGCCGTTGTGCGCACGACCCGAGCGGCCATTCCCCGGCTGATCGAGCGGGGAGGCGGAACCGTGGTCACCATCGCTTCCGTGAACGCTTACCTTCCCGACCCCGGAGTCATCGACTATTCCGTCGCGAAAGCAGGGGTCTGGAACCTCTCGAAGGCGCTCTCCAAGGAGTTCGGTGACCGGGGCATCCGCTTCAACACGGTCAGCCCCGGGCCGGTTTCGACGCCGCTGTGGTTGGGCGAAACCGGGGTGGCGTCGACGGTCGCTAAGGCCATGGGCGTCTCCCCCGACGAGGCACGCAAGCGCATCATCGAAGCCGGCGGCGGATTCTCCACCGGCCGCTTCACCGAACCAGGGGAAGTCGCGGACCTCGTGCTCCTGCTGGCCAGTGGGCGGGCCGGCAACGTCACGGGTGCCGACTTCAGAATCGACGGCGGGCTGACGAAGGAACTCTAGAACGACAGCGTGAGACGTCGCCGAGTGGGCGGAGAAGTTCCTGCTCACTCAGCGGGTGGCCGTCGCCCCGGGTTCCGCCTTTGGATCCGCCGGCGAGGGCTGGATCCGGGTCTGTCTGGCCGGACAGCAGGAACCGCTCCTGACGGCGCTCTCCCGCCTGCCCACACCCTGAGCCTTCACCCGGACGATGCCTGCGGTCGCGGGCTGGGCAGGGTGGCTACCTACTCCCGGCCGTCCTCAAGCGGGATGAGCATGGTGCGGAACGGTCCGGCGACGGCGTGGAGGTCCCAGATGCGATCGGCGACGCCGTCGATGCCGTTGGCCAACTGAAGCTGGGGAATGCCGCCCGGGATCACAAGCTGGCTGACCCGGATGCCCTCATCCGACAGGGCATCGTGGAGCATCTCGCCGTAGGCGCTCTCGGCCGGGAAGGCCACCGAGGTTCCCGCGAAGCCGGCGCGGGCCTTCACAGAGGTTCCGCCGTTGATCAGGATGATGCTGCCGCTCCCCGCCAGCCGCATTGCCGGGAGCACCGCACGCGCCGCGTGGATGAGCCCGAGGGCCGAGAACTGCAGTGCCTCCAGAGCCAGCTCCGGAGTCATCTCGAGAACCGGCTTCAGGTAGTCGCGGGACGGGAGCGGGCTGTACTGCAACACCGTGATGGCTCCGAGCTCCGCTTCGGCACGCGCAAGGGCCGCCTCGAGCGATGCCGGCGTGAGGACATCCGCTGCGTACGCCCTCGCGGTGAAGCCGGCGGCGGCCAGCTCGGCTGCCATGGCGTCGAGTTTCGACTGATTCCTGGCGATCAGGGCAATAGAGAAGCCTTCGCGCCCGAACCTTCGCGCGACGGCGGCGCCGAGTCCCGGTCCGGCTCCGATGATGGCGATGACGGGCACGGTGGTCTCCTTCGATGGATGCTGCTGCGATGACTATCGCAAGGAGCACGAGCCTAACGCGAAAGCGGGTCTCAACCGGACGAGCGCAGACCGCGACCGGTTACTTTTCGGCCACTTTCGCTTGCCGCGCGCGCAGATATCCGCGCACAAATTGCCACTCCATGATGAGGCCGAGAGCTGTCAGGATGAATGCGGTCGGGGTCCGGTCATCCCCATCACAACCGAAACCACGACGATGGCCGCACAGATCAACATGTTCCACAACGCCGCTACTATTCGACCGTTTGGTGAAGTGAGCCAACCGAGTCCGTTGTGATCACTCACCGAATCTGCCCTGTGAGTGCTCCGATTGATACGCAGGTACCGAGAACCACGAGGAGTGCGCCGCTCACCGCCATCAGTGCGGGTGATTGAGTTCGCTGCGATACGCGGAGGCCCTGCTGGCGTCGTTGGCGTCTCGCCAACTCCGATATCCGAGCGCGCTTCACGATGAACGTCACTCCGAATGCAATCGCGAACGGTCCCCATAGGAGCGCAAATACCTGGCCGGAGCTCATGGTGTGAATCCTACGGGCCGAAGAAAGTTCGCCCGGCTGTTTCGCGCTCGGAGTCTCCTGCGCGGTTCGGGTGCCATCCGCGCGACGCCAACAACGGAAGAGCGACGACCGGCACCTCTGCCGGTCGTCGCTCAGAAATTGGGATGCCGGAGGCTAGACGTTGAAGCGGAACTCCACGACGTCGCCGTCCTGCATGACGTATTCCTTGCCCTCGATACGGGCCTTGCCCTTGGCGCGGGCCTCGGCGATGGAGCCGGCGGCGATCAGGTCGTCGAAGGAGAAGACTTCGGCCTTGATGAAGCCCTTCTGGAAGTCGGTGTGGATCACGCCGGCGGCCTGCGGGGCGGTCCAGCCCTTGTGGATCGTCCACGCGCGGGTCTCCTTCGGGCCTGCCGTCAGGTAGGTCTGCAGGCCGAGGGTGTCGAAGCCGATGCGGGCGAGCTGGTCGAGACCGCTCTCGGCCTGGCCGGTCGAGGCGAGCATCTCCGCGGCGTCGGCCGCGTCGAGCTCGCTGAGCTCTGACTCGAGCTTGGCGTCGAGGAACACTGCGTTGGCCGGGGCGACGAGGGCGGCCAGCACGGCAAGCTTCTCGGCGTCCTGCAGCACGGCCTCGTCGACGTTGAACACGTAGATGAAGGGCTTGGCGGTGAGGAGGCCGAGTTCCCGGATCGGCTCGATGTCGAGCTTCGCGGACGACAGCGGCTGGCCGGCGTCGAGCACGGCCTGCGCCTTGAGCGCGGTCTCGAGCACGATCGGAGGCATCTTGCGGCCCTTGACCTCCTTCTCGAAACGACTGATGGCCTTCTCGAGGGTCTGCAGGTCCGCGAGGATGAGCTCGGTGTTGATGGTCTCCATGTCGCCGGCCGGGTTCACGGCGCCGTCGACGTGCACCACGTCGGGGTCGGCGAATCCGCGGATGACCTGCGCGATGGCATCCGCTTCACGGATGTTCGCGAGGAACTTGTTGCCGAGGCCTTCGCCCTCGCTCGCGCCGCGCACGATGCCGGCGATGTCGACGAAGGACACCGGTGCCGGGAGCAGGCGTTCGCTGCCGAAGATCGCGGCGAGCGCGGCGAGCCGGGAGTCCGGCAGGTTCACGATCCCCACGTTCGGCTCGATCGTGGCGAACGGGTAGTTCGCCGCGAGCACGTTGTTCTTGGTCAACGCGTTGAAGAGGGTGGACTTGCCGACATTGGGCAGTCCGACGATTGCAATAGTAAGAGCCACGAGAATCCATCGTACCGGGCGGGCCCCGCCGGGCCTGTCGGTGGGCCGTGAGAGCATGAAGGGGTGCCCCTCAACTTCACCGCGATCGACTTCGAAACCGCCAACTCCTCAAGCGCCTCCGCGTGTTCGGTCGGGCTCGTGAAGGTGCGTGACGGGCTCGTGACCGATCGGGTCGGCTGGTTCATCCAGCCCGCGCCCGGGCACGACGAGTTCCTGAAGTGGAACATCAAGATCCACGGCATCTACCCGGCGGATGTCTTCGGCGCCCCGACCTGGGCCCAGCAGCTCCCGGCACTGGTCGCCTTCGCCGACGGTGACACCCTAGTGGCCCACAACGCCGGCTTCGACCTCGGCGTCATCAAGACCGCCTCGACGGTCGCGGGACTCCCGGTGCCCGACTTCAGCTATGTGTGCAGCCTGCAGGTCGCCCGCCGCACGTACCACCTCGACTCGTACCGGCTCCCGGTCGCCGCGATGGCGGCCGGTTTCGAGGACTTCGCGCACCACGACGCCCTCGCCGACGCGGAGGCGTGCGCCGCCATCATCATCCACGCGGCGAAACGGCACGGCGCGGACACGGTCGAAGACCTGGCCCGGATCACCAAGGTCGCGGTCGGAGCCATCGGGCCCGTCGCCATCGCAGCGAAGGCCGCGGTCCACGGGCCGATGGCCCTGAGCTAGCAGCAAGACGATCCGGGCCGCCATCGTGGACTCCGAAGACCTGCCACTGAGCCCCTGGCCCCAGGACATGCAGATCAACGTCGAGGAGTGCTGGTCGCCCCTGACCTTCCTGCTCTTCGTGCGCAGCGCCTGGCACCTCGAGATCGACAGCGTTCCGCGCCTGGATTCGGAGCCGGACCCGGGTACCTCGCGCCGGCCGTCCGACCTCGACGTCGACGCCGCCGTGCAGCGCTGGCTGGCCGAGTGGCGGCGGGCCTGGACCCACTTCGACGTGGCCGAACCGACCGTGAGCATCCCGGACGAGGAGATCCAGCGCCTCCTGGACACCCTCACCGACGCGGAGCTGTGGGCGGCGACATCGACCTCGACCTGGCCCTCGGACTTCTGGAACTCCGGCATCGACCAGGAAGCCTATGGAATGTGGCGCACGACGATGCCCGCACCGCTCGGCGCCCTGCCGGAGAACCGCGTCATCCCCGCGCTCGTCACGGCAGGACAGGGCGGCCTCACGACGATCATCCAGCTGCCGTACCTCGGATTCTTCGCGCAGCGGATCAACCGGGAACACCTCGTCGTGTCGCGGACCACCCGGAACGACCCGGAAATGCTGACTCTCGCGCTCGCGCTCGAAGCCTGACGCGCTCCCAGCTCACCGGGTCGCCAGACCGGTGAACCCTCCTCGGCGGGTTCCCGCCTGCCGCGACGCCAATGTCGGTGGCCACTGGCAGGGTTGAGACATGGATCCCTGGCTCACCCTCCTTCTCGGCATCGCCCTCGGCGCCGTACTCGGCGCCCTCTGCACGGTCATCGTGCTGCAACGCCGCGCCGCCCGGGACGGCGCAGCCACGCCCACCGTCGATCCCGCCGTTCTCGAAGCCCGCCACCAGGTCGACCTCGCCGAACTGCGGTCCTCCGAGGCCGCCGTCTCGGCCATCCTGCGTGAAGAACTGGCCTCGGTGCAGGCCACGACGGATGCCCTCCGCGAGCAACTCGCCGAGGCGCAGCGCCGGGGACGCGAGTTCGACGAGCGGCACCGCGAGGAGGCCGCCGCCCGCACCGAACGCGAACAGCGGGAGAGCAAGGTCCTGCAGGCCCTGGCCCCGGTGCGGGAAAGCCTGCACGACATGCAGCTGAAGGTCTCCGAACTCGAGGCCCAGCGCAGCCTGCAGCACGGCGAGCTCAGCCAGCAACTCCGCAGTGCCACTGAATCCGAAGAGCGCCTGCGCAGCACCGCCGAGTCACTGGCTTCCGCTTTACGCGCCAACAACACGCGCGGAGTCTGGGGCGAGACCCAGCTGCGCAGCGTCGTCGAGGCCGCCGGGCTCATCGAGCGGGTCGATTTCGACGTGCAGTCGAGCATCAGCTCAGACGCGGGCGCCGGCCGGCCTGACATGGTCGTGCACCTGCCCGGAGGCAAGAACATCGCCGTCGACGCCAAGGTGCCGTTCACGGCGTTCCTCGAGGCGAGCCAGATCCCGGCGACGGCCACCGGTGCGGAGGGCGCACGGCGCACGGCTCTCCTGGGCGCCCACGTGAAGGCAGTGCGCGACCACATCACCGCCCTCGGCAGCAAGGCATACTGGCAGGGCCTCGAGGCCTCCCCGAGATCGTGATCGCGTTCATCCCGAGCGAGTCGCTCGTGTCGTCCGCTCTCGAAGCCGACCCTTCGATCATGGAGTTCGCCTTCTCCAAACGGGTCGCGCTCGCCTCCCCCGTGACGCTCTGGTCGGTGCTCAAGACCGTCGCGTTCACCTGGCAACAGGATGTGCTCACGCACGACGCGAAAATGCTCTTCGACCTCAGCCGCGAGCTCTACGCCCGGCTGGCCGTCACCGCCACCCACATCGAGAAGCTGGGGCGCTCCATCGAGCGCACCGTCAAGGACTACAACGGTTTCGTCGGTTCGATGGAACGCCAGGTCCTGCCGACGGCGCGCAAGCTCAACGCACTCGACGAGTCCAAAGTGCTCGCCCCGCTGGCGGGCGTCGAGGAGTCCCCGCGGGAACTCGTCGCCTGGGAGTTCGTGACCGAACTGGAAGCCGCGGGACTCGCCGAGGCAGAACTCGAGGCATCCGCCCACCGCGCGGACTGAGCGGGCGCAATACGACAATCGCCGTTCCGGCCGAGCGTCTCCCGAAGAACGGGGGTACTCGGCCGAAACGGCGATTGTTGTAGGGAGATGCGGGGGTGCGGTCAGTGCGAGGTCAGTGCCCGCGGGCTACAGCCACTTGGCGGCGAGGTGGTCGGCCACGACCCGGCGGACGGTGCCGGACTTGCCGCGCATGACGATGCTCTCGGTGCGAATGATCGGACCCTTACGACGCACGCCGTCGACGAGACCGCCGTCGGTCACGCCGGTAGCGACGAAGAAGGTGTTGTCTCCCGAGACCATGTCGTCGAGGTCGAGCACCTTGTCGACGTCGAGTCCGGCAGCAATGGCCCTGGCACGTTCGGCGTCGTCCTTGGGGGCGAGTCGGCCCTGCATGAAGCCGCCGAGTGCCTTGAGCGCGCACGCCGTCGTGATGCCCTCCGGGCTGCCGCCGATACCGACGCACATGTCGATGCGGGTGCCGTAACGGGCGGCGTTGATGCCGCCGGCGACGTCGCCGTCGGACATGAGACGGGTGCCGGCTCCCGCGCTCCGGATCGCGTCGATCAGGCCTTCGTGGCGCGGACGGTTGAGCACGGCGACGACCATCTCGCCGATGGGCTTGCCGGTGGCCTGGGACAGCGCGCGCAGGTTGTCGCCGATTGGCTGGTCCAGGTGCACGACGCCGAAGCCGGCGGCGCCCGTGACGATCTTGTCCATGTAGAACACCGAGGAGGCATCGAGCATCGTGCCCCGGGACGATACGGCGATCACCGAGAGCGCGTTCTGGCGCCCCTCGGCCGTGAGGCTCGTGCCGTCGATGGGGTCCACGGCGATGTCGCAGGCCGGACCGGTGCCGTTTCCGACGTGCTCGCCGTTGAAGAGCATCGGGGCCTTGTCCTTCTCGCCCTCGCCGATGACGATGACTCCATCGAAGTTGACGGTACCGAGGAAGACTCGCATCGCGTCGACGGCGGCCTTGTCAGCCGCGTTCTTGTCTCCGCGGCCGATGAACGGCACCGCGCGGATAGCCGCGGCTTCGGTCGCGCGCACCAGCTCCATGGCCAGGTTTCGGTCCGGGTGGGTGAAATTGGGGGCGATTTCGGGGCTGTTCACAGATGGTCCTTCCCGGACGAAGAGTGCGGCAGTGGCAAGGCCCAGCGTTGGGCCGGCGCCGGTCGCCCAGCGCTGCCGTTTAAGAGCCTAGCGCCCGCCCAGCGGGAACGGCTGATGTTTCCCGTCCAGCCATCCAGCCGCCATCGGTAGGATGGGAAGACCGAATCTGTACAACCGAGGAGACGCAGAAACATGCCCATCGCAACCCCAGACCAGTATGCAGAGATGCTCAACAAAGCCAAGACCCAGGGTTTCGCTTACCCGGCGTTCAACGTTGCGTCTTCCCAGAGCATTAATGCCGTCCTGCAGGGCCTGACTGAAGCCGGCTCCGACGGCATCATCCAGGTCACCACCGGTGGCGCCGATTATTTCGCCGGCCACACGGTCAAGAACCGCGCATCCGGTGCGCTCGCCATGGCTCACTTCGTGCAGTCCGTCGCCGACAATTACCCCGTTACCGTTGCCCTGCACACGGACCACTGCCCCAAGGGCGCCCTGGACGACTTCGTCCTCCCCTCATCGCCGCTTCGGAAGCCGAAGTCAAGGCCGGGCGCAACCCGATCTTCCAGTCGCACATGTGGGACGGTTCCGCCATCCCGCTCGCCGAGAACCTCGTCATCGCGAAGGACATCCTCAAGCGCACCAAGAACATCAACGCGATCCTCGAGGTCGAGATCGGCGCCGTCGGAGGCGAAGAAGACGGTGTCGAGGGCGACATCAACGAGAACCTGTACACGACCCTCGCCGACGCGAGCGCCATGATCGACGCCCTCGGCCTCGGCGAAGACGGCCGCTACATGGCCGCGCTGACCTTCGGCAACGTCCACGGTGTCTACAAGCCCGGCAACGTGAAGCTGCGCCCGGAGCTCCTCAAGGAGATCCAGGACGGCCTCGCCGCCAAGTACGGCACCGGCCCGAAGCCGCTTGACCTCGTCTTCCACGGCGGGTCCGGCTCGACCGCCGACGAGATCGCCGAAGCCGTCGCCAACGGCGTCGTGAAGATGAACATCGACACCGACACCCAGTACGCGTTCACGCGTGCCGTCGCCGGCTACATGCTGAAGAACTACGACGGCGTCCTCAAGATCGACGGCGAAGTCGGCAACAAGAAGCTGTATGACCCGCGCGCCTGGGGCAAGGTCGCCGAGACGGCGATGGCCGCCCGCGTCGTCGAAGCCACCCAGCAGCTCGGCTCCGCTGGACACTCGGAGAGCTAATCCGGAGTAAATTCATCCAATGGGCGAAACATCGGCGTACTCCAGCCACCTGTTCGTGCGGGGAACCCGCAACAACAGCTGGTCCAACATGCTCTCCTTCATTCCTGAAGGATCGAGGGTGCTGGATGTGGGGTGCTCGGCCGGAAATTTCGGTGAAGCCCTGGAACAGATGAATAACTGCACCGTCGTCGGTGTCGACCTGAATCCGGTCGACATCGACGAGGCGCGGGGCAAGATCTCCGAGGCCTACGTGCTCGACGTGAGCGACACGGCCGCCGTCGCCGGGCTCGGAGCTTTCGACGTCGTGCTGTTCGCCGACGTCCTCGAACACCTGCCAGACCCGCGCGCGACCCTCGTGGCCATTCGCGCCCTGCTGCGGCCCGGCGGAGTAGTGGTCTACTCGATTCCCAATATGGGTCACCTTTCCGTACGGCTGGACCTGCTCGAGGGCCGGTTCACCTACACGGAGACCGGGCTGCTCGACAAGACCCACCTGCATTTCTACGATGCCTTCGAGATCGAAGACATGTTCACGGCCGCCGGTTACGGCATCCGTGAGGAGGACCCCGTCGTCTCGGAATATCCGGAACGCTGGGTGACCGAACGTCTTGCCGGCCTCGGACTCACCGCGGACGAGACGTTCTTCGACCTCCTCAAGGCCACGGACAGCCACGTCTACCAGTACGTCGGAGTCGCGATCCCCCTGGCCTCCCTGCCGCGGAACACCGCGCCGATCCGCACGCGTGCAACACCACCCGACGAGATCCTCGGATTCGCGAACCGGATCGCCGCCGAGAACGAGGCGCTCAAGAACACGGATGCCGCCCTCGTCACAGCCGCCCAGGCCCGCCTCGAGGCGGACCTCCTCGCCGCTGACAAAGCAACCGCCCTGGCCGAACGGGACGCCGCGACGGCCGAGCTCGTCGCCACCTCCGCCGCCAGGGATGCCCTGGCCGGCGAAGTAGCCGGTCTCCGGGCGCACCTCACCTATATGAAGACGCACCCCGTCGCCTTCCTCACCCGCAAATTAGTCGAACGGCTCCCCCGTGCCCAGCGAAAACGTCCCTGACAGCCCCCGCCGGGACCCCCGGCCCCAGCCCCGCTACGGGGAGCTGGCCCCTGAGGGCTGGAGCTGGGATCCGGGCGTCACAACGCCACGCTCGCCAACCGCTGGCCCGAACTCCGCTGTCTCCGCGCCGTCGCTTGGTACTCTGACCGGACCGGCCAGGCCCGATGTTCCCGCCTGGGACCGGCGGGTCACCCTCGGCCTGCTCGCGCTCGGCCTCGCCGCGACCTTCATGTCGATCGGGGTGCTCAACGCCCTCCCCGACGCCATCCAGATGCTCTACACCCAGTCCCACCTCGGTACCTACGTGCCGGACTCCTCCGTCGCCGGGCTCGTCACGGCGGGCGGAATCACCGAAGCGATCGTCTGGCTGCTCACCGCCGCCGCGGCGATCCTGCTCATCTCACGCCGCAAGCGGGCGTTCTACGTCCCGGTGATCGGCGCGGTGATCGCGCTCGTGGTGATCTTCGCCTTCATGATGGTCGTCGTGACCACCGACCCGACGCTGATCGACTTCTACAGCCAGCCGTAGGCATCCACGCGGGCGCCCCCACCGGCGCCCCACGATGATCGGCGCTACTCGACCCGGGTCACTCGCCCGCCGAGGGCCCGTGCGTCGTTGTTGCCCGCAAGGTCCTTGCGCAGTTCCTTCGGGAGCGAGAACAGCAGGTCCTCCTCGGCGGTCTTCACTTCCTGCACGTCACCGAATCCGGCGCCGGCGAGGTCGCGCAGGAGTTCGGTCACGAGTTCCTCGGGCACGGATGCCCCGCTCGTCACTCCGACGGTCGCGACGCCGTCGAGCCACTCCTGCTTGACCTCGCTCGCGAAGTCGACCCGGTAGGCGGCGCGGGCGCCGTATTCGAGGGCGACCTCGACGAGGCGCACCGAATTGGACGAGTTCGCCGAACCGACGACGAGCACGAGGTCTGAGGCCTCGGCGATCTTCTTGATCGCCACCTGCCGGTTCTGGGTGGCGTAGCAGATGTCATCGCTCGGCGGATCCTGCAGCAGCGGGAACCGGGCGCGGAGCCGGCTCACGGTCTCCATGGTCTCGTCGACGCTGAGGGTGGTCTGCGACAGCCAGACGACCTTCTCCGGGTTGCGCACCACGATCGTGTCGGCCTCGTCCGGGCTGCCCACGAGGGTCGTGTGTTCCGGTGCCTCCCCTGCCGTGCCCTCGACCTCTTCATGTCCTTCGTGGCCGATCAGCAGGATCTCGAAATCATCGCGGGCGAAGCGCACGGCCTCGCGGTGCACCTTGGTGACGAGCGGGCAGGTCGCGTCGATCGCGCGCAGCCCCGCGCAGCGGCCGCGCTGACGACGGCCGGCGACACTCCATGGGCGCTGAAGACGAGGTGCGAGCCGCGGGGCACCTCATCGACCTCGTCGACGAAGATGGCGCCCTGCTTCTCGAGTTCGGAGACGACGTGCACGTTGTGCACGATCTGCTTGCGCACGTAGACGGGCGCTCCGTACAGCTCGAGCGCCTTCTCGACCGCGATGACGGCCCGGTCGACACCCGCGCAGTAGCCGCGCGGGGCAGCGAGCAGCACCCGTTTCGGCCCATCCACCGGGGTATCCTTGAGGACGTTGCGTGCCCGGGGAATCCGGGGCATGCCGAGGCCGATAACGCTTGAATCCGAGCTGATAGTCACCGGCTCATTCTATGGGTGCGTGGCTGGACAGGCCGTGGGAGGAACGATTCATGACCGATGCACCACCCACCCTCGAGGCTCCGTGGCCCGTCGCCCTGCTGGCGAACAAGATCCGCGGCTACATCGAGCGGCTCGGCACAGCCTGGGTCGAGGGTGAGATCACCCAGTGGGGCGTCAGTGGCGGCAATGTGTACGGCAAGCTCAAAGACCTCAGCGAGGACGCCACCGTCGGCTTCACCGTGTGGTCGTCCGTCAAGGCCCGGCTGAGCGACGAGTTTAAGCAGGGCGACCGCGTCATCGCCCTGGTCAAGCCGAATTACTGGGTCAAGGGCGGCACACTCACCATGCAGGTCTTCGACCTGCGCCACGTCGGCCTCGGCGACATGCTCGAACGCCTCGAGCGTCTCCGCAAGCAGCTCGCGGCCGAAGGCCTCTTCGCCGCCTCCCGCAAGAAACCGCTCCCGTTCCTGCCGCACTGCATCGGCCTCGTCACCGGCAAGGACTCCGACGCCGAGAAGGACGTCATCCGCAACGCCCAGCTGCGCTGGCCCGCCGTCGATTTCCACCTCGCGTACGCGGCCATGCAGGGCGACCGCTCGGTGGCCGAGGTCGTCGCCGCGATCCAGCGCCTCGATGCCGACCCCGACGTCGACGTCATCATCGTCGCCCGCGGCGGCGGCGACTTCCAGAACCTGCTCGGCTTCAGCGACGAACGCGTGCTCCGCGCCGCGGCGGCCTGCACCACCCCCTGGTCAGTGCGATCGGCCACGAGGCCGACCGGCCCCTGCTCGACGAGGTCGCCGACCTCCGGGCCTCCACCCCGACGGATGCCGCCAAGCGGGTCGTTCCCGACGTCTCGGACGAGCTCAACCGCGTCCAGCAGGCCAGGGCCCGGTTGGGCACCCGGCTGACCGGAATCCTCGCCGCCGAGGTCGACCGGATCGGCCAGCTCCGGTCACGCCCCGTGCTCAGCAGCACGGCCTGGATCGTCGATTCCCGTGCCGAGGACCTCACCCGGTACGTCGCCCGGGGAACGGAGCTAGTGGAACGCGTCGTCGAGGCATCCGCCGGCGTCGTCACGGAGCTCCGCACGAGGCTCCGCACGCTGTCCCCGCAGGGCACCCTCGACCGCGGTTACGCGATCGTGCAGGTGCGGGACGGCCACGTGCTGCGTGCCGCCGCCGATGCTCCGGACGGTACCCGGCTCAGGATCACGCTCGGCGCGGGAACCCTCGCGGCCACAGCAGGCCCGTCCGCCGAGCCGGCCGCAGACCCGGCCGCGGACCCGGCAGCTGACCCGGCCACCGGGCCGAAGACGACAGCCAGGACTCAATAGAATGGACGCCATGACCGCTCCCGCCGACATCTCCACCCTGAGCTACGAGCAGGCCAGGGACGAACTCGTACGGGTCGTGAGCGCCCTCGAACAGGGCTCTTCGACCCTCGAAGAGTCCCTCGCCCTGTGGGAACGCGGCGAGGAACTCGCGAGCCGCTGTGAGGAATGGCTGATCGGAGCCAAGGCCCGCCTCGACGCCGCTCGCGCGCGCCAACTGGACTCCGCCTCCCCCTCGACCGGCCCCGGCACCGAATGACCACCACGAAGCGCCCGCCCCGGGTCGTCGCCGAGCTCGGCAGGCCTGAGACCGCCCAGGAGACGGCGGACCGCCTCGCGACGAACTCGCGGAACTACCGGTCGCGCAAGACCGTCAACAACCTGGTCCTGTCCCTCCTCGCCACCCTCGGTGCGGTCTTCGTTCTCGTCCTCCTCGTCCCGCGCAGCGACGGGCCCGTCGACCGCACCGTCGATTTCGCCGCCGTCGCGAGCCAGGTGCAGGTCGGGATCGACGAGCCGCTTGTGGTCCCTGAGCTCCCGGATGGCTGGCGGGCGAATGCCGCCCAGTGGCGTCTCGGAGGCACAGACAAGATCCCGTCCTGGTACATCGGCCTGCTGACCCCCCGCAACGAGTTCATCGGCCGTCACCCAGGCCCTCGGCGCGAATCCGACCTGGATCGGGCAGCAGTTGAACGACGCCCCCGCAGCCCAGACGCTCACCCTCGCAGGAGTCACCTGGGACGTCTACCGGAACCCGGCGGCCGAGAAGGACCGCGGCAACTTCGAATACGCCCTCGTGACGAGCGCAGGGACGAGCAGCTACCTGCTCGTCGGAACGGCAGACGAAGACGAATTCGCGGCGGTCGCGACCGCGATCGCCGCCCAGATCAGTGCCAACGGACAGGCGGTGACCCAGTGACCGGACGGGGCAAAGACGTGCTCATCAGCCAGGCTGCGGCCCCGGGCGACGCCGTGGGCCCGGCAGCGGTGTGGAGCCGGCTGCAGCGCGGCAACCAGCGATTCGTGGACGGCGAGCCGCAGCATCCGCGCCAGGACGTCGACCGGCGCACCGAGCTCGCGACCGCGCAGACCCCGGCCGCGGCCCTCTTCGGGTGCAGCGACTCGCGTCTCGCCGCCGAGATCATCTTCGACATGGGCCTCGGCGACCTTTTCGTCGTGCGGAACGCCGGGCAGGTCATCTCCGATTCCGTGCTCGGCTCCCTCGAGTACGCGGTCGCCGTGCTCAAGGTCCCGCTCATCCTCGTGCTCGGCCACGACGGCTGCGGCGCGGTCCAGGCCGCCGTTGACGCGCAGGCGCCCGGGGCGGCTCCCCTGCCCGTGCACATCGGCCGGATCATTGAGAAGATCGTGCCCGCCGTGCACCGGGTGGTCGCGGCGACGGATGCGACGCTGACCGAACCCGGGAGCATCGATGCACTCATGGTCGGCAGAGAACACCTGCGCGACACCGTGACCGAGCTCCTGGAACAGTCCGAGTTGATCAGCGACGCCGTCGCAGCGGGTACATTGGCTATCGTCGGCGCCAATTACCGACTGCTCGAAGGCCGGGCCGTTCCCGACGTCGTCGTCGGCAACGTCTGATCCCACAGCCCGGGCAGTACCGTCTCCCAATCGAAAGGTCTTACACACAGTGGTGCAAAAACCGCAGATGCCGGCTACCGAATCGAACACGACACGATGGGCGAGGTGCAGGTTCCCGTCGACGCCCTCTACGGCGCCCAGACCCAGCGGGCCGTTGAGAACTTCCCGATCTCCGGCTCCGTCCTCGAACCCGCGCAGATCTCGGCCCTCGCCCGCATCAAGAAATCCGCCGCCCTCGCGAACGCGCAGCTCGGGGTGCTCGACGGCGACATCGCCGAGGCGATCGCCGGAGCAGCAGACGAGGTCATCACCGGTCTCTACGACGACCAGTTCCCGATCGACGTCTACCAGACCGGCAGCGGCACCTCCTCGAACATGAACATGAACGAGGTGCTCGCGACCCTCGCCACCCGCACCCTCGGCCGCCCGGTGCACCCGAACGACCACGTCAACGCCTCGCAGTCCTCGAACGACGTCTTCCCCACGTCGGTGCACCTCGCCGTCACGAGCGCGCTCATCGACGACCTCATCCCCGGGCTCGACCACCTCGCCGTCGCCCTCGAGGCCAAGTCGGTGCTCTGGGCCGATGCCGTCAAGGCCGGCCGTACCCACCTGATGGACGCGACCCCGGTCACCCTCGGCCAGGAGTTCGGCGGCTACGCCCGCCAGATGCGGCTCGGCATCGAGCGCATCCGCAGCGCCCTCCCCGCGTCGCCGAGGTGCCCCTGGGCGGCACTGCAGTGGGCACCGGCATCAACACCCCCGCCGGCTTCCCCCAGCTCGTGATCGAGCTCCTGGTCGCCGAGACCGAGCTTCCCGTGACGGAAGCGCGCGACCACTTCGAAGCGCAGGCCAACCGCGACGGCCTCGTCGACGCATCCGGTGCCCTGCGCACCATCGCGGTCAGCCTCACCAAGATCTGCAACGACCTGCGCTGGATGGGCTCCGGCCCCAACACCGGCTTCGGCGAGCTGCAGATCCCCGATCTTCAGCCAGGCAGCTCGATCATGCCCGGCAAGGTCAACCCGGTTATCCCCGAGGCCGTGCTGATGGTCTGCTCCCGCGTGATCGGGAACGACGCGACCGTGGCATGGTCGGGCGCGTCTGGCTCCTTCGAGCTCAACGTGGCCATCCCCGTGATGGGCACCGCGCTGCTCGAGTCGATCCGCCTGCTCTCGAACGCGACGCGGGTGCTCGCCGACAAGACCATCGACGGGCTCGAGGCCAACCTCGACCGGGCGAAGGCCCTGGCCGGCTCCTCCCCCGCCATCGTGACGCCGCTCAACCGGGTGATCGGCTACGAGGCCGCGGCGAAGGTCGCCAAGCACGCGGTCGCGCACGGCGTCCCGGTGCGCCAGGCCGTCATCGACCTCGGTTTCGTGGAACGCGGCGAAGTCACCCTGGCCCAGCTCGACACGGCCCTGGACCTGCTCAGCATGACGCGTCCCCCGCGCGCACCGCCTAGCCCCGGTACCTTTCCGGTCGAGGGCGCCCTTTCCGCGGGTCACTCTCGACCGGAAAGGGCACCTTCGCCGGATCGCGGGGTCAGTTCGGGTCGTTGCCCTCGAGCATCTCGGTGACGAGCGCGGCGATCGCGCTGCGCTCCGAGCGGGTGAGCGTCATGTGGGCGAACAGCGGATGCCCCTTGAGCGTCTCGATCACGGATGCGACGCCGTCGAAGCGGCCGACCCGGAGATTGTCCCGCTGGGCGACGTCGTGGGTGAGGACCACCCGCGAGTTCTGCCCGATGCGACTGAGCACCGTGAGCAGCACGTTGCGCTCGAGGGACTGCGCCTCATCGACGATCACGAACGCGTCGTGCAGCGAACGGCCCCGGATGTGGGTGAGCGGCAGGACCTCGAGGATCCCCCGCTCGAGGACCTCTTCGAGCACGTTCTCGGACACGAGCGCGCCGAGGGTGTCGAAGACCGCCTGGGCCCACGGGCTCATCTTCTCGCTCGCGTCACCGGGCAGATAGCCGAGTTCCTGGCCGCCGACCGCGTAGAGCGGGCGGAACACCATAATCTTGCGATGCTGCTGGCGTTCCAGGACGGCTTCGAGTCCCGCACAGAGCGCGAGCGCCGACTTCCCCGTCCCCGCTCGCCCTCCCAGGGAGAGGATCCCGATCTCAGGGTCGAGCAGCAGGTCGATCGCCAGGCGCTGCTCCGCCGACCGGCCCTTGAGGCCGAACAGGTCCCGGTCGCCGCGCACGAGCCGCATTTCGCCCTTGCCGGTGACCCGGCCGAGCGCCGAGCCGCGGTCAGAATGGACCACGAGGCCGGTGTTGATCGGCATGTCCTGCACCAGACGGGTGTTGAGCACCTCGTTGTCGTAGAGTTCGCTGATCTGGTTCGACCCGAGAGTGATCTCGTCCATCCCCGTCCAGCCGGAATCGACCGCGAGCTCGTGTCGGTACTCATCCGCGAGCAGGCCGATCGATGCCGCCTTGACCCGCAATGGCAGGTCCTTGGAGACGACCGTGACGGCGAGACCGTCGTTGGCGAGGTTCATCGCGACCGCGAGGATCCTCGAATCGTTGTCGCCGAGTTGCAGGCCCGAGGGGAGCACCGACATGTTGGAGTGGTTCAGCTCGACACGCAGGCTGCCACCCTCTCCGACCGGGATCGGGAAGTCGAGGCGTTCATGCTTGACACGCAATTCGTCCAGGAGCCGGAGGGCCTGGCGGGCGAAGTACCCGATCTCCGGGTCGTTGCGCTTGGATTCGAGTTCGGCGATCACGACGACCGGCAGCACGATGGCATGCTCGGCGAACCGGAAGATCGCCTTGGGATCCGACAGGAGGACCGAGGTGTCCAGCACGAAGGTGCGCTCGGTTTGCTTGATGTCGGAAGCCGTCTGGTTCGAACCCTGATAGTCGGTCTGATTAGCGGTCACAACCACTCCCACCCCGTGCCTCGAAAGGCGCGGATTGTGTTGGCGAGCTGGCCACGGGGGTTCTCGAGCCGTACTTATGTGGCCGTCTCGATCAGGCGCCGTACCTGATGGGGATGACGCTACTTACACTCGGTGAATATCGGAAGTGCGACACACACATTGTCACCAGACGTTAATGGGCGCGGCATCTGGGACTCAGTAAATGGCCGCCGTCGCATACGACGTGAATGCCCCGCGCAGCATGTCCACGGTTTCGACGCTGAGCACGGCGTGGGCGCTGAGCCGCACCCGGCCGTCGCGGGTCGTTGCGGTGATCCCGTGGTTGTGCAGGGCGATCGTGAGCGTGTTGAGCTGGGCGGGAGGGGGCTCGAGCACGAGGATCCCGGCCCGCTCGCGTTCATCCCTCGGCGACACCACGGGTACCGCGTACTCGTCGGCGAGGTCGATCAGTTGCGACACGTTGTCCGCGACCGCGGCCTCGATGTTATGAATGCCCGTCACGGCAATCTCTTCGAGAGCCGCGGAGAACCGCGCCTGCGCGATCGCGTCTCCATTGCTGACCCGGAATGCGCGGGCGCTGTGGCTGGGCGGCAGCACCTCGTCCCACGGCTCGGCAACGTCCGTTCCCGCGAAGCCCGAGAACACCGGAACGAGTCGTTCGACCGCACGGTCGCTCAGCGCCAGGAAACCGGTGCCCCAGCCCGAGCGCACCCATTTCTGGCCACCGGATGCGACGACATCCGCCATCTCATAGGCTGCGTCGGTGACACCGAAGCCCTGGATCGCGTCAACGATCAACAGACGGTCGCCGATCACCTGGCGGATGCCGTCGAGGTCCACCCGGAATCCGGTCCGCGAGTCGACGAGGCAGACCGCGACGGCGACCGTCGCGGGAGTGAGCTGCTCGCGGATCTCGCCGGGGGTCACCCTGCCGTGCTCGGTCCCCAGCCAGATCGGGGTCACGACGCGCAGGGCCTCAGCCGCGCGCACGGCAGCAAAGGGGACGGTGGGGAAATCGCCGGGCGAGAGCAGCACGCCCCCGGTCAGGCCGAACATGGCCTGCATGATGCCGGTCGTCGTGTTCGGCTCGCAGACGACCTGGTCGGCCCGGAAACCGGTCACGGCGGAGACGGCCTCGCGCATCCGCTCGTCCTGCTGGAAGAGGTGGTCGAGGCTGCCGAAGCGGGCGCGGGACAGGATCTCGGTCTGGCCGAGGCTCTCGGCCACCACCGTCGCCGAGAGCGGTCCGACGCGGCCGTAGTCGAGGTAACCGGGCTCCTCGACGAACCCCGCGGCATAGGCATCGATCTCGGTCATCCGGTCTCCTAGCTTCCGAAGCGGCGCTGGCGTTTGGCGAAGTCGCGCAGGGCGCGCAGGAAGTCGACCTGGCGGAGGTCGGGTCCGAGCGCCTCGACGAAGTAGAACTCGCTGTGGGCGCTCTGCCAGAGCATGAAGTCGCTGATCCGCTGCTCACCGGAGGTGCGGATCACGAGGTCGGGGTCGGGCTGGCCACCGGTGTAGAGGTGCTGGCCGATGAGCTCGGGAGTAAGCGTCTCAGCGAGGTCCGCGAGGGTGTGCCCGTTCTCGAGGTGCGCGGCGACGATGCTGCGCATGGCGTCGGTGATCTCGGTGCGTCCGCCGTAGCCGACCGCGAGATTGATGTGCATGCCCTTCTTGCCCGCGGTGCGGGTCTCGGCGTCGCAGAGCGCCGCGATGAGCGGCGCGGGCAGGCCCTTCTTCGTGCCGACCTGCTGGACCCGCCAGTTGCGCTGGCGCGAGAGCTCCTCGGCGAGCTTGGCGATGATCTTGGTGAGCTCGGAGAGTTCCTCGCTCGGGCGGTTGGTGAGGTTGTCCGAGGAGAGTAGGTAGAGCGTGACCACCGAGATGCCGAGGTCGTCGCACCAGCTCAGGAACTCCCGCATCTTCGCCGCGCCGGCACGGTGGCCGTGTGCGGCGGACTCGAGCCCGAGCTGCCGGGCCCAGCGGCGGTTGCCGTCGATGATCATCGCGACGTGGCGTGGCAGGTTCTCCGGCGTCAGCCCGCGACGAAGGCGGCGCTCGTACAACCGGTAGAGGATGTCGCGCGCCAAGGGGACCTGCCTCTTCTGCACGTATTTACGCTAGCCCACTCGGGCAGCCCGTGCTTCTTCCGGCATGTTCGCTGTCGTATTCTGGCTGCATGGCCGCAGAGAGCAGCACCGGGGACGACGCAACCGCACGACAGCCGCTGAAGGCGCCCGACGACGAGTTCATCCCGCAGCTGCCGCTGCTCGAGTCGGAGGTGCCCCGGCCGGAGGATCTCAAGCCCACCTGGCGCGGCTGGATCCACGCGGGCACCTTCCCGGTCACGATCGTCGCGGGGATCGTGCTTCTGTCCCTCGCAGAGGGACCCGCGGCGAAGTGGAGCTGCCTCGTCTTCGTGATCAGCTCCCTGCTCCTGTTCGGTAACTCGGCGCTGTACCACCGCATCAACTGGAAGCCGCGCACGAAGCTCGTCTTCAAGCGCATCGACCACGCCAACATCTTCCTGCTGATCGCCGGTTCCTACACGCCGATCACGGTGCTCGCGCTACCGCCGTCGAAGTCCGTGCTCCTGCTCTCCCTCGTCTGGGGCGGCGCACTTCTCGGCATCGCCTTCCGGGTGTTCTGGATCACCGCACCGCGCTGGCTCTACGTGCCGTTGTACCTGCTTCTCGGCTGGGGCTCACTGATGTTCATCGTCGACTTCTTCCAGGCGAACGCCGCGATGATGACCCTCATCATGATCGGCGGCCTGTGCTACTCGGTCGGCGCTGTCATCTACGCGCTCAAGAAGCCCAACCCGTTTCCCGGGGTCTTCGGGTTCCACGAGATCTTCCACAGCCTGACCGTTGTCGCGTTCCTCTGCCACTGGGCGGCGATCCTGATCATCGCCACGCATCCGCTCTACCCCTGAGGCTGCTGGGTCTCCCGCGGGGTGGATGCCTCACCCGGGTGCGTCTCCGCCTCGACGCAGGCAGCGAGTTCCGCCTGCAGGCGCTCGGCGATCTCCGCGCGATACGTCGTGCGGCGGATGCGGCGGACCAGATCGAAGCCGAGCAGCACGACGGCGACCACGACGAAGAGGATCGCCAGGAAGCCGGCGGGCCCCGGCGTGACGGTGTCGGGGTTGAATTCGGGCGGCGGCGTGTTGGCGAGCATGAAGCCCGTCACCGCGTCGACGAGGTGCGGGAACAGGACGGCGCTCATGCCTCGTCCCGGATACCGGCGAACAGATCTGATTCAGGCATGACCGTTTCAACTTTCGATTCGACGAGCTGGAAGTCCTCGTACGGCCACGCCTCACGGATGAGGTCGTTCGGCCAGAAGAAGAAGCTGCTCGTGGGGGAAACCTGGCTCGCGTGGGCCCGCAGCGCCGCGTCCCTCGCGTCCAGGAAGTCGCCGACCGGAACGTGGGTCGTCGCCAGGGCCGGGTAGTTCTTCATCCAGTCGCGGGCCTCCCCGAGCGGCTCGAGCAGCGGGGACTCCGGTTCCTTGACGCTCAGCAGCAGGAAGAGGGCATCGATGCGTTCGAGGTTGAAGATGCGATCGTAGTAGAGCTTGTCGATCTGCCATGGTTCCCCGTCACCCGGGTACCGGGTGGGGTCCGCGGCGGCGCGATACGCGGCCATCGAGACCTCGTGGCAGCGGATGTGGTCCGGGTGCGGGTATCCGCCGTTCTCGTCGTACGTGATCAGGACCTGGGGGCGGAATTCGCGGATGATCCGCACGAGCGGTTCCGCGGAGAACTCGAGGTCGATGGTCGAGAAGGAATTCGGCGGGACCGAACCGTCTTCGTTCATGCCGGAATCCTGGTAGCCGAGCCACCGGTGTTCGATGCCGAGGGCCTTCTGCGCCTGGCGCATCTCCCGTCGGCGCAGGCCGGCCATGTCTCGCTCGGCCATCGCCGTGTCGGCGAGGGCGTCGTTGAGGATGCTGCCGCCCTCTCCGCCCGTGCAGCTCACGACCATGACCTCGGCGCCGCGGCTCCGGTAGTACGCATAGCTCGCAGCCCCCTTGCTCGACTCGTCGTCGGGATGGGCGTGAACGGCCAGGAGGCGCAGTGTCATCGGACTCCTCAGAAATGGCGGATAACCTAGGGACAAGACTAATCGTTGAACCGTGAGTGTGGAGTCTGAGTGACCGGCAGCAGGAACGTCGACAGCGGTACCCGCAGCGAGGGCACCCTGGATTCCCGGTACGGTCGCGCCCCGAACCGGCGCCTGCGCGACCGTCGGTCCCTGTGGATCACCGCCGGGGCCTTCGCCGTCGTGCTGGTGGGCTGGGTCGTCTGGGTTGGGCTCGGCGCCTCCCAGCCCCTGCTCGAAACCAGGGACATCCGCAACGTCGTCCAGGACGACCGGAACGTGACGGTGACCTTCGAGGCCTCGATTCCGGTGGGGTCACCGGCGAGTTGCGCGGTCGAGGCGCTCAACCAGAGCTTCGCGGTCGTAGGGTGGAAGGTGATCGACCTGCCGCCGAGTGACCAGTATTCACGTACGTTCACGGAGCAGCTACTGACGAGCGAGCCCGCCACCACCGGATTGATTTACCGGTGCTGGCTGACCTAGACTGACGTATTCGCCCCGACGTTCTTCGCCGGGGCGAGCGTTGTTTTCCTGCTGCGATCCGCCCGGAATCACGCACACAACACCGCACGATCACGCACATCCGGTACCACACGCATGACTCGAGCATGAGGAGGAGACCCACCCATGACTACTGAAACCACCGTCACCTGGCTGACGCAGGAGGCGTACGACCGCCTCGCCTCCGAGCTGGAGGCCCTGAGCACCGTCGGCCGGATCGAGATCGCGAAGAAGATCGAATCCGCGCGTGAAGAGGGCGACCTCAAGGAGAACTCGGGGTACCACGCGGCGAAGGACGAACAGGGCAAGCAGGAGGCGCGCATCCGCACGCTCATCGTGCTGCTCCGCAACGCCGAGGTCGGCCACGCCCCCGAGAGCAAGGGCGTTGTCGAGTCCGGAACCGTGATCACCGCCACCATCGCCGGTGACGAAGAGCGCTTCCTGATCGGCAGCCGCGAGATCGCCGGCGACAGCGACCTCAACGTCTACAGCGAGCAGAGCCCGCTCGGCGCCGCGATCCTCGGCCTCAAGGTCGGATCGAAGACGAGCTACACCACCCCGAACGGCAAGGAAATCGCCGTGGAGATCTTCGCCGTCGAAACCTGGGGCGGCGACTAGCAGCATCCGCGGCAACTGTGGCCGTTACGGTCGACTGCGCCCCGTGCACGGGCCGCAGTCGACCGTAACGGCCACAGTCGTCCCGCGACGCGACCCTCAGTCGATCTGGGGGTCGTAACCGGCCGAGGTGAGTACGTCGACGACGTGCTGGCGGTGGTCGGGGCCGCGGGTCTCGACGCTGACGTTGAGTTCGACCTCGCTGATCTGCAGTCCGACGCCGTGCCGGGTGTGCAGGACCTCGACGACATTGGCGTGCGCTTCGGCGAGCAGCTCGGAGATGCGGGCGAGCTGTCCGGGGCGGTCCGGCAGCATGATGCGCAGGGTGAGATACCGACCGGATGCCGCAAGGCCGTGGCTGATGACACGCTGCATCAGCAGGGGGTCGATATTGCCCCCGCTGAGGATCGCAACGGTGGGGCCATCCGGGGTGACCTTGCCGGCCAGGATGGCTGCGACCGCGACGGCGCCGGCCGGTTCGACGACGAGCTTCGCGCGTTCGAGGAGCACGAGAAGCGCACGGGCGGTGTCGTCCTCTGTGACGGTGACGATCTCGTCGACCACGTCCCTGATGATCTCGAAGTTGAGCAGCCCCGGCTTCGCTACGGCGATGCCGTCGGCGATCGTCGGCAGGATCGGCACCTCGATCGCCTTCCCCGCCTCGATGGATGGCGGGTAGGCGGCGGCGTTGGCGGCCTGCACGCCGATGATCCGGATCGTGCGACCGTCGAGGAGCGCCTTCTGCTTCAGCGCGCTCGCGACGCCGGAGATGAGTCCGCCGCCGCCGATCGGGACGACGACGGTGTGCAGGTCGGGAACCTGGTCGAGGATCTCGAGGCCCAGCGTTCCCTGGCCGGCGATCACGTCCGCGTGGTCGAACGGCGGGATCAGGATCGCACCGGTCTCCGCGGCGTACGCCGCGGCGGCAAGCAACGGCTCGGCGACCGTGCTGCCCCGGAGGATGACGTGCGCGCCATAGTCCCTGGTGGCCTGGAGCTTGGGCAGGGCGACGCCGACGGGCATGAAGATCGTGGCCTTGATGCCGAGCTCGCGGGCGGCGAACGCAACGCCCTGGGCGTGGTTCCCGGCCGAGGCCGCCACGACGCCGTGTTCCTTCTCCTCGTCGGTGAGCTTCGAGAGGCGGTTGTACGCTCCACGGATCTTGTACGAACCGGTGCGTTGCAGGTTCTCGCACTTGAGGTGCACCTCGGCGCCGAGGACCGCGCTCAGGTAGCGGGAGCCTTCCATCGGGGTCACGGCGGCGACCTGGGAGACCACGGCGCGGGCGGCTTCGAACTCGGCGAGGCTCGGCCCGACGAGGGACAGGTTGGTCATGGGGTGCCTTCGGTAGTGGTCGTGCTGGACGGATTTCTTCTGGTCCTGGTGAAGCCGGGTCGTTGCGGGACGGTCCGCCACAGCGGCGATCCGGTACCCCGCGGAACGTCAGGGAGGTCGGCACGCCAACTGCCGCCCTGAATGTAGTTGATCATGACATTGAGCACGGCCGCGACCGGAACCGCGAAGAGCGCCCCCGGGATCCCGGCGAGCAACGAACCCGCAGCGACGACGAGCACAACGCCGAGCGGATGCACCTTGACCGCCGTTCCCATGATGAGTGGCTGGAGGACGTGCCCTTCGACCTGCTGGACCAGGAGCACGACCCCGAGCATGGCGAGCGCGATCGGCCAGGAGTTGAAGAGCAGAGCGATCACGACGGCGACGGCGCCGGTCGCGACGGCGCCCACGATCGGGATGAAGGAACCGAGGAAGACCAGGACACCGATCGGGATGGCGAGCGGGACGCCGAGCAGGAACGCGCCGAGCCCGATGCCGAGGGCGTCGATCGAGGCGACGAGGATCTGCACCTTCGCGAAATTGCCGAGGGTGGTCCAGCCGGCCTGCCCGGCGCCGTCGATCGCCGCCCGTGCCCGCCTCGGGAAGATCCGCACGATCCAGGCCCAGATTCCGGGGCCGTCGATCAGGAGGAAGAGCAGGCTGAAGAGCGTGAGCAGCAGCCCGGTGAGACCGTGGCCGAGCGAGGTGCCGAGCGAGAGTGCGCCGCTCAGGAAGACCTGGCTGTCGGCCTGGATCGCCGCAAGCGCCTGCTGCAGGTAGTCGTTGATCTGCGGTTCCGTGAGGTGCAGCGGTGACGCGAGCAGCAACGCCTTGAGGTCGCCGTAGGAGCCGGCGAGCCGGTCGCTGAGGCCGGAGAGGCCGCCGGCGAGCTGGGTCGCCGCGAGCGTGATCAGGGCGGCAGGGACGAGGAGAGTGGTGAGCACCGCGACGGCGATGGCCAGGCCCTTGGGCCAGCGGTGCCGCACGAGAAAGGAGACGAAGGGCGCCACGATCGAGGAGACCAGCACGGCGATGAGCAGCGGGATGACGATGAGCCGGAGCTGCACGACGACGAACAGGAAGACGGCGATGACGGCGAAGACGGCGAGGAGCCGCCACGACCACGCGCCGGCGAGCCGGATTCCCGCCGGGACGTTCTCATCGACGCCGTTCGGCGGAGCAGAGACGACGGCGATCGCTGCCGCTCCGGCCCGTTCGCCGGCCGCGGTGCGAGCTCCCGTACCTGGCCCGCTGCCGGGCTCCCGGCCGATCGGGGCGGCACGTCTGCGCCGCCCGGTGAGGAGTGCGCTCCAGCCCGGCCTACCCGCGGATTCCGTCATCGGACCAGTCTAGGCAATCGGAGGCAGTCACTGTCCCCGGTCCTCGCTAGGGTCGAGGAATGGTCCAGTCCCTCTCCCCCGCACTCGCCAGGCGCGTGGCCCTGGCCGCCCAGGGATTCGGGCGTCCCGTCCCGGCCGTCCCCGGCATCCGCCAGCTGGACGCCCTGGTGACGCGGCTCGGCCTGTTGCAGATCGACTCGGTCAACGTCTTCGAGCGCAGCCATTACCTGCCGGCCTTCAGTCGGCTCGGCGGCTACGACAAGGCGCAGCTCGACCGGCTGACCTTCGCTGTCGGCAAGCAGGCCCGCTATACCGAGTACTGGGCGCACGAGGCCTCGTTCGTGCCCCTCGAGAGCTGGCCGCTGTTCGCCTGGCGGATGGACGATTTCCGCGAGCGGTCGGCGCGGACGCCGGGCGCCTGGTCGCAGGGCAACCGGCCGATGCTCGACTGGCTGCTCGCGGAACTGGCCGATAAGGGCCCGTTGCCGGCGAGTGCGATCGAGCACGACGCGAACAAGCGCAGCGGCCCGTGGTGGGGCTGGTCGGACGTCAAGAGCGGTCTCGAGACGCTGTTCCGCTGGGGCGACGTCGTCACCGCGGGCCGCAGCCGGTTCGAGCGGGTCTACGCGCTGCCTGGACAGGTTCTTTCCCAGGAGCTGCTGGCCCGCCGGGTGCACCGGGACGATGCACATCGCGAACTCGTCCGCCGGTCGGCGCGGGCGCACGGCATCGGCACGGCGAAGGACTTCGCCGACTACTTCCGCCTGAAGACGCCGGCGACTCTCGTCGCGATCCATGAACTCGAGGACGCCGGCGAGCTGATCCCCGTCGTCGTGCCCGGCTGGGGCCCGGGTGGCACGCCCGGTGCCGCCTGGCTGCACCGGGACGCCCGGCTGCCGCGGGCCCTGGACGCCGCGGCGGTGCTCTCGCCGTTCGACCCCATGGTCTGGGACCGGGCCAGGGCTCTCCGCCTGTTCGGATTCCACTACCGCATCGAGATCTACACCCCCGAACCGAAACGGGTCTTCGGGTACTACTCGCTGCCGATCCTGCTCGGCGACACCCTCGTCGGGCGCGTCGACCTCAAGAACGACCGGCAGGCCGGCGTGCTGCGCGTTCAGGCGGCGTGGGCCGAAGCGGATGCCCCGGCCGACACCGCAGAGCGCCTCGCGCCGGTGCTGCGCGCGACCGCCCTCTGGCAGGGGCTCACCGAGATCACGGTCGCGCAGCGGGTACTCTCGCGCCGGCACTCGCCGCCCTTCTCGCCTGAGCGCAGTCGTCAGAACTTGTTGCCCATGGCGTGCAGGCGGTCGATCCGGTCCTCGATCGGCGGGTGCGTGCTGAACAGCTTCGCCATCATGCCGGGCTTGAGCGGGTTCGCGATCCACAGGTGCGCCATCGACGTGTTCTGCTTCTGCATCGGGCGCCCGTAGGTCTCGAGCTTGGCGAGGGCGCTCGCGAGGGCATCCGGATGCCGCGTCGTCAGCGCGCTCGTGGCATCGGCGAGGTATTCGCGCTGCCGGGAGACGGCGAGCTGCACCATGCTGGCGACGAGCGGTGCCACGATCATCGCGACCAGGCCGAAGACCATCACGACGGGGTTGCCGTTGTTGTTGTTATTGCGACCGAAGAACGCCATCCGCAGGAACATGTCCGAGATGAAGCCGACCGCGACGACGAGGCCGAACACGACCATCGACACCCGGATGTCGTAGTTGCGGACGTGCCCGAGTTCGTGGGCCATCACGCCCTCGAGTTCGGAGTCATCCATGATGGCGAGCAGGCCCGTCGTCGCGGCGACGATCGCGTGCTGCGGGTCGCGCCCGGTCGCGAACGCGTTCGGCGCGGGGTCGTTGATGATGTAGATCTCCGGCATCGGCGTTCCGGTCGTGATCGACAGGTTCTCGACGGTGTTCCAGAGCCGCGGATGCTCCGCCTTGCTGTTCACCCGGATGCCGCCGCTCATCGCGATCGCCTGGCGCCCGGCCGCGAAGTACTGCACGAGGGCGTAACCCGCGGCGACGACGATCGTGAGGATCAGGATGCCGTAGCCGCCGCGACCGTAGACGGCGTTGGCAATCCAGCCGAGGCCGGCGATGATCCCCAGGAAGAGGATGATGATGAAAACGGTGTTGCGCTTGTTCCGCGCGATCGCACTGTACATCTGGGCCTGCCGCTAGAACTGGACGCGAGGCGGCTCCGCGATGGCTGCGGAGTCGGTGACCTCGAAGAAGTCGCGCTGGGTGAATCCGAGGTTCTTCGCGATCAGGTTGTTCGGGAAGACCTGGATCTTCGTGTTGAGCTCCCGCACCCCGCCGTTGTAGAAGCGGCGCGACGCCTGGATCTTGTCCTCGGTGTCGACGAGCTCAGCCTGCAGCTGCAGGTAGTTCTGGCTGGCCTGGAGCTGCGGGTACGCTTCCGCGACCGCGAAGATGCTGCGCAGGGCGGACTGCATGTGGTTCTCGGCGGCTGCGGCATCCGCAGGGGTCGTCGCACTGATCGACTCGGCGCGGGCCTTGGCGACGTTCTCGAAGACCGCCTTCTCGTGCGCCGCGTAGCCCTTGACCGTCTCGATGAGGTTCGGGATGAGGTCGGCACGCCGCTTGAGCTGCACCGTGATGTCGCTCCACGCTTCGTCCACCCGCACCTTGAGGGTCACGAGGGAGTTGTACGTCGCCCAGAAGTAGATTCCGACGATGACGACAAGCACAACAACGATGAGTAGCGGGATGAGCCATTCCATGGCAGCGTCTCCTTGTATTTCAGCGGTGCGAGCGAGCGGGCCGCGGCGGCATACGAACAATGGTGCCATCATAACGACGCCGCCTGACACTCTCATCCGCTTCCCACCAGACTCCAAGAAACACCCCCGATCCATGGTTCTTTCCGGCCGAACCGGCGAATAATCAAAGGCATGAGCCATCTGTCTGCACCCGCGGTCCACGTGACGGACCTGTTCGCCCGCCGGGGCAGGCATCCGGTGCTGCACGGGTTGAGCCTCACGGTGCCCCGTGGCCTCGTCGTGGGCCTGATCGGGCCGAGCGGATGCGGCAAGACGACCCTGATGCGCTCGATCGTCGGCGTCCAGCTCGTGCAGTCCGGGGAGGTCACCGTGCTCGGCCGCCCCGCCGGCTCCGTCTCGCTCCGGAACAGGGTCGGCTATGTCACGCAGGATGCGAGTGTCTACGACGATCTCACCGTGCGGCAGAACCTGAGGTACTTCCGGTCGGTGCTCGGCGCCCCCGCGAGCGATGTCGACCGGGTGATCGACGCGACCGACCTGGGAAGATATGCCGGCCAGCTGGCGGGTTCGCTCTCGGGCGGCCAGCGCAGCCGGGTGTCGCTCGCCGGCGCCCTGCTCGGGTCCCCCGAGCTGCTCGTGCTCGACGAACCCACCGTCGGCCTCGACCCGGTCCTCCGGGTGGAGCTCTGGGAGCTGTTCCACCGGCTCGCGGCCGGAGGGACGAGCCTGCTCGTGTCGAGCCACGTCATGGACGAAGCGAGCCGCTGCGACCGGCTGCTCCTGATGCGGGACGGTGAGATCCTCGCAGACGACACCCCGGCCGGGCTGCTCGCGTCGACCGCGACCGACGACGTCGAGGCGGCGTTCCTGAGCCTGATCCGGCGGCATCCGTCGCCAGAAGACCCGCAAGCCGATGACCCGTCGTCCGAAGGCCGGCCGACCGGGACCGGGTCGACCGGATTCGATGGTGCGCTGTGAACCCGCGCCGTACGCTCGCAACGGCCGGACGGGTGCTCGCCCAGATCCGGCACGACCCCCGCACGATCGTGCTGCTCCTCGTCGTCCCGAGCCTGCTGATCGGCCTGGTGGCGTGGATCTTCTCCGACACGCCCGTGTTCGACAGGATCGGGCCGGCGATGATCGCCCTGTTCCCGTTCATCGTGATGTTCCTCGTGACGAGCATCACGACCCTGCGGGAACGCCGCACCGGGACGCTGGAACGGCTGCTCTCGATGCCGCTCGGCAAGGGCGACTTCATCCTCGGCTACACCCTCGCCTTCGGGCTGCTCGCGGTGCTGCAGTCCGCGGTCGCGGTCGGGTACGCGGTCTGGGTCTGCGGCCTCACGATCGCCGGTTCGGTCTGGTTGCTTCTCGCGGTCGCCGTCGCCGACGCGGTTCTCGGCACGACATTCGGGCTGCTCGCGAGCGCGTTCGCCCGCACCGAGTTCCAGGTCGTGCAGTTCATGCCCGCGCTCGTGTTCCCGCAGATCCTGCTCGGCGGTATCTTCCTCCCCCGCGACCAGCTTCCGGACGCCCTGCGGATCATCAGCGACTGGCTTCCGCTCTCGCACGCGATCGACGCCCTCCAGGCGGTCGCCTCGAATTCGCAGGACGCCGCGTACATCGGCGGCGAACTGCTCATCATCGGGGCGTGGATCGTGGGAGCGGTCGTCGTCGGCTCGATCACGCTCCGCCGCCGCACCCCTGACCCATCCCCCGCCGCGGATTTCGGCGGGCGGGAACGGGCGGGAACCGGACGCCGGTCAGCGGGCGGCGAGCACCTTCTGGAGCCAGCGGTACGAGGACTTCGGCGTGCGCTTCCGCTCGGGGTCTGCGAAGTCGACCCGCACCAGGCCGTAACGCTGGGTGTAGCCCGCGGTCCACTCGAAGCCGTCGAGCAGCGACCAGACAAAGGCCCCGCGCATGCTCACCCCCGCCGCCGGCTTGCCCGGTGCAACGGCGTCGAGTGCGGCCACGAGGTGTTCGGCGAGGTAGTCGATCCTGGCCGGGTCGTCGACGGCGCCGCGGCTGTCGACCTGGTCAGGGAAACTCGCTCCGAGGCTCGTGAGGTACACCGGCGGGAGTGCGTCGCCGTACCGGGTCGCGAGCTCGGTGAGGGCGACGCCGAGGTAGGCCGGCGCGATCGCGCGTCCCGCCCCCGTGACCGTGAACTCGCGGAACGGGAGCACGTGGAACGGGAAGGAGACCACGGGCGCGTTCTCGTCGACCCTGCCTGCGTTCGCGGCGGTCCGCGGCCCGACGCCCGAGCCGGCGGCACCCGGTCCGCCAGGGCCGCCCGCCCGGCTCGCCGGCCCGCGGGAGCCGGGACCGCGGGAGCCGGGACCGCGGGAGCCGGGGCCGCGCGGACCCGAGCCAGCGCCGGCCTCCCCGCGCGCCCCGCCCGCTCCGTTGCCGGAGGGGCCGCCGCCGGCGACCGCACCGCTCACGACCGGAACGGGCCCGGCCGCCACCCGTGACGGCTGCACGTAGTTGAGACCGTAGAAGTCGAGCGGCTGGTGGATCGTGCGCAGGTCCTCCGGCTCCGTCTCGAGCAGCAGCCGCAGCTCGGTCTCGTAGGGTTCCGGCGGCACCGGGTAGCTCCCGAGGAGGACGGCGTCGGCGAAAACGCGGTTGTGCAGCAGGTCGAAGAGCGCGGCGGCGACTTCGTCTGCCTCTCTGTCGCTCGCCGGCTGCACGGGCGAGTACGCGTTGGCGATTCCGATGCCGCCGCGCACGTCGGCGGCGCGCAGGCCCTGGACGGCGAGGCCGTGGCCGAGGAGCTGATGGTGCGCGGCCGGCAGTGCGGCGAAGAGGCGGGCCTCGCCGGGGGCATCCGTGCCGAGGGCGTAGCCGGCGAGCGTCACGGTCGCCGGCTCGTCGAGAGTGACCCAGGCATCGACCCGGTCGCCGAACACGGCCCCGAGCTCGTAGGCGTAGTCGGCGAAGCGCGAGGCGGTGTCGCGGTTCAGCCAGCCGCCGCGCAGGGCAAGCGGCAGGTCGCGCTGGTGCAGCGTCGCCATCGGGCGGATGCCGGCCGCGAGCAGCCCGTCGACGAGCCGGTCGTAGAACGCGAGTCCGGTGCGCGCGAGCGCCCCGCGTCCGTCCGGCTGCACCCGGGACCACGCGAACGAGAACCGGTAGGCGTCGACGCCGAGCTCGCCCAGGAGGGTGAGGTCCCCGGGCAGCTTGTTGTAGTGGTCCGCAGAAACGGATGCGTTCGACCCGTCCACGATGCGGCCGGCGGTCGCCGTGAACGGGTCCCAGGCCGACTCGGCGCGCCCGCCGTCGCGGGCGGCGCCCTCGATCTGGAACGCCGAACTCGCGACCCCGATCGTGAAGCCGTCGGGGAGCCGGTCGCCGAGTTCGCTGGCGCGGTGCGGCCAGGCCCGGCCGGCGACCGTGTTGGTGTTGATCGGCTTGCTGCTCATCTCGGAGGACTCTCTGTACTGTGTCGGTCGGGTGCTGTGCGGTCCGTCGGGTGCTGGGCGGTCGACCGGTTCGTGGAGCGGCCGTGGGCCGCGGTCACCAGCCTGTCACGCGCGGCGCGAGAATTCGCACCCCGAGGTCGCCCGGCCGGCCGGTTACCGCCCGAGGACCCGTTCGAGGTACCGGTTCGTGAAACGGCGCTCGGGGTCGAGCCTGTCGCGTACGGCGACGAAATCGTCGAAGTGCGGATAGGTCTCGCGAAGGGATTCGGCGTCCCTCGTGTGCATCTTCCCCCAGTGCGGGCGCCCGTCATGGGAGCGCATGATGGCCTCGACGGCGGTGAAGTACTCGGCCGGTTTCTCCCGGTAGAAACGATGCACGGCGATGTACCCGGTCTCACGGCCGTGGGCCGTGGACAGCCACACGTCATCCGCGGCTGCGGACCGCACCTCGATCGGGAACGAGATCCGCCAGCCGGAGCGCTGGATGAGTTCGCGGACCTCGCGCACGGCAGCCGGAATCGCGGCGATCGGGAGCGCGTATTCCATCTCGTGAAAACGCACGGCGCGCCGGCTCACGAAAATGCGCGTCGAGGCATCCGTGTAATCCCGCCGGGCCATGAAACGCTCGGCCACCCGGTTGATCGTCGGCACGGACTGCGGGAGCACGGCTCCGATCGTGCAGAGTGCCCCGAAGACGCCGTTGGCGAGCAGTTCGTCGTCGATCCAGCGGGAGACCGGCGCGAGCGGCGCGCGCCCGGCGGCCGGGTTTAGCCGGGTGTTCGTCTTGGTGAGGGCCTTCTCGGTGTGCGGGAACCAGTAGAACTCGAAGTGGTCGGCGGCGCGGCTGCGCTCGTCGAAGGTGTCGAGCACCTCGCCGAGCGGCTCGGCCTGTTCGACGGCGTGCAGGAGGAAGTCCGGGACGCACTGGATCGTCACGTCGACGAGGATCCCGAGCGCGCCGAGACCGAGGCGGGCGGCGGGGAAGATCTCCGCGTTCTCGGTCTCGCTCACGTGCAGGAGTTCGCCGTCGCCGGTGACGAGGGTGAGGCCGACGATCTGGGTGACGAGTCCGCCGAAGGCCGACCCGGTTCCGTGGGTTCCCGTCGAGGTCGCACCGGAAATCGTCTGCCGGTCGACGTCCCCCATGTTGGCGAGCGCCAGCCCGTATGGCGCGAGCAAGCCGCGGATCCGGTGCAGTCGGGTGCCGGCGGCGAGGGTGACACGGCCGGTGGCCGTGTCGACGCCGACGATGCCGGAGAGGTCGGCCAGGTCGAGGAGCACGCCGGGGGCGACGGCGATGCCGGAGAAACTGTGCCCCGATCCGACGGCCTTGATCGGCATCCCGGATTTCGCGGCGGCGATCACCGCACGCTGCACGGCCGCGACGCTCGTGGGCCGCTCAACCCTGGCCGGACGTACGGACTCGCTGCGCGCCCAGTTCTGCCAGAGAGCACCGGTGTTCGTCACAGGAACGCCTTTCCCTCGCCGCGGTAGCTGGGCAGCATGTCGACGACCCGCCCGTCGTCCACCACTGCGAATTCTGTCACGTGTTCGCTGAGCTCCCCGGACTTGGTGTGCCGCAGCCAGACCCGGTCGCCGACGTCCAGGGCCGCGGCTCCGGGGCCAGCGAGCGGGGTCTGCACCTCGCCGGCCGCTTCCCGCGTCACGACGGCGAGCCCGGGCGGCCAGGCGAGGGCAGGCATCCGGTCGGCACCCGGCGGTCCGGATGCGACCCAGCCGCCGCCGAGGAGCGTTGCGGTCGCCGCGCTCGGCTTCCGCACGACGGAGAGGGCGAATGCCGCGGCGGGAGCGGGCGTGAATGCCGAATAGTTGTCGAAGAGGTGGCCGCCGAAGAAGCCGCTGCCCGCGGCGATATCGGTGACCGAGGCATCCGCGTGGGTGCTCTCGAGGGAACCGGTGCCGCCACCGTTGACGAATTCCAGGGGCGCGACCTCGCGCACGGCCGCGACGGCGGCGGCGCGGCGCACTCCGAGCTCGGCGATCGAGTGGCGACGCACCCATCGGTTCACGATCCCGGTGGTGAGCGCACGGGGGCGGCGACCGGCCGGCCGGTCACCGAGGCCGGCGACCTGCGATTCGTATGCCATCAGGCCGACGAGAGCGAAGCCGGGGCGCGCGACGATGGCCGCCGCGAAGTCCCTGGCCTCCGCGGCGGTATGCACCGGCGAGCGCAGCACGCCGAGGTGCCCGAGCACCGGGTTCTTCCAGCCGGCGTCGAGCTCGATGCACAGTCGGATGGTCTCGCGCCGGTGCGGGGGGATCACCGTGTCGATGAGATCGAGCTGGGCGAGCGAGTCGACCATCAGGGCGACCCGGGAGGCGAGCAGTGCCGAGCGGCCGAGGACCCCGATCGCCCCCCGGTCCACGCTCGGATAGCCGACGACGATGTCGTCGAGGGATTCCGCGAGCCAGAGCGCCTCGGCGAGGGTGTACGCGAGCACGCCCTGGTAGCCGGGCACGGCGAGGATGGCCTCGAGCACGCCACGGACGCGGATCGACTTCGAAGCAACGCGGATCGGGGTTCCGCCCGCGCGTCGCAGCATGTCGTGGGTGTTGTGGCGGAGCGCTCCGAGGTGCAGCGCCGCGACGGGCGTGTCGAGATGGCGAGTGGCCTCGGTCAGGGCCGGCCAGTAGCTCTCCGGTCGGAGCCAGGGCGCTCCGGTGGCGGGAACGCGCAGGTCAGGAAGCGTCATGGCGAGATCGGGCCTGTCTCACGGAGGGGCGGCGAATCCGCCTCGTGTCCGTCAGTATGCCCTACGCCCGCGTCCCGCGCCGGATAACAATCCCGTGCGGGATCGTGCCTGTTGCGCGTTGCACGTTGACAATCGGGGAGATGACCCCTGAAATGGAGGCAGGGGGACCTATGCATCGCTCACGTTTCGCTTGCCCCGGCCCGCCGCAGGCCCGTCATGGTCGACGGCCGCGGCGGATGCCCATCGCGCTTCGTCACGCCCGGTCACCGATCCGGCTGGTCGCGCCGGTATTCCTCGTCACCGCGGCGCTTCTGCTCCTGAGCCTCGGCGGTTTCCTGCCGGGCACGGATGCCGCCCGCGCCGCGACCTCCCCCGCCCCGCCCCCGAGCGGGCCGGCCGCAACCCCGCTTTCGCCATCCCCCACGATCGACAGTCCTCCGGCCCATACCTTCGTCGGCCGCTCGACCACGACGGTCTCCGGCACTCGCGCGGCCAATCAGGAGATCCAGCTCCTCAACCCCGGTGAGGGCGACCCGCTCTGCATCATCGAAGCCACCCCGTCGACGGACTGGTCCTGCCCCGCAAACCTCCCGAGCGGGCAGAACGTCCGGCTGAAGGTCGTCGTGACAGGCGATTCGAGCCTCACCGCCGAGGAGACCATCGACGTCCTCGGTGAACCCGTCGTGACGGGCGGGCCGCTCGGCAACCCGGCGTCGAACGGAACCGTCCGGGGGTCCGCGTACCCGGGGGCATCCGTCGTCGCCACGGTGTCGACCGGCGAGAGCTGCCCGGCGACGGCAGACACGGGAGGGGCGTGGGCGTGCACCTTCCCTGACCTGCCGAGCAGCGGCATCCACACCGTGACGGCAGCGCAGCAGACCGGGTTCAGCGCGCCCTCCTGGTCGAACGACAGTGCAGCGCTCAGTATCCGTTTCGACTTCGACCGGCCCGCCGCTCCCGTCGTCTCGTCACCGACCGCCGGCGCGCGGGTGGCCCAGACGGGGTCGACGTACACGGGGACGGGTGAGGACGGCGCCACCGTCACCGTGTTCGCCGGCCCGTACTCGCTGTGCACCGTCGCCGTCGCCGCGGGAGCCTGGGCCTGCACCGCGACAGGCACGGTCGCCGCGGGCAACCACCTCGTGATCGCCGCCCAACAGGATGCCGCAGGCAACCAGAGCCAGGGAAGCCCCGGCCTCGGCGTCGACTTCGGTCCCGCACCGGACGCATCACCGTCGGCCACCCCTCCGTCGTCGTCGCCCTCTGCCGAGGCAGGGAGCAGCTCCCCGACAGCCACGGCTCCGGCGTCGGCGCCCGGCACACCGTCCGAGAGCGCCACCGCCACCCCGGCACCCTCGGCGACCCCGACGGCGGTCGCACCGGCACCACCGGGCGGCGGTTCGTCATCCGGACATGATCCCGCCCTCCCCGGCGGCTGGAACGACCCCACCCAGTTCACGAGCGCGGTACTGCCGCCGGGCGCGAACGCCGACTTCTCCTGGCTCGAGGCCGTACTCTTCGCCATCGGCGCCCTCGTGCTCCTCGTCATTCCCGCCCGTTTGCTGAGCGGCACGATCGTGCGGGCACGGGACGGCCGCCCGCTCTGGAACACGGCCGCCCTCTCCGGCCGCAACCAGGCGAGGGAGGAATTCGACAAGGCCCCCACCGTGATCGTGAACCGCTGGCTCATCGCGGCCGCCTCGGTCGCCGCTGCAGCGACGCTCATCATGCTCTCCGGCACCGTGTCGAGTCAGCCGGCCTTCCTGCGACTGCTGCTCGCGGTCATGCTCGCCCTCATCGTCGTCAACACGGTCGGAGCCCTCGTGCCGCAGTGGTGGAGCTCGCGGGTGTGGGGCGTGCCGGCATCCGTCACATTCCTGCCGCGGTACCTGCTGCTCGTCGCGGTGACCGCGCTCGGCTCGCGCGCGTTCGAGATCCATCCGGCACTGCTCTTCGGGCTGCTCGGCAGCGTCGCCGTCTCGAGCGGCCACAGCGCGATCCATCGCGGCCAGCTTGCGGCGCTGCGTGCCGGAAGCCTGCTCGCGCTCGCGCTCCTCGGCTGGCTCGTGCTCGGGATACTGCCGACCGGCGCGGATTTCGGGGACCTGCTCGCCGCCGAGGTCGCCAACAGCGTCGTGCTGACCGCGATCGGATCGGCGCTTCTCGTGCTCATCCCGATCGGCAGCACGAGCGGGCGCAGCATCGTCGCCTGGTCGCCGCTCGCCTGGATCGGGTTGACCCTCGCCGCCTTCACGATCATGTTCGCCGTGCTGAACCCCGTCGTCGGACTGTGGCACGGCGAGGGCAGCGTGACCCTGATGTGGGTCGCCTCCGGTCTCTTCGCGGCCCTCAGCGTCAGCGCCTGGGCATGGCAGCGCTTCGTGGTCCCTGAGCCCACCCTGTAGGCGACGACGTGTCCTCCGGCTTGGTATCGTCAGACTGTGCGCCTCGGAGTCATTGACGTCGGTTCGAATACCGTCCACCTGCTCGTCGTCGACGCCCATGCCGGCGCCCAGCCGGTCCCGATGGCTTCCGACAAGGCCGTCCTCCGGTTGATGCGGTATCTCACCCCGGAAGGGGCGATCACCGGGGAGGGCTGCGCTGCCGTGCTGTCCGCGGTGCAGCACGCGGCCGACGTCGCGAGCCGGCACGAGGTCGACGACCTGCTCCCCTTCGCGACCTCCGCCCTCCGCGACGCCACGAACGGCCCGGAACTGCTCGCGACGATCGAGAGGGAGACCGGCGTCGCCCTGCAGGTCCTCTCCGGCGAGGACGAGGCCCGCCTCACCTTCCTCGCGGTGCGACGGTGGTACGGCTGGTCGGCTCGGGACATCCTGCTGTTCGACATCGGCGGCGGGTCGCTCGAGATCGCCGCCGGCGCGAATGAGACACCGGCGGTGGCCCTCTCTGTCCCGCTCGGCGCCGGGCGCACGACCGTGGGATTCCTGCACCACGATCCCCCGCTCGCCGAGGAGGTTGCGGCCCTGCGCGCACACGCGGCCGACGTGCTCGCCGAGGCCGTCGCATCCTTCGCCGGACAGCCGGCCCCGCACCACGTCGTCGGCTCGTCCAAGACGATCAGGTCCCTGGCGAAGCTCGCAGGGTATACCTCGGACGGTTTCGGTTCGGGTGAGCGGATGCTGCTCAGCCGCGCCCAGCTTGCGGACTGGGTACCCCGGCTGGCCCGCATTCCTGCGGACGCCCGCCCCGCCCTGCCCGGTATCACCGCCAACCGCACATTCCAGATCGTGGCGGGCGGGATCGTGCTCCAGGCAGCGATGGCCGCCCTGAAGGTGGACGAACTCGAGGTCTCGCCCTGGGCCCTCCGCGAGGGCATCATCCTCCGCTACCTCGACCGGCTCGGCTGACCCCGGCTGGGCTAGGCACCCGCTGCGGCCGACGGATCGGGAGCGAATCGTTGCTGGCCGAGCACCGCGAGTAGTTGCAGCTTGTCGTAGCCGGGGGTGCCGGGCGCGGCCGTCAGCACCAGGAGAGTCTGAGCCTGGTTCTCGGTGAACAGCGCCTGGCAGTCGAGCTCGATCTCGCCGAGCTCGGGATGCACGATGGTCTTGTGGTCGTCGAAGCGTGCGGCGACTTCGTGCTGGTCCCACAGGGCCGCGAACTCCGGGCTGAGGTGCAGCAGCCGCGCCACGATCTGTTCGGCCCGGTGGTCGGGGCCGCCGGCCGTCAACGCCAGCCGGAGACCTGCGGCCTGGATCCGGCCCTGGTGGGCATGGGCGGCCTCCGGGTAGTACCGGCGCTCGTCGGGATCGGTGAACCACCGGTAGAAGGCGCTCCTGGCCAGGCCGGAATGGCGGGTCTGGTCCCCGAGAAGTGCGGTGGCGAGCCGGTTCTGCACCAGGGTGTCTGCGAGGTCGGACAGCACGAGGGCGGGAGTGTCGTCGAGCCTGTCGAGCACGCGCAGGAGGGCCGGGCTGATGTGGTCGGTCCGCCGGATCCGCGGGGGCGCCGTGTGACCGGCCAGCCGGAAGAGGTGGTCGCGTTCGTCGAGGCTCAGGCGGAGTCCTCGGGCGATGGCGGCCAGCATCTGGTCGGATGGCTGGGGGCCACGCTGCTGTTCCAGCCGGGCGTAATAGTCAACGGACATGCCGGCGAGATTCGCGATTTCCTCCCGCCGCAGGCCGGTGGCCCGCCGCCGCGGTCCCTTCATGAGACCGACATCTTCCGGCTGCAGCAGCTCGCGGCGCTTGCGCAGGAAATCGGCCAGCCCCGGTCTGTCCATTCCTCGTACGTCCATCTCCCCATCATCACCGCTTAACGCGACCGGTGACAGGGATCGCCGGTCCGTGGACAAGGGCTCCTCTCCCGCCGGCGGACAGGAGGCGGCAGAGTCGTAACACCGCGCATCCGTCACCGGCGGCGCACGCCGCGCGACAACTGACACCCGGCACCGTCGACACCGTCGACGAGCGCATGAGAGAAAGCGACACCATGAAGACCACAGGCAACACCATTCTGATCACCGGCGGCACGTCCGGCATCGGGCACGGCCTCGCGCTGCGCTTCCACCAGGCCGGGAACACGGTGATCGTCGCCGGGCGCCGACAGGAACTCCTCGACGCGATCGTCGCCGAGAACGACGGCATCGAGTCTCTCGTTCTCGATGTCACGGACCCGGACTCGATAGCGAGTGCATTCCGCACCGTGACCGCCGAGCACCCCGAGCTCAATGTGTTGGTCAACATGGCCGGCATCATGCTCCCCGAGAACCTGCTCGATTCCGGGTTTCTGGCGACCGCAGAAGCGACGGTCACGACGAACCTGCTCGGGCCGCTGCGGATGCTGAGCGCGTTCACGCCGTTCCTGATCGGACAGCCCGACGCGGTCATCATGAACGTGTCCTCGGGACTGGCGTTCGTTCCGCTGCCGATGACGCCGACGTACAACGCGACCAAGGCCGCCATCCACTCCTTGACCGAAAGCCTGCGCGTGCAGCTGTCCGGCACCTCGGTGCAGGTGCTCGAGCTGATTCCCCCGCCGTCCGCACGACGCTCCTGAACCAGGAGAACAGCGAGCAGGCCATGCCGCTGGACGACTTCCTGTCGGAGGTTATGGGCATACTCGAGGCCGAACCCGACGTCGAGCAGGTCACGGTGGAGAACGTGAAGTTCCTGCGGTTCGCTGAGGCCGACGGCGCGTACGACCGGGTGCTCCGGCTGCTCGGCGGTCACTGAGCCGGGCGGGGTCGCCGACCGCTCAGACCCCGCATGTGGTTGACTCGCCCCATGACTGAAACGGGGCGTGAGCGGGTGGCGGCGGATGCCCGCGCCCGCGGACTCGACATCGACATCGTCCCCCGGCCCGCGGCCGACAGCCTCGAAAGCGCCGCACGGCTCCTCGGGATCGACCCGTCCGGCATCGTCAAGTCGCTCGTCGTCAAGCGGCATGACGGCGACTATCTCTTTGCGCTCGTGCCCGGCGACCGGCAGATCAGCTGGGCGAAGCTGCGCGCACTCGTCGGCGTGAACAAGCTCTCGCTCCCGCACGAGGACGTCGCCCTGGCGGCGACCGGCTACTCCCGCGGCACCATCACCCCGCTCGGCAGCACGACCCCCTGGCCCGTCTTCGCCGACGAACGCCTGCGCGGCAACCGGGTCGCGATGGGCGCGGGCGAGCATGGTTACTCCGCATTCGTCGACGCCGACGCCCTGATCGACGCTTACGGCGCAACCGTGGCCGACATCACCGACCCGTTCAAGCCGCGGGCGTAACCACGGCGCGTAACCGCAGCGCCGGCGACGGCCGGCTGCCGGCTACAGCTCGGTGCGTTCGATGAGGTCGATCACGGAGATGTTCAGGTAGCGACAGATCCGCTCGAGTTCCTCGACGTAGAACGATTTCTCCCCGGTGAGCCGTCGACGCAGAATGGCCATCGAGATTCCGGTCGCCGCCGACAGCTCCTTCAGGGTCCGGCCCTGGTACCCCATCTCGCCGCGGATCTCCTCGGCGATCCTGGCGCTTCGGCGCGGCGCATGCTCGAGCATCGGTTCCTCCCGCATCGCACGGTGGCTGGGTGACACAGCGGCTGTCGCGGACATTCAACCGCCATCTGTCGCGCTCCGAAAGAGCCTCCGACCGGAAGTGGAAGAATCGGGTCATGCACATAGCCGATCTGACTCCGGCGGACCTCGGTAGCGCATCCGCGCTCTGGGACCAGGCCGGACTCACCCGACCCTGGAACCCGCCCGAGCTCGACCTGCTGCGCGCGCTGGCCGGGGAGACATCGACCGTGCTCGGGCTGTTCGACGGGAAGACCCTCGTCGGAACCGTGATGGTCGGCCACGACGGCCACCGAGGCTGGGTGTACTACCTCGCCGTCGACGACACCCACCGCGGTACCGGACTCGGACGGCGACTGATGGTCGCCGCGGAGGATTGGCTCCGGGAACGTGGCGTCGTGAAGCTGCAGCTGATGGTCCGCTCGGCCAATGCGGCAGTACTGTCCTTCTATGATCGCCTCGGCTACGAGGACGCCGATGTCCAGGTTCGCGCGAAATGGCTCCGCTGAAGCGATAGCCTGTCATCGATACCCCTATGGGTATGCCGGAATCAGCAACGAACGGAAGGCACCTGTGTCCAACGAACCGTCAGCCGCCGAGACCTCGCTGGCCGGGCAACCCGCCCACGGACCGCTGCAGCGCAAGGTCGTCGGCGTACTCGTCGCGGGGCAGATTCTCGGCGGAATAGGCATGGGGGCGACACTCTCCCTCGGTGCCCTTCTGGCGGCTCAGCTCTCCGGGTCGAGCTCCTGGTCGGGCATGGCCGCCACGATGAGCACTCTCGGCGCGGCCCTCGTCGCCGTGCCCCTCGCCCGGCTCGCCCAGGCCAGGGGGCGGCGACTTTCCCTTGCGACCGGTTCGCTCGTTGCCGGCGCCGGCGCCGTGCTTGCGATCACCGCGGTCTCCGTCAACGTCTTCGCTCTCCTGCTCCTGGCATTGATGATGCTCGGCGCCGGATCGGCCGCCAACCTGCAGGCCCGATTCGCCGCCACAGACCTGGCGAGCCAGGCCTTCCGGGCCCGCGATCTGTCGATTGTGGTCTGGTCCACGACGATCGGCGCCGTTCTCGGACCGAACCTGTTCGGCCCCGGCGAGGTCGTCGGCGCCTTCCTCGGCCTGCCCCCGATGACGGGTGCCTTCGCGTTCTCCCTGCTCGCCACGGTGGGCGCGGCGATCGTGTACACGGTCGGGCTCCGGCCCGACCCACTGCTGACGGCGCTCAGGTCCCGGGGGACGGATTCCGCCGCGCCGCGCCCACGCGGCGGCCTGGACATCCTGCGCTCCACCCCTTCCGCGCGCTATGCCGTCGCGGTGATCGCCCTGAGCCACGCCACGATGGTCGCCCTGATGTCCATGGCTCCGGTGCACCTGCGCGAGCACGGCGCCACCCTCACCGTCGTGGGGCTCACGATCAGCCTCCACGTCGCCGGCATGTACGCCTTCTCCCCCGTGTTCGGCTGGCTGGCCGACCGGGTAGGACGGATGCCCGTCATCCTCGCCGGCCAGGCCCTGCTGTTGTCGTCGCTCACGCTTTTCTGGCTCGCGGGAGACTCGAGCACCGCCATGACCGCTGGCCTGATCCTGCTCGGCCTCGGCTGGTCGGCATCCGTCGTCGCGGGCTCAGCCCTCATCGGCGAGGCGGTCGGGCTGAATGACCGGGCGGCCCTGCAGGGCTTCTCCGACCTGTCGATGAACGCGGCCGGCGCCCTCGGCGGCGCCCTGGCCGGTCTGGTGCTCGGCGCCGTCGGTTATTCCGGCCTCGGCCTGGCCACCATGATCCTGGTGGGCGTCGTCGTGACCTGGTCGATCAACCGGGCCGCCGGCGCCCGCCGCACCGCTGCTGCCTGAGCATGCCGTGTCTACCGGCTGCTCCGCTCCGCTCGCAGTGAGGGATAGCCGCCCGCCCAGCTGCCGAGCAGATGCGCCGACTGACGGTCATCAAGAGTCAGGAACACGCTCGCTCCGAACATGATGTCGCCGACCGCCTCCGGGTCATCTTCGGCGAGCGAACCGGCGAGGGCCCGGCAGGCCGATTGTTCACGCGCGAAGCCGGCTTCGACGTGCACATCGAAGTACCGGGCCACACTGTCGTCGAAACCGAGGCGCTGGAATCCATCGGAGTACAAGCGGCTGGGAATCGCCGACGTCATCTCGAACGCGGCCAGGTGCCCGACGAGCGCGCCACGCAGGCGCCGGTTGAGCCCGAACATCGAAATCGCGTTGACGGAAGCGAGCGTGACAGCCGGCACCGCGTCGACGGATGCGACGTAGTCTCCCTCGAGCCCCGCCGCCCTCAGGGCATCCGCGAAAAGGACCGAATGCATCCGCTCGACCCGGCCGCCGCCGTATTCACCGGCAAGGATTTCGATGAGTGCCGACTTGGACCGGCCGGCCAGGCGCGGGATTCCCCAGGCGTACGGATCCGCCTCTCTGAGCGCGTAGACCGAGCGGTGGACGAGGAACTCGACGGCCTGCTGCCCGGTGGCCGCGCGCGCCACGTAGAGTGCCAGGCCTGGGTTGTGCTCGTGCCCGGTCAGGGTGAAGAGTGCACGGGCGACGTCGTCGCGGGTCGCCGCGGGAATCGGAGGCTGCGGCGCCGAGGCCCGCAATGCGGCCTCGAAACCGCGCTCGAGGACGACACGTGCAGCCAGGAGGGCGGGATGCCATTCCCACTCGTCGTCGCCCGGCACGACACCGTCGTAGTGCAGGCGGTACAGCAGGAACAGAGTCAGCTGCAGGTCCTCGTCGACCAGGATGTCCGGGACTCGGCCGAGGGCACGTGCGGCCAGCGCCTCGAACCCGGCCAGGCCGGACCCTCCCGTTTCAGTGGACTCGGAGAGCGCGGCGAGGAGCCGCTCGCTGACCGGGCCGCGGGCCGACAGGGCCGCACGGGCAAGGGCGGAGGGGAGCATGAAGCCTCGTTCCAGTACTGCGATCGAGTCGCGCCGGCAGGCCGGCGGGACGATTCAAACGCCCTCCACCGTAGAGAGGGGGCAGGCGTGGACTGTTCGCCGGATCGGAATTGGGAACAGTCACTAATAGGACGTACCCCGAAGGCGAATCGTCACGATCATCCGAATGTTGCTTCCTCACCGACGCGTCATGCTCTGCGATACAGTCAGGGAATGCTGAGTCGTGTTCCATTCTGCCGCGATACCCGAGCATGAAGCCAGAGACGGGTGCGCCGTCGCGCGGCCTGGATCCCCGGCGCAGAGGAGTCCTGCAGCGCCGGATCCGCTGGATCGTCGCTATCACGATCAGCTACAACGTGGTCGAGGCCATCATCGCCCTCGCCGCCGGAACCGTCGCCACCTCGGCCGCGCTGATCGGGTTCGGCCTCGATTCCATCGTGGAGGTCCTGTCCGCCGCCGCGATCGCGTGGCAGTTCTCCGCACCCGATCCGGAGAAGCGCGAACGGGTCGCCCTGCGGGTCATCGCTTTCTCGTTCTTCGGGCTCGCCGCCTACGTGAGTGTCGACGCCACCCTGTCCCTCTTCGGAGTCCGGGAGGCCGTGCACAGCCCGGTCGGCATCGGGCTCGCCATGGCCAGCCTGCTCGTGATGCCGTTCCTGAGCTGGTGGGAACGTCGCACCGGGACCGAACTCGGCTCGGTTTCAGCCGTGGCTGATTCCAAGCAGACCCTGATCTGCGCCTACCTCTCGGCCGCTCTTCTGATCGGGCTGTTACTGAATACCCTGCTCGGCTGGGCGTGGGCGGACTCGCTCGCGGCGCTGTTCATCGCCGGCTTCGCGGTCCGGGAAGGAATCGAAGCGTGGAAGGGCGACACCTGCGCCGTTCCCGTGGCCGCACTGACCGGCGAACGCACGGTCGATCCCTGCGACTGAGCTCTCTCCGACAGCCGAAGGGACCGGGTCCCCGAGGGGTCCCGGTCCGGGCACTGCGTTCAGTCGAGGTCTTCGACGCCGAGGGCGAGTGCCTGCTCGCGGCGCTTGCTCATCGACGGCGCTGCGAGCGCTGCGATGATCGCGACAACGGCCACGGCGGCACAGACCCAGAAGCCGATCGTGAAGGCGTCGTCCAGGGGCAGGCCCTGCGAGGTGCTGTGCGACGTGATCAACGCGGCGATCACGGCTGTGCCGATGCTGCTGCCGATGGTGCGCGCAATCGTGTTGACGCTGCTCGCCTCTCCGGTCTGGTGGATCGGCACGCTCTCGATGATCGCGTTGGACATCGCTGCGAAGGCCAGGCCGATGCCGGCACCGGTGAGCAGGCCCGACACGACGACCTGCCAGAGTTCGGCGTGGTTGAGTGCGGGAATCACGAATGCGGCGGTCACGAAGAGGGCGCCGAAGACCATCGGCGGCTTCGGGCCGATCTTGCGCACGAGGATGCCGGCGACGGGACCGAAGACCACCATCATGAGCACGGTGGGGAGCAGGAACAGGCCGGCAGAGGACACCGACTCGCCGAAGCCGTAGCCCGTCACGGTCGGCAGCTGGAGCAGCGTCGGCACGAGGACGAAGGTGCCGAACATGGCGAAACCGAAGACGAGTCCCACCACGTTCGCCGTCCACACGCCGCGGATCTTGAACAGGCGCATGTCGATCAGGGGTTCCTTCACCCGCAGCTCGACGAACACGAACACGACGAGGGCGAGGGCGCCGAGGGCCAGGAGGCCGATCGTGCTGCCGGAGTCCCAGCCCCAGGACTGTCCCTTGCTGATCGCCAGGAGAAGCGAAACGAGGCCGACCGTCAGGATGACAGCACCGAGCACGTCGAGGTGGCCGGGTCGCTTGACCGGTGACTCCGGCATCCCGAAGATGACACCGAGCAGGGCGATGACGACGAGGATTCCCGGCAGCCAGAACAGCCACGGCCAGGACAGGTTCTCCACAATGGGTCCCGCGGCGACGATGCCGACCCCGGCACCGACGCCGAAGATCGCCGACAGCAACCCGATGGTCACCCCGACCTTCTCGTGCGGAAGTTCATCGCGCACGATGCCGATCGAAAGCGGCATCACCGCACCGGCCGCACCCTGCAGCACGCGGGCCACGATCAGGACACCCAGGTTGGGGGCGAGCGCCGCCAATACGGTGCCCGCGAGGAGCAGGGCGAGCACGACGATCATGATCCGGCGCTTGCCGACCATATCGCCGAGACGTCCCAGGATGGGCGTCAACACGGATGCCGACAGCAGATACGCCGTCAGGATCCAGCTGACATCGGCGGTCGAGGCGCCGAGGTCTTTCCCGATCGTCGCGAGTGCCGGGGCGACGAGCGACTGCAGGACCGAGAAGGCCAGGCCACCGAGGGACAGGTAGAGGACGATGAGCGTGCTGTTTCGGCTACGGGCGGGCGTCGGAATCGAGCCCGTGGCCGGCCGTTCGGTTGTTTGGGACATATCTCTCCGGATGCTATGTAAACAGTTGGCGACTTAGGCCAGCATAGCCATGATCGCCCGTAAGTCAAAGCATGTTTACATCGGTTCTGCCGGCCTGTACCGTGGAGGGGAACGAAAGGATGCCATGACACCGGGTATGCCGACCATCGATGCCGCCCCCTCCGAGTCCGACGCCCCGGGCGGCGTCCGGCAGCGCGACGCCGCCAATACGCGGCAGTGCCTGCTGCAGGCGGCACGGCGTCGATTCGCGCACGACGGCTACGCGGCGACGACGGTCCGGGACATCGCCACGGACGCCGGCGTGAACGTGGCACTGATCAACCGGTATTTCACATCCAAGGAAGGCCTCTTCGAGGCGTGCCTGACCCGTGCCGTTGAAGAGCTCGACCGCCCGATCCCGGAGAGCGACACCGTTGAGCTGATGCTGCAGACCATGCTCAGGCACCTCGCGGAGCTGCCGAGCGGTGAGCATCCGCTCGGGCTCCTCCTGCTCTTGCGTTCCTCCGGGGATGAATCGGCGGAACGGATCCGCCGTAATACGTTCCGTCATTTCGCCGAACGGTTGGCCGCGGCCGCCGGCTGGCGGCCGGATGACGCCGAAACCGAGCATCTCATGCTGCGCGCCCAGATCGCCCTGTCCGTCGGCTTCGGCATCGTGCTGTTGCGAACCACCTCGGGATTGGAGGCCCTGTCATCGGCCTCCGCAGGAGACCTGGCCGGTCCACTCGGCGACGTTTTCGCCGCACTCCTGGAGCCTGCACCCGACGCCCGCCCCTGACTTCCGCCGGGTGGGGTCAGGTTTTCCCGAGAAGGCAACAGCTGGGAACGACGGCTCGTTGCGAGGCTGTCACCGGGCTCGCATCACACTCGGTTCAATGATCAGGGCGCGTCGCGACCGGGAGCCAGACGCGCATCGTGGACGGGCCACGGTTCGCCCAGTCGAAGTAGGGAATGAGCTCGACGTCACAGGCGGCATTCTCAGCCGTGAACCCGCCGTCGTGGCCATAGGGCCAGTCAGGATTCGGCGATTGGGCTGACTGCGCGTGCACCCGCGCTCCCCGCACGGTCTCGGTCAGGCCGACGCGATCGTCGATGGACACGCCTGCGAGGTCGTGTCCCTCCCGGAGGTCGCAGGATTCCAGGCACATCACGAGTGGGCCACGCTCGATGGCGACCGTTCCGCGGACCGCGTCGATCGACGGATGCGGGTGGGTCACCCGCGGCGCCATCGGCAGGTCGAGCGTCAATTGATCACCTGCGCGGAAGGCGCGACTGATGGTGACCGTCGATCCGGAGCAATCGACTCGTGCCCCGTTGACCGTGACGACGGCGCGGCCGATGGCCCACCGTGGGATGCGCAGGGAGACCGATGATTCCGCTTCCGGCGCCTCGCGGATGTGAACCGAGACGGTACCGTCGAACGGGTAGCCCGTTCTCACCTCGAGGGCGATCTGGCCGGTCGCAAGATTCGTCGCGACGTCATAGTCGCCGTATTGGTGCAGTTGCACCCCGGTTTCCGTTGCGGTTGCGAAGTACAGGTTGACGCTGGCCAGGGTGCGGGCGATGTTCGTCGGGCAACACGACACCTCGAACCAGGGAGCACGAAGGCTGGACTGCGCGCGCGCGTTGATTTCATCCTCCTCCGGCACGGTACCGTCCACGCGCTGGTGAAGGGTGTTGGTGTAGAAGAACGCCCGGCCATCGGCGCGCGGGGAGGCGAGGATGTTGTTGAGGAGTGTGCGCTCGATGAGGTCCGCGTACTTGGCGTCGCCGGTCTGCAGCAACAGGCGCCAGCTCAGCATCACCGATGCGATTCCAGCACAGGTCTCCGCGTAGGCGCGGTCCGGCGGCAGCTCGTAGTCTTCGCCGAATGCTTCGTCGAGATGGTGTGATCCAACGCCGCCGGTGATGTACGTGCGCCTGGCCACGGTGTTGTCCCACTGCGCGGCCACCGCGCTCGCGAGCGCCGAATCGTCGGTCTCGACGGCCACGTCCAGGGCGCCCGAAGCCAGGTACAGCGCACGCACCGCATGACCGCGGAGAACGGTGGCGTCCCGCACCGGCATGTCATCGAGGAAATACTCTGCTCCGAACCTGTCGGGTACGAGCAGGCCGCGCCCACGACGTTCGACGAGGATGCGGGCGAGTTCGAGGTAGCGCGGCTCGCCTGTCGCTCGGGAGAATTCAACGAGGGCGACCTCGATCTCGGGATGCCCGCAGACGGCGTCACGACCGTCCGGCCCGAACTCGCCGTAGACGTGGTCGGCGAGACGCCGAGCCACCCGCACGAGCTCGTCATCGGAACCGGACCGTAGCCGCGCGACGGCAGCCTGGATGAGGTGCCCGAAGCAGTAGAGCTCGTGTCCCCATTCCAGGTTCGAATAGCGCGGCGGTTGCCCGGAGCGCCCGAAGCTCGTGTGCAGGTATCCGTCGGCCTCCTGGGCCGACTCGACACGGGCGACCAGGGCGCGGTATCTGAATTCGAGATCGGCGTCGGGCTTTCGTCCGAGTTCCCAGGCCAGAGCCTCAAGCAATTTGTACACTTCGGAGTCGACGAACTCGATCCCGGCGTGGTCGCTGCCGAGCGCGCCGTTGGCGGCGCGATCGAAGTTCCCGATCCACCCGATCCGCTCCATCCACCGCTGGCAGTGGTCGAGGATGACTTCGGAGTTCAGGGTTTGCTTCTCCTGCCAGAATCCCCCGGTGAGAGACACTTCGTCCGGTCCGAGTGCCCGCAGCGCGCTCGTCGACGGCCGCACGGGGCCTCCGCGGAGTGTCGGGGGTGCGATAAGAGAAGGCATGTGTCGTGTTCTTTCGGTCAGTTGTCGGACGCTCGGATGAACGCTTCGTGCGCGAGCAGGAGGTAGGAGCTCGCGGTCCAGGTGTATGCACGGTCGCGGAGACCGTCGCCGCTCAGCGCGTCAAAATTCTCAGCGAACCCCGACCTTTCGCAGAGGCGGCGAAAGCGCTCGCTGACGGTATCCGCGAGTGTCGCGAAGCCTGCCCTGCGTAACCCGTCTTCGACGATCACGGTGGAGGGCGCCCAGATCGGGCCCCGCCAATAGCCGTCGGATTCGTACAGCGGTGATGAGGGCAGCTCGGTCGCCGGTCCCCAATCGGTGAGATGACCCGTGATGGAATCGGCCACACGCTCGCGCACCTCCACCGGCAGGAAATCCGCCGCGACGATCGTCAACAGGTTGAGGAGGCTCGTCGTGGAACTCGTGCGCCCGCTCAGCGGGGCGCGGGCCACGAAGTGCTCGCCGTCCCAGAGCTCGGCCAGCAGGGCGGTCGCCATGGAGTCACGCTGGCCGCGCCTGCTGGCTCCGTCGTCCCGGCCCAGTTCGTCCGCGAGCCGCGCGAGAGTGTCGAGTTGCAGAATCAGGAAGGCGGCGAGGTCGGGGGCCTCGATGACGCGGTCGCGGTCGAAGGTCGAGGAATTGTCCCAACCGCTGTCATTGCCGTGCTGGTAGTGCGCGAGCTCGTGCCCGGCGATGCGCCGGGAGTTGAGCCAGAAATCCGTCCAGGCCGACAACTGGTCGTATACGGCCGCGAGGACGTCCACGGGAATGGCGTCGGGCATCCGCTGGCGCAGCTTGTCGAATGCCCAACCGTGAATCGGCGGCTTCACGAAGTTGTACAGGATTTCTGAGTGCGTCACGGAGTCGGGTAGAGCGCCGGAGGAGTCCTGGTGGTCGAAGATGAGCCGAAACTGGCCGAGCGCAGCGCCGGGATCGCCGGGGGCCAGGGCCAGCGCGTTGAAACAGTGGTCCCAGCTCCAGACCTTGTCCATCCAGTGCTTGGACATCAGGATGGATTCGTGCTCGAGGAAGCCGAGCGGGCGAACCGTCGCCGACCACATCACGTAGCCGGCGAGCGCGGCGGTCGGCGTGCGCGCGTCGCTCCAGCCCGCCACACGGTCCAGGTACCCCGCGAAGTCCTGGCGGGTCGACAGGACGACCTGGTCGAATGAGAGAGCCGGGCGATAGCTCGGCCGGGCGGACTCGAACTCCTCGATCGCCACTTCCCAGCCGTCGGCTCCGGAAACGACGACGTCACGGACATGCGCACCGAGGGCCTCGGCGCCGTGCACGTCGAGCTCGCCGCGCAGGCTCGTGACCCGGTAGCGGCGACCCGTTTCGTAGGAGGTGAAGACGGCGGCGCCGTCCATCGGGTCGCGCAAGAGGTAGGAGCCCGTGAACGGAGTCAGCCCCGTCGACGCATCGCCAATCGTCAGGTCGACGCCGCGACCGCGGATGCGCAGGCAGGCCACCCCGTCGAAGGCCGCATCGATCTTTCCTTCTGCCGCGGTCCACGACAGGAGTGCAGGCGAGGCCGTGACGGTCGTCTCCGTCCGGACGCCGTCCACCTGCGGCACGAGAATGAAGACCGCGTGCATTCCGTTCTGGTGGGCGACCAGATGCAGGTCCTGATGCACGGTGTGCAGCGCAACGACGGGCGAGATGTCGAACCACGCTCCCCTCGCGCTGAAGGGAATGTCACGCACATCGAAGGCCGGCAGGTCAGGCCCCGACGGGGTCGGGTTGGGTGTGGGGACGGTGATGCCCTGGCCTGGAATGAGTCAGTCCTTTACTGCGCCGGCGGTCACGCCGGCGGCGACGTAGCGCTGGGCGACGATGAGCAGGATGGCCGCCGGTATCGACGCGACGACTGCGGTAGCCATGATCGCGTTCCATTGCGAGGTGTTGTTGCCGATGTACTTGTAGATACCCAGGGTGATCGGCAGGAATTGCCCGCTCCGGGAGAGGGTCGACGCGAAGATGAAGTCGGACCACGCCCACAGGAAGGCGAACAGGGAGACCGTGATCGCGGAGTTCCGGCTCACGGGCAGCACGATCGACCGGAAGGTGCGCCACGGTCCTGCTCCATCGACCGTGGCCGCCTGGATGAGTTCGTTGGGGATACCGGACATGAAGGCAGTGAAGAGGAGGACACCGAACGGAACGGCGATCGTCGAATCAGCGAGGATCAGGCCACCGACGGTATTGAGGAGTCCGCTGTTCAGGTAGATGGCGTAGAACCCCATCGCCATCACGACTCCGGGGATCATCTGCGCGACCAGCAGGATGAACGTGAGCGGGGCAGCACCTCGCAAGCGCAATTTGGCGAGCGCGTAGCCGGCAGGCGCGGAGATGACGAGCGTGACGACAACCGTGCCGAGGCCGATCAGCAGACTCGTGCCGAGGTATGGCAATTGCTGCGAAAGCACCGCGGTGTAGCCGTCGAGCGTCGGTGAGAATGGGAAGAGGTTGGGCGGTGAATCGCGCAGATCGCTTGTCTTCGTGAAGGAGACGTTGATCATCCAGTACACGGGAAAGAGCATGACAGCGGTGAGGAGGAGTCCGATCGCGGTGTTCCACCAGGAGCGTCGATGAGACATTATTTCTCCGTCCTGTTCTGAATGCGCAGATAGATGAACCCGAAGATCAGGGCGATCAGGATCAGGACGTTGCCCACGGCTGCAGCCGGGCTGAAGTCGGGGTTGCCCGTTCCGAAGGCCTCCCGGTACGACCAGGTGGCGAAGGTGGTCGAGGAATCCCCCGGGCCGCCGGCCGTCATGATCCAGATGATGTCGACGACTTTCAGCGTGTAGATCAGCCCGAGCAGGATCGTGATCAGCGAAACCGGACGCAGCAACGGGAAGGTGATCCGCCAGAATTTCTGCCACGCGTTCGCACCATCGAGGGAGGCAGCCTCGTAGAGGTCTTCGGGAATGTTTTGCAGACCCGAGTAGAGGACGACGAGGTTGAACGGGATCCCCAGCCAGATATTCGCGATGATCACGGAGGCAAGCACCAGATCGGGCGAGGTCAGCCAGTTCACGGGTGCGACCCCGATCACGCTGAGGGCCGAGTTGATCACCCCGTTGTCCGAGTTCATCATGGACGACCAGGTCGACGCGGACACGATCAGCGGGAGCAGCCACGGGACCAGGAACAACCCTCGCAAGACGCCGTTGAGTCGGAAGTTGTTCCGGAAGAAGACGGCGAGGATGAGGCCGATGCCGAACTGGAACGCGATTGAGACGACGGTGAACAGCGCCGTGTTGGTCAGCGCCTTGGCGAACGTTTTCGATCCGAAGACGGCGACATAGTTTTCGATGCCGACGAACGCGGCATTGCCCTGCACGAAGGCGCGCGGGGTGTAGTCGTGGAGGCTCAGTTCGATGTTCCGATAGAGCGGGAACGCGTAGAAGATGATGAGGTAGGCGATGAGAGGGGCGACGAAGGCCAGGGCAACCCACTGGCTGGTGCCGAAAGAAGTTCGCCTCGATCTTTTTTTCGGGGGAGTGGAGCGGATGTGCCGACCGCCCCACCCGCGTCGGGGCGTGCGGCCCCGACGCGGGCAGGAAGTGTGGTCATGGTGGGATGCCCTTCGTGTTCTCGGTGGGAGGCTTCGGTCTACTTGGCGATAGCTGCTGCGGCAGCAGTCTGGGCTTCCTTCAGCGCTTCCGTGGGCGTCATCGCACCGCTCAGTGCGTTCTGGATGGCGGTATAGACCTGCTCTGAGATCTTCGGGTAGTTGGCACCGAGGTTGTCGCTGGTGCGCCCCTTGGCTGCCTTCACGGCGTCGACCCACACCGAGAGTTCCGGGTGTTCGACAAGCAGGGCGGCCTGGCCTGCCGTGGTCGCGGGGATGTAGTACGCGAACGTGTCGGCGGTCTTGACCTGGCCTGCGGTGGTGCTCATGCATTCGACGATCTTCTTGGACACGTCGTAGCGCGCCGTGTCCTTCTGGGTCGGGATGACCATGAATTCGCCGCCGGTCGGTGCGGGAGCCGCTCCCCGGCCTCGGCCGGGATGGTGATGTAGCCGGTCTTGAAGCTGGCCTTCGCTGCGCTGTTGACCTGCCACGTGCCGTTCACCGCGAAGCCGAAGTCACCGGTGAGGAATTCCTCCCAGTTGGTGTTCTGCGAATTCGTGATGACTGAGTTCGGCGCGAGGCCCTGGCTGACCCAGTCGGTCCACAGTGTCAACGCAGAAATCGCCTGGGTCGAGTCGAGCTTGTTGAGGTTGGCTCCGGCTCCCCAGAAGAACGGCAGGAACTGGAAGGTTCCTTCTTCACTCGCGAAGCCGGCGAAGGTGATGCCCTTGTGACCGGCGGTCTTGACCTGCTGCAGGGCTGCGGTGAGGCTGGCCCAGTCCGTGACCGTCGCAGGATTGACGCCCGCCGCGTCAAGGACGTCCTTGTTGTAATAGAGCGCGAGGGTGTTGGCGCCGACGGGAATGCCGTACGTCTTGCCGTCGAGGACACCGGCCCCGAGGAGATTGGGGTCGATCGCGGATGTGTCGAGCCCGATGGACTCCATGTCGTTCAGGGCGCCAGTGTCTGCCAGGGTCGTCACGGCCGGGTTGTCGAGGAGGATGACGTCGGCTGCGGTGCCCTCCTGGGCGGCAAGCAGGGACTGGTTGGTCAACGACTGGGAGTCGTACGCCGTGCGTTTGATGGTCACGCCGGCGTCGACACCGCAGGCATCGATGCGCTTGGCCCAGTCGGAGCTGGCGTCGTGCTGGGGATACGGATCCCACACTGTGTATTCGGTGCTGCCGGCACTGCTGGAGCTGCCACCGGCAGCCGAGCATCCGGCCATGGCCAGTGCGAGGGTCGCGACCCCGGCGACTGCCATCGTGCTACGTACGAACTTCATTGTCATCACGTTTTTCCTTCATTGGAATAGGGCAGGAATATCAGAGCAGAATTGTGAAACAAATAAAACTAGTTTCAATAGGGCGAGGCTAGCACTGAGCTTCCCGGTACGTCAATCGGAATTTGTCTCTTTTGTCAGTGAATTGCGGGGCACGCGGGGTACAGTCTTTTCTCGTAGGGTTTCACGCGACTCGGCCGAACAACGACCCGGCCTCGACATCGGTTTCATAGGCGAAAGGACACCATGGGCAAGACGAATGACGCAGTCACCCTCGCCGACGTGGCGCGTGCCGCCGGCGTGTCCATTGCGACGGCGTCCAAGGCTCTCAACGGCAAGACCGTCGTGCGCGAGGCAACCCGGCAGCACGTCGAGGAGGTGGCCCGGAGCCTCGCCTTCACGCCCAACCCGTTCGCCCGCGCACTCAATTCGTCGATCACGGGTACCATCGGCGTCCTGACCGCAGACCTCGCCAACCGGTTCGTCGTTCCGATTCTTCTCGGCGTCGAGGACGCCTTCGGTGCGGACTCCACGTCGGTCATCCTCACGGATGCCCGGAACGACTCCATCCGGGAGTCGCACCAGTTGCGCACCCTCATGGCGAAACGCGTCGACGGCATCATCGTCCTGGGCGACAGTGACACGTCCCGCCCTTCGATCACGGAACAGGTGACGGTACCGGTCGCCTATGCGTTCGCCGCCAGCCAGGACCCGAAGGACTCCTCATTCACGACGGACAATTCCCAGGGCACCGATCTCGCCATCGACCACCTCGTCTCCCGGGGCCGACGCGGTATCGTCGCGATCAGCGGCGATCCCACCTTCTCGGCGGCCGTCGAACGGCTCACCGGCGCCACCCAGGCGATGAAGCGGCATGGCCTGCAGCTCGTCGGCGGTGAGAACCTGTACGGCGACTGGAGCGAGGACTGGGGCCGCCAGTGCGTGCATGCCCTCATCGAGGCCGGGCACCACTTCGATGCGATCTTCTGCGCCAGCGACCAGATCGCCCGGGGCGCCATCGAGCAATTGCGCGATGAGAACCTCCGCGTGCCCGAGGACGTCGCCGTCGTCGGCTACGACAACTGGGAACTGTTCAGCGTGCATTCACGCCCGCCGATCACCACGATCGACATGAATCTCCAGGAGCTGGGCCGGGCGGTGGCACGCGAACTCATCGACGCCATCAAGGGACAGCCGCATCCGGGAGTGCACCGTGTCCCGGTGCGCCTCATCCCGCGCGCATCCACGACGCGGCTCTGACCCCGTCGTTTCGCACACCGGCGACGCCGCGCCCTGTCGGTACCGGCATCCGCTCAGATCAGGCCATGGCGGCGGAAGGCGTTCCAGACCCCGTCGTCGAGCACGGCGGTGGTGACCTCGTCGGCGTGGGACTTGACCTCGTCGGTGGCATTGCCCATCGCGATGCCGACACCGCACACCTGGAGCATTTCGATGTCGTTGCTGCTGTCGCCGATGCCGATGGCCGATGCCGCGTCGAGGCCGAGCAGGTCGAGCAACTTCAGGATCGTGCTGCCCTTGTTCACCCCCCAGGGTCACCTCGCCGCTGCCGCGACCCATGTGGGGAATGGTGCCGGTGATGACGTGGAAATCGTCGCCGAGCGCGTTCGAGACTCGATCGAAGGCCCGAAGGTCACCGGCCAGGAAGACCGACTTGGCGATGCCCGTGAATGACAGCGGCCGCACGTCCCCGAAAGCCTTCAGGACCGGGTGTTCCTCGGCCCCGGTGACGGAGGCGAGGTCGGGCCGGGGATCACCCTTTCGTTCCCTGTCGTCCTCGAGGTAGGTCGCGAAGCGCGAGCGCACCCCGGGGCTCGGGTAGAGCTTGTCGTAGGACTGGAGGTAGAAGTCGTAGCCCGCGGCCTCGTAGAACCCGACCATTCGCGCCACCGCCGGTTCGGGCATCGTGCGGGAGATCACGACGTCGCCGCCGACTTCGGCGAACCCGCCGCCGGCGCTGATCGCCCCGTCGAAGCCGATGTCCCGGATCGCCGGGTAGATCTCCACCGACGCCCGCCCCGTGCTGAGGTACACGAGGTGACCGTTCTTCCGGGCGCTGCGCACCGCCTCGATCGACGATGGTGCGATCGCCTCGCCGGAGTCGATGAGGGTGCCGTCGACGTCGAGGAAAGCGATGCGGGGGAAATCATGATCTGCTCCAGACGAGGCCGCCTCCGGGACAGTGCATCCAGGAGGCAGCCGACGGGACGAACCCGTTTGGTTCTACGCTATCGGGTGAGGCTCGCACCATTGGATCGGATGACCTCGGCGTACCAGTCGAACGACTTCTTCTTGAAACGGTCGAGGGTGCCCGTTCCGTCATCGTTGCGGTCGACGTAGATGAACCCGTACCGCTTGCTCATCTGTGCCGTGCTGGCGCTGACGAGGTCGATGCACCCCCAGGAGGTGTAGCCCATCACGTCGACGCCGTCGGCGACGGCCTCGCCGACCTGCACGAGGTGATCGTTGAAGTACTCGATGCGGTAGTCGTCGATGACGGTCTTCCGGCCGTCGACCGTGACGAGCTCATCCTTCGCTCCGAGACCGTTCTCGACGATGAACAGCGGCTTCTGCCAGCGGTCCCAGAACTGGTTCAGCACGATGCGCAGGCCGACCGGGTCGATCTGCCAGCCCCACTCGGATGCCTTCAGCGTCGGGTTGGCGACCCCGGGGAAGATGTTCCCTTCGCCCGTGACACGATTCGATGTGTCGGCGGTTTCCGCCACGCTCACGTAGTAGCTGAAGGAGACGAAGTCGACGGTGTTCTCCTTGAGCAGTGCCCGGTCGTCGTCGGTGATCACCAGTTCGACGCCCTGGTCGCGCAGGCTGCGCAGGTAGTACCCCGGGTATTCTCCGCGCACGTGGATGTCGCCGAAGGCGAGGTTGGTGCGCTCGGTGGTGAGCGAGGCCATCACGTCGTCGGGATCGGGCGACAACGGATAGACCGGCATCGCGAGGATCATGCAGCCGATCAGGGCGGACGGGGCGAGCTCGCGGGCGGCCTTGGTCGCGAGCGCACTCGCCACCAGCTCGTTGTGCACGGCCTGATACAGGTCGGTCCGGGTGAGCTGGTCCTTCGGTGTGTTGATGCCGCCAGACAACAGCGGGGCGTGCAGCACGGAGTTGATCTCGTTGAAGGTGAGCCAGTACTTCACCCGGGCGCCGTATCGGGCGAAGAGCACCCGCGCGTACCGCTCGTAGAATCCGATCAGGTCACGGTTGACCCAACCGTCGTAGGTCTCCGTCAGGTGCAGCGGGGTCTCGTAGTGCGAGATGGTGACCAACGGTTCGATGCCGTGCTTCTCGCACTCGTCGATGACGCGGTCGTAGAACGCGAGGCCCTCCTCATTGGGCTCCGCCTCGTCGCCGAGCGGGAAGATCCTGCTCCAGGCGATCGAGAAGCGGAAGGTCCGGAAGCCCATGTCGGCAAACAGGGCGATGTCCTCGGCATAGCGGTGGTAGAAGTCGATGGCCACCTGCTTGAGGTTGTCGTCCGTGGGGCCCGCGGTGCGCGGCGTCGTGATTCCCTGCGGCATGACGTCCTGGATGGACAGGCCTTTGCCGCCCTCGTTGTATGCACCCTCGATCTGGTTCGCGGCGGTCGCACCGCCCCAGAGAAAGCCCTGCGGGAATGTGACGGGTGTTGAATCGGTCATTCGTGTACTCCTTTTACTACTGACTACGTATTACGCAGATGGCCGGTGGAGGAGCAGCCGAGCCGCTCCTCCACCGGGACGTACAAACCGCCCTCGCTTACTTCGCGGTGGCCAGTTCTTCCTCGGCGATCGCCAGGAAGAGGGGGTCTCCGTGCGCTACCGGGCCCGAGGCTGGTGAGCCGATGGCCGGATACTTCTTCGGGTTCGTGATGATGACCGGCGTCGTGATGTCGTATCCGGCTGCCGTGATCGCGTTGATGTCGAACTCGAGAAGGAGATCGCCGGCCTTGACCTGCTGGCCCTTCTCCACCTTCAGGGAGAAGTACTTGCCACCGAGCTTGACCGTGTCGATGCCGACGTGGATCAACACGTCCGCTCCATCCGCGTGCTGCAGCCCGATGGCATGCCCGGTCGGGAATGCGGCTACGACGAGAGCGTCGAACGGGGCGTAGACGGCGCCGACACGGGGAATGATCGCAACACCCTTGCCGAGGTCGCCGCCGGCGAAGACGGCGTCGGGAACCTCGCTCAGTGCAACGGCGGTGCCGTCGAGCGGGCTCAGCACCTCGAGGTCGGTGCCGTCCACGACTGCGGCGGCCTCGTTGGCCGGATCCTTGAATCCGAGGATCACGGTCAGGCCGAACGGCACGATGATGGCGACGAGAAGGCCCAGAATCAGCATCACGGTGTTTCCGGTACCGAACAGGGCTGGCAGCGCCAGCAGCGAGGGCAGCACGAAGGCGTTCGCGGCGACGCCGCCGGCCGAGATCAGGGCTCCACCGAGGACACCACCGACGACTCCGAAGACGAACGGCCGCTTGAGCGGCAGGTTCACGCCGTAGATGGCCGGCTCCGTGATACCGGCGAGGAAGCCCGACACGGTGGCCGGGGCAGCGAGCGACTTCAGGTTCGAGTTGCGGGTGCGCACCCAGACCCCGGCGACGGCCGCAGCCTGTGCCAGCACCGCGGCGAAGAGCGGCGCGGTGATGTAGATCAACCCGGTGCTCTGCAGTTCGGCGGTCATCAGCGGGACGAAGCCCCAGTGCAGGCCGAAGATGACGAAGACCTGCCAGAGGCCGCCCATGATGGCTCCACCGAGCCAGGGCACGACCGTGAAGACCCAGCCGATACCGCCGGCCAGTCCCGTGCTGATCAGGTTGGAGAGCGGGCCGATCACCAGGAAGGTGAGCGGTACCAGGATGATCACCATGATCATGGGTGTCACGAATCGGCGGATCGCGGCCGGCAGTGCGGCGTACAGGAACCGCTCTCCGTGACTCTGCAACCACACGATGACGATGATCGGGATGACGCTCGAGACGTAGCTGACCATCGTCACCGGGATGCCGAAGAAGGTGATGTCCGGCGCGCCGTTGAGCGCGACGATCGAGGGGTACACGAAGGAACCGGCGATGGCGAGCGACGTGAACTGGCTCGCGTTGAAGTACTTCGCCGCGGTGATCGCGAGCGCCAGCGGCAGGAAGTTGATGAAGGCATCCGAGAGTGCGTTCAGGATCGTGTACGTCGTCGTCGTGTTGTCGATCCAGGCGAACGTGACCGCTGCCGCCAGGAAGGCCTTCAGGAGGCCGGTGCCCGCGAGCGCCCACACCAGCGGGGTGAAGATCGCCGAGATCATCGCGATGAAGCGGTTGACGAGGTTGCCCTTCGGGCCGTCCTGGGCGGCCTGGCCGCCGGAGGAGGAGGCGCCGCCGAGCTTCGAGATCTTCGTGATCTCGGCGAAGACCTCGGGTACCTCATTGCCGATGACGACCTGGTACTGACCGCCGGCCTCGGCCGTCGCGATGACGCCGGGTGTGGCCTTGACCGCCGCCTTGTCGACCTTCGCGTCGTCCTTGATGACGAATCTCAGCCGCGTCGCGCAATGCACGAGCGACTGGACGTTTTCTTCGCCGCCCACACCCTTGAGGACCGCAGCTGCGGTCTTGGAGTAGTCCATCGGTCTCATTCACCTTCCGCCGCGACATCGCGACTTCCATGCTCAGGAAGCGATCAATCGGTGTTTTGGGCAAAAAAGACCTGAACTCATTCATCGCCGTACTGGCGATGCGAGTTCAGGTTTTGCCCGCTGATGCGGTAACAATCCGAAAATGCTTCCACAGAGCGTCGTCGCCCTGCGGTCTCAACGTAGCACACGATCAGGTGGCGGCGCCATCCACCATCTGGTTCGCCAGTCGCTCGACGTGCACGATCACGTACAGGAGCTCTTCGTCGGTGAGGTCGCGATGCCGGTGGCGGCACTGACGTACGACTTGACGTCGGCGGCGATGGCGTAGGAGCGGGGGTAGCTGTGTTTGGCGAATTCGAAGAAGGACGTGTCCGAGCCGCGCAACATCGACTTCGCCACCAGCCGCTGCAGGAGGAATTGGATGTGCAGGATGAACCGCGCGTAGTCCGGGCTCGCCGTGTCCAGGTGCACGCCGAGGCCGCCCTCGACCGTCGTCACCACGTGCTGCACCCGACGGAAGAGCAGTGCCGCGGTTCCATTGGGCTCGTCCCTGGTCGCGTTGAGGAGATGCATGGTGAGGAACACCGCTTCCTCGTCCGGGAGGGCGGTGTCCAGGCTGGCGCTGACCGATCGGGCCATTGCCGTCGCGGCGTCGAACTCCTGCGGATGCAGGACGCGTAATTCGGGCATCGACGTCGTCGGGATGCGGATGCCTTTCTGCATCCGTTCGAGCACGAATTGGATGTGGTCGATGATGGCGAGCGGCAATCGGCGACCGAGGCTTCGGCCCAGGGTCCGTTCCGCCTCGTCGACCGCCCGCGTGACCGCTTCGATGACCGGGTACGGCACGGACGCGAGGAGTTGGCGGGCATGGTCGGCTTCACTGCCCTGATCGAGGACGAAGGTCTTCTCGACCTTGGCGGGATCGATCGTGTCGCTGGGAAGCAGTTGGAATCCCAGCCCGCGTCCCATCAGCACGCGTTCCTGACCGGACTCGTCGATCGAGATGACGACGTTGTTGTTGAGCACCTTGTGCACCACCTTGTCCGGTGTGCGTGCTGCCCCGTCTTGCCTCGCCATAACGCTAGTTTAGGGCGCTCGCCTTTTCGCGGCCGCCCTGCTCGACGGACACGGGCGCTAACCAACCGTGCGGGCCGAGAGCACGCAGAATTCATTGCCCTCCGGGTCCGCCAGGACTACCCAGGGGACGTCTCGCTGGCCCACATCGGCACGGGTCGCCCCGAGGCCGAGCAGGCGCCCGACCTCGGCGGCCTGGTCGTCGGGGACGAAGTCGAGGTGGAGCCGGTTCTTCACGGTCTTTCCCTCGGGGACAGCGCCGAACAGCAGGGTCGGGTGCGCACCCTCGGCCGCGGCGAGTTCGAGCTCGTCGTCGCTCTCGCCGACCACGATCCAGCCGAGAGCCTCCTGCCACCATCGCCCGAGCCCCTTCGGGTCGCGACAATCGACGACGACTTCTTCCCAGAACAGCGACATGCCGGACACACTACGCCGGGCCGCGACCCCAGGTCCAGACGCAGGGCATTCCGGGTGCAGCCGTAGCGGTACCGCGCTCGGCTCAGGCGGCCAGGTGAAACGTGCTCGCGAAGCGACCGAGGAGGGCACGGCGACCACGCAGCACCTCGACGACCCCGGTCTCGATCGCGCGCTCCGGGCCGAGCTCACCGGAAATGAGCCGGCGGATGCCCGGACCAGCGGCGAAGGCGAGGTCGACGGGCCCGTCCCCGCGCGTCACATCGAGGGTGGAGCCGTCCACCCGGATCAGAAGCTCGGCATGACCGAACCGCGCCGCGTACGCGGTCGCCGGGAGCTGCTCCGCGACCTGCGGCCGAAACGCGGTCCGGAGGTCCATCGTCATGGCGTCAGGGGTGATGACCTGCTCCTCCCGCGGATCGCCCAGGGATTTGAATCCCCACGCCCCGAGTGCGAGCACCACGGGCTCGAGCTCGCGGCCGTACGGCGTCAGCTCGTAGACGATGACGCGCGAATGAGGCACCCGTCGGATGATGCCCGCCGCCTGCAGCTCCTTCAGCCGTGCGGCCAGGATGTTGCTCGGGATCCGAGCGAGTCCCCCGGCGAGTTCGCCGTAGCGCCGCGGCCCGACGAGCAGGTCGCGGACGATGAGCAGGGCCCAGCGCTCTCCCACAAGCTCCAGGCCTCGCGTGACGCCACCGTATTGACCATAGTCGCGTGCGGCCATCGACCTCAGTCCTGCTGATTCGCGAAGGCTTCGGGGCCCTGAGCGGCTGCTACCGGGTCCATCCAGCCGAACTCGAGGAAGTTGCCGTCGGGGTCGTTCAGCTGGCGCTGGTACATGAAGCCGTAGTCCGAGGCCGGTTTGGGCTCAGAGCCTCCAGCGGCGACGCCGTCGGTGACGGCCTTGTCGACCGCCTCGCGACTGTCCAGGAAGATCGCGGTCGACACGGAGGGGTTCACGGCCGGATCTCCGATCGGAAGGTCGGTGAAGGTCTGAAAGTACTCGCGGACAAGGATCATAAAGTAGCTGTGGTCTTCTTCGACGACGACGCAGGCCGCGTTGTGGTCCGAGAAGGCCGGGTTGATGGTGAATCCGAGCGCCGTGTAGAACGCCTTTGCGCGCTCCAGGTCGGTCACCGGCAGGTTGACGAACATCGCGGTCATCGTGTCTCCTTGTAGAGGTTCCCATGTGGACTGACGTCATACTTGCAAAAAACAAGTGTGCTGTCAAGACCTCTGTCGTGCCCTTCCGGACGCGAGCGCTCAGCCCGCCCCAGCGCACCCCGGTCTACCGGGGTGGCGGCGTCGTGTCGTAACGTAGGCGATATGACGATCTCGCCCGGATTTCAGATTCCTGATTTCACCCATCCGGGCGTCGTCGAGTCGCTGCCGCCACATCATGACTGACACCACCATCCAGGCCGTCGTGCCCACGAGTCACCCGATCCGACGCCTCCTCGCCGACTGGACCGTCACCGCGCTCGACGGCCCTGTCCCCCGGGCCGTGCGCCAGCACACAATTCCGGCAAGCGTTCCCGGGTCGGTGCACACCGACCTCCTCGCCGCGGGCCTCATCCCCGACCCGTACCTCGACGGCAATGAGCAGTTGCTCGGCTGGATCGGACTCACCGACTGGCGATACACGACGACCTTTGTCTGGCAGCCGAACAGCAGCACCCAGAGCGAGATCGTCTTCGACGGTCTCGACACGATCGCGACGGTTGAACTCAACGGCCACCGGATCGGCGTGACCAGGAATATGCACCGCCGTTACCGATTCGACCTGCGCACCCATCTGCGCGCCGGCCTGAACGAGCTCGCCGTCACGTTCTCCTCTCCGATCCGGGCCGCGGATGCCGCCAGCCTCGAACTCGGCTATCGCCCGCACGTGAACCACCACCCGTACAACGCGATCCGCAAGATGGCCTGCAGCTTCGGCTGGGACTGGGGCATCGACACGAGCACATCGGGCATCTGGCGCCCGGTCGCCCTCGAATGCTGGGCGACGGCGCGGATCGAGTCCGTGCGCCCGATCGCCACCGTGGACACCCTTGTCCGGGCAGACGGGACGGCCCGGCACTCGGGCACGGTCGCCGTGCACGTCGAGGTCGCCCGGGCGAGCGACGCAGATCTCATCGTGACGGCATCCGTCGGAGGCGTGACCGGCTCGGCCACTCTGAACGCGGGCCAGACGAGCGCGGTCGTGACGCTGCATGTTGCCGAGGTGTCGCGGTGGTGGCCGCGGGGCTACGGCGAGCAGCCGCTCTATGACGTCGACGTGACGTTGCACGGTTCGGGCGCGGACGACGCCGAAGCACTCGAACTCGATTCGGCACACCGGCGCGTGGGCTTCCGGACCGTGTCGTTCGACACCGAGCCGGATGCCACAGGGACACCGTTCACGATCGCCGTCAACGGGCAGCCGGTCTTCGTTCGCGGGGCCAACTGGATCCCCGACGACTCCTTTCCGCACCGGGTCGACCGGGACCGGTACCGGGACCGCATCGAGCAGGCCGAATTCGCCAACATCAACCTGCTCCGGGTCTGGGGCGGCGGCATCTTCGAGGCCGACGACTTCTTCGAGCTCTGCGACGAACGCGGCATGCTCACGTGGCAGGACTTCCTTCTCGCCTGCGCCGCCTACTCCGAAGAGGCGCCCCTGTTCGGCGAGATCGAAGCGGAGGCCCGCGACAACGTGGCCAGGCTGGCGTCGCACCCATCGCTGATCGTGCTCAACGGCAACAACGAGAACCTCTGGGGCCACGAGGAGTGGAACTGGAAGACGAGACTGGATGGCAAGACCTGGGGCGCGGGCTACTACTACGAGCTCTTCCCGCGCATCGTGGCCGAACTGGCGCCGCACATCGGATACACGCCGGGAAGCCCGTTCACCCCGGGCGGCACCGACGGTCTCGGCCGTGACGGAACACTCACGCCGAACGATTCGAACAACGGCACGATGCACATCTGGGACCTGTGGAACCAGCGCGACTACCCCGCCTACCGTGAGTACACGCCCCGCTTCGTAGCGGAATTCGGCTGGCAGGGCCCACCGACCTGGTCGACCATGCGCGCATCGATCAGCGACTCCCCGCTCACTCCCGAGTCCCCCGGCATGCTGGTGCACCAGAAGGCGATGGAGGGCAACGTGAAGCTCACCGACGGCCTGCTCGCCCACTACCCGTTGCCCGACGACATCGACGACTGGCACTGGGCGATGTCGCTCAACCAGGCCAACGCCATCGGCACCGCCATCGAACACTTCCGTTCCCTGCAACCGCACTGCATGGGCAGCATCGTCTGGCAACTCAACGACTGCTGGCCGGTCACGTCCTGGGCGGCCGTCGACGGCTATGGGCGACCCAAACCGCTGCTCTACGCGATCCGCCACGCGTACGCCGACAGACTCGTGACCATTCAACCGCGCGCCGGAGGAACCCTGGCGGCGGTCGTCGTCAACGACGAGGCTTCACCGTGGTCGGGCGAGCTCATCGTCCGACGCCTCACAGACGCGGGAATCGTGTTGGCCGAACACGCGGAACAGGTCACCCTGCCCGCGCGGTCCACGGTGACCGTGCCGCTGCCCGCATCCGTCTCCGCGACAACGGATGCGGCAGCGGAACTCCTCCGGGCCGAGCTCAGCAGGGTGCGTGGCCATTGGTTCTTCGCCGAGCCCCGCGACACCCGGCTCGGTGCCCCGTCCCTGTCCTCGTCACTCGAACGGGTCGCGAACGGCTACCTGCTCACGGTGACGGCCGCAACGCTCACCCGCGATCTTTCCGTCCTGGTGGACAGGGTAGACCAGTCCGCCCGAGTCGACGACATGCTGATCACGCTGCTCCCGGGCGAAAGTGCGGTGTTCAGCATCCGCTCCACTGTCGAGCTGGACCGTGCGACCCTGACGGCACCGACGGTGCTGCGCAGCGCGAACCAGCTTGTGCGGCCGAGATCCCGCCGACGAGGATGAGTCCCGCCGCTGGGACTCGAACCCACACTGTGACGATTTCAAGTCGTCTGCCTCTGCGATTGGGCTACGGGGCGCGTCCGAGTGCATCCGCGCTGAGCGAACTCAGTCCGAACAGACTCCGACGCTTCAAGCGCAGGTACCGCCGGAGCAGCCGCTTACCAGGCGGGCGTGGCCGGGACCCAAGACTGGCCAGGGCCAGCCCGAAGCAGTCGTCGGAACCGGGCATCCGCGGTCGTTCCGGAGCAGGACAAGCACCCCTACTGCCGCGCGCCCAGCGCACTGAACGGAGCTGGGGCAGACGTTGGCCACCTGTCCTGGTGACGTCGTCGATCCAGGTGGATTCCGGCGAGCATACACCGGATGGAACCGCCGGCCAGTTCTATCGTCGGCACGTCCACGGGCACAAGACGGCAGGACTCCTCGAGTGTTTCCCGCTGGCGTTCCGTCAACGCCGTGAACGCCCGACGGGACAGCGCGAGGATCCTGCCCCGGTCTCCCTCGAGTTCGATGGCGTTACCGCAGAATTCCTTGATCTGGGCGGACGACAATTCGATGACGGTGCGGCCCGAAGACGTCAGACGCTCAACGACCTCGTCACGACGATCGCGCGAAGTCATGAGCTCAAGCCCGATCAATGCGAACCGGGTCCCCACACACATCATCACGTTGGTGTGGTAAATCGGGATACCCGAATCATCGACGGCGTCGAAAACCAACGGTTCGTAGCCGAAGTTGGTGCAGAAGCGTTCGAGGGCGACAGGATCCGCACGCTGTGACCTGGCCACATAGGCGACTCTGCTGACGTGGTCGAGTACCATCGCACCGGTGCCTTCGAGGTAGATCCCGTCGAATTCGAGGCCGGAGTAGTCGATCACGTCCTGCACGCGATAGTTCTGTTTGAGCAGTTCCAGGATGTCCTGGCGACGTTCCGTGCGGCGGTTGGGCGTGCGCATCGGATAGACGGCGATATGGCCGCCGGCGTGGGTGGAAAACCAGTTGTTGGGGAAGACGCTGTCGGGACGGCCCTCGTGCTCGTCCTCGAAGAGGTGCACGGTGATTCCATTGGCGCGCAGGGTCTCGGCCACGACGGTCACTTCGCCGTGGGCCGTGTGGTGATGTTCGTTCAGGTTCGACAGGTCGACGAGCGGCTGGAACGTGTTGTCATCGGCGGTTTGAGAGTTGGGCGTGAACCGGTGCGGACGGATGAGGACGACCGTGCCCGGTGACTGAACCGACACGACGGTCAGACCCTGGTGAAGACGTGGGCTGGAATGGGTAGACTCCCGGACACGCGGCTCCGGGAGCTGTTGGTCATTTCTGCGCACTGCACCACTCGGCGCCTCCTTCGATCAGGATTCCAACGCTACGGTGCGCGAATACCTCATCGATAGTGGATTTTCCCACTAATTACGATGAGGAATCGCACACTTTGCATACCCGAGCCGTACTCTATGCGTATGCCCCTGGATGACCTCGACCACAGGCTGATCAGTCTGCTCCGGGTGAACGGGCGAGAACCAGTCGCTGCACTCGCTCGTGAGCTCGGCGTGACCCGCTCCACCGTCGACAATCGATTGGCCCGTCTTGTGCAGTCGGGCACTGTCGTGGGGTTCTCCATCCGGGTGCGTGAGGACCAGGATCCGGGCGTGGTGCAGGCCATCTCGTTCATCGAGGTAGAGGGTCGGGCGACGAGTGACGTCATCCGGGCCCTGCGCGGCTATCCGGAGGTCAGTTCGCTGCACACGACCAACGGGGCCTGGGACCTCGTCGCCGAGTTGCGCACCGCTGACCTGGGCGAGTTCGACCGGCTCCTTGGACGAATCCGTTCCATCCCCGGTGTCCTCAACAGCGAGACCAGTCTCCTGCTCAGCTCCGTCTCCGAGCGTGCCGTCGGCGCCTGACCCGCCGATCGCCTTCGACGTCATCGTCGGTGGAGAGAAGCGTGTCGGCCTGGGAGAGTCCGCCGAGTCCGGCCTCAGTCGGAAGTTCGGTGCCGGATGATGGTGCCCCCGCTGGGACTCGAACCCAGACTGTGACGATTTTAAGTCGTCTGCCTCTGCCATTGGGCTACGGGGGCGCGTCCGAGTACATCCGGGCTGAGCGAACTCAGTCCGAACAGACTCCGACGCTTCAAGCGTAGGTGCTGCCGGAGCAGCCGCTTACTTGACGGGCGTGGTCGCCTCGGTCGCGGCATCCGCTGCCACGATCGCCGGTGCGGCGGCGGGAGCCTTGACCGGCGTCTTGCGCGGCGCGCGGGGCGCCGTGACCTTGGCGGCGGGGGCTGCCGCGGCAGCCGCTGCCGGCACGGTGACCGGTGCCGGGGGCGTGACCGCAGCGGATGCGGCCTTCGCCGGCGCCGCGGCACCCGCGGCGGGCTTCGGGCGGGAGGCGAACTCGACGAACACGGCGCGCGGGGTCTCGACGGCGGCGAGGGACACGATGTCGCGACCGAGGAAGAAGTTGTTCGCCCAGCCCCAGACGACGCGCAGCTTGCGCTCCCAGCTCGGCATGGCGAGGCCGTGGTAGCCGCGGTGCGCGATCCAGGCCAGCGGGCCCTTGATGGCCAGTTTGCCGGACTGGAAGACACCCTGTCCGACACCGAGACCGGCGACGGCGCCCAGGTTCTTGTGGATGTAGTCCTTGGGGCCCTCGCCGCGGAGGATGGCGACGATGTTCTTGGCCATGAGCTTGCCCTGACGCACGGCGTGCTGGGCGTTGGGAACGCAGAAGCCGCCCACTCCCCCGCCACTGAGGTCGGGGACGGCGGTGATGTCGCCGGCGCCCCAGGCGTCTTCGATGATCTCGTCTGCGGTGCCGACGCGGAGGTCGGGGCGCACCTGCAGGCGGCCGCGCTCCTCGATGGGGAGGTCGGTGTGACGCACGATGCCGGGGTTCGCCATCACGCCAGCAGTCCAGACGATCAGGTCGGTCTCGAACTTCTCGCCGGTGGAGAGCTCGACGACACCGTCGACGGCGCTCGTCAGCTGGGTGTTGAGGTGGATCTTCGCACCGCGCTTGTCGAGGTTGTCGATGACCCAGAGGCTCGTCGGCACGGACACCTCTGGCATGATCCGGCCCATCGCCTCGACGAGGTGGAACTGGATGTCGTCGAACCCGATCTGCGGGTAGGACTTGAGCAGCGAGGTCGCGAACGAGCGCAGTTCGGCGAAGACCTCGCATGACCGCCGAAGCCGCCGCCGATGACGACGAAGGTGAGCAGGCGGTCGCGCTCGGGTCCGGCGGGGAGCAGGGAGGCCTTGTCGAAGTTGGTGAGCACGGTGTCGCGGATGGCGACGGCTTCCTCGATGGTCTTGAGTCCGAGCGCCTGGTCGGCGACCCCGGGGATCGGGAAGGTGCGCGAGACGGCTCCTGCGGTGACGACGACGATGTCGTAGTTGAACTCATACGGCTCGCCGACCGGCGGGGTGATCGTCGCGGTCTTCGACGCGTGGTCGATGTGGGTGACCTTCGCGGTGACGACGTTCGTCTTCGAGAGGTGGCGACGGTGCGCGACCACGGCGTGGCGGGCTTCGATCGAGCCGGCGGCAACCTCGGGGAGGAAGGGCTGGTAGGTCATGTACGGGAGGGGGTCGACCATGGTGACCTCGGCCTCGCCTTTTCGCAGCCACTTCTCAAGCTTCCAGGCGGTGTAGAAGCCCGCGTAGCCGCCACCGACAATGAGAATTTTTGGCACGATAAGGGTCCTCCTACATGATGGAATATGCGAAAACTTACCGATTCGATCGATTTCGCTTGAGCCGCCGAAGAGCACCTATGCCGAACAGCGTTACTAGGATAGCAAACCCCAACAGAACGAGAAGCGGAACGGTGATATAGGTCAGGGTCAGCTCGGTCGGCAGCCAGGGACTCGCGGCGGTGTCGGTCGGCAGCGGCGGGTCGCTGCTCGGCACGGCGCGGGCAACGGGTGCGGCCGTCGGCGCGGCTGTCGGGACGGTGTCGATGCGCCGATGCAGGTGAATCCAGTCCTGGAGCAGGGCCGTCGGCGTCGGAGACGTCGAGGGCGCCACGGACGCGGTGACCGCGGCGGCCGCGTCGATCAGGCCGTTGCCGTAGACGGGGCTGGGGACGACGTGGCCGTTCGGGTTGGCGGTCGCGATCACCCGGTTCATCACCTCGGCGGCGTTGAGCTTCGGGTAGGCGGCGCGCACGAGGGCGACGAGGCCGGAGACGATCGGGGCGGAGGCGCTCGTGCCGCTCCACTGCACGTACCCGCCGTTCGGCACCACGCCGACGAGTTGTTCGCTCGGGGCGGCGACGGCGATCGTGATGCCCTGTGAGGAGGCGTCGAAGCTCGCGGTCTTGTTGCGATCGACGCCCCCGACGGTGAGCACGCCGGGGATCGTCGCCGGGGCGCCGACCTCCGTGGTGCCGCTCCCCCGGTTTCCGGCCGCGGCCACGACGACGACGTCATGCTGGAACGCGTACAGGAAGGCGTCGTCCCAGCTCGACGGCCAGTCCAGGGTGTTCCGGGTCAGCGACATGTTGATCACGTCGGCGCCGTGGTCGACGGCCCAGCGGATGCCTGCCGCGATCTGGTCGTCGTTGCTGAGCTTTGCGCCGCTGCTCCCGAACGCGACCGACACCGCGAGAATGGACGCCTCGGGTGCCACGCCGATGACTCCTGTCCCGTCCGCGGAACCGCGGCCAGCCATCAGGGAGGCGACCAGGGTGCCGTGCTCGCTGCCGTCCCCCACGGGGTCTGGCCGTTACTCGAGCCCAGGCCCGAGACATCCGTGCCACCGACGACGGCGCCGGCGAGTTCGGGGACGCTCGTGCTCACCCCGGTGTCGATCACGGCGACCGTCACGCCGGCGCCCTTGGTCGTCGCCCAGGCCTGCGTGAAACCGTAATCGTTGAGCCAGTACTCGAGGTCGCGCACCTGGTCGGCGTGCGCGGGTGCCGCGTCGCCGACGACGGAGGCGCCTCCCAGAACAATGGTCAGCGCCACCGCGAGCGCGGCGCCGAGGCGCCGCTGCAGCAGGGAACGGGTCACGCGTCCGCCGCGGAATAGTCGAGGCACTCGCAGACGGCCGGGGTCCAGGCTGCCCGCGCGAGCGCGAGGTCACCGATCGGGTTGACGCCCGGGCCTGCGGCGAGCGAGTGTGCGGCGAGGGCGTGCAGACACTTGACCCGGTCGGGCATGCCGCCCGAGGAGATGCCGGCGATCTCGGGTACGTCGCCGAGCATGGCGCGATCGGCGAGGAATCCCGCGTGGGCGCGGCGGTACTGGTCGTGGACGGCCTCATCGTCGGCGAGCAGCTGGTTGAACTCGTTCATCACCTGGGTCGCCTCGAGGAAGGAGAGCGCAGCGGTCGCGGCCGGGTGGGTCAGGTAGTAGAGAGTGGGGAACGGCGTGCCGTCGCTCAGCCGGGGTGCGGTGGCGACGACGGTGGGAGCACCGCACACGCAGCGCGCCGCGATGCCGACGGCGTCGCGGGCCGGGCGGCCGAGCTGTGCGCTGACGATCTTCAGGTCGTCGGCGGTGACGGGCGCGAACGGCGGCCGGGTCACTGGGTGGCCTGGGGGGCGAGGCCGGCGGTCATGACGGAAGCGAACATGGACGATACCCAATCGATGTCGGTGTTCTGGATGGCCGTGGTCGCGGCGGGCGCGGCGGCAGCGGCGGCCGGCAGCGGCAGGTCGTTGATAACGAGGAAGCTCACGTCGCCCGGCAGCACATAGGACAGCCGGGCGCGGGCCTGGGTCGTGACGTAGGTGCGGTCGTTCCAGCGCTCCCGCTCGGTCTTGAGCTGGTCGACGGTGGTCTGCTGGGCAGACACGTCGGCGGTGAGCCGGCTGATTTCCTGCTGCTGCTCACCGTAGGTGCGGAGGCCGGGGGCGAGCACGACGACCGCGAGGATGAGGATGCCCATCATCATGAGCGAGAACCCGGACAGGCGCAGGCCGCGAAGCCAGCCACTCATCGGGGTCTCGTCGAGGCCGAGCGCGACGGGCTGCCGTTCAGTGCGTTTCGCGGCCATGGCAACTCCTTTCGCCGGATCCTCGCCGGTTCTCACCGGATAAAAAACAGAGCTCTCGAAGCGCGGGATTCACCCCGCGCTTCGAGAGCTCCAGTCGAAACTAGGCCTTGAAACGGGGGAAGGCAGAGCGGCCCGCGTACACGGCGGCCTCGCCCAGCTCTTCTTCGATCCTCAGCAGCTGATTGTACTTGGCAACGCGCTCGGAGCGGGCAGGCGCTCCGGTCTTGATCTGGCCGGCATCCGTCGCGACCGCGAGGTCGGCGATGAAGGTGTCCTCGGTCTCGCCGGAGCGGTGCGAGATGACAGCCGTATAGCCGGCGCGCTGCGCGTGGCCGTCTGAATGGCGTCGAGGGTCTCGGTCAGGGTGCCGATCTGGTTGACCTTGATCGAGGATCGAGTTGGCCGATGCCGAGGGCCGAGGCCTTCTTGGCAAGACGCTCCGGTGTTGGTCACGAACAGGTCGTCTCCGACCGATCTGCACGAGGCTCGCCGAGTTTCGGCGGTCAGAGCGTGCACGTAGCCATCCCAGTCGGTCTTCCTCGATGCGGGTCTTCGATCGACACGAGCGGGTAACGGACTTGACAAGACCGGTCGACGTAGTCACGCGGACAGCTCGCTGGGTCAGAAAGTCTGACCTTCGCCAGCTCAGAAGTGGTAGACGCCGTCCTTGTAGAACTCGCTGACGCGGCGCAGTCGAGCGCCAGGGCCGATGTCCTTGCCGGGCGTGTAGCCGGCGTTGGTGATGGCTTCGACGATGAGCGTCCGAGTGCCGCACGGTTCGCTCGAGGCCAGGTTCGGAGCGAATCCACCCTCGTCGCCGACGGCCGGTGGAGAGGCCCTTCGGACTTGAGCAGGGCCTTCAGGGCGATGGTACGTCTCGGTGCCCCATGCGCAGGCGCCTCGGCGAAGGTCTCGGCACCGAGCCGGACTGCACCATGAACTCCTGGATATCGATGTTGTTATCGGCATGCTCGCCACCGTTGATGATGTTCATCATCGGCACCGGAAGGGTGTGCGCGTTCGGGCCACCGAGGTAGCGGAACAGGGGCAGGCCGGCCGAGGTGGCTGCGGCCTTGGCGACGGCCAGGCTCACGCCGAGGATGGCGTTGGCGCCGACGCGGTGCTTGTTCTCGGTGCCGTCGGTTTCGATAAGTACGGCGTCGACGATGCGCTGGTCGGTGGCGTCGAGGTCCTCGACTGCCGGGCCGAGCTCGTCGATAACGGCGTCGACGGCCTTGAGGACGCCCTTGCCGAGGTAACGCGACTTGTCGCCGTCGTGAAGTTCATAAGCTTCGAACGCACCGGTGGATGCGCCCGACGGAACGGCGGCACGGCTTACGGAGCCGTCATCAAGCAATACCTCGACCTCGACGGTCGGGTTGCCTCTGGAGTCGAGAATCTCGCGCGCTACTACTGCCTCAATGAGAGCCACAGCTATCTCCTGTTTCCTGTTATTTCCTAATGGGTGGGGTGTTGGTATGGGGGGAACGTGCAGGAAGACGACACTGTGTTCCAATCATGTAACAGTCTAGCGACGGAGGCTCCGAGCGCGGGAATCAGCCCGCGAGCGGGCGGAAGTCGAGCGCGGCGGCGTCCGCTGTTTCATCGGTGACGAAGGCGTACCGCCCATAGCCCGCCTCGGCAGCGCGACCGAGCAGGGCCTTGAGGTTCTTGGTGCGGTGTTCGAGCCGCACCCGCAGGCCCTCGGCGACGAGTGCGGTCTTCAGGGCGACGAGGCGGCCGGGAGCCGCGTCCTTCTCGTGGATGAGCACAACGGCGTTCTCGGCGGATGCGCCGGTGCCGCCGAGCAGGTCGACGATGCGTTCGAAGCCGATCGAGAAGCCGCATGCGGGAACGTCGACGCCGAGGAATCGGCCGATCATGCCGTCGTACCGGCCGCCGCCGCCGAGCGAGTAACCGAGATCGGGGTGCGCGATCTCGAAGATCGTTCCGGTGTAGTAGCCCATGCCGCGCACGAGCGTCGGGTCGAAGACGAGGTCGGCGCCGGGGAGCGCGTCGCGGAGGGCGAGCAGGTCGGCGTAGGCGACCGGGTCGAGCCAGGCGGGTGCTGCGGACGCATCGGGCTCGCCGGCCGAGCCGAGCAGGTCCCAGCCGGCCGAGGCTATCGAGCGGAGGGTCTCCGCGATGCCGTCGGTGGGGATGCCGAGGCCGTCGAGTTCGGTGACGACGCCGTCGACGCCGATCTTGTCGAGCTTGTCGATCGTGATCAGGGCCCGCTCGAACAGATCCGCAGGGACCTGCCAGTACGCGAGCAGGGCGGTGAGGATGCGGCGGTCGTTGATGCGCACCGAGCAGCCGGTGAGGCCGAGGGCGTCGAGGGCGGCCATCGTCGCCGTGATGAGTTCGATCTCGGCGAGCGGGCCCGCCTCGCCGATGATGTCGATGTCGCACTGCACGAACTGGCGGTACCGGCCCTTCTGCGGGCGTTCGGCCCGCCAGACCGGGGCGATCTGGATCGCCCGGAACACCGTGGGCAGGGCGGCGCGGTGCGTCGCGTAGAACCGGGCGAGCGGGACGGTGAGGTCGAAGCGGAGGCCGAGGTCGGCGAGGCCGAGCAGGTCGCCGGACTCCGCGGCGGCGAGGGCGTCGGCAGGGGCGAGGCCGCGCTTGAGCACCGCGAAGCCGAGCTTCTCGTTGTCGCCGCCGAGGCCGGAGTGCAGCCGGGCGGAGTCTTCCATGACCGGGGTCTCGATCTCGTCGAAGCCGTGCGCGGCGAAACTGCGCCGGATCACGCCGAGCGCGTGCTCGCGACCGGCCTTCTCAGCGGGGAGGAAGTCGCGCATGCCGCGCGGCGGGGTCACCTGTGTTGCCATGGAATCCATTGTCTCAGGTCGGGCCGGGCGGCCCGGCCCAGTGGCGGTCAGTCGTTGTCGGCGGGGAGGCCGATGATGCCGGCATCCGAGAAGTCGGTCGCGGCATCCGCTGCACCGTCGAACCCCGCGCTGTCGAACCCCGCACCGTCGAGCCCCGCGCTGTCGAGCTCAGCGGCACGGATCTCGTCCTGGAGCCCGCGCACGGCGGTGCGCAGGGCGCGTTCGGAGTCGAGGCCGCGAGCCTTCGCCGCGGAGACGATCGCGAGCAGCAGGGGGCCGAGCTCGTCCTCGCTCTCGAGCGGGAGCGGGAAGTCGGCGCCGTCCGCATCGAGCAGCCCGATCTTCTGGGCGCGCCCGAGCACCTTGTCAGCGAGGGCGAGAGCGGGCATGCCTTGCGGGATGCCGTCGAGTACGCTCGTGCGGCCGGGCTTCTCGGTGGCCTTGAAACCGTCCCAGGCCGCGGCGACGTCGTCCGCGGTCGCGAGGTCGAGGTCTCCGAAGACGTGCGGATGCCGGCCCTCGAGTTTCCGGGTGAGGCTCGCGGCGACATCCTGCAGGTCGAAGTCCTCGCCGGCGGTGTGCGCGGCGAGGTCGGCATGGAAGAGGACCTGGTAGAGCACGTCGCCGAGTTCCTCGAGGAGTTCCTCGCGGCCACCGGCCTCGATCGCCTCGACCAGCTCGTGGCTTTCCTCGAGCAGGTAGGGCACGAGGGAGGCGTGGGTCTGCTCCATGTCCCAGGGGCAGCCGCCGGGAGCGCGCAGCCGCGCGACCGTCCGGACGAGGACGTCGATCGGGGTATCGGTCCGCGGGTCGATCGGGGCGTCGATCGGGTTGGCGTCGGTCACGACTTCCTCCTGGGGTTGGGGTTCTGCGTGGTCGTCGGTGCAGCCTTGGGTGCGGCGCCCGGCGCAACGGGCTCCTCGATGGGACGGGGGAAGATCGCGGCGAGCAGGGAGCCGGCCCAGGCGATCAGGGCGGCGTCGCCGAGCGGTTCGTCGTTGATCCGCGGCATCGGCACCATGATGGCCCCGGTTGCGACGGTGTACCGCGAGCCGGGGTACATCCGCTTCAGGCGTACCTGCATCGAGTCGGCGAGGTCGGCAGAGGCGACCCGCAGGTTGGAGCCCATCGCGACGACCTCGCTCAGGCCGGCCTGCTGGGAGAGCCAGCGCAGCCGGGAGACCAGGATCAGGTTCTGCACCGGTTGCGGGGGTTCGCCGTAGCGGTCGGTGAGTTCCTCGAGCACGAGGTCGATCTGGTCCCTGGCCGCGGTCGGCGAGCTCGCCGCGGAGAGCTTCTGGTAGGCCTCGAGGCGGAGGCGCTCGCTGTCGACGTAGTCCTCGGGGATGTGCGCGTCGACGGGCAGCTCGAGCCGGAGCTCGGTCTGGCCCTCTGCGACGTCGCCGCGGAAGGCGCTCACCGCCTCGCCGATCATCCGCAGGTAGAGGTCGAAACCGACCCCGGCGATGTGCCCGGCCTGTTCGCCGCCGAGCAGGTTGCCTGCCCCGCGGATCTCGAGGTCTTTCAGGGCGACCTGCATGCCGGCGCCGAGCTCGTTGTTCGCGGCGATCGTGGAGAGCCGGTCGTGGGCGATCTCGGTGAGCGGCTTGTTCTCGTCGTAGAGGAAGTATGCGTACGCGCGCTCCCGGCCGCGGCCGACCCGGCCACGTAATTGGTGCAATTGCGCCAGACCGAATTTGTCGGCACGTTCGATGATGATGGTGTTCGCGCTGGGCGACGTCAATACCCGTCTCGATGATCGTCGTCGAGACGAGCACGTCGAACTTGCGCTCCCAGAAGTCGACGACGACCTGTTCGAGCTGCGCCTCGGGCAGCTGCCCGTGTGCGACGGCGATCCGGGCCTCCGGTACGAGTTCGGCGATGTGAGCGGCGATCCTGTTGATGCTCGACACCCGGTTGTGCACGACGAAGATCTGGCCTTCGCGGAGCAGCTCGCGCCGGATGGCCGCGGCGACCTGCCGGTCGGAGTACGGCCCGACGAACGTGAGGATCGGGTGCCGGTCCTCCGGCGGGGTCGCGAGGGTCGACATCTCGCGGATGCCCGTGACCGCCATCTCGAGGGTGCGCGGGATCGGCGTCGCGCTCATGGCGAGGATGTCGACGTTGGTCTTGAGCTTCTTGAGGGCGTCCTTGTGCTCGACGCCGAACCGCTGCTCCTCATCGATGATGACGAGGCCGAGGTCCTTGAAGATGATCGACCCGGTCAGGAGCCGGTGGGTGCCGATCACCAGGTCGACCGTGCCGTCGAGGATGCCGGCGACGGTCTCCCGGGATTCCTTCTCGGTCTGGAACCGGCTCAGGGCGCGGATGTGCACGGGGAACCCGGCGAATCGCTCCTGGAAGGTCTCCATGTGTTGGCGCACCAGCAGGGTCGTCGGCACCAGGATCGCGACCTGCTTGCCGTCCTGGATCGCCTTGAATGCTGCGCGCACGGCGACCTCGGTCTTGCCGAAGCCGACGTCGCCGGAGAGGAGCCGGTCCATCGGGATGGGCCGTTCCATGTCGGCCTTGACCTCGTCGATCGTCGTGAGCTGGTCGGGGGTCTCCGCGAACGGGAACGCCTCCTCGAGCTCGCGCTGCCAGGGCGTGTCGGGCCCGAAGGCATGGCCCTTGCTCGCCATCCGTGCCGAGTAGAGCTTGACGAGCTCGACGGCGATGTCCCGCACCGCGTGCCGGGCCTTCGACTTCGCGCTCGACCAGTCGCTGCCGCCCATCTTGCTGAGCGCGGGCGCCTCACCGCCGATGTACCGGCTGACGAGGTCGAGCTGGTCGGTGGGCACGAAGAGCTTGTCGCCGGGGTGCCCGCGCTTGGACGGTGCGTACTCGAGCACGAGGTACTCGCGCTTGGTCTTGACCGGGTTGCGGCCGCCGCTCGACACCTCGCGCTGGGTCAGTTCCACGAACCGGCCGATGCCGTGGGTCTGGTGCACGACGTGGTCGCCGGCCTTGAGCTGCAGCGGGTCGACGACGTTCTTGCGCCGGCTCGCGAGCTTCTTCACCTGGCGGGCGTCATAGCCGACCGTGCGTCCGTAGAACTCGGACTCGCTGACGAGGGTGAGCTTCGTCTCGGCGAGCTCGAAACCGTGGTCGACGGATGCCTTCAGCAGGTAGGCGATGCCGGGTTCCGGCTCTGACGGCCATTCGGTCACGATCCGGGCGGGGAGTTCGTGCTCGGCGAGCACCGCGGCGGCTCGTTCGACGAGCCCGGCACCCTGTGCGAGCACGCCGACGGTCCAGCCGTCCTTCATCCGGCTGCTGAGGTGCCCGATGGCGCCCTCGACGCTGCCCTGGAAACTGGGGACCGCCTCGCCCTCGACCCTGAGGGTGAGGAGGTCGTCGATTTCGCGGTGCTCTGGCAGGACCGGGGCATCCGTCGGGGCGGCCTGGAAGGAACTGAAAGTCCACCAGACGTGCGCGGAGGCCGGCGCGCCGGGAGCGGTGTGCGTGACCGAGTCGCGCAGCCGGCCGAGGGTGAGGAAGTCGCCGGACTCGAGGTCGATCGGGGCGTCTGCACCCGCGGTCGCTGCGCTCCAGGCCGCCCCGAGGAACTCGCGGTTCGTCTCGGCGAGGCTGATCGCCCTGCTGGCGACACGTTCGGGCGAGACCACGGCGACGGCGGCTTCGGCGGGGAGGTAGTGCGTGATCGGCACGAGCCGGTCGACGAGGGCGGGCGCGAGGCTCTCCATGCCCTCGACAGGGATACCCTCCGCGATCTTCGCGAGGAGGCCGGCGAGGCTGGGGAACTCGTGCTGCATCTCGCGGGCGCGCTGCCGCACGGCGGGGCTCAGCAGCAGCTCGCGGCTCGGCGGCAGACTCACCGAGGCGACCGGTTCTGGCAGGGAGCGCTGGTCGGCGACGGAGAAGGCGCGGATCTGTTCGACCTCGTCGCCGAAGAACTCGACGCGGGACGGATGCGGGGCGATCGAGGGGAACACGTCGAGGATGCCGCCGCGCACGGCGAACTCGCCGCGGCGGGTCACCATGTCGACGCGGGTGTACGCGAGTTCGACGAGCTGCACGGCGAGCGCGCCCAGGTCGTTGCCGCGGGCGCCGGCCGTGAGCACGATGGGCGCGAAGTCGGTGAGGTTGTCCGCGACGGGCTGCAGGGCTGCGCGCACGGATGCGATCACGATGAGCGGGCGGCGAAGGGCCGGGTCGGTCTCCTCCCACTCGCGCATCCGCCGCAGTGCGAAGAGCCGCTTGCCGACGATCTCGGCACTCGGGCTCAGCCGCTCGTGCGGGAGCGTCTCCCAGGCCGGGAAACCGATGATCTCGGCGTCTTCGGTGAAGCAGTCGAGGTTGTCGTGCAGGTATTCGGACTCACGCCCGGTGGCGGTGATGACCAGCAGGGCCGGGGCCTTGCCGAGCCGGGCGCGCTGTTCGAGGAGCGCGGCGAGCACGGGAGCCCTGAGGCCTTCGGTGAGCGAGAAGTCGGCGTCGCGGCCCGCGCACGCGAGGGCTCGGTCGAACGTGGAGGCGCGCGAAAGTGTGGCAATTACGCCGTGGAGGGTCACCCGGCAATTCTACGCAGCACCGCCGACAGTCGCCTTTCCGGTCGACAGTCGCCGCCACACCGGTGACTCTCGACCGGAACGGCGATTCTCGCGGTCGGGACGGTCACTGTCGCGGACGGTCACTGTCGCGGGCGGGTCAGGGCGCGTGGAACTTCTGCTGGGCGACGGTGACGCCCTCCGCCGCGATCAGCTGGATCGCATCCGCTGCGTCTTCGAGCAGGTTCGGCAGGGTCTCGCGCTCGACCTTGGAGAAGTCGTGCAACACGAAGTCGGCCGGCGCCTGGCGACCGGGCGGGCGGCCCAGGCCGAGGCGGATACGCACGAAGTCCTTCGTGCCGATGGCCGCGATGATGTCGCGGAGCCCGTTGTGGCCCCCGTGACCGCCGCCGACCTTGATCTTGAGCGTGTCGAATGGCAGGTCGAGCTCGTCGTGCACGACGATCAGGCGATCCGGTTCGAGCGAGTAGAACCGCAGCAGGGCGGCCACCGGTCCGCCGGACACGTTCATATAGGTGTTCGGCGTCGCGAGCACGAGCCCGGGGCCCCCGGGGAAACTGCGCCCGGAAGCAACCGTCGAGTTGGTCTTGTGGGTCTTGAAATTCGCCGACAGTCGGTCGGCGAGCACGGCGGTCACCATGTGGCCGACGTTGTGGCGGTTTCCGGCGTAGTCGGGCCCGGGGTTACCGAGCCCGACTACGAGCCAGAGATTCTCGTCCAGGGAAATCCTCCTTGTTCGACGAGATCAGGCAGAAAGCGTGAAGCGAATGCTACTCGGCGGGGGCTTCCTCGACAACGGCCTCGGCGTCGGCGTCGGCAACGGCCTCTTCCTCTTCCTCGGCCTCGGGCAGGTGCACGCTGATGACGACGGCGTCTGCATCGGAGATGAGCACGGCACCGTCGGGAAGGACGATCTCGCCGGCCTTGATCTGGGCACCCTCGTCGAGGCCATCGACGTTGACAACGATGTTCTGCGGGATGTTGGTCGCTTCGACCTCGAGCAGCAGGCTCTTGATGTCCAGGTCGATGACGTTTCCGGCGATGATCTCACCGGTCAGGTGCACGGCGACGTCAACCTGGACCTTTTCACCCTTGCGGATGACGATGAGGTCGAGGTGTTCGATGATCTGACGGACCGGGTCCTTCTGGACGTCCTTGACGAGGGTCAGGTGGGTCTCGCCGTTGACCTCGAGCTCGAGCACCGCGTTGGCGCGACGCAGGATCAGGCCGATCTGGTGGGACGGAAGTGCAACGTGCACCGGGTCGGTGCCGTGGCCGTAGATGACGGCCGGAATCTTGCCGAGCACGCGCAGCTTGCGGGCCGCACCCTTGCCGAACTTGGTGCGCAGGTCGGCATCGATCTTGTTGTCGATGACCTTTTTGTCCTTGGCCTCAGCCATGATGTGTCTCCTTGTCAGGCCTCTACGGCCCAGATCAGTTGCGCAGCCGATGGCCGCGCGTATGGGTGCTGGTTCAACTCGAACGCGTGTCGCGTGAGGAAAGGCCGTGAAGCATTTCGCCGCGTCGATAACGGATGCCGAGCGTGCGTGACACGCCTGGCAGCCCTCGCCGAAGTTCAACTGCTAAGCCTAGCGGAGTGTGCGGGAACCTTGCACCAGCATCCGCCCGCCCCCGTCGGGCAGGTGCCCAGCCCGACCGACTAACCTTGAACATGGTTCTAGACCAACCATTTTGAAGGAGCGAACGTGACCGAAACCGGTACAGCACAGGCAAATATTGGCGTCGTCGGACTGGCGGTGATGGGCTCGAATCTCGCCCGCAACCTCGCCAGCCGGGAGGGGAACACCGTCGCGGTCTACAACCGCTCGTACGTGCGCACCCAGACCCTCATGACGGAACACCCCGAGGCCGGCTTCGTCGCCTCGGAGACCATCGAGGACTTCGTCGCGTCGCTGAGCCGCCCGCGCACCGCCATCATCATGGTCCAGGCCGGAAAGGGCACGGACGCGGTCATCAGCCAGCTCGCCGAGCTGTTCGAGCCCGGCGACATCATCGTCGACGGCGGCAACGCGGACTTCCACGACACCATCCGCCGCGAAAAGGCGATCAGCGCGACCGGCATCAACTTCGTCGGCGCCGGCATCTCCGGCGGCGAAGAGGGCGCGCTCAAGGGCCCGAGCATCATGCCCGGCGGCTCCGCGCTCGCCTACGAGACCCTCGGCCCGATCCTCGAGTCGATCGCCGCCGTCGTCGACGGCGTGCCGTGCGTCACCCACATCGGCACCGACGGCGCAGGCCACTTCGTCAAGATGGTGCACAACGGCATCGAATACGCCGACATGCAGCTCATCGCCGAGGCGTACGACCTGCTCCGTCATGTGACCGGCCACTCCCCCGCCGCCATCGCCGACGTGTTCACCGAGTGGAACAAGGGCGACCTCGAGAGCTACCTGATCGAGATCACCGCCGAGGTGCTCCGCCAGGTCGACGCCGAGACCGGACTGCCGTTCATCGACATCGTCCTCGACGAGGCCGGCTCCAAGGGAACCGGCGTCTGGACCGTGCAGAACGCGCTCGACCTCGGCGTGCCCGTCGCCGGAATCGCGGAGGCCGTGTTCGCCCGCGCCGTGTCGAGCCACCCCGAGCAGCGCGGACCGGTGCGCGCCTCGATCAGCGCCCGCCCCGAGATCGCCGTCGTCGGCCACACCTTCGTCGACGACGTGCGCCAGGCGCTCTACGCGTCGAAGGTCGTCGCGTACGCGCAGGGCTTCGACGAGATCATCGCCGGTGCCGCCAAGTACAACTGGAGCATCGACAAGGGCGCCGTCGCCACGATCTGGCGCGGCGGCTGCATCATCCGCGCCCAGTTCCTGAACCGCATCGTGGATGCCTACGCGAACGACCCGTCGATCCCGACGCTGCTCGTCGACCCGTTCTTCGCCGCGGCCGTCGCCGCCGGCGAGTCGGCCTGGCGTCGCGTCGTCTCGACCGCTGCGCTTTCGGGCATCCCGGTTCCCGGCTTCGCCTCGGCCCTGAGCTACTTCGACTCGCTCGCCGCGGAACGTCTGCCCGCCGCCCTCGTGCAGGGCCAGCGCGACTTCTTCGGAGCGCACACATACAAGCGCGTCGACAAGCCCGGCGTGTTCCACACCCTGTGGTCGGGCGACCGCACCGAAATCGCCACGGAGGCCTCCACTCACTAGTCGCGGCATCCACCTCTCTCCGCGAGAGCGTAAAAGTGCCCCTTCCCGCTGCGGGAAGGGGCACTTTTACGCTCTCGCGGAGAATGGGAGCGCAATTTGCGATACTGGACCCCACGATGAACGACGACGACGGTAGCGAGCAGCACGAGTACCCCGAGCTCGCCGGGTATGAGCCGCACGACAGCGCGCGGCCGCTGCGCAGCAGGCGGATGCTGCTGGTGATGCGCCTCGCCGTCGTGCTCGGGCTCGTGACGCTGATCGTGCCGGGGATCCTCACGTCGATGCAGATCGCATCCGTCACAGCCACGAACGCGTGCTCCGTTGCGGTCGCTCACTACTACCCGCTCGCGGAGGGGTCCACCGCGCGCTTCGACCTGGCCGGGCCCGGCGGGTTCGGCTGGCAGTGTTACGCGATCGACGTGCACGAGCGGGAGACCTGGGTGATCTCGCTCGGCCTGATCCCCCGCGCGCCGGGGTTCGGCCCACCGGTCGTGCCGGCCTAGGCATCCGCTGCCCGTGCGCGCCCCACAGGGTGTCGCGGCGGTTAACGACGGATGCCCCGCTCGGGTGAGCGGGGCATCCGTCGGTCGGGGCAGCGTGGGTTACGCGGCGCCCTCGAACATCGACGTGACGGATCCCTCGTCGAAGACCTCGTGGATCGCGCGGGCCAGAAGCGGGGCGATCGGCAGAACGGTCAGGGTCGGGAAGCGCTTCTCCGGGGGGATCGGCAGGGTGTCGGTGACGACGACCTCGGTGATCGCCGGGTTCTGCAGCAGCTCGAGCGCGGGGTGGCTGAACACGGCGTGGGTCGCGGCGACGACGACGCCGATCGCTCCGGCGGCACGCAGTGCCTCGGCGGCGAGGACGATGGTGCGTCCGGTGTCGATCATGTCGTCGACAAGCAGGCAGACGCGACCGGAGACCTGACCGACGATCTCGTGCACGGAGACGCGGTTCGGCACCAGCGGGTCACGGCGCTTGTGGATGATCGCCAGGGGGGCGCCGAGCTTGTCGCTCCAGATGTCGGCGACGCGGACGCGGCCCATGTCGGGCGACACCACGGTCAGCGTTGCGGGGTCGAGCTTCTCCTGGAAGTGCTCGAGCAGCACCGGCATCGCGAAGAGGTGGTCGACGGGGCCGTCGAAGAAGCCCTGGATCTGGGCGGCGTGCAGGTCGATCGACATAATGCGGTCGGCGCCGGCGACCTTGAACAGGTCGGCGACGAGGCGGGCCGATACCGGCTCGCGGCCGCGGCCCTTCTTGTCCTGGCGGGCGTAAGGGTAGAACGGCGCAACAACCGTGATGCGCTTGGCGGAGGCCCGCTTGAGCGCGTCGACCATGATGAGCTGTTCCATCAGCCATTCATTGATCGGGTTGGTGTGCGACTGGATCACAAAGGTGTCACTGCCGCGCACGCTCTCGTCGAAACGGGCGTAGATCTCGCCGTTCGCGAAGGTACGTGCGTCGGTGTGCACGAGTTCGGTACCGAGCTCCTTGGCGATGTCCAGTGCCAGTTGCGGGTGTGCTCGCCCCGAAACCAATACAAGTCGTTTCTCGCCGCTGGCATTGATTCCAGGCACCTAGTCTCCGCTCTTAGCCGCGGCTTCCGCCGCGTCGGTTCCCGGGCGGTTGGTCTGAACCCAGCCGTCCATATTGCGTTGTGGGGCCACGGTGAGAGCCAAAGCTCCGGCCGGCACGTCCTTGCGGACGATGGTACCGGCACCGGTGTAAGCCCCGTCCCCAATCCTAACGGGCGCGACGAAGACGTTGTGCGACCCGGTGCGCACATGCGACCCCACGACGCTCGGCGATTTCGTCACGCCGTTGTAGTTCGCGAAGATCGTCCCCGCCCCGATGTTGGAGTGCACACCGACCGTCGCGTCGCCGACGTAGCTCAGGTGCGGCACCTTGCTGCCCTCGCCGATGACGGCGTTCTTGGTCTCGACAAAGGTGCCGATCTTGCCGTCCGCGCCGAGAATCGTGCCGGGCCGCAGGTACGAGAACGGGCCGACGGATGCGCCGGCACCGATCACCGCGAGGGTCGCGTCCGTGCGCTTCACCTCGGCGTTCGCGCCGATCTCGCAGTCCACGAGGGTCGTGTCCGGTCCGACGACGGCGCCGGTCTCGATGACCGTCGCCCCGAGGATCTGGGTGCCCGGCTTGATCGTGACGTCGGGCGCGATCGTGACGGCGAGGTCGATCCAGGTCGTCGCAGGGTCCTGCACGGTCACGCCGGCGAGCTGCCAGCCGCGCACGATGAGCGCATTGAGCTGCCGGGCGGACTCGGCGAGCTGGGCCCGGTCGTTGATGCCGGCCACGAGCCAGGCATCCGCTACCGGAACGGCGCGCACATCGGAGCCGGACTCGCGGAGCAGGCCGATCACGTCGGTGAGGTACTTCTCGCCCTGGACGTTCTCAGTCGTGATGCGGGCGAGCTGCGCACGCAGTTCGGTGATGCCGAAGACGTAGACGCCGGCGTTCGTCTCCGTGATCAGGCGTTCCTCGGGGCTGGCGTCCTTCTGTTCCACGATGCGGTCGAAGGCTCCGGCTTCGTCGCGCACGATGCGGCCGTAGCCGGTGGAGTCGTCGGGGAAGGCGGACAGCACGGTCGCCGCGACGGCGCGTTCGCGGTGCGCGGTGATGAAGCTCGCGAGGGTCGCCGCGTTCAGGAGGGGAACGTCGCCGCTGACGACGAGCACGTCGCCCTCGAAGTCGGCGGGCAGGGCCTCGATGGCCTGCTCGACGGCCCGGCCGGTTCCCGGGACCTCGTCCTGGTCGACGACGATGCTCTCGGGCAGGTCGGCCTCGACGATGTCGACGAGCCGGTCGCGTTCGTGGCGCACGACGGTCACGACGTGCGCGGCGTTCAACGCGGATGCCGTCGCGAGCACGTGGCTGAGGATGGGCAGCCCGGCGAGGGGGTGCAACAGCTTGGGAGTCGCGGATTTCATCCGGGTGCCCTGGCCTGCGGCCAGGACGACGATGGCGAGACGGGAATCGGTCACGGGGTCCTCGTGCTTCTGTGTTGCCGGCCGGGAAGACCGGGTGCGGGCGCCACTGGAATGCAGCACTGGTAATGATCTACGGCTCCGCCGCCAGGACTCGAACCTGGACCTAACAGCTCCAAAGGCTGTCGTGCTGCCATTACACCACGGCGGAATTCGCCGGCCGGAGCCGACCAACGCTGATAAGTCTGCCAGAAGTATCGGCTGCGGCGCGCAGCCGGGCGTACCGATGACCCGTGCTGTGCAGGCGGATGCCCCGGCTGGCCGGATAATAGGACGATGCCCGGCAATGACGAAGTAGACCGCATCGTGGATGCCTGGCTGCGCGAGCGGCCGGACCTCGATTTCGCCCCGTTGCAGGTGCTCAGCCGGGTCGGTCGCCTCGCCAAGCACCTTGACCGGGCCAGGCGCACCGCGTTCTCCCGCTCCGAACTGGAGTCGTGGGAGTTCGACGTGCTGTCGGCGCTCCGCCGCGAGGGCGCACCGTACGAACTCAGCCCCAAGGCGCTGCTGCAACAGACGCTCGTGTCGAGCGGAACCATGACGAACCGGATCGACCGGCTCGTCGAGCGCGGCCTCGTCACCCGGCGCACCGACCCCAACGACGGCCGCGGCATCTTCGTCGTGATGAACCCCGACGGGCTGATCCGGGTCGATGCCGCGATCACCCGCCTCGTCGACGCCGAGGCCGAGCTGCTCGCGACGCTCACGGCCAGCGAACGCGAACGCCTCGCCTCCCTGCTGCGCAAGCTCAGCCTTGACTTCGACTGAGCTCGCGCGCACCGCAAGAATCGCGGCGGAGCCCTGACCGGGGTCGACGGCGTCAGAGCACGGACTTGGGGAAGCTTTTCCACGCCGACCGGAACCGGCTCTCGAGGTGCGCACCCCGGAACTGTTCGGTCGCGTGGAGGCGGCCGTACGTGAACGAGTTCTCATTGTCGATGAAGGCGCGCATGCCGAGGGTGAGCAGCACCCCGCGGGCGACGACGCTGTCGTGGTGCTCGCCGAGGATGTCCTGGACCAGTCGGGCGGCGGCCACAAGCCTGGCCGCACGTTTCGGACTCAGGATGAGCGCAGACTCCGTCGTATACCGCAGGCGCTTGGCGATCTTGCGCACCTCGTGCAGGGCTGCGTCGTGATCGGGGCCCTGCGGCACGGCGCGAGCGTCGCGAACGGCCTTGCGCAGTCGGGCGCCATCACGCTTGACGAGACCAGGTACCACCGACTTGGCCGACTTCTTCGCGAGCGCGGTGAACGGCGGCTCCGCGATGAGGGCGTCGAGTGCGTCGAGCAGCCGGAAGTAGCGTGGGCTGTCGAGCACGACATCCGCCGCCTGCTGCGCCGTGGCGAGGTCGGCCGCGAAGTGCGCGTCCAGGCGCTTCCTGACGTGCCCGACCACGAGCTTCGCCGGCTCGGACGAGAGCGACCTGGCGAGGTTGTGGTGCAGGACCTCGTTGTCGCGGGCGGCGCCGAGCACACGGGCGATCCACTGGAGTTCGTCCCCGAGGGTGTTGGCCAGCCCGTTCGGAAGCAGGTCGCGATAGGTGGCCAGCACCGAGCGCATCCGCCGGGTCGCGACCCGCATCTGGTGCACGGCTTCGGCGTCGTCGCGCCTCACGAGCGGGTCCTGGTGGACGAGTACCCGCATCTGGGCGTCGAGGTAGGCGAGCAGCAGGGCCCCCGTCGTACTCGACCGGGTCGGCGTCGCCGGTGGGGCCGGCGGGGCTGCGGGAATGCGGTCGCCGAGGGCACGGCCGAGCTTCGAGGGGTAGCCTGCGCGACGGACTCCCCGGCGGCGAAGGCCTCCGCGACGGCGTCGAGCAGCTCGGGGGCGCCGTCGACGAGTTCGATCTCCCATTCCCGCCATTCCTGGCGGAGCGGGTCGACACCGAGGCGGTCGGCCAGGACACTGTCGTCGCAGACCTCGGCGAGCACGGCGCCGTTGTCCCCGCGCAGCACGTGCACGATCCGGTGGTTGCGGAGCCGCACGACGGGCACGAGCACCCGGTCGCGCACGAGGACGCGAACCCGCTGCTGGAGGCCGGCCGGCACGAGCTCGGGGTCGCTGCCGAGGGGTTCGTGCACCTCGCGGCGTTCGTCGGGGCCGCGACCGTCGACGCCGGACGGGAGCTTGAGGTGCCAGCCGGCGTCGTCCCCGCCGGTGCGGCGCCGCAGTGTGATCCGGTGCGCGGCAAGGGTGAGGTCGGCCGTGTCGAAGTAGACGGCGTCGAGCGACTGGTCGACAGGGGCATCCACCCAGGTCACGCCGGGGAGCTCATGCAGCGGCGGGAGAACGGATGCCGCGTCGACGTCGTATTTGCGCTCAACCTCGGAAAAATCCACGGCATTCATGCCCGACAGTGTACGCCCGGGCGCCTCCCGGCCCGCGCCACACGCGGCTAGACGGTGGGCTTGACCGCCTTGACGATGGCGCCGTGCATGTCGGGGGCGACCTCGTGGGTGTAGTCGACGCTGATCCCGGTGAATCCCGCCCCGGCCAGGGTGTCGAGGTACTCCCGGTGGGAGAGCGCGCCGGCGATACAGCCGGCGTAGCTGCCGCGCTCGATGCGGTCCTGCTCGCTGAGGTGGTCCTCCGCGACGACGTCGGAGATCCCGAGCCGCCCGCTGGGCTTGAGGACCCGGAACATCTCCGTGATGACGGCGGTCTTGTCGGCGGAGAGGTTGATCACACAATTGGAGATGATGACGTCGACGGATGCGTCGGGCAGCGGGATCTCCTCGATCCGGCCCTTGATGAATTCGACGTTCGTGGCGCCGGCCTTGTCCGCGTTGGCCCGGGCGAGGGACAGCATCTCGTCGGTCATGTCGAGGCCGTATGCAAAACCGGTGGGGCCGACCCGCCGCGCGGAGAGGAGCACGTCGATGCCGCCTCCGGAGCCGAGGTCGAGCACGGTTTCGCCGGCGCGCAGGTCGGCGACCGCCGTGGGGTTGCCGCAGCCGAGGCTCGCCAGCAGCGCTTCCTCGGGCACTTCGGACCCCTCCCCGCCCGTATAGAGGACCGATCCGAAGACGTCGCCGTTCCCGAGGTCGGTGGGAACGCAGCACGAGCCGGATGCAGCCGACACGTCGGTGAGCTGCAGCGCCGCGGCGGCGTAGCGTTCGCGGACGAGCTCGGTGATGTCTGTCTTTTCAGTCATGGGTGGTTCCTTCCTTCGGATGATCGCTGCGAGGTCATGCGCTGGTCAGCAGCCGCGCGACCGAGTCGAGCGCGCCGGGTACGAGCGCAAAATGGGCCCAGTTGCCGCGCTGGGTGCGGCTGAGGAATCCGGCGTCGGTCAGGACTTTGAGGTGGTGGGACACAGTGGGCTGGCTCAGCCCGACCGGTGCCGTCAGGTCGCAGGCGCAGGCTTCCTGACCTTCGGATGCGGCCACGATCGAGATCAGGCGCAGCCGGGTCGGGTCCGCGAGGGCCTTGAGCGAGCGCGCGAGGTCAACGGCATCCGCCGCGGCGAGCGTCTCGCGCGTGAGCGGCGCGCAGCACGCGCCACGCGAGGCGATGGGGAGCAGGGAGGTGATCGACATGGGCCCAGCATAGTCGCGTATTGACACTTGTCGATATAGAGGGTCATACTGGGGGTATCGATGAATGTCGATATAGTGAATTGAGGAGTACGAGATGGCTGCCATTCGAATCTACGAGCCGGCCCTGTGTTGCGAGTCCGGGGTCTGCGGAACCGACACCGACGCATCCCTGGTCACCGTGACCGCCGACGTGCGCCGGCTCAAGGACCTGGGCGCCGACATCGAACGCCACAACCTCGCCACCGACCCGACCGCCTTCACCACCGACGAGACGGTCCGCGGCTTCATGCACACCGTGGGCTCGAAGGGCCTCCCTGACCGTCGTCGACGGCGTCACCGTCGCGACCGGCACCTATCCGAGCCGCGACGAACTGCTCGGCTTCGCCGGCCTCGGTGACTCGTCCAACGTCGCGTCGAAGGTCGCGTCGACGGTCGCGTCGCAGGTCGAGCCGGCCCGGTCCGAGCTGGGCCTCACCGCAAAATCGGGCGGATGCTGCGGCGGCGCCTCCGGCTGCTGCTAAGCCGCCCCGATGCGATTCCTTGAGGACCCACCCCGCTTCCTGTTCTTCACCGGCAAGGGCGGCGTCGGAAAGACCTCGGTCGCCTGCGCCACCGCCCTCGACCTCGCCGGCCGGGGCAGGAAGGTGCTGCTGGTCAGCACCGACCCCGCCTCCAACGTCGGCCAGGTATTCGGCCTGACGATCGGCAACACGGTCACTCCCCTCGCGAGTGTGCCCGGCCTCTCCGCCCTCGAGATCGACCCGGAACAGGCCGCAGCGGCCTACCGGGAGCGCATCGTCGCGCCCGTGCGCGGCCTGCTTCCGGAGGACGAACTCGCTGGCATCATCGAGGGCCTGTCCGGTTCCTGCACGACCGAGATCGCGTCCTTCGACGAATTCACCGGCCTGCTCGCCGACGAAGCCGTCTTCGGGCAGTACGACCACATCGTCTTCGACACGGCACCGACCGGGCACACCATCCGCCTGCTGCAGCTGCCGGGCTCCTGGACCGACTTTCTCGAGGCCGGCAAAGGCGACCCGTCCTGCCTCGGCCCGCTCTCGGGGCTCGACAAGCACCGTTCGATGTACGCCGCCGCTGTCGCCGCGCTGACCGACCCGGCGCGTACGCGACTGGTCCTCGTCGCCCGGGCGCAGGCATCCTCGCTGGCCGAAATCGAACGCACCTACCTCGAGCTGAATCAGATCGGCATCGTCGGCGGTTTCGTCGTCGTCAACGGACTGCTGCCCGCTGCCGCCGGCGACGAGGACCTCACCCGGGCCGTCCGCGCCCGCGAGGGAGCCGCGCTGGCCGCCATGCCCGCCGCTCTCTCCCGCCTCCCGCTGGACGTGCTCGAGCTCAAGGCCGCCAACATGGTCGGCATCCCGGCGCTGCAGTCTCTCTTCTCGGCGAGCGCCGGGACGGGCGAATCCGACGAGATCGTTGAGGCCGGGGAACCCCTCCCCGACGCCCCGCTCGCGGCCCTCGTGGATGCGATCGAACGGGACGACCACGGCCTGGTGCTCTGCATGGGGAAGGGCGGGGTGGGCAAGACCACGATCGCCGCGGCCATCGCGGTCGCACTCGCCGAACGCGGCCACGCCGTGCACCTCACCACCACCGACCCCGCCGCTCACCTCACCGAGACCCTGCACGGCAGCGTGCCCGGGCTCGCGGTGTCCCGTATCGACCCGGCCTTGGCCGTGCAGACGTATCGCGACCACGTGATGGCCACCAAGGGCACGGCCCTGGACGCGGAGGGTCGCGCGGCACTGGCCGAGGACCTCCTCTCCCCTGCACCGAGGAAGTCGCCGTCTTCCAGCAGTTCTCCCGGGTCGTCCATGAGTCGCGCCGGAAATTCGTCGTCGTCGACACCGCCCCGACCGGGCACACGCTCCTCCTGCTGGATGCGACCGGTTCCTATCACCGCGAAATGGCGCGGCAGATCGGCGACTCGCTTCCGTTCACGACACCATTGATGCGTCTGCAGGACCCGGCCCTGACCAAGGTCATTCTGGTTACCCTCGCGGAGACGACCCCGGTGCTCGAGGCCGAAGGTCTGCAGGACGACCTCGAACGTGCCGGCATCCACCCGTGGGCCTGGGTCGTCAACGCCTCCCTGGCCGCGGCCCGCCCGGCGTCACCGTTCCTTCGAGCACGCGCTTCGAGCGAGGTCGAACAGATCGACCGGGTGCGTCTCCTCGCGGATCGAATGGCCATCGTCGCCCTCCTGCCGGCGGAGCCCATCGGAAAGGAGAAGCTGGCGGCACTGACCGCACTCAGCCCCCAACCGGCACGGTGACCGTGAATCGACATTCGTCGATAGAGTGGGAACGCGTCATATCGACGTTCATCTATTCATTTTCTGATGGTGCGGAGCCCCATGCCCTTCCCTGAAACCCCGACCGTTCCATCCGTCGCCACCCCGATCACCGCTCCGGCCCGTCTCGGGTTCACCGACCGGCTCCTCCCGGTCTGGATTCTCGCGGCGATGGGTTTCGGCCTCCTGCTCGCGGTCGCCGCCCCCGGCATCGGCACGCTGCTCGGCGCGTTCACGATCGGCTCGGTCAGCGTGCCGATCGCCATCGGCCTGCTCGTGATGATGTATCCGGTGCTCGCGAAGGTGCGGTATTCGGATGCCCGCGCCGTGGCCGGCGATAAGCGCCTTCTGGTCTCGTCGCTCGTGATGAACTGGCTCGTCGGGCCCGCGCTGATGTTCACGCTCGCCTGGATCTTCCTGCCCGACCTGCCCGAGTACCGCACCGGGCTGATCATCGTCGGCCTCGCCCGCTGCATCGCGATGGTGCTGATCTGGAACGAACTAGCCTGCGGGGACCGCGAGGCCGCCGCCTTCCTCGTCGCCATCAACTCCGTCTTCCAGGTCTTCGCCTTCGCGGCGCTCGGCTGGTTCTACCTGCAGATCCTTCCGGCCTGGCTCGGCCTGTCCACCACGAGCGCGGACTTCTCGATCTGGGCCATCACGGCGAGCGTGCTCGTGTTCCTCGGCATCCCGCTCCTGGCCGGATACCTGTCCCGCCGGGTGGGCGAGGCCACCCGCGGCCGGGACTGGTACGAGGCCCGGTTCCTGCCGAAGGTCGGGCCGTTCGCCCTCTACGGGCTCCTCTTCACGATCGTGCTCCTGTTCGCCCTGCAGGGCAGGCAGGTCATCGACCGGCCGCAGGACGTCGCCCGCATCGCCCTGCCGCTCCTCGTCTACTTCCTTGTGACGTTCCTCACCGGCTTCCTGCTCGGGAAGCTCATCGGCCTGCCGTACGAGCGCACCGCGACCCTCGCCTTCACTGCGGCGGGCAACAACTTCGAGCTCGCGATCGCGGTCGCGATCGGCACCTTCGGTGCCGGCAGCGGTCAGGCCCTCGCGGGCATCGTTGGCCCGTTGATCGAGGTCCCCGTCCTCGTCGCCCTCGTCTACGTGGCGCTCTGGCTCCGGCCCCGCCTGTTCCCGGCGCCGCGCAGCTGGCGCTCAACCACGACGAATCCCGCCAAGAGCGCAGGCCGAAGTGGCCACCCGAGCAGCGGCACCCGTCGTGGCCGTCGGCTTAGACGCTCGCGGGCAGGAGCTCGGCGAGGAGGGCCTCGACGCGCGCCTTGATGTCGTCGCGGATCGGGCGCACCTCGTCGATGCTCTTGCCCTTGGGGTCGACGAGCTCCCAGTCCTCGTAACGCTTGCCGGGGAAGATCGGGCAGACGTCGCCGCAGCCCATGGTGATGACGACGTCGGACTCGCGCACCTGCTCGGTGGTCATCAGCTGCGGAACGGCCTGGGAGATGTCGATGCCCTCTTCGCTCATGGCCTGGATCGCCATCGAATTGATCTGGTCACCCGGCTCCGAGCCGCCGGAGCGCACCTCGACGGCGCCGCCGGACAGGGCGCGCATATAGCCGGCGGCCATCTGCGAGCGACCGGCATTGTGGATGCAGACGAACAGGACGGTGGGCTTCTCAGACACGGGGGTTCCTCACTCTCGATGTCCTCAAAGTATAGACGTTTGTCTATGCTTTGAGAATCCCCCATCGTTTCTTTACCCGGCCGGGGCTAGCCGAAACGGCCGTTGACGTAGTCGGCGGTGCGGCTGTCGATCGGGTTGCCGAACATGGCGTCGGTCGGCCCGTGCTCCACGATGCCGCCGGGCGTGCCCTGGGCGGCGAGGAAGAACGCGCAGTTCTGCGACACGCGCTGTGCCTGCTGCATGTTGTGCGTCACGATCACGATCGTGACCTCGTGGGCGAGCTCGAGCATGTCTCCTCGATCACCCGCGTGGAAGTCGGGTCGAGGGCCGAGCACGGTTCGTCCATCAAGAGGATGCGCGGGGTCACCGCGAGCGACCGCGCGATGCACAGACGCTGCTGCTGCCCTCCGGAGAGTCCGGAACCGGGCGCGCGCAACCGGTCGCGCACCTCCTTCCAGAGCCCGGCCTTGGTCAGGCAGCTCTCGACGAGGAAGTCTTTCTCATCGTTGGAGGCACGCTTGCCGGTGAGGGTGAGCCCGGCGATGACGTTGTCGTAGATCGACATGGCCGGGAACGGGTTGGGCTTCTGGAACACCATGCCGATGCTCTTGCGGGCGTCGACGAGCTTGCGTTCGGGGTCGTAGATGTCCTCACCGTCGAGGAGGACTTCACCGGCGAGGCTCGCGGACGGCACGAGCTCGTTCATCCGGTTGAACGTGCGCAACAAGGTTGACTTGCCGCAGCCGGACGGGCCGATCAGGGAGGTGATGATGCCGGCCGGCATGGTGAGGTTGACCCGGTCGAGCACCTGGCGTTCGCCGAACCAGGCCGAGACGTTGCGGCCCTCGAGGGTTGCGAGTGGTGCGATCTCGCGCACCGGCGGGCTGAAGCTCGCGTAGACCCCGGCATCCGCGGCAGACGGCCGCTTCAGCCAGGGCGCGCTGAAGCCTCCGAGCCGGGGAGCCTTGACCGGCGCGTCGGCCACGACCTCGGGCCGGGCCTCGGTCCTCGCCTGCGCGCGCTGCTTGCGGTCACGCCGGACCGGTCCCTTCACCGGCGGCAGCACCTGGGTGAGCTCGTCGTTCTGCACATTGTCGGTCATGACACTCGTTTCATTGGTCTACAGCAGTTTCGGGACTGAAGCAGGTTCGGGACTACAGCAGGTTCGGGAGGAGGCGCACGAGTTGGTCGGCCACGAAGAGCCCCCCGACAGTGACAACCGGAAGGAAGACGATCCAGGTCTTGCGGAGGCCGACCCGGCGGAACGCCCAGACGGCGGCGAGTTCGATGACCAGCAGGAACTGCAGGGCGAAGACGAGGGCCCACACCGTTGTGGTGTCGGTCGCGAGTTCCTTGTCCTGCAGGGGCAGGGTCGCGAAGGTGGTCTGGCGCTTGCCGGCGGGCTTCGTCTCGGAGACGAGTTCGGCATCCACGCGCACGACGCCGCTCGGCACGTAGGCCGGCCCGCGGGCGCTCTCGAGGATCAGTCGGCTCTTGCCTGCACCGAGGCTTGCGGGTGCGGGGTCGCCGGCGTAGCGCAGGCCGAGCACCGAGAACGTCTGCTCGCCCTGGCCGGTGACCACGGTGAACTGCTGGCCGGGGCGCAGTTCCTGCAGCCGGGCGAACGGACCACCGTAGGCGGCGGCGCGGCCCATGAGCACGCTGATGCCGGACTGGCCGGGTAGCGGCGTGTCGCGGCGATGGCCGGGGCCGGCGCGCAGGGTGCCGGAGTCTGTGCCCTCGACGACGATCTCGTGCACGTCGATCGAGGGGATGTCGAGCACGGCCACGGGTGTGCCGGAGGTGAGCAGCACCTTGTCGACGGTGCCCTCGCTGACCGGGGCCGTTCCCTGGGCGAGCTCGTACCGGAAGGTGTTCGTGAGCTGCTGCTGGGACACGATGTGCTGCAGCTGGCCGAGCACAGTCAGGTTGGCGAGGAACCCGAAGATGAGGATGGCGAGAATCGCCAGGGTCGAGCGGATGACCTGGTCGCGCTGGGTGAGCACGACCGGCGGCCGAGGGGCGGCGGGCTACGCCGCGGCGGCGTCGGGATCTTCGGTGGTTTCGGCGGCTTGCCCTGGCGGCCGCGCTCCGGCGGTGTGCCGGGGAGTCCGCCACCACCGCCCAGAGTGCCCGGGCCGGGCGGTGACCAGTCCCGGGGTCCCGCGGACTGTCCCGCGAGGGGTGGACCGCCTGCATCTCGGAAACGCCGGGCGAAACCGGCGGGACCCAGCCTCGCGGCATTCTCGGCACCTTCGGCACCGTGGGGCGTTGGGGACGACGGGGCAGCCTGGCTGTCGTCATGACGCCACCTCTTCCGCGAGTTTGGGGGTGGGCCGCGGTACGAGGAGCACGAAGCGGAGGATCAGGGTCAGCGTGCCGGCGATCGCGAGCGCGATCAGGGCGAAGTAGGGCGGGATGATGCTGAACGAGTCCCGGGTGACGGGCGAGAGCGCCGTGCCGCCGATGTCCGCGGGAGGCGTCATGGTGACGTGACCCTTGAACCAGGCCCACTGGCCGACGTCCCGAATGGTGGCCGAGACGGTGCGGGTCTCATTGGGGGCGAGGCTGTCGATACTGACCTTGTCGACGATGGCGACGGGGAGGTCGACCGCGTTGTCGAGCCAGAAGCGCAGGCTCGAGGTGATCGGGGCATCCGTGATGTTGCGCATCGTGAAGTCGAGAACCATGGTGCCGCCGCCCGGCCCGGCCTCAGAATCGATGCGCGTCGTGAGGCCGCTCACGTAGAAGACGCCCGCGATCTTGGTCGGGTTCGCGCCGAGCGCCGAGGCCGCGGCGGCGGTGTCCTTGATCGTCGTTTGGGTCACCGCGGGCACGGCCACGGGTTTCACCGGGTTCGTGACGGCCGGGGTTGTCGTCGCCCGGCTCGACGGCCCGACGACACCCACGCTGATGCCCACACCGTTCGGGTCATCCGTCGCCGCCTGTGCACTCATGGCGCGTCCGGCCAGGCCCGCCACCGGCGCGAACGCGATGAGGGCCACGACCAGAATCAGGCGCGCGTGAGCGGATGTGAGCACAGTCAAGTTAGTCCATTCGAGGTTTCGGCGAGCTGACGGGCGGGCAAACAAGAGGCAAACACAGCAGGAAACCGAGCCTCGCTCATTCCGTGCCGTACGAGCGCGACAGGATAGAGTCGGCGACCGGCCGGCTACTGGGAAACGAGGGTGAGGGAGAGGGTGGACCGGTAGGTGCCGACTGACTTCTCGGGCGGCGCGACGAAAGTGAGGCCGGCGTTGAGCACGGTCGTGCCCACGGTCTGGGCCGGGGCGGCCACGGCGAGGTTCATCGGATACGTCGCCGAACCCGCGGTCTGGGCGGTGACGAGGCTCACCCCGGTGGCGTCGGTGCTGACCAGCTGCGGCGCGAGCCCGAGCTGGGAAGCACCGATCACGCTGCCGTCCGCGGCGTTCACGAAGTCGGCGACATCGGCCGACAGGATCCAGCCTTCCTGGGTGAGCACCCGAGAGTCGCTGACCGCGAAGCTGCCCAGGACACCGGTGGTCGTCGACCGGTTCGAGACCAGGACCGGGGCATTGAACGCGGCGACGGCAGCGGCGGGCACGACGAGGCTGAGCACGCCGTTGGTGTCGCTCGTCGTTGCAGATCCGATTGTTCCGGCGTCCGTCACGGCGAAGGATGCCGCCACCTGGCTGAACGGGTCGTCCGCGGCCGTGGTGCCGATCACCTCGATGGTGTGTCCTCCGGCCTCGAGGTCGGGGGAAGGGTGCCGCTGCCTGCGAAGTCACCGGCAGCGTCGGCGTTTCCGCTGATCAGCAGGAACGGAGTGGAGTGCACCCAGACCTCGACGTGCGAAAACGGCTTGAGCCCGTGGACGGTGACGAACACCGGCGCCGAATCGACCCGCGAGCCGACCGGGAGCACACAGTGGATCTCGACGGGCCCGTTCGGAAGCTTGTCGGCCACACTCACCGTGAGCGCAACCACCCCACTGTCATCGGCCTGCGCCACGGACGAGATGGAGACCGTCCCGACCAGAGCCAGCAGGGCGACCAGTGCGCCGGTTATGAGAGTCGAACGGATGGGCAGTTGGAACATGTGTTTCCCCGATGGATCCTGGTGCGGTGGAGCTGCGGTGCCTGGGTGAAACTGCAGGGCAGTGGAGCAAGGCGTGCGGAAGTGCAGTGGTTACGGTGTCGGGTTGTGCGCGGCGGCGCCGTCCGCGCTGGCGCCCACGAGGGCCTCTTCGCGAGCCTTGCGGCGCGCTTCCGCCTCGGTGTATTCGATCCACGCCGCAGCCCGGGCCGAGTCGCGCTTGCGGCTGAGCCTCACGATGAGCCAGGTCACGGCCGCGACGAGAAGGAGGATCAGGAAGGCCCACGGCACCACGACGAGGCTCGAATCGCGTTCCGCGGTCGGCAGGGCTCCTGGGTTGAGTGCGTCGGGGTCGATCGTGCCGACGAGGGAGACATGCGGGTTGAGGTAGACCCAGGCGCCGACGCCGGAGACGGTCAGCGTCACGGTGCGGGAACTTCCCGGAAGCATCTCCGAGATCTCCTGGTCGGTCAGCCCGGACAGTGGGATGCCGAAGATGCCCTTGATTTGGGAGACCGTATTGGCCCCGAGGGACACGTTGCCGGTGTTGGTGAGGCTCACGCGGATCTTCGTGTCGCCGGCGAAGGGGTTGATGCTGCCCTCATAGGCGGATTCAATGCTGCTGATCGTCAGCGCCGGCTGCAGGAGACCCTTGACGCGCACATACAGGCGGATGGCGACGCGCCGGTCGACCGAGACCTGCCCGGCCGGGGAGAGGGCCGAGACGACGATGCCGCCGGCGTGGTCGCCGGGCTTCGCATCGGCCGGGGTCTTCATTGTGAACGGGAGCACCTGCTGGGCGCCCGGTTCCAGGGTGACCGAGACACGGCCGGTACCGTTCTCGAAGGTGACCCAGCTGCCGGCATCCTTGGGGGCTTCACTGCCTTCGAGGAGGGCGAACGTGCCGTCCTCGGCGTTGTACGCGTCGGTGGCGTAGACGGTGACGGCCTGCGTGGTCGTACCGGTGTTCTCGACGAGGTATTCGTCGTTGATGACCTGGCCCGGATCGACCTGGTAGGTGAAACGCGATCGGTCCTGGTCCACGCCGCCGTTGGACGACGGGGCCCCGGCGATGCCGTCGGAACCGTCCGCGGCCCAGGCACCCGCGACTCCGAGGGTCAGGGTCAGTCCGAGGGTTACCAGCACTCCGGCGGCACCGAGGGCGACGCTGCGGGAGAGGGAGTGGCGGGGAATCACGATCGGCGTTCTCTTTTCTGCGGGCGGATCCGAAATCTTGGGGGTGGAGCGGAATGCGGGGTGGCGCGGTGGAAAGGGAGGGACGGCGCGGGCGCCGCCCCTCCCCCTCTACTCGGGTAGCGCTACTACTTCGAGACGACCGTGAGGGTCAGCGTCGACGTGTAGGTGCCGGCCGCCTTCTCCTGCGGTGCGACGAAGGTCAGGCCGGCGTTGAGAACGCTGTCGCCGACCGTGTTGGCTGCCGCGCCGGAGGCGAAGGCGGCCGGGTAGGACGCCGAACCGGCGACCTGGGCTGCGGCGGCGGTGACGCCGGTCGCGGAGGTGCCGGCAACGGTGACCGACGGGGCAAGGCCGAGCTGGATCTTGCTAATGGTGCTGGTCGCGTCAGTGGAGTTGACGAAGTTCGCAACGTTCGCGGACAGGTCCCAGCCGTTGCGGGAGACGACGCGGCCGTCGTTGACCGTGACGGCACCGAGGGTACCGACCGTGGTCGACTTGTTGTTCACGAGCGACGGAGCGGAGAACGTCGCCGCGGCGCCGGCCGGAACCGTGAGGGCGAGCGCACCGTTGGTGGCGTTCGCGGTGGTCGGCGCGAGAGCGACGGTACCGGTCGTGCCGGCCGGGGCGGTCGGGGTCGGGGTCGGGGTGGCGGTCGGCGTCGTGACGACGTCGGTCGTGGCGGAGGCCGTGAAGGCACCGGTCACCGGCGTGACCGAGATCGAACGGAAGAACGCGGAGGTGACCGCAACACCGTTCAGGTTGGTGCAGGCAATGCCGAGGCTGTAGTTTCCACCGGCGGCCTTAGCGGCGCCCTGGGCGCCGTTGTACAGCGAAACCGGGGTGATGAACGGGTTCAGCACGTTGAGGGTGGCACCGTTGAAGCCGAGGGGGCGTATGCCTTCCAGGTGCCAGGGACCGTCTCGGTGCCGGGGGCCGAGAGGAACGCGAAGATTCCGGTGGTGCCGACGGGGCAGGCGAACTCTCCGCTGGGGTCGTTGTTGACCGAGGAACCGATCATGTCATCGCCCCACCCCAGGCTGGCGCCGTCGACAAGCAGAATGCCGTTGCCGTCGTAGAGGTAGAGGGGTGCTGCGGAGCCGTTGGTCTGGGTGGTGGCCGAGGCGACCATGGAGGCGCCGGCAACGAGGGCGAGGGAGACGACGCCGACGGCGGCGAAGCGGAGCTTGTTGTTGAGCTTCATGAGATTCAATTACCTTTTCTGGAAGTAGGTCGGGCTACTTGGAGATACGGACAGCAGTGGTGGTGGAGGGGGCCAGGATGCCGAACTTCTTCTTCAGCGAACCGGCCTTGGAGGCGAGGGAGGTCTGCGAGTTGGTCAGGCTGGTGCTCTTGGTCGGGTCAAGCAGGCCGGCCAGTGTGGCGTCGTAAGAGGCGTTGGTCGGGTCGACGCGGGCGTACTGCACGACCAGGTAGGTGTCGCGACCCCAGACGGAGTCAGCATAGTAAGTGGCGTTCGGGACCATCGAGGTGCCGGTGCCGGTGACGGGGGTGGTGCCGGCAACGAGCGAGCCGAGAACCGTGGTGTCCTTCTTCTTGGGGTAGCTGGCACCGGTGTTCATGGCGACCCAGCGTGAGACCGACATCGGCATGATCTGGTTGATGCCGAGGTTGGACGCGTCGTGCTCCTGGCCGGTCTGGACACAGGAACCGAGAGTGGCGTCGGTGACGCCGATCTTGGACATGAAGTCCTTGCGGGTGCCGGAACCGGCCTGCGGGATGATCGGGGTGACCGTGACGCCGCCGAGGGTGGTGACGCTGCAGGTGTAGAGGCTCGTCATGGTCGCGGTGTCGATCGTGTCGATGCCGGTCGCGGTAGAGCCATTGTCGTAGGCGTAGGCGATGGCGTCACGGCCGAAGGGAACCTGGATCAGGCTTCCGGCGGCGTCGACGGTGCCGGAGCCCGAGGAACGCGCGATGTCAACCTGACCGCTGATCACGACAGCGGCAGGCGCGCCGACCGTACCAGACGTGTATGCCGCGCCATCGATGGAGCGGAGGAGCGCCGTGCGACCGTCACCCGACCCGTTCGGGCGTCCAAAGCGCACGCCTGAGGATTTCGTGGTGATGTAGGCCGTGCCGGTCGCGTCGAACGATCCGATGGTCGCGCCACCTGCGGTCGTCGAGCGAACCGAAGATCCGGAGAGCGAGGATCCGTTGGCCAGGGCGCTGACCACGTCTTCCAGGGTGTCCGAGCCGACGGCGACGTAGCTGTTGGAAACGGGCTCGGCGTTGGCCGGCGTCGCGATGGCGAAACCGGTGAGGGCGACGCCGACGGTCGCGCAGAGCGCAATTGCCTTCTTCGAAATCACTGTGATGATGCCTTTCGGGTGTACTGCATGAGACGAACCCGGGCGGGAACGTCTTTCCTGATGTCTGGTCCCAAGCCGAAACCCGGAATCTGGACGTCAAGCTGTGCGCGCATCAGGATCGTCTCCGGACACGCGAAATCAGGGGGACTCCACCGGCTGCGAGCAGCCCGGAGAGGAATCCGACAGGGATGGCTGCCGGAATGGGGCCGATGACCGGATCGGAAGGCGTCGGCTTGCCGACGAGGGGTCCGGCCGACGCGCCGGTCGCCGCAGGGTCGGTCGCGGTCGCGGTCCCGGCGACGGCGGCGGCGACGGCCGCGACCGCTGCCGTTCCACTGCCTGCGTTCGGGTTGACGTAGGCCGCCGCAGGGGCGGCGGCAGTGGCCGCGACGGTCGGTGAGGGAGTGGGTGTCGGAGTCGCCGAGACGATCGGGCTGATGCCCTTTTCGATGGCTGTCGCGGCTGCGAGGGCCTGGGCGACCCAGCTGGCCGGAATCGACGCGTACCCCTCGGGGAGCTGGCCGATCGCACTGCCGGGAACCTGACCGGCGGCAACGGCGTAGCGGATCATGTTGGCGTAAATGGCGCGGGCGGAGGCATCCGTCTGCAGTGGGTTGAGCGCCGCGTAGACCGGCATGGTCATCGGGTAGGCCGACGCCGCCGCCCTGGCGCTCGCGCTCGTGGGGTTGTATTCGAGCACGGCCGCGTTCTCGGTGGTCGGGGTCATCGCCGCGGCCGCGGCCAGCAGGGATGCGGAGTTCGCGGCAACGAAAGTGCCCGCCGAGTTTCGCAGTGACGCCGTCACCGTCTGGTACCGGGCTGCTGCCGCCGTTGTCGTGAGTCCGAGCACCCGCTGGGTGCCGACGAGGTTGCGAACGCTCTTGCCCCATTTCGGCGGAACCGTGTTCGGGCTCCAGTCGCCGAGCTCCTGGCCGTCACCGCGCAGGGTGAGGTAGGCGCCGTTCTCGAAGTCGCTCGCGTACGGGCGCCAGGTGACGAGGTTGACTTCGGTCTGGCCGTCGGCCGTGGCCACCCGTGCGATTGGGTCAGCCTTGGGGAAGTTGGTGCGGGGCACGGTCATTTTTGTGCCGGAGGAGTTGACGGCGTCCTTTGTTGCGTACCAGGGGTTGACCTTCATGCCCCACTTGTCGGCTTCGCCGTTGAGGAAAGCCACGGCATCCGGATCTGAGAGCACGTAGCGCCACAGCTGTAGGGCCTCGTCGGAGCGCCCCGAGGGCAGGAGCATGTCGCCGAGGGACGGACCCGTCAGGTCCTGGTACTGCCATTCCGCGTCGTTCACGGCGAGGAAGTCGGGGTCAACGGTCAGGTTCCTCGCGTTGTGGTTTACCTTCTCGGGGTTATCGACGAAGAACGCGAGCGATTTGGAGGTAGCGGGGGCCCCCGTCGGCAAGGAGTCCAGATATGAGTTCGTCAACAGCTTCGCGATCAGGCGCGGGGTGAGGTTCATCGAGGTGAAGGACTCGGTGTTCTTGTCCTTGTATTCCTGAGGCACGGCGCCGACGGGTTTCACCCTCCGGTCGATCGAGAAGGACACGGCGAGTCCGGAGAGTGCGATCGGCGCGTACTGCACGGGATCCGCCTTCGTCGTCTGTAGGGCACGCGATGTCAGGGCGAGAGGACTCGGGGTCTTCTGGCTTGCGGAGAGGAGAGAGTCTTCCTCGTTGCCGGTGCTGAGCACGAAGGAGGATCCGGTCGAGCCGGTGCAGAGGTTGGGCTGCCAGGACGCGACGGCCGCCGAGGCGAGTTCGCTTCCGGAGAGTTGCTTCTCGGCCGAGCCGATGGAGCAGCGCAGACCGATCGGCTTGAAGTCGAGCTTGACGGCCACACTGTGCTGCCAGGCGTCCCAGAACAGGCCGGACTTGGTGATGTACGACTCGCCGACGTCGTTGGTGCCGCGCGGGATGACGACGAGCCAGCAGGACTTGCCCGTGACCGTGCCGTCCGTGGCCGTGACCGGCATACCGCAGCCGAGGCCGGGAGACTGCATCGCGGTCTGGACCTCGAACTTGACGGAGCCGGCGCCAGTGTCACTCGACCCCACCCACGGCACCTCGTTGGTCGTGTACTGCGTGTAGAACTCGTTCGTGGCGAGGTCGACGCCCACGATCGGGGAGGGCAGGGTCACGCCAGTGGCAGCCGGCGTGCCGTTCGCGGTCTGAACAAGCCCTGTCAGGGGATCGAGGATGTAATGGGTGAGGACGCCGGCGCCATTCTTGAAGACGGACGAGATCGTTCCGCCCGTCGAGGCACGGTACGGGATCGCCGTGACCGCCGGGATCGTGAAGCCGTTCGAGGGCGATGTGTATTGGGTGTCCTTGGCGTTGACGAATTCGTCAGAAACCGAGGTGTCGCGCGTGGACGCGGCCTTGCCGGGAAAACCGCCGTACTGGCAGGTGGTGCGGTCGGGATGCCCGGGGTTCAGCGGGTCCTCACCCCAGCACTGCGCGATCTGCAGGAAGTTCTGGCCGCCCGAGCTGGCGTCAGGCCGGACCGACTTCGCGCCCGAGCCGGTCCAGTTGACGACGATTCCCTGCGAGACGAGGTCCTTCGTCTGAGAGACTGTCACCTTGAGGTCGGGGAACGGTGCCGTCGAGATGTCGAGGTCATAGCCCTTGGCGGCCACCGTGACGGCGCTCGAGGTGTCCGCGGATGCTGCGGGCGGGGTAATGGAGGCCAGCATGGACACTCCGATGCCGACGACAACGCCCACGACGATGCCGCTTGCGCCGGCGCGGGTCCACATCGAGTCCGTGGACAGGATCAGGCGCTTCACTTGGTGCCCACCTTCGGACCGCGTGGCTTGAGCCGGCGCCAGAGCACCGGGGGCAGCACGGCAGAGCCGATGAGCAACACGCCGGCGAACAGCATGATCGACTGCTGCGCACCCCAGCCGTTGTCGGCGAGGGTGAAGGGCGACGCCACCGCGGACCCGGCCACTCCGGTCGAGGCCGTGCCACCGGTGCCGCCGGAGACGAGAGCACCGTTCTCGTCGTAGACCGCGGCCGCGGCATCGCCCGTGCCCGCTGCCCCGGCGTTTGCCGTCGTCGCCGCTGCTCCGGCCCCTGCTCCTGCGGCGGCCGCTGCCGCCGCGGCCGTGTCGGCCGTGGCTGCGGAGCCGCCGGTACCGGTTCCGGTCGTCGCCGTGTCATCGGGCGCCCCTGCTGTTCCGGTGACACACTGGCTCGTGCCGACCTTGTCACAGTCGGCGGGCTTGAGTGCGTTGGTCGCGAGCAGGTTGCTCGATGGGGAGTCGCCGGCCTTGAAGGTCGGGTTGTTGCAGTTGTTGATGTCGACGCCCGAGACATCCGCTCCCGGCACTCGTTTGATCTGGTCGAACCCGGCGAGCACAAGGTTCATCGGGAGCGGCGAGTAGCCCAGGGCCGCCGCTTGCTGCTGGCCCTCGCAGAGCATGTAGTTCGCGAACGCGCCGAGGGTGAGGCCCTTCTTCGCGGTGAAGACACCGCCGACCTCGGTCGGCACGATCATGTAGGAGTAGCTCGACAGCGGGTACGTGCGCGGGTCGGGGTTGTTGTAGACGCCGTCGAGGATCTGGGTGAGGTAGTCGGGGCTCGAGACCGGGACATCCGTCTTGATCTTTGCCTGCAGCAGGGCAACGGCGACGGAGTTCGCGGTCGGCTCGACGTAGTATCCGGCGGTGTTCAGGACCTTGGCGACCGGGAAGCCGGCCTTGAGCGCGTAGGAATACTCGACGTACGTGATGGCGCCTTCGCCATAGTCCTGGGCGACATACCCGGCGACGCCCGCCGAACCGCTCTGGGCCTTCGCGTTGCCGTAGGTCGGGTACTGCGAGGTGAGGCCGCAGGAGGCCGGTTTGCCGACCTTGACGCAGAACTGCCCCCAGAGGGAGTTGTACTGCTTGGACATCCAGAGGCTGAACTGGGCGGTCGAGCCCGAGCCGTCCGACCGCACGACAGGGACGATGCCCTTGTCCGGCATCTTCAGTCCGGGGTTGTCCGTCTGGATCGCCGGGTCGTTCCACTTGGTGATGACGCCGGTGAAGATCTTGGTGACGACCTCGCCACTCAGGCGCAGGTTGGAGACGCGGGCACCGTTGATCTTGAGGTTGTACATGAACGAGGTGCCACCGGCGACGATCGGCATGTATGCGTAGCCGCGACTCGGAACCTCGGGCGCTGAACCGTCTTCGGGAGCGGTCTGGAACGGGATCTCGCTGACGGCGAAGTCGACGTTTCCGGCCACGAAGTCCCGGCGGCCCGCGGAGGAGCCGACACCGGAATAGTTGACGGTCATGCCGTAGTTCGAGGCCACGTTCTTGCGCCACTGGTCGAGGGCGTTCTGGGACCAGGTCGAGCCGGTTCCTGTGATGGGGTCGTAGGAAACGGCCTGGGCAGACAGCGTTCCGGACAGACCGAGAATCACCACGACGGCGAGGGCGAAGAGGGCGCGGATCGCACGGATCCAACGGGGCTGCGGCGTCACGAGGACGGCTCCTTTGTGCTGAGGTCGATCGTCGGCGCTGGGCTGCTGTGGTGGTTCGGTGGTGCCGTCGGCGGCGGCCAGGCCCCCGACGTGTTCGCCTCGAGGAGGATGCGGCGGTCGGCGGCAATGGTGATCCGCTTGAGGTCGCGCCCGGAGGCCGCGACGACCCGCTGCTGCTGGGCGCGGGACAGGTCGCCCGGCCCCTTGCCGCCGATGAGGCGGGCGATCGCGAACAGGGTGAGCACGAGGAGGATCAGCACGGCCGCCGCCCCGAAGCCACGGGCGATCATGTTCGGTTCCGGCGACTTGACGAAGTCGAAGACCTGCAGCGGCAACGAGATCATCGGTCCCTCGAAGGGGTTGAGGTTGACGACGGCGGTGACGCCGGACGTGAGCAGCACGGGGCTGGTCTCGCCGATTCCGCGGGCGGTGCCGAGGATGACGGCGGTCGCGAGCCCGGGGCGGGCGGTCGGCAGCACGACATGCCAGACCGTGCGCCAGCGCGTGGACCCGAGCGCGTACGCGGCTTCGCGAAGGTTTCCCGCGACGAGACGGAGGACGATGTCGGAGGCGCGGATCACGATCGGGAGCATCATCACCGTGATGGCCATCGAGGCGGCGAACCCGCTGCGCTGGTGGGTGATCAGCACGATGATCGCCGAGTACACGAAGAGGCCGGCGACGATCGAGGGCAGCGCGGTCATCGCGTCCGAGATGGTGCGCACGAAGCGGGCGAACTTTCCGCCGACTTCGTTGAGGAACAGGGCCGTGAGGATGCCGAGCGGAACGGTGACGATGAGCGCCATCGTGATCTGCATCAGGGTACCGAGGATGGCGTGGAAGATTCCGCCGAGTTCGAGGCCGTCGAGCGGGCCGGCGAGCTCCATGCTGTCGGTGAAGAAGTTGAGGTGCGGGAGGGCTTCCTGGCCGCGCACGAGGGTGTACGCGACGACGAAGACGAGGGCGCCGAAGAGCAGCACGCCGGCGCTCGAAAGGACAACCGACATGACCCGGTCCTTGACCTCCTGCCAGTCGCTCTTCAGGCTGACGAGCAGGGCGTAGAAGCCGATGAAAGCGATGAACGCGACGATCACGAAACCGACATAGCCGGAGAGCGGGCCGAACCAGCCGAACAGCAGAACGGCGACGGCCACGCCGGCCGCTGCCGCGCCGAGGATGTTGAACTGGTCGTCGACCCTGGCGGCGCGCATCCGGCGGCGCGGGCCGATCTCGATGCCGACCGAGGAGGGGATGTTCGTGGTGTGCCGGACTGCTGCGGCCTGGAGTTCGAGCTCGGCCTCGAGCTCGACGGCGGTCTCGGTCATCACGAGGGTCGAGGGGCCGGCGGATGCCGCGGGATCCGTCGCCTGGGTGCTGTGTGCGCTGGTCATCAGTCGCTCTCCGCCCCGGAGCGGGACCGCGCCACGATCGACGAGGCCGTGAAGTTGATCACGAGGGTGATCAGGAAGAGCACGAGGCCGGCGGCCATCAGTGCGGAGAGGCCGAAGGAGCTCGACTCGCCGTACCGGAGCGCGATGAGCGCGGACACCGAGTTCGTGCCGGTCTTGAGCACCTCCCAGTTGATCGTGAAGATCGGGGAGATGATCATGTAGACGGCGATGGTCTCGCCGAGGGCCCGGCCGAGGCCGAGCATGGTGCCGCCGATGATGCCGCCGCGGCCGAACGGGAGCACCACGGACGTGATCATTCCCCATCGGGTCGACCCGAGGGCGAAGGCCGCCTCACGTTCACCGATCGGCGCCTGGGAGAAGGCTTCGCGCATCACCGAGGTCTGGGTGGGCACGACCATGAGGCCCACCACGATTCCGGCGATGAAGGCCGAGGAGGTGAAGGCGCTCGCCTCGGTGAGGGCCTGGCCCGTCGCATCCGTCACGCTGAAGAACGGGATCCAGCCGAAGTAGGTGGAGATCCAGGTGGCGACCGGGATGACGTTCGCCTGGAGGAAGAACACGCCCCAGAGGCCGAACACCACGCTGGGAACGGCGGCCATCAGGTCGACGAGGGTGACGAGCGTGGACTTGAGCCGCCCCTGGGCGACCTCGGAGATGAGGAGCGCCGTGCCGAGGGCGAGGGGCACCGCGACGCACATTGCGATGACGGCGATCGTGATGGTGCCGAAGAGAACGGATGCGATGCCGAACTTCTTCGTTTCCGGCGACCAGTCCTGCTCGAAGAGGAAGTTGAACCCAGCGACCCCGAGGGCGTCGCCGGCGCGCAGCGAGAGGAAGACACCGACCGCGAGCATGATCAGCACGGTGATCGTGCCCGCGCTGAACGCGACCGAGCGGAACACCGAGTCGGAGATCGACGGGCGGGAGACCAGGGAGCGCCGCGGCCGGGAGTCGGGGTTCGACGGGTCGAAAACGGCCGGGTCTGTCCCGAAGGCGTCGCCCAGGGGCGAGTCGCCCAGGGGCGGCGAGACGAGGCTCGAAATCGGCATGGCTGTCCTTGGAAAAGACTCGGGAGGGGGTGAACGCACGGGTGGGGGTAACGCGTCCGAAACATATGTTCGGGGCGGTTGGTGAACGATTGGCGTCGATTTCTCAACCGAGATGTGGACGCCGCGTGGAGAGTTGTGGCGGTCGATTCGGGAGCCGTCAGCCCGTGGGCGCCTGCGTCGGAGCGGGGGTCTGTGTCGGGCCCGGCGGGGGCGTCGACGTAGCTGTGGGGGCGGCAGACGGCTCGGGCGCCGTGGCCAGGGTGAGGGTGATGGAGGTGCCGAGACGCAGGGTCTTCTGACCGGACGGGGCGACCGCGATCACGGTTCCCGGCGTCGCGGCGGCGTCGGGCCTCGAGTCGGTGAGGACCAGGAATCCCGCGTTTTCGAGGGCGGCGATCGCCTCCGCCTTGCTGAGACCGACGGTGTCCGGCACCGTGTTCGAGCCGGACGCCACGGTGAGGTCGACCGGGTCTCCGGGGTCCAGGAAGGTACCGGCCGCCGGGCTGACGCCGAGCACCGTGTCGAGGGGGCGCCCCGAGTCCTGGAGGGTGAGCGCGCCGAGGCGGAGCCCGAGGGCGGCGAGCGCGGCCCGTGCCCCGTCGAGGGTCATCACGGAGACCTCCGGCACCCGGATGGTCTTCGGCGCCGCCGTGGCGTGGGCGGTGATCATCGGCTCGGGGGTGGCGCTCGCGGGCGCGGGCGTGCTGCTCGTGACGGCCACCGACGTCGGCGCCGCGCCGCCGGCAGCGAGGACCCAGGCGAATGCTCCCCCGATCACGAGGATCATCGAGACGGCCCAGAGCCCGCCGCCGCGACGGCGGCTGCGGCCGCTCCGCACCCAGGCCGGGTTGTCCGGCGGGACGACGACCGCGGCGGATGCCGTTCCCGCGCGTGCGTTTCCGGTCGCGTGCACGATCGTGGCCGGGGCGGGATGGGCGGTCGGGATCGGGTGCGGAACAGGCACAGGATCCGGGACCGGGACCGGTACCGCACCGAGCACCATCGTGCGCTCAGCGAGCTCCGCGAGGTCGCCCGGCCGGAACAGTCCCGTGGTGTCGTCCGCGGGCAAGACGCGACCGCCGCCGGGCAGGGCCCCCTCTGGCGGGGCCGCGGCGCGACCCGGCACTCCCCCGGCCCCGATGCGGTCCAGGGCCGCGTCGACGGCCGCGCCCATCGCCGCGGCGGAGGGGAACCGGGCGTCCGGGTCTTTGAGGAGCGCCTTGACGACGAGCCGGTCGACACTCCGCGGGATGCCGGAGTGCTGCACCGACGGCACCGGCGGCGGAGACTGCACGTGGGCGCGCATCACCGCGGCGACGGAATCCCGGACGAACGGCGCCCGTGCGGTGAGCGCGAAGTACAACACCCCGCCGAGCTGGTACACGTCGCCGCGTTCGTCGACGGCGTCGCCCCGCGCCTGCTCCGGCGACATGTAGTTCACGCTCCCGAGCACGCTCTGCACGACCGGGATTTCCTGCGTTGTCGCATCGGGTGCGCTGCGGAGGACGTCGGTGCCGAGGGCAGGGCGACCGGCGGCATCCGCGAGGCCGAAGTCGAGCAGGCGCACTCCGTCGATACCGACGTGACCGGCCGGGTCCGGGTCGACCATGATGTTGGCCGGGGAGACGTCGCGGTGGACCAGGCCGATGTCGTGCGCGGCCTCGAGGGCGCGCAGCACCGCGGACGCGACGGTGAGCGCCTGCCTGACGGGCAGCGCCCCGCGATGCTCGACGTATTCGGCGAGGCTGATCCCCGGCGCGCGGTCGAGCGCGATCCAGGCCTGCGGCTCCTCGGCGTTCGCACCGGTGCCTGTGCCGGTGCGGGGCTCGGTCCCGGCGCCGATCCCCGGGCCGTGACCGGTGTGGTGCACGCCGACGCCGAGCACCGCGACGATGTTCGGGTGCCGCAACACGGCCGCGGCCCTGGCCTCCGCAAAGAACGCTTCCCTGGCCCGGTCGGAGCGGGACAGGTGCGGGTGCAGGATCTTGAGGGCGATCTCTCTGACTGCGCCCTCCCTGCCTGCGTGTCCACGGCGGAGAAGACGGATGCCGACCCGCCCGTCCCGAGGAGTTCGCCGAGCCGGTAGCGGCCCGAGATCAGCCCCTCGCCAGCGCCGACCGTGCGCCGGCCTGCCGGTGCACCGGAGGCATCCGTCGTCTCGGCGGGATCGATCGCGCCTGTCACAGGGGGCTACTTCGCCCGGGCGGCGTAGGTGTTCGCGTAACCGGCGACGGCGGTGACATAGGAGTCGACGTGGTTGTACGCGAAGACGGCCGCGCGCCAGCGGTCGGGCAGCGCGAGGTCGCCGTAGTTGCACAGGTAGCGCCCGGCTGCGAGGGCGGCGTCGTCGATCTGCTGCGGGTCGTCGACACCGTCCCGGTTGCCGTCGGCGCCCCAGCGCTGCCAGGTCGCGGGGATGAACTGCAGCGGGCCGACTGCACGGTCCCACGCCGCACTGCCGTCCCAGGCGCCGCCGTCGGTGTCGCTCATCGCTGCGAAATCAGAGCCGTCGAGGGCCGGACCGAAGATGCCGGGCCGGGCGGTACCGTCGGTACCGAGCGCCGAGCCCGCGTGGGTGCCGTGCCCGGACTCGATGTTGCCGAGGCCGGCGAGGGTGCTCCAGCCGAGTCGGCAACCGGGCTGTTCGGCGGCGAGGGCGAGCGAGGCACCCGCATAGCCGAGCATGGCCCGCCGCGGGATGCCGGTGGCCGCGGCCACGCGGGCAGCCCAGTCCGCGTCCACGAGCGCAGCGTTCCCGGTGAGCAGCGCGGTTTCGCCTGTCGACGCGAGGGACGAGCCGGCGCCGGCGGCGGACTGGTCGGCCGCCGGAGCGGGAGTCGCCGGCGTCACGGTCACGGTCGCTGCGGCATCCGCTGCCGTGGGAACGGAGGGAACAGCGTCGGCGGCCACGGCCGCCACGCTCGCCCGGATGCCCTCCGGTGCGGTGAAGCCGGGTACGAGCCAGCCGAAGACGACCCAGCAGAGCAGCCCGGCGGTCGCTGCGGCACCGATCCAGCCGCGCAGGCCGCGGAGCCGTGTGCCGTTCACCACGCCTGGGCCCGTTCGGCCTCGCTGAGCACCCGGCTGCCCCGGCGGCCGGCCTCGGTCGCGTGGCGGGCGTCTTCGGCGACGAGCGCGACGCGGAAGGCTTCGATCGTGCCGGCGGCGGCTTCCCGGCTCGCGGAGGCGGCGCCGTACCAGCGTCCCGCTGTCATCACGATGCGTTCGCCGATGGTGACCACCCAGCCATGGGTGCCTGCCGACGGCCCGGTGACGACGGTCGCGACCATCGCGTCGCACTGGTCCTTGAGTTCGAGGACGTGCGCCCGCGCGCCGGCGAAGGAGCCGTAGACCGAGGAGCTGCGGCCGAGCTCGCGGCTGTTCGAGGCGAGCAGCCGCCAGATGCCGGAGTGGCCGGAGTCGGCGACGGTGGCGAGGCCACGGGAGCGATCCCGGCCCTCGGCCACCCGGTCGGTCGTTCCGGTGCGGGCGAGTTCTCCCGCGCGGGCGAGTTCGCCGGCGCGTGCGAGTCCGCTGACGCGGGCGACGTCGCCGCCGTGGGCACCGGACTGAACGCTCTCCCGGAAGGCGACCCAGCCCTGCAGGCGCGGGTCCGCGTTGGAACGGAAGGCCGAGAAGACCACACTTGGGCGGGGCGACACAGCGACTCCAACGGCCTGAACCAAACAGCGACGGGTGCAGTCGAGACTGTGTGCCGGCTCGGGTGGGCCAGCCCCGGCAATACTGTGCTGGCCTCAGGTGTCCGGCCCGGGAGTGTCACCTTGCCGGGGGTGAACGGAAGCTGTCCGGCCCGGCAACAGTTTCGAGAACGCCTAGCGGCGGAACGCCTTTCGCGCCAGCGTGTTCCCGAGGTACTGCACCAACTGGACGAGCACGATGATCAGCAGCACGGCAGCCCAGGTCACGATCGGGTTGAACTGGCGGTACCCGTAGAGCAGGGCGAAGTTACCGAGGCCGCCGCCACCGACGTAGCCGGCGACCGCCGACATGTCGACGAGCGCGACGAAGATGAACGTGTAGCCGAGGATCAGCGGACCGAGCGCCTCGGGCAGGAGCACGGTGAAGATGATCCGGGCCGTTCCGGCGCCCACGCTGCGGGCGGCCTCGATCACGCCGGGCGTCACGGTGAGCAGGTTCTGCTCGACGATACGGCCCATCGCGAAGGATGCCGCGAGCGAGATCGTGAAGATGATCGCGTTATTGCCGATTCCGGTTCCGACCACGAGCCGGGCGAGCGGCTGCGCGGCGGCGAGGAAGATGATGAACGGGATGGGCCGCACGAAGTTGACCAGCAGGTTCAGCACCACGAACACGGGTTTGTTGGCGAGCAGGCTGCCGCCGCGGGTCAGGTACAGGCCGAGGCCGACGATCAGGCCGCCGAGGCCCCCGAAGAACAGGGTGAGGCCGACGATGTAGAGCGTCTCCCCTGCGGCCTTCCAGAGCTGGGGCAGCAGTTCGATGAGGGATTCCATCAGCGCACCTCCGTGACGGTCGTGAGTGTTCTGATCCGATCGAGGACCGCATCGATGCGGTCGTCCGCGCTGCCGGCAGACGCTGTGCGGGCATCCGCCGCCGTGGCGTCGCTGAGCGCGAGGGTGAGATGCCCGAAGGAGCGGCCCTGCACTTCGTTGATGCCGCCGAAGACGACCTCGAATGCGACGCCGGCGCGAGCCAGTTCGCCGAAGACACGGGCCTGGTCGACCGTGTTGTCGCGGAAGGCGAGGGACACGATCCGCCCGGGGTGGCGTCTGCGCAGCACGGCGAGCTCGTCGGCGCTCGGGATGCCCTTGACGACGGTCGAGACGAACCGGGCGGATGCCGGCTGCTGCGGGTTCGAGAACACATCGAACACGTCACCGCGTTCGATGACCCGGCCCTGGTCCATCACCGCGACCTTGCTCGCGATCGTCTGGATCACGTCCATCTCGTGGGTGATCACGATGATCGTCACACCGAATTCCCGGTTGACCCGGGTCAGCAGGTCGAGCACTTCGTGGGTCGTCTCGGGGTCGAGGGCGCTCGTGGCCTCGTCGGCGAGGAGGATGGCGGGCTGGCTCGCGAGGGCGCGGGCGATGCCGACGCGCTGCTTCTGGCCGCCGGAGAGCTGGTCGGGGTACGCGCGGGCCTTGTCGGCGAGGCCGACGAAGTCGAGCATCTCGGCGACCCGCTTGGCGCGTTCGGCCTTGGGCCGGTGCGCCACCTCGAGCGGATAGGACACGTTGGCCGCGACGCTGCGCGAGCCGAGCAGGTTGAACTGCTGGAAGATCATGCCGATGCCGAGACGCACGCTGCGCAGTTCGCGCTCTGCCAGGCCGGCGATGTCCCGTCCGTTGATCAGGATCTCTCCGGACGTTGACCGTTCGAGCGCGTTCACGAGGCGCACGAGGGTGCTCTTGCCGGCTCCCGAGTAGCCGATGATCCCGTAGACGTCGCCGGCCTCGACGGCCAGGCTGACGTCGTCGATCGCGACGACGTCGCTGCCGCCCTTTTCGTGGGGTGGGTAGATCTTGCTGACACCGCGCAATTCGACGATCGGCATTCAACTCTCCTGGAATTCTCTGGTTTCACACCGGATGCCCGCCTCGCGAGTGCGAAGCGGGCATCCGGGCAACCGGGGCGACTACTTCTTGTTGGCCTTGGTGTCCGCGACGACCGTGGCGAGCGAGGAGACCAGGTCGGCGACCGGGGTCTTCACGAGAACACCGGAGCCGCCGGAGACGGCGAGCACGCCGTCCTGCACGGCCTGGGTGTCCTGATAGATCTGGACGAGCTTCTGGTAGGTCGCGTTGTCCTTGTCCGCGGCGCGGGCGACGAACACGTTGACGTAGGGGATGGCGGTCGGGTCGGCCGGGTCATCCTTGGCGAGGGCGTCGGTGAACTTCAGTCCGGCCTTCTCGACGAAGTCGTTGTTGATGATCGCGCCGGCGACGTCAGGAAGCGAAGTCGCGGTGAGGGAGGCCTCGAGCGCGGTGACGGTGACCTTGGAGGCCGACGTGTCGATGTCGTCGAGGGTCGAGAAGATCGAGCCGCCGTCCTTCAGCGTGATGAGCTTGGCCGACTGCAGCACGAGGAGCGCGCGGGCCAGGTTGCTCGCGTCGTTCGGCACCGCGATGGTGTCGCCCTTCTGGATCTCGCTGACCTTCTTGTACTTCGTCGAGTACAGGCCGAGCGGGTAGATCGCCGTCGAACCGATCGGGGTGAGGTCCGCGTTGCTCGCCGTGTTGTACTGCGCGAGGTAGACGAGGTGCTGGAACTGGTTGAGGTCGATCTCACCGGCGGTCAGCGCGGGGTTCGGCTGGTCGTATGCGGAGAAGTCGACGATCTCGACCTTGATTCCCGCATCGGCGGCGGCCTTCGTGTAGACGGCCCAGTACGGGTCGCTCGCGCCGACGACGCCGATCTTGACGGTCTTGTCGCTGCCGGCATCCGCCGTGCCGCAGGCGCACCCGGCGAGCAGGGCGAGGAGCGGGACGGTCGCGAGAGCCGCGAGCAAGCGCTTGGACAGAGTTGACTTTTTCACGTGGTGAATCCCCTTGGGTGTGCTGCGGGTGAGAGCCGCGAGTGCTGTCTCGTGGACGGGCCCCGGCAATCGACGGCACAGCAAAGCCACGGCACGAAGGGGTGGGAGTCTGTGCCGCTGCATCGCGAGGCACACCTTCAGGTTAACAAAGGATGCTGCGCCGCGCACGCCGCTGCGTAACACGCGGTCACAGCATCCGCGGTTTTAACCCTCGATCAGCGTCGAAAGTTCGAGCCAGCGAGTTTCGAAGCTCGAGATGGAGGATTCGAGACCCTGCAGCTCGGTGCCGAGCTCGCCGAGGCCTGCGTAGTCGTTCTGGTCGTGGCTGACCATGTTCTGGTTCAACACCACGATCCGGGACTTCTGCTTGGCGACCTTGCGCTCGATGGAGGCGAGCTCCTTCTGCGCGTTGCGGAGCTCTGCGCCGCCGATGGCCAGGTTCCTGGCCGGCTTGCCGCCGGAGGTGTTCGAGGCGTTCGCCTCTGCGGGCTTGTCGGAGTCGTTGATCTGCTGCTTGCGCATCTCGAGGTACTGGTCGACGCCGCCGGGCAGGTGGCGGAAGCCGCCCTCGGTGACCGCGTACTGGTTGTCGGTGACGCGTTCGATCAGGTACCGGTCGTGCGAGACGACGAGCAGGGTGCCGGGGAAGGAGTCGAGCAGGTCCTCCATGGCCGCGAGCATGTCGGTGTCCAGGTCGTTGGTGGGCTCGTCGAGGATGAGCACGTTCGGCTCGTCGAGCACGATCAGCAGCAGCTGCAGGCGGCGCTTCTGGCCACCGGAGAGGTCCTTGACCTGGGTGACGAGCTGGGCGCTCATGAAGCCCATCCGCTCGAGCATCTGGCCGGGGGTGATCTCCTTGCCTCCGGCGATGTAGCTCGTCTTCTGGCGGCCGATGACCTCGCTGACCCGGTCGTTCTGGATGCCCTCGAGCTCGAAGAGCTGCTGGGTGAGCACGGCGACCTTGATGGTCTTGCCGCGCTTGACGTGGCCGCTCGTCGGCTGGAGGGTACCGGCGACGAGGTTCAGCAGCGTGGACTTGCCCGCGCCGTTGACGCCCATGATGCCGGTGCGTTCCCCGGGGGCGATCCGCCAGGTGATGTCCTTCAGCACGTGCTTGTCCTCGAAGTCCACCGAGACGTCGATGAGGTCGACGACGTCCTTGCCGAGGCGCTGCATCGCCATCGACTGCATCGTGACGGTGTCGCGGGGCGGCGGCTCGTTCTCGATGAGCTCGTTGGCCGCGTCGATGCGGAACTTGGGCTTGGCGGTGCGGGCGGGGGCGCCGCGGCGGAGCCAGGCGAGCTCCTTCTTCATCAGGTTCTGGCGCTTCGACTCTGTCGCGGCGCTCATCCGGTCGCGCTCGACGCGCTGCAGGATGTACGCGGCGTAGCCGCCCTCGAAGGGTTCGATCAGACGGTCGTGCACCTCCCAGGTCTGGTTGCAGACCTCGTCGAGGAACCACCGGTCGTGGGTCACGACCACGAGGCCGCCGGAGTTCGTCGCCCAGCGGTTGCGCAGGTGCCCGGCGAGCCAGGTGATGCCCTCGACATCGAGGTGGTTGGTGGGCTCATCGAGGAAGATCACGTCGTGGTCGCCGATCAGCACGGCGGCGAGGGCGACCCGGCGGCGCTGGCCACCGGAAAGGTCGTCGACAAGGGCGTCCCAGGGGATGTCGCGCACGAGTCCGCCGATGACGTCGCGGACCTTGGCGTCCCCGGCCCAGAGGTGCTCGTCCATGGTGCCGACGACGGTGTGGCCGACGGTCTGGCCTGAGGCGAGGGCGTCGGACTGGTCGAGCACGCCGATCGTGACGCCGCGGCGGCGGGTGACGCGGCCGGAGTCGGGTTCGATGCGTCCGGCGAGGAGGCTCAGCAGGGTGGACTTGCCGTCACCGTTGCGCCCCACGACTCCGATGCGGTCGCCCTCGTTGAGTCCGACGGTGACGGAGTCGAAGATGACGCGGGTGGGGTATTCAAGGTGCAGGGACTCGGCCCCGAGCAAATGTGCCATAGCTTACAACTTTACCGTGCGCGGCTGGGAGCCCGGCGCGCGGGTCGGGGCAGGCGGATGCCGCGGCTCAGTCGTGGACGAGACGGGCGCCGTGGACCGGGCCCGTCGCCCGCACCACGTGCAGGCGGGAGGCGCTCAGCGCGACCTGGAGCTCGAGCGCGCTGTCGGCATCCGCCACGAGGAACGCGACCGTTGGGCCGGACCCGGAGACGATGCCGGCGAGGGCGCCGTTCTCCTCGCCGAGCTCGATGACCTTGCCGAGGCCGGGGGCGAGGTGCAGCGCCGGGGCCTGGAGGTCGTTGTGCAGGGACTCGGCGAGCATCCGGGCATCGCCGGCGCGCAGGGCCTGGAGCACGTTGGCGTCGACCGTCGGCTGCGCCTGCGCCGGGAAGATGTCCTGGGCATGGCGCTCACGGTGGCGGTCGAGTTCCTGGTACACGCCGGGGGTGGACATGCCGAAGTCGGCCAGGGCGAGCACCCAGTGGAACTGGCCCTTGGCGAGCGCGGGGCTCAACTGGTCGCCGCGGCCGGTGCCGACGGCGGTGCCGCCCGTGAACGCGAAGGGGACGTCGGCGCCGAGAGTCGCGGCGATGGCGAGCAGTTCCTCGCGGGTCGCCTCGGTGCCCCAGAGGGCGTCGCACGCGAGCAGGGTTGCGGCGGCGTCGGCCGATCCGCCGCCCATTCCCCGGCGATCGGCACGTTCTTCTCAAGTTTGAGATGAACGCCGCCACGATAGCCGGACCGGCGGGCAAGGGCGCGAGCGGCCCGGATCGCGAGGTTGCTGCCGTCGGTCGCAAGGCCGGAGGTGTCGATCGAGCCGGTGAATTCGCAGGAGAAGTCGTCGGCGGGATAGGCGCGCACGTCTTCGCTGAGCGACACGGCCTGGTAGGCGGTCGCGACTTCGTGGTAGCCGTCTTCGAGCACGGCACCGACCTTCAGGAAGACGTTGATCTTGCCCGGCGCCCGCGCGTGCACAACATGAGATGTGGCCGCGTTGGTCATGGTTCTAACCTAGCTCAGCCGCACAGCCCCCTCGTGCGCGGGGTCAGGACGGGTCGGCGGCGGTCCAGGACCTGGCGATGGCGAGGAAGGCGTCGACGGTGAGCTGTTCGCCGCGCTCGGTGGGGTCGATGCCGGCAGCTTCGAGGATCGCGGTCGCCGTTGCCGAGTCACCGAGCACGGTCGAGAGCGACTGGCGGAGCATCTTGCGGCGCTGCTGGAAGGCGCCGTCGACGAGCGCGAACGTCGCGAGGCGCAGGTCCTCGCTCTCGAGCGGGCTCTCGCGGCGCTGGAACGCGATCAGGATCGAGTCGACGTTCGGCACCGGCCAGAACACCTGGCGGCTGACCTTGCCCGCGGTGCGGAAGGCCCCGTACCAGGCGGCCTTGACGCTCGGGCTGCCGTAGACCTTCGAGCCGGGGGCGCGGCGAGCCGTTCGCCGACCTCGGCCTGCACCATCACGACGCCGGCGCGGATCGACGGGAAGTGCTCGAGCATGTGCAGCAGCACCGGCACCGAGACGTTGTACGGCAGGTTGGCGACGAGCCGGGTCGGCTCCCCCGGCAGGTCAGTGATCTTGAGCGCGTCGGCGCGGAGCACGACGAGCGGCGCGTCCGGGTGCATCAGCTCGACGGTGAGCGGGAGCTGCTCGGCGAGGCGGTCGTCGATCTCGACGGCGACGACGCGCGCACCGGTCTCGAGCAGGCCGAGGGTGAGCGAGCCGAGGCCGGGTCCGACCTCGACGACGGTGTCCTCTGGGGTGATCGCGGCGACCTTGACGATGCGGCGGACGGTGTTGCCGTCGATCACGAAGTTCTGGCCGAGCTTCTTGGTCGGGTTCACGCCGAGCATCTCGGCGAGGTCGCGGATCTCGGCGGGGCCGAGCAGTGAGCGCGGTGTGGGCGCGGCGGATGCCGCGGGCTCGACGGGCAGGGCGGCATCCGTGGCCGGGGTCACCGGAGTGTTCTCGGCGTCGCTCACTGGAGACCCCCGAGGCTGACGGTCGGCGCGGACGGCGCCGGCACGACGGGTTCGGCGTCCCAGCGCCCGTAGACGTGTTCGGTGGTGGTGGAGATCTGGGCGGCCAGCATGGCGACATCCGTTTCGAGGTGGTTGGCCATCGCGCGCAGGGTGTGCGGCAGCAGGTACGGCGCGTTCGGGCGGCCGCGGAAGGGTGCGGGGGTGAGGAAGGGGGCGTCCGTCTCGACGAGCAGCAGCTCGCGGGGAGCAGCGGCGAGGGCCGCGCGGAGCGTGCCGGCATTCTTGAACGTGACGTTGCCGGCGAAGGAGAGGTACCAGCCGTGTTCGGCGCAGATCGCGGCCATCTCGGCGTCCCCGGAGAAGCAGTGGAAGACCGTGCGCTCGGGGGCGCCGACCCGCAGCAGGGTCGCGATGACCTCGGCGTGCGCGTTGCGGTCGTGGATCTGCAGGGCGAGGCCGTTCTGCTTCGCGATCTCGATGTGCGCCTCGAAGCTGCGGTACTGGGCGGCGAGCCCCTCCGGCCCGGTGCGGAAGAAGTCGAGACCGGTCTCGCCGATCGCGACGACCCGCGGGCGCCCGGCGAGTTCGCTGATCTCGGCGAGGGCGTCGTCGAGCGTGCCGGCCTGCTCGTAGTCCGGTGCCTCGTTCGGGTGGATCGCGACGGCCGCGAGCATGCGTGGCTCGCTCGCGGCGGCCTCGGCCGACCAGCGGGAGGTCTCCCGGTCGCCGCCGACCTGGATCACGCCCTGCACGCCCACGCTCACGGCCCGGTCGAGCTGTTCGGCGAGGCTGAGCGGATGCTCGCCGTCGCTGATCTCGAGATGGGTGTGGTTGTCGTACACCGGCACGGGGAGCGGCTCCGGCGGGGCCGGGTAGCTCAGGTCGCGGCCGGCGGTCTGCTCACGCTGGCGGACGGGTTCGTTAGCCAACCGTCGCCTCGATGCGCGGGAAGAGCGCCTCGAGCGGGGAGACGTGGGTGCCTCCGGTCCACTCCCACGCGCGGTCGATGCGCTGGTCGGTGACGAGGCCCTCGCCGCCGAGGGCGGACCAGAGCTTGGCGCACGCCTCGGGGACGACCGGGGAGAGCAGCACGGCGAGGGTGCCGAGGCCGCGCACGGCGGTGAACAGCACGGCGTCGAGCCGGTCGCGGTCGGCGGGGTCCTTGGCGAGGCCCCACGGTTCCTGGGTCGTGATGTAGCCGTTGAGCTCGTCGACGAGTTCCCAGACGGATGCGATCGCCTCGTGGATCGCGAGGCGGGAGATGGCCTCGCCCGCGGCATCCGTCACCCGGATCTCGGTGGCCCGGATGGCCGCGTCCGCCTCGGTGAAGGCCGTCGTGACCGGGATCTCGCCATCGCAGTAGCGCACGACCATGGCGATGACGCGGGAGGCGAGGTTGCCGAAGCCGTTGGCGAGCTCGGACTGGTACCGGGCGGAGAGGTCCTCCCAGGAGAACGAGCCGTCCTGTCCGAAGCTGATGGCGCGCATGAAGTAGTAGCGGAACGCGTCGGAGCCGAAGGTGTCGGTGATCTGGCTCGGGGCGATGCCGGTGAGCTTGGACTTGCTCATCTTCTCGCCGCCGACGAGCAACCAGCCGTGGCCGAAGACCCGGCGCGGCACCGGGAGCCCGGCGGCCATCAGCATGGCGGGCCAGATCACGGCGTGGAACCGGAGGATGTCCTTGCCGACGATGTGCGTGGCCGGCCAGAGCCTGCTGAACCGCTCGTCGTCCTGCCCGTAACCGGCGGCGGTGATGTAGTTGAGCAGCGCGTCGAACCAGACGTAGACGACGTGGCTGTCGTCCCACGGCACCTTGATGCCCCAGTCGAAGCTCGAGCGCGAGATCGACAGGTCGGAAAGGCCCTGCTTCACGAAGGAGATGACCTCGTTGCGGGCGCTCTCGGGCTGGACGAAGTCGGGGTCTTCCTCGTAGAGGGCGAGCAGGCGCTCGGCGAAGGTGCTCATCCGGAAGAAGTAGTTCTTCTCGTGGAGCAGCTCGACCGGGAGGGAGTGGATGGCGCAGACCTGCTGGCCGATGAACTCGCCGGTGCCCTCGATCAGGTCGCTCGGCTGCTTGTATTCCTCGCAGCCGACGCAGTAGAAGCCCTCGTACTCGCCCGTGTAGATATGGCCGGCGTCGTAGAGGTGCTGCAGGAACTTCTGCGCGTTGACCTCGTGGCGTTCGTCGGTCGTGCGGATGAAGTCGTCGTTGCGAATGTCGACAGTCTTGAGCAGCGGCTTCCACGCGGTCTCGACGAGGCGGTCGGCCCATTCCTTCGGGGTGACGCCGTTCGCGGTCGCGGTCCGCAGGATCTTCTGGCCGTGCTCGTCGGTACCGGTGAGCAGCCAGGCGTCCTCGCCGGCCTGCCGGTGCCAGCGCGCGAGGAGGTCTGCGGCCACTTCCGTGTACGCGTGACCGATGTGGGGCACATCATTCACATAGAAAATGGGCGTGGTGATGTAAAAGGATGCTCCGGCGGACATGCCCCCAGTCTATTGGGAGCAACGGATGCCCCGGGCCGGGTTACGTCCCGCCTCGGTTCGGGTCAGAACGGCAGGGGCGGATGCTGCGGCGCGGCCGGCCCACGCGCCCCCGGCTTCTGCGCGAGGGCGGCCTCGTAGAGGTCGCGCTTGCCGAGGCCGGACACCGCGGACACGTCTGCTGCGGCCTCCTTGAGCCGGGCGCCGGCCGCGACCTGGGCGAGCACCTCCGCGACCCCGGTCGCGAGGTCGAGCACGCGCTTCTCGGCCCCGGCGACGACGATCGCGATCTCGCCCTTGACGCCCGCTGCCGCCCACTCGGCCAGTTCGGCGGCGGTGCCGCGCTTGACCTCCTCGAAGAACTTGGTGAGCTCGCGGCAGACCACGACGCGGCGGTCGGCGCCGAGCACCTCGGCGAGGTCGATGAGGGAGGCGGCGAGCCGGTTCGGCGACTCGAAGAAGACCATGGTGCGGCGTTCGTCGGCCACCTCGCGGAGGGCAGACATCCGGTCGCCGTGCTTGCGGGGCAGGAAGCCCTCGAAGGTGAACCGGTCGGTCGGCAGCCCGGAGACGGCGAGGGCGGTGAGCACTGCGGACGGGCCGGGCAGCACGGTGACCGTGACGCCGGCTGCGACGGCGGCGTCGACGAGGTGGAAGCCGGGGTCGGAGACGGTCGGCATGCCGGCGTCGCTCAGCACGAGCAGGTCGGTGTCCCGGGCCAGCTCGACGAGCTCAGCCGCCTTCACCCGTTCGTTGTGGTCGTGCAGGCTGATCAACTGCGGACGGTTCTCGATCGCGAGGGCCTTGAGCAGGTGCACGGTGACGCGGGTGTCCTCCGCCGCGATGACCGTGGCGGTCGTGAGCGCCTCGACCAGCCGGCGCGAGACGTCGCCGAGGTTTCCAATCGGGGTGGCAGCGAGGATGATCATTCCCCCAGTCTCGCAGTCCGCGCATAACCACCGCTCACTACGATGGTCAGCGTGCTCCTCATACGCCGCTGGTTCCCGTGGGCCGGCCCCCTGTTCGTGGTCGTCGTGGCCTCCGTTCTCCGCCTCTGGAACCTCGGCTCCCCGCACGCGCTCGTCTTCGACGAGACCTTCTACGTCAAGGATGCCTGGAGCCTCTTCAACAACGGCTACGAGTCCACCTGGCCGGACAAGGCCGACGAGATCTTCGCAAACGGCAATGCGAATATCTTCACCGACGTCGGATCGTTCGTCGTGCATCCGCCGCTCGGGAAGTGGCTGATCTCACTCGGGATGGCCGCATTCGGGCCGGGAAACAGCTGGGGCTGGCGCATCGTGACGGCCCTGATCGGCATTCTCGCGGTCGTGCTGCTGATGCTCATCATCAGGAAGCTGTTCGGCTCGACCCTGCTCGCGGTCATCGGCGGGTTCCTGTTCGCGATCGACGGCAACGCGATCGTGATGAGCCGGGTGGCGTTGCTCGACAACTATGTGATGTTCTTCGCGCTTCTCGGGTTCGGGGCGATCCTGCTCGACCGGGAGTGGCACGCGACCCGCCTTGCCGCCTGGATGGCGAAACGGGCGGAGACGGGCGAGTGGCCCGGCTGGGGGCCCGCGATGTGGTTCCGGCCGTGGCTCCTCGCCGCGGGCCTCGCCTTCGGGTTGACCATGAGCGTCAAGTGGTCCGGCCTGTACTTCCTCGCCGCTTTCGGCGTCTACGTCGTGGTCGTGGACGCCCTCACCCGCCGGCGGGCCGGCATCCCGTTCTGGGCGAGCGGTGCCATCCTCAAGCAGGGTCCGATCAGCTTCCTGCTGATGGTGCCGATCGCGGTCGTGACCTTCCTCAGCTCGTGGACGGGCTGGTTCGTCACCACGGGCGGCTTCTACCGCACCTGGGCAGACTCACCCGAGACGGCCTGGACCGGGGCATTCGCCTGGGTGCCGCATGTCGTCCAGAGTTTCTGGCACTACCAGGTCGCCGCATACACCTATCACGTCGGCCTCGTCACGCCGCACCCGTACCAGTCGAACCCGCTGACCTGGCTGTTCATGGTGCGCCCGACGAGCATGTATTACCAGTCGTCTGCGGCCGGTGAGGGCACCTGCAGCTTCTCGACCTGCTCAGAGGCGATCACCGAGATCGCCAACCCGCTGATCTGGTGGGCCGGGACCGCCGCCGTGCTCTACCTCGTCTATCGCCTCGCCCGGTACCGGGAATGGCGGGTGGGCCTGATTCTGATGGGCATGGTCGCCGGGTACCTGCCCTGGCTGATGTACACCGGCCGAACGGTCTTCCAGTTCTACTCGATCGCCTTCGAGCCGTACCTGATCCTCGCGCTCACGTTCGTGATCGGTCTCGTGCTCGGACTCGCGCCGGGCACCGGCGGGGTCGGGGCGGACGCCGTGACGCGCGAACCGGACCGGACCGTCGGCATCCGTGTGCTGATCGGCTACCTCGTGGCTGCGGTGCTGGTCAGCGCCTTCTTCTACCCGCTCTGGACGGGAATGCAGATCCCGTTCTCGTTCTGGCAGATGCATATTTGGCTGCCGAGCTGGCGATAGCCGCGCCCGGATCCCCGGAATTCCGGGCGAAGGAGACCCTGCGGTTTCGTGCCGTTTCGGCGATTTGAGGACTCTTCATATGCCGTTTGGGCCATATAGCGACTGGGAAACCGTTGTGAATCCGACCCACGGACCGGGGGTGCGCCCGTAGGATACTTCTATCTGCACCACGAGTGATTGCTCCAGAACCGACTGAGAAGTCCAGATCCAAACCAAAGGCCTCATGTCGGAAGCATCCGTCGCACCCACGGTGCGCATCGTCAAGACCCGTCGGGGTGGCGACTCGAAGAATCCCACCACCGAGTACTCCTCGCTGCTGCACACTGTGCGCAACCTGGGCCTCCTGAAGCGCGCGACCGGGTTCTACTGGTTCGTCTTCGGCATGCTCATCCTCGCAACTGCGGGTCTCGGCACCGGTTTCGTGCTCCTCGGCGACAGCTGGTACCAGCTGATCATCGCCGGCGTGCTCGGCATCATCCTCACCCAGTTCGCGTTCCTCGCCCACGAGGCCTCGCACCGGCAGGTGTTCGAGTCCGGACCCGCCAACGACAAGGCCGGCCGTATCCTCGCGAACCTCTTCGTCGGCATCAGCTACGCCTGGTGGATGAACAAGCACAGCCGCCACCACGCCAACCCGAACGTGATCGGCAAAGACCCCGACATCGACCCCGACTTCATCGTCTTCCGCGAGGAGGACGCCGCGAAGGTGTCCTGGCTCGGCTCGTTCGTCACGCGCAAGCAGGGCTACCTGTTCTTCCCGCTCCTGATGGCCGAGGGCTTCAACCTTCACGTCCAGGGCTTCCGCACGGTCTTCGGCCGCGGCAAGGTCGACAAGCGCTGGCTCGAGATCAGCATGCTCACGACCCGCATCGTGCTCTACGTCGCCGTGATCTTCTACTTCCTGCCGCTCGGCATGGCCTTCGCCTTCATCGGCGTGCAGCTCGCCGTCTTCGGGGTCTACATGGGCGCATCCTTCGCCCCGAACCACAAGGGGATGCCGCAACTCCCCCACGACAGCAAGGTCGACTTCCTGCGCCGCCAGGTCCTGACCTCGCGCAACATCCGCGGCGGCACCTTCATGGACACCTTCATGGGCGGCCTGAACTACCAGGTCGAGCACCACCTGTTCCCGAACATGGCCCGCCCGCACCTGCGGAAGGCGCAGGAGATCACCAAGGAATACTGCCAGTCGCACAACATCCTGTACACGGAGACGGGCCTGTTCCAGTCGTACGGGATCGTCATCGAGTACCTGAACACGGTCGGCCTCGCCGCCCGCGATCCGTTCGACTGCCCCATGGTCGCGCGCTTCCACCACCGCTGACGGCTTTCCGCCGAGCGCGGGTGTTCTGCCGTTGCGCGGGTGGTGCACCACCAGCGGAGCGGCGCAACGCCAGCGCTCGGCGTGAGGGACGGGCGCCGGTGACGCGGGAGTAGGCTCGAATCCATGTGGCTGCCGGGCGTGCTCGTCGCGGTCGCCGCCGCACTCCTTGCCGGGCTCGTGCACGCCCTCGTCCCCGGGATCCCGCTTCTCACGGCCGCCGTGGTGTTCGGAATCGTCGCCGGCCAACTGCCGGTTGCGCGCCGGCAACTCACCGGAGTGCTCGCGCCGGGCCTCTCGGTCGCCTCCAAACGCATCATGCGCCTCGGAATCGTGCTGCTCGGCCTCAAGCTCAGCCTCGTCGACATCCTCGGCCTCGGCTGGGTGACGATCGCGACGACCATCGCGATCGTCGTTCTCACCTTCTTCGGCACGCTGTGGTTCGGTCGGAGGATCGGCCTGCCCGGGCAGCAGCCCCTGCTGATCGCGACCGGATTCTCGGTCTGCGGCGCGTCCGCGATCGGCGCCATGAGTGCCGTCGTGCACGCGGACGACGACGACACCGCCACACCGATCGCCCTCGTCACCCTCTGCGGTACCCTCGCGATCGCGGTCCTGCCCGTCCTGTGGCATCCGCTCGGCCTCGACGCACTGCAGTACGGCCAGTGGGTCGGCGCGAGCGTGCACGATGTCGGCCAGGTCGTCGCCACCGCGCAGGTCGCCGGGCCGGCCGCCCTCGCCGTGGCGATCGTCGTCAAGCTCACCCGGGTGCTCATGCTCGCGCCGATCGTCGCCGGGGTGTCCCTGCAGGAACGCCGCAGAGACGGCCGCGCGGCAGCCTCGACCTCGGATGCGATGCCCCTGCGGACCGGCACCCTCGCTGCGGTGTCCGCGGATGCCTCGACGCGGCATCCCCCGATCGTTCCGCTTTTCGTCGTCGGCTTTCTGGCTGCCGTGGTGCTGCGCACCCTCGTGCCGTTGCCCGACGGTGTGCTCCTCGTCGCGGACACCCTGCAGACCTACTTACTCGCGACCGCGCTCTTCGGCCTCGGCGCTGCCGTGCAGCTCGAGGTGCTCGTGCGCACCGGCGGACGTGCCCTAACGGTCGGCCTCGGTTCCTGGGCGCTCATCGCCGCCCTCGCCTACGGCGCCGTCCTCCTCGCCTGACCGGTCGCCTGTCGCGGGTCGACCGCCGCGGTTCGCGCAGGTCGGGTCGCGCCGCAGCGATACCACGTGTCGCACGCTTCGGGTCCCGCGAGTAGCACTTTTGGCCCTTTAAACCGCAAGTTCGAGGGCCAAAGTGTACTCTCGCGGGTGCTGCGAGCGCGGGTGCCGCGAGCGCGGGTGCCGCGCGGGCTGGTCGGGCAGCGGCGCACGTGGCGCCGCGCGGATCAGCCGCGGGCGAGCCAGCCGCCGGGGCCAGCGTTGGGTGTCCGGGACAGGGCGAAGCGGGGCGGCGCGGCCGCGGCATACGTGGCCAGGTCCGCGAGGATCCGCCCGACCGTCGGCGTGAACTTGAACCCGTGCCCGCTGAAGCCCGCGCCGACCGTGACCGGTCCGACCCTGTCGAGCACGAAGTCCTCGTCTGCCGTGGTCGTGTATGTGCAGCTGACCGGCTCGAGGACGTCGGCATCGGCACCCGGCAACCACTCGCGCACGTAGCGCTGCAGGGCCGCGAGCTGCACGGGCTCGGGCAGGAAGCTGCGTCGGTCCGGATCGGTGACCGGACCGACACCGTGCCAGCCGGCCTTGATCCCCTCTCCCGGGGTGCGCATGCCGTAGACCGGGGAGTACCAGTAGCCGTACCGCGGGTCCGTGGTGTCGCGGGCGTGGTTGAAGCCGGGCCAGTCCTGGGCCGCCGCGTCGCGCTGGGCGAAGTGCGCCGGCTGCTCCTGGGTCACCCGAAGCCGCGGCACCGCGAGCACCCCGGTGAGCAGGCCGGAGGTCCACGCGCCGACCGTGACGACGACGTGTCGCGCTTCGATGACGCCGGTCTCCGTCGTCACGCGCACCCGGTCGTCCCCGAGCACGTCGACCCGCAGCACCCGCACACCGTTCCGAACCTCGGCCCCTGCTGCGGCCGCGGCCGCCTGCAGTGCCGCCACCGCAGCATCCGCGTTGATGCGCCCGGCGTCGGGGTTGTGCAGCACCCGGCCGTCGAAGCGGATGCCCGGCCAACGCTCCCCCGCCGCCTCCGGAGTGAGGAACTCGGCTCCGAGCCCCGCTGAGCGGAGCGCATCCGCGACGGCGTCGAACGCCGGGTTCGGCCCATGGTTGACCACGCCGACCTGGTCGAAGACCGCGGCCCCCGACTCGGCCTCGAGCTCGCGCCAGAGCGGCACGGCCTCCGCGAGCATGCCGACGTAGGTGGGATCGGCGTACGCGGTGTTGAAGTTGCGCGATGCGCCGTGCGAGGCGCCGTTCTTGTGGCCCGGCTCGAAGCGCTCGAGGAGGAGCACGGGCCGTCCGCGCCGCGCGAGCTGCCACGCCGTCGCCGACCCCATGGCACCGCCGCCGATGACGACGGTGCCGACGCGCTCGACGGGGGCGGTGTGCACAACTGATCCGAGGCTCATGCGCCCATCCTGCCAGCCTGCGCGGGCACCGGCCCAGCCCGCGAGTTGCGCGGCGTCACAGACCGGCTGAGGTGTCGCAGATCGACGTTCCCCGGCCCAGGGAACGTCGATCTGCGACACCTCAGCACCGGCCGGGCGAGCCGACACCCGGACAGGGCGACCGCGCGCCCCCGGACGCGGGCGGCCGACGCGCATACGATGGACGGATGTCCGCGTATGTCTCGGCCCTCGATCTGTTCTCCATCGGGATCGGCCCCTCCAGCTCCCACACGGTCGGCCCGATGCGGGCCGCCCGCGCCTTCGCCGCCCACCTCACCGAAAGCGGCCGGCTCGGCGAGGTCACCCGGGTGAGCTGCTCGCTCTACGGTTCGCTCGGCTCGACGGGCCTCGGCCACGGCACCCCCGACGCCGTCCTCGCCGGTCTCACCGGCTTGCACCCGGAGACCTGCGACCCTGCCGCCGTCCACGGATCGTGGGCCGACCTGGACGAGGGCGCAACGCTGCTCCTCGACGGCCGCCACGCGATCGCGGTCGAGCGCGGCGACATCCGCTTCGAAGCGCGCACCAGGCTGCCCGGCCACCCCAACGCGCTCACCCTGCAAGCGTGGTCGGCGACGGATGCCCTCCCCTGTTCGAGGAGACCTGGTACTCGATCGGAGGCGGCTTCATCCGGCGCGAGGGCGACCCCATGGTTCCGCCGACGACCTCTCCCCGGCCGATGGACTACGACTCGAGCGCCGAGCTGCTCGCACTCTGCGATGCCCGCGGGGTCGATATCGCCGCGATCGCCCGCGAGAACGAGGAGTCCATCCACGGGGCCGAAGCCCTCGACGCCGGGCTCGACGCGATCTGGGACGCGATGCACGTCTGCGTCGAGGCCGGATTGGCCACGGCCGGCACCCTTCCCGGGGGCCTCAAGGTCAAGCGCCGTGCCGCCGCCATTCGCATGCAGCTCGAGGAATATGAGCTGCTGCCCCTGCGCGAGCGAGACACCTCGACCGAGTGGCTGCACGCCTTCGCCCTCGCGGTCAACGAGGAGAACGCCTCCGGAGGCCGCGTCGTCACGGCACCGACCAACGGTGCGGCGGGAATCATCCCGGCCGTCGGGCACTACTACCTGCGGTTCGTCCCTGGGGCGAACGCCGAGGGCATCCGCCGCTACCTGCTCACGGCGGCCGCGATCGGATCCCTCGTGAAGGCCAACGCCTCCATATCCGGCGCGGAAGGCGGCTGCCAGGCCGAGGTCGGATCAGCGTGCGCGATGGCCTCCGGCGCGCTCTGCGCGGTGCTCGGCGGCACCCCGCGCCAGGTCGAGAACGCCGCCGAGATCGCGATGGAGCACCACCTCGGTCTCACCTGCGATCCGGTCGGCGGGCTGGTGCAGGTGCCGTGCATCGAGCGCAACGCGATCGCGTCGTCGACGGCGGTCTCCGCTGCCCGCCTCGCCCTGCACGGCGACGGCACCCACCTCGTCTCCCTCGACACCGTCATCGAGACCATGCGCCAGACCGGCCTCGACATGATGACGAAGTACAAGGAAACGAGCGAGGGCGGTCTCGCCGTCAACGTGATCGAATGTTGACCCGACCAGCCTAAACTGGGCAGGCACACGCGATACGGATGTCGGGCGCAGCCCTTTCGTTCCCCTGTCGCGCCGCATTCATCACGTTCACGGCATTCCGGGGGTCTCATGCGTATTCGGTCGTCCCAGCACTCATTCCGGGCCGCGGGCCCATCCACCGCGATCCTGGTCTCCGGGATCCTCGTTCTCGGCCTGTCCGGGTGCGCGGCGGCTCCGGCGCCTGCGGTCGTCACGGCCACCGTCGTCGTCACCCAGACACCGACTCCCACGCCGACGCCGACGCCCACGCCCACCCCGACGCCCGTGGAGGTGCCGCTCATCCCCAACCCGCCGAAGGGATCGGCACCCACGACAACCCCGAACGCCGCTGCAATCCCCGTCGCGCCGATTCCGGAGGGGCCTGCGACCGATCTGGGAGCGACAGCGGGCGCCGAGGGATCCGCCGCGTCAAACGGCGCCGGCGCACTCCAGACCTACACGGTCGTCGAGGGCGACGACTTCTTCGCGATCGCGCAGCGCTTCGACGTGCCCGTGCAACAGCTCCTCCGGATGAATCCGTCGGTGCCCGGCCTCGGCGAGGACATCTACATCAACGACGTCATCAACCTCGACTGGACCACGAAGCGCTAGTCACACGCCATTCCCGGCGCACGCGCATCAGATTCCCCGCGGATCGCTCCACAGCCCGCACGCGCCTTCCCGGCAGCTTCGTCCGGCAGGGTGGAACCGGCGCCGATACCCGGTCGCCGGGAGGCCGGGAAACGGCACCTCTCGTTCAGTCAATCCACACTGCTCGTTCATCTCGGTGAACGAGAGTACAACCAGTCCCAACGTGTTGGGGCGCTGAAGCCGACCGGCATCGGTCGGACCGGAAGAACGTGATGCGCGGGCGAGCACACGGTTGCCCGGTCCGGCCGGGGCCGGTCGCTTACTTAAGCGGGCATCCACCGCACCGAGCGCGGGTGTTCCGCCGGTGCGCGGGTGGTCGACCACGCGCGGAGCGGCGCAACACCAGCGCTCGACGTCGACGTTCGACCGCCCGGCGAGCGGATGCCGCTAGCGGGTCTGGCGGAAGATCCGCTCGATGATCCCGACCACGCGCAGCGAGTCCTCCGGGTCGACGGGAGCAGGCGCACCGCGCAGCAGCGCGTCGGCGAGTCCCCGGTAGAAGGCCGCGTAGTCGCCGGGTTCGGTGGGCACCGCGTGCTGGGCGCCGTCGAGCCCGAGCATGCCCCAGGCCGACTCGTGCTCGATACCGAAACCGGCATCCGTCGGAAGAGCACCGGCGGCGAGGGTGGCCTCCTGGCCGTCGAGGCCCCACTTCGTGTACCCCGATTCAGAGCCGAGCACGTGGAAACGCGGCCCGACCTGGGCGGCGGTCCCGTTCATCCACAGGTGCGATCGCACCCCGGAACCGTGGTGCAGCGACACGAAGGTGTCGTCGTCGGCGTTCCCGCCGGGCACGCGGGTCGCGATCTCTGCGTAGATGTCGTCGACCGGCCCGAAGAGCTGCAGGGCCTGGTCGATGAGGTGCGCGCCGAGGTCGAAGAGAATCCCGCCGCCCTCACGGATGCCGGCGCTCGCCTTCCAGGCCTTGGCCGACGGTGTCGGGCGCCAGAACTCGAACCGCGACTCGAAGTGCCGCACCTCGCCGAGGGCGCCCTCTGCGATGAGCGCCTTCAGGGTCAGGAAGTCACCGTCCCAGCGCCGGTTCTGGAACACGGTGAGCAGCAGGCCGAGGCGTTTGGCCTTCTCGATGAGCCCCTGGCCTGCGATGCTCGTGGGAGCGAACGGCTTGTCGATAACGACGGCGAGGCCCGCGTCGAGCGCGGCATGGGCGAGTGCGACGTGACTGCCCGGCGGGGAGCCGATCACGACGAGGTCGAGGTCGTCCGCTGCGGCGAGGAGCTCGTCGACGGTGTGCATCAGGCGCACACCCGGATAGGTCTCTGCAGCCTGCTGGCGCCGCACGGGGTCGCCCGTGACGATCGCGTCGAGGGAGAATTCTGGGTTCGCGGCGAGGAACGGGCTGTGGAACACCCTCCCGGAGAGGCCGAAGCCGATCACGGCGGATCGGATCGGACGGGCGATGTTGTCGGCTGCACTCATGCTTCCACGCTACTCCGCGGGGCACCCGCCGCCCGCCGCCACCGCGCTCCAAGCACCAGGTACGGTCTGCACCAGGCACGGGCCGACCTTAGAGCCGATTGACCGCCGTGACCCGGACGTGCGCGGCGACGAGGTCGTCCGATTCGGCGAGATCGATCGTCGCGCTGATCCCCCAGTCGTGATCGCCCGCCGGGTCGTCGAGGATCTGCCGCACGGTCCACTCCGTTGCGCCCTCGTCGAGGATCAGCATGCCGGACCCGCGCGCGTTGGCGCCGGTGAGGACCTCGTCGTGTTCGGCGAAGTATCCGTCCATGGCGTCTCCCCAGGCATCCGCCGTGAAGCCGTGCTCGCGGTCGAGCTCGCCGAGCGCGTCGTAGTTCTCGAGCGCCGCGAGCTGAACGCGCCGGAACAGCTCGTTGCGCACGAGGATCCGGAAGGCGCGCACGTTCGTGGTGAGCCGGCGCGGGGGCGGCGGCAGCACGGAGACGGCGCCCTGCTCGTGCGCTTCGAGGTCGGGGTGGATGAGCTCCTCCCACTCGTCGAGGAGGCTCGAGTCGACCTGGCGCACGAGTTCGCCGAGCCACTCGATCAGGTCGAGCAGGTCCTCGGTCTTGGCCTCGTCCGGGATGGTCTGCCGGGCGGCCCGGTAGGCGTCGGACAGGTAGCGCAGCACGACGCCCTCTGAGCGAGCGAGCTTGTAGAACGCGATGAACTCACCGAACGACATCGCCCGTTCGTACATGTCGCGCACGACCGTCTTGGGGCTGAGCTCGAAGTCCGCGATCCAGGGCTGCGACTCCTTGTAGGTCGTGAAGGTGTAGGTCAGCAGCTCCTCGAGGGGCTTCGGCCAGGTGATCTCCTCGAGCAGCGCCATCCGCTCGTCGTATTCGATGCCCTCGCGCTTCATCGCGTTGACAGCTTCGCCGCGGGCGGCGAACTGCTGGCCCATCAGCACCGGGCGCGGGTCGTCGAGGGTCGCCTCGACGATCGACATCATGTCGAGCGCGTAGGTCGGCGACTCCGGGTCGAGCAGGTCGAACGCGGCGAGCGCGAACGGCGAGAGCGGCTGGTTGAGAGCGAAGTTCGGCTGCAGGTCGACGGTCAGGCGGATGTCCCCGCTCGCGCTCTGCTCGACGATCCCGGCCGCGCGCAGCGTCTTGTAGATGCCGAGGGCACGGCGGGCGTGCCCGAGCTGGCGCTTCCACGGCTCGTGGTTGTCGAACACGAGCTCGTAGACGTGCGCGAAGGCGTCGCCGCCGCGGCCGATCACGTTGATCAGCATCGCCGCGGTCATCTGCATGCTCGAGTGCAGAGTCTCCGGCTCTGCGCTGACGAGGCGCTGGAACGAGGGCTCGCCCCAGGACACGAAGCCCTCCGGCGCCTTCTTGCGGATGATCTTGCGCTTCTTCTTGGGGTCGTCCCCGGCCTTCTCGATCGCCTTGAGGTTCTCGGTCTCGTGGTCGGGGGCCTGGATCACGACGGTTCCCGCGGTGTCGTACCCGGCCCGGCCGGCGCGCCCGGCGATCTGGTGGAACTCGCGGGCGTTGAGCTGGCGCATCTTGACGCCGTCGTACTTTGTCAGGGCGGTGAAGAGCACCGTGCGGATCGGCACGTTGATGCCGACTCCGAGGGTGTCGGTGCCGCAGATCACCCGGAGCAGGCCGCGCTGGGCGAGCTGCTCGACGAGTCGGCGGTACTTCGGCAGCATGCCGGCGTGGTGCACGCCGATGCCCATCCGGATCAGCCGAGAGAGGGTCTTGCCGAAGCTCGTCGTGAAGCGGAACTCGCCGATCAGCTCAGCGATCGCCTCCTTCTGCTCCTTGGTGGCGACCTTGACGCTCGAGAGCGCCTGCGCGCGTTCGAGGGCGGCGGCCTGGGAGAAGTGCACGATGTAGACGGGCGCCTGGCCGGTCTTGAGCAGGTCCTCGACCGTCTCGTGCACCGGCGTGGTCTCGTAGTAGTAGTTGAGCGGGACCGGGCGTTCGACGCCCGTGACGACCGCGACCGGCCGGCCGGTGCGGCGGGCGAGGTCGTCGGCGATCTCGGTCACGTCCCCGAGGGTCGCGCTCATCAGGATGAACTGCACCCGGGGCAGCAGGAGGAGCGGCACCTGCCAGGCCCAGCCGCGGTCGGGGTCGCCGTAGAAGTGGAATTCGTCCATGACGACCTGGTCGACCTGGGTGTCCTCGCCGCTGCGGAGGGCGAGGTTCGCGAGGATCTCGGCCGTGCAGCAGATGATCGGGGCGTCCGAGTTGACCGAGGAGTCCCCCGTCATCATCCCGACGTTCTCCGCGCCGAAGATCTCGACGAGGGAGAAGAACTTCTCGCTCACGAGCGCCTTGATCGGCGCGGTGTAGAAACTGCGCTTGCCCGCGGAGAGCGCGGCGAAGTGCGCTCCGACCGCGACGAGGGACTTCCCGGTTCCGGTCGGCGTGCTCAGGATCAGGTTCGCCCCCGAGACGATCTCGATGAGCGCCTCCTCCTGGGCGGGGTACAGCGAGAGGCCCTGGTCCGTCGCCCACTCTTCGAATGCCGCGAACAGGGCGTCGGGATCGGTGACGGACGGGAGGGCGCTCAGAGTTGCCATGATCCTTCGATCCTGCCCTATCGCGCTGGCCGTTGCCTGCGGAGGGGGCGGAGGACGGGCAAGCGACGGCTGGAGACTCTGGCGAAAACACCAGCGAATCGTAAGGAATGCGCGGGCGCGCCCCGGTGCGGCCGCCTTAGGCTGAACGGATGACCGGCCCCGACGCGCGCACGCCCTCCCCTGGTTCCCGCGCGCGCCGGACGTGGACCCGCAGGCCCACCGTGCTCGCGGCCCTCGCCGGGATCGCGGCCGCCCTCGCCGGTCTCGGCGCCGCCGAACTGGCCGCTGCGCTGCTCGCGCCGGCCGGCAGTCCGGTCCTCGCCGTCGGCGCCCTCGTGATCGACCTCGTGCCCGGCTGGGTCAAGGAACTCGTCATCTCCCTCTTCGGCACGAACGACAAGGCCGTGCTGATCGTGACCCTCGCCCTCGGCGCAGCGGTGCTCGCCGCGGCCGCCGGGGTGCTCGAACTCCTGCGCCCGCCGGTCGGGCGCGTGCTCACGGTCGCGGCGGGCGGACTCGCCGTGTTCGCGGTGCTCAGCAGGTCGAGCGCTTCGACCCTCGACGCCCTTCCCTCCGTCGTCGCCATGGTCGTCGCGGCCGTGCTCCTGACCGTGCTGATCACCCGGCTCCGCGCCGAGACGGCTCCCGCGCCCGCGCACACCGCACCGGGCGGCGCTGACGTCGACCGTCGCCGCTTCCTCGCATACACGGGCGCGAGTGCTGCCGTCGGCGCGGTCGCCCTCGTGATCGGCCAGGTCGTGTCCGCCGGCACCCGGGCAGCGGATGCCGCCCGCGCGCTCTTCACCCTGCCAGCGCCGTCCGTCACGGCGCCCGCGATCCCGCCAGCGGCATCCGTCTCCGTTGACGGCATCTCGCCGCTCATCACCGCCAATGCGGACTTCTACCGGATCGACACCGCACTCCAGGTGCCCAGGATCGACCCGAGCACGTGGAGGCTCAAGGTCACCGGAATGGTCGAGAACGAGGTCGAACTGAGCTTCGCCGACCTGCTCGCCCTGCCCCTCGAAGAGAGCACGACAACGCTGATGTGCGTTTCGAACCCGGTCGGCGGCGACCTGTTCGGCAACGCGACGTGGCTCGGATACCCGATCAGGAACCTGCTCTCCCGTGCCGTGCCGACCGCGGGCGCCGACATGGTGCTCTCCCGCAGCCAGGACGGCTGGACCGCGAGCACCCCGCTCGAGGTCCTCACCGACACGGGCCGCAACGCGATCCTCGCGGTCGGCATGAACGGCGTCCCGCTCCCGCTCGAACACGGCTACCCGGTGCGGATGGTCGTGCCCGGCCTCTACGGCTACGTCTCGGCCACGAAATGGGTCGTCGAACTCAACGTCACCCGGTTCGACCAGCACACCGCGTACTGGACGGACCGCGGCTGGTCCGAGCGGGGCCCGGTCAAGGTGTCCTCCCGGATCGACGTGCCGCGCTCGGGCGCCAGGGCCGGAGCGGGCACCGTGACCGTCGCGGGTGTCGCGTGGGCCCAGCACACCGGCATCCGCAGGGTGGAAGTGCAGGTCGACGGCGGCGCCTGGGCCGAGGCGACCCTCGCCACGGCGATCTCGGCCGACACCTGGCGCCAGTGGACCTGGTCCTGGCCTGCGACGGCCGGTGCACACACCCTTCGGGTCCGGGCGACGGATGCCGCCGGCCTCGTCCAGACGGATATCAGGCAAGACGTCATCCCCGACGGTGCGACGGGTCTCGACGAGGTCAGCGTCACGATCGCATAGGGGTCGCGGTTCCCCCCGCCACTCCATCAGCCACTCCATCCGCCCTCCCCCGGCGCCGGTTCGAGCACGTTGTGCACCAATGCGCAAGCCCCGAGACAGCCCGGAATGCCGGGCGTATTCTCGTCAGAACATTCTGGCTGCCCGTTCCACGGGTGGCCTCAGCGCGAAAGGACCAACCATGCGCACCCACGCCAACTTCACCGCCGCAGAACTCCGTCGCTTCGAGCGTCTTCTCCTCGAAGAACGCCACGACGCCTTCCTGGCCAAGGGCCGCATGGACGAGACCCTCTCCGGGGTGCTCGACGCCCGCAACAGCGGAACCGACGACGACGAGCACGACCCCGACGGCCCGACGCTCACGATGGAGTGGTCCCGGATGTCGGGCGTGCACAGTGAACTCGTCGCGAAGTCCGCAGCGATCGACCGTGCGCTCGCCAGGATCCACGAGGGCACCTATGGCCTGTGCGTGCGCCGCGGTGAGCTGATCAGCCGCGAACGGCTCGAGGCCCGTCCTGCCGCGGAACTCTGCATCGACTGCGCCCGCGAGATCGAGGCCGGCGCGCGATAACAGCACCGGCGAAGAAACCCCCGGCGTTCGTCACGCCGTGACGACCCGTCCCACGACGCACAGCACGGCGAGCAGGCCGAGCGCACAGGTCGCGGCGGCGAGCGCCGCGAACGGCCACGCACCACGGGAGGCGAGCGTTGCGGAGTCCCGCAACTCGGCGTGCACTCGCCGGTAGCGGTAGCGCACGCCGATGTACGCGGCAAGGGCGAGCGCGAGCCCGGCCGCGCCGAAGAACACGGCCACGACCCCCACGAGCGGTGCCGCGAACCGCACCCCGGCCGCCACGGCGACGGCGAGCGCGAGCACCGTGCGCTGCCACGCCAGCAGGGTCCGTTCGGGTTGCAGTCCGGGATCGAACGGATGCTCGGCGCCCTCCGGTACCTCCGTCACGACCCCGCCCGCCGGCATCCGCTCACCGGAACTGACCGCTGTTCACGAGACTGCGCCCCGTCAGAGGGCTGCGCCCCTTCACAGGACTGCGCCGCTTCACGGGGCTGCATCGCTTCACAGAAACAAGCCCGCGAAGATCAGCAGCCCGCCCACGACGATTCCGACGGCGAGAACACCGGACAGCGCTGGGGCCGGCAGTGGCCGGTCCTCGCGGAGGGCGCGTTCGATCCGGCTCCAGTTCAGCCACGCGTGCACGGGAGCCAGCAGCCCGAGCACCAGGAAGACGACGGCCGAGGCGACCCGGAAGTCCCCCGGATCGGCAGCTCGAGCACCTCGAGGGCGACGCCGACCGCGAGGAGGGCGAGCGAGGTGCGGATCCAGGCGAGGAAGGTGCGCTCGTTGGCGAGGCTGAACCGGGGTCCGGTTCCCGGCCGTGTCCGTAGACCGACCGGGGAAACCGTCCTTCGGGCATCTGCCTAGACCTCGTCGGTGACGGGAGCGGCGAACTGGGAGTTGTAGAGGGCGAAGTACGCGCCCCCGGCGAGCAGCAGTTCCTCGTGCGTGCCGAGCTCGACGATCCGGCCGGACTCCATCACGAGGATGAGGTCGGCGTCGCGGATCGTGGAGAGCCGGTGCGCGATCACGAAGCTCGTGCGGTCGGCGCGGAGCGCGCTCATCGCCTTCTGCACGAGCACCTCGGTGCGGGTGTCGACGGAGCTCGTCGCCTCGTCGAGGATCAGCACGCTCGGCTTCGCGAGGAACGCCCGTGCGATCGTCAGCAACTGCTTCTCACCGGCGCTGACGTTGCCGCCCTCGTCGTCGAGCACCGTGTCGTAGCCGTCCGGCAGCGAGTGCACGAACCGGTCGACGTAGGTGGCGCGCGCGGCGGCCTGGATGTCCTCCTCCGAAGCGTCCGGACGGCCGTAGGCGATGTTCTCCCGGATCGTGCCGCCGAACAGCCAGGTGTCCTGCAGGACCATGCCCATCCTGCCGCGCAGGTCGTCCCTGGTCATCTTCGCGATGTCGATGCCGTCGAGGGTGATCCGGCCGGAGTCCAGCTCGTAGAAGCGCATCATCAGGTTGACCAGGGTCGTCTTGCCCGCCCCGGTCGGACCGACGATCGCGACCGTCTGGCCCGGTTCCGCGACGAGGTTGATGTGCTCGATGAGCGGCTGGTCTGCCGAGTAGCTGAACGACACGTCCTCGAAGGTGAGCCGGCCGTGGTTGTCCGTCGGGCTCTCAGCGGGCTCGGGGTCTGCGCTCTGCTCTTCGGCGTCGAGCAGGCTGAAGACGCGCTCAGCGGATGCGACGCCGGACTGCAGCAGGTTGGCCATCGACCCGAGCTGCGCGAGCGGCTGGGTGAACTGGCGCGAGTACTGGATGAAGGCCTGCACGTCACCGAGCTGCATGGCGCCGGAGGCGACCTGCAGCCCGCCGACGACGGCGATGCCGACGTAGACGAGGTTGCCGATGAACGTCATCGCTGGCATGATCAGGCCGCTGATGAACTGGGCGCCGAAGCTCGCGACGTTGAGTTCCTCGTTCTTGGCCGCGAAGCGCTCCTCGACCTCCTTCTGGCGTCCGAACACCTTGACGAGGGCGTGGCCGGTGAAGGTCTCCTCGATCTGGCCGTTGAGCTCGCCGGTGTTGGTCCACTGGCCGACGAAGAGCTTCTGCGAGCGCTTCGCGATCAGCATCGTCGTCACGAGGGTGAGCGGGATCGTGACGAGGGCGATCAGGGCCAGGAGCGGCGAGAGCAGGAACATCATCACGATGACGCCGACCACGGTCAGCAAAGACGTGACGATCTGGCTCATCGACTGCTGCAGGCTCTGCGAAACGTTGTCGACGTCGTTGGTCACGCGGCTGAGCAGCTCGCCGCGCTGAACGGTGTCGAAGTACTTGAGCGGAAGCCGGTTGATCTTCGCTTCGATCTCCGCGCGGAGGCGGAACACCGTGCGCTGTACGACGCCGTTGAGCACGTAGGCCTGGATCCAGCTGAACGCCGAGGACAGCACGTAGAGGATCATCGCCCAGAGCAGAACAGTGGAGAGCGCGGCGAAGTCGATGCCGAGGCCCGGGGTCAGGGTCATGCCGCTCAACAGGTCGGCCTTGCCGGTGTCGCCGGAGGCGCGGAGGCCCGCGATGACCTGGTCCTGGGTGACCCCGGCCGGGAGCGCCTTCGAGACGATGCCCGCGAAGATCAGGTTGGTGCCCTGGCCGAGGAGGCGCGGGCCGATCACGGAGAAGGTGACGCTGATCACGGCGAGCACGACGACGACCAGGAGCCAGAGCCGTTCCGGCCGGAGCTTGCCCATCAGGCGCTTGGCGGAGGGGCCGAAGTTCATGGCCTTCTCCACGGGCATGCTCATTCCGCCCATCGGGCCGTGGCCGCCGCCGGGACCGCGTCCGCCTGGCCCGCGGGCCGGTGCTGCCGCCGCTGGGCGTTCGGTTGACTCGCTCATGCTGCTTCCTCCGCTGTGAGCTGTGAAGACACGATTTCCTGGTAGGTCGTGTTGGTGTCGAGGAGCTCCTCGTGGGTGCCCCGTCCGACGATCCGGCCGTCTTCGAGAACGAGGATCTGGTCGGCGTCGATGATCGTCGATACCCGCTGGGCGACGATGATCATCGTGGCCCCGTCGGTGCCGACCTTGAGCGCCGCCCGGAGCCGGGCATCCGTTGCGAGGTCGAGCGCGGAGAAGGAGTCGTCGAAGATGTAGATCTCCGGCCGTTTGACCAGGGCCCGCGCGATCGCGAGCCGTTGCCGCTGCCCGCCGGAGACGTTGGTGCCGCCCTGGGAGATGGGCGCGTCGAGGCCTTCTGGCATCTCCTCGACGAAGTCCTTCGCCTGCGCGATCGTGAGCGCCTGCCACAGTTCGGCTTCGGTCGCGTCGGGCTTGCCGTAGAGCAGGTTGCTGCGCACGGTGCCGGAGAACAGGTAGGGCTTCTGCGGCACGAGGCCGATGTGACCCCAGAGCAGGTCGGGGTTGAGCTCGCGCACACCGACGCCGTCGACGAGCACGGTGCCGCTCGTCGCGTCGAAGAGCCGTGGGATCAGGTTGATCAGGGTGGTCTTTCCGGAGCCGGTGCTGCCGATGATCGCGGTCGTCTCGCCGGAACGGGCGAGGAAGCTCACGTTGCTGAGCACGGGCTGCGCGGCGCCGGGGTATTCGAAGCCCACGTCGAGCAGTTCGAGCTCGCCGTGGCCGACGGTGGCGTTGACCGGGTTCTGCGGCGGGCGCACGCTCGACGGGGTGGCGAGCACCTCGCCGATGCGGTCGGCGGAGACGGTCGCCCTCGGGATCATCACGGCCATGAAGGTCGCCATCATGACGGCCATCAGGATCTGCATCAGGTAGCTGAGGAACGCGATCAGGGTACCGACCTGCATCGAGCCGTCCTGGATCCGGAAGGCGCCGAACCAGATCACGGCGACGCTCGACACGTTCAGCACGAGCATCACGATCGGGAACATCAGCGCCATCAGGCGGCCGGCGCGAAGTGCAACGTCGGTGACGTCCTCGTTGGCGACCGCGAAGCGGGCCGTCTCCCGGTCCTCGCGCACGAAGGCGCGAATGACCCGTATGCCGGTGAGCTGTTCCCGGAGGACCCGGTTGACGGTGTCGATCTTGACCTGCATCGTGCGGAACAGGGGAATCATCCGCACGATGATGAGCCCGACGGCGATGAGGAGGACCGGAACGCTCACGGCGATCAGCCAGGACAGCTGCACGTCCTGGCGAATGGCCATGATCACGCCGCCGATGGAAAGGATCGGGGCCGAAACCATCAGGGTCGAGGTCATCAGCACGAGCATCTGCACCTGCTGCACGTCGTTCGTGGAGCGGGTGATCAGCGACGCGGCGCCGAACCTGGTCACCTCCTGCTCGGAGAACTCACCGACCCGGGTGAAGACCGCGCCGCGCAGGTCGCGGCCCAGGGCCATAGCCGACTTCGCGCCGAAGTAGACGGCGATGATCGAACAGATGATCTGCGCCAGGGTGATCAGCAGCATCAGCCCGCCGGTGCGGAGGATGTAGCCGGTGTCACCGGTGGCGACGCCCTGGTCGATGATGTCGGCGTTGAGCGTCGGCAGGTACAGCGAAGCGATCGACTGCGCGAGCTGGAACACCACCACCGCCGTCAACAGCCGCCAGTATGGCCGTAAGTACTTCACGAGTAATTTCCAGAGCATCGGTTCTCCTAGGGCAAAGCGGGGATCAGGGTGGAGTCTGTGGCCGGCGCGGGGGCCGGAAGGGTGGCGTCGACGAGTGGTGAGCCGGGCGCCGTCGGGCCGGGCGCGGGGGATCCGTCGATCCCGTGCAGGATCAGGGCGGCGATCTCGGCGTCGTCGAACTCGGGCCCGTTACGGACGTGAGGGACCGACGCGGCCAGGGTCAGCATCCGGATGACCTGGGCCGCACGCTCGGCGGACACCGTGAGCCGGTCGAGGTCCGGCGCGAGGATCCGCGCGATGATCTCGACGAATTCCCGTCGAGAGTCGTCGCCGGGGTGCGGGCCGCGGTGGCCGATCACGGACATCAGGCTGAACACCGTCGTGAACCGGTCCCGCATCAGGGCGACGATCGCGGTGATGCGTTGCTCGAGGGGCAGGGTGGTGTCGATGCCGCGCAGCCGGCGCCGGAACGGTTCGGGGTCGACCTGCCGGGCGACGACGGCATCGATCAGGTCGTCCTTGCTGTCGAAGGCCCGGAAAATGGTGCCCTCCGCAATACCGGCCCTGTCGGCGATCTGCCGGGTCGTGACGGCGTTCCCGTGCTCGAGCAGCAACGGAAGGGTCGCTTCGATGAGCATCGCCCTCCGGTCCTCGACCGGCAGCGGCTTGGCACGGGGCGGCTTGGCTGACATCCCCCCAGCTTAGATGAGTGAGCGCTCACTCACAAGCGGATGCCCGGCGAATTTCTCGTGAACAGCCGTCGGCTTCCGGAAACTGCTTGCACACTCCCCGAGAGTGAGTGTACAGTCACTCACATGCCAGCCCCCACCGTTCGCCTGTCCACCGCCGAAGCGCGCCGATCGATCGTCATCGACAGCGCGATCGAGGTGTTCGCGCGGACCGGGTACCTCGGCACGCCGATCGCGGCGATCGCCGAACACGCCAGGATCTCCCCCGCCTACGTCTCCAAACTGTTCCCGAACAAGGAGGCGCTCTTCGTCGCCGCACTGGACGAATGCTTCGATCGTGCGGGGGCCGCCCTTTCCCGCGGGGCGGACACCGGCGTCGACCGGAGCCCCGACGGCATCCTCTCCGCGATGGGCGGCGCATACGCCGACCTCATCGCCGACAGGTCGCTCCTGATGCTCCAGGTGCACGCGCAGTCCGCCGCCAGCGTTCCCGAGATCGGTGCGGCGCTCCGGCGGGGCATCGAATCGATCACGACCCTGGTCCGCTCACGCTCGGGGGCATCGGACGAAGCGGTGCAGCGCTTCGTCGCCTATGGCCAGCTCTGCCACCTCATCGTCACCACCGGACTCGACGAGATACCGTCCGAGTGGGCGCGCCTGCTCACGGCCGGCATCCGCCACCCCTGACGCGCTCCCCCTCATCGGGCGCCGCAGCCCGACCCAGCATTCGTCTCTCTCGCATCGTTCATTCTCGCCATCAGTGAGTGATCAGTCACCCACTTCCCGTTTCCGACACGACACCAACACCAACACCAACACCAACACCAGGAGAACACCATGACGAACAACATCCAGCCCGCAATGACACCCGCGACGGCCACCGCTACACCGAACGCCTCCCCCACGCTCACCACCGAGATCGTGATGCCCGGCGTGGTCGAACCGGACGGCTTCCAGATCCGGCGACGGATGCTGCCGGCACCGTCCCGCGGCCAGGCCCGGGTGCGCGTCGAGGCGAGCGGCATCTCGTTCGCCGAACAGTCGATGCGTCGCGGGCGCTACCCCGGCCAGCCCGCGTTCCCGTTCGTTCCCGGCTACGACCTCGTCGGCGTCGTTGAGGCCGTCGGCCCGGGCGTCGATTCCGCTCTCATCGGCGGGCGTGTCGCCGCAGCGACCAAGACCGGCGGCTGGGCGAGCGAAGCGCTCGTGCCCGCCGCCGACCTCGTGCCGGTGCCAGCCGGGCTCGATCCGGCGATCATCGAGTCTGTCATCGTCAACGGGATCACCGCCTGGCAGATGCTGCACCGGAAGGCGCGTGTCGGGAGCGGCCAGACCATCCTCGTGCACGGGGCGAGCGGCGGAGTCGGCACGATTCTCGTGCAGCTCGCCCGCCACGCGGGAATCCGGGTGATAGGAACGGCCGCTCCCCGGCACCATGAGGCCCTCCGCGGCCTCGGGGTCGAGCCGGTCGACTACTCGGACCCGGACCTCGCCGCCCGCGTCCGCGAGCTCGCCCCCAGCGGTGTCCACGCCGCCTTCGACCACCTCGGCCTCGCGAGCGCCCGGATCTCGAAGAGCCTGCTTGCTCGCGGAGGCACCCTGGTCTCGTACGGCATCGCCTCGGCCCTCAAGGACACCGGGTCCCTCCTGCCGCTCTTCATCGGGCTGCTCGCCCGGCTCACCCTCTGGAACACCCTGCCGGGCGGCCACCGCGCCCTGTTCTACGACTTCTGGGCCGGGCACCGGGTCACGCCGGCCGCCTATCGCAGGCACCACAGGGAGGACCTCACCGCGGTCCTCGACCTCGTCGAGCGCGGCATCGTCACCCCGCAGATCGCCGCACGGTTCCCGCTCGTCGAGGCCGCGGCCGCGATGCAGCTCGCGGAGTCGCGCAGCGCCCTCGGCAAGGTGATCCTGATCCCCTGAGCCGAGGCCTCCGGCCCGGGCACGGATGCCGCGCCTCCCCACCAGGCGCGGCTCGCGCCGGGATTTCCCCAGGTCCGAAACCCGCCAGAGGCGCGCGCGGACGCCGACTACAGTCGAACCATGGACAGCATCCCGACCGCCTTGATCCGTCTCCCCAGCCCCATCGGCCGGCTGGAACTCACCGGCGACGACGTCGGCGTCCTCACGCTCGCCATCGAGCGCGACGGGCACCTGCCGCTCGAAACCCAGCCGGAGCACCCCTCCCCCGTGCTCGAAGAAGCCGCGAAACAGCTCACCGAGTACTTCGCGGGCACCCGCACCCGTTTCGACGTTCCGATGCACCTCGCCGGCGGCACCGCATTCCAGCGTGCGGTCTGGGCGCGCCTCGACGAGCTCGACTTCGGAACGGTCACGAGTTACGGCGAACTCGGCCTCTCCATCGACCGGCCGGGCTCCGGGCGAGCGATCGGCGGGGCCGTCGGCGCGAACCCGCTGCCGATCCTGATCGGCTGCCACCGCGTGCTCGCGAGCAACGGCCGCATCACCGGCTACAGCGGCGGCAGCGGCATCCCGACCAAGGAGTGGTTGCTCGGCCACGAGGGCATCGAGTACCGTTCGTGACCGACCCGGCACCCAGGGGCGGTGCGACGGCACTCCCGGCGGTGCCCCCGAGCGCCCTCCGCACCGGTGACGACGGAGTCGTACGCTGCGCGTGGGCGAACGGCGACCCCGAGTACCGCCGGTACCACGACGAGGAGTGGGGTCGCCCCCTCCGCGACGATGAGCGGCTCTTCGAGAAGCTCTGCCTCGAGGGGTTCCAGGCCGGGCTCTCCTGGATCACGATCCTTCGTCGTCGACCGGCGTTCCGTGCGGCGTTCCACGGCTTCGACGTCGACAGGGTCGCGGCCATGACCGCGGCCGACGTCGAACGGCTCCTCGACAACGCCGCCATCATCCGGCACCGCGGCAAGATCGAGGCCGCGATCGGCAATGCCAGGGTCACCCAGAACCTCGGCGAGAGTCTCAGCGACCTGATCTGGAGCTTCGCTCCGCCCGCCCGCGCCATCCGGCCGCGGGAACTCGGAGACGTCCCGGCGATCACCCCGGAATCGACGGCGCTCAGCAAGGATCTCCGCACCCGCGGCTACCGTTTCGTCGGCCCGACGACGATGTACGCGCTGATGCAGTCCGCGGGCCTCGTCGACGACCACATCGCCGGCTGCCACCGCGCCCCCTGACCGAGCGAGAGTTCCTTTTCCGGTCGAGAGTGACCGACGCATCTGGCACTTTCGACCGGAAAGGTAACCCTGGCCGAGAGCGAAGAGGCGGTCAGCGGGCGGCGGGAAGAAGGCCGAGGGCGCGCACGTGGTCGCGTTCCTCGATGAGTTCGGCAACGGATGCGTCGATCCGGGTCCGGGAGAAGGCGTTCAGTTCGAGGCCCTGCACGATCTGCCACTGGCCGTCGACCGACCGCACCGGGAAGGAGCAGACCAGGCCCTCCGGCACCCCGTATGAGCCGTCGGAGACGATTGCGGCGGATGTCCAGCGCGCGCCGGTGCCGTGCACCCAGTCGTAGACGTGGTCGATCGTCGCCTCGGCTGCCGACCCCGCCGAGGAGGCGCCGCGCGCGGTGATGATCTCGTAGCCGCGCTTCTCGACCCGCGGAATGAAGGTTCCGGCGAGCCAGTCCACGTCGACGAGCTCGCGAACCGGTCGCCCAGCGGCCGTCGCGTGGAAGACGTCCGGATACTGCGTCGCCGAGTGGTTGCCCCAGATGGCGAGGCCGTCGATCTCGGAGACGTGCACCCCGAGCCGCACCGCGAGCTGGGCGACGCCGCGGTTGTGGTCGAGCCGGGTCAGCGCGGTGAAGCGCTCGGCGGGAATGTCCGGTGCGAACGCGGCGGCGACGAGCGCGTTCGTGTTGGCCGGATTCCCCACGACGAGCACGCGAACGTCGGATGCCGCCCCCGCGTTGATGGCGGTGCCGTGCGGCCCGAAGATGCGGCCGTTCCCCTCGAGTAGCGCAACGCGTTCCTCGCCGATGCCGCGCGGACGGGAGCCCACGAGGAGGGCGACGTTCACCCCGTCGAAGGCGCGCGTGGGGTCATCCGTCACCATCACGTCCCGCAACAGTGGGAAGGCGCAGTCCTCGAGTTCGAGGGCCGTCCCCGCCGCGGCAGCGAGCCCGGCCGGGATTTCGAGGAGCCGGAGGTTGACCGGGGTCGTCGGGCCGAACATCTGGCCGGACGCGATCCGGAAGAGCAGCGCGTAGCCGATCTGGCCGCCGGCGCCGGTTACGGTGACATTCATCGTTGGAGTGGACACGCTGCCAGCATACGGCCGGGTGCCGGGGTTCGTCAGGCGAGGGCCCTGGCGAGCGGCGCGTCTTCCAGAAGCTCGAGCGAGGCGGGCCCCGCCGCACGCAGGGTGAAGCCGGCGCCGGGAGCCCAGTCCAGCAAGTCGTCGACAGTCGCGAGCTCGGGGGCGCTCCGGATCAGGGCACGGGTGAACCGGCCCTTCGCGGTCTTGTTGAAGTGGTTGAGGGCGCGCACCTGCCCGTCGGGGGTCTCCGTCACGACGCGGAGCACGACCGAGCCGACCCGGGCCGGTGCGGCACCGAGGGCGACGTAACCCGCGGAGCGGAGGTCGAGCACGAGGCCGGACTCCTGGGCGAGCAGTGCCGCGATGCGCGGGCCCCAGTGCTGCTTCAGCACGAGGCCGGGCAGCCGGCTCGTCGTCGACAGCCGGTAGGCCGGAATCGGATCGAGGGCGCCGATCGGACCGAACAGGGCCGAGTGGACCAGCACGTGGGCCGCGGCCCAGTCGCGGTCGGCGAGGGTCAGGGTCTGGGCGTCGAGCGCGTCGTAGAGCACCCCGGTGTACCGGTCGAGGGCCGCCATCGTCGGGGCGGTTGTGAGCGCCCGGTTGTGGGCGACCTCGCCGGACTGGGTGCGGCCGAGCTTGAGGGCGGCCATCATGGCTTCGGGGTGCCGGGCGAGTGAGCGCAGCTCACGCACGAGTACCCGCCGCTGAGCGTTCAGCGACGGGTACCTGAGATGGTTCAGATCGAGCGGTTCGCCGGTACCGCCTGTGCGTTTCGTCTCGGAAGGCGGCAGCAGGAGCAGCACGGGCTAGATCGACACGGCTAGACGAGCCCCGCTTTGCGCGCGACGATCGTGACCTGGTTGTTGGCGACCGACAGGAAGCCGTCCTCCGCCTGCGCGACGATCTTCTCGCCGCCGGGCAGGGTCAGGCGCACTTCGCCGCTCGCCAGGATGGCGAGCAACGGCTCGTGGCCAGGCAGGATGCCGATCTGGCCTTCGACGGTGCGCGCGACGACCATGGTCGCCTCGCCGGACCAGACTTCCTGGTCGGCAGAGACGACGCTGACGGTGAGCGGGGCTCCTGCCATGGCTAGTCGTTCTCCTTCTGGATTTTCGCCCACTTCTCTTCGACGTCGGAGATGCCACCGACGTTGAAGAATGCCTGCTCGGCGACGTGGTCGAAGTCACCATTGGCGATCGCGGTGAAGGATTCGATGGTGTCCTTGAGCGAAACCGTCGAGCCCTCGACACCGGTGAACTTCTTCGCCATGTAGGTGTTCTGCGAGAGGAACTGCTGGATGCGACGGGCCCGCGAAACGGTGACCTTGTCTTCCTCGGAGAGTTCGTCAACACCGAGGATCGCGATGATCTCCTGGAGTTCCTTGTTCTTCTGGAGGATCGCCTTGACGCGGACGGCCGTGTTGTAGTGGTCGACGCCCAGGTAACGGGGGTCGAGGATACGGCTGGTCGAGGTGAGCGGGTCGACGGCCGGGTAGAGGCCCTTCGACGCGATCTCGCGGGACAGCTCGGTCGTGGCGTCGAGGTGGGCGAAGGTCGTCGCCGGTGCCGGGTCGGTGTAGTCGTCAGCGGGCACGTAGATGGCCTGCAGCGACGTGATCGAGTGGCCACGGGTCGAGGTGATGCGCTCCTGGAGGATGCCCATCTCGTCGGCCAGGGTCGGCTGGTAGCCCACGGCGCTCGGCATGCGACCCAGCAGGGTCGACACCTCGGAGCCGGCCTGGGTGAAGCGGAAGATGTTGTCGATGAAGAGCAACACGTCCTGCTTGGCGACGTCGCGGAAGTACTCGGCCATGGTCAGCGCGGAGAGGGCGACGCGGAGACGCGTTCCCGGCGGCTCGTCCATCTGGCCGAACACGAGGGCGGTCTTGTCGAAGACTCCGGCCTCTTCCATTTCCTTGATGAGGTCGTTGCCCTCACGGGTGCGCTCGCCGACTCCGGCGAACACCGAGACACCGCCGTGGTCCTGCGCGACGCGCTGGATCATTTCCTGGATCAGGACGGTCTTGCCGACGCCGGCTCCACCGAAGAGGCCGATCTTGCCGCCGAGGACGTACGGCGTGAGCAGGTCGATGACCTTGATGCCGGTCTCGAACAGCTGGGTCTTGGCCTCGAGCTGGTCGAAGGGCGGCGGCTTGCGGTGGATGGGCCAGCGCTCCGTGATCTCGATCTTCTCGCCGGGCTCGGCGTTGAGCACCTCACCGATGGCGTTGAAGACGCGGCCCTTGGTGACCTCGCCGACCGGAACCATGATGGGAGCTCCGGTGTCCCGGACCTCCTGGCCGCGGACGAGGCCGTCGGTCGGGTTCAGCGCGATCGCTCGGATCAGGTCGTCTCCGAGGTGCAGGGCGACCTCGAGGGTGATCTCAGTGGAGACGTCACCGATGACGATGGTGGTCTTCAGTGCGTTGTACATGCCCGGGATCGAGTCGTGCGCGAACTCGATGTCGACGACCGGGCCCGTGACGCGGGCGATCCGGCCGACGGCAACGGTCGGGGCCGGCGCGTGGACTGGCGCGGTTGCGATGTCAGTCATTGCTCTTCTTCTCTGGTTTAGTTCTTGGCGGATGAGAGCGCATCGGCCCCACCCACGATCTCGGAAATCTGCGAGGTGATCTCGGTCTGCCTGGCGTTGTTGGACAGCCGGGTGAAGGTCGTGATCAACTTGTCGGCGTTGTCGGCGGCCGACTGCATCGCCTTCTGGCGTGCTGCGTGCTCGGCGGCGGCCGACTGGAGCATCGCGTTGAACACGCGACTCTCGATGTACACCGGCAGGAGCGCGTCCAGGACCGTCTCGACGTCCGGCTCGAATTCGTAGAGCGGCAGGACCTGCCCGTCTCCGGGCTCCTCCACGCCTTCGACGACCTCGAGGGGAAGCAGGCGGACGACCTGGGGCACCTGGGTGACCATGCTCACGAAGCGGTTGAACACCACGTGAATCTCGTCGACGCCACCGTCTTCGGCATCGCGAAGGAAGGTCTCGAGCAGCGACTCGCTGATCTCCCGCGCGATCTCGAACTGCGGCTGGTCGGTGCCGCCGGTCCAGACCCGCTCGGACGCACGCCGGCGGAAGCCGAAGTAGGCGACGGCCTTGCGTCCGACGAGGAAGTAAACGACGTCCTTGCCCTGGCTGCGCAGCAGTTCGCTGAGTGACTCCGCTTCGCGCAGCACCTGGGAACTGAATGCTCCTGCGAGGCCTCGGTCCGACGTGAAGATGACGACCGCGGCGCGCTCGATCTTCTCCGGTTCGGTGGTCAGAACGTGCGCGACGTTGGAATACGTCGCGACGGCCGAGACCGCCCGGGTGATCGACTGCGAATACGGAGTCGAGGCCGAAACCCTCGCCCTCGCCTTCTGAATGCGCGAGGCCGAAATCAACTCCATGGCCCGAGTGATCTTCTTCATCGTCTGGGCAGACTTGATCTTCTGCCGGTAGACCCGAAGTTGCGCTCCCATGTGTCTCCTGTGCTTCCTTCTCAGTGAATAGTGGTTGTCTCAGCGCGCGGGTTAGCGGCGGTGCTTGACAATCTTTTCCTGGTTCACGTCGTCGGCGGTGATCGCTTCGAACTGTTCCTTGCCGACGGAGGCGAGCGGCTTGCCCTCACCGGTCTGGAATTCGCGCTTGAAGACGCTGACCTCACGCTCGAGGATCTCAACGGTCTCATCGCTCAGCACGTTCGTGTCGCGCAGCGTCTTCAAAACCTCGGTGTTGCGTCCGAGGTGGTCGAGGAGGCCACGCTCGAAACGGAGCACGTCCTCGACGGGAACCTCGTCGAACTTGCCGGTCGTGCCTGCCCAGATCGAGACGACCTGGTCCTCGACCGGATACGGCGAGTACTGCGGCTGCTTGAGCAGCTCGGTCAGGCGGGCGCCGCGGGCGAGCTGGCGACGGCTGGCGGCGTCGAGGTCGGATGCGAACATCGCGAAGGCTTCGAGCGAGCGGTACTGCGCCAGTTCGAGCTTGAGCGTTCCGGAGACCTTCTTGATCGACTTGACCTGCGCATCGCCACCGACGCGCGAGACCGAGATACCCACGTCGACCGCCGGACGCTGGTTGGCGTTGAAGAGGTCGGACTGCAGGAAGATCTGGCCGTCGGTGATCGAGATCACGTTGGTCGGGATGTACGCAGACACGTCGTTCGCCTTGGTCTCGATGATCGGCAGGCCGGTCATCGATCCCGCGCCGAGCGCGTCGGACAGCTTGGCGCAACGCTCGAGCAGACGGGAGTGCAGGTAGAACACATCGCCGGGGTACGCTTCGCGTCCCGGCGGACGACGCAGCAGCAGCGAAACGGCGCGGTAGGCCTCCGCCTGCTTGGACAGGTCGTCGAAGATGATGAGGACGTGCTTGCCCGCGTACATCCAGTGCTGGCCGATTGCCGAACCGGTGTACGGCGCGAGGTACTTGAAGCCGGCCGGGTCGGACGCCGGGGAGGCGACGATGGTCGTGTACTCCATCACGCCGGCATCCTCGAGCGCGCCCTTGACGGCGGCGATCGTGGAGCCCTTCTGGCCGATGGCGACGTAGATGCAGCGAACCTGCTTGTTCACGTCTCCCGAGGCCCAGTTGGCCTTCTGGTTGATGATGGTGTCGATCGCGATGGCGGTCTTGCCGGTCTGGCGGTCACCGATGATGAGCTGGCGCTGTCCGCGGCCGATCGGGATCATCGCGTCGATCGCCTTGATGCCGGTCTGCATCGGCTCGTGCACGGACTTGCGGTCCATGACGCCGGGCGCCTGCAGCTCGAGGGCACGACGGCCTTCGCTCTCGATCGGGCCGAGGCCGTCGATCGGGGCGCCGAGCGGGTCCACGACGCGACCGAGGTAGCCGTCGCCGACGGGAACGGAGAGCACCTCTCCGGTGCGGTGCACCTCCATGCCTTCGACGATGCCGGCGAACTCGCCGAGCACGACAACACCGATCTCGTCTTCGTCGAGGTTCTGGGCGAGGCCCAGGGTGCCATCGGCGAACTTGATGAGCTCGTTGGCCATCACGCTGGGCAGGCCCTCGACGTGGGCGATACCGTCGCCGGCTGTCGTGACGTAGCCGACCTCCGCGGTCGCGGTCTTGCTCGGCTCGTAGGACTTGACGAAGTCCTGGAGAGCATCGCGGATCTCATCGGGGCTGATCGTTAGTTCTGCCATCATCTTCCCTTTCCCGTACGGCTGTACAGGTTCTGTCTTGAACGAAGCGTTGCCGCTCGTGGTTTTTCTGTTCCGTCTGACCAGAGGTCAGCCGGCAAGCTGGAGTCGCAAATCCTTGAGGCGGGTGGCGATGGTGCCGTCGATGACGTCGTCACCGATCTGCACGCGGACACCGCCGACAAGGGAGCGGTCGATGACCTGGTTGATCGTCAGCGTACGTCCGTATCGTGCCGTGAGGCTGGTGCGCAGGCGCTCCAGCTGTGCGGAACTCAGTAGCTCGGCCGTCGAGACGGTCGCAATCGCGGTGCCGCCCTCGTCCGCGACGATTGTCGCGGAGAAACGCAGGAGTGCACCGATGCGACGGCCGCGGGGCTGCTGCACGAGGTGGCGCACGATCACGAGGGTCTGTTCCGAAACCTTGCCGGTGAGCAGGGAATCGATGAGCCCGACCTTGGCGCTGACCGCGCCGAGCTTCGAGGCAAGTGCCAGTTCGAGTTCACCGTTCGACGCGACGGCCGTTCCGAATTCGAACAATTCCGCTTCCACGGCACCCGCGACCGGGGCAGAGGCCGCAACGGCCCGCAGCCCCAGTTCTTCGATGCCGGCGAGCAGGTCGGAGTGACTCGACCAGCGCGCGGCGGCCACCGACTGGAGCAGGTCCAGTGCCGTGGGGGTCAGTTTCGCCGAGAACACGGCGGCAACGAGTGCCGCCTTGGCTGCGGCATCCGCGGCGGGATCGACCAGGGCAGACAGCAGCTGCGCAGAGTCGCCGATGACACGGCCGGAGTCGAGCAGGCCTTCGCCCGTTGCGAGATCGGTCGTTCGGCCGTGGGCGGCGAGAACCGCCCTCGTTGAGGCCAAAGCTTCCCTGGTGGCGCTTCCCATTACTTAGCTGCTTTCTCCGAGGCCTCAAGGTCGGCCAGGAAACGGTCGACGATGGCACTCGCCTTCGCGTCGTCCGTCAGGCTTTCGCCGATGACACCGGACGCGAGGTCGATGGCCAGGGTGCCGACTTCGGCACGGAGGGACAGGACTGCCGCCTGACGTTCCGCTTCGATCTGGGCCTTGGCACTCGCGGTGATGCGGGCCGCCTCAGCGCCGGCCTGCTCCTTGAGTTCGGAGATGATCTTCTGGCCGTCCGCACGGGCTACGTCGCGGATCTTGCCTGCTTCCGCACGGGCGTCGGCGAGCTGGGCCGTGTACTGCTCGAGAGCGGCCTCGGCCTTGCGCTGGGCGTCATCCGCCTTGGCGATGTTGCCCTCGATGGCCTCAGCACGGTCGTCGAGCATCTTCTGCATCCTCGGAAGGATGAGCTTCCAGAAGAAGAACAGAATCACGACAAAGCACACCGCGGACCAAATGATGTCCGGCCATGCGGGAAGGAGCGGGTTGTGCGCCTCTTCCGCGGCGGCTGCAATTACTGCGTGAAGCATCATGCCTCCATATCTAGGTGAAAAAGAGGACGATTAGGACGTGAAGATGAAGTACGTTGCGATACCGATGAACGCGAGCGCCTCGGTGAAGGCGATGCCGATGTACATCAGGACCTGGAGCTGGCCGGCCAGTTCGGGCTGACGAGCAACGCCCTCGATGGTCTTGCCGACGACGATACCCACGCCGATTGCCGGGCCGATTGCGGCGAGGCCGTAACCGACAGTGGCGATGTTTCCTGAGATTGCCGCGAGAACGGTAGTTGCGTCCACGTTTGTTTCCTTCCGTTGTGACGAATACGGCGAGTGCCGGGTTCGAGGTTAGTGTTCTTCAGCCACCGCGAGCTGGATGTAAACGGCGGTGAGCAGGGCGAAGATATACGCCTGGAGCACGGCGATCAGCACCTCGAAGAGGGTGAACGCGAGTCCGAAGACGAGGGTGCCCGCACCGAAGAGCTTGAAGGCTCCATCGGCCGTGAAGAAGAAGAACTGGGTCGCCGTGAAGAACAGCACCAGCAGCAGGTGGCCGACGATCATGTTCATCAGCAGTCGCAGGGTCAGCGTGACCGGGCGCACGAGGAAGGTCGAGATGAACTCGATCGGCGTCACGATGATGTAGAGCGCCTTCGGCACGCCGGGCGGGAAGAGCGAGTTCCGGACGAAATTGCCCGGGTTCTTCTTGAGGCCGGCGTAGATGAAGGTGCAGTACGAGATGACGGCGAGGAGCAGCGGAACGCCGATCACCGACGTGCCCGCGATGTTGAAGAACGGGATCGGTCCGGTGAGGTTCATGAACAGCACGAGGAAGAAGATCGTCGTGAGGAGAGGCAGGAAACGCTTGCCCTCCTTCTTGCCGAGGATGCTTTCCGCGATGTTGACCCTGGCGAAGTCGAGGCCCATCTCCACGAGGCTCTGCAGCCGGGTCGGTACGACCTTCATGCGGCGCGTGCCGAGCCAGAAGAGCAGGATCAGGGCGGCCATCGCAATGAAGCGGATGAGCATGATCCGGTTGATCTCGAATGGCGTCCCCACGAAGAAGACGCCCTCGGGGAAGAACTCATTGATGGATGGACCTTGGAAGGTACCGTCGCCGGTAGCCAACGGGAGCATCAGGTTTACGGCGGTTTCTAGCAGCGCTTTCTCCTGGTTCGGGGCGGGGAGCTCTGCTCTCGCGAAGACGAAAAATGGGTCGGAACGTCGAGCACGACAAAAGCAGCGCTGCGGGGCGAACCGGTCATTACCCTACCAAGAAACCCACCTCGGGCCGAATCCTGCGGGTGAATATTCATCGGTTTTTCTGTTCTCCGCTGCGGGGCAGATCACTCACGTACGGAACGCGGCTCTTGCGGATGACCACCACGTCGACGATCAGGGATCCGATGACGCCGGCGATGATACTCAGGAACAGCACGACCGGCTGCACCCAGGGCTGCCCCTTGAGCAGCACGACGAGCACGAGGAAGATCACGAATTTGAGCAGCCAGCCGCCCAGGACGATTCCGAAGAACGCGCCGACGGCGGCTGCGGTCCCGGCGAAGCGGTTGGCGATCAGGATGCTGCCTGCCGTGATCCCCATGAACACGAGCGCCATCCCGGTGCCGATCAGGGCGCTGAGCACTCCGATGCCGCCGGCGGCGAGCCCGCCGGCGATCATCCCGACCACGGCGATGCCGCCGGCGAGGTAGCCGCCGTAGACGAGGATGCTGCGGAACACCCGGTTGGACGTCGGCTGCAGGGATCCGGCTGGCTGGGTGGCGCTCATACGTGCTCCTCGGCTTGCGTCGATGCCTCGTCGAGGCGATCGAGCTTCACGATGTCGTGGGGAAGGGTGGCTGGGTGGGCAAGCTGGGTGGCCGCTTCGATCTTCTTGGAGCGGCTGAGCGGCGCGAGGGTCACGATCGTGCAGGCGACCAGGGCGCAGATCAGGAAGATCGTCGCCCACCAGGTCTGCACGCCGAAGTAGACGGGCAACACGAAATAGAGCAGGCAACCGACGGCTACGGCGGCCGTCCAGCCGTAGAAGATCAGCACGGCGTGCAGGTGCGAGTGCCCCATGTCGAGCAGCCGGTGGTGCAGGTGCTTCCGGTCGGCGCTGAACGGGGACTTGCCCGCGCGCACCCGGCGGAACACGGCGAGTGCGAAATCGAGCAGCGGGATGATCAGGATCGCGAACGGCAACAGAATGGGGATGAACGCGGGAAAGAGCTGGGACCGGTTCACCGCGGTCGGGTCGACCTGGCCGGTGATCGCGATCGCCGAGGTCGCCATCAGGAGGCCGACGAGCATGGAGCCGGAGTCGCCCATGAAGATCTTGGCGGGACGCCAGTTGAGCGGCAGGAAGCCGATGCAGGCACCCACGAGGATCGCGGCGATCACCGAGGCGAGGTTGAAGTAGTTGCTCGGGGAGGTGTCCCGTACGAGCAGGTAGCTGTAGATGAAGAAGACGCCGTTGGCGATGAGGGCGACCCCGGCGACGAGGCCGTCGAGGCCGTCGATGAAGTTGATCATGTTCATCACGAGCACGATCACGAAGACGGTGATCAGGATCGACATCCACGAGGAGCCGACGGTGAGCCCGCCGATCGGGAGGGAGAGCACCTGGACGCCCTGCCAGGCGACGAGCCCTGCCGCGATGAACTGGCCGGCGAGTTTGGTCATCCAGTCGAGGTCCCAGAGGTCGTCCGCGACGCCCAGCAGCACGATCATCAGGGCGGCGCCGACAATGGCGAGGATCTGCTCAGGATCGGAGAAGACAAGCCGGAGCGGCGCGAACTGGGCGGAGATGAGGTAGGCGACCCCGAAGGCCGCGACAACGCCGAAGAAGATGGCGACCCCGCCGAGCCGGGGGTCGGCCGGGTGTGCACGTCCCGCAGGCGGATCTTCGGATAGATCTTGTAGCGGTGGCTGACCTTGAGCACGACCCAGGAGAGGACGGCCGTGACAACAGCCGAGACGATGGCCAGCAGGACGAATACGGTCATGGCTAGCCCGCGACATCCGTTTCGGTCGAATCGCCGGTCGCGTCTTCGCGGGCGGATGCTGCGGGCACCTCGTCCTGCGGAGTCGCGGCAACGGGGGCGACGAAGCCTTCCGGTGCGAGCGCGTCGCCGACGACGGCTGCGAGGGCCTCCCGGGAGATCACGCCCTTCCGCACGATCACGAGCTTGCCGCCATTGGTGTGGAAGCCGGTCGCATCGATGATCGTCGAGGAGGTGTCGCCGGCCCGGTCGCCGATCGGCTCGTAGCCGGTGCCGGCCACTCCCCGTCGAGGTAGACCTCGACGCTCTCGCCGAGCATCTCGGCGGCGGTCGCCGCGTCGACCGCTGACGGCAGGCCGCTCGTATTAGCACTCGAGACGGCGAGGGGGCCGGTGTCGGCGAGGAGGTCGAGGGCGATCGGGTTGCTCGGCATCCGCAGGGCGACGGTGCCGCGGGTGTCGCCGAGGTCCCAGACCAGGGAGGGCTGGGCGTGGAGCACCACAGTCAGCCCGCCCGGCCAGAATTCCGCGACGAGCTCCCGCACGGGCTGAGGAATATTGACCGCGAGCGCGTCGAGGGTGCCGATACCCGGAATCAACACGGGCGGCGGCGACTGCCGGCCGCGGCCCTTCGCGTCGAGCAGGCGTTGCACGGCCTCTGGGCTGAACGCGTCGGCGGCAAGGCCGTAGACCGTGTCGGTGGGGATGACGACGAGCGCGCCGCGAGCGATCGCCGAGCGTGCCAGTCTCATGCCGGTTGCGTAGTCCGAGACAACCGTGCAGTCGTAGATGCGTGTCATTGCGCCCAATTCTAGTGCAGGGGTGTTTCCCAAGGCTGGGAGTGGGGGTCAGGGCGTAGGGCGGATGGCCGTGGTCGCCCGGTCGCGGGTGGTGTAGTCGCGGTGGGTCGCGGTCGCGCGCCAGCCGTCGCCGGTCAGCAGGGCACGGATGTCGGCGCCCTGCAGTTCGCCGTGCTCGATCACGAGCACTCCGCCGGGGCGCAGCAGGCGCAGGGCCGTCTGCGAGACGTGCCGGACGACGTCGAGGCCGTCCGCCCCGCCGAAGAGTGCGTGCGCGGGATCGAAGAGACGCACCTCGGGGTCGCGCGGCACGGCATCCGCCGGTATATAGGGAGGGTTCGAGATCAGGACGGCGACGGTGCCGTCGAGTTCGGCGAGGATGCCCGTGTCTGCGAGGTCGCCGAAGACGAGGGTCGCATTGGCCGCGTTCACCGCCGTGAAGTTGCGGGTCGTCCAGGCGAAGGCCTCCGGCGAGTTCTCGACGGCCCAGATCCGCGCGTTCGGCACTTCGACGGCGAGGGAGAGCGCGATCGCGCCGCTCCCGGTGCCGAGGTCCACGCCGATCGGGTCAGGGTCGGGCACGGAGCGGAGGGCGTCGATCGCGAACTGGGCCACCTGCTCGGTCTCGGGTCGGGGTACGAAGACGCCCGGGCCGACGAGGAGTTCGATCGACCGGAACGGGGCTCGCCCGGTGATGTGCTGCAGCGGTTCGCGCAGGGCGCGGCGAGAGACGAGGACGTCGATAGCGGCGGCATCCGCCGACGTGACACCGGTGCGAAGGATGACGGCGGCCTGCACCTCTCCGCGGCTCCGGCCGAGCACGTGGCCGATCAGGAGGTCGGCGTCGACCTCGGGGTCGGCGATGCCCGCGGCGGCGAGGATGCCGATGGTGCGGGCACGGATCGTGTCCACCGCGTCCGGGACCGCTTCGCCCGCGTCGGGGGCGGAAAAAGTGCCGGGAATGGAATGGTCGTCGTCTTCAGTTGTCACACCTTGGAATGTAACGTAATGAAGCGCGCTCTCCCAATGCCGGAGCCGTAGGCTGAGCGAGGTTCCCGATCCGAATGACCCGATGACCCGACCGAAAGGCACTGCGATGACCGCACGCATCTACTCCGACATCACCAAGGCAGTTGGAGGGACACCGCTGGTCAAGCTCAACCGCCTCACGGCGGGCCTCGACGCGACCGTGCTCGTCAAGCTCGAGTTCTACAACCCCTCCGCGAGCGTCAAGGACCGGATCGGCATCGCGATCGTCGACGCCGCAGAGGCCTCCGGCGAACTCCTGCCCGGCGGCACCATCGTCGAGGGCACGAGCGGCAACACCGGCATCGCGCTCGCGCTCGTCGGAGCGGCCCGCGGCTACAAGGTCATCCTGGCGATGCCGGAGACCATGAGCAAGGAACGCCGCGTCCTCCTTCGCGCCTATGGCGCCGAGATCGTGCTGACCCCGGGGGCCGCCGGCATGCGCGGCGCCGTCGAGAAGGCCGAAGAGATCGTCGCGAACACGCCCGGTGCGATTCTCGCCCGTCAGTTCGACAACCCCGCCAACCCGGCGATCCACTTCGCGACGACCGGCGTTGAGATCTGGGACGACACCGAAGGCGCCGTCGACATCTTCGTCGCGGGCATCGGCACCGGCGGCACCATCACGGGCGCCGGACGACTGCTCAAGGAACGCAAGCCCTCCGTGCACATCGTCGGCGTCGAGCCGATCGACTCCCCGATCCTCACCGGCGGCAAGCCGGGTCCGCACAAGATCCAGGGCATCGGCGCGAACTTCATCCCGTCCGTTCTCGACACCGACCTCTACGATGAGGTGACCGATGTCACCCTCGCCGATTCCCTCACCACCGCTCGCGCACTCGCGACCGACGAGGGAATCCTTTCCGGCATCTCGGGCGGCTCCGCCGTCTGGGCGGCCATCGAGCAGGCGAAGAAGCCGGAGAACGCCGGCAAGACCATCGTCGCCATCCTCCCGAGCTTCGGAGAGCGTTACATCTCCACCGTGCTGTATGAGGACCTGCTCGACTAACAAGAACGGGAACAACTGAAAACCGACATGGGAGTCATTTCACGCATCCGTGAGGACATGGCGATGGCGCGCGCCCACGACCCGGCAGCCCGCAGCAACGTGGAGGTCTTCCTCGCGTACAGCGGGCTGCACGCCGTCTGGTCGTACCGCATCGCGCACCGGATGTGGGTGGCCGGGTTGTACCTGCCCGCCCGGCTGGTCTCCCAGTTCACCCGGTTCCTCACCGGGATCGAGATCCACCCCGGCGCCCGGATCGGGCGCCGGTTGTTCATCGACCACGGCATGGGCGTCGTGATCGGGGAAACCGCCGATGTGGGCGACGACGTGATGCTCTATCACGGCGTCACTCTCGGCGGGAAGACCCGGCACGGCGTCGTCCGCGGTGAGAAGCGGCATCCCACCCTCGGCGATGGCGTCACGATCGGCGCGGGCGCGAAGGTGCTCGGTCCGATCACGATCGGCGCCTGGAGCACGATCGGCGCGAACGCCGTCGTCACGAGGGACGCCCCGCCGAAGTCCCTGCTGCTCGGCATCCCCGCGACGATCCAGCCGGTGCGCGCGCAGACGATCGAGGGCGCGCGCGGTCTCCCGGTCTCCGACGAGGACTAGCCGGCTCGCGGCATCTGCCGCCGCCGCCGACCAGAGTCACCAGAAATGCCCAGAATCGCCGTTCGACCGGCGATTCTGGGCATCTTCTGCGACACTCGAGCGCGAAACCGGTTAGTCGTGGTCCCCGATTTCGGCGAGGCGGGTGGCCTCGTCCGCGAGGATGCAGGACTCGATGACGGCGTCGAGGGCGCCGTTCATCACGGTGTCGAGGTTGTACGCCTTGTAGCCGGTGCGGTGGTCGGCGATACGGTTCTCCGGGAAGTTGTACGTGCGGATGCGCTCTGACCGGTCCATCGTGCGGATCTGGCCCTTGCGGACCAGGGACGCGGCCGCGTCGATCTCTTCCTGCTGCCGGGCGAGGACGCGGGCGCGCAGGACGCGCATCCCGGCTTCCTTGTTCTGCAGCTGGCTCTTCTCGTTCTGCATCGCGACCACGATTCCGGTCGGAAGGTGGGTGATGCGCACCGCGGAGTCCGTCGTGTTGACGGACTGGCCGCCGGGGCCGCTCGACCGGTAGACGTCGATCTTGAGGTCGTTGTGGTTGATCTCGACTTCTTCGGGCTCATCGACCTCTGGAAACACGAGCACGCCCGCCGCAGAGGTGTGGATGCGTCCCTGCGACTCGGTCGCCGGCACCCGCTGGACGCGGTGCACGCCGCCCTCGTACTTGAGGTGCGCCCAGACGCCCTCAGCGGGGTCGTTGGTGTTGCTCTTGATCGCGAGCTGGATGTCCTTGATACCGCCGAGGTCGCTCGTGGTCTGCTCGATGATCTCGGTTTTCCACTTTTTCGACTCGGCGTAGTGCAGGTACATCCGGAGCAGGTCGGCGGCGAACAGTGCGGACTCCGCACCGCCCTCCCCCATCTTGATCTCCATGATCACGTCGCGGGCGTCGAGCTCATCGCGTGGGATGAGCAGACGGCGCAGCTTCGCGGAGGTGTCCTCGAGCTGGACCTCGAGCCCGGGGATCTCCTCGGCGAAGGACGAGTCCTCCTCCGCGAGCTCCCGGGCGGCGTCGAGGTTCTCACCGATTTCTTTCCACTCGTTCCAGGCCGCGATGATACGGCTCAGCTCGGCGTAGCGCCGGTTGACCTTCTTCGAACGGGCCGGGTTGGAGTGCAACTCCGGGTCGGCCAGTTCAGACTGCAGCTCGTCGAATTCGGCCTGCAGAGTCAGAACAGACTCGAACATTACTTGTCCTTGTCTGACCCGTTCAGGGACGGCATCGACTTCTGAACCTGCATGAGGAACTCCACGTTGGAGGACGTCTCCTTGAGGCGACCGAGGACGACCTCGAGTGCCTGCTGCTGGTCGAGTCCGGCAAGCGCACGACGGAGCTTCCAGGTGACCTTGACCTCGTCCGAGCTCATCAGCATTTCTTCACGACGGGTTCCCGATGCGTTGACATCGACCGCCGGGAAGATCCGCTTGTCGGCGAGCTGGCGCGAGAGGCGCAGCTCCATGTTGCCGGTGCCCTTGAACTCCTCGAAGATGACCTCGTCCATCTTGGAGCCGGTCTCGACGAGCGCGGACGCGAGGATGGTGAGCGAGCCACCGTTCTCGATGTTGCGCGCGGCGCCGAAGAAGCGCTTGGGCGGGTACAGGGCGGATGCGTCGACTCCACCGGAGAGGATCCGGCCCGACGGCGGCGCGGTCAGGTTGTACGCCCGCCCGAGTCGCGTGATCGAGTCGAGGAGCACGACGACGTCGTGTCCGAGTTCCACGAGGCGCTTGGCACGCTCGATGGCGAGCTCGGCGACCGTGGTGTGGTCCTCGGCCGGGCGGTCGAAGGTGGAGGCGATGACCTCACCCTTGACCGTGCGCTGCATGTCGGTGACCTCTTCCGGCCGCTCATCGACCAGCACGACCATGAGGTGGACCTCGGGGTTGTTGGTAGCGATGGCGTTCGCGATCTGCTGCATGACGATGGTCTTGCCGGCCTTGGGCGGCGCGACGATGAGGCCGCGCTGGCCCTTCCCGATCGGGGCGACGAGGTCGATGATGCGCTGGGTGAGCTTGCCGGGCTCGGTCTCGAGGCGGAGACGCTCCTGCGGGTACAGCGGGGTGAGCTTCTGGAACTCGACGCGATTGGCGGCTTCCTCGACGGACAGGCCGTTGATCGAGTCGACCTTGACGATCGCGTTGTACTTCTGGCGGCCGTTCTGGTCGCCCTCGTGCGGCTGGCGGATGGAACCGACGACGGCGTCACCCTTCCGCAGGTTGTACTTCTTGACCTGGCCGAGGGAGACGTACACGTCGCTCGCACCGGGCAGGTAGCCGGAGGTGCGCACGAACGCGTAGTTGTCGAGGACGTCGAGGATGCCGGCGACGGGGATCAGCACGTCGTCGTCGTTCAGCTCGGGCTCGAAGTCGTCGCCGGCGGTGACGCCGCGGCGCTTGCGGTCACGGAACCGGTTGCGGTTGCTGCGGCTGTTCAGGTCGTCGTCCTGGCCACGGTCCTGCTGGTTGCGGTCCTGCTGGCCGCGCTCCTGCTGCTGGGCCTGACGGTCCTGGTTGCGTTCCTGGTTACGTTCCTGGTTGCGCTCCTGCTGGGCCTGGCGGTCCTGCTGGTTGCGGTCCTGCTGCGCCTGGCGGTCCTGGTTGCGGTCCTGCTGGGACTGGTTGTTCCGGTCCTGCTGCGCCGCGTTGTTGCGGTCCTGGTTGCGGTCCTGATTGCGGTCCTGGTTGCGGTCCTGGTTGTCCTGGCCGCGCTCGGCGTTCTGGTTCTGCTGGTTCTGGTTGCGGTTCGACTGGCGGCCGTTCTGCTGACGGGAGTTGTCGTCCTGCTCGCCGCCCGCCTGGTTCTGGTTGCCGCCCCGGTTGCGATTACGGTTGCGACCCTGGCGCGGCTGTTCGGCCTGCTCGGTGGACTCGTCGGAGTCCGTGTCGGTGTCCGTGTCGGCGGTGACCGTCTCGGCGTCCGCCGTGCGGTTGCCGGCGAAGTGGTCGACGGGAGCGTCTGCGGATGCCTCGGCGGTCGCGACGTCCTCATCGGTCGCGACGGGGATGCCCGCCGTGCCCTGTGCGAGTTCGTCGTTCAGGGCGTCGATGCGGCTGCGCGCGTCGATGCTGTTGCGGGCGGAACCGTTGCGTCCGTTGCCGCGGGCACTGCTGCGGCGCGAGCGGCCGGTCGTGACGGGGGCCTCGGTGACCTCGGCGGTCTCGGTGTCGGTCGCTGCGGCATCCGTCGCGGCGGAAGACGCGGGCGCTTCGCTCGTGGGAACCTCGACGACGGGAGCCTCGACGACGGGAGCTTCGGCGGAAGGCGCCTCGGTCGGGGCCTCGGTCGCTGCTGCTTCCGCGGCGGCCTTGACCGACACGGACGTGGCGCGCTTGCGCGCCTGGCGGACCGGCTTCTCGGCGGCGACAGGGGCCTCCGTGGTGCCGGTGCCACCGGCGTAGGTGGTGGGGGCCGTCGTGCGACGGGTCGTCGCGGCGGCGTCCGGGAGGATGAGGCCGATGCCGAGGTCGCCGTCAGCGTTGACGTGCGCGGCGGCGGGGGCAGCGGTCGCGGTGGTGGCGCGGCGCGGCGCACACTTGCGCGGCGGGGCTTCGACGAGAGTCGCGGTCGCGGCTGCTGCCGCGGCCGGCTCGGCGACGGCCGGCTCGGAAACGAGCTGCTCGGAGACGACCGGCTCGGTCGCGGCGAAGGCGGGGATTTCGAGCTCGGGGCTCACGGTGTCGCCACCGGCCTGGACGGCGGTGATGGCGGAGACGAGCTCGCCCTTGCGGAGCTTGGAGGAGCCGGGGATGCCCAGTTCGAGCGCGAGAGCCTGAAGCTCTGCGACACGGAGGGTTCCCAGGCGGGATGAATCCGCGGCACTTGCGCGGAGGTTGACGTCAGTCACGAAAATTTGTCCTTTCCCCCGGCACGAACATTTACGAAAACCGGGGAAGCTGTGGCAACGTCGGAGGCGCTGCGGGTGGTTCAATCCCACAGAAAGTGGATTGAAGTGAACACACACAGCCACGCACAGATGTCGCGATAGCAGTGAGTTACGGGAAATGCACCATCGAAAGGAACCGGTCGTTAGGCGATTTCTTCGGGTACGCCATCGACTCTAGCAGAGCATTCCGAGAACGGATGCCGCGCCATCCCCTGCCGCGGCACCCCCGTTCGCGCGCTTCAGGTCAGGCGGCGACTGCCGCGTCCGTGCGGGTGACGGTCGCGCCCTGGAAGTCCACGGCGAGCATGAGTGCCTGCCAGGGGTCTCCGAGTTCGCGGCGACGAGCTCCGCGGCGACGAGGCGCTGGCCGGGGTCGCTCGCGAGCACGAGGATCGACGGGCCGGCTCCGGAGACGACGGCCGCGAAGCCGTGCTCCCTGAGCAGGGTGATCAACCGGTTGGTCTCGGGCATCGCGGCGGCACGGTAGCTCTGGTGCAGCTTGTCCTCTGTCGCGGCGAGCAGCAGCTCCGGGCTCTGGATGAGCGCGGCGATGAGCAGCGCGGAGCGGGACAGGTTGAAGACGGCGTCCTCGTGCGGCACGGTCTCGGGCTGGAGGCTGCGGGCGAGCGCGGTCGACATGGCCTGCTCAGGCACGAACACGAGCGGCTTCACGCCGCGGTGCACCATCAGCTTCTTGTGCCGGGGGCCCTCCGGGGTCGTCCACGCGATCGTGAGGCCGCCGAAGAGTGCGGGCGCGACGTTGTCCGGGTGCCCCTCCATCTCGGTGGCGAGGGTGAGCAGTGCTTCGGAGTCGATGTCGACGATGCCCTCGAGCAGGCCCTTGGCGGCCATGATCCCGGAGACGATCGCTGCCCCAGAGGATCCCATGCCGCGGCCGTGCGGGATCTTGTTGTGGGCGACGAGCGCGAGGCCCGGCATCCGCTGCCCATAGGCGGCGAAGGTGTGCGCGATGGCCTGCACGACGAGGTTCGTCTCGTCGGTCGGCACCACGCCGGCGCCGACGCCCTGCACGTCGACGAACACGCCGGGTTCCTCACGCACGCTCACGTCGAGGCGGTCGTAGTAGGAGAGGGCGAGGCCGAGGGTGTCGAAGCCGGGGCCGAGGTTCGCGGTCGTCGCGGGAACCTGGACGGTCACCGAACGTCCGGCGAGGAGGGAAGGACCGGACACGGCTTCGGCCAGGGTCACTTCTTGGCCAGACCGAGGACGCTGGCGATTTCGGCGGTGTCGACGGGCACGACGGTCGGAGTGATCTCGGCGCCGTCCGCGGTGCGGAGCGCCCACTGCGGGTCCTTGAGGCCGTGGCCGGTGACCGTGAGCACGACCGTCGCGCCGGCGGGGATGAGCCCGGCTTCGGCACGCTCGAGCAGGCCTGCGACGCTGATCGCGGAGGCGGGTTCGACGAAGATGCCGACCTCTGCGGAGAGGATGCGGTAGGCCTCGAGGATTTTGGCGTCGCTGATCGCGCCGAAGTAGCCGTTCGTGAGCTTCTGCGCCGCGAGGGCGAGGTCCCAGGACGCCGGGTTGCCGATGCGGATGGCGCTCGCGATGGTCTCGGGGTGGTCTACGCGGTGGCCGAGCACGATCGGGGCGCTGCCGGCGGCCTGGAAGCCGAACATGCGCGGGAGCTTCGTGGTCGCGCCGCGCTCGAGTTCTTCGGTGTAGCCGCGGGTGTACGCGGTGTAGTTCCCGGCGTTTCCGACGGGGACGATGTGGATGTCCGGCGCGTCTTCGAGCACCTCGACGACCTCGAAGGCCGCCGTCTTCTGGCCCTCGATGCGGTCGGGGTTGACAGAGTTGACGAGGTGCACCGGGTAGTTGGCCGAGAGGTCGCGGGCGATGTCGAGGCAGTCGTCGAAGTTGCCCTGCACCTGCAGGAGCTGCGCGTTGTGCGCGATGGCCTGGCTGAGCTTGCCGAGGGCGATCTTGCCCTCCGGCACGAGCACGACCGCGAGGATGCCGGCGTGAGTCGCGTATGCGGCGGCCGAGGCAGAGGTGTTGCCGGTCGAGGCGCAGATGACGGCCTTCGCGCCGTCTTCGACGGCCTTCGAGATCGCCATCGTCATGCCGCGGTCCTTGAAGGAGCCGGTCGGGTTCATGCCCTCGTACTTGATCCAGACCTTCGCGCCGGTGCGCTTCGACAGCGCGGGGGCGGGAATCAACGGCGTGCCACCCTCGCCGAGCGTGATGATCGGGGTCGCGTCGGTGATGTTCAGGCGGTCGGCGTATTCACGCAGCACTCCCCGCCACTGACGGGACTGGGTCTTCACGGCCTGCGTGGACTCTCGTTCGCTGGACATCAGGCTCCTTCAACTCTCAAAACGGATGCGACGGTGGTGACAAATCTGTTGGCGGCGAGGTCGGTCACGGTGGCGGCGAGTGCCGCCTCCGTTGCCTCGTGGGTTCCGATCACAAGGGTAGCCGTGGACGGGACGGCCGCGTGACTGGACGTGAGGGGACGTGCGGGGGTCATCGACTGCTCGACGAGGGCCAGCGAGACGCCATGGTCACTGAACACCCCGGCCAGGGTCGCGAGCACGCCCGGCTCGTCGGTCACCTCGAGGGTGACCGCGTAGCGGGTCGTGATGCTGCCGATGTCGAAAACGGGCAGGTCGGCGTGGATCGAGGCCGCGACTCCGGGGCCGCCGGCGATGTGGCGGCGGGCGAGGGAGACCAGGTCGCCGAGCACTGCGGATGCGGTCTCGACTCCCCGGCGCCCGCGCCGTAGAACATCAGGCTGCCCGCGGATTCGGCCTCGACGAAGACGGCGTTGTTCGCTCCGTGCACGGCCGCGAGCGGGTGGCTGCGCGGCACCATCGCGGGGTAGACCCGGGCGGAGACCCCGGCCTGGCCGGTCGCGGCATCCGTGATGCGTTCGCAGATGGCGAGGAGCTTGACCACGTAGCCGGCCTTGCGGGCGGACTCGATCTGCGCGGGCGTGACCTCGGTGATGCCTTCGCGGTAGACGGATGCGAGCGGCACGTGGGTGTGGAAGGCGAGGCTCGCGAGAATGGCCGCCTTCTGCGCCGCGTCGTAGCCGCCGATGTCCGCGGTCGGGTCGGCTTCGGCGTAGCCGAGCTCCGTCGCGGTGGCGAGGGCTTCCTCGAGGCTGTCCCCATCGGTGTCCATCCGGTCGAGGATGAAGTTCGTGGTGCCGTTGACGATGCCGAGGATGCGGTTGATCTGGTCGCCGCCGAGGCTGTCGCGCAAGGGCCGCAGGATCGGGATGGCGCCTGCGACGGCGGCCTCGTAGTTGAGCTGGGCGCCGACCTGGTCTGCGACGGCGAAGAGTTCGGGCCCGTGGGTCGCGAGGAGAGCCTTGTTCGCGGTGACGACATCCGCCCCTGAGTTCATCGCCATCAGGATGTAGCTGCGGGCCGGTTCGATGCCGCCGAGCAGTTCGATGACGACGTCCGCGCCGAGGATGAGGGACTCGGCGTCGGTCGTGAAGAGCTCGTGCGGCAGGTCGACGGTGCGTTCGGCGTTGACGTCGCGCACGAGGATGCCGACGAGTTCGAGGCCGGCGCCGACCCGGTTGGCGAATTCCTCGCTCTGCTCGAGCAGCAGCCGGGCGACCTGGGCGCCGACGTTGCCGCCGCCCAGGAGGGCGACGCGCAGGTTGCGGTATTCGATCATCGGATGGCTTCCTTCGGTTGATCGGTGCCGGCGGGGGCGCGCGACGACGGCGGTGATCCCGGTGATCGCGGGAGAGCAGGTCGGCGATCGTCTCGCCGCGGACGAGCAACCGGGCGGCGCCGTCCAGCACGGCGACGACCGGCGGGCGGCCAAGGTAGTTGTAGTTACTCGCGAGGGAGTAGCAGTACGCACCGGTCGCGGCGACGGCGACGAGGTCGCCGGGGCCGACGTCGCCGGGCAGGTAGTCGGCGTCGACGACGATGTCGCCGCTCTCGCAGTGCTTGCCCGCGACGCGTACGAGCACGGGCTCCGCGGTGCTCGAGCGGCCCGCGAGCCGCACAGAGTAGTCGGCGCCATAGAGCGCCGGCCGGGCGTTGTCGCTCATGCCGCCGTCGATGCTCACGTAGAGCCGCGGCGCACCCGACACGTCGACGGCCTTGGTGGTGCCGACCTCGTACAGGGTGATGCCCGCCGGGCCGATGATGGAGCGGCCGGGCTCGAAGGCGACGATGGGCACCGGGATGCCGCGCGCCGCACACTGTGCCGCGACGATGTCGGCCAGACGGGCGGCGAGTTCGTGGATCGGGGTGGGCGTGTCCGCGTCGGTGTACGCGATGCCGAAGCCGCCGCCGAGGTTGAGCTCGGGAACAGGCCCGCCGACGAGGAGCGCGGCGTGCACGGCGAGCAGGCGGGAGGCGGACTCTGCGAACCCGTCGGCTCCGAAGATCTGGGAACCGATGTGGCAGTGCAGGCCGATGAAGCGCAGGGCCGGCTCCGCACGGATCAGGGCGACGAGGCGCGGGCCATCCTCGAGCGTGATGCCGAACTTCTGGTCCTCGTGCGCGGTGGCGAGGAACTCGTGCGTGTGCGCGTGCACGCCGCTGTTGACCCTGAGCCGCACGTTCTGCACGATGCCGTGCCGGGCCGCTGCCGCGGCGACACGGGAGATCTCGACGGTCGAGTCGATCACGATCGTGCCGACGCCGGTGGCACAGGCCTCGTCGATCTCGGCGAGGGACTTGTTGTTGCCGTGGAAGCCGAGGCGGGCGCCGGGCGCGCCGGCCGCGAGGGCGACGGCGAGTTCCCCGCCGCTGCAGACGTCGATGTTGAGTCCCTCGGCGAGCATCCAGCGGGCGACCTCGCTCGACAGGAAGGCCTTGCCGGCGTAGTAGACCTTGACCGTGGTGCCGATGCGGGAGAATTCTGCCTCGAAGGCGGAACGGAGGGCGGATGCGCGGGCGCGGGCATCCGCTTCGTCGATGACGTAGAGCGGGGTGCCGAACCGGGCGGCCAGGTCAGGCGCGGAGACGCCGCCGATGACGAGGTCGCCGGCAGGCGCGCGGTGCATGGTCGCGGGCCAGAGGCCGGCCGAGAGCGCGTTGGCGTCTCCGGGCAGGACGAGCCAGTCGGGGGCGAGCGGGTTGGTGGCCACGGGTGAAAACCTCACGGGAAAGTCGAGTGGGTGTCTCACTGAGTGGCGAGCGAACCCGGATTGGTCCCTGAAGCCAGTGAAGATTCCGCCGGTATGACAGCGAACCTGCACCGATTCTAGCGAGCAAGGGGTGCGCGCGCCGAATCAGCCGGCGGAGCAGGTGCCGAGGGTGGTCAGCGACTGCGCGGTGAGCGTCAGGGTGCTCGACTCCAGCGTAATGCGCGCCCGCCCCGGTGTGACGTCGACGCCGGCGAGGTTGACGCCCTCGGGGAGGTACCCGGCCACGCACACCCGGACCGGCTGCTGGCCGAGCACGAGCGGCAGGATTGCCGTCGCATCGAGGCTGCCCGCCCCGGTGGTGATCGTCGCATTGCTCGGTGTGAAGAGCAGCGAGTCGGCCGCAGCGGTCGGGGTGGCGGTGGCCTGGTAGCCGATGTCCAGGCCGAAGACGCTCACGCTGCCCTCGTACTGCACGGTGCCGTCGCCGAGCACGAGGTTGGCTGCGGGCGCCCCTTCGGCAGGGCCGCCGCGAGCAGGGTGTTGAGCGCCGCCTGGTCGAGGTCGACCGTTCCGCGCACGTCGCCGACCTGTTTGGCCTGGTCGACGGGCACGTCGGTCGCGACGAGGTGAACGGATGCCGGCACGCCGTTCACCGTGAGGGCGGGAGCGACCAGGGTGACCCGGTCGAAGCTCCCCATCAGGTACTGCGCGATCACGGACAGGCCGCCGATCGAGACGGACACGTCGCCCGTGACCGAATCGGGCAGGTGCGCCGCGATCTCGGCCTTCGCCCGGTTCTCGGCGTAGTTGCGCACGCCGGCATCGGCGACGAAGAAGGCGGCGACGAGGGCGAGCACCACGATCGTCGCGATGATGAAACCACTCAGGCCACGGCGCCTGCGCGTTGCGGCTCCCCTGCCCGTTGCGGCGTCGCGGTCCACGGTCACATCCGCTCGGGAGCAGCCACGCCGAGGAGGCCGAGGCCGTTGCGGATGACCTGGCCGGTCGCGTCGTTGAGCCAGAGGCGCGTGCGGTGCAGTTCCGTGACGGGCTCGTCGCCAAGCGGGATCACCCGGCAGTTGTCGTACCAGCGGTGGTAGTAGCCGGCGACCTCTTCGATGTACCGGGCGATGCGATGCGGCTCGCGCAGTTCGGCGGCGAGGGCGACCATGCGCGGGTATTCCTGGAGCACGCCGAGCAGGGCGGACTCGCTGTCGTGCACGAGCAGCTCAGGGGCGAAGTCGGTGCGTTCGACGCCCGCTGCCGCGGCGTTGCGGGCGACGGAGCAGGTGCGCGCGTGGGCGTACTGCACGTAGAAGACCGGGTTCTCGTTGCTGTGCTTGCCGAGCAGGTCGAGGTCGATGTCGAGCGCGGTGTCGCTCGAGGAGCGCACGAGCGAGTAGCGGCCGGCGTCGACGCCGACGGCGTCGACGAGGTCGTCGAGGGTCACGATCGTGCCGGCGCGCTTGGACATCCGCAACGGTTCGCCGTCCTTGAGCAGGTTGACCATCTGGCCGATCAGAATCTGCAGGTTGACCCCTGGGACGTCACCGAAGGCCTCGACCATGGCCATCATGCGGCCGACGTAGCCGTGGTGGTCTGCACCGAGCATGATCAGGTTCTGGTCGAAGCCGCGCTCGCGCTTGTCGAGGTAGTAGCCGAGGTCGCCGGAGATATAGGCCGGTTCACCGTTCGAGCGGATGATGACCCGGTCACGGTCATCGCCGAAGGTCGTCGTACGGAGCCAGATGGCGCCATCCGCTTCGAAGATGTGGCCGAGGCCGCGCAGGCGCTCGATGGCCCGGTTGACCGCGCCGGACTCGTGCAGCGAGTCCTCGTGGAAGTAGACGTCGAAGTCGACGCCGAAGCCGTGCAGCTTCTCCTTGATCTCGGTGAACATCAGGTCGACGCCGATCGAGCGGAAGGCTTCCTGCTGTTCCTCGCGGGGCAGGTCGGCGATCGGGGTTGTTCCGTCGTACTTCGCGACGACCTGGTCGGCGATGTCGCCGATGTACGCTCCGCCGTAGCCGTCCTCGGGGGTGTGCTCGCCGAGATAGGCGGCCAGGACGCTGCGGGCGAAACGGTCGATCTGCGAACCGTGGTCGTTGAAGTAGTACTCGCGCGTGACATCCGCACCCTCCGCCTGAAGCACCCGGGCGAGGCTGTCGCCCACGGCGGCCCAGCGGACGCCGCCCATGTGGATGGGGCCGGTGGGGTTGGCCGAGACGAACTCGAGGTTGATCTTGATGCCGTCGTAGAGGTGGCCGGTGCCGTATGCCGGGCCGGCTTCGACGATGGTCTTCGCGAGCGCGCCGGCGGATGCCGCTTCGAGGCGGATGTTGATGAAGCCGGGGCCGGCGATTTCGACGGAGGCGACGTCGGGCAGCGCCTCGAGCCCTGCCGCGAGTTCGGTGGCGACCTCGCGCGGCTTGTAGCCGAGCGGCTTGGCGATCTTCATCGCGATGCTCGAGGCCCAGTCGCCGTGGTCGCGGTTGCGCGGGCGTTCGAGGGTGACGTCGCCGGCGTTGGCCAGGACGAGGTCGAGCCCACCGGTGTCGATGCCTTCTGCGCGTCGGCGCTCACCCAACTGCTGGATCAGGGCGAACAGGGATTCGGAAAGCTCGGCGGGGGTCACGGAAACCAAGCTTACCGGCCCGGTTTCGAGGACCTCGCTTGGTAAGGTCAACCCGTGACTCTCTTCGATTCGCCCGCCTCCCCGTCCGCCCGGCGCTTGCGCGCCGGAGTCTTCCTCTGCGTCGGCGCGCTGAGTCTCATTGGCTTGTCCGGCTGCGCAGCGGATGCAGCGCCCTCGGCCTCCGGTTCGGCGAGCGCCCCCGCGACCGGGGGTTCTTCCTCGTCAGCGAGCGCATCGGCCGCCGCGACGGCAACACCGACGCCCACGCCGACCCCGGCAGGGACCGCTGTCGCGATGACGTGCACCGACCTGCTCACCCTGGACGACGTCTACGCGTTCAACCCGAACTACGGCACCGACCCCTCCTACAAGCCGACATCCTCATCGGCCAAGACCGCGGCCTCCTTCCAGGGACTCACGTGCGGCCTGCTCAACCAGTCGAGCGACGGCACAATCGAAATCTCGCTCACCCAGCCCAACGCGCAGCTCATGACGCAGCAGCAGGACAAGGCCGTCGCGTCGTCGAAGATCGTCCCGACCTATGGCACTCCCCCGACCGTCCAGGGCTTCTTCGCCGTGACCAACGGCATCGGCGAGGCTCAGGTCTTCACCGACACGTACTGGCTCACGATCAGCTCATCGAACTTCCTGGAGCCCGGCGACGCCGAGTCCCTCGTCTCCGCGGCCCTCGGCCACCTGAAGTAGCTCGCCCCACCCTGACGAAGAGGGCAAAAATCCCGCGCAACGGCGGAACTCCCGCGCTCGATTCCGCCCGCTGACGGCCGCTGTGCCGAGCGCGGGAGTTGCGCCTCAACGCGGGTGGCATACCACGAGCGCAGCGGCGGAACACCCGCGCCGGATGGCCGCAGCGCTCCCGATTAGGTGCCGGTGCGAACACCGGCCTCCCGGATGCTGGTAACCTAGTGTTTTCCCGGGCCCCCATAGCTCAGGGGATAGAGCACTGCCCTCCGGAGGCAGGGGCGGCAGTTCGAATCTGCCTGGGGGCACACCAATAAAAGTCCAGACCAGCGGCTAATCTGTCTCAGTCCCGAGGTTCTCAAGATCGTCGTGTGACTTCGATTTGACTTCAATTACTTTCACGGCCACCTGATTCAGCGCGACTGCAACACTGTCGAGGTCCGAATCAAAGAGGTCCGCGTAGGTGTCGAGAGTCTCCTTCGCGGAGGCGTGACCCAGCATTCTTTGGAGTGCTTTGACGTTGGCACCGGCCGATACAGCAAGGCTTGCGCATGTATGACGGAGCTCATGCGGAGTCAGGCCCGGGACGCCGATTTCCGCGGCTGCCGCAGTCAGGAAGCCACGGCGGAAGATGCGATTGCGGAGCACACCTCCGCCTCGTTGTCCGACGAAGACGTGGTCGCCTGGCTTCCGGTCCGCGATTGCCTGTTCCAGTCTCAAGAGAATGAATGCGGGAACCGGGATTGATCGCTCCTCATAGTCTTTGGGCGTGGATTCCTCGAGGTAGCCGTTGATCTCGATCATCGTGTGCCGCACCTCGAGCCGGCCGCGCTTTACATCAACATCAGCAACGGTGAGTCCGGCCAGTTCGCCCCAGCGAAGGCCGCAATAGCTCAACACGAGGACCACGAGTCCATATCCAACGCCTCGACCCTCGACGGCTTCCTCGAGGTCATGGACCTGCTCGTGAGTCAAGTACGTCTTGGAAACTTTGGAAACCTTGGGGAGCTTCAGGCGGGCGGCAGGATTCGTAGTGATCCGGCCATCGTCGACGGCCATCTGCAGCGCGCCCCCCAGCGTATTGACGATTTTGCGCACGGACCAAGGCGCTTGGGTTTCAGAGAGCCTTGAGGCCCATTCCTGGACGGTCATCCGTTCCAAGTCGCCGAGGGGAATGCCCCCGAGGTCGGGAGCGATATTGCGCCGGATTATGCCTTGGGCCCTATCGATGGTGGAAGGTCGGAGATCGCTACGCGTCGCGAGCCAGCGATCCATCCACTCGGCCACAGTTACCCGAGAGCGCGTGGGATCTACGTAGGAGCCGCGACTCTTCGACACTTCAACCGAGGCGAGGAACAGCGTTGCTTCCTTCTTCGTTGAGAACCCACGTCTGGTGGTAGAGCTGTGGTCGGGCTTCCGGTACTGAACGCTGTTAACGCCGACCGAAAATAGGGCCAGTATCGCCGATTGAAAACAGGGCCACCGACCATTATGGAAGGTGATCAATATGGATGATTGGGCGAAGATTCGCCAACTGTTTTCCACGGGCCAGCACTCGAAGCGGGAGATCGGCCGGCTCGTCGGGGTGTCTCGGGGAACGGTGGATCGGGCGTTGGAAACGGACCGGCTGCCGAAGTACCAGCGGCCCGCGGTCGGGTCGAGTTTTGACGCGTTCGCCCCGCAGGTTCGGGTGTTGTTGGCCGTGACGCCGACGATGGCCGCGTCAACGCTCGCGGAACGGGTCGGTTGGCTCGGGTCTGCGTCGGTGTTCCGGGACAAAGTCGCTGGGATCCGGCCGGAGTACGTGCCGCCGGACCCCGCGGACCGTCTCGTGCACGAGCCCGGACAGCAGGTCCAGTGCGACTTGTGGTTCCCCCACGAGGACCTCCCGCTCGGCCACGGGCAGCAGGGCACGCCGCCGGTGCTGGTGATGACGTCCACGTTCTCGGGGTTCTTCCAAGCCCTGATGCTGCCGTCTCGGAAGACACCGGATCTGCTCGGCGGGATGTGGTCCCTGCTCCAGGCTGCCCGCGCGGTCCCGCGACGGCTGCTCTGGGACAACGAGTCCGGCATCGGCCGTGGCAAGCTCACCGAGCCTGCGGCCGCGTTCGCGGGCACTCTCGGCACCGAGGTCAAGCTCCTCAAGGCCCGGGACCCGGAGTCCAAGGGCATGGTCGAGCGGCGGAACCGGTTCTTCCGCTCGTCGTTCATGCCGGGCCGAGTGTTCCTGTCGCCGCAGGACTTCAACGAGCAGCTCGCGTCCTGGCTGCCCGTGGCTAACGCGCGTCACTCTCGGTCCCGGCGCGCCCGCCCGGTCGACTTGATCGACCAGGACCGGGCCGCGATGCGGCCGTTGTCGCCGGTGGCGCCAGACGTGTTGTTCCGGAACACGGTGCGTCTGCCCCGGGACTACTACGTCCGGGTGCACTCCAACGACTACTCCGTCGCGCCGGCCCTGATCGGCAGGCTCGTGGACGTGAGCGCTGACCTTGACCAAGTCCACGTCGCCCACAACGGTGTCACCGTGACCTCTCACGACCGGGCCTGGGCCCGTCAGCTGACCATCACCGACCCTGACCATGTCGCCCAGGCCGCCGTGCTCCGGCGCCAGTTCCAGACCCTGCACCGCCATCAACGGCCCCAAGCCCACGTCGCGTTCGTCGAATCGGCGAGCCTGTCGGACTATGACGACGTGTTCGGTGTCGATATCGGGCCCGGCCTGCTCGAGTTGGGGAGGCTCGCGTGAGCGGGGCGGCGTCTCAGATCGAGTACTACGCCCGCGCGCTGCGCGCCCCGAGGATCGGTGACGCGTTCCGGCGCCTGGGCGACCAGGCCCGCGACGCGGGCTGGTCCCACGAGGAATACCTTGCCGCGGTGCTCTCCCGTGAGGTCTCCGAGCGGGAAGCGTCCGGTGCGGCCCTGCGGATCAAAGCGGCCCGGTTCCCCGGCCACAAGACCCTCGAGGACTTCAACTTCGATCACCAGCCCTCCGCGGACAGGAACCTGATCGCCCACCTCGGCACGAGCGTGTTCGCCACCGAGGCGAAGAACATCGTGCTCCTCGGGCCGCCCGGCACGGGCAAAACCCACCTCGCCGTCGCGCTGGGCGTCCAAGCCGCCAAACACGGCCACCGCGTCCTCTTCGACACCGCGACCGGCTGGGTCGCCCGCCTCCAAGAGGCCCATTCCCGCGGCAAGCTCGCCGCGGAACTGATCCGCCTCCGCCGTTACAGCGTGCTGATCTGCGACGAGGTCGGCTACATTCCGTTCGACCAGGACGCGGCGAACCTGTTCTTCCAGCTCGTCGCGAGCCGTTACGAACACGCGTCCTTGATCTTGACGAGCAACCTGTCATTCGGGCGCTGGGGCGAGGTCTTCGGCGACCCCACCGTCGCGTCCGCGATGATCGACCGCATCGTCCACCACGCCGACGTCCTCAGCCTCAAAGGCAACAGCTACCGGCTCAAAAGCCACCAGCCCGCCGCCGATACGGCATAGTAGAAACACACATAGTGGTCCTGTTTTCAAACGGCACTATTGGCCCTGTTTTGGGTCGGCGTCAACAAACGCGATATTTCTTTCCCGACGCAGTCGTGTATGAAGTCACACTTCCCACGTTCGCAACCCCTCTCCCAACAGATGTCGAAATCATTTTCTTCGAGGAATGCCCAGACGGTGATACCGCCTGGGCATCAAAAATGTTGCTCTTCAGCTGCTCGACAATGGTCGTCCTATTTTGCGAGCGATAGCGCCTGCGCCATGACGGAATCGGAAATCGCCAGATTCCCACCGAGGATCACGATCTTCGTTGGCTTCAACCGCGTTAGCTCGGCGCCGATCACTGCGGGAATACCGTTCGGCTGGACGAGGAGCACTGGACCGCCATTCACGACCGCTGCAGACCCGCCCGAAAGAGCATCCTGGTAGGTGGCCCCAGTTGCGAGGTACACCACCGGAACCCCGGTTGCAAAGGTTCCGGCCGATACGGCCGCTGACGTTCCGTACGCATCAGGTCCCCAAAGTCTGGTCGTCGGTGCGATTCCTGCCAGCGCCGCCGCAACACCGTCTGAAATGGCCAGGTTTCCACCCAAGATGATTATCCGTGCGGGACGAAGCCGGGCCAGCTCAGTTGCGATCACGCCTGGAATTCCGTTCGGTTGAACCAGCAGGACCGGCCCCTTGTTTATGCCAGCCGCGGGCGCGCCCGACAGGGCATCCTGGTAGGTGTCCCCAGTGGCGATGTAGGCGACCGGCACGCCGGGGGCGAACGTACCTGCCGATACCGCGGCTGACGTGCCGTAGGCGTCAGGACCCCACAATCTGGTCGTCGGCGCAAGCCCTGAAAGGGTCGCGAACACTCCGTCCGAGACGGCAAGGTTTCCGCCGAGCACGACGATGCGAGCCGGTCGGAGTCGCGCCAGCTCCGCGGCGATCACGCCCGGGATCCCGTTCTGTTGAACGAGAAGGACAGGCCCTTTGTTCACCCCCGCCGCAGGCGCACCAGACAGCGCGTCCTGGTAGGTTTCTCCGGTTGCTACGTACGCCACGGGAACCCCCGCGGCAAATGAACCCGCGGACACGGCCGCCGAGGTTCCGTAAGCGTCAGGACCCCACAACCGTGCGACGGTGGCCGCGGCAGCCGGGGCAACCGGGGTAGTCGCAGGGCTCGATGCTGCCACCGAGGGCAGGCCCGTCTGCGAGCCCGTGATCGTTACGGTCACCGCCTTGCCGACATCCCCCAGTACCGGCGTGTACGTTGCCGTCGTGGCTCCAGCGACAGCAACGCCAGCCACGAACCACTGGTATGCGAAGGTGACGGTAGCCGGAGCCCAAACGCCAGGAAGGGCCGTGAGAACCAGACCGACCCCAGGCACTCCGGAAATGGTGGGGATTGCAGACGTCACGGCGGTCGCCGGTGCGCCAACGGTGTCGTACAGGGCGTAGTCATCGGTGACCAGAGTGCCATTCGAGATAAGGTTGAGCCCGAAGCTGAGCCCGGTGGATCCTGCCGGGACCGGGGGCGTGTCCCAAGCCACCTGGGTATATGTCGTCGAGGGCAAGTACTGAGGACCAGACGTCCAATAGATCCAGCCACCGACGGCATTTCGGTAGTAAACATCGAACTGCGTGTTGGCCGTCGAGGTGTACCACGCCCGAAGCGAGTAGGTATGACCGGGAGTGGCCGTCGGCGCACAGGTGCCGAGGTCCTGCGTGAGTGCGAGCTTCGCGTCTCCCGTGACCAGACCTGTCACGACCAGTTGTTCAGCGGCGGTTCCTGTGTGTGCGGCGGTCACGGTACTGAACGTCCTCGTGCTGATACCGAATCCACCCGGCTGCCAGCACTGCGGCGTCTGTCCAACGGCTCCGGGCGTCTCGAGGCTTGGGTTGAGCACAGCGTTCTCGCCTGGGCCGGGAGCGGCGCGGAAAGTGTTGGTCGAGGTGACGAGGGGCTTGACAGCCCCGCCGATGACCTGCGCGACCGTCTTGACGGTCGTGTTGTTCGTGGCGGCGCGGAGTTTGAGCCAGTCAACGAATTGCTGGAGCAGCGTCGGGGTGATCGTCAGATTCAGCGGGTCACATGCCCCGGTGCAGACGTGGTGCAGAGTCAGCTGAACCCAGCCACCGCCCGCCGTCTCCGCATCGGTCACAGTCTTCTGCAGGTCCGCGAGCGTCCACGTTGAGTCGATCTCGTCGGGGGCACGAGTCTCGAAGGCATTCAGCGGCGGTATCGTCTCAGCGAAGAGACCGGCAGTACCGCCAAACCGCGTGAACGTGTCACCGAGGTTGCGGGCGCTATTGAAGCCGCAGGCTTGCACAGCAGCGGAGACGGCCGGGTTCAGACTCGCGTACGGGTAGGCAAAGTCCGTGGTGGGGTAGCCCCAGCCGGCGAGGGTATTCCTGCCCTGACAGATCTGTTTCGTGACCTCATCCGCTGGGACGAGCGTTAGGTCGGGATGGCTGACGGTGTGTCCCCCGATCTCGTGGCCTCCGGCCTTGAGAGTGGCCAGGTCAGCCTGGGTCATGTAATCTTGGGCGCCGATCCAACCGGTAGCGATGAAGAATGTGCCCTTCATGCCGGCGGAGTCGAAAATCGGCAGCGCGGCCATCTGGTCTGCGTTGCCATCATCAAAAGTGAAACTCACGACCGTGGGAGGATCTGTGATCGCGGCCTGCGCGGGCGCCATCCCGAGCGATAGAGCCAGCCCGACCCCGGTGAGTACAGCCATGTTGCGCAGCAGCATTCGGCGGCGACTTGAAAGTTCATACATGATGTCTGTGCTCCTCAATGGTGTTCGGCAGCTGGTCGACGGTGACGCGCTATCCCGGGAGTTGACGTGAGGTGAGACGCAGAAAGGTGCCCGGTGCCTCAGTCTTAGTTTCGAACAGGTGCCAGAGCAATGGCTCGTCGGGACTCTGCGGGTTTCGCGCTGGTATCACGCACACGCATGTGGTTAACCGAACGATCCTCTACTGGCGCGCTCGTTTAATGGCGTGTAGGGGTGCTCGAAGCGAGTTGAACGGGCAATTCCGGAACGAGCCAATCGTGTCTAAGGTGAAGCGTTGCCGATCCTCGGCAAACAGAGCGAAGGGCGAACCCGAGTTGCGCAGAAATCTCTACGTGTCGGTGCGGCTCTGGACGGAGAGCGCGAAGACAAAATCGAACGGTCAAATGGGCGCGAATTCAATTTGAGCTTCGAAAGCGGCATCCGTAAATGGCACTTATGCCCCGTTACTTTCTTCGTAGTCTTCTTCGCAGCCTCAATCGGCGTGACCTGTGCGGGCGTTGTAACCGGGCCTGACTGGCATCAAGTGATCGCTGAGAGGGGCTGGGTCGGGACTCGTCCCAGACCGTTCGCCATTTGGATGCCAAGACCTGATGCCGCGGTTCCAGGCTAGCGAAGCCAGGGATGGGAGCACTCATGACAGTGCGGTCGCCCTCAACCGGGCTGGCAGGCACCTTTTCGCCAAGGCCGTGCCCAACGAGGAAGCCAAGCTGCGGGACCCGGTCGGGCGGCAGAAGAGACACGGCCAGATCCTGTTCACCATGGACCGACCAGCCACGATCGGCGCGTTGCCGATCGGTGTCGCGCAGGCCGACAAAGTGCTCGTGGGTTCGGGCGGGCTTCACCATATGCCGGATCGCGGACCTCCACACTGCTGAAGCGAAGACCGACGCCCGGGATGGGGCCATCGTCGCGTAAACGGCTGGCCCTGCCATACGCTTGCGGTCCATCCAACTCGCCGCCTACGCCGGACTCGCCCCAGTAACCCGGCTCTCCGGTACATCCATCCATGGCTATCACCCATCCCGTCGAAAAGAGGATCCTCAAATGGGCCTTGTTTTTCTCTGCGCTCACCGCGCATCGAGATCCGGTCTGACGGACCTACGACCATCGCAAGGTCGCCCAAGGCAATAACACAACCACGCCCTCGTCTCCCTCGCCCGACGTCGCTATGACGTCCTTTACGCCATACTCCGCGTCGGCACTTAATAGCTCACGCCGGCCGCTAGCTCGTCGCTCGATGAAAACATAAGGGCGCCCTCCTGAACAGGAGATCTTGATCTAATTCTCTCGGTTGCCCTCGTCGACGCCGGGAGTTGGAATACCGAGCACCTTCAGCTGTTCCCGATACTGTTCCGCACGCAGGTCGCCAGCAGCGAAGCGCTCGTCCAGAATCAAACGGGCTTTGCTCGGCTGCGCGGCTCCCACATCGGGCATCGACGCCGCCTGCTGACCGTTGCGCTGCGCCGAGCCACCACCGGAGCGAACCGCCCAAATAACGAGCAGCACGATGCCTACGATGACCAGTAGCCCAAACGGCCAACCCCACGCCATGTTAATTCCGTTGCCCCACATCATTTTGTCTCCTTCGTTTGTTCGGTTTTGATTGATTGAGAGTCTCCGCGGCTTCCGCTGAGCCCGTCACTTTCAGGTGACGGTGAGTTCTTGGTACATCCCGGCGGCATAGTGGCCTGGCAGGTTGCAGATGACTTCGTACCGTCCCGGTGGGAGGTCGAGGGTCACCCAGCCGGCGCTGCCTGGGGCGATACCGGTACCTTCACCGGCCTTGCACGTGGCGGAGGCCTCGCCAAGGCTGGCGGTTTCGTCGATTTTGTGCTCGCCGGAGATCGACCGGCTACCCGCGACGTGCGAATCCACGAGCGGAAGTATGACGAGCTCGTGGCTGATGCTGCCGTCATTGGTGGCGAGGAAGGATACGGTTCCCGAACTGACGCTCGACCGGTCGAGGCTCAGATTCATGGCACCGCGGTGCATCATTCCGTTCCCGGTGTTGCCACCCATCATCCCGTTGTCGCCGCCCATCATGGAACCCCCCATGTTCCGCAGCGACACGTTCACGACGGTGCCAGCAAGCTGTGGCGTTGCGCAGGACGATCCGGCCGCCGCACCAAAATCCGGCCCCCTGCCGCTCATGGCGCTGACGGCACCGACGGACAGCCCGGTGAGACCGATGATCGTCGCGGCCGCGCCAGCGATCGCGGTAGCGGTGAGTATGCTCCTGCTCATGATGTTTCTCCTCCATCGAGTGGGTTGATGTTCCCCACTCTGCGCGTCCGCTGTGCAGTTCGACTGGCGTGCGTGTGGAGATGGTGTGGAGGTTTGCGGCGACGGAGTCTTCGCCCAAAGGACGCGCGTTAGGGTGAGGTATGCCCACCGTGCTGGTCGTCGAGGACGAGCGTGACATCCGCGACATCCTTCGCCGCTACCTTGAACGAGCCGGCTTCGCGGTGCTCACGGCAACGTCTGGTGTGGAGGCACTGCGCCTCCTGTCCGCGTGCGAGCTGGTGCTCCTCGATCTGGGTCTTCCCGATATCGACGGAACCGACATCCTCCGGGAAATCCACACTCTCGGAACTCTCCCGGTGATCGTCCTCACGGCGCGCAGCACGACGGAGGACCGCATCCAGGGGCTGGAACTCGGTGCAGACGACTATGTGACGAAGCCGTTCAGCCCCCACGAAGTCGTGCTGCGCGTGCAGGCCGTGTTACATCGGTATGGCGGTTCGACGACCACAACGGGGCCGACAAGCTACGGCGGCCGACGGTTGCGAATCGATGACAGTGCCCACCAGGCGTGGCTCGACGGCGCCGCGCTCGACCTGACTCCGACCGAATGGGGACTCCTCGCGGCGGTATCGACCGCTCCTGGGCGGGTCTACTCGCGGTATGAGCTGGTGAATCGGGTGCGCGGCTACGAATACGCCGGGTATGAGCGCACCATCGACTCCCACATCAAGAATCTGCGCCACAAGCTCGGGCCGGGCGGCGCCGACATCATCGAGACGGTCCTCGGCGTCGGTTATCGTCTTGCGCTCCGTCAGGACGAGCCGTCATGAGGATCCTGGGCCTCGGCTCGCTGGGACGCCGGCTCCTGCTCGCATTCGCACTCGTGGCCGTGTCGTCGGTGCTCGTGCTCAGCGTCGCCGCCCTGGTCGGCGTGGATCGAGGCGTGCAGGTCACGCAGCAGGCCGACCGACAGCAGATCGCGGACTCCGCGGCCGCAGCAGCCGCCGATGCTTATCGATCGGCCGGAGACTGGGCGACAGCGGAACTGGGCCGCACCCTCGCAATCGGTGACGCCGCATCCGCCGGGCTCACTGTGGTGGACATGACGGGTACGCCTGTCCAGCCGAGAGATGGAATGATGGGCGGCAACGCCGACGGGCAGGGCATGGGAATGGGGTCGGCTATGGGCCAGACCGTGGCCTCGGCACCGGTCATGGTCGACGGCGCCCAGGTTGGCACGGTTCGGATGACGTTCGGCATGATGGCCGGGACGACCGTGTTCGACGTCACCTGGTCCTGGATCGCCGTCGCCGCCGTCGTCGCCCTCGTGATCGCGCTCGGCGCGAGCTGGTTCGTCACCCGGCTGCTCGTCCGCCCGATCCGGGCCATGACGGATGCCGCCCGGTCGTTCACGACCGGAGACCGGCAGGCTCGGGCCACCGGGCCGGCTCCGGGTGAGCTCGGCGAGCTGGCCTCCGCGTTCAACGGCATGGCCGACGCGGTCGTCCGCTCCGATCGTGATCGGCGCACTCTCACTGCGGACGTGGCTCATGAGTTGCGCACCCCGCTCGCGGCCCTTCAGGCCGGCCTGGAGGAACTGCGTGACGGCCTCGTGGAGCCGACACCCGAAAGCCTCGCGGGGCTGCATGACCAGTCGCTGCGGCTCGGACGCATCGTCGCGGACCTGGCCGAACTGTCGGCGGTCGAGACGGCAGGACTGTCACTGCACCTCGCCGCCGTCGACCTCGCCCAGGTCGCCCGCGCCGCCCTGTCCGAGTGGGAGCCGCGGCTGCGGGCTGCCGGTCTCACCATCATCGCGGAGCCGGTCGGGCCGGCCTGGGTGCGCGCAGACGCCGACCGGATGCACCAGGCCGTCGGCAACCTGCTTGCCAACACCGCCCGCTACTGCCGGCCGGGCGATTACGTGACCGTGACCGTGACGGTCGACGACGGCCGGGCGGTACTGGCTGTCGGCGATACCGGCCCCGGCATCGCCGCCGACGAGCTCCCGCACATCTTCGACCGGCTCTGGCGGGGCCGGGAGGCGGCACACGTGTCCGGCTCGGGTATCGGCCTCGCCCTGGTCCGCGAACTCGTCATCGGGCACGGTGGCACCGTCGATGCGACGTCCGCGCCGGGAACGGGAACGGGAATCACCATTCGGCTGCCGGGAACACGGGCTCCCGGAATCGGGGCCCGATAACCACCGACGTCTCTGTTAACACGGTTCCCTGAGTGAGCTGGCGCGCGTTCTTGAATTTGTGTGACCTAAAGTGGGGCCTAATGTCCCAGAACAACGTAAGCAATCCAACAGTCGATGACGTAGCTCGACTGGCCGGCGTTTCCATCGCGACCGTGTCTCGTGTTCTCAATGGGTCCGCACGCGTCAGTGACGACAGGCTGACGCGGGTTCGCGCCGCGGTTAACGAACTCGGGTTCCGGCCGAACTCAGCAGCCCGTTCCTTGGCAAGCCGCCGTGCCAGCATTGTTGCGGTACTGGCCGGAACCACGTTGGCCTTCGAACAAGCGGAGATCATCCGAGGCATCGAGGAGAGTGCCCGAGAAGCGGGTTACCTCATGAGCCTCACCGCGGTCGGCGATGCCGACGACGACAGCATCGATCAGTCTCTGTCGCTCGTCCTTGACCAGGCAATTGCTGGTGTGATCGTGCTCACCTCCGATGCGGCAGGGGTTGCCACGCTCCACCGAATCCCAGAAGGAATCTTCACGGTCGCTGCGGCAGGATCGCCCGAAACAGTCGTACCGCACGTTCCACTGCATGACTCTGGAGCAGCGGAGGAACTCGTGGCCTACCTCCTGGGGCTCGGTCATACGACGGTGCACTGTGTCGGCGTTCGCGCCTCGCCGAATGAGGACGAACGGATCGTGGGCTGGCGCCGTGCCCTTCGTGCAGCGGGGGCCGCGATTCCGGAGGTCATTCATTCCAGTGAAGAACCGAACTCGGGATGCGCCATTGGACGCCAATTGGCCCGCTCGCCTCACGTCACAGCGGTCTTCTGTGGCAGTGACGTTCTCGCCATGGAAGTCATGCGCGGTCTCGCCGAAGGCGGAAGATCTGTCCCTGCTGAGGTCAGTGTCGTTGGTTTCGGCGACCATCCGCTTTCGGCGTTGTGGTGTCCCGCGCTGACGACAGTGAAACAAGACTTCGCCGGAGTGGGCAATCGCGCTTTCTTGGTACTTGAGGGGTTGATAGCGGGTTCCCTCGGGCGAGGGTTTGCCTCGGACGGTCCGGCTCTTGTCATCCGTGAGAGTGCGGCACCACCCGCCAAGTCGAGCGGTGCCGCACCGGTCTGATATCACGCGATCACTCTGATGCTGCGCTGGCCATCAGGCGTGGGTAGTCGACCGCTCCGCTGCCGTACTCGTGGAGCGAGAGGGGTCAATGGCCACGTCAAGCCCGCGGAATCCGCGGAGCCGGAGGCTGTTGCTGACCACGAAGATCGAGGACAGCGCCATTGCGGCGCCGGCGATCAGGGGGTTGAGCAGGCCGAGCATGGCGAGCGGGATCGCGGCCACGTTGTAGGCGAAGGCCCAGAACAGGTTCGCCTTGATCGTGGCGAGCGTGCGCCGGGACAGCCGGATGGCATCCGCTGCCGCGACGAGGTCGCTGCGGATGAGGGTGAGGTCGCTCGCCTCGATCGCGACGTCGGTGCCGGTGCCCATGGCGATGCCGAGGTCGGCGGTGGCGAGCGCGACGGCGTCGTTCACGCCGTCGCCGACCATGGCAACGACCCGGCCCTGCGCCTGGAGCGCACGGATGACCTCGGCCTTCTCAGCGGGGAGAACCCCGGCGCGCACGTCGTCGATGCCAACCAGGGTGCCGACGCTGCGGGCGATGGTCGCGTTGTCCCCGGTCAGGAGCACCGGGGTCAGGCCCAGGCGGCGGAACTCGGTGATCGCGGCGGCGCTCGTGTCCTTGACGGTGTCTGCAACGGCGAGGATGCCGCGGGCCACCCCGTCCCAGGCCACGGCGACACTCGTCTGACCTTGATTCTCACAGGCGGCCAGAGCGTTAGCCAGTTCGGGCGGGAAAGCGATGGCGGCGTGGTCGGTCAGCCACTGCGGGCGGCCGACCAAGACAATCCGGCCGTCGACGACAGCTTGCACACCGAGGCCGTCTGCGGATTGGAACGATTCCGCCGTGGGAAGTACGGCGATCCGGTCACGCGCGCCGGAAACGATGGCGCGGGCGACCGGGTGTTCGGAGCCCGCTTCTGCGGCGGCCGCGAACGCCGAGAAGCTCAACTTCACTGAGGGCGCCGATGGGTACGACCGCGACGAGGGTCATTTGCCCGGTGGTCACGGTGCCCGTCTTGTCGAGCACGATCGTGTCGACGCGCCGGGTGGACTCCAGGACCTGCGGGCCTTTGATCAGGATGCCGAGCTGCGCGCCACGGCCGGTGCCGACGAGCAGGGCCGTCGGGGTGGCCAGCCCGAGCGCGCACGGGCAGGCGATGATCAGGGTCGCGACGGCGGCGGTGAAGGCGACGACCGGTCCGGCGCCCAGGCTCAGCCAGACCACGAGGGTGCCCAGGGCGAGGGCGATCACGATGGGCACAAACACTGCGGATACCCGATCCGCCAGACGTTGGACATCCGCTTTGCCGGTCTGGGCCTGCTCGACGAGGCGCCCGAGTTGGGCGAGCTCGGTGTCGGCGCCGATCCGGGTAGCCCGGACGACGAGCCTGCCGCCCGAGTTGAGAGTCGCCCCGACAACGACGGCGCCCGGACCGACTTCGACCGGAACCGCTTCGCCGGTGAGCATGCTCGCGTCGATCGCCGACACGCCCTCGACCACGACACCATCCGTTGAAATCTTCTCGCCCGGGCGCACCACGAACAGGTCACCGACGACGAGCGAGGAGGTCGGCACGATGGTTTCGACGCCGTCGCGGAGGAGTGCGGTTTCCTTGCTTCCCAGCTCGAGCAGCGCACGTAGTGCCGCGCCGGATCGTTTTTTGGCGCGTGCTTCGAAGTAGCGTCCAGCAAGGATGAAGACGGTGACCGCGGATGCGACCTCGAGGTAGATCTCGCTCGCGCCACCATCAGCTCTGGCCGTGAAGCTGAATGCCATGGTCATACCGGGCATGCCCGCCGTACCGAAGAAAAGCGCGAAGAGCGACCAGCCTAGGGCGGCCAACACACCGATGCTGATGAGCGTGTCCATAGTGGCCGCACCGTGCCGAAAGTTCGTCCAGGCGGCCCGGTGGAACGGCCAGGCACCCCAGACGGCGACGGGTGCAGCCAGAGTCAGGGCGAGCCATTGCCAGTTGATGAACTGCAGCGGCGGAATTGCCGACATCGCGACGACCGGCGCTGCCAGAATCGCGGAAACGATCAGTCGTTGGCGGAGACTGGCGACGTCTCGGTCTTGCTGGCTCGGGGCCTCGTCGGCAACTGCCTCCGGCGGTTTCGGACGCTCGGCCGTGTATCCGGTTTCTTCGATCACGGCGATCGCCTGAGCGACAGTCGTGCCCTCCGGCACAAAGACGCTGGCCTTCTCGGTCGCATAGTTCACCGTGGCCTCGACCCCGGGCATGCGGTTGAGCTTCTTCTCAATGCGCGCAGCACACGAGGTGCACGTCATCCCGCCAACAAGAAGGTCGACGTGTTCGCCGCCCATCCGGACGCCGCTCATCAGGACTCAGCGACCAACTCGTAGCCGGCCTCGTCGATGGCCGCGGCGACAGCCGTGCGATCGAGCAGGGCGCCGGTAACAGTGACGAGGGAGACTCCGCCGGGGACGAGGTCAACGTTCACATCCTCAGGGCGAGCCAACTTGCCGATTTCCTTCGTCACGCTGGCCACACAGTGTGAGCACGTCATTCCCAGCACCCGAAAGGTGTTCGTCGCCCCGTCGGCCGGAGCGGCGGCCTGATTGGCCCTGGACTGAGTGTGTGTCCCGCAGGCGCAGGAGGCGTCGGTCAGGCCCAGGTCGTTTACTGTGGTTTCGCTCATGAGTGATACGTCCTTTCGGTTACCCCAACGGGGTATATTCCCACTATACCCCTTGGGGGTACCAAAATGCCACCGGGTCCGGTACGCGCGACGATTACGAACGCACTAGGCGGGCGATGGCGTCGTAGGCTTCCTTGATTTTGGCCTCTGCCTCGTCTCCACCGCGCACCGCGGCGTCGAGCACACAATGGTTGAGGTGGTCGTTGAGGAGTCCGAGAGCCACTGACTGCAGCGCGCTGGTCATCGCAGACACTTGGGTGAGGATGTCGATGCAGTATTTCTCGTCAGTGACCATGCCTTGGAGCCCGCGGGCTTGGCCCTCGATTCGACGCAGCCGCTTCAGATAGTCGTCCTTGTTGGAGATGTAGCCGTGCGGTCCGCTATGGAGCTCCGCACCCGCAGGTGTTGCGCTCACGTTTGTCATGGCTGGTTTACCCTTCCTTCGCACGATCGTTCATACCCCCTATGGTACAGGACGTTGGATCCCCAATACGGGTCTCAGAGCGTCGGGCATGACGACCGTGGACACAGCCCAGAAGATCGCTGATGCCGCCTCACACCTGGCGATCGCCGCGGTCAGGGATGGCTTGCGAGTGCACTGCGCGCACGGGCCGTGAGCATGCGACTTTGGAGACAAACCCGCGCACCTGCCTGCGCGCCACACCATACGACGCATCGCTGATTTTCGATCTCAGGCTCAGGATGCGGCTTGTCGGCCTGCCGCAGGAGATCCGATGACCGGGGGCTTTCCAGTCTGGGCCCGAACCCTTTGCATGATCCTGTGACCGAGCGGCACTAGCCTAGCGACACGGCAGACCTTCAAAGCGGCGCAAGTGTTCACTGTCCATAACCGCATGGGACTGTCTATGTCCAACACTAAGGAATTGAAATGGCGGCCTTGAGAGAATTCACGAAGACCAACCTGAATAAACAGGGATTTGGAGGTCTCGATGATGACGCCAAGTCCTGTTACGCAGGGCCCCTACGATTCACTCCGGCAGTAGGCACCGTCCTAATCCTTGTCGGATTGGCTCTACAGTCGCCTATCTTTCTTGGAGTGGGGGCAATCGTTCCCCTCACCGGGGCGTTATTCCCTCGTGGCATGATTCTCGATTTGGTTTACAACTTGGGCGTACGCCACATGTTTCGCGCGCCCCCGCTTCCCCCACGCCGCGTCCCCGGCAGTTTTCCTACCTCCTGTCCACCGTGCTCATTGCCGGTTCAGCCTTGTCCTTCTACTACGGAGTGTCAGCGTTGGGATTCGTCCTGGGAGGAGCGGTCGCTCTGGGAGGCACGATACTCACCACCACTCATTGGTGCCTCGGATCGTGGTTCTACAGACTTCTTTTCCCCCACGCAGCGACAAGGTAACCGGCGGGAACGCGTTCACAAGGCCATTATCCACAGCTTGAACACTCCCCGGACAGCCACCACCACCAACACCTATCAGCCTGAATTCTCCTGCGGCTGCCGCCCGGCTCAGGAAGTTGCCAGCTGGCTGCGAGTTCTCCGCGTACGCTAGGGGGTATGTGCTGGCTTTTCGCCGGCGACGCGGACACGGGAGAGGAGAGTCGCGCATGTCTCGACGCTCCGGTACTTCCGGTTCCCGACCACGCGCTCTGAGTCGTGCCCTCGCCGTTTCGCTGGCCCTCGTTGGCGTGCTGGTTAGCCTGCTCGCCTTGCATTCGATGCTCGACGCCCATGACGGTGTTCAGGGAGCGGTCGCCGGAGTCACTCAATTCTCGGCGCAGAATGGCGAGACCCCGGCCGTTGCGGACAACGTCTTAGCGACGTCGGAGGATCGGGTCGGCCCGCTGTCGGCGCTCAATACCTGCGGCACGGACTGCGCAGTGGGGTGCGCTCTGATGGCGGCAGGGTGCATCGTGCTGATCACGGTGGTCGCCATCGTCCTCCTTCTTCGGCGCCCTGCTCTCTTTCAGACGCTCAAGGACGGTGGCGGTGGCCTTGTCCGCGTCGTCGCCGAGATCCGCAATCATGTGTACTTTCCCTCACTGACACTTTTGTCGATTAGCCGTATCTGATCACGGTCATTGGCGGGGATATTGGTCTCCGTTCGCCTTCGGCGACGATCCGCACTGCTGTGTGCGTACACCCGGATCACGTCCCGATTGACCCGTCACTGTCACGGGTCCGGTCCCTCGAACCCTGAGCGGACCCCACATCGTTGGTCTTCACATGCTCCCCGCCTTCGGCGAGATTTCGGACACGTCTTATGCATTCCTCAGCGTCCCCGCGCTCCCACACCCATCGTGCTCGAGTTCACGACTCGGGCCGTCCAACCGCCTTCGGTGCGCCGGCTGAGCCGGGTACCCGCCGCGCTCGTCGCGAGTCGGAGCGTCCGCGCCGGGCTGCACCGCCGAGACAATCCACGGCTCCCAGGCGCCCGCACCCGTCCCTTCGACACCGAGTCGTAGCCTGGTCAGCGCTCCTCGCTGTTACCCTTCTTGCGGTCACGACGTCTCTGCCGGCGGTGGCGGTCTCAACGGAGGCGTCGACCACGGTGCCCTTTGTTCCCAGTGCTGCACGGCAGGGTGTTCAGTACTCGGAAGTCAGCAGCACTGTCGCAGCCGGCGTGATCACGCGCGACGGTTACTCGGTTCAAGTCATACCCAAAGTCGTCCCTAAGAAATCGTCGAGCGCCGGGCTCTCGGTGCGGTCGCTTGGCGGCCGCGATACCGGCCAGCTCCTCGGTCAGGCGTGGGCGCTCCCCGTGGCCGGATTCATCAGCGACCCTTTCGGACCGCGACTGGATCGACCCGTCGAAGGCGTCGGGCTTTTCCACGAGGGAACCGACCTGGCCGCCTCGTGCGGCACCCCGGTCGTCGCCGCCACCGGTGGCACCGTCGTGTTCGCTGCTTCGAATGGCAGCTACGGGAATTGGATTGTCATCGACCACGGAAACGGCGTCCAAACCGGATACGCCCACAACAGCAAAATGCTCGTCAGTGTCGGACAAAACGTCACCGCGGCCGAAACCATCTCCCTAGTGGGCACTACCGGTGCGTCCAGCGGCTGCCACCTCCACTTCGAAACCCACGTCGATGGCACCCAGATCGACCCGGTGCCGTTCATGAGCGCGCGAGGAGTCACTCTTGGTTGACTCGGCCGCACGTCGAGGTGGTCGCCTGGCTTCTCGTGAACCCGCGGCTCAGAGTCGCTCTTCCAAGCCGGGCCGCCCGACATGGGTCGCGGTCCTGACGGCACTGGTCCTTATTGCCTTCACGGGCATTCCGGCGCCAGCCCAAGCAACCGAGTACCCATCGTGGGGAGACGTCCAGAACGCCCGAAATAGTGAAACCGCCAAGCAAGCCCAGATCACTCAGCTCACGGATCTTATCTCGGCGTTGAACACGCAAGTAGAGACCGCGAAATTACTTCAGGCCCAGCGCAGCAGCAGAGTTCGAGGCTGCCCAGGGAGCGTTCGACCAGGCGAACTACCGTGCCGGCCAGCTCCAGGGACAGGCCGACGACGCCACTCAGCGCGCCGACGCCTCCAAAAAACAGGCGGGGCGGCTGGCATCGTCCTTGTCCCGTTCCGGTGGCGCCGACCTGAGCCTGACGCTCCTCCTCAATAGTGGGAAAGCGGACGAGTTGTTGTCAGAATTGGCCCGGATGGGCAAACTCACCGAGCAAACCGACGGGATCTACAAGAAGGCGGCCAGCGAGAGGAATTCCGCGCAAGCCTTGACCGACCAGGCCACCGTGGCCAAGAGCATTCTCGCTAGCCTCTCCGAAAAGGCCCAGACGGCCCTGGTAGAAGCCACGGCGGCCGACGCCGCACTGCAGGCGAAACTTGCTGAACAGCAAGACAATGCGACCACGATGGCGGCTCAACTCGTGGTTTTACAAGAAAACCGTCAGGCGACCGAAGCGGACTTCACCAAGGGCGAACAAGCCCGGGCTGCGGCTGCGGCAGCGGCGGCAGCGGCAGCAGCCGAGGCGGCAGCCGCTAGCGCCGCTGCGAACGCGAAAGCACATGGCAGTGGGACCGGCAGCGGGCGCGATTCGGGGCAGCTGAGCGCTCAGGGCTGGGCTCTTCCCGTCTCCGGTTGGATCAGCGACCCCTTTGGACCCCGACCGAATAAGCCGGTGGCCGGGGTTGGCCCCTTTCACTACGGAACCGACCTGGCAGCAGCGTGTGGCCGATCTGTGCGTGCGGCGACGGGCGGGACCGTCGTGTACGCCGGGTACCTCGGTTCCTACGGCAATTGGATCCTGATCGATCACGGCAACGGCGTTCAAACCGGCTACGCCCACAACAGCGTTCTCCACGTCAGCGTCGGCCAGAGCGTCGGCGCCGGCGAAGTGATCTCTGACGTGGGCACGACCGGCGCGTCAAGTGGCTGCCATCTCCATTTCGAAGTTCGCGTCGATGGCGCACGCATTGATCCGCAACCCTTCATGAGCGCGCGAGGCGTGACCCTGGGCTAACACTTCCCGAGCCTCCCGCACCTATCTGTTTCGAATGTTCCCCGCGCACCATCACCACCCCGAGAAAGCCGAACGAGTCCATGATTCTCTTCGCCAGCATCCCCAGCCCCGACATCAGTTTCTTCAGCATTGGTCCGCTCCGGATCCACTTCTATGCCCTGTTCATCCTCGCCGGGATCGCGGCCGCGGTGTGGCTGACGTCCCGGCGCCTCACCCGACGCGGAGGCGAGCCCGGCCTCGTGCTGGATATCGCGCTGTGGACGGTGCCCCTCGGCATCGTGGGCGGCCGTCTGTACCATGTCGTGACTCATCCGGGAGACTATTTCTTTCCCGGCGCCGACCTCTGGAAAGCTCTCTACGTGTGGGAGGGGGCCTGGCCATCTTCGGGGCGGTACTCTTCGGGGCGGCCGGGGCGTACATTGCGTGTCGCCGCTCCGGGCTGCGTTTCCTCTCGTTCGCCGATGCGCTCGCACCGGGGATGCTGCTGGCGCAAGCCATGGGGCGCCTGGGCAACTACTACAACCATGAACTCTTCGGGGCTCCCACCACGCTTCCGTGGGGATTGCAGATCGAATCGACCAACCCGGCGTTTCCGGCCGGACTGCCGGCCGGAACCCTGTTCCAGCCGCTTTTCCTCTACGAGATCCTCTGGAATCTTTTCGGCGTCGCCGTTCTCCTGCTCGTCGAACGACAGTTCAACCTCCGCTGGGGGAAAGCGATCGGCCTGTACCTGCTCTGGTACGGGATCGGTCGCACCTGGCTGGAGGCACTTCGCCTCGACCCGACCGAGTTCCAACTCGTGGGCCTGAAGATCAACATGATCACGGCGATGGTCATCGCCCTCATCGGGATCGTACTTATCGTCGTGCAGTCGCGACGCCATCCAGGTCCCGAGAACAGCCCGTACCTTCCGGGGCGAGCCTGGACGCCGCCGACGCCCGGCACGAGCGACCCGGCACCCAGCGCCCCGGCCGGCCCCGCGTCACCGGACGGCACGGGGAACCCATGACGCCCGACAGTACCGCCCAGGACAGGTCAGACAGCCTCAAGCGTCGACGACGCCTCTTTCTGAGATCAGGGCAGCTGGTGATGGTTGCGGGGGTCCTGATTGCTGTGACTCACTGGCTCGGGCACCTGGACCCGGCGACAGTGACGCATCCCCCGGTCTGGATTGAGCTCCTGGTCAGCTATCCGGTAGCGGCCGTTGTTGTGATCATCGGCGCCAACCTGTCATCGCACAAACCCAAGTGAATGGATGCCGGCCCGGGCCCAGCTCGGCCGTTCCAGGTCAGTCCCGGATTTATTAGTGGACCCATGCGAAGGATTCCTCGAACGTTTCCCGACCCTCGTCGTCATCGAACACGTTGGCGACGAGGTGGGTGAGGAACAGTGCGAATCCGATTGCGATTTCGCTGAATTGGGTTCCGTCGAACGGCCCGTACCAGGACACCGTGCACGGTCCTTCCGGGTCAAGGTCCAGGCGGTTCATCGAGGCTCCCTCGGGCGAGGCCAGGATGAGGATGCGCACGGAGATCCACGGGGGCATGCCGCCCATGATGTCTCCGAGGGCGATGCCGTCTGCCGCGTGGCCCGACAGTGCCAGCGACAGGAGCACTGCGAGGTCCGCGGTGACGTCGTCACCGGCCTCGTAGCGGAGGTAGCTCTCCCGATCGTTGGATACGAGTTGGATGGCGTCGGGCGCCCACGCCAGCTGGCGATAGGCGAGGATATCGAGGATGGCACGGACCAGGTCGGTGAGGACCTTGCCCGCGGTCACCGCGTCCGTGACGCCGTCATACTGAGGCTTTCCGGCATCCCAAATCGTGCGAACCGCGTCACGGGTAGTAGGGATGCGGGTCACAGACAACTCACTCCTTGGCGCTTTCAGCGGGCTGTGGCAGGCGAAGGCGCTTCAGCATCAGCGCGTTGACAGCGACAATCACGCTGGAACCGGACATCGAGATCGCCGCGATCTCCGGGGTCAACCGGATGCCGAACCCGGGGAAGAAGACACCGGCGGCGATTGGCAGGGCGATGGCGTTGTACCCGATCGCCCAGCCGAGGTTCTGACGCATCTTCCGCACGGTTCCCTTTCCGATGCGCAACGCGACAGGGATATCCAACGGATCGGAGCGCATCAGGACCACGTCCGCCGTGTCGATGGCGACGTCGGTGCCTGCCCCGATTGCGATCCCCAGGTCGGCCTGCGCCAATGCCGGGGCGTCGTTGACGCCGTCGCCGACCATGGCGACGCGTTTGCCGGCGGCCTGGAGTTCCGTGATCTTCGCGGACTTGTCTTCGGGCAGTACCTCTGCCATCACGGTATCGATCCCGAGCTGGGAGGCGATGCGTGCGGCGGTGGCTTCGTTGTCTCCGGTGAGCATGACGACCTGGATGCCGGCGTCATGCAGGGCCGCCACGGCGGCAGCAGCGGTCGGGCGCACGGCATCCGCCAGTGCAACGACGCCGGCAGCCTTGCCGTCCACGGCGAGCAGGACCGCGGTGCGTCCCGTTGACGCGAGCGCATCGCGTTGGACCTTGACTGGTTCGATATCGACGCCTTGCGCGGTCATCAATTTGCGGTTTCCGACCAGCACCCGACGCCCACTCACCGTCGCCCCAGCCCCGTGCCCGGGTACGTTCTCGAAGTCGACGGCGTCGCCCACGGTCACGCCCCGACCAGCGGCGAAGCTGGCCACCGCAGCGGCAAGCGGATGCTCCGACTCGCGCTCCACGGCGGCAACGAGTGCCAAAAGCTCGTCCTCGTCGATGCCGATTGCGACGAAGTCGGTCACTTCCGGCTTGCCCTGGGTGAGGGTGCCGGTTTTGTCCATCACGACGGTGTCGATCCGTGCGGCTGTTTCCAGCGCGGTCGCGGTCTTGAACAAGACGCCGCGTTTGGCGCCGAGGCCGGTCCCGACCATGATCGCCGTCGGGGTCGCCAGGCCGAGCGCGTCCGGGCAGGTGATGACGACTACGGTGATCGCGAACAGCATCGCCGCCGGCACGGTTGCGCCTGCCAGCAGCCACACTGCCAGGGTCACGATTCCGCCGATCAAGGCCACCAGTACGAGCCAGAACGCCGCCCGGTCGGCCAGGCGCTGGCCGGGAGCCTTGGAATTCTGCGCCTCCTGCACGAGCGCGACGATCTGGGCCAGTGCGGTGTCCGCGCCCACCTTCGTCGCCCGGACCCGGAGGGTGCCCGTGGTGTTCACGGTCGCGCCGATCACCGTTGAGCCGGCCGTCTTGGCCACGGGAAGACTCTCCCCGGTGACCATGGACTCATCGATATCCGAATCACCGGACTCGACCGCGCCGTCGGTGGGGACCTTGGATCCCGGACGCACAAGCATCAGGTCACCCGGAACAACCTCAGCCGTCGGAATTTCAACGGGTTCCCCGTCGCGGATCACGAAGGCCTGCGAGGGGGCCAGCTCGAGCAGGGTGCGGACGGCGTCATTCGCGCCGCCCCGCGCTCGCATCTCGACCCAGTGCCCCAGCAACACAAAACTGGCCAGCACGGTGGCGGCCTCGTAGAAGACGTCGCCGCCGCCGGTGAGGGTGACCACGACGCTGTAGAGCCAGCCCGCTCCCACGCCGACGGCCACAAGCACCATCATGTCGAGCGTTCTCGCCCGCAATGCCCGGTAGGCGCCGTCGAAGAAGATCCATGCGGAGTAGAAGATCACCGGCAGTGAAAGGATCAGGGCCGCAACGTCGTCACGGAGCCCGAAGGGTGCCGGAAAAGTGAACCCAATGACCTCGCGACCGATCGGCGATAAAAGCGTGATCGGAACGGACAGGACTGCGGCCACCAGGAACCGGTTGCGCATATCCCTGATCATGCTAGCCATCGTCATAGAGCCATGGCCGCCGCCGTGCCCCATGGCGTCCTGCATCGTCCTCGTCGGAGGCGCCGCATGCGCGGTGTGGGCAACCGAGGGTTGCTCAGTGCTCTCCGATGTCGCGCTGGAATGTGCAGGCGCCGTGACCTCGGGAACTGCATGGGCCGCGGCAGGGTCTGGGGTGGCACTGTTGGCGGCAAGCGGGTCGCAAATGTGATCCGGTACGGACTTCCCATCGCAGTGGTACCCGCACTCGCGCACCCATTGGGCGAGGTCATCGACCGATGTCTGCCTCGGGTCGAAAGTGATTGTCGCCGTCTGCGCGACGACGTTCGTGTCAACGCCCAGCACGCCGGGGCGTCGCGACAGGACCGTATCCGCGACGGCTTTGGATGACGCCCACCCCACGCCCCGTACTTGCATGATCGTGGTTTCGGTCGACTGGCTCATTCGAACGATCCTCTCTGAAACATAGATAGTGCCCGGCGCCGGTTCGCTGTGTCCCCGATTGCCGATACCCACCATCTTATACCCCCTAAGGGTATCCGCGTTCATGCGACCACCTCGATGAAGCAACGGGGCGCTTTTCTCCGCGTTGCGAAGCTGGGCGTTTCTTCGGGGAATTTGGTCGGCTCTCTCAGGCCACGGGGAGCATCCGTTGGCTACAGTGTGAGGATTGCCACGTCCGAACCGCGACGGGAAGAAAGCGACGGGAAGAAAGGGGACAGCGTGGTGGACGCCCAGGCACGTGTGCGCGCATTATCGGCCGCGCGGCTGCGCCGTGCGCTCCTCGGAATCCTCTCCCTTGCAGCCGTTGTCTTCGGCTTGGTGGCGATGCATGCGGAAATGGCGGTCGAATCCGAAGCCTCACCAAATGCCCACGCCATGCTTGCTGCGCATTCAGACCCTTCAGCCGCAAGCACCGAGGACTCAAAACTCGATTCGGAATTGGCCTCTTTCCACGGGACGTCGAACCTGCCGTCGACGTGTCTCGGCATGTGCACCGCCGATTGCCTCATGACAGGGTCCGCCTGTACTGCCGGCCCTATCGCGCACTCCCCCAATTCTGCAGCCCAACACGCAATTCCCATCGTTGTTGACCGCCCTGCTGAGCGCGCAGTTCCCGCTCTGGCGCGGCGCCTGCCTCTACAGCGACCACCCTCGCTGACAGTCCTGTCGATCAGTCGCGTCTGATCAACGGCCAGCAGCGCGTTTGCACCCGGCACGGGCGCACACTCTCCGTTCCCGACTTTTCCGTGACTCGCTCTGCCCGCGAGCACCTTCCTAACCTCCGGATCTCCCCTCGTGGACCAGATTCCCCCCTGTCTGACAGATTGGACTCCCATGATTTCCCTTCGCCTTCCCCTCCTGGCCGCCACCGCGCTAGCCGCGGCAATCGCCCTGTCCGCGTGCTCGGCTGGCGCCACCACGGCCGGCGGCGCCAGTACATCCGCATCCTCCGCCCCCGCCGCATCGACGGCGGTGTTCAACGATGCCGACGTCTCGTTCGCCATGCCGATGGTCGACCACCACCAGCAGGCGATCACCATGGCCCAGACCATGCTCGACAAGACCGGGGTCGATCCTCGTGTCACCGCTCTCGCCGAGCAGATCAAGGCAGCCCAAGGGCCGGAGATCACGATGATGAACTCCTGGGTCACGGCCTGGGGTGCGACCGCCACCAACATGCCTGGAATGGACATGAGCTCCGGTTCCATGACCGATGGCGACATGGCCGCACTGGACGCCGCGACCGGCCCGGCCGCCGACAAGCTGTTCCTTGAGCAGATGATCCAGCACCACCAGGGCGCGATTGACATGGCCAACGTCGAGCTCAAGGACGGGCAGAACCCGGAAGCACAGGCGCTGGCCACGAAGATCATTGCCGACCAGACGGCGCAGATCAAGCAGATGCAGGACATCCTCGCCACCCTGTAACCGCCCCGCCAACAGGCCGCGGAGCGTCATCGGCGCTCCGCGGCCCCGGGCGCCTAATTCCCTTAGGTGACTAGGATTAGATTGACCTTCATTTTCTGGTCCGTTCGCGAGTTACACCAACACTTTGAAGGGGCTCGACCATGGCGAAGTTCGGTGATCTGGAAAACGCGATCATGAACGAGGTCTGGCAGGCCGAGAACCCGCTCCTGGTACGGGAAATCCTCGACCGACTCAATCGCGGGCTCGCCTACAACACCGTGCAAACGGTCACCGAGATCCTTAACCGCAAGGGCTGGCTCAGCAAGGAACGGGACGGCCGCGCATTCCGCTATGGTCCCGCCGCCACCCGGGACGACTACGTGTCAGGACTCATCCGCGAGGCGCTGTCCTTCGCCGACGACCGGGCGGCAGCACTCGTAGGCTTCGTCGACGAAATGCCCAACGACGAAGCAGCAGAACTCCGCCGGCTGCTGGCCGCTGCGCATGAGAATGAGCCGCAGCCGTGATTGTCGCGATCACCCTGACCCTCTACGCGATCACGCTCTCCGTCGCCGCACCCCCACTCCTGCTGCGAGCGAACTGGGTTGATCGCGCCCCCGGCTGGCTATCGCAACCTGGCAGGCCCTGACGGTCGCGGTCGTGGGTTCTCTCGCCCTCGCCGGCCTGTCCTTTGCGATTCCGATCGCCGGCCTCGGCGGGAAGGGCCCAATCGAGGTCCTGCAATCCTGCGCAATGGCGCTGCAGCAGCAGTATTCGACACCGACCGGAGCCGCCGTCGGTATCGGCGGGGCGCTGCTGGCTGGCACTGTTGTCACCCGCAGTTTCTGGGGCCTGGCCTCTACGGGCGCCCGGATGTCCCGAGAGCGCAATGCACATCGTCGCGTTCTCGACATGGTCGGGCGCCCGGATGCCGATCGCGACATCGTCATCCTCGAATCGGCGGAAGCGGCCGTCTACTGCATGCCGGGAATCCACCGGCGCACCGTCGTCACCACGGCCGCACTGCATGCCTTGACGGACGAAGAACTCGTCGCGGTTTTGGCGCACGAGCGCGCACACCTCGCTGAGCGGCATGACCTCGCCCTGGCCTTCTCCGTGGCACTGTCCCAAGCGTTTCTGAGGCTCCCGCCTTTCCAGCTGGCCGCGCGCGAGACGGCCCGCCTGGTCGAACTTCGTGCCGATGATGTCGCGGCTGAACGAACGCACCGGCTCACGGTTGCGGCAGCGCTCCTGGCCGTCGTTGCCGTGCCCCCGCACGCGGTGCCGGCCGTCGCACTCGGAGCGGCAGGACCTGGGGCTGCGGCCCGGGTTCGCCGGCTCCTTCCTCCGCGCCAGTCAGTGGGCCGCTTCCCTGTGTGTGCGGTGTCGGTAGCGATCGCGCTCCTGCTGATCGCGCCCGGACTGGCCCTCGGCTGGCCGGCCGTCACAAGCGCAGATCACGCGTTTTGCCCCGCTGAGCCGGCAACCAGCCTGTCGGCATCCCTTTCTCCAAGATCCGGCAGCGCGCCCGCGCCGGCAACTCCCACCATGCACACCCCGTGTGCCGTCGACAGCATGGACGAGGGTCGCTTCTCCAGCTGACTCCCAGCTTCGGCACGCCAGCTAGACAATCGCTTCACAATCACCTAATCTCCTTAGGAGGATAGGTGAATGTCCGCGCAGGACGCGGCCCGAGTGAAGGCGACGAATATATGGAAAATCTACTGTTCGGCGGCACTCTGCTCGCCGCCTTCCTGGGGGGCCTGGTTGCCCTGCTCGCGCCCTGTTGCGTATCGGTGATGTTGCCCGCCTACTTGGCGTCGGGCATGCGTCGGCGTTCCGGCATCGTGGGAGCGACCCTGGTCTTCGCTGCCGGGGTCGCGACCATCATCGTGCCGATCGGTTTGGGAGCAACGGCCTTGATCGGCCTGATCTCCGGCCAGCACGCGATCGTCTTCACGATCGCCGCCACGGCAATGCTGATCGGAGGAATCGCAATGCTGTTCGGCTGGAAGCTGCAGCTTCCGATGCTCGCCCGCCGCGTTCCCGCCGGTCACGGCCTCGCCTCGGTCTACGGACTCGGAGTGTTCTCCGGCGCGGCCAGCTCGTGCTGCGCTCCGGTACTGATCGGCGTAGCGGTCCTCTCCGGCGCAACGGCTTCGTTCCCCGCGGCACTGGCCGTTGGCCTCACCTATGTGGCCGGAATGGTCGCCCCCTCGCCGTCCTGGCGCTGGTCTGGGACCGCAGGGACTGGGGCTCAAGCAAGTGGCTTCAGGGACGCCAGATCACCCTGCACCTGGGCCGGTACCGCCGCCGCCTCGCCGTCGGCAGCTTCGCCTCCGCCGTGCTACTCACCGTGATGGCCATCCTCACCTATATCCAGGCCGCGGTCGGACCCGGCATGACCTCAGGCGGCTGGCTCGCCCAGTTCGGCGCCGACCTCCAACACAGTGTCTCCGTCGCGACCAAGGCCCTCGGCTGGCTTCCCGGCTGGGCCGTGGCGATCGCGCTGGTTGCCTCCGGCGGCTATTTCGTGTGGCGCGCCACCCGCCACACCGAGCCAAAGCCCCCGGAACCAACCTTGGCAACACCCGACGGGCCGGCTCGGTCCGCCGACTCTGAATCCAGCTGCTGCAGCGATGCAGCCCTCGAAACCCCCGCACGCACAGGACAGGACACCACCAAATGAGTTCCGCCCCCAAAAACACGCAACAGTCCCCCAGCATCCGGTCCCGCCGCCCCGGCTGGTTCGGCTGGATCACCGGGCTGCTGATCGCCGGCATCGTCCTCGCCGGGCTATACGGCGTCTTCGCCAGCGCCAACGCCCCGAAGACGGCAGCCGCCGGTACGACGACGCAGTCGTCGTACGACGTCGGAACCCCCGGCATCGGTCAGGTCGCACCCGGATTCACCCTCGCCGACAACTCCGGCGGACAGGTGTCCCTGGCCGACTACTCCGGCAAAAACGTGCTGCTCTTCTTTCAGGAGGGCCTGGCCTGCGAACCATGCTGGACGCAGATCACCAGCCTGGAAACGGACGCCGCGAAGCTCCAGGCCGCGGGAATCGACGCCGTCGTGTCCATCACAACCGACCCGGCCCAGCAGATCGCTCGGAAAACCACCGACATGGGCCTGAAAACTCCGGTCCTGTCCGACCCCGACCTGGTCACTTCGAAAAAGTACCACGCCAACGAATTCGGCATGATGGGCACCAGCACCGATGGACACAGCTTCATCCTCGTCGGCCCCGACGGCACCATCAAGTGGCGCGCCGACTACGGCGGGGCTCCGAAATACACCATGTTCGTGCCCGTCGACCAACTCCTCCTCGACCTGAAGACCGATACCACCTCATGATCGCCCTGACCCTGCTCACTCAAAGCGACTGCCCCTCCTGTATCGCGGGAAAACGAGTGCTGGCCGAACTGTCCGCCGAATTCCCCCTCCAGATCGACGAGGTCGACGTGAACAGCGACACCGGTCGTGCGATCGCCCGTGAACAGCGCCTGGCCTTCACCCCCGGGCTCGTCGCCAACGGCCGGCTGATCGCGCACGGGCGCCTATCTACCCGCGCCCTCCGGCGAAAATTCACCACCATGCTCGAAACCACCGAATCAACACAACCAGAAGGATCCTGACATGCAGCAATTCCTCTATATCCTCCCCGCCCTTATCTGCCCCGTCGGAATGGGCCTGATGATGTGGTTCATGATGCGCGGACGCGGCCACGGTAAAACCGTCGACGGTCCCGAAGAACAAGAACTCGCCCGCCTGCGCGCCGAAGTGGCCGCCCTTCGTCCACAGGCCGCGGCATTCGATGATCGCCACCCCGGTACCGGACCGACCGCGTGATCCCCATTCTGATCTCCCTGGTCGCGACCGTCGTTGCCGCGGCTCTGACCTGGCGGTTCTGCATGCGCCCCATGCTGCGCAGCCGAACCGCCCCGGGTGACGCCGGGTGCTGCTCTAAGCCGGCGACGGACGTCCAGGCGGACATTCAGGCCGCCCGAGCCGAACTCAAGTCGTTACAGGTCACCGTCGGGTATATTTCACCTGAACCGAAGGACCGCTGACATGGCTCGTGAAACACCCCCACACTCGGACGACCACTCAGCTGGCGGAGGTCGCGAATCCGCGCCCGCAACAGTCAAACAGCAACGAGCCGTGCGCCGGGCAGAAAAAGTCGCCACCCTCAAGCGCGAACAATCAAAAGCGAAACGGAACCGAAAGATCGGAATCGCCGCAGCCTGGTCCGCTACAGGGATCGTCGTGCTCGTCATCGTCCTCGTCGTCACAACCAGCGGCGCCCCCAAGAACGCGGCAGCACCGACATCCGTTGACGGCGTACAAACCTTCCCGAACCAGACCTCCCAGCACGTCACCGGCACGGTGAAATACAATCCGCTGCCACCGGTGGGCGGAGACCACTCCGTCACGCTCCTGAACTGTGGCGTGTATTCCGACAACGTCCCCAACGAAAACGCAGTGCACTCGCTCGAGCACGGCGCCGTGTGGGTCACCTACGACGCTTCAAAAGTGAGGGGTGATCAGCTCGCAGCTCTGCGCAAAGAGATCCCATCGACATACGCGATCCTGTCTCCATTCGCCGGTCTCCCGTCGTCGATCGTCGCATCGGCATGGGGCACGCAGCTCGACATCAGCGACCCGGCCGATCCCCGACTCGCGGCATTCATCGCCAAGTACCGGGGCGCCGCAACTGCTCCAGAACCCGGCTCCCCCTGCACCGGAGGCCTGGACGGACCGGGCAAGTTGTTCTGACGTGCGGCGCCGCCAGTGAACACCAAATCCACGATTAAACGTCACGAGAAAGTGAGCACACCATGATGGGATACGGCGGAATGGGCTGGACAGGACCGTGGATGATCTTTGCGTGGATATTCGCAATCGGGGGCATCGTCGCCTTGGCTTTCGTCGTCTACCGTCTCTTCCGTGGAGATCGCCCCGAGCAGGGCAAGACGGCCGGACACAGCTCGGCTCGAACAATCCTGGATGAACGTTACGCCCGCGGTGAGATCGACGAAAACGAATATCGACAGCGCCGCGAAACCCTCAACGGCGGTTAGCGGAGCGACGATCGTGGGCACATTGATCGGGTACGCCCGAGTAATACCGCGAGACCAGAAGGTCGACCATCAGGAACGTACCCTCGTCGCTGTGGGCGTTCGTGTAGAGGACCTGTATGTCGACCGTGGTTTTCGCACGGAGCAGTCCCAGTTGGACCACGCCATCGGCGCCCTCCAGAAGCGAGACACCCTTATCATCACCACCTTGAGCCGCCTAGGTCGATCCACTCCCGACCTCCTGACGATTGCGGAGAGGCTGCGGGCGAGCGGGGCCGGATTCCGAGTTCTCGACATCACCGAGCCCCAGACAAAGCCAGCACCCTCGACGCGACCGCTGTCCTCACAGTCCTGACAGCTCTCGCTGGTATGGAATTCGAGGTCGCACGGGCACGCATCCGAGACAGCGTCTTCAAACGACGTCCTTCTGGCACGCGCCGCGTCGTCCGCAGGGCGACCTTCACCGAACAACAAATCCGGACCGCTCTCCAACTCATCGAATCCGGCGAACACCCCTCACAGGTGGCCCGTAGTCTCGGCATGTCCCGCTCCACGCTCTACCGCCGGATCAACGACATCCAGCATTGACGCGGTAGTCGTGGGTCAATCCAGGTGAGATACTCGTGCCCTACCTCTCCACAGGCCGCGATCCCGCAGTGACCGTTTGGATCGCAAAATGATCTACATTCGCCATCGTTCGCTTCAGGCGGTGTTGGGCGGCGTCGGCAACGCGTTCCGCCACGGACAAGGACGTATCGGCGACCACGATGCACCCCTCGCCGTGAAGGCGGTGCCCCACCCATCTCAGCCGGACTGTCGAAACGTCCAAAACGCCGGGAGTGCTGGTTAGTGCCGAACGGGCTCGGTCCACGAGTTCCGGTTCAATACCGTCCATGATGCGGCGTCCAATGCTTCGCACTGTCCCCCAGAGCAAAACGATAATCGCCGCGGAAATTACCAGCCCGACGATTGGATCGGCGAGCGGGAAACCCAGCATCACCCCGAGCGCACCAACAACCACGGCAAGGGAAGTGAACCCGTCGATCCGAGCGTGCACGCCGTCGGCGACAAGGGCCGCAGACCCGATCTGCTGTCCCACGCGTATGCGGTACACAGCAACGATCTCATTGCCGGCGAAGCCGATCAGGCCGGCGGCCAACACCCACCACAGGTTGTGCAGGGGCTGGGGGTGGAAGAGGCGGTCGATCGACTGCCACGCAGCTACGACGGCCGAAAGGGCAACCACGCCGACGATGAAGAGGCCAGCGAGATCCTCGGCCCTCCCATAACCGTACGTGTAGCGATGGGACGCAATGCGCCGTCCGAGGATGAACGCGATCCATAAAGGTATTGCGGTTAAGGCGTCAGAGAAGTTGTGAATCGTGTCGGCAAGCAGCGCCACTGAACCGCTCGCGAGTACAACCGCGAACTGCAGTATGGTCGTGCCGAGGAGGATGAACAGGCTGATTTTGACCGCTCGAATTCCCTGGGTACTTGCCTCCAATGCGTCATCGATCGAGTCTGCGGCATCGTGGCTGTGAGGCACGAAAAGCCCGTATAAGAACCCTGTGAACCCGGTCGGATGCTCGTGGTCGTGGTCGTGGTCGTGGTCGTGGTCGTGGTCATGGTCGTGGTCGTGGTCATGGTCATGGTCATGGTCATGGTCATGGTCATGGTCATGGTCATGCTCGTGCTCGTGGGATTGGGCTTGGGCGTCACGCGGACGATCATCCTCATGTGGATGCAGGTGCGGGGTATTCATGCGCTGGCCTCGTCCCGGGTGTGATGATGACGAGGGGTGCCTCCCAGGGTGTGTTCCGCTTGGAAGATAGCATCCGACACGAGCTGACTCGCGTGCTCGTTTTCTAGCCTGTAGAACACTCGGGTCCCCTCGTGGCGAGTGGTGACCATCCGCGCCAGGCGGAGTTTGGCCAGGTGTTGAGATACGGCTGCCGGCGACTTGTCGACAGCATCCGCCAGTTGATTCACGGATCAGCTCACCGTTGCGCAGACCAAGAATTATCCGCACGCGGGTGGCGTCAGCCAGCATGCCGAATACTTCGACCGCGAGCTCCACGAACTGGCTGTCGGGTTCGCGGCCACAAATCTGCTTATCTGCATCCATACGCAGATTATTGCACGATGAGTCCCGAGTGGCCAACAAAATGTTTCGATATATAAGTCAACGGCTTCGCGCCGACGGGGCGAGTGATTTGCTACGCCGTTGAGTTGCTTTTCGTCGCGCCCTTTCGATTGCTGAACCCTTGAGAAGAGGGAGCGAATGCGCGCCAGACGACTCCCTTAGAAGCGGCCACGGCCGCCCGGACGACTTGATCGGAGCCGCTGCGCGGCCGGGTTTTTCTTGTTTTGTTGACCTTTCGGCTGCCGATCGTAGCTCGCTTCGATCCTGCGTTCCCAGATTTTCGGGCGCGGTCGCAAGCTCCCTTATTTCGCCCGAAATTCTGGGCACTCCGGCTCTCTCGCTCGCTATCGATTCTCTCGCCGGAAGGCAAACAAAATTGTCGGTTGACCAGAGGGAGCGAGATCATGACGTACACCAGCGTTGTCGAAACACTCAGCACCACAACCAGCACTTCCCTAACCCGGGACACAGCCGCCCGGATTATCTGGGCTGCCCTGGCCGAACCCGGAGACCCCCGCGTCGGCGCCCTCGTCGCTGCAATCGGGGCCGAGCCAGCCCTGGAGCTACTCGTGGACGGGCCCAGCAGTGCGGTGGTGGGTTTCGGCATTTCCGGGCTCCGCGCGCAGCTCCGGGCGTGCTTTGACCGTGCGGCGGCCGTTGAGAGCATCCGAGCCAGCGCCGAGTCCGGGTACCACGTGCTCACCCCGTCCCACCCTGACTGGCCGGTCCAGCTCGAGGACCTACGTCTGGCGTCGCCACTGATTCTGTGGGTGCGCGGCGACCCTGCGGTGCTCTCGATGCGGAGCGTTCTGGTGACCGGGGATCACGACTCGACCGGGTACGGGCGTCACATGGCGATTGACTTAGCGTCCGGGCTCGGGGCCCGCGGGTATGCGATCGTGTCCGGTGCTGCCCGCGGCATCGACCACGCCGCCCTGGCCTCGGCCGTCGCGTCCGGCGGGCACCCGATCGCCGTACTCGCCGGCCGCGTCAACACCCGCTTCCCCTCTGACCGCGGCGCACTCCTCGACGACGTCGCAGAGAGCGGTGCCGTCATCAGTGAGGTGCCACCGGGGGCGACGCCGATTTGGTGGCAGTTCGCTCGGCGCGGCCAGCTGATGGCCGCCGTGTCGTCGAAGACCATCGTCGTCGAAGCAAGCGTTTCATCCGATGCTCTCACTGCGGCCGAGTACGCGGTCGAGCTAGGCCGTCCCCTCGGTGCAGTGCCCGGGTCGGGGTCAGACTCGACGGTGGCCGGCTACCAGCTCCTCGCCAGCGAATTCGGTGCGAGTGTAGTCACGAGTCAGCACGACGCCGACTGGCTCTAACCTTCGCACGTTGGTCACACGATTGAGGAGTCCCGGTACGTCGGCCGGGCCGGCTCCACCAGTCCCGCGCCCTCGAGCCGGACGACCCACTGTGGCAAGCCCCGGGTTTTGTAGAGGCTCTATTGGGCCCGTTTCATCGGTGTGATGTCCGGGTGTGAGTAGAAGTTTGTCTCAGCTTCGACGGGCGGGATCAGGCCGATCTCGCCGTGGAGTCGGCGGTTGTTGAACCAGTCGATGTACTCGGCGACGGCGAACTCGAGGACGTCGATGCTCTGCCAGGGCCCGAGGTTCCGGATCAGCTCTGCTTTGAAAAGCGAGTTGAAGGCTTCGGCCATCGCGTTGTCGTAACTCTCGCCCTTGGACTCGACCGAGGCCACGGCCTCGCGGTCGGCAAGGCGTTCGGTGTAGCGAATCGCCCGGTATTGGACGCCGCGGTCGGAGTGATGCACGAGCTGGGACAGGTCCCGGCCGGCGCGGCGGCGGGTCCAGAAACCCATCTCAAGGGCGTCGAGGGCGAGGTCTGTGTGGAGGGAGGTCGACAGTTGCCAGCCAACCACCCGGCGGGAGAACACGTCGAGCACGAACTCGGCGTAGACCCAGCCGTGCGGATGTAGGTGATGTCCGCCACCCAGAGGCATGCCGGTGCCGGCGCGGTGAAGTGCCGTTTGACGAGGTCCTCGGGGCGCTCCGCGAGGGGCCCGGGAATCGTAGTCCGGGGGCCTTTCGAGCGTCGCACCCCGCGCAGGCCCTCGCGGCGCATCAGGCGTTCGACGGTGCAGCGGGCCACCGGGTGCCCGTCGCGGTGGAGTTGCGCGTGCACCTTCCGGGCCCCGTAGACCCCGTAGTTGTCCTTATGGACGGCGTGGATCCGGGCGGCGGTCACTTCATCGGACACGGACCGTTTCGATGGCGGCCGGGACGTTGCCGCGTAGTAGCTGGACGGGGCGACCTGCAACTCCCACATATCGGCTCGACCCCGAACTCGCTCTTCTTCTCGTCGATGAACATAACTACCTGATCTCGGGGCGGTCGAGCTCCGCCGCCAAGAAAGCCGACGCGCTCCGCCAGATCGCGTTCGCCCGCCGCAACTCTTTGTTCTCCCGCTCGAGCTGGGCCAGCCGGGCCGTGGCGTCGGTCGGCACGCCCGGGCGGGTGCCCTCGTCGATCTCGACCTGGGCGACCCACTTCCGCAACGTCTCCGACGAGATGCCCAACTGCTGGCTCACCCGGGCGCACGTGCCTCGACGTCCGCCCGGCTCGTCACGGGAATCCAGGACCAACCGGATCGCTCGCTCTTGCAACTCGTCCGGATATTTCCGATGTGGAGTCATGATTCTCAACCTTCCAAGGGATCAAGAACCTCCATTAAACCCGGGGCGCAACACTGCTGTGCCTTCAGTGCCCACGGGAACCCCGGACCCGGACAGTGCTCCGAGGGCCCAGCGGATTGCATCCATTTCTGCCAGTCGCACGACCAGTAGCCAGTTGACCATTGCCTCGTCACGGTCTGTCCACTGCACCATCGTCGCAATCTCCGTCCGCTCTGAAACGCCTGATTTTCTGACCTAGCTCGTCCTGTTTTCCTTGTTCCTTGTTCTTGTTTTTTGTACTTAGTTTTGTTTTTTGTTTTTTGTTTTTTCTCTTACCTATCTCTCTCATACACTTCTTCCTCTTTCCCTGTCCCACCACTACCCCTTTACTTCCCAACCCCCCACACAAAGCCGTTGGGTGTGGGGGTTGGGAAGCGAGCGCAGCGAGGGGGTCGCGGTGGGACAGGGAAAGAGGCCCCATACCTATTCGTTTGGGTATTCGCTCTCAACGAATACCCAAACGAATACCCAAACGAATAGGCAGCCCCAAAAACCGACCTCCCAGACCGCCGATTCCTGCCCGGAATTCGTGCGCCGAAATCACCCTGCAGACCCGCTTCGGAGGCCTCCGGAGCGGGTCTAGGAGTAGTCGTACCAGCGGATGACGCCGTTCGCAGTCAGCGCCAGCATCACGGCGTCGTCGGCCTTGTCCGCGAGGTCCGCGGCGTCCCGGAGGGCCAGCTCGGCCCGGATCACGCCGGCGACCTGTCCGGCACCGCGACCGTCTTCACCGTCGTATTGGATACCATCCTGGGTGCCTGCGTGCCAGGTGGCGAGCTGCTCGAACACCTGCCCCAGCAAGCATTGGGCGTTCATCAGCCGGCCGAGCAACTCGTAGGAGTCCCCCGGATGCTCAACAGTTCGGGTGCTGTGAGCGAGTTCGCGGGCGGCCCGGCGGAGTTGCTCGGCGCTGATCAGTTGCGCGCTCTCGGCGCTGATGTCCATCAGAATCTCCTTCACAGATTGGGGCGTGCGGACTGCACAGCCCGCCCACCCGCAGGTCTTCTTGAGCGTCATTACTCGTCAGTGTCGGGTGTGCGGGTACGGCGAACCTGGGCGACGGCACGGTTCAGATCGGGTCCGACGACATCCGCCTGCAGCACACGGCCGGAGCGCCGGGCTTCGGGACCGCCCCAGATCTCGGTGTGTTCACGGCCGACGACCACGACCGGGTCGCCCCGGTGCAGGGTCGCGGCGACGTTCTCGCCGAGTTCGAATCGGGCCTCGACGAAGTGCGTCGTCGCCGCCTCGTGCGCGTGCCAGGCGCCGGCACGGTACTCGCCTGTGTTCTCGATCACCCGGAACTTCGTGACCAGGATCGATCCGGCCGGTACGACCTCCGGATCGGCGGCCAGGTTGCCGGTGATAGTGCGTATGGACATGGTGTGCTCCTTCTCGATTGGCGGTGCGTGGGTACTACTTGGAGTCGGACGGGGTGGGCCGAATTTCGCCGTTTGAGAGGTCGAGACGCGTTCTGAGGGAGTTGATTAGGTCGGGCCTGTATCCGCTCCAGGACACCCCTGGCACCTCTACGACGGGCGCCTGGACGTGACCGAGGCCCGTGACATACTCGAGCGCGACCGGGTCCTGCGCGACGTCGATGAGGGTGAAGTCGATGCCGTGCTGGGTGAGCTTGCGGACGGTGGCGGCGCACTGCACGCAGCCAGGCTTGCTGTAGACGGTGACGATGCCGTTCATGGTGTTCTCCTTGTCGAACCATCTCGGTGTGCCTTTGGCGTCAAGTCATGAGGTGCCAGCGGAGTTATCCACAGGCTGGTCTCGCGCGCGCATACTGCTTCTGTTCTGTTCTTCCTGTTCTTTACTGTTAAGGGGGCCAATAATTGGTCCCCGAATTGACAACTTTTTGGTCCCCTAAGGGGGCAACTAATTGGTCCCCTCAGGGGGCAAATTTCCGACCCCCTAGCGGGTCCTCGGGGAAAAGGTCGATCTCGGGATAGGTGCGGTGCGGGGCCGGAGGTTTGGCGCTGTTCAGGTTCAATTCGAACTCGGCGGTCATACCGACTCCCCCGGATCTGAGGCGAGTGATGACGCCCGCGTCGACTAGTTCCTTCACCGCACGCTTGACGGCCCGATGAGCGGGCGTGGATGCGTTCGATGGCGCCACGAACCCAAGTGCGATCGCCGAGGACTCCCGTCCGCCGAAATAGCGTCGCGGAGGCTGCTCGCCCGGGTTGTCGGCGTCGTCCCAGCATTCCAAGGCCATGTGCAGCAGCAACCGGGTCGCCGTGTTTCCCAGTCCCAACCGGGCAGCGACCAGGACCGCGTTCTTCGCCGCGAACAGGCCCACCGGGCCCTCACCGCAATTCACGGGGCGACGCCAGTGCAGTGTCGGAGGTGCTCGATAGCATGTGCATGGATCGACTCCTCTGCTGGTGACGATCTCGGGCCCCGGGCGGCCACCCGGGGCCCTTCCACGTCACCGGCGTCGGCTTCGGTGACGTGAGGCCGGTTAGCGGCTGCGGACCGGATCCGACGTGCTGGTCGTGGCGCTAGCCTCGACCCAAGCGAGTACCTCGGACCTTTTGTAGAGCACCGTGCGGGGTGTGGGCTTGTAGAACCGGGGCCCCCGCCCCAGATAGCGCAGCTGAGCCAGAGCGCCCACCTTCAATCCGGTGATCTCGCCCACGGTGGCCGGGAGGATATAGTCGTCGTCCATAATCATCCTGTCTCTATAACAGCCATTCGGCTGTTCCAATGTTGAAAACACAATATGGCGACTTCCAACATTTGACAAGGGTTTGCATAGTATCTTGTCTGCATGACAGATTTTCGCACTGAGGCGAGCATTGGCACCCGGATCCAAGCCGTGCGCAAGCACCGCGGCATCCGCACCACCAAGGAGCTCGCGGACATGATCCCCGGCGGTAATGTCACTGAAGCGATCCTGCAGAACATCGAAGCCGGCCGGAAGTCCGACCTCGCCGTCAGCCAGCTCCTCAACATCGCACACGCCCTAGGCGTCACCCCACTCTTCCTCCTGGCCCCCATCGGCAATCCAACGAACGAACTCGACCTCGCCCAACCTCAGCGACGCCTTCGACAGCATGACCGTTATCGAATTCGACGCCTGGATCTCCGGCGAAACCGACGGAGCCTACCGGTGGACCACCACCGACGAACGCTCCGAACGCACCCAACTCCAAGCAATGCGCGAACTCGACGCCCTCCACCGCGAAGGCAAACGCCTCGCAAGCAATGTGGCCGTGGAAACAGCGCTCAGCGCCCCTGGAGGCCTCGACGACGAGAGCCGGGCGTGGGACACCACCCAACAACGACTCGACGACATCAACCGCCGCATCGCCCAGCTCACGTCATACCTAGTATCAGCAGGATGGAATCTCGACAGTTGAACCCAACAGGACGGTTGCCAGTTGCGCCGCGTATTCGGCGAAATACGCCACGCGTTCCTCGGCTGGCAACAGCGCGCTGCCTAATGCTTCCCAGCAATAGCAACCAACGGGAGGACCGTCGCATTACCTAGGAGGGAGCCTCAAATGCTGCGTGTCGGAGACCTACCGCGTGACTTCAATTTGACTTCAATTGGTGCAATTTCGAGGTGATTCCATCACCTCCGCATGACCCAAGTGGCCAGTAAATCATTGGGATACGGACAGAAATCCCGCTGTTCTCCGGGCTCGTTTTGCCCTCCGGAGGCAGGGGCGGCAGTTCGAATCTGCCTGGGGGCACACTGTCGCGTGGCACGTTTGCTCGGAATTTTGCCACAAAGTTCGGACGATCTTGTCCAAAACGCATGTGGGCGTCACAGGCCCGTATCGATCCACACGCATCGACCGCGGTACAAGTAGGCGCTGAAAATTGTGGCTTAGTTCTGCTCGTGGAGTGCTCTGAGCGTCGAGCTCCTGTGCGCACGACGGATGCCTTTCGCAAGGCCAGGTTTGGCCCCGGGTGTGCATCCCCAGCTCCTGATGATCCGAATTGGCCATTGACAATCGGCGTTGATAACGTTTGGCTATGCCATTCGCTCCCCAGACCATCGCCGAACTGGCGGATGAGCTGGGTCTCGGAGTTGACGACCTCGAGCCGTATGGTCGGGGAAAAGCAAAGCTGTCGCTCGACCTGCTCAACCGCCCCGCGAACGGCAAGGGTCGACTCGTGCTCGTTACCGCGATTAACCCGACGCCTGCGGGTGAGGGCAAGACCACGGTGTGTATCAGCCTGGCGATGGGTCTGCGTCGATTGGGACGGAACGCCGTTCTGGCTCTGCGGGAACCATCACTCGGTCCGGTGTTCGGCGCGAAGGGCGGAGGCACTGGAGGCGGCAGAGCCTCGCTCACCCCCGCGGACGACATCAATCTTCACTTCACCGGCGACATTCATGCGATCACCACCGCCCACAATCTACTGTCGGCGCTCGTCGACAACGCAATCTTCTTTCGAGAAGAGATCCCTGGCAGGGGCGTGATCGATCCCGGTCAGGTCACCTGGGGACGCGCGCTCGACATGAACGACCGTGCTCTCCGGCGAAGCATTGTTGGCATTGATCCCAAGACCGACGACGTCTCGCGTCAGGAACACTTCGACATCACGGCGGCAAGCGAGATCATGGCGATCATGGCCCTCGCGTCAGGTCTAAAGGATCTGGAGGACCGCCTGTCTCGCATCGTGGTGGGGCGAACACATGCCGGGCAAGCAGTCACAGCAGGAGACCTCCGGGCTTCGGGCGCAATGACGGTGGTGCTTCGCGACGCGTTGCGACCGAATCTGGTGCAAACCGAGGAGGGCGGCCCCGCGATCGTGCACTGCGGGCCCTTCGGCAACATCGCGCATGGCTGCAATAGTGTGGTCGCGACACGCCTCGCGATGAAGCTCGGCGATTACGCGATCACCGAGGCAGGGTTCGGGTTCGATCTCGGTGGAGAGAAATTTCTCGATATCAAGTGCCGTCTCGCAGGGATCTGGCCACGCGCCGTCGTCATCGTGGCCACACTGCGGGCTCTCAAGATGCACGGGGGCGCGCCGGTCGCGATCTGCGGTGAGCCAGATACCGCCACGCTCATCAAAGGACTGCAACACCTCGAGCATCATCTCGCCACGGCGAGCGCATTCGGCCTCACGCCGATAGTCGCGATCAATCTCTTCCCGAACGATACCGAGTCGGAACTTCTACTGGTCGAAGAAGCCGTCGCTGAGCGCGGAGTTCGATTCGCCCGAGCCGACGGCTTCGCGCGCGGTGGCGAAGGATCGCTGGATCTCGCCCGGGTGGTGAGCGAAGTGGTCGATCCCACCGACGTGGCACCTCCGCAGCCGCGGTTCATTTACAACGAATCGGATTCCCCGCACGACAAGATCCGCAAGATCGCCACGGTGGTCTACGGCGCCAGCGATGTGGTGTTCACCCCGACTGCTGAGATGGACATCGCCCGAATCGCGGAGTTGGGCTACGCGAATCTCCCCATCTGCATGGCGAAAACTCACCTCTCCCTCACTGACGACCCCAGAATTGCCGGTCGCCCCCGTAACTTCATCATCACGGTCCGGGAGGTTCGTCTTTCGGCGGGGGCGGGATTCCTGATTCCGATGACGGGATCCGTACTGACCATGCCCGGGCTTCCAAGAGTGCCCGCCTCGCGCAACATCCGATTGCTTCCGGATGGACGCATTGCAGGACTCATGCAGAACGACTGATGCGTGTGCATACTTGGGCGCGATAACTCGCTCCGTGTTTAGGTCCGGGGAGCCCAGTACCTGAATCCCAGGACATCAACTCGAGAATAGTGATTCGGCTTGGTCCTTATGACAGAGGTGTCCTGGGTGCCCTCATATCAGCAACGGTCGTACTGAGGCACCCGTCTTGATCCCTATGCGTGTTCACGTCAAGCGCGGTCCGGGGCGATCGTCCTCGCCAGTAGGCTCAAGCCATGATTCGCCTGCGTAAGACGCGTTGGAAGGTCGCATACATCCTTATCGGGGTGATCGCGCTGGCCGCAATCGAAATTGCGATCCAGCCGTTCAGGTTGCCGAATCCGCTGTACGCCGTGGTGGCAAACTCGCTGAGCATCCTGCTCATTTTCGGAGGGGTGCGGTCCTTCCGCGGATTGGGCGAACCGATAGAACCACCCCGCGCCTGGTGGAGGATGACGTCCCGGCCACGAGCCGGGTACATCGTCGGATCCCTGTTTGTTTTGAACTCCGCCAATGGCGTGGTCGTTGCGACCACAGGGCCACCGGAGTTGATCTTCAACGTCGCGATCAGCGTGATGGTCGACGCATCACTGGCGTTCTTGTACTTCAGGTCCTCGACCCGGCTGAGAAAAGCGCCTCCGCGTACTGTGCAGGAAGTGCCACGCTGGAAGCCGCTCAAGACCTAGTCGGCCTTTCCCTCGGGCACGGATGCCTCCTATGGTCGGAGCATGTCCTTCCCTCACTCAGACCGGTTGACCTTTCGGAACATGACCGATGCTGACCTCGATGACATGGCCGCCATGCTGGCTGACGCGGACGTAATGGAGTACTACCCACGACCCAAGAGCCGCGAGGAGGCCCAGGGGTGGATCGACTGAAACAAGCGCAACTACCTCGAGCGTGGCTATGGTTTGTGGGTCATCGAGACGAAAGCGGGTGAGTTCGTCGGCGACTGTGGCCTCACCTGGCAGGCCGTCAACGGCCGACCCGAACTTGAGGTCGGCTACCACGTGCGGGCAAAGATGCAGGGACGAGGCTACGCAACCGAGGCCGCTTCGGCTTGCCTCGACTTCGTGTTAACGCCGACCGAAAATAGGGCCAGTATCGCCGATTGAAAACAGGGCCACCGACCATTATGGAAGGTGATCAATATGGATGATTGGGCGAAGATTCGCCAACTGTTTTCCACGGGCCAGCACTCGAAGCGGGAGATCGGCCGGCTCGTCGGGGTGTCTCGGGGAACGGTGGATCGGGCGTTGGAAACGGACCGGCTGCCGAAGTACCAGCGGCCCGCGGTCGGGTCGAGTTTTGACGCGTTCGCCCCGCAGGTTCGGGTGTTGTTGGCCGTGACGCCGACGATGGCCGCGTCAACGCTCGCGGAACGGGTCGGTTGGCTCGGGTCTGCGTCGGTGTTCCGGGACAAAGTCGCTGGGATCCGGCCGGAGTACGTGCCGCCGGACCCCGCGGACCGTCTCGTGCACGAGCCCGGACAGCAGGTCCAGTGCGACTTGTGGTTCCCCCACGAGGACCTCCCGCTCGGCCACGGGCAGCAGGGCACGCCGCCGGTGCTGGTGATGACGTCCACGTTCTCGGGGTTCTTCCAAGCCCTGATGCTGCCGTCTCGGAAGACACCGGATCTGCTCGGCGGGATGTGGTCCCTGCTCCAGGCTGCCCGCGCGGTCCCGCGACGGCTGCTCTGGGACAACGAGTCCGGCATCGGCCGTGGCAAGCTCACCGAGCCTGCGGCCGCGTTCGCGGGCACTCTCGGCACCGAGGTCAAGCTCCTCAAGGCCCGGGACCCGGAGTCCAAGGGCATGGTCGAGCGGCGGAACCGGTTCTTCCGCTCGTCGTTCATGCCGGGCCGAGTGTTCCTGTCGCCGCAGGACTTCAACGAGCAGCTCGCGTCCTGGCTGCCCGTGGCTAACGCGCGTCACTCTCGGTCCCGGCGCGCCCGCCCGGTCGACTTGATCGACCAGGACCGGGCCGCGATGCGGCCGTTGTCGCCGGTGGCGCCAGACGTGTTGTTCCGGAACACGGTGCGTCTGCCCCGGGACTACTACGTCCGGGTGCACTCCAACGACTACTCCGTCGCGCCGGCCCTGATCGGCAGGCTCGTGGACGTGAGCGCTGACCTTGACCAAGTCCACGTCGCCCACAACGGTGTCACCGTGACCTCTCACGACCGGGCCTGGGCCCGTCAGCTGACCATCACCGACCCTGACCATGTCGCCCAGGCCGCCGTGCTCCGGCGCCAGTTCCAGACCCTGCACCGCCATCAACGGCCCCAAGCCCACGTCGCGTTCGTCGAATCGGCGAGCCTGTCGGACTATGACGACGTGTTCGGTGTCGATATCGGGCCCGGCCTGCTCGAGTTGGGGAGGCTCGCGTGAGCGGGGCGGCGTCTCAGATCGAGTACTACGCCCGCGCGCTGCGCGCCCCGAGGATCGGTGACGCGTTCCGGCGCCTGGGCGACCAGGCCCGCGACGCGGGCTGGTCCCACGAGGAATACCTTGCCGCGGTGCTCTCCCGTGAGGTCTCCGAGCGGGAAGCGTCCGGTGCGGCCCTGCGGATCAAAGCGGCCCGGTTCCCCGGCCACAAGACCCTCGAGGACTTCAACTTCGATCACCAGCCCTCCGCGGACAGGAACCTGATCGCCCACCTCGGCACGAGCGTGTTCGCCACCGAGGCGAAGAACATCGTGCTCCTCGGGCCGCCCGGCACGGGCAAAACCCACCTCGCCGTCGCGCTGGGCGTCCAAGCCGCCAAACACGGCCACCGCGTCCTCTTCGACACCGCGACCGGCTGGGTCGCCCGCCTCCAAGAGGCCCATTCCCGCGGCAAGCTCGCCGCGGAACTGATCCGCCTCCGCCGTTACAGCGTGCTGATCTGCGACGAGGTCGGCTACATTCCGTTCGACCAGGACGCGGCGAACCTGTTCTTCCAGCTCGTCGCGAGCCGTTACGAACACGCGTCCTTGATCTTGACGAGCAACCTGTCATTCGGGCGCTGGGGCGAGGTCTTCGGCGACCCCACCGTCGCGTCCGCGATGATCGACCGCATCGTCCACCACGCCGACGTCCTCAGCCTCAAAGGCAACAGCTACCGGCTCAAAAGCCACCAGCCCGCCGCCGATACGGCATAGTAGAAACACACATAGTGGTCCTGTTTTCAAACGGCACTATTGGCCCTGTTTTGGGTCGGCGTCAACACTTCGCCCGAAACGTCTTGGGGGCAGCTCACCTGGTCGCGATCATCCACCCCGATAACCGGGCCTCAAGAGGCGTCGCGGAAAAGATCGGCCTTGAATTCGAAGAGGATGACCGTGGCGGAGCTATAGACGTCCGCTCCGTCTACGGGTTACGTCTGTGACCTGTCCTTCCTAGCCGGATGCTCCGCGAACTGAATTCGCATTAGGTGTGCGTCGTCGCAATGATCGTGACCACAACCACCGCAACGGTGAAAACGGCAAGAATCAGCCATCCCTGCCACGTGCGCGGACCCCAGCCGCCACCCAGTTTCTTCGGACCAAACCACGGTTCATGTTCTGCCACTTCGTCCCCCAAGAAAAGTTGAAATCTTCGTGACGCCGCCGCGGTACAATCGCACAGTCCCCGCGCTCGCACTCTGCGCGAGCGACACGATGAGGCCACTCTAGTGAGCGCCCTGACCTGACGACTATCCCCCGTTGTCGCGTTCCGCGTGCCCCCGGAGGAAACCCACCCATGCTCCGTTGTTATCGAAGGCCCGAACCACGGTCGCCTTCGGTTCCTCCGAGCTGTGCGCTCGTGGCGAACCGCCCGGTCTTCGCATGTCTGATGCACTTAGCTGTTGAGCGTGACGCACACACTCATCCTTGGCGGGACGGCCTGGCTCGGCCGCGAGATCGCCCAGCAGCTGGTTGAGGCGGGCGAGGACGTCACCTGCCTGGCGCGCGGCGAGTCGGGATCGGTAGCCACGGGCGCGACCCTCGTGCGCACGGACCGGCGAGCGTCGGACGCTTACGATGCAGTCAGGAATCGCACCTGGGATGACGTCATCGAGCTCAGCTGCGAAGCCGGCCTCGTAACCGGGGCGTTGGAGGCTCTGGCCGGCACCACCCCGCATTGGACGCTGGTATCTTCCGTCTCCGTGTATGCAAGCAACAGTGAAGCGGATGCCGATGAAGACGCCGATCTCGCCGAACCAACCGACCCGGCTGAGTACGCCCACGCCAAGGTCGCCGCCGAACGGGTCACATCCCGGGCCGTCGGCGACCGTCTCCTCATCGCCAGACCCGGTCTCATCGTGGGGCCGGGCGACACCAGTGACAGGTTCAGCTACTGGGTGGCTCGCCTGGCCCTGGCCTCGCATGAGCCTGTTCTCGTACCCGATGCTCATGGCCGTGCCGCGCAGTTCATCGACGTCAGGGACCTCGCTGCGTGGATCATCGCTGCCGGTCACCTCGGTCTCACGGGCACCTACAACGCTGTCGGCGTCCAACGGGAGCTCGCAGACGTTCTTGCTGCCGCACAGCAGGTCGCAGGCCACGATGGCGAACTCATCCCGGCGGAAGACGACTGGCTGGTCGCACACGGAGTCAACTATTGGGCTGGGCCCCGCTCCCTGCCCCTTTGGCTTCCCCGCAGCGCGGATGCGTTCTTCCAACGCAGCCGCCAACGGTTCCTCGAATCCGGGGCGATGGAACGAAGCATCCACGAGACCGTGCACGATGTACTCGCAGACGAACGAATTCGCGGCCTGGGCCGAGAGCGACGAGCGGGACTCAGCCGAGAAGACGAACTCCGCCTTATCGGCGAACTCAGCGAATGATGAACGAATAGGTCGGGTCCGAAGGCGGTCCGGGCGCTGTCGCTATACTCGCGGCATGCGGATCCGCCCAATAGACCTCGTCGACGTGCTGGTCTATCTCGTGGTGCTGGGAATGTTCATCGAGCTGTTTCCCGACGTCATCTCCGAAAGCTTCCTGTTGGCACTGCTGACGGCGATCCTGCTCAAGGTCGTCCTTGAACTCGTGCTCTTGGTCAAGAAGAATATCGTCGCGCGGATCCGCTCGGCGGAAACTCGTTGGGTTCGAATCGTCAACGTAATCACTCTGGTGCTGCTGCTGCCGGGGAGCAAGTTCCTGGTGCTCGAACTGGTCGCCCTGGCATTCGGAGATGCCGTCCGTCTCGGCGGTTTCTTTCAAGTCACTGTGCTGATCATCGTTCTCATGCTCGCGCGAGGCGGAATACGACGGGCGTTCAGGGTGGCCGACGAGACCGCAGGGTCCGGGATCGATCCGGTTCAGTAGCATGAAACGCATGTCCATCAAGCTTGAGAATGTCGGCATCGCCGTTCGCGACCTCGAAGCAACGATCGCCTTCTTCACCGACCTCGGTCTCACGGTCATGGGCCGTGACGAAGTCAGTGGCGAGTGGACCGACACCGCCGTCGGCCTCGATGGCAACCACGCCAGAATCGCGATGCTGCAGACGCCAGACGGTCACGGGCGTCTCGAGCTCTTCGAGTACATCCATCCCGAAGCGATCGAGACGGAGCCCACTCGTCCCAACGTGATCGGCATGCATCGCATCGCCTTTTCCGTCGACAGCCTCGACAAAGCCCTTGCGATAGCCGCGACGCACGGATGCTTTCCGCTTCGCGGCGTCGCGACCTATGAGGACGTCTACAAGCTCACCTATGTCCGCGGCCCCAGCGGCATCATCGTGATGCTCGCTGAGGAACTGAAAAAGAACTGAAGAAGACCTGACCGACTCACAGGGTCACGGAATCAGCCGCCACATTCAACGGCGCCGGTTCGTGCCGCAGGTAGGCGCGACGGAATCGTCCACTTCCCGCGGTCAGGGCCCGGAGATCCATCGCGTACCGCAGTAACTCCGCATCCGGAATCTCGACGGTGACCTCACTCCGTTCCTCTCCGACCGACGTGACCCCGGTCAGGTGACCCCGGCGGGTGGACAGGTCGGTCATCACCGTGCCCACATAGCTGTCCGGCACGTTGATCGTCACCGCGGAGACCGGTTCCAGCAGCTGGATCCGGCTCGCGGCTGCGGCCTCGCGCAACGCCAGCGCCCCGGCGGCCTGAAATGCGGCATCCGAGGAGTCGACGCTGTGCGCCTTGCCGCCGACCAATCTCACCCGGATGTCGACGACCGGGAACCCGGCGGAAACGCCCTTCTGCATTTGTGCCCGGACGCCTCTTTCGATCGACCCGATGTACTGGTTCGGGACCACCCCGCCGACGACCTTGTCGACGAACTCGAAGCCCGCACCGCGTTCGAGCGGTTCGACCTCGATGTCGCAAATGGCGTACTGCCCGTGCCCACCGGACTGCTTGACATACCGTCCCCGCGCGGCAATGGGCCGGGCGAACGTCTCCCGCAGCGGCGTGATGACACCGACGGTCTGCACCTTCACACCCTGGCCGCGCAGCCTGTCGAGCACGACCTCGGCGTGCGCCTCCCCCATGCACCACAGGATCAGTTGGTGGGTTTCGGCGTTCCGTTCCACGCGCAGTGTCGGGTCGACGGCGGCGACCTTCGCCAGGCTCCTCGCAAGCGCATCTTCGTCGCCGTGCGTCGCCGCCTGCACGGCGACGGGCATCAGCGGCTCCGGCATCTCCCAGGGAGTGACCAGCATCGGCCTCTCCGGAGCGGACACGGTGTCGCCGGTCTCGGCGCTCGACATCCTGGTGAGCGCGCAGATGTCACCCGCAACGCAGTACGGTGCCGGGCTGAGGGAAGACCCCATCGGGAACTGCAGGTGCGTCACTCGCTCATCACTGTCGTGGTCCGTTCGGCCCCGATCGACCAGCCCGGATCCACCGATGTGCACGGTCGAGTCCTCCCGGATCGTGCCGGAGAAGACCCGCACCAGGCAGACCCGCCCAAGGAAGGAATCGATGGTGGTGCGCACCACTTCGCCGAGTAGCGGCCCAGCTGGATCGCACGCCAGAGTCTCGATCGGCCGACCGTCCAGCTCCGCCACCGCCGGCACGCCGCGTTCCACCGGCGACGGGAAGGCCCCGGTCAACAGGTCGAGCACCTCCGCCACCCCTACCCCGGTTTCAGCGGATGCCGCCAGCACGGGAAAGAAGGACCCGCGGGCGACGGCGATTTCCACGTCCGCGATCAGGGTGTCGAGGGGGATCTCTTCGCCGCCGAGATAGCGATCCATCAGCGTCTCATCCTCGCTCTCGGCGATGATGCCCTCGATCAGGACGGCTCGCGCCGACTCGGAGTCGGCGCGTTCGACGTCGTTCGCCTGCCGACGGGCGGGACGCGGGGTGCCCGCCGAGTAGTCCGATACCGTTCCGGAGAGCAGCCCCAGCAACCCGGTGATCTCCCCGGCTGTGCGGATCGGCACGTAGACCGGCACCACCGAGGAGCCGAAGGCGCGCTGGAGTTCGGTCAGAACCGTCTCGTAGCGGGCCCGCGGATGATCGATCCGGCTGATCACGACGCCGCGCGGCATTCCGATGCTCTCGCATTCCGCCCAGAGTGCGGATGTGGCCGCGTCGACACCGTCAACGGCGGAGACGACGAACAGCGCAGCATCCGCCGCCCGGAGGCCGGCTCGCAGTTCGCCGACAAAATCGGCGTAGCCCGGGGTATCGAGCAGATTCACCTTCACCTGGTCGACAACCAGCGGAAGCACCGAGAGCGTCACGGAACGTTGCTGGTGGATCTCGGACGGATCGGAATCGCTCACCGTCGTGCCGTCGAGGATCGACCCCATCCGGTTGATGGTGCCGGTGGCCACAAGGAGCGCTTCGGAGAGCATCGTCTTACCAGCCCCCGAGCGGCCGACCAGGGCAACGTTTCGGATCTTCTCCGGACGATCCGGTGGTGCCGTCGTCCCGTTGGACGTGCCGTGTGTGCCTTTTCCGGACATGAGCAGCTCCTGACGTCGTTGTCTCGACTTTCCCGCACCGTTGTAGTCGATTTGACACCCGAGCAGGACCGGACGGCAAGGGCCGGGGCGGTCGCGTTCCCGGGAGTGATCACACGCGCGTCGCTGCAGTACCGGCGTTGTAGGTGATGGCGTCGAGGTTGTATTCGAGGTAGACGAACTCGCCCGGCGGGGCGGTTGGATGCCAGCGGCCTTCACCATGGGCGGCGAGTCGGCGGGAGCCGAACGCACGATAGTCCCGTACCGGCGTCGACCACGGTTGCGGCGTGAAGGTCGAGCCATCGTGCGAGGTGCTCATCCGGTCGTCCGAGCGGAAGTCGACGAGATCGCCGTCGCGAAAGGTCAGGTCGGCGCTCACGGTCTGCGCACCGTTCGTGAATACGCCCCTGGCATGAGTGTCGTCGATCTGCTGCCAGGCAATCGGCGCGTCGATGAGTGCCGCCGGGGCCAGAATGCACAGGTCGTTGAACAGGGTCACGGTCTCCGCCCGGTCCATCTCAGGCCCAGCGGCGTTCATCATCCGCAGCAGGGAGCACAGCTTGACGCGCATCGTGGCGGACCGGCCGACGAACACGTGCAGTACGTCGACCGGCAGGCCGAACATCGTGGCGTCCATCCAGAACAATCGACTGGGCGTTGGGCCGTACGTGTTCACCTGCTCGCCGGTGTAGGTCATCCACCGTGATGTCGCGCTTGCGCGGATCCGGCCGTGGATCGTGGCACGCAGGGTCGAAACCCGGGGCTTGCCGACAGCGCCGGAGCGGCGAATATGCTCGGCGACCAGTGCCGGGAGATGAGCCAGGTCGGATTCCGACACCAGCGCGCCCGTGTCGGGTTCGGCTTCACGCAGCGCGGTTGCGACACGACGCCGGTACTCGGCACGGTAGCTTCTCGGTCCGTTCGACGCGAACTCGTAGCCGAGCGCCGCGAGCAGCACGAGGTTGGCGAGGGTTCCCGCCTTGGCGTCGCTCCACGAAGTCAGTATCACGGTCTGGGAGATCAGCAGGCCGATGATTCCGGCGACCCACCACATCCGTGCGCGGGCCGCGAACAGCACTCCTGTCGCGACGAGCATGATCGCGGCGGCGAGCCACACCACGCCGAGCGCCGGCGCGATCGGCTCGGTCAGCGTCGCCACCTCGGCCCAGGCAAGACCGTGGGCAGCGCCGAGGAGGTGGAGCGATCCGTGTGCGATCAGGATCAGGACGACGAACCACCGCGCGAGGGTCCTCACGGGAGCACCGCCCGCACTCAGTAAACGGGAAGGGGGTCTACACGAGTGCGCAGACGTCGAGTGGTCGAGTTGCCGGTCATTCGCCGGGGCCCGTCCCAAAGCGGGCGAGCACCAGATCGACGGCCGCGCGCGCGTAGCCGGGTTCGATCGGCGCACCCGTGATCAAAAGGCTGAAATACAACGGCCCGGCAAGCGAGTTGAGCACGAAGTCGGTGTCCGTATCGGCGGCGAGCTCGCCGGAGGCGATTCCGCGCTCGACGGCAGAGCGCCAATCGAGTTGGTTGGGCTCGATGATCAGCTCGCGATAACTGGTGGCGAGCACGGGGTCGGCGGCCATCTCTGCCACCAGGCCGGGCAGAACGCGCCCCAGCGGAGTCCGGGTCAGGATGTCGATGAGCTGTTCGGTCAAGAAGAGCAGGTCGCCGGCGGCGCTGCCGGTCGCGCTGCTCCGTGCCGGACGCATTTGGGTCACCATCGCCTCGACGACGAGCTGCGACTTCTGCGACCACCGTCGATAGATGGCGGGTTTACTCACGCCGGCCCGCCGGGCGACCTCCGCCACGGTCAGGCGGGCATAGCCGACCTCAGCGAGCAATTCGATCGTGGCTCGCAGAATCGACCTGTCCGTGCCCGGATCGCGTGGGCGGCCCACATCGCTGCCCCGACCGCCGGGCCGGCGCGGCGCCATCGGTGACTCGGACACCAGAACCGCCTTCCCTTTTACGTTCCTATTAGTAACGTAACTGATGTCGTCGAGTTACGCAACGAGGCGTTACGGAACCGCCTCGCGCTTACCTGTAACCTCATCCCCAAGCCGGCCGGCCCCCTGGGGGTTCTTGACACGGTGGCGATTGGCCTGCATGGTGCTCGATGAGGCGGCTCAGCGCCGCGACGGAAGGAGTTCTCGTGACCGGTCGCATCCACATCGACCTGTTCTCCACGCTCGACGGAGTCTCCCAGGCTCCCGGGGGCCCTGAAGAAGACACCGACGGCGGGTTCAGGTTCGGAGGCTGGCAGGCGCCCCTGATCGACGAAGCAGACGGTGCCCAGATAATGGCAGGAATCCAGACCATGGACGCCCTGCTTCTGGGGCGGCGGACGTATGACATTTTCGCCGGGTATTGGCCAGACCAGCTCGACGGGTCCGCGTCCGAAATCGCACACAAATTCGACGCGATCCCCAAATACGTCGTGTCCCGGGGCACGCCGGACCTCACGTGGCGCGACTCACACCAGCTCGGTCGCGACCTCGCCGCTGAGCTGGCGGTGCTGCGCGAGCGGCACGAGGAGATCCACGTGATCGGCAGCATCGACTTCGCCCGCACTCTCGTCGCGGACGGCTTGTTCGACCAGCTGAACCTCTGGGTGTACCCGATCGTGCTGGGTGCGGGCAAGCGCCTCTTCCCACCCGACGGGCCGCCTGCGTCCCTCGAACTACTCGGCGCCGGGACTCCGTCGGAGAAGGGCACGATTCTCCTGCGCTACGGCTGGAAGGGTTCGACCCCGGAGACCGGCGACATGACCTGAGAAGACTGCTGTCAGATTCACGACCTCGCGCGGAGCCCGACCCGACTGTCGGTGGCCCGGTAGACACTGGACACATGAAGATCGTCATGGTTCCGCCATTGCTCTGCTCTCCCCTCGCTTACGCACCGGTGATCAATACGGTCTGGTCGCGCGGTCAGGTCACCCTGGCCGATACCCGTCACGACGATACGATCGCTGCCATGGCGGAACGAATCCTCCGCGAGAACGCCGGTGAAATCGCTGTTCTCGGAACAAGCATGGGAGGGTACGTCGCCTTGGAAGTGGTCCGGCAGGCACCCGACCGGGTCACTGCCCTCGCCCTTGTGAGCACGACCGCCCGAGCCGACACCCCGGAGCAGATCACCGCGCGGTCCCGGCAGTCCACACTCGTCGAGAACGGACATTTCGACGCTCTCGTCGACGCCGCCTTCCCCGGTGTCGTCTCAGCAGACAACGAGTCTGACGAAACGCTGCTGGCGACGTGGCGAGCCATGACGGCGCCCGTCGGCCCGGCCGCTTTCCTTCGCCAGCAGCGTGCCGTCGTTCAGCGCGCTGACCTCCGCTCGATACTGCCGTCCATAACCTGTCCCACAGCGATCATCCATGGAGCCGCGGATCGTCTGATCGCCCGCGACGCTGCCGAAGAGACCGCCGCCGCAATGCCTGCAGCCACAGTCACCATCATTGAGGGCGCCGGTCACTTGCTCTTTCATGAACAGCCAGCAGCAGCGCGCAACGCCGTAGCCGCCTGGCTCGAGTCAGTGTGAAGCAGCCGTAACCGTCCTCGAACCGTTGCGAGCGGCACACGCTGGCCCGATGAGCCACGGAATGCACGGAATGCACGGAATGCACGGAATGCACGGAATGCACGGAGGCTAGCGCGGGGCGAGCCTCCGGTGCAGGCTGAGCGCATGGGCAATCCCGTCGTGCACTTCGAACTCATCGGTCCCGACCCGGCCCGGTTGCGTGAATTCTATTCGGCGCTGTTCGGCTGGGATGCACCCGCGGGCGCCCCGGTGGCACCCGCGATTTCCGCATCCGCTGAATACTCGTTCATCACCCCGGAACCCGGCTGGGCACCGGCAGCCGGCGGAATCGGCGGGGGCGAGGGATTCGCCCCGCACTCGATCTTCTACGTCGGCGTCGCGAGCGTGAGCGACACGCTCGAGGCCGCCCAGCAGCTGGGTGGAACCGTCGCTCTCGGGCCGCAACGCAATGAGGGCGCTGAAATCACCATCGGACACCTCCGGGACCCCGCCGGAAACCTCATCGGCGTCGCCGGCCCCGCTTGACCGATCCTGACGTTGCTGGGGATAGATCTTCTGGCGCGGTGACCTAGCGGTTTTCGTCCCCGCCGCGCGTCCCCGCGTCAGAGCCTTCGCGATCTTCGATCGTCCGGAGTATCCAGGCTCCGGCGATCAGAAGTACGCCAAGCGGAAGCAGAAGGTCGCTCAGCGGTCCGCCCAGGTAGACGACGAAGTCTCTCAGGAAGGTCGAATCTCCCTGAATCGTCTGGGTCCAGGTCGAGATGTTCAGCTGGACGACAAAGCCGATCGCCGCGAGCACGAGTCCGAGAATGAGTGCGGCGCGAGACGTGAGCCGCAGCGGCCAGGTCGGCGCATCTTCCGCGGCTTCCAGTGGATCCCTGATGGTGACCGCTGCTTTGTCCGCCAAAGCGCGCACGACCACCGACGCGACCATCAGGGCCATCCCCAACGGCAGCAGAACGCCGGGGAACAGCACTCCCACGAGCCGCACCAGATCACTCGACAGCCAGTCCGGGTTTACGGCGCCGAACAGAGACGTGTACAGCAACCTGACTGCGACAAGTCCGAGAACGGTCAGAACCAGACCGATCCAGAATCCGCGGGCGGGAGTCAGGGTGCGGGCCATCCTCGATCCCTTCACAGGCCTCTCTGGCCTTTTTCGACATCCGCCTGGAACTGCGCGAACGCCTGCGACAGCTCGGGATTCGAACCCCTAAGCTCGCGAGCCGCCGCCCTGGCACGCGGCCGGGCAGAGAGGAGGTAGAACGCGGCAAGAACGATGACCGCCAGCACCAGTCCCCCACCCGCTATCAGCACAATCATCAAGCCACCTGCAGTCATGAAGAATCCTTCCCCGATTCCGAAACCACTGTCCGCCAAGCATCACACGAATCGCCGGTCAATGCCGCTTTATTCTGAGGGCGTGAATACCCGGTCAGACCAGGGCGGATGGCGTCTCTGCCTGGCGGACGAGGGAAGCCAGCTCGGCGCGGTTCACTGCCCCCATCTTGCGCAGCACGTTCGCGACGTGGAACTTGACCGTGTTCTCGCTGATCGACAGGGCCTCCGCGATCGCACGGTTCCGCGCCCCGGTTGCCACGAGGTCGAGCACGGCCTGCTCACGTACTGTCAGGCCCCATCCGGCCGCCGGCGCAGTGGCTGACGAGGGTGGGTCGAGGGGTAGAGAGACGACAATGTCCGAGCCCCACCCCGGCGTGGCATCCACGTGGAAGTCGCCGTCGAGTGCCGCCACCCGGGCGACGAGTTGGCGTACGCTGGGCGTCTCAGTGGACAAGTCACCCGGACCGTCATCGCGAATGTTGATCAGCAGGTTGTGGCCGTCGCAGTCCCACTGCACCCGCACTCGGGCGACCCCGGGCTGATCGACCAGGGCGAGGACGGCACCGCGCACGATCGCACGTCCGGCGTGGGCGACCTCGCCCGGCAACGCGCGGCCATTGACGGGCGGTTCGATGAACTGCACGTCGAGGTCCCCGAAGCGGGCCAGGGGCCTCAGGTCATTTCGGAGCCGCTCGAACGCCCGGGCGACCGGCTCCTCGGACAGGATGCGGTCGCGGTCGCTCACCGCGCGCAGCTGCACCATGGCGGCGACGGCCAGGTCGATCGCCGTCTGCCGCGCGGCCGCGTCTCCGGTCTGGCGCGAACGCAGAACCGCGAGCAGCAGCTCCAAAGTCGTGGAGTGGGCATCCGTCAATTCGGCGATGAGCGTGGCCCGGTCTCGCGACGCCATCCGCGAATCGCGCAGATAGTCCGGCGCGGCCACGACGACCTGGTTGCGGATGCCCGACGCGACCAGTTCCCAGAGTGCGGCGACGAGGTCCTTCGTTTCACGGACTCCGGTCGGGGTCGCCCCGGTCAGGTCGGGATCGGTCAGGACCAGAAGGGCACCTGTCAAAGCGATCCAGGCCGACATCGTTCGCTCCGACCGGGCCAGCAGCGCCCGTTCGTTCCATATCGATCCGCCTCGCGCCGCAACGGTATCGCGGAGAATGTCGAGTTCCGCGATGGTGACGTGGTCGATGACCTCCGCCTGGCCGGCTTTCTTCTGTGGGCGCCCCGTGCAGTCCTCGGTGAAGATAACCAGGGCGCCGTGCGGGATGCGCTGCTGCAGCAGGGCGGAGAAGGCCCCCGCAATGGCGAGCAGCGGGTTCGCGAGTACCTGCCGGAGCTCGATGAGCAACTCGATCGAAGGGGACTTACTCGCTTCTGACATAGATCAACCCTACTCAAAGTGCGGCAACCTACCCGAAGGAGTAGTCACATCCGCTCGTTCGGGTGGCCTGAGACGCGAACGGTGCAGCGCACGATCGAGAGATGACACCTTCCACTTCATTCGCTCGTACCACCGACTCATTGCGCCGGATTTCCGGCGAAGTCGACGGCATCGTGGAGCGGATCGTCACGGAGTCCCCGAGCGATCTCGACCGGGCCGCGGAGCGGATCCGCACCGCACGTCGGGTCTTCGTGCTCGGTGCCGGGCGCTCGGGCCTGGCCCTGCAGATGACGGCAATGCGCCTGATGCACCTGGGCCTGGATGCGCACGTGGTCGGCGAGGCGACCAGCCCGGCGATCACTGGCCAGGACGTGCTCCTGGTCGCAAGCGGCTCGGGAACGACGGCCGGAATCGTCCGCGCCGCTTCCACCGCGGCAGGCGTCGGAGCAGGCGTCGTCGCCATCACAACGGACCGGACCTCTCCTCTCGGGGAACTCGCGGACGTGATCGTCGTGATCCCGGCCGCAACGAAACAGGACCACGCCGGTGTTCTCTCTACCCAGTACTCCGGAGGACTGTTCGAGCAGTCGCTGGTCCTCGTCGGAGACGCGCTCTTCGACGCGCTTTGGAAGATGTCGGGCGCCACGGCGGAAGAGCTCTGGCCCCGGCACGCGAACCTCGAATAACACCCACCGGATGCCTCCCTGGGCCGCGACCGCGGTGCACCAGGAAGAACCCAGCACAACCGAAGTAAGGAATCAGCAATGAAACTGCAGGTCGCCATGGACGTCACCACTCTCGACGCCGCCCTCACCCTCGCCGCCCAGGTCGCGCCGCACGTCGACATCATCGAACTCGGCACCCCGCTCATCAAGAGCGAAGGGTTGCGCGCCGTCACCGCCATCAAGAACGCGCACCCCGACAAGCTCGTGTTCGCCGATCTGAAGACGATGGATGCCGGCGAGCTCGAGGCCGACCTGGCCTTCACCGCGGGAGCGGACTACGTGACCGTGCTCGGCACCGCCGGAGACAGCACGATCGTCGGTGCGGTCAAGGCCGCCACCGCTCACGGCAAGGGCATCGTCGTCGACCTGATCGGTGTGGCCGACAAGGTCACCAGGGCCCGTGAGGTCACCGGCCTCGGAGCGGTCTTCGTTGAGATGCACGCCGGTCTCGACGAGCAGGCGGAGCCTGGCTTCACCTTCCAGACCCTCCTCAACGACGGCGAGACCGCGAAGGTTCCCTTCTCCGTCGCAGGTGGCGTGAACCTGTCCACGATTCGGGGAGTCCAGCGCGCGGGCGCCACCGTTGCGGTCGCCGGGGGCGCCATCTACGGCGCCGCCGACCCCGCCGCCTCGGCCGCGGAGCTGCGCGCCGCGATCATCTAGGAGTCAGGCGAGCCACCGAGGGTTCATGCAGCCAGCGGTGGCAGCATGGGGCGAACGACGCGGTCACCACCGCATTCACAACAGAAGGAAGCCCGATGACGATCATCAAGATCAACGCGATTACTGTCCCAGCCGACAACGGCGATGAGCTGGCTCGCCGGTTCGCCGCCCGCGCAGGGGCCGTCGACGACGCCCCGGGCTTCGAAGGCTTCGAACTGCTGCAGCCGACCGACGATCGCACCACCTGGCTGGTCATCACGCGCTGGGCCGACGAGGAGTCCTTCCAGGCGTGGTCCACGTCGCCCGCCTTCGCGCACGGGCACCGCAGCGAGGCCCCGCAGGACGGGAAGCCCGCTGCGCGCCCGGTCGGTGTGAGCAGCGAGCTGTGGTCATACACCGTTGCCGGTGGTTCAGCCAACTGAGACGAGGGCCTCCGTCAGGAACCGCGACACGTCGTCGAGTTCTTCTGCGGAGATCGAGTGCGGCAGACCGGCATAGACCTTCTCGGTCAGGGCGCTGTGGCCGGGCAGCCAGGCGCTCGCCCGTGCTGTCGTCTCCGCGGAGATGACCCGGTCGGCATCTCCGTGGCCGAAGAACACCGGCGTGCGTGTAGCCGCAAGGACCTCATCGCCTGGGAGCGTGGCATCGAGGGTGAATCCCGAGAGGACGACCCCGGCGGGGAATCGCCCGGGAGCCTGGCGGAGAAGCTGGGTGACCATGAGGCCGCCCTGCGAGAAGCCGAGGGGAACGACGGGCGTGCCCGGGTGCACGTGGGCGTCCAGCCACGCGAGTACGGCATCCGCTGCCTCGATGACGGACTCTGCGCCCGGGCGCCCCGGCACAGTGATCGGGAACCAGGCGAACCCGCCGGTCGGCAGACCGAGCGGCGCACGCAGCGACACCCAGTCGAACGCGTCGGGCAGGTAGGCGGCGAGGCTCGGCAGGTCGCCTTCGTGCGAACCGTAACCATGCAGAAGCAGCAGGAGTGGGCGGGTCGACGGGAGCGCGGGGTCGACGCCGTCGCGGCGGGCCGTGATCTCGATGGCGGGGCTCACGCCGAGGCCTCGCCGACGGTCAGGGTGACGCGGGTCTTCCAGGGGTCGTCGACGCGGATGCTGGTGCCGTCGTCGTGAAGCGGAATCGCGCGGTGGCGGAGTCGTTCGGCCACAGCATCGAGATCAGCGCGGCCGGGAACGGTGATCGCCACGTCGGCGAGGCCGAGGGTCGCGGCACGCGGACCGACGCCGCGGCTGTTCCAGACATTCATCGCCATGTGGTGGTGGTAGCCGCCGGCACTCACGAACAGCGCGCCGGGGAAGTCGAGGGTCGTTTCGAAGCCGAGGGCGTCGACGTAGAAGCGCCGGGCCATCTCGAGGTCACCGACCTGGAGGTGAACATGGCCGACCTTGGCCGGACCGACGGCCAATTCTCCCCGTCCGCGGGCAGGTTCTTCTGCAGGAAGGCGCTCGGGTCGAGCGCAAGCGTGTCCATCTGGACCTGGCCGTTCTTGTAGACCCACTCCGACCGGTCCCTGTCGACGTAGAGCTCGATCCCGTTACCCTCAGGGTCGGTGAAGTAGAAGGCATTGCTGACGATGTGGTCAGCGCTGCCGACGAAGCTCGAACGCTGGTCACGGGCGGCCTGGAGCACGGTCGCGGCCAGGCCGGCGCTCGTGTCGAACAGGATGGCGGTGTGGAAGAGTCCGGCCTGGCTGCGGGCGGGAACCGGCAGGCCAGGGGTGTGCTCGAGCACAACGAGCGGGGTCGTGCCGCGACCGAGCACGACGGTGGTGCCCTGCGCGCTGATCGGGTCGAGCGCCAACGCCTCGCGGTAGTAGGAGGACATCAACGCGAGGTCGCCGACGCGCAGCGTGACGGCATCCATGCCTGTCGTCGCCGCGAGGAGGTCGCCTGTGGCGGCGCGGGATCCGGTGAGGTCAGTGGTCAGTGTCATGTTCGTCTCCTGCGGTCGCGTCGGGCTCACAAGTCATGCCCAACCCGCTTAGTTGAACCGACAACCAATACTCTAGCAGCATTACTTGAAGCGTCAAGTAAACTTTCCAGGCCGCTCAGGAGACTCTCGAATTTGCGCTCAGAATGATATTTAAGTCTGACACTCAAACCTCGATGGCCTAAATAAACTGAGTAGATCTCGTATTCGTGTTCGATTCGGGGTAGAATCGGGGTATGGCAGGAGCTTCAGATCCCCAGTCACACACCCCGCAGGCCCACGATTCAGTGGCCGCGGGCGATCAGCCCACCACGGTGGGCCGCGCATCCACCGAGTCGGCCCATCCGGTTGCGGTCGCGGTTGCCGAGGGTTTCGAGGGTGCTGAAGGATTGGCGGGGTCGGTGCCGTCGGTGCATGCGGATGCTGTCGCAAGGCTCGCCGAAGCCCAGGCGGTTCTCGCAGACGCCCTGGCCGCGATCCCGCTGGGGCTGCTCAGCGACACAGAAGCGGTCACGGCGCTGAGCACCGTGGAGGCCATCGGGCGGACGGTGGATGCGGCCCGGGTGAGCACGGCGACGGATGTGGACCGGCGGGCCCGGGTGCTCGGCCGGGAGGGTCTGGCCTGGCGGATGGGCTGCACGGGCCCGTGGGATGTCCTCACCCGGGTGACGCGGGTCTCGGCCCGAGACGTGAAGCGGCGCACGAAGCTCGGCGACGCGGTGTTACCGCGGCCGTGCGGCGGGAGCAGCTGGCTGCCGCCCTTGTTCCCCACGGTCGGGGCCGCCCTGACGGCGGGGGAGATCGGGGTGGAGACGGCGGAGTTGATCGTGGCGGGGTTGCAGGTGATCAGCCACCGGGTGGCCCCGGATGACCTGTTGACGGCGGAGCGGGCCCTGGTCGCGTCCGCGGCCGGGCTGATCACCCCGGAGACCGAGAACCTGGCCGGGGCAGGTGTCCCGGTGACCACGGACCTGATCCGGGGCATGGTCGCGCAGTGGCAGGCAGCCCTGGACCCCGACGGGGTCCTCCCGACCGAGGACCTGTTCGAGGCGAAATCGAACATCGGCTTCGGCCAACTCAAGAACGGGTTGTATCCGGTGAAGGGCGGAGTCACGCCGGAACTGTTCGGGATCATGAACACGATGTTCGACGCCTTCCTCAGCTTCCACGCCCGGCCCGCGTTCCCCACCGCGGAGGAGCAGGCCCTCATGGACTCCGGACAGATGATCCCCGGCGCCGAGACCGCGGGCACCGACAGTGACGTCGGTACGGGCCCGGAGCTCATGGTGATCGAGGCCGAGCTGCGGGAGCGGCGCGCGGACACCCGCACGAGTGGGGAGAAACGCGCGGACATCCTCCGGGCCCTGTTCGAACACGCCGCCCGCGACGAGGACACGCCCAGCATGGGCGGATCCGCCCCGACGGTGATGGTGCACGTGAACGCGGCCGACCTCACCTCCGGGATCGGCGTCGGCTGGATCGACGGGGTTGAGGCCCCGGTATCGCTGAAGACGGTGCACCAGCGCATCTGTGACGGCGGCTTCCAAGGGGTCCTCTTCGGGGAAAACAACCAGGTCCTCAAGCTCGGTCCGGAACGACGGTACTTCAACCGGGCGCAACGCCGGGCGATCACCGCCCGCGACGGCGGCTGCATCATCCCCGGGTGCAAAGCCCCGGCTCACTGGGCCGAAGTACACCACGTGAAGCCCTGGGCGCAGGACGGACCGACCAACGTCGACAACGGTGTCCTACTGTGCTGGTTCCATCACCACAGCATCGACACCTCTGGGTGGGAGATCCGGATGGTGAAGGGCTCACCGCAGGTGCGGGCGCCTGGGTTGATCGACCCGCAACGACTCTGGCGGCCACCGAACAGGCACCGCGCACACCAGGTCCTCACCGGACCACCCAACCGCGACTGACCGAGGCCGAACCCGCCTCACCGTCGTCTTCCCTGACGCGCCGTTCCGGTTCGTCGGGGGCTCGACCCGACGCCGCTCAGGCGGCGTTGAGAACGTTGACGAGCGCTGGGATCGCCGGAATCAACTGGTCGAGATTCGACTCGGCCGAAATGTCCGCCGATAGCTGCAGCCAGTTGACTCCGTCGAAAACGTCGAAGGTATAGCCGCCAGCTTCATTCGGAATCCGGATCACGCCGTCGACCCCGGGAATTGACACCTTCTCGGCGCCGGTCGTCCGCGCGATGTCCTCCTGCGCCCAGGCCCCACCGGGCAACGCGATGACGCTGAAGGATCCAATCTGGCCTTCTGGTATCGGCGACTGCGACCAGCCGCATGCGAATGCGCCTGTGCTCGTTTTGGCCGCGAAACGTCCCTCTGAGCCCTCGGTACCCTCTGAGTCATTGGACCTGACCGCGAGTCCGGGGCTGGAGACAGCGTGCGTGATGTCTGCAGCGGTCGATAGTGCTGCGCAATCCTCGCGCTCCCAGGCGCCGATGGGCGTTGCCGCCACCTCCGGGGTGCCCGCCGCCAATGCGCGACCCGAGAACGTCGCGACAAGCTTTGTCGCTGCGTTACGGGCGTCCTCGTTAACGGTTCCGACTGCCGTATAGACGTCAGCGCTGAGCCAATATCCAGCCACAGTAGCGCTGATGCGGCAGGCCCCCGACTCCGCAGAATCAGCCACGTCGGCTCCATAGCAGGCGATCTGGTCCACCGTGTCGGTCGGTACCGATGCAGCGGCCACCACCACGGCACTGAGATAGGCCGACGTGGGGCTCTCCTCCACGGACCATTGGCAGTCGATGCCACCACGCGCGGGCACCACGGCATAGTAGGGATTCTCCGCAAGTGAGCTCGCCCTGGCCGCCGCCCAACTGGTCACGTGCGTACCAACCGCCGCGGCCACCTCGTCCACAGTGAGGACTGCGGCGCAATCGCCGCCGAAGACAGCGGCCGGGCGGGTCTGCCCGGCCGACGCGGTCGCAGGCGTCGGAGTCTCGGTCGCCAGGTCCGTCGCCGAAACGGAGGCGGGCGAGGCTGGGGCTGGGCCCGTGCAGCCGGCGAGCAGAACCAACCCTGTCAAAGCCACAACACAAGCGGCCGAACGTGAACGAGCGCGCATGTCCATCTCCCCACAATCGCAGCGCCGCAGCGCCCCCGCTTCGAAACCGAGTACAACTGATGTGCTCCGAAGTCCCATTTTCAATCCTAGTGACCGCAGTGCGGCAACGGATAGGCAGGTCAGAGCCGAGAATCAGACTCTACTCCGTGGCAAGAGGAAGACCTGGGACGGCAGGTCGGCCCCGCGGACGCGTTCGGCGCATCCACCTACACCCTGGCTTGCACAGGGTCCACTCCTGAATTCGGAGCAGGCTAGCGGCCCGCGAAGAGCCGGGACAGGAAGCCACCGGACGCCTGTTCGTTCTCGTGCCCGGGGCAGCGCTGCGACTTCGGCACTCCGCGCATGACCTGGTCGACATGTTGGCCACAGCCGGCCCAGGTGGTCTTCCCGCAGGTCTTACAGGTCTTGGCGTGGCACATCGGCAGCTCCTTCGTGGGTGAAAGCACTCACTATACCCCCATGGGTATTGAGAGTGCACGGTCCGCGGTATCCCGCGGGTGTAGTGTCAGAATCAGTCCCCCAATTACCCACGGGGGTATATGCCGGGTTGGCCGAATCGCTGTCCCGGCCGACGAAAGGCACCCCATGAAGATCGTTGTCGTAGGCGGGGTCGCAGCCGGCGCATCCGTCGCCGCCCGCGCCCGCCGTTTGGACGAGTTCGCTGAGATCGTCGTGCTCGAGCGCGGTCATCACGTCTCGTTTGCGAATTGCGGTCTGCCGTACCATGTGGGCGAAGTGATTGCTGATCGCAGCCGCCTGCTCCTGCAAACGCCGGAAAGTCTGCGCGAATCCCTCGACATCGACGTGCGGGTCGGACACGAGGTGCTGCGAATCGACCGTGCCGCGAAGACCGTGACCGTCCGCGAGGTCGACGGCGGCCGCAGCTACGAGGAACCTTATGACGAACTGGCGCTCTGCACGGGCGCCGAACCACTCCGCCCTCCCCTGCCGGGGATAGACCTGCCCGGCGTGCACGTGCTGCGCCGGATCGGCGACATGGACGCCATCAAGGCCCAACTGGATGCCGCGATCGCCCTCGCCGCGACGGGCGCCCGCGGACCCGTGCGCACCGTCGTGATCGGCGCGGGTTACATCGGCCTCGAAATGGCCGAGAACCTCAAGCACCGCGGCGCCCTCGTCGACGTCGTCGAGATGAGCGACCAGATCCTGCCGCCCCTCGACCACGAGATGTCCGTCCCCGTCGAACACCACCTCCGCAGTCGCGGCATCACCCTGCACCTGTCGACTGCGGCCGCCGCATTCGCGGCCCGCCCCGACGGCGGTCTCAACGTCGAGCTCACGGACTCGACCGTCCTGGCGGCCGACCTGGTGATCCTCTCCGCCGGGGTGCGCCCGAACACCACGCTCGCGAAGGCGGCCGGGCTCGAGCTCGGCGCCCGCGGCGGGATCACGGTGGACACGCACATGCGCACCTCCGACCCGCACATCTGGGCGGCAGGCGACTCCGTCGAAACGCCGCACACCGTGCTGCCGGGGCGCTGGCTGGCCCCGCTCGCCGGACCCGCGAACCGCGAAGCCCGGGTCGCCGCCGAGAACATCTGCGGCCGAAACACCGACTACCGCTCAACCCAGGGCACCTCGATCGTGAAGATCTTCGACATGGTCGCCGGCGGAACGGGCGCCACCGAACGGCAACTCCTCGCCGCCGAGGTCCCGTACCGGGCCGTGCACGTGCACCCCTCCGGCCACGCCGGCTACTACCCCGGCACCGCGATGATGCAGCTCAAGGTCCTCTTCGCCCCCGACACCGGGCGCATCCTCGGCGCGCAGGCCGCCGGCTTCGACGGCGTCGACAAGCGCCTCGACGTGCTCGCGACCGCCCTCCGCGGTGGCCAGACCGTCTACGACCTCGAGGAGCTCGAGCTCGCGTACGCTCCTCCGTTCGGTTCCGCGAAGGACCCGGTGAACATGGCCGGCTTCGTCGCGAGCAACGTGCTCCGCGGCGACCTCACCCTCTGGTACGCCCAGGACTACCCGGAAGCGACTGCCGGGGCTCGGCTCATCGACGTGCGCACCCCGGAGGAATTCTCGATCTGGCACCTGCCGGGCGCCGAGAACGTGCCGCTCGGAAGCATCCGCCTCGAATGCGAGCTCTGGGACCGCACCGGGCCGCTGCGCCTGTACTGCGCGGTCGGGTTCCGCAGTTACCTCGCCTACCGCGCGCTCGTGCAACGCGGGTTCACGGATGTCGCCACTCTCTCCGGCGGGTCGGACACCTTCCGGTCGTGGCACGAGGTCGAGCCCGAAAGCGACGAACCCCCGCTGCCGATGACCACCTACGCCGAAGCAGCCGAGTTCACGGCCGCTGCAACGAAGGCCGCCGCGCAGGCCGCCCTGCTCGCCAACGGCACCGGCGTGCAGGTCGACCTGGACTGCTCCGGACTCGCCTGCCCAGGCCCGATCATGAAGCTATCCGAGAAGATGAAGACACTGGATGCCGGCGACGAGGTTGTCGTGCACGTGTCCGACCCCGGGTTCGCCAGTGACGCTCCGGCCTGGGCCAGGCGGAACGGACACGAGCTCGTCGCCATTTCGCCGGAGGGCCCTGGCTACGTCGCGACCATGCGGAAGGGCGGGGCCGCTCTGGCGACCCGGCCTGCGGCATCCGTCGGCATCGTGAGCTCGCCGACACCCAACAAGACCTCCTTCGTGGTGTTCTCCGGCGACCTCGACAAGGTGCTGGCCGCCTTCATCATCGCCAACGGGGCGATCGCGATGGGCGAAGAGGTCTCGATGTTCTTCACGTTCTGGGGGCTCAACTCCCTGCGCCGCACGGACCCGCCCAAGCGGGAACGCAAACTGATGGACAAGATGTTCGCCACCATGATGCCCTCGAGCGCGGGCAGCATGCCGCTGTCGCAGATGAATATGCTCGGTGCCGGTGCGGCACTGATCAAGAAGGTCATGCGGGACAACTCGGTCTCGTCGCTGCCCGATCTCATCACGTCCGCGCAGGCCGGCGGGGCGCGCCTGATCGCGTGCACGATGACGATGGACCTGCTCGGGATCGCTCCGACCGACCTGATGGACGGCGTCGAACTCGGCGGCGTCGCGACCTTCCTCGGGGAGGCGGCCGAGTCGACGACGACGCTGTTCATCTGATCGGGTCAGAACGCGCATCCGCCCGGCCAGCAGAAACAGGCTGACCGGGCGGAGGACGTACGTGCTCTGCGGTTACAGGATGAAGAGCATCTCCTGGTAGGTCGGGAGCGGCCACAGGTCGTCCGCGACGATCTCTTCGAGGGCATCTGCGGCGGCGCGGACCGCGGACATCGCCGGAAGCAGCGCGTCGCGAGCGTGCTCGGCCTCGCCGAGTGCGGTCTCTTCCGATCCGCCGGCCAGCGCGTCCCGGAGCACGGCGAGCGCGGACCGGAGCTTGGTGATCGGGGCGGACACCTCGCTCAGTGCGGCGTGGTCGGGTTCAACGCCGGCGGCCGTGAGGGCGCCGATGTTGATCGCGAGTTCGGTCTGGTGACGCACGGCGGCGGGGAGGATGACCGTCGCCCCCATCTCGAGCGTGAGGCGCGCCTCGACACCGATGGTGAGAGCGTACTGTTCGAGGCCGATCTCATAACGGCTGTGCATCTCGCGGTGGTTGAAGACCCTGTACTTGTCGAACAGGTCCATTGCCGACTCGGTGATGAGTTCGGGCAGCGCGTCGAGGGTCGTGCGCAGGTTTGCGAGCCCGCGCTTCTCCGCCTCGATCGGCCAGGCATCGGAGTACCCGTCGCCGTTGAACACGACGGCGCCGTGGTCGGTGATGATCTGGGTGAGCAGGCTCTGCACGGCCGTGTCGAAGTCAGTGCCACCGGCGACGGCGGCCTCGAGCTCGGTCGCCGCGTAATCGAGCGACTCGGCCATGATCGTGTTGATCGTCACCATCGGGCCGGCGACGGTCTGCATCGAACCGGGGGCACGGAACTCGAACCGGTTCCCGGTGAACGCGAACGGGCTCGTACGGTTGCGGTCGCCCGGGTCGGTCGGCAGCACCGGGAGCGTGTCGACGCCGATCACCATCGAGCCCTTGTCCTTGGACGAGGTTGCCGGGCCCTGGGCGATCTGCTCGAAGACGTCGGCGAGCTGGTCGCCGAGGAAGATCGAGATGATCGCCGGCGGGGCCTCGTTGGCGCCGAGGCGGTGGTCGTTGGTCGCGGAGGCGACCGAGGCGCGGAGAAGTCCGGCGTACTTGTGCACCGCGCGGATGACGGCGGCGCAGAACACCAGGAACTGGGCGTTGTCGTGCGGGTTGTCTCCCGGGACGAGAAGGCTGCCGAGCTCGTTGTTGCCGAGCGAGAAGTTGACGTGCTTGCCCGAGCCGTTGACGCCCTGGAAGGGCTTCTCGTGGAACAGGCAGGCCATCCCGTGCTTCTTGGCGACTGACTTGAAAGTCGTCATGAGCAGCTGCTGGTGGTCGGCGGCGAATGTTTCCGCGCTCGAACATCGGCGCGATCTCGAACTGGCCGGGGGCGACCTCGTTGTGCCGGGTCTTCGCGGGGATCCCGAGCTTGAAGAGCTCCCGCTCGGTGTCCATCATGAAGCCGAGCACCCGCTCGGGGATGGCGCCGAAGTAGTGGTCGTCGAACTCCTGGCCCTTGGGCGGCTTCGCGCCGAACAGGGTACGGCCGGAGTTGAGCAGGTCGGGGCGGGCGAGGAAGAAGTGCCGGTCGACGAGGAAGTACTCCTGCTCGGGGCCGCAGAACGAGACGACGCGGGCAGGATCGGTGTGCCCGAAGAGGCGCAGGATGCGTTCGGCATGTTCGCCCATCGCCTGCTGCGAGCGCAGCAGCGGGGTCTTGTGGTCGAGCGCTTCGCCGGTCATCGAGACGAAGACCGTCGGGATGCAGAGGGTGTTGCCGTTCGGGTTCTCGAGCACGTATGCCGGGCTCGTCACGTCCCAGCCGGTGTACCCGCGAGCCTCGAAGGTGTTGCGCAGGCCGCCGTTGGGGAAGCTCGATGCGTCGGGCTCGCCCTGCACGAGGGTCTTGCCCGCGAATTCGGCGAGCGCCGTGCCATCGCCGACGGGCTCGAAGAAGCTGTCGTGCTTCTCCGCTGTCAGCCCGGTGAGCGGGTAGAAGACGTGGGCGTAATGGGTCGCACCCTTTTCGAGCGCCCAGTCCTTCATCGCGGATGCGACGGCATCCGCTACGAGCGGATCGAGCCTGGCGCCGTTTTCGATCGTCGCCATCACGGACTTATAGACGGATTTCGGCAGCCGCTTCTGCATGACGACCTTGTTGAAGACGTTTTCGCCGAAGATCTCTCCCGGCGTCTCAGTCGCTGTATAGCTCGGGGCCGGAGGAACATAAGCCCTTACATCCCTGATCGCTTGACGGCGGGCGCTGTTTCCACTCATGAATACCCCTTTGCTACGGCATGCTGCTCCGCGACTAGGTGCGGATTCGGATGCGCCTAAATCTAGGGAGGTCGCGTGGCGAGGATGTTTCCGATGAATGACGGTTTCAGTCACCAGAACCCCGCGCCGGCCTCTCTTCCAGATTAAACCTGTCCGAAACACTGCATTGACTCGCCGAAACGCGACGCGTTTATGTTGGACGCATGTCCGATAAAACTGCCACGGCGACTGCAGCCCCGGAAACCGCCATCGGGCGGCCGCTGCTCTCGATCCAGAACCTGTCCATCTCCTTCCGGACCGCCCAGGGGTGTTCACCGCGGTCTCCGACGCGAACCTCGAGCTGTCCGCACGGTCCACGCTCGCCGTCGTCGGCGAGTCGGGCTCGGGCAAGTCGACGATGTCCGCGGCGATCAACCGCCTGCTCGCACCGAACGCGACCATCACCTCCGGGAAAATCCTCTTCAACGGCGTCGACCTCGCCCACGCCTCCGAGGCGCAGATGGCCGGGGTGCGCGGGGCCGGCATCGGCCTCGTGCCGCAGGACCCGATGTCGAACCTCGACCCGGTCTACCGGATCGGCCACCAGATCACCGAGGCCCTCGAGGCGCATGGCGCAACGCCTTCCGCCGCACGCATCCGGGCGATCGAGCTGCTCAGGATGGTCGGAATCCCCGAGCCCGAACGCCGCTTCCGGCAGTTCCCGCACGAATTCAGCGGCGGCATGCGTCAGCGCGTGCTCATTGCGATCGGGCTCGCCTGCCGCCCACAGCTCCTCATTGCTGATGAGCCGACGAGTGCCCTCGACGTCACCGTGCAGCGGCAGGTCCTCGACCAGCTCTCGGCACTGACGGAGGAAATGGGCACAGCGCTCTTCATGATCACGCACGACCTCGCCCTCGCGGCCGAGCGCGCCGACGAGGTGCTCGTCATGTTCCGTGGCAGCATCGTCGAGCATGGCCCGGCACGCCAGATCCTGGAGGATCCCCAGCACGAATACACGAAGCGCCTGCTCCTGGCGGCGCCGAGCCTCGCCGTGCGCCGCGGGGAGACGCGGGCGGCGACGCCCTACGCGACGCATCAGGCCGCAGGAACGGGCCATGTCGATAACATCATCGAGCTCTCCGAGGTACGCAAGGAGTTCGTCGTGCGCAGCGGGTTCCTGTCGCGCCCGCAGCGGTTCGTCGCCCTCGCCGGCTCGACCTTCAGCATCCCCCGCGGCAGCACCGTCGCGATCGTCGGCGAGTCCGGCTCGGGTAAGTCGACGACGACGAGACTCGTGCTCGGGCTCGACGCACCGACCTCCGGGTCGATCACCTTCGAAGGCGCCGAGACAAGCGGCTTCACGAAGAAGGAACTCCTCGACTTCCGTCGCCGGGTCCAGCCGGTGTTCCAGAACCCGTTCGCCTCGCTCGACGCACTCTTCACGGTCGGCGCGACCATCGTCGAACCCCTCGTCGTCCACGGTTGGGGCACGAAGGAATCCCGGGCTGTCCAGCTGCTCGAACTACTCGACGCGGTCGCCCTCCCCGCAGAGACCGCAGACCGCTACCCGCACGAACTCTCCGGTGGCCAGCGCCAGCGCGTCGCCATCGCACGCGCGCTCGCGCTGCGGCCGGAACTCATCGTGCTCGACGAGGCGGTGTCCGCCCTCGATGTTCTCGTGCAGGCGCAGATCCTCGACCTGCTGATGCGACTCCAGCATGAATTCGGCCTGACCTACCTGTTCATCAGCCACGACCTCGCCGTCGTGCGGCAGATCAGCGACTTCGTGCACGTGATGCGGAACGGCGTCATCGTGGAGAGCGGCACCCCGGAGGAGATCTTCGACTCGCCCCGGGAGTCGTACACGCGGGAGCTGCTCGCCGCGATCCCCGGCGCCCGCATCGCGAGCTGACCCCCGCCGGACCAACGAAGCGGCGCCCGGACACAGTCCGGGCGCCGCTTCCTGTTGTGCTGCCGGCGACTCAGCGGCGGGTGGCCTTCACGTCGAGGGCGTCCCGCAGGCCGTCGCCGATGAAGTTGATCGCGAGCACGATCGTGAGCATCGCGAACCCGGGGGCCGCGGCGATCCACGGCTGATAGAAGTTCTTGGCGCCGTCGGTGATCATCGCACCCCACTCCGGCGTGGGCGGCAGGGCGCCGAGGCCGAGGAAACTCAGCGAGGCGACCAGCAGGATGACCTGGCCGAGGTCCATGGTCGCGTTGACCAGGATCGGCGTCAGCGACTGCGGCACGATGTGCCGGAACAGGATCCGTGGACCGCTCGCCCCGATCGCCACGGCCGATTCGACGTGCTCCCGCTGCTTGATCGAGAGCACCTGACCGCGCATCAGCCGGGCATAGATCGGCCACCAGACGATCACGATCGCGATCAACGCGTTGTTCAGGCCGGGGCCGAGCGAGGCGGCGACCGCCATCGCGAGCAGGATCGCGGGGAATGCCATCGTCATGTCCGCGATGCGCATGATCACGGCATCCACCCAGCCGCCGAAGTAGCCGGCCACGGCGCCGAGCACGCTGCCGATCGTCACCGAGACGACGATCGCGACCGCGGCGATCGGGAGCGAATAGCGGGCACCGTAGAGGGTGCGGCTGAAAACGTCGCGACCGAGCGCATCCGTGCCGAACCAGTGCGTCCCGCTGGGCGCGAGCAGCCGTTCGCCCACCTGTTTGATCGGGTCGTACGGCGCGATCCACTGCACGCCGACGGCGGCGACGATCCAGAAGGCGAGCACGACGTATCCGAAGATCATCGGTGGGCGCAGCCAGGCGGATGCCGACCCGCGCTTCCACAGGTCGCGGGCGTTTCCGGCCAGGCTGGGCAACGAGATCGCGGTCATGCGAGCCTCACTCTCGGGTCGACGACGGCGTACACGATGTCGGTGGCCAGGCTGGCCAGGAGGAAGATGGCACCGCCGACGAGGGTGACCCCGTTGATGGCGGGGTAGTCGAGGGTGCGGGTGGCGCCGACGGCGTACGAGCCGATCCCGTTCCAGGAGAAGATCTGCTCCACGAGCACGGCACCGGTGAGCAGCGCGCCGAACGCGAAGCCGACGATGGTGACGACCGGGGTGAGCGAGTTGCGCAGCACATGATGCCGCATCACGAACCCGTCACTGAGGCCCTTCGCGCGCACGGTGCGCACGTAGTCCGCGTGCATCTCATCGAGCATCGAGGCGCGGACCAGCCTGCTGATCGTGCCGACCAGCCCCCAGCCCAGGATGAACGCCGGGAGGATCAGGTGGCTGACCGCGTCGAGGAAGAGCGGAATATTGCCGGCGAGCAGTGAGTCCACCGTGTAGAAGCCAGTGACGTTCGCGGGAGGTTCGATCCTGGCCGAAAGCCGGCCGGGGCCGGGGAGAACGCCGAGCTGGGCGTAGAAGACGAAGAGGAAGACGAGGCCGGTCCAGAAGACCGGGAGGGACGATCCGAGCAGGGAGAAGAACCGGCTCAGGTGGTCGGCGAAGCGGTCCTTCCGGCTCGCCGAGATCACGCCGAGGGCGATGCCGCCGAGTGTGCCGATCAGGAGGGCGACGATCGTGAGCTCCATCGTGGCCGGAAGACGGCTGAGCAGGTCGCTCGTCACGCTCGATTTGGTGCTGAAGGAGGTGCCGAGGTCGCCCTGGAAAAGGTGACCGAGATAGTTCAGGTACTGCGTGAAGAGGTCCTGGTCGAGGCCCCAGCGCGCCTTGGCGGCGGCGACGATCTCGGGATTGTTGAGGTTGCGTTCGCCGACGAGCGAGGCGATCGGATTCGCCGGCAACAGCCGCGAGATCACGAAAGCGATCGTCACGATGCCGAGCAGGAGCAGCGGCAGGATGGCGATCCGTTTGAGGATGAAGCGAAGCATCTGGAACTCCGTAAAGTGCGGGGCGACGGTACAGTGCGGGGCGACGGTACAGGGCGACAGTGCGGGGCGTGGACCGGGTCCGCGCCCCGCACTGTCGCTGGGCAGTGGCTTACTTCGTGAGCCCGAGCGCCCCGAGGTCGACGTTGCAGCACGGGCTGTACGTCACCCCCGTGATGTCGCTCGCGTGGGCCATGATCAACTGCGGATTGACGATCGGCAGGATATTGACGTCGTCGGCCATCAGTTGGGCGAGCGCCTGGTAGCTCGCCGTGCGCTCCGCTCCGGTCTGGGCGAGCGCAGTCGTGAGCCCGTCGACCTCGGCCTGGTTGACCGTCTTGCCGGCCAGAGAGGCGAAGTTGGCGACGTATCCGCCGTTCGGGATCAGGCCGAAGTACTGCACGTACTGGCTCGAGTCCGTGTGGTCAGGGGCGAAGTACACGGCCGTGATCGGGGTTCCTTTGCCGCCGATGACGTCGGCCCACTGGCTGAAGTCGACCGGCGTCAGTTCGAGCGTGATGCCGACCGAAGCGAGGTTCTGCTGGATGGCCTGCATCTGCAGGTCGAGGTCGACGCCGTATGCAACGATCTTCGGGTACGTCGAGCTGATCGTGAAGCCGTCCGGGTAGCCGGCCTCTGCGAGCAGCGCCTTCGCCTTCGTGACGTCGTAGCTCGGCAGGGCGACCTTCTCACTTCCCTCGAAGCCGTTCGGGATCGGAGAGCCCTGCAGCTTCCCGTAGCCTGCGACGAGGGTCTTGACGATGTTGTCGTAGTCGATGGCGTCCTTGATCGCCTCCCGCACCCGGACATCGGCGAGGGGAGCCCCGCCCTCTGCACCTGGCATCAGGGCGATGTATGTGTAGTTGAACGAATCGACGGCCGCCGTCGTGACCGTCGGGGTGTTCTTGAGCTGGTCCAGGGCGTCTGGGCTGATCTGCATGGCGATGTCGACGTCACCTTGCTGGAGCTGCTGGAGCTGCTGGAGCTCGAGTCGGTGACCTCCTTGAGCGTCACGGTGTCGAAGGTCGGCTTGGTGCGCCAGTAGTTCGGGTTCGCCGTGAGCTTCACGGCACTGTTGGCCGTGTAGCTGTCGAGGATGTACGGGCCGCTTCCCGCGGAGTTGGAGAGGAACCAGTCTTCTGCGGTGTCCGCAGTCGACGCGTCGGCCGCGGCGGATGCACCGTGCTCGCTGGCGACGTCACTGTTCACGATGCCCAGGTACGACGCCGCGACGATCGCGAGGAACGCGGAGTTCGGCGCCGCGAAGTTGACGACCACGGTCTTCGCGTCGGGGGTGTCGATCGAGGACATGCCCGCGAGCAGGTAGGAGGCGCTGCCCTTGATGTTGGCGAGGCGCTCCAGGCTCCACTTGACGTCCTTCGGCTCGACGGGCGAGGCGTCCGAGAAGGTCGCCGCTGGGTCGAGTCCGAAGGTGAACTGGGTGTTGTCGGCGTTCGCGGTGAAGGTCGAGGCCAGCCCGGGCTGAAGGGTCTTCGAGTCCTCTGGACTCACGATCACGAGCCGGTCGTAGAGTGCCGTGAAGACGATCTGGCAGGTGTCGCAGTAGCCGCGGTCGGGGTCGAGGGTCGTCAGGTCCATCGCCCTCGCGATCACGAGATCGTGTTTCGCGACAGCCGTCGTGGCCGCTCCGACGCTGCAGCCGGTCAGCAGCAGGGTTGCGGTCGCGGCCATCGCGACGAGGGAGCGCCATTTGAAGCGGGTGGAGCGTTGTTTCGTGTGCACGTGAGTCTCCTCTGTTGGTTGCGGACCCGGCCGTCCCGCCGGTTCTCAAGGTGGCTGCAGCGTCGGAGCCTGGGTGCTGATGGTGGAAGGGTGGCGATGGTGGCAGCTGAACGGGTCAGTCGAACGGGTCAGCCGAACAGGGCGCGCGTCTCGGCGAACGCGTCGTCGGTGCGCTCGAGCGCCCACGCGACATCCGTTTCGGTGTGCGCGGTGGAGAGGAACCAGTTGTGCGCGGGGTGCAGCAGCACGCCGCGCCGGACCGCCGCGTCGGTGAAGGCCGCGGCTGTCGCGAGGCTTTCGTCGTCCTCGAAGCGCAGGAACGGCATCACGGGCGGCCCGCTCTGGAAGACCGTGAAGCCGTGCGCGGCGGCCTGGCTCTGAAGTCCGTCGCGCAGGAGCTGGCCGACCCGGTTCATCTGGGCGGGGGTGTCGGTCGCCTTGAGCAGGCCGATGTTGGCGATCGCGGCCGCCATCGCTGCACCCGCGTACCAGAACGATCCGGTCGCGAAGATGTCGGCGGCCGACTGGCGGAGGGAGTCGATGCCGACGACCGACGAAATCGCGTAGCCGTTCGCCATTGCCTTGCTGAAGGCGGTGAGGTCTGGATCGATGCCGAGCGGTTCCCACGCGCCGCCGGTGTGCAGTCGGAAGCCGGTGCGGACCTCGTCCATGATCAGCACGGCGCCGATCCGGTCGGCCAGCGCCCGCACTCCCCTGGCGAAGGCCGGGTCGACGATGTACTGGTCTGTGGAGCCGGGGGCGTCGTGCCGGAATGGAGAGAGGATGATCGCCGCGGCATCACCGCCGGCTTCGGCTGCGGCAGCCTCGAGCGAGGCGAGGTCGTTGAACTCGAAGTCGATGATGTTTGCGCGGTCCTCCGGCGTGCTGCCGAGCGGGTTCGGATTGAACCAGGCATTCGCGCCGTGGTAGGCCGTGCCGCCCTTGAGCAGCTTCTTCCGACCCGTCGCCGCCCGGGCGATCGTGACCGCGAGACTCGTGGCGTCGGTGCCGTTCTTGGCGAACATGGCCCAGTCGGCGTGTGCGACGGTGTCGACCATCAGTTCGGCGAGCTCGACCATGCGTGCGGTCGGGCCACCGAGGGCGTCGCCGCGCTTCTGCTGGGCCAGCGCTGCCGCGTCGACGACCGGGTTCGCGTAGCCGGAGATCATCGGGCCGAAGGAACACATGAAGTCGAGATATTCGTTTCCGTCGACGTCCCAGAGGCGGTTGCCCTTGCCCTCCGCATAGAACTGGGGGAACCCCGACGGCATCAGGGCCACGTTCATGTGCCCGTACATCCCGCTTGGGATGACCTTCCCCGCGCGGGCTCGCAGGGCGGCGTCAAGGGGCAGTTCGATCTGTTGTGGTGCTGTGATGGTCATCCCTGGCTCACTTCCTCGTCTGTGCTGTCCTCACAGTTTTTATGACACGCGTCCGAAATAAGTTTCTGCCCTGTTACAAGCGAGTAAATTAACTCATGCGTCCAAAAACCGGGGACTCGCCGATGGGTTCCCGCAGTCGACTGGGGCGAACGAGGAAGAGACACAACACATGCCGAAGATTGTCGACCACGAGGAACGGCGCGCTGAGGTGCTCGAGGCCACCTGGCGGGTGATCGCGACCCGCGGACTTGACGCGGCCACGGTGCGCCAGATCGCGAAGGAAGCCGGCGTTTCGAGCGGCGTGCTCGCCCACTATTTCGCAGACAAGGACGACATCCTCGTTCAGGCCCACCGCCTGGCCTATGACCGGGTCTTCCGCCGCGTCGAGGAGAAGATCGGCCGGTCAACCGGGATCGAGGCACTCAGGGCCACGCTGTATGAGACGCTGCCGATGGACGAGAACCGGCGGATCGAGGCCGTCATCGACATCAGCTACATCGGCAGGGCACTCAACGATCCCCGCCTCAAGCTGGTCCGGCAGGAGTCCGCGCAGGTCGCTCGGGACTGGTGGCTCGGGGTGCTGACGTCGACCGCGGCGGGTGGGCACCTGGCCGTCGACACGAATCTCGGACTGCTCGTCGACCAGATCCTGGTGTTCATCGACGGGATCTCGCTGCAGTCGGTACTGTTCCCCGACCTGATGACTCCGGAGCTTCAGAAGCAGCTCGCCGACGACCTGATTGCCCGCATCCGGGCCTGAGCCCACGCGGCAAGACGCTAGGCTCGCTTTATATTGGACGCTCGTCCGATAATAATGCGACCGAACGGAGCGCCCCATGCCGCCGACCCGACTCCCCAGGATCACTCTCAATACCGGGGCGACGACCCCGCAACTCGGTTTCGGCGTCTTCGCGATGGACGACGAGGCGACCGCTCGTGCGGTCGAAGCGGCCATCGCCGCCGGGTACCGCTCGATCGACACGGCCGCCGTCTATCTCAACGAGCGCGGCGTCGGTATCGGCATCCGCCGGAGCGGTATTCCCCGCGGGGAGCTCTTCGTCACGACGAAACTCTGGAACACGCACCACCTGACCGCGGGCGAGGAAGCCAGGAACAGCCTCGATCGCCTCGGACTCGACTACGTCGACCTGTATCTGGTGCACTGGCCGGTGTCCTCCGTCGGAACTCACCTGCGGGCCTGGGACGGCCTCGAAGACGTCAACCGCTCCGGTGCCGCGCGGTCGATCGGCGTCTCCAACTTCTCGCGGGAGCAGGTCGAGGAGGTGATCGCGCTCGGCGGGACGGTCCCGAGCGTGAACCAGATCGAACTGCACCCCCTGCACTCACAGCCGGAGCTGCGCGCCTTCCACGCCGAGCGAGGCATCGTGACCCAGGCCTGGTCGCCGCTCGGCCGCGGCCTCGCCCTCGGCACATCCGAGATCGCCTCGATCGCGCGGGCGCACGGGGTCACGGAGGCGCAGGCGATCCTGCGCTGGCACCTGCAGCTCGGTACCGTTCCCTGCCCAAGTCGGCGTCCGCCGACCGGATCAGGGAGAACATCGACATCCTCGGCTTCGAACTCGACGCAGAAGACATGGCGACCATCGACTCCTCTCTGTCGGCCGTCGCGTCGACGAGTCGTACTACGAGTGGGCATGACCGCGTCCGCGCACCCGGGCGAACTGCTCAGCCGGGGTCACCGCCTGCGGTACGTGTTCATCCTCGGCGCCCTGACCGCGCTCGGGCCGTTCACGATCGACCTGTACCTGCCCGCCTTCCCCGCGGTCGCGGCGGCACTGCACACCTCCGAGTCGGCCGTGCAGATCACCCTCGCGGCCACGACCATCGGCCTCGCCGTCGGCCAGCTCGTTGTCGGCCCCTGGAGCGACGTCATCGGTCGGCGCCGGCCGCTCATCGTCGCGACCCTCGTCCACATCCTCGCGTCTCTTGCCTGCGCGTTCGCCCCGAACGTCGAGGCGCTGACGGCCTTCCGCTTCCTGATGGGCGCGGCGGCGGCGGCCGGCGGCGTCGTGTCGCTCGCGCTCGTGCGTGACCTCTTCTCCGGAATCCCGATGCTCAGGATGCTGTCCCGGCTCGGCATGGTCAACGGGCTCGCCCCGATCGTCGCGCCGATCCTGGGTTCGCAGTTGCTGCAGTGGATCGACTGGCGGGGTATTTTTGTGGTGCTCGCCGCATACGGTGCGGTGATCGCCCTCGCTTCGGTGATCGGCATCCGGGAAACCCTGCCGATCGAGAACCGGATCCAGTCGGGCATCCGTGCGCTGCCGGGTCGGATGGGCAGGCTGCTCCGGGACCGCCGCTACCTCGGACTCGCCCTGGTCGGCGGTTTCGTCTGGGGAGGCGAGTTCGCCTACCTCGCCGGTTCACCGTTTCTGTTCCAGGGCGTCTACGCGTTCTCGGTCGCGCAGTACGGGCTGTTGTTCTCGGTGAACGCCCTCGGCTTCGTGCTCGGCACCCAGCTCGGGGCGCGCCTTGCCGGCAGGCTGGCCCCGCAGTGGCTACTGGCCCTCAGCACGACCGTGCTCGTGATGTCCGCCCTGGTGATCTGCACCGCAGCCGTCTGGGGCTGGGGGCTTCCGCTCGTCGTCATCCCGCTCTGGTTCTCGATCATGGCCGTGGGGGTCTGCATTCCCTGCGTGCAGGGCCTCGCCCTCGCACCCCACGGGGCGGAGTCCGGACTCGCGGCGTCGCTGCTCGGCGCAATGAACTTCACCGTCGCGGGAATCGTCACTCCGCTGGTCGGGGTGTTCATCACCGGTGACGCACTCGGAATGGGAGCGGTCATGCTCGCCTGCGCCGTCTTCGCGAGCGCGGCCCTGTGGTGGCTCGTGCGGCCGCGATCTGTGCCGGCCCTCGCCCGCTGACCCATTCGACGGAGTTCGGCAGGGCGGGTTCAGGCGACTGCGTTAAGATTCACGGGTGTCCCCCGCAGCCTCCCGCCTCCGCATCGCCCTCGTCTCCCTGCACACCTCGCCGGGTGACGAGCCTGGATCCGGGGACGCCGGCGGCATGAACGTCGTGGTGCGCCAGCAGGCGGAGGCCATGGCCGCTGCCGGCCACACCGTCGACATCGTGACCCGCCGGTCCTCGGCCACACTTCCCGACGCCGTCGTCCTCGCACCGCGCCTCACCCTCCGCTTCCTTCAGGCCGGGCCGGCGAAACCCATCAGCAAGGGGGCGCACGAGGCGGTCATCGACGAATTCCGGGTCGGCCTGGCCGCCCTCGGCGACTACGACGTGATCCACTCGCACCACTGGTTCTCCGGCATGGCCGCGCTCCCGCTCGCCCAGGGCCGCGGCATCCCGCACGTGCAGAGCTTCCACAGCATCGCCGCAGACCCCTCGACGCCGCTCTCGGCCGGCGAACGGCCGGAGTCACCGGGGCGGATGCGCGGCGAAGCCTGGCTCGCCCGCGAATCCGACGCCCTCGTCGCGATCAGCAACGCCGAGGCCGACACGATCGTGACCAGGCTCGGCGGCTCGCCAGAGCGGATCTTCGTGGTCTCCCCCGGGGTCGACGCAGAGCTCTTCCACCCGGCGCCGGGCATCCGCACTACCGAGCAGGACCCCGGCTACGCGATCGTCGCCGCCCGCCTGCAGCCGCTCAAGGGACTCGACCTCGCGGTCGAGGCGATAGCGGCGGTCCCTGCGGCACTCCGGCCGGAGCTCATCATCGCGGGCGACGCCTCCGGCGACTTCGACGGCTATATCGATGGCCTCCGTGACCTCGCCGAACGGAACGGGATCGCCGACACCGTACGATTCCTCGGCCCGCAGACCCGCGCCGATCTCGCGGCGCTGTTCCGCGACGCCAGGGTCGTGTTGATCCCCTCCCACTCGGAGACTTTCGGTCTGGTCGCCCTCGAGGCGGCAGCGAGCGGAGTGCCCGTCGTCGCCTCCGCGTCAGGGGCCTCCGCGAAGCCGTGCTCGACGGCGACACCGGGATCGTGCTCGGCTCCCGCGACCCGCAGGCCTGGGGCGCGGCGATCACGACCCTGCTCGGCGATCCCGACCTCGCCCGCCGGCTGTCCGTCGACGCCCGCGCCCGCGCCGAACGCCTCGACTGGCCGCGCAGCGCGCGGGGTCTTCTGGACGTGTACCGGGGCTTGCTCGAGCCGTGCTCCGCGGACGAGTACGACGACCGACGCGGGCTGCGGATCGCGTGAGCATCCTCGACGGCCTCCCGGTCGTCCTGCTCGTGCACGCGCACCCCGACGACGAAACCCTCACCACCGGAGCCCTCGCAGCCGAACTCGTCGCGCGCGGCACCCGGGTGTCGCTCCTGACCGCCTCCCGTGGCGAGCGCGGCGAAGTCGTCGCCGGGCCGCTGTCCGGGCTCGAGGGCACCGCGGCGCTCGCACGCGTTCGCGAGGACGAGCTGGACAGAGCCACCCAGGTCCTCGGGATCGCCGACCGATTCTGGCTCGGCCAGGCTCCCGCGCGCGCCGAAGGACGGCCGCCGCGCCGCTACCGTGACTCGGGCATGAGCTGGATCCGGGAGGGACTCGCCGGTCCGGCCGCGGACGCCGACGCCGATGCCCTCTATGTCGCTCCCCTCGACGAGGTCACGGCCGATGTCGTGGCGCTCATCGGGCACGTGCGGCCCGCCCTCGTGATCAGCTACGACCACGGCGGTGGTTACGGCCACCCCGACCACGTGCGCATGCACGAGGCGGCCCGTGCGGCATGCCTCGCCGGGCAGACCCCTTCGCCGAGATCGTGCTCGATCCGGCAGCGGATGCCGAATGGCTCGACCTCGAGGCCCGTCGCGCCGTGACGACGGCCGCCCTGCGCTGCTACCGGAGCCAGCTCACGGTCACCGGCGACGGCCTGCATCTTGTGCATTCCGGTGGCCAGCATGAGGCGATCACGACGTCGATCGGGTTGCGCGCCCGCTGAGGTGTCGATTCGGGGCGTGCTCGCTCGTCATTGTGGTGTCAGTATCACAACGACGAAGGGAAGTCTGATGCGTTACTCATTGCTCGTGATCAGCCAGGAAGCCGAAGACGCCAACATCAGCGACGAGATGATGGAATGGGGACGCGCGGCCTTCGATGCCTATGGGAAGTCGCTCGACGCCGCCGGGGTACTCATCTCGGCCGACATCCTGCAGCCCGTGTCCGCGTCGACGACCGTCACCGTGCGCGACAGCGCGCTCCGGGTGCAGGACGGCCCGTTCGCGGACACCAAGGAGCGCCTCAACGGCACCTTCGTGATCGAGGTGCCAGACCTCGATGCGGCAATCGCATGGGCCGAACAGTGCCCCGCCGCCCAGTACGGGGCTGTCGAGATCCGTCCGTCGGCAATCATCTTCCGGGACGGAGCATGGCGCGGCCAGGAATGACCGCAGCGGGCGCGCACGACGCAGCCGCCGCGGGCGCAGCCACGGACGCAGCCAGGGACACGGCCAGGGCGCGGGCGGAATCCGTCGCCCGGGAGTCCTACGGCCGGCTGCTCGCGCTGCTCGCGGCGCCGGGCGGCGACATCCCGTCCGCCGAAGATGCCCTTGCGGATGCCTTCCTCGAGGCGCTGACCCGGTGGCCGGCGGCCGGCATTCCCGGCAACCCCGAGGGGTGGCTGCTCACGGTGGCGCGCAATCGTCTCCGCGACCGCTGGAAGTCCACCGCCGTGCGCCGAACCGTGCCGCTCGACCCGACCGTGCTGTTCGGACTCTCTGGGTCGCTCGATCCGCCCGCACCGCTCTCGCTCGACGACGTCGACCCCGATGAGATCCCCGACAAGCGCCTTGAACTGCTTTTCGTCTGCGCGCACCCGGCGATTGATCCCGGCATTCGCACGCCCCTGATGCTGCAGACGGTGCTCGGTTTCGACGCGGCCCGGATCGCGGTGGCCTTCTCGCTGCCCGAATCCACGATGGCGCAGCGCCTCGTGCGGGCGAAGCGGCGGATTCGGGACGCGCGGATCCCCTTCACCGTGCCGGGGCTGAGCGAACTCTCCGGGCGGCTCCCCGCGGTGCTCGAGGCGATCTACGGCGCCTATGCGATCGACTGGCAGGGTGTTGCCGGGCCGAGTGTGCGTGAGTCGCTTGCGGCGGAGTCGCTGTACCTCGCGACCGTGCTCGCGGCCCTGCTTCCGCGCGAGCCCGAGGTGCTCGGCCTTGCCGCGCTGCTGTCGTTCTCGCTGTCCCGGGCACCGGCACGCGCCGCACCGGACGGATCAACGATCGCCCTCGACGACCAGGATCCGGCCAGGTGGGATCGCGAGCTGATCCGGCAGGGGGAAATGCTGCTCCGGCGGGCCCACGGTTTCGACCGGATCGGACGATTCCAGGTGGAAGCGGCCATCGAGTCGGTGCACTGCGACCGGGCTCGCTCGGGCGAGACCGACCGGCCGGCGCTTCTGGCCCTCTACGGCGCGCTCGTGCGGATCGCGCCCACGCTCGGCGCCCGGGTGGCGCTCGCGGCGACCGTCGGCGCGGTCGAGGGACCAGCGGCCGGACTGGCCGCTCTCGATTCCGTCGCCGTGCTGCCGGGCGCCGATCGTTTCCAACCGGCCTGGGCGACCCGCGCACACCTGCTCGCCCAGGCCGGCCGGGTGAGGGATGCCCGGGTCGCCTACCAACGGGCGATCGCGCTGTGCGCCGACGCCGGCATCCGTTCGCGCCTGCAGGAGCAGTGCGCGCTGCTCGGCACGGCCTGATCGGCACGGCCTGATCGGCACGGGCTGACGGCTCGGCTCAGGCCGATTCCGGCTCGGGCTCTGGCTCACGGACGGGGTGCATGAACGGTTCAAGGGCCGAGAGCGTGCGGTCCATCGCCGTGCCGAGCCGGGCGACCTGCCCCGCGGTGATCGGCTCCTGCCGCGTCGCCGCCGCCTCGATCTCGGCGCAGACGGCGGCGAGGGCGCTCGCGCCGACCGTCGCGCTGCTCCCGCGGAGGCGGTGCGCCAGCTCCACCACGTGCTCGTGGTCGAGGGCTTCGATCCCGGCGCTGATCGCGCGCAGCCTGCTCTCGCCCTGGCCGGCGAAGCTCCGGAGCAGCCAGCCCTTGGTTTCCGCGCCGACGTCGTCGAGATAGCCGAGGACTTCGTAGTCGATCACGGCATCGTCAGGACGGGAAGCGATGGGGGCTGCATCCGGGCAGTCGCCGAGAACGGTTCCCGCCCCCGTCACCGTTGCCAGCGTCTCCGCGAGTTCGGCCGGCCGGATCGGCTTGGTGAGGTAAAGGTCCATGCCCGCCTCGAGGCACGCCTGCCTCGCCTCCGTGGTCGCACTCGCGGTGAGAGCGATGATCACGGGCTGGCGGATGCTGTCACCGAGACCCCGGATCCGGCGCGCGGCCTCGAGGCCGTCCATGACGGGCATGTGCACGTCCATCAGCACGACGTCGTACGCGACGGCTCCGACGGCCTGCACGGCCTCGAGCCCGTCGCTCACGGTGTCGACGCGGTGGCCGCCGCGCGCGAGCATCAACTGAGCGACCTTCTGGTTGATGACGTTGTCCTCGGCGAGCAGGATGCGCAGCCCCGGGGTGGGGGGAATCGGCGAGGATCGACCGGGCAGAGTGGACGGGTCTGCCGACCCGGACCCCGGGCGTTCCCGCCCGGCACTCTCGTGGGTCGCGGCGTCATCCCGGCGTCGGCGCTCGGGGCGACCGCTGCTCAGCCAGTCGACGCCGGTCGCCGCTCGCCGCTCCGGGCGAGCGGCGAGCGGCCAGGCGATGGTGAATGCGAAGGTGGAGCCGACCCCGACGGTACTCGTCACCTCGATCCGGCCCCCCATGATCTCGACCAGGGCCTGACTGATCGCCAACCCCAGACCCGAACCGCCATACACCCGCGTCGTGGACGCATCCACCTGACTGAACGACTGGAACAACCGCGGCATCCGATCCTCAGGAATCCCGATCCCGGTATCCGACACCAGGAACCTGAGCGCCACCACCCCGGACTCCCCGGAACGACCAGCCCGGCCGGCTCGATCCGCACCATGATCGTGCCCGACTCCGTGAACTTCACCGCATTACCCACCAGGTTCACCAGAACCTGCCGCAACCGCGTCACGTCCCCGCTCACCCACGACGGACACCCATCCGCGAAATCACACAACAACGTCAAACCCTTTTTATCAGCCGCGACCGCCAACAAACCGACCGAATCCTCCACCGCCGAAATCAGATCGAACGGACGATCCTCCAACTCCAGGCCACCCGACTCGATCTTCGAAAAATCCAGGATGTCATTGATCAGATCCAGCAACAGGTCCCCGCTGCGCCGCACCGTCTCCACATAATCGCGCTGCACCGCGTCCAACCGGGTATCCAGCAACAACCCCGTCATCCCGATCACCGCATTCATCGGCGTCCGAATCTCATGACTCATCGTCGCCAGAAACGCCGACTTCGCCGTCGTCGCCGCCAACGCCGCATCCCGCGCCAACCCCAGACTCACATTCAACTCCACCTGCCGCACCCGCAACCGATCAGCATCCCGCACCGCGAACAACAGGCGCAGGGCACCAGCCATCACGGTCACGACGGCGGTGACGATCGAGAAGTACGACAGGGAGGTGAATTGATTCACCAGGGCAACCGCAAGGGCGCCGAGAGTGAATATCGAGGGAATCGCCAGTACGAACGCCGAATCCGACCCGACCGGCCTCGGGGTGCTCCGGGACCGCCAGGCCGCGGCCACGAGGAGCAGGGCGGCGAGCGGCCAGAGCGCGTTGACCGGCGCTCCCGGCAGATCGAGCCCGGGAAGGCCGGTCGCCTGGATGAGGTTGCCCAGGGCCATCAACGAGAATGAAGCTGTGCACAGCGCCCAGATCTGACTCGGACGCCGGCCGAGGGCGGCGGCCGTGCCGACAAGGATGGCGACGAGCACGAGCGGGGCGACCGCGTAGACGAGGGAGATCAGGCTGTCGACGGTGATCTCGTCGGCGGCGCGATAGAAGAGCGCAGACGCGATCGACAGCAGACCCAGGCTTGCAATCACACCGTCGAGCCACACGGAGGCCGTTGACGGCGGCAGCCGCTTCCGCACCAGCAGGACCAGCCCGGCGAAGGCGAGCCCGAAGAAGGCTGCGTCGAGTGCGAAGGCCGAACGCATCCAGCACGCCGGCGGCGTCATGGTCCGTTGCGGCCGCCGCCGTGCCGGCCGCGTCCGACAGCGCGACGGCGTACAGTGCGCCGGCAAGCGCTCCCCAGGCGGGGCGCTCGATCGGGCGCAGGACCACTCGAGCTCCGACCAGGGTCGCGGCTCCGAGTTCGAGCGCGATGTAGAACCAGCCGTCGAGCCACCCGGGGCGGCCGGGGCCGGTCACGAGGAACGTCGACGCGGCGTATGCGACGGTCCCGATGAGAATCGCCATGAACGAGACCCGGATCGATCCCGGCGCGTCGGGCAGGAGAGAAGCGACGCTGGCGGACCCGCGCTGTGCCACCTGAATCGACCTCTCGTCCGGGTCGTCGCCCCGGCGGCCGCCCGTGCATGCACTGGCCATCCTCAGCGCAGGTCCGGAGCAGGTGACGACGGACGTCAACTGCTACTTACAGTGCAGCATTGCATGCAATTTATCAACTGCGAGCGGCTCGACCCCGGGACTCCCCGCGTGAAGCGATCAGCCGTGCAGGTCCCGCACGACGGCGTCGAGGGCGTTCACCGTGAGTGAGACGGACTCGACGTCGATCCGCTCGTCGTTGCCGTGGAAGAGCTGGCGGAACATTCCGTAGTCCCAGCGCCGGCTGAGCAGGGCGAAACCGTACGCGGGGATGCCGCGGCGGCGGTAGAACCGGGCGTCTGAGCCGCCGACGCTCAGCATCGGCAGCAGGTCGGCGTTCGGGTATGCCCGGCGAGCGGCCGCACCGAGGGCGTCGTAGAGCGGTGTGTCGATCGGAGAGCGGGTCGCGGCTTCGAACCCCTCGCCCTCGATCGTCACGTCGGCCATGAGCTCGCCGAGCGCCTCGCGGAGGTAGGCGTCGACATCCGCCGCCGCGATGCCGGGCAGCACCCGGATGTCGAGGGTCACCGTCGCGAGGGCGGGAATGACATTGTCCTTGTCACCGGCCCGCACGACGTTCGGCGAAACGGTCGTGTGGGTCGAGGCGTGCGCGAAGCCGGCGAGGGTGCCGAGTTCGTGCAGGGCGTCGATGATGCGCACGGGGTCGAGGAGCCGGGCGGCGAGCGCCGGGTCGAGGTCGAGCGCAGCGACGTAGCGGCGCCAGTCCGGGGTGATCTGCACGGGCGCGTGGTACCGGGAGAGCCGGTACACCGCATCCGCTGCGATGATGGCGGCGTTGCGGGCACCCCAGGGCGCCGAACCGTGCCCGGGGGTGCCGTGCACGACGAGGCGACGGCCGGCGAGGCCCTTCTCGCCGATCGTCGTGGAGATGGAGGGGGTGGGGCCGACGGGCACGCCGCCGGACTCGGTGAGGACGAAGTCGGCGTCGATCAGGTCGAGGCGGTTCTCGGTGAGCCACTCGACGCCCAGGCCGCTGCCGGCCTCCTCGTCGGCGACGGCCGCGAACACGAGGTCGCCCCGGGGTCGGAATGAACCGGTCGCGATGGCACGTGTGACGGCGGCGTAGCTCGCGGTGAGGCAGAGCATGTCGAGAGCGCCTCTGCCCCAGATCTCGCCGTCGACGATCTCCGCCGCGAACGGGTCGCGGCTCCAGCCGGCCTCGTGCACGGGGACGACATCGAGGTGGCCGACGAGGGCGAGGGAGGGCGCGCCGGGGTCCGTTCCGTGGATGCGGGTGATCAGGGAGGCCCGGCCCGGGTGCGGTTCGACGACCTCGAGGTCGAGGCCGGAGCCGGCGAAGAAGCCCTCGAGGGTGCGCACACTGCGGATCTCGCCGCCGGAGTCTGCTGTGCCGTCGTTGACGCAGGCGTTGCGGATCAGGTCGCGCAGCAGGTCGACAGTGGCGCGGGTGAGCGCGTCGTCGGGGTGCGTGCTGCCCGGAATGATGCTGCCGGGAAGGGTGTCGTCTGCGATGGTGCGGTCCTTTCGACAGGTGCCCACACTCTACCCGAGCGGATGCCGGGCTCGGGTCGGCTCAGCTCAGCTCAGGCCGCGATACGACCGGCCGCTTCGATGGCCGCGAGCTGGCGCTCGAGGCTCTTCAGCAGCAGCGGGAGCTGGTCGGCGGGAGCGTCGGGGGCCTCAGGGTGCCACTGCACGCCGGTGATCGGCGCGAACTCGTGCTCGACGGCCTCGATGAGCCCGTCGGGGGCCACCGCTGCGGCGAGGAGGCCGGTGCCGAGGCGGTCGACGCTCTGGTGGTGCGCGCTCTGCACGGCGGCGAACGCGCCGCCGAGGCTGTCGGCGAGTACGGTACCCTCGAGCAGTTCGACGGTGTGTTCGCGGAGGATCCGGTCGATCGGCACGTCGACGTTGCGGTGGATGCCTTCGTCGATGTGCTGCACGATGCTGCCGCCGAGGGCGACGTTGATGATCTGGAGGCCGCGGCAGATGCCGAGCAGCGGGGTGCCGTGCTCGAGGGCGCGGCGCACGAGCGCAAGCTGGCCGTCGTCGGCGACCGGGAAATGCAGGGTTTCTTCCGGGTAACCGGAGACGCCGCCGTAGAAACGGGGAGTGATGTCTTCCCCGCCGAGGATGACGATCGCGTCGGCATCCGCTGTCGCGGTGAGCAGGGTGGCGATGGTCATGTCGGCCGCGGCGAGGCGGGTGACGGCCCAGCCGCCCTGTTCGGCTGCGGCCACGACGGTTCCGTTGAGGACCTGGACCTTGGCGTGGTACGCGGGGCGGTCCGGGCGGCTTCCGGTGACCTCGACGACCGCGAGGCGCGGGGCGGTGGTCTCGGCCATGCTGCCCTCCAGGCTGTTTCATCGTGTGCGGTGTTCCCAGTGTGGGCACTGCCGGCTCCGGACGCGAACGGGGCCGTCACAGTCCGCAACAGAAGGTTCGTAGACGGGCGGGTCTGGCCGTTCTATGCTCGCGGCAGGAGGGCACCGGGCACCCGCCCTCGCCTGCCATTCCCGCGCCGAAGGAGGCGAGTCCATGCGGTCACGACGCCTGCTGCTTCTGGGGGTCGTCCTCGCGGTCGTGGGCCTCGGGGCAGGGCCGGGGACTCCGGCATCCGCCGAGGATCCCCCGAGCTTCGGGTCGAGCCACGTGGTCGACAGGGTCGGCGCCCTCGGCTCCCGCACCGCGGAGGTGACCGCCGCCCTCGACCGGCTCTACGCGGAGACCCGCACCGACCTCTTCGTCGCCTACGTCGACAGCTTCACCGGAGTCTCCGACCGCCAGCAGTGGGCAGACCAGACCGCCGACGAGAACGGGCTCGGCACCAACGACGTGCTGCTCGCCGTCGCAACAAGCGACCGCCAGTACCAGCTCTCGGTCGCGCAGAATTCGAGCCTGACGGATGCGCAACTTCTGGAGGTCGAAACCGTCGCGATCGAACCGGCCCTGCGCGTGAACGACTGGGCCGGGGCGGCGATCGGCGCCGCGAACGGCTTCGCGGCGACGATCGGCGGCCAGCCGGTTCCAGCGCCCTCGCTCACCCCCGGTACCGCGAATCCCGGAGGAGGGGCCTCCGGGGGCGGCCTCCTCACGGTGATCCTCGTGGCGCTCGTCGTTTTCATCGCGATCGTCGCGGGGACGATCGTGTTCTTCGCTCGCAGACGGCGGGGCGCGGCGGTGGCTGCAGCCGGTGCAGCCGGTGCAGCCGGTGCAGCGCCTCCCGTCGGAACCGGGCAGCCCGCCGCCCTCTCCACCGAAGAGCTCTCCCGGCGGGCGGCGACCGCCCTCGTCCAGACCGATGACGCCGTGACGTCGAGCGAGCAGGAGCTCGGCTTCGCCCTCGCCCAGTACGGTCAGGAGGCCACGGAGGCGTTCCGCACGGCCCTCGACTCCGCGAAGGCCGCGCTCCGGGCCGCGTTCACCCTCCAGCAGAAGCTCGACGACGCCGTCCCCGACACCGAGGAGCAGCGCAGGGACTGGTTCCTCGCCATCCTCGACGGCTGCGAGCAGGCCAACACGACCCTCGACGACCAGGCGGCGGACTTCGCCGCGCTGCGCCAGCTGGAGAAGAACGCTCCGGCCGCCGCGGCATCCGCTACCCACGATACCGACGCCGCCGAGACCAGGATCGCGCCCGCCGCCGCCCGTATCGCCGAACTCGCCGGCCGGTATACCGCGGCCGCACTCGGGACCGTCGCCGACAATGCCGACCAGGCCAGGGAGCGCATCGCCTTCGCACGCACAGCACTGTCGGAGGCCGGCAAACGGATCGAGAGCGACCCGCCGGGAGCAGCCGTCGGGATCCGTGCGGCGGAGGAATCGGTCGACCAGGCCGGGCTGCTGCTCGATGCCGTCGACCGGCTCGGAACCGACCTCTCCGCGGCGGCGGACCGGGTCTCGGCCACACTCGCGGAGTTGCAGGGGGATCTCGCCGCGGCCCGCGCGCTGCCCGCCACCCCTGCCGGCGTCATCGCCGACACCGAACGCGCCGTCGCCGAGGTCTCCGCCCGGCTCGGCGCCGGACCGATCAACCCGCTCGAACTGCTCGGCCGGCTCGAGGCGACCAACGCGCGCATGGATGCCGCGCTGCAGGGGTGCGGGACGCAGCCGCCCAGGCGCAGCGCACCGAGGCCGCACTCGACCAGGCCCTGCTCTCCGCGCACGGCCAGGTCTCGGCGGCGGAGGACTTCATCACGGCCAGGCGCGGCGCCGTCGGTGCCGAGGCGCGCACCCGGCTCGCCGAAGCCGGACGTCTGCTCGCCCAGGCCGACGGCACCCGCGCGACCGACCCGGGCTCCGCATTCACCGCCGCGCAGCGCTCCGGCTCGCTCGCCGCGGAGTCGATCACCCTGGCACGAGCGGATGTCGACGGTTTCGCGGGCGGGCCCGGCCTCGGTACCGGCCTCGGGCAGGGCGGAGGTCAGGGCGGCGGCACCGGGTCCGGCATGCTCGGCGCCGTCCTCGGCGGGATCCTGATCAACTCGGTTCTCTCCGGTAACCGCGGTGGCGGTCTCTTCGGCGGCGGCACATTCGGCGGCGGCGGCCCCTTCGGTGGTTCGCGCGGCCGGGGCGGTGGCGGCGGGTTCGGCCTGCCGGGCGGCTTCGGCGGTGCGGGCACCCGGTCCCGCCGCGGCGGGGGCGGGAGGTTCTGACTCACTTCACCCCATACAGCGGAAGCACACAGACACGCGCCACACTGGACCCGCCCGCAGAATCACTCGAAAGGACACTGTCATGACCAAGCAATCCATCTTCGGCCGCATCGCACAACTGGCCAAGGCGAACATCAACTCCCTGATCGACTCGGCAGAAGACCCGAAACTCATGCTCGACCAGATGGTGCGCGACTACAGCAACAGCATTTCGGATGCCGAGGGTGCCATCGCGGAGACGATCGGCAACCTGCGCCTCCTCGAGGACGACCACCGGGAGGACGTCGAGGCCGCGGCGGAGTGGGGCGGGAAGGCACTCGCCGCGAGCCGCAAGGCCGACGAGCTGCGCGCAGCGGGCAACACCGTGGACGCCGACAAATTCGACAACCTCGCCAAGGTCGCGCTCGGCCGCCAGTTGCAGTCCGAGAAGGAGGCGAAGGCCGCCGAGCCGCAGATCGCCTCGCAGACCACCGTCGTCGAACAGCTCAAGACCGGTCTCAACGCGATGAAGGAGAAGCTCGGCCAGCTGTCCGCCAAGCGGGACGAGCTCATCGCCCGGTCGAAGACAGCCGCGGCGCAGACCAAGGTCATGGACGCCGTCAAGAGCATCGACATCATGGATCCCACGAGCGAGGTCAGCAGGTTCGAGGACAAGATCCGCCGCGAGGAGGCCAAGGTGCGCGGGGCGAACGAGCTCGCCGCGTCGAGCCTCGACGCCCAGTTCGAAAGCCTCGAAGACCTCGGCGAACTGACCGAGGTCGACGCCCGCCTGGCGGCGCTCAAGTCCTCCGGCGCGAGCGAGATCGAGAAGTAGCCCACGGCGCTAAACCGCCGAGAGGGCACACTTTTGAGTTCGGAGAACGTGCGCGGTGCCCTCGCGCGCGACAACCCGCGAGGCGCATACTGGAGTATGGCTCCCTCCTTCGTTGTCGTGCCGCAATGGCAGGGTTCGGTTTCTCCGCGCGCAATGCGCCTCAGCGATGGTGCGGAGGCGATCCGGGGTGATCTCCCGTCCTCCGCGACCGTCGAAGTCCCGGTTCCGGTCGAGGCCGGCGACGCGCAGGACACCGGCATCGACCGGTTCTCGAGCCTCGTCATGGTGCGCGAGCGCCTCACCCGTGCGCTGCGCGACTGCGTCACCCCCGTCCTCACGATCGGCGGCGAGTGCGGCGTCTCGCTCGCGGCCGTCGGCCACGCCTCGGCGCGGCATCCGGGCGGCCTTGCCGTGGTCTGGCTCGACGCCCACCCCGACCTGCACACCCCCGATTCATCGCCCTCCGCAGCTTTCGGCGGCATGGTGCTCCGGGCGATCGCCGGCGAGGGTGTCGACGGGCTCGTGCTCGGCGCGGACGAACGGGTGCCGTTCGACCGGATCGTGATCGCGGGAGCCCGCGACATCGACCCGGCCGAAGCCGAGCTCATCGGTGCGGCGGGCATCCGCTGCCTGTCGATCGAGGAGCTCGAGACGCCGGACGGCATTCTCGCCGCGGTCCGCGCGACGGGGGCGACCGCGTTCTACATCCACCTCGACCTCGACGTGCTCGACCCCTCCGTGCTGACCGGGCTCTCGAACCTCCTGCCCTTCGGACTGAGCGTCGAGACCCTCGGCCGCACGATCACCGCGCTCAGGGCCGAGTTCGAGCTCGCCGGTGCCACGATCGCGGGCTTCGCGCCCGCCTCCCCCGAGGCCGCGAACGACGACCTGCCGAGCATCCTCCGGATCATCGGCGCCCTCACCCGCTGACCCGCGCACCGCAACGTCGGAGATTTTCGCCACACGCCGTGAATCCGGGCAGCGGATGCCGCGGGTCGCGCAAAACTCCGACGTTGCATTGTCCTGCACCGCGGACAACGCCCCGAAACCCACCAGCACCAGGAAGGCATCCGTGAGCGAGCAGCGCAGCACCGAACAGAGCCGAACAGAGCACGACCCCGGCGGGCAGGACCGCGCCCACCAGGAACTCCGGGTGCTGACCGAGCGGCGCGGGCACGTGCTCCTGATCGGGCTGAACCGACCGGAGAAGCGCAACGCCGCCGACCTGCTGATGCTGCAGCAGCTGTCCCTTGCCTACGGCGAGCTCGATCGCGACCCCGGGCTCAGGGTCGGCCTCGTCTACGCCGTCGGCGAGCACTTCACGGCCGGCCTCGACCTCGCCGACATCGGCCCGCGCCTCGGCCCGGACGGCATCGACATGGTGCCGGACGGCGGGGTCAACCCCTGGCAGGTCGACGGCCGAGCGGTCTCGAAGCCGGTGGTGATGGCCGTGCAGGGCACCTGCCTCACACTCGGGATCGAGCTCATGCTCGCGAGCGAGATCTCGGTCGCTGCCGCCTCGACGCGGTTCGGGCAGATCGAGGTGGCCCGCGGCATCCTGCCGTTCGGCGGAGCCACGATCCGGTTCCCCCGCGCGGTCGGCTGGGGCAATGCGATGCGCTGGATCCTCACCGGTGACATGTTCGATGCCGCGGAGGCCCTGCGGATCGGGCTCGTGCAGGAGGTCGTCCCCGACGGCACCGAGTTCGACCGGGCGCTCGAGCTCGCCGGGCGGATCGCCGCCCAGGCCCCGCTCGCGGTGCAGGCGACCCTCGCGAGTGCGCGAGACGCCGTGCGACTCGGCGATGCCGTCGCGGAGGCCGGGCTGCAGCCGACCCTCGGCGTGCTCGCCGCGAGCGAGGATGCCCGGATCGGCATGGAAGCATTCCGCACCAGAACCGCCGCGGAATTCGTGGGGCGCTGAACCACGTGACTCATCGACGACAGGAGACACCATGAACGACCAGACCACGACCTACGACGTCATTGTGATCGGCGGCGGCGCCGTCGGAGAGAATGTCGCAGACCGCACCGTTCAGGGCGGGCTGAGCACGATCATCGTCGAAAGCGAACTCGTCGGGGGCGAGTGCTCGTACTGGGCGTGCATGCCGTCCAAGGCCCTGCTGCGGAGCGGAGCGGCACTCTCCGTCGCACGCCGGGTCGGCGGAGCCGCCGAGGCCGCGACCGGTGAGCTCGACGTCGCCGCCGTGCTGCGTCGCCGGGACTCGTTCACGAGCCACTGGGCGGACGACGGCCAGGTCGGCTGGCTCGACTCCGCGGGAATCGCCCTCGTCCGCGGGCATGCCCGCCTCAGCGGCGTGCGCGAGGTGACCGTCACCGGCACGGACGGAACGACGACTGTGCTCACGGCCCGGCACGCCGTCGTGGTGAGCACCGGGTCCTCCGCCGTGCTGCCCGACATCCCAGGGATCGGCACCGTCGACCCCTGGACCAGCCGCGAGGCCACGAGCGTCCAGCACATCCCGGAGAGCCTCGCCATCATCGGCGGCGGTGTCACCGCGGCCGAAATGGCCACGGCGTACACGTCGCTCGGCGCCCGGGTCACGCTCATCGTGCGCCATTCCCTCCTCGGCAAGGAAGAACCGTTCGCCGGCGAACTCGTCATCGAGGCCCTGCGCGCGGCGGGAGCGACGGTTCTGACCGGCGAGGCTCCCGTTCTCGCGATGCGCTCTGCCGACGGCGACGTCGTACTCACCCTCGCGAGCGGTGGAACCGTCACCGCGACAGAGGTCCTCGTCGCGACGGGTCGCGCACCGCGCACCGACGACCTCGGGCTCGCGTCCGTCGGGCTTCCCGACGGCGGCTGGCTGACCGTAGACGACACCCTGCTCGTTCAGGGCGACGCGGCGGACCTCGCCGGCGACTGGCTGTACGCGACCGGCGATGTCACGCATCGGGCCCTCCTCACCCACCAGGGCAAGTACCAGGCGAGGGCGGCGGGCGACGTGATCGTCGCCCGCGCCTCCGGCCGGGCCGTCGACGACTCCCCTGGGGCACCCACGTCGCCACCGCAGACAACTCCGCCGTCCCCCAGGTCACCTTCACCGATCCCGAGGTCGCCTCGGTCGGGCTCAGCCAGGCGGCGGCAGAGAAGGCCGGCCTCCGGATCCGGGTGCTCGACTATCCGATCGGAAGCGTCGCCGGAGCGAGCCTGCAGGCCGATGGCTACACCGGCATGGCCAGGGCCATCGTCGACCTCGACCGGGAAGTGCTCATCGGCGTCACGTTCGTGGGCCAGGACGTCGCGGAACTCCTGCACGCGGCGACCATCGCCGTCGTCGGCGAGGTACCGATGAGCCGGCTCTGGCACGCGGTCCCGGCCTACCCCACGATGAGCGAAGTCTGGCTGCGCCTGCTGGAGGCATACGGCAGGCCGTAGCGCGGCATCCGCTGCCCGCAGCCGGCGCTGACGGCGGCTGACAGCCGCTGACAGCGCACGGCAGCGGGGCGACAGCGGGGGAATTGTCTACTGGTGTCCTACCCAGGAGGCACCATGACCGCAGCAATCGAAGCCCGCGGGCTCACCAAACGATTCGGCACGACCCAGGCACTCGCCGGAATCGACCTCACCGTCGAACCCGGCCGGGTGCTCGGCGTCCTCGGCCCCAACGGCGCGGGCAAGACCACCGCCGTGCGCATTCTCGCGACCCTGCTGAAGCCCGACGCCGGCACCGTCACGGTCGCCGGCTTCGACGTCGTCACCCACCCCGTCGACGTGCGCCGCCGGATCGGCCTGACCGGCCAGTACGCGAGCGTCGACGAGGACCTGCGCGGCGTCGAGAACCTCGTGATGATCGGGCGCCTCCTCGGGCTGTCCCGCTCCGATGCGAAGGCCCGCGCCGCCGAGCTCCTCGAGGAATTCGAGCTGACCGACGCCGGTGGCCGCCTCGCCAAGACCTATTCCGGCGGCATGCGCCGCCGCCTCGACCTCGCGGCCTCGCTCATCGGCCGTCCGAGCGTCGTCTTCCTCGACGAACCGACCACGGGCCTCGACCCCGCCAAGCGCGACGACGTCTGGGAGATGATCCGCACCCTCGTGCGCCAGGGCACGACCGTGCTGCTGACGACGCAGTACCTCGAAGAAGCGGATGCCCTCGCGAACGAGATCACCGTCATCGACCACGGTCTCGTCATCGCCCACGACACCCCGGAGGGCCTGAAGCGCCAGGTCGGCGGGCAGACCCTCGAGGTGCGGCCGGCCGACGACCGGGACCTGGACCGCGTCACCGCCCTGCTCGCCTCCGTCGGCACCCGCGCCCCCGAGTTTCCAGCCCCGAGCCTCGTCTCGGTCCCCGTCGCCGGCGCGGATGCCCTCACCGCGACCGTCGCCCGGCTGCACGCCGAGAACATCGCCGTCACCGAGCTCTCGCTGCGGCTCCCGAGCCTCGACGAGGTCTTCTACTCCCTGACCGGTCACACGCCGGCAGTACCCTCGGCGCCCGGCCTCGTCACGGAAGGAGCCGCATCATGATCGTCCGCGACTCGCTGATCCTCGCCCAGCGCACCGTCACCAAGATGGTGCGGAACCCCGAGCAGTTCCTCGACGTCTCGGTGCAGCCGATCGTGATGACGGTGATCTTCGTGTTCATCTTCGGCGGCGCGATCGCCGGGACGAGCGAGGACTACCTCCAGTTCGCGCTTCCCGGCATCATCGTGCAGACGATCATGACCACGGCGATGACCATCGGCGTCAACCTCAACTCCGACCTGAAGAACGGGGTGTTCGACCGGTTCCGGTCCCTGCCGATCGCCCGGTCCGCACCCTCATGGGCGCCGTGACCGGCGACGTGGTGCGGCACAGCATCGCGATCGGCGTCACCCTCGCCTTCGGCGCGGCGATCGGCTTCCGCTTCCTGACCCCGTGGTACTCGGTTGTGACGGCCATCGTGCTCATGATCGTGTTCGCGATGAGCCTGTGCTGGACATCCGTGTTCATCGGCATGCTCGCCCGCAGCTCGGGCGCCGTGCAGGGCTTGTCGTTCCTGATCGTCTTTCCGCTCACCTTCGGCTCCTCGGCGTTCGTGCCCGCGGCGACCATGCCCGGCTGGCTCCAGGGCTGGGTCGCGATCAACCCGGTCACCCACGTCACAGACGCGATGCGCGGCCTCCTGGTCGGCAACTCGATCATGACCCCGGGCACAAGCGTCGGCGGCGAAGTCCTCTGGGTGCTGCTCTCCTGCGTCGTCCTCGTCGGCGTCTTCTTCCCCTGGCGATGCGCGCATACCGCACGAAGCTCTAACGCGATTCCCTCCCGCGCGCGGGGGCGGGATCAGCCGGCCGGGTCGATCAGGGCGCGAAGGGTCGCGAGGGCGTGCGGGCGCGAGGAGGGCGCCGGCGTCGCCCGGTCGATGCCCTGGGCGGCGGCGGCCTGTTCGATCGCGATCGCTCTCGGTTCGAGGCGGTCGTATGCCCCGATGATCGCAGACGAGAGGTCGAGCGCCCGCACGGCCTCCTCGACCTGCCCGCGGGCGAGCGCGAGGCCGCCGAGACTCAGTGCGACCTGGCCGATCACGGGGTGGTCGAGGCTCGCGATCGCGGCGCCGGCGGCCACTCGAATGGCCCGCTCCGCGGCATCCCCGTCGCCCTGAAGCAGCTCGAGCTCCGCGCGGCGCACCCCGATCATGGCGACGAGCTGGGCGGGCATGTTCGGCCAGCCGGACGCGAGGTCCTCGATCCTGGCGAGCCGGGCGCTCGCGGCTCCCGTGTCGCGGTCGTTCAGGTCGAGCACGAGTGCGGTGGCCTCGGCCTGGATCACGGTGAAGATATTGCCGGACTCCGCAGCCCCGGCGAGGAGTTCATCCGCGCGCTCCCGCGCCGCCGCGAGCCTGCCCTGCCGCAGCATGATCGACACGGCGAGCGCCTGCTGCTGGGCGAGGTCCCAGCTCGAGGTGATGCGGCTCATGTTCGCGGTCGACGCGTCCGTCACGTCGAGCGCCTCGTCCAGGCGCCCCTGCAGGCTGAACCACTCCGCGCGCATCTGCTGCGCGAGGGCGAGGCCCCAAAGGTCGCCGATCGCCTCGAACGCGCGCACGGCCTGGGCGGATGCCTCGCCGAGCTCGGCGATGTCGCCGCGGTTCTGCGCCGTGGCGGCCCGGATCACGTGCAGCATGGCCGCGGGCCAGGGATCAAGGCCGAGTTCCTCGCCGCTCGGGATCCGCACCCGCAGCATCCAGCCCTCCTCGCCGAACGAGGTCCGGAACGCGGACAGGAGCGGGAAGGCGAGCTGCATCAGTTCGCCGCCCCTCCCCGGCGGGTCCTGCGCCCACGCGTCGAACGCACGCCGTGCGGCCTCGGCGAGCGCCTCGGGGACGAGTGCCGAGTCACGAGCGGCATCGGGATTGGCCTCCTCTGCGGAGAAGGCCCGGACGACCGGCGTGAACAGCACAATGGCGCGTGCTTCATCGCTGTCGACCTCTGCGGCCAGTTCGCTCACCGCGCCGAGCCAGACGCCGAGCTCGTCCCTCCGCTCCCGGATCCCCCAGTACCACACGCAGGCGAGCGCGACCCGGACCGCGGGCTCGGCGAGACGCGCGCTCGTTGTGTACCGGAGCGCCGCAGTCACATTGTCGTCTTCGGCGTCGAACCACGCGATCGCCTCGCGGATCCGCGGCCCGCGCATCAGCGCATCGGCGGCCTCCGCCCGCACCGCGATGTATCCGGCCTGCGCCGCGCGCTCGGCCGCGAGGGTCCCGGCCTCCGCGAGCCGTTCGATGCCGTATTCGCGGATGGTCTCGAGCAGCCGGTAGCGTCCGCGTTCGCGGTGCAGCAGCGACTTGTCCACGAGGCTCTCGAAGACGGATGCCCCGACGAGCCCGGCCGTGGCGGCGACGTCGGCCGCATCCCGGGTGTCGATCCCGGCGGGGAACACCGCGAGCCGGCCGAGCGCCGTGCGTTCGTCCGCCGAGAGCAGGCTCCAGCTCCAGTCGATCAGGGCGCGGAGGGTCTGGTGCCGCGGCAGTGCCGTGCGGTACCCGCCGGTGAGGAGGGTGAAGCGATTGTCGAGGCCGTCGAGGACCTCGTCGAGGGTCATCGTGCGGAGCTTCGCCGCGGCAAGCTCGAGGGCGAGCGGCAGCCCGTCGAGGCGCGCGCAGATCCGGGCGGCGCCGGCCAGTTCCCCGGTAGCGAGGCCGGCGCCCCGCGCGGCGAGGGCCCGCTGGCCGAACAGCTCGAGAGCGGCGAACTCGCGCAGGCGCTCCGGCGACCCCGACGTGTCCGGAGTGTCGATGGCTGCCTCGAGCTCTGACTCGCTCGGGTGCGGCAACGACCCGACGGTAACGAAGGACTCGCCGGGGATTCCGAGCGGCTCGCGACTCGTAGCGAGAATCGTCAGTGCGGGCAGGACGCCGAGCAGGCTCTCCGCGAGCCGCGCGGCCGCGTCGATGACGTGCTCGCAATTGTCGAGCACGAGCACGACCGCGCGCCCGAGAAGCGCCTCGACGACCCGTTCGAGGCTGCCGACGGGCTCGACGGGCGCGTCCGAGGTGCGCAGTTCGCGCCCGGTGGCCGCGAGCACCGCGGCGAGCACCTCGCCCGGACCCACCGGGGCGAGCTCGACGAGCACGGCACCACGGATGCCCGCTGCCGTTTCGAGCGCGAGGCGCGTCTTCCCGATTCCCCCGGTTCCGACGATCGTGACCAGCCGGGACACGGCGAGCTGCTCCTCGATCGCCGCGAGTTCACGCTCCCGGCCGACGAGGCGGGTGAGGGACACCGGGATGCCGCGGGCCGCGGAGGGTGCGCAGCCATCCGGGGCTGCGCTATCCAGGGCTGTGAGTTCGAGTGCCCTGGCCCGGTCGCGGGCGAGGTCGCGGAGGAACCAGTCGAAGTCCGGGGACGGGATCCAGGGTTCGCCAGCCCAGAGCGCGAGGGCCGCGAGCGCGGCGCGTCGGGCATCCGCCGGCAAGGCAGTCCCCGCCGCGGCAACCGCCTCGGCCACGAGGTCTTCGAAACGGAGTGCGTCGACATCGGACCTGGCGAGCAGGAGACGGTAGCCGCCGACCGTCGACTCGATCACTCCGGGAGGGAGCTGGGCCCGGAGCCGGGAGACGATGGACTGGAGGGCGGCCCGCTGGTTCTCGGGCGCATCGCGGGACCAGACGTCCTCGGAGATCGCCCGGTAGCTCACCGCCGTTCCCGCGTCGACGGCAAGCCGGAACAGCACGGCGAGCTGCATCGACCCCGTCACGGGAACCTGCCGTCCGTCGTGCTCGACACTCAGTCCGCCCAGCAGTCGAATTCGCACGGGGTTAACTCTAAGTGCCGGTCAGGCGGCATACGCTTGAGTGATGCTCCGGATCCTTTTCGATTCCCCCTCAGCAGGGCCGGGTATCTCTATGCGACGGCCGTCGGGCTGGTCTGGGGAGGGCTCCTCAGCACCGGGCGCGTCGAGCGGCGCGGCGGCCTGATCGTCTTCCGTGGCCTGCCGAACTGGGCCTTCGGCCGCGGCGGGTCCTGCGTCGGCGGCTGCTACCTCACCCGGGACAACGTCTCCGACGCGATCCTCGAACACGAGGCCGTGCACAAACGGCAGTGGCAGCGCTACGGCATGCTGTTCCCGCTGTTCTACCGCGCGGCCGGCAGCAACCCGCTCACCAACCGTTTTGAAATCGAGGCCGGCCTGGAAAAGGGCGGCTACCTGACCAAGAGGAAGTCATGACCGACACGTCCGAAGCATCCGCACCGTCCGCTCGCACCATCATCATCACCGGGGGCAGCGACGGCATCGGCGCGGCCGCGGCCCGCGCGCTGAGCCGCACCGGCGCATCCGTCGTCATCGTGGGACGCTCGGCGGCCAAGACCGCCGCCGTCGCAGCACCGCTCGGCGCCGACTCGTTCACCGCCGACTTCGCCAGCCTCGACGAGGTGCGCGCTCTCGCCGCGACCCTCCTCGAGCGCTACCCGCGCATCGACGTGCTCGCCAACAACGCCGGCGGCATCATGGGCAAGCGGGTCCTCACCGTCGACGGCCACGAGAAGACCTTCCAGGTCAACCACCTCGCGCCGTTCCTGCTCACGACGCTCCTCACCGACCGGCTGCTGGAGAGCCACGCCCGGGTGATCAACACCGCGAGCGTGGCGAACAGCGTCTACGCCCGGTTCGACATCGACGACCTCGATGCGAGCGCGAAGTATTCACCCAACCGGGCTTACGGCAACGCCAAGCTCGCCAACATCCTCTTCACCCGCGAGCTGCACCACCGCTACCACGAGCAGGGCCTCACGACTGCGGCGTTCCACCCCGGCGTCGTCGCGACGAGTTTCTCGTCGAACTCGACGAGCGTGATGCGCTTCATCTACCAGACCCCGCTCAAGCGGATGCTGATCACACCGGAGCAGGGCGCAGACACCCTGGTCTGGCTCGCCACGGCTCCCCTGGACGAATGGATCTCCGGCGAGTACTACGACAAGCGCCTGGTCGCGAAGGCGAACAAGCTCGCCTACGACCCGGCGCTCGCCGCAGCCCTCTGGGAGCGCAGCGGGGCGATGGTGGCTGCGACCGCCCAGGCCGCACCCACCCTCGAATAGCCGCTACGGCGTCCGCCCGCTTACTCCGAGTGCCGCGTTACTCCGAGTACTGGGCGGATGCCTCTGCGAGCATGTCCGCCTCTGCCCACGTCGCGAGGTTCGCGCGCAGTGCAGCGCCGAGCGTGGCGTCGACGCTCGTCCAGTACCAGATCGCGCGTTCGGTGACCTCAGGGCGCTGCACGCCGCTGATCGCACCCGTGATGGTGTCGAGGAAGCGGGCCTTGGCCGCGTCGTCGAACACGTCGCGATAGAGCGTCCCGGCCTGGCCGAAGTCGCTGTCCTCGCTGCGCAGCACGGCGGCGGCACGGAGCAGCTCGCCGTCGTTCTCCCAGCTGCCCTCGCCCGCGAGCAGCGGGTCGGCCACCGGGCCGCCGAGCGAGTTCGGCGCGTAGTTCGGGGCCTCTGGAGCGTTGAAGTGGTGCCTGCCGGCGCCGTCCTGCGAGTAGTTGTTCACCGGGGCTGCGTGCGGGGCGTTGACGGGCAGCTCAGCGTAGTTCGTGCCGACCCGGTATCGCGCGGCATCCGGGTAGGAGAAGATGCGCGCCATCAGCATCTTGTCGGGGCTCGCCGCGATGCCGGGCACGAAGTTGGCCGGCGAGAACGCGGCCTGCTCGATTTCGGCGAAGAAGTTCTGCGGGTTGCGGTTGAGCGTGTGCACACCGACCTCGATGAGCGGGTAGTCGGCGTGCGGCCAGACCTTGGTCAGGTCGAAGGGGTTGAACCGGTAGGTCTTGGCGTCCTCGTACGGCATGATCTGCACCGAGACGGTCCAGGACGGGAAGTTGCCTGCCTCGATCGCGTCGTGCAGGTCGCGGCGGTAGTAGTCGGCGTCTGCGCCGGCGATGAGCTCGGCCTCAGAGCCCTCCATCTCGACGTTGCCCTGGTTGGAGGCGAAGTGATACTTGACCCAGAAGCGCTCGCCGGCGGCATTGATCCACTGGTAGGTGTGCGAGCCGAAGCCGGGCATCTCGCGCCAGGAGCGCGGCAGGCCGCGGTCGCCCATCAGGTAGGTGACCTGGTGCGCGGACTCCGGCGAGAGGGTCCAGAAGTCCCACTGCATCGTGGCATCGCGCAGGCCGGAGCCGGGCAGCCGCTTCTGGGAGTGGATGAAGTCGGGGAACTTGATGCCGTCGCGGATGAAGAACACCGGGGTGTTGTTGCCGACGATGTCGTAGTTGCCCTCCGTCGTGTAGAACTTGACCGAGAAGCCGCGCACGTCGCGCCAGGTGTCCGGACTGCCCTGCTCGCCGGCGACACTCGAGAATCGCTGCAGCGTCTCGGTGCTCGTGCCCGGCTGGAAGACCGCGGCGCGGGTGTACGCGGACACGTCGCCGGTGACCTCGAACACGCCGTGCGCTCCGCCGCCCTTGGCGTGCACGATCCGCTCCGGGATGCGCTCGCGGTTGAACTGCGCGAGCTTTTCGACCAGATAGCGGTCGTGCAGGGCCGCGACGCCGTCCGTCCCGACGGTGAGGGAATGCTCGTCGCTCGCGACGGGGGTTCCGGTCTGGGTGGTGGTCGGCTTGATCGGCCCGGTGTTCGACTCGCTGTTGGACTCGGTGGTCATGCTGCTCCTTTGTTCGACTACATGTGCACTGCGTAGGTCAGGGATGAGTGGGTGGATGGCCGGCCGGGAGATGGGGCTCTGCGCCCGCGGCCTGGCAGTCGGGGCAGAGCCCCCAGTAGGTGACCTCCGCGGCGTGCACGGCGAAACCGGCCGCGTCGCTCGGCTCGAGGCAGGGCGCCTCGCCGACGGCGCAGTCCACGTCCTGCACGGCGGCGCAGCGCGAGCAGATCACGTGGTGGTGGTTGTCGCCGACCCGGCGCTCGTAGAGCGCAGGAGACCCGGACGGTTCGATCCTGCGGGTGAGACCCGCCGAGGTGAAGGCCGCGAGCACGCCGTAGACCGCCTGCAGCGACGTTCCGGGCAACTCGGTCCGCACCACGGCGAAGAGCCGCTCGGCACTCGCGTGCGGGGAATCGTCGAGGGCCCGCAGCACGGCGAGGCGCGGCGCGGTGACCTTGAGTCCCGATCGGCGGATGCTGTCACCGAGCTGCCCTGGCTCGCCCGGCCGTGAGAATCCCGGGTTTTTGCTCGGCGTCCCGGTCGTCGTCATGCCCTCACGCTAACAGTTGTTTTGATTTCCTCAAAACAATTCACCGAATGTTCAGGAACGCCGGATGTTCAGGAAGCGGGGGTCAGGAGCGGGGAGCGGTGTCGCCGTCACCATCGGCGCCGCCGGCGAGGGCGCCGCGGTAGACGTCGAGCACCCGCGACAGGAAGGCCGCGATGACCTCGCGCTCCTCCGCCGGGAGGTCGCGGGTGACAGTGGCGACTCCCCCGATCACCGGCATGAGCGCTCCGACGGCCTTCTCCACCGATTTCGCTGCGGGCAGGACGACGACCTTCCGCCGGTCCGAGGTGTGCGCCTCGCGCCGGGCATGACCGAGTGCGACGAGCCGGTCGACCACAAGGGTGGTCGCTGCCGTCGAGATGTCGAGCCGCCGGGAGAGTTCGCTCGGCGTGAGCGAACCGGCCGTGATCAAGTGTTCCATTGCGGACAGGTCGGTCGGATTCACCGCGAGGGCCTGTCCGACCTGGCGCTCGAACGCCCGGGACAGCACCACGAATTCCCGCAGCTGGGTGCCGATCTCGCCGGAATAGGGCAGGCCGATGTCGTTGTCGCCGACAAGGGGTTGGACGGCGCCGGTCGGCGCACCGCTTGGTGCACCAGCCGGGAGCGGGGACTTGCGAGGCTCTGCCATGACCGCCATACTAGTCCTGACATTGCTAGGATGCTTAGCAATCAGGACTATTGGAGGAAAAGTGCTCGGGATTGTGCGCATCATCACGGGTCGGCGCACGGCCTGGGTCGTCCTCGTCGGCGCCGTCATCGCCGTCGGACTGCTGTTCGCACTGCTGCCGAAGAGCGCCGGGAACGACTTCCCGACGTCCGGGCTGCCCACGTCGAGCCAGGCGGCCAGGGTCGATGCCCTCCTCGCCGACTTCCCCTCGGCGAAGCAGACCTCCGCGATCGTCGTCTGGAACCGCGGTGGCGACACGACCGGCGCGGAGAGCGCCCTGACCGAGGCGGACAAGGCCGCGATCACCGCGCAGGCCGCCGAACTCGGCGCACTGTCGACCGCCCCGCGGGCGACCACGCCCCGGTTCAGCGACGACGGGCTCGCGGCGATCAGCGTCGTGCCGCTCGAGTCCGCCGCCGTCAGCGCCGACGTCAAGGGCACGGCCGCGGACATCCGCTCGGCCGCCTCGAGCGACCTGCCCTCCGGCCTGAGTTCCTACGTGACCGGGCCGGTCGGGTTCCAGGCCGACATCTCCAACGCCTTCGCGGGCGCCGATTTCCGGCTGCTGCTCGTGACCGTGATCGTCGTCGCGGTACTGCTGATCATCACCTACCGCAGCCCCGTGCTCTGGATCGTGCCGCTCGTGGTCGTCGGACTGGCCGACGGGCTCGCCGGCGTCGTCGTGAGCGCCCTCGCCGGGCCGTTCGGCATCACCCTGGACGCAAGCGTTTCGGGCATCCAGTCCGTGCTCGTCTTCGGTGCGGGCACCAACTACGCACTGCTGCTCGTCGCCCGCTACCGCGAGGAACTGCTGCACACCGAGAGCAGGAACGAGGCGATGCGGATCGCCGTGCGGAGCGCAGGCCCCGCGATCGCCGCGAGCGGAGGGACCGTCGCGCTGAGCCTGCTGACCTTGCTCTTCGCCGAGCTCTCCGGCAACCGCGCGCTCGGTTTCGCCTGCGCGATCGGTGTCGTCATCGCGATCCTGTTCGCCCTGATCGTCCTTCCCGCCGCCCTCGTCGTCTGCGGCCGCGGGCTGTTCTGGCCGTTCGTGCCGCGCTACGACCCCGCGTCGCCCCGCGTGCACACCGGATTCTGGTCCCGGCTCGGCCGCGGCGTCGCCCGGCGCCCTGTGGCGATCATCGTCGCCTCCGCGCTCGGGCTCGGCGCCCTGAGTCTGGGACTGGTCGGGGCATCCGTCGGGCTCTCGCAGGCGGACCAGCTGCTCGGCAACCCGGAATCGGTGCAGGCGCAGGCCATCGTCGACGCCTCGTTCTCGTCGGGGCTCACGAGCCAGACCATCGTGCTCGCACCGGATGCCTCGGCGACAGAGGCCGCGAGCCTCGCCACAACGACAGCGGGCGTCGCAACGGTGCAGCCGGGCGAGAGCGCGAACGGGCGCACCCGGCTCAACCTGTCGCTTTCGAGCGAACCGGGCAGTGAGACGACCTTCGCCACCATCACCGCGCTGCGCACCGCATACGCGGATGCCGGCGGCGCGGTCGCGGATTCCCTCGTCGGCGGCACAGACGCGACGGCCCTCGACACCCGCACGAGTTCGCAGCGCGACCAGGACCTGATCCTGCCGATGATCCTCGCGATCGTCTTCGGCATCCTCGCCCTGCTGCTCCGCTCCCTCGTCGCGCCGGTCCTGCTGATCCTGAGCGTGCTCGCGACGTTCTTCGCGAGCCTCGGCGCTTCCAACCTGATCTTCCAGAACCTGCTCGGCTTCCCGGCTTTCAATACGAACGTCGTGCTGTTCGCGTTCCTGTTCCTCGTCGCGCTCGGGGTGGACTACAACATCTTCCTCACGACGAGGGCGCGGGAGGAGGCCCGGCTGCACGGCACCCGGGAGGGCATGGTGCGCGCCCTCTCCTCGACCGGAGCGGTGATCACGAGCGCCGGCATCCTGATCGCAGCGGTCTTCGTCGTGCTCGGGGTACTCCCGGTCGTCGCGCTCGCTCAGATCGGCGTGATCGTCTGCCTCGGCGTGCTGCTCGACACCCTGCTCGTCCGCACCCTCGTGGTTCCCGCGCTCGTGTTCCTCACCGGCGACCGGTTCTGGTGGCCGTCGCACCCGGCACTCCGCGAGTAGCGGGGCACCGAGCGCCGGGCGCCGAGCGCCGGCAGACCTCGCGAGTACAGTGTCCGCATGACTGCGGTGCTCGAGCGGATGCTGCCGGCGTGGCTCGTGCGGCATCCGCTGCGGTCGGGCTGGGCCTGGCTGGCCCTCTGGGGTGTCGTGGTCGCCTCCGACGCCCTCTCGCCCTGGGTCCCCGGTCCCGGCTGGTACGCGGTCGTGCTGCTCGCCGCGCTGCCGGCCCTCGCGGCGACAGTGTGGCTGCTCGCGGCCACACCGCGCGACCACCTTACGCCCGCGAACGACTCGGTGCTCGGCCATTTCTTCGTGCGATTCCTCGCGCTGTGTGCGGCATTCCTGGTCTGGGGGGTGTCCGTGGTCGCGAGTTCGTCGATCTCGACGGCGATCCAGGCCGCGGCCGACGACAATGACGCCGAGGTGACCGGGCTCGGCTTCACGCTCATGCTCGCGGCGATCCCGGTGGTACTGCTCGTACTGTGGATGGCCTTCGTCGTTCGGTGCAGCTGGTTCCTGCGGCGGTTGCGCGGCTGGCGCGAGCTGCCGGAGGCGCACGCGGTTCCGGAGGACTTCCTGCGGACCAGCCCGCGCTTACGATTCACGATCGTGGGGCTCGCCCACCCGGGGCTGCTCCTCGCCGGCGGGCTCGGGGCATCCGTGCTCGCCGCGCTTCTCGGCGGACCCGAGTTCACGCTGCATCTCACGCCCTGACCCGCGCCCCCGGACGGGGCAGTGCGGCTCAGCGGGCGAGCGGGCCGCCGACCTTGGTCAGCAGCGTCTGGAACGCGCGGGGTGCCGCGCGGAGCTCCGAGCGGGCCGTGAGCGCACCGGCGGCGTGGAAGGCCTGGGCGACGTTGATGATCTCGTACTGCACGAGCGAACCCTCCTCCTCCGCGAGCACGCGGTACTCGCCTCGGTACCACCAGTCCCCCTGCACTACGATCAGGCGCTCGGCGGGATCGGCCCGGAAATGCCGGTTGATCGTGGCGACCCCCTCGCTCGGTGCGGGCATCAGCGCCGCGAGCAGCCGCACGAACACGGTCTCCGGCGGCGCTTCGAGGTGCCCAGCGAAGGACCGCAGCACGGTATGTCGAGGCGGCAGCTCGAACGAGACCTCCGGATCGGTCACGGGTTATTTCAGGCTCTTCTGGAGCAGCACGGTTCCGAGCCAGCGGTCGAACTTGAAGCCGACCTTGCCCATCCGGCCGATCTCCTTGAACCCGAAGTCGAGGTGCAGCTTGATCGACGCGTCGGCGCCCTGGTCGGCGATCACGGCGATGATCTCCTTGAGGCCCGCATCCTTGGAGCGCGTGATGAGCTCGCCGAGCAGCACCCGGCCGAGTCCCTTGCCTGTCGAGGCCGCTCCGAGGTAGATCGAGTTCTCGACGGTGAACCGGAACGCGCGCTTCTCTTTCCACGGCGTCACGAGCGCGTAGCCGAGGATCTGACCGGCGGGCGACACGGCCACGATGAAGGGCATGCCGAGCTTGCCGAGGTAGTAGAACTTACTGCGCCAGGCGGCGAGGGTCATCGGGTCGACGTCGAAGGTGACCGTGCTGTTGGCGACGTAGTAGTTGTAGATCTCGCGGATGTACGGCAGGTCGGTGATCAGCGCGTCCCGCATCGAGTACTCGAACGGAGCCTCGGTCTCCGGCGCCGGGCGCAGGTGCCTGGGCAACTGCCGGCGCGGCTGGTATTCCTCTTCAAGCATGGCTGGCTCCTCCCATGGACTTCCAGATTACCCGAGTGTCCAGTCGACGGGCGCTGCGCCCTGCTCGGCGAGGAGCGCGTTCGCGCGGCTGAAGGGCCTCGACCCGAAAAGCCCCGCCGCGCGGACAGCGGGCTCGGATGCGCCGACTCGATCACCGGGGTGTTGCCGAGCAACGGCCGCAGCCTCGCGGCGTCCTTCCCCCAGAGGATCGCGACGAGGGGCGTGCCGCGGGCGACGAGGGTACGGATGGCCTGGTCCGTGACGGCCTCCCAGCCGTGCCCGCGGTGCGAACCCGGCTCGCCGGCGCGCACGGTGAGCACCCGGTTGAGCAGCAGCACTCCCTGGGCCGACCAGGCCGAGAGGTCTCCGGTGCGCAGGGTCACCCCGACGTCCGACTGGAGCTCGGCACCGATGTTCACGAGGCTCCGCGGCAAGGGCCGCACGGCGGGATCGACCGCGAAGGCGAGGCCGAGCGGATGCCCCGGCGTCGGATACGGGTCCTGGCCGACCAGGAGCACGCGTACCGCCCGGAACGGTTCGCGGAAGGCGCGCAGCACGGTCGCCGGCGCCGGCAGCCAGGGTCGCCCGGCGGCCGACTCGGCGTCGAGGAAACCGGTCGCCTGGGCCAGCGCGCCCGCCGCGGGGGCGAGGGCCGCTGCCCAGCCGGGGTCGACCGATGACGGGTCGACCGATGACGGGTCGATCGACGACGGGTCGATCACGGCCTAGGCGCCGAAGGTGCTGACGAGCACGCCGTTCTCGGACTGGCTGACCCGCCAGACGCTGCCGGAGCCGACGACGCGGAGGGCGCCCTCCCCGACGATGAGCGCGGTGTTCTCGTCGACAGCGAGGCCGCCGTCGATGAGGCCGGCTTCCGTTGCGGCGATGAGGCGGGACAGGGTTCCCCACTGGGCGGCGTGCACGTCGACGGTGACGTCGAGCAGGCCGATGCCGGGCTGGATGGTGAGTTCGTCGAGGCCTTCAGAGGCTGCTTCCGCGCTGACCTCGACCTCGCCCAGGCGCCAGCCGCCGACGAGGGCACGCTCTGCGGCGATCATGGCACCGGCGGAGTAGCCGAGGTACGGCACGCCGGCGGACACCTGGCGGCGGATCTCGCCTGCGATCGGGGTGAGTGCGGCAAGGTAGGCGGGCGTGAGCCCACCGCCGACGATGATGCCGTCGACGTCCGCGATCGCGGGCAGGGTCGCCGCGTCGCTCAGTGCGAGTTCGGTGATCTTCGCCTCGAAGACCCCGGCCGCACCGAGCGCCTCGGCGAGCTTCGCGGCGTGCTGGGCGGCGTCGTCAACAGCGTCGTCAACAGCAGCGGTGCCGGGCGCACGCACCGCGATGATCGCGATCCGGGGTTCGTCGCGACCGGCCGCCGTGGCACGCACGGTCGCCTCGGCGAGGAACGGACCGAACACGGCCGCGCTGTGTTCGGCGGCCCAGCCGCCGCCGACGAGGTGGATGCTCATGCGACGACGCCCGCAACGGCAGGCGCGACGACGACATTCTCCACTGCGGAGGGGGCGACGACGGTCGCGACGATGGGGGCGAGCAGGGCCGTCACTTCAGGCGCGTCGACGATCGGCAGCGCCGACCACGGGAACACGATCCAGTCGTCGGTCTCGCGCCAGGTGTAGTCCGGGACGAGGACCGTGCGCGGCTTGGTGTACAGGGTCGCGCAGCGCACCTCGGCCGCCGACTCCCGCAACATCGCGAGCACGAGCGCGAGGGTGCGCCCCGAGTCGGAGACGTCGTCGACGAGCAGCACGCTGAGTCCGGCAAGTGCCGGCGCGTCGAGCATCGGACCGGAGAGCACCGGCTCGGGCAGGCGTTCGTCGACCCCGGTGTAGAACTGCACGTTGATGCTGCCGCAGTTCTTCGTGCCGAGCGCGTACGACATCGCGCCCGCGAGCAGCAGGCCGCCGCGCGCGATCGCGATCACGACGTCCGGGTGGAATCCGCTCGACAGCACGTCGACGGCCAGTTGCCGCGAGGCAGCGGCGAAGTCCTCCCAGCCGAGGATTTCCCGCTGGATGCCGGTCGTGTCAGTTGCTGAGTCGTCTGCTTCGAATGCCATTGTCCAATGGTAGGTCACCGGCCGGTTGGAGGTCGGGTTCCGGTTCAGCGGCGAGGTGCCGTTCCGGGTGCCCGTCATAGAGCGAGAGCGGCCGGATCAGGGAGTTCGAAGCGGTCTGTTCGATGATGTGCGCGGTCCAGCCGGCGATCCGGGAGGCCACGAAGAGGGGCGTGAAGGTCAGGGTGTCGAAGCCCATCAGGTAGTACGCCGGTCCCGACGGGTAGTCGAGGTTCGGCAGGATACCGGTGCGCTCCTTCATCCCCGCCGCGAGGCGCTCGTAGAGCTCGATCAGGTCCGGGCGCTGGTAGTGCTCGACCAGGGTGAGCAGCGCGGTCTTCATCGTCGGCACCCGGGAGTCGCCGTGCTTGTAGACGCGGTGCCCGAAACCCATCACCTTGTGATGCGCGTCGAGGGTCTCCTTGAGCCAGGCATCCGCTCGTTCGCCGGAGCCTTCGCCGAGGCCGATCTGCTCGAACGTGTGCATCACGGCTTCGTTGGCGCCGCCGTGCAGCGCACCCTTGAGGGCGCCGACCGCCCCGGTGATCGCCGAGTGCAGGTCGCTCATCGTGGACGTGATCACGCGCGCGGTGAAGGTGGATGCGTTGAAGGAGTGGTCGGCGTACATGATCATCGACACGTCGAAGGCCTCGACGACGACGAGTTCCGGCACCTCGCCGAAGGTCATGAACAGGAAGTTCGCCGAGTAGCCGAGGTCGTCGCGCGGTTCGATCGGCTCGAGCCCGTGGCGGCGGCGCTGGTCGTAGGCGACGATCGCGGGCATCTGGGACCAGAGCCGCAGGCCCTTGGCCTTGTTCGCCTCCGGGGAGGCGTCGTCGACCTGCGGGTCGAAGGCGCCGATCAGGCTCACGGCGGTCCGCACGACGTCCATCGGGTGCGCGGTCAGGGGAAGCTCGTCGATCACGCGGCGCACGGCGGGCTGGAGGTGGCGGAGGGACCGCTCCTCGTCTTCGAACGCGGCGAGCTCGTCGGGCGTCGGGAGTTCGCCGTTCCAGAGCAGGTAGGTGACCTCCTCGAAGCTCTTCTGCGCGGCGAGTTCCTGCACCGGGTAGCCCCGGTAGAGCAGGGAGTTCGACAGGTCGTTGACCTTCGAGACGCGGGTGCGGTCGACCACGATTCCGGCGAGGCCCTTGTAGACCGTCGGTTCGGTGACGGCTGGTTCGTTCTGACTCATGTCGCTCCTTCGCGTGCGGTGAGTGCGTGGTTACGCGGGCAGGGTGGGGTTGAGGGTGAAATTGAAAACGCCGGAGTCGAAGTGATTGTACGACTCGTAGTCGAGCAGTTCGTAGAGCTTCGAGCGGTGCTGCATCTCTGGCAGCATCGACTCGAGCGAGCCGTGTTCGACGATCGCGTCGAGGCCGCGGTCTGCGGCGCCCATCGCGAGGCGCAACAGCGAGACGGGGAAGATCACGAGGTTCATCCCGACATCGGCGAGCTGCTGCACGGTGAAGAGCTCCCCTTGCCGAACTCGGTCATGTTCGCGAGCACGGGCACGTCGACGGCCGCACGGATCGCCGCGAATTCGGCGAGCGACGCCATCGCCTCGGGAAAGATCGCGTCGGCGCCCGCGTCGACGAGTGCCTTCGCCCTGTCGACGGCCGCGGCGAGACCGTCGACGGCACGGATGTCGGTGCGCGCCATCACGAGGAAGTTCGGGTCCCTGCGGGCATCGACGGCCGCGCGGATGCGCTTGCTGGCCGTGTCGAGGTCGACGACCTGCTTGCCGTCGAGGTGGCCGCAGCGCTTCGGGTTGACCTGGTCCTCGATGTGCATTCCGGCGAGGCCGGCGTCCTCGAGGGTCTGCACGGTGCGCGCGACGTTCATCGGCTCGCCGAATCCGGTGTCGGCGTCGACGATCGCGGGCAGGTCGGTCATCCTGGCGATCTGCTGGCTGCGCCCGGCGACCTCGGTGAGGGTGGTCAGGCCGATGTCGGGCAGGCCGAGGTCTGCGGAGAGCACGGCGCCGGAGATGTAGACGCCCTCGAACCCCTTCGCCTCGATCAGGCGGGCGGAAAGCGGGTTGAATGCCCCGGGAAACCGGAGCAGGCGTCCGCTGGCCAGGTCGCGGCGGAAACCCTCGCGCTTGGCGGCGGGGGTGCGTGTCGAATACAACATCAGAAGATTCCATTCGGGATGGGGACCGAGGTGAGCAGGCCGTTGCGGGCCACGATGGTGAGCTGGTCGAGGTCGTCGGCGGCGAGGTCGGGCAGGCGTTCGGCGGCGTCGAGGAAGCGCAGGATCTCACCCTCCTCGAGCACGCCCGCCGCGAGCGTGCGGAACTTGTCAATGTACTCCGCCCGGCCGAAGGGCTGCGCGCCGAGCGGATGCGCGTCGGCGACGGCGAGCTCGTCGACGATCCGCTTGCCATTGGCCAGCTCGATCTCTACCCGGCCGCCGAAGGCCTTCTCGGCGGGGTCGAGTGAGTGGTAGCGCCGGGTCCACTCGACGTCCTCCTCGGTCGTGACCTTGTTCCAGAGGGCGATGGTGTCCGCGCGGCTCGCGCGTTCCGGCCGGTAGGAGTCGACGTGGTGCCAGCTGCCGTCCTGCAGTGCCACGGTGAAGATGTACGGGATCGAGTGGTCGAGGGTCTCCCTTGTCGCACTCGGGTCGTACTTCTGCGGGTCGTTCGCACCGGAGCCGATCACGTTGTGGGTGTGATGGCTCGTGTGGATCACGATCCGGGTGATGTTGGCCGGGTCGGCGAGTTCCGGGTGCTCGCGGTAGAGCTTGCGGGCGAGGTCGATGAGGGCCTGGGCCTGGTACTCGGCGGAGTGTTCCTTCGTGTAACTGTCCAGGATGGCCCGCTTGGCCTCGCCCCGGCCCGGCAGGGCGACCTGGTAGGAAGCCTCCGGACCGTCGAGGAGCCACGCGATGACGCCGTCTTCGCCCTCGTAGATCGGGGTCGGACTCGTCTCGCCGCGCATGGCGCGGTCGACGGATTCGACGGCCATCTTGCCGGCGAATGCGGGCGCGTACGCCTTCCAGCTCGAGATCTCACCCTTGCGGGACTGCCGGGTGGCCGTTGTGGTGTGCAGGGCCTGGCCGATGGCCTGGAAGATCGTCTCGGTGTCGAGGCCGAGCAGGGTGCCGATCCCGGCGGCGGCCGACGGGCCGAGGTGGGCGACGTGGTCGATCTTGTGCGCGTGCAGGCTGATCGCCCGCACGAGGTCGATCTGGATCTCGTAGCCGGTCGCGATCCCGCGCACGAGGTCCCGCCCGCTCAGGCCGCGGGTGACGGCGAGGTGCTGGGCGACGGCGAGGACCGGCGGGATGTTGTCGCCGGGGTGGGAGTACTCGGCGGCGAGGAAGGTGTCGTGGTAGTCCAGTTCGCGGACGGCGACGCCATTGGCCCACGCCGCCCATTCCGGCGAGACCCGGCGGGAACGCTGTTCGCCGAACACGGTCGCGCCGACGCCGTTGAAGGAGCGCGGATGCGCGAGCGCCTGCGAGCGCGCGGCGACGACCGGTCGCCGGGTGAGCGAGGCCGCTGCGACGGCGGCATTGTCGATGACCCGGTTGATGATCATCTCGGTCACCTCGGCGGAGACCTCCACCGGGTCGGACGCGCACTCGGCGATCTTCCAGGCGAGCTGATCCGTGCGGGCCAGGTCTTCGTCGCTGCGGTGGACTCGAACATCGTGAAGCTGCACAGGGTTCCCTTCGGTGGTTCGGTTGGACGGTGGTTCGGGTGGGCGGTGGTTCGGGTGGGCGCTGGTTCGGGTGGGCGCTGTTGCTTCAGTCGGCCTGGGCGGCCGGGTTCGCCTCGAGCGCGGCGAGGACGTTGCTGAGGCTCTGGTGGAGGTGGACGTGGGTGGCGTGGGCGGCGAGCGAGGTATCACCGGCGACGATGGCCTCGATGATGAGCAGGTGCTCGGCCGCCGCCGCCCGCAGCCGCGCCGGGTTGTGCCTGGCGAGCCTGCGGATCCTGGCGAGGTGGGTGCGCACGTTGGCGAGCGCGGTGACGAGGAACGGGTTGCCGACTGCCGCGTCGAGCGCGTCGTCGAAGTCGTCGATGAGCTCGTAGTACCGGTGCAGTCCGGCCTCGCCCAGCAGCAGCAGTTCGGGTGCCGTGCGGAACTGGTCGCGCAGCTCGAGGAAGACGTGGGGGTCGCGCCGGGTCGCCGCGATCCTGGCCGCGTGCTCCTCGAGGGCGCGGCGGAGTTCGTACAGTTCGTGGATGCTGTCGACGGACATCTCCGTGACCATGAAGCCGCGGCCGGCGCGGCCGGCGACGAGCCCGTCGGCGATCAGGCGGGCGATGGCGGCCCGGAGCGGCGTGCGCGAGACGCCGATGCGGTCGGACTGCTCGACCTCGAGGAGGCCGGCGCCCGGGGCGAGGACTCCGTCGAGGATTTCGTCGCGCAGCTGGCGGTAGGCGCGTTCGCTCGCGCTGACGACGGCGACCGGCGGTGTGGCCGTGCGGGTACCCACCGGAGTGGTGTTCCCCGACGTTGGGGTTTCTGTATACACAGACGCCATGCTATTCCCTTTTTACCCGGCGTGTGCAAGACTTCCTGAATTCTATGTATACATAGGAGCTTCAATGGGGAGGTTCACAGTGACATACACAGCGACAGGCACGGCGGGGAGCTACCGCGACTCCTGGCTGCGCTCGACGGATGCCGCGACCCGCGCCGACTTCTGGCTCGAGGCATCCGCCTTCATCGACTGGACCGTGCCCCCGCGCACCGCGCTCGAGGAGCGCGAGCCCGGGACCTGGCGCTGGTTCCCGGACGGCGAGCTCAACACGAGCTACAACGCCCTCGACCGGCACGTGCTCGCCGGCCGCGGCGACCAGGCCGCGGTCATCTACGACTCCGCGATGAGCGGCACCCGGGTCAGCATCAGCTACAGCCGGCTGCTCGACCGCGTCTCCCGGTTCGCCGGGGTGCTGCGCGCCCAGGGCGTCGGCGTCGGCGACCGGGTGATCGTCTACCTGCCGATGATCCCGGAGGCGATCGTGGCCATGCTCGCGTGCGCCAGGATCGGCGCCGTGCACTCCGTGGTCTTCGGCGGCTTCGCGGCGAGCGAACTCGCCGTGCGGATCGACGACGCCCGGCCCACCGTGATCGTGACCGCGTCGGGCGGGCTCGAGCCCGGCCGCGTCGTCGAATACCTGCCGCTCGTGAAGAAGGCGCTTGACCGGTCGCAGGGTTCGGTCCGCACCGTCATCGTGCGGGACCGCGAGTCGATCCCCGGGAGCGCGGCGGACTACGCCGTCACGGACACAGACACGGGCACGGACGCCGTCACCTGGCTCGACTGGGCGACCGAAGAGGATGCCGCGACCCCTGCCGAACCCGTGAGCCTCCGCTCTGAGGACCCGCTGTACATCCTCTACACCTCGGGAACGACGGGGAATCCGAAGGGCATCGTGCGCGACAACGGCGGACACGCCGTCGCGCTCAGCCTGGTCGATGCGCAACATCTACGCCGCGGGGCCCGGAGACGTCTTCTGGGCGGCCTCGGACGTCGGCTGGGTCGTCGGGCACTCCTACATCGTCTACGCGCCGCTCCTCGTCGGGGCGACGACCGTCATCTATGAGGGCAAGCCGATCGGCACCCCGGACGCCGGCGCCTTCTGGCGGGTCGTCGAGGACTACAAGGTCACCGTGCTCTTCACCGCCCCGACCGCGATCCGGGCCATCCGCCGGGTCGACCCCGAGCTCGCCGAGCTGCAGAAGTACGACGTCTCGAGCCTGACCGGCCTCTTCCTCGCCGGGGAACGACTCGACCCCGAGACGTACCACTGGGCGAACGACGGGCTGCACTGCCCGGTGATCGACCATTGGTGGCAGACCGAGACAGGCTGGGCGATCTGCGCGAACCCGCGCGGCATCGAGGAAATCCCGACCAAGCCGGGATCGGCGACGTTCCCGGTCGCGGGCTACGCCATCGAGATCCTCGACTCGAAGGGCCGGCCCGTGACGAAGGTCGGCAAGGAGGGCAACATCGCCATCCGCCTGCCGCTTCCGCCCGGAACCCTGCTCGGTGTCTGGGGCAGCGCGGAGCGGTATGCGAGCGCCTATCTCTCCGCCTTCCCCGGCTACTATGCGACGGGCGACTCCGGCCATTTCGACGCCGACGGCTACCTCTACGTGATGGGCCGCACCGACGACGTGATCAACGTGGCCGGGCACCGGCTGTCGACCGGATCCCTCGAGGAGGTACTCACCCTTCATCCGTCGGTCGCGGAGTGCGCCGTGCTCGGAGTGCACGACCCGCTCAAGGGCCAGCGCGCCGCGGGCTTCGTGACGCTCAAGGCCGGGGCGACGATCGACCACGACACCCTCGCCAAGGAACTCGTCGGACTCGTGCGCGAGCACGTCGGCCCGGTCGCCGCCTTCCGTGACGTGACGATCCTCGACCGGTTGCCGAAGACCCGCTCTGGCAAGATCCTGCGCAAGACGATCCGCCAGATCGTCGACGGCGAGCCGTACACGGTTCCCCCGACGATCGAGGACCCTGCCGTGCTCGACGCGCTCAAGCTCGCCGTGCACGGCACCGCCCACACCAACTGAATCCTCTCCCCCAGACCGCACTACCCAGCACCATCCTCACCGGAGCAAAGGAGCCCCCATGACGGAATCACTGAGAGATGCACGACCGGGAGCGACGCCGTCGTCGATCGACTACGTCGCTTTCGCCCAATCGCCCCGCTTCCTCGAGCTGAAGAGGAGGAGGAACCGGTTCGTGATCCCGCTCGCCGTGTTCTTCCTGGTCTGGTACTTCGGGTTCGTGCTCGTCGCCGCCTACCTGCCCGCCGTGATGGCCATCCCGGTCGTCGGATCGGTCAACCTCGGCCTCGTGCTCGGCCTCGGCCAGTTCGTCACGACCTTCGCGATCACCATGTGGTACGTGTCCTTCTCGAACAAGACCCTCGACCCGATGGGCGCAGCGCTCCGCGCAGAGCTCGAAAAGATGGAGCAGAAATGAGCGCCGGCGCCATGATCGTCCAGACCGCCGTGAAGGCCACGGAGACCAACCCCGTCCTGAACATCTCGATCTTCCTCGCCTTCGTGGCCGTCACCCTGATCGTCGTGATCCGGGCCGGCCGCAACAACCGTTCCGCCGCGGACTACTACACCGGCGGCCGGTCCTTCACCGGACCGCAGAACGGCTTCGCGATCGCGGGAGATTACCTCTCGGCGGCGTCCTTCCTCGGCATCGTCGGAGCGATCGCGATCAGCGGGTACGACGGCTTCCTGTACTCGATCGGGTTCCTCGTCGCGTGGCTCGTCGCGCTGCTGCTCGTCGCAGAGCTGATGCGCAACACCGGCAAGTACACGATGGCCGACGTGCTCTCGTTCCGGCTCAAGCAGGGCCCGGTCAGGGTCGCGGCAGCCACGACGACCCTCGCCGTGTGCTTCTTCTACCTCCTCGCCCAGATGGCCGGCGCCGGCGGCCTCGTGTCGCTGCTGCTCGGCATCAACGACAAGCTCGGCCAGTCGGTCGTCGTCGTCGTTGTCGGCGGCCTGATGATCCTCTACGTGCTCATCGGCGGGATGAAGGGCACCACCTGGGTCCAGATCATCAAGGCGTTCCTCCTGATCATCGGAGCCCTCGGGATGACGATCTGGGTACTCGCGATCAACGGCTTCAACTTCTCCGGACTGCTCGACTCTGCCGTCGCGGCCTCGATCAGCAAGCCCGCTGAGGCCATCCTCGTGCCGGGGCTCAAGTACGGGCACAATCCGCTCGACTTCATCTCCCTCGCGATCGCGCTCGTCCTCGGCACCGCGGGCCTGCCGCACGTGCTGATGCGCTTCTACACGGTCCCGAGCGCCAAGGAGGCCCGTCGTTCCGTGGTCTGGGCGATCTGGCTCATCGGCGCGTTCTACCTCTTCACCCTCGTGCTCGGCTTCGGCGCAGCGGCGCTCGTCGGCGCGGACGTCATCGCGGCGGCTCCCGGCGGGGTCAACTCCGCGGCGCCGCTCCTCTCGCTCGCGCTCGGAGGACCGCTCCTGCTCGGCTTCATCTCGGCGATCGCCTTCGCGACGATCCTTGCGGTCGTCGCCGGCATCACGATCACCGCGGCGACCTCGTTCGCGCACGACATCTACATGAGCGTGATCAAGAAGGGCAAGGGCGACCCGGACAGCGAAGTGAAGGTCGCCCGCCGCACCGTCATCGTGATCGGCATCCTCGCGATCGCGGGCGGCATCGGCGTGCAGGGCCAGAACATCGCGTTCCTCGTGGCGCTCGCCTTCGCCGTCGCGGCGAGCGCGAACCTCCCGACGATCCTCTACTCACTGTTCTGGCGCGGCTTCACCACCCGCGGAGCGGTCTGGAGCATGTACGGCGGCCTCGCCGCTGCGATGATCCTGATCATCTTCTCCCCGGTGTTCTCCGGCACGCCGACGTCGATGTTCGGCGCTGGGGTCAACTTCGCGTGGTTCCCGCTCAGCAACCCCGGCATCGTCTCGATCCCGATCGGCTTCTTCCTCGGCTGGCTCGGCTCCGTCACGAGCACCCGCAAGGAGGACCCTCTCCTCGCCGCCGAGATGTCAGTCCGCTCCCTCACCGGCCACGGCGCCGAGAAGGCCGTCGAGCACTAGCCCGCAGTTTCCTTTCCGGTCGAGAGTTCCCGCTCCACGGGTGACTCTCGACCGGAAGAGTGCGGTTCACGGGCCGGGTCTGGCCGGGCCAGCGGATGCCGCGGGTCAGTCCTTCGGGACGAGGGGGCCGCGCGCGACGCGCGTCGGGGCCGCCTGAGCGACGGGCTTGACCGTGATCAGGTCTAGGTTGACGTGGGCGGGCAGTTCGACGCTCAGCACGATCGTCTCGGCGATGTCCTCCGCGGTGAGCGGGTGCTCCACGCCGGCGTATGCGGCAGCGGCCTTTTCCGTGTCGCCGCCGAAGCGGACGAGGCCGAATTCCTCGGTCTTGACCATGCCGGGCGCGATCTCGATCACCCGGATCGGCTCGCCGTTGAGCTCGAGCCGCAGCACCTCCACGAGGGCGTGGGCCGCGAACTTGGCGGCGTTGTATCCGCCACCGCCGAGGTACGCGACGTGCCCGGCGATGGAGGTGACCGTGACGATATCGGCGCTGCCAGCGGCATCCGTGCGGAGTGTCTCTCGCAGCAGCGGGAGCACGGCACTCGTGACCCGCTTGACCGCAAGCACATTGATCTCGAACATCCAGGCCCAGTCTTCGACAGGGGCGGTCTCTACGCTGTCGAGGCCGCGGGCGCCGCCGGCGTTGTTCACGAGGGCGTGCACGGGGCCGGATGCCGCGAGATAGTCGCGGAGGGCGTCGACGTCCGCCTGCACCGTCAGGTCGGCCGTGAAGACATCGGCGCCGGTTTCCGCTGCGAGGGCCGCGAGCCGGTCGGCACGCCGGGCCACGCCGACGACGTCCCAGCCGTGGGCCCGGAACAGTCGCACCGTGGCCGCCCCGATTCCCGAACTCGCACCGGTCACTACAACTCGCTTGTTTGCCATGGTCCCATTCTGGCGGCACGAGCGGCAGTCGGGACGCACCAGTGCCCCACCGTGCGCTCACCCGGTGAATGCCGCCGTGCTTCCCTGTCGTTCGCCCGGCCATCGCTCGCCTGCGCGCTCAGTCCGGCGATCCGCTCCTCGAGGGCGCAGCTGCGTTGATACGTAGTCGCTCGGCCTGTCGATCACCGCGAGCGTGCACCGCGAAACGCAGACGAGACGGTCGCGGCCGTCGCTGATCCTCACCTCCCAGACCTGGACTCGTGCACCGAGATGGATCGGGCGGGCGACTCCCGTCACCCATCCGCTATCGACGTGAGCGTCTCCGCACAGGCGACGGACGCGCCGCCGTGGAGCACCAGCCGTCGCACGGTATCCGGATGCACCGCCGCCCACGCCACAGCGACCAGCGCACCCATCGACGTGCCGATGAGGTCGAACGGCTCCGGACCGAGCTTCGCGACGACCGCGGCGAGCTGCTGCAGCTCGAAGTCCATCGACGGCGGCCGGCTCGTCGGAGCCGACAGGCCGCATCCGGCGCGGTCGTAACGGATGAGCCGGCGGTCCGCCGCCAGACTCTCGTAGAATGCCCGCTCCTCGGGCAGCTGCCAGCTGAGCTCGAGGTGACTGAGCCACCCCGCTGTGTACACGAGCGGCGGACCGCGGCACACCCGTAGATGACGCCGTGTTTCGGCGACATTGCCGACCCCGCGAGCGCGTGCCTAAACTCGCACCCAAGAGCGATGGACGGTCCACGCTCGTCACGGATTACAGGGAGTTCTTCATGAGCGACAACGCGGCCGCCTGGCAGTTCGAAACCAAGCAGGTGCACTCGGGCGCGCACCCCGACCCGGTCACCAACGCACGCGCCACCCCGATCTACCAGACCACGTCCTACGTGTTCAACAGCGCGCAGCACGCCCAGAACCTCTTCGCCCTCGCCGAGTTCGGCAACATCTACACCCGCATCATGAACCCGACCCAGGCCGTCGTCGAAGAGCGCATCGCCGCGCTCGAAGGCGGCACCGCGGCGCTGCTGCTCGCCTCCGGCCAGGCCGCATCGACCTTCGCCGTGCTCAACATCGCCCAGGCCGGCGACCACATCGTCTCCTCGAGCTCGATCTACGGCGGAACCTACAACCTCTTCAAGTACACCCTCGCCAAGCTCGGCATCGAGACGACCTTCGTCGAGGACCAGGACGATGCAGCAGAGTGGGCCCGCGCCGTGCGCCCGAACACCAAGCTGTTCTTCGCCGAGACCATCGGCAACCCCAAGATCAACGTGCTCGACATCTCGCTCGTCGCCGACGTCGCCCACCAGAACGGCGTCCCGCTCATCGTCGACAGCACCATCGCGACCCCGTACCTGATCCGCCCCTTCGAACACGGCGCCGACATCGTCGTCCACTCCGCCACCAAGTTCCTCGGCGGCCACGGCACCGACGATCGGCGGCGTCATCGTCGACGGCGGCACCTTCGAGTGGTCGAAGAACGTCGAGAAGTTCCCCGGCCTCACCGAGCCGGACCCGTCCTACCACGGCGTCAGCTACACGGGCGCGGTCGGCGACGGCATCGCGTACATCATCAAGGCACGCGTTCAGTTGCTCAGGGACCTCGGCAGCGCGATCGCCCCCGCGAGCGCCTGGCAGCTGATCCAGGGCATCGAGACCCTGAGCCTGCGCATCGAGCGCCACGTGCAGAACGCCCAGGACATCGCGGAATGGCTCGAGAGCCACCCCGACATCGCCTCGGTCAACTACGCCGGCCTGCCGTCGAGCCCCTGGTATGCGACCGCCAACAAATACGCGCCCAAGGGCGTCGGCGCGGTCGTCTCCTTCGAGCTCAAGGGCGGGGTGGATGCCGGCCGCGCGCTCGTCGACAACCTCGAGCTCTTCAGCCACCTGGCCAACATCGGCGACGTCCGCTCGCTCGTGATCCACCCGGCCTCGACCACCCACGCCCAGCTCACGCCGGAGCAGCAGCTCACGAGCGGCGTGACCCCCGGCCTCGTGCGCCTGTCCGTCGGCATCGAGAACATCGCCGATCTCAAGGCCGACCTCGAGCACGGGCTCGCCGCCGCCCGCGCCGTGGTCGAGGCCTCGCGCGCGAACGCCTGACCCGCACCACAGCACCCCTGACCGATTCGACGGAGATTCTGCCGGAATTGTACGTTGCAGGCCGTTTTCGGGCCGCGCGAGGCACAATCTCCGTCGAATTGGTTCAGAGAACGATCCGGATAACGGGTCCGTGAATATCCTGTCGGTATGACTGACCTGCGACCGATCGGATACTGGCTCAAGCTCGTCGACCAACTGATCAACGAGCAATTCGCGACGACCCTCGAGGAACACGGGGTGACGAGGCGGCAGTGGCAGCTGCTCGGGATACTGTCCCGCGGACCGGCCTCGGTCGAGCAGCTCACGAGCGGGGTCGCCCCGTTCCTCGACACCGAGGGTGAGACCGTCGTCGAACACCTCGCCGAACTCGTCGAGAGCGGCTGGGTCACGGTGTCGGAGTCCGGGTACGCGATCACCGACCGCGGCAGGCTCGCCTACCAGCGCCTCGCCGAGGTCGTCTCGGTGAACCGGGATGCCGCGACCCAGGACGTCAGCCCTGCCGACTACGCCACGACCCTCGCCACCCTCGAGAGGGTCGCCCGCAACCTCGGCTGGACCGGCGAGCCGGAGTGACCCCTAGGCCGCCGTGGTACCGGTCGCGGGGATCGAGCTCGCGAGCACGGTGTCGAGGACGGCGGATGCCTCTTCGCTCGTCGAGCTCTGGGCGAGTGCGAGTTCGGAGACGAGCACCTGGCGGGCCTTGACGAGCATGTTCTTCTCGCCGGCGGACACGCCGCGCTCCTGGTCACGACGCCACAGGTCGCGGACGACCTCGCCGACACGGTAGACGCTGCCGCTCGCCATCTTCTCCTGGTTGGCCTTGTACCGGCGCGACCAGTTCCCCGGCTCCTCGACGAAGGATTCGCGGAGAACGTCGAACACGGCCTGGACGCCGGCGCTGTCGATGACGTCGCGCACGCCGACGAGCTCGGCGTTCTCGATCGGCAGCTTGATCGTCAGGTCGTTCGCGTGCACGGTGAGGGTCATGAACTTCTTCTCGATCCCCTTCACGGCGCGGGTCGTGATTTCAGTGATGGTGACCGCGCCGTGGTGCGGGTAGACCAGGGTTTCTCCCACGGTGAAATTCATATGCTGCCTCTGTTCGTTGGTGATGCGGGGTTCTCGCGACCATCGTCGGTCGGTTGTGTGGTGGTGTGTGGGGTGCCGGGTTCGCGGCGCTAGGCCGCGTCGACCAGCCATTCGGGGAGGAATTCGACCAGCTGGTCGACGATCTCGTCGTCCGTGACGTCGAGCTGGCCGCGCATCCATGCGCTGATCAGGGTGAGCGCTCCCCCGGCCACGTAGGTGGCGAAGGACTCGGGGTGCACGACCCTGGGCGTGCCGGAGAGCACGACGAGCGATTCGACGAGGCGGCGCGAGTACGCTTCGATCTCGTCGTCGTATGCCGTGCGGGTGATCGGCAGGTCGAGCACACTCGAGTACAGCGGGTAGTGCTCCACGATGTGGGAGATGAGCCGCTGGTAGCCGACCCGTGCGGCCTGGGCCCCGGTGAGGTCGTCGCTCAGCAGGTCGAACCCGGACACACCGATCTCGGCGAACTGCTCGCGGAGGAACCCGGTCGCGAGATCGTCGAGGCTGCTGAAGTGCGCGTAGAACGAACTGCGGCTGATCGAGGCCGTGCGCACGATGTCGCTGACCGAGACGGATGCGACGCGCTGGGTCATGAGCGTGCGGACCGATGCGAAAATGGCCTGCCTGGTGCGTTCCGCCCGGGGGTCCGAGGCACGCACGGCGCTGATTGTACCGCGCACCACGCTGTCTCGGACATACTCGGTGCGGGTCATCAGGACAGTCTAGCACTTCTCGGACACCTGTCCGAGAAGTGGGCCCGGGGGCCGGATGAGCGCCGCAACAACCGCACGTCTCCAACCGCACGGATCCAGCCGCACGAAACAAGCCGCGCGTAACAAAGGGACGTTGGCGCGTCAGACCGGGCAGAATGAGGGCATATGGAATGGCAGACCTCGGCGGACACGGTCCCGTCCAGCTTCATCACCGAGGCTCAGGCGCGCTCGCTGTTCGGCAAGCCCCCGGCGACGGGCGCGTGGCGCGACGGAGACCCCGTCGGCAACCGCAGGTTCCAGGACGTGGGCGCACTCGACCTCGAGGCCGGCGGGCGACTGGGCGCCGTCCGGATCGCCTACGAGACCTGGGGCAAACTCTCCCCCGCGCGGGACAACGCGGTGCTCGTGCTGCACGCCCTCACCGGGGACAGCCACCTGCTCGGCGCGGCAGGGCCCGGCCACGCGACCGCCGGCTGGTGGGGCGGCATCGTCGGCCCCGGCCTGGCCATCGACACCGACCGCTATTTTGTCGTCGCACCGAACATGCTCGGCGGTTGCCAGGGCAGCACGGGCCCGTCGTCCCTCGCCCCTGACGGCTCGGAGTGGGGCATCCGCTTCCCCTACCTGACCATCCGCGACCAGGTCGCCGCCCAGGTCGCATTCGCCGACCGGATCGGGATCGACGCCTGGGCCCTCGTGGTCGGCGGGTCGATGGGGGAATGCACGCCCTCGAATGGGCGATCGACCGGCCAGACCGGGTGGAGAGGCTCGCGATCCTCGCGGCGCCGCCCGTGACGACGGCCGATCAGATCGCCCTGAATTCGGTGCAGATCGAAGCCATCCGCAGCGACCCGCTGTTCCGGTCCGGCGATTACTACGACGCCGTCGACGGCGACGGTCCGACCCGCGGGCTCGCCCTGGCCCGGCGGATGGCCCTGCTGAACTACCGCAGCCCGTCCGAGCTCAACGAGCGTTTCGAGCGCGGCTGGCAAAGCCGGATCTCCCCGCTAGGCTCCGGCGGCCGGTTCGCCGTCGAGTCCTACCTCGACTTCCACGGCAACAAGTTCACCCGACGTTTCGACGCGAACAGCTACATCGTCCTCGTCGAGGCGATGAACTCCCACGATGTGACCCGCGGCCGGGGTTCCCTCGCCGAGGCCCTCTCCTCGATCGAAGCAACCACCCTCGTCGTCGGAATCGACAGCGACCGGCTGTTCCCCGTCGAGGGCCAGCGCCGGATCGCGGCACACCTCCGCAACGGCCTCGACGGCACCGAACCCGTCGTGCTCTCCTCGAGCTACGGCCACGACGGCTTTCTGATCGAGAATGCCGCCGTCGGCGAGCAACTCGACCGCCTGCTCCGCTGACCTTCACGACGGCTGGACGTCGGCCGGTTCCGCCGGCTATCACACCGACTTTTCCGCTACCGCCCTGCGATTGACAGGGCAGGCATTCCGGACGACCCTGACAGGGAGCCCGGCCACTGCCTGCCTTGTCCAGACCGCCCAGCGAAGAGGAGTCCCGTGATGAAAGCCGGCTACGTCGTCATGGTCATCGTCGGAACGCTGCTCGCCGTGTCCGGCATCGGCTTGCTCGCGGGCGGGGTCGCCGTTGCAACGGTCGCGGCACAACAGGGCAGGGACGGGTTCCTGACCACGCCGAGCAGCTCATTCTCCGTGGCCTCGTATGCGATCACCTCACCGAACCTCACGACGGAGAGCGACTCAGGCACCGGGACCAGCACACAGGCGGGGTCCGGCGGGATGCCCTCCGGGCTCGCGACCGTGATGCTCGAGGCGACGAGCGTCCGCGGCACCGGGGTCTTCATCGGCATCGCACCGCGGGCGGAGGTGGAACGCTACCTCGCCTCCGTCGCGCACTGCGAGCTCACCTCCGTGAACTCCACGCCATTCCGCACCGAGTACCGCGAGGTGCCCGGCAGCAGACGTCCTGCCCGCCCGGGCAGCCAGACCTGGTGGACGGTCGCGGCCTCCGGGCCGGGAACGCAGCGCCTGGTCTGGCCGGTCGTGAGCGGCGACTGGGCCGTCGTCGTCATGAACGCGGATGCGACGCAGGGCGTTGACGTAGAGGCGCGGGCCGGCGTCCGGTCCGGCCTCTTCGTGCCTGCGGCGGTCGCCCTGTTGCTCGGCGGCGGGCTGTTGCTCGTGGCCGGGGTGCTCCTCGTGGTCTTCGGCGCGTTGGGCCTCGGGAGGCGCGACTCCGCACAGGGGCCGGACGACCACGACGGCGCTGTCGGAACAACGGGCACTGCCGGAGCGATGGGCGCTGCCGGAGCGATGGGCACTGTCGCAGCGACGGGTCCATCTGGTCCGGTCTACCCAGCCCGCCTCGAGGGCACACTGCAGCCCGACGTGTCCAGGGGATTGTGGCTCGTGAAATGGATCCTGATCTTCCCGCACGTCGTGGTGCTGTTCTTCCTCTGGTTCGCCACGTTGGTGACGACGATCGTCGCGGGCTTCGCCATCCTGTTCACCGCCCGGTATCCCCTGGCCCTCTTCACGTTCAACGTGGGCGTGCTGCGCTGGAGCTGGCGCGTCGGCTTCTACGCGCATTCGGCGCTCGGCACGGACCGGTACCCGCCGTTCACTCTCGCCCCGGCCGACTACCCAGCCGACCTCGACATCGACTACCCCGAGCGGTTGTCCCGGGGGCTTGTCCTGGTCAAGTGGTGGCTGCTCGCGATTCCACAGATCCTCATCGTGTCCGCCCTGACGAGCACCCCGACCCCTCGCTACACGATCGGGGACACGACCTATTCGACGACGACCGGAGTATCACTCCTCGGTCTCCTCGTGCTCATTGCGGGGCTGATGCTGCTCTTCACGGGCCACTACCGGCAGTCCCTGTTCGATTTCATCCTCGGCATCGACCGCTGGGTGTTCCGCGTCGTGGTGCACACCGGACTCTTCCGGGACGACTATCCACCGTTCCGCCTCGACCAGGGCGGGACCGAAACGGGGGCACCCGACCGGGGGAACGGACGAGGCTGCTAGGGTGAAAACAACCTGAGGAATCACGATGCTGACCCGACAAAGCTCGAGGCGCCGAACTGTTCCCCCTGCACGCGCCCAAATACCCCCGGTTCTCCCCGTTCCCGGCGAACCCCCGCACGCGTGGCCCGTAAACAAGGCACATTCGTGAAGCTGAGTGCCACGCGCGCGTCGAAACCGGCCGCATCCGGATATGGTGCTTTCTGGAGCACGACGAGGGGTAATGCGACGGGTATGCAACGCATTTTCAAGGAACGGGATCGACTGCTGCGCAAGGGAGCGCAGCTGACCGGGCTCGCGGGTTCCATCGCCACGTTCCTGGCGCTCCTGATACCGGGCGGCCCCGACCGGTTGGCACTCACCCTGAGCCTTCCCCTGCTCCTTGTCATCGTCGGCGCCCAGTACCTCCTCGGCCGCAACGGTCACCTGCGATGGGCGGCACTCCTCGTCGCCTGCGGGGTGGCCATGATCCTCGTGATCGGCTTCGTCGGCACGGGAACATCGGGACTCAACCTCGGCGAACAGGCAGTGATCGCGTGCGTCGCCTCGCCCGCGATCGGTTCCATCGCCCTGCTACTCGTCACCACCGCGCGCCGGCTGATCATGCTGGGCGTCGCCTTCGGCGCGACGCTCGCGAGCGTGCTCGCTGCCGCGCGGCTCAGCACTGACGCACTCGTCCCGGTCATGCTCACGATCACCGGCTGGTTCGCGATCGCGATCGCCGGCTGGTGGATCGCGCAGAGCATCCCCCGCGTCATGCAGCGCATCGCCGAAATCGGTCGTGCGCACCTCGCCGAACGGCACGCGAGCGAGCTCGAGGCCCAGCGCCGGCAGGACGCCAGACTCCTGCACGACACCGTCCTCGCGACCCTCACCCTGCTCGCGCACTCGGGCGTCGGCGTGAGCCCCGCCGCCTTGCGCCAGCAGGCCGGCGATGACGCCCGGCTGCTCAGGCAGCTCCGGCTCGGCGGGCTCCCGACCCCGCACCGCTCCGGCGTCTACACGCTCGAGCCCGCGTCGGAGTCGACCCTCGGCAGCACCCTCGAGTCCGTGAAACAGCGCTTCAAGCGGATGGGGCTCGACGTGGACTGGCACGGGAGCGGCCAGGTCCTGCTGCCGAGCACCGTTCTGGACTCGTTCCTGCTCGCCCTGGGCGAGTGCCTCGAGAACGTGCGCAGGCACGCAGGGGTCGCCCGCGCCGACGTCACGATCACGGACGACGACACGACAGTTCGTGCCATGGTGACCGACGCCGGCGTCGGCTTCGACCTCGCGGCGGTGAGCCCGGAACGCCTCGGTTTCGCCGAATCCGTCGTCGCCAGGCTCCGCGACGTCGGCGGCAACGCCCGGCTGTTCTCGTCCCCGGGTTCGGGAACGACGGTCGTACTCGAGGTGCCCAAGTGAGCACCCGCGGCGTGACCGTGCAGCCGGAGCGCGGCATCCGTCGACCGGCCAGGCGCGCCGTCACCGAAGCCGGCCCGCTCGCAGAACACGGACGCCAGGAGCGCCAGGATCGCCGCCGCAGCTTCCGCAGGCCGGAGCGAACGGTCAAGACGACGCGCGCCAACCAGAGCGGCCTCGGTGGACGCCACCTCGGGATCGGCCTCTCCGTCGCCGGCGGCATCGTCGCGGCCTACCTGTTCTGGGAGTACGTCGAGCAGTGGCCCCGGTACACGACTCCCGTCCCGACCCTCGTGGCGTGGGTGATTCTCGTGGCGGCGACGGCGTTCGCGATCGCCGTCGTCCAGCGGCTCTCCGCACGGATGCCCGACTGGCTGTTCGCGGTGGCCCTCGCGTCCGGCGCGGTCGTCATCGCACTCGACCTGGCCGGCTCGCACGCCGGCGCCGACCGGGGGTCTTCCCGACCGCCGCCGCCGCGGTCGGGAGCCTGCTGATCGCGCTCGTGACCGTTCGGCGAGGCAGGGACGTCGTCTCTTCCACGGCCGTCCTCGGAACGCTCCTCGCCGTGTTCGCGATCACAGAGCCGCGCAGCGACCCGCTGTCCTTCGCGCCGGAGCTCGTCGCGTTCGGGCTCGCGGTGATACCGCCGCTCCTCGGCGTCGCGATCGTCCGCTCGTTCCACCGGATGGTTCAGCGCGAACTGGACCTCGTGCTCGTTCAGAGCACGGTCTCCCAGCCGCGGTTCGCCGTCGGCATGCTCGCCTCCGAGGAACTCGCGCGGATCGACCTGGACGCGGAGACCCTGCTCGACGATGTGTCCAAGGGCCGCACCGCGCTCCCCCTCAACGCGGCCAAGTCGACGACCGCGTCTTCGCTCGCGACCCAGTTGCGGCTGCACCTCATCCAGGGCCGCAGGGAGACCTGGCTGTACCACGCCATCACGGAGTCCGAGTTCCTCGGCCCCTCGGTGAGCCTCAACGACCCGGCCGGGCTCGCCGGGCTGCTCGATCCCGCCCAGCGCGACGCCCTGCTGCGCACCATCTGGCTCCTGATCAGCGACACCCAGCGCCCCGAGGCATCCGTCGCCCTCTCCCTCGGTCCGATCCGCCCGACGAATGGCCTGATCGACCGGCAGAAGTTACGATTCCCCATCGAATTGGCCACCACGGGTGTGCCTCGGCGCCGGGTCGACCCCGAGACGTGGCAAGCTATCCGGGTAGTTGGCCCGCACATCGCGTCGAGCCGGGGTGGCAGTCTCCACGTGGAGATCGAGTGCAGCATTGACAATCCCGCAGATGCGTGAAATTTTCTGGTCCGGCATCGCCGGGCTTCCAGTCGGATGCACAGGCAACAGGAGGCAACAGTGACGAACATCAGCACGACGACCCGGGCGGCGGCGCCCAGTCGGGAGAATCCGATCCGGCTTGCTCTCGTGGACGACCACCGGATGCTGCTGGGGGCGTTGACGGAGTGGATCCGCGGCGCCGCAGACGACATCAACATGGTCGCCGCTGTGACGACGTGGCCGGAACTTCTCACCCACCCCGAATTCCCGGTGGACGTCGTTCTCCTCGACCTCGATCTCAAGGACAACATCCCGGTTTCGCTCAAGATCTCGACCCTCAAGACGGCCGGTGTCAAGACCGTCCTGATGAGCACGTACTCGGAGCCCGGCCTCGTGCGCGAGGCACTCGCCGCCGGGGCACTCGGCTACCTCGTCAAGAGCGAAGAAGCCGGCATGATCGTCGACGCGATCCGGGCAGCCTTCGACGGGGAGTCGTACATCTCCGCTGAACTCGACGAAGCGCTCAGCGCCGGAACGGGCGGCGGTTCGCCGAGACTGAGCGCACAGGAACGCCGCGTGATGGCTCTCTACGGTGCCGGCGAGCCCGTCAAGGCCGTTGCCCACCAGCTCGGCATCTCCGAGGAGACCGCCAAGTCCTACCTCAAGCGGATCCGCGAGAAGTACCGTCTTGCGGGCTTCGACGTCGGAACCAAGGTCGCGCTGCGGAAGCGCGCGATTCACGACGGGATCCTGCTGCAGACGGACTGAGCTCGAGCTCCCGACCCTCTGTCGGAGTCTTCCGTGACCGTCGCAGGCGCAGACCGCGCCGACCCGAGTCGCGAAAGGTTCCGACTTCGGCGTTAAACGGCGTCCGTGACGACCTCGATGAGGGCGGTGCCGTACGGCACGTGCCGTCCGTTGCGGCGCCAGGACCGGTCGATCGCGAAGCTCACGACCGCGAGCGAAAGTCCGATGACGCTCAGGACCGCGCCGATCCAGACCGGGGCGACGTAGCCGAGGCCGCCGGCGATGGCCAGGCCGCCGAGGAACGCGCCGAGCGCGTTGCCGATGTTGAGGGCCGAGTGGTTGAGCGCAGCCGCAATGGACTGGCTGTCGTGCGAGACATCCATCAGCCGGGTCTGGATGGCCGGGGACAGCCCGGCCGCCGCGCCGCCGACGAGGAAGACGCCGGCCAGGAGTCCGGGCAGGAACTGGGCGGACAGGGCAAGTCCCACCAGGGCAACGATCATCACTGCGAAGAACCCGTAGAGGGTACGGCGGACGCTCTTGTCGGCGAGGTGGCCGCCGAGCAGGTTGCCGACGGTCATGCCGAGGCCGATGACCACGAGCACGAGCGGAACGGCGCCCGCGCCGAGGCCGGTCACCTCGATGACGAGCGGGGCGACATAGGTGTAGACGGCGAAGAGGCCGCCGAAGCCGATCGCCCCGATACCGAGCGCGAACCAGACCTGCAGCCGACCGAACGCCTTCAGCTCGTTGCGCATCGTCGCGAGCGCGTTACCCGCCTGGAACGGCACGAGCAGGATCACGGCGAGGAAGGTGACCGCGAAGACGGCGGCGACGACGAGGTAGGCGACCCGCCAGCCGGACACCTGCCCGATCCAGGTGATCACGGGCACGCCGATCACATTGGAGATGGTCAGGCCGCTGAGCACGAGCGCGACGCCGCGCGCCCGCTTGCCCGGGCCCATCAGGTCGGCAGCGACGAGCGAGGCGATGCCGAAGTAGGCGCCGTGCGGGAGCGCGGCCACGAACCGGGCCACGAGCACGAGCCCGAACGTCGGCAGCAGGGCGGAGGCGATCGTCGCGAGGGTGAACGCGGCGAGCAGGGCGAGCAGCAGCTGCTTGCGCGGCCAGCGTGCCGCTGCGGCCGCGATCGTCGGGGCTCCGACGACGACGCCGAGAGCGTACGCCGAGATCAGCCAGCCGATCTGGGCGTTCGCAGCGTCCGGCGCTGTCGCGTAGAGGCCGGGCAGGAGATCCCGCGCGAGGTTCGGCAGCAGCCCCATCGCCACGAATTCGGTCGCGCCGATGCCGAAGCCGCCGAGGGCGAGGGAGAGCAGGGCAAGGCGGATGCGGGCCGGAGACAGAATCGCCGACCCGTCGGTGGGTGGGGGCATGCGGTCCAGCCTAGGGCCGGACGGTTGCGGCGGGAAGCGCCCGGCAGCATCCGCCTGCCCGTGCGGTGCCTGCTATGCCGCGCCTCCGGCCGCCCGTGCGTTCTCGAGCGCGACCTCGAGGCGTTCGACCTTGCCGGTCAGCTCGCCGGTGCGACCGGGGCGGATGTCCGCCTTGAGCACGAGGGACACCCGCGGCCCGAAGGCGCCGACGGCCTCCGTGGCGGCCTTGACGACGGCGAAGACCTCGTCCCAGGAGCCCTCGATCGTCGTGAACATCGAGTCGGTGTGGTTCGGCAGGCCCGAGTCGCGGACGATCCGGACGGCCGCGGCGACGGCGTCGTGCACGGAACCCTCGGCATCCTGGGCTCCGGAGGGCGAGACGGAAAAGGCGACGAGCATGATTACTCCCTGGGGATGAGGATCGGGCGGTCGAGGCCGGCCGCCGGTGGGTCGTGCGGGGCGGCGTTGCCGTTCCCGTGGCGGCTGCCGTGCTGGGCGGAGCTGCTGCCGAGGGTCCACACCTCGCGGACGGCCCAGGCGAGCACGACGAACTCGAGCACGTTGCGCATGGAGAGGGCGAGCACCATCAGCGGGTTGGCGACGAGCAGCCAGTCGTACAGGTAGGGGTAGACGACCTGGGTGAGCCCGGCGATGACCGTGACGAGGATGGTCGGGGTACGCCAGCCGCGCCCTCGCAGGAGGATGCCTAGGATGGTCGGCGCGGCGAGCCAGATCACGAACTGCGGAGAGCCGACCTTGTTGACGGCCATCAGCGTCACGACGAGCGCGAGGACGAGCGGCGGGAACAGCCTCTCGAAGCTCGCCCCTGCCCGTGTCGCCCGCACCGCGATCAGCAGCACCGCTGCGATGCAGAGCGCGAGGACCGGCGTCATGAGCGCGACGGCGATGAAAGATCCTGGGCCGACGACCTGGAAGGTGAGGATGTCGTGGTCGTAGTAGATGTAGCTGCCCGGGATCCGCAGCGCGGCCTGCACCATCCAGATGGCGCCGACGGGAGACTCGATCTGGATGCCGCGGTTGGCCTGCTCGGAGATGAAGCTGAACACGCGGAGGCCGCTGCCGAGGCTGAGCGCCGTGACCACGATGACGGCGCTCGTGGCGAGGAAGGCGTAGCCGGCGCGCATCCGTTGCTTCGATGCGATGACAAGCGCCGCGATGACAGCGATCGGCCAGATCTTCACCCACGTCGCGAGCGTGAGGATCACGGTGCCCCAGACCGGCCGGGTCCGCAGCCACAAAACGGCGAGGATGACGAGCGGGGCCGTGATCGAGTCGATCCTGGCGAGCGCGATCGGACCGAGCAGCAGGAGGAAGGCCAGCCACCAGCCCGCGGCGAGGAGCGCGCGCGGCCCGCGGCGCCGGCCGGTCAGGGCCGCGAATGCGACCGCGTTGAGGAGGGTGACGATGCCGAGCCAGGTCGCCGTGTACGAGGCGGTGCCGAAGGCGAGGGCCGCGAAGATCGGCACGACGGCGAGCAGGGGGTAGACGAAGGGCGCGGTGATGCCGACGAGGGCCACTCCGCTCGCGGCGTCGGTCGCCCAGCCGAGGTAGACGACGTCGACATCGCCGAGCGGCCAGCCGATCGCGGCGAAGCAGATGTAGACGAGCCAGGCGTGCACAGCGATGAATCCGGCCCAGAGCAGGATGCGCAGGCTCGGCCCCGACGCGAACCGCACCGGTGGTTTCGGGGGAGGGAATCGGGCACGTTCCACTTTCCCACACCCCGGTGTTCTTAACGAGACCGTCACATTCGCTGGTGGGTGCCGACGACCGCGAAAACATGCGTCATGATGGCCAGAGACAGTCATCTCGAGGAGTGGTCAATATGGTGAATCGCCGCAGGTCCCGTCACATTTTTGTGCTCGCCCTCTCCGTGGCGGGTGCGCTCCTGTTGAGCGCCTGTTCGGCAGCGAGCCCCACCCAGGGCAGCGCCCCGTCCACGAACGCGGGATCGCTGAGCTCCCCCGATCCCACGTCGTACCTCACACCGGGCAAGCTCACGATCGGAACCGGGGAACCCGCGTACTTCCCCTGGGTTATCGACGACTCACCAGCATCCGGCAAGGGCTTCGAAGCCGCCGTCGCCTACGCCGTCGCCGGCAAGCTCGGCTTCGCGAAGGAGAACGTGACCTGGGTGCGGAGCACCTTCGACGAGGCGATCGCTCCGGGGCCGAAGGCCTTCGACTTCAACCTGCAGCAGTTCTCGATCACGGCCGAGCGCGCCCAGCAGGTCGACTTCTCCTCTCCGTACTACGAGACCACCCAGGCCGTGATCACCGTCAGCACCTCTCCGGCGGCCGCCGTGACCTCGCTCGCCGGACTCAAGGGTCTCCTGATCGGGGCCGCGACCGGCACGACGAGCTTCACGGAAGCGGAGAAGCTGATCGCACCGACCCAGGGCGTGCAGGCGTTCAACACGAACGACGACGCGAAGCTCGCACTGCAGAACGGCACCGTCGACGCGATCGTCGTCGACCTCCCGACAGCGTTCTACCTCACCGGGGTCGAACTCGACGGCGGCACGATCATCGGGCAGCTGCCCGATGCCGCAGCGGGGTCCAGCAGCCAGACCCCCACCCCCGGCGCAACGCCCGGCGCCCAGGCGGGTACCGACGCATTCGGCCTCGTCCTTGCCAAGGACAGCCCACTCACCGCCGCCGTGAGCGCCGCCGTCGACGCCCTGCGCGCGGACGGAACCCTCGCGAACCTCGCCGATACCTGGCTCGCCGGCAACGCGGACGCGCCCGTCCTGAAGTGACACCGGAGGAAGGTCCAGTGGCCGGTCCCGACCTGGTCACCGACACGGTCACCGACACCGGTCGGCCGACGCGGCCGTCGAGCGCGGTCGAGCTCGGCCGCCGGGCGTACCGGCGCACGCAGACCGCCCGGTCTGTGCTGCTGAGCGCGGTGAGCACGGTCCTCTTCGCGATCGTGATCTGGGTGTTCGTGGTCAACACGCCGGGCTGGACCCGGGTACAGCAGTCCTTCTTCGACCCCGCCGTCGCGGTGAAGGCCTGGCCGCGCGTGTTCGAGGGACTGTTGCTCAACATCCGCGTGCTGCTCGTCGCCGCCGTCGGCGTGCTGATCGTGAGCCTGCTGCTCGCGACACTCCGCACCCTGCGCGGCGCGGTCTTCTTCCCGCTGCGCGCCCTCGCCGCCGGGTACACCGACCTGTTCCGCGGGTTGCCGCTCATCATCGTGCTCTACCTCGTCGGCTTCGGGCTGCCCGGCCTCGGGGTGTTCCCGAAGCTGCCCTCGTATGTCTGGGGCACGATCGCACTCGTCCTGACGTACTCGGCCTATGTCGCCGAGGTGTGGCGCGCCGGGATCGAGGCGGTGCACCCCTCGCAGGTGCTCGCCGGTCGCTCGCTCGGCCTCAGCCACGGCCGCACCCTGCGCACGATCGTGCTGCCGCAAGCGCTCCGCAAGGTGACGCCGGCCTTGATGAACGACTTCGTCGCGATGCAGAAGGACGTCGGCCTGATCAGCGTGCTCGGCGCCGTCGACGCGGTCAGGGCCGCCCAGATCGAGACGGCGGCGAGCTTCAACTTCACGCCGTACGTGCTCGCCGGGCTGCTTTTCGTGCTGCTCGCCCTGCCGATGATCCGCCTCACGGACTGGCTGTCCGCCCGGATGCGCCGCCGCGAGCAGGTCGGTGGGGTCGTATGAGCGAGGCAGCGGATGCCGTCGTTCCGGTCCTCCGGGTCGACGACGTCTACAAGAGCTTCGGCTCGGTTCCCGTGCTCCGCGGCATCGACCTCGTCGTGCACGAACACGAGGTCGTCGCACTGATCGGGGCGAGCGGGTCCGGCAAGTCGACCCTGCTCCGCGTGATCAACCTGCTCGAGCGCGTCGACGACGGGCAGGTCTGGCTCACCGGCCGGGACATCAGCGACCCGCGCGCGAACGCGGACGCCGTGCGCGCCAGGATCGGCGTGGTGTTCCAGCAGTTCAACCTCTTCCCGCACCTGAGCGTGCTCGACAACGTCACCCTCGCCTACCGCGATCGTGCACCGGGTGCCGCGCCGCACGGCCGAGGCGCGCGGCCTCGAGCTGCTCGACCAGATCGGCCTGTCCGCGAAGGCCCGCGACTTCCCCGACCGACTGTCCGGCGGCCAGCAACAGCGTGCCGCGATCGTGCGGTCGATCATGACGAACCCCGAACTGCTCCTCCTCGACGAGGTGACGAGCGCGCTCGATCCCGAGCTCGTCGGCGAGGTCCTCGACCTCGTGCGGCAGCTCAAGCAGTCGGGAACGACGATCGTGATGGCGACCCACGAGATGGGCTTCGCGCGGGACGTCGCCGACCGGGTCGCGTTCATCGACGCCGGCCGGGTCCTCGAGTTCGGGCCGCCGGAGCAGGTCTTCGACGCCCCGCGCGAGCCCCGCACTCGCGCCTTCCTCGCCCGCATCCCGCGCCGCTGATTCGGTCCGGGTCAGGGGCGGAGGAGGGCCGCGATCGTCGCGGGGATGGCCTCGGCGACATCGAGGGCAACAAGCGGGCCGCCTGCGGACGCCCGGGCCGCCGCGAGGCCGTGCACGAGCGCCGCGGTCGCCGCGAGGGCGGCACAGGCCTCGGCATCCGCTTCGAGCGCCGCGGCGTGGGTGGCGAAGAGTGCGCCGAGGATGCCCCCGAGCACGTCCCCCGCGCCGGCCGTCGCGAGCCACGGCGGGGCACCGGTCACCGTGAGCCTGGTACCGCCGGGCGAGGCGACGTACGTCACAGCCCCCTTGAGCAAAACGGACACGCCGAGCAGGTCGGCAGCGCGCACGGCCCACTCCCCGGGTCCGCCGCGATCTCCGCGGGCGTCACGTCGACACGCCGCCCGGAGACCGCGCCGGAGCCCGCGCCGGAGAGCAGCCCGGCGAGCTCCCGGTAGTGCGGGGTGATCACGGTCGGGCCGCTGTGACTGCCGACGAGGTCGAGGGCGCCCGCGTCGCACACGACGGGAACCCCCTCGGCGAACGCGCCCTCGAGCGCCTCGAGCGTCGCCGGCGAGCGCTCGGAGGCGTCCATCCCGGAGCCGAGCAACCAGGCCTGCACCCGCCCCTGCGCTGTGACGATCTCGGGCCTGCGCTGCAGCACGAGGCTCGTGGCCCGGCGCGGGCCGAGGTAGCGCACCATCCCGAGCCCCGTGCGCATGGCCGCCTCGACCCCGAGCACGGCGGCGCCCGGGTAGGCGCGTGAGCCCGTGCGCACGCCGAGAACCCCCTGCTGTACTTGTCTGCGGATGCCCCTGGCACGGCGATCCACTCTCGCGCCCGCTCATCGTCCCAGGCCTGCCATCCCGCGAAACCACTCATGACCCCACGATAGATTGGTTTGCGTGCCCCTGACCCAGCCCACCCCCGCCCAGCAGCCCGCCCAGCCCCTCGCCTTCCGCCCCCTGACCGTCCGGGGCCTGACCGTGCGTAACCGGCTCTGGGTCGCCCCGATGTGCCAGTACTCGATCCTGAAAGAGGACGGCGTGCCGGAGGACTGGCACCTCGTGCACCTCGGCGGCCTCGCGGCGGGCGGGGCCGGCCTCGTCATCGCCGAGGCGAGCGCGGTGAGCCCGGAGGGTCGCATCACCGCCCGAGACACCGGCATCTGGAACACGGAGCAGGCCGACGCCTGGGCCCGCATCGTCCGCTTCATCCACGGACAGGGCGCACGCGCCGGCATCCAGCTCGCGCACGCCGGCCGCAAGGCATCGACCTGGCCGGCCTGGGGCACCGACAGCCACGGCGCCGTCCGGCACGGCACCGTCCCCGCGGCGGAGGGCGGCTGGCCGACGCTGTCGGCGTCGACCATCCCGTTCCCCGGCTACGCGGCTCCCGTCGCCCTCGACGCCCGCGGCATCGACACGGTCGTCGACGATTTCGCCGCCGCGGCCGTCCGCGCCATCGAAGCCGGCTTCGACGTGCTCGAGATCCATGCGGCACACGGGTACCTGCTGCACCAGTTCCTCTCCCCGCTCAGCAACGACCGCACCGACGAGTTCGGCGGTTCCCTCGAGAACCGCGCCAGGCTGCTGCTGCGGGTCGTCGCGGCCGTCCGCGCGGCGGTCGGCGAGTCGCATCCGCTCTTCGTGCGTTTCTCGGCCACTGACTGGGCCCCGGGAGGCTGGACCCCGGAGGAGACCGCCATCGTCGCCGGCTGGGCGCGCACCGCGGGCGCCGACTTCTTCGACATCTCCTCCGGCGGCAACGTCACGGGCGTGCAGATCCCGCTCAGTCCCGGCTACCAGGTGCCGCTCGCCGCGTTCGTGAAGGGCGAAGCGGATGTCCCGGTGAGCGCGGTCGGACTCATCACGACCCCGGCGCAGGCCGAGGAGATCCTCGCGAGCGGGCAGGCCGACGCCGTCATGCTCGCGAGGGAACTCCTGCGCGACCCGCACTTCCCGTTGCGGGCAGCCCACGAACTCGGGGCGACGATCGACTATTGGCCGCCGCAGTACCTGCGCGCCCGCTGGCCGGAGGCCTGAGCGCCCCACCGACCCGGCGCTCACTCCGGCCAGGCGCTCAGGGCGCCTGGCCCTTCACGCCGTCTGGCCATTCACACCGATTGGGACACGCAGATGAAATTCCCTTCCGAATCCCGGAACCAGGCAGCCTTGCCCTCGGAGTCCGTTGCGATGCCGTTCTCGGTCTTGAGTCCCGGCACGTCGTACTCCTCGAACACAACTCCGCGGCTGCGCAGCGCGGCCATTTCGGCCTCGAGGTCGTCTGTCATCCAGCCGAGCGCGGTGTTCCTGGCCGTGCCGGCGTTCTCGGTTTCGTAGACCTGCACCCTGGCCCCGGACGGCGTGCGGTAGACGAGCCCGTGCTCGTGCTCCTCCGCCGGTTCGAGCCCGAGCTTGTCCCGGTAGAACTCCCTCGCGCGCTTCAGGTCCTTCGCCGGCAGTACCGAATAAGCTTCCAACTGGCTCAACATGAGTCTGCCTCACTTTCTTTCGGCGCACATTTTACGCCCTCGAGCACCCGCCGTCGAGGTCCCGGCCTGCCCGCAGCGTCCGTCGGACCCGGTACCTCGACGCCGCTCAGAGGCGCCGGGTCGCGTCCTGCACTTCGCCGACGAGCTCTTCGATGATGTCCTCGAGGAAGAGCACCCCCGTCGTCGCCCCGACTGCGGTGAACGAGCGGGCGAGATGTGCTCCGGAGCGGCGCATGGTCGCGAGCGCGTCCTCGAGGTCGGTGCCTTCGTAGATCGACACGAGCTGGCGGATGCGCTTGGCCGGGATGGGATCGGCGTAGCTGCCGAGGCCGTTCCCGGCGGTGCTGCCCGTGACGGGGATTCCCGCGTCGCCGTCGAGGTCGATCACGTCCTTGAGGTGCACGTAGCCGGTCGGCTCCCCTTCGGCGGTCACGAGCACGTAGCGCGAGAAACCGTGCTTGGTGACGGCCTTCTCCACGTCGGCCGGGCTTGCGGACTCCGGCAGGCTGATCAGGTCCGCGAGCGGGACCGCGACGTCGCGCACCTTGCGGGTGGTGAACTCGAACGTCGCGCTGAGCGCACCGGTTCCGTCGCGGAGCACGCCCTCCCTGGTCGACTCCGACACGATCGTCGCGACCTCCTCGAGCGTGTACGTGCTGTTCGCCTCGTGCTTGGGCTCGACCCGGAACAGCCTCAGGACGCCGTTGGCAGTCGAGTTGAGCGCCACGATCAGGGGCTTGACGAGGCGTCCGAAGAACACGAGCGGCGGCGCGAGCACGAGCACGGCCTTGTCGGGGATCGAGAACGACAGGTTCTTCGGCACCATCTCTCCGAACACGACGTGCAGGTAGGAGACGAGCAGCAGCGTCACGATGAACGCGATCGCGGTGAGCGCCTCGTCCGGCAGCCCGGTCAGGGCGAGCGGCGCCTCGAGCAGGTGGTGGATCGCCGGCTCAGAAACGTTCAGGATCAGCAGCGAGCACACCGTGATGCCGAGCTGGGTCGTCGCGAGCATGAGCGTCGCGTGCTCCATCGCGTAGAGCGCCGTCCGGGCGCCCATCCGGCCGGCGGCTGCGAGCGGCTCGATCTGGGAGCGCCTCGCAGAGATGACCGCGAACTCGGCGGCCACGAAGAAGGCATTTCCGGCGAGCAGCACGAACAGCCAGACGATTCCTGCCCAGTCACTCATGACGGCGCTCCTTCGGCTTCGCCGCGGTGGGTCGGGTGGGCGCAGAGGGTGCCGTCGCCGGCGTCGCCAGCGGTACGGTTGCGACCGCGACCGTGGTCCCCGGCTCGGACTCGGTCTCCGGTTCCGGCTCCGACGTGGGCGTGAAGCGGATGCGGTCGATCCGGCGACCGTCGAGACGTTCGACCGAGAGCTCTCCCGTTGCGATGCCGACGACGTCGCCGACGACGGGCAATCGGCCGAGCTCGCTCATCACGAAACCCGCGACCGTCTCGTACGGGCCGTCCTCAGGAACCACGACGCCGGTGCGTTCGAGGAGTTCGTCCGGGCGGAGCATCCCGGGGAAGGTCAGGGAGTCCGGCGAACGCACGACCCCTGCCCTGGTGCGGTCGTGCTCGTCGGCGACCTCGCCGACCAGTTCCTCGACGAGGTCCTCGAGGGTCGCGACACCGGCGGTTCCGCCGTATTCGTCGACGACGACGGCCATCTGGTAGCCGCGGCCGCGGAGTTCGACGAGGAGGCCGTCGAGTTTCATGGTCTCCGGCACGCGAACGGCCTCGGACTGGAGTGCGGACACCGGGACATCCGCCCGGCGGTGCCGCGGCACGGCGACGGCCTGCTTCACGTGCACGATGCCGACGACGTCGTCGACTCCCTCGTCGACGACGGGGAACCGCGAGTACCCGGTTTGGCGGGTGAGGTCGATCACGGCCTGGGCGGAGGCGTTGCGCTGGATGCTCGCGACGCGCGGGCGGGGCGTCATGACGTCGGCGGCGGTGTGGCCGGAGAAGAGCAGGGTGCGGTGCAGCAGCGTCGCCGTGTCCTTCTCGAGCAGGCCGGCACTGGCAGAACGCCGCACGAGCGAGGAGAGCTCCTCTGCGGTGCGCGCTCCGGACAGCTCTTCCTTGGGTTCGATCCCGATCGACCGGAGCACGGCGTTCGCGCTGCCGTTGAGCACGGTCACGGCCGGACGGAACACGGTCGTGAAAAGGGTCTGGAACGGGATCACGAGCTTCGCGGTCTTGATCGGCAGGGCGAGGGCGAAGTTCTTCGGCACCAGCTCGCCGATGATCATCGAGGCGAGGGTCGCGATCACGATCGCGGCCGTCGAGGCGACGACGGGCACGACGAGTTTCGGGAACCCCGCAGCCAGCAGCGGCGGCGCGAGCAGGCTGCTGATCGCGGGCTCGAGAGCGTAGCCGGTGAGGAGCGTGGTCAGGGTGATGCCGAGCTGGGCGCTCGAGAGGTGCGTCGAGGTGATCTTCAGGGCCGCGATGGTCTTCGCGAGCCGCGTCTCTCCGCGGGCCTGCCTGGCCTCGAGGTCGCTGCGCTCGAGATTCACGAGGGAGAACTCGCTCGCGACGAAGAGGCCGGTGCCGATGGTCAGGATGATGCCGACGCCGAGCATGACCCACTCAAACATCGCGGGGCCCGGCGTCCGCTTTCGTTACAGCTGTCGTTGCAGCTGTCGTCACAAGGGGAAAACCGTTCTCACGGGGAGAACGGTCACTGGGCGAATTCGCAGGAGGAGGGTCGTCCATTATTCATCCAACTATACCGTGCAGGTCCCGTGCGGGACCGGGTGCGCGTGGCACACCCGGACCCGATTGTCAGGAAGCGACCGCTACCAGGAGACCGGGAGGGCCTTGCCCTCCTCGTAGCCGGCGGCCGACTGGATCCCGACGAGGGAGCGCTCGTGGAATTCGTCGAGGTTGGTCGCGCCCGCGTAGCTGAACGAGCTGCGCACACCGGAGGTGATCATGTCGAGCAGGTCCTCGAGTGAGGGACGGAGCGGGTCGAGGTAGATCTTCGAGCTCGAGATGCCCTCTGCGAAGAGGGTCTTCCGTGCGAGCTCGTACGGGTCGAGCCTGTCGAAGCGTTCCTGAACGGCCTTGGTCGATGCCATGCCCCAGCTCTCCTTGTAGACCGCGCCGGAGGCATCCGTGTCGAGCAGGCCAGGCGCCTCGATGGTGCCGGCGAACCACGAGCCGATCATGACGGATGCCGCGCCGGCGGCGAGTGCGAGCGCCACGTCCCTGGGGTAGCGCACCCCGCCGTCCGCCCAGACGTGCGCGCCGAGTTCGCGCGCGGCGGCTGCGGTCTCGAGCACGGCGGAGAACTGCGGCCGGCCGACGGCGGTCATCATCCGGGTCGTGCACATCGCGCCGGGTCCGACGCCGACCTTCACGATGGTGGCGCCCGCCCCGACCAGGTCGTTGACGGCATCCGCGGTCACGACGTTGCCTGCGACGATCGGGATGCCGAGGCCGAGCCCTGCGACGATGCCGAGCGCCCGCAGCATGCCGGCCTGGTGCCCGTGCGCGGTGTCGACGACGAGGACGTCGACACCGGCGGCGACGAGCGCGCGTGCCTTCGCGGCCACGTCGCCGTTGATGCCGATCGCCGCGGCGACGAGCAGACGCCCGTGGGCGTCGACGGAGGGCTGATAGAGGGTCGAGCGGAGCGCGCTCTTGCGGCTCAGGGTGCCGACCATGACGCCGTGGCGGAGCACGGGGGCGAAGTCGAGTTCCGCGGCGGTCATCACGTCGAAGGCGCGGCGCGGGCCGTCGATGTCCTCGGCGTCGAGGGACGTCAGCGGGCCGTGCAGCAGGTCGCCGAGCTGGGCGTCCGGCAGGGCGGTGCCGAGCCTGGCGGCGTCGATGCAGCCGAGGTATGCGCCGCGGGCGTCGTTGACGACGATGCCCTGGCCGGCGACGGGGGCACCTGGCGCAGGGCGCTCGCGACCGTTTCACCCGGCCCGAAGATGAACGGGGTGTCGAAACGGGTCGACTGGTCCTTCACCCAGCGGATCGCGGCGTCGAGTTCCTGCAGGTGCATGTCCTGCGGCAGCACGCCGAGTCCGCCGCGGCGTGCGAGGGACGCGGCGAGCCGGGGACCGGTCACCGAGTTCATGTTCGCGGACACGACAGGGATGGTGGCCCCTGTCCCGTCTCCGGGCGCGAGGGAGACGTCGAGCCTGCTCGTGACGGCCGATTCGCTCGGCACCAGGAAGACGTCGGAATACGTGAGATCGTGGCTGGGGATCGCTCCATAGAACTGCATGCAAATAACGCTAGCCCCCGCATCGATACCCGCAGCCATGCGCGATTGGTTTAGGCTGGGCGGGCAGACCGAACCGGCGATTTTCGGCCGGGGATATCCAAAATTCAACGCAGAGAGTGGGAACCGGCTGTGTCGAGCCAGTTGACCGGTAGTGGATCCGACGAAGCAACGTCGGGTGAATTCGGAGCGAACGAGTGGCTCGTCGACGAGCTGTACGAACGGTACCTCGTCGACAAGAACTCGGTGGATGAGTCCTGGTGGCCCGTGCTGGAGAGCTACCACCAGACCGCGAACGGGGCAGGCCACGACGCGGAATCACCCGCTGCCGAGGCCGCGCAGCCGGCCCAGACGGCGGCATCCGCCCCCGCAGCAGCAACCCCGGTCGCACCGGCCCCCGTCGCATCCGCCCCGGTCGAGCCCGCCCCGATCACGGCACCGATCGCGATCATCGGCGGCCAGCGCACCGCCCGCACCACCTCGACCGCCCCGCGTTCGCTCCCCGTCCCTGCCGACGCGCCGGTCAAGGGTCAGCCGGCGCCGGCTGGCCCTGCCGAGACGCAGGACCTCGTCACCCCGCTCCGCGGCATGCAGAAGAGCCTCGCCGCCAACATGGCCACGAGCCTCACCGTGCCAACGGCGACGAGCGTGCGCACCATCCCGGCCAAGCTCCTGATCGACAACCGCATCGTGATGAACAACCACATGCGCAGGTCCCGCGGTGGCAAGGTCTCCTTCACGCACCTGATCGGCTGGGCGCTGATCAAGGCCCTCAAGATGTTCCCGAGCCAGAACGTCTGGTACGACGAGATCGACGGAAAGCCCTCCGTCGTCGCTCCCGCCCACGTCGGCCTCGGCATCGCGATCGACCTGCCCAAGCCGGACGGCACCCGCGCCCTGATGGTCCCCGCGATCAAGCGTGCGGACACCATGACCTTCGGCGAGTACCTGTCGTCCTACGAAGACCTCGTCACCCGCGCGCGCAAGAACAAGCTGACCGCCGACGACTTCTCCGGCGCGACCGTTTCGCTCACCAACCCGGGCGGCATCGGGACCGTGCACTCCGTCCCCCGGCTGATGAAGGGGCAGGGCTGCATCATCGGCGCCGGCGCCCTCGACTACCCGGCCGAGTTCCAGGGTGCGAGCGTCAAGACGCTCACCGGCCTGGCCATCTCCAAGACCATCACCCTCACGAGCACCTACGACCACCGCGTCATCCAGGGCGCCGGCTCCGGCGAATTCCTCAAGATCGTGCACGAGCTCCTCATCGGCGGGCACCACTTTTACGAAGACATCTTCGCGGCGCTGCGCATTCCATACGACCCGATCCACTGGGCGCCCGACATCAGCGTCGACCTCGCGAGCGCCGTCGACAAGACCGCGCGCGTGCAGGAACTGATCAACGCCTACCGGGTCCGCGGACACCTGATGGCCGACGTCGACCCGCTCGAATACACCCAGCGCACCCACCCCGACCTCGACATCGCCAACCACGGCCTGACCTTCTGGGACCTCGACCGCCAGTTCGTCACGGGCGGCTTCGGCAGCCAGCGGCTGATGCTGCTCCGCGACATCCTCGGTGTGCTCCGCGACTCCTACTGCCGCACGACCGGCATCGAGTACATGCATATCCAGGACCCTGCCCAGCGCAAGTGGATGCAGGAAAAGATGGAGAAGACCTACGTCAAGCCCACGCATGACGAGCAGATGCGCATCCTCGGAAAGCTCAACGAGGCCGAGGCCTTCGAGACCTTCCTGCAGACCAAGTACGTCGGCCAGAAGCGGTTCAGCCTCGAGGGCGGCGAGTCCACCATCCCGCTCCTCGACGCGATCCTCGAAGGTGCGGCGAATGCCGGCCTCGACGGCGTCGCGATCGGCATGGCCCACCGTGGCCGGCTGAACGTGCTCACCAACATCGCCGGAAAGACCTACGGCCAGATCTTCCGCGAGTTCGAGGGCACCCAGGACCCCAGAAGCGTGCAGGGCTCAGGGGACGTCAAGTACCACCTCGGCACGGAGGGCAGCTTCCGCGGAAACAACGGCGTGGAGATCCCGGTGTACCTCGCCGCGAACCCCTCGCACCTCGAAGCCGTCGACGGCGTCCTCGAGGGCATCGTGCGCGCCAAGCAGGACCGCAAGCCGATCGGCACCTTCTCGACCCTCCCCGTGCTCGTGCACGGCGACGCAGCCATGGCCGGCCAGGGCATCGTGCTCGAAACGCTGCAGATGTCCCAGCTGCGCGGCTTCCGCACCGGCGGCACGATCCACCTCGTCGTCAACAACCAGGTCGGCTTCACGACGCTGCCCCTCGACGCGCGCACCTCGGTGTATTCGACGGACGTCGCGAAGACCATCCAGGCGCCGATCTTCCACGTGAACGGCGACGACCCCGAGGCCGTCGTGCGGGTCGCTGAGCTCGCATTCGCCTACCGCCAGGAGTTCAAGCGCGACGTCGTGATCGACCTGATCTGCTACCGCAGGCGTGGCCACAACGAGGGCGACGACCCCTCGATGACCCAGCCCCTGATGTACAACCTGATCGAGGCCAAGCGCTCGGTGCGGAAGCTCTACACCGAGGCGCTCGTCGGACGTGGCGACATCACCGAGGCAGAGTACGAGGCCGCGCACGCCGACTTCCAGGACCGCCTCGAACGCGCGTTCTTGGAGACGCACGCCGCGCAGTCCTCGTCGATCCCGGTCGTCGGCAGCCAGGGCCTGTCCTCCGGCAACAACCTCCAGGACGAAGCCGTCGGCGAGCCTGCGACCACGGGCGTCCCCGAGGCGGTCGTGCACCTCATCGGGGATGCCTTCCTCAACAAGCCCGCCGGCTTCACGGTCCACAACAAGCTCCAGCAGCTCATGCAGAAGCGTGCGGACATGAGCCGGAACGGCAACATCGACTGGGCGTTCGGTGAGCTCCTCGCCCTCGGTTCCCTCCTGCTCGAGCGCACCCCGGTGCGCTTCGCCGGCCAGGATGCCCGCCGCGGCACCTTCGTGCAGCGTCACGCCGTTCTCCACGACCGCATCAACGGCCAGGAATGGCTGCCGCTCGCGAACCTCAGCGAGGACCAGGCCCGGTTCTGGATCTACGACTCGCTCCTGAGCGAATACGCGGCGATGGGCTTCGAGTACGGCTACTCCGTCGAACGCGCCGACGCGCTCGTTCTCTGGGAAGCCCAGTTCGGCGACTTCGCCAACGGCGCCCAGACCGTGATCGACGAGTTCGTGTCCTCCGCCGAGCAGAAGTGGGGCCAGCGGTCCTCCGTCGTGCTCCTCCTCCCGCACGGGTACGAGGGCCAGGGCCCCGACCACTCCTCGGCGAGGATCGAACGCTACCTCCAGCTGTGCGCCGAGAACAACATGACCGTCGCCCGCCCCTCGACGCCGGCCTCGTACTTCCACCTGCTGCGCCGCCAGGCGTACATGCGCCCGCGGCGCCCGCTCGTGGTCTTCACGCCCAAGTCGATGCTCCGCCTGCGCGGCGCGACGAGCGCGGTCGCCGACTTCACCAGCGGACGTTTCGAGCCCGTGATCGACGACGCGCGCATCACAGACAAGTCCGCTGTCAAGCGCGTGCTGTTCATGGCGGGCAAGCTCTACTACGACCTGCTCAGCGAGCTCGAGAAGAACCCGAACCCCGAGATCGCACTCGTGCGGATCGAGCAGTTCTACCCGCTGCCCGCAGCCGAGATTCAGCAGGTCGTCGCCCAGTACCCGGACGCCGAACTCGCCTGGGTGCAGGATGAGCCGGAAAACCAGGGCGCCTGGCCGTTCTTCTACTTCAGCACCAGCAAGGTCGTCAAGCGCCCGGTTCGGGTGTTCTCCCGGGCCGCCTCCGCATCGCCGGCGGCCGGCTCCGCGAAGAGGCACGCCGCCGAACAGGTCGACCTGCTGAGGAACGCGCTCACCCTCTAGGCGTACCTTTCCGGTCGAGAGTTCCCGTTCTGGCGGGCACTCTCGACCGGAAGGGCACGGGCATTGCCCGGAGACGGGCCCGGTCGTAGGCTGGCCGCGATCGCGACCTCAAAGGTGACAGGGACCGCGACGCGACCGAAGGAGTGTTGCTGTGTCCACCCGCGATGTGACCCGGCTCGGCGAACCCTGCTGGAACGACCTGATGACCTCGGATCCCTCGAAGGACCGTGAGTTCTACACCCAGCTCTTCGGGTGGCACGCGAGCGAATCCGGACCCGAATACGGCAACTACGTGACCTTCTCGCGCGGAGCCGCAGATGTCGCAGGAATGGCCGCCGCCCCTGACGGGTCGAACGCGCCGGACGCGTGGCTCGTCTACCTCTCGGTCGACGACGTCGACGACACGGTGACGGCCGCGGTCGCAGCCGGAGGCCAGGTGCTCCTGGAGCCGCTCACGGTCGGCGGGATGGGACGCACCGCGGTGCTCGCGGACCCCTCCGGCGCCGCGGTCGGCATCTGGCAGCCCATTGAGTTCGACGGCTTCCACACCGTCGCCCGGCCGGGGACACCGATCTGGCACGAACTCAGCAGTCGGGACTACGACGCCGCCCTGCCGTTCTACGCGACCGTCTTCGGCTGGGACCCGCAGGTCCTGAGCGACACCCCGGAATTCCGGTACAGCACGATCGGGCCGGAGGGCATGCCCGTCGCCGGGGTCATGGACTCGACGGCGTTCCTCCCGGAGGGTGTTCCCTCGCACTGGGCGGTGTACTTCGGCGTCCCGGACGCGGCAACGGCCGCCGCCCGGGTCGTCGAGCTGGGCGGCGCGGTGCTTCGCGAGCCGTGGGACTCGGAGTTCGGCACCTTCGCCCAGGTCGCAGACCCGACGGGAGCGATGTTCTACCTGGGTTCGGTCGAGGCCGGCACGCCGACCGGCGCGGCCAGGGACGACGCCACAACGACGGAAACGGTCGCGACCGGCGTCGGCGACGACGCTGCCTTCGCGGATGCCGCCTTCATCGACGTCGACGAGAGTGACGTCGAAACCAGCCAGTCCGCCGGGTGACCCGTCACGGGCATCCGCCGAACGACGGTGCCGCGAGGGACACGCCAGGCAGGAGTCAGTGCCAGGCGGGAGTCAGTGCGAGGACTGGATGGTACGCAGTTTGAGCAACACCTGGTCGCGGAGGTCTTCCGGAGCGATCTCCCGGCAGGCGCGCTGCACGGCCTCGGTCAGGGTGCGCCCGACGAGGTGTTCGCTGCTGCAGTCCGTGCAGTGGGCCAGGTGCTCCTGGATATCGGCGGTGTCCTCGCCGCAGAGTTCGTTGTGGAGGTATTCCTCGAGTTCGGCCTTGGCCTTCTCGCAGCCGCAATCGGTCATTTCGTGCTCCCAGAGGTGTTACGGCCGGCCCGGCCCGTTGCAGCCGGGGTCCCGGATGCGGGCTGGGCTGAGCCCAGGCCGCGCTCGAGCGCATAGCCGGCCAACAGGTCACGCAGGAGTCGCCGGCCACGGTGCAGGCGGCTCATTACGGTGCCGATCGGTGTTTTCATGATTTCGGCGATCTCCTGGTAGGAGAAGCCCTCGACGTCGGCGAAGTACACGGCCAGCCGGAAGTCTTCCGGGATGGACTGCAGGGCGTCCTTCACGGCGCTGTCCGGCAGGTGATCGATCGCTTCGGCCTCTGCCGAGCGACTCGCCATCGCGGTCGTCGATTCGGCGCCCCCGAGCTGCCAGTCTTCGAGGTCGTCGATGGTGCCCTGGTAGGGCTCGCGCTGCTTCTTGCGATAGGTGTTGATGAACGTGTTCGTGAGGATGCGGTAGAGCCACGCTTTGAGATTGGTGCCCTGCTCGAACTGCTTGAACGCGGCGAACGACTTGACGAACGTCTCCTGGACCAGGTCCTGCGCATCCGAGGGATTGCGCGTCATCCGCATTGCTGCGGCGTAGAGCTGGTCGATGTAGGGCATCGCCTGTTCTTCGAACAGGTCTCGCAGGTCGATCGCGTCAGTTGTCATCACGGACAATTCTAATGCGTCGATCACGGACGTTTCGGGTCGTTCAAGCACCGTTGACAGCACCATCGGGACCTCCCTCATCTGTTCATCACCGACTATCCTGATAACCGATGTTGATCTCGAGATATTCCAAGCCCGATTTCGATCCCTACGGCGACAACGCGCCCGAAGAGACGGATGCCTGGTGGCCGGCCCCTGTTGCAGCGCGGCCGCTCGCCGCCGTCGTCTCCCTGCCGGGCTCGAAGTCGCTCACCAACCGCGAGCTCGTGCTCGCGGCCCTCGCCGACGGGCCCTCCCTCCTCCGCGCACCGCTGCACTCCCGCGACAGCGACCTGATGGTCGCCGCGCTCCGGCAGCTGGGCGCCACGATCGAGTCCGTCCCCGGCGACGGCGAGTTCGGCGCGGACCTCCGGGTCACCCCGGGCGAGCTCTTCGGCTCGACGACGATCGACTGCGGCCTGGCCGGCACCGTGATGCGCTTCCTCCCGCCCGTCGCCGCCCTCGCGCTCGGCCCGACGACGTTCGACGGCGACGCCGGTGCACGCCGCCGCCCGATGGCGACCACGATCTCCTCCCTCAGCGCCCTCGGCGCCGACATCAACGACGACGGCCGCCACGCGCTGCCGTTCACGGTGCACGGCACCGGCAGCCTCTCCGGCGGTGAGGTCACGATCGACGCGTCCACCTCGAGCCAGTTCGTCTCCGGCCTGCTCCTCGCCGCCCCGCGGTTCGAGCGCGGACTGCACCTCCGACACGACGGCGAACGCCTGCCGAGCCTGCCGCACATCGAGATGACGATCGCGACCCTCGCCCGCCGCGGGGTCACCGTGACGAGCCCAGCCGTCGGCGAATGGATCGTCGAGCCCGGCCCGATCCGGGGTATCGACGTCGACATCGAACCAGACCTGTCCAACGCCGCGCCGTTCCTCGCGGCCGCGCTCGTGGCCGGCGGGAGCGTCACGATCACGGGCTGGCCTGCCGAGACGACCCAGGTCGGCGCCGACCTCGCGTACCTGCTGCCGCTGTTCGGCGCGATCGTCACCCGCGCGGGCGACCGTCTCACGGTCACCGCGGGCGAGCATCTCACCGGCGTCACTCTCGACCTCTCAACGGGAGGTGAGCTCGCGCCGGCCCTCGTCGCCCTCGCCGCCCTCGCGGATTCCCCGAGCACGATCACCGGCATCGGCCACATCCGGAACCACGAGACCGACCGCCTCGCCGCCCTCGTGACGGAGATCAACGGGCTCGGCGGCGCCGTCACGGAGCTGCCGGACGGCCTGCAGATCGACCCGCGGCCCCTGCACGGCGGACAGTGGCACAGCTACGACGACCACCGGATGGCGACGGCGGGAGCCCTGATCGGCCTCGCTGTTCCCGGCGTCCTGGTCGAGGACATCGGCACGACTGCGAAGACGCTCCCCCAGTTCCCCGAACTGTGGCACGCGCTCCTCGCCTCGACCGTGCTCGCATGAGCTGGTGGGCCGGCGCGGACGACGACGAACCCGAGTTCGACGAGTCGAGCGTGCGGGTGCGCCCCAACCGCAAGGGCAGCAAACCGCGCACCAAGACCCGCCCTGACCACGAGGACGCGCTCACCGGGCGCATCCTCTCGGTCGACCGCGGCCGCTACACCGTCATGCTCGACGAGAACAAGCACACCGAACGACGGGTGACCGCGGCCAGGGCGAGCGAGCTGCGCAAGCACGCCGTCGTGACCGGCGACCGCGTCGACATCGTCGGAGACACCACCGGGGCGGAGGGCAGCCTCGCCCGCATCGTGCGGATCGTGCCGCGGGTCACCCTGCTGCGCCGCAGCGCCGACGACACCGACGCCGTCGAACGGGTCATCGTCGCCAATGCCGACCAGATGCTCATCGTCGTCGCCGCCGCGAACCCGGAGCCGCGCATCCGCCTGGTCGACCGGTACCTCGTCGCGGCGTACGACGCGGGCGTCACGCCGATCCTCTGCATCACGAAGACCGACCTCGCCGATCCCGCCGAGTTCCTGAACAACTTCGCCGGCCTCGACCTGATCGTCTTCACGAGCCGCGACGACGCCATGCCGCTCGAGAGCATCTCCGCTGCGCTCGTCGGCCATGACACCGTCTTCGTCGGCCACTCCGGCGTCGGCAAGTCCACGCTCGTCAACGCCCTCGTGCCGGACGCGCACCGCGCCGTCGGCGTCGTGAACACCGTGACCGGCCGCGGCAGGCACACCTCGTCCTCGACGGTCTCGCTGCGACTCGAAACGGATGCCGGCCGCGGCTGGGTCATCGACACTCCCGGAGTGCGCTCCTTCGGCCTCGGGCATATCAACACCGACAACATCCTCAAGGCGTTCACCGACCTCGCCGCGATCGCGGAGAAGTGCCCGCGCGGCTGTACCCATCTGCCGGACTCGCCGGACTGCGCCATCAACGAGGCCGTCGCGGCCGGCGAACTCGGCGACACCGGCAAGGCCCGCCTCGACTCGCTGCAACGACTGCTCGCGACCTTCGCGGTGTCCCCGCACCACTAACGTGGGGGCATGACGGATTCCACGCGCCTCGAAGCCGGCGACCCGGCACCGCAGTTCACGCTCACCGACCAGGACGGCGCATCCGTCTCGCTCGCCGGGTTCGCGGGCTCGAAGGTCGTCGTCTACTTCTACCCGGCCGCGCTCACCCCGGCCTGCACGAAGCAGGCCTGCGATTTCCGCGACAGCCTCGGTTCGCTCGAGACTGCGGGCTACCGCGTGCTCGGCGTCTCGCGGGACACGCCGGAGAAGCTCCGGGCCTTCCGGGACGCCGAGGGCCTCACGTTCCCGCTCCTGAGCGACAGCGACCTCACCGTGCACCGGGCGTACGCCGCCTGGGGCGAGAAAACCTCTACGGCAAGACCGTCACGGGCGTCCTGCGGTCCACCTTCGTGATCGACGAGGCCGGACTGATCACGCTCGCGCTCTACAACGTACGTGCGACGGGCCACGTCGCGAGCCTGCGCAAGAAGCTCGGCCTCGGCGACTGACTACCCGGTCCCACTCCCCCGGGGCCGTCAGGGGCCGTCAGCGGCCACTGACGACATCCGTTGCCGTCCGGGTGGCACCGACCTGCTGCCTGGACGAAATACTGTGTGAACACTCGGCGACGGATGTCTACCCGGCCGTGTCGCCCTCATCCCGCGGGGTTTGCGTGGCCGCGAGCACCGCTGGGGTGAACAGGAGCCCGAGCACCACGATCGAGGGCACCAGGAGCGCCCAGCCGAGATCCGGACGCGCGTACAGCCCCTGGAAGCAGCCGACGGCGACGGCGATCTGCACGACCTGCCAGGTCACCGCGGCGCCGCGGATCCAGCCGCGGCGCCTCAGGGAATTGACCGCGATCGCGGTCACCCAGGCGGCGGCGATCAGCACGATGATCAGGATCGCGACCCCGCTCGCGAGCGAGGTCGGCGTCGCGGTGAGAAGCTCGAGGACGAGCCAGACCACCGCGGCCCAGAGCAGGGCGGCCTCGGCCCAGAGCAGGCCGGCGAGGAGAAGGAGTGCGGGCGCACGACGCGGGCGGAACGCACCGGCGTCACCGTCCGGACGCTGGTCGAACTGTTGATTCACAGAGATATCCCATACCAAACTATTGATTTGACCCCACCATTATGCGACCATAATTGAGGCCCGGTTGACGCTCACAGGGACGTGAGCCCTATGAATGCGTAAATCGCTTACCTTCCTGCAATCGGCAGCCTCTCATCTTCGGCCAATCGGCCAGGCACCCTGCAATAAAGGAGCATCTCTATGGACTGGCGCGACAAAGCGGCCTGCCTCACCGCCGACCCGGAATTGTTCTTCCCCGTCGGTAACACTGGACCCGCTGTGGACCAGATCGAGAAGGCCAAGTCTGTGTGTGCCCGTTGCAATGTGACCGAGGTGTGCCTCCAGTACGCACTGGAGACCGGACAGGATTCCGGCGTCTGGGGCGGCCTGAGCGAAGACGAACGCCGCGCCCTCAAGCGCCGTGCCGCACGGGCGCGCCGCGCGTCCTAGCCCCACCGCCCGTGTCCTGAGACCTGGCTGCCGCCCCCGCGGCAGTCAGGTCTCACGCATGTACCGCAGGGGAATCTCGATCGTCACTTCGGTGCCGCTGCCCATCATCGTGTGCCAGTCGATGCTCCCGCTGAGCTCGCCCTGGATCAAGGTGCGCACGATCTGCGTGCCCAGTCCCGATCCGACCTTGCCCTCGGGAAGACCGGAACCGTTGTCACGCACGCGCACCGTGAGGGTCTCTTCGTTGCGCTCGGCCTCGATCACGACTTCGCCCTCCCGGCCGGCGAGGCCATGCTCGACCGCGTTCGTGACGAGCTCCGTGAGCGCGAGCGCGAGCGGGGTGGCGAAGGCGCTCGGCAGAACGCCGAAACTGCCAGACAGCTTCGGGTGCGCCGTCGTGTTGTGAGCGGATGCGACCTCGGCGATCAGGAGCAGCACCCGGTCGAAGACGACGTCGAAGTCGACCTGCTGGTTCAGCCCCGTCGACAGGGTGTCGTGGACGACAGCGATCGCCGCGACCCGGCGCATGGCCTGGTTGAGCGCCTCGCGCGCGGTATCGGAGTGGGTCCGCCTGGCCTGGATCCGGAGCAGCGACGCCACGGTCTGGAGGTTGTTCTTCACCCGGTGGTGGATCTCCCGGATGGTCGCGTCCTTCGTGATGAGTTCGCGCTCCTGGTGGCGCAGTTCGGTCACGTCGCGGCAGAGCACGATCGCGCCGATCCGCTGGCCGCGGTTGCGGATCGGGATCGCGCGGAGCGAGACGGTCACCCCGCGAGCCTCGACATCCGTTCGCCAGGGAGCCCGGCCGGTGACGACGAGCGGGAGCGATTCGTCGACGACGACCGTGCCGGTGAGCAATCCCGTCGTGACCTCGGCGAGTGACTCGCCCTCGAGCTCGTCGACGAAGCCCATCCGGTTGAAGGCGGAGAGCGCGTTGGGGCTCGCGAAGGTCGTGACACCGTCGAGGTCGAGCCGGATCAGGCCGTCCGAGGCGCGCGGGGCGCCGCGGCGCGGGCCGGTCGGAGCGCCGAGATCGGGGAAATCGCCGGAGGCGATCATCGCGAACAGGTCGTTGGCGCAGTCGTTGAAGGTGAGTTCCTGGCGGCTCGGGGTGCGCGCCTCGCTGAGGTTCGTGTGCCGGGTGAGCACGGCGACGGGCACGGGTGCGATCTGGGAACCGGTCGTGCTGAGCCGGCGCATCACGGGGATCGCCCTGACGCGGGTCGGAGTCTCCTCGTACCAGTCCGGGGCCGTCGTATCCACGATCCTGGCGGACTCGAAGGCCTCCGTCACCTGCTGGCGCCATTCCCCCTTGATTCCCTGCCCGACGAAGTCGCGGTAGAACAGGGTCGCGGCGCTCGAGGGGCGCGCGTGCGCGACCGCCACGAAACTCCCGGTCGTGCCGGGCACCCACACCACGATGTCCGCGAAAGCAAGGTCGGCGAGGAGCTGACCGTCCGCGACGAGCATGTGGAGCCAGTCCACATCCTCGGCACTGCTGCGGCCCTGGGCAAGTACGAGATCACTGAGCGTCGACACCCTGCCAGCCTAGGTCCCCCTGAACGAGGAAAGTGACTGGGGCGACCATGAATCGGCGCGCGGTGTCATGCTGGTCAGATGAACCCCACTCCGGGCAGGCCCGATCGCACCCTGATCGCCGTTCTGTCCGTGATCGTAGTTCTGGTCATCGTCGCGCTCGTCGTCGTCTTCTCCCGCGGAGCGCCGGAGCAGCTCGGCCAGGCGACCCCGGCCGGTGTCGTCCAGCGCTACTCTGCCGCTGTCATCGACGGCGACGAGCAGAAGGCGGCCGGATTCCTCACCCCGCACGCCCTCGCGAGTTGCGACGCGGTCGGCGGCCGGGCCGCCGGCGACCTGAGGGTCACGCTCGTCTCGACGACGGAGCGGCCCGGTTCGGCCGACGTCACGGTGTCCATCGTCACCTCGGAGGATGCCGGCCCCTTCGGGTCCTCGGAATACGAGAGCCAGGAGGTGTTCGACCTGCTCACGGTCGACGGCGCCTGGAAGATCGACTCCGCGCCCTGGCAACTCGCGATCTGCCCGGGCACCACGACCACGACGGATGCCCCGTGATCGTCGGGGCAGGTCTCCTGGTCGCGCTCGGCGTCGTCATCGCCGCCATCGTGATCGGGGTCCGCCGGTCGCCGGCACCGCGGGGAGGGTCGGCCCAGCCGACGGTCCGGCGCCTGATCGCCTTCGTCCTCCTGTTCGCCCTCGTCGTGATCGCCGCGATCGGTCTGGCCGGGCTGCTGGGGCGCCTGCTCGATGCGGGTAATGCTCTCGCAGGGGATGACGTCGCCGGACTCGCCCGCTCGCTCGCCTTCACCCTGGTCGCCGGCCCCTTCGCCGCCCTGCTGTGGTGGGTGCTCCGGCGGCGCCTGGACGGCGAAGATCGGTCGTCCCTCGCCTGGGGCCTCTACCTCGCCGGCATACGCACCGTCGCGCTCGTCGTCGCCTCGACCGCCCTGCTCGGCTCCGCAGCGGCCCTCGTGCGCGCGGACTGGCAGCCGCGCACCCTCGCCACCGGACTGGTCTGGGCCGCCGTGTGGGTGTGGCACACGTGGATGTCCAGGAATCCGGCCACGCATCCGCTGCGGCTCCCGACGGCGGCGATCGTTCTCGGGAGCGTGTTCGGTCTCGTGATCGGTACCGGCGGAGCCGTCACGGCGCTCGGCGCGCTGCTCGACTCGGCCATCACCGGGTCGGGGGCATCGACGTTCGCGGGTGCCCCGTGGTGGTGGCTCCCCCTCGAAGGCCTGGTCTGGTGCGCCGGCGGCGGCGCCGTGTGGTGGTGGCACTGGCTGCACGACAGGGCAGTCACCCTCCGCGGCGGGCTCGCCGACGTCGCTTTCATCGCCAGCGGAATCGGCGGAGCGGCGATCCTCACCCTCGCCGGGGCGGGCACAACGGTGTTCGTGCTGCTCAGGCTCGGCTTCGACCGCTCAGGCGCGTTCGGAAACGCCGAGTCCCTCACCGTCATCCTCGATCCCCTCGGCAACGCACTCGCGGCGGCGTCGATGGGCGCATTCGTCTGGGCCTATCACCGGGTCCTGGTTCCAGTCCGCGGCGACCAGACCCGGCAGGCGGCCGGCCTGGTCGTGTCCGGCATCGGGCTCGTCGGTGCGGCCTCCGGGCTCGGGGTCGTGGTGAACTCCCTGCTCGCGGCACTCGTGCAGCCGCTCGCCGACTCGAACCCGCGCACCCTGCTGCTCGGCGGCATCAGCGTCATGATCGCGGGCGGACCGGTCTGGTGTCTGGCCTGGCGTCCGCTGGCCCCGGCCGATCCATCCACAAGCTCCGCGACCGCCCGGCGCGTCTACCTGATCCTGGTCTTCGGTGTCAGCGCCGTCGTCGCGCTGGTCGCCCTCCTCCTGATCGGCTACCGCATCTTCGAGTTCGGTCTCGGGTCCGCGTCCGGGTCCCCATCCGGGAGCAGCCTGCTCGAGCGGGTGCGCGCCCCGCTGGGGCTCCTCATCGCGACCGGCCTCGCCGCCGGGTACCACTTCGCCGTCTGGCAGCGCGACAGGGCCATGAGCGCCGCGACGCCGGGCCGGCAATGCACCATCGGACGGGTGATCCTGGTCACCGGCGCGTCCCCCGAACCGCTCCGGCGGGCGATCACCGAGAACACAGGGGCATCCGTGACCGTCTGGGCGCGGGCAGAGGGCAACGCAGACACAACAGCAGACGCAGGCGCCGAAGCGGGCACGGACAGCACTGCAGGCGGCCCATCCGCCGCGGAGATCACCGCGGCCCTCGACGGGGTCACCGGCAAACGGGTGCTCGTCGTGACGGGCCCCGGCTCCGGGGTCACCGTGATCCGGCTGCGGGACTGAACCTCGGGCACCGGCGTCAGGACGCCGGATTCAGAGCGCGGGGTTCAGAGGGCGGGGTTCAGAGGGCGGGCGCCCGGCGACGCCACGGCATCCGCCCCAGTCCCCGGCCCCGCGCCCGCACCGGTTCGGGCAGAAGCTCCCTGTGCACCAGACGCAGGATGCCCGTGCGTGCGGGCGACTTCGGCGCGGCATCGCGCAGCGTGCGGCCGGTCAGCACGGCAGCGTCGGCGCCGGACTGGTCGTGCGGGACCAGGAACGGGGCGTGGATGCCGCCGAACCGGCGCAGCGCTGCGACGACCTGCCGGTTGGCGTCGATCCCGACGGCGCTCGGCCGCACCCGGTTCATCACGACGCTGACCCTGTCCGTCGAGACCGCCTCGGCGAGCTCGGCCCACGACCGCAGGAATCGGGCAAGCCCGACGGGGTCGGCAAGCCCGCACGCGACGACGTGGTCCGCTGACCGGAGCGCGGTCAGCGTCGCAGCGTTCCGCCGCGGCGCGAACAGGTCGCTCGAGATCTCCTCGTCGCTTTCGAGGCTGAAGCCGGTGTCGAGGACGACGTAGTCGGCCCACTTCCGCAGCACCTCGATGGTCTTCGAGACGCGCTCGCCCGACAGCTCCGGCCAGCGCGACGGGCGCCCGATGCCCGTGAGCACCCAGAACGCGCCGCGCGGCGAGGTGTAGCGCTGCGCGATGCGTTCGAGTTCCGGCCGGGTGAGGCTGTCGGTCCCTGCGAGGCGGCAGGCCGCGGCGAAACCGGGCGATTCGTCGAGCATCCCGAGGGCCGGCGCGATCCCGCCTCCATAGCTATCGACGTCGACGAGCGCCACGGTGTGGCCCGCCGCCGCGACCTCGGCGGCGATGTTGATCGCGAGCGTCGTGCGGCCCGGCGCGCCGGAGGGCCCCCAGACCGCGATCACGGTGCCACGAGCGGACACTGTGCGCGTGGCCTCCCGCTCGGCGACCCGCAACGGGATCACCACGCCGGCCTCGATCACCGCCTCGATGCCCGCCCATTCCGCTGTCGCGTCGATCACGTCGAGGAGGCCGAGTCCCGCCGCGTTCCTGCGGTCCTGGTCGGTCGCGGCGAGGGCGATCACGCGCACACCGTGCTCGTCGCACGCCCGGATCACGGCGGCACTCAGCGTCGCCCGTCCCGCGCTCACGAGCGCGACGTCGGCCTCTGTGCGGTCCAGGACCGCGAGCAGTTCCGCTCCCCCGACAGCCGGGCGAGGACGGAGTGCCCGTACTGCACGATATCCGCGAGGAGGCGGTCTTCCGTCGAACGGTCGAGCGCGAGCAGCAGCCGGGCCATGGTCAACCTCCGAGGGGCTGGTTGGCCGGAACGACCGCGATCGCCGCTCCGTTGGCGATCGCAGTGAGTACGGCGGCGACGGCCTCCCTGGGCACCCGGAGCTCGACCGAGCGGCGGCCGGCTCCCACCGAAAGCCCGCCCGGTTCAAGCACGCGCACCACCCCGGCCTGCCCGACGAGCACGGCAGGCGGCCCGAACGCACCCCGCTCGGTCTGCGGCGACGACCACACGTCGACAACAGCGCCAGGCGCGACCGCCTGCGCGAGGGCGTCCGTCGGTTCGACGACGACCGTCGTCACGCCCGCCTCAGCGGATGCGCCGACCGCGGACACCGGGATCAGCTCGCCTGCTGCGACGGTCCTGGCCAGGACCAGGCCGTCCGCGGGCATCCGCTCGGGGGTCACGTAGAGCGGGAGCGCGCCGTCCAGGCGGACCTGGCTGAGCTCGAGGTCGGCGGCCGTCACCCGGTCGCCGACGATGAGGGCGCCACGGGCGGCGTAGACGGCGGTCGTGCGGTCGCTGCCTGCGACGACCGCAGAGACGCCGCCGACCGCACCGAGCACGAGCACCAGGCCGATGAGCAGGCGCGGGTCGAACCAGGCTCCCGGGCGTCGTGCGCGATTCGGCCTCGAGACCATGGTCGCCCCTCTCCTCGGCGAGGGCAGCTGCCGCCCGCCTGATCAGTGGTCTCTATCGTCGCCGTTCCCGGCCCACGGCGGGAAAGTTATCCACAGGCTGTCGTTTTCCCGGCGGGACACCGCGGGAACCCCCGATAATCGAATCATGAACGCTCCCGACGCCTATCGTGGGCTGGGCCGCTTCCTCACCCTCGCGGACACCGCCGACATACTCGCCCTGACCGCGGCAGAGGTGAGCGAGCTTGTGCACACGGGCGAGCTTCCTGCCATCCGGATCGGCCCGTCCGCGCCCGAGCGGATGCAGCACTGGCGCGTGGAGCGGGTCGTGCTCGAGTCGTACATCGAGGCCAAGTACGAAGAGGCCAGGCGGCTGTCGCTGTGGGAGCAGTCCGACTACGCGAACATCCCCGAGCTCTCCGGCGGCACGATCATCCGGCCGCCCGACTGAACCCGGCCGGCGCGGTCAGGGCAGGCACAGCAGCTGGATCCCGGCGAGGGGAATGATCCGGTATTGCCTCACCTCGGAGCTGCGGCGCGGCACCCCGCGGTCGTGCATCGCGAGGTCGATGTGGTCGCGACCGACCCGGTCGATCGTTCCACTGAGGAGACCACCCGGCGTGTGCACCTCGACGAACCTGCGCCGCCTGGCCAGGTCGCGGAGCACGAAGGCGAACCCGATGCGGTCGACGACCCCCGACCCGGGTTCCGCGGGCGCGGCGAGGGAGGCACGCACCTCCGCAGACTGCAGGATCACCCCGGCGATCGCCGCGATCGGAACGACGCACTGCGGAGCGCCCCGGGCGGGGACACCGGGCGGGGCCGTCCCTGCCGACGCCGTTGGCGTGTCGAGGATCTCGGCGGCGAGCCAGTCCCGCCCGAACGTCGTCGGGCGGATGGCCAGCGTGACCCCGGAGGTGAGCACCAGCCGCACGACACCGCCGCCCGCGCGCGGGCCCGAACCGGCGCCCAGGCCCATCAGCCGGTGCCGCAGCGATAACCGGCCGAGCCGGAGCCGTTCCTCTTCCGCGCGCAGCTCGAGGTCCTCGGCGTTCAGCTCGTGTTCGAGCTGTCCCTCGAGGTCGTCGAACAGGTTGTCCCAGCGCACACACACGACGCTAACTCGCCGCGAACCGGCCAGCCGGGTTATCCACAGGACATATAAGCGCTCGACACCGCGGGCATCCGCTGGTTGAGTAGCGAACCTGCACCTCAGCACCCGGAACCCCCGGAGGAGTCATGAGCGATTCAGTCGGCAAGAGTGAGCAGGCGAGCGCCCGAGCGGAGCGGTTCGCCGAGGAAGATTACTTCGGGCAGCAGCCGAGTTCCCGCGGGCAACTGCCGGATCCGGAGCCGCTGCTCATCAACCTCACCCGGTGCGTGATCGAGGTGCTCTCCGGGGCCCGCGAACTCGACCAGCTCGCGCGCTGGGTGAGCGACGACGTCTACCGGCACCTGCTGAAACGGGTCGTCCTCTCCAACCGGGCGCGGGCGGTCAAAGGGCTCCGGGCGCAACGGCCCACGATCTCCATCGGCAGGGTCACCATCACGGAACCGAGGGACGGGGTGGTCGAAGCCGTCGTCATCGTGCACAGCAAGGTGCGGGTGCGCGCGGTGGCGTTGCGCCTCGAGGGCCTCGACAACCGCTGGCGGGCCAGCGCGATCAACGTGCTGTGACGGCAGTATCCCCTGCAGCTCGCGACTCCGGGTCCGCGCCGGCCGCCGGACCGGCACCCAGGCCCACCGCGGGAAGGATCACCCCGTCGATCAAGGAGATCAGGAATTCCCTGTCGATGGTCTTGCGCTCGAACAGGATCCGCATGGAGGCCATGGCCGTGGTCACGGTCGACAGGTTGTCGATGTCGCAGCGCGACGAGATCTCGCCGCGCTCGACGGCCCGGCGCAACAGGAAGCGATGCGCGGTCACCCGGGGTTCGACGACGGAGACGCGGGCGGTTTCGGCGAGCTCGGGCGAGTGGGCGAGGAGGGACATCAGGCCGGCGATGACCCGGAGCTTCTTCTCGCCGTCCTCGATCGAGTGCGGCTTGATCATGGCGATCAGGTCCCCGCGCAGCGTGCCCGTGTCCGGGAGTTGGGACAGGTTCAGGTCACCGTTCTTCATGCACGCGACCGCGTCGATGACAAGTTCGCCCTTCGAGGGCCATCGCCGGTAGAGGGTGGCCTTGCCCGCTTTGGCCCGGGCCGCGACCATGTCGATGGTCATGCCCTCATACCCGCATTCGGCGAGCACGTCGACGGCAGCGGCGAGGATGTCAGGGTCGCGGGTGTGGTCCCGTCTGCGTCCGAGCTTGACGGGCTCCGTCTCCTCGGCGGGATCGAGCTGCGTCGTCGCCACACTCACCACTTTCTGATCGAAGTCTTCTGATCGAATGTTACCCGGAGGTAAATTCAGGAACTGTTAAGATCCGGAACTCCACAGTATCGTATATAGTCGCCTTCATGCCAAAGACTTCCGCCACTTCGTCCACTCTAACGAGCACGCCCGTGCCGCATTCCCGGCGCTGGTGGACCCTCAGCACCGTCGCCCTCGCCCAGCTCATGGTCGTACTCGACTCGACCGTGGTCAACATCGCCCTGCCCTCCGCGCAGACCGACCTCGGCTTCTCCAACGGAGACCGCCAGTGGATCATCACCGCGTATTCCCTCGCGTTCGCGAGCCTCCTCCTGCTCGGCGGACGCCTGTCCGACCTGATCGGCCGGAAGCGCACCTTCATCATCGGACTGATCGGCTTCGCAGCCGCCTCGGCACTCGGCGGTGCGGCAGGCACCTTCGGGCTGCTCGTCGGCGCCCGGGCCCTGCAGGGCGCGTTCGGCGCCCTCCTCGCCCCGACCGCCCTCGCCGTTCTCACGACGACGTTCACCATTCCGAAGGAACGCGCCCGTGCCTTCGGGATCTTCGGAGCGATCGCCGGTGCCGGCGGCGCCGTCGGACTGCTCCTCGGCGGCTTCCTCACCCAGAACCTCGACTGGCGCTGGAACCTCTACATCAACATCCCCATCGCCGTGATCGGGGTGATCGGTGCGATCGTCTTCGTCGACCACCTCGAGCGCACCGGCCCGCGCCCGAAGCTCGACATTCCCGGCACGATCCTGGTCTCCGGAGCCCTCTTCGGCCTCGTCTACGGCTTCTCCAACGCCGAGACCGACGGCTGGGACTCACCGCTGACCTGGGGCATGCTCGCGGGGGCCGTCGTGCTGCTCGTCGCGTTCGTGCTGTGGCAGCGCCGTGCCGCGCATCCGCTTCTGCCGCTCGTGATCGTGCTCGACCGCAACCGCGGTGCCGCGTACCTCTCGGTGCTGATCGCCGGCGCAGGCATGTTCGGCATCTTCCTGTTCGTCACGTACTACCTGCAGGTCTCACTGGGCTACACCCCGGTCCAGACCGGACTGTCGTTCCTGCCGATGATCGCCATGCTCGTCGTCGCGGCCCAGTTGTCGACGAACATCTTCGTGCCCCGGTTCGGCCCGAAGTTCATGGTGCCGTTCGGCATGACGCTCGGAGCCCTCGGGATGATCTACCTGACCCATCTCGACCTGGGCAGCACCTACGCCGCCGACATACTGCCGCCCCTGATGATCCTCGGCTTCGCGATGGGCTCGATCATGCCCGCCTCGATGCAGACGGCGACGCTCGGCGTCGACCGGCAGTTCGCCGGGGTCGCCTCCGCGATGGTGAACACGAGCCAGCAGGTCGGCGGGTCGATCGGCACCGCTCTTCTCAACACGCTCGCCGCGACCGCCGCGACGAACTTCCTGGCCGCGAACACCCCGCTCACCGCTGCGGTGGCCGCGGATGCCGCAATCCACAGCTACGCGGTCGCATACTGGTGGGGCGCCGGCTTCTTCGCCGTCGGCGCGGTCCTCGCGGCGCTGCTCTTCCGGCGGATGGGCCATGGCGTGTCGCTCTCGAACCCGCACGGCACCCCCGCGGCAGCGCCCACCGAAGTGCCGCTTCCGGTGCACTAGGCACGGGTCGCACACGACGGAAGGCCGGGTCCCTCGGGACCCGGCCTTCCGTCGTGTGCGACGGGCGGTGCTACTTCTTGCCCTGGGCCCGACGCTCGGCGCGGTTCACCGGAACGGCCGGCGTCCCGGAGTCGCGCTGGCCGAAGGCGCCGCGACGGGGAGGACCAGCGGGAGCCGCTGACTCCTCCGCAGGGGCATCTCCTGCGTTCGCGTCCGTCTCGGCCCGGCGGGCACGGTCGGTCGCGGCCTGCTGGATCTGGCCGCGCTGGTTGCGCACCTCGACTCCGCCGGAATCGCTCGGTGCGGTGTAGCTGAGCTTGTCGGCACCGGAATCCTCACCGGGGGTGAGGCCCTTGGCGACGACGACGGGCGCGGCGACGGGATCTGGCGCCTGGTTGACCTCGACCTCGAGGTTGAACAGGAAGCCGACGGTCTCCTCGCGGATCTGGCCCATCATCTGCTGGAACATGGCGAAACCCTCACGCTGGTACTCGACGAGCGGGTCACGCTGGGCCATCGCACGGAGGCCGATGCCGTCCTTGAGGTAGTCCATCTCGTAGAGGTGCTCGCGCCAGCGGCGGTCGATCACGGAGAGCACGACGCGGCGCTCGAGTTCGCGCATGGCCGGGGAGCCGAGGCTGGACTCGCGCTTCTGGTAGGCGACCCGAGCGTCGGAGAGGATCTCCCTGCGCATGAAGTCGCGGTTGATCCTGCCCCGGTTGCCTGCCTCGGAGATGACCTCGTCGATGGTGATGCCGACGGGATAGAGGGTTCTGAGCTCGGTCCACAGCGCGTCGAAGTCCCAGTCGTCGCCGTTGCCCTCACCGGTGTGCACGCTGAGAACCTCGTCGATCACGTCTTCCAGGAAGCGCTGGGTGCGCTCGTGGAGGTCGTCACCCTCGAGGATGTGACGGCGGTCGCCGTAGATCGCTTCGCGCTGGCGGTTGAGCACGTCGTCGTACTTGAGCACGTTCTTGCGAATCTCGGCGTTGCGGCCCTCGACCTGCGACTGGGCAGAGCGGATGGCGCGGCTCACAACCTTGGATTCGATCGCCATGTCGTCGGGCACACCCTGGCGGCTCATCAGGCTCTCGGCGGCTCCCGCGTTGAAGAGGCGCATCAGGTCGTCGGTCAGGGACAGGTAGAAGCGGCTCTCTCCCGGGTCGCCCTGGCGTCCGCTGCGTCCGCGGAGCTGGTTGTCGATGCGGCGCGATTCGTGGCGCTCTGTGCCGAGAACGTAGAGACCGCCGGCCTCGACGACCTTCTCGGCTTCCTCGGAGACCTTCGCCTTGACCGCGGCGAAGACGTCGTCCCACTCGGTCTCGTATTCTTCGGGCGTCTCGATGGGGCTGAGGCCCTTCGCGTTCATCTCGGCGACGGCGAGGAACTCGGCGTTGCCACCGAGCATGACGTCGGTTCCACGACCGGCCATGTTCGTGGCGACCGTGACGGAGCCGAGGCGACCGGCCTGGGCGACGATCGCGGCTTCCCGCGCGTGGTTCTTCGCGTTGAGAACCTCGTGGCGGACCCCTCGCTTGGCGAGCAGGCGGGAGAGGTATTCGCTCTTCTCGACGCTCGTCGTTCCGACGAGGACGGGCTGGCCCTTCTCGTGCCTGCCGACGATGTCCTCGACGACCTGGCCGAACTTGGCCTCCTCGTTCTTGTAGACGAGGTCGGACTGGTCGATGCGCTTCATCGGCTTGTTGGTGGGGATCGAGACCACGCCGAGCTTGTATGTGCTCATGAACTCGGCTGCCTCAGTCTCGGCGGTTCCGGTCATGCCGGACAGCTTCGTGTAGAGCCGGAAGTAGTTCTGCAGGGTGACTGTCGCGAGGGTCTGGTTCTCGGCCTTGACCGCGACACCCTCCTTGGCCTCGATGGCCTGGTGAATGCCCTCGTTGTACCGTCGGCCCATCAGGATGCGACCGGTGTGCTCGTCGACGATGAGAACCTCGCCGTTCATCACGACGTAGTCCTTGTCCTTCTTGAACAGGGCGTTCGCCTTGATCGCGTTGTTCAGGAACGAGATCAGCGGGGTGTTCGCCGATTCGTAGAGGTTGTCGATGCCGAGGTAGTCCTCGACCTTTTCGATGCCGGGTTCGAGCACGCCGACGGTGCGCTTCTTCTCGTCGACCTCGAAGTCGACCTCGGGGACGAGCCGTTTGGTCAGGCTCGCGAACTCGGTGAACCAGCGGTTCGCCTCGCCAGATGCCTGACCGGAAATGATCAGCGGCGTACGCGCTTCATCGATCAGGATCGAGTCGACTTCGTCGATTACAGCGAAGTTAAGCTCGCGCTGGAACTTGTCTTCCATGCTGAAAGCCATGTTGTCGCGCAGGTAATCGAAACCAAATTCGTTGTTGGTGCCGTAGGTGATATCCGACGAGGTACTGGTCATGGCGCTGCGCGGGGGTCTGGCCGGACAGGATGCACCCGGTGGTCATGCCGAGGGCACGGAACACGCGGCCCATCAGCTCGCTCTGGTAGCTCGCGAGGTAGTCGTTCACGGTGATGATGTGCACACCGCGGCTTGTGATGGCGTTGAGGTACGCCGCGGTCGTCGCGACGAGCGTCTTGCCCTCACCGGTCTTCATCTCGGCGATGTTGCCGAGGTGCAGGGCCGCCCCGCCCATGAGCTGCACGTCGAAGTGCCGCAAGCCCAGGGTGCGGGTCGAGGCCTCGCGTACGGCGGCGAACGCCTCTGGCAGCAAGTCGTCGAGCGACTCGCCGTTCGAGTAGCGTTCCCGCAGCACGACGGTTTCGTTCTTCAGCTCCTCGTCGGTGAGCTGGCTGAAGTCTTCTTCCAGCGCATTGATGGCTTTCGCATACTGCTCGAGACGACGCAGGACGCGTCCTTCACCAACACGAAGAACCTTTTCAAGGATTGAGGCCACGAATGCACTCCACTAGTCACGGCGCCGTTACGCCTGTCGTCTCGGTGAGATGAACCAGGGTCTGGCTGCTCACGCGACGGATTGAACCACGCCGGCACTGTTGTGCGCCGGTGTGCGGCAACTATAACAATGCTAGTTGGTCAGGGAGTGCACTCGACGGCCTACCGGACGCCTTACTCGGCGGCGACCCGCAACTCCTCGCTGTTCTCGGCCAGTTCGATGACCCCGTAGTCCCAGCCCTTGCGGCGGTAGACCACACTCGGCCGGTTCGTCTCGGAGTCCTGGAACAGGTAGAAGTCGTGCCCGACGAGTTCCATGAAGTACAGGGCGTCGTCGACGGTCATCGGGGCGGCGGAGAAGACCTTGCGGCGGATGACGACCGGCGTGTACACCTCGTCCGCTTCCTCCTCGGCGGCGGTGGCCGCGGCGGCCGCCTCCGACTCGGTGGGGCGGATCACCCGAATGACTCCGGTGCGCACCTCGTCGAGGGTTTCGGCGTCGGCCGGCTTGATGTCGACGACGCTGAAGTCAACGGATGCCGCGTCGTGCAGCGAGGTGGGGCGGTGCGCTCCGCCACGGTGCAGCTTCTGGCGGTCCTTGGCGCGGCGCACGCGCTCGAGGAGCCGTCCGAGTGCCACGTCGAAGGCTGCGTACTTGTCCGAACCGTCCGCTTCAGCGCGGACGATGGGACCCTTCCCGATCAGGGTCAGCTCGACCCTGTCATTGCCGGTGGCTGAACCCTTTTCGCGGTTCCGGCTGAGCTTGACTTCGAGGGCGAGGGCCTTGTCGGCAAGGCCGGCGATCTTCTCAGCCTTTTCCGACGCATATGACCGGAAACGATCAGTGATCCCCAGGTTTCGTCCGACGATGTTCGTTTCCATGACGACCTCCAGATCTGGCGAACCGCCCGGTCCCGGGCGATTGGTGCGCGCCTTTAGCTCCACCGTAGCCCTGCCGGCGGGAGAAGTCACCGCAATTTGTCAATCGGTTTCTGATGAACGATGTGTGACAGGTAGGCGTCTCCGGGTTTCCGCGAGGGCGGCCACGCCCACGACCTCTCCCCCGGCGGCGAGGATGGCGCGGCGGGCTTCGAGAACGGTGGCGCCCGTCGTCACGATGTCGTCGACGAGCAGGCAGCGCACCCCGGTCAGGGAACGAAGGGCGCGCAGCGAACCGTCCCGGTTCCTGGACCTGGCGGCACGGTCGAGCCCGACCTGGTCGGCGGTCTCCCGGCCGGTGAGGACCCGGTGCGGTGCGAGTCCGGCCCGGCGGAGCAGCAGCTCGACCGGGAGGAAACCGCGCGCCCGCCAGGCCCGTCGCGACGAGGGAATCGTGACCAGGCGGATGCCGGTCTCCGCAGCGCCGCGGGACTCCACTGGTCCGCCGGACTCCACTGCGGCGAGCGCGGCCACGACCGCGGCCAGGAGCGCAGGGGCGAGCGCGGCGGCGGCATCCGTTCGCCCTCCGTCCTTGAAACTCGCGATCACGCGTCGCGGAACGCCGGCATAGTCGAGCCCCGCCCAGACCCGCAGGCCGCCGCGCTCGGTCACGCGCACGGCAGGCACCAGGAGGGCGCGGCAGGCCGCGCAGAGGGCGCGGTCCGGCGCCCCGCAACCGCTGCACGCCGTGGGCAGGAGAACGGCCCACGCGTCCAGGACGGCCCGCCACGCCTCCCGTGCCGTTCGTGCCGTTCGTGCCGCGCCGGTCCCGGTCATGCCGCCAGACTGCCCGACCTGACGCGAGCGCATGATCGCGAGCGCACGGCGGTGCGCGCGCGGCCGTGCGCCGGCGCTGTGGAGGACAGGCCCGCGCCTACCCGCCGATTCCCTGCTGGGTGGCCACGAGAGTCACGTCGTCGATGCGCTCCTGCCAGCCGACTCCGCGCTGCATCATCAGGCCGCCCGTTGTGGCGAGTGCGCGCACGTCCCTCAGGGTGTTGCTTCCCGTGATCGTCGCACTGCCCGGCGCTGACTCGATGCTGGAACTGACGCCGCCGAGCTGCTGGGTCACGATGCGGTCCTCTCCGGTCGGGAGCGCGACGAGGTAGGCGACCGTGAGCTCGTCGATCCAGGTGGCGTCGAGGGGGATGCCCGGAACGGACTGGAGCTGGACTTCGTCTCCGAGGGCGACCGGAACGGACTTGTCCCGCTTGATCGAGACGACCACGAAGCGGGTCTCCGTTCCAGAGGTGAGCAGCGCGATCAGCCGGGTACCGTCCCGGGACACCCGCAACGCCACGATTCCGGAGGCCTCCGGCCAGGAGGTCGGCACGGCCGTCGCATCCCCGTTCGGGCTGTAGACGAACAGCTCACCGGGACGGTTCGAGGGCACGGACCAGACGTAGCCGAAGTTGTCGACGGCCGGTGCGATGAGGCCGGGCCGCGGATCGAGCAGCTTTGCGACCTCGCCGACCCGGACGGAGGAGACCCCGGTCGCGGCCCGCGCCGCCGCGACGGTCTGCCCCGGTGAGAGGGTGACCGCCGTCGGGCCGAGCGCGACGACCTGGTCGGAGAGCCCGGGGATCGGGGTGACCGTCTTCCCTGCTGCGGACAGGAACCCGAAGGCGCCCTGACGGAGTACGAGCGCCCGGGCGTCCACCCGCGGGTTGACGATCGGGGCGTTGGCGCCGAGGTCCCCGATGTCCTGGGAGTTCTGGTTGATCGAGATCGTGACGGTGATGCCCGTGGGGAGGCTGTTCGTGAGCTGCGCCCGCATCCGCTGCAGGGTGACCCTGTCTGCGTTCAGGGCTTCGCCGTTGAGGTCGACCTTCGCGTCGCGCGAGACGACCTGCACGGCATCCGCGGTGAGCTTGGTTCCATCGGGGAACGCGCTGACAACGGCCCCGCCCAGCCACGGGCTCGGCCCGTGCAGCACTCCGTTGACGATCTTGGTCAGGGTGGCGCCCCCGCGCGGGAACCAGCGCAGGTCTGGCACCAGGAACGCGAAGCTCGAATCGAAGAAGTAGAGCGCCTGGGAGCTGAACACGTCGCTGAACGTGGTCTGGTCGACGACGGTGCCGTTCGGCGCAGCGCTGATCCGCCACTGGTCACCGACCTTCTGGAACTGGTAGCGCAGCACGACGGGCGAGGGAGACTCGACCTCGTGGTATTCACCGATCCCGTCGACGTCGGCGATGGGATTCACCGAGAACTGCATGGTCTGGCCGTCGACGGGGATGATGGTGCGCGCCGTCCCGTCGTCGACCGTCACCCCGGCATCCGCCGCCCAGGCGCCGCTGAAACCGGGGGCGAGGAATTCGCGGGCGATCGCGTAGTCGTTCTCCGGGCTGGTCTGGGCGTCGATGAAACCGCGCAGGATGCTTTCCTGGCTGGCATCGGCCTGCGGGTGCGACGGCAGGAAGACGGGTGCGGGGTTGTCCCCGGCTGCGACCGCCTGCCCGGTGCGCACGCTGCCGCTCCGGGGAATCCCCGAGCATCCGCTGAGCAGGACCGCGAGCACGAGGAGGGCTGCCAGCGTGCCCCCTGCGCGCCAGGGTCCGCCTCCACGGGTTTCCCGGGTCGCATGGATTGCACGGCGGATGCCGTCGGTCCGGTCAGTCATGGATCGCTCCCTCACCGTGTTGGGCGCCCTTGACCCCGGCCCGGCCGACCTCGCCGACCGTGAGGCGCGGCAGGGTTCCGTCGGACCCGGCGTCCTCCGGCGGCAGCGGGCTCGGCGAGCTCGTGATCTCGCCGCGCGCGGTCCGGGGCAGGGTCAGCCGGAAGCACGAGCCCTTCCCGGGGCTCGACCAGACCTGGAGCCAGCCGCGGTGCACGGTCGCGTCCTCGAGTGAGATCGAGAGGCCGAGGCCCGTGCCGCCGATGGTGCGCTTGCGGGAGGGGTCTGCCCGCCAGAACCGGTCGAAGACGTGGTTGACGTCGACCTGGCTCATGCCGAGGCCGTAGTCGCGCACCGAGAGGGCAACGGCGGACTCGTTGCTGTCGACCGAGACGATGACGGGCTTGCCCTCGCCGTGCTCGATCGCGTTGCCGATCAGGTTGTGCATGATCCGGCGGATGCGACGGGGATCGACCTCCGCGTCGAGGTGTCCTCCCGGGGCGACGAGGTTGAGCCGGGTGCCCTTGGATTCGGCGAGCGACCGCAGGCCCTCGACGGCATCTGCGGCGAGGTGCACGAGGTTCGTCGGCTCGGCCTCGAGTTCGACCGACCCGGCGTCGTACTTGCTGATCTCGAGCAGGTCCGCGAGCAGGAGTTCGAATCGCTCGACCTGGGTGTGCAGGAGTTCCGCAGTACGACCCGTCGCAGGGGGAAGGCGGCCCGCTGGTCGTAGAGCATGTCGCCGGCCAGCCGGATCGTCGTCAGCGGGGTGCGCAGCTCGTGCGACACGTCGGAGACGAAGCGCTGCTGCACCTCGGAGAGGTCGGCGAGCTCCTTGATCTGGCTCTGCAGGCTGTCCGCCATCCCATTGAACGACCGGGCGAGGGTCGTGATGACGTCGTCGCCCTTGACGGGCAGCCGCACACCGAGGTCCCCGGAGGCCAGCCGCTGGCTGGTCTCGGCCGCGACCCGGATCGGCGTCACCACGAAGCGCACCACGATCCAGGTCACCGCACCGATCAGGATGATGAGCAGGAGCCCGGCGATGCCGAGGGTTCGCTGCACGAACTGCAGTGTCGTTTCCGCCTCGCCGAGGTTGTAGCCGATGTAGAGCTCGTACCGGCCGGCGACGGGGACGGTGATCTGCGAACCGACGACGATCCCGGCGACCTGGCCGTCGTCATCCGTCGCCAGGGCCACCGACTGCCAGAACTGGGTGCCCGGCGAGCCCTGGACGGCGGTGCGCAGCTCGGGCGAGATGACCTCGGTCGAGTCGCCGAATGTCGAGAAGTCCTGGGGCACGGACGTCGACGGGTCCTGACCGGGAACCCGGAACACGGCGACAAGCCGGCTCGAGGACGCCGCGGAAATGGCGCTCCGCGCCGAGGCAAGCAGGCTCTGCACCTGGACCCGGTCGGCCGCGTCCGAGGAATCCAGGATCCCCTGGGCCGCGCTCGTCGCCCGGTTCGAGTCGAGCTCGACCTGGCTGAGCCGGGACTGGAAGAGATCGTTGCCGACGCTCACCGAGACATACACGCCGACCATGACGATGGCGATGCCGGACAGCACGACCGTGATGGTCACGGTGCGGAACTGCAGGGAGGACCGCCAGGTGCGAAGCAGGCGGGCACGCCAGGATCTCCAGTCGCGCCAGTCCCGCCACCCCCTGCGCCATGTTCGGGCAAACCCGGTCGGTTCGGCCATGCGGAGCCTAGATGGCCGCGCCGGCCCGGTACCCGACACCGCGGACCGTCATCACGATGCGGGGGTTGTCCGGATCGTCCTCGACCTTGGCGCGGAGGCGTTGCACGTGCACGTTCACGAGCCGGGTGTCGGCCTTGTAGTGGTAGCCCCACACCTGCTCGAGCAGCATCTCCCGGGTGAACACCTGCTGGGGACGGGACGCGAGGGTGAGGAGGAGGTCGAATTCGAGTGGGGTCAGGCCGATCTGCCGGTCGCCGCGGCGCACCTCGTGCCCGGCGGCGTCGACGGTGAGGTCGCCGATCGAGAGGTTCGCGGGAGAATCCGTTGACACCGGCCGCAGCCGCGTGCGGATCCTGGCGACGAGTTCCTTCGGGTTGAACGGTTTGACCATGTAGTCGTCCGCGCCGGATTCGAGGCCCTTGACCACATCCGTCGTATCGGTGCGAGCGGTGAGCATGATGATGGGCGTTCCCGATTCGGCGCGGATCAGGGTGCACACCTCGATGCCGTCAAGGCCGGGCAGCATCAGGTCGAGAATCACCAGATCCGGGTTTGATCGTCCGGAATGCGTCGAGCGCGAGTGAGCCGTCTTCGCAGAAGTGCGGGTCGAAACCTTCACCCTGCAAGACAATGCCGATCATTTCCGCCAGCGCGGTGTCGTCGTCGACGACCAAAATGCGTGCGTTCATCCAACCGTTTTCTGCTTAGGTCACCGGAGGGAATACTCCCGGTGAGTCATGCAATCACTGACACCAGAGTAGTCGAGGGGGCTGGCATTGCCCGTCGCGCCCGTTTCGATGCCGAGTATGCCAGCATAGGTCTCGTGACGGACCCGCAGAACTGGCACGCACCGACAGGTGACGCGTACGATCGACCGCGCTACGGCGAATACGCGCCGCCGCCGGCGTCCGGTGCACCCCAGGCCTGGGGTCCTCCTCCCGCGTGGACCCCGCCGCCGCGCCCCGGCCTCCTCCCGTTGCGGCCGCTCGGTTTCGGCTCCCTGCTCTGGGCGCCCTTCCAGGTGCTGCGGCGCAATCCCAAGGCCACGTTCGGAAGCGCACTCCTCGTGCAGGGCGCGATCCTCCTGGTCACCCTGCTGATCGTCGGCCCGGTGACGGTGCTCGCCCTCGGCAGGGTCGACAGCGCCCCGCTCGCGGACAGGGACGCGGTCCAGGCCGGCGCCAACCTCACCATCGTGTTGTCGGCGATCGTGCCGATCCTCCTCTCCGTGATCGCCTCCGCGATGCTCCAGGGCGTCATCGTCGTCGAGGTCTCCCGTGCCATGCTCGGCCAGAAGCTCCGGCTCGGCCAGCTCTGGCGGGCGGCCGGCCGACGCCTCTGGCCGCTCGCACTCTGGTCCGCGATCCTCAGCGGAGCCCTTCTCCTCGGCCTGGCCATCGTCGCGGGGGTCGTCGTCGTGTTCGTGTTGCTCGGAGGAGCCGGCGTCGTCTTCGGGATCGTCTTCGGCATCCTCGGCGCACTCGGCATCCTCGCGCTCTCGGCCTGGCTGGCCACGAAGACGTCCCTCGTCCCGAGCCTGATCGTGCTCGAACGCCTCGGCATCGGGGCGGCCATCGCCCGATCGTGGTCGCTCACGAGGGGCTATTTCTGGCGCACGCTCGGAGTGCAGTTCCTTGTCGCCGCGATTGTGAACATCGTCTCGCAGATCGTCTCGACACCGCTGTCGCTGCTCGGCGGCGTCGCGGTCTCCCTCATCGACCCGACCGGCGCCATCGACTCCTGGATCCCCGTGATCGTGCTGTACGTGCTGACCATTCTCCTGAGCCTCGTACTCGGGGCCGTCGCCGCGGTGGTCCAGTCCGGCACGACAGCGCTGATCTACATCGACCTGCGGATGCGCAAGGAAGGCCTCGACCTCGACCTGCAGCGCTTCGTCGAGTCTTCCCCGGCAACGACGCTGCCGACCCGTACCTGATCCCTGCCGGGCGGATGCCGGCGGCCCCGCAGTCATGACCGGTGCGGGGGGCACGTGGTCTGGTCCGTTCCTGGGGGCATCCCTGTCGATCCCGATGCCCCGACGGCCACGGCCTGGTTGCGGGATGAGCTCGCCAAGCCGCCGTACCAGGCCGCGCGGCCGACCTGGTTCGACCTGGTCAGCAAGGCCTTCTTTGACTGGTTCGCTTCACTGGGCGTGCCGTCTGGCGCGGGCCTCGGACCCTGGGTCCCGCTCGTCGTGACGCTTGTCGTCGTCGCCGTCGTCGTGGTCGCCGTGCTCGTCTTCGGGTTGCCTCGGTGGAACAGGCGCAGCGCCCTGCAGCACGAGATGTTCGGCAGGAACGACGCCCGGTCCTCAGACGAGTTGCGCCGGGCGGCGCTGTCGGCAGCATCGCACAAGGACTGGAACCTCGCGATCAGCGAGATGTTCCGGGCCCTGGCACGGTCGCTCATCGAACGCACGGTGCTCTTCATCACGCCCGGCACGACCGCGCACAACTTCGCCGACCGGGCGGCAACGGCGTTCCCGGAGGAGCGGGTCAGCCTCCGGACGGCGGCTGACCTCTTCGACGGCGTGCGCTACCTCAACGCCGAGGGCACCGAGTCCGGCTTCCTGTCCCTCGCCGCGCTCGAAAGCGCCCTGCGCACGCGGACGCCGACGACCCGCGAAGACCCGGCCCCGACGGCAATGCGGTGACCACTCTCGCGGGCGCCGATGCCGTAGCGACGACCCCGACCCTGCGCGCCGCCGCACGGCGCTCGCGGTTCTGGGTGCTCGCCGGCGTCGGCGCCCTGCTCGTCGCCATCGCGGCGACGCTGCTCGCGGGCGCCGGTTCAAGCGGAGGGACCCCGCTCGCCGCCGACAACGCCGCACCGGCGGGCGCCCGCGCCCTCGTCGAGGTGCTGCGCCAGCAGGGGTGCGCGTCACGACAGCGGACTCCCTGGACGAGGCCCGCACGATCGCCGCGGCGAGCACGGATCCGACCCTGTTCTTCAGTGACCCGAACGGCTATCTGACGAACGACCGGATCTCGGCCATGGCGGCCCTCGCACCCCGGACCGTCGTGGTCTCCCCCGATTTCCTCCTGCTGCAGACGCTGACCCCCGCAGTCGGCTTCGGCGGGGTCGCCGACAGCCTGGACGGCCCTGGCGATCGCTGCGACCTGCCCGCTGCGATCAGGGCAGGCGGCGTCGCCCCCGGCGGGAAGACGCTCAGCCTCCCCGCCGACTCCGCGGAAAGCGGTTGCTTCCCGTCCGGTCGGAACTCATTCGCCGTCGTCGGCGCGACCCTGCCGTCCACAGAGCTGACCCTCGTCGCCGATGGCGCCATCTTCAGCAACGACGAGATCACCGCCTCCGGTCACGCGGCGCTCGCACTCGGGCTGCTCGGGCCGAGCGCCGACCTGATCTGGTACCTGCCGACCCTGACGGATGTCGCGGTCACCGGCCCGCCGAGCCTCGGCGAGTTGACGCCGGGCTGGGTCACGCCCTCGATCCTGCTGCTCGCGGTCGTCTTCCTCGCCGCGGCCGTGTGGCAGGGCAGGCGACTCGGACCGCTCGTCGCCGAGAACCTGCCGGTGACCGTACGCGCGAGCGAGACGATGGAAGGCAGGGCCCGCCTCTATGCCCGCGGCAACGCGCGCCTCCGCGCCCTCGACTCCCTGCGGGTCGCCACCGTGCAGCGCCTCGCGACCCGGGTCGGGCTGTCCAGGCTCGCGAGCCTCGACGACGTCGTGCTCGCGGTGTCCGCACTGACCGGTCGGGCACCGGCCGACGGTGCGCTTCGTCCTCGTCGACGGAGTCCCGGCGACGGACCGCGACCTCATTGCCCAGTCCGACCTCCTCCAGGACCTGGAGCGAGCCGTGATCGCCGCGAGCGGCCTGCCCGCTGATCCGCCGGCATCCGCCCCACCCACCGCAACCACCCCCGGAAGAATGGACCCATGAGCACACCGACCGATACCATCGTTTCCCTTCGGGAATCGCTCGCGCAGGTTCGCACCGAGGTCGGCAAGGCCGTCGTCGGCCAGGACGGCGCAGTGACGGGACTCATCATCGCCCTGCTCGCGCGCGGCCACGTGCTGCTCGAGGGCGTGCCCGGTGTCGCCAAGACCCTCCTGGTGCGCTCGCTCAGCCACGCGCTCAGCCTCGAGACGAAACGGGTTCAGTTCACGCCCGACCTGATGCCGGGCGACGTCACAGGGTCGCTCATCTACGACGCGCGGGCCGGCGAGTTCGAGTTCCGGAAGGGCCCGGTGTTCACGAACATCCTGCTCGCGGACGAGATCAACCGGACACCGCCGAAGACCCAGTCCGCACTGCTCGAGGCGATGGAGGAACGCCAGGTCAGCGTCGACGGCCGGACGATTCCGTTGCCGGACCCGTTCATCGTCGCCGCGACCATGAATCCGATCGAATACGAGGGCACGTACTCGCTGCCCGAGGCGCAGCTCGACCGGTTCCTGCTCAAGCTCGTGCTCGACGTGCCGGAACGCGACGCGGAGTTCGAGGTGCTCCGCCGCCACGCCGCCGGTTTCAACCCCCGCGACCTCACCGCGGCCGGGGTCACTCCCGTGCTCGGCGCCGAGCAGCTCACCGCCGCGCAGGCCGCCGTCATGGAGGTCGGCTCGAGCGCGGACGTGCTCGCATACATCGTGGATCTCGCGCGCGCGACCCGGCGCAGCCCCTCGGTCAAGCTCGGCGTGAGCCCCCGCGGGACGACGGCGCTTCTCGCGGCGACGAAAGCCTGGGCGTGGCTCAGCGGCTACGACTCGATCACTCCCGACCACGTCCAGGCGATGGTCCTCCCGGTCTGGCGGCACCGGATCCAGCTCCAGCCGGAAGCCGAGCTCGAGGGCGTGTCCGTGGACGCCATCCTGCGCAGCGTGCTCCAGCAGGTCCAGGTTCCGATCTAAGGTGACGGTCTCCGGTCGGTTCACACTGCTCGTCGCCCTCGGCGTCGTGCCGATTGTGCTGCTCGGACGCAGCCAGGCGGCCGCGGGCGGCATCCTCGCCCTGTGGCTGCTGCTTTCGGTCGGGCTCGGCCTGCTCGACCTCGCGCTGGCCGGCTCGCCCAGGGCCGTGCGCCTCGAACGCAGGCTGCCGGCCAGGGTGCGCCTCGGCGAAACCGTGACGAGCCTGCTGTACGTCACCAATTCCGGCTCCCGTCGCCTCCGCGCCCTCGTGCGGGATGCCTGGCAACCGTCGGCCGGCGCAGGCAACAACCGCACCCCTCTGTCCGTCCCGACAGGGGAACGCCGGCTCGTGTCCCTCCCGCTGACTCCGTTCCGGAGGGGAGAACGACGGGTGGACCGGGTCACGATCCGCTCGTACGGGCCGCTCGGCCTGTGGGCGCGCCAGGCCACGCTCGAGGCGCCCGGGCGCATCCGTGTCCTGCCGCCCTTCAACGCCCGGAAGCACCTGCCCTCGCGCATCACCCGGCTCAAGGAACTCGACGGGCGCACGAGCGTGCTCGTGCGCGGACAGGGCACCGAGTTCGACTCGCTGCGGGAGTATGTGCGCGGCGACGACGTGCGCTCGATCGACTGGCGGGCTACGGCGCGGCACAACGACGTGGTCGTGCGCACCTGGCGACCGGAGCGCGACCGGCGGGTGGTCATCGTGATCGACACCGGACGCACCTCCGCCGCGCGGATCGACAACGAGACGAGGCTCGACACCGCGTTCGAGGCGGCGCTGCTGCTCGCCGCGCTCGCGTCGAAGGCCGGAGACCGTGTCGACATGGTCGCCTTCGACCGGCGGGTGCGCGGCCGGGTGCAGGGCGCGCAGGGCGCAGAACTGCTGTCGCGGATGGTCGACACCCTTGCGGTGATCGACCCCGAACTCCTCGAAATGGACTGGGCCGGAGTGCCGGCCCAGGTGCGCGCGATCACGAGCCAGCGCGCCCTCGTCGTGCTGCTGACCTCGATCGATGCCGCGGGGGCGTCGACCGGACTGCTCGCGGTACTGCCCCAGCTGACCCGCCGCCACACCGTCGTCGTCGCGTCGGTCACCGACCCGACGACCGTGCAGGCGACCCACGAACGCGCCGACCGGGAGCAGGTCTACCGCGCCGCCGCTGCCGAACGGGCGCTGCTCGACGTCGCCAGGGTCGCCGCGGCGATCCGCCAGCAGGGTGCCGACGTCGTCACCGGTCCGCCAGCGGACCTGCCGCCCCGCCTCGCCGATCACTACCTCGCCCTGAAGCTCGCCGGCCGACTGTAGCCCGCTCGCGGCCCTCAGGACGCGTAGATGCGGGTGCTGCCGGCCTCGAACTCACCGATGTCGCCGGTCTCGCCGGAACGTGCGGCCCGTCGGCCGAGCACGAGCATGTACGTCAGGAACGCACACAGCGCGGCGAAGCCGATGCCGATCTTGACCGGCCACGGCCACGGCGCCGGGGTCACGAAGCCTTCGATCACGCCGGAGACGAGGAGGACGAAGACGAGGCCGATCGCAACCGTCGCGAGGGCTCGCGAGTCCGCCGCGAGAGCCTGCCCGCGGGTACGCCCACCGGGGGCGATCCAGGACCAGAAGATGCGAAGCCCCGCGGCGGCAGCGACGAAGATCGCGGTGAGCTCCAGCATCCCGTGCGGCGCGATGTAGAGGAAGAAGACGTCGCCCTTGCCGTATGCGAACATCACCGCGGCTGTCGTGCCGATGTTCTGGGCATTCGAGAGCACGATGTACGGCACGTAGAGGCCGAGGATACCGAAGGCGACGCACTGCGCGGCGATCCAGGCGTTGTTCGTCCAGACCTGGCCGGTGAACGACGCGGCGGGGTTCGCGGAGTAGTAGTCGACGAATTCAGAGTTCACGAGTTGCTGGAGCTGGGCGTCGGAGCCGAGGTTGGCGAGCACCCGGGGGTCGCCGGTGATCCAGACGGCATAGAGCACCGCGACCGCGACCGTCACGACCGCGACGCACAGCGTGAGCCAGCGCAGGCGGTAGAGGGCGGCGGGCAGTTGAAGGACGAAGAACCGAGGCACCTGGGACACGACGTTCGCGCCGGCTCCGGTGAAGCGCAGCCGGGCGCGGGACAACGCGACGGAGAGCCGGTCCCCCGGGATCGTGGAGCCGGCCGTGCTCTTGATTGCGGACAGCTGGGTCGCGCCGGACTGGTACAGGCCGATCAGTTCGTCGGACTGCGCGCCGGAGAGCCGCCGCTCCCTGCCGAGCTCGGCGAGGCGGTCCCACTGGGCGCGGTGCGCCGTTGAATATGCGTCGAGGTCCATCTGCTCTAATAGTAGACATGGCACACCCCGGAAACGCGGCGGATCAGGGAGAAAGTTCTCCCTATGAGTACGAACTCGTCACTGGCGAGGCGGTCGCGCTTGATGTGCGGCCGGCGAGTTTCATCCTGCGCGCGGCCGGCGCCATCATCGACTGGCTCGCCTATCTCGGTTTCTTCGTGGGACTCGCCTTCGCGGTCGACTTCGTCATGGGCGACGCCCTGGATCCAGCGCTCGCACAGACGCTGGCGATTTCAGGGCTCGCGTTCTCGATCCTCGTCCTCCCGACTGTCGTGGAGACCGTGACCGGAGGACGCTCGCTCGGCAAGCTCGCGATCGGCGCCCGCATCGTGCGTGACGACGGCGGGTCCATTCAGCTGCGGCACGCCTTCACCCGCGCCCTCAGCGGAATCTTCGAGATCTACCTCACCTTCGGCGGCCTGGCCGCCACGACGGCTCTGCTGAACGGCAAGTCCAAGCGCCTCGGCGACCTGATGGCCGGCACGTACAGCCAGTATGAACGGGTGGCCCGGTTCGACGAGCCGGTCCTCGGGCTTCCGCAGGAGCTCACCACCTGGTCGTACACCGTCGATGTCGTGCGGCTGCCTGACCGGCTCTCGCGCCGCATCGCCCAGTTCCTCCGCCAGTCCGGACGCCTGACCCCGGAGACACGCGTGCGCGTGGCAAGTGACCTCGCGGCGGAAGCGGCGCCCTTCGTCTCCCCGGTTCCCGCCGTCTCCCCCGAGGAGTTCCTCGCCGGCGTCGCCGCCGTGCGCCGCAGCCGCGAGTACGCGGCACTCCTCCTGGAACGAGACCGCCTCGAGCGCCTCCGCCCGGTACTCACGCGCCTCCCCCACGATTTCCCCAACCGCTGAGCGGATGCTGCGCCGCCCCGCTACGGGTTGCGCGCCGGTTGCGCCGTTACGCGCCACGCGTGTCCGGGGCGTAGCGGCGCTGGTGTCGCGCGGGGCCAGTGCAGGGCGGGGCCAGTGCAGGGCTGGCTGGCTGGCTGGTGGTTGCGGTGTGCGGGTTAAGCAGAAAAGCCACCCCGTGGGGTGGCTTTTCTGGTGTTGCTAAGTTAAGTCCGGCGGTGTCCTACTCTCCCACAGGGTCCCCCCTGCAGTACCATCGGCGCTGAGAGTCTTAGCTTCCGGGTTCGGAATGTGACCGGGCGTTTCCCTCTCGCTATAGCCGCCGAAACATCTTTCGATGGATCGATTCTATATTTTTCAGTTATAGACCCCGGGTGTTATGCCGGGGTTGTTCTCGACCGTACGTCGAGAACCACATAGTGGACGCTTGCAGCTTATTCAAACTGGTGTGTTATCAAATTATTGGCTTATTAGTACCGGTCAGCTCCAAGGGTCTTTAGTCCCCTCTTCCACATCCGGCCTATCAACGCAGTAGTCTAGCTGCGAGCCTCTCCCCCGAAGGGATGGAAATCTCATCTCGAAGCCGGCTTCCCGCTTAGATGCTTTCAGCGGTTATCCTGTCTCCGAACGTAGCTAATCAGCGGTGCTCCTGGCGGAACAACTGACACACCAGAGGTTCGTCCATCCCGGTCCTCTCGTACTAGGGAGTAGATCTTCTCAAATTTCCTGCGTCGCACGGCAGATAGGGACCGAACTGTCTCACGACGTTCTAAACCCAGCTCGCGTACCACTTTAAATGGCGAACAGCCATACCCTTGGGACCTACTCCAGCCCCAGGGATGTGATGAGCCGACATCGAGGTGCCAAACCTGCCGTCGATATGGACTCTTGGGCAAGATCAGCCTGTTATCCCCGAGGTACCTTTTATCCGTTGAGCGACAGCGCTTCCACAAGCCACTGCCGGATCACTAGTCCCGACTTTCGTCCCTGCTCGACTTGTCAGTCTCACAGTCAAGCTCCCTTGTGCACTTACACTCGACACCTGATTGCCAACCAGGTTGAGGGAACCTTTGGGCGCCTCCGTTACTTTTTAGGAGGCAACCGCCCCAGTTAAACTACCCACCAGGCACTGTCCCTGAACCGGATCACGGTTCGAAGTTAGATATCCAATATGACCAGAGTGGTATTTCAACGTTGACTCCACCTGAACTAGCGTCCAAGCTTCACAGTCTCCCACCTATCCTACACAAGCCACACCGAACACCAATACCAAGCTGTAGTAAAGGTTCACGGGGTCTTTCCGTCCTGTCTGCGCGTAACGAGCATCTTTACTCGTAATGCAATTTCGCCGAGTTCGCGGTTGAGACAGCTGGGACAGTCGTTACGCCATTCGTGCAGGTCGGAACTTACCCGACAAGGAATTTCGCTACCTTAGGATGGTTATAGTTACCACCGCCGTTTACTGGGGCTTAAATTCTCAGCTTCGCCTTGCGGCTAACCGTTCCTCTTAACCTTCCAGCACCGGGCAGGCGTCAGTCCGTATACATCGTCTTGCGACTTGGCACGGACCTGTGTTTTTAGTAAACAGTCGCTTCCCACTGGTCTCTGCGGCCTTCGAACGCTCCAGGAGTAAATCCCTTCACGCCTCCGGCCCCCTTCTCCCGAAGTTACGGGGCCATTTTGCCGAGTTCCTTAACCACGATTCTCTCGATCTCCTTAGTATTCTCTACCTGATCACCTGAGTCGGTTTGGGGTACGGGTGACTAAAACCTCGCGTCGATGCTTTTCTTGGCAGCATAGGATCACTGATTTCGCCCTTACGGGCTACCCATCGGGTCTCAGCCTTATATGAGAGACGGATTTGCCTATCTCTCGGCCTACATCCTTAGACCGGGACAACCATCGCCCGGCTCAGCTACCTTCCTGCGTCACACCTGTTAATACGCTAACCGCACCAGCATAGGGTCGCACGCTAGGCCTCACGCTTCACCCCGAAGGGATCCATCTAGAGGATTCAGATGCTTAGCATTACTGGATTAGCTTGGACGGTTTTTCGCCAGTACAGGAATATTAAACTGTTTTCCATCGACTACGCCTGTCGGCCTCGCCTTAGGTCCCGACTTACCCAGGGCGGATTAGCCTGGCCCTGGAAACCTTGATCTTTCGGAGGACGGGTTTCTCACCCGTCTTTCGCTACTCATGCCTGCATTCTCACTCGTGTAGCCTCCACGGCTGGTTTACACCGCCGCTTCGCTGGCCACACGACGCTCTCCTACCCATCAACACGGCTGAACCAACACAACAAGTGTGCGGCTTACCAAAAATATCAATGCCACAACTTCGGTGGCGTGCTTGAGCCCCGTTACATTGTCGGCGCGGAATCACTTGACCAGTGAGCTATTACGCACTCTTTCAAGGGTGGCTGCTTCTAAGCCAACCTCCTGGTTGTCTGTGCAACTCCACATCCTTTCCCACTTAGCACGCGCTTTGGGACCTTAGTTGGTGGTCTGGGTTGTTTCCCTCTCGACGATGAAGCTTATCCCCCACCGTCTCACTGCTGCGCTCTCACTTACCGGCATTCGGAGTTTGGCTGACGTCAGTAAGCTTTTAGGCCCCATCGGCCATCCAGTAGCTCTACCTCCGGCAAGAAACACGCAACGCTGCACCTAAATGCATTTCGGAGAGAACCAGCTATCACGAAGTTTGATTGGCCTTTCACCCCTATCCACAGCTCATCCCCTCCATTTTCAACTGAAGTGGGTTCGGTCCTCCACGACGTCTTACCGTCGCTTCAACCTGGCCATGGATAGATCACTTCGCTTCGGGTCTAGGACATGCGACTGAATCGCCCTATTAAGACTCGCTTTCGCTACGCATTCCCCTCTCGGTTAAGCTCGCCACATATCACTAACTCGCAGGCTCATTCTTCAAAAGGCACGCTGTCACCAGAATCAGACTGGCTCCAACGGTTTGTAAGCAAACGGTTTCAGGTACTATTTCACTCCCCTCCCGGGGTACTTTTCACCTTTCCCTCACGGTACTTGTTCACTATCGGTCATGTAGGAGTATTTAGGCTTATCAGGTGGTCCTGACAGATTCACACGGGATTTCTCGGGCCCCGTGCTACTTGGGATACTCTTCGGGCGATTACTGCATTTCGACTACGGGGTTCGCACCCTCTATGACCAGGCTTTCAATCCTGTTCGTCTATACAACGCTCTAACCCTCACTGTTCGGCAGAATCAGCAGAAAAGTCCCGCAACCCCGACCATGCAACGCCTGCCGGCTATCACACATGATCGGTTTAGCCTCATCCGGGTTCGCTCGCCACTACTAAGGAATCACTATTGTTTTCTCTTCCTGTGGGTACTGAGATGTTTCACTTCCCCACGTTCCCTCTACCCGCCCTATATATTCAGGCGGGAGTCACCAGGTCACCTTACGGGCCTGGCGGGGTTTCCCCATTCGGACATCCTCGGATCACAGTTCGTTTATCAACTCCCCGAGGCTTATCGCAGATTACTACGTCCTTCTTCGGCTCTACATGCCAAGGCATTCACCGTTTGCTCTTAGAAATTTGAAATCACATGAGTTTGAATCGATTAAGAATCGTAAAACTTTCGTCTCACGATCGAAATTGACCAATGATCTATAAATAGATCTTTGTAATTTGCAGTCCGAAGACTGTCAAATTTAAGATGCTCGCGTCCACTGTGTAGTTCTCAAAGTACGGGCGGTACCCTCACCTGCCCACGATTGATGTGAACAGGAAAAGGTCCAGAGGAACAGTCCAACCAGGCAAAACCCAGTTGTTCCGGTCCCTCAGGACCCAACAGCGTGCATATATGTTTCCTTCATAACCGGACCTTTCCAACGAGGCACCGCAAGCGGTACCAGGCGTACTGGATCCAGAGATGATCTCTGCATATCAATGTCAATGTTCCACCCATGAGCGCCATCGAAGAACATTCGTCTTCGTATGGCTTGGCAGTGTTACTCCGCTGTATACAGACGGCACTGCTGTGCTCCTTAGAAAGGAGGTGATCCAGCCGCACCTTCCGGTACGGCTACCTTGTTACGACTTAGTCCTAATCACCGATCCCACCTTCGACAGCTCCTTCCCGTGAGGGTTAGGCCACCGGCTTCGGGTGTTACCGACTTTCATGACTTGACGGGCGGTGTGTACAAGGCCCGGGAACGTATTCACCGCGACAATCTGATTCGCGATTACTAGCGATTCCGACCTCACGCAGGTCGAGTTGCAGACCTCAATCCGAACTGAGACCGGCTTTTGGGATTCGCTCCACCTTGCGGTATTGCAGCCCTTTGTACCGGCCATTGTAGCATGCGTGAAGCCCAAGACATAAGGGGCATGATGATTTGACGTCATCCCCACCTTCCTCCGGATTGTCACCGGCAGTCTCCATAGAGTGCCCGCCATTACGCGCTGGTAACTAAGGACAAGGGTTGCGCTCGTTACGGGACTTAACCCAACATCTCACGACACGAGCTGACGACAGCCATGCAGCACCCTGTATAGAGACCTTGCGGGGCGACTGTTTCCAGCCGTTTCCTCTATATGTCAAGGCCTGGTAAGGTTCTTCGCGTTGCTTCGAATTAATCCGCATGCTCCGCCGCTTGTGCGGGCCCCCGTCAATTCATTTGAGTTTTAACCTTGCGGCCGTACTCCCCAGGCGGACAACTTAATGCGTTAGCTGCGCCACGGAGACCGTGGAATGGCTCCCCACATCTAGTTCCCAACGTTTACGGCATGGACTACCAGGGTATCTAATCCTGTTTGCTCCCACGCTTTCGCACCTCAGAGTCAGTTACGGCCCAGAGATCTGCCTTCGCCATTGGTGTTCCTCCTGATATCTGCGCATTCCACCGCTACACCAGGAATTCCAATCTCCCCTACCGCACTCTAGTCTGCCCGTACCCACTGCAGGCCCGAGGTTGAGCCTCGGGTTTTCACAGCAGACGCGACAAACCGCCTACGAGCTCTTTACGCCCAATAATTCCGGACAACGCTTGCACCCTACGTATTACCGCGGCTGCTGGCACGGAGTTAGCCGGTGCTTTTTCTGCAGGTACCGTCACTTTCGCTTCTTCCCTACTAAAAGAGGTTTACAACCCGAAGGCCGTCGTCCCTCCACGCGGCGTTGCTGCATCAGGCTTTCGCCCATTGTCCAATATTCCCCACTGCTGCCTCCCGTAGGAGTCTGGGCCGTGTCTCAGTCCCAGTGTGGCCGGTCACCCTCTCAGGCCGGCTACCCGTCGTCGCCTTGGTGAGCCATTACCTCACCAACTAGCTGATAGGCCGCGAGCTCATCCCTGACCAAAATTCTTTCCACCCCCAGAGATGCCTCCAAGGGTCGTATCCGGTATTAGACGTCGTTTCCAACGCTTATCCCAGAGTCAAGGGCAGATTGCTCACGTGTTACTCACCCGTTCGCCACTAATCCGAAGAGCAAGCTCTCCATCATCGTTCGACTTGCATGTGTTAAGCACGCCGCCAGCGTTCGTCCTGAGCCAGGATCAAACTCTCCGTAAATGTTTGATTGACTAACCAAGCAAGCCTGGCGTCACATCTAGTGTGCCGAGCCGCCGGAATGGGCGAACACGACACAAGTTTGAAACTGACAGAACAAATCATTACTGACTTGCTTTGTTGTTATAAATGTTTTCCAAAGGAATCTCCTGGCCCTTCACCGCTAGAAACGGATCCAAACCACGAGGTTTTTGGCATTTGACATTGTGCACGCTGTTGAGTTCTCAAGGATCGGACGCACCCGGCTTCAGGCCACACCGTAACCGGCTTAGTGGCTGTCGCTCCGAGGCAACTTGTCTAACTTACCGATCCAATCAGTCCCTGTCAAATCCGGTGAATCCCGCCCTCCGAGCACGCCAAAGCGAACCCGAAACACCGAACACCGACCCGACAAACAACCGAAAGGAAGGAGAGTTACCAGCCTAGACCTCCCACACCGGTTACCCCAGCAAAGGGGACAAACAAGGCGAAGAAGATAAAAACTGTGGTCCCACGTGAGGCCGGAAAGCACTGCGGCTTTTCCGCACCTTTGGGGTACGTGAAGACATTACGTGCCCCCACCACCCCCGTCAAAACCCGGACCACCCCGGGCGTGTCACCACCCCCGATGCCCGCCCACGAGCATCCGCGAGAGTACACATTGGGCCCTTAAACCCGCGGTTTAAGGGCCCAAAGTACGCTCTCGCGGCACGAAAGAAGCCCACCCGACTGCGGGCGGGCGGCGGGCGGGGACGCCGGCGGATACGACAGAGCGCCCGCAACCGCCGCAGGAGCGGTGGATGCGGGCGCTCTGAAACACGGCGTGCGGGTCAGTAGCGGTACTGGTCGACCTTGTATGGGCCGTCGATGGGCACGCCGATGTAGGCGGACTGCTCGGGGCTCAGCACGGTGAGTTCGACGCCGAGGGCGTCGAGGTGCAGCCGGGCGACCTTCTCGTCGAGGTGCTTCGGCAGCACGTACACACCGACCGGGTACTTCTCCGGGTAGCAGTACAGCTCGATCTGGGCGAGCACCTGGTTCGTGAAGGAGTTGCTCATCACGAAGGAGGGGTGTCCGGTCGCGTTGCCGAGGTTCATCAGGCGCCCCTCGGAGAGCACGAGGATGCTGCGCCCGCTCGGCAGGTGCCACTCGTCGACCTGGGGCTTGATCTCCACCCGCACGGCGCCTTCGAGGGTCTCGAGCGCGGCCATGTCGATTTCGTTGTCGAAGTGGCCGACGTTCGCGATGATCGCGAGGTGCTTCATCTTGAGCATGTGCTCGGTGCGGATGACGTTGAAGTTGCCGGTGCCGCTCACGAAGATGTCGACCTGCTCGACGACCGACTCGAGCCGGGCGACCTGGAAGCCGTCCATCGCGGCCTGCAGGGCGTTGATCGGGTCGATCTCGCTCACGATCACGCGCGCTCCCTGGCCGCGCAGGGCCTCGGCCGCACCCTTGCCCACGTCGCCGTATCCGGCGACGAAGACGACTTTGCCTCCGATGAGCACGTCGGTCGCCCGGTTGAGCCCGTCGGGCAGGGAGTGGCGGATGCCGTACTTGTTGTCGAACTTCGACTTCGTCACCGAGTCGTTCACATTGATCGCGGGGAAGAGCAGTTCGTGGGCGCTGGCCAGTTCGTACAGGCGGTGGACGCCCGTCGTGGTCTCCTCGGTCACGCCGGCGAGACCGGCGGCGATCTCGGTCCAGCGGTTGGAAGATTCCGCGAGCGAGTGACGGAGGACGTCCAGTACCACCCGGTACTCATGGCTGTCGGACGCGGTCGCCTCGGGGACGGCGCCGGCAAGTTCGAATTCGCGGCCCTTGTGCACGAGCATCGTGGCGTCGCCGCCGTCGTCGAGGATCATGTTGGCGTCCGGCCCAGGTCTCCCCCGCCGCCGCGGCCTCGATGCTCCAGTCGAAGATCTGCTGGGTGCACCACCAGTAGTCCTCGAGCGATTCACCCTTCCAGGCGAAGACGGGAACGCCGGCCGGGTTCTCCGGGGTCCCGGTCGGGCCGACCGCGATGGCCGCGGCGGCGTCGTCCTGGGTGGAGAAGATGTTGCAGCTCGCCCAGCGCACCTGCGCGCCGAGGGCCACGAGGGTCTCGATGAGGACGGCGGTCTGCACGGTCATGTGCAGGGACCCTGCGATGCGCGCGCCGGTCAGCGGCTTCGATTCGCCGAATTCGGCGCGGAGGGCCATCAGGCCGGGCATCTCGTTCTCGGCGAGACGCAACTGGTGCCGGCCCGCCTCGGCGAGCTGCGGGTCGGCGATCTTGAAGATGGGCGCGAGCGAGGGCGCGGTGGATACAGGGGACGAGGCGACAGTCATGCGACCATCATGCCATTCCCTGCGCCGCCCCGGCTGGGTGTGTCCCACGGCCGGGGTTCGCCCTCGCCCGCCCGGGGTTCAGGCGTCGGGGCCGCCCGGGGTGTCCGCTTCGCTCATCGCGCCCATCGTGCTGAGCCGGATGAGCTGCCAGCCGTGCGGGACGCTTGTCAGGCGGGCGTGCCGGTCGCAGAGGTCGAAGGCGTGCGGTTCACGCTCGATCGAAAGCGGGCCGAGCACGGCCATGGAGTCGCCGTAGTCGAAGGTGAGCGTCGCGACGGACTCGTCCGGACAGGCGACGCGGGAGCAAGGGCGGAATGACATTACCGTTCAGGCTACCCGCGTCGGCGCCAGAAGTAAGATGAAGGCATGTCCCGATCCCGTCGATCTGCCGCGCCGCCGCCCGCGCCGATGCAGCGCGGAAGCGGGCGCGATCGGCACGGGCGCGGCATCCGCAGCTCGGCGACGGGGCCGTTCCTGCCGCCGCTGAACACCCGGATCGACCTGTTCGACATGACCGTCGCCTCGACCGTCGACTACCTGCGTTCGGTCTGGCCGGACCAGCTCGCCGACGTGGCCTTCGAGGTCGCGGCAGGCCCCTATTCTGTCGTTCCGGGCGTCGGCGTCGAACGCTGGGCCGTGCAGGCCGCCGAGCGGCGCATCGTGTTCTACCGGCTGCCGATCCAGCGCCTCACCCGGCTGCACCGCAATGACGACCTGCACCGCCGCATGGTGATCGAGAGCTGCGTCTTCCGCGCGATCGCCGAGCTGCTCGGCAAGGATCCCTGGGACCTCGCGCCCGATCGCTTCCGGCACTTCTAACAGCACCACTTCTCACAGTGAATGCGGGTGAGCGGATGCCGCCCAAAAAGTAATTCCAAACCGATTCCGTGTCGGGGCCGAACCATTGTCAGCACCACAGACAACCACTTCCCCCACAGACACGAAGGATCACATCATGCGCACTTTCCAGAAGGCAACCATCAGCTTCGCCGCAGCAGCCCTCCTCCTCGGAGGCCTCGCCGCCTGCTCCAGCACCGCGACCGCAGGCTCCGCGGCGTCGACTCCCTCCGCAACCTCCTCGTCCGCTCCGACGCCCGTCGCCTCGATCCCCTCCCTCAAGGGCGTCGACACGGCCGTTCTCCTCGACGGCGACTTCGCCGCGGCGCTCACGAGCCTCGGCCTGACCCCCGGCACCGTCGGCACCGCCACCCTCACCGATGGCAGCCTGCACTTCCCGATCACCGGCGGAAACGTGGACTACTACGACCCCGCACAGAGCTACCGCCCGTTCGTCCAGGGTTCGATCAAGCACGAGGGTTCCGGCTTCTCGCTCACGGCCGGCTCGACCGTCGTCGAACTGACCAACTTCACGATCGACCCCGGCACCTCGAAGCTCTTCGGTGACGTGTCGGTCAACGGCACCTCCGCCGCCACCCAGGTCCTCCTTTTCGACCTCTACGGCGGAACCCTGAAGCCGCTGCAGATGGACGGCGACAACGCAATCCTCGAGGGCACGACCGTGCACATCTCGTCCGTCGCCGCCGGCCTGCTCAACAAGACCTTCGGAACCGACGCCGTCAAGGACCAGCTCCTCGTCGGCATCGCGAAGATCACCGTCGCCACCAAGTAACACCGCTCGAAGCGGGCCCGACCGGCCCGGTTGAATTGCGGACAGAGCACCTTCGTCGACACGACGAAGGTGCTCTGTCCGCAATTCGGCGTTAACTCGGCCCGTTTCTGGGGCGGGGTGCGCTGGCGGATGCTCAGCGCGGGGGGCGCAGGAAGCGCACGGCGCGGAGGGGCGCACCGAGCATCCGCGCCCGCACGGCTGGGTCGAGCCGGACGGCCGACCCGGCGAGAACGATGACGAGCGCAGCCGTGATCGCCCAGGTCAGCTCGAGCGAAGGCAGGATCTGCCGCAGTGTGAGCGCGAGCGGGATGGCGAGCCACTCCCAGCGACCGCTGAGCGCCACGAACGGCAGCAGCAGCAGCGCGTACCACGGGTACCGCGGGCTCAGGATGAGCAGGGTGCTGCCGATCATCACGAGCTGGCCGAGCCAGGGCCGATCGGGATCGGTCTTCCAGAACACGAGCGCCGCAATGATCACGAGCAGGCCGCCGGCAACGAAGACCGCGGCACCGCCGGGGGCCACGAGCGAGACGAGCGCAAAGCGTTTGCCGTTGTCGTAGCCCTCCTCGCTGAGATAGCCGGGCAGGTAGCCGAGCACGCCGATCCCGGTCGTGAGAACGTACGGCACGTAGAGCGCGAAGAACGTGACGACCGCGGCGAGGCCGACCTTCCAGCCCTGCCTGCGGAGCATCGCCGGGGCCGCGATCACGGGGACGAGCTTCACGGCGATCGCGATCCCGAGGGCGATGCCGCCCCGCCAATACCGCGCCCGGGTGACGAGAAGCGCCGCGGCGAGGGTGAACACCACGCCGAGCAGGTCGACGTGCGAATTCGTGATCGCCTCTGAGGCCACGAGCGGGCACCACGCCCAGTACGCGGCGTACCGCGGGTCGATGCCGCGGCGCCGCATCCCGGCGAGAAGGAGCACGGTCGTTCCGAGGCTGAGCACCAGCCCGCCGAGTTGCAGCGGCCAGTATGTCGCCGTCGGCGGCACCAGGAAGCGGATGCCCGCAAAGTAGAGCTCCGCCGCCGGCGGGTAGATCGTCGGGACGGTCGGCCGGTTGAGCGCGGTGCAGAGCACGGCGTCCGAGGCAGTCTTGTGCGTCACCACGATGCGCCGGCCCTGGCAGGTCTCCGGGACCGTGCCCGACGGCACCGTCGCCGGGAACAACCACTCCGGGCGAAGGGAGTCGAGCCGGTCGTCGGCCGGGACGTAGGCGTACGGCGAGATGCCGGCGTTCTGCACGATGCCGTCCCAGGCATACCGTGCCGAGTCCGTGCTCGTGTTCGGCGGCCCGATCATCGCCGCGACCCCGATGCCGAGCGACCCGGCGAGCACGAGCACCACCACGGCGCGCCCCCGGACCCGCCGCAGCAGGAAGACGGCCGCTGCGAACAGCGCCCAGAGCACCCCGGTGCAGACCAGGAGGGGGACCGTGTCCCGCGTCGGTTGGAAGAGCGAGAAGACCAGCACGCAGTACCCGGTCAGCGTCGCACTCGCGGCCAGGAGGAGGAGATGATCGTAATGCGCACGAGGCCATCCTGTCGGAGTTCCGCGGCGAGCGCCGCCGAATCCCGGTTCGGAGAGCCGAACGGGCCCGCCCCGTCACGGAACCGTAAGGTGTAGACCCGCCCGCGGGCATCCGCTGGATGGTGCAATGGAACATGCGCCAAGTGATGTACGAAGCCCAGCGAGCGCTGGCCTCCCCGTGCGAAACCCGCGGATGGCGACCGTGATCGGTCGACTGCTCGGGCTCGCCTTCGTGCTGTGCTTCGGCACCGGGCTGTACAGCCACTTTCTGCAGGAGCCGCTGCCGGGCATGCACTTCGCGACCCGGCCGGAGCTGCTCTACCAGTTCACCCAGGGCACCCACATCATCGCGGGCATCGCCTGCTTCCCGCTGCTGCTCGCGAAGCTGTTCATCGTCTTCCCCGACCTGTTCCAGCAGCCGCCGGTGAAATCGTTCCTCAATTTCCTCGAACGCGCGTCGATCGCCCTGTTCGTGGGCGCCTCGCTCGTGCAGATCACGATCGGCCTGCTCAACACCTACCAGTGGTACCCGTGGCCGTTCCCGTTCCGGGAGACGCACTTCGCGCTCGGCTGGGTGCTGATCGGATCGCTCGCCCTGCACATCGGCATCAAGCTGCCGATCATCGCCCGGGTCTGGCGCAAAGAGGCCGACGATGGCTCCGGCGACGACGACCACCTGACGGATGCCGTCGCCCGCGACCGCACGGCGACGCCGGAGGCCGTTCGCCTGTTCGGCTCGAGCCGGCCGACCGGGGTCACCGGCCGGCTGCTCGCCTGGATCGACGCGACACCGGACCTTCGGGCGGACGCCACTGCGGAACGCGCGCCGTCAGGGCTCGACACAGGATCCGCCTCAGCTTCCCGGGACGACACGGCCGACGCGGAAGACGCAGCGCGCACGGCTCACACGCGCCTCAGTCGGCGCGGCTTCCTCACCACGGTCGGGGTGAGCGTCGGCACGGTCGTCGTGCTGACCGCCGGGCAGACGGTCGCCCCGCTCGACGCGGTCAATGCCTTCGCACCGCGGAAGAAGGGCGTCGGTCAACAGGGGGTGCCGGTCAATCGCACCTCGAAGCAGGCGGACGTGGCCGCGGATGCCCTCGCGGCCGGCTGGGTACTGACGGTGGCGCACGCCGGGGTGGAGCGCAGCTTCAGCCGGTCCGAACTCCTCGCCATGCCCCAGACCGAGGTCGATCTGCCGATCGCCTGCGTCGAGGGCTGGAGCCAGCTGGCGCGGTGGCGCGGGGTTCGCCTGAGCGATCTGGCCGATCTGGTGTCGGCGGATGCCGCGGCATCCTTTCGCCTGACCAGCCTCGAGAAGAAGGGCGCGTACCGCCAGACCACGATGGGGTCGGAGTACGTGCGCGACCAGCTCACTCTCGTCGCTCTCGAGCTCAACGGGGAGACCCTCGACCTCGAGCACGGTTACCCGGCCCGGATGATCGCCCCCGGGCGGCCCGGGGTGCTGCAAACCAAATGGCTGAGCCGGATCGAGGCGATGGACGTATGAGTACCGCACGCACTGCAGGAAACCGAAGCGTCGAAGCATCCGGATCCGGCGAACTGGGGCCGGCCCTCCGCGTCACGCGGATCGTGCTGATCACGCTCGGCCTCGCTGGTCTCGCCTGGGGCGCCTATGTACTGTTCGACAGCGTGAAGCCCGCGCGGATTCCCGGTATCGCCATATGGATGGGCGCGGCGATCGTGTTGCACGACGGGGTGATCTCGCCGCTCGTGTTCTTCTGCGGGATCCTGCTGCGCCGGGCCGGGCACCGAATCAGCGGAACGGTCATCCTCGTCGTGCAGGGGGCGATTGTGGTCGGCTCCGTCATGAGCCTGATCGTGGTGCCGTTGCTGATCGCGCAGTCGCGCGGCACCGGCAACCCGACGGTGTTGCCCCTCGACTACGGCGTGAACTTCGCCGTGTTCTGGGCAGCTGTCGCCGTCGTCACCGCGGCCGTGTCGTTCGGCCTCTACGCGCGGGGCCGGCGCCGGCTGCGCTGACCCGCGTCGCGCGAGAACCGTAAGGTCGGACAAATTCGCGACACACCTCATCCGCTGCCGGAGGTGACGGAGTGTCGCGAAAAACTCCGACTTCACGCCGATCGAGACGACGGGCGAATGCCCGGTTGCGGGCGCGGGGCGAGCGCGGGGACTCAGGCGTGGAGGAGGCGGGCGAACCAGCGGCCATCCAGGCGCCAGTCGTGCGCGACCCGGAGCCCCGCGTCGGCGGCATGGCCGGCGAGGGCGTCGACGCCGACCTCCGCCCAGGGGAAGACGTCGCTGAGGAGGCCGGAGGCATCCTCGAGCCGGCCCTCGTAGCGTTCATTGCGCGCCGGGTCGTGGCTGACCTCGACGAGGAGCGCGCCCCGGGGCGCGAGAAGTTCGGCGCAGCGGGTCAGGAGCGCGGTCACGTCGCCGCCGATGCCGATGTTCCCGTCGACGAGGAGCGCGCCCGCCCAGCCGCCCTCGAGCGGCATCGGGTCGAAGACGCTGCGCTTGAGCACGCTGAGGCCGGCGTCGACGGCGATCCGTACGGCGGTCGGCGAAACGTCGATTCCAAGCGCGGACAGGCCGCGGTCCATCGCGGCACGCACCATCCGGCCAGGGCCGCAGCCGATGTCGAGGACAGGACCGGTCAGGCCGTCGAGCAGGAGCTGGTCGGTGTCGTCGGCGTCGGCGCTCCACCGGGCGGCGTCCATGGTCGCGGCGGCGATGAGGCCGCCGTCCCGGGAACGGCGGAGGTAGAGAACGTTGTCGGCGTTGCGCAGCGCGGCCGCATAGGGTTCCGCCCCGCCAGCGCCGAAGGTCGCGGGGGCGAGGTCGAGGGCGGATGCCCGCTCGCCGGGGACGCGATCGAGGCGATCGGGTTCGAGGATGTCCCATTCGAGGATGCGGGCGGCCTGCGCGTTCATGCGCGCACCGGAATTCCGGTGGCGACAGCGCCGGTCGCGTCGCGATCGGCGGGGCGGGCGTCCGTGCGGGCGGCCGTAGCGCCGGGGAGCAGGGCGGCGAGGGTGCGTGCGAAGCGCCCATTCGGAACCGTGGCGGCGACGGAGTGCGCATCTGCGATCGTGTCGACATCGGTGAGCAGGGGCAGGTGCCGCACCCGGAGGCCCGCCTCCTCCAAGCGATCGAGCTGCCGGGCCCCGGTGTCGTCCATCGACATCGCGACGCCGCGAATCAGGTCCCCGCGCCGGGAGTGACCGTTCCGGGAGTGACCACGGCTCGACCCTCCGCGCGGCGCGGCGAGCGCGAGCGCCCAGAAGCCGCCGTCGTCCGCGAGGCCGAGCCAGGCATCCGTGTCGTCTGGCCAGTCGGTGAAGACCGGCGCGAGCAGCTCGGTGGTCACCTGCGGGGTGTCCATGCCGATCAGGACGGTCGGTTCGTCGAGCCCGTCGAAGATGGCGGCGAGGCGCTCGTCGAGGCCGCCGGCGACCTGGGGCAGGATCTCGAACTCAGCGGCCAGGCGCGGCGGGGTGACCCCGTCGAAGGCGAGGATGCGGCGCGAGGCCGGGAGGGCGAGCGCTGCGGTCAGGGTGTCGTCGAGGCTCGCGGCGGCGAGCTCGGCGGCCTGCTCGAAGGAGAGCGCCGGGTGTAGGCGGGTCTTGACCCGGCCGGGCAGGCACTCTTTGGCGATCACGACGAGGGCCGTCATTTCCGGGCCTCGCGCAGCAGGGCGGACATGTCGCCGATCGCGGTCACGGTGCCGCGGATCGTTCCGGTCACTTTGCTGCGTCCGACCCGCGGCGAATAGGCGGTGTCGACCTCGCGGATGCTCCATCCCGCGTCGGATGCACGGAGGAACATCTCGAGCGGGTAGCCGCTGCGTCGGTCCTGGAGGTCGAGGGACAGCAGCGCCGGGCGCCGGGCGGCCCGCATGGGGCCGAGGTCATGTATGTTCACACCGGTTATTCGGCGCAGGCGCCAGGAAAGACTGGAATTGGCCAGGCGGGCGTGCAGCGGCCAGGATCCGCGGGTCGTCGGACGGCGGCGGCCGAGCACGAGGTCGGCATCACCGGCGAGGATCGGGCCGACGATGCGCGGGAGTTCGGCCGGGTCCATCGACGCGTCGGCGTCGCAGAACGCTACGATCGGGGCGGTCGCGGCAAGGAGCCCCGCGTGGGCGGCGGCGCCGAAGCCGCGGCGCTCCTCGTGCACGACGAGGGCGCCCGCCGCTGCGGCGATCTCGGCCGACCCGTCGGTCGACCCGTTGTCGACGACGATCGCCCGGTAGCCCTCCGGCAGGCGCGACAGCACCCACGGCAGGGCGCCGGCCTCGTTGAGGCACGGGAGCACGAGGTCGACCTGGATCGGAGTCATCTTCCGACCCTAAAGGGGCGCCGACCCGGAACAGGGCCGAGAACATTACGGACTGAGGAAGAACACCGGGAGCAGCCCCGCGGCGTTTCCGGCCGGCCGGGGCCACCGTATCCTGAGACCGTGACAGCCCCTTCCACTCCCACCGCCCCGGTTCCCCCCGCTTCCCCTGAGGAACGGCGCATCCTCGTGGTCGACGACGACCCGACCGTGCTCGAGATCGTCTGCCGGTACCTCCGCGCCGCCGGGTTCCTGGTCGATGAGGCCCCGGACGGGCTGAGCGCGCTCCGCCTCGCCGAGGAGAAGCGGCCGCACCTCGTGGTGCTCGACCGGATGCTTCCGCTCCTGGACGGGATCGAGGTGTGCCGCCGGGTGCGCAGCACCTGGGCCATCCCCGTGATCATGCTCACCGCCCTCAACCAGGAGGACGACCGCATCGACGGCCTCGAGGCCGGTGCGGACGACTACCTCGCCAAGCCGTTCTCGCCGCGCGAGCTCGTGCTGCGGGTGCAGGCCGTGTTGCGGCGCACCGGCCAGGCCGCAGCCCAGGCCGCCGCGCAATCGGCCGGGCAGGGCGCGGGCGGGGCATCGGGCCTGCCGACCGTGCCGCTCGCGATCGGCGACTTCACCCTCGACACCGCCGCACACGAGCTGCGCCTGCACGGAACGCCGCTCGTGCTCACGGTGCGCGAGTTCGACCTGCTCTCCTACCTGCTCCGGCACCCGCACACGGTCCTCGGCCGGGAGGACCTGCTCCGCTCGGTGTGGGGGTGGGAATTCGGCGACCTCTCGACCGTGACCGTGCACGTGCGGAGGCTGAGGGAGAAGATCGAGGCCGACCCGGCGCATCCGCTGCTGTTGCAGACGGTGTGGGGCGTCGGCTACCGGTTCGACCCTGTCCCGCTCGGCCCGTCGGGAACCCGCGGCGGTGCGGATTCCGCGACCGCAGCAGACCGGACGATCTCGTGACGACCGAGGTGCTCGTCATCGTCGCGCTCAACGCCCTTGCGTGCGCGGTCGTCACCGGCGCGCTCGGCCTGCTCGCGCTGCGGATGATGAAGCGGTCCTCGTTCGTGGTGCAGCTCATGCTCGTCGCCCTCGCGGCGATCGTCTCCGTCGTCGGGGGGATGTCGGCGGTCGCCACCCAGATGTACGTCTCGACCCACGACCTCGGCGTCTTCTACTCAGTCGCCGCGGTCGCCGGGCTCGTGTCGCTCGTCATGGCCGCGCTTCTCGGGCGCACCCTCGTGCGCGACAGCAGGCACCTGCGCAGCGCGGCCGAACGCCTCGGCCGCGGCGAATCGGTCGCGGCCGACGGCGACGCCGCTGCCCCGCGGCACAGCACGACCGAGTTCAGCGACCTCGCCGGGGAACTCGCCGCGACGGGGGCCCGCCTCGCCGAGTCCCGGGCTCGCGAACGACGCGTGGAGGAGTCCCGGCGCGAACTGATCGCGTGGATCTCGCACGACCTGCGGACGCCGCTCGCCGGCATCCGCGCCATGGCGGAGGCGCTCGAGGACGGGATGGTCGAGGACCCCGCCCGGTATTACCCGCGGATGCGCGACCAGGTCGACCGGTTGAGCGGGATGGTCGACGACCTCTTCGAACTGTCGCGGATCCATTCAGGGACGCTGCGCCTCGCGCTCGAGCCGGTCGCGCTCTACGACCTGATCAGTGACACCGTCGCGGGCTTCGGACCCGTCGCGCACGCGAAGTCCCTCGACCTGCGATTCGCCGGCGAGACGGGGCTGACGGTCCTCGCCGATCCGCGCGAACTGTCCCGCGTTGTCGGGAACCTCGTGATGAACGCGATCCAGCATTCGCCGTCCGGGAGCCCGATCACGGTGTCGGTGCGCGAACGGGGGACGGCGGGGCCGTGATCTCCGTCGAGGACGCGGCAGGCGGCATCCCTGAGCAGGACATCGACCGGGTGTTCGAGGCCGGCTGGCGGGCGAGCGAGCCGCGCACCCCCGGTGGGGCCGGGCTGGGACTCGCCATCGTGCAGGGCATCGTCACAGCGCACCAGGGCGAGGTGATCGTGCAGAACGTGCCGAACGGATGCCGTTTCGACGTGTTGCTGCCGCGGCGCGCGGTCGCCGTCTAGGCATCCGCTCTCGCCGGCACCCGGACGTCAGCGGCGGACGGCAGCCCGGAGCGGAGCGGTCGCGAAGGCGCGCATGCCGTCCTCGAAGGTGACGGCGGGCATCCAGCCGAGCTCGGTGCGCAGCCGCTCGGAGGACGCGGTGATGTGCCGCACGTCACCGAGCCGGTACTCCCCCGTCGTGACGGGGTCTGGGCCGCCTGCCGCACGGCTGAGCGCCCCGGCCATGTCCCCGATCGTGTGCACGACCCCCGAGCCCACGTTGAACGCCCGGAACAGGGCGGCGGGGGCGTCCGCGGTGTGCTCGAGCGCGGCCAGGTTGGCGGATGCGACATCGGCGACGTGTACGAAGTCGCGGCGCTGCCTGCCATCCTCGAAGACGCGCGGTGCCTCTCCGCGTTCGAGGGCCGACCGGAACAGGGACGCGACCCCGGCGTACGGCGTGTTCTGCGGCATCCCCGGCCCGTAGACGTTGTGGTACCGGAGGGCGATCGCGCGCCCGCCCGTCGAGCGGGCCCAGCTGCTCGCGAGGTACTCCTGGCCGAGCTTGCTCGAGGCGTAGACGTTGCGGGGGTCGAGCGGGTCGTCCTCGGTGACGAGCAGCGGTTCGAGGGGCTCGCCGGTTTCCGGGTCGAGCGGGTCGAACCGGCCGGCGGCGAGGTCGGCCTCCTGGCGCGGGCCGGGCCGGGTGAAGCCGTGCGGGCCGCGGTAGCTGCCCTCGCCGTAGACGACCATGGAGGAGGCGAGCACGAGCCGGCCGATGCCCGCGGTGGTCATGCCCGCGAGGAGCACGGCCGTGCCGACCTCGTTGCTGCGGACATAGTCCGGCGCGTCGGAGAAGGCGACGCCGAGCCCGACCTTCGCGGCCTGGTGGCAGACCGCGTCGACTCCGGAGAGGGCGAGGTCGACCGTCGCCGGGTCCGTCGTGTCGCCGACGAGGAGGTCGACCCGCGCGTCGATCGACGGCAAGCCGCCGTGCACGTCGGGGCGCAGGGAGTCGAGCACGCGCACGTCCCAGCCGCGCCCGAGTGCCTGGCTCACGATGACGCCGCCGATGAACCCGGCGCCGCCCGTGACGAGCAGCCGGGGGCTCACCGGGCGGGCCCGGGTTCGGTCGTCGGCGCGGGCACGGGAACGGGATGCGGAACCGGAGGAGGGCCAGGGGACGGCCGGGGATCCGGCGTCGGCACAGTGCCGGGCTCCGTTTCGGCGTCCGTTGCCGTCTCGGTCGAGAGCCGGGTGGGCTGCCCGGGCCGGACCGGTCGCACGGGCCGGTCGAGCACGGTCCGGACCAGCTCGGGATCGATCAGGGTCCGCGGGGCGTACCCGGCGGGAATGCCGCGGAGGATGCCGTCGATGGCCGCGAGGATCCGGGGCTGCGCCGCGGCCAGCCGAGCGAAGACGAGCTCGGCCGTGACGGCATCCGTCTCGGTAGTCCCGGGCAGAGCTGTCTCGGTCAGGGCTGTCTCGGTTAGGGCTGTCTCGGGCAGGTGCGCCTCGAGAGCGGATGCCGCCGCGTCCGCGCCGGGTTCGGCGGGGGCGAGTCCGGCGTCCGCATCGGTGACGAAGGAGAGGTTGACCGTTCCGATGCCCAGTTCGGATGCGAGGACGACCTCGGGGTACTGGGTCATGTTGACGATGTGGGCGCCGGCCACACGGAACCAGAGCGACTCCGCCCGGGTGGAGAACCGGGGGCCCTGGATCACGACGACGGTCCCTGTGGGCGCGAACCGCTCGCCGAGTGCGTTCAGGGCGGCGACCGCGGTGCGTCGGAGCACCGGGTCGAAGGGGTCGGCAGCGGCGAGGTGCGCGACGACGCCTTCGTCGAAGAAGGTGTCGGCGCGGCCGCTCGTGCGGTCGATGAACTGGTCGGTGACGACGAGGAGCCCCGGCGGGTACTCAGGGCTGACGCCGCCGACGGCGGAGGAGGAGATGATCGCGCGGACGCCGAGGGAGGCGAGCGCCCAGATATTGGCGCGGTAGTTGATCCGGTGCGGCGCCTCGGTGTGCCCCGCTCCATGCCGGGGCAGGAATGCGACCCGACGTCCGGCGCGCTCGCCGACCGTGATCGGCGCGGAGGTCGGCCCGTACGGGGTGTCGACGATGATCGAGGTGACGGTGCCGGCGTCGAAGAGCCGATACAGTCCGGATCCGCCGATCACCGCGATCTCCACCGGGGCATGTGCGAGTGGTTGCGCGGGAGTCTGCTCGGTCACTCTGTGCTCCTCGTTCGGCGGGCGGGGTGTCCAGTCTTGCATCCCGTGGGGCGCACGGCGCGATGGCAGTACGCCCATGATTTCGTTATGTCGGAGAAAATCGCGACACGCAGCATCCACTGACCGCGAAGACGGCGTGTCACGAAAGACTCCGACGTTGCGCTCCTCAGCGGAAAGTCGTCGACCGGAAAGGCGACCGTCAGTGCGTGTAGACCCGGATCGCTTCTGCAAGCGGGCCCGGCGGGCGCACCGGGAACGAGGCGACCATGCCGGCATCCGCATAGCCGACCGACGACACCGTCTCGGAGCCGCCCGACACGATGTACCGCGTCGACGCGAAGAGCGGCAGCGCTCCGGCCGCACCGGCCGCGACCGTCACGCTGCCGGATGCGCCGTTCTCGGCGGTCGCCGTATAGGTCACGTCCTTGGTGCCCTGGTTCAGCAGGTTGAGCAGCGGCGAGGGTCCTGGCGCCGTGACGACGGCGAAGTCGCCGGTGAGCGCGGCGGAGGACGCGAACCAGGCGAAGTCACGACCATTGGTGCCGGTCGCCGAGCTGAGGGCAGAGGCCACGACGGGCTGGTCGCTCGAGACGGTGAGCGAATAGCTGCCGACGGCGAGTCCGGAGAGCGGCACGTCGGTCGCGAGGCCGGGCTGGAGGGTGACCTCGACGGAGGTGCCCGCGGCCTGGCCGCCCGCGCTGATCACTCCGATCTGTACGGTCGCCGCCGTGTCGCCGGGGGCGAGCAGACGCACAGAGGGTGTGTCACTCGCGACCCCGCCCGCGTCGCTTCCGGCGTCGTCCGCGGGAAGGTTCTCGATGCGCAGGCCGGCGATGCTCTGCTCGAGCCTGGGGTCGACGGATGTCCCGAGCAGGTCGACCCCGCCCGTGGCGAGGCCGCGCACGATGCTCTGCTGCAGGGTGGCCACGACCTGGCCGCCGTGGGTCGTCACGTGCACGACGGGAGAGCGGAGGTTCGGCGCGAGGCCGGCGAGGGAGACGACGCGCTGGGCGCCGGGCTGGACGAGGATCCCGGTCGAGCCCGGCGCGGCGACCCGGCCGGATTCGCCGAAGACGTCGAGGTCGACGGTTGCAACGACCGTTGTCGGGTTGCTGAGCAGCACGAGGGTCGTGCGGCCGACATCCGTCGACCCGCCGACGAGCCAGGATTCGCCGGTGGCCTCGCCGCAGGCCGCGACGGCGAGCCCGCCGAGGACGGCCTCCGCTGCGACGGACTGGGACTGGCTGCCGGCCACGAGCGGTGCCGTGGACGCGCCCTTCGCGACGGGGATGTTGAGCTTGACGGGGGCGCCGTCCGTGGTCTTGCGGTTGTCGACGGCGCTGAGCAGGCTCGCGGACGGTGCGCTCCATGCGCCCGCGGGGACCGCGGCCTTGGATGCGGTCGTGGCGGGAGCCCAGGCGCCGGATGCGGTGTCCGGGCGCCCGAGCGAGCTCGCGGACTTCGCCTGCGTCGAGTCCTCTGCGAGGGTGAGCAGCGGACCCGGGCAGACCCGGACCTGCTCGCTCGGAACCGGCGCGACGGCGAGATAGGCCGGGGCGGTGCCGAAGGCTGGCCAGGGCACGACGACGGCGGCCGCTCCGAGCACGCCGGCGACGCCGAGCACGCCGAAGGCGATGAGGAACCGGGCACCGGTCCGGGCGATGGCGCGCTTACCTGGCATTGTTCGGGTCCTCCTGTCCACTCGGACGGTCGGCAGGCTCGACGGGGTCCGTCGCCTTCTCCTCGCGGGGTGACGCTGCCGGTTCTTTTTGCGGAGCTGTGCTGGGGGCGACGTGCTCGGCAATCTCGCCCGCGGTCACGTCGGCAGGGCCGTCCTCGGTCTCGTGGCCGTGGCCCGAAGTGAGGGCGAGGTCGGAGGAGCGCTCCCGTTCCGCGGCGTGCGCGAGTTCGACAGCGGCGGCGAGCTCGCCGGCCTCCGCGGCCTCGGCGGCTTCGGCGGCTGCAGCAGACTCGATCGCCTGGGCGGCCGGGGTGCCCTCGGCCGGCACGATCGCGCCGGCCTTCACGCTGCGCCGCAGTGCGGCGCGAGCCTCGGAGCGGGCGGACCGAGCCTCGGACTTCGCACTGCGTTCTTCGCGGTGGAGATCCCGTGCCTCGGCCTTGCGGTCCTGGGTGTCCGAGCGGGCCGAGCGGCGCATGGCGTCGCGGTTCGCCTGGCGTACGGCTTCGGGGCCTGCCCCGGTCGGGATCGACAGGAGCAGGGCTGAGCCGATCGTGATCGCGGCAAGAAGCAGGGCGGCGAGAGAAGACTCCCCCGGCGTGGGCCGGGACCTCGCTCGCCGTGACACCCGCTGCGGAGGCCGGCCCGTCATGGCGCCAGAGCCGCCCGTACGCGGTGTCCCCGACGGGCACGAGCGCCGCCTCGCCGTCGAGCGCGGTCGTCGCCCTGGCGAGGGTCTCCGTGGCCGCGACGCTTGCCGCCGCGGTACCTCTGCCGGTGTCGGTGAGGGCGGCCGGCCGCAGCAGCACGAAGCGGATGCCGAGGTCGGCCAGTCCGGCCGAGGCATCGAGTCCGCTGCGTGAGGCGAGGTTTCCCGCGAGCGTGGCGAGTTCCTTATCCGCCGCGGAGAGCGTGGTCGTGGTGTTGACGAGGGTGCTCTGCTCGTTGAGGGTGGTGCCCGCGCCGCGCACGATCGTGGCAAGGATGCCGCCGTTGGACTGCGGGACGATTTCGAGGGTGCCGACCCGGGCATCCGTCTGCGCTTCTGCCGTCACGAAGGCGGGCTGGGTGCGGTCGCTGCCCTCATGGACGGCGCTCAGCTCGAGCGGGAGTGCTCCGGCGAGCGGGACGACGGCGACAGCGAGAAGGACGGTTGCGGCGACGGCGGGGGCGACGGCGAAGCGGCGGAACTCGCGCAGGGCGAAGATCACGGCGCCGACGAGGCCGAGCCAGTACAGGCTCAGGCCGGAGCCGGGCCAGATGCTGACGCTCGCGGCGCCCGTCGTCGCGAGGCTGAGCTGCGTCGCGGCGATCGCGGTGCCGGCGCCGAGCAGGGCGGTCAGGACCGCGACGCTCGCGCTGCGGATGCTGGGCAGGAACAACGAGAGTGCGGCGAGGATCGCGAGCGGGGCGAACAGGACCGGGATGATCCAGGACAGCGGCAGGCCCTGCAACGCGGGGGCCTGGCCCAGCAGCGTGCTCCAGCCACCGAAGTCGCCGGTCGGGAAGCCGAGCAGCAGCTGCCAGTCCGGGGCGGGGGTGCTGGGCACCGGCACCCCGGGGTCGGCGAGGAGCGCGAGCCACGAGCCGCGCAGGCCCTGGTCCAGGATCAGCGGGAGCGCGAGGGCGACGGCGGGCAGCGGGATGCCGATGAACCGGGCGATGCCGCGTCCGCTGGCGACCGAGCAGAGCAGCCACAGGATGAGCAGCGCGGGCGTGAGCGAGGGGGCGCAGAACAGCACGGCGGCGAAGAGCAGGGATGCTGTCGCCGACGCGGACCACGACCGGCCGGCGGAATAGCCGGCGAAGAACAGCCAGGGCAGCAGCAGGTGCGCGAGGATCGCGGCAGGGTGACCAGCCGAGAACGCCGTGAGGAAGGTCGGGGCGAGCACCCACAATGCTGCGGCGGTGAAGCGGAGGAGCCCGCGGTCGGTCAGGCGGGTCGCCGCGAGCCAGGCGCCGAGTGCCGCGAGCGGGAGGGCGACGAAGTAGAGCAGCACGAGCGAGTACGACGGGGCCCAGAACGTGAGCGAGCCGAGCACGGCGAGCACGGCGGCGAACGGATCTGCGGCGCCGACGAAGCCGAGGCCGAGGTCGCGCCAACCATAGCCGACGCTCGCCCAGAGCCCGGCCGGGGTGCTCGACAACGGCAGGAGTCCCCCGCCGGCGAGGTTCTGCGCACCGAGCAGTGAGGCGAACATGATGATTCCGACGAGCGCAGCCGCGAGCACGGTCCAGGCGCCGCCGCTCGCGAAGAAGCGGATCTCCGGACGGTCAGCACCGATGCCGACGAGCACCGCTTCGCGCTTGAGGGCGTGCCTGCGGCGGACCTCTGCATTCGTCAGGCGCAGGGACGCGATCGACCCCCAGCCGAGCGTGCGGGTCTCGGCGAGTCGACGGCGGGCGTTGTGCACCCGGGAGCCACTGAACGCGGTGCGGAATGCGGCCGAGAACTCGCCGGGAATCGCGCCGGGCTCCTTCTGCAGCAGCGCTCCGATGGAGCGGAAGAAGGCGAAGGGCACGAGCGCGATCCAGTGCAGGGGGATCAGCCACCCCGCGGAGTAGACGAGGCGCCGGTGCAGCTGTGCGGTCCTGGCCACCCGGAGTCGCTTGCGGCGGGCCCGTCCGCGCGAGGACCCGCTGAGCCCGGCGACACCGTCGCCCGCCGAGGCGACGCGCGCCGCGGCGACGACGGACACCCGGCGGCCGGACAGGCGCACGCGCACGCAGAAGTCGAGGGCGTCGTCCGCGGACGGCAGGCCGGGGTCGAAACCGCCGAGCTGGTTCCAGACGCTGTGGCGCACGAGCATTCCGCCGGCGTCGACGGCGAGCACGTCGCTCATGCCGTCGTGCTGGCCCTGGTCGAGTTCGCTCTCGACGAGGGTCACGGTCGCCCCGCCGGGCGTCATCGACAGGCCGACGTCGTGGATGTAGTCGTGGGCGCGCCAGTCCATGATCTTGGGTCCGGCGACGGCGACGGAGGGTGCGATCTCGAGTTCGCCGAGCAGCGCTTCGAGCGCGCCGGGTTCGGGGGCACTGTCCTGGGCGAGCAGCCAGAGCATCTCGCTGTCGGATTCCGGCGGCGCCATCACGCGCACGGCGGCGGCGATCGCCTGCCCGAAGGTCAGGTCGGAGTCGGCGGAGATGAAGTGCGTCGGACCGTGCGCGGCGAGGAGCTGGGCCGTCGCGTCGCTGGATCCACAGTCGACGGTGATGACGACATCCGGCTGACGGGTTTGCCGACTCAGAGCCTCGAGAGTGCGCTCAAGGTGTTTCGCGCCGTTGCGGGCGACAAGGATGGCTGTGACTCGTGCATGCATATCAAGCCAAGCCTAGGTTGCATCGTCGTTGTGCGGTGGCCCCTGGACGGGCGTGCCCGATATGCACGGCCCGATTCACGCGGCCGATGTGGGTGGGAACGGCGTCAGCTGGCGCGCTTGCGCAGTTTGCGCCGCTCGCGTTCGGAGAGACCGCCCCAGATGCCGAAGCGTTCGTCGTTGGCGAGCGCGTACTGCAGGCACTGGGTGCGCACCTCGCACGAGGTGCAGATCTTCTTCGCGTCCCGGGTGGAGCCGCCCTTTTCGGGGAAGAACGCCTCGGGGTCGGTCTGGGCGCACAGCGAATCCGCCTGCCAGGCGAGGGCGTCGCCTTCGTCGGGAAGGGTGTGTCCGGTGCTGTCCTTGCGAATTCCGGGAATGCCCAAGCGAACGGGATCGACGAACCAGTCCTCGGGTACTCCGGAACGATACTCGGCTTGCGTCATATCGTCTCCCACCCCTTGCAATACGTGCCCTAATAACTCGTCCGCACTAATTACAGCCGTGTAATTCCCCCACGTCAAGTCGCCGATAATAAACCCTCAATGTCGGCTGGAGAGTTTCGACTCGCCCAAAGACTGAAAATGTGACCTCGCCGGGGGCTTGACGAATATGCGTCCAGAGCCCTATGAAACGGATGCCGCCTGCCGCGATTCCCAGGCGCTGCGCACCATTTCTTCGAGGCTGTGCCGCATCTTCCAGTCGAGGTCGCGTGCCGCGAGCGCGCCGCTCGTGACGATGCGGTCGGGGTCGCCGGCCCGGCGGGGACCGATGTCTGGCGTGAAGTCGATGCCGGTCACGCGGGCGACCGTCGTCATGATCTCGCCGACGGAGACGCCGTCGCCGCTGCCGAGGTTGTAGACGGGTTCGATCGCCGTGCCGGCGTCGAGGAGTCGGGCGGCCGCGACGTGCGAGACGGCGAGGTCGGCGACGTGGATGTAGTCGCGCACGCAGGTGCCGTCGGGGGTCGCGTAGTCGTTGCCGTTGATCCGCGGGGTGCGGCCGGCGAGGAGCGCGTCGAAGATGATCGGGAACAGGTTGTGCGGGCTCGTGTCGCGGAGCTCGCGAGCACCGGAGCCGACAACGTTGAAGTAGCGGAGCGCGGTGTAGCTGAGTCCGGCCGCGACGGCCTGGTCGCGGAGCAGCCACTCGCCGATGAGCTTGGTCTCGCCGTACGGGGACTCCGGGCTCTTCGGGGTCTCCTCGGTGACGAGCGAGGTCGTCGGGGTGCCGTAGACGGCCGCGCTCGAGGAGAACACCATCCGCTTCACGTCGGCTTCCTGCATTGCAGCAAGGAGGGTGGCCATGGCCGTGACGTTCTGCTCATAGGTGTGCAGCGGGCGCTGCACCGAGACCCCGGCGTACTTGAAACCGGCGACGTGCACGACGCCCGTGATCGGGTGATCGGAGAAGGTGTTGAGGAGAAGGGGGCCGTCGAGCAGGTCGCCGTGAACGAACGGCACGGACTCAGGGACGAATTCGGCGTGGCCGCTCGAGAGGTCGTCGACCACGACGACGTCGATGCCCTCGGCGAGGAACGCGCGGACGATGTGGGATCCGATATACCCGGCTCCGCCGGTGACAAGCCACGCCATGTTTACCCTCGCAGGATCGCTCGGCAACCTAGCGATGCCGGTGCTGCCAGCCTAGCGTTCGGGCCGATTCCGGCGCTGCGCGCCCCTGCGCCGCTTCGCGCCAGGCGTGCCAGGCGCGAAGCAGCGGAAGTAGCGCGTGTGGGTCAGGGCCAGTCGTCGTCGGGGCCGTGGGTGCGCCGGGCGATCTGCGGGTCGCCGTAGCCGTCGCGGGTCACCGTGCTGAACGTCGCGACGGCGCTCCAGAGGGTGAGGAGGGCGAGAACCAGGACCAGGAATGTCGTCATGGCAGGAACTCTAGGCATTGCGATATCCTGCCGCGAGTGGCAGTCTTGCCAGTGTTCGACCATTTCCTGCCAATGCCGTTTCCGGAGGTTCGCATGCCCGCCGCGCTCGCCCCTGCCTCGCTCAACAAGGTCGTCTGCATCGCCCTGCCCGACATGGCGCCGTTCGAGTTCGGCGTGATCTGCGAGGTCTTCGGCATCGACAGGAGCGACACCGGCGGTCCCGTGTTCGACTTCCACGTGACGGCCGCCGAGCCCGGGCCGATCCGCACCAAGCTCGGCTTCGACATCATCGTAACGGAAGACCTCTCCGCGGCGGCCGACGCCGACCTGCTCGCGATTCCCGCATTCGACAAGGGCACGCCGGTGCATCCCGCCGTGCTGCAGGCCGTGCGCGACGCCGAGGCCCGGGGCGCCTGGGTGCTGAGCGTCTGCAGCGGCGCGTTCGTGCTCGGCGAGGCGGGCATCCTCGACGGCCGGCGCAGCACCACGCACTGGATGTACACGGATGCCCTCGCGCGCCGATTCCCCCAGACCCGGGTCGACCCCGACGTGCTCTTCGTCGAGGACCGCCGCGTGGTGACCGGGGCCGGTACTGCGGCCGGCATCGACGCGTGCCTGCACATCGTGCGGAAGGTGCTCGGGGCATCCGTCGCCAACAACATCGCCAGGCGGATGGTCGTGCCGCCTCAGCGCGACGGCGGCCAATGCCAGTTCATCGAGGCACCTGTCGTCGACTGCGACAGCGACTCGTTCGCGAGCGTGACCGCGTGGATGCTCGAGAACCTCGACCGCGAGCTGCCCGTCGAGGAGCTCGCCCGGCGCTCGCTGATGTCGCCGCGCACCTTCGCCCGGCGCTTCCGCGCGGAGCTCGGCACGACGCCGACGGCGTGGCTCAACCGGCAGCGCCTGCTGCGGGCGCAGCAGTTGCTCGAGGAGAGCACGCGGAGCCTCGAGGAGATCGCCGGCGACACCGGGTTCGGCGGGGCCGCCGTGATGCGGCACCACTTCCTCAAGGTGCTGCAGACCACCCCGACCGCGTACCGGCGCACCTTCGGGGCCCGCCGCGCCGGCTGACCGTCGTGCTCCTCCCCGCCCCGCCCCCTGACGAATTCGACGGAGATTTTGCCCGGAAAGCGCTTCAAACGCGTCCTAACGTGCCAAGAACTCAAAAAGTCCGTCGAATTGGTGAGCGCTCGACAACGGATGCCGCGGCGCGGGCCGGCCAGCCCTGCTCGCGCGAGGCTAGACGCGCGTTTCGCCCTCGGAAGACTCGGCGGATGTCCGGCGCGGCCGCATCCGCCCCGGGAAGGCCGGGAAACCCGTCACCCGGGAGAGCTGATAGTCATCGACGAGTGAGCACCGCATCGCGCGCTCGCAGAGTTCCCACTTGTGGCGCATCAGTTTGTAGCTGAAACGGAGCGTGCGCCCGTTCCGCGCAACCACCGCGAGGACTCGCTCGCGGTCGGCCTCGAATGCCGCCGAGTCGTTATGCCATTCCTCGCCGTCAACTTCGACGAATGTCGACGGGCCGATCTGACCGTCAAGGCGGCCGACTCCCACGACGACGGGTTGCGGCACGAAAGGGATGCCCGCGTGCAGGCATTTGAGTCGGAACTCTGTCTCGCCGCCCGCCTCGGCCCGCGCGTCGACCTCGGACCGCCACGATCGGGTGCGGCGCGGCGCCCTGGCAAAGATGACGTCGAGATCCTCCTCCGTGATACCGATCTGGTGTTCACGGGCACCATGCAGAGCCGCGTCGATACAGACAATCGCGGTCACCCGGTCGTGGGTGCAGAGGATGTGGACAAGCGTGTCGGTCAGGCTCGTTCGCCAGACGAAGGGGCCCCGGCGCGGGTTCGGCTCCTCGGTCCAGGTCACGCGGATGTTGCTGTCGCCCACGTTCAAGCGAGCGCGCATATCGCCTGGCCGGCGCAAACCCCGTGCGGCGACCGGCACCGCGACGTGGAGCTTTCGCGTCTGCGGCGTCCAGAGGCCGTAACTGCGAAGTGCGCTCAGCCCAGTGAGCCGGCCACCGATCCGCACCGCCTCGACCGCGGACGGCGGTGCCCAGGGGACCGTGTACCAACCCTTGCGCACCCGGACGATCTCCCCGCGCAGCCCCGCACCCCTCAGCGCGCCATCGCCCCAGCCTCGGTCACGGAGCCAGGCCCGCTTGGCGAACAGGCCGAGGCCCACGATGTCGGCGGTGAGGGTGCCCATGCCGGAAGCCTGCAGTGCCAGGCGGACCCGGCCGCCGGCATCCGCCACTCTGTGGACAACCGCGGACACCCACCCCCTGTCGAGGACAGCCGCGCCCGCCGTCCCCTAACGAATTCGACGGAGATTTTGACGGGATAGTGCTTCAAACGCGTCCTAACGGGCCAGAAACTCAAAAAGTCCGTCGAATTGGTTGGGCGAATAGTCGGGGCGCCGGGGCACCTCGGAGCGGACCGAGGCTATGAGCCGAGCGGGGACTAGGGGGTTGTGGCGAGGAAGACGTCTCCGGCGCCCGCGAAGGTGAGGGTGCCCTCGTCGGGGGTGATGTAGACCGATTCGCCGCGCTTCAGGGTGACGGATGCCGTGGCACCGGCCACGAGGAAGCCTCCGGCCGTGCAGAGCGCGATTCCCGGTCCCGTGAGCGTGAACTGGCGCATCGGGACCCCGGCGGCGGGAGCGGCAGCATCCGCCGCAGAGGCCTCGATGTGCACGAGCGCGAAGTCGTCCACGTCGGGCCGGTACTCGGACACGCCGGGCGTGTGCACGATCGGGGCCAGGTAGGGCACCGGAACCGGAGAGAAGGCGAGCACGTCGAGAAGTTCGTCGACGTCGATGTGCTTGGGGGTGAGCCCGCCGCGGAGCACGTTGTCCGACGCCGCCATGAGTTCGATGCCGAGCCCGAGCAGGTAGGCGTGGATGTTGCCGGCCGGCAGATAGAGGGCCTCTCCGCGTTTCAGGGAGACCCGGTTGGTCAGGAGGGAGATCACGATGCCGGGGTCGCCGGGGTACGCCACGGCGAGGTCGCGCACGGTCGCGAGCTCGAGCGGGAACCGGATCGCGGCCCCGCCCTCCGCGAGATACACGGCGTCCTTCGCGAGGCTGACCACGCGCTCGACGAGCCAGGAGACCTCGCCGGTGTCGCCGCCGCGCCCGTCACGCAGCAGCCAGTCCACGGTGTCCCGCAGGCCGGTGTCACCGAGCAGCCGGCTCTCGAGGGCGTCGAGGGCTCCGGGCTGCGGGTTCTCCGACGCGGCGTCGAGGGCGCGCAACTCCCCCACGATGCGCCGCACCTCGCCGAGCTCGCGGAAACCGCAGAGCGCCTCGAAGGTCTCGCTCAGCGCGAAGATGATCTCGGGCTTGTGGAACTGGTCGCGGTAGTTGCGGTCGAAGGCATCGATGGGGACGCCCGCGGCGTTCTCGAGGGCGAAGCCGGTGCGCGCCCGCTCACTCGTGGGATGCGCCTGCAGCGAGAGCGGGCTCGCGGCGGCGAGCACCTTGAGCAGGAACGGCAGCCGCGGCGGCACCGACCCTGCGTCGGTCTCCCGCTCCGCGAGCGCGGAGCCGAGCGCCCTCTCGGGGTCCGCGAGGATCCAGTCGACGAGGGTCCTGGCCCCGCCCGTGCGCGAGGGATCCTCGATTACCGACGGCGACCCCGGGTGCGCCCCGAGCCAGAGTTCGGCCTCCGGCTTGCCAGATGGAGTCGTGCCGAGCAGCCCCGAGATCGCGGTCGTCGAGCCCCACGCGTAGTCCCGCGGTGTATTGCTGATGCCCACAAACATGACTGCTCCTGTACGTCTCGTGCGACTCGGTTGAGTCCAAACTATCAAGGCGCCCACGGATGCCCGGCGACGGTCCCTCTTGACACTCGCGACCTTAACCGGTTTAGTTGGGAGTGCTGAACCGGTTCAGTACTCAAAGGAGAGTCACGCATGACGCACAATGCCGTTCGTTTCCGTTTCACCCCGCGCCGATCGGCGCTCGGCTCCGTCGCCCTCGCGAGCGCGGTCTCGCTGCTGCTGTGGGGAGCCGGTGCGGGAGCCGCGGCCGCGCAGCCCGGCCGGCCGGCCGCATCCGTCGCCGGCGGCACCGCAACCGCTGTCGACAGCACCACAACGCCACCGGCCCCCGTCGCAGGCCAGCCGCTCACCAACCTCGCACACCTGGACTTCCTGCTCGACGCAGTTCCGCTCACGCAGACCGCGGAGCACACGACCTACCGCCTCGCCGAGCAGCCGACCGCGCAGGCGCCATGGACCTACGCCAACCGCAACGCGGACGGGAGCTACACTCGCATCGGCGGCGGCTCCCTCGACGCAGGCACCGGCCACTGGAGCCAGGGCGCATACAACGCCGACGACATCGCCCGCACCGCCGTCGTCTACCTGCGGCACTGGAAGCTCACCGGCGACGCCTCGAGCCGCGACCACGCGGTGCAGACCCTGCGCGCCCTGACCTACCTCCAGACCGCGACCGGACCGAACGCCGGCAACGTCGTGCTCTGGCAACAGGCCGACGGCACGCTGACCCCGAGCGCAACGCCCAAAGAGCTTCCGGACCCGAGCGACTCCGCGGAGTCGTACTGGGTCGCCCGCACCCTCTGGGCCCTCGGCGAGGGCTACGCGGCCTTCTCGGGCACCGGCGCCGGCGGAGACCCCGCCTTCGCCGCGTTCCTCCAGGACCGGCTGCACCTCAGCCTCGACGCGCTCAACCGGCAGTCCCTCGCCCGGTACGGCACCTTCGACGTCGCCGACGGCGTGAAGGTCCCGGCCTGGCTCATCGCCGGCGGGGCGGATGCCTCGGCAGAGGCCGCCATCGGCCTCGCCACCTTCAGCGCGGCCGACCCCGGCGACACCGTGGTGCGCACCGCGCTCACCCGGCTGACCGAGGGCGTCGCCGCGATGTCCTCCGGTTCGCTCACCCAGTGGCCGTTCTGCGCGATCCTGCCGTGGAACAAGTCGCAGTCGCTCTGGCACGCCTGGGGCGGCCTGGCCCCTGCCGCCGTCGCGACGGCCTCGACCGTGCTCGGCCGGCCCGACCTACTGAAAGCCGCCGTCGCCGACTCCGCCCAGTTCACCCCGCAGCTCCTCGCCGCCGGCGGGGCGGACAACGCGTGGAGCCCGACCCCCGGCGAGGCGCAGATCGCCTACGGCGTCGACTCCCGGGTCGAAGGCCTCGTCGCGACCGCGAAGGCCGCGAACGCGCCCGGCCTGCTCGACGTCGCCGCGATCTACGCCGGCTGGTTCTTCGGCGCCAACCGCAGCGGCCTCCCGGCATACAACCCGGCGACAGGCACCGCGATCGACGGCATCGAGCGCGACGGCCGGGTCAACCCGAACTCGGGCGCCGAATCCACGATCCACACCCTGCTGACCATGCTCGCCCTCGACGCGAACCCCGAGCTCAGGGCCAAGGCGCTCGGAATCGAGAAGACCGTCGCAACCGCAGGACTCAGCGTCGTCGAAGCCGAGTCCGGCACGATCACCGGCGGCTCGGTCGTCACCCCCGCATCGGCGTGGACCGGCGAGGCCAACCTCTCCGGCGGTGCGTACGTGAGCCTCACGAAGGGCGGGTCGCTCAGCGTCCCCGTCCCGGCGAACGACCAGGCCCGCAACGTCTACCCGATCGTGAACCAGACCGAAGCCCGCTCAGGGAACACGAGCTGGGCATCCGCCCGGGCAGCGCTCGGCAGCACGGCGAACGGTGGCGCGGGGGCGCAGGGAATCACGGATGCCCCAGGCCGCCTGCTGCCGCTCTCACTGTCCCGCACGCTGCCGGCCGGCTCGACCGCTGTGACCGGCACGTCGAGCGGGGCTGCGGCGATCGACGCGCTGCTGCTGCAGCCGCTCGTGTCCACAGTCACGGTGACCGGACCGGCCGGCGATTCGACGCTGTACGTGAGCGCCGCGCGGGAGTCCAGTGTGCGGCCCGTGCTCGTGCCGCGCGGGTTCCGGCTGGAGCAGGCCGCTTACGATGCCGCTGGCCGGCCGATCGCCCACGCGGATGAGCGGGGGAACCCGGCTCGCGCATCCGTCACGGTCGCCCCCGGCGGCTTCACGGTCACGCACCTGACCCGGCGCTGATGCCCAGCCCGCCCCTGACCTGTGGTCAGGGGCGGGCGCGCGGGGGTCAGGCGAGGGTGAGGAAGAGCTTCTCGAGTTCGTCGACCGTGAGCGCGTTCGGGGTGTCCGGGTTGTCGATGCAGTCGCGCATCGCGGTCGACACGATCACGAAACCCGCCTTGTCGAGGGCGCTCGACACCGCGGCGAGCTGGGTCACGACGTCCTTGCAGCTACCGCCGGATTCGACCGCGGCGATCACCGCGCCGAGCTGGCCCTGTGCCCGGCGCAACCGGTTCAGGATCTTCTTCTGGTTCGCGGCGTGCGCGGCCCCTGCACAGCGGTGGGCTGAACGGCGGCATCCGCTACGGCGACAGTTTCAGTAGTCATCTCAGGCCTTTCCGGAAACGGGCAGCCCGGCGCGCTGCCACGCGTCCATGCCGCCGACGACGTTGATCGCGTCGATGCCCTGCGCCGCGAGGAAGCCGGTCGCCTGGGCGCTGCGCCCGCCGAGGTGGCACACCACGTAGACGGGGCCCGTGCGCGGCACCTCGTCGACGCGCTGCACGAGCTCGCCGAGCGGGATCAACCGCACTCCCTCGGCGTGGACAGTGTCGTATTCGGACTGTTCGCGCACGTCGACGACGGCGGGGTGGTCGAGCGCGGCGAGTTCCGTGACGGTGATTTCCTTCATGCGACGATCCTTTCGGTGGAGAGAGCGGGAACTACGGGGGAAACAGGAGGAGCAGGAGCGACCGCGGCGCGGGGCGACGCGGCGAGCGCCGCGGCCCCCGCCGCCCAAGTCTTGTAGCCTCCATCGAGGTTACGCACCTCACGGCCGAGCTGGCTGAGCAGCCGCGCGGCGGTGTGCCCGCGCTGCCCGACCTGGCAGTGCACCACGAGCGGCCCGGCCGGCAGGTCGCCGAACCGGTCGCGGAGCTCGTCGAGCGGCACATTGACCGCCCCCGGGATGCTCCCGGCCGCGAACTCGCCCGCCGTGCGCACATCGACCAACGCCTCGCCCGCGGCGAGCGCCGCGGACAGTTCGTGCCACTGCAGGCTGCGGGTGGTGCCGGCCGCGAGGTTGTCCGCGACGTAGCCGAGCTGGTTGATCGGATCCTTCGCCGAGCCGTACTGCGGCGCATAGGCGAGCTCCAGCCGGCTGAGAGCGGATGCCGTCAGCCCGCCGGCCATCGCCGTCGCGATCACGTCGATCCGCTTGTCGACCCCGTGACCGCCCACGATCTGGGCGCCGAGGATCGCGTCCGTCGCGGCATCAACCAGGAGCTTGACCGACATCTGCTCGGCCCCCGGGTAGTAACCGGCGTGGTCGCTCGGGTGGGTGTGCACGACCCGGTGCCCCCGGCCGGAGGCCAGCAGGCGCCGTTCACTCCAGCCGACCATGGCGACGGTCGTGCCGAAGACGCCGACGATCGCGACGCCGAAGGCCGGCTCCGCGGCGACGGCGACCCCGGAAGCGCCGGCTGCGCTGTCGGCAATGCTGTCCGCGGCGGCGCGGCCGTGCCGGTTGGCGAGCCCGGCCATTGCGATCCGGGTCGGCCCGCCGCTGATCGCATCGATCTTCTCGGCGCCGTCGCCTACGGCATAGATGAGCGGGTCGCTCGTCCGCTGGGTGTCGTCCACCCAGATCGCACCGCTCTCGCCGATCCGCAGTCCGGCCGCAGCGGCGAGCGAGGTGTCCGGAAGCACTCCGGTCGCCTCGATGATCAGGTCAGCCGCGACATCCGTTCCGTCGCTGAGCAGCACGCGCCCGGCGGATGTGCCCCGCACCGAGGTGTCCACCCGCACGTCCACGCCGTGCGCTTTCAGCACCGCGGCAACCGGGGCCGCCATCTCGGGGTCGAGCGGCCCGAGCACCTGGCCGGCGAATTCGACGGCCGTGACCTGCACGCCGCGCAGGACGAGGTTCTCGACAGCTTCGAGGCCGATGAAGCCGGCGCCGATCACGACGGCGGCGACCGTGGCGGCGGGGCCAGTGACAGCGGAGCCCGGCCCGGACGCGCGCGTGAGGAGCGCGGTGATCTGGTCGACGTCGTCGACCGTGCGCAGGGTGTGCACCGGCAGGTCCGACCCGGCAGGGAGCACGCTGCGGGTCGTCGCCCCTGCCGCGAGCACCAGACGGTCATAGCCTTCGGTCGTGATGGTCCCCGTCACCGTGTCCCGCACGCTGACCGTCCGGGCCGCACGGTCGATGCCGGTGACCTCGTGGTCGATGCGCACGTCGAGGCGGAAACGACTCGCGAGTGACTCGGGCGTCTGCAGCAGCAGCGCCGACCGGTCTTCGATGAGGCCGCCCACGTAGTACGGCAGCCCGCAGTTCGCGAAGGACACGTAGTGCCCGCGCTCGAATACGATGATTTCTGCCGCTTCGTCGAGCCGGCGCATCCGCGTCGCAGCGGACATGCCGCCGGCCACTCCGCCCACAATAAGAATCTTCATGGCTGAACTATACCCCCATGGGTATAAAAATGTCTGGGTGGCTGTGTGCTCGACAGCAGCCGGGCGGGAACCCCGGCAGTACTCTAGGACTCATGCCCGCCGTACAGAGCCGTTTCGTCGTCCGGTCCTTTGCGACGCTCGTGTTCTTCACGGCCCTCGCCGGTCAATTCTGGCGCAACCTGCTCGGCTGGTGGGGCTTCGGCGCCATCGCGGTCGTGGTTCTCGTCGGCAGCGTGGTGTTGCTCGTCCGCCTGAAGCCGGACTGGGTCTGGTCGAAGTTCCCGCGCTCGATCGGCGTCTTCCTCGTGATCACGACGCTGTCCATCGCCTGGTCCTTCTACCCGGGCGCCTCGGCCATCGGCGTCGCCGTGCTCTGGGCCACGACGATCGCCGCGCTCTTCCTCGCCCTCGTGCTCAGCTGGGCCGAACTGCTCCGCACCCTGGCCGCGGCGCTCCGCTGGGTGATCGCCCTGTCGCTGCTCTTCGAAGTGATCGTCGGCGCCTTCGTGCGGCAGCCGGTGCTCCCGCTCTGGGTGTCCTACCCCGGCGAGAAGATCCCGGACGCGTTCTACTGGTCCCGCGGCCTGCTCTTCCACGGCGGCCCGATCGAGGGCATCGTCGCCAACCGCAACCTGCTCGGCTTCGTCGCTCTCCTTGCGGTCATCGTCTTCGCGGTACAGCTCGCCGCCCGCACAGTCCGGCGCGGCTGGGGCATCGCCTGGCTCGCCGCCGCCGCGGTCGTGCTGGTGCTGACCCGCTCGGCGACCGTGACCCTCGCCGCCGGCTTCGTCGCGATCGTGCTGATCTTCGCCCTCTGGACCCGCCGCCGCGGCCCGCAGCGCCGCCGTCCCGTCTATGTCGCCGCCACAGGCCTCATCGTCGCCGGCTGGGTCGCGGTGGCAACCCTGTCGCCGTGGCTGCTCAGCCTCTTCGGTAAAAGCGAGGACCTCACCGGCCGCCTCGACATCTGGGCGAGCGTCACCGGCCTCGCCGAGCAGCGGCCGGCATTCGGCTGGGGCTGGGTCAGCTACTGGGTGCCGTGGGCCGAACCCTTCGCGGGCCTCGCGAACCGCAAGGGCGTCGTCTACCTGCAGGCGCACAACGCCTGGCTCGACGTCTGGTTCCAGGTCGGGGTGATCGGCCTCATCGCCTTCGTCGCGATCGTCGCCGGCGCACTCTGGCGGTCCTGGTTCCTCGCGGTCGACCGGCCGCGCACGACCGTCTCCGACACCGCCCCGTACACCGTCTCCGCCCTGCTCCCGCTGCTCCTGATGGCCGCGCTCATCGCCCAGAGTGTCGCAGAGAGCCGGCTGCTCATCGAATACGGCTGGGTTCTCCTCGTGCTCGTCAGCGTCACCACCAAGAGACAGCAGGCCTTGAACCGGCCGATGCCCTAGGCATCCGTGTGACTGCGAAACACGCCAGACCGGGCGGGGCGGATGCCGGCGGGTAGCCTAGGAAGCCCATGAACTCCCGCGCGCACTCCCCCGAACTACCGAGGGCACTCATGCGGCTCTTCCGGGGCCCGCACTTCGCCACGGCGCTGACCCAGGCGACGATCGCGACAGCGTTCGGCTCGGTCTTCCTGCGCGGGCTGGTCGGCTGGCCCGGCCTGATCGGCGTGCTCGGCGGACTCGTCGTACTCGCCGCGTTCTCCCTCGTCGCCCGCAGGAAACAGATCGAATGGCACGGGCTGCTGCCGATCTCGATCCTGGTCTTCCTCGGCTGGTGCGCACTGTCCTTGCTCTGGACCGGGTACCCGTTCGCGACGGCGATCGGGCTCATCTACCAGCTCGCCTTCGCCTTCCTCGCGCACTACATCGTGCTCGCGCGCACCATGATCCAGATCGTGCGGGCGACAGGGGACGTGCTCCGGGTGCTGCTCGCGACCTCCGTCGCCCTCGAGATCGTCGCCGGACTGCTGCTCGACGCGCCGATCCGGTTCCTCGACATCCAGGGGCATCTTGACGAGCTCGGCCCGATCCAGGGCATCTTCGGCTCCCGCAACGCGCTCGGGTTCGCTGCCCTCATCGCGGGTGTCACCTTCGTCATCGAGCTGCGGACCCGGTCGGTGCGGCGCGGGGTGGCGATCGTCTCGCTGATCGGGGCGACCGCCTGCCTCCTGCTCACCGGGTCTCCGGTCATCTTCATCGTCGCGGTTTTCGTCGGTTTCGCCGGTCTCGCCCTGACCTGGCTGCGCAACACTCCCCAGCCGCGCCGCCGGTTGCTGCAGTTCGCCCTCCTCGGCGTGACCGTCGTCGCCGGGGTCGTCGCGTTCCTCACCCGCGGGGCCATTGTCGAAGCGCTCAACGCCCGCAGCGAATTCGGCGTGCGCGCGACCCTGTGGCGGGAGATGTGGCGCCTCGTGGGTCTGCACCCGCTCGAGGGCTGGGGCTGGTCGGGCCTGTGGCCGGGGACCGCGACCCCGTACGGGTGGCTCGACTTCAGCACCCGCCGACACTACGAGACCGGACTGAACGCGTTCCTCGATGTGTACTTCCAGCTCGGCCTGATCGGCTTCCTGAGCTTCCTGGTCCTCGTCGTGCTCGCCTTCTGGCGGTCCTGGGTGCTCGCCTCAAACAAGCGCACCCTCATCTACGCGTGGGCGCCGCTCATCCTCGTGGTGCTGATCGTCACGAGCCTCGCGGAGAGCACTGTTCTCGTGGAGGCCGGCTGGCTGCTGCTCCTGATCTGCGCCCTCACGGCCGCGCAGGGCAAGAGCTGGCGCAGCGGGCTGCAGCCCAGGCCCCGCCCGCCCGAAACCGACGACGGGGCCGAGTAGAGCTGTCGCTAGCGCGGGCGACGGATGTCGATGGACAGGATCCCGAGGAACATCCCCGACATCGCGGTCTGGAACCCGAGCATCATGAACAGGGCGGCCGGAACGGCGAGCCGCATCGTGTCGACGGGGTCCTGGGCGCCGAATCCGGAGGCGGCCCAGACGCTCAGCTGGAGGATGGCAACGGCGAAGCCGATCACGAAGAGGATCAGGCCGACGATCACGCCGCTTTCGAGGCTCGCCCGCTGGGCGAACCGTTCGAAGGCCCGGCTGCGCGGCAGGTGGAAACCCTCGTGTTGCGCGTAGAGCTTCGTCAGCAGCGCAAAGAGCATCGCCTGGTAGCCCACGACGGCGAGCGCTGCGAGATAGACCTGGCTGGACACGTCGAGGCCCACGGTGCCGATCTGCACCGGCCCGAAGGCGAGCAGGATGGAGCCGAGGATTCCGAGGGCGAACGCGACGGAACCGGGGATCAGGAACAGCCAGCGCGGGTTGAAAAGCAGCAGGAACCGGAGGTGGCGCCAGCCGTCGTGCCAGCTGCGGAGGTGCGGCGGACGGCTGCGTCCGTCCTTCTTGAGCGTCGTGGGCACTTCGCTCACCCGGAGGCCGTCGAGGGTCGACTTGACGACGATCTCGCTGGCGAATTCCATGCCGGTCGTGATCAGGCCGAGGTCGAGGATCGACTGCCGGTTGAAGCCGCGCAGGCCGCAGTGGAAGTCGCGGATCTCCGAGCGGAACAGCATCCGCCCGATGGTCGAGAGCACGGGATTGCCGAGGTACTTGTGCAGGGGCGGCATGGCGCCGGGCTCGATGCCGCCGCGGAACCGGTTGCCCATCACGAGTTCGTCGCCGGCCCTGAGCCGTTCGACGAACTGGTCGAGGGAACTGAAGTCGTAGCTGTCGTCGGCGTCACCCATGATCACATAGGTGCCTTTGGCGGCTTCGATGCCGCCCATCAGGGCGTTGCCGTAGCCCTTGGCCGCGACGTCGACGACGCGGGCGCCGTGCTCCATCGCGATCTGCTGGGATCCGTCGGTGCTGCCGTTGTCGGCGATGACGACTTCTCCGCGGACTCCTGACCGCGCCAGGTAACCCTGGGCTTTGTCGATGCAGATCGCCAGCGTCTCGGCCTCATTCAGGCACGGCATGACGATGGACAGTTCGAGCTCGGCGACAGACGTGTCGGACATCATTTCCTTCGGGACGGCGGTTACAGCTAATCCTTCACCCTAGACGAGTGGAACACGGATGCCGCGCGGGGCATCCGCCTGCACGCGCCCGAACGATGCGGCGATGACCCACACTGCGGTCACGGTATACCCGGAGATGACTCCGGCCACGGCCGCCCACGACCCGGTCAGTACCGGCGTGCCCGCGACCATGACGATCAGGCCAACGACCAGGCCGACGACCGAGGCGGCCGTCGCAACCCAGGTGCGCCCCGTCGTCAGCAGGTATGCCGTGGCGACCAGGGAGATCGAGAAGGCGAAGACCCCGATCAGGAGGAAGGCCATGATCGGTGCGGCTTCCCGGTAGGTCGCGTGGAAGACGACGTCGACGACGATCGGGCTGGCGAGGGCGACAGCTCCGAAGACGGCGCCGAGGCCGAGGAACATCACTCCGAACACCATCAGGTACCGACGCCGCGAGGCGACCCGATCGGCCGCCACCCACTCGGTGAAGCGCGGGATGAGCACCTGGGTGATGGCCTGGCTGAGCATCGACGCGGGGGTGGCGAGCGACATCGCCGCGGCGAACAACCCGGCCGTGAGCGGTGGCTCGACGATGAATACAAACACCATCGCGAACTGGATCAGCCCGTTCGAGGCGAGCAATCCGAGGGAATTCCAGGAGATGAACTTCAGGACGCGCGCCGGCTCCAGCCCGCTCTCCTGCCGGAGCTCGTCGTGGCCGAGGTGTGCGCCACGGAGCGAGTGCAGCGCGAAGACGGCGTAGCCGATCGCGATCGGCCAGAGGAGCGCCCCGGGAAGGCGTGTCACCAGGACCATCGTGAGGAGCCCGATCGTCGTCGCCGAGGAGATCACGTCCCAGATTGCCGCAGACGTGATCCGGCCGAGGCCGACCTCGATCCCCCGCGCGAGGACATAGCCGGACCACGTCACGATCAGCACCCCGATCGCGATGGTGTCGCCGATGTCCGCCCCGAGCGCGATCATGGCGACAGGAAGCCCGATCAGCAGCATTCCGGCGCAGGAGATCCAGAACGAGCGCTGGATCAGGCGGAGGGCGGGAACAGGAGAATGGCCGAGTGCACGCTCGTGCGCGAGGAAGTGCGCTGCCGCGTTTCCCGCCCCGGTCGGCCAGAGCAGCGAGAGGATCAAGGCCAGGGCGATCCAGGCCGAAACGTGAGCCAGATCCTCCGGCCCCATCACGCGGCCGATCAGCACCGTGTAGGCAAAACGGGCCAGTCCCTGAGCGAGGACACCACCGGTGGAGATGGCTGCCTGGGACATGAGCGAAGATGGTTTCACCTGTGAATGCTACTCGGCGAACACGGAAGCAGCGGTTCCGAAACCGGATGCCGCGAGGGAGAACCGCGTGACACTCGACATCATGATGCCGTTCTACGGCCGCGTCGACCATTTCCGCATCGCCGTGGAGAGCGTCCTCGCGCAGACGGATCCCGACTGGCGTCTCGTCGTCATCGACGACTGCTATCCCGACGTCACGGCCGGCGAGTGGCTCGTTGGCCTCGCAGATCCGCGGATCGTCTACCGGCGCAACCCGGTGAACGCGGGCATCAACGTGAACTTCCAGGCCTCGATCGACCTGGCAGTGAACGAGTGGCTGACCATCTTCGGCTGCGACGACGTGATGCTGCCCGGCTATGTCGCCCGGGTCAAGGCGCTCGGCCAGGCGCATCCGACCGCGGACTTCATCCATCCGGGCACCCGGGTCATCGACGGCGACGGCCGGGTCTACCGGCCGCTCGTCGACCGGATGAAGGCGCTCTACCGCCCGCACGTGCGCGGCACCATCGAGCTGGGCGGCGAGAAGCTCGCCGTGAGCGTGACGAGGGGCAACTGGATGAACTTCCCCGCGATCGCCTGGCGCCGCTCGGCCGTTGCCGCGGTGGGGTTCCGGCCGAACCTCTCGGTCATCCAGGACCTCGGCCTCGCCCTCGACGTGGCGTTCCAGGGCGGCAGCCTGCTGCTCGACGACGAGGTCGTCTTCGAGTATCGCCGTCATGCCTCGAGCGTCTCGTCGTGGCGGGCGGCGGAGGGCAGCAGATTCGTCGAAGAGCAGCGCTTCTTCCGGGCACTCGCGGCCGAGTTCGAGGAGCACGGCTGGCCTCGGGCGGCCCGCACGGCCCGCTGGCACATCTCCTCGCGGATCAATGCCCTCACGCGCCTGCCCGAGGCCGTCTCCGCCCGCCAGACGGCCGGCATCCGCATTCTGGCCAGGCACGCCCTCGGCCTGAGCCTCGCAGAGCTGGCCGAACGCCAGTAAGTGCCGGCGAGAGCCGGGCGGCGTGTTTCTAGCGCGGGACGACCTGGTAGATCTCCAGGGTCGCCTTCGGCAGCTCGAAAGCCTGCACGGGCTTCAGGCAGGTCGAGTCAAGACGGTGGTCGTCTGCGAGCACGTAGCCCACGTTCGCCTGCGCGAACGCGGAGCAGGCGTCGAAGGTGACCCGGATCTGGTCCTCAGCGGGATTGGAGACAACGGGCTCCCCGGGGCCCGCGACCCAGCTCACGCCGGCGAGTCGGTTCCACTGGAAGGCGTACTGGTTCGCCGGGTCGATGACGCCCCACATTGCGCGGGAGGGTGCACCCTGGAAGCCGTTCTCCGCACGCACGCCGGACTCCAGCAGCACCGCAGTCGTGAGTCCGCCGCCGATACCGACCCAGGTCTTCGGCGCCGGAAGCGTCGAGGGCGACGACGGCCCGGGACACCGCCGTCTCGCGCAGATCGAGCACCCCGCTGTAGATCGGGTTGGTCAGGCCAGAGCCGGCGATCGTCACGATCAGGAACGCGGTCGCGGCGAGCCTCGGCTGACGCCGCGCGGCGAAGTAGATGGCCGCCGCTGAGAGCAGCGCCCAGAGCCACCAGAGCTGCACGGCCTCGAGCATTCCGGGGAGGTGCCGGATGGCCACGTATCCGATCGCGGCCTGGGAGAGCGCGAAGAGGCCGGCCGAGATCGCGGCGATCCAGAAGCCTGCGCGCACCCGGTGTTCGTCGAGGTAGCGCAGCACGTAGGCGAGCAGGCCGAGGGACGCAAGCCCCATGCCCAGCCGCACGCGGTTCTGGCTGGTCTTGTCGAGCAGCAGGAGCCGGGCGATCGCATCCCATCCGGGCACGTACAGGTAGGCGAGCAGCAGCAGGACCACGGCGGTGAGCCCGATGAGCGTCCAGGGCAGCTTCCGCTTCGCCCTGGCCTGCCTGAACACGATCCAACCGACGACAGGCAGCAGGTAGATGCCGATGTAGAAGAAGGTCGATGCTTCAGAGCCGTTCGCTCCGAGCAGGCCTGGGCGCTGCGCATTGAGAGTCTGCGTGAACGAGGATCCGATCGCCGAGGCGAAACTCAGCAGGCTGCCGCCACCGGTCGGTGTCACCCGGTTGCCCGGGTACGTGGTGCCGAGGAACGCCTCGACGGTCGTGAGTTTGGTCGCGAGCCAGAGAACCGTGACGGCGGATGCCGCGACGCCGGCCACGAGCACCGGTCCGACCCGAGAGAGCACTGCCCGCAGCCCAGGGTTCTCCCGGCGACGCTCGACCACGAGGCCGATCGCGAAGAACAACACGACAAGTACCGCCGGAACGATGAAGGGCACGTAGATGCCCGTCGCCATGACCACCGTGAGGTAGCCCACGAGGGCCGCCCAGCCCCATCGGGACCGCAGGGAGCTGCTCGAGAACGCGTGGATCAACGACGTCATGGCGGTGAGTGCCCACACGACCGGCCACAGCGTCGTGGACAGGTACCACCACTGGAAGAGCGGGCTGTAGAGGAATCCGACTGCGATCATCGCGGAGACGCCGGGCCGCCTGGGCAGCAACGTGACGAGGAACATGTACGCGGCGGCCGCCAGTGCGAGCCCGGGGAGCCACCATTTGAAGGCGATCGCGTGGTCGACGTCCATGACCATGAATCCCCAGAGGTGCGGCCGGAAGGCCACCGTCCAGTCGACCCGGGGCAGGTCCTGCGGCAACGTCGCATCCATCCCGCCGGGGAACGTCTCGTTCACGAGCGGAAGCCCCTGCTGCACCTGGGCGATCGCCCACACGGTCTGCACGTTCCATTCATCGGACCTGGTGAGCTGTGGCGTGCCCGCGATCAGGCTCGAGTCGCTGCCGTAGGCGATCTGGCTGTGGAAGACGCCTGAGGACGACCCGTTGATTCCGAGTGCGACGAGCACGATGCCCAGGATCAGGAGCAGCGCGGGGAAGGCGAGGAGGACCCGCATGCGCGGCAGGCCGTCCGTACCCGGTTCGGTGAACCGCCGATAGCCGTCGCGCCAGGCGTGCAGTCGCGATCGCCCGACAACGGGCGTCAGATCCTGTGGCACGGCGAGTTCCTCCATCACTTGCGCGGAATACGTCCGCATCGGGGCCACGGGCACCCCCGGCGCCGACCCTCACCCAGAGTAGACGATTGGTGCCAGGGCCATCGAAAGGGCCTAGACGGGCTGCACAAGGTCGCGCAGCACGTCCTGGGCGCCAAGCCCGAACCGGGCGTAACGTCCGGTACGCCACTCACGGACAACGGGGAGGATGCGCGCCGCGTACGCCGCGGGCAACGAACTGCGCACGACTTCGTGGGCAAGCTTGTCTTCGAGCAGGTACAGGACGCTGGGTTCGGCGGTCGGCCCCAACAACGACGGCGCTCGCTCGGCCAATGCCCGAGCACGCGCAAGGAGCCGCCTGTTCCGCTCCGTACGTGGCGCTCGGAGCCTGCCGAGTCGTCCGGCTGTGTCGAGATTCGTGACGCCGATCTGGTTGGCATCGTGCTGGCGGTAGTCCACGAGTTGCTCGTCGAGCAGATCCATCGTTCCCGTCAGCACCGCGACCATTGCCAGCCATTCGTCGTGCACCCAGGCCGCTGGAAACGGCCGTGCCCGCTCGAGGAGCTCGCGACGCACCATCATGGTCGCCCCCGTCACGATATTCCGCTGCACCAGCAGCTCGAGGGCCCGCCCGTCGTGTTCGAGGGCTTTCGCGACGTCGGTCACACCGAGGGTCTGCAGCAGGGTCATCCCCAGCGGATGCCCGTCGCCGTCGACCAGGCGGGCGTCGGTGTGCAACAGCACCAGCTCCGGCCTGCGGGTGAATTCTGCCGTCATGAGTTCGAGCCGACGTGGATGCCAGATATCGTCCTGGTCGCTCAGCGCCAGGATATCGCCCGAGCATGCTGCGAGGGCCTGCTCGAAGTTCCCGGTCACGCCGAGCCCGCTCGCGTTGCGAATCACCCGCACCTCAATGGCGCCCAAGGGATTACGGGCGCGCCACTCCGCCACGACGGACTCCACGAGTTCGGGGGTCCCGTCACTCGACGCGTCGTCGGAGACCACGATCTGGGCGGGAGGCCGAGTCTGGCCGAGGATGCTCCGGAGCTGCTCCGTTACGTATGCCGCCCCATTGAACGTGCACATGGCGACCGACACGGGCGATCGCGACTCGATGCCGCTCATCTCACGCTCCCGTCACGAGCATGCCGCGAGCGCGGAACCGGGAACGCCGGGCGGACTTTGCGGTCGACCGTGGACGACCGGTTGGAATCGGATCTCGTGCGTTCGCTACGGCATGCCAATGGGCTCCAGCGTCGATTGTTCACTGTCGGGACGTCGTCACTTTACGCGCAAGGGCAAGATACTCACGCGAACGTATCCGCCATGACCATCGAGCCTCAAGAACCGCCCGCGACATCGGCGGCATTGGATTCCGCAGTGCGTCCTGGACAGAATCCACGAGATTGTCGAAGGACCCACGCGACACAAGACGAACAGGTCCGCCGTCAGCGAGCAACGGCGGGACGGATGGAACCGGATACGAAACGATCTGAGCGCCAGCAGCAACTGCCTCGAGGAGCGTCACTTGGAATCCTTCAGCGAGTTCGCTCGGGTTTACAAGCACCGAACGACTTAATGCGTCTCTGACCTCTTCCAGTTGGGCATGACCGTGAATCTCGACGGACTGTTCAATCCCTCGAAGGCGAACCCTCGCGATCACAGCATCGGCATCCGGACCGTCCCCCAGGATATGCACGACGAGGTCGTCAAAACCACGAACCTTAATAAGCTCAGCAGCAACGTCGATGACGGTTTCCCATCCTTTGCCGGGCACGAGCCTGCCGAGAAATGCGATTCCGTTCAGAGTCTGGGAAACCCCGTTGCTCGGCCAGTTCGCCATTTGTAGGGCATTCGGAAAGACTCGCGCATCGATTCCAGCAAGATAGGAGACGAATTGCGCCGACTGCTCAGAGACAGCCAGCACCTGCGCCGCACCGCGAAGCACGAAGCGCCCGAATGTGAGATCGACCAATCGAGAAAACATTTGAATCATGTTCGACGGGTTCTTCACGAAGCCGGCCCCATGTTCCGTATGAATGACGGGGATCCTGCGACTGGCTGCGGCACGAAGCCCCACATAGGACATCGGGAAGAACCTCGTATGCGTCGACACCAGGTTGATGTTTTCGGAAACAAGCAAACGACTCAACCTACGAGTCGTCCCATACGCAGGAAAGGAAATGACCGACGCTATGGGAAAGTGCATCTTCAACCGGATCACACGCACTCCGGCTTCAAGAGTGTCCGACGCTTGCTCGGCGAGACAGATGACGAGTACCCGCGCCCCAGCCGACTTCAATTCGGTGGCCAGCTGAATGACGTGACTCTCGAGGCCCCCTAGACGGGGCGGATAGCTATTGACGACTATGGCCACCCGCACATCCTCTGTGGGGGCGTCTTCAGACACTGTCTTTGCTCGCTCTCAGGGACGGCCATTCTTCCATCGCACCGAGTCTATCCGGGATACCGACTGCCACAGCATCGAGTGGGGTGGTCTACCATTCTCAAGTGGCGTCGAAACTGGTGAGGAACCGAGGACTCGTAACGACTGGCACCTCCTGCCTTGCAGTGGTGGGAAGAAGACGTCGTGGCGTGCGACCAGCGGAATCACAGCCGGATAGGATCGCGACGTGAAACGAATAGGCCTGACCAGCACCCGAAAAGGTCTACTGGCCGCCATACTCGCTCCGATCCTACTTTTTGTTGCGCTAGGCAGCTGGTCAGTGGCGTCACCCGCTGGGGCCAGCCCCGACGACAACTTCCACCTCGCAAGCATCTGGTGCGGGGACGGTCTGCGGCCCGGCTTGTGCGAAAGCGGTGTCAATCCCGATTGGCGGCTTATTCCCAAGGCACTAGCCGACTCTTATTGCTTCGCTTTTAAAGGAGATTTAAGCGCGGCATGCCAGACCTCGGCAGTCACGTCGTATTCGACGACACTCACTCCGACCTCTCACGGGAACTGGTCCGGCGCCTATCCTCCGGTGTTTTATGCATTGATGGGGCTTCTCGCCGGCAATAATGTGGCTGTCTCGATAGTCCTGATGCGCCTCGTCAATGCGGCCCTGTTCATTGGGCTTTCGACGTGGCTCTTCTTCTTACTGCCACGCTCACGACGAACCGCCTTAGTGGCCAGCCTGGCCGTCACCGTTGTGCCACTTGGAATGTTCCTGATTCCGTCAAACAACCCCAGCAGTTGGGCCGTCATTTCCGCCGGAACTCTGTGGATTTCACTCCTCGGCTATTTTGAAACCACAGGCCGTCGCAAGACCAGTCTGGGCGTTGTTGCCGTTCTTGCCACTGTGATGGGGGCGTCAGCACGCGCCGATGCTGCGATCTATGCGATCGTTGCAATCCTGGCCGTCACGGTACTCAAGATGAACGTGCGCAGGCGTTTCCTAGTCTCGTTTCTGTTGCCTTTGGGATTGGCGCTCGTCGCGGCATTCTTCTATTTCTCCGCCGGGCAAGCATCATTTGCCACCTCGGGTCTCCCCTCAGATGCCCCTCCAGATCCGCACCGGAGCTCTCAGTACTTACTATTCATTAATTTCCTCAACGTGCCGGAGCTCTGGGCAGGCACGCTCGGCCTAGGGAATCTGGGCTGGATGGATACCCATCTACCCGCCATCGTGGCCGTTATTGGTGTTGGGGTGTACTGCGCGATCACGTTCACAGGGCTTCGTTACATGAGCAGGCGGAAAGCAATCGCAATTGCGGGAGTGCTCGCAGCACTTTGGCTGGTTCCGCTGTTTGTCCTCTTACAGTCAAAGGCCATAGTCGGCGAGCAAGTCCAGCCTCGATACGTGCTTCCCCTCGTAATCCTTCTCGCCGGGATCTCCCTCGTGCAGCGTTCCGGAGCGCCTCTGAACATCACCCGTTCGCAAACAACCGTCGTTGTCGCCGGACTCGGTGTGGCCAATTCCGTTGCTCTTCACTTCAACATTCGGAGATATGTCACGGGACTCGACGTGGTGGGATGGAATCTCAACGTGCAACCAGAATGGTGGTGGCAGGGCGCTCCGTCGCCCATGGCGGTCTGGGCGATCGGGACTATCGCTTTCGCGGCCGCCCTCGCGATCCTCGCCGTGCAGTTTCATGCCTCATACACGACACCGAACTTATCGGTCCAGACTGCGCCTGTCGCCGTGAGGGACAAGAAGCCTCGCTGAGGCCACGATCTCCGACACACTGCCACCTCTCACCGGCGAACCTTCCCACGAGGGCGACCTAGCCTGGCGACTTGGGCAGGTCAGGCAGTCCCTTGGCCGCACTTCTCCTGGCCTAAAGGCGAACGGAGGATTCAGTAGATATGGCGATATGGCGCGTCGCCTCATCGGGTAGCGCTGTTCCGGCGATCCGGTGTGTGATCTCGTGGCATCGTGGACAGTGGATCTCATCACTTCGTAGACGCTGGGTCTCATGGCTTCGTGCACAGCTACCGCCCTGGCTCGCCGAGCACTGCGGGGAGGTCGGTCTGGCGCTGGGCGAACTGGGTCTGATACTCCGCGTTCTTGTGTTCCCAGGCCTTCGTCGGGTGGGCCACGCTGACGCCCTGAATAGAGTACGAGGCGACGTATCGGCCTCGGACGTTCAGCGCGACCATCGGCAGCGGGAACGAGAACACGATCTCAGCGGTGACAGGGTCGGTGAGCAAGAACTCGTCGTCGGTGATCGTCCGGTAGAACGTGCGGTCGGCGTACGTTGTCGGGAGGGAGACGTGGTAACCCTGAAAGTAGACCTGCCGGTTCGCTTTAGTGACCTCCACGAGTGACTGATCGGCGGTCTGTGGTCGCGCGCTGTCGTCGGGCAGGATCTGTCCGGTCTTGGAGATCGTCAACGACGCCCGGTGAAGGTCTGACTGTCGTCTCGAGCGAGCCTGCCGGTACTCTGAGGCTTTCGCTTCCAGCACCGACAGCGGGATCGGCTCGGTCGCCGGCGTGTGTTCGAGTAGGTCCCACGCGGCCCGCGGCGTGGCGTGTTCGAGGGCTTGATGCGGTCGGCGGTTGTTGTAGTGCTCCCGGAATCGCTGGATCCGGGAGCGTAGCTGCTCGAGAGTTGCTGGCCGGTCGGCGTCGAGGTATCGGATCAGCGTCTGGTGGGAGCGCTCGTTCTTCCCCTGTGTGGTGGGCTTGCCCGGCAGCCCGCTGATCGGCATGGTCCCCTTCGATGCCAGAAAAATTTCCACGGAGCCGATCGTGCCTGCCCGCAGCTGGTTGAACGCCAGCGAGTTATCCGAGAGCACCTCCTGGGGCGCCCCGTGCGCGGCGATAGCCCGTTCGAGCACGTCCTTGGCGTCGGCACTGTTCTCATGACGCGAATACACGTTGGTGCCCACGTCGTATCGGCTGGCGTCGTCGAGCAGTTGATACACCGTGACGACCTGCCCGCCAGCCAGCCGGTACTCGAACGCGTCCAGCTGCCACAGCGACATCACCGTCGCGCGCACGAACGGGATGTATGACGACTTCGGTCGCTTCTTTGGCGACGCGTCCACCTGCCCGACGCTGGCCAGCAGACGCGCGATCGTCGCCACCGACGGCACCTGCCCTCCCGGAAACCCGTCGTCCATGGCAGCTTCGTAGTAGACCGAGCGGGGACCATAATCCCAGCCATCCGCCTTGAGCTTTTTGCGGATCTTCACCAGTTCATTCACGACCACCTGCCCATACCGCCGGGCTGGGACCTTCGGGGCTCGGGAGCGCGGGTGCAATGCAGCAGCAGCCTCGTGGGCAGCTCGACCTCGGATCTTGTAGAACACGCTCCGAGAGATCTTCAGCGAGCGGCAGAACCCGGTAATCGACAGCGCGTGCGGCTGGGTCGGGTCGTAGTTCATGATCGCGGCACGAGTCTGGGGAGAAAGAGAATTCGTCATCCCCCGACTATCACCGGCGCAAGTGTCTCCGAAGCTGTGAGACATCCTGTCCACGATGTCATGAGATCGTGTGTCCACGATGCGTTGAGACAGGACATTCCGGCGATCCGGTAGTGCTCTTCTGGGGAAGTGGTAGCGGCCCGGGCTGTTTGCCCGGGCCGCTGTGGTGTCACTCCCAGTAGGTGTCGTGGCTGCGGGTTTGTTCGTTGCGGTGCCGGCGCATGTCGATCTGGCCCAGGTTGATGATTCGGGCGTGGTTGGTGAGTATTAGCGCTTGTGGGGGCCACCGTTATTGACTTTGGGGGCCACCGGGCGGTGTGGCCAGTAGTGCGCTCGGGGGCCACCGAATATTGCTGTTGGGGGCCGTCTGCTTAGCTCCTTCCGCCGCGTGTATAGGCACCCGGCAGAAGGAGTAATCAACAATGGTACGAAGGATCAACGCGAAGCTCGTGCTTCAACTCCGCGCCGAGGGCATGACGGGGCGCGCGATCGCTCTCGCGCAGGGCATGTCGCGGAAGAGTGTGCTGGCGGTGTTCGATGCCGCGGAGAAGACCGGCGTCGGCAGTGACGGCCATGCCGGCCGCAGCGAGGCCGAGGTGTATGCGCTGCTGTTCCCGGGCCGGGGCGAACACGAGAGTGTGTTCGTGCAGCCTGATTGGGACGGGGTGCACAAAGAGCTCGCCAAGGTCGGGGTGACGCTGAAGCTGCTCCATGGCGAGTACGTCGACGGCTGCACGGTGACAGGGCAGCCGGCGATGGGATATGACCGATTCTGCAAGTCCTACGCGGCGCACACCCTGGTCACGGGGGCGGCGTCGCGGGTGGGCCACAAGGCCGGGCGGACGGTCGAGGTCGACTGGTCGGGGCCAACGATGCAACTCACCGGCCCGGTCACGGGCGAGACGTCTCGGGTGTATTTGTTCGTCGCGTGCCTGCCGTTTTCTCGGTATGCGTTCGTGGAACCGGCGTTGGATATGCGGCAAGACACCTGGCTCCTGGCCAACGTCGCGATGTTCGAATGGTTTGGCGGAACGGTTCCTAGGATCGTGCCCGACAACCTGAAGACCGGCGTAATCAAGCACCCTCGCGAGGGTGAGGTCGTGTTGAACGACGCCTACCGGGAACTGGCGGCGCACTACTCGGCCGCGGTGCTGCCGGGCCGACCCCGGTCACCCAAAGACAAGGCGTCCGTGGAGAACACGGTCTCTCATGTTGCTACTTGGGTGATCGCCGGACTGCGTCATCGGAGCTTCGGAACGCTTCCCGAACTGCGGGCCGCGATCCGGGAGCGGATGAATGCCTACAACCGGGAACCGTTCCAGAAACGCGCCGGCTCCCGCCTCAGCGTGTTCGAAACTGAGGAGAAGGCGCTGTTGCGGCCGTTGCCGTCGGCGCCTTTCGAGATCAGCCGGTGGATCGTGGGGCGTCGGGTGCAAAAGAACGGGCATGTGGTCTGGGAGAAGAACTTCTACTCCGTCCCCTACGCGCATATCGGACAGGGCGTCGACCTGCGCATCACCAGCCAGGTGCTCGAGGTCTATCGCAACCATGAGCGGCTCACCAGCCACCTGTTGTTGGGTGAGCATGTCGTGAACGAATACCGCACCAACGATGGCGACCAGCCCCAGGGCGAGAAGTATCGGGAGTGGGACACCGTCCGGATCCGGGCTTGGGCCGAACGAGTCGGACCGAACATGGTGACCGTGGTGAACAGGATCTTCGAGGCCGTGCCGGTGGAAGAACAGGGGTTCGACGCCGCGCTGGCCGTGCTGCGGCTGAGCCGCCGCTACTCCAGCGAGCGAGTGGAGAAAGCGTGCCAGATCGCTTTGGAGGGTCGTGTTCGCTCGCCCCAGTATGCGCACTTGCAACCGATCCTGGAGACCGGGCAAGACAAGACAGGCATCCGCAGGATTCCACGCTTCGAACCCGTCGAACCTGAATCGGGCGGATACGTCCGCGGCGCCGACTACTACGGAGGCGGTGCACGGTGAGCCGGATCGATATCGAGACCAAACGCAAGCTCCGTGAAATGGGAGTGGCCACCCTGTTGGACGCGTTCGACGCCCAGGACGCCACCCTCACCCTCGGCCTCGCGTTCGAGGAGCGAGTCAAACTCGCCGTTGACGACGCGCACTCCGTCTTCACCCAGACCAAAGTCGAGGGGCTGATTCGCCGGGCGAACCTGCGCTACCCAAACGCTGACCTGCGCCGCCTGGACCTCGTCGAAGAACGCGGCCTCGACCGGTCAATGCTCGCGGGGCTCGGCACCTGCTCGTTCATCGATCGACAGCAGAATGTCGTTTTCCAGGGCTTCACCGGGTCGGGGAAATCGTATCTGGGCTGCGCGCTGGCGAAGGCCGCCTGCCGGCACCGGGTGCGAGCGCACTACATTCGGATGCCGGAGCTCGAAGAGGCTTGGCAGCTGGCCCGCGATAAGCCGTCCGGGTCGACGAAGTTTCTGAACAAGTACGCCGCGTTCTCGCTGTTGGTAATCGATGAATGGCTCCTGGACGAGCCCGACGAGAGCACCAGGAGCATGCTGCTCGAACTCCTCGAGCGCCGCTACGACCAGGCATCAACGGTGTTCTGCACTCAATACGCCCAGAAGGATTGGCACCAACGCCTCAGCTCCGGAGTTCACGCCGACGCGATCATGGACCGCATCGTGCACAACACCATCTGGGTCGAGACCGGCGGACACAACATGCGAGAACACACCGCCGGACAGGTCAACGCATAAAGGTTCGCGCGGTCGGGAGCCAGCGGCCCCCGACCGCGCGACAGCCTGGCACCCGGCGGCAATATCAGTGGCCCCCGAAGGCAATACTCACTGGCCCCCAAACCCGCAAATACTCAGTGGTTCACGATGGAGTCCGCCGCGACCCGGTCGGGGAGTTCGGCGACCCAGTGCGCGGGTCCGGTTTGTGAGGCGATCATCGTCGGCACCGGTGTTCCCGGTTCGCGAGCACGGCGAACAAGTCGCTGGCGGCATCGCTGTCGATGCCGACGGTGAGGAAGTCATCGATGATGAGTAGGTCGATGTTGGAGAGCTCGTTCAGCAGCTTCTGGTGCGCGATGCCGTTGCCGCGGGCGATGACGAGCCTCCGGGCGAGGTCGTCCATCCGGAGGTAGGCGACCGTGTGTTCGCTCTGGCAGGCGCTGATCCCGAGCGCGCAGGCGAGGTAGGTTTTCCCGCCTCCGCTGGGCGAGATGATGAGCAGGTTCGTCGAATCCGCCCGCCACTGATGGGCGGCATAACGGCGCATCCGAACCGGGGTGATGCCGCGCCCGTCGCGGTAATCGACTTCCGCGACTGTTGCTGCGGGAATCGGGAACTGTCCCTGGCGGATCAGCCGCTCGACCTTGTTCACTCGCCGGGATTCCAACGCGTCGTCAACGGCGGTGAGGAACAGCTGCTCCGGGGTGAGGGTGTCGTTGGCCTCGTCCTGGATGAGTTCCTCCAGCCGGGTCGCAACATGGGTGACCCGCAGCGCGCGGAACTTGTCGTAGTCGATACTCGTGAAGCTCATCGCCCGGTCCCGTCGCTGATCTCGTAGTGGGACGCGTCGCGAACATAGACGTCCGGTCCGACATCCCGGAAGACGACGGTGCTGCCGCGCTTGCGGGTCGAGGCTGCCGGGATCAACGGCTTGGGTTTCTTCGCGTCGCTGTCGATCGTGGCCATGAGGTGTTTCAGCGTCGTATAGGTCGGATGGGTCCGGCGGTTCAGTAGCTCCTGGCAGGCGGCGTCCAGCCGTTGCCGGTTGTTCTTGCCGAGCCCGTCGAGGATGTTCTGGCAGGCCAGATACCCTTGCGCCTCGATGCTCTGGGCGTCGAGGATCTGCTCGATCACCGTGACCGTCGCCGGGCCGAAACTGCGGGCCCGATCGGTGAACCACCGCCTGGACCACAGCCCGTCGATATTGCGGTGCTGCGGTGGAACATGCTCCGGCAGGGTCGAGTACTGGCCCTTCCGTCCCGTCAACCGCGGGTGTTCGCAGAGGATGTCGTTCCCGTCGAACACTGTCACCGTCGAGGCGGTCAGCCTCACCCGCAACAGCTTGCCGGCCAACGCGAACGGCACTGAATACCGCTGGGTGTCGGCGGTGACGTGGTAGTTGCGGCCTGCCTTGAGCTCCTTCCACTGGACGTCTTCGAATGCCGCGTCCGGCAACGATCCCAGCAGCTGCCTCTCTTCGGCGTCGAACCTCTCCCACCGGGTCGAGCCGTCAGCGCGGCGGATATCGTGGTTGATCTCCCGCACCCGCTCAACAATCGCGTCGTTCAACTCGGCCAGGGTCGTGAAGACATCGTCCTCGAGATACCCGATGACGCGTTTGTTGACGACGTTCACCGCGTTCTCGGCCGACGCCTTGTCCCGGGGCTTCTTCACTCGGGCGGGGACGATCGCGCACTGGTAGTGGTCGGCGAGCTGTTGATAGCGGGCGTTCACGACCCGCTCCGCATCGCCGGGGTGGGACCGGTTTGTCGCCGTCGTCGGGTTGTCCGGCACGATGATCTGCGGCACCCCGCCGAAAAACGCGAACGCCTGAACGTGGGCGTTGAGCCAGGCCGGCGATTTCATATCAATGAACGCGCGGCAGAACATCAGCCCGGAGAACGGCAGCACCGCGACGAACAGCACCGCCTTCGTGACCTCGCCAGTGATCGCGTCGACCAGCTCGATGGTGTCGCCGGCCCAGTCGACCAGCATCGCCCGGCCCGGCTCGTGGTTCAGCACCGCGACCAGGTCGTGGCTGCGGACGTAGTCGGTGAACAGGGCGCAGAACTGCGAATAGCCATACTTCTTGCCCGTGTCCTTCGTATCGACATAGCGGCGCCAGGCCAACAACAAGGTGAAGTGCCGGTTCGCCTTCATCGACGCCAGCACCCGAGACAGGTCGGGCTGGTCATACTCCTCGGACACTTTCCTGCGCCCGTCCGGGAACCACCCGGCCAGGTCAGCGTCGCTGACCGAATCCGCCGCGGTCACGCCCCGCGCCTGCATTTCCTGGCTCACCCGGGCCACGGTGCGGTGTGAGCACCCCGCGATCTCCACCACGTCCCGATAGCTGCGCCCCTCCAGCAACAGCACCAGGATCTTTCGATAATCCGTCATGAATCAGCACTCCAAACGTGAAACGACAACACCCCATGTGTTGTCGTTTCACAGCAGAGCAGCACACCCGCTTCGAGCGCTACCCTGTCCCCGGAATCCTGCTACCGCATCGCCGGAACACTGCTACCCGATAGGGCGACTCGCCAGCGATAGGTCGCTCGATGAGAGAGCCCCGTCCGGAGGACTCATCGAGCCCTGTGAAGGCTCAGATTCGGCTAGTCTCGCACGGCAAATCGAGTAGCGCTCAACGAGTGATTGCCGCTGAGTCCGTCCCTTTTCGTGGTCACGCAAGCGATGAGTCCGAAGACGGCACCGGCGAAGGAGAGTGTTCCAATTACCCAAACCCAGTTGGGAGTGACCGGCAGATTCCACCACCACTCGACGCTGGTGCTCAGGTTCACATCGACCACATCTATTCCGGTTACATAACGGCGGATATTGACGTGCAACGCATTCGAATTCGCAAGGGTCGCCAGGCTCCCCGCGATGATGAGCTGGGTCCGTGACATTCCAAGGTCATCGCGCTTGAGCTGAAGCAGCAACAGGCCCGCGAACAAGATCATCAGGGGATAGATGTAACGCGGCTGGACGCCCGCTCCCACCAGTACGCGATCGTGGATAAGGATATACATGGGCACGACAACGAGACTCAGCGCAACGAGCGCGACAGCGATCGCCTTGCGTGCACCCACCTTTTGCAGCCCCCAAAAAGCAAAGCCTCCGAATATCGCGAATGTCGGCACCCAGACGATGCCGGGCATAGCAGTGTCGAGCCAGCCAAGACCGAACGTACCCAGCGCTCCTGCCCAGAGCTGGGGCAGCTGCACCACGTTCGTCTGGAACAGTTCCCAGACGTTGATGTCCGTCGCCTTATCAAAGCCATCGGTATTCACGACGGACGACTGCCCCGATGTGAAGAATATGAAGATCGAGAACGCTGTCAAGACAATTGGCAGCAACAACATAGCCGAATGACCGCGTGTCCTCTTGAACGTGAGAACGAGCGCAACCAGGACCGCCAGAACGCTGTAAACCGCCGAATCGCTGCGGGCACCGGATCCGACAAGTGTCATCAAGGCCGCAATACCAGCGAAAGCCACCCGACGTTTCACGTTCTTTTCACGAAAGAAGCCGACAAGGGCGACCCACAACGTTCCTGCGGAAATAATGGCCCAACTACTCGGGTTCACACTCGGAATCAAAAACATGCCGAGGGGCACGATCGTAATTGCAGCACCCCAGACAAGTGGACCTCGACGCGAGCGGGGCAGGAGAAAGAACAAGGCCGAGACGACTGCCACGAAAAGGAAAGCGTTGAATGCGCGCATGAGCACTATGGATGCTGACACATCGCTACTCACGAAGATGCTCATTACGGCATAGAAGACGGGTGGGTAGCCGTGGTCGAAGAAATTGCCACGAGTGGTGTTGGCCATCACGTTCGACGGCATTTGCGTACAGGATGCGCTTTGATCCGCCTTGAAAGCGAAGCATCGAGACGAATCAAGCAAAATGGCAGGAACCTGCCTCGTCTGTGCCGAGTCTCCGGTTTCGCAAATTCCAGCCTTGATACCGCCACCGCACCAGATACTAGCCAGGTGATAGTCCTCATCGGGACTCGCGCCTACGGGAGAGGCAAGCGCCCAACTTACCAGTGAAATGAAGAGCATAATCGGTACCACGACAGCAGCAATGACTCGGGCTGGCAGACGATTCCCCATGACAAGCTCCCCACAACGACGCAGTCTCACTAACCGGCTACGTGCACGGCAGACTGTCCAACTCTAGTTTCTATTGCCCCGCCTGCCGACCCCGCCTCGACAAGAGACGCTGATTCGGGGTGGAAGGAGAACTCACCAACCACTTCGGCCTACCTACGGTGGACCCAGGAGCTCGCACCCTCATCACTCGAAGATCGGCACTCCCGTCCACCGCAATGCCGACCTCAGGTTCAGTGCGGTTCAGGGACGACGACGCACTGGAACGTCGGTAGCGCCCTCGGAGCGAACCGACCGTACTCTTGCCGATGATTCAAGTCGCCCGATACGCAGGTCCTGCAGCGCGGACATCTCCGCCAATGTTCTTGCCTTGCTTTCCAGATCAGTGAGCTCAGCACTGTGCTGGATGCAGACCAGCACCAGAACAGCAATACTCACGAAGAACACAAGGTTCGTCGGTATGTCGACCCCGACCAATCCGGCCGCCCATTCGAGTGCACCCGGAAAAACGCCAATCACAAGCGCGGCAGTGCCTGCTATGAGCCACCAGATAGCGTGCCGTTCCCGAAGCCGCCGACGGCGGAGCATCTCAACGACGACGGCAAGAGTCGCCAACGCCGCAAGGATGCCGAAAATGTAAGACGTGACGGTCATAGTTTTTGGGCTTTCATCGTAAGTGTCGATGGCGGGCGAACCAAGGCGAACCCGAGAGCCAGAAACGCACGGGCCAAGTACGTCGCGGCCTTGATCGGATTGTGAGATGGCTTGCCCCCAGCCCGAGGCCGCATCGCTACGGGAATCTGGAGGATTACGCAGCCGGCCTTTGCCGCAATGACTAGCGCTTCGATCGTGTCACCCAAATATTCGGCCGGATAGTGCTCCGCAAACAACCTAACTGCTCGTGGCCCGCACGCTTTGAGACCCGAGGTGGTATCCGTCAGACGTGTCCTTGTGGTTCGACTCAGGATGGCGGAGAGGAAACGCATTGCAGCCTTGCGCAGGCCGTGGACTTCGTAGTCGCCTTCGCCGGCAAACCTCGCCCCAATGACAAGGTCGGCGGTCTCAAGTTGAGCGAGTAAATCAGGGACACTGGCCGGGTCATGCTGTCCATCGGAGTCGATTTGAACAACATTGTCATAGCCGTATTCGAGAGCGTACTTGAATCCGAGGCGCATGGCCCCACCGACTCCGAGGTTAAAGGGAAGCACCGCCACGGACGCCCCAGCAGCCTGCGCAACGGCCGTCGTGTCATCATCTGAGCCATCGTTTACGACGAGGCAGTGCGCCCCCGGGAGCTTTGCGAAGACCTCCTTGATGACGTCCCCCACTGTATCGGCTTCGTTGAACGCGGGCATGACAATTAAGGTGCGCTCATACGGGGAATTCATAGCTTTAGTCTAACTATCTAACCTTGCGCACACGCAGGGACGCCCACGTGGCACCTCTTCTGTCTACTCGTCCTGTCTCGAACGAGATGCTGGTTCACGACTCGACGCCGCGACCATCAATCTTCGAGGACCTGAGGTGGACAAGGAAGAGGACAACCAAGGCAGCAAACCCGAGTATCCCGTTCAAGGCAATCATGGCGAGCACATCCGGGAGCAGTGCGGTAGAACCAATCCATTGGACTATTGCGACTACGACGAGTGCGACCAAGGCCAGTTTTGAGCTCGAGGCGGTCAGCCGGATAAGGAGTCCCTGAGCCATCGCCCAGGGCAGCCACGCCAGCGCGAGCCATGGCAGGAGTTGCAGGCTTGATTGGTATCCCGGTCCGAACACGGGAACGATCAGCCCACCAGCCAGGGACACGATAATGAACATGGCAACGCCAGACAAGAATGTAATGGCCAGCGTGACATTGACTCCATATTTAGTCATGGACGCATCCTTCTTTCGGCTCACGAAACGCGGCAGCAGGTAGAGGGAGAGGGTGGCCGGCACGATCAGGGTCGTCTTGATGAGAACCGCGGCGGCGGCATAGGCCCCCGCGATGTTCTCCGGCGATCCGGCCCGCACCAATACGACGTCCATGTTCGTCAACCAGGCGAATGTGATGGTCAGCAGGAGCACCACGGAACTCTCGACCGTAAACGGCCGACCGGACAGTCGAACCGATGATCGGCGTGCTTGAATACTTGATCCCGCGGCGCCAATAACCGCCGTGACTAAGAGAACAGAGAGAATGCCCAGCGCGCCAAAACCACACAGAAGTACTGCAATGCTCAGTAGGAGCTGTGCAATTTGGGCTCCAGTCGACCACCAGATCACCGAACGGGGATCTCCCGCACCCTGGAGAATTCCCTGGGCACGCGCGAATAGGAAGTACGGCGTGATTGTGCCGGCGACGAAGAGCAGTGCAATGACATCGGAGCTTTCGCGGCCCGTTCCTACTCCCAGCCACGGGACCACAAGCACTCCGACGGTGCAGATCGCGCCAAGTGCCAAGGCTTCGATCAGCGAACTGTCCATTCGCCTCTTACTTGCTACGGCTGAAGTCTCGCGCGAGGCTCCGCTCGCCGTCGCGACGGCGACCGAGTTCCTCAGTGCGCCGCTCCCAATCGACGCAATATTGATCAGCGCAAGGAAGGACGCGAGGAGCCCGAACGCCTGTGGGCCAAGACCTCGGATCGATACGATCTGAAAACCGGCCGACGCAAGGATCCCGAGCCCGCTGATCCCTCCAATGACGAAGATCGCTCTACCGTGCTGCGCAAGAAACGATCCTCCACGATTTGCCTTCACCGGCGATCGTTCAATCGCAGAGCCCCCGGAAGGGAACCTTTGTTAATTCTGGGCATAGCCGCGCTCAATCAGATCGTCAACGATGATCCCTGAAGGAGAGAACTTGGGCCGAGCGATTGGCTGTCGATAGCGCTCAAAGTTCTTGAGGAAGTCGATCAGGACCTCCGTTTTCCATTCCGAAAGGACGACGTTCTTACCCAACCCTTCACCGCGTTCGGTGGCTTTGCGATGGACGAGTGTCGGAACGCCCAGGAGGGCCGTCTCTTCCTGGATGCCACCGGAATCGGTAATAATGAATTCCGCTCTCTTGAGCAGCTGCACAAACTCCTCGTGCCGGAGTTTGGGTTGAGGCGTCAATTTCCCTTGTCCCAGCTTGAGGACAGCCTCCTCCATTGCGCCTTGGGAATACGCATCTACCAAGAGCTTGAGCGGGTATCGACTCTCAGCGCCCAAAGTCGAAATCGCTTCCTCGACAAGATGCTTATTAGAGATGAGCTCAAAGCGATGCAGCAACACCACACCGAACTTGGCGTCGTCACTACGTTTGACTTCACTGTGATCGAGAACAGCATCTACAACGGAGTTACCGTGGGTGAATACAATTCCGCGGCGCGATTTCAAGTTCGCCGAGGCTTCAAGTGACGGCGTGTAGTGGATTGAGGCCAAGACGCCGACAATTCTGCGGTCAATCTCTTCCGGAAACGGATGCCGCCAATTGCCGGACCGGAGACCCGCTTCCACATGAGCGCACTTGGCGCCGATCAGACGCGCGATTACTGCGCCGACGACACTCGTCATAGTGTCACCGTGAACGATGACGATCGTGTTCTTCGGGAGCTCTCTCCGGATGGCCCACGCGTTGCGAAGGACCCATCCCAGAATATGGAATAGCCAGACGAGCACGTCACTATAGCCACGCAGCGGCTGTCCGCGATTGCCATTTGCAATGATGCGATCTGGTTTCGGAAGGCCCAGGGTCGGAAGGCTATCGGCTAATGCCTGAGTGTGTTGGAAGGTCAACCACTGCTGATATGGAATCTTCCGCTCGTCGAGCCGCCGAGCGATCGGCGCGAGCTTGATCGCCTCGGCAGTCGTACCGTAGATGAAAATGATCAAGTGTTCGCCCCGTTTGAGAATTGCTTGTGAAATTGAAATGACTTTCGGTGAACCAGAATTCCTCTGACAAGGCCGGCCCAAAATGTTAGCCCGAAGGGGACGATGTAGCAAAGATAGGAGGCGCCTGCCCGTGGGGGGCAACCACGCGCGGACGCGATCAAGAACGGCGCGAGAATCGACCCGAGCCCGGTTGCCAACAGGACCGCAAACAGCACCCAAAGGCCCTGCATGGCGAACGCTGCGAGACCTAGCGCGACAAGCGGAGGCAGGATGGCCAAGAGGATGAGGATGAGGTCCCGGCCAGCGCTCGTTCCCGCGTAGCTGTCAACGAACAGCGTTCCTCGTCCTCGGCTGTGGGAAAGGAACCCCCGGAACGTCACACGAGGCCGATACGTGGCCGAGAACTCAGGATCGAGAAGTATCGGCGTCTCTTCGATTATGAATCGGAGAAGCTTGGTGTCGTCGGAGACTAGGTGCGCGTTCTCGCTTGGCCACGAAGCGAGGCACGCGCGTTCATAGAGGTCTTTGGGTAGCAGAAGGCATCCCGTTCCCTTGGGCAGCCTGTCGAAATTGTCTTGTGTAATCAGTGTGGGACGTGGATGGGCAAGATACCGACCCCAGAACAAGAAGGTCGGCACCTCCCAAAAACGTCCGACGAGGGGAGCTGTGGGATCGGTAATGACGTGGCCATTCCACACCATCACCCCTGGCCGTTCCAGAAGCGCACTTTCCAAATGAGCCAGTGCACTCTCGTGGATCAGAACCCGCGAGTCCAGAACGAAGACCTTGCTACTCGAAGCTCTCTGAATTCCCTCCCATCGAGCCATGAACCGGCCCTTGTTCTCCTGGTTCACGATCCGAAGTGGGTACGGGCTATTCGATATCTGTGATTCGATAACCTCGATAGTCGCATCGGTCGACCCGTCGTTCACGACAATGATTTCAGCCGTCCAGGATGTTTTAGAGAGCGCGAGCGCCAAAGCCGCGATAGTCGTCGGAAGCCATTCCGCCGAGTTGTATGTGGGGATAACCACCGACAAATCCGGGACGCCAGCGCCCCCGTGTCCGCTGTACAAGAAATCACTCCTAGCTCAATGGCATTCTGCCGGTACGTCCCAGTGTAGCGAGCAGCTCCTCCGGGTCCGGCGAGACAGACGAGCCGGAGTCACCTCGGGCGCCATCTCGTTGGGGAGTTAGGACCCGGCGCGTCTCATCACGGCATCCGATGACGAAGCTCTCGCACGAACCCGCGATGCAATGCGTTGCGAGAGGTGGTGCGCCGGTCGTTCAATTGCGAAATAGAAAAGGCATGCCACCACAAGGCTCACCACCACTGTCAGTACCGCCGATGTCTTGCCGATATGCAGCGCGAACGCCAACGCCACGGCGATGGGGCGATGCACCAAGTAGAGACTGAAGGAAATGGTCCCGAGAAAAACAGGCACCCGAGAACTCAGGAGAGCCCGAAGGGGAATCCAAACCTGGGCAAGCACGAGCAGCAAGGAGATGCCGCCGAGCGCGAGCGGCAAGGTCACGACGCGCGGCGGCCATCCTGCGTTCGAGATATCGCGTCCGAGCAGATAAAAGGAGCACATGGCCAAGATGCTGACAGTGATCAGCACGACTCCGGCCGCGAACGACCTGACACTTCTTGTGGTGAGAAAACTGAATGCTCGAGCAATTGAACTCCAATACTGTGCGAGTAGGGCGCCCAGTAGGAACATCGGGAGAAAGGATGTGACGGGATCGTTGATATACCAGCCAAGGAGGCAGGCCACGCCCGCGATAATCCCGGCCGCAAGACCATGGCGGCGCACCAAGAACAAGTACACGGGAAGCGAAAGTGAAAAGATGATTTCCCATTGGAGAGACCAGAGAACGCCCAACGACGTGCTGGTACCGCCTACGACCGTCAAATCATGAACGATCGAGAGCAACGGATAGTCGGTTGCAAGACCGGTGAGCGTATCCCCGTCGGCAGCGGTCGGCACGTGCGCAACGACGACGAACGAAACCCAAGCGAGGGCTACGGCGGCGAAGACCGGGAGATAGAGGCGGACCATCCGACTCGGATAGTACGCATCCCAGGAAAATGATTCCTTAGCCGCAACGCGTGTCAGTACAAAACCGGAGAGCACAAAGAACATCCATACGGCTTCAGCGCCTAGCCAGAAAACGTGGAGGGGCGAGTACACCAGCAGGTTGTTCGCAATTCCGGGAACTGGCGCCAAGCCAATCCCAGCCTGGAGAAAGGGGAAGTTAATTGCCAAAGTGTGATACATCAACACCGAAATCGCCGCGATGCCGCGCAGCGAGTCGAGTTCCTTATTCCTCTTCCCAAGGCCCCCCATTCGAGAGATGGTGGGACTTGTGGTTCCCAACGATGTCACTGAACAGTGACCGTGGTGCACCCGATCTGGGTGTTCACGCCTGAACCGGAATTGATTCCATACACGCACACTCGATGCGACCCGGCCGCAGCAGCAACAGTCTCTGAGAAGCCGTGATTGTTTCCATAACCGGAGTACGCAGCACCCACGTCGGTGCGAACCTTATCGGCCACGAACGCAACGCCAGTCCCGTCAACATAGACGTGCACAGCGATCGGTGACGCGGTATCGGGATCAATCGCCCACCCCGAAGCCTGAACGCCCCCTGCCACAACCTGGACGGCCTCCAACGAGCCAAACGGCGCACGACCCAACTCAACGATCCCCGTCGCACCCGGAACAGTGACCGTGGTGCACCCGATCTGGGTGTTCACGCCTGAACCGGAATTGATTCCATACACGCACACTCGATGCGACCCGGCCGCAGCAGCAACAGTCTCTGAGAAGCCGTGATTGTTTCCATAACCGGAGTACGCAGCACCCACGTCGGTGCGAACCTTATCGGCCACGAACGCAACGCCAGTCCCGTCAACATAGACGTGCACAGCGATCGGTGACGCGGTATCGGGATCAATCGCCCACCCCGAAGCCTGAACGCCCCCTGCCACAACCTGGACGGCCTCCAACGAGCCAAACGGCGCACGACCCAACTCAACGATCCCCGTCGCACCCGGAACAGTGACCGTGGTGCACCCGATCTGGGTGTTCACGCCTGAACCGGAATTGATTCCATACACGCACACTCGATGCGACCCGGCCGCAGCAGCAACAGTCTCTGAGAAGCCGTGATTGTTTCCATAACCGGAGTACGCAGCACCCACGTCGGTGCGAACCTTATCGGCCACGAACGCAACGCCAGTCCCGTCAACATAGACGTGCACAGCGATCGGTGACGCGGTATCGGGATCAATCGCCCACCCCGAAGCCTGAACGCCCCCTGCCACAACCTGGACGGCCTCCAACGAGCCAAACGGCGCACGACCCAACTCAACGATCCCCGTCGCACCCGGAACAGTGACCGTGGTGCACCCGATCTGGGTGTTCACGCCTGAACCGGAATTGATTCCATACACGCACACTCGATGCGACCCGGCCGCAGCAGCAACAGTCTCTGAGAAGCCGTGATTGTTTCCATAACCGGAGTACGCAGCACCCACGTCGGTGCGAATCTTATCGGCCACGAACGCAACGCCAGTCCCGTCAACATAGACGTGCACAGCGATCGGTGACGCGGTATCGGGATCAATCGCCCACCCCGAAGCCTGAACGCCCCCTGCCACAACCTGGACGGCCTCCAATGAGCCAAACGGCGCACGACCCAACTCAACGATCCCCGTCGCACCCGGAACAGTGACCGTGGTGCACCGGATCAGCGTATTCGGACCCGGGCCGGCATTGATGCCGTACGCACACACGCTATGGGAACCGGGACTGGCCGCCACAGTTTCGGCAAAGCCATGATTGTCTCCATATCCGACATAGGCCGCGCCGACATCTGGCCGAGCCTTGTTCGCAACGTATGCAGTACCAACTCCATCAACGTAAACGTGAACGGCGATCGAAGACGCCGTATCCGGATCCAGCGCCCACCCCGTGACGCCGATGCCGCCGGTCACGGCGCGGACTGTCTCCAAGACCCCCGTGGGTGCGCGGCCCTGTTCCCCGAGCACGTTCACCGTCTGACAACCCAATTGCGTGTTCGACCCATTTGCCACATTGATTCCATACGCGCATACAGAGTGGCTGCCAGGACCTGTCGAGACTGTCGCGCTATAGCCATGCGCGTTGCCATAACCCGGGTTTGCAGCACCAACGTCGGTTCTGGTTCCGTTGGCAAGAACCGGTACGCCAACTGCGTCGACGTAGACGTGGACTGCGATGGACGCCGCGGTATCAGGGTCGATCGCCCAGCCCGATGCTGTGACCGAGCCGACGGACGTCGACACCCCCTCAAGCATGCCCACGGGCGACCCGCCACGAGCGGCTACGACCAGGCAGCCGAGTTGGATCGTCGATCCTCGGCCGACATTGATCGCATAGGCACAGATGGTGTGATTTCCACTGGAGACGACAGGTACGGTCGCTGAGAAGCCGTGAGCACTTCCAAAACCGGGATATGCATTGCCGATATCTGCACGAGCGTTGTCTGCCACGGTGCGGGTACCCACACCGTCAACGTATACATGCACCTCAATCGGACTCGTCGAGTCAGGGTCGATGGCCCATCCACCGATCTGGATCCCACCCATGACCGCGACGGCACCGTCAACGAACCCGAACGGGTTGCCATTCCCGGTCGGCGAACCAAACCAGTTGGTGTAGAAGACCCAGAAATTCCGGTTGCCGTAGGAACCGCACCCGTCGCCGGCGCCGCCGAGGTTGGCGAGAGCTGAGGCGTTGGGCTGATACGGGGTGTAGTAGTAAAGAGCCGCTGTCGCGCTGTTCTTGATCTGTACCGGGCTCGATCCGCAGGATGCCGTCGGGCTGTACTGGACGTTGGACGTGCCCCCGACCTTGTACCAGGTGAAGCTGCCGTGGTTGTAGCGATTGAACTGGCGGGATGCCGCATAGACCTGATTGAAGAATCCGTAGTACTGCGCGTCACACACACTCGTATCGGGGCATCCCATACCCATCGCCTTGCGCAGGATCGCGTCGCTGGTGCTCGAACGGGTGACGAGTGCCTGTTCCTTTTGCAGGGTCACAAGGATGACCTTGGCGCTGATGTTGCAGGCGGCCTGGACTTTGAAAATGATCGACGCAGCCGATTCACCAGCAGCACCCGCATATGCGCTGCAGTAGTCCTCCGCCGCGACTGAAGGAGTGTCGAGGCGCAAGGATCTCAAGCACAGCGCATCATTGCAGGAACCACCCTGAGCGTTCAGGAACCCCTGAATCTGATCCTGCGACATTGCATCGCGGGAATAGAACTGAGCGTCCGAAATAATGTACCCAGGATCGAACTCAGACCCGCTGAGAGCGGTAGCTGGCTGGGGCGTCGTGGTGAGCAGCGTGCCGATAAGGCCGACAACTGCGAGCGCAGTGACGACTCTCCGTACTTTGGCTAACATATTCCGGCCTTCGTTACCGGCCGCGCATTGGTTGCGCGGCATCTTATGGGCAACGTTCTCTCGGGCTGAGGACACGACCGCAGGGGTAAGACTACGTGATTGAAGCGGCGATATCTTCGCATTCGCGAACGAAAAACGACCTATTTTAGGGTCTAGCCAGCCCTTGGACCCGAGCGCTGCCGCTTCAGGCCAGGTACGGATCGCGCTGCGGGCCACCCCATCGATCGAGGATCATTTTCTCCTCGAATGAATGGACCAGCGGGTTCCGTGAGCGCGATTCGAAATGGAAGAGTTCAACGTTGGCGAGCCAGATCAAGCGGAGATCGGCCTGGGTGACCTTCTTGCACAGATCGACGTCGTTGAAGTTGCCCGGAAAGAGCTCGGAGAATCCGCCGACCGCGGTGAAGACGTCCCGTCGCATGGCGATGCATGCAGCGGTCAGTCCTGATGCCTCCCGATTGATGAGCAGCGATGAGAAGGCCCCATAGTCGCCCTGCTTCGCGCCCAGGTAGGCGTGAGTGAACTGACCCATGTGGTGCAAATGACCCGCATGCTGGATAGCGCCATCCTCGAAGTAGAGCATGGCTCCCGTCATGCCGACGTCCGCCTCTTCCAGAGGGGCAATGAACTTTCCGACGAATTCGTCCGTGATGACCTGAGTATCGTCGTTCAGAAACAGCAGAACATCGCCGCGCGCAGACAGGAAGCCTTCGTTGCACTTTCGGGAAAAGTTGAACGGACCGTTGAAGAGCACCAAGGTAAGTCGGTCGCCGGCCAGTTCCGCGAGTGACTCAAGTACGGAAGCCGGGGTATCCGGGTCGTAAACGACCACGATTTCCAGGTTGCGGTGTTCGGACTTCGCAAGGAGGGAGCGCACTGCTTCCACGACGAAGACCCGGTGTTTCCCCCAGACGAACCCGGCAGTACCCCGGGTGGGGATGATGACGCTCACCGACCGGTCGAGGGTCGGAACACGTTCAATGCTGTACGTGCCCGGCACCGGGCCACGAACGGCAGTGGCATCGATGCCGACTCTGCCCAGATGGGCATTGACAGCACGCACGCCGGCGTCCCAGGCGTACGGCTTGTTCGTCGAGTCCTCAGCCGTTGATCCGGCGACGGCCCGCCAGTGATAGAGGACTTCCGGAATGTGCACGATCCTGCGCGCACGCTCGGTCACTCGAAGAACGAGGTCATGGTCCTGCGAACCTTCGGCATCCTGATGGAAACCGCCGACCTCTCGCACGAGTGCGGTCCGCAAAACCGACAGGTGCCCGGTGTACATCTGGCCGCGAAGGCGTTCCGGAGACCAGTCCGGCTTATCGAAACGATCGAAGTATCGTCCGTCCGCGTCGACCTTGTCTTCATCTGAATACAGATAGTCGGTGCCGGGATTTCGGCGGATGGCGGCGAACATCGTCTCGAGGGCATTCCTCGTGAGCAGGTCGTCGTGGTCGAGCAGTGCGATGAAATCACCGCGTGCGGCCGCGACAGCATCGTTGGACGCCTGCACGATTCCGCCGTTGACCTCACGCTCGACAACCCGGATCCGGCCATCGGCGGCAGCCGCCCGCTGGATCAGGTCACGGACGGCGACTTCAGACGAATGATCGTCAACGAGGATGAGTTCCCAGTCGACGAAGGACTGCGCCTCGACGGAAGCGATAGTCTCCCGAAGGATTGCGAGCGGGGTGTTGTAGACCGGAGTCAGAACTGAGAAATAGGGCTGGCCCACGGTACTCACTTCCGAAAACGACGAAGGAGTCGTTTCGCTGCCCCCACGGGAGAGGTCACGGCCCGGCCGATCCGCCAGGTCGTGGAACTGCGCGTGAGTTCGAGGTCCCGAGCTCCTCGCTCGCGCGCCCGTTCGATCTCATGGTGCGCGCGTCCTCGTTCATGCTCAATGTCGATCTTGGCCTGCATCAGCTCCGCGCGAAGACCGAGTTCGATATCCCTGCTGATAAGTTGCGCATGAGTCGAGTCTCTCAAGCTCGCCACGAGCAAGTCTCGCTCCTGGCGCGACTTGGCGCAATCCGGATCGCTGCACACCGGCGAGCCGGTCTCTTCGGCACTCATCATTACACTCTCATCGCTTTTCATTTCGTTGTGAAGCTTACCGATTGGATGCGAACGTCCCGGCTAACCAGCGCCCGTTTGCGTGTACCCCCTTGTAGGGCCTAGTCGTCAGTGGCCTTCTTGCGCGCCTGCCTGGCCTGGACCCGTTCGATGACGGCGCCCGGGCCACCCTGCTGCAAGTAGTAGGCCACCCGCCCCAGGTCTCGACGAAGTCCGGTGTGGCGAACGGACTCGAGTTGTGCGCTTTTCGGCGCCCCGCTCTTACCGCGTTTCCTCTTCTTCTCGACGGTGATCTGCTTGTCCGCAGCGTGCTGGGGAGCGCGGCAGAACTCGATGAGCGGCTTCAGGGCCTTGTCCCAGGTGAAGGACTGGCGAACCCGGCTCACGTTTTCGCGAGCGGCCGCCACTGCCACCTCATCGTAGAGATAAGTCTCAATGGCCGACGCCAGGGCGTCCACATCCCGCTCGGGAACCGCCGCACCGAGCGATTCACTCGCGACAAGACTTCCGAAGGAGTCCCCATCGGTCGTCACGATCGGCAGACCGGCCCACAGGTAGTCGAGGATCCGGGTCCGGAAGGAGAAGGTTGTTTCGACGTGCTGGAAATGGGTCGAGACACCCAGGTCGGCCTCCAGCAGGTAATTCTGCCTGTCGTCGTAAGGCACCCAGTTCTCATTGAAGAAGACGTGTGTTCCGGAGATGCCGAGCTCATCGGCCAAAGCGCGCGCCGCACCAACGGCTTCCATTTCCGGCACCAGCGGATTCGGATGCTTCACGCCCATGAAGAACAGTCGGATATCGGGATGCTCCACGGAGAGCTTCGCAACGGCGCGAATGAGGGTATTCGGGTCGAACCAGTTGTAGATCCCACCGCCCCAGATGATGATCTTGTCGTCTGCGCCAAGCCCAGGGACCACACCTCGCATGGCCGGCTTGAGTTGCTTTGGTTCCTCAGACGGGATCCCGAATGGCGCGACAGCGATCAAGGAGTCGAGGTCGTTGTCCCGCGAATACGTGTACGGGTTGACCCGACCGAGCGCGGACAACTGGCCGAGCCAGAAGTGTCGCTGGCGCTCGCTCGCACACAGGAAGAAATCCCCGAGCAGAAGCTGGTGGTTGAGTGCATCCTTCGCCTCGGTCACCTGCTTGTCCCACAGGGCGAGGGTCTGGCCGCGGCCCTGTTCCAGCTGTTCCAGCTGGAGGGGGTCATAGACGTCGACGACGAGAACCTTCCTGGACGTCTCGAGACTCGGGAACAGCTCCAGGGCGTGCCCCTGGACGATGATGACGTCGGCCCATTTCTCATGTTCGTCGACCGAACTCGGGTGGTGATGGGAAATAACGCCGACCTCGACGACGTCATCGAGCGCCACGGCCTTCGACATGCTGAGCAGGCGAACGTCATGTTCGTCCGACAGGAGCTTGGCGATGTTCCAAGCCCTGATGGCGGGTCCTGCCATCCGGTGACCGACGGGATCCCCCGTGATGACGAGGATATGGCGGCGGCCGCCGATGTTCAGCTGGCCGAGGTTGTCCACGATCTTCTCGTAACCGCGGAGGTAGCCTTCGATGGGATATGCGGGCTCGTCCGTGTTCCCGAAGAGGCTTTTGAGCTGGCGATCCGATATTGCCCGAGTCTCCTGCACTTTTGCGCGGGCGGCACGCATTTCGGGAAGGAGCTCCACGAACTGGTCGACGGCATAGATTCCGGCCATGGTCTGCTTGGAAATCGGCAGGGTCGGTTCATCGTCGTTGCCGGGGTTACGGAGGTCGAGCGAAGTAGAGTCGAGGCCTCCCCGTGCGACTCCGCGCCGCGTTGCCAGGAGCAGCGCGCCGGGGAACACCTGGGCCAGGGACTCGTCGTCGAGGTTCTTGTACAGGGTGAAGAGCGCGTTGCGCTCGAGGAGATACGTCTCACGGAAATTGCCGAACTTGTTCATCGACGCGTGGTGCTTGTGGAAGGCCAGGGACTTCGGCTGAAAACGGAAGCGATAACCCAGAAGGTTCAGCCGCCAGCCCAGATCAACGTCGTCATAGAACATGAAGAAGTTGTCGTCGAATCCGCCGAGTTCTTCGAAGACAGCGGCGCGGATGAACATGGCAGCGCCCGTTCCGAAAAGGACGTCCTTCTCGTCGTCCCAGGAACCGTGGTCTGCCTCGCCGGCGTGCGGCTTGTAACCCATCCCGTACCAGGTGACGGCCGCGCCCACGTAGTCGACGCGGTCGCCCTCCCAGTCCAGAACCTTGCTCGCAACGGCGCCGATGTTCGCGCCGGTCGAGAACGTGGCGATCGCCTCGGTGATCCACGCCTTGTCCGGCTTGGCGTCATTGTTCAGGAACGCGACGAACTCGCCGGAAGACTTGGAGACACCGAGGTTGCAGCCGCCGGTGAATCCGAGATTCTCATCGGATTCGACGAGCACGACACTCTCCGCGATCTGCTGCAGTGTCGCGAGACTGTCGTCCCCCGAACCGTTCTCGACCACAATGATCTCGAGCAGTTCATGGGGCCAGTCAAGGTCCAGGAGCCCACGGACGCACTCGATCGTGTCCTCGGCGCCTCGAAAATTGACCAGAACGACCGACACCACACCTGAACGTCGTTTCTTCACAAACTCACCTCTTGCTTGGGGCTGGGGGGACAAACGTAATTCACAGATCCAGCCGATCCATGTATTCGGGAGACAACGTCACTCCGGCATCCGACTGATTCAGAGCTGCGCGCCGCCGTGGAGTGAATCGAGGTAGGAAGAAATTGTCGATTCCGCGTCGCCGACCGATACCAGCTGACCATGACTGAGCCACGCAGCGCGGTCACACATCTCCCGGACGGACTCCATCGAGTGGCTGACCAGGATGACGGTCTTGCCGGCAGCCTTGAAATCCACGAACTTCTGCGCGCATTTGCCCTGGAACTCGGCGTCGCCCACGGACAGGACCTCATCGACGACCAGGACGTCGGGATCGACGTTGATGGCGATGGCGAAGCCCAGCCGCACGTACATTCCCGAGGAATAGTTCTTGACCGGCTGGTCGATGAATTGCTCGACACCGGAGAAGTCGACGATCTCCTCGAATTTGCGGGTGACTTCCTTTTTCGACATGCCCAGAATCGAGCCGTTCAGGAAGATGTTCTCGCGGCCGGAGAGTTCAGGATGAAAACCGGAACCGACCTCGAGGAGGGCGGCGATTCGACCCTGGTACGAGATCGAACCCTTCTCGGGGTAGTAGATCTTGGCCAGGCACTTGAGCAGGGTCGACTTGCCGGATCCGTTGCTGCCGATGAGGCCGAACGTGGACCCCGTCGGCACCTCGAAGCTCACATCCTTGAGTGCCCAGAAATCCTCATGCACAGAGCGTCGGCCGCGCATGATCGCCGATTTGATCGACTGGTTGCGTTCCTGGTACATCCGGAACTTCTTGCTGACATGGTCAACCTGCACAGCGATATCGCTCATAGTGCTTCGGCCAGTCCCTTCTCGCTCTTGCGGAAAACCCACACGCCCACCAGCATCGAGGCGCATGCCCATACGGCGCAGAGAGTGAGATCCTGGACGTTCGGCCAGGTGTTGTCGTAGAGAAGCTGCCGAAAGACCGCGACGAAGCGCTCCAACGGGTTCAGCCGGTAGACGTCCATGATGGTAATCGAGGTTCCGAAGAGTCCGCCGTGGGCCCTGGACTGGTCCTCGACGAGGCTGATCGGATAGATGATCGGCGTGAGGTACATCCAGATCTGCATCAGGATGGACACGAAGTACTGCGTGTCCCTGAAGTGCACGTTGGCCACGGCGAGCATGAGCGACAGGCCGGCGGCGAAGACCGCCAGGAGCACCATCACGACCAGGACAATCGGGATCCAGGGCCAGACGAACGAACCGAACAGGGCGAGTGCGATGACGAGCACGCCCATTTCGAACAGCCAGTTGTAACCGACGGATCCGACCTTGGAGAGCGGAAGTACGATGCGTGCGAAGTACACCTTCTGCACGAGTCCCGCGTTGGAGATGATCGAGCCCATGCCCTGCTGCACGACGTTGGAGAAGAAGGCCCAGGGCAGCAGTCCGCACATCAGCCAGAGCGCGAAGATATTCAGGCCGCTCGGGTTGCCGGGAGGAGGGGTGACGCGCAGGATGAACGCGAAGACGATTGTGTAGACCAGCATCGTGGCAAGTGGGTTGACCAGGGACCACAGCTGTCCGAAGATGGTGCGCTTGTACTGGCCTCTGATTTCACGCAGGGTGAGATTGGCCAAGAGCTCTCGCGATGCAAGAACTTCCGTGATGTATCGCATGTAGCCTCACTGAGCGGCCGGTCGGGATGGCCGCAGACCAATCTAGCCTAGAACTATGATGATGGGACTTATGTCCACCGCACCCACCCCCTCTCCGGAAGCTGCACGCGTCGCAGTCGTGACCGTCAGTTACGGCTCAGAAGTCGTGTTGGCGCCGTTTCTCTCGTCGCTATCCGCGGCGGCCTCGACGCCGCTCTACATCGTCGTCGCGGACAACAAGCCGACCGATGATTCGCAGGCGGTATCGACAATCGCTCGCGCCGCAGGGGCGGTCTATCTACCCCTCTCCGCGAATCGCGGATACGGTCACGCCATCAACGTCGCCGTTGCGGGGCTGCCTCCGGAAATCGATTGGGTAGTCGTCAGCAACCCCGATGTCGTTGCGAATTCGAGCGCGATCGACCGCCTTCTCGCCGTTGCTCGTAGCGACTCGGGAATTGCCGCCGTCGGACCCAGCATCCTCGAGGCCGACGGCACGGTCTACCCGTCGGCACGTGCCATTCCATCGTTGAGGTCCGGTGTTGGACATGCCCTCTTCGCGAACATCTGGCCCGCTAATCCGTGGACGCGCCGATACCGCGCGGAAACGGACCAGGTCCTCGTTCAGAGAGACGCCGGCTGGCTATCGGGCGCGTTCCTTGTTATTCGCCGTTCGGTTTTCGACGAGCTGCGCGGCTTCGATGAGTCCTATTTCATGTACTTCGAGGATGTCGACCTGGGTTTCCGGATCGGCAAGCTCGGCCTGCGCAGCGTCTATGCGCCATCCGCCGTCGTCGTGCACACCGGAGCGCATTCGACCCAGGGTGGAGAGTCGGCACGCATGGTGCGAGCCCACCACGACAGTGCGCGGAAGTTCCTCTTCAGGCGCTACCCCGGGCCATTGTTCTGGCCCGTGCGCGTCGTCCTCGCTGCCGGCCTGGGTATCCGGGCCCACTTCGCGGAACGACGCGCCACGCGTTAGAGGGTCGCGACGAGGCCGCTCAGGTACTTGCCGTAACCGCTCTTCTGCAGCGGTGCCGCGAGAACGGCCAGCTGCTTGCTGTCGATCCAACCGGCACGCCAGGCGATCTCCTCGATGCAGCCAACCTTGAAGCCCTGGCGGTCTTCGATCACGCGCACGTATTCCGAGGCCTGCATCATGGACTTGAAGGTACCGGTGTCGAGCCAGGCCGTGCCGCGATCGAGCACCTGCACCCGCAGCTTTCCCTGTTCCAGGTAACGCTCGTTGACGGTACTGATTTCGAGCTCGCCGCGAGCGCTGGGCTCGATGGACTTCGCGATTTCGATGACCGAGTTGTCGTAGAAGTACAGTCCGGGCACCGCGTAGTTGCTCTTGGGCTTGGCGGGCTTCTCCTCGATCGAGACGGCCGTCATGTTCTCGTCGAATTCGACGACACCGTAGTCGGTCGGATTGCTCACGTGATACGCGAAGATCCGCGCGCCGTCGATGTCGGTGTGGTTGCGGAGGGCTGAGCCGAGGCCGGCGCCGTGGAAGATGTTGTCACCGAGGACGAGGGCGACACTGTCGTCGCCGATGAATTCCTCGCCGATGATGAACGCCTGGGCGAGGCCGTCAGGCGACGGCTGTACCGCGTATTCGATGCGAACGCCGAAGCTGGATCCGTCGCCGAAGAGGGCACGGAACTGGCTGTTGTACTCCGGGGTCGTGATGATCAGAATCTCGTTGATCCCGGCCATCATCAGCGTCGACAAGGGGTAATAGATCATGGGCTTGTCGTAGATGGGCATCAGCTGCTTGGAGATGCCCTTGGTGATCGGCCACAGGCGTGTGCCGGAGCCGCCGGCGAGGATGATTCCGCGCATGTCTAGTTTCCTTCGTTCAGTGCCGCGTAGAACGCCTTCGCGTCTGCCCAGGTCGGGAGAAGCCCGTTCGCGGCAGACTCGGCGAGTCCGGGGGCGTCGGTGTCTTTCGGGGAGAGCAGGAGTTCGCCGGCCTCGGGCGGGAACACCAGTCCGATGTCGGTGTCGAGCGGGTTGATGCCGTGTTCGCGGCCCGGGTTGAACGGGGCCGTCACGAGGTAGCTGACGGTGGCGTTGTCGGTCAGGGCGACGAAGCAGTGCCCGATGCCCTCGGCGATGTAGACGGCACGACGGTCGGTGTCATCGAGGAGGACGCTGTCCCACTGGCCGAACGTCGGCGAACCGACCCGGATGTCGATGATGTAGTCCAGGACGGCGCCGTAGGTCGCGGTGACGTACTTGGCCTGGCTCGGCGGAATGTCCGCGAAGTGGATGCCGCGCACCGAACCACGCTTGGAGACGCTCGTATTCGCCTGCACCACGTTGAGCTTGTGGCCGATCGATTCCTCGAGGCGGTCGAACCTGCCCCATTCCAGGAACACCCCCGGTCGTCACCGAACTGCTTCGGAGTGATTTCGTAGGAATCGGGGATGGAGAGTTCGCGGATCTGCACGCGCAGAAGTCTACCAAGCGGGTACCGCTAGCATTGAAGCGATACTTTCAGCAAACGGAATGGTCACCTCTTATATGAAGATCCTCGTTACCGGCGGCGCCGGTTTCATCGGCTCCAACTTTGTTCGTCGCACCATCGAAGACGCCTACCCGGGTCTGGAAGGGGCCGAGGTCGTCGTCCTGGATGCGTTGACGTATTCGGGCAACCTGGCGAACCTTGCGCCGATCGCCGATTCGCCCCGGTACTCGTTCGTGCACGGCGACATCCGCGATGCGGCGTTGCTCGACACGATCTTCCCGTCCCTGGACGCGGTGGTGCACTTCGCGGCCGAGTCGCACGTGGACCGGTCCGTGCGCGACGCCTCCATCTTCGTCGAGACCAACGTTCTCGGCACCCAGCAGCTCCTCGACGCCGCTTTGCGCCACAACCTGGCCCGGTTCGTGCACGTGTCCACGGATGAGGTCTACGGGTCGATCGCGGAGGGCTCCTGGAACGAGGAACGCGCCCTGGAACCCAACTCCCCGTATTCCGCTTCCAAGGCCGGCAGTGACCTGCTCGCCCGCTCGTACCACCGCACCCACGGGTTGAACGTGTCGATCACGCGCTGCTCGAACAACTACGGCCCGTACCACTTCCCCGAGAAGGTCATCCCGTTGTTCGTGACGAACCTGATCGACGACAAGCACGTTCCCCTGTATGGGGCGGGCAACAACATCCGCGACTGGTTGCACGTGGACGACCACACCCGCGCGATCGCGATGGTCCTCGTCGGCGGTCGTGCCGGTGAGATCTACAACATCGGCGGCGGCACCGAGCTGACCAACCTCGAACTGACCCAGCTGCTGCTGGACTCCACCGGCAAGGACTGGTCCTACGTGGACCGGGTCGCTGACCGTCTCGGCCATGACCTGCGCTACTCGGTGGACATCAGCAAGATCCAGGCCGAACTCGGCTACGCCCCGCAGGTCCCCTTCGAGAAGGGCCTCGCCGACGTCGTGCAGTGGTACCGCGACAACCGCGCCTGGTGGGAACCCCTCAAGGCCCGCGCGGCACTCGGCTCATGACCCGGTACCTGATCACCGGCGCTGCCGGGATGCTCGGCCGCGACCTGCAGAAAGCCCTGACCGGGCAAGACGTGACCGCGTTCGACCGCGGTGAACTCGACATCACCGATGAAGCCGCCGTCCAGGCGGCCGTGACCGGGTTCGACGTCGTGATCAACGCGGCCGCGTACACGAAGGTCGACGACGCCGAAACGAACGAGGACGCCGCCTACCTGCTGAACGCGGTCGGACCGCGGAACCTCGCCCGCGCCGCGAAAGCAACCGGAGCGCGCCTCGTGCAGATCTCCACCGACTACGTCTTCGCAGGCAACGCCGAGTCCCCCTACCAGGAGGACGCACCCGCCGCACCGATCTCCGCATACGGGCGGACCAAGGCCGCCGGCGAGGAATTCGTCCTCGCCGAGAACCCGGGCAAGACCTACATCGTGCGCACCGCATGGCTCTATGGGAAGAACGGTCCGAACTTTCCTAAAACCATGCTGAAACTCGCCGCCACCCACCCCACCCTGAACGTGGTCGAGGACCAGGTCGGCCAGCCCACCTGGACCGTGGACCTCGCCGCGCAGATCGTCGCCCTGCTCGACGCCGATGCCCCCGCCGGGATCTACCACGGCACCAACTCCGGTGTCACGAGCTGGTTCGGCTTCGCCCAGGCCGTGCTCGAAGCCAACGGCCTCGATCCCGCCCGGGTGCACCCGACCGACGGGGCCTCCTTCGTGCGGCCGGCACCCCGCCCGGCCTACTCCGTACTCGGCCACGATGCCTGGGCCAACGCCGGACTCACCCCCATGCGCGACTGGCACGACGCCCTCACCCAGGCCGTGGCCGAAGGAGTCCTCAAAACCGAATGATCACACTGCGGGTTATCGTCGACCAGATGATCGCGCCGGTTCCCGGCGGGATCGGTCGATACACCGAGGAGCTGACCCGGGCGCTCATCGCGAGCGCTCCGCTCAACTGCGAGGTTGAGGGCATCGTCTCCGCGTCGCAGCCCGAGCAGTACGCCGCCATCGAGGCGGCCCTGCCCGGGCTCGCCGGGCTCTACAAGACCGCGCTCCCCCGTCGCGAGCTCGCCGCGGCCTGGCAGCTCGGGGTGACCACGTCCCCCGGGCCCGGCATGATCCACGCGCCGGGCCTGATGGCTCCGCTGCGCCGTCACGACCGGGTGAACGACCACACGCAGGTCGCCGTGACCGTGCACGACGTGCTCGCGTGGACGCATCCTGAGGCATTGACCCCGACGACCGTTGCCTGGACCAAGGCGCGGATGAAGCGTGCACGGAAGCACGCGGACGCGATCGTCGTGCCGAGCCATGCCGTCGCAGCGCAACTCGCCGAGATCGTCGACCTCGGCGACAGGGTGCGCGTCATCGGGGGCGCCGTCGGCACCGGCTTCCGGCTGCCGTCCAACTCTTCGGCCACTGAGCTGCTCGCCACGGCCCTCGACCTGCCGTCCGAATACATCGTCACCGTCGGAACGCTCGAGCCGCGTAAGGGCGTCACGGCCCTCATCACGGCCCTCGGCCTGCCGGGCGCTCCTGACCTGCCGCTGATCGTCGTCGGACCGGACACCTGGGGCGAAGTCGACCTCGGTTCCGTCGCCGAGGAGGCCGGACTCACGCCGGGACGGGTGCGGGCGATGCCCGCGCTCACCGACGAGGAACTCGCCGTCGTGATCGCCCGCGCGAACGTGCTGGTCGTCCCGAGCCTCGAGGAAGGGTTCGCGCTGCCCATCATCCAGGGCTTCCACGTCGGCACCCCGGTCGTGCACTCCGACGCTCCCGCTCTCCTCGAGGCGGGCGGCGATGCCGGTCTCGTCGTCGAGCGCGAGGATGCCGCCGGGTACCCCGAACGCCTCGCCGAGGCCATCGCCCGGGTCCTGACCGACCGGGCCCTCGTGCAGAGGCTGCGCGTCTACGGCGGCGACCGGGCGAAGGCCTTCAGCTGGCGGGATTCCGCCGAGCGTGTCTGGCAGCTGCACGCAGACCTGTAGGGGCCGAGCGAGGCATCCACTCGAGCAGTATCGCCCTGCCCCGTGCTGAGTTGCGGCCCGTCCGGGCGCGGTGAGGGCGTTTTCCCGGCATCTCAACCGGGGCTACGGGCGCGGGGCTACGGGGTGGGCGTCGCGGTGGCCGGGGTGAGGGCCGCGTTGATCAGTGACCTGATCACGGTGTAGTCGGGATTCTCCGGGTCGACGTTGTTCGCCGGGGTCAGCTCGACCGTGTTGATCGGGTGCGTCTTGGTCTTGGCGGCGAGCGTCACGAAGTAGCCGAGCATGCTCTGCGGGATGTCGGTCTTCACGACCTGGGACCCGGCTGAGGCCACGGACTCGAACTTGGCGAGCACGTTGGCGGGGCTGGCCTGGGCGAGGATCGCCTCCTGAAGCTGGTGCTGGCGCTCCATGCGGCTGTAGTCGCTCGTGCCGTGCCGCGAGCGGGCGTACCAGAGTGCGTGGTAGCCGTCCATGTGCTGCATGCCCGGCTCGAACCAGAACAGCACGGTGGTGAAGGTGTCGTCGGTGTGGACCGGCACGCGTTCGGTCACGTTGATTTCGACGCCGCCGAGCGCGTCGACGAGTTCGGAGAAGCCCTGCATGTCGATGAGCCCGTAGTACTGGATGGTCAGCCCGGTGATGCCCTCTGCGGCGTCCCGCATGCCCTCGATACCGGGCTCGCTGCCGGCGTCGATGGCCTTCGGGTACATCTCGGGGCTCTTCAGCTCGACCTCGGTGTAGATCGAGTTGAGCATGCACGCGTCGACCCTGCAGGTGTCGTGGTATCCGTATCCCTTGGGATACTCGGCGGCGAGCGGGGAATTCGCTACGAAGGGCACGTATGCGAGGTTGCGGGGCAGGCCGATCATGGTGACCTGGCCCGTGGTCGCGTCGATGCTCGCAACGGTGATGCTGTCCGGGCGGAGACCCGACCGGTCGGCTCCGGCGTCGCCGCCGAGAAGCATGATGTTGTAGCGCCCGTCAACCGGAGGGACCGTCGGCCCGGCCACGAAGACCGAGGACAGGAAGTCGCTCGCCGTCGCGGCGACGTAGGCGCCGTAGCCGGCCGTTCCGGCGATGACGACCATGATCACGGTCGCGAATCCGGCGATGAGGGGGCGGGCACCGGGGCCCGCCTTGACGAGGCGCACGAGCCGGAGGGTGTCGAGGGTCAGCACGACCCAGACGATGCCGTAGAACACCAGTACCGCTGCGGCGACCCAGAGCCCGATCGAGTTGGTGAAAGCCGTGAGCACGAACTCAGGCCAGAACAGGTAGGCGAGCCCCACGATCACGACAAGGCCGATCAGGGTGAACGTGCAGCGCAGGCCGAACCGGCCGAGGCTGCGACTGCCGGCGAGCACTTGCGCCGAGCCGGGCAGGACGACGTTCAGCAGCACGAGCCACCAGGCCCGTTTTGTCATCACACGGGCGGACCCGGATTCCGGGTTCCTGATCGGATTGGTGGCGATGCTCATAGCTTGGCTTGGAGATCCGAATTCTTCTGTTCGACCTGGGCGGCAAGGTCGAGTGCGTAGGCGACGAGTTTGTCGTGCAGGCCAGCGTCGGCGAGGGCCAGGATCTTCACGGCGATGAGCGCCGCGTTACGGGCCCCGCCGATGGAGACGGTCGCGACGGGCACTCCGGCCGGCATCTGCACGATCGAGAGCAGGGAGTCGAGGCCGTCGAGCCGGCTGAGTGGAACGGGAACGCCGACGACGGGAAGCGCGGTGACGGCGGCGAGCATGCCGGGGAGGTGCGCTGCACCGCCGGCGCCGGCGATGATGACCTTGAGGCCGCGCCCGTGGGCGTCTTCGCCATAGGCGATCATCTTCCTGGGCGTGCGGTGCGCGGACACCACCTGGACTTCGTAGTCAATCCCGAAGTCGCGCAGGAGCTGCGCGGCGTCGCTCATAACCGGCCAGTCGGAATCGGAGCCCATGACGACGCCGACGAGCGGCGCGTGCGGCACCGGGGGCGTTTCTCGGTTCTCCGACAGCGGGGTGGTTGCTATGGGGTTCTCGGGCACGCAGTCGATCTTAGGTGTCAGTCCTGAAAAAACGCCGCAGTGGCACGCGCTTCATAGGCGACGTCGTCCAGATCCGCCCCTCCCACGGTGACATGGCCGACCTTGCGGCCGGGTCGCGGGTCCTTCCCGTAGTTGTGCACCTTCGCCGACGGATGCGCGGCGAAAGCCGCCGGGTACCGATCGGCGAGCGTGCCTTCGGCGGGTCCGCCGAGGATGTTCACCATCACCGACCACTCGTCGCGCGGCGTCGTCGCACCGAGCGGGAGGTCGAGGACGGCACGGAGGTGCTGTTCGAACTGGCTCGTGGTCGATCCTTCGATCGACCAGTGGCCGCTGTTGTGCGGGCGCATCGCCAGCTCATTGATCAGGAGGCGCTCATCCGTCGTCTCGAAGAGCTCGACGGCCATCACGCCGCACACGCCGATGCCCTCCGCGACCCTGATGGCGATGTCGGCGGCGACCGCCGCGAGTCGTCCGCTCGACAGCGGCGCGGGGGCGATCACTTCTGCACAGACGCCGTCGCGCTGCACGGTCTCGACGACGGGCCAGACGGCGACCTGGCCGGACGGGCGCCTGGCCACGAGCTGGGCCAGCTCCCGGGTGTACGGCACGTGCTCTTCGACGAGCAGGGCGCCGCCGTTGGCGTCCTCGGCGAGCGCGATGAACCAGTCGTCGACCTCGTGCTTGTGCGTGACCACCCGGACGCCCTTGCCGTCGTAGCCGCCCCGCGGCGTCTTGACAACGGCGCGGCCGCCGTGGTCGGCGATGAAGACGGCGAGCTCAGCCGTGTTCTCGACAGCCGCCCAGTCCGGAACCGGGAGCCCGAGCTCGCCGAGGCGCCGGCGCATCTCGATCTTGTCCTGGGCGAAGACGAGGGCCTCCGGTCCCGGGCGCACGGTGACCCCGCGGGCGACGAGTTCACGGAGCACGGCCTGGGGCACGTGCTCATGGTCGAAGGTGATCACGTCGACGGTCTCGGCGAAGGCGAGGACCGTGTCGAGGTCGTGATAGTCCCCCACCCTCGTCGCGGCGAGGCCGGCCGACATGCCGTCGGCCTCGGCCAGGACACGCAGGTCGATCCCGAGGTTCACCGCAGCGGGGATCAGCATCCTGGCCAGCTGGCCGCCCCCGATTACGCCGACTGTCGTGCTCATTTCGTCACCGATTTCTGTGCGACCCTTCATTTTCGGACGCACCGATTTTCAGTCTGAGGCGGTGTCTGCGCCGTAGACTCGTGGATTGTTGTTCTATCTTCGCCCATAGACCGGATGGATGTATGCCGATTACCTCGGGAAAATCAGCACGGCTCGTCGCTCTCGCGATTCAGATCGCGAGCTTCGGCGCCGTGGGACTCGTCGGCTTCGCCGTCGACTTCTCGGTGTTCAATCTGCTCCGCACCACGGTCTTCGATCCGCACCTGGTCCACGCCGGGCCGATCTACGCCAAGGTCGTCTCGACCATCCTCGCCATCGCCGTGAACTGGATCGGGAACCGGTACTGGACCTTCGGCAAGAGCCGCCAGTCCCAGACCCTCCGCGAAGGAATCGAATTCTTCGGCGTCAGCCTCGTCGGTATGGGCATCGGACTCGCCTGCCTGTGGGTGAGCCACTACGTGCTCGGCCACACCAGCGTCGTCGCCGACAACATCTCCTCGAACGTGATCGGCCTCATCCTCGGCGCGATCTTCCGCTTCGTGCTCTACCGCTACTGGGTCTTCGCCCCGCACCGTCGCGTTGTCGCTCCGGTAACGGCGAGCCTAGCGACCATTCCAGATGGTCGTCTGGTCGGCAGCGAACGCTGATTCCTCGCGCCGCCGCGAATCGAATCCGGTCTGCGACTGCTCGATGAGGTCGTGCAGCACGCGCTGCACCAGGGTCGCATTGGGAACGTCCTTCAGCACGAGCGGCCGTTCGGAGCCGGAGGCGATGATCACGTCGCCGGAACCGCTCAGGGTCTGCAGCCAGGTCGTCCGCACCCTCACGTCGTAGCCACGGCTGTGCAGCAGCTCCTGCCGGGTCCGCACGAAGAAACCGCGCCGGAAGATGATGCGCCGGGTCGTGATCGTGTACCGCCGGTTCAGCCAGGACGCGAGCGGCAGCAGCCAGACCAGCACGACGACCGCGGCCGCGACCCAGAGCAGGGCGCTGTCCTGCCACGGCTCCGCGAGGTTGCCGTAGAAATACCCGGTTGCCGTGCAGACGCCGACCAGCGCAAGGGTCGGCCAGAGCAGCACGCGACCGTGCGGGCGCAGCGCGGCCACGACCCGTTCGGCCGGAGCCCCCGGATCTGCCGGGCCCGTCCCCCTGTTGTTCGTCATGACCCTATTAATACCTCAGGTGGGTCACATCGCCCGCCGCGACGGCCTGCGGCTCGCCGGTGGCCTGGTTCTCCACGATCAGCCGGCCCGACTCGTCGAGCGCGATCGCGACCCCGACGAGGTCGTCACCGCCGGGCAGTTGCACCCGCACCTTCGAGCCGAGGGTGCCGCACAGTGCCGTGACGGTGCCAAGGAGACCGCTCGCGACCGGGTCCCCGTTCACCGCGAGGAACTCGGCCGTGAGACGGGAGAGTTCGATGAGGTAGCGGGCGAGCACGGCATCCGCCTCGGGGGCCCGGCCGGTCACGAGCAGCAGCGAGGTCGAGGTGAGCGTGGGCAGGTCGTGTTCGTCGAGCGAGAGGTTGAGGCCCGTGCCGATCACGAGCCCGCGGGTGTCCGGCAGCAGCTCCGAGAGGATGCCGGACACCTTGTAGCCGTCGATCAGCACGTCGTTGGGCCACTTCAGGGTGACCTCGTGGGCGGGGTGTTCACCGTCGTCGGGGCCGGCGGCCGACGTGCCGGCGGACGGGGCGCCCGCGACGAGGCTCGCCTCGACCTCTGCGCGCACGGCGATGGTCATCGCGGCGCCGGCGAGGAGCGGGAACCAGCCGAAGCGGTCCACCGGGAGCGGGGCGCCCTCGCCGGTGCCCTTTCCGACGAGCGGGCGCAGCAGCACGGAGATGGCGAGCGACTTGCCGGTGGGGGCGAGCCAGGTGCGGCCGAGCCGGCCCCGGCCGCGGGTCTGGTTGTCGGTGACGACGGTCGACAGGTGCGGCCAGCCGGCGGCATCCGCCCCCGTCGCGTGGCCGACGAGCACGTCGTTCGTGGACCCGGCCTCGTCGAGGTAGTCGAACCGGCTCACCGCCTCACGGCTGAGTGGAAACTGCATCTGACCTACTTCCGCTTCCTGCAATTCTCCCGGAAGATGCCCCCGATGCCACATTTTGAACCGAATTTGCGGAATCTGCAGGAGTTATGCCCGCCCGGGGGAACAGAACGGCCAGCGATCGGGCCGGGTTTTGTAGGGTTTCGTCAACGGTCCGGGCCGAGGGCTGGCCGGTAGAGTGAACGGCGTGAGTGACAATTCGCCCGTTTCGGGACCAGATCTGTACACGACGGCTGGAAAGCTCGCCGACCTCAAGATTCGCTATCACGAAGCCGTGACCGCGAGCGGTGAGGCGGCGATCGAAAAACAGCACGCCAAGGGCAAGATGACCGCGCGCGAGCGTATCGAGCTCCTTCTCGACCAGGGCTCGTTCGTCGAACTCGACGAGTTCGTGCGCCACCGCACCCACGGCTTCGGCATGGAGAAGAAGCGGCCGTACGGCGACGCGGTCGTCACCGGCACCGGCACGATCCACGGGCGCCAGGTCGCGGTCTACTCGCAGGACTTCACCATCTTCGGCGGATCGCTCGGCGAGGTGGCCGGCGACAAGATCATCAAGGTGATGGACCTCGCCCTCAAGACGGGCGTGCCGATCATCGGCATCCTCGACTCCGGCGGAGCGCGTATCCAGGAGGGTGTCGTCGCCCTCGGCAAGTACGGCGAGATCTTCCGCCGCAACACCGCAGCCTCCGGCGTCATCCCGCAGATCTCGATCATCTGCGGCCCCGCCGCCGGTGGCGCGGTCTACTCCCCCGCACTCACCGACTTCGTGATCATGGTCGACAAGATCAGCCAGATGTTCGTCACCGGCCCCGACGTGATCAAGACCGTCACCGGCGAAGACGTCGGAATGGAGGAGCTCGGCGGCGCGCTCACCCACAACAAGGTCTCCGGTGTCGCGCACTACCTCGCGAGCGATGAGGCCGACGCGCTCGACTACGCCCGCACCCTGCTCGGTTTCCTGCCGGACAACAACCTCGCCGAGCTTCCGGTCTTCGACAGCGACGTGGAGCTCGAGACGACGGATGCCGACCGCGCGCTCAACACGATCATCCCTGACTCGCCGAATCAGCCATACGACGTCAAGACCGTGATCGAGCACATCGTCGACCGCGGCGACTTCCTCGAAACGCAGCCGCTGTTCGCCCCGAACATCGTCGTCGGCTTCGCCCGCGTCGAGGGCCGGTCCGTCGGCATCGTCGCCAACCAGCCCAACGCCATGGCCGGGACGCTCAACATCCAGGCCGGCGAGAAGGCCGCCCGTTTCGTGCGGTTCTGCGACGCGTTCTCGATCCCGATCCTCACCCTCGTCGACGTTCCCGGCTTCCTGCCCGGAACCGATCAGGAGTGGACCGGCGTCATCCGCCGCGGCGCGAAGCTGCTCTACGCCTACGCAGAGGCGACGGTGCCGCTCGTGACCGTGATCCTGCGGAAGGCGTACGGCGGCGCATACATCGTGATGGGTTCCAAGCAGCTCGGAGCCGATATCAACCTCGCCTGGCCGACCGCCGAGATCGCCGTGATGGGTGGCCAGGGCGCCGTGAACATCCTCTACCGCGCCGAGATCAAGAAAGCCGAAGCCGCGGAGGAGGACGTCAACGCCGTGCGCACCCGCCTCGCCAACGAGTACACCTACAACGTCGCGAGCCCGTTCCTCGCCGCCGAACGCGGCGAGCTCGACGGGATCATCGAGCCGGCAGCCACCCGGGTCGCCATCACCAAGGCGCTGCGTGCCCTGCGCACCAAGCGCTCGAGCCTGCCGCCCAAGAAGCACGGCAACATCCCGCTGTAGGGAGCGACCATGGCAGACGAAGAGAACGCCCGACCGGACGCACCGGAGGGCACCCCCGCGGATGCTCCGGCGCACCTGCGGTTCCTGACCCGCGGCATCAGCCCGGTCGAGGCCGCGGCCGTGTCCGCCGTGCTGCACGGTCTGCTCCGCGAGGAGACCGGCAGCCTGCACAAGAAGCCGACCGGCGCCCGCAGCGGCTGGCAGGCCGGCCAGCGGGCCATCCGGCCGCCCTTCGTGTCCGGGCAGAGCAGCTGGGGCGAGTTCCGGGCCTGAACCGTCCGGGTCCTGGCCGGTCCCCCTAAATGCCGACTTTTGAATTGCGAACGGCTCGACCACTATAGATATTGCTAGGTGTCGCTCACTGAGTTACACAGCCAGAATTCGTCGACTAGGGTAAGCAGGCGAATTCTGGGGGCACGTCAGGGTGACATTCGGGTTGTCGCCCTGGCACAACGTAAAAAGGGGACCAGCCTTCGGGTTGGTCCCCTTTTTTGCGTTCCGGGCCGGTCCGTTCCCCGCAGGCCCTCAGGCGCCGAGGGCGGATGCCGTGGCCGGGTCTCTGGGGATCTCGAGCCAGAGGTCGACCTCGGGCTCCGGTGAGTCCTGTCCCAGGGCGCTCAGCCGGGCATCAGCGCTGCTGAGGCCGACCACGGTCACGGCCGTCGCCGAGCCTTCCCCGCGGTGCGTGCGATGATCGTGTCGGCCGTCGATTCGCCGATGGCGGCGGCGAGCTGGTTGAGGACGGTTTCGAGCTCGGCACCGTCGAGGTCGTCGATCGTGCCCTCGTCGAGAAGCGTCACGATGCCGCCACGGCGCCTGGCCGTCATCACCTGCTCGCGCACGGCGTCGTTGAGCAGCTTGCGGCCGCGGATCTCGTCCCGCACGGCGGCTTCGAGGTAGCGGCACTCCTGGCGGTCCTCCGCGTCGAGCTCGCCGCGCTTGTCGATGATGCGGCGCAGCATGGGGGACGCGAGGCGCAGCGTCTGCGCGAGGCGCACCTGGCGTTCGAACAGGTGCGCTTCCTGGGCGGCCTGCCACTCCGTCGCCTCCGCTCCGCGAGCGCATACTGGCGGGCGTCACGCCCCGCCTTGGCGAGGGCGCGGGCGAGGAGGACGGCAACGGTCACCCAGACGACACTCCCGATCACGCCCATGTCGAGCAGCTGGGCCGGGCCGGCCCAGATGATCGTGTGCACGACGAGCGCGCCGACACCGACCCAGGCGAGCGCCGTTCGGCGGCGCGTCGCCGTAATCGTCATGAGGGTGCCGACGGCGGCGACGTACCAGGTCGCGTAGCCGTTCCTGGCGGAGCCGTCGAGCTGGCTGCCGACGAGGAGCGGGATCACGACGCAGACCGCGACGTTGAAGAAGGCGAGCGCAAGGCCCATCCGCATCGGGCTCGACGGCCAGAGGCTCAGGACCGTCGCGAGTGCGTAGAGCGCGAGCGCGATGATCGTCGGTCCCGGGGTGCGCGGCAGGTCGATGGAGTAGATGCCGAGCACGACGTGGTACGCCGAGAAGAGGCCGGCGAGGAACAGGACGAGCCCGCGTGGGACGGTGATCATCAGGGGGTCACCCCGCCGTCCTTCGGCCACTCGATGGTGATCGTGGTGCCCTGCCCCGGCGTGGAGCACACCGACACGGAGCCGCCGACGCTCTGCATCCGCTCCGCGATCGAGATGCGCAGGCCGAGGCGCGCGCTCGGGACGAGGGCCGGGTCGAAGCCGACGCCGGTGTCGGAAATCTGGATGGTGCATCCGCCCTGGCTGTTCGCACTCATCGTCAGCACCCGCTCGGGATCGGGCGCACCTGGGCCTGCGCCGGCGTGCTCCACGCTGTTGGCCATGGCCTGGACGGAGGCCGCGAGGATCGCCTCGGAGACGTGCGTGGGCACGGCGAGCTTCGGGATGGCGCACTCGACGATCGTGAACGGCCGGGCGAGCCGGGAGGCCGCGAGGCGGATCTGCCCGGCGAGCTCGGAGAAGCTCACCGTGCTGTCGTCGACGGCCGGGGTGATCGCGGCGTCCGTGAGGCGCTGGAGGGCGTCGGTGGCCATCCCGGAGGCGAGCTGCGCGGCCTTCGGGCTGCCGGCGGCGGCCGCGGCGAGGAACGTCGCGAGCACGCTGTCGTGCACGATCGAGTCCACCTGCACGCGCTCGACCTCGGTGGCGTGCTGGCGCACGGCGTTCGCGTACTTGTTGAGCGCATTCGTCTGCGCGGCGTCGACGGAGGCGGCCGTCTGCCGCAGCATGAAGATTATGATCAGGAGGACCTGGCCGAGGAGCGTCGCGTAGACGGCGTCGAGGGAGGCCAGCAGCGCATCCGCGTCACCGCCGGAGGGCAGCGAACGCACGATCCCGTAGGCGAGCGGGGCGGCGAAGGTGTACGCGCACGCCCAGCCGAGCGGGAACGAGATGGCCGCGCACGAGGTCGCGACCGTGCAGACGTACCAGAGCCAGGGCTTCCCGTCGAGGACGGCCGCCGGGTCCCGCATCAGGAACGGCCACCCGATCAGGGCGACGAAATACATGAGTGCAACGGCGCCGGTCGTGATGCGCACTCCGACCTTGGTGATCGAGGCCACTACGACGGCGGCGACCGCCACGGCGAGGGCGACCGGCATCGCGACGCCCATGACCGGCAGCCGCAACGGGATCTGCTGCAGCATCGCCGGGAGGGCCTGCAGGGAGAAGACGACGGCGACCCCGGCGACGGACCGGGAGATCACGACCTCGATCCGGGACCGGCTGATCGGGTTGCGGGGCTGGCGGATGCCGGGCGCCCGGATGCCCTCCGCCGCGACGGGTACGAGTTCCAGGCGGTCGGGAGGCAACCGTGTCGGGAGCTGCGGGATCGTGCCCGCTGCTTCAGCCGCGGCCATCTCCGCCATCCGGGTCCAGCCCCGGCAGGATTCCGTCTTCAACGGCCCGGCGCAGCAGGTCGACCTTCGTCGGCGCGGGACGTCCGACCTCGACGTACTTCACGCGGATCCGGTCGAGGTACTCCCGCGCGGTCGAGTGCGCGATGCCGAGCTGCATGGCGACCATCTTGAGCGGAAGGCCGGAGGCGTAGAGGTGCAGCACGTCCCGTTCCCTGCGGCCGAGCTGGGCCTTGGAGAAATCGCGGTCGGCGTCGATCGCGGTCGCCCATTCGAGGTTGTTGAGCACGTCGCCGCGGGCGACCGAGGCCACCGCGGCCATCACGGTCGTCGTCGGCGACGACTTCGGGATGACGCCGGCGGCGCCCGCTGCGAGGGCCTCGCGAACGAGGGCGACCCTGTCGGCGATGCTGTGCACGAGCACCGAGGCGCCCGTGCTCTGGGCCAGGTGCACGTTGTCGGTGACGAGAGAGCCGTCGCCGAGGGAGAGGTCGAGCACGATCACGTCGCAGGGACGCCCGCCGATCCCGTCGACGAGTCCCTGGACGGTCGCCGCGGTTGCGACGACCTCGTAGCCGACGTTCTCGCAGGCGGCCTGGATGCCGAGGCGGACGGATTCGTGATCGTCGGCGATGCCCACCCGGACGGGGTGGTCGAGCGGCATACGGGCTTCAGTGGCGTGCGTCGACCCCACGGTCGCACCGGCCGGACCGGCGGGGGCATCCGCCGTCGTGGTCGGAGAGGTCGCGGGTGTTGTCGGGTGCGTCACTAGTTCCTACATTCTTCCATTGCACGTACACGTCAACGATAGCTATTTGGACAGCAGGGCGACGGCTTCCACGTGATGAGTGTTCGGAAAGAGATCGAACGCGCGCAGCTTCCGCAGCTCGTATCCGTGCCCGTTGAGGAGGGCGATGTCGCGGGCGAGGGCGACGGGATCGCAGGCCACGTACACGATCTGCTTCGGGGACAGCACCGCGAGCTGGTCGATGACCTCGTGGCCTGAGCCGGAACGCGGCGGGTCGAGGACGACGGTCGCCGCCTGGTGCTTCGCCCGTTCGGCCGCGCTCGCGTCCCGGACCAGGCCGGCCAGGAAGCGGTCGACCCGGTCGGTGCGAACGCTCGCTCCGACCCATTCCGCGAGGTTCTCTGCGGCGAAGTCGGTCGCGTGCGCGTCGCTCTCGACGGAGGTGATCCGGACGGTGCTGCCGAACTTGTCACCGACGGCCGCAGCAAGCAGCCCGACGCCGCCGTACAGGTCGAGGTTGGTGGCACGGGGGTCGAACAGCTCGGGATCGATCAGGTCCTGGACGGCGTGGTAGAGGGTGTCCGCGGCGCGGACGTGCACCTGCCAGAACCCGCCGGCGTCGAGACGGAATTCCCGGTCACCGACGACCTCACGGATCAGGGTGCGCGAGGTGGCCTTGGGCTTACCGCGCGCGTCCGGCTCCGAGACGAGGATCTGCACGGTGCCGAGGCTCGGGGAGACGACGTCGACCGAAGCCGCTCCGGGGAAACGCTGGTCGAGCGGGGCGGCCGCTTCGAGCATCCGCTCGGCGAGGGGAAGATCGCCGACGGGGATCACCCGGTGGGAGCGGGCCGCGTATGGGCCGACCGTGCCGTCTTCGTCGACGTGCAGGCGCACCCGGGTGCGCCAACCTGTGCCGTCCGCCGCGTCGCCTGGCGAGGCGTTGGGGCCGAGCGGCACGGGTTCGACGACCACGTCGGACTCGATCTTCGCCATGCGCTTCAGGGAGTCTGCGAGCACCTGGCGCTTGAGTTCGCGCTGGAAGCCGAGTTCGATGTGGCCGAACTCCGCGCCGCCGGCCCGGTCGTCCGGGTCGCGCTCGACGGCAGCGGAGGCCCAGATGTGCGGCTGGCGTTCGCGGGCCGCGTCGAGGACCTCGACGGTCTCCGCGCGCCAGAAGCTCTTGTGGTTCGCGGAGGTGAGCCGGGCGCGCACGCGCTCCCCCGGCAGGGTGTCGCTCACGAAGACCACGCGGCCTTCGTGCCTGGCGATGAAGATACCGCCGTGAGCTACGTTGGTGACGAGGAGTTCGAGTTCAGTACCCACCTCGGCTGCGTGTGCGGGGAGATTCGCCGGTGTGTCATTGCTGGTGGCCATTGTTCGAGCATCCCACATCGCTTCTATCGCCGCTTCTTTCGCGGCACAAAGGGAACCATGCGCCTCTATCTGGCTTCGACCTCTCCGGCCCGGCTCACGCTCCTGCGTGCCGCGGGCATCGAGCCGGTCACGATCGCGCCCGGCGTCGACGAAGACGAAGTCGCAGCGGATGCCGCCGAAATGCTGGGCGCACCGCTGACGCCCCGTCACACGGTCGAGTTGCTCGCTCGCGCCAAGGCGGAGGACGTCTCCCGGGCGATCGTCGCCCTGGACGCCGAGGCCGCCGACGGTGACGACGTGCACCTCGTGCTCGGCGGGGACTCCGTCTTCGTCATCGATGGCGTGATCTACGGCAAGCCGCACACGGCCGAGCGGGCCAGGGAACGCTGGGAGCTGCAGCGCGGCCGCACCGGGCAGCTCTACTCCGGCCACTGGCTCATCGAACACCGGGCCGGTGTGCCCGGCCGGGCCGTCGGGGCCGTCGCGGTCGCCGACGTGACCTTCGCCGACGACATCGACGACGCCGAGCTCGACGCGTACATCGCGACGGGAGAGCCCCTGTTCGTGGCGGGGGCCTTCACGATCGACAGTCTGGGAGCCCCGTTCATCACCCACATCGAGGGCGATCCCTCGACCGTCGTCGGCTTGTCCCTGCCGACGCTGCGTCGGCTCGTGCTGAGTCTCGGGCACTCCTGGCCGAGCCTCTGGAACCGCTCGAACGCCTGACTCTCAGCGGGTTCCGGAGGCGCTTTGTAGGCATCCATACCTTTTTGGGGGTTCTTTTTGTTGAGGAGAACCAAAGTCTCGGGCGGGAACTCCAATAAGCTCAGGCACTGTGTCCCGCATAACGAAGGTCCTCATCGCCAACCGGGGCGAAATTGCCGTGCCGGGTGATTCGAGCCGCGAAAGACAGCGGCATTCTCTCGGTCGCCGTCTACGCCGACCAGGATCGTGACGCCGTGCACGCCCGCCTCGCAGATGAGGCGTACGGGCTCGACGGTACGACAAGCGCAGAAACCTACCTGGTCATCGAGAAGATCCTCTCGGTCGCCCGCCGTTCGGGTGCCGACGCCGTGCACCCCGGCTACGGTTTCCTCGCCGAGAACGCCGATTTCGCCCGCGCCGTGATCGACGCCGGCCTGGTCTGGATCGGCCCGTCTCCCGACGCCATCGAGCAGCTCGGAGACAAGGTCTCCGCGCGGCATATCGCCGAGCGGGTGAACGCTCCGATGGCCCCAGGCACGCTCAACCCGGTGGAGGGCGCGTCAGAGGTCCTCGACTTCATCGACCAGTACGGGCTGCCGGTCGCGATCAAGGCGGCCTTCGGCGGCGGCGGACGCGGCCTCAAGGTCGCCCGCACCCGCGAAGAGGTCCCTGAGCTCTTCGACTCGGCCGTGCGCGAGGCCGTCACCGCCTTCGGTCGCGGCGAGTGCTTCGTCGAGAAGTACCTCGACAAGCCCCGCCACGTCGAGACCCAGTGCCTCGCGGACGCCTACGGCAACGTCGTCGTCGTCTCCACCCGCGACTGCTCGCTGCAGCGTCGCCACCAGAAGCTCGTCGAGGAGGCACCGGCACCGTTCCTCACGACCGTTCAGCACGACGAGCTGTACCGCGCGTCCAAGGCCATCCTCAAGGAGGTCGGCTACCTCGGCGCAGGCACCTGCGAGTTCCTGATCGGCCAGGACGGCACCGTCTCCTTCCTCGAGGTCAACACCCGGCTCCAGGTCGAACACCCCGTCTCCGAGGAAGTCACGGGCATCGACCTCGTCCGCGAACAGTTCCGCCTCGCCGAGGGCGGCCGCCTCGACTACGACGACCCGATCCCGCGCGGGCACTCCTTCGAATTCCGGATCAACGGCGAAGACCCCGGCCGCGGGTTCATGCCCTCTCCCGGCCCCGTGCACGTCTTCAGGGCGCCGGGCGGCCCCGGCGTGCGCGTCGACAGCGGCGTGCAGGCCGGCGACGTCATCTCCGGCTCCTTCGACTCCCTGCTGGCCAAGCTCATCGTCACCGGCGCGAGCCGCGAGGAGGCGCTCGAGCGTTCGCGCCGCGCCCTCGACGAGTTCGACATCGCCGGCCTCCCGACCGTGCTTCCGTTCCACCGCGCGATCGTGCGCGACCCCGCGTTCGCACCCTCGGACGGCGAGCCGTTCTCGATCTACACCCGGTGGATCGAAACCGATTTCGTCAACGACATCGAACCGTGGAACGGCTCCCTCACCGACTTGGGCACCGCCGAGAAGCGCCACAACGTCGTCGTCGAGGTCGAGGGCCGCCGCATCGAGGTCAGCCTCCCCGTGCGTCTCCTGCCCGGCACCGCCGAAAGCACCGCCGGTCCCGCCCCGCGTCGCCGCGGCGTGGCCCACTCGGTGAACACGGCAATCGGCGACGCCGTGGTCGCGCCGATGCAGGCCACGATCGTCAAGCTCGCCGTCGCTGAAGGCGACGTCGTCGTCAAGGGCGACCTGCTGCTGGTGCTCGAAGCCATGAAGATGGAACACCCGCTCACCGCGCACAAGGACGGCGTGATCGGCAGCATCGGCGCCGTCGTCGGTGCCACGGTGTCGAGCGGGTATCTGTTGCTCGCCGTGACCGACGCCGCGTAGGCACCGCACTGCAGGCATCCGCTCGCTCATCGTCGGCCGGGAAAGGGGACCGTCGTGGATCCGGACGAACTGACCGCGTTCCTGCTCGACCTGAACGGCGCCGTCGAGACGTACCCGTTCGGGCCGGAGGCCCGGGTGATGAAGGTCGCGGGCAAGATGTTCTCCGTCGACCAGCCGGATGCCCCGCGCCGGTCGATCACGCTCAAGGCGCTCCCGGAGAACGTGCCGCGGCTGATCCGGAGCGTTGCCGGCATCGAGCCCGGGTACCACATGAACAAGCGGCACTGGGTGACCGTGAGACTCGACGGCTCCGTTCCCGCCGACCACGTGCGCGAGCTGATCACCGAGTCGCACGCGATCATCGTCGCCGCTCTCCCCCGCGCCATCCGGCAGTCCCTCCAGGGCTGACCCTCCGTCCCGCGAGAGTACGTTTTCGGCCCTTAAAACCGCGCTTTATGGGCCGAAAGTGCACTCTCGCGAGGACGCGGGTCGGGGTGTGTGGGGATCCGTTCGGGATTAGAGGACGATGTGCATCGCCCGGGCGGCATCCGTGATCGAGCCCGTCAGCGACGGGTAGACCGGGAAGGCCCTGGCGACCTCATCGACGGTGAGCCGGTGCTCGACGGCGAGCGCGAGCGGGAAGATGAGTTCGCTCGCCTTCGGGGCGACGATGACGCCGCCGATCGTCGGTGCCGGTGGTCGTGGTCGCGAAGAGCTTGACGAAGCCGTCCTTGATCCCCATCATCTTCGCCCGCGGGTTCGCGGCGAGGGGCAGCTTGTAGATGGTCCCGCGCACGAGCCCGTCCTCGATCTGCTTCTGCGTCCAGCCGACGGTCGCGATCTCGGGCTGGGTGAAGATATTGGCCGCGACATTGCGGATCTCGATCGGGTTCACCGCGTCGCCCATCGCGTGGAACACCGCCGTGCGGCCCATCATCGAGGCGACGGATGCGAGGGGCAGCTCGGTCGTGCAGTCTCCGGCCGCATAGATGTTCGGCATCGAGGTGCGGGCGACCCGGTTCACCCGGATATGCCCGGAGTCGGTCAGCTGCACTCCGGCCTCCTCGAGGCCGATCCCGTGGGTGTTCGGCACAGAGCCGACGGCGATCAGGCAGTGGCTGCCCTCGACCTTGCGGCCGTCGGACAGGGTCGCGAGCACCCTGGTGGAGGTGACGACGACGGATTCGGCGCGGGACTTGCTGAGGACGACCATCCCGTTGCGCTTGAAGACGTTCTCGATCACGGCGGCGGCGTCGGCGTCCTCGCCGGGCAGCACCTGGTCGCGGCTCGAGATCAGGGTGACGCGGGCACCGAGGGCCCGGTACGCCGAGGCGAACTCGGCGCCGGTGACGCCGGACCCGACGACGATCAGGTGCTCGGGCACCGCCCGCAGGTTGTAGAGCTGGGTCCAGGTGAGGATGCGCTCACCGTCGGGGACCGCGGTCGGGAGGATGCGCGGGCTCGCGCCCACGGAGACGACGATGGTGTCGGCGCTGATCCGGTCGAAATCGGTGCCGGAGGCCTCCGAGGTCGCGACGATCACGCCGCTCGTGCCGTCGAGGCGGCCGTGGCCCTGCACGAGGCGCACTCCGGCGGTGACGAGCGTGGCCCGCATATCCTCGGACTGCTGGCGGGCGAGCGCGAGGAGGCGCTTGTTGACGGCGGCGAGGTTGATCGCGACCTCGGGGCGGCTCGGCTTACCGTCGGCGCCGCGCACGTAGAGCTGGACGCCGAGCTCGGTCGCGTCGCCGATGGAGTTGGTGGCCTCAGCGGTTGCGATGAGGGACTTCGAGGGCACCACGTCCGTGATGACCGCCGACCCGCCGACGCCGACCTCTTCGACGAGGGTGACCTCCGCCCCGAGTTGTGCTCCGGCGATCGCCGCTTCGTATCCGCCGGGCCCTCCGCCGAGAATGACGATCTGCTGCTTGCGTTCGAACTCGTAGGCCATGGTGACATTCTGCCGTCCGCCGCCCTTCGCCACCAATCCCTGCAGGGGGCATCCGCCCGCCCCAACGCCCGCGCCGGACGAATTCGACGAAGTTTCTGAGATTTCCGCGCGTGAGAGGGCACTTTGGGCCCCGAATGCCCAAAATCTCCGTCGAATTGGTTCGGGCGAATAGAGTGGGGGGATGCCGACGATCGACGCAAACCCGCTGGACGAGCCACAAACCGATCCATTCGAGATCGCCCGGATCGCGGCGGAGGAAATCGCCGAGCTGACCGGCGTCACCCATCACGACGTCGCGCTGACCCTCGGCAGCGGCTGGGGCAAGGCCGCGGAGCTCATCGGCGAGACCACGCACACGATCCCCGCGCAGTCGATCACCGGATTCAGCGCCCCCGCGCTCGAAGGCCACGTCGGCACTCTGCGTTCCGTGCTCCTGCCGAACGGCAAGCGGGCTCTCGTCATCGGCGCGCGCACCCACTACTACGAAGGCCACGGCGTCCGCCGGGTCGTGCACAGCGTACGCACCGCTGCGGCAACGGGCGCGACGACCATGATCCTCACCAACGGGGCGGGCGGCATCCGCGAGACCTGGACCCCCGGAACGCCGGTGCTGATCAGCGACCACATCAACCTCACCGCGGACTCGCCGCTCGAAGGCGCGACCTTCATCGACCTGACCGACCTCTATTCGAAGCGGCTGCGCGACCTCGCCCGCACCATCGACCCCGGGCTCGACGAGGGCGTCTACTGCCAGTTCCGCGGACCGCACTACGAGACCCCCGCCGAGGTGCAGATGGCGAAGGCGATCGGCGGCCACATCGTCGGCATGTCGACGGCGCTCGAGGCCATCGCCGCCCGCCAGGCCGGCATGGAGATCCTCGGCCTGTCCCTCATCACCAATCTCGCGGCCGGGATCCAGAAGGAGCCGCTCAGCCACGCCGAAGTGCTCGTCGCAGGCAAGCAGGCCGAACCCGTGATCAGCGCACTCCTCGCCAGGATCGTGGCCGCCCTGTGAGCGCGACCGAGACCGGCACCGGGCCCACGAGCACCGGGCCCACCAGCACAGGGCCCGTCGACTCCGAGCTGACCGGCACCGGTGAGGTTCGCGCGCGCGGGCGTCACCGGGCATTGCCGGATGCTCCCGCTTCCGCACTGCCCCCGACCCTCGCGCTCGAGATCGTGGAGATTCCGGTCCCGGCGGCCGCCCAGGCGGTTCCAGTATCGGCAGCAGCCGAAGCGGCGGAGGCAGTTCCGGCAGCAGCCGAGGAACCCGCCGCTGCCCCACTGACCGCCCACCCGGCATCCGCCGCGGACGAACAAGCCCCCGTCACTGCGGAAATGGACGCCACCGTCGCGGCGGCCTTCGTCCCGGCAGCGCGCGCCCACCCCGTTCGGGCATCGACGACGTCTGCACCGGCCCCTGCGCCCGACGACGCCACCACGGTCGCCGCGGCCACCGCCTGGCTCGCCCAGGACCCGGACCCCGAGACCCAGGCCGAACTGCGCGCCCTGCTCCGCGGGGCACAGTCCGCGGACGAGACAGCCATCACCGAGTTGCACGCCCGCTTCGACGAGCGCCTCGCCTTCGGAACGGCCGGCCTCCGCGGCGCGATCGGCGCCGGCTCCAACCGGATGAACCGCGTCCTCGTGTCCCAGGCCGCGGCCGGCCTCGCCGCGTTCCTGATCGGAACCGCCCTTCCCGGCCAGACCCCCTCCGTCGTGATCGGCTACGACGGCCGCAAGAACTCCCAGGTCTTCGCGGCCGACAGTGCCGCGATCATGGCGGGTGCCGGCGTCCGCGCCATCCTGCTGCCCCGACTGCTGCCGACGCCCGTCCTCGCCTTCGCCGTCCGCCACCTCGACGCGAGCGCCGGCGTCATGGTCACCGCCTCGCACAATCCCGCGGCCGACAACGGCTACAAGGTTTACCTCGGCGGCGCGAACAGCGGATCCCAGATCGTTTCACCGGACGACGCGTTCATCGCGGCGGAGATCCACCGCGTGGCGACGCACACGACCATCCCCGACCTGCCGCGCGGCGTCTACGAGACCGCGGAGGAGACCGTCGTCCAGGCCTACATCGCCGCGACCGCCGCTACCGTCGGCCCGCCGCGCGCCCAGGTCAACGCCGTGTACACGGCCATGCACGGGGTCGGCTGGGACACCACCCGCCGCGTGCTCGAGGCTGCGGGCTACGACCTGCCGACCCTCGTCGACGCGCAGATCGCCCCGGACCCGACCTTCCCGACCGTCGCGTTCCCGAACCCGGAGGAGCCGGGCGCCCTCGACCTCGCCTTCGCGACCGCCCGCGAGATCAACGCCGAACTCATCATCGCGAACGACCCGGACGCCGACCGCCTCGCGATCGCGATCCCCGACGCCGACGCCGCGGGCGGATACCGTCGCCTCACCGGCAACGAGGTCGGTGCGATCCTCGGCTGGCGTGCCGCGGAACGGGCAGAACTGGCGCCCATCGCCGACGACGCCGCCACGGACGACGACGCGGACACATCCGCCCCGGCCCCGCGCAGCGGCACTCTGGCCTGCTCGATCGTCTCGTCGCCGGCCTTGAAGGCCGTGGCGGATGCCTACGGCATGCGCTTCGAAGAGACACTCACCGGGTTCAAGTGGGTCTCGCGCGCCCCCGGTCTGGTGTTCGGCTATGAGGAAGCCCTCGGCTACCTCGTGAACCCGACGACCGTGCGCGACAAGGACGGCATCTCCGCGGCCCTCGCGCTGCTGTCCCTCGTGAGCGACCTGAAGAACGAGGGCTTCACCCTCGCGGACCACCTGCACCACTTCAGCGGCCGGTTCGGGCACTTCTCGTCGAGCCAGATTTCGGTGCGCGTCACCGACCTGTCGTCGATCTCCCGGGTGATGGACCGGCTGCGCTCGAACCCGCCCGTGTTCATCGGCCGGATCCGCGTCGACCACATCGACGACCTCGCCGGCGGCTTCCTCGGCTTGCCCCCGAGCGACGTGCTCCGGATCCGCCTCGTCGGAGGGGCCCGGGTGATGGTGCGCCCGAGCGGCACAGAACCCAAGCTCAAGGTCTACCTCGACACGAGCAGCGTCGTCGGCACGGTGGTGGAGCGCCAGGTCGCCGCCAACGCCGTGCTCGCCGAGCTCGAGCGCGGTATGCGCGAGCTCATCGCGTAGGGCTCACCGCGCAGGACTCGGACCTCAGGGCCCGGCACGCGAAGCACCGCACCGCACCGCACCGGGCTCAGCCGAGCGCGTCCTCGAGCTTGGTGGTGAGCTCGTCGAGGTCGAAATAGTTGTCGATGACGACGATGTCCGCGTTGGTCTTGCCGATGTGGGCCACGAGCTCCGATGAGGTCAGGATCACCTGCGCGTCCGCGCCGACGGTCTGCACGGAGGCAACGTCGGTCGCCGTGACCTCGGCGTCGATGTCGAGCCGGGCGAGAGCCCGTTCTGCGTTCATCTTCAGGATCGCGGAGGTGCCGACTCCGACCCCGCACAGGGCGACGATCTTCATTCCTGGACCCCGTTGGCTTCTCCGGCGGGTGCCGTCACGCCGAGCAGCGAACGGATGCCGGCGGCATCCGTCGCGGCCGCAAGCGCAGGGATGACCCGCGGGTCATTGAAGAGGTTCGCGAGTTCGGCGACGAGCAGCACGTGCTCATCGCCCGTCGTCACGGCGAGGCCGAGGACCACGCTGACCGGGTCGTTGTGCGGGTGGCCGAAGGCGACGGGTTCCGCGAGCGTCACGACGCTCAGGCCCTCTGCGATGACGTCGGGGCCTGGGCGCGCGTGGGCGAGGGCCAGGCCCGGGGCGATCACGACGTAGGCGCCGAACTCGTCGATGACGTCGATCATCCGTTTCGTGTAGCCGGGGCCTGTCGACCCCGAGCGCACGAGACCGTCGCCGGCCGCGGTCACGGCGGCGCGCCAGTCGGCCACGTGGATGCCGATCGCGATGGCGGTAAGAGGCAGGTCTGGGAGTTGCATAGGTTCTTTCACTGGGGTTGCGTGGCGGGGTCCGCGGACTCTCAGGCCTCTTCGAAGCCCGCGACGATGGCGTCGGCGAGTTCTTCGCGCTCTTCGAGCGGGAGGAACGCGGACTGGGCGGCGTTGAGCTGGAAGACCTCGAGGTCGTCGATGTCGTAGCCGAAGGCGTCGCTCAGCAGCGCGAGTTCCTGGCTCAGGCTCGTGTCGCTCATCAGCCGGTTGTCGGTGTTGACGGTGACCCGGAAGCCGAGCTGATACAGCAGGTCGAAGGGATGGTCGAGTAGGTCATCGCCCCAGGCGGCGATTGCGCCGGTCTGCAGGTTCGACGACGGGCTCAGTTCGAGGGCGATCTCACGGTCGCGCACCCACTGGGCGACCGGGCCGAGGGTGATGTAGCGTGTTGTCGTCGTCCTCGCGGCCGATGACGATGTCTTCGGCGAGGCGCACGCCGTGGCCGAGGCGCAGTGCGCGGCCGTCGAAGAGGGCACCGCGGATGCTGCCCAGCCCGTCGGCCTCTCCGGCGTGCACCGTGACCGGCATGAACTCCTTGGCGAGGTAGTCGAATGCTGCAAGGTGGTTGCGGGCGGGGAAGCCGAGCTCCGCGCCGGCGATGTCGAAGCCGATGACGCCGTTGCCGCGGTGGCGTACGGCGAGTTCGGCGATCTCGAGGCCGCGGTTCGCGTGGCGCATCGCGGTGATGAGCTGGCCGACCCGGATGGTGGACCCGAATTCTGCCGCCTGGTCGACGCCGGACTCGAGGCCTTCCTGCACGGCCTCGACGACTTGGTCGAGGGTGAGCCCGCGGGTGAGGTGCTGTTCGGGTGCCCAGCGGATCTCCCCGTAGATGACACCGTCTGCGGCGAGGTCCTGCACGAATTCGCGGGCGACTCTGATGAGGCCCTCCCTGGTCTGCATCACGGCCGTCGTCACGTCGAAGGTCTTGAGGTAATCCACGAGCGAGCCGGAGTTGGCCTGGTCGGCGAACCAATCGCCGAGGGCGGCAGCTTCCGTCGACGGCAGGGCGAGACCGATGGCCTCCGCGAGCTCGATGATCGTCTGGGGGCGCAGGCCGCCGTCGAGGTGGTCGTGCAGCGATATTTTGGGCAGCGCATTGATGCTCGTACCACCGGGCAGCAGGAATTCCTCAAGGCTCGTATTCACGCTCACCAATCTACCGGCCCCGGCCTCCCCCGGCCCCTCCCCAGGCATAACTCCCGTAATTTATCGTGATCGGCAACAAACCGATCCCGTTCAGGAGATCGAGCCGGGCTCAGCCACCGATGCGCTCGGCGATGAGGGGGCCGCCGTCGAGCACGGGCTCGCCGGGTTCGCCGATCCGGTACGCGCCCTCGAGGGCCTCGAGGGCCCTGGCGAAACGCTCCGGCTCGTCGGCGCTGAGGGTGAAGAGCGGCTGCCCTGCGCGCACGGTGTCGCCCGGCTTGGCGTGCAGGTCGATCCCTGCGGCGTGCTGCACGGGGTCCTGCTTGCGGGCACGGCCCGCCCCGAGACGCCAGGCGCCGATCCCGAACGGCAGAGCCTGCTGCTCGACGAGCACTCCGTCACGGTCCGCCGTGACGACGTGGGTTTCCTTCGCGACCGGCAGCGCGGCATCCGGGTCGCCGCCCTGGGCGCGGATGACCTCGCGCCACTTGTCCATGGCCCGCCCGTCGGTGAGGGCAGCGGCGACGTCGACGCCTTCGATTCCGGCGAGGTCGAGCATCTCGGTCGCGAGGGCGATCGTGAGTTCGACGACGTCTGCAGGTCCGCCGCCGGCGAGCACCTCGACCGATTCGCGGACCTCGTTCGCGTTTCCGATCGCGAAGCCGAGCGGCACGTTCATGTTGGTGAGCAGGGCGGATGTCGCCACCCCGGCATCCTCGCCGAGCGCGACCATCGTGCGGGCGAGTTCCCGGGAGAGCTCGATGTCCTTCAGGAAGGCGCCGGACCCGAACTTCACGTCGAGGACGAGCGCGCTCGTGCCCTCAGCGATCTTCTTCGACATGATCGAGGAGGCGATCAGCGGGATCGCCTCGACGGTTCCGGTGATGTCGCGGAGGGCGTAGAGCTTGCCGTCCGCCGGGGCGAGGCCGCCGCCCGCCGCGCAGATCACGCCGCCGTGGTCGCGGAGCTGCGCGAACATCTCCTCGTTGCTGAGGTGGGCGCGCCAGCCGGGGATCGACTCGAGCTTGTCGAGGGTGCCGCCGGTGTGCCCGAGGCCGCGGCCGGAGAGCTGCGGGACGGCCGCGCCGAAGACCGCGACGAGCGGCATCAGTGGGAGGGTGATCTTGTCGCCGACGCCGCCGGTGGAGTGCTTGTCGGTGGTCGGCTTCCCGAGGCCGGCGAAGCTCATCCGCTCGCCGCTGTTGATCATGGCGAGGGTGAGGTCCTTGATCTCCCGCCGGGTCATGCCGTTCAGGAAGATCGCCATGGTCATCGCGGCCATCTGCTCGTCGCCGACGTAGCCGCGGGTGTACGCGTCGATCAGCCAGTCGATCTGGGGGGTGGCGAGTTCGCCGTGGTCGCGCTTGGTGCGGATCAGGTCGACGGCGTCGAAGGCTTCGAGGTGGGTCTGGGTGTTCACTGGTGTTCTTCCCGGTAGTCGGCGAGCTGGCGGGGCCCGAAGGCATCCGGCAGGACCTGGTCGATGGTGCGGAGGCCCGAGACTGTTTCCAGCAGCATGCCGGGTGCGGAGTGTTCGTAGAGGAGCTGGCGGCAGCGGCCGCACGGCATCAGCAGGTTGCCGTTGCCGTCGACGCAGCTGAAGGCGAGGAGCCGGCCGCCGCCGGTGAGATGCAGCACGGAGACGAGGGCGCACTCTGCGCACAAAGTGAGGCCGTACGAGGCGTTCTCCACGTTGCATCCGCTGATTACCCTGCCGTCGTCGACGAGGGCGGCCGCGCCGACGGGGAACTTCGAGTACGGCGCGTATGCGAGGCTCATCGCCTCGGTCGCGATGCTGCGGAGGAGCGCCCAGTCGATGGCGGGAGCCACGTGGCCGGACTCCGGTTCGTTATTTCGTGCGGGTTCGTTCTTTCGGGAGCTCACGATTTGATGTACGGCTTTCCGGAGGCCGCCGGCCCCCGTGACTGGCCGACGAGGCCGGCGACGGCGAAGATCGTGACGAGGTAGGGCAGCATCAGCATGAATTCGCTCGGCACCGGGGAGCCGATGATGCTGAGCACGTTCTGCAGGTTGCTCGCGAAGCCGAAGAGCAGCGCGGCGAGGGTGGCCCTGATCGGGTCCCAGCGGCCGAAGATGACGGCGGCGAGGGCGATGAACCCGGCACCGGCTGTCATCTCCTTGCCGAAGGCGCCGACGGAGCCGAGGGTGAAGTACGCCCCGCCGAGACCGGCGATCGCGCCTGCGAGCGAGACGTTCCAGAACCGGGTGCGGGCGACGTTGATGCCCACGGTGTCCGCGGCCTGAGGATGCTCGCCGACGGCGCGCAGGCGGAGGCCCCACTTGGTGTGGAAGAGGCCGAAGTACACGCACGCGACGGCCACGTACATGATGTAGACGATCAGGGTCTGCCGGAAGAAGACCGGGCCGATGATTGGGATCTCGCTCAGCAGCGGGATGTTGATGTTCTCGAACCGCGGCGGACTGTTGAGCGTCCCGGCGTTCGGGGCGAGCAGCTGGGAGAACAGGAAGCCGGTCACCCCGGAGACGAGCACGTTGAGCACGACGCCGACGATGACCTGGTCGACGAAGTACTTGATCGCGAACGCGGCGAGCACGAAGGAGACGAGCACGCCGGCGACCATCGCCGCGACAAGCCCGAGCAGCGGCTGCTGGGTGATCGACGCGACCATCGCCGAGGTGAACGCACCCGCGAGCAGCTGGCCCTCGATCGCGACGTTGACCACGCCGACCCGCTCCGAGATGACGCCGCCGAGAGCACCGAAGATGAGCGGGACGGCGAGGCTCAGCGACCCGAAGAGCAGCCCGGGCACGGGGATCGTGTGGTCGGCGGAGGCCCAGGCCAGGAAGCCGACCAGCAGGAACACCGCGAACACGGTGACGAGCCAGATCGGTACTTTCGCCTTCGAGCGCACGAGCCATCCGCTCGCCGCCGTGATCAGGAGCAGGAGGGCGACGACCGCGATGCCGGTCGGCCGGGTGGGCAGGACCACGTCGGGCAGCTGGATCAGGTCGGTCGTGGTGGACAGGCGCATGGTGCTCTCGCCGTCACGACCGAAGACGACGAGCAGCAGGAAGCCGAGCACCGAGAAGATCGCGAGGGCGATCGGGGTCTTCCAGCTCTTGATCTGCTCGAAGTCGGGCCCTGCGGCAGTGACTGCTGCGCCCGGTCCGGTGGACCCGGCCGGTGAAACGGTTGTCGGAGTGCTCACGAGGCCACCACCTCCGTGGGTGTCGTGGTGCGTTTCCGGGGCGTCTTCGCACCCGGGGTCTTCTGGCCCGGCGTCGGCAGCCGGAAGATGGCGCGCACGAGGGGCGGCGCCGCGATGAACAGCACGATCAGGGACTGCACGATCAGCACGATGTCGATCGGGACACCCTCTGCCGCCTGCATCGAGAACCCGCCCGCCTTGAAGGCGCCGAAGAGGATGCCCGCGGCGAAGACCCCCACGGGCGTGAGCGGCCGAGCAGCGCGACGGTGATCGCGTCGAACCCAATGCCGGAGTCGATGCCGGCGTCGAAACCGCTCGTCGACGTGCCGAGCACCTGGTTGATGCCGGCGAGGCCGACGAGGCCGCCGGAGAACAGCATCGCGTAGACGTACATCCGGTCGACGCTGATCCCGGCCACCCGGGCCGCGTGCGGGTTGAGCCCGACGGCGCGGAACTGGAAGCCGAGATTCGAGCGCGACAACAGCCACCAGGTGAAGATCGTCGCGATGATCACGAGGATGAACCCAAGGTGCAGGTTGTACGCGGGGCCGAGCAGGTCGGGGAACACGGCCGTCGGTTTGCTCGCGGGACTCTGCGGGTTGTTGGACCCCGGCGTCTTCAGGAAGCCGTCGCGCAGCAGGTAGCTGACGAGATAGTAGGCGACATAGTTCAGCATGATCGTCGTGATGACCTCGTGCGCACCGGTGCGGGCCTTGAGCAGGCCGACGATGCCGCCCCAAAGCGCACCGCCTGCGACGCCGACGACGAGGGCGACGACGAGGTGGATGCCGGCGGGCAGGTCGAGCGCGAAGGCCACCCAGCCGCCGAGCGCTGCCGCGATGAGCATCTGGCCGCGACCGCCGATGTTGAACAGCCCGACGCGGAAGCCGAGCGCAACGCCGAGGCCGGCCGCGATCAGCGGGGTCGCGAAGGTGAGGGTCTCGGTGAGCGGCTTGATCCCGGACGCGAAGTCCGGCTTGCGGAAGTTGTAGATCGACCCCTGGAACAGGGCGGAGTACGCTCCGGAGACGGAATTCCAGGCCGCGACGACGGTGTCGCCCGGTCGGGAGAAGAAGTACACCGATGCCTTCTGGACGTCCTCGTTGGTGAAGGCGATCAGGATCGCGCCGACGAGCAGGGCGAGGAGAACGGCGAGGACGGAGATGATGGCGTTCCCGGTCGTGATCTCTCGGAAGACCTGGTACGCGCGGCTCGGCTGGTCAGGCTGGTCCGGCCCGGCCGGCTTCCCGCTGGAAACCGGCGGGGTCTGAAGGGTCTCGCTCATGCTGCCGCTCCTTCTTCGGTCGGCGTTTCGCCGGCCATCATCAGCCCCAGTACGGCCCGGGGGTGTCGCCGGGGACGATGCCCACGACGCGGCCGCGGAACATCACCAGGATCCGGTCGGCGAGGGCGGCGACCTCGTCGAGTTCGGTCGAGATCACGATGACCGGGGTGCCGGCATCCCGGGTCGCGATGATGCGCTCGTGCACGAATTCGATCGAACCGACGTCGAGGCCGCGGGTCGGCTGGGCGGCGATGAAGAGCCGCAGATCGCGGCTGAGCTCTCTGGCGAGGACGACCTTCTGCTGGTTGCCGCCGGAGAGGCGGGCGACGAGGGTGTCGATGCCCTGGGAGCGCACGTCGAATTCCTTGACCTTGTCCTCGGCGAACCGGGCGAGGAAGGACAGCTGGACGTTGAAGCGCTTGACGAACGGCGGCTGGTGCGACCGGTCGAGCATCAGGTTCTCGGCGATCGTGAATTCGCCGACGAGGCCGTCCTCTGTGCGGTCCTCTGGCACGAAGCCGACGCCGGCGTCGAGGATCCGGCGCACGGTGTGGTTGCGAAGCGAGGCTCCGTCGAGGGTGATGTCGCCGGAGACGCGCGGCTGGAGGCCCATCAGGGCCTCAGTCAGCTCGGTCTGCCCGTTTCCCTGCACTCCGGCGATGGCGAGGATCTCGCCGGCGTGCACGGTAAAGCTCACGTTGTTGACGAGCACCTGCCCGCGCGGGTCGAGCACGGTGAGGTCGGTGACGACGAGGGCAGGGGCGCCGGGCGCGGCCGGGGACTTGTCAACGGTGAGGTCGACGGGGCGGCCGACCATCATCGTGGCGAGTTCCTCGTTGCTCGCGGTGGGCGAGGCCTGGCCGACGACGGCACCGAGGCGGATGACGGTGATCCGGTCGGCGACAGCGCGCACCTCCCTGAGTTTGTGGGTGATGAAGACGATCGAGGTGCCGGAGTCGCGCAGCTGGCGCATGATGCCCATCAGCTCGTCGGTCTCCTGCGGGGTGAGCACCGCGGTCGGCTCGTCGAAGACGAGCACCTTCGCATCGCGGGAGAGCGCCTTGATGATCTCGACCCGCTGCTGCACTCCGACGGGGAGGTCCTCGACGAGGGCGTCGGGGTCGACGTCGAACCCGAACCTGGCCGAGATCTCGGTCACCCGGCGGCGGGCGGCCGGGAGATCGAGGTGGCCGCCGAACCCGGTCTCTTCGTGGCCGAGCATGACGTTCTCGGCGACGGTGAAGACGGGGATGAGCATGAAGTGCTGGTGCACCATGCCGATGCCGGCGGCCATGGCGTCGCCGGGTCCGGAGAAGTGCTGGACGACGTCGTCGAGCAGGATCTCGCCTTCTTCGGCCCGGTAGAGGCCGTAGAGCACGTTCATCAGGGTGGACTTCCCTGCGCCGTTCTCGCCGAGCAGCGCGTGGATCTCGCCGGCCTCGACAGTGAGGTTGATGTGGTCGTTGGCGACCAGGGCACCGAATCTCTTCGTAATGCCTCGAAGTTCGAGCTTCATACTTCCCGATTCTATTGAGCAGCCGGCCGGGGGTCAGCGGCCGGGGGTTACAGCACACGGGGAGGCCAGCTCTCGCTGGCCTCCCCGCGATGGCACTTCCTGGTGTGTTACTTCGGGGTGGACGGCGACGTGACCTTGAGCTTGCCGCTGATGATGTCGGCCTTGATCGCGTCGACCTCCTTCACGAGCGCGGGGTCGACCTTGGACTCCCAGTCGTGCAGGGGCGCGATGTCGACGCCCTTGTTCTCGAGGGTGCCGATGTACGGGGTCGCGCTGAACTTGCCGTTCGCCGCGTCAACGACGATCGCCTTGGTCGCATCCGCCATCTGCTTCATGATCGAGGTGAGGTAGAGCGCCTTCGTGGCCGGTGCGGTCGCGTAGAGGTCGCTGTCGACGCCGACGATGGCAACGTCCTTGCCGGAGTCCTGGATGGCCTGCGCGGTGCCCTGGAAGAGCGGCCCGGCAACCGGAAGGATGATGTCGGCGCCCTGGTCGATCAGGTTGGTGCTGAGTGCCTTGCCCTGGTTGATGTCATCGAAGCTGCCGGCGAAGGTTCCGGCCTGGGCGGCCTTGTCCCAGCCGAGGAGCTTGACGGACTTCGACTTCTGGGTGTTGTAGTACGTCACGCCATCGGCGAAGCCGTCCATGAAGATCGTCACGGATGGGAACTGCTTGCCGCCGTAGGTGCCGACGATGCCGGTCTTGGTGGTGCCTGCAGCAAGGTAACCGGCGAGGAAGGCGGCCTGGGCGGTGTCGTAGAGGACCGGCTTGACGTTGTCGAGGGCAAGGGGGCTGAAGTCGTCATTCGACAGTGCGGAGTCGATGATGGCGAAGTCGGTCTTTGGGCTGGCCTTGGCCGCGTCGCGGGTGGTGTTCGCGAGCGCGAAGCCGACCGTGAGGATGAAGTTGCAGTTCTGGTCGACCATGCTGCTGACGTTGCCCGCGTACTGGTCGGTCGTCTTGGACTCCGCCTGCTTGAACTTGACGCCGAGGGCATCCGCTGCCTGGGTCATTCCGTCGAAGCTGGACTGGTTGAAGGACTTGTCGTCGAAGCCGCCGGCGTCGGAAACGATGCAGGGGGTGAAGTCGGTGACCGCAGCGGTCGACGTGGCGCCGCCGGTGCTCGGCGCCGCCGCACAACCGGCGAGCAGGGCTACGGCGCCCAGGGTGGCGAGTCCGCTGAAAACGGCCCTTCGTTTGGTGATTGTCAAGATGACCTCCATTGCTGGCCCGGCGCGGGTTCGACGGGGCTGTGTGCAATCAGGTTACCCAATGTTTCATTGCTCAGTTGAGCAAACTCGATAGGTGCGCTAAGCGTTATCAACCCGCTACCTGCACAAAACAAATCCGTGCACAATTAGCCGGAGACCGGCACAAACGATTCCGACGGTGTCGGCTACAGAACGTCGCTGCTCCCGGAGAGCTTGAGGGCGTCGACGACGGCCTTCACTTTCTGCGCATTCGCGCTCGTCGTCACGAGCAGAGCGTCCGGCGTGTCGATGACGACGATGTCCTCGACGCCGATCAGCGCGATCATCCGGCCGGTGTGGCTCACGACGATTCCGCTCGACGAGTCGGCGAGCACGCGGGCGCCCTCACCGAGGATCGCCAGGTCGCGCTTCCGCCCGTTCGCGTGGATCTTGGCGATCGACGCGAAGTCGCCGACGTCGTCCCAGTCGAACTGGCCGGGGATGACGGCGAGCTGGCCGCGCGCCGCGACCGGCTCCGCGACGGTGTAGTCGATGGCGATCTTCTTGAGCCTCGGCCAGACCTTGTCGACGACGGCGCCGCGGCGCGGGGTGTCCCACGCATCGGCTAGCTCGAGCAGCCCGGCGAGCAGCTCGGGCTCCGCAGCGCCGATCTCTTCGAGCAGTCGATCGGCCCTGGCGATGAACATTCCCGCGTTCCAGAGGTAGTGGCCGCTCGCGACGTACGCCTCCGCCGTCGCGAGGTCGGGCTTCTCGACGAAGGAATCGACGGACTGCGCGTTCGGCGCCCCGGGATTTCTAGCGGCGCGGCCGTCTTGATGTAGCCGAATCCGATCGCGGGCTCCGTCGGCCGGATGCCGATCGCGACGATGTACCCGGCATCCGCTGCCGCGACTGCCTCGACGATGGTCTGGCGGAACAGGATGGCGCCCTTGATGACGTGGTCGGCCGCGAAGGACCCGATGATGACGCCGGGTTCGCGTTTCTCGAGGATGGCCGCGGCGAGGCCGATGGCCGCCGTCGACTCGCGCGGCTCGCTCTCGAGCACGACGTTGAGGTCGGCGAGCTCCGGCAGCTGCGCCTCGACGGCGGCGCGGTGCGCGCGACCGGTGACGACCATAATGCGCTGGTCGCCGGCGAGCGGGGCCAGCCGGTCCCAGGTGTCCCTGAGCAGGGTCTGGCCTGACCCGGTGAGGTCGTGCAGGAACTTCGGCGCGTCCGCGCGGGAGAGCGGCCACAGGCGGGATCCGATGCCGCCGGCGGGGATCACGCTGTAGAAGCGCTCGAGTGGGTCAGGTGCCTGGGTCATTCGGCCAGACTACAGGCCGCCGGGGGCTGTTCACCGGGTATTCACGCAGTGGTTCCGGGTATTCACGTGCTTGTTTCGAGGGGTGCATACGCTCGAAACATGCGGGTTGCCGTCGTCAGTGAAAGTTTCCTCCCCACCGTCAGTGGGGTCACCACGAGCGTCTGCAAGGTGCTCGAGCACCTGCAGCGCACCGGGCACGAGGCGATCGTCATCGCCCCCGCCGGTGCTCCTTCCGAATACGCGGGTTTCCCGGTGTTCAGCGTCCCCGCCGTCTCCTACCGCCAGTTCCCTGTCGGGATGCCGAGCCCGCACGTGCAGCGCCTGCTCGCCGATTTCGGCCCGGATGTCGTGCACGCGGCCTCCCCGTTCCTCCTCGGCGCCCAGGGCATCGCGTCGGCGAACCGCCTCGACATCCCGAGCGTCGCGATCTTCCAGACGGATGTCGCCGGTTACGCCAGGCGCAACCGGCTCGGCCAGGCGACGAAGGTCGCCTGGCGCCTCGTCAAGTGGATCCACGACGGCGCCGACCTCACCCTCGTGCCCTCCTCTGCCTCGATGGCGGACCTCGAACGGGTCGGCGTGCGCAGGCTCGCCCGGTGGACGCGCGGCGTCGACCTCGTCGGCTACCACCCGAACCGGAGGAGCGAACCGGCCGTCGCCGAGCTGCGCAAGCGCCTGTCCCCGAACGGTGAGGTCGTGATCGGCTACGTCGGCCGGATGGCGCCGGAGAAACAGGTCGAACGGTTCCGTGCCCTCAGGGGCGTTCCGGGCATCCGTGTCGCCCTCGTCGGCGACGGGCCGTCCGTGCCGCTCATCCAGCGCGAACTCGCCGGCGTGCCGGTGACGTGGCTCGGCGGGCTCTCCGGGTCCGCCCTCGCCGACGCCTACGCCGCGTTCGACGTCTTCGTGCACGCCGGGACCGAAGAGACCTTCGGCCAGACGATCCAGGAGGCGCACGCGGCTGGGCTCCCCGTCGTCGCCCCGCACGCCGGCGGCCCGATCGACCTCGTCGCGCACGGCGACAACGGATTCCTCTTCACTCCCGACGACGAACGCGATCTGCGGCGCTGTGTCACGCGGCTCGTGGATGACGCGCCGCTCCGGCTGCGGATGGGCGAATCCGGCAGGAGGGCGGTGCTCGGCCGCTCGTGGGAGAACGTCTGCGAAACCCTTGTCGGTTACTACGACAAAGTCATCGACGAACGTGCCGCCATCCGCGTGATGACGGCGGTTCCGCTGTCAATGCAGCGCTGAGGGCCCTCGCGGATAATATCTCGGCCTAGAGACACTTAGGATGGTTGCACGCGCACCAGCGCAGTGCCGGCCTGCACTATTCGAGGCCGCTCATTCAGCCAGGGAAGGTTGGTCATGCCTCAGCAATCGGCACGGACATTGACATCCCAGCAGAAGACCACGTCACGCCGCCCCGCAGGAACCCTGTACCGGGGCCGCGAGGGTATGTGGTCGTGGGTCCTCCACCGGATCACCGGTGTTGCGATCTTCTTCTTTCTGCTGGTCCACATTCTGGACACGGCGCTCGTGCGCGTGAGCCCCGAGGCGTACAACGCGGTCATCTCGACCTACCAGACGCCGATCATGGGTCTCGGCGAGACGGCGCTCGTCGCGGCGATCGTGTTCCACGCGTTCAACGGGATCCGGATCATCCTGATCGACTTCTGGAGCGCGAAGTACCAGAAGATGATGTTCTACGTCGTCATCGGCCTCTGGGTCGTCACGATGCTGGGCTTCGCCCCCCGCCACCTCATGAACGTCTTCAGTCACTAGGAGGAGCAGCCATGGCAACCACACTTGACTCCCCCAGGAGCCCATACGCGCGCCCGACGGGCAAGCGCGGCACCAACTGGGAAAAATGGGGCTGGATCTACATGCGCGGCTCCGGCGTCGTGCTCATCGTGCTCATCTTCGGTCACCTCTTCGTGAACCTGATGATCGGCAAGGGCGTCGACGCCCTCAACTTCGGCTTCGTCGCCGGCAAGCTCGCGAGCCCGTTCTGGCAGTGGTGGGACGTGGCGATGCTCTGGCTCGCCCTGATCCACGGCGGCAACGGCATGCGCACAATCGTGAACGACTACGCGACCCAGCGGGTCACCCGCGGCATCTTCAAGTGGGCCATCCTCGCCGCCGTCGTGATCCTGATCGTGCTCGGCACGCTCGTGGTCTTCACCTTCGACCCCTGCCCGGCCGGTTCGCCCGCCGACCTTCTTCCCAAGTTCTGCCCGGCCATCTAGGAGCTCACACCAGCACATGACGGATGCATCAAACACCGCACCGACCGAATCCACCGTGATCGACGGCGTGCACTACCACAAGTTCGACATCGTGATCGTGGGAGCAGGCGGTGCAGGGATGCGCGCAGCCATCGAGGCCGGACCAGGGGCAAGCACCGCGGTCATCTCCAAGCTCTACCCGACCCGTTCGCACACGGGAGCCGCCCAGGGCGGCATGGCCGCAGCGCTCGCCAATGTCGAGGAAGACAACTGGGAGTGGCACACCTTCGACACCGTCAAGGGCGGCGACTACCTCGTCGACCAGGACGCGGCTGAGATCCTCGCGAAGGAGGCCATCGACGCGGTCATCGACCTCGAGAACATGGGCCTGCCCTTCAACCGCACCCCGGAGGGCAAGATCGACCAGCGCCGCTTCGGCGGCCACACGAGCGACCACGGCAAGGCGCCCGTGCGCCGCGCCTGCTACGCCGCCGACCGCACCGGCCACATGATCCTGCAGACCCTGTACCAGAACTGCGTCAAGCGCGGCATCAACTTCTTCAACGAGTACTACGTGCTCGACCTCGTGATGACCCCGGTCGACGGTGTCGACCAGCCGTCCGCCGTCGTCGCACTCGACCTGTCGAGCGGCGAACTGCACGTCTTCCAGGGCAAGGCCTTCATCTTCGCGACCGGCGGCTTCGGCAAGATCTACAAGACCACCTCGAACGCGCACACCCTCACCGGTGACGGCGTCGGCATCATCTGGCGCCAGGGCCTTCCGCTCGAGGACATGGAGTTCTTCCAGTTCCACCCGACCGGCCTCGCCGGCCTCGGCATCCTCCTCACCGAGGGAGCCCGTGGTGAGGGCGCGATCCTGCGCAACGCCTCAGGCGAGCGCTTCATGGAGCGGTACGCCCCGACGATCAAGGACCTCGCCCCGCGCGACATCATTGCGCGCTGTATGGTCAAGGAGGTCGCGGAGGGCCGCGGCGCCGGACCGAACAAGGACTACCTGTACCTGGACTGCACCCACCTGGGCGCCGAAGTGCTCGAGACCAAGCTGCCGGACATCACCGAGTTCGCCCGCACCTACCTCGGAGTCGACCCGGTCACCGAACCGGTGCCCGTGATGCCGACGGCGCACTACGCCATGGGCGGCATCCCGACCAACGTCAACGCCGAGGTGCTGCGCAACAACACCACCGTCGTTCCCGGCCTCTACGCCGCCGGCGAGTGCGCGTGCGTCTCGGTGCACGGCTCGAACCGGCTCGGCACCAACTCGCTCCTGGACATCAACGTCTTCGGCAAGCGCGCGGGCAACAACGCCGTCGCCTACGTGAAGACCGCGGAGTTCACCCCGCTGCCCGATGACCCGGCCGGGACGGTGCGCGAACTGCTCGAGGGCATCCGCTCGTCGACGGGAACCGAGCGCATCGCCGTGCTGCGCAAGGAACTGCAGGAGACGATGGATGCGAAGGCGCAGGTCTTCCGCACCGACGAGTCGCTCTCCGAGGTCACCGAGGTGATCCACTCGCTGCGCAACCGGTACAAGAACATCGGCGTGCAGGACAAGGGCCGCCGGTTCAACACCGACCTGCTCGAGGCAGTCGAACTCGGCTTCCTGCTCGACCTCGCCGAGGTCGTCGTGTACTCCGCCCGCAACCGCAAGGAAAGCCGGGGCGGCCACATGCGCGACGACTACCCCCTGCGCGACGACGTGAACTACCTCGTGCACACGATGGCGTACCTCACCGGTGACCCGCTCTCAGCGGATGCCGCAGACCACATTGCGCTGGACTGGAAGCCAGTCACCATCACGCGCTACCAGCCGATGGAAAGGAAGTACTGAGTGAGCACCGCATTCGCAGACGCCCCGGTCGTGCCCGAGGAGATTCAGTCCTTCACCGTCACGCTCATCATCCGGCGCTTCAACCCGGAGGTCGACGACGAGCCGCACTGGGAAGACTTCGACGTGCAGATGTACCCGACCGACCGGGTGCTCGACGCGTTGCACAAGATCAAGTGGGAGCAGGACGGCTCCCTGTCGTTCCGGCGCTCCTGCGCGCACGGTATCTGCGGCTCTGATGCGATGCGCATCAACGGCCGCAACCGCCTGGCCTGCAAGACGCTGATCAAGGACCTCGACATCACCAAGCCGGTCTACGTGGAGGCGATCAAGGGACTTCCGCTCGAGAAGGACCTCATCGTCGACATGGAGCCGTTCTTCGAATCGTTCCGGGCAGTTCAGCCGTTCCTGGTGTCCAACACCGCGCCCGTCGGCGGCAAGGAGCGCATCCAGACCGTCGCCCAGCGCGAACGTTTCGACGACACCACGAAGTGCATCCTCTGCGCGGCATGCACCTCGAGCTGCCCGGTGTTCTGGACGGACGGGCAGTACTTCGGCCCGGCCGCGATCGTGAACGCGCACCGCTTCATCTTCGACTCGCGCGACGAGAACGCAGCCGTTCGCCTCGACATCCTGAACGACCGGGAGGGCGTCTGGCGCTGCCGGACGACCTTCAACTGCTCGGAGGCGTGCCCGCGCGGCATCCAGGTGACGCAGGCGATCGCCGAGGTCAAGCAGGCGATCCTGCGCGGCAAGGCCTGAGCGCAGGAGTCTCACACGCACGAATCTCATCCGGAGTAGCCGGTGGCGCCGACTCGGGTTTCGTCGCCACCGGCTGGTCGCGCGTCCCCGGCGGCTGGCCGGGTCGAGTGACCGTCGCTCAGTCCACGAGCCAGATCGACCCGGCTCGGACAGTGCCGAACGAGCCGTTCTGGACCCGGGAGCGCCGCGCCGGAGCGAGGCGATCGGGCCCGGCCGGGGCATCCGCTTCGGGTGTCGGATGACCGGTCTGGACGGGTGGACTCTCGGATCGTCGCAGATCCGGGCGGTCGGGCGCAAGAGGTGAGGGAGTCTCACGAGTGATTGCGCCCCCGAACTGGGGGTATTCGTGGGCGTTTGCGGAAATCGTTAGGCTTATGCGGTGAAGCCGCCCGCATTCGTGAACCGACTGACGACCCTGTCCAAGCGCATCATGCAGTGGCGGCCCGTGCGTGCATTCACGCACTTCGGGGAAAGCAGCGGTGCGATCCTCGCCGGGGGCATGACCTACCAGGCCATTTTCGCGATCTTCGCGGCGGTCTGGGTGGGCTTCTCGATCGCTGGGCTCTGGCTGACCTCGAACCCGGCGCTCCTCGACCAGCTGTACTCCCTGATCAACCAGTCCATCCCCGGGTTGATCGGCAAGGGTGGAGTGATCGACCCGACCCAGCTCGCGAGCCCGGGGGCGCTGACCTGGACCGGTGCGATCGCCCTCGTCGGCCTGATCGGCACGACCCTCGGCTGGCTGTCGACGACCGCGCAGGCCGTGCGCAGCATCTTCGGGATGCCGCGCGACGGCACTTTCTTCCTGCTCGTCAAGCTCAGGGAGCTCGGCCTCGGTGCGGGCTTCGGGCTCGCGCTCATCGTCTCCGCGCTGATCTCCCTCGCGAGCACGGAGGCCCTCGGCGGCATCCTCGGCTTCCTCGGCGTCTCGCGGGACTCTCTCGGGTTCATCGTGGGGGCGCGCACGATCGGGCTGCTCGTCGTGCTCCTCATCGACACCGTCACACTCGCCGTGCTGTTCCGGGTGCTGAGCCGGGTGCACATCCCGTTCCGGAAGCTCGTGTCCGGCTCCCTGCTCGGCGGGGTCGCGCTCGGCGGGCTCAAGGTGCTCGGCGGCGCCCTCCTCGGTGGGGCGGGCAAGAACCCCTTGCTCGCGACCTTCGCCGTCGTGATCGGGCTGCTGATCTGGTTCAACTTCATGAACACGGTGATCCTCCTCACCGCCTCCTGGATCTCGGTCGGGATGCAGGACGCGGGCATCCCGCCGCAGCCGGTGAACCCGGACGAGGCCGCAGCGGCGGCGGAAGCCCGCGAGCTCGAGGCGCGGCGGATCGCCGCGCTCGCGGAGCTGCGGGATGCCAGGGCGGCCCACGAGGCGTCCTCCTGGGGCCGGCGCTGGGCATCCGCTCGCCGGCTGCGCGCCGCCGAGAAGCGCGCAGCCCCCTTCGCCCCGCCGACCTAGACTTGGTTCATGCCGTCTACGCCTGCAGCTTCAACGCCGTCTGCCCAGCCGCTTCGCATCGCCTCGATCAACGTCAACGGGGTGCGCGCTGCTTACCGTAAGGGGATGGGCGACTGGCTGGCCGGACGGGACGTCGACATCCTCGCCATCCAGGAGGTCCGCGCTTCGACCGAGGACCTCGAAGGCCTGCTCGGGCCGGAGTGGAGCATTCTCCACGATGCCGCGACGGCCAAGGGACGGGCCGGGGTCGCCCTCGCGAGCCGGTCGACGGCATCCATTCACCGGGTCGAACTCGGCGCGGAGGACTTCGACAGCGCCGGGCGCTGGCTCGAGGCCGACTACGAGGTGAACGGCACGATCGTGACCGTCGTGAGCACCTACGTGCACTCCGGCGAGACCGACACCCCGAAGCAGGTCGAGAAGTACAAGTTCCTCGATGCGATGCTCGCTCGGCTGCCCGAGCTCGCGGCGCACAGTGAACGCGCGGTCGTGCTCGGCGACCTCAACGTCGGGCACCGCACCCTCGACATCAAGAACTGGCGCGGCAACCGCAAGCACGCGGGGTTCCTGCCGGAGGAGCGGGCGTACTTCGACCGCATCCTCGGCGCGGAGGATGAAGCCGGCTACAACGCCGGCGCCGGTCTCGGCTGGGTCGACGTCGGCCGCAAGTGGGCCGGTGAGGTGGAGGGGCCGTACACGTGGTGGTCGCAGCGCGGCAAGGCCTTCGACACGGATACCGGTTGGCGACTGGACTACCAGCTCGCGACCCCGCTCCTGGCGGCATCCGTCGTCGACTACACGGTCGACCGCGCGGATGCGTATGACCAGCGCTGGTCGGACCACTCCCCCGTCGTCGTCGACTACGCGCTCTGACCCATTTCACGCCACCGGCTCCGGCCCGCGGCCACACGCTACGAAAGATCTGAATCATGGACAAGCCCCGCCTCTACTCCGGCATGCAGCCGTCGGCCGAATCGCTGCAGATCGGCAACTACATCGGCGCCCTGCTGAACTGGAAGTCGCTGCAGGAGACGCATGACGCGTTCTTCTCGATCGTCGACCTGCACGCGATCACCGTCGCGCAGGACCCGGCCAAGCTGCGGGATAATACCCGCCGCACCGCGGCGCAGTACATCGCGAGCGGGATCGACCCCGACGCCTCGACGCTCTACGTGCAGTCGCACGTTGCCGCGCACGCGCAGCTCGCCTGGGTGCTGAACACCATCACCGGTTTCGGCGAGGCCAGCCGGATGACCCAGTTCAAGGACAAGTCCGCCAAGCAGGGTTCCGACGGCACCACGGTCGGGCTGTTCGCCTATCCGATCCTGATGGCCGCGGACATCCTGCTCTACGACACGGTCGTCGTTCCCGTCGGCGAGGACCAGCGCCAGCACGTCGAGCTGACCCGCGACATCGCGGCGCGGTTCAACACCCGATTCGGCGACACGTTCGTGGTGCCGGAGGCCTCCATCCAGAAGGAGACCGCCAAGATCTACGACCTGCAGAACCCGCTGTCGAAGATGTCGAAGTCGGCAGAGTCGCACGCCGGCGTGATCTGGGTGCTCGATGAGCCCTCTGTCACCGCCAAGAAGATCATGCGCGCGGTGACGGATGCCGATGGCGGCGTGGTCTTCGACCGGGAGAACAAGCCCGGCGTGGCCAACCTGCTCACGATCTACTCGACCATGGCCGGGCGCACGGTCCCGTCTCTCGAGGACGAATACGCCGGCCGCGGCTACGGGGACCTCAAGAAGGGCCTCGCCGAGGTCGTCACCGGCACCTTCGGTCCGATCCGCGCACGGGTGATCGAGTTGCTCGACGACCCGGCCGAACTCGACCGACTACTGGCCGTCAACGCCGGGCGGGCGGCATCCGTCGCCGATGCCACCCTCGCGCGTGCGTACGACCGCGTCGGCCTGCTCCCGCCCCACTGACCACCCGCCCGCGCGCCCTGAGGCACACGGCCGAGACGACTGTGGCCGATTCGGACAACTGTTGCCGGCCCGCGGGCCGCAACTGTCCGAATCGGCCACAGACGCCGGTATCGCTCGAGCGCAGTGAGCTAGATATTGTTCCTACTGACGTTGTGAACGCGGTCGATGGGTGATTTGCCGCCGATGCCGGTATGGGGTCTGTGGTGATTGTAGCTATGGATCCAGTCCTGGTAGGTGTTGGCGCGAGCCTGGTCTGAGCTGTAGTGCCGGGCGTAGGCCCACTCGGCGGCGAGGGTGCGGTGGAAGCGCTCGATCTTGCCGTTGGTCTGCGGCCGGTAGGGGCGGGTGAATTTGTGCTTGATGTCGCCGAGGGTGTCGTTGAAGAACCGGGACCGGTAGCAGGACCCGTTGTCGGTCATCACGCGCAGCACGGTGATGCCGTGGGAGGCGTAGAACACGTTGGCGCGCTGCCAGAACCCGGCGGCGGTTTCCTTCTTCTCGTTGGTCAGGATCTCGGAGTAGACCAGCCTGGAGTGGTCGTCAATCGCGGAGTGCAGGAAGGAATGGCCGACCCCGGCGCGCCTGTTTCTCTTGCCGGCCTGCCGGCCGAGGGTGCGGTGTCCGCCGCCGTCGGGGATGCGGCCGAGTTTCTTCACGTCCACGTGCACGAGATCGCCCGGATTCTCGCGTTCGTAACGGACCGGTTTGGGTTTGCGAACCGGCAGACCGGTGTTCAGGTCGATGTGACCCAGGAGGGGCATGTTGTATCGGTTGAGCACCTTTGACACGGTCGACTGAGGCAGGCCCAGGTGGTAGCCGATCCGGTGTGGTCCCCACCGTCTGGTGAAGCGCAGCGCGACGATCCGCCGCTCGGTGCGACGATCCGTCCGAGACGGCGATGCATGCGGGCGCGACGAGCGGTCTTCGAGTCCGTCCCGCCCGTGAGCGCGGTATCGAAGAACCCACTTGGACACCGTCGCGCGAGAGACCTGAAGGCGTTCGGCAACACGAGCCTGCGCCCAGCCGTCGCGAACGACAAGCTGGGCGAGTTTGAGGCGCCCTTCCGGGGTGAGCGACGCGTTGGCATGGGTAACGTAAGAGATGAGGGCCTCCGTGGCATCGACTTGAGTGTGGTAACCCAATCGATACCGGAGGTCCTCACCTTTTAGCTCACGCCACGCACACAACCTCCGTGGGAAGAACAGCTAGAGGACGTCCTCGTCCACCCAGTCGAGGGACTTGGTGACGGCCTTCTTCCAGTTGCGCAGCAGGCGGTCACGCTCGGCGACGTCGAGCTGGGGCTCCCAGCGGGCGTCCTCCTGCCAGTTCGCGCGGAGCTCGTCGAGGTCGTTCCAGAAGCCGACCGCGAGGCCGGCCGCATACGCGGCGCCCAGGGCGGTCGTCTCGGCGACCACCGGGCGCACCACGGACACGCCGAGAATGTCGGCCTGGAACTGCATTAAAAAGTTGTTGGCCACAGCGCCGCCGTCGACCTTGAGCTCGGTGAGCGGAACCCCGGAGTCGGCGTTGACCGCGTCGATCACCTGCGCGACCTGGTACGCGATCGCCTCGAGTGCTGCCCGGGCGATGTGGCCCTTGTTGACGAAGCGGGTCAGTCCAACGAGTGCACCACGGGCATCGGCACGCCAGTACGGCGCGAACAGGCCGGAGAACGCCGGTACGAAGTAGGCGCCGCCGTTGTCCTTCACAGACAGGGCGAGCGCCTCGATCTCTGAGGCCGAACCGATGATGCCGAGGTTGTCGCGCAGCCACTGCACGAGCGCGCCGGTGACGGCGATCGAGCCCTCGAGCGCGTAGTGCGTCTCGCCGTCGCCGAGCTTGTAGCCCACGGTCGTGAGCAGCCCGTTCTGGGAGTGCACGATCTCGGTGCCGGTGTTGAAGATCAGGAAGCAGCCGGTGCCGTAGGTGTTCTTGGCCTCGCCCTGGTCGAACGCGGCCTGGCCGAACGTCGCGGCCTGCTGGTCGCCGAGGATGCCCGAAATCGGGGTCTCCCGCAGCAGGCTGTGGCCGCTCGCGATCCCGTAGACCTCGGAGGAGGACCGGATCTCGGGCAGCATCGACCGGGGCACGTCGAAGGCGGCGAGGATGCCGTCGTCCCACTGCAGGGTCTCGAGGTCCATGAACAGCGTGCGGCTCGCGTTGGTGACGTCGGTCGCGTGCACGCCGCCCTCGAGGCCGCCGGTGAGGTTCCAGAGCACCCAGGAGTCGGTCGTGCCGAACATCAGCTCGCCGGCATCCGCCTTGGCCCTGGCGCCTTCGACGTTCTCGAGGATCCAGACGATCTTCGTGCCCGAGAAGTACGTGGCGAGCGGCAGGCCGACCTGCTTCTTGAAGCGCTCGACGCCCCCGTCGGCGGCGAGGCGATCGACGATGGGCTGGGTGCGGGTGTCCTGCCAGACGATCGCGTTATAGATCGGGAGCCCGGTGGTGCGGTCCCAGACCACGGCGGTCTCACGCTGGTTGGTGATGCCGACGGCGGCGATGTCGTGCCGGGTCAGGTTCGCCTTGGACAGCGCCTGCCCGATGACCTCACGGGTGTTGTTCCAGATCTCCATCGGGTCGTGCTCGACCCAGCCGGCGCGGGGGAAGATCTGCTCGTGCTCGAGCTGGCCGTTCGAGACGATCGAACCGGCCTTGTCGAAGATGATCGCCCGGGTGCTGGTCGTACCCTGGTCGATCGCGATGACGTAGTCAGCCATTGATAACTCCTTTGTTATTCGTGTGTGTCAGGTTAAGCGGGGGAGGTGAGAGCTGCGTGGGAACAACCAGTCGAAGCCGGTGCCCTAGCGGATACCGCGTCAGGCCAGGATCGGCAGGAGCGCGGTCGAAACGAGGCCCGCCAGGACGCCGCCGATGACGGGGCCGACGACCGGCACCCAGGAGTACGACCAGTCCGAGGAGCCCTTGCCCTTGATCGGCAGGATGAAGTGCGCGATGCGCGGACCAAGGTCACGGGCCGGGTTGATCGCGTACCCGGTCGGCCCACCGAGCGAAGTGCCGATCACGATCACGAGCAGGGCCACCGGAAGAGGGCCGAGCGCGGCCAGCCCGCCGTTGACGCCCTGTCGACCGCCGCCGAAGGCGATGATCACGAACACCAGCACGAAGGTGCCGATGATCTCGGTGACGAGGTTCCAGCCGTAGGAGCGGATGGCCGGACCGGTCGAGAAGACGCCGAGCTTGTTCGCCGGGTTCGGTTCCTGGTCGAAGTGCTGCTTGTACGCGAGCCAGCAGAAGACAGCGCCGATGATGGCGCCGAGCATCTGCGCGCCGATGTACGTGAGCACCGACACGACGTTGACCGGAACGCCGGAGCCGAATTCCGTCGCACCCGATGCGACGAGGCCGAGGGTGACGGCGGGGTTGAGGTGAGCGCCGGAGTTGTAGGAGACGATGACGCCGGAGAAGACCGCGAGGCCCCACCCGATCGTCACCATCAGGAAGCCGCCGCCGAACCCCTTGTTCTTGGCGAGGGCCACGTTGGCCACCACGCCGCAGCCGAGGAGGACGAGCAGGGCCGTGCCCACCAGCTCCGAGAGGAAAACGATACCGAGATTGTCCACATTGACACCCTTGTTCAGTGAAGCCGAATTGTTGACGCTGGAGATGAGACAGTGTTTGGGCCGGTTATGGCTGCAAAACGAATCTCGAGAAACCTATCGGCTCTGCGCGGCCAATGGTGCATTCCACCGTGCACGTTTGTGCAGATCGTCGCCTACGCGCGTGAAGCGGATGCCGCGTCGACCGTGGTGAGGTCGACACCATGCCGGTCGCGCAGCACGTCGACGGCGAGGTCGAGTTCGGCTGCCCCGCGCGCGGAATCCCAGCCGAGGACGGGAGCGAGGACTCCGGCGAGTTCTTCGAGCAGCGCCAGGCTGAGCTCACCACGGAAGGCCATGCTCGTTCGTCGCAGCACGAGGTCGGTCAGGTGCACCACGGATTCTGTGGCCGCGAGGAACTCAATCTCGCGACGGGAGTAGTCGGCGTGGTGTTGGAGCACTGCGTCTGGTTCCGCGGTGATGAAGTCGATCACGTCGACCGCGCGGGTGCCGTAGCGGGTCAGCAGCTCGTCGGCCCTCGAGGCGCCGACCTCGTCGCCGTTCGCGGCGATCCAGACCCGGTGCGCGGCATCCGTCGCCGGGAAGTTGCGGCCGCCGCCGATGGGGAGGCCGGCCGTCGACACGACCCGGGTGCGGCCGAGCAGGGCGAGGATGTCACCGCTCAGGTGCTCGGCGAGGGCCCGGAACGTCGTCCACTTGCCGCCGACGAGGCTGAGCAGGGTGCCCGGTCGGGCACCGAGTGGACGGGACTCGATGCGGTAGTCGCGGGAGACGAACCCCGGCGCCTCGTCGTCGTGCCGGGGCAGCGGGCGCACACCGGCGAACCGGAAGACGATCTCTGAGCGGTTGACGGCCACATCCGGGAAGACGTGCTTGACGAGATCGAAGAAGTAGTCGACCTCGCCCTCGGTGCAGAGCGCGGGCTGGGTCATGTCGTGTTCGAGGTCGGTGGTGCCGACCAGCACCCGACCCGCTAGCGGGTAGATCAGCACGATGCGGCCGTCCTTGTGCTCGAAGAAGATTTCGCGGCCACCCGTTGCCGCGAGAAGCTCCGGGTTGTCGAGCACGATGTGCGACCCCTTGGTGCCGCCCATGAACGTACTGGTCTGACCGAGGGCCGTGTTTGTCAGGTCGGTCCAGGGCCCGGACGTGTTGACGACGATGTCAGCCTCGAAACTGAATTCGGCGCCGGTGACCGTGTTCCGGAGACGCACGCCCGCGGCATCCATGCCGATGGCCTCGATGTAGTTGGCGCTGCGCGCGTGCGCGCCGGCGGCCAGGCCGTCGGCCAGCACGTCGAGCGCTAGGCGCTCAGGGTCGTGCATGGAGGCGTCGTAGTACGTGGCGGTGTACTTCAGGCCCGGGTTGAGGCGCGGCAGCAGTCTGAGCGAGGCCTTCCTGCCGAGGAACTCGTGGCGGGGCACCGTGCCGCCGTCGCGGGAGAAGGAGTCGTAGAGCATCATGCCGATCTTGATCAGCAGGGCGCCACGTTCCTGGGCCGCAGCCTGGCGGTGAGTGAGGAAGCGCATCGGTGCGGACATCACGCCGGAGAAGGTGGAGTAGATCGGGATGGTCGTTTTGAGGGGCTTGACGTAGTGCGGTGCGATCTTCAGCAGGCTGTTGCGTTCCTCGACCGACTCCTTGACCAGGCGGAATTCCCCGTTCTCGAGGTAGCGCACACCACCGTGGATCATGTGGGAGGAGGCCGACGAGGCGCCGGAGACGTAGTCGCCCTTGTCGACGATCGCGACGTCGATGCCCTGCATCGCCAGGTCACGGAAGGTCGCGATGCCGTTGATCCCGGCTCCGATGATGAGCACCTGGGCCCGGGGAGTTCCTGCAGGGCGGCCTGGGCGGCGGCTCCGGACAGCGGACGGGCGGAGGATGACTGATCGGGAGTTGACGGCACTGATTCGCTCACTTCTTTGCGGCTGGGAAACTATGCGGGACGGGAGACTTCTCCTACCCTGCTAAGTTCTACACAAACGGTCAAGAGCCGTGAACATATGTGCAAGGAGTCGCCGTGATCCACCCGAATGATCCGCCCCTGTCCGACCGCACCTCGGACGCCCTCACCGCGGCGCAACTGTATTACGTGCAGGACCTCACGATGGAGGCCATCGCGCAGGAGCTGCACACCTCCCGTTCGTCGGTGTCCCGCCTGCTCAGCCAGGCCAGGGCCAGCGGTCTGGTCGACATCCAGATCCGCTCTCCACTCGATGCTCCCAGCCGGGTCGAGAAGCTGATCCTGGACCGGTTCCAGGTCACCGCGCACGTTCTGCCGGTGCCCGACTATGCCAGCGACGTCGACAGGCTGGAGCGAGTTGCCCTGTCCGTTGCACGGATTCTCGGCGAATTCTTCGACTCGAACATGATCATGGGCATCGCCTGGGGCTCCACGATGAATGCCGTCAGCCGCCACCTGACGCCGAAGCGCACCCACAACGCGCAGATCGTGCAGTTGAACGGCGCCGGAAACACCCGCAGCACGGGCCTCGACTACGCCAATGAGATCCTGCGACGATTCAGCAACGCGTTCGACGCCCGCCTGGAGCAGTTCCCGGTTCCCACCTTCTTCGACGATCCGGCCACACGCACGGCCTATTGGCGTGAACGCGGACTGCGCCGGTTGCTGGAAATGCAGGGCAACATGGATGTCGCCCTCTTCAGCGTGGGATCGCCCTTCTCCATGGTTCCCAGCCACGTGTATGTCGGCGGCTACCTCGACGACGAGGAGTTCACGGCGCTCAGCGACGCCGGGGTCGTCGGCGACGTTGCGACCGTCTTCTACCGCGCGGACGGTTCGACAGACGGCATCCCGCTCAACGACCGCGGGACCGGACCGGAACTGTCGGTGTTGCGGCGCACCCCGCGGCGCATCTGCGTTGTCGCAGGCACCTCCAAGGTGGACAGCCTGCGCGGCGCGCTGGCCGCCGGCCTCATCACCGACCTGTTCATCGACGAGGGCACCGCCCGCGCCCTGGTCGGGTCGTAAGAAAACGTCCAAATCCTGCACAGGGCCGGGAGGGAATTATCCGGGAGTGGTGGCGTTGGGCTATAACTAGAAGCAAGAAACGTGCTCCGGGGTCGGTGTAAATCCGAACCGGCGGTGAAAGTCCGCGACCCGTTCCGCCCCAGGGCGAAACGGTTGAGCTGGTGAAATTCCAGCACCGACGGTTAAAGTCCGGATGAGAGGCGCACGATTCGGTTGGACCTTCGGGGCCCGCCGAAGGATTGTGGCGTACGCGTACCCACAGTCCACCCCCGGAGTTCGTTGCAGAAACGAATGGGGCGGGAATGATCCAGGACACCGAGCGTGACAGGCTCATGCGGCGCGCCCTCTCCCTCGCCGCCAACGGCCCGGCCACCGGACTGAATCCGCGGGTCGGCTGCGTCATCGTCGACCCGGACGGCGTCGTCCTGGCAGAAGGCTGGCACCGCGGCGCCGGCACTGCCCACGCCGAGGTCGACGCCCTGTCGCACCTCCCGGCCGGAGCCGCCCGCGGCGCGACCGTCATCGTCACCCTCGAACCGTGCAACCACACCGGCCGCACCGGCCCCTGCGCCGTCGCCCTGATCGAAGCGGGCGTGAGCCGGGTCGTCTTCGCCGTCTCCGATCCCGGCCGCGCGTCGTCCGGCGGCGCAGAGCGACTCCGCGCCGCCGACGTCGAAGTCGTCGGCGGGGTGCTCGCCGACGAGGGAGAAGCCTTCCTCGCCGACTGGCTCGTCGCCGCGCGGCTCGGCCGCCCGTTCGTGACGCTCAAGTGGGCCTCGAGCCTCGACGGCCGGACCGCCGCGGCCGACGGCTCGAGCCGCTGGATCACCGGCCCGGATGCCCGCCTCGACGTGCACCGGCGGCGCACGGCCGCAGGCGCGATCCTCGTCGGCACCGGCACCGTGCTCGCGGACGACCCGGCCCTCACGGCCCGTGCCGCCGACGGAAGCCTGCTCCCCAACCAGCCGATCCCCGTGGTGATCGGCACCCGCGCGGTGCCTGCGGATGCCGCGATCCGGCAGCACCCGCATCCGCCGCTGTTCTACCCCGGCCCCGACCTGAACCGAATCCTCCAGGACCTGCACACCCGCGGCATCCGCAGCGCATTCATCGAGGGCGGACCGGGACTCGCGAGCGCCTTCGTCGAGGCCGGGCTTGTCGACGAGTACCTCGTCTACCTCGCTCCGACCCTGCTCGGCGGCGGCCGGCTCGCCCTCGGCGACATCGGCGTGACCGGGATCGACCAGCAACGCCGGCTCACGGTCGAGGGCATCGAGCGCCTCGGCGAGGACCTGCTCGTGATCGCCCGGCCCCTGGACTTCCCGCACGCGGAAACCGCACACACAGAGACAAGGATCTGACATGTTCACCGGAATCATCGAGGAACTCGGCACCGTCGACCGGGTCGAACAGGGCACGGATGCGGTGCGCCTGACCGTCCGCGGGCCTCTCGCCGTGTCCGGGGCCGCGATCGGCGACTCGATCTCCGTCAACGGCGTCTGCCTGACCGCCGTCGAGCGCACGCCGGAAACGTTCACCGCCGACGTGATGGCGCAGACCCTGCGCATGTCGACCCTCGCCGAGGCGGGGCCGGGAACACCGGTCAACCTCGAGCGCGCCGCCCTCGTCGGCGGGCGCCTCGGCGGGCACATCGTGCAGGGCCACATCGACGGCACGAGCGAGCTGCTCGCGGTCACCCCTGGCGACGCCTGGCGGGTGCTGCGGTTCAGCCTCTCCCCGAACTCGCGCCCCTCGTGACGAACAAGGGCTCGATCGCCGTCGACGGGGTCTCCCTCACGGTCAGCACGATCAGCCCGGCGACCGAACCCGAGCAGTGGTTTGAAGTCTCCCTCATCCCCGAAACCCTCACGGCCACCACGCTCGGAAAACGAACGGTCGGAGAGCACGTCAACATCGAAACCGATATCCTGGCCCGCCACGTCGAGCGCATGCTCGCCCTCGCGGACGCAGGATCACGAAGGAGTCACTCATGAGCCTCGCAGACATCCCCAGCGCGCTCGCGGAACTGCGTCTCGGCAAGCCGGTCATCGTCGCCGACGACGAAGGCAGGGAGAACGAGGGTGACGTGATCATCTCGGGGCAGATGGCCACCCAGGAATGGCTCGCGTGGACCGTGCGCTACTCCTCGGGGTTCATCTGCGCGCCGATGACCAATGAGCTCGCCGACAAGCTCAACCTGCCGATCATGGTGCCGAACAACGAAGACCCCCGCGGCACGAACTACACGATCTCCGTCGACGCCGCCGACCGGCTGAGCACCGGCATCAGCGCCGCGGACCGCGCCCACACCCTGCGCGTGCTCGCCGACCCGGCATCCACCCCCTCGAGCCTGCACCGGCCGGGCCACATCATGCCGCTGCGCGCGAAGGACGGCGGCGTGCGCGAACGCGACGGCCACACCGAGGCTGCCGTCGACCTGATGAAACTCGCCGGGCTCGCCCCCGTCGCCGGAATCTCCGAGATCGTCGCAGAGGACGGCGAGATGATGCGCCTGCCCGGCCTCCTCGAGCTCGGCGAACGCGAGGGTGTGCTCGTGATCACGATCGCCGACCTGATCGCCTACCTCGACGAGTTCCACGCGGACTCCGAGCTGCCGACCGCGCACGCCATCCGGGAATCCCCGCGCGTCGACTTCGAGGTCGAGACGACCGTGCCGACCCGGCACGGCGACTTCCAGATCCGGGCATACCGCGACCGGATGACCGGAGCGGACCACGTCGCCCTCGTCTCGGGGACGCCCAGGGACGGCGCCCTCGTGCGGGTGCACTCCGAGTGCCTCACCGGGGAGGCCTTCGGTTCGCTCAAGTGCGAGTGCGGACCGCAGCTCGACGCGGCTCTCGAAACCATCCAGGCCGAGGGCGGCATCGTGATCTACCTGCGCGGCCAGGAGGGTCGCGGCATCGGCCTGATCAACAAGCTGCGGGCATACAAGCTCCAGGAACAGGGCCTCGACACGATCGACGCGAACCTCGCGCTCGGCCTGCCCGCCGACGCCCGAGACTACGGCGCCGCGAGCGCCATCCTCGACCAGATGGGCATCTCCTCGGTGCGCCTGCTCACCAACAACCCCGAGAAGCTCCGCCAGCTCGAAGAGCACGGGGTCACGGTCGTCGAACGCGTTCCGCTCATCGTCGGCGTGGGCATCGACAACCAGGAATACCTCGCCGTGAAACGCGAACGCATGGGCCACCACCTGGCCGACCGGGACATCTTGAAAGGACTCGCACTATGAGTGGAGCAGGCTCGCCCACGGTCGTCGTCGACGGCACGGGCCTCACCATCGTCATCATCGCCGGCCGCTGGCACGACGTCATCACCGATGGGCTGATCGCCGGCGCCACCCGGGTGCTCGAGGCATCCGGCGCCACGTTCTCGCTCGTGCGCGTGCCGGGCAGCTTCGAGTTGCCGGTCGCCGCGAAGGTCGCCCTCGAGAATGGGGCGGATGCCGTCGTCGCGCTCGGCGTGATCATCCGCGGCGGCACCCCGCACTTCGAGTACGTGTCCGCTGCCGCAACGGACGGCCTCACCCGGGTCGCCCTCGACACCGGAAAGCCGGTCGGCTTCGGCGTGCTCACCCTCGACGACGAGCAGCAGGGCCTCGACAGGGCCGGCCTGCCCGGTTCGAAGGAGGACAAGGGCGAGGAAGCGGCATCCGCTGCGATCAACACCGCCCAGGTGCTGCGCGCCCTCCGTATGCCGAATTCGTAATACCCGAGATCGGTCACTGGGAGCGGATGCCGGCAGGGGCATCCGCTCGCACCCTCGGCCCCGGAAACGGAAAGTCCCGATTGGGCGACGGTTCGCCTCAGGATTTGAGTCCGACGAGTCACGGACGTATGGTGCAGAGTGACCGCCACAAGCGGACACCTCCCTCCGGGCAACCCCCGCGCGGGCACGACGCCTGATCGACGCCGGCGCTCCCGCACGGGTCGACACGCCCGATCACGCCCCCTCACCACGGAATGACTCTCTTCCATGTCCTCATCCACACTGTCGCATCCGTCAGCCGCAACCCCCGAGCCGCAGGCGCCCACCAACCCCCGCAGCCGCGTCGTGCTCGCGAGCCTCATCGGCACCACGATCGAGTTCTACGACTTCTACGTCTACGCGACCGCGGCGGTTCTCGTCTTCCCGCACCTCTTCTTCCCGACCGGCAATGAGACCACGGCGCTGCTCGCCTCCTTCGCGGTCTTCGGCGCGGCCATGGTCGCCCGTCCCGTCGGCGCCCTCGTCTTCGGGCACTTCGGCGACAAGGTCGGCCGCAAGGCGACCCTCGTCGGAGCGCTGCTCACGATGGGCATCGCGACCTTCCTGATCGGGGTGCTCCCGACGTACGCCCAGGTCGGCTGGTTCGCCCCGCTGCTGCTCGTCGTGCTGCGCCTCGCCCAGGGCTTCGCGCTCGGCGGAGAGTGGAGCGGTGCCGCCCTCGTGGCGACGGAGAACGCTCCGAAGGGCAAACGCGCCTGGTACGGAACCTTCCCGCAGGTCGGCGCGCCGATCGGCTTCATCATCGCGAACGGCCTGTTCCTGCTGATCGCCACGCTGCTGCCGAGCGACGACCCGACCCGGCCGTCCACCGCGTTCCTCGAGTGGGCCTGGCGGGTGCCGTTCCTGTTCTCCGCGGTGATGGTCATCATCGGCCTGTGGGTGCGGCTGCGCCTCGTCGAAAGCGACGCCTTCACGAAGGCCACGCGCACGAACCGGGTGCACAAGCTCCCGCTCGCCGCGGTGTTCAAGTCCAACTGGCGCGAACTGATCCTCGGCACCTTCATCATGCTCGCGACCTACGTGCTGTTCTACCTGATGACGACGTTCAGCCTGAGCTACGGCCGCGCGGCGACGACCGCTCCCGTCGCGGGCCTCGGCTACAGCTACACGACCTTCGTGCTGATGATGATCGCCGGCGTGCTGTTCTTCGGCGTGTTCACCCTCGCCTCCGGGCCCTGGGCCGACCGCTTCGGCCGCCGCCGCACCCTGATCTGGGTCACCCTCGCGATCATCGTCTTCGGACTGCTCTTCGTGCCGCTGCTCGGCGCCGGGTTCCTCGGCGTGATGATCTTCCTGATCCTCGGCTTCACCCTGATGGGCATGACGTTCGGGCCGATGGGCGCCCTCCTGCCCGAACTGTTCCCGACAGCGGTGCGGTACACAGGTTCCGCGTTCGCGTACAACATGAGCTCGATCCTCGGTGCGGCGGTCGCCCCGTTCATCGCCGTCTGGCTCTGGACGCTCGGCGGCGGCAGCCCGTTCTGGGTCGGCGTGTACCTCTCCGTGATGGCGGTCATCACCCTGGTCGCCCTCCTGCTCAGCCGCGAGACCAAGGACGTCGACATCGAGGCGTAGCGCGACCCCTCCGTGGCCTTTCCGGTCGAGAGTGCCCGTTGCGCGGGTCGCTCTCGACCGGAAAGGGACGGGTCACGGGCGGGGTTTGAGGTTAAGCTCGATTGGTGAGTACCCCGATCAGTGACGCCAGCACGCCCGCCGAAACCGCAGCATCCACCGGGCCCGCACCGGCCGCGGCACCGAAGCCGCGCAGCCGCCTCGGGCGTCTCGGGCGTCGGGCGGATGCCGCGACCGGCCCCCGCGCCACCTTCGGCCAGCTGCTCCCCTACCTTCTCGAGCACAAGAAGGTGCTCAGTGTCGTCGTCCTGCTGAGCATCCTCGGGGCGCTCGCGAGCCTCGCCCAGCCGCTGCTGGTCAGCCAGGTCATCACCGTCGTGCAGCAGAACCAGCCGCTCGGCGCACTCGTCTGGGGGCTCGTCGCGCTCGTCGTGGTGTCCGGCCTGATCAGCGGATACCAGCACTACCTGCTGCAGCGCACCGGTGAAGGCGTCGTGCTCTCGAGCCGGCGCAAGCTCATCGGGCGGATGCTGCGCCTCCCGATCAGCGAGTTCGACACCCGCCGCACCGGAGACCTCGTCTCCCGGGTCGGCTCTGACACGACCCTGCTGCGCGCCGTGCTCACCCAGGGACTCGTCGAGGCGATCGGCGGTTCGCTCACCTTCCTCGGCGCGCTGATCGCGATGCTCGTGATCGACCCGGTTCTGCTCGGGCTGACCGTGCTCGTGATCGCGGCATCCGTCGTCACGGTCACGCTGCTGTCGCAGCGGATCCGCGTCGCGAGCCGCATGGCCCAGGAGAAGGTCGGCGCCCTCGCCGCGAGCGTCGAGCGGGCGATCAGCTCGATCCGCACCGTGCGCGCCTCGAACGCGACGGACCGCGAGATCGCGGCCGTCGACGCCGACGCGACCGGCGCGTACCAGATGGGGCTGCAGGTCGCGAAGATCTCGGCCCTCGTCGTGCCGATCGCCGGCATCGCGATGCAGGTGTCCTTCCTCGTCGTGCTCGGCGTCGGCGGCTTCCGGGTCGCGAGCGGCCAGATCACGGTCGCGAACCTGATCGCGTTCATCCTCTTCCTGTTCCTGATGATCCTGCCGCTCGGCCAGGCCTTCGGCGCGATCACCTCGGTCAACTCGGCGCTCGGCGCCCTCGGCCGCATCCAGGAGATCATCGACCTGCCCGCAGAGGACCAGTTCGACCGCGACCTGTTCCCGCTCGCGATCACCGTCGGCGCCGCCAACGAATCGGTCCGCCCGGACGCCCCCGCGATCTCCTTCGAGAACGTGTTCTTCGGGTATGCGACCCAGGCGCCGACGGCGGATGCCGCGGCGCCCGCCGACGCCGCGGGCGACGGCGGGCCTGGTGCCGGGCCTGGTACCGGGTCCGGTACCGGCGATTCCGGCGGTTCGCCTGCCGGTCTCCCCGCGGACGTCATGCCGAACGCGCTCGTGACGGCCCTCGTTGCTCCCGGCGTGATCGAGGCGATGCTTGCCGAACCCGACCTGGTCGACGCCGATCTCGCCGCTGCCGACCGCGCCGCGACCGACCGGGCGGCCGTCGACCTGGCTCACGCCGAGCAGGCCGCCGCCCACCTTGCCGCGGCGGAGCACGCCGCAGCAACTATGGCTGCCGCGCGGCCCGCCGCAGCCCTCGCCGCGGAGTCCGCGGCCGCGGCGAACGCGTCCGCCAGGGCCGCCGCGACCGCCGCCGCCTCTGCCGAGGCCGCCGCCGAGGCATCGGCCGCGATGACCGCAGCGGTATATGCGGCGGCCACAGGCACCGTGTCGATCGCCGCGGTCGCAGCGGCCACGGCGTTTGCCGCCCCGGACCAGGCCTCCGACGCCGAGGTGCCCGGCCTTTCCGCCGCGGACGACTCCGCGACCGACGCCCCGGGCACCGCTGCCGCGCCCGACGCGCCCGTTTCGCCCGATGCGCCCGATACGCCCGCCTCAGCCGCTTCGGCGACCTCGGTCGATTCGCCTGCGTCGCCCGCTTCGACCGTGTCGCCCGCCTCGGCCACGTCTGAGAGCTCGGATACCGATGCCGTTGTGGACGCCGGCACGGCATCCACCGGCTCTTCCGCGACCGCGACCGCCGCGACGCCGAGCACGCCGTCCGATGCCGGGCCCGATGACGGTCCGCACACAGCCCCGGCTTTCGGGTCGGCGGATGACACCGGTGCGCCCAGCGTCGATGCCGGCCCGGGCGCTGACCGGTCCGAGCCGCGGCCCGTGCTGCGCGGGGTGTCGTTCAGCGCTCCGCGCGGACTGCGCACCGCCCTCGTCGGCCCGTCCGGCGCCGGGAAGAGCACCATTCTGGCGCTCATCGAACGGTTCTACGACCCGAATGCGGGCGTCGTCCGACTGGGTGGGCTGGACATCCGCACCCTGGATCGCACGGCGCTGCGGTCGCAGATCGGCTACGTCGAGCAGGACGCCCCCGTGCTCGCCGGCTCGCTGCGCGACAACCTCGTGCTCTCGGCGCCGGATGCGACCGACGAGGAGTGCATCGCCGTACTCCACGCGGTCAACCTCGGCGAGGTGCTCGAGCGCGACCCGGCCGGGCTCGGCGCCGCCGTCGGGGAATCCGGCGTGATGCTCTCCGGCGGGGAGCGCCAGCGGCTCGCGATCGCGCGGGCGCTGCTCGCGGCGCCGCCGATCCTGCTGCTCGACGAGTCGACCTCGAGCCTCGACGGGGTCAACGAGCAGTTGATGCGGGCCGCGATCGACGCCGTCGCCGTCGACCGCACGCTCATCGTGATCGCGCACCGGCTCTCGACCGTCGTCGACTCCGACCAGATCGTGGTGCTCGACCACGGCCAGGTGATCGGGACCGGGACGCACTCCGAGCTCGTCGTGTCGACGCCGCTCTACCGCGAGCTCGCCAAGCACCAGCTGCTCGTTTAACCATTCGGGGACTCGCGCGCGGTGCCCGCACTGCCCCTGATGAATTCGACGGAGTCTTTGCGTTTCCGGCACGTGGGAGGCCGGTTTCGGTCCGAGATCCCTAAGAACTCCGTCGAATCGGTCGGGGGTAGCGGAGGGTGACGAGCTGGAACGGCCGAAGCTCGATGTCGAGAAGCTGCCCCACTTGCGCGAGCGGAAGGCCGGGTTCTGCCAGCCGGCGTTCGAGCAGGTCGGTCGGGTAGGCATCCGCTGCCTCGAAGCGGCGGATGACCCGGGCACGCGCCCGGGACCCGTGCGCCTCGTAGATGCGCACGACCAGGTCGCCGCTGCGGTCTTCGGCGAGTTTGACCGCCTCGATCACGACGGCGGGGTTGTCGACCTCGAGGAGCGATTCGATGCTGTCGCTCGCGACACCGGTCACGGTGCGCAGCGGGAGATTGAGCCGGTAGCCCTCGGTGATCGCGTCCGCGATGCTCGCGCCCGGTCGCACCGAGACCCGGAAGGCGTGCCTGCCCTGGTCGGCCTCGGGGTCCGGGAAGAGTGCCGCGCGCAGGAGCGACAGCCGCACCGTCGTCGTGGCGCGGCCGGCGGCATCCGTCGTGCGGGTCATGTCGTGGCCGTAGGTGGAATCGTTGGCCACCGCCACCCCGTAGCCGGGCTCGCCGACGTGCACCCAGCGGTGCGCGCAGGTTTCGAAGCGGGCGGTGTCCCAGGAGGTGTTCGCGTGCGTCGGGCGATAGACGTGCCCGAACTGGATTTCCGAGGCGGCCCGTTCGGCGTGCACGTCGAACGGGAACTCGATCTTCAGGAGCTTCTGGCGTTCGTGCCAGTCCACGTCCAAGGCGAGGTCGAGCGCCGGGGAGCCGGCGGCGAGGGTGATGTCCTGCACGAGTCGGGAACCGCCGAACTCCCGCGTCACCCGCACGCAGGCCTCGGCGGGCGTGTCGGTGACGACCTCGACGGACACGGCGTCGTCGAGCGGAACGGTCGTGCGCTTGTAGTGGGCGTCGATGTCCCAGGCGTCCCACTGGGTGGGAGTGTCGCGGTGCAGCAGCAGCCGGTTGCCGCGGCTGCCGGACGGGATGAGTTCCCGGTCGGCGCGGAGGTCGCGCACGGAGGTGAGGAGTCCGTCGGCGTCGATCGAGACGCTGACGAGGCCGTTCGCGAGCACGAGCAGGCCGGACACCGTGCGGGCCACGGTCGCGGGGGCATCCGCCAGGCCCGCGTCGTTTCTGACCGTCGCGCCCGGACCGGCGCCGAGGGCTGGCACACCGGACAGGGCGTATGGACCCGCGTTGAGTGCCACGGTTCGGTCGCCGGCGCCGCAGAGTGCGGTCACGGATGCCGCGACGAGCGCACCGACGTCCCGAGCGACCTCCGCGTAGCGGCGTTCGGCCTCCTGGTGCACCCAGGCGATCGAGGAACCGGGCAGGATGTCGTGGAACTGCTGGAGCAGCACGGTCTGCCAGGCCCGCTCGAGCGCGTCATACGGGTAGGCGGCCCCGGTGCGGATGCTCGCGGTCGCGGCCCAGAGCTCGGCCTCCCGCAGCAGATGCTCGCTGCGCCGGTTGCCGCGTTTCGTCCGGGCCTGCGACGTGTATGTACCGCGGTGGAACTCGAGGTAGAGCTCACCCGACCAGATCGGCGCCTCCGGGTACTCGGCCTCTGCGGCCTCGAAGAACCGTCGCGGGGTGGAGAGCTCGACCGTCGGTGACCCTTCGAGCGAGGCGGTCCGGCGGGCGGCGGCGATCATCTCTGCCGTCGGGCCGCCCCCGCCGTCGCCCCAGCCGAAGGGGACGAGCGAGGTGTCAGCCATGCCCTTCTCGGAATACTGGGTCTCCGCACGGGCGAGATCCGCGCCGGAGAGGTCGGAACTGTAGGTGTCGACGGGCGGGAAGTGCGTGAAGATGCGGGTGCCGTCGATGCCCTCCCAGCGGAAGGAATGGTGCGGCATCGGGTTCGTCTCGTTCCAGGACGACTTCTGGGTGAGGAACCAGCGCGACCCCGCCGCCGCGATGATCTGCGGGAGCGCTGCGGAATAGCCGAACGAGTCCGGCAGCCAGACCTCGAGCGGCTCGATCCCGAACTCCTCGAGGAAGAACCGTTTGCCGGCGACGAACTGCCTGGCCAGGGATTCCCCGCCGGGCATATTCGTGTCCGACTCGACCCACATCCCCCCGACAGGCACGAAAGCACCCGCGGCGACCTGGGCGCGCACCCGCTCGAACAGCTCGGGGTAGTACTCCTTGAGCCAGGCGTACTGCTGGGCGGATGACGCGGCGAAGGTGCATCCCGGATACTCCCCGGCCAGGGCCAGCACGTTCGAGAACGTGCGGGCGACCTTGCGCACGGTCTCCCGCACCGGCCAGAGCCAGGCACTGTCGATGTGGGCGTGCCCGACCGCGTGCACCCGGTGCGCGCTCGCGGCGGCGGGCTGCGCGAGCGCGGGGGCGAGCACGGCCCGGCCTCGCGCGGCCGATCCGGAGACATCATCCGGGTCGAGCATGTCAAGGCAGCGCTCGAGGGCGCGCAGGATCCCGGCAGCGCGCGTCGACCCGTGCGGCAGGGCACGGCGGAGACCGTCGAGGGCGAGGACGTCCTGCAGTAACTCCCAGACCTCGTCGTCGCGGAGCGCGAGGTCGAGCTGTCGCAGCCGATAGAGCGGTTCGGTGCCTGCCGTGGCCGGGTCGCCGTTCCGGGTCGGCACGAACGTGAACCCCGCGGTGACGTCGGGGTTGGCGGCCGCCTCGACGTAGAAGTCGACGGATGCCGGGGCGCCCGTTGCGTCCAACGGTCGCGATACAAGCGGCGCAAGCGGCAGGGAGCGGTTGCGCGGCGCGATCCCCTTGATCACGGCACCGCCTGCGGTCCAGGCGATGCCCTCGGCCTGGAACCCCGGCGTCGTGTCGGTGAAGCCGAGGTCGACGACGGCCTCGATCCGGGTACCGGGCTGCCCGGCCCAGTCCGCGGGGATCACGCCCGTCGCGTGGAACCAGACCGTCGCCCAGGGGCGGCCCCATGCCTCGCCGGGGGCGAACGGAGCGTAGGACTGCTGCACGGCCTCGGCGAAGGTCGCGGGGGCATCCGTCACCGGAGCCGCCGACACCCAGGCCGAGACCTGCAGCGGCACGACCGCGCGGTACACGGCCGGCCGCAGCCGTTCGCGGAGGAACCGGTCGATGCGCTTCTGGATCAGTGCGGCCTCGTCGTCCATGCCAGCATCCTACGACCGCCCGCGGGGGCGAACTCAGGAAATCCGCACCGGTTGGTCGGAACTGCCGCACTGTTCCGCGGCCCCGGCTGCGCATCCCGCCGGATCTCCTGAGTGAGCCCCGCGCGGTCCAGGTGACGCCGAGCACGCGCGAGGCACACAGACCCGGTCAGCCCAGGTGCACGATCTCGGGGGCACCGACCAGGTCCGCCTTCGAGTGCTTGATCAAGAAGAACGAGATCGGAGCGGCGAGCAGGATCAGCCCGGCAGCCCAGAGGAACGCGACCGAATACCCGCTCACGAAGGCGTCGAGCTGAACGGTCGGCGTCGCCGGGTTCGAGGCCAGGTAGCTTGAGATCGCGGCCGTGTACAGGGCGGTGAACAGGGCGGTGCCGATCGACCCGCCGATCTGCTGGGTCGCGGACACCGCGGCGCTGGCCACGCCGGCGTCGTGCGCGTCGATGCCGGCGAGGGCGACGTTCTGCAGCGGTACGAAGATGGCTGCGAGGCCGATGCCGAGCAGGATGACACCCGGCAGCACACGCAGCACGTAGTCGTCCTGGACAGTGACGAAGGACAACCAGGCGAGCCCGGCTGCGGCGATGACCGGGCCGATCGTCAGGGGCAGGCGCACGCCGACCTTCGGCAGGATGCCGGAGAGCGCGGTCGCGCAGACCATGATGGTCGCCGTCATCGGGAGCGAGGCGAGCCCGGAACGCAGCGGCGAGTAACCGAGCACGATCTGGAAGTACAGGGTGAGGAAGAAAAGACCGCCGAGGAGGCTCGCTCCGGTGAGCAGCGAAACCAGGAAGGCCCCGCCGCGGACCCGGTCGGTGACGACCCGGAGCGGCAGCAGCGGGTTCGTCGCCCGGGCCTCGACGATGACGAAGGCCACGAGGAGCACGACGCCGAGGGCGAGGAAGCCGATCGTCTCGACCCGCCCCCAGCCGTTCTCGGCCTGGCTGAAGCCATAGACGAGTGAGGCGAGGCCTGTGACGATGAGGATCACGCCGGGCAGGTCATAGCGGGTATTTCCGTGCGCGCGGCTCTCCTGCATCAGCGGGATCGCGGCGAGGATCGCGACGAGGGCGATCGGCACGTTGACGAGCAGGCACCAGTTCCAGCTGGTGAACTCGGTGAGCACCCCGCCGAGCACGAGGCCGACGGCCGCGCCGCCGCCACCGATCGCGCCGTAGACGGCGAAGGCCTTGATCCGGTCCTTGCCGCCGGGGAAGGTGATCGTGAGGATCGCGAGAGAGGCCGGGGCGAGCAGGGCGGCGAATGCACCCTGCAGGCCGCGGGAGATCAGAAGCTGGGTGGTGGTGTCTGCGAGGCCGCCGACCATGGATGCGAGCGCGAAGCCGGCCATCCCGACGAGGAAGGAGCGCTTGCGGCCCCAGTAGTCAGCGATGCGGCCGCCGAGCAGCAGCAGCGAGCCGAAGGCGAGGGCGTAGATCGTGACGACCCAGGTGCGGTCGCCGTCGCTCATGCCGAGGGCGAGCTGCGCCTTCGGCAGGGCGATGTTGACGATGGTCCCGTCGAGCACGACCATGAGCTGGGCCAGTGCGAGCACGGCGAGGAGCCACCAGCGGCGCGGGTGAGCTGCGGGATCGTGCAGGGGCGGGGAGGAGACGGAGAGAGCAGGAGCAGGGGAACTCATCGAGACAGAAATCCTATTCAAACGAACTAGTTGGTTGGGATAGGTATGATCTTAGTCATGAGAAGTGACGGTGAAGCGACCCGCGAGCGAATTCTCGATGCAGCCCAGGCCGAGTTCGCCCGGTACGGACTGGCCGGCGCGCGCGTCGACCGCATCGCCACGGCCGCGAAGGCGAGCAAGGAGCGCCTCTATGCATACTTCGGCGACAAGGGCGCCCTGTTCACCGCGGTGCTCGAGGTCAACCGGCGCGACGTGATGGCCGCGATCCCTATGGACACGGACGACCTGCCCGGCTTCGTCGGCCGGGTCTTCGACCACGTCGTCGAGTACCCCGAGCACGTGCGGATGCTCGACTGGGCCAGGCTCGAGGGCGCCGCCGCGCTGCTGCCGACGACCTCGGAATGGCGCAACGGCCCGGAGGCGGCCGCGATCGCGGCAGCCCAGTCCCGGGGCGACATCGACCCCGGCTGGGATCCGGAAGACCTCGTCACCCTCGTCTTCTCGCTCGCGACGTCGTGGGTGCACTCCCCCGGGGTGTTCCCCGCCCCGGGCAGCGCGCCGGAGGCATCCGTGCGGGAGCGCCGCCGCGCCGCAGCGGTCGCCGCCGCCCGCAAACTCATCGCCCCCTGAGCCGGGGCGGGCCGGGCAGCGGATGCCGCCGGTCGGCCCCGACGGCCCGCCGCTACCCCTTGAGGTGGTAGCGCACGCTCGAGAGTTCGGCGAGCAACGCAGCGGGGACCCGGTCGCCGAACTGGGCGAAGTAGTCCTCGGTAAGGTCGCACTCGGCGAGCCAGCTGGTCTTGTCGATGTGGAACAGCTGCTCCACGGTCTCGTCCGAGAGGTCGAGACCGGCAAGGTCGAGGGCGCCCGCGGCGGGGAGGCGTCCGATCGGAGTGTCGACGGCATCCGTCGACCCTTCGATGCGGCGCACGATCCACTCGATCACCCGCGAGTTCTCGCCGAAGCCGGGCCAGAGGAAGCTGCCGTCCGCGCCCTTGCGGAACCAGTTGACCTGGAAGATCTCGGGGCGCGGCTGCCGAGGCCCTTGCCGACCTTCAGCCAGTGCGCCCAGTAGTCGGCCATGTTGTAGCCGCAGAACGGGAGCATCGCGAAGGGGTCGCGGCGGAGTTCGCCGACGGTGCCCTCTGCGGCGGCGGTCTTCTCGGACGAGATCGTCGCCCCCATGAAGACGCCGTGCTTCCAGCTGCGGGCCTGGGCGACGAGGGGCACGTTCGTGGCGCGCCGCCCGCCGAAGAGGATCGCGTCGATCGGAACGCCGCCCGCGGCCTCCCAGTCGTCGGAGATCGAGGGGCACTGCGCCGCCGCGACCGTGAAGCGGGAGTTCGGGTGGGCGGCCGGCGTCGGCGACGAGGGCGTCCAGTCGTTGCCCTCCCAGTCGATCAGGTGACTCGGCGGGGTCGCGGTGAGGCCTTCCCACCAGACGTCACCGTCGTCGCGGAGGGCGACGTTCGTGAAGATCGTGTTGCCCCAGACGGTCTGCACCGCGGTCGGGTTGGTCTCGATGCCGGTGCCGGGGGCGACGCCGAAGAAGCCCGCCTCCGGGTTGATCGCCCAGAGGCGGCCGTCGGGGCCGGGGCGGAGCCAGGCGATGTCGTCGCCGATCGTCTCGACGGACCAGCCGGGGATGGTCGGGCGCAGCATCGAGAGGTTGGTCTTGCCGCAGGCGGAGGGGAAGGCGCCCGCGAGGTGTACGGCGCGTCCCTCCGGCGAGGTGACCTTGATCAGAAGCATGTGCTCGGCGAGCCAGCCCTCGTCGCGGGCCATCACCGACGCGATCCGCAGGGCGAAGGACTTTTTCGAGAGCAGCGCGTTGCCGCCGTAGCCCGAGCCGTACGACCACACCTCGCGTGTCTCGGGGAACTGCACGATGTACTTGGTGTCGTTGCACGGCCACGTGACGTCCGGGCGGGTCTCGCCTGCGGCATCCGTGAGCGGGTAGCCGACGCTGTGGATGGTCTGCACCCAGCGGGCTCCTGCCTCGATCAGTTCGAGGACGGCGTTGCCCATCCGGGTCATGATGCCCATGTTGAGCACGACGTATGGCGAGTCGGTGATCTCGACGCCCAGCTGGGAGATCGGGCCGCCGAGCGGGCCCATCGAGAACGGCACGACGTACATCGTGCGGCCGCGCATGCTGCCGGCGAAGACGGCGCGCAGCTCGTCCTTCATCGCGGCGGGGTCGGCCCAGTTGTTGGTGGGGCCGGCGTCGTCGGGGTCCGTCGAGCAGATGAAGGTGCGGTCTTCGACCCTGGCGACGTCGGACGGGCTCGTCCGGGCGAGGTAGCTGTTGGGGCGCCACTCGGGGTTGAGCTTGATGAGCTTGCCCTCTGCGACGAGCTGCTTGGAGAGTTCGTCGGCCTCCCGGCTCGAACCGTCGCACCAGATCACTTCGTCCGGCTGGGTCAGCCGGGCGATGGAATCCACCCAGGACTGGAGATTGGGATCCGTGGTACCGGCGGTGTCGTCGGAATCGCTTCCGCTGGATGTGACTCGGAAGTGGGCGATGGTCATCTCCTGGCCTTTCTCGGTATGGGGTGTGCAGCGGATGCCTGCGGTCGTGATCGAAGCATCCGCCCGGCTTGTCGTCGGTGACTGGTCGTCCGTAACTTTGTGCTGCAGAACCAGAATGCGCGCAATCTTCCCTCTTGGATCAAAAAACTCTTGTTAAGAATCACGCTTCTTTAGATATTGTTAAGGAATGTCGACTCGAGCCTCTGACCTCGTCACCCTGGGCCTGCGCATCCGCCACTATCGCGGCGAGCGCGGCCTCACCCTCGACCAGCTGGGCGAGAGGGTCGGACTCGCGGGCAGCCAACTGTCGCTCATCGAAAACGGCCGGCGGGAACCGAAATTGTCGATCCTGCAGGACGTCGCGACCGCGCTCGGCGTTCCGATCGCCGACCTGCTCAACGGCGAGGCGCCGAACAAGCGGGCCGCGCTCGAGATCGAGCTCGCGCGGGCGCAGAAGAACCCGCTCTACGGTGCGCTCGGCCTGCCAGAGGTCAAGGTCACCAAGGGCATGCCCGTCACGGCCCTCGAGTCGCTCATCGGGTTGCACCGTGAGCTGGCGCGGCGCGCGAGCGAGGCGATCGCGACGCCGGAGGAGGCCAGGCGGGCGAACACCGAGCTGCGCGAGCTCATGCGCGAGCAGAACAACTACATGCCCGACATCGAGGAGCTCGCCGAGGACCGGGTGCGGGCATCCGGTCACGTCTCGGGCGCGCTCACGCACCGCGAGGTGAGCGTGATGGCCGAGCAGCTCGGGTTCAGCCTGATCTATGTCAACGACCTTCCGAACTCGACCCGCTCGGTGACCGACCTCGTCAACCACCGGATCTACCTGCCGCCGGCGTCGATTCCCGGCGGGCACGGGCTGCGGTCGATGGCGCTGCAGGCGATGGGGCACCGGCTGCTCGGGCACGAGCGCCCGGCGAGCTATGCCGAATTCCTGTGGCAGCGGCTCCAGATCAACTACTTCGCGGCCGCGTGCCTGATGCCGCCTGCCGCGTCCGTCGCGTTCCTCGCGCGCGCGAAACGCGAGCGCGAGCTCTCGGTCGAGGACTTCCGTGACGCGTTCGGGGTGACCCACGAGGCCGCGGCGCTGCGCCTGACCAACCTCGCCACCTCACACCTGGACATGCCGCTGCACTTCCTCAGGGTCACCGGCGACGGCGCCCTGCAGAAGGGCTACGAGAACGACGGCCTGCCGCTGCCGGTCGATGTCACCGGTTCGATCGAAGGCCAGTTCGTCTGCAAGCAGTGGAGTGCCCGCAGCGCCTTCACGCACACCAACCGCACGACCGAGTTCTACCAGTACACCGACACACCGGCCGGCACCTTCTGGTCGGCCACCCAGACCGGGGCGGCGGATGGCGGTGAGTTCTCGATCAGCGTCGGGGTGCCGTTCGTGCACGCCAAGTGGTTCCGCGGACGCGAGACCGTGCAGCGAGCCGTGTCGCGCTGCCCGGACGAGTCCTGCTGCCGCCGGCCGGCCTCCGACCTGGCCGCGCACTGGGCCGGCCACGCCTGGCCGAGCGCCCGCCTGCACGCGCACGTGCTCTCGCCCCTGCCGAGCGGCACCTTCCCCGGCGTCGACGACACCGAGGTCTACGAATTCCTCGAGGCCCACGCTGCCCCCTGAGCCGCAGGCGACACCTGGGGAGGAGTGTGACGAAACCTCGACGTGTTCGGCTATTCGAATTCAGCGAGGCCGTATCGTCTGATGCGCTCGTACAGGGTTCCGCGGGAGATGCCCAGCATCTCGGCTGCCAGCGACTTGTTCCCGTGAAGGGAAATCAGGGTCGAGAGGATGGTCTCGCGCTCCATGCGCTCCAACAGCTTCAGATCGAGGTACTTGTTCGGCAGCGCTCCGAGAACCGGTGGGACGGACGCGGAAGGCGCGTAAATCTCGATCGGGTCGAAGACCAACGAGTAGAACTCCTCCCCGTCACCGTTGTGGCGCACGACGGTGACCCGACGGCCGTTGGGCATCCGGCCCTGCCTCGTGTCGGGGCGCAGGTCCTGAATGAACGCCCTGATGACACCATGGGTGTAGTTCTGGCCTTCCAGGTCCTTCTCGAAGATTATGGTGTTCGAATCGACCGTGATGACCGGGCATTTAGTGATGTGCTTGGTCTTCAGGTGAGCATCCAGGAGTCGGCGCTGCTGGGAGCGCATTCCTGACGCGAGAATCTGCTGGAATCCATTGACGACGGTCTTCAGCGCGATGCGGAGATGCTTGTTTTCCTCCACGGCCAGGCACGTGATGTTGACCGCGCCGACGACCTGGTTCGTCAGGGGTGGACCACTGGGCTTGCAGCGCACACGAGGTGGCGCCACAAGGGGTTGAAGTGATCGTTTCCCGATACCGTGACCGGCTGGCCGCTCGCCAAAGCGATTGCGATTCCGCTGGGTCCGACGGACTGTTCATCGATGACCGCACCCTGAACGACGTTCACTCGGTCCAGTTGCTTGCGAATGGAGTCGTTGGCGGCCCATTGATAGGTGATGGCGCCCTTCGGGTTCGCGAACGATATCCAGGTGTTCGTGTCGTCCAAAGTGCTTGCCGTCGCGTTGATGACCTTCATGGCAGCCTGGGCGAGCTCGCCGATTTCGACCTCGGTCTCGCCGATCTCGTCGATGTTGAAGGTTTCGGGGTTGAGCCCCCGGTGCAAGGCGCGATCCCATGACTGGCGAATCAAGTCACCGTTGTGGGCGGGCGGTTGGACCGGGCCGGCGGGGGGACGGGTCGAGGTAATCATCACAATTCCCACCTTTCAGCTCGTCGTTGAGTCGGGCTCAGCATTGAGCTGGGGTAAGCATATGTGCACATCCCCCCGGAGTAAAGGACCTCCTGGACTCGACGGGAGTCTCGTCAGGAACGGGTGAACCGTGAGTCGCGAGACGGTGCAGAGCCAATGTGCAAATTCTGCACACGTCGTTGTTGCCGTCTCCGGATGTCTTGATGATGGAGCTGTACCACCTACCCCTCGGGTTGGAATCTGATTCCGCTCCGTTGAGGCAGGCAGATTCCCGCAAGGAGGCGGCTCCAGTCGCACCTCCTTTCTTATCGAACGGAGATGATCGAATGTCAGGTCGCGTAGAGGGTCGCAGCATCCTGGTGACCGGCGGTGGCAGCGGAATGGGCCGGGTGATCGCCATCGCCTGCGCACGGGAAGGCGCAGTCGTCACCATCGTCGACATGAACGCCGAGGCAGCGCAGGCAACCCGCGAGGAAATCGTCGCGGCCGGCGGCAATGCGATCGCGGTGCCGGGCAACGTCACGAAACGTGAGGATGTAGCAGCCGCAGTCGCGGCCGCCGTGGAAAGTTTCGGCAAATTGGACGTCATGTTCAACATCGCGGGAATGATCAAGCCGTCGCACTTCCTCGACACCACGGAAGAGAACTTCCGCAACACCCTGGACATCAACGCACTCGGCACCCTGATCTGCCAGCAGGAAGCAGCCAAGCAGATGATCAAGCAAGGCCACGGAGGAAAGCTCGTCCTGGTGTCCTCCATTGCGGGACGTCAGGGATACCCCGACTTCTCGGCGTACTGCGCGAGCAAATTCGCCGTCAACGCGCTCAACCAGTCCGCAGCCCATGCACTCGCCGAACACAAGATCACCAGCAACGCTTTCGCGCCCGGTGTCGTGGACACTCCTCTCTGGAAGAAGCTCGACCTGGATCTGGTCGACATCGGCAGCGCGGAGAAGCCCGGAGACGCCTTCGGCGCCTTTTCCGGAGCCAACCTCATCGGCCGCAAGGGCGTCGCCGAGGACGTCATCGGAACCGCGCTGTTCCTCGCATCTTCGGACTCCGACTACATGACCGGCCAGATCATCATGATCGACGGCGGGATGGTCCTCGTCTAGCCAGGCGAGCACCACTCGGCGCACACCAGCTCACCCACTAACCAGCAACTCATTTTCAGCAACACAATTCAAAGGAGAATCGTATGAAACTTGGTCTGTTCGGAATGCCGATGCACCCCGGCCACCGCCCCCAGAGCGAAACCTACGACGAGGTCGCCGAGCGCATCATCCTCGCCGACCAGCTCGGCTACGAGGAGGTCTTCATCGGTGAACACATCTCCTGCACCAATGAGCCCATCGCTTCGCCACTGATCTTCCTGGCATCCCTGATCCACCGCACGAAGAACATCCGCCTCGGCACCGGTGTCGTCGCGCTTCCGAACCACCACCCGGCCATGGTCGCCGGCGAGGTGGCCCAGTTCGACAACATGGCCAAGGGCCGGTTCAACTTCGGCATCGGCCCGGGCGGTCTTGCCAGCGACATGGAGCTCTTCGACGTCCTGGACAACGAACTCCGGGGCAAGAAGATGTACGAGGCGATCGACATCATCCTCGACATCTGGAAGAGCAACCCCCGTACCACTACAAGACGGACAACTACGACTTCGGGATCAAGGACATGGTCATTCCCGACCTCAACGTCGGCACCATGCTGAAGCCCTTCCAGAAGCCCAGCCCGCCCATCTTCTCCACGGCCATGTCGCCGTACTCGTCCAGCATCAAGGTCGCCGTCGAGCGCGGATGGGCGCCGATGTCGGCGAACTTCTGTGGCGAGGGCGTCATCGCGAGCCACTGGAAGAGGTACGTCGAGGGTTGCGAAACGATCGGCAAGGAACCGACCGGTGACGAATGGCGCGTCGCACGCAACATCGTGATCCGCAAGACCGACGCCGAGGCGCGAGGATGCGACGCTGAACCCGGAGGGAGGCAACTTCTTCTACCTCGACTACCTGTGGAAGGTGCTCGTGGCGGCCAACTACACGGCAGTCATGAAGGCCGACCCCAACATGGCGGACGAGGATGTCAACATCAGCGACCTGGTCAAAGACATCGTCATCTACGGCTCGCCCGACACGGTCGCCCAGAAGATCGAGGCGATGCGCGAGCGCAGCGGCACATTCGGCACGCTGCTCCTCGCTGTCATGGACGGCGAAGGCGCGAACGAGGCCGGCGAACGCCAGACGATGACACTCCTCGCCAACGAGGTGCTGCCGAAGATCAACAGCCTCGTCAGGGTCTAGGACGACACTCCACAACGGGTGTGCTGGATCGATCCGGTTCAGCACACCCGCCGTTCCGTCATAACAGGCGGAACACCAGAAACAGCTGTACCCAGTTTTCCTTCGGAGGAATGATGAACGACACACTAGCCACAGGCGGAGGCAAAGGCGCCATCTCGCTCGCCGAGTACAAGGTGCTCTTCGGGAACCATCCGGGTGGTGTTGCCGTGATCACGGTCGGCGGAGTCCGCCCCGCCGGATTCACCGCGACGTCGGTCATCTCGGTGTCCGCCCAGCCACCGCTCCTCGTCTTCAGCATCAACAAGACGTCCTCCAGCTGGCCCATCGTCGCAGAGGCGACGTCCGCCGTCGTCCACTTCCTGAGCAACGCAGACCGAGCCGTTGCCGACCGCTTTGCGACGTCGGGAATCGACCGCTTCGCCGGACTCGAGTACTCGGTCCTCGATACCGGCGAGCCGCTGATCGCCGGTATCGAAACCTGGGCCCAGGGCACCCTCATCAACCGCGTCGAGGTCGGCTCCAGTGTCCTCTTGGTCCTCCAGATCGAGACCGCGGCAGCCGCCGTGAACCACCACCCGTTGGTCTACCGCGCGCGCAACTACTACCACCTCGCTGACGAGTCCAAGCTCGTCTGACCTCGCCGTCGCCCGCTCGGGAAGGCGCGAGTCGTGCATTTTCGGACAGGGAAAGCGCACGAACAGGTAGTGGAGAAGCATTGATCGACTCAGCAGAGTCGCCCCCGGCAGACAGGAACACACCCACGTGTCACAGCGCACCCAGGACATCGCGGCCCTTTTCGAGCGATCCGGTGAAGGTCCCCTTTCCGGCATCGTGATCGCCGATTTCGGCCGAGTCCTCGCGGGGCCGTATTGCACGATGTTGCTCGCGGATATGGGGGCGACGGTGCTGAAGGTGGAGAGCCTCGACGGCGACGAAACCCGCGCCTGGATGCCGCCGGTATTCGACGACACGTCGACCTACTACCTCTCTATTAATAGGAACAAGCACTCCATTGCCCTGGACTTCCGCGACGACGATGATCTGGCGGTAGCCAAAGCCCTGGCAGCACGCTGTGACGTGCTCGTGGAGAACTTCAAGCCCGGCAGCCTTGCGCGGTTCGGTCTGGACTATGCCTCGGTCCGGAAGCTCAACCCCGAGGTCCTGTACGCGTCGATCACCGGCTTCGGAACAGCCGGCGGAGCGGACCTTCCCGGCTACGATCTTCTGGTGCAGGGCGCTGCCGGACTCATGAGCCTGACCGGCGACGAGGACACGGTTCCCTATCGGGCCGGTGTCGCGGTGTTCGATGTCTTCACCGGGCTGCACACCGGCCTCGCGATCCTGGCCGCGCTGCATCACCGCACGCAGACGGGCAAGGGCCAGCTCCTGGAGGTGAACCTCATGTCTGTCGCACTGTCCAGCATGGTCAACCAAACGGCCGCATACGCCATCGCCGGCGTGACACCGCGCCGCCTGGGCAACGAACACCCCAGCATCTACCCGTACTCACCGTTTCCCACGAGGGACGGTGACCTGATCCTCGCGATCGGGAACGACAACCAGTTCACTGCCTTCGCGGACATCATCGGTGCGACGCACCTGCCCACGGACCCACGATTCGCGACGAATCACGAGCGAAGCCTGAACAGGGACGAACTCCGGCCGATCATCGAGGCGCGACTGGTCCTGCGGCCGACCGAGGAGTGGTTCGGCCTCTTCCGCGCAGCGGGGCTGCCGTGCGCGCCCATCAACGACGTCGCCCAGGGAATCCGGTTTGCGGAAGCCATCGGTCTCGAACCGGTCGTGACGGTGGGGCGTGGCGCGACCGCGCAATCCGGCGTGAGGAATCCCGTGACGTTCTCGCGCACACCGGTCACCTACGACCTGGTCCCCCCGAAGCTGAATGACAGCGGGGAGGCGATCAGGGCGTGGCTCCAGGACTAGGCGCCCCGCGTGATCGATCCGCACATCTCGAAGAGAAAGAACAGGAAGAATGACCACAACGGAAGCAGTCAACTCTGATTTCTATTCAGTGGCTGATTACCTCAATGAGGTGGATCTCGAACTCATCAGGAGGATCCGAGGCTTCGTCGAAACCGAGGTCTTGCCGATCGTCAACGAGTATTGGGAGCTCGCGGACTTTCCGTACCAGATCCTTCCCAAGATGGCCGAGCTGGGCATCATCGGAACCGCGATCACGGGCTACGGCTGCCCAGGGCTCACCCGCCTGCAGACCGGCCTCGTCGCCATGGAGCTCGCCCGCGGTGACGGCAGCGTCAACACCATCAACGCCGTGCAGTCCGGACTGGCCATGGGAACGATCAACCTTCTCGGAAGCGATGCCCAGAAGGAACGCTGGTTGCCCCGGATGGCGAAGCTCGAGCTGATCGGATGCTTCGGCCTGACCGAGCCGGACCACGGTTCGGATTCAGTGGCGCTCGAGTCCACGGCTCGCCTGGACGGAGACCACTACGTCCTGAACGGCGAGAAGCGCTGGATCGGCCTCGGCCACAAGGCGGATGTCGTCATCCTGTGGGCTCGCGACGAGGCCGACGGCAAGGTCAAGGCATTCGTGATGGAGAAGCAGCCCGATGGCTCATATCCCGAGGGCTACCACGCCCAAGCGATCACCGGCAAGATCGCCAAGCGCGTCATCCAGCAGGCACAGATCGAGTTCACGGACCTGAAGATCCCCGTCGGGAACAAGCTCGAGAAGTCGACCTCGTTCCGCGACGTCGCCGCGATCCTCAACAACACGCGGAGCACGGTCGCGTGGGAAGCCCTCGGCCACGCCACCTTCTGTTATGAGGCCGCCGTCACCTACACGAAGGGACGGGTGCAGTTCGGCAGCCCCATTGCGAGCTACCAGCTGGTCCAGAACAAGCTCGCGAATATGCTCGCAGACCTCACCGCGATGCAGCTGATCTGCTTCCGGTCCGGCGCCCTCCAGGACGAGGGCCGCCTCACCAACGAACAGGCATCACTCGCCAAGATGTTCGTCTCGGACAAGTCGCGCACGCTGTGCCGTGACGCCAGGGACCTGATGGGGGAAATGGCCTGCTGCTGGAGAACCATGTCGCCCGGCACCTCACCGACATGGAGGTCGTGCATACCTACGAGGGCACCGACTTCATCCAGTCCCTGATCATGGGACGCGAGATCACGGGCATAGCGGCGTTCAAGTAGCCGGCCGGGGCACGGACTTCCGACTGAACGATGAAAGCCCCGCCGGTCATCACCGGCGGGGCTTTCGTCGAGCAGTGTCGTCCTCGTCGGTCTCGACGGGAACCGGGAGAGGGGAGTCGTCAGGGCACTCGTACCAGCTTCTTGTTGGCGAATTCGTTGAAGCCGAATTTGGCGAGTTCCCGTCCCACTCCGGACCCTTTCACGCCGCCGAACGGCAGGTCGGGCGCGCTGCTGCTGGTGCTGTTGATCCAGACCATGCCCGCCTCCAGCTGGGACGCGATGTTCTCCGCCCGCGCGACGTCGGCGGTGAAGATGGAACTCGACAGCCCGAACGGCGAGTTGTTGGCCAACGCGATTGCTTCCACCTCGTCCTTGACGCGGTACACGACACCGGCCGGGCCGAAGAGCTCCTCCCGGAAGACGCGCATGTCCTCACTGACGTCGGCGAGGAGCGTCGCGGTGTAGAAGGCGCCGGCAGCCTCGACACGGCCGCCCCCGGTGAGAACGGTGGCGCCCTTGGCTATGGCGTCCTGGACCAACTCGTCGAGGTCCTGCAGTGCTTCGGCCGACGCCATCGGGCCGAGCCTGGTCTCCTTCTGTGTCGGATCGCCGATCTCGAAGGACTCGACCGCTGCGACGAATTTCTCCACGAAATCGGTGTAGACGGCGTCGAGGACGATGAAGCGCTTGGAGGCGGTGCAGGCCTGGCCACAGTTTCCGAGGCGCCCTGTTGCCGCTGCCGTGGCCGCAGCCGCGATGTCGGCATCGTCGAGCACGATGAACGGGTCGGACCCGCCGAGTTCCAGGACGTACTTCTTCATGTGCCGACCGGCGACTTCGCCGACTGCCGAACCTGCTCGCTCTGATCCGGTGAGGGAGACACCCTGGACGCGCGGGTCGGCGATCATGTCCGAAATCTGGGCGGCGGAGGCGAACGCGTTGATGTAGACGTCTGCCGGCAGGCCGGCATCCTGGAAGAGCCCCTCAATCGCCAACGCCGACTGCGGGCAGTTCCTGGCGTGCTTGAGGATGATGGTGTTCCCGAGCGCGATATTCGGCGCTACGAATCTGGCCACCTGGTAGTACGGGTAGTTCCAGGGCATGATCCCGACGAGGGCACCGATGGGTTCGGTCCGCACGTACGCGGACCCCTTGCCGACGATGGCCAGCCGCTCGTCTGCCATGAATTCGGCAGCGCGATCGGCGTAGTACTCGTAGATGTTCGCGACGAGGGCGACCTCGCCCAACGCCTGCGAGCGGGTCTTTCCCATTTCCAGCGTGAGGATCGCCGCCAGTTCTTCGGCACGCTCGCGGTGCAGCTCGGCCATCCTGCGGAGAACCGCGGTGCGGGTGGCCAGTTCGGTCTTCTTCCACAACGGGTACGCGGCGCTGGCCCGATCGGTGATCTGACGCGCCTCTGCGTCCGAAATGACGTCGAATTCAGCGACACGCTCGCCGGTTGCGGGGTTTATTGTGGCGTATTTTGCCATTCTCAACTCCAAAATCTATAGAGGGACTCCTAGTTTTCTTGCCAACCCGGCTTGAAGGCCACCCTTGTGTCCAGTTCCTGCACACATTCGTGACCGACCCGCCATAGCAACCTTCCGGCTGGCAAACTGGGGCCAAATTCGGTTCACACCGCTGCGATGTTGAGGATGTCATGAAAGCTCTCGAACTTGAGCACACTCCCTATCATGTCCTCGTCCGGCTGAATCGCCCCGAAGTGAGAAACGCCATCGACCAGCACATGGTCGACGAACTCCATGAGCTCTGCGCGGGCCTGGAACTGCATCCGCAGATCCTCATCCTGACCGGGTGCGACACGGACAAAGGTGCGATCTTCGCTTCGGGAGCGGACATCTCCCAGCTCCGCGAGCGGCGGAGCGCGGATGCTCTCCGCGGCATCAATTCCACAATCTTCCGACGGATCGCAGCGCTGCCCATGCCCGTGATCGCGGCGATCGACGGCTTCGCCCTCGGCGGAGGCGCTGAGCTCGCGTTTGCCGCAGACTTCCGCATCGGTACACCGCGACTTCGAATCGGCAACCCGGAAACGGGGCTCGGCATCATGGCCGCCGCCGGGGCCACCTGGCGGTTGATCGAACTGGTCGGCGAACCGGTCGCGAAGGAGATCCTGCTCGCTGGACGGGTGCTCAGTGCGGACGAAGCATTGGCCCTCCACCTCGTGACGGAAATCCACGAGCCGGACCTGCTCATCGATGCGGCCATTGCCCTGGCCTCCCGCATTTCGACCCAGGATCCCCTCGCCGTGCAGCTGACCAAGAAGGTCATGCACGCGCCCCGCGAGTCACACCCGTTGGTGGAGGAACTGGCTCAGGCAATCCTGTTCGAGTCCCCGGAGAAATTCGCACGGATGGACGCGTTCCTGGACGCGAAGAAGAGAAAGTAGTAGGTCAGCACCCATGGCTTTGCCCACAGAAATCGGCGTGCTCGGCGGAGGAACGATGGGCGCAGGAATCGCGCATTCGTTCGCCGTGTCCGGCTCCCGGGTCAGTCTTGTCGAACGCAACGCAGAAGCGGTCGCCGCGGCCCGCGGCAGGGTGGAGGCGAGCGTCACCCGGGCATCCGAGAAGTTCGGTCTTGATGCGGTCGAGATCCTGTCGCGTGTCGAGTTCTCCACCGACTACGCCGCCTTCGGCGCTGTGGACCTCGTCGTCGAGGCCGTCCCTGAGGACCTCGAGCTCAAGGCCCAGGCGCTGACCAGTGTCGAGGGTCACCTCCGCGCCTCGGCCTGGCTGGCGACGAACACCTCGTCCCTGTCGATCACCGCCATCGCGGACCGGCTCAAGCGGCCGGAACGATTCTGCGGGCTGCATTTCTTCAATCCCGTTCCGAGTTCGTCCCTCGTCGAGGTCGTTCTCGCCCCGAAGACCTCGGCGGAACTCGCGGGGTTGGCTTCGACGTGGGTGCGTGGACTGGGCAAGACGCCGATCGTCGTCCACGATGCACCCGGGTTCGCAAGTTCCCGCCTCGGGGTGGCCATTGCACTGGAAGCCATGCGGATGCTGGAAGAGGGCGTGGCGAGCGCGGAAGACATCGACAACGCCATGGTGCTGGGCTACCGCCACGCCACGGGCCCGCTGAAGACCACCGACCTCGTCGGCCTCGACGTGCGGCTCAACATTGCCGAGTACCTCCACGCGAACCTCGGCGAGCGCTTCGCTCCGCCGCGCATCCTGCGGGACATGGTGGCGAGGGGCGAGCTGGGACGCAAGTCCGGAAAAGGCTTCTTCGACTACTCCGGGTAGGGAATCCCGGCTGACGGCCGATGCCGCCGGCCACGCCCACGGACGAGTGTCCAAGCCTTGAACACCTCTCCGTGACCGACGAGGTGCCTCACTAACGTTAGAGCGTTCCGCCTGCTGGGGCGCCCCGGTTCCGCGAGCCCGGGCTTCTGCCCGGACAGCTGTGTGAGGGCACAGGGCAATTATCAAAGGAGATGAAGGCAATGAAAGCTACGCGCTACTACGGCAAGCACGACATCCGGACCGACGACATTCCGGAGCCTGTGGTCTCGGCCGGCTATGTGAAGGTCCGGAACGAATGGACCGGCATTTGCGGCACCGACCTGCACGAGTACGACGACGGTCCGATGTTCTGTCCGGCGCCCGGCGCGACACACCCCCTGACGGGCATGAGCCTCCCCATTGTGCTCGGTCACGAGATCGCCGGAGTCGTCGCTGAGATCGGTGAGGGAGTCACAAAAGTCCAGGTCGGTGACCGCGTGGCCGTCGAGCCATACGTCGTGTGCAACGAATGCGAGTTCTGCCTGGCGGGCCGCTACAACATCTGCACCAAGGCGGCCTTTCTGGGGCTGTCGGCAGGCAGCGGTGGATTCGCGGAGTACTCGGTGGCCGAAGAGCGGTTCGTGCACCCCTCGGCGATCTCTCCACCGAGGTCGGAGCGCTCGTCGAGCCGCTCGCCGTTGCCCACCACGCGATCGTTCGGTCCGGGGTCCAGCCGGGACAGACGGCAGCCGTGATCGGTGCGGGCCCGATCGGCCTCTTCGTCACCGCCATCCTTCGGGCCATCGGTGTCGAGACGATCTACAACGTGGAGATCTCGGCCATTCGGAAGGCCAAGGCCCAGGCATCCGGGTCGACCCTCGTCATCGACCCGACCCAGGAGAATGCCGTCGCGAAGATCCACGAACTCACCGGCGGTCGCGGCGTGGACGTGGCGTTCGAGGCCGTCGGCGCGTCACCGGCGCTCCAAACCGCCATCGACGTGACGAAGACAGGCGGGAACGTGGTGAACATCTCGATCTGGAGCCACAAGGCCGAGATCGACCTCTTCGGACTCGTCGCCCGCGAGGTGACCCTGATCGGGACCCTCGCGTACTGCAACGACCACACCGCGGTCATCAAGCTCCTGCAGGAGGGCAAGCTGAAGGACGTCGAGCAGTACATCACCGGTCGCATCTCCGCCAAGGACGTCATCGAAAAGGGTCTCGAACAACTCATCCACAACAAGGAAGAGAACGTGAAGATCCTCGTGCACCCCTGACCGAGGACCAACCCAGCATCGCGCGCGAGACAAGAAGTGCCCGGTTCCCGTCACGGATCCGGGCACTTCCTTTGTCTACGGGCGTGCTACGCAAGAATCTGCGCAGCGGGCCAGGAAACTTTCTGCGTCACGACTTGGTGAAAATTGTTCGGATTTTGAACAGGACCGACATTTGTGGGGGCAATTGAATTCACTATGTATCTACCAGTCGGGTCTGTCAGCGAAGCCAGGTTTACCGCATATACGTGCGTCCTCCTTGGTGTGTTGTTGATGCGAGATGAGAAACCCACTCATGTCCAGGACCGCTCGGTCTCATCCGAGTGTTTGGTGCGACTGTCACAAAAACCAAGGAGCTAATCACGATGCGATTCAACAAAAAGAACATGTGGCAGAAGGTGGTTGGCCTGACCGTCGTCGCCGGCCTCGCCATCACCCTGTCCGGATGCAGCTCGACCTCGTCAACAGGCTCAAGCACGGACGGGGCCGCCGCGGCGTCAGGTACTGGAACTCTTGAAGGCAAAGATGCCCTGCTCAAGATCTTCATGCCCTCGACCTCCAACGTCTACCTTGCGGCAGCAGCAAAGGCCGCCGAGGCAGAAGCGAAGACTCTCGGTTTCACTACCAGCATCGTCGAAAACAACTGGGACCAGACCGAGCAGGACCAGCAGGTTCAGGAGTGGATCGCATCCGGAGAGACGGCCGCCGCCGTCCTCCTGTGGCCCGTCTCCGCAGCCAACGCGACCGCCACCATCCGCTCGCTGTCTGCGGTGGCGCCGGTTCTCCAGTGGAACCAGCTCATCGACCCGGCGGCGAAGTCCTTCATCAAGATCGGGTACGCGGGCGTTTCCGACCTGGGCATCGGTGACCAGGCCGGCAAGGACACCCTGGCTCAGATCGACAAGCTGACCAAGGCGGGCTACACGTTCCACGGCCCGGGCGGCCTCCCCAACGTGCTGGAGATCCAGCTCGGTTCCGGTGACTACTCGGCCGGCGTCGACCGCGACACCGCCTTCCAGGCCATCGTCAAGGGCAAGATCAACTTCCTCGGCGTCGAAGGTGCCAAGGACTTCGACGCCCAGGGCGGATACACCGCGGCGAGCACGGCCATCCCCAAGTACCTGTCGCAGGGTATCGACATCATCTACGTGCAGACCAACGACATGGGCAACGGTGTCGTGCAGGCTGCCGAGCAGAACGGCCTCAAGCCGGGCACCGATGTCTTCCTGATGACCGGCACGTCGTCCGGATCGATGGCCAACCTGAAGGCGGGCAAGATCACGACCGCCGTTCTGCAGTCGCCGGTGATCGAGGGAACCCTGATCGTCGACACCGCGGCTCAGTACCTGGCGACCGGCAAGAGCGTTGACGGAACCGTCACCGTCCCGTCCGACAAAGCCAAGCCGGAACTGGCGATGACCCCGCCCAGCAACGTCACCTTCATGATGAACCCCACCGTCACCGCGGACAACCTCGGATCCTTCAAGATCTGGGGCTCGGACTTCTTCGCCCTGATGGGTGCCGCGGCAGGCGAGTAACACAACCGCACCGGTTCTCGATCGGTGTACGTGCGGCCGGGACCTCGAATTTCCGAGATCCCGGCCCGCATTCTTTTGCCCCAGAGCGACACAACAGCACACACATACTCAACGTGGAGGATTGCGTGAACGATCAAGCCCCTTACCGCCTCAAGGCGACGGGCATAACAAAGTCCTACGGCGCGGTCAATGCGCTGGCTGACGTGCACTTTGAACTCAGGCCGGGCGAGGTGATGGCTCTTCTCGGAGAGAACGGCGCCGGCAAGAGCACGATTGTGAAGGTCATTTCCGGCCTGATCATCCCCGACGAGGGCGAGATCACGATCGATGGCCAGGTCGTCCAGCTCTCGAGCGTTCGCGCTTCGCAGGACGCCGGGATCGCCGTGGTCCAGCAGGAGTTCAGCACCGTCGGTTCGATGTCGGTAGCGGAGAATCTCGTCCTGGGCCAGAATGGCGCCCCGGTCTGGTGGAACCCGCAGAAACTCAACGCGCAGGCACGGAACATCCTCGCCCGCGTCGGGCTCGAAGACATCGACCCCCGCCGTTCGGTGGACACCCTGTCCGTCGCGGAAATGCAGCTGCTCGAAATCGCCAGGGTGCTGGCCAAGGACGCCAAGATCGTCATCTTCGACGAGCCGACGGCGGCCCTGTCGGATGCCGAGATCGTCCGCGTCCTGGACGCCGTGAAGCGGCTTGCCCGCGAGGGTCGCAGCGTCATCTACGTGACGCATCGCCTGGGTGAAGTCTTCGAAATCGCGGACCGCGTCACTATCTTCCGGAACGGTCGCAGCGCGGAACCCCAGGATGTCGCAGACCTGACAGTCGACCGCGTCGTTGAGATGATGATCGGACGCGAGCTGGGTCACCTGTACCCCGAGCATTCCCACCAGTTCGGGCCCGCCGTTCTCGAAACCAGGGGACTGAAGGTGCCCGGGATCAACGGTGAAATCAACCTCACCGTTCGACGTGGCGAAATTCTCGGGCTGACCGGACAGCTCGGCTCCGGTGCGTCCGAGATCATGAAGGCCATCTCCGGCACCGCCGACGTGCTGGCCGGCGAGGTCCTCCTGGACGGCGAGAGAGTCGATCTCCATGGTCGTCGTCGAGGCATCATCATGGGCATCGCCTATTGCTCTCCCGACCGGAAGAAGGACGGCATCTTCGCCGGCGTGTCGATCCGACGAAATCTCTCCTCCCCTGGCTCCGCCGCGTTTCCCGCCTCGGCTTCGTCAGCCGCGGACAGGAGAACAGCGAAGCGACCCGTAGCGCTGCGAACTTCGCCATCGACGTGAACCGTCTCAACGCCTTCGTCGGCAACCTCTCCGGAGGAAACCAGCAGAAGGTCGCCGTCGGCAAGTGGCTGGGCATCCGTCCCCGCGTCCTCTTGGTTGAAGAACCCACGCGAGGCGTGGACATCGGCGCCCGTGCCGAAATCTACGCCCAGCTCCGGCGTCTCTGCGACTCCGGCGTCGGTGTCATCGTGACCTCGTCAGACACCAACGAGATCCTCGGCCTGTCCGACACGATCGCCACGTATTACCGAGGCACCCAAACCGCCTACAAGCCCGTCGAAGAGTGGACAGAGCCTGGGCTCGTTCGCGAAGTTATGCACCGGGAGGTACAGCCATCATGACCACACTCGAGAAGGCACCGGTCTCCGCCGGCTTCCAGGACCGCGCCGGCACCCGGAAGGTGACGAACACGGTCCGCAACTGGGCCCTGCCCATCCTGATCGTCCTGGTCTTCGTGATCGCCAGCGTCACCGTGCCGGAATTCTTCAAGTTCGAGACCATCCGGGCCATCCTCCTGGCGGCATCCATCACGGGGATCATCGCTGTCGGGATGACCGCCGTGACTCTCTCCGGCAACCTGTTCTCTCTCGGCGTGACGGCTTCGACCGTCTTCTCAGGCGTAATCTACGTCTGGGTGGGACAGGCGACGGGCAGCATGTTCGTGGCTGCCATCGTCGCCGTCGTTTCGGCCGTGGCCATCGGCGTCCTCCAGGGGTTCATTGTCGGCCTCGGGCTCAACACCGTCATCGTGACCCTCGCCGCCGGATCGATCATCTACGGCGTGACGGCGATCCTCACCAAGGGCGAAGTCGTGCAGGCGGAAGGCGTGTCGCTCGAAGGTTTTGCGACTTTTCAGGTCTTGGGGATTCCGCTCCCGGTGTGCATCTTCATCCTCTTCACCGCACTGGCCTGGTTCCTCACCGAACACACCCTGATCGGACGAAACGTGCACCTCCTCGGCGCGAACAAGAACGCCGCCCGCAACAGCGGCATCTCCCCCATGGGCACCACGGTCTGGGCGTTTGTCGCCTTCTCCCTCGGCATCGGCATCGCAGCCGTCCTGCAGGCGTCGCAGATGCACCAGATCCAGGCGGACAACCTTCCCGGACTCACCATGGACGTCGTCGCCGCCGTCCTCGTCGGCGGCACCGCTGTGGCCGGCGGAGACGGCTCGCCCGTCAAGTCCGCGATCGGCGCCCTCTTCATTGCGACGATCACCCAGGTCATGGTTCTGCTGAGCATCCCCCAGGGCCCCCGGTACTTCGTACTCGGGCTCGTCGTGCTCGCCCTTGTCGTGGTCCTCCACCTCTTACGAAAGGCAGGTACACGATGAGTTCGGTCGGTGCTTGGTTCAGGCGTTACCTCCTCCAGTTCATTGTGCTGGCCATCGTGCTGGCCAGCATGTACGGTCTCAATCCGAAGTTCCACGTCGAAGCGTCCATCGAGCGCCTGATTCCCCTCGGCGTGATCGCCGCCGGGCTCGCGGTGACCATGATCGCCGGCGAGTTCGACCTCTCCATTGCCTCGATGGCGGCGTTCTCGGGCGCCCTGACCGTGGCCCTGTCCGGTCTCGGCATCGTGACCTCCGTCATCATCGCGATCCTCGTCGGGATCCTCCTGGGCATGCTCCAGGGCTGGGCGATTGCCCGACTGGGAATCAACTCCCTCGTTTTCACCGTGGGGACCCTCATCCTGATCAGGGGAATGACCTGGCTGGTCTGTGGCGGCCTGGCCATTCGCGTCGAGGACATCACCGCGACGGACATGTTCCGCCAGAAGATCCTGTTCCTGACGCCGTTGTCGATCACCGCACTGATCATTATCATCGGTCTGGGCGTCTTCCTGGCCCGCACCCGGTGGGGCAAGGAACTCTACGCACTCGGCGGCGCCCGCCACGAAGCCATCGCGGCCGGCGTCCGCTACAAGCGCGGCATGATCATGGCGTTCGGGATCTCCGGTGGGTGCGGCGCGGTGGGCGGCGCCCTCGTGAGCGCCCTGGGCGGCTCTGCGGCCCCGGATGCCCTGGAAGTCATGCTCGTCACGGCGCTGTCCGCAGTGCTGGTCGGTGGCATCAGCCTTGCCGGCGGTCGGGGAACGATGGTCAATGTCTTCCTCGGTTTCGCCATCATCGCGATTCTCTCGTCAGGACTGGCCGGATTGGGTGCGAAGGCATTCGTTTCGGAACTCTTCATCGGCATGCTGCTGCTCGTGGTCGTGCTCTTCGACTACTTCCTCGCCCACGTGTCCGAGAGGGAGCGTCGGAACAGACTGCGGAAGAGCGCCGCGGCCGTCGCGTAGCGACACCCGGACAGAGGAACCACTGGTCATGAACACGGAAGTCACTGGGAAAGGTCGCTTGATATGAGAGAAGTCGTCGTCTGCGAGCCGCTGCGCACGCCCATCGGTCGATTCGGCGGGATGTTCGCCGGTGTCGCCCCTGTCGACCTTGCGGCGGCGGTGATCCGCGCGCTCGTCGCACGTACCGCCATCGACACCAGTCGCATCGACGACATCCTCTTCGGTCAGGGTTACCCCAGTGCGGAAGCCGCCCCCATCGGCCGAGTCGCCGCCCTCGACGCTGGGCTGCCCGTCACCGTCGGCGGTTCGCAGGTCGACCGGCGCTGCGGTTCCGGCCTCCAGGCGATTCTGGACGGATGCATGCAGATTCAGACCGGGGTGAGCGATGTGGTCATCGCCGGCGGTGCCGACTCGATGAGCCAGGCGCCCCTGTACGCGGTCAACACCCGGTGGGGCATCCGCGGAACAGACGGTTTCCCGATGCACGACGCCCTGGGCCGGGCCCGGCAGACGGCCGGCGGACGGTCGTATCCCGTGCCCGGCGGAATGATCGAAACCGCGGAGAACCTGCGTCGTGAATTCGGCATCTCCCGACAAGCGCAGGACGAACTCGCCCTGCGCTCCCAGGCGCGTGCCGCCGATGCGGTCGCCTCGGGCACGTTCGACCAGGAGATCGTTCCCGTCAGCGTCTGGGTCAAGGGCGTTGAGAAGGTCATCTCCGCCGATGAGACTCCGCGCCAGACCGCGATCGAAGACCTCGAGCGACTGAAGCCGATCCTGCTCAAGACGGACGCCGAGGCCACGGTCACCGCCGGCAACGCCAGCACACAAAACGACGCAGCAGCCGCGTGCATCCTGACCACCCCGGAGATCGCCACGGAACTCGGTCTCACTCCGATTGTGAAGCTGCGCTCCTGGGCACGGGCGGGCGTTGAGCCCAGCCGGATGGGGATCGGTCCGGTGCCCGCCACGCACCGCGCCCTGGACAGGGCAGGCCTGTCCCTGTCCGACATGTCCCTGATCGAACTCAATGAGGCCTTTGCCGCCCAGGTCCTGGCCGTCGCCCACGAGTGGGGTCTCACGGACAATGATTGGGAGAGGACCAACGTCCTCGGTTCGGGGATCTCCCTTGGGCACCCTGTCGGCGCGACCGGCGCCCGGATTCTGGCCACGGGATCGCGCGAGCTCGCTCGCAGGGGAGGCGACTTCCTCCTCGAGACCATGTGCATCGGAGGCGGCCAGGGCCTTGCAGCCGTGTGGGAGAGGGTATGAACGGGGACGACGGCATGAATGCCACTGACCTCTTCACTCCCATGACTATTCGTTCCGTAGAGATTCGAAACCGGGCCTGGGTGCCTCCGATGTGCCAATACTCGGTGTTCCTGCGTGACGGAGTCCCCACGAACTGGCACCTGGTCCACCTGGGCGCCATGGCCGTCGGTGGCGCAGGACTCGTCATGGCCGAGGCCACAGCCATCTCCCCCGACGGCAGAATCACCGTGCACGACTGTGGCATCTGGAACGATGAGCAACGAGACGCGTGGGCGCCCATCGTGGACTTCATCCACGAGCAGGGGTCGGTGGCGGGGATCCAGCTGGCGCACGCGGGGCGTAAGGCCTCGGTCAGGCCGGATTGGAACTACGCGGGCGCGGCCGGTCCGATGCCCGCGTCCGAGGGCGGCTGGGTTCCCCTCGCCCCCTCTGAGATCCCGTTCGACGAGGAATCTGCGACCCCGCGGGAGATGACGTATGCGGACATCGACCGGGTCATCCGCGATTTCAGGTCGGCAACCCGACGTGCGGTGGATGCCGGTTTCCAGGTACTCGAAATCCATGCCGCCCACGGCTACCTCGTGCACGAGTTCCTCTCCCCGCTCTCGAACAAGCGCACTGATGAGTACGGCGGCTCCCTGGAGGATCGTGCCCGGCTTCTGCTCGAGATCGTCGACGTCGTTCGAGACGAGGTCGGTCCGGATCTGGCCGTTTTCGTTCGTTTCTCAGCCACCGATTGGATCGACGGGGGCTGGACGCCGGAGGAGACGTCCATCGTCGCGCGCTGGTGCGCCGACCGCGGAGTCGACCTCTTCGATATCTCAACGGGTGGGAACATCCCGGGCGTTCCGATTCCGGCGGCTCCCAGCTATCAAGTGGCGTTCAGCGCACAGGTCAGGCGCACGGCCGGCGTGCCGACCGCGACGGTCGGATTGATCTTCGACCCCGAGATCGCGAACCAGATCGTCGTCTCGGGTCAGGCCGATGCAGTCATGTTCGGCCGGGAACACATGCGTGATGCCCATTTCGTCCTGCGGGCGTCGGTCGACCTCGGCATTGAGATCGACTACTGGCCCGCGCAGTATCTGCGCTCCCGACCTCGCAAGGCCGCGACCGGTCCGACCGTCGGAAAGGTCGCGTTCTAACCGATTCCCGAGCGTCGCTGAGATGGCGCTCCAGGCGATGGGGCACCGCCTGCACGCGCACGTGCTCTCGCCCCTGCCGAGCGGCACCTTCCCCGGCGTCGACGACACCGAGGTCTACGAATTCCTCGAGGCCCACGCGGCGCCCTGAGTCGCGCGGTGTCCCGAAACCGCCCTGGGCATCGTAGGAGATGTCTCGCACCTGAGGATCTGTCCGCTCATGCAGCAGAGCGACGGACGTGCGCTACCGTCGTACGAGACGTTCGTACCACGTTCACACGGTAGGGGGAATCCATGGCAGACAACGACGCCGAAGCGGTGCTGCCCGACGACGGGCTCGATGCGATCGATCGGACTCTGATCGTCGCTCTCCAGACTGATGGACGAATGACGTATGCGGAGTTGGGCGCACAGGTCGGGCTCTCGGCCGGCGGGGCTCGTCTTCGTGTGCGCCGGCTCGAGGAACGTGAGATCGTCCAGGTCGTCGGGGTCACCGACCCACTCAAGCTGGGGTACGAGCGAATGGCGATGCTGCACCTGTCGGTCGAGGGCGACGTGCACGCAGTCGCTGACGCAATCGGCGCCCTGGAAGGGGTGATCTATCTGGTCATCGGTGCGGGCTCATACGACCTGCTCGTCGAGGTCATCGCCGTCAACGCTGACGCACTCCTCGAATTGATCAACGGGCGCATCCGCACGATCCCGGGAGTCTCGCGCTGTGAGACGTTCTCGTATTACAACATCCATACCCATCGATTCACGTGGGGTACGCGATAGCCGGATCACCGTCTGCTCCGTGCGGACAGGACCCGGTCGAGTGCCTCTACGAAGAAGTCGACGCTCTCGGTCGTGATGTTCAGCGGCGGCTTGATTTTGAGGACGTTCTTGTAATCTCCGGTCGGCTGGACAATGCAGCCTTCACGCAGCAGTTCCTCGCAGATCTCGGACGCTTCCACTGAGGCCGGTTCGAGGGTATCGAGGTCACGTACAAGCTCGACGCCCAGATACAGGCCCAATCCGTGCACAGCGCCGATGATGTCGTGCCGGCCCTGCAGCGTGACGAGCTTGGCTTTCAGGTCGCCTCCGACAGTGCGTGCGTTCTCCTGCAGGCCTTCCTCGTGGAGGATGTCGAGCACGGTCAGCCCAACGACGCAGCTGACTGGGCTTCCACCGGCGGAGGAGAACATGCTGCCCTCTTCGGCGAATTTCTCGGCGATGTCACGACGTGTGATCACGGCCCCGACTGGCTGACCATTGCCCATGCCCTTGGCAATCGTGATGATGTCCGGTATGACCCCCTGCTGTTCGACCCCCAGAAATACTCTCCGAGGCGACCGTATCCGACCTGCACCTCGTCGGAAATGGTGAGTCCGCCTCTGGATCTCACCTTCTCGAAAACGCCGGCCAGGTACCCGTCCGGCAAGAGCACGCCACCGGCATTTCCGAAGACCGGTTCCCCGATGAAGGCCGCAAGACCAGTTCCTGCGTCATCGAGCACTCCGAGTCGGGCTTCGAGATCTTCCAGGTATCGGGCGGCTGAATCGGCGCCGCGGTATGTGCCGCGGAAGGGGTGGGGCGCATCGATGACGTGCACCCAGTCCGGCCGGGTTTCCAGCGCACGCGGGTTGTCTCCGATGGAGGATGAAACGGCGTCGGCTCCCACCGTCCAGCCGTGGTACGCCTCCTGGAAGGCGAGGACGCCATCATTCCCGGTATAGGTCTTCGCCAACCGCAGCGCGAGATCGACAGCTTCGCTGCCGCTGTTCACGAGGAAGACGGTGTCCAGACCGTCTGGAGCCAGGGCCACAAGCCGTTCCGTGAAACGCGGCAATGCGCTGTAGTTGAAACGGGAGTTGGTGTTCAGCAGCGACCATTGATTGCTCACGGCTTTGACCAACCGGGGATGGGCGTGTCCGGCCAATGCGACGTTATTCACCAGGTCGAGATAGCACTGAGCGTGCACGTCGATGAGGTGTTCCCGCCAACCGCGTTCAATTTCCGGGGGCTCCGTGTAGTAGTGCTCCTGGACTGCGGCGAACGTCGAAACACGCCGCTCGAGAACATCCCCGGACAGCAGTTCAGGTGCAGCAAGGTCGATGCCGAGAAGCGGGGAGGGGTCTGGGTAGACACGCTGCCAGATCTCGGCTTCAGCAGGAGTAGCGAAGAAGGCTGGGCGGATACCCGCCACCCGTGACAGTTGGACCCTGACGTGGACGGGAGCTTCGGGCCGTGCCGTGCCCGCGCGTGCCGCGCCGATGCGCTGCCCTGCGCTGACGCGACCCGTCGCCACGGGTTCGAGCCCGGAGAGCCAGATCTCGTACCCGCTCGCTTCCAGCACCAGTGCGTCGCCCTCGATGCGCACGGCACCGTCGACCGGTGCCGAGAAGACCGTTCCGGGTGCACTCACCACCTCGACGCCGAGCGCCAACGTCGCGGTTTCCCCGGTGTAATGCAGCTTCGCGCGCGTCAGCCGGTACTCGCCGTAGCGCGTGACGGCTGTGCCCGATGTTCGGAAGACCGCGGCGGCGAGGGCAGCCTCGGAGTCGTGGCGCACCCAGATCCCGTCGCTGAGTTCCGGGTTGGTGACGGAGAAGTCAAGGACGGACATCGGGGCGGCCTGGAGGAGGAGGGCCTCGGGGCGCTCGATGACGCTGCGCCGATCGAAGCGCACGCGTGCTCTGATCAACGCGCACATCTGCTGAGCGTCAAGGCCCTCAGCGGCTTCGAATGCGATCCATTCGTGGTCACGATTCTCTGATGCGTAGTGGTTCGCGTCGTCAACGGCGACCTGCTGCTCGCCACTGACCACGAGGACACAGGTTCTGAGGACGATGAGGGCCCAGAGCGCAGCGAGCTCGTCGTCGGTCAACGGCGTATGCGTGACGAACGCGGCGATCGTCTCGAGGATGATCAACGGTGTTCGCGGGTTGTGGTGAAGGATTGATGCGCAGGTGACAGCCAGCTCGGCGACGATCCAGCTGTCGGCGATGTCGCCGAAGTCGATGACACCGAGTGTGCTGCCGTGCCGGGTGACGACGTTGTCGTCGGTGATGTCACCGTGGATGGGCTGCGATCGGAGCTTGTCGCTGAGCGGTTGCAGCGCCGCCTGTGCTTGCGCCGCGGCCTCTCGAACGCGCTCCCGGCGAACAAGGTCCGGCACGTGCGGAAGATACATCTGCACGACCTGCGTCGCGATCCGGAGATTCCATTGGGTGACTCGCTCGGTGCCGGGGTGGACGAAGTCTTCGAGGGAAGCGGCGAGACGGCCGGCAGTGTGGCCCAGGGAGCGGGCTTCCACGACTGAGAGAGCACCGCGACTGGTGAGCGCATCCCCTTCGACGAAGCTCAGGAGTCGGACGTGGAGGTCGACGTCGTCGACATGAACGATCCGGATCGCGGCTCCGTCGCGCGAAGGGACGCTTCGAGGAACGTCGATTCCGGCCAGGCTCACACGTTCCGCTGCAGCATCCTGGGCCTCGAGCTCCTGGGCGGAGAACGCTGGATTGGAGAATTTGAGGAGCCAACGCGTCTCGCCGTCGTCGATGAGAAAATTGCGGTCCTGTTGACTTCCCAGTTCGGTGAGGTGTCCGGTCACGTGAAAAAGATCCCTGGCGACGGATGTTGCGTCGTGTTGCGTCACGGAGGGCCTGGGGAGAGAGGGATTGGAGAAGAAGTTGTAGTTCGTCATTGTGGTGTGTTTCAGCCGATCCGTGTGAATTTCCTGTGGGCGAACTCGTCGACGGCGAATCGTACGACTTCGCGACCTTGGGCTGGTGTCTTGATTCCGGCGAAGGGAGGGTCAATCCATGGCTTCAGCATTTCATAAATGTCACGGATTTAGTCAATATGGTGACAAATCATTAGCCCGAGGTGCATGTGCATGATTTTTGCATACCGTAACCGTCAGAGGTCAGCACGCCATCGAAGCGGGGGCGACGGTCAGGCGGGCGCGGGGGCGAGCGCGCCCGCCGGGAGGCCGAGTTCGTGCTCCGCGACGGTGCGCACAAGGTCGCGCTGGCCGCGGGCGTCGCCGTAGCGCACGACCGCGTGCGCGTTGATGCCGTCGATGATCGCGAGCAGCTGCCAGGCCAGTGCGCCGCTGTCGGCGACCGCGAACTCGCCACGCGCGCAGCCCCGGTTCAGGAGGGCCACCAGGAACGCCTGCCAGGCATCCATCTGCACACCGACCTCACGGGCCAGGGCGATGTTGCGTCGCCCGACGCTCCAGGCGTCGAGCCACACGGTCGTCACCGCGCTGCGGTCGGGGCCGAGGAGCGTGTCGATCAGCGCGCGCAGCGCCTCGACGGAAGTCGGGAGCGCCGAAAGCTCCTTCGTGATCTCCGCGAGCTCGGCGCCGGCGATCGAGCCGAAGGTCGTCGCGACGAGGCCCTCCGTGCTCGGTTCATAGTGGCTGACCAGGGCGGGTGTGACGCCGATCCGGGCCGCGATCGCGCGGAGCGTGATGGCGTCGAGACCGTCGTAGCGGGCGATCTCGCGGGCCGTGCGCGCGATCTCGGAGGCGCGCTCGGGACCGGACTTACGCTTGGCGCGGCTCGGAAGGGTTGACATCGCACCTCAGTGTATATAGTTTTGCCTCGGGCTTATTGATCAAGTGATCAACTGGCTCCCTATCCTTCCTTCGACCGCCGTTCCCGGCACCCCAGGAGACGCCTTGCAGCTCATCATCGCCCCCGCCGCCCCGCCGCTGACCCGGGTCGCCGGCGCCGCACCCTCCGCCACCCCGCTCCGGGTCGGCCTCGTGCAGCACCGCTGGCACGCGGACGACGCGGCCCTCCGTGCCGAACTCGCCGAGGGCATCCGCCTCGCCGCCGCCGCGGGAGCCCGGATCGTGTTCCTCCCGGAGCTGACCCTCCGCAAGTACCCCGGCAACCGGCGCGCGACCGGCGTGCCCAAGCTCGATGCCGAGGACCTGCTCACCGGCCCGACCTTCGCCTTCGCCGCCGAGCAGGCCCGCGCGCACGGCGTCGTCGTGCACGCCTCGCTGTTCGAACGGCCGGACCCGGCCGACCAGCCCGGCGACCCGCGCGGCTACAACACCGCGATCATCGTCTCCCGCTCCGGCGAGTTGCTCGGCCGTACCCGCAAGCTGCATATCCCGGTCACCGAGGGCTACTACGAGGACACCTACTTCCGCCCCGGGCCTCCGGAGGACGCATACCCCGTCTACGCGCCGGTCGAACTCGACGGCGCCCGCATCGGCCTGCCGACCTGCTGGGACGAGTGGTTCCCCGAGGTCTCGCGCCTCTACGGCCTCGCCGGGGCGCAGATCCTCGCCTACCCGACCGCGATCGGCTCAGAACCGGGCTTCCCGGCCTTCGACACCCAGCCGATCTGGCAGCACGTCATCGTCGGCAACGGCATCACGAGCGGCCTGTTCATGGTCGTCCCGAACCGCTGGGGCGACGAGGGCGACCTGACCTTCTACGGCTCCTCGTTCATCTCCGACCCCTACGGGCGGATGCTGGTCCAGGCCCCCCGCGACACGTCGGCCGTGCTCGTCGCCGACCTCGATCTCGCCCAGCGGGCCGAGTGGCTGGCCCTGTTCCCGTTCCTGGGCACGCGCCGGCCCGACAGCTACGGGCGTCTGACCGCCCCGGTCGAGCCGACGCATCCGTTCGGTGCGGACGCGGACGCGGACTCGAGCGCGGGCGCGGCGGCCCGCGCATGACCTGGCGGATGCCCGCGGAGACCGCGTTGCAGGAGCGGGTCTGGATGGCCTTCCCCTCCGACGGTTACACGCTCGGCGACACGGCGGCCGAGGCGGAGGAGGCGCGCAGCACCTGGGCGGCCGTCGCACACGCGGTGCTCGAGTTCGAGCCGGTGACCATGGTCGTCGACCCCGGCGGGAGCACGGCCGGGACCGGCGCACGCGACGCGCGCGCCGCCGCCGCGCGGCACCTCTCCGCCGGCGTCGACGTGCTCGAGGCCCCGCTCGACGATGCCTGGATGCGCGACATCGGGCCGACCTTCGTGCTCGACGACAACGGCAGGCTCGGCGCCGTCGACTGGATCTTCAACGGTTGGGGCGGCCAGGACTGGGCGAGCTGGGGCCGCGACGCCGACATCGCCGGGATCGTGACCCGCGCGGCCGGGGCGACACCGGTGTCCTCGCTGCTCGTCAACGAGGGCGGCGGCATCCAGGTCGACGGCGAGGGCACCGTCATCGTCACCCAGACCGTGCAGCTCGACCCCGGCCGGAACCCGCACGCGGACCGGGCCAGGGTCGAGGCCGAACTCGCCCGCACGATCGGGGCGACCCACGTGATCTGGCTGCCGCGCGGCCTCACCCGCGACCAGGCCCGCTTCGGCACCCGCGGGCACGTCGACATCGTCGCCGCGATCCCCGCGCCCGGCACGCTCCTGGTGCACGCCCAGAACGACCAGGCGCATCCCGACTACACCGTGACCCGCGAGCTGCGCGCGGTGCTCGCCGCCTCGACGGATGCCGCAGGCCGGCCCTGGACGATCATCGACCTGCCCGCGCCCGCCCGGCTCTCCGACGACGAGGGATTCGTCGACTACAGCTACGTGAACCATCTCGTGGTCAACGGCGGCGTCATCGCGTGCGGCTTCGGCGAACCCCGGGCGGATGCCGCGGCCCGGTCGATCCTCGAGGACGCCTACCCGGGGCGGACGGTTGTGACCGTGGACGCGCGGCCACTCTTCGCCCGCGGCGGAGGCATCCACTGCATCACCCAGCAGCAGCCCGCGGCGGCTTAACCCGCCGCAATGTCTGGCGGTGAGGCTGTCGGCGCAGCTAGGGTATGTGTGGGCGTGTGATTACCCCCTGTTCCGGGGTCAGTCGCACGGCCGACCCTACCCATCTATCACTACGTAACCATTCGTCGGAAGGTCTGTCGTTCGCCCCGGCGGCTGATTCGATTTTCCAGACGGTGTCGGACCCCTCGCAGCACTGACTGCGCGCCGGTCCCCTCCGTTCGACTGCCGACTTCACGGTCCCGAAACCCGGGTCGGCTGAGCACCCCGACGAAGAGGTGACGTCGAAGCGAGAAACGCGGACCCGCCGTGACCCACCCGACACCCGATACACCTGTACCCCCAGCCGGCGACCGACCGCTGGCCTCCGCCACTGGACGTGCGGGAGTCCTCGAATGAGCGCCGCAGGCGATTTCCGTGACGTGGAACGCGAGGCCCTGCTGCGCCGCAGCCAGCGCTCCGCCGCACGCACCGCGGCGAAGAATCCCCCGGTCGCACGCGCAAGCCAGCCCTCGACCGGGACCTCCCCCGTCGTCCGGCTCGGGCGCAGCGCAGCGATCACCTTCAACCCGGCGCTCCTGAGCGCCGCAGAGCGCAGCCGGTTCAGCCGGCACATGAACGCCCGGGTGTCTCCGGGCAAGGGCGTGCTCTCCAACGCGGAGTACTACGCCCAACAGGCCTTTGTCGACGTCGCCCAGATCTCGGTGCCCACGGTCAGCGGCCGGGACAACGTGAACTGGGTGCTCAAGCGCGGCGACGGCAGCACCGAGGTCGTCCCCGACTTCGTGGCCCGGGCCGTCCAGCCGCGGGAAACCGGTCATCCGGGCGTGAGCGCTGCCGTGACCGCGCCCGTTGCGGTGCCGGTTGTTCTTCCGCCCGCCGCGCTCCAGGCCGCGCCGCCGGTCGCCGCGCCGCTCGCTGGCGCACCGTTTGCTGCCGCGCCGCCGCTCGCCGCACAACTGGCCACTGCACCGCCGGCGCGACCCAGTGCATCGGCTGCCGCTGCCGCGCTTGCCGCAGCCGCAGAGACCGCGGTCGCTCAGGCAGCCGCGGCGCAGGCCGCCGCCGCGCAAGCCGAGGCGGCACAGGCCGAGGCGGCGCACGCCGCCGCCGTGCAAACCGCTGCAGCACAAGCAGCGGCACACCGTGCGGCTGAGCAGGCCGAGGCAGCGCACGCCGCGATCGAGCAGGCCACCCGGGCGCAGGCCGCAGCCGCACACGCCGAAGCACAAGCCGCGGCAGAAGAAGCCGCCGCCGCACAGGCCGCAACCGCGCACGCAGCGGCACAGACGGCGTCAGCACAAGCCGCCGCCGCAGCGCAAGCGATCAACGTGCCGCTGCACGTGCCACTGGCCGGCCCGTCGCGACTGCCCGCGCCGCCGGAACCGGAACCGGTGTCGACGGTGCGGTCCGCTGCGGTGTCTGCCGCACACCTCGCCGCACAGCGCGCACCCCAGGCACCCCTGACCCGGTCAGCGCGTGCGCCGATGGCGCCCGCGCCGGGCGCGCCGATCGTGGCGAATTACGTCGGCACGGTCACGGGTTCTCAGGTCCTGCGCGCCGAACGGGACAGGGCCAGGGAGATCCTGGCCAGGGCCACGGAGCTGCGGGTGAAGACCGGGCAGAAGAGCACGGGCCCGAACTATCGCGCCGCGCTCATCTCCGAGAACCGGGCGCGCACGAAGTTCTTCGAGCTGAATACCCAGACCGAGCAGGCCACCGCCCGCGAGGCGCGCATCGAGTACGCCGCGCTGCTGAGTTCGCTGACCGAGGGCACCGAGAACCATCGGATCGAGTACGAGGCGCAGCTCTCAGCGCTGCTCGCGGGTGTCCCACTGCCCGCCCTGACGGAGCGGATCGCGGCCGCCGAGGCGATCGTGCACCGCCAGGACGAGATCGCCGGGCTCGCCACGGATTCCGCGGAGCGCTGGGCGGCCGGCTCCCCGCAGCGGAAGGTCAACCACACCGAGTAGGCGCAGGTCGCGCGGGCTCAGCGGGGCGGCATCCGGATTCCGCCGTCGAGCCGGATCGTCTCGCCGTTGAGCATCGGGTTGTCCACGATGTGCCGCACGAGCGCGGCGAACTCATTCGGGTCGCCGAGCCGGGCCGGGTGCGGAACCTGCGCGGCGAGCGACTCCCGCACCGCGGCGGGCATGCCCTGCAGCATCGCGGTGTCGAAGACGCCCGGCGCGATCGACACGACCCGGATCAGTGAGCGCGCGAACTCCCGGGCGAGCGGCAGGGTCATCGCCGCGACCCCGCCCTTCGAGGCCGCGTATGCCGCCTGCCCGACCTGTCCGTCGAAGGCGGCGACGGATGCCGTCGTCACGATCACGCCCCGCTCGGCGGTCCCGCCTCCCCTGGTCCACCACCCGCGCCAGAGCCGGCCCCGAAGCCGGCGCCGAGGCCGATGCCCAGCGCGTCGATCGGCTCGGCGGCGAGCATCGCGGCCGCCGCGAGCCGGATCACGTTGAACGTCCCGGTGAGGTTCACCCGGATCACCCGCTCGAAGTCGTCGAGCGGGAGCGGGCCGTCCCTCCCGACGGTGCGTTCCGCCGGCGCGATTCCCGCGCACGTCACGACAATCCGCAGCGGCGCCATCGACACCGCAGCCTCGACGGCACGGTGCACATCGCCCGCGCTCGTGACGTCGCCGGCCACGAAGCGCGTCCGGTCGCCGAGGGCGGCCACGATCGCGGCCCCGGGTGCCCCCGGCAGGTCGAGCAGCACGACCGCTGCCCCGGCCGCGTGCAGGGCGGTGGCGGTGGCCAGCCCGAGGCCGGAGGCGGCCCCGGTGACCAGTGCGGAGCATCCGTCGATGCGCATTTCAAAGCCTCTCGATGATCGTCGCGTTGGCCATGCCGCCGCCCTCGCACATGATCTGCAGGCCGAAGCGGCCACCGGTGCGCTCGAGGGTGCCGAGCAGGGTGCCGAGCAGTCGGGTGCCGGAGGAGCCGAGCGCGTGGCCGAGGGCGATCGCGCCGCCTGCCGGGTTGAGCCGGACGGGGTCGGCGTCGAATTCGCGCGCCCAGACGAGCGGCACGCACGCGAAGGCCTCGTTGACCTCGTAGGCGTCGAGGTCGTCGAGGTCGAGGCCGGAGCGGGCGAGGATGCGCCGGGTCGCCGGGATCACGCCGGTGAGCATCAGGAGCGGGTCGCTCCCCGTGATGGCGAAGCTGTCGAACCGCGCCCGCGGGGTGCAGCCGAGCTGGGCGGCGCGGGCGGCGCTCATGATCAGCACGGCGGAGGCGCCGTCGGTGAGCGGCGACGAGTTGCCCGCGGTGGTCAGCCAGTCGAGGTCGGGGAATCGGTCCGCAAGGGCATCGGTGCGGAACGCGGGCGGCAAGGCGGCCAGGGTGTCCAGCGTGGTACCGGGGCGGATGGTCTCGTCCTCGGTGACGACGGTGCCGTCCGGCAGCCGGACCGGCACGAGGCCGCGCGCGAAGTCACCGCTGTCGCGCGCCTCGGCGGCCAGCCAGTGCGACCGGGCCGCGTAGTCGTCGAGCTCCGTGCGGGTCAAGCCCCAACGGCGGGTGATCAGCTCGGCGGAGACGCCCTGGCCGACGAGACCGTTCGGGTAGCGCTCGTGCAGGAGACGACCGGACGGATCCTGGCCCGGGCGCAGGGACGAGCCGAGCGGAACCCGGCTCATCGACTCGACTCCGCACGCGATCACGATGTCGTAGCTTCCGGCGATCACGCCCTGGGCGGCGAAGGTCGCAGCCTGCTGGCTGGAACCGCACTGCCGGTCGATCGTCGTGCCCGGCACCGACTCCGGGAACCCCGCGCTGAGCAGCGCCGTGCGGGTCACGTTGTAGCCCTGCTCGCCCGTCTGCGTGACGCAGCCCCCGATCACGTCGTCGACGAGCGCGGGGTCGAGGTCGTTCCGGCGCACCAGCTCGGCGAGCACCCCGGCGAGCAGGTCCGCCGGGTGCACCCCCGACAGTGCTCCACCCGGTTTGCCCCGCCCGGACGGGGTGCGCACGACATCGATGATCACGGCCTCGTTGCTCATGCCGACAGCCTAGGCCTATGCCGCGCCGCCGGGCCCGCCGGGGCCCGCCAGCCTTGGCGCGGCGCGGGTCAGGCGGAGAGCGCCCACATCGCGACGGCGCTGGCCGCGGCCACGTTGAGGGAGTCGATGCCGTGCTTCATCGGGATCTGCACGACGCTGTCGGCTGCGGCGAGGGCGTCCTCGGTGAGGCCCTCGCCCTCGGCGCCGAGCAGCAGGGCGAGCTTCTCGTGATCGCGACCGTCGAAGTCGCGCAGGCTGACGGCATCCGCCCGGAGGGCGAGCGCGGCGACGTGGAAGCCGCGCCTCGACAACAGCGCGCGGGTGCTCGGCCAGTCGCCGACGCGGGTCCACGGCACCTGCAGCACCGTCCCCATCGAGACGCGGATGGCGCGGCGGTAGAACGGGTCGGAGCAGCGCGGCGTGACGAGGATCGCATCCGCCCCGATCGCGCCGGCGGAGCGGAAGATCGCACCGACGTTGGTGGGGTCCGACACGTTCTCAAGGATCACGATGCGCCGGGCCCCGGCGAGCAGGGTGTCGGCGTCCGGCAGGGCGGGCCGGTTCATCGCCGCGATCAGGCCGCGGTGCAGGATGTACCCGGTCAGCTCGGCGAGGAGCTCCCCTGGCCCGACGAACACCGGCACGTCCTCGCCGACGAGCGCGCGGGCCTCGTCGACCGTATTGCCGAGCGCGAGCACGGAGCGGGCCCGGTGGCCGGCCCGCAGCGCCCGCTCGAGCACGAGCGCCGACTCGGCGATGTACAGGCCGTGCTCGGTGCCGCGGGCCTTCTTGAGGGCGACGTCGGTGACGTGGGCGTAGTCGACGAGCCTCGGGTCGTCGAGGTCGGTGATCTCGATGACGGGCATCCGTTCAGTCTACGAGCCGGGGACGCTAGTCGGCGAAGGGGTCCGGGGTCATCGTGTATTTGGTCGAGAGGTACTCCTGGATGCCCTCCGGGCCGCCCTCGCGGCCGAGGCCGGATTGCTTGACCCCGCCGAATGGTGCGGCCGCGTTCGAGATCACGCCGATGTTGAGCCCCATCATGCCGGTCTGGAGGCGTTCGACCATGCGCTGCCCGCGGGCGAGGTCCCGGGTGAAGACGTAGCTGACAGACCGAACTCGGTGTCGTTGGCGAGGCGCACGGCGTCGTCTTCCTCGTCGAAGGTCGCGATCGCGAGCACCGGCCCGAAGATCTCCTCGCGCAGGATGTCGCTGCCCGGCGCGACCCCGGCCAGCACGGTCGGTTCGAAGAAGGTGCCGGCGCCTTCGATCGAGTCGCCGCCGGTGAGCAGTCTCGCGCCGCGCTCGAGGGCGTCCTGCACCAGGGTGGATGCCTTCTCAACGGCCCCGGCGTTGATCAGCGGTCCGATGTTCACGCCCTCTGCAGTGCCGCGACCCACGACGAAGTCCTGCACCCGCTCGGTGACCCGGCGGGCGAACTCCTCCGCGACGGACGCCTGCACGATGAACCGGTTGGCGGCCGTGCACGCCTGCCCGACGTTACGGAATTTCGCCGGCGATGGCACCGTTGATCGGCGCTGTCGAGGTCGGCGTCGGCGAAGACGATGAACGGCGCGTTCCCGCCGAGTTCCATCGAGGTGCGCAGCACGCCCTGGCCTGCCTGGCCGATCATGCGGCGACCGACCGCTGTCGACCCGGTGAAGCTGAGCTTGCGCAGCCGCGGGTCGGCGATGATCGGGTCGGACACCGCGCCGGAGCGCGAGGTTGTGATGACATTGAGCACACCGGAGGGGAGCCCGACCTCGGCGAGAAGCTTGGCGAAGTACAGGGTCGTGAGCGGGGTCAGCGACGCCGGCTTCACGACGACGGTGCAGCCGGCGGCGAGCGCGGGAGCGATCTTGCGGGTGGCCATGGCGAGCGGGAAGTTCCAGGGCGTGATCAGGAAGCAGGGGCCGACCGGGTGCTGGGACACCAGCATCCTCCCGGTGCCCTCGGGGTTGGTGCCGTACCGGCCGCTGATGCGCACGGCCTCTTCGCTGAACCAGCGCAGGAATTCGCCGCCGTATGCAACCTCGCCGTATGCCTCGGTGAGCGGCTTGCCCATCTCGATCGTCATCAGCAGGGCGAACTCCTGCTTGCGCTCCTGCATCAGGTCGAAGGCCCGCCGCAGGATCTCACCGCGGACCCGGGGTGGGGTCGCCGCCCAGCTGTCCTGGGCGTTGACGGCGGCGTCGAGGGCTGCTGCGCCGTCGGCGACCCCGGCGTCGGAGATCGAGGCGATGACGAGCCCGGTGGCCGGGTCGACGACGTCGAGCGTCGCCCCGTCACGTGCAGGCACCCACTCCCCGTTGATGAAGAGTTCCTTCGGAACCATCCGGAGAAGTTCGGCTTCGGTGACGTTCGTCATAGTGTCTCCCTGTCGCGAGTGTCTGCTGCTCTGCGTCATCCAGCCTATCCGGGGGCGGCCGCGCTCACGTAGCGTGCAGTTCTCCGCGCACGATCGAATTTCCTGAGTGGGCCGGGTTTCCGTTGTCGGGTTCCGCCGAAACGTCGACGAGCGGGTACTGGGCGAGGTCGACGTCGTCGGGAATGTCGAAGTGGCCGGTGCTGCCGTCGAGGAGGCCGATGCTGATCAGTCCGGAGGCATCCGCCTTGATCAGCCAAACCTCGCGCAGGGGGCCGCCGCGGTGGCGACGGCGAGGCCGGTGAGGTCGACGACGACCTCGCGGTGTCCGCCGGGCATGGCCTCGACCTCGGCGCTGCCGCTCGCCTGCCATCCGGGGAACGGCTCGAGGCGGGCCTCGTAGGTGACGGGCGCGGTCGCGGGCGGCTGCACCGCATCGACCCAGCGCGCCGCGCCGAAGCCGGCGAGGACCAGGACCACGGCCGCGGCCGCCGCCAGGAGGAGGCGCACCCCGGTTCGACTCCTGGCTTTCGCCCGTCGACGCGGACGCAGCGCGGCGGGCGAGTCGGACGTGGGCGGACGGGCGGACGGCGGGTCGGCAACGGCTGGGCCCGCGGCGGGTGTGGCGAGAATGGCGGGCGCGGCAGGCGTGACGGGCATGACGGGCATGACGGGCATGACGGGCGTGACGGGCATGACGGATGCCTCCCGCTCGCCCTCGAGGAGGTCGGTCAGGTCGTCACCGGCACCGGCAGCATCCGCCGGGCGCACGAAGTCGGGCATTCTCGGCGGCGCGCCGACGGCGGCGCTGAGACCGAGGGTCGCGTGGATGCCCGCCCACACGGCGACGGAGGGCTCGGTGAGGCTGATGTGCCTGGCGGACCGACCGACCGCGGCGGTGTGCTGCAGCGAGATCAGTTCGAGCGCACACTGCGGGCACTCGGCGAGATGTCCGCGCTCTGCCTCGGTGAGGTCGAACTCGGCGAGGGCGATGAGTGCGAGGTCGTCGCGGTCAATATGTGTCATCCTCGGCCTCCAATCGGGCTCGCAGTCGGCCGAGACTTCGGCGGATATGGCTTTTGACGGTTCCGAGCGGCAGATCGAGCATCGCAGCGATCTGCGCGTGTGTGAGGTCAGCATAGAAGGCGAGTTGCATGACGCGCTGCGGAACCGGCGCGAGCCGCTGCAACTCCTCGGCGAACATCACCCGGTCGGCGACGTCGACAGAGTCGTCGACGGATGTCGTGCGCAGTTCGCCCGCGACGGCCTGCTCGATCCGGCGGCGCCGGGAGCGGGCCTCATGGGTGTCCGCGACGGTGTGGCGGGTGATGCCCACGATCCAGGCGGGCAGCCTCGCCCGGTCGGGATCGTAGTTTTCCCTGCCGCGCCAGGCGGCGATGAACACCGTCTGCGTCACGTCCTCTGCCTCGCCGGGATCTCCGAGCGAGCGCACCGCGATCGTGTAGACGAGCGACGACCACCGGGCATAGGCCTCGGCGAGGGCGCGCTCGTCCCCCGCGCGGAACGCGGCGACGAGGCGCAGGTGGTCGACATCATCGATGGGTGCGGTCACTGAGTTTCGTTGCCTCCCGGCTGACGGAGTCACGCGGTTCCCGGTCATCCGCGACCCCTGTCGGGTGCAGCGTGCCGGGCTTCGTCGCCGACAGCATAGCCAGACCTCAGCATCAGGGAACCGGCGTCGCGGAAACGATCACGTTGGAGAGGTAACGTCTCGCCGTGTAGTCGAATTCACCGCCACACGTGACGAGGGTGAGGCGGGCGGGCCCTGTCCGGTCGAAGATCGCCGGCCAGGGCACGTCGGGCTTGAGGACAAGGTCGACGGATGCGACGCGGTAGCGCCGCTCGCCGCCGTCGGCCAGCGAGAGCACGATCTCCGTTCCCGCCGTGCAGCGCTGGCGAGCCGGGAGAACGGGCCGATGTCGTACTCGAGCGAGTCGACGTGGGCCGCGATCACCGTCGCGCCCGCCGCACTCGCCGGGGCAGGCCCGAACTTGTACCAGGCCGCGATCGCGGGGTTCTTCGGCAGGCCCATGCCGCCGGTGTCGCCGAGTCCGACGGCCTCGATGTCCATATCGATCCCGAGCGCCTCGATCCTGATCCGCACCGGTGCGACCGTCGCCTGTGCCTGCACCGAGCGGATGTCGGCACTCGCCCCGGTGAGGAGCGGAACGGCCGGCGGCGCTGCGGTCGGCGTGGACGCCGGCTTGGACGCCGGCTTGGGCGTGGGCATGGGCGTCGCGGGGAGCTGCGTCGGCGCGGCGGCGAGGGTCCGCGCGCCGGGTGCGCTCCCGCATCCGCTCAGCATCAGTGCGAGGGCGACAGCGGAAAGCAAGATAAGGGCCACAGCGAGCATCCCGATTTTGCCCGCCATGGCCCTCATCGTTGTCCCTCAGTCCTGGCTCGCGCGCTCAGCGGCGCGCTCGGCGGAATCCGAGGAAGGTAGCCGACCCGAGGCCGAGCAACACGAGCACGGCAATGCCGCCGAGCCAGAGCGGAGTCTGGTTTGCCGGCCGGTTGGTTGCGACGAGTCCGGCCTCGCCGGCGGGGATGCCGTTGGGGTCGGAGTTCATGCCCGAAACGGTCTGCACGGCGACGGCGAGGTTCTTGTCCGCGAGGCTGCCCCAGGCGTAGACGATCGTGTCGACTCCCTCGGCCACCTTCACGTCGGCCGGGCCGATCACGGGGGCCGTAGTACCGGTGGCCGCGACGACGGCCGAGATCGTGCCCGCGGGAATCGTCAGGACCGACTCCTTCGGGTTGGACAGGTTCGAGATCGCGACCGCGCCATTCGCGAGGACGTCAACAGCGGGCGCCGTGGCCACGTGCCGCACGACGAGGCGGCCAGAGCCGGCGGCGATCATGGACGTGTCGTTGGTGAAGAGGGTCGCCGTGGGCTTCGCGTCAGCCCCGAGGTGCGCGACGGTGGTGTAGTTCTTGCCCGCCTCGAGGGGAGGTCGACCGGGCCGATCGCCGGCTTGCTCGCGTCCGCGGCGTCGGAGGCCGTGATCGCGACGGTGTACGTGCCGGCGGGGAGGTCGAGGGGGCCGGCCATGTCTCCCGGCTTGAAGTTGTCGATCGTCAGCTTGTTGTTGACGTAGACGTCGACCGTGAGACCGGGGACGCCGTGGAAGACCGACAGTTGTGCGTCGCCCGTTGCGGCGGTCGCCGTGGTGAGGCCGCCGAAGACGACGAGCGCCCCGATCGAAGCGGCCGTGAGTGAGACGGTGAGGGAAGCGGTGAGGGAAGCCTTCACTCGTCTGCTGTGTGTCGAGCGCATGGTGTCCTCCTGTTTTGGGGGTGAACTACGTTGGGGGTGAACTGCTTCTTACCCACTACTTCCTGTTCAGGGCCCATTTCGGATGCGGTTGCGACAAAAGATTTCCCGGGAGAGCGGATGCGGAACGGCTGCACGACGAGACGGAGACCGGCCCGCGCAGTGGGTGTCTGCGCAGGCCGGTCCGCTCATGCCGGCACCTGACGGGTCAGTGCCGGTGGCCCTTCTCGAGCGGAACCGTCTGCACGGCGAGCGCCAGGGTTCCGTCGGCGAGGCTGCCGTAGGCGTACACGATGGTGTTCGTGCGCTTCGCGATCGAGACATCGGCCGGCCCGAGGAGCGGGTCGGTGGTGCCCGTCGCGGCGACGGCCGCCGAGATCGTGCCGGTGGGGAGGGTGAGTTCGACCTCGTCGGGGTTGGTGAGGTCGGTGATGGCCGCGGCACCGTTCGCGAGCACGTCGACGGACGGCGCTGCGGCAACGTGACGGACCGTGAGCCGGCCTTTACCCTTGCCGACCGAGTCGGGGTTGTTCGTGAACAGGGTGGCCGTCGGCTCCCCTGCCTCGGTGAGGTGGGCGACGGCGGTGTAGTTGTCGCCACTCTTGAGGGAGAGGTCGACCGGGCCGATCACCGGGCTGCTCGCATCCGCTGCATCGGCAGCGGTGATCGCGACCGAGTAGGTGCCGGGGTCGAGGGACAGGGTGTCCGAGAAGGAGCCAGGCGTGAAGTCGTCGAGCGTGAGGGCTCCGTCGACATAGACGTCGACGGTGACCCCGGGGATTCCGTGGAACACGGTCAATTCGGCCGGCCCGTTGTCACCGGAACCGTGACCGTGGCCTCCGTCCCCGGCGTACGCCGGCCCGAATCCTGCGAGAGCTACGAGTACACCGACTGCGGCGCCTACGGCGAGAATTTTGCGCATGGTTACCTCCTGCTTGTCGTGGTGGCGGAAGGCAGCGTTGCCTCCCATCCCCACTTCGCCGGGTACCCCCCATCCGGATGCACCCAGGCACAAACTCCTGCAAATTTCCGGGTGGCGCCGGAGCTGGCGGAGCAGGTGCTAGGCGGTCGCGAGGTCCGCTGCGGTGGTCAGGGCGACGCCGGCGTACGCCAGCTCGGCGAGCGCCGCGGCAGAGGCGTCCGGGTCGACGCCGACCACGAGGTCGGTGAGCACGCGCACCCGCTGGCCGTGCTCGAGCGCATCGAGACCCGAGGCCCGCACACAGTGATCGGTTGCGATTCCGACGACGTCGACATCCGTCACCGCGTGCTCGATCAGCACCTCGGCCGTGCGCGCGCCCGACTCGTCGACGCCGGCGAAGATCGAGTACCCCGGTTCGCCCTGTCCCTTGCGGATATGCACGGTCCCGGCCGGGAGCGCGAGGTCCCGGTGGTAATCGGCGCCGGGAGTGTCCGCGACGCAGTGCACCGGCCAGGTGCCGGTGTAGTCGGGCTCTGCACCCGCCGCGGCGAAGTGGCCACCGTTGTCTCCGGCCGCGTTGTGCCAGTCGCGCGAGGCGAAGACGTAGTCGTAGCGCAGCGGATGCTCCGCCAGCAGTCTGCTGATGCCCGCGGCCACGGCCGCCCCGCCGTCGACCCCCAGGACGCCGCCCTCCGTGAAGTCGTTCTGCACGTCGATGATGAACAAGGCCCTGGCCACGGTGCTCCGTTCTGGGTTCTGCGCCTGCGTGAGGCGCTAGGTATTGGAGAGGTTGTTTCCGCAGCGATAGAACGCCGCCGTGATGGTGTCGATCGCCTGCTTCGCATTATCACCCACATCACCGAGCGCGTAGACGGCGAAGGTGAGCGGGGTCCCGTCTGCGGCGTGGATGATGCCGGCGAGGGTGTACCCGGTGTCGATCCAGCCGGTCTTCGCGAACACGGAACCGTCGGCATCCGCGTTCTTGCCGGTGAACCGGTCGCTGTAGGAGAGGGAGCCGGTCTTACCGCCGGCGACGGGCAGTCCGTCGAAGACGATCCCGAGATCGCCCTCGCGTGCGTTGATCTTGATGAACAGCTTGGTCAGGTACGACGGCGGAACGGCATTGTTGTCGCTCAGGCCGGAGCCGTCGGCGATGACGATGCCGGTCGTGTCGATGCCATACGTCTGCAGCCCGGCGACCGTCGATTTCTGGAGTGCCGAGAAGGTGTTGCCCGCGCCGGACTTGACCGCGACGAGCCGCGCGAGCATCTCGGCGATGGTGTTGTCCGAGACGATGAGCGCCTGCTTGATCAGTGTCGACACCGGCTGCGACTGGACCGATGCGAGCTGGGTCGCCCCGGCCGGCGCCGTGCCACGGGTGACCGTGACGCTGCTGCCGAGAAGGTCGGCGAATGCCTGCCCGGCGCGCCCGATCGGGTCGCTGCTGCGGGCGGAGGTGCTCTGCTTCGGGTTGTCCCTGTCGCCGTCGACCTGCAGGGCGGTGATCTCGGGCATGTACCCGTCGGTGAGTTCCTTGCGGTTCCAGCTGGGGCCCCACGCCGGGTCTCCGAACAGGGAGGAGTCGAGCACGAGGGAGGTGATCGGGACGATCGCGGTCGCGGGGTCGGCCTGCCACGCCGCGACGGCCTGCACGGCGAGGGTGTCGAGGTGTGCCGCCCCGGTATAGGTCGACTCCGCCCCGCTGGGCAGCCGGGAAAGGGTCAGGTCCCCGCCGCCGACGAGCACGAGTGAACCGGGTTCCGCGCCCTTCACAACCGTCGTCGTCGCCCGGTAGTCGGAGCCGAGAACGCTCAGCGCCGCGGCGGAGGTGAGGACCTTGAGCACGCTCGCGGTGCGGGAGGGCGTGCTGCCGCCCCGGTCGAAGAGGACCTCGCCCGTCGTCGCGTTCACGACCTGCGACTGGAAGCTGCCCAGGCGGGAGTCGGTGGACAGTGCGGCGACGGAACACGTGCGCAAGTGGCTCGCGGGGACGACCGCTCCGGGAACCGGGCGCACGGGGATCGGCGTCGGGGTGGGGGTGGGCGTCGGCGTCGCGGAGTCCGTGACCGGGAGGGAGACCGGCGCGGAGGCGCGCGTGGACGCGCCGGCGACGACGGCGCCGCTGCCGAGCAGGGCGAAGGCGACGGCCGCGGCCGTGACCCAGGCAGCAGTGCGGTGCCGGGCGAGGAACCCGGCGATCCCGGCCGCTCCGGGGCCGCTCACTCCGGGGCGATGCGGGGCGGCCTCCTGGGCTCCTGGACCCTGCAGTGCGGTGCTGTCCTGATCGTTCACGCCTGTACTGTACCTGCGTCCGCTGTGAGGCGCGCGGCCAGCCACTCGTCGAGAACGGCGGCGGGCACCGGCGGAGACACGTAGTAGCCCTGGGCCTGGTCGCAACCGAACCGCGCGAGCTGCGCGTACGCCTCGGCGTCCTCGACCCCCTCGGCCACCATCCGCAGCCCCAGGCTGTGGGCGAGGTGGATGCTCGACGACACCACTGCGGCGGCGCGCTTGTCACCGTTCAGGGGGGCCACGAACGAGCGGTCGAGCTTGAGCTCGTCGATCGGGAGTTCGCGGAGGTAGGCGAGCGAGCTGTAACCCACGCCGAAGTCGTCGACGGCGATGCGGATGCCGCGGGCACGCAGTCTCCCGAGGATGTCGCTCGCCCGGCCGCGATCGTCGAGCAGGAAGGCCTCGGTGATCTCGAACATGAGGGCAGTCGCCGGGAGGTCCCGCGCGGTGAGCATGACGCCGACCCGTTCAGGCAGGCCGGAGTCGAGGAGCGAACTCGCCGCGAGGTTGACCGCGATCGTGAGCCTCTCGCCGCGACGGTGCCACACCGCGGCCTGGTCGAATGCGAGTTCGAGGACCCGCTCCGTCAGCGTCTGCATCAGGCCGGCGTCCTCGACGAGTTCGAGGAATTCGCTTGGGTAGAGCAGGCCGCGTTTCGGATGGTTCCAGCGCACGAGGGCCTCAACCCCGCGCACCTCCCCGCCGGAGAGTTCGACCTTCGGCTGGTAGTGCAGCACCAGCTGGTTGGTCACAAGCGCCGCGCGCAATTCCTCGAGGGTGCGCAGCCGGGTGTCGCCATGGCTGTCGTCGACCGGGTGGTACACGCGATGTCCGCCGCGCCGCACCTTGGCCCGGTACATCGCCATGTCGGCCTTGCGCATCAGGATGCCGAGGCTCTCGCCGTGCTCGGGGCTCAGCGCGATCCCGATGCTCGCGCTCGACTGCAGCGAGATGCCTTCGAGCGTGTGCGGTGCCGCGAGGGCGGATTGCACCTTCATCGCGACGACTTCGGCCTCTTCCCGGCCGGAGTCGCGGAGGAAGATCGCGAATTCGTCGCCGCCGAGCCGCACGAGGAGGTCGTCCGCGCCGAGCTGGGCGCCGATCCGCAGGCCAACCTGTACGAGGAGCACGTCCCCGACGTCGTGCCCGAGACTGTCGTTGACCTCCTTGAACCGGTCCAGGTCGAGCAGGAGCAGGGCGTTGCGCCCGCCGAGGGCCAGCCGGGCGGGCACTTCGGCGTAGAGGGCCCGCCGGTTCGGGAGCCCGGTGAGGTCGTCGCTGCGGGCCAGCCTGGCGAGATCGCCCATCCGGCCGAGTTCCCGGAATGCGATGACCGTGCGGGCGGACGAGACGACGAGGGTGGCGGCGGCGAGCCCCACCGTCACCTGTGACTCTCCGTGCCTGCTCGAAACCAGGAGGACGGCGAGACCGGCGATCGTCGCGACGACAGGGACCGCGAGCACGCCGGATCCGCTCGCCGAGGCGCCCGGCCGGTCTGCTGCATCCGTGCCGCGTTCGGCCGTGCCTCCGTCGCCCGTGCCTCCGTCGCCCGTGCCTTCGTCGTCCGTGTCCGGGGTCGCTGCCGTGCGCAGCCACGTCGCGACGAGCGCGAGTCCGATCGACCAGCCGGCGTCGAGCCAGTGGCCGACCACGTAGGTGCCGTTGAGCTTGCCCAACGCGAAGAGGATGTCCCCCGCGGCGAACGAGAGCAGCCCGCCCACGAGCAGGATCCAGCTCTGGCCTGCCATCAGGATCGGTGACGCCGCGATCGCGACGACCGCTGCGACGATGACGAGGTCGAGCACGGGACTCGCGATGCCCACAAAGGTGGAAATGGACGGCGGCCCCTGGGCGCCGACCGCGAGCACGGGCCCGAGCACGGCGGACACGACAGCGGCGGCGCCGAGACCGCCGACGACGCAGTCCAGCGCGATCGCGAGGGAAAGGCTCCGCAACTGGTGCCGCACGAGGGTGAACAGGGCGGCGAGCATCAGCGGGTAGAAGGCGAGGTAGCAGAGCTGGGCGAGGGCGGCCAGCACCGGCACCCAGTCCCCGGCCGGCAGGTCGGCGGCCGCGAAGAAGCCGTTGCCAATCACGAACACGGTCACGGCCGAGGCGGCGAGCCTGGCCTGCAGTCGATTCGACCGGGTGTGCGCGACCGCCACCCAGCAGACGATGAGGGGCGCGGCGGCGGCGAGCACCCCGAGCAGGATGAACGGGGAGGAGACGTAGTCCGCCGGTGCCCGCAGCACGAGGCTCGCCACGTGCGCCGCGATGATCAGCCAGAGCGCCCAGAGCATCCAGCGGTCCAGGCCCTGGCGGCGCGGCGTCACGACGGCCGTCACGGTGACGCCGTGAGGGCGAGTCGACGTTCTGCGAGCCACCTGTCGAGTTCGCCGGCTGGCATCGGCCGGGACATGTGGAAGCCCTGGGCCTCGTCGCAGCCGTACCGGGCCAGGTCGGCGTAGACCTCGGCGTCCTCGACACCCTCGGCCACCATCGTGAGCCCGAGGCTGTGCGCCAGTTCGATCGTCGAGGAGACGAGGGCGGCCGCGCGCGGGTCGTCCTTCATCGGCGACACGATCGACCGGTCGAGCTTGAGTTCGTCGACCGGCAGGTCGCGCAGGTACGCGAGCGAGCTGTATCCCGTCCCGAAGTCGTCGATGGCGATGCGGATGCCCCCGCCCGCAGCCGGGTCAGGATCGCGGTGGTCCGGGCGCGGTCCTCGAGCAGGAATTCCTCGGTGATCTCGAGGATGAGGGCGGATGCCGGCACGCCGCGGTCCGCGAGCATCGCCGCGGTCCGCTCCGGCAGTTCCGCGTCGACGAGCGCGCTCGCCGTCAGGTTGACGGCGACGGTCAGGTCGGCACCGCGGGAATGCCAGACGGCGGCCTGGTCGAGGGCCATGTCGAGCACCTGTTCGGTCATCGGTTCATCAGACCGGCCTCTTCGACGATGCTCAGGAAGTCACCGGGCTGGACGAGTCCGCGCACCGGGTGGTTCCAGCGCACGAGCGACTCGACACCGCGCACGGCCCCGGTCGCGAGGTCGACTTTGGGCTGGTAGTAGAGCTCCAGCTGACGCTCGGCCAGGGCCACGCGCAGCTCCTGGAGGGTGCGAAGCCGGGCGGCGCCGTGGCTGTCGTCGCTCGTGTCGTAGACCCGGTGACCGCTGCGGCTTGCCTTCGCCTTGTACATGGCCATGTCGGCTTTGCGGAGGAGGCCGGTCAGGTCGAGGGCCTGGCTGGGATAGAGGGCGATGCCGATGCTGACCGTGGTCTGCAGGGTGATTCCTTCGAGCAGGTACGGCCGGGCGAGGGCTTCCCTGAGCGTCCCCGCCACGATCACGGCCTCCGCCTCCCCGGCGTCGGCGAGGAGGATCGCGAATTCATCGCCGCCGAGCCGGGCGACGAGGTCGGTCCCCCGGACATGGCTCGTGAGGCGAGTCCCGACCTGCACAAGCAGTTCGTCCCCGACATCGTGCCCGAGGCTGTCGTTGATGTGTTTGAAGCGGTCCAGGTCGAGGAGCAGCAGGGCCCGGTTGGCACCGGAGGTGAGGCTCAACGGCACCTCGGAGTAGAGGGCGCGCCGGTTGGGCAGCCCGGTGAGGTCGTCCGTCCTGGCCTGCCTGCGCATGTCGCCCATCCGCCGCAGTTCACGGAACGCGAGCGTCGTGCGGGCTGCGGAGAGGACCACGGCCCCTGCCGCGAGGGAGATGGCGAGCGGGGAGACCTCGATCTCGCTCGCGATCAGGAGGACGACGAGTCCCGCGGTCGTAGCCAGGACAGGGAGGGAGAGCGCCCAGCGCATCACGGCCGTGTCGCGGACGGCCGGCGCCGGCGGCACGGGCCTGGCCGAGCGGTGCGCCCACAGGGCCATCAGTGCGAGGCCCGCGATCCAGCCGAGGTCGAACGGCGACGCCGTCGAGTAACTGCCCTCGATGGTCATCCCGGTGAGGGAGAAGCCGATGTCGGCGGCGGCGAAGAGAAGCACCCCCGCGACCAGCATGAGCCAGTTGCGCCCGGCACTGATCGACCGTGAGGCGCCGACACCGGCGAGGGCGGCGAGAACAAGGATGTCCAGGAGGGGATTCGCGGCGGCGACGAACGAGTCGAGCGAGAACGGCCTCCCATATGCCCGGTCGATGCTCGGGCCGAGGAGGACGACGACGAGGGATGCCGCGCCGAGGGCGCCGACGGTGCTGTCGAGAGTCACACCCCAGGACAGCCGCCCCTTCTGCCGGTGGACCAGGACGGCGAGGGCCGCGAGCACCAGCGGGTAGAACGAGAAGAAGAGCGCGGTCGCAAGGATCGCCAGCGAGTCGGAGGCAACGCCCGCGAAGACCAGGTAGACCAGGGAGAAGAGGATGCCCGACAGGGAATAGGCGCTCAGGGCCAGGGCAGTGAGGACCAACTCGGTCCGGCGCGCCGCGGCACGATGGACCGATATCCAGCAGAGAACGACGGGCGCAGAGAAGGACAGCGCCCCCACGATGTCGCCGACCGGGGTCCGGACGCCTGCGACACCCGCGACGAGGGTCTGGACCGCCGACGCCGCCACCAGCACGATGAGTGACCAGACGAGCCAGGCATCCGACCGTGGCGTGGCCGCACCTCGCCTGCGATCCTCCCGCACCAGCAATTCCATTGGATCCGAGCTCTCGATTGCCGTACCGTCCGGCCGGGGGTCATCCCCGGGTCGCGGTTGCCTGTGAGGTCAGGCTACCGTGCCTGAAGCGCTAGCGTCGGCTGGTCAGCGGCCTATTCACCCGGGTAGCGCAGTCCGATCCGTTCCCGGACTGTGTCGAGGGTCCCCATGATGCTCACCATCTCCGCGACCGGGAGCAGGTCGCTCTCGGTGAGGCCGGCGCGGATGACCCGCTCGGCTTCGACCGCCTGGAATTGCATCCCGCGGCCGTTCACGGCAGACACGTACGATTCGAGCACCTCCCCGCTGCGGTTCAGCACCCGGAAACTCGTCGGCGAGTACCAGACCGCGTCGATCTCGATCCGGCCGAGCGTGCCCAGGATCACGGCCGTGTTCGTCCCGGCCGTGTCGCTCGCCGAGAGCGTGACGGCGATCTGGCCGCCGGGGTAGCGGAAGGTCGTCGCGACCTGGGCGTCCGCTCCCGTCGCCTTGAAGGTCGCCGCGGCGAGGATGGTCTCCGGCGTGCCGAAGAGCTCGGAGGCGAAGGTGATCGGGTACACGCCGAGGTCGAGGAGCGCACCGCCGCCGAGTTGCATCGAGTTGAGCCGGTGCCCGGGGTCGTCGGGGAGATCCTGGGTGTGGTCGGCGATCAGGGTGTGCACGTCGCCGAGGGTGCCCGCTGCGATGATCTCCCTGATTCGCCGCATGTGCGGCAGGAACCGGGTCCACATCCCCTCGAGCACGAGCAGGCCCTTCTCCGCGGCGAGTTCGGTGATCTCCCTCGCCTCGCGCGCGTTGAGGGTGATCGGCTTCTCGATCAGCACGTGCTTGCCGTTGTTCAGGGCGAGCGTCGCGTTGGCGGCGTGAAACGGATGCGGGGTCGACACATAGACGATGTCGACCTCGGGGTCCGCGGCGAGGGCCTCGTAGCTTCCGTGGGCCGTGGGGATCCCGAACTCGGTCGCGAAGGCATCCGCCCCCGCCTGGGACCGGGAGCCGACGGCCTGGACGGTGTGCCCGGCCAGGATGAGGTCACTCGTGAATGCGTGGGCGATGCCGCCTGTGGCCAGGATCCCCCAGCGAATTGTCTTGGTCATGCTCCGAGCCTAGTCACGTGCCGCTAGATGTACTGAGTCATGACGTTGGTGACACTCGGCTGATGGGGGTTGTTCCGATGCCGGTGTGGATGCGTTCAGTGTTGTAGTAGTTGAGCCAGGGTGCAAGAGCTGCTGTGCGGTCTTCGTTGCTGGTGAAGACTTGGCTGTAGGCCCATTCGGTTGCGAGGGTGCGGTTGAGGCGTTCGACTTTGCCGTTGGTCCAGGGGCAGTGCGGTTTGATGAAGCGTTGCTCAGCGCCGAGGTCGGCGACGGCCTTCTGGAACGCTGCGGAATTCCGGTAGGCGAAGGCGTTGTCGGAGAGGACTCGTTCGATGTTGGGGATGCCGTTCACGGCGAAGAACGCGGCCGCCCGGGTGAGGACGCCGGCGGCGGTGACGCCTTTTTCGTCGGGGTGGATCTCGATGTAGGCGAGGCGGGTGTGGTCGTCGATCACGGCGTGGACGTAGTCGAATCCGATGCCGCGGCCACGCACCTGCTCGCTGCGGCCGTGGGCTCTCCAGCCGCCGCCGTCGGGGATCCGGCCCAGTTTCTTCACGTCGATGTGGACGAGCTCGCCGGGACGTTCGCGCTCGTAGCGGTTGGCCGTGGCCCGGGTCGCGCGGATCGGTTCCCCGGTGAGGGGATCGCACCACGCCAGTGGGGGACGTGGTGTCGGGCCAGTATCCGGGACACGGTCCGGGCCGGCACGCCGGTAGCGGCGGCGATGCGTAGTGGCCCGGACTTGAGAGTGCGGCGTGATTTCAGGACGAGTGCTTCCCGCTCCGGGCTCGTCTTTCGGGGTGAGGACCGCGGCTGGGAGGAGCGTTCGTGGAGGCCGGCAGGACCCTGGGCCCGGTAGCGGGCCAGCCAGCGGTGGGCACATTGACGTGAGATGCCGAGCTCTTTCGCGACGTGAGCGACAGGCCGGTTATCCACAGTTACCCGCTCGATAAGGAGAACTTTTCCATGAACAGTCAAACGCGCGTTAATGTGACCCATGAGGACCTCCGTGACTTGTGAAGATTTCAGATACCTCCACTAAGCCCGGAGGTCCTCCTTCTTCACAAGCCCGAAAGTGTCACCAACGTCATGGCCGGGTACACCTAGAGCGCAGAGAGGGCCCGGTCGAGGTCGGCGATCAGGTCGGTCGGGTCCTCGATGCCGATCGACAGCCGGATCAGGCCGGGCGCGATGCCGAGGCGCTCGCGGAGCTCGGGGGTGAACGAGGAGTGGGTCGTCGTCGCGGGGTGCAGCGCCATCGAGCGCACGTCGCCGATGTTGGTCATCCGGCTGATCACCCGGAGCCCGTCGAGGAACCGGCGGGCTCCGGCGGTGCCGCCGCGGACCGTGACCGAGAACACCGAGCCGCTGCGGCCGCCGTAGAGCCGATCGGCGAGCTCGTAGTACGGGCTCCCGGGCAGGCCGGCGTAGTCGACGCTGTCGACGCGCGGATGTCCCTCGAGCCATTCCGCGATCGCGAGCGAATTCGAGAGGTGTCGTTCCATGCGGAGGGACAGGGTCTCGATGCCCTGGTGCAGCAGGAAGGAGTTGAACGGGGAGAGTGCGGGACCGATGTCGTTCACGACGGCCTCGCGGGTCATCCGTGCATACGCGGTGGGGCCGTACTGGTCGAGGATCGAAGGCCGGCCCGGGCGCACCGGGTCGGTGAGCAGTGGGTAGGAGCGCGTGGAGGCGGCCCAGTCGAAGCGGCCGCCGTCGACGATGGTGCCGGACAGGGCGGCGCCGTGGCCGCTCAGGAACTTCGTCGAGGAGTGCACGACGATGTCGGCGCCGTGCTCGAATGGCCGGATCAGGAAGGGCGAAGCGATCGTGTTGTCGACGACGAGCGGGATCCCGTGCCGGCGGGCGACCCGCGCGACCCGGGCGATGTCGACGATGTCGTTCTTGGGGTTCGGGATGGTCTCGGTGAAGATCGCCTTGGTGTCCGGGGTGATCTGGCGGTCCCACTCATCGTCGTCGGCTTCGTTCCAGACGTAGTCGACGCTGACGCCGAAGCGTTTGAAACTGCGGCCGAACAGCACCCGGGTGCCGCTGTAGATGCTCGCGGTCGAGACGATCCGTTCGCCGGAGCCGGCGAGCGCGAGCAGCGCGGCGGTGATCGCGGCCTGGCCGGAGGAGACGACGATGGCCTCGGTGCCGCCCTCGAGGGAGGCGATCCGTTTCTCGGCGACGGTGCCGGAGGGGTTGCGCTGCCGGGAGTAGATCAGGCCGTCGCCTTCGCCGGAGAAACGCCCGGCGGCGTCGTCGTAGGAGTCGAACCGGTAGCCGGCCGTCATCGCGATCGGCTGGATCCTGGCGCCGTTGGAGCGGTCTTCGGTCTCGCCGGCGTGCACCTGGCGGGTGTCGAAGGCGTAGCCGTCCCAGTCGTACTCCGGCGCGGCGACGGTGTGCCCCGTGGCGGTGTTCCCTGGCGCGGTGTCCTCGAGGGTGGGTTCGATGTCGGCCTGGTGGGTCACGGTGTTCCTGTCCGTACGTTGTTGCTGTGCACGTTCTGGCGCTGCGCGGTATGCCGCAGGACGGCATCCCGCATCTGCAACACGGCCTGCTCGAGGATCGGCCGGGGCATGGCGAAGATCAGCCGGACGTACCCGTCATATCCCTTCCCGCACTGCGCTCCGTCGGTCACCGCAACACCCGCCTCTGTGCGGAAGAAGTCGGCGAGCGACCCCTCGATACCGAGCCGCCGACAGTCGAGCCAGGCGATGTACGTCGCCTCGGGGATGCGATAGCCGACCTCGGGCAGGTGCTCCGCCAGGAGCCGCCCGAGCTCGCGTCGGTTGCCGTCGAGGTAGCCGGTGACCTCGGTGAGCCACTCCCGACCGTGCCGGTAGGCCGCAGTGGCCGCGATGACCCCGGGCGTCGACGCCCCGTGCAGCACCGCGAAACCGAAGATCTGGTAGAGCTCCTCGTCGGCGACGTTGGACGTGATGAGCTGCGCGGCCTTGAGCCCAGGGATGTTCCAGGCCTTCGACGCTGAGGTCGCGGTGATCGTGTGCCGCCCGGTCACGGTCGAGAGGGAGGCGTACGCCACGTGCCGCGTCGCCCCGTACCGGAGGGGCGAATGGATCTCGTCGGCGAAGACCCGGCCGTTGTGCCGGTCGACGATCTGCGCGATGGCCTCGAGTTCCTCGCGGGAGATCGCCGTCCCGGTCGGGTTGTGCGGATTGCAGAGGATGAGGGTACGCGCGCCGGCGTGGAAGGCTGCCTCGATCCCGGCGAGGTCGTGCGTCCAGCGCCCGTCCGAGTCGATGCCGGGCACCTCGAAGACCTCTCGGCCGAGTGTCGGAATGAAGGAGAGGAACGGCATGTAGGCGGGCGTCGGGATGATGACGCCGCTCCCGGCCGGGGAGTACTTGGTGATCGCGACCTCGAGGGCGGCCATCACGTCGGAGACCGGGTGGATGTTCTCCGGGGCGATCGCCCAGCCGCAATCGGTGCGGAGCCACTCCGAGGCGGCCTCGGCCATCCGCCGCGTGGTCGCGGGAGCCAGGTAGCCGAGGTCGCCGTCATCGATCGCGCGGTGCAGCGCCTCGGTGACCACGGGGGCCGTTCCGAAGTCCATCTCTGCGACCCAGGCGCCGATGGTGCCGGCGTGCAGGCTCCACTTCCGGCTGTCGGGGCGGCTCAGTTGCTCGCGGGTGATGTCGTCAAAGCGGGAAGTCGTCATCAGAATCTCTCCGGTGGATGGCCGGAGGTGCCCCTGCCTGCCAAGTAGTGCTTGACCTGCACGCTATCAACTGCGTGCAATGCGGGGAGTCTCGGTGCGACACATAACGACTCAGTGCGAGATCACGGCGAACTAACGCACGGTCGCGGTGCGGAGCGGCAACCAGATGCCCGCCATCGCGATCACGACCAGCACGACGCCGGCGACGGCGAGCCACCAGAGCGCGAAGTTCGCGATCAGCACGGATGCCGACGGGATCACGACGATCAGGCCGACGATGATCAGGATGGCAGCGACGGCCGCGATCACCTGCGGGCCGCGCGCCCCGAACCGCACCCAGGATGCGCCGAAGGCCCTCCGACGCTCAGCAGGGCGAGCACCGAGAGGAAGACGATCGGGATCAGTTTCGTGAGGTCGCCGGCCCCGAGGATGTTGATGTCGAAGATGTAGAAGCCGAAGAACCAGTGCCCGGTGGCGAGTTCGAGAAGCGTCAGCACGGCGAACACCACGGTGAGATAGACGGCCTGCAGGATGTTCCACGCCAGGGTCCCCAGGGTGAACGCCCGCCGGGTGGCCCCGAGCGCCAGTGCGAACGGGAACGTGGTCGCGGCAGAGGCGACGCCCATGCTGACCAGAAACCCGGCGAGCGAGAACAGCATGCCGGTGTTGCTCCGCGAGGCGTTGATCCACACTGCGGAGCCGGGCTGGCTGCCACCCCGCAAGAAGAGCAGCGAGATCAGGATCGAAATCACCACGACGACCGCGACGATGAAGAGCGGCACCAGGAGGGCGACCACGCGCCGGTTCAGGTGCAGTTTGACGACCGATGTGATGGCGTTCATGCTGCTGCCGCTTCCTTCTGCTGGGTGGTGCGGGTGGGCTGGGGGGCGGTCTGCTCCTCCGCGTTTCCGGCGGGCGCGCCGTATGCCGCGACGAGCTGCTGCAGCGAGACCGGCGCGACCTGCACTCCCGCTCGCCGGGCGTCGGCGAGGAGGGCCTCGTCGGCGTCGCCGGTAACGGTCACCGAACTGAGAGTGCCGATGGCGCGCGTCTGCAGGACCGTGCGGCCGATGCACAGCCGGCCGACGGCATCCGCTGCGCCGCTGATCACGACCGCGAGTTCGCGGGCCTCGTCACGGTCGCAATCGACGGCCACCCGACCCGCGTTGAGAATGACGACCCGGTCGAAGAGCGACTCCGACTCGTCGATGAGGTGCGTCGAGAGCAGGATCGTGCGCGGATGCCGGCCGTAGTCCCGCAGGAGCACGTCGTAGAAGAGGGTGCGCGCTCCGACATCCAGACCGAGGTACGGCTCGTCGAAGAGGGTGACGGGGGCCCGGGAGGCGAGGCCGAGCACGATCGCGACGGCAGACAGCTGGCCACGGGAGAACTTCTTGATCGGCGTCTTCGCCGGGATCCGGAAGCCCTCGACGAGCTCAGCGGCGACCTCGGCGCTCCAGTCGGGTGCGAATTCGGGGGCGATCCGCAGCACGTGCTTGAGCTGGTAGTTGTCGGGGTAGCGCTGGTTGTCGCGGATGAAGCTGATCCGCGAGACGGTGGGCTCGTGCTCGAACGGAGTGTCGCCGAGCACAAGGGCCTCACCGGAAGACGGCCGGTCGTGGCCGGCGATGATCGACATCACGGTGGTCTTCCCTGCGCCGTTGCTACCGAAGAGCCCGCATATCGAGCCTTCCGGCACTCGGAAACTGACGTCGTCGAGAGCCGTGGCGTGGCCGTAGGTGCGGGTCACGGCGCGGATGTCGATGGCTGCGGTCATGAGAGAGCTTCTTTCTCGATCGTCGGGTTTCGATGGGGGGTCTGGGACTGGGACGGATCCTGGTTCTGGGTCTGGGATTCGGTCTCGGCAGCGATCATCCGGGCGAGCTCCTCGGTCTCGATGCCGAGCACGTGCGCCTCGCGGACGAGGGGCTCGACGAACAGCGCGCGGAACGCCGCGTGCCGCTGGGCGCTGAGCAGCTCGCGGGCACCTTCGGACACGAACATGCCGACCCCCGCTTCTTGAACAACACACCCTGCTCGACGAGCACGTTCACGGCCTTGCCCGCCGTCGCCGGATTCATCTGGTAGAAAATCGCGTATTCACTCGCCGACGGAACGGCCGTGCCCTCCGGGTACGTGCCGGCCACGATGTCGTTGGCGATCTGCGCAGCGAGTTGCTGGAAGATCGGACTGCCTTCGGAAAACACCTGTACCCCTTTGGTCCATTACTACACTAATGAACCTATGGACCTCGGCGGGTTCTGTCAAGCCTCTCCGGCCCTCCGCCGGCCCCGTCTTCAGGGGCCATTCCCGCCCGGCACTCGGACGAGCGCACCGGCTGGCCCCAAATACCGAACACATATAAGGTTTTACCAATGCTCGACTCAGCTCGCCCTTCTCAACGGAGAGACCATGCCAGACAACTTGCGGACCGTACCCTCGATCTCTTCCCTGCGCGCTGAGGGGCGTGGCCGGCCGCGGTTCCTCGCCACGGGCAGCCCGGCGCTCTCCTGGCAGGTCGAGACGGATGCCCCTGGCTGGCTGCAGGAGTCCTACGAACTCGAAACCCGGGTCGGCTCCCGCGTGCTGAGTGCCCGGGTGGCCTCCGGGGAGTCGCGGCACCGGGCGTGGCCGGCAGACCCGCTGCCCGCGTATTCGAGCGGCGAGGTGCGGGTGCGTGTCACGGGCGCGGATGGCCTGACGAGCGACTTCTCCCCGTGGCTCTCGGTCGAGACGGGTCCCCTGGGTGCCGCCGACTGGGTCGGCTCCTTCATCGCGGCGGGGCCCGCTGGCGGCGCAGCCACAGCAGCCGGCCACGCCTCCGACGCTGCCGAATCCACTGGCCCCGCTACTGCAGCAGACCTCGATTCCGCCGACCGCGGCACCGTGCGGTTCCGCACCGACTTCGAGAGCCGGGACGGCCTCATCCGCGCGACCCTCTCCGCGACGGCGCACGGCGTCTACGAGGCCGTGCTGAACGGGCGCATCGTCGGCGACGAGGTCCTCACGCCCGGATGGACGAGCTGCGCGGACCGGCTGGCCTGCCAGACCTTCGACGTCACCGATCTCGTGCACGCGGGCGGCCCCAATGTGGTCGGAGCGACCGTCGCAGACGGCTGGTACGGCGAACGTTTCGGCTTCGACGGCAACTTCGCGCAGAGCTATCCCGGACCGAAGGCGCTCGCCCTCCAGCTCCGGCTGGAATATGCCGACGGGCGCATCGACACCGTGGCGACGGATACGTCATGGACCGCGACGACGGACGGACCGGTCACGAGCGCAGGGATCTACCGGGGCGAGAACTACGACGCCCGGGCGGAGGACGACGCGCTCGCGGTTCCGGGGACGTCGTTCCCGCATCCGCTCGCCGTCATCGTGCTGCCGGAGGACGCGGCGGACCCCGCGCGCGTCTTCCCCTCCTTCGCTCCCCCGGTGCGCCGGATCGAGACCCGGGCCGCCGGGCGCATCTTCACGAGCCGGTCCGGAGCGACCCTCGTCGACTTCGGGCAGAACCTCGTCGGCTGGCTGTCGATCACGGTCGACGCGCCGGCGGGGCACACGATCACCCTGCGCCACGCCGAGGTGCTCGAGCACGGCGAACTCGGCGTGCGGCCCCTGCGCTTCGCCCGGGCGAAGGACCGCTTCACTGGCAACGGCGGCGGCCCGCGCACCTGGAGCCCGCGCTTCACCTTCCACGGTTTTCGCTATGCGGAGATCACGAACTGGCCCGGCACCTCGGTGCCGAAGCTCGAGGATATCCATGCCGTCGTCGTGCACAACGATCTCGAACGCACCGGCCACCTCGAGACGAGCAACCCCCAACTCAACCAACTGCACGAGAACGTGGTCTGGGGCATGCGCGGGAATTTCCTGAGCCTGCCCACCGACTGCCCGCAGCGCGACGAGCGCCTCGGTTGGACCGGGGACATCCAGGTCTTCGCGCCGACCGCGAGTTATCTCTACGACGTGTCCGGCTTCCTCGGCTCGTGGCTGCGCGACGTCGCCGCCGAACAGGAGCGGGCGGGCGGGGTGGTGCCGTTCGTGGTGCCGAACCCGCTTCCGATGCCGCCGATGCCCGCCGCCGCGTGGGGCGACGCCGCGACCCTCGTGCCGGACGCGCTGTTCGAGCGCTTCGGTAGTGCCCGGGACCTCGCCGCGCAGTACCCGAGCATGCGGGCCTGGGTCGACACGGTCGACCGGCTCGCCGGGGCGAACCACCTCTGGACCGGCGGGTTCCAGTTCGGCGACTGGCTCGACCCGAGCGCCCCGCCGGAGAACCCGGCCGCGGCGAAAACCGACCCGGATATCGTGGCCACGGCGTACTTCTTCCGGTCCACGGTTCGGCTCGCGGCTGCCGCCGTCGAACTCGGCCACACCGAAGACGCCGCCCGGTATGCGCGGCTCGGCACGGACATCCGCACGGCATTCCTCGCCGAGTATGTGACGCCGGCCGGGCGGATGATGTCGGATGCGCACACCGCATACGCGCTCGCGATCGCCTTCGACCTCGTCACCGAGCCCGCGGCCGTTCGACTCGCCGGCGCCCGGCTCGCCGAGCTCGTACGCTCGCACGGCTACCGGATCGGCACCGGCTTCGTCGGCACGCCGCTAATCTGCGATGCGCTGTGCCGGGCCGGGCAGTCCGAGGTCGCATACCGGCTGCTGCTCGAGGAGGGCTGCCCGTCCTGGCTCTACCCGATCTCGATGGGCGCGACCACGATCTGGGAGCGCTGGGACAGCATGCTGCCCGACGGCAGCATCAACCCGGGCGAGATGACCTCGTTCAACCACTATGCGCTCGGTGCGGTCGCCGACTGGATGCACCGCACCATCGGCGGCATCGCGCCCGCAGAGCCCGGCTACCGGGTGGTACAGATTGCGCCGGTCCTCGGCGGAGGACTCACCCGTTGCTTCGCGCGGCTCGATACCGGCTACGGTCCGGTGCGCGTCAACTGGACCCTCGACGGCGGCACGTTCTCGCTCTGCGTCACGATTCCGCCGAACACCACGGCCCGCGTGCTGCTGCCCGGGGCGGCCGAGACCATCGAGATCGGCTCCGGCAGGCACGCGTGGGTGACGGATGTCTCCGCGCTCGTCGCCGTCCCGGCCCGGCCGCTGACCCTCGAAACCTCCCTCTCGGAGATCGTGAACGACGCCGAAGCCCGTGCGGCCCTCCAGGCGCTCTTCACGGAGATCGGGTACGTCATCGGGCTCGGCTGGACGAGCGGCGGGCGCTGGAAGAGCGACTCCCCGCTCAGGAGCTCACTCATCATGATGCCGCCGGCCGGCTTCGCGCGCGTCGAGGGGCTCCTCGCGACCCTGAACGCCCGCCCCTAGATGTACCCGGCCATGACGTTGGTGACACTTTCGGGCTTGTGAAGAAGGAGGACCTCCGGGCTTAGTGGAGGTATCTGAAATCTTCACAAGTCACGGAGGTCCTCATGGGTCACATTAACGCGCGTTTGACTGTTCATGGAAAAGTTCTCCTTATCGAGCGGGTAACTGTGGATAACCGGCCTGTCGCTCACGTCGCGAAAGAGCTCGGCATCTCACGTCAATGTGCCCACCGCTGGCTGGCCCGCTACCGGGCCCAGGGTCCTGCCGGCCTCCACGAACGCTCCTCCCAGCCGCGGTCCTCACCCCGAAAGACGAGCCCGGAGCGGGAAGCACTCGTCCTGAAATCACGCCGCACTCTCAAGTCCGGGCCACTACGCATCGCCGCCGCTACCGGCGTGCCGGCCCGGACCGTGTCCCGGATACTGGCCCGACACCACGTCCCCCACTGGCGTGGTGCGATCCCCTCACCGGGGAACCGATCCGCGCGACCCGGGCCACGGCCAACCGCTACGAGCGCGAACGTCCCGGCGAGCTCGTCCACATCGACGTGAAGAAACTGGGCCGGATCCCCGACGGCGGCGGCTGGAGAGCCCACGGCCGCAGCGAGCAGGTGCGTGGCCGCGGCATCGGATTCGACTACGTCCACGCCGTGATCGACGACCACACCCGCCTCGCCTACATCGAGATCCACCCCGACGAAAAAGGCGTCACCGCCGCCGGCGTCCTCACCCGGGCGGCCGCGTTCTTCGCCGTGAACGGCATCCCCAACATCGAACGAGTCCTCTCCGACAACGCCTTCGCCTACCGGAATTCCGCAGCGTTCCAGAAGGCCGTCGCCGACCTCGGCGCTGAGCAACGCTTCATCAAACCGCACTGCCCCTGGACCAACGGCAAAGTCGAACGCCTCAACCGCACCCTCGCAACCGAATGGGCCTACAGCCAAGTCTTCACCAGCAACGAAGACCGCACAGCAGCTCTTGCACCCTGGCTCAACTACTACAACACTGAACGCATCCACACCGGCATCGGAACAACCCCCATCAGCCGAGTGTCACCAACGTCATGACTCAGTACACCTAGAGCCGCTCGCGCGCCCCGAGCGGGGTCGCGCGTGCGCCGGTCGGTGCGCGCGAGCATCCGCTCCCGCGCCCGAATGCGCAGCCCGCACCCGAAACGGCGAGCGCGGCCAGCCGAAACCAGCGCGTGCGCGACTCGCGCACGGAAAGGGGCGCGACCCGGCCACCACGGCCAGGTCGCGCCCCCTCGGAACAGTCGTTTACTCGTCGTGGCCGGCGTAGCGGAACGAGTCGAACGCGACCGTTCCGGTGACGGCGTGGAGGCCGATCACGCGGCCGGTGAACGAGGCGGCGGTCTCCTGGGAGAGGTACCGCCCGTCGACGCGGGCCAGCTCGATCCGGTCGGCGCCGGTGCCGACGCTCAGCACGACGAGGTCGCTCGTGAGGCCGGCGAGCATGCCCGACCGCATCCCGTCCGGCCCCATCGCACCGGGGGCGACGAAGTCGAGGCCGAGGGTGACCGGCCCGTCCGAGCCCGGCGCGAGCTCACGGGTCCACTCCTGCCGGATCCCGGCGACGCAGGCCCGAGCGGTGACGACGCCGTTGCCGACCTCGATCTCGTAGTGGTGCACCTCGTCGTAGCGCACGCTGATCCCGCCGAGGCCCTGCCCCGGGTCGATCAGTACCGACGCCGTGGCGAGCGGATGCTGCTGCCGGTAGCCGAGCAAGACCGGCTGCTCGTCGTCGAGGGTCGCACCCTCGCCGTGTAGCACGAGCGAGCCCGGCCGTTCCGTCAGCGACGCGATCTCGGACGGGTAGCGGCGGATCGAGATCCATTCGGGCGACACGACGGTCTCGGAGAAGTCGGTCTCGTAGACGAACTCGCCGGGCCGCGGGGCGAGAATGACCGGCTCGGCGACGAGCCAGTCATCCTCCCAGCGGGCCTCCGTGATGAAGGTCTCACGACCCATGGCCGCGAACGCCTGGGTCATGCCCGTCGGGCGCATGCCAAGCATGACGATGGCCCAGCCGCCGTCCGGCGTCTCGACGAGGTCGCCGTGGCCAGTGTTCTGGATCGGCCGGGACGTGCTGCGCGCCGACAGGATCGGGTTGCCCGGTCCCCCGGTGAAGGGGCCGGACGGTGAGGTGCCGCGGGCGATGCTGATGCCGTGGCCGCGTTCGGTGCCGCCCTCGGCGATCATCAGGTACCAGTAGCCGCCGTGCCGGTAGAGGTGGGGCGCCTCGGGGAATTTGAGGCCGGTGCCCGACCAGAGCGAGATCGGTTCGCTGAGCCGCGCCCCGGTCTCGAGGTCGACCGTGACCTGCAGGATGCCGCCGTGCTCCCCTGGCGGGTTCCCGGACGTGGTGTCCAGGCCCGAATAGGTGATGTGCGCGACGCCCTCGTCCGACCAGGCCAGGTCGGAGTCGATGCCGTGCACGCCGTCGACGATGGTGCCGTCGCTCCAGGGCCCGGCCGGGTCCGTGGCGGTGAAGATCAGCATGCCGCGACCCATCGCATCCGTCACGACGACGTAGAACAGACCGTCGCGGAAGCGGATGGTCGGGGCCCAGGCCCCGCCGAGGGTCGGGATGTGCGCGGAGGCGAGCTGCCCCGGCCGTTCGACGACGTTGCCGACCTGGGTCCAGGTCACGAGGTCGCGGCTGTGGAAGACCGGGATTCCGGGCAGGTACTCGAAGGTCGAGTTGGCGAGGTAGTAGTCCTCGCCGACCTTGACGATGCTCGGGTCGGGGTAGAAGCCCGCGATCAGCGGGTTCGGGTAGCGGGTCACGGCGCTCATCGAACCGTCACCGTCGCTCCGAGCGGGAGCGCCGAAACGCTCGTGCCGGCCTCGAGCCGGAAGTCCCCCGGTTCGAAGTGCCAGCCGTCCTGCCAGTCCGCGAAGGCGCGGGCCGGCACCAGGATGCTGGCCACCACACTCTCCCCGCCTCGGCGTGCACGGCGGCGAAGCCCACAAGCCAGCGCACCGGCCGGTCGATGGCCGATTCCGCACGGGAGGCGTAGACCTGCACGACCTGTTTGCCTGCCCGGTCGCCGGTGTTGGTGAGACCGACGGTCACTGCGACGGTGTCGGCGCCGTTCTCCTCCGGAGCGACGTAGAGCCGGTCGAGACTGAGGTCGTCGAGGGTCCACTCGGTGTAGCCGAGACCGTGGCCGAACTCGTACGCCGGCTCGGTGCCGGCCTTGAGCCAGGCGCGGTAGCCGATGTGGATGCCCTCGTCGTAGCGCACGACGCCGTCGACGGGGGTCACGTCGAACACCGGGACATCCTCGAGAGTCACCGGCCAGGTGGAGGGCAGGCGCCCGCCCGGCTCGGACTCGCCGAGCAGAATTGCGGCGACGGCGTCGCCGTATTCCTGGCCGCCGAACCAACTGAGCAGCACGGCGGAGACGTCGTTTCGCCACGGCATCAGCACGGGTGAGCCCGCGTTGACCACGACGACGGTGCGCGGGTTGGCCGCGGCGACGGCGCGGACGAGCTCGTCCTGGCGTCCGGGGAGGTCGAGCGAGGTGCGGTCGAAGCCCTCCGACTCGACCTTGGAGTTGGTGCCGACCACGAGCACGACGACGTCGGCGGCCGCAGCGGCGGCGGCGGCTTCCTCGATGAGCGCCTCGGGGTGGGACAGGTCGGGCTCGATGCCGACCGTGATCGCGAGCGCTCCGCCGAGGAAGTCGGGGACGACGTCGTACTCGATCTTCACGTCGATCGGCACGCCGGCCTCGACCGCGAGGTCGACGGTCACCGAGGGCGGCGACAGGAACGCGGCGCCGAGATCGGTGCCGACGGCTTCGGCGCTCGCCTCGTGGCGGAGTTCGCCGTCGATGAAGATGCGGCCGTTGCCGACGCTCGCGAAGCCGATCAGCACCTCGCCGCTCTCCTCCGGCGTATACCGGGTGGTGAACTCGAGCACGCTCGAGGCCGCGATCGGGGCGTCGCCGCCGAACCAGACGAGGGCGCTCGCACGGCGGTCCTCGCTGAAGAGCTCCACGCCGGCCGCGTCGAGGAAGCGCACCCGTGCGCCGGGCTCTCCGGTGACCGGGTTCTCGATCGTCGAGAGCGGGAATTCGGCGATGCCCTCCTGCACGACCGCGCCGACCGAGTAGGTCACTTCCGCGTTCGGCAGCGCGGCGATCAGGCCGTCGAGCGGGGTGACGACGTGCTCGGGGAGCACGGTCGCACTGCCCCCGCCCTGGGTACGGGCGAACTTCGCGTTGTGCCCGATCACGGCGACCTTCGTCAGGCGCTCCGCGGCCCAGGGCAGCTCACCGTCGTTGCGCACGAGCACGGCCCCCGCGATCGCGGCCTCCCGGGCGAAACGGATGCCGTCCTCCACGACGACAGGGAGCGGCACGGCGGCTTCGAAGCCGTCCAGGGCGCCGACCCGGGCGGCCAGCCCGAGGAGACGCAGCACCTTGCCGTCGACCTGGGCCTCGTCGACCTCACCGGCGAGCACCGCCGCGACGAGGGTGTCGCCCCAGGGCCCTGCCGGGCCGGGCATCACGAGGTCCTGGGAGTGCCGGGCGCTCTCGATCGAGCGCACGGCGGTCCAGTCGCTGATCACGACGCCGTCGAAGCCCCACTCGGAGTTCAGCGGGGTCTCGAGCAGCTCGTTCTCGGTGACGGTGGGCCCATTGACAGAGTTGTACGAGCTCATCACGAGCCAGGCACCAGCGTCGACGATGGCCTCCTCGAAGGCGAGCAGATAGAGCTCGCGCAGGGTGCGGTCGGCGACGACGACGTTCGCGGTGAAGCGGTCCGTCTCGAAGTCGTTGGCGATGTAGTGCTTCGGGGTTGCCCCGACGCCGTTCTCCTGAACGCCCGTGACATAGGCGGATGCGAGCTTCGCGGTGAGGATCGGGTCTTCGCTGAAGCACTCGAAGTGGCGGCCGCCGAGCGGCGAGCGGTGCAGGTTGATGGTCGGGCCGAGCACGACGTCGACGCCCTTGCGGCGCGCCTCGACGGCGGCGACATTGCCGTAGCGCCGGGCGATGGCCGGGTCCCACGACGCGCCGAGCGCGGTGGAGGACGGCAGGTTGAGCGAGGGGCTGCGTTCGTCCCAGACCTCGCCGCGCACGCCGGACGGACCGTCGGAGACGAGGATGCGGCGCAGGCCGATCTTCGGGAGCGGCCAGGTCGCCCAGAAGTCGTGCCCGGTGAGCACGAGCACCTTCTCCTCGAGCGTGAGCTGGTCGAGGAGGGCGACGAGACGGGCGTCCACGGCCGTGTCTTCGTTCAGAGAAATCGTCATGACTGGGGTGTCGCTTTCTGTTCTGGAGTCGAAAGATCAAAGGAAATGGGGAGCACGCCGGTCATTCGGCCGCTCCATCGGTGAACACGCGCACGTCCCACGGTCCGAGCGTGATCAGGTCCCCCGCATCGTGGGCGGTGCCCGCAAGCACGTCGCTGAGCCGGCCGGGCGCCGGGGCCTCCTGAGGGGTCCACGACCAGTTGTGCACGAAGTACACCCGGGAACCGTCGGCCGCCGTGGAACTCGTCACGGTGACGCTCTCCGGCAGGCCGGTCCAGCCGGCCGAGGGCGCGGGGACCAGCCATTCGGCGAGTGACCGGGCGAGCTCCTGGTTCGGCACCGTGCCGACCACAGTCACCCGGCCGGAGCCGCTGACCGCGCTCGTCACGGCGGGCCAGCGCCCGAAATGCGGATGCTCGTAGCGGGCGAGCGACTCCGCTCCCGTCGGCGTGAGACCGTCCACCCACTCGGTGGCGGCGGAGCCGGGACGCAGCACAAAGCCGGTCGCGGCATCCGCTGCCGCAGCGGTGGCCGGGCCAACCGGAATCGGGTCTGTGAGGTTGGCGAACTCCTCGTACCAGGCCCCGGCGACGCCGTCGAGCCGGGCCGGCTGCACCTCGGTGCGGGCGCGGCCCTCCCGGTCGGCGTATGCCGAGCGCGGCCCGAGCACGAGGTGCCCGCCCGCTACCGCGTACTCGGCGAGCCAGTCGAGCTCCGCGTCCGCTGCGGTGAAGAAGGCCGGCACGATCAAAACGGGATAGGTCGCCGCGAAGTCGATCGGGTCCCCGCCCTCGAGCGGGTCGACCCCGGCGGTGAACCGGGTCGGGAAAAGCTGCTGCGGCCGCACCATGCGAATCTGGAGCCCCGCGTCGAAGGCGCCGCGATAGAACGACGCGAAGATCTTCCGGTACGAGTCGACGTCGAAGTACTGGCCGGGAGCCTGGAACGGCGCCTGCGACGACAGCGCGAACTTGCTGTCCGAGTCGTAGAGGATGGCGACGTCGCAGTCCGGAGTCGCCTGCGCGACGAGGGACCCGGCGGCACCGAATTCGGCGCCGATCCTGGCCAACTCGCGGTAGGCGCGACCCGGCTTCTGGTTGTGCGGGAGTACGCCGCCCCAGTACGTCTCGGTGCCGTAGTGCAGGGTGTGCCAGTGCCAGTACTCGATCATCTCGGCCCCGCGGGCGACGAGCGCCCAGGCGATCTGGCGCCACTGGCCGTCGTAAGGCGAGAAGTTCATCGGGGAGTGGCCGATCGACCCGGCATTGGTCTCGGTCACCAGGAACGGTGCCTGCTTCGAGGAGAACATCAGGTCGGCGAGGTTGTAGACCGCCCAGGTCCCGCTAACGATCCAGCCGGTCGAACGCGGCGCATCCGAGGGGTGCAGGAGCGAGTCCTGCGATTCGTAGTACGCGTTGCCGGAGGCCACGTCGAGGTTCGCCGACAGGTCGACGTCTTCGACGCCGACCTGGTCGTAGGAGATGCAGGTGGTGACGAAGTGGTCCGGGTGCGCGAGTTCACGCACGATGCCGGCCTCCCAGCCGATGAACTCGGTGACGAGCCCGGCCTGGTACCGACGCCAGGCGAGGTCGTACTGGGGCTGGAAGTTGCCGTCCGGCACCCACAGGTCGGCCCAGGTCGAGAGCCGGTGCGACCAGTAGGTGAGGCCCCATTCCGTGTTGAGGGTCTCGACGTCGCCGTAGATCCCGCGCAGGTGGTCGACGAAACCCTGGAAGACGCCGCGGTTGTAGAGCAGGTGCAGGCCGGGCTCGTTGTCGACCTGGTAGCCGATCAGGGCGGGGTGGTCCCGGTAGCGCCCCACGATGGCGCGGATGATGCGCTCGGCATGGAAGCGGAAGGCCGGGTGGGTGAAGTCCATCTCCTGGCGCGACCCCCAGGCCTTCGCCGTGCCCGTCGCCGTGTCGAGGGCGATCTCGGGGTGCTTCCGCGCCAGCCACATCGGCAGCGCGTAGGTCGGGGTGCCGAGGATGACCCCGATGCCCCGCTTGTGCGCGCCGTCGAGCACGGGCTCGAGCCAGTCGAGGTCGAAGACGCCGTCCTCGGGTTCCCAGGTCGACCAGACCGATTCGCCGACGCGGATGACCGTGAAACCGGCCGCCTGCATCAGGTCGAGGTCGGTGTCGAGCCGCGGGCTCGGCTGGTACTCGTGGTAGTAGGCGGCTCCGAAGCGGATGCCGGCGAACGGCGGGGCGGACGAAGGCCCGGTCACGCGACGGCCTCGGGGAGCAGGGCCTTGGCCCGCTGCTCGGCGAGCAGGCGCGCACGGTCCTCACGGCGCTCCGTCTGCCGGTCGGGGTCCGGCACGGGTGCGGCGAGGAAGAGCCGCTGGGTGTACGGGTGCTCCGGGCGACTGGTGACCTGGTCGCCGTCGCCCCACTCCACGATCTCGCCGTGCAGCATCACGGCCACGCGGTGGCTGAGGTGCCGCACGACGGCGAGGTCGTGCGAGACGAAGAGGTAGGCGACGCCGGTGCGTTCCTGGATCTGACGGAAGAGGTCGAGCACCCGCGCCTGCGTGGAGAGGTCGAGCGCGGAGACGGGCTCGTCGCAGACGATCAGCCGCGGGTCGAGGGCGAGGGCGCGCGCGATCGCGATGCGCTGCCGCTGGCCGCCGGAGAATTCCCGGGGCAGGCGGTCGGCCGCATTGCTCGGCAGCCCGACCTGGTCGAGCAGGTCGAGCACGCGCTTGGACGCATCCGCCCGGCTGACCTTTCGCACGGTGAGCGGTTCCACGAGGATCTGCTCGATGGTCAGCGAGGGATTCAGCGAGGTGTACGGGTCCTGGAAGACGACCTGGATCTCGCTCGACAGCGCCCGGCGGCCCTGGCGGCCGAGGTGGGCGATGTCCTTCCCCTTGTAGAGGATCTGGCCGCCGGTGACCGGGGCCAGGCCGAGCACGGCGCGACCGAGGGTGGTCTTGCCTGAGCCGGACTCGCCGACGAGGCCGACGGTCTCGCCGGGGCGGATGTCCAGGGACACGCCCTTGAGAGCCCGGAACGGCGGCTTGCGGAAGCCCTTGATCGGGTATTCGACGACGACATCCTTGACGTCGAGCAGAAGGTCGGTCATGACTGCACTCCAATGGTTTCGTCGGTCCTGGCGGCGGCCGCAGCGGAGACGAACTCGAGCAGCGGGCCGCGGGCCTCGCCGTCCTCGAGGATCGCCGCGAGCAGGGACTGGGTGTACGGGTGTTCGGCGTGGTTGAAGATGGCGCGCACCGGGCCGGTTTCGATCACCCGGCCGTCGCGCATCACCGAGACGCGGTCGCAGAGGTCGGCGACGACCCCGAAGTTGTGCGTGACGAGCACGACGCCCATGTTGAGTTCGGCCTGCAGGTCGCGCAACAGCTCGAGCACCTCGGCCTGCACGGTGACGTCGAGCGCGGTGGTCGGCTCGTCGGCGATGAGCAGGTCGGGTTCGCAGGAGACGGCGCCGGCGATGAGCACCCGCTGGGCCATGCCGCCGGACACCTCGTGCGGGTACGCCGCGAAGGTGCGTTCCGGGTTCGGGATGCCGACCTTGGCGAGCAGGTCGAGCGCGCGGGCTGTGGCGGCCTTCTTCGACAGGCCCATGCAGACCCGCATCGGTTCGACGAGCTGGCTGCCGATCGTGAATGACGAGTCCAGGTTCGACATCGGCTCCTGGGGGATGTAGGCGATCTTCTTGCCGCGGATCTTCGTCATCTCCTTCTCGGAGACGGTGGAGAGGTCGCGGCCCTCGAAGAAGATGGCGCCACCGGTGATCCGGCCGCCGTCGGGCAGGAGCCGGAGGATCGACCAGGCGGTCTGGGTCTTGCCGGACCCGGACTCGCCGATCAGGCCGTGGACCTCGCCGCGTCGGACCGTGAGCGAGACGTCGGAGACGACGACCTTCACAGAGCCGTTCGGCTGGTCATAGCCGACGGCGAGCTCGCGCACATCGAGCAGGACCTCTCCGGTGCGGCCGGCGATGGCCGCGTCGTCGGGGTGCGAGAGCACGGGCGTCTTGTAGACGTCGACGCTCGCGACGGTCTTCTTCGCGTTCCGGCGCTTGGCCTTGCCGCTGCGCTCGAGTTCGTCGCGCATCGCGTTGGCGAGCAGGGTGAGCGCGACACAGACGATCGCGATCACGAGGCTCGGCCAGAGGATCAGGAGCGGCGCCTTGTAGATCTTGGCGAAGCCGTCGTTGAGCATGGTGCCCCAGGTCGGGATCGACTGGTCGCCGAGACCGAGGAAGTCGAGTCCGGCCTGGATCGCGATCGCGATGCCGAGCACCATGGCCGACTGGATGATGACGGGGGCCCGCACGACCGTGAGGATGTGCCGGCCGATGATGCGGGCGTCACCGAGCCCCGCGACGCGGGCGGCGTCGACGTAGAGCTCGTTCCGTACCGCGGTGACCGAGGCGTAGACCAGCCGGAAGAACGCCGGCGAGAGCAGCACGCCGAAGATGGCCATCGAGAGCCACATCGACGGGCCGAGCACGGCGCGCGCCGCGAGGAGCACGACGATGCCGGGCAGCGCCATCAACAGGCCGGTGAGCCAGGAGGAGACCGCGTCGAACCACTTGCCGTAGTACCCGGCGATGAGACCGCCGGTCACGCCGATGATCAGGGCGATGACGAGGGCGAGCAGGGCACCGGCGAGGCTGAACCGGCCGGCGAAGACGAGGCGCGAGAAGACGTCGCGTCCGGCGCTGTCGAAGCCGAGCGGATGTCCCGGCTCGGCCGGTGCGAGCACCTTGGCGATGGTCGCGAGGTTGGGATCCGCGGTGGCGATGATCGGCGCGAAGATCGCGCTCAGCGCGACCACGACGAGGAAGAAGATCGAGACGAGGCCGATCGGGTTCCTGAGCAGGCGCACGAACAAGGAGCGGCGCGAGCTGCGGGGGGCGACGGGCGCGAGGGCCGTGGGAGTGAGATCGATCATGAGAGACGCACCTTCGGGTTCAGCCAGCCCTGGAGCAGGTCGATGAGCAGGTTGACGACGACGACGATGATGGCGGTCGCGACGACTAGGCCCATCACCATCGGGATGTCGCCCTGGGTGGTCGCGGTGACCGCGACCTGGCCGAGGCCCGGGATCGCGAAGATCTGTTCCACGATGACGGCGCCGCCGAGCAGTCCGACGAACTGCACCGCGAGCACGGCGAGCGCCGGTCCGCCGGCATTCCGCAGCACGTGCTTGTAGACGACCCGATTGAAGGAAAGGCCCCGGCTGCGCAGGGTGCGCACGTAGTCCTGGCGGAGGGCATCCGTTACCGAGCCCCGCACCTGCTGGGCGACGCCGGCGATGCTGCCGATCGCGAGGGCGATGATGGGCAGGGTGACCGTTGCGAGCCATCCGCTCGGCGATTCGGTCAGGGGCACATACCCGGTGGGCTTGAACCACTTGAGGTTGAGCGCGAAGAGAGTGACGAGGCCGAGGGCCACGAGAAAGCCGGGAATCGCGAAGCCGAGGATGGAGACGGCCTGGACGACCTTGTCGGCCCAGCCGCCGTGCACCGCCGCCCAGACGCCGAGCACAACGGCGACGATCGCGGTGACGAGGATGGCGCCGATCACGAGAGAGGGTGACGCCGACCCGGGACGTGATGCCGACCGTGACGAGCTGGCCGGTGAACCAGGACGTGCCCAGGTCGCCGCGGACCGCGTGGCTGAGCCAGTCGACGTATTGCACGGCGAGGGGGCGGTCGAGCCCGAGGGCCGCGGTCTTCTGGGCGACACCCCCTCGGTGGCCATCTGGCCGAGGATGCGGCGGGCAATGTCACCGCCGCCGACGTAGAGAAGGGAATACGCGATCGTGGAGATCACGAAGAGCAGAACGATGCCAGAGAGCAATCGTCTGAGGATGAATCTGAACATCGTTGTTCCTCACTGCAGTGGATGGAGACCGGGCCGCGCGGCTGCCCGCGCGGCCCGGGTGGTGGTGATGTGTCCCGGTTAGGACACCGGGGTGAAGTTCCAGAGGTACGGGTAGGTGTTGCCGACCTGGGTGACCACCTTCGTTTTCGCATCCGTCGCGAAGTTGGACTGCACGCGGTACCACGGGGCGAACCAGGCCTGCTCGACGATGTAGGCGTTGAGCTTCTTCGCTGCGGCATCGGCGTCGGCCTTCGAACCCGTGTGCACGGTGGCGATAAGCGCGTCGGCCGTGGGGTCGTCGTACTTCGTCGGGTTGAAGGTCGAGTTCGGGGTGAGCTCGAAGTTGATCAGCGCCCAGTCGGTGTCTTCCTGCAGCTGCATCCAGGTCGCGGCGTACTTCGGGGCCAGGATGTCGGCGATGAAGTTGTTGCCGGCATCCGTGTAGTTCACGGTGATGCCGACGTCCTTGAGCTGCTGCTGGATGAGGGTGAAGGTGGCCGCAGGCACGAAGCTCGTGGTCGGCATGTCGATCGTGAGCCCGCCGGAGTAGCCGGCTTCGGCGAGGAGCGCCTTGGCCTTGGCCGGGTCGTAGGAGTAGCGGGAGTCGAGGCTCTCGTCGTAGGCGACCGAGCTGGTCGGGAAGATCTGGCTCGTCGGGGTGCCGAGGCCCTCGCCGACCGCGGTCAGCAGGGACTTGCTGTCGAATGCGTAGTTGATGGCCTGGCGCACCCGCACGTCCTTGAACGCCGGGTTCAGCGTGCCGTCACGGTCGAAGAGGATGAGGCCGGTCCAGTCGAGCTCGAACGGGTTCATCGTGTAGCCGGCCGCTTCGAACTCAGGGATCGTGCTGCTGTCCGCGACCGCGGCACCGTTGATCTGGCCGCCCTTGACGGCGTTGAGGAGTGCCGTGCCGTCCGCGTAGACCTTGAGGGACAGGTTGTCGTAGTGCACGCTCGTCGGGTCCCAGTAGGTCGGGTTCTTGGTGAACTCGTAGCTCGTGCCGACGACGGTCTTGGCCGTGTCGAGGATGTAGGGACCGCTGCCGATCGGGTTGGTCTGCAGGTCGGCGCTGGTGAAGGCCTTGGGGCTCTCGACCATGCCGGCGTTCTGGGTCAGGTAGTGCAGCAGCGCCGGGTCGGCCTCGGTGAGGGTGATCGTCAGCGTGGTGGGGTCCGTCGCGGTCGCGGCGGATACCGACTTCAGGAACGACGCGTTGGCCGAGGCGCCGTCACGGAACCGGACAATGTTCTGGGCTGCGGCATCGGCGTCGAACTTGGTGCCGTCCGTGAAGGTGACGTCGTCACGCAAGGTGAGGGTCAGAACCGTGTTGTCGGCGTTGTACGCCCATTTTGTTGCCAGGTCCGGGCCGACCTCACCGCTCGGATCCGCTTTGAGCAGGGTGTCGTAGACGGCCTGACCGTATGCGGTCTGCGTCGCGAAGTTCATGTCCGCTGCGGCGAAGGTCGAGGCCGGGACGACGACGCCCAGGGTGAGAGTCGTCGCAGCGGAGCTGGACGAGGTCGACCCTGCGGCACAGCCGGTCAGGCTCAGGGCCACGACGGCGGCTACCGCGGTCATGCTTTTCCATCGGAACATCTTCGGTCCCTTTCACGTACAAGTGCAGCCCCACTGTGGGCTCCGTGCAGCAAAGCTAACATCAAAAACGAACGAGCACTAGGTTTTCAATCATGAATTACGAATAGTTATTAGCTTTTTATTTTTCCGGGCTGAAACCCGGTCGTGGGCCGGCGCGCTGGGCTGCGCGCCGGCCCCCGACCCGGTCTATGACCGGACCATGCCGCGGCTAGGAAACGGGCGTGAAGTTCCAGAGGTACGGGTAGGCGTTGCCGAACTGAGGGATGACCGTCGTCTTCGCATCCGTGGCGTAGTTGGACTGCACGCGGTACCACGGGGCGAACCAGGCCTGCTCGACGACGTAGGTGTTCAGGTCCTTGAGCGCGGCGTCGGACTCGTCCTTGCTGCCGTTCAGGATGGTCGCGACGAACGCGTCGACCTTCGGGTCCTGGTACTTGGTCGGGTTGAAGGTCGCGGTCGGGGTGATCTCGAAGTTCACGAGCGCCCAGTCGTTGTCCTGCTGCAGCTGCATCCAGGACGCGGCGTACTTGGGGGCGAGGAGGTCGGCGATGAAGTTCGTGCCGGTGTCGGTGTAGTTCACCGTGATGCCGACGTCCTTGAGCTGCTGCTGGACGAGGGTGAAGATCGCCGGGCCGATGAGCGAGGTGCTCGGCATGTCGATCGTGAGGCCGCCCGCGTAGCCGGCGTCGGCGAGGAGCGACTTGGCCTTGGCCGGGTCGAAGGCGTAGCGGGAGTCGAGGGACGCGTCGTAGGCGACGGAGCTCTTCGGGAAGATCTGCGTGGTCGGGGTGCCGAGGCCTTCACCGACCGCGGTCAGCATGGCCTTGGTGTCGATCGCGTAGTTGAGCGCCTGGCGGACCCGGACGTCCTTGAAGGCCGGGTTCATCGAACCGTCGCGGTCGAGCAGGATGAGACCGGTCCAGTCCAGCTCGAACGGGTTCAGCGTGTAGCCGGCCGCTTCGACCTCGGCGTTGTTGGTGTTGACGGTGAGCTTGGCGCCGTTGAGCTGGCCGCCCTTGACGGCGTTCAGCATCGCGGTGACATCGGCGAGCACCTTGATGGAGAGGTTGTCGTAGTGCACGGAGCTCGGGTCCCAGTACTTCGGGTTCTTGGTGAACTCGTAGTTCGTACCGACGACGGTCTTGGTGGTGTCGAGGATGTACGGGCCGCTGCCGACCGGGTTGGTCTTGAGGTCGGCGTTGCCGAAGGCCTTGGGGCTCTCCTGCATACCGGCGTTCTGGGTCAGGTAGTGCAGCAGGGCCGGGTCGGCCTGGGTGAGAGTGAGGGCGACATGGGTGTCGTCGACGGCTTTCGCGTCGGCGAGTGACGCGAGGAAGGATTTGTTCGGCGAGGCGCCGTCACGGAAGCGGATCAGGTTCTGGGCCGCGGCATCCGCGTTGAACTTGGTGCCGTCGGTGAAGGTGACGTCGTCGCGAAGGGTCAGGGTGAGCACCGTCTTGGTGTCGTTGTACTCCCACTTGGTGGCCAGGTCGGGTCCGACCTCGCCGGCGGGATCCGCCTTGAGGAGGGTGTCGTAGACCGCCTGGCCGTAGGGGGCCTCATTGGCGAATGCGATATCCGCGGCCGAGAAGGTGGTAGCTGGAACGATCACGCCGAGGGTGAGTGTGGTCGGGGCGCCGGAGGTGGTCGTGGTGCTGGTTGCCGAGCAACCGGTCAGGCCGAGAGCAAAAACTACTGCGGCCGCGGTGAGGCTTTTCCATCGGAACATCGGTGTTCCCTTTCAGTGGGTGACCCCTCTTTGGGTCGCGTGGCTGAAAAGCTAACAGGAAAAGCGATTAACTACTAGGTTTTCGTCAAATCGTTATTTTCCGCGCTAGAGTCAGCGCATGACTATGACGGGGAAGTCGCGTGGGAGCTACGCCAAAACGGCAGGCCGACGTCGGGAAATCCTCGAGGCCGGCATCGAGGTGTTCGCCAACCACGGTTTTCGCAACGGTTCGCTGCGGGAGATCGCCGAGCGGGTCGGAATGAGCCAGGCCGGCCTGCTGCACCACTTCTCGAACAAGAACGAACTGCTCGCGGGCGTGCTCGCACTGCGCGACGAGCGGGCGACCCCCTCGTCATGCTCGACGAGACGCCCGGGATCGAAACGATTCGCGGGATCGTCCGCGTGGCGGAGTACAACGCCAATTTTGCCCCCGGCCTGGTCGAGCTGCACTGTGTCCTCTCCGCCGAGGCGACCGCCCCCGAACACCCCGCCCACCAGTACTTCCTCGACAGGTACACCTGGGTCGTCGCGCTGATGATCGAGGCGTTTTCCAACGCACAGGCCGCGGGCCAGCTGGCAGAGGCGGTCGAGCCGGCGAGCGCCGCGCGGTCGCTCATCGCGCTCAGCGACGGCCTGCAGGTGCAGTGGCTGCTCGCCCCGGACACCCTCGACATGGCTGAGGAGCTCCGGCGCTACCTACGCCCCCTCTTCACGATCGACTTCTAGAACTCTCCCCGGCCCTTTCCGGTCGAGAGTCACCGGTATGCCTGGCACTCTCGACAGGAAAGGTCACCCCGCAGCCGCGGCGTGGGCCGCGAGCTTGGCGGTGAAGTCGGCGAAGAGCAGGCGCAGGTCAAGCCGGGTGTAGACCCGGATCGGACGCGGACCCTGCCGCGGCGTCGGGTCGTAGCTGCCGTCCGGCAGGATCCGTGGGGCGGTGCGGGTGACCCACGCACTCGAAGACGGGTCAGGCTCGAAACTGGAGTGCAGCGCGGTCAGCAGCACGAGCGGGCTGTCACCGAGGATGTACGTCTCACCGAGGTCGATCCCGTGCCGCCCGGCCATGTCCGCGACCCCGGCGAGCGCCGCGTAGAGGTGCCGGCCGATCGCACCGTGCGGCCGCACCGAGGTGAGCAGCTCGGCCCAGGAGAACAGCGTCTGCCGGTAGGCGTCCCGCGGCACCTGCCAGAGCGGAATCCGGGAGTCGAAGATCACCTGGGCCGCACGGATGTCGATGGCGAGGTTGTATTCCGCGCCGCTCGTCCCCGGCGGCGCGGCCGCGATCCCGTCGTGTTCGGGCCCCCGATCCAGACCAGGGTCAGCCGGTCGGCGATCCGAGGCTCGAGCAGGTAGGCGCTCGCGATCTCGGTGAGCCCGGCGCCGCACGCGACGAAGAGCGGCAGCTCGGTGTCGTCGCGGAGCGCCTCCCGGATGATCAGGTCGGTTGCGGCAGAGCGGATGGCCGTGGTCCGGTCGCTGAGTCCGACGTTCGACCCGGCGATGACCGGGATGCTCCCGGTGCGCCCGAGCAGGTCGAGGACCTTTTCGGCGGCGGCGGCCGCGTTCGTCGAGGTCTGCTCCGAGGGATCGAACGGGTCGCCGGGGCGCAGGTGCGAACCGATGATCGCCCGGATCTCGACCGACGGCGACAGCACGTGGTGCGCGAGCTGGACGAGGCCGTCCGGATCCCCGGAGAAGTCGTTGTCGATGATGACGCGGGCGCGGGGCCGGACCACCCGCTGCAGCTCGGCTTCGATCGGGGGCAGCGCCCCGGCATCCGTCTCGATCTGGTTCATCGTGCCTGCGCCTTCGCCCGGGGGAAATATCGCAACCAGACTACAAGTGTCCCCGGCCCCGCCCGTCCCAGGTGTTCCGAATTCAGGAGTTGAGGGCGGATTCAGCCGAGAAAACGCTTGTTTCGGGCGCGAACCGCCTCAACTCCTGAATTCGGAACAGTGCGGGGCCGGGCAGGACTAGCGTGCGGGACGGCCGGCCCCCTTCTCGCAGCATCCGCCGGGGCAGCCGGACAGTACGGGGCCGTGCTGGCGCTCGAGGGCGAGGGTGGCGAGGGCCGCGACGAAGGCGGGGTGGACACCGGGGGTTGCGACGCGTTCCATCGCCAGTCCGAGGCTGGCTGCGGTGGCGGCGGCCTCGGTGTCGAGGTCCCAGAGCACCTCCATGTGGTCGGAGATGAAGCCGATCGGCACGATCACGACTGCCTCGGTCCCGTCGGCGGCGAGCGCCCTGAGCGCGTCGTTGACGTCGGGTTCGAGCCACGGCATCGCCGGCGGGCCCGAGCGGGACTGGAAGGCGAGCGACCAGGCCGGCTGGGGTGCATCGGGGGCGGCAGCTCCCGGTTCGGCGAGGGCGGCCATCACGGCGACCGCGACGGCCCGGTGCTGGGCGAGGTAGGCCCCACCCGTGCCCCAGCCGGCGTCGCGCGGACCGCTGCGGTCGGCATCCGCTGTCGGGATCGAGTGCGTCGTGAAGAGCACCTGGGTGCGATCGACCGGCACGCCCCGCGCCGCGAGGCGTGCGAGAGCGGCACGCGCGCCCTCGACGAAGGGCAGGACGAAGCCGGACTCGTAGAAGTACGGGCGCACCTCGTCGATGCGCACGGTAGCGTCGAGCCCGGTCGCGGTCAGGGCCCCGGCGATGTCCTCACGGTACTGGCGGCAGCTCGAGTATGAGCTGTACGCGCTCGTCGTGATCGCGAGGAGCCGGGTATGACCGGCAGCGGATGCCGCCCGCACGGTGTCCGCGAGCAGGGGCGTCCAGTTGCGGTTGCCCCAGTACACCGGCAGCGGCTCACCCCGGTCAACCAACTCCGCATCGAGGGCGGCCCGCAGGGCCCGGTTCTGCCCGTTGACCGGGCTCACTCCCCCGAAGGCCCGATAGTGGGTCGCGACGGTCTCGAGCCGTTCCTCGGGGATGCCGCGACCACGGGTGACGTTCCGGAGGAAGGGGATGACGTCGTCCTGCCCCTCGGGGCCGCCGAAGCCGAGCAGGAGCACGGCGTCGTATGCGCGGTCAGGCTGGGTCTCCTCCCCCGGCTCGCTCATGCCGTCAGGCCGGCCGCAGCATCCGCGCCTGGCTGGTACGGGCAGGCCGGGTCTTCGCCGAGGGGATCTCCGCTCGAGGCGAAGGCGCGCGCCCGCGAGCCGCCGCAGAGGTCGGCGTATTCGCAGCTGCCGCAACGGCCGCTGAATTCGGTCGCGCGGATCTGCTTGAGCAGCGGGTTGTCGCGATAGATCTCGGCGAGCGGGGTCGTTTCGACATTGCCGAGGCCGAGCGGCAGGAAACCGGCCGGGTAGACCTCGCCGTCGTAGGCGACGAAGACGATGCCCTTGCCGTCGCGGGTCGACGCCGTCTGCGCGCGGGGCAGTCCGATCGGCGGCCCCATCAGGGACTCGAGCCGGCCGGCCAGCCGCTGGTATAGCGCGGTCTCCGGCGCCGGGTCTCCCGCGCGGCGCCGGGCGACGACCCGGCGGAAGAACGGGGCCTCGACCGTGCGGACGATGAAACCGTGTTGGGAAGCATCGAAGAGGAAGTGGCAGATCTCCTCGTGTTCCTCGGGCGTGACAGCCTCCGTCGAGACGCCGCGTCCGACCTGGACCAGGAAGAAGACCTCCCAGATGGCCGCGCCCGCGTTCGAGATGAGGGCGGCGACATCCGCCAGTTCGTCGACGTTCGCGCGCATCACCGTTGTGTTCACCTGCACGCTGAGCCCGGCCGAGGCGAGGGCGCGGATGGCGTTGACGGTGTCCTCGAAGTGGCCGGGGATGCCGCGCACGCCTTCATGGGTCGGCGCGCTCGCACCGTCGAGGCTGATCGATACGGCCTTCACCCCGCTCGCGACGATCTTCTCGATCATCGCGGCGGTGAGGGTGGGCGTGACCGAGGGCGAGAGGGCCGTCGGCAGGCCGAGACCGGTGGCGTATTCGACGAGTTCGAACAGGTCGGGGCGCATCAGGCAGTCGCCGCCGGTGAGCACGAGGATCGGGTACGGCCGGCCGAAACCGGCGATCTGGTCGATCAGGTCCTTGCCCTGGGCCGTCGTGAGTTCACCCGGCAGCGCCTGCATCGTCGCGCTCGCGCGGCAGTGCTTGCAGGCGAGGGCGCAGGCCCGGGTCGTCTCCCAGAACACGAGCATCGGGCGCTTCGAGTAGTCGGGGCCGGGGCCGCGCCGGGCGGCGGGCAGCGTCGGCAGCACGGCGGGGTGGCCGAGCACGTGGCTTCTGGTCTCGTCGACGATGCTCATGCGCCGACCTCGCTCGGTGCCTTCGCCGCGGCGATGGTGCCGGCGGCGATGCTTTCGGCGATCCGGGTGGCGACCCGCTCGGCGTCGGCGACGCAACTCGCGAGGCCGACTCCGCGATACCCCGATCCGGTCAGGTGCACCCCGGGCAGCGCGGCGAGCTCCCGGTCGGCGGTGTCGAGCCGGCCCTGGTGCCCGACGACGTATTGCGGCATCCCGAGCGGCCAGCGCTCGATGTGGTGGCTGGTGGGTCTCCCGGTCAGCCCGAGCGCCTCGACGAGTTCGGCGTGCACCTGCGCGACGAGGGTCGTGTCGTCGAAGCCGGCCCAGCGGGTGTCCCCGGCGCGCCCGACCATGCAGCGGATGATGACAGTCTCCTCATCGGCGAGGTGCGGCCATTTCTCGCTCGAGAACGTGCAGCCAACTACGAGTTTGCCCTCGACCGGCGGAACCAGGAACCCGTTGCCGCCGAGCGGGCGACCGAGCGCGGAGCGCGGGTAGGCGAGGCAGATCGTCGCGACGTCCGTGTAGGGGATCCCGGCGAGCGCGGCCCCGAGCACGGGGTTCTCGGCCAGGAGCAGGCCGGCGGCGACAAAGGCGGGGGTGGCGATCACGACGGCGTCGGCCTCGGCACTCGTCCCGTCGGAGAGACCCACGAGGTAGCCGGCACCCTCGCGGGCCAGACTCGTGGCGGCCGTGCCGAGGCGGATGTCGTCGCTCGCCGCCCGCGCGGCGAGCGCGTCGATGAGGCGGGCGAGTCCGCCCTCGACAGTGACGAGGGTGGCCCCGCCGGCCCGGGCGAGCCGGGGTGCCGTTGCGGCGGGCGCCGTCGCGCGGGACCCGGCCGCGGCATCCCCGCGGTGGCGACGGGCACGGATGCGGAGCGGGACGCGGCGGCGGCCATCGCAGCCCCGGCGCGGCGCCGGCGGCGGAGCGCGAGGTTCAGGCTGCGCTTACCGCGGGCGAGCACCTCGATGTCGGGGGCGGTGCTGTGCGCGCTGAGCTCATCGGCGCGACCGGCGTGGATGCCGCCGAGGAGGGGGTCGACGAGCCGGTCGAAGACCTCGTGGCCCATCCGCGGGACCACGATCTCGGCGATCGTGGGATCGGCCGGCAGGGTGCGCCCGGCGGGGAGCACGAGGTCGAGGAGTACCCGGGCGAAGCCGAGCGGGGAGAGCAGGCGTGACCGGAGCAGCGGCAGCAGTCGGTCGGGGATGCCGAACACGGTTCCTGCGGGCAGCGTGCGGAGGCGTCCGCGGGACCAGATCCGCGATCCCCCGCTCGCGGGTGCGACGACGAGGTCGGCGAGGCCCAGGTCGGTGAGGAGGTTCACGGCGACGGGTGCGCGCACCATCAGCGCATCGGGGCCGGCGTCGACCGAGTGCCCGGCGAAGTCCTCGGTGATGATCTTGCCGCCGAGGCGCGGGGAGGCCTCGAGCACGGTGATCAGGACCCCGTCCCCGAGAGACTGGTGCAGATAGTGGGCTGTCGCCAGTCCGCTGATTCCGCCGCCGATGATGACGGCCCGGGGTCGAGAGAGCACGTATGGTCCTTCCGTTGCCGGTGGACCGGCACAGTCGGAAGGCTGGAGCACACCGTTCCATCGATCCTACGGCTCGGCAGGAAAGGGTTTTCCGACACTAGTGTCGGCGTCCCGTTCTGCCGCGCCCCCGTGACCCGAGACCACAGCAACGCCTACTTGGCGTGCGCCTCGGTCTTCTGCAGCTGCCACTCGAGGTCGTCTGGCGAGAGATTGGCGTCGCGGAAGGCATCCGTCAGCGGCAGCTGCAGGCGCAGGTCGGTGCCGAGGCAGAGGGCGGCGTGGCCGGACTTCAGCTTGAAGTCGAGCACGTGGCCGCCGGCGCTGCGGTCGTCGGTGACGAAGTGGGCGTGGCAGCCGGGAACGCCGATGCCCTGCTCGTAGAGCGGGGTGCGGAAGCCTACGATCGTGCCGGTCACGTTGTGCAGCTCGACGATCGCGTCCTCATCGGTGGCCTCGACCATCGGGCGATACGGCTTCTCCTGCTTGACGACCGTGCGCATGGTGATCCACTCGAACTCGGCGTCGATCCGCAGCGCGTACATGTAGTTCTCCGACGAGGTCATGTGGTCGATGAAGGCGGATGCCTCCGCGCGCAGGACACCCTCCGGCAGATCGCTCTCGACGTGGGGGACGAAGTTCGTGACGACCGCGTACGGGGTGTGCGCGCCGAGATCGGCCTTGGAGACTCCGCCGTCGGCACGCAGCTGATAGCAGCTGCCGTCGAGGATCAGCATCTCGCCGTCGAGCCCGTTGAAGGTGCCGATGCCGAAGCTGCCGTGGCCGAGCAGGTCGCGCACGGTCATCTCGCCCTCGTACACGCCGTCGAGCAGGGCGCTCATCAGGCTCGTCTGGAAGATCTCGTGTCGGGAGACCGTGAATTCACTCACTGCAGCACATCGCTTTCCAGATCAGCCATGAGCTCATCCCGGTTGTTTCGGTAGTCGACGCGCACGTCGATGATGCTCGGACCTGGCTCGGCCATAGCCTGTTTCAGCACGCCCGCGAAGTCGTCGAGGTGCGTGACCCGGTAGCCGTGGGCGCCGAAGGATTCGGCGTACTTGACCGCGTCGTAGTCGCCGAGCTGCACGCCGGAGGTGCGGCCGTACTTGCCCTGCTGCTGGAACGCGACCATGTCGTAGGTGCCGTCGTTGAAGATCACGTGGGTGAACGTCGAGCCGAGGCGCACCGCGGTCTCGAGTTCCATCGCCGAGTAGAGGAACCCGCCGTCGCCCGAGACGGAGACGACCGGGGTGCCCGGCCGCACGAGGGTCGCGGCGATCGCCCACGGCAGGGCGACGCCGAGGGTCTGCTGCCCGTTGGAGAAGAGCAGGGTGCGCGGGTGATAGGTACGGAAGTGCCTGGCCATGTAGATGTAGTGCGACCCGACGTCGCACAGCACGGTCGTGTCATCGGGCAGCAGGTTGCGCATCGCGAGGGTCAGGGCCGCGGGGTGCACACCCTCCGACTCGTCGTCGTTCCAGTGCGGTTCGTCGGCCTCGGCGAGGCGGGCCCGTTCGGTGGCGACAACAGCGGATGCCGCGGCACTGAGCTCGAGGCCGTCGATCTGCCGGGCGAGCGCGTCGATGGTCTCGGCGACGTCGCCGCGCAGCTCGACCGTCGGGCGGTAGTAGTCGTCGAGGTCTGCGGAGAGCTCGTCGAGGTGGATGATCCGGCGCTGGTGGTCCTTGTTCCACTTCGAGGGCTCGTACTCGACGAAGTCGTAGCCGATCGCGAGGATGAGGTCGGCCTTGTGCAACAGGATGTCGCCCGGCTGGTTGCGGAACAGGCCCACCCGGCCGAGGTAGTGCTCTTCGAGCTCGTGGGACAGCACGCCGGCCGCCTGGAACGTCTCGACGACGGGCAGGTCGGCGACGCCGAGAAGGCGATGCAGGGCAACGGTCGCGCGGTCGGACCCTGCGCGTGCGCCGGCGAGGATGACCGGGAACTTCGCGCCCATCAGCAGTGCGGCCGCGCGCGTGACGCTCTCCGCCGGGGCGGCGCCGAGGCGCGGCACCCAGTGCGGTCCCGTCATCGACACGGTCGTCGTGTCGACGAGCACGTCATACGGGAGCACGACGGCGGCGGCGCCCTTGGGCTCCTGGGTCGCGCGTCGGAACGCGTTGGCGATGGCCTCCGGCACGTTGTCGGCGACGCTGACCTCGCCTGCGGACTTGGTCACGGCGGAGAGCATGCCGACGGCGTCCATGGACTGGTGGGTGCGCTTGAGCCGGTCGGCGCGGGAGACCGCGCCGCAGATCGCGACCATCGGGTCGCCCTCTGTCGTGGCCGTGAGCAGGCCGGTCGCGAGGTTGGAGGTGCCGGGCCCGCTCGTGACGAGCACGACCCCGGGCTGGCCGCTCAGCCGGCCGACGGCCGCGGCCATGAAGGCCGCATTCTGCTCGTGCCGGCAGACGATGAGTTCGGGGCCGTCGTCGACGAGGGCGTCGTAGACGGGGTCGATCTTGGCGCCGGGAACGCCGAACACCCATTTCACCCCGTGGGCCTTGAGCACCTCGACGACCCGGTCGGCCGACCGCCGGGGCGCGGCGGGCCCGCCGAGGCCATCTGTTAGCGAGGGGACCGCGGAATGAGGATCGGTCTCGACCCGGGCATCCGCCTGGATCGGGGTGTCCGCCACGGGGCCGCTGCCCAGGACAGTTGAATTGTTCGTCACGTCATGCCTTCCGGTTCGCCGTTCGAGCGGCTCCCTGTATCTATCGTCCCGCTCTGACAGATAAGAAACAACGCCGAATGGTGATGGAAACGATCTGTAAATGAGATGATGCACGAGTGGATGTGCGACAGTTCGAATTCTTCAGCGCGGTGGCGAGTGAACTGAGCTTCACGCGCGCCGCCGATCGGCTCACGATCGCGCAGTCCGCGGTGTCCGCGGGGGTGCGGTCGCTCGAGAACGAACTCGGCGTCGAGCTCTTCGACCGCAGCCGCAGGCAGATCCGGCTCACCTCGACGGGCGAGCTGTTGCTGCCCAAGGTGCGCGAGGCGCTCGATGCCGTGAACGGGGTGCGCGATGCCGCCGAGGAGACCACCCACGCGATCACGGGGTCGATCGTGATCGGCCTGATGACCTCGGTCACCCTCGTCAACGTGCCGCGACTGCTCGGGCTGTTCCGCACCGGCCACCCGGGGGTCGGGGTGCGGCTGCGCGCGGCCAGGCGCGGTTCGGCCGGGCTCCTCGACGAGCTCGCGACCGGCGAACTCGACCTCGCCTTCCTCTCGCTCAGCGGACCGGTGCCCACCCAGCTCGTGGCCGCGCCGATCTCCTCCTCGCCGATGGTGCTCGTGGTCCCGGCCGATCACCGCCTCGCCACGGCCGGGCACGTCGGCCTCGACCATCTCGACGACCTCGCCCCCGAGGAATTCATCGACCTGCCGCCCGGCTACGCGAGCCGGCAGATCGTGGACGAGACCTTCGCCGCGGCCGGCCTCGAACGCCGGGTGATGATCGAGGTCTCCGACATCGGCACCGCCGCCGAATACGTGACCAACGGGCTCGGCGTCGCCCTGCTGCCCGAATTCGCCGCCCGGGACGCCCGCAACGTGCGACGCCTCCCCGTCGCGGGCATGCCCGACTTCACCGTCTACCTCGCGGCGTCGCGCACCCGGCGGCTCTCGGCGGCGGTGCGGGCCTTCATCGACCTTGCCCTCGCCGACGACGAGACCGGCGCGATCCGGTGATGCGGTGATGCGCTGATGCCCCGGCTCGTCGTGGTCCTCCCGCTCACGCCGCTCGCTGTCGGCGCCACCTTCCTGGTGCGCGACTGGCCCCTGCACGTGACGGTGCTGGCGCCGTTCCTGACGGATGCCGCGCCCGGCGCGATCAGGGAGGCTCTCGCGGCCTCGGCATCCGCCGCGCCCGCGCTGAGCGTGGTCGCCGGCGGCGCGGAACGCTTCGGGCGCCGCCACGACATTCCCGTGACCGTGCTTGAACCCCACCCCGGGCTGACCGCGCTGCACGACCTCGTGGTCGCGGCCGTGCGGCCGTTCGCGGCTGCGCCAGGGGAGGCGGCGTTCACCGGAACCGAGTTCCGGGCGCACGTCACCGACAAGCACCACGCGCGGGTGAATACCGGCGACATCCTCGAACTCGGCCAGATTGCTCTCGTCGACATGGCGCCCCGGGCCGACCCGGCCGGTCGCGCCGTGCTCGCGACGATCCCGCTGCGCCCGCGCTCGCACTCGGCCCGCCCCTAGCTTCGGCGGCCGGCACGCGTCACGTGTCGCAACGCAGCGCAGGCGCGCCCGTTGCGCCGCTTCGCGCCCGGCATGCCTGGCGCGAAGCGGCGCAGGGGGTGCGCGAGGAGAAAAGCTGCGTCAGGCGGCGAGCGGATGCGCCGCGAAGAACCTGAGGACGGCATCCGTCGCCCACGCGCTCTCGAGGAAGTAGCCGTGCCGGAGCCCGGGCAGCTCCCCGAATGCGGCATTCGGAATATGTTCGGCGAGGCGTTCGCCGTTCCCGGGAGGAGTGACCTCGTCGGCGTCGCCGTGCAGCACGAGCGTCGGCGCGGTGATCCCGGGGAGGTGGTCCCAGGCGTCGTGCGCGGTGCTCGCGCCGAACAGGAGGCGCCGGGTGTGGACCGAGGTCGGTCGTACGAACATGGCCGCGACGAGCTCCGGGTGGGACGCGATGAAGGCATCCGTGAAGAACAGCGGACCCATGGAGAGCGCGTCGCCACGGGCCATGCGCTGGGCGACGTCAGCCGTGCGGGTCAGGCCGCGGTCATCGCCGCCGCTCGTCGCGCCGAGCACGAGGGCGCCCAGGCGATCGAGGCGGTTGATCGCGAACCACTGCGCGACCCGGCCGCCCATCGAGTGCCCGTACACGTGCGCCCTGTCGATCCCCGCGGCGTCCAGAACGGCGACGATGTCCTCGGCGAGCGCCGCCGTCGTGAAGCGCGCGTCGGCGCCGGGCTCGCTGTCGCCGACCCCGCGCGTGTCGAATGTGATCACCCGGTGCCGGGCACCGAGCGTCGGCAGCAGCGGAGACCAGGACCGGCTCGAGACGCCCTGTCCCGCGACCAGGACGACGGGGTCACCTGTCGCGTTACCGCCGGTCGACGACCAGGCGATGCGGGCGCGGTCGGGCGCGAGGGCGTACTCCATGGATGCCTTCCGAGCGGGGCCTGGGACTCCCCCATCGTAACGAGCGCACCGGGGAGGGCGCCGCAGGCCTCAGCCGATGAAGGTGCTCGCCGTCACCTCGAATTCCTCGACGTCGACGATCGTCAGGTGCTGTTCGGCGCTCGAGTCGGCGCGAATCGACTCTGCGGGCTCCCTGCTCCCCGCGAGGGAGTCCTCCGAGTCCCAGAGCGTGATGGCCAGGGCCGTGTCGGTCTCCGTGCCTTTCAGGAAGTACATGCCGCGGCAGCCGGGGTTCGCGAGCACCCGCAGCATGGTCGCATTCTCATTCGCGTGGGGGTCGGTGTCTGGGCCGGTCCTGAAGGTGCTGATTCGGGCATACATCGTCAGCCCTCGACCATCATCACGACGGTTTCCGGGCGGACGCCGTCGAACTGCATCGCCTCAGCCGCGACTTCGGACGCCATCACCCGCTGGAAGACGTCCATGTCGGGCACGTCGGCGATCAGGCCGACCCTGTGGTCGTCGGTCGGGTCGATGAAGGTCTGGATGCTGATGCCGAGCGGCCCGAACACCTCGTCCCGCCGGGGTGAGTTGAGCCAGTGCTCGACGTCATCGACCTCGTGGAATATCAACACCGTTGTCATGATTGCCTCTCTCGGTTCCGACGCTGGGACAGGAGGGTGAGCGGTTCGTTCGCGCGCGAACCGGCCATCGCGCAGACCGTACCGCCGCTTCCCCCGAGCGATAGGGACGGTCGACGAAGCGCCGGGACCTCTGCTCGACGGTCCCTGAGATGTCGGCGGCCAGTGCGTCCGGAGAGATCACGGCAACAGCAACGCTCGGAGCGTCAGATTCTGGCGAAGGCGGCCGCGGAAGCACTGAGGGACACAGCGACGCAGTACGCCGTCGCCGGGCCGAGCAGGATGAAGACCGCAGGGACGGAGATTGTCGAAGCGATGATCGGCGAAGAGGATGACCAGGGGCAGGATCGTGCCGATGACAGCCACCAGGCCGGTCCGGCGCGGGTTGATCAGCGCAGGCACGATCAGGATCACGCAGATCACCCCGAACACGATCAGCGGCAGGCCGGATTCCCGGGGCCAGACCCCGTCGGGCCACACGACCGCCGCGAGCCAGGCAAGCGGAATGCCCCAGACGAACGCGATCGAGCCCCAGATTCGGGCCGCCTGCCACCCGCGGGTTTCGGTCCAGGCGGACATCACAACGACGAAGACGAGCCCGACCACCACGGAGAGACACTGCAGCACGACGGTGACGATGACGCCCGTGCGGCCCATGGGCCCGAGCAAATTCCGGTCTGGCTGGCCCAGCCAGACGATGAACGGCAACCACGGCAGTGCGGCTCCGATCGCGATCACACCGATCCGCGTCGCCTGCACGGATGCCCGCGCCCACCACACCTGTCGTGTTGCGAGCCCCGCATCCACCCGTGAACCCCCTCGTGGGGCGCTCGCCCCCTCTCGCAATCTAGGAAGGCCCGATGGCTGGCCAATGAACCACCGGCGTCCCAGACATGAAGACTCGGGCTCGGTGCCGGCTCCTCCGAGGGCCGGGGTGAAGGTGTTCCATCCCTAAGGATCTGCACACGGGAGTATGGGATGCGCGGAATCGCGGCAACATGCGGGTTGATATCGGTGCTGGTGGCTCTTACGGGCTGCTCGAGCGGCGGGGCCATCGGCACGCCAGCCCCAACGCCGTCTGCATTCGCGGATTCACCGAGCAACACAACCTGGCGTTCCGGGGACGCTCCCGACCGGGACCATCGGAACGGGCACGCTGACGTCCGACAACGGTACTACCGGCAATGTGAGCTTCGATTTCCACGGAACCGAGCTCACGCTCCACATCGATGACCTCGTCATTCCGGCAGCGGCAACGGTCGACGCGGTGACCGCGACCCAGCCCATACCGGCGAACCAAACCTGCTACGACAGCGGCTTCCGCATGGACTTCGGGCCGTTCACGAGCGGAAGCGGCGCCTACGGCTGGGGTGACCTCAGCATCCTCAGCGGAGATCCCAGCGGAATCGACCAGGTCATTCTGGTCACAACCCCCGCCCAACCGGACACGACCGACCCGGACTGCCGTGAGGCCGTCGTCGCGCGCGCCGACATCCGTTGGACCTTCACGCCGCTCCGCGGCTATCTCAACCCCATGGACTCCGGTGCGACGCCCGGCGCCCGGGGCACGGTCGACGTCATCGACGGCAAGCCCGCGGGCTATACCGCCGCAACGAATGAATACCGCGCCGACGTGGCCGCCCGATTCGGCGTCACCGTCGACGACCTCACCTATTTGAACGATGCCCAGCTGATGGGCACGGACAAGCTAACCGCGCCGGCGGGAAGGCGACTCAACCTGCTCCTCGCAGACCGATAGCACGAGCACATCGGCAGCACGACGAGAGTGGGCCGGGCGATGAGGAAAGGGAGCCGCCTGTCAGAATCGAACTGACGACCTTCTCATTACGAGTGAGATGCTCTACCAACTGAGCTAAGGCGGCGTGACGCCCGAATGATTCCTTCCGGAAACGCGCGGTGACACAGCAACAAAGCTTAGCTGGTCCGGAGGGTCAATTCGTACAGCCCCGCGAACGACGCCCGCACCCGATCGGCGAGCGGCTCCGACTCGTCTCCCTCGGCCCAGCAGCGCCAGGCGTGTCGCAGGGCTGCGACCGCGACGAGCGTGAGCAGCAGGGCGCGCTGGTGCAGCGCGATCGGGTCGGCGGCGAGCACGGGATCGTCCGCCGCGAGGCGCCGGCTGATCACGTCGTCGAGGTGTCCCTCGAAGCTGCGGAGAGTGGCCATCCGCATGCCGAACAGGTAGGGGTTCTCCTTCATTACCTGACGCCGCAGCTGGTGAATCTCCCGGTCATCCTGGGAATTCTGCACGCTGGTCGAGAGCAGCACCGCGAGGTCGGCGAGGATGTCACCGGACGGGCTCCTGTGTACGAAGTCCTCGATCTCCGCCTCGGAACCGAGGGTGAGATCGTCACCGGCGAGGGCAGCGTCCTTCGACGGGAAGTAGTTGAAGAAGGTGCGCGCGGACACATCGGCGATCCGGCTGATGTCCTCGACGGTGACCTTGTCGACCCCGCGCTCGGACGCGAGCGTGAGCACAGCGAGTTGGATGGCCCGGTGGGTCGCCAGACGTTTCCGTTCACGCAGGCCGGGTTCTTCCGCAACATCCACCATGGTCACATTCTTACACGACGCGCAAATGTGCAGTCCTCGAGTCGTAACCGGATGCCGCACGGCCGCCCCCGCACATCAGCACTTCGGGTCGGTGGCCGGCACCGTCCCCTGCAGCAGGTAGGAGTCCACCGCGTTGTTCACGCAGGCATTGGACTTGTTGTACGCGGTGTGCCCCTCGCCCGCGTACGTGACGAGCTGCGCACTGTCGAGCTGCCTGGCCAGGCTCTGCGCCCACACGTACGGGGTCGCCGGGTCGTTCGTCGTGCCGACGACGAGGATCGGCGCCGCTCCCGGCGCGTGGATCTCGGCGCGGGTTCCGGTGAACTTGTCCGGCCAGTTCGCACAGCCGGTGTCGCCGTAGGCCATGTACTTGCCGATGACCGGCGCTGCTGCCTCGATGGCCGCGGCGTCGGCGCGCATCACGGCCGGGTCGTCGTTGTAGCTGTAGTCGAGGCAGTTGATCGCCAGGAAGGCCTCGGTCGAATTGTCGAGGTATGTCCCGTCGGAGTTACGGCCGTTGTAGGCATCCGCGAACTGGAAGGCGATCTTGGTGTTGCCCTGCATCACGCTCGACAGCATCTCGCTCAAGTTCGGCCACGCCGACGCCTGGTACAGCGGGTAGATGATGGCGGTCAACAGCGTGTTGGCGCCGAGCATCCGGCCATCGCTCGCGGCGATCGGGCTCCGGTCGACCGAGTCGAGCAGCGCGGAGATGGTGGTCATCGCCTGGTCGACGGTGCCGTTGAACGGGCACTTCGATCCAGCGAGGCAATCGGCGAGGTAGGAGCGTAGCGCGCTCTCGAAGCCGACGGCCTGCACCCGGGTCACCTCGGCGTTGCTCGTGGACGGGTCGAGGGCTCCATCGAGGACGAGGCGGCCGACCTTGTCCGGGAACAGGTTGGCGTAGGTGGCGCCGAGGAAGGTGCCGTAGGAATAGCCGAGGTAGTTGAGCTGGGCATCGCCGAGCACGGCACGCAGCATGTCGAGGTCGTGGGCGGCGCTCACGGTGTCGACGTGGGCGAGGAGGGCGCCGGTGTTGGTGGCGCAGGCGGCTCCGAAGTCGGTCGAGGACTTCTCGACCTCCTGGATCCAGGCATCCGTGCCGCGGGCTGCTGTCGGGATGGCGTACAGGTACTGGTCCATCTCGGCAGCCCCGTAACACTTCACCGCTGACGAGCGCCCGACGCCGCGCGGGTCGAACCCGACGATGTCGAATCCGGCCTGCAGCTTCGCATCCGTGGCGTAGTCGAGGGACCCCTTCACGAAGTCGTACCCGGAGCCGCCGGGACCGCCGGGGTTGACCAGAAGCGAGCCGACCCGGGTGCCGGTCGCGACGTGCCGCACGAGGGCGAGGTCGACGGTGTCGGTTCCGGGCGCGCTCCAGTCGAGCGGGGCCTTCGCGGTGGTGCACTGCAGGCTGTTACCGCAGTCGGTCCAGGTGAGCACCTGGTTGTAGAACGGGTCGAGGGCGCTGCTGACGCTCTCCCCGGTGGGGGACGACGTCGAGGCCGAGGGTTGCGGCAGGAACGCGGGCACGCATCCGCTGAGCCCCATCGTGACGACGACGGCGGCGGCCAGGATCGCGAAGCGGCGGGCGGCCGGGCGGCGCGTCCGGGTGCCATTCGACACCGGGCCGTTCGACACCGGGCGCTGGCGGATGCGTGTGGTCAACGGTTCCTCTTTACTGGTCTGGTCATGCAGGCGGTTCAGGCTCTCACGAGCGCCGCGCGTGGGCGGTGGCATCGTGCGGTCATCGTCGTAGTCATCGCTTCATCGCCGGATGGCGGACACCAGCATTGCCTCGAGGGCCAGGGCCGGTGCCACATTGGATTCAATTCTCTGCCGCGCGATCGCGATGGCGTCCAGTGTCGCGAGCGTCGTGACGGTCGCGCACGCCGCCGCTGCGGCGCGCACTCCGACGAGGAGCTCGCGGTTGATCACTTCATTCTCGCGGCCGAACTGTACCATGATCACATCCCGGTACAGCGAGGTCAGATCCACGAGGATCCGGTCGAGCCCGTCGCGCAGGCTCCGGGTGGCCCGCCGTTTCTGGTCGTCTTCCAGCGCCTTGATCTGGCCGCGGAGCGCGGGCGGCACCGACTTGCCGGGCTCGACGCCGAGGGAGCGGAGCACACCCTCGCGTTCGGCGGCGTCCCGCTCGAGGGTGATCGCCTTCGCGTCGTCACCGGCGATCGCGAGCAGTCGCGCCGCGGCGTTCACTGCGTGCGACACCCCACGGATGCCGAGCGCGGCCTTCAGGGTTTCCTCGCGCCGTTCGCGGGCCTCGGGGTTCGTGGCCAGCCGCCGCGCCATGCCGATGTGGCTCTGTGCTTCGCGGGCGCAGCGCTCGGCGATGACAGGGTCGACCCCCTCGCGCGCGACAAGAAGCGCGGCGACGTCGGCGACGCTCGGGACGCGCAACCTGACCGTGCGCACCCGGGACCGGATGGTCGGCAACAGGTCGGCCTCACTCGGGGCGCAGAGGATCCACACGGTACGTTCCGGCGGCTCTTCGAGGGCCTTGAGCAGCACATTGGAGGTGCGCTCGACCATGCGGTCGGCGTCTTCGACGACGATGACCCGGTATCGGCCGACCGAGGGCGAATACTGGGAGCGTTTGACGGCCTCCTTGACGGATTCCATCTTGATGATGACGCCCTCGGTGGCGAGCACGACGAGGTCGGGGTGGGTGCGGGCCTCCACGAGCCGTTCGGCGGTCGCGTCTTCGGCTGGCGTTCCCGGGCTGAGGAGGGCGGCGGCGAAGGCGAAGGCCAGGTTGGACCGGCCCGAACCGGGCGGGCCCGTGATGAGCCAGGCGTGCGTCATGGACGCGGAGGTGCTCGAAGCCGAGGAGCCGGAGGCGACGGCGCTGCCGGCGGTGCTGCCGGCGGTGCTCGCGGGGGCGTCAACCGCGCTCTGCTGCGGCGCGGCGGCGGCGCGGAAGATCGCGATCGCATCCGCCTGGCCGGTCAGGTTGTCCCACACGCTCATTCCCTCAGGGTACCGGTCGCCGCTGACATCCCGCCCAGACGCCTGCGAGGTCAGAGCAGGGGGCGACGCGGGCGCGGATCGCCGCGGCGATCTCGTCGACCGGGCGCGCGGCATCCACGACCAGGAAACGGTCGGGCTCGGCGCGGGCGAGGTCGAGGAACGCAGCACGCACCCGCCGGTGGAAGTCGCCCTTCTCGGCCTCGAGGCGGTCGAAACGCTTGTTGGCGGCGTCGAGCCGGCCGCGCGCGACGGTCTCATCGAGGTCGAGCAGGATGGTGAGCTCGGGCAGCAGGCCTTCCGCGGCCCAGAGCGACAGCTCGCGGATCTCCGCGGCGCCGAGTACCCGCCCCGCGCCCTGGTAGGCGACGGATGAGTCGAGGTAGCGGTCCTGGACCACCACGTCCCCGCGGGCGAGCGCCGGACGCACGGCAGTGGCGATGTGCTGGGCGCGATCGGCCGCGTAGAGCAGGGCCTCTGCGCGCGGAGACACCTCGCCGGTGTGGTGCAGGACGATCTCACGGATTTCGACGCCGACGACGGTGCCGCCGGGCTCCCGGGTGCGCAGCACCGTGCGGCCCTGCTCACCGAGCCACTCGGCGAGCAGCCGGGCCTGGGTGGACTTGCCCGAACCGTCGCCGCCCTCGAGGGTAATGAAGAGGCCGGTCGGGGCGGCCTCAGTGGAGGCCGCCCCGGTCACGTCTGCTGCGGTCACGACTGGGTGGTCGAACCCGCGGGAGTCTTCGTCGCTGCAGTCCTGGTCGTCGCGGTCTTGGTGGAGGTCCCTGTCTTGGTGACGGCCGGCTTGCGGACTGCGGTCTTGGTGACCGTGGTCTTCGTAGCGGTGGCCTTCTTCACGACGGGCTTCTTCACGGCGGGCTTCTTCACTGCGGGCTTCTTGGCGACCGGCTTCTTGGCGGGGGCCTTCTTCGCGGGCGCCTTCTTGACGGCCGGTCCCTTGGCGCGCTTGTCGGCGAGGAGCTGCACGGCCCGGTCGAAATCGACCTCTTCGACCGTCTCGGCCTTCGGGATCGTCGCATTCGTGACACCGTCGGTGACGTAGGCGCCGAATCGGCCGTCCTTGATCTTGATCGCCTTGCCGCTGTCCGGGTCGGGCGTCTCGAATTCCTTGAGGGCGCTCGACGCACGCCGCGCACCGTACTTGGGCTGGCTGTACAGTTCGACCGCTCCGGGCAGGTCGATCTCGAAGATCTGGTCCTCGCTCGTGAGCGAGCGGGTGTCGACGCCCTTCTTCAGGTACGGGCCGAACTTACCGTTCTGTGCGGTGATCTCGGTCTGCGTTTCCGGGTCGAGGCCGACGACGCGCGGGAGGGCGAGCAGCCGGAGCGCGGTCTCGAGGTCGATCGTCGCGAGGTCCATCGACTTGAACAGCGAGGCGGTGCGCGGCTTGTCGGCGGGGGCGATCTTCTTCGCGGCCGGCTTGCGCTTGGGCTTCGCTGCGGGAGCGCCGGCGTCGACCAGCTGGGTCACTTCACCGGTGAGCGGGTCGATGGTCTCGCCGGCGGACTCGGTCTGGGTCTCGACGAGTTCGACGACGGCGGGCTCGGCGGGTGCCGGGTCGAGCTCGGTCACGTACGGGCCGAAACGACCGTCCTTGGCGACGATGTTCTTGCCGGTCTCCGGGTTGACCCCGATGACGCGGTCGATGACGACGGGCGCGTCGATGAGCTGACGTGCTTTCGCGGGGGTCAGTTCGTCGGGTGCGAGGTCCGGCGGGATGTTCACCCGGCGCGGCGGGGCATCCGCTGCGGCAGCAGGGTCGATGACCTCGAGGTACGGGCCGTACTTGCCGATGCGGAGGGTGATGTCGTCACCGATCGGCATCGAGTTGATCGACCGGGCGTCGATCTCACCGAGGTTGTCGACGACCTGGCGGAGACCGCGGTGCTTCTCGGAGCCGAAGTAGAAGCTGTTGAGCCAGTCGACGCGGTCGGCCTTGCCGTCGGCGATGCGGTCGAGGTCGTCTTCCATCTCGGCGGTGAAGTCGTATTCGACGAGATCGGTGAAGTATTCCTCGAGCAGGCGCACCACGGAGAAGGCGATCCAGTTCGGCACGAGCGACTGGCCGCGCGGGGTGACGTAGCCGCGGTCGGTGATCGTGGAGATGATCGAGGCGTACGTCGACGGGCGGCCGATGCCGAGCTCTTCGAGCTTCTTGACGAGGCTCGCCTCGGTGTACCGGGCGGCCGGGGTGGTCTCGTGGCCCTTGGCCTCGACCTCGAGCAGGGACAGCGACTGGCCCTCTTCGAGCGGCGGCAGCTTGGACTCGGTCGGATCGGTGGGCGCGTTGCGCTCTTCGTCGCGGGATTCCTCGTAGGCGAGCATGAAGCCGCGGAAGGTGATCACCGTGCCGCTCGCGGAGAACTCGGCGAGCACGCCGGACGCCGCGGGGTGGGGCGAGACGCCGGTCGGGCCTGCCGCGATGGTGACGGACGCGGTCGAACCGGTCGCGTCGGCCATCTGCGAGGCGACCGTGCGCTTCCAGATCAGGTCGTAGAGGCGGAAGTCGTTACCGCGGATGGTGTTCGCGAGCGAGGAGGGCGTGCGGAAGGTATCGCCGGACGGGCGGATGGCCTCGTGGGCCTCCTGCGCGTTCTTGCTCTTGCCCTTGTAGAGGCGCGGCTGGGCCGGCACCGTTTCTGGGCCGTAGAGAGAGGATGCCTGGTTACGGGCCGCGGTGATCGCCTGCTGCGAGAGCGACGGCGAGTCGGTACGCATGTAGGTGATGTAGCCGTTTTCGTAGAGCGACTGGGCGACGCTCATGGTCTGCCGGGCGGTGAAGCGCAGCTTGCGGGCGGCTTCCTGCTGCAGGGTCGACGTCGTGAACGGGGCGGCCGGGCTGCGACGGTACGGCTTGGAGGCGACCTTGGTCACGGTGATCGCGACGCTCGGTTCCTTGAGCGCGTCGGCGAGAGCGAGGGCGGATGCCTCGTCGAGCGTCGTCGCCGTGACCTTGGGCTTGAGGCGGCCGAGATCGTCGAAGTCGCCGCCGGAGGCGATGCGTTCGCCGTTGAGGCGCACGAGCTTGGCCTGGAAAGCGGCATCCTCGCGCGCCGTACCGGAGGCGAGCTGGGCCGAGAGGTCCCAGTAGCCGGCGGAGACGAACGCGAGGCGTTCGCGTTCGCGGTCGACGACGAGGCGGGTCGCGGCGGACTGCACGCGGCCGGCGGAGAGGCCGGGGCCGACCTTGCGCCAGAGCACGGGGGAAATCTCGTAGCCGTAGATGCGGTCGAGGATGCGCCGGGTCTCCTGCGCGTCGACGAGGGCCGTGTCGAGGTCGCGGGTGTTGTCCTTGGCCTTGAGGATCGCTTCCTTGGTGATCTCGTGGAACACCATGCGCTTCACGGGGACCTTGGGCTGGAGGACCTGCAGGAGGTGCCAGGCGATGGCCTCGCCTTCGCGGTCCTCATCAGTTGCGAGCAGGAGTTCATCGGCCGTCTTCATCGCCCGCTTGAGTTCGGCGACGGTCTTCTTCTTCGCGTCGGAGACGACGTAATACGGCTCGAAGCCGTTGTCGACGTCGACGGAGAACTTGCCGAGGGGCCCCTTCTTCAGTTCAGGGGGCAGGTTTTTTGGCTCGATCAGGTCCCGAATGTGGCCGACCGAGGACAGGACCTCGTAGCCGTCGCCGAGATACGCGGCGATCGACTTCATTTTTGTCGGCGATTCGACAATGACCAGCTTCTTAGTGCCTGGCACCAGACTCCTCTTTATAGGTATCGGCCCGTTGAAGGGCCAAGGCACACCATACACACAGAAAGATGGTGCCCACCTAATCGGCCACACGTCACACTGGGCTTTGGGGCTTGCCAGCCTCGCCTGGGTGAGGACAATGGAGGCATGGGTACAGCAGCTACGGGCACGTACACCGCGAAGCTTACGGACGGCCCCCTCGAAGGCAAGACGATCACCACGGAGTTCCTCGAGACGGGCGATATCCGGCCTCGTCTGGAGATTCCCGCGGAGTCCGGTGGCAAGCGCTACCTCTATACCCGCGGCGCCGGCCTGGAGTTCGACTCCACGGAGTTTCCCGAGCGACCGACGGCCGTCGACTACCGCTACCTCGAGGCCATTTTCGACTGAGCCGGCCGCTCCGCCCCGATCGTTCCCGGGCGAAGCTCCGCCTCCCGGTGCACCCGCCGAACCCGGCGGACCGGCCCTGGCGCGCGCTCTCAGGTTCCAGCCGAGAAATTCCCGGGTGACCGTGACGCTCGCGATCGGGCCGGCCGTTGTGCAGCGCGCCACGGATGCCCCGTCGAGGGCCGCGATCTCGGCCGCTGCCTGGCAGGGCACCCCGGCCACGAGTCCCGACAGCGTGTCCGCTGCGGCGAGCGCCGCGGCATCCGCCGCCGCCCGCACGGCCTGGCCGACGACGAGCACCGCGACGAACGGGAGCAGGAGCGCGGTCAGCAGCACGACCGCCCCGAGGATGCCCACCGCGAGCACCGACCCGGAGCCACGATCGCGGTTGCGGGTCACGTGGCGCCTCCGAGCGCGCACGAGCCCGCCGTCACCGTGATCCCGAGTGCTGCGGGAGCGCTCAGCCGGGCGCAGACCGCGTCGCCGCGCTGGTCCACTGAGACGGCCGCGCCGCCGACGAGTTGCCGGGCCAGACTGGTCGCGTGGTCTAGCCCGTCGCCCCGGGCGAGGGACCGGGCCGCCTGGGCCGCGGCATCCGCCAGCCGGACCTGCTGACTGACCGCCGACCTGCACCCCGCCGAGGCAGAGCAGCAGCACGAGGAGCACGGCCGGAATGACGGCGGCGAATTCGGCCGTGATGCTGCCGCGCTCGGCCGGGACGCTGCTCCCGTCGGTGCCGGTCGCGTCACCGGCCGCGGCACGGGATGCGGCCCTCCGGCTACCCGACCGTGAGGGCATGGCGCACCAGCTCGGTGAGGATGCCGCTCACTTCGTCTCCCCGGAGGATGAGGATGAGCAATCCCGCGAAGCCGACGGCCGCCATCGTGGCGATCACGTACTCGGCGGTCGCGGCGCCCGAATCCTCCCGCACGCGCCTGACGGCCCGGAGTGGTCGTCGTTTCACCGTGTCTGTTGTGCTCGGCATCTGTTCTTCTCCTCTCGCGTCGATCGACGCGGTTGTCCGGCGGCACGATCGGTTCCAGATTCGCCCGCCAGACACCGAATCCCGCGGCCGATCCGGATTCGGTGGACAACGCCGCCCGACCCGGCCCCGTTGAGGACGCCCGCCCCGCGTGGGATCGCGAGAGTACACTTTTGGCCCCTAAGACCGCGGTTTAAGGGTCAAAACTGCGCTCTCGCGATCGGGCGAGGACGGCACTGAGGAGGCGATTTTTGCTCCACGACGACCAATTTCAGAAAGGGGTTACCTTTGGCGAAAGATGAGCGTAGTGTCTTCCCAACGGCACCCACAAGGGTCCGGGGAACGAGGCGCTGATGGCAGACAAATCCCCAAAGAAGAGCACCGGCAAGACTGCCGCAGCGAAGACTCTGAAGGAAAAACGCGCCGACAAGAAAGCTCGTCCGGAGCGCAAGGACTAGAGCAGCTGGACAGTTTCACCGTGACTTCGAAAGAGCCGGGCCCAAGGGCCCGGCTCTTTTTTCGTGCTCGGGTCTTTTCGTGCCCGGGTCTCTTCGTACACGGCTGCCGCGGCTAGAACTCCGAGAGCGTCGTCGACAGCACCGTCACGAGGAGCGGCACCACGCCGAGCAGCATGAAGGCCGGCAGGACACACACGCCGAGGGGAACCAGCAGGGCGATCCCGAGGGTGACCGCCCGCCGCTGGCCTGCTGTCCGGGCGTCGCGGCGCAGCTGCTCGGCTTCGCTGCGCAAGAGCTCGGCGGCGGGCACGCCGGCGCGCACGGCCAGGTCCAGCACCCGGTCCGCGGCGGAGCGGCCAGGGTCCGCTGAGTAGCCGGGGTCGGTTGAGCGGCCGCGTCTTGCGGTGCGGCCGAGGGCGGCGGAGCGGCCGGGCTTCGCGGGCTCCGACCGCCGGCCTCGTTCCGGATGCGGGTCTGGCGCGGCGGGGAGATAGCGGCCGAGCGCCTCGGTCACCCGGGCCTGGGCGCGGTCGACCGAACCGCCGCCGCTCATCGCGATCGCGGTCAGGTCCAGATCGAGGCCCGGCGTCGGCGCCCGAGCCCGGGCCCGCCGGAGCAGCCGGCGATTCCACCGGTTCCCCGCGAGTATGAGTCCGGTACCGCTGCCGAGGCACAGCCAGCCCGGTACGGTCAGGAACAGCGTCGCGACGGTGTTGAACCCGAGCAGCACGCCGAAGAGGATCCCGACGAGCGGCAGGACGGCGACCAGCCGGGCGGTCGCGGCCGGGCCGGCGAGCGCCGTCTCGAGGTCCGCATGAAGCTGGCCGAGGTCGCGCAGGCTGGCCGCGAGCTGACGCAGGCACGCGGCGAGCGGCGCCCCTGACCGGGTCGCCACCTCCCACGCGGCGGCGACCGCGCACCAGGCCTCGCCGACTGCCCGCCAACGGCCCGCGCCTCCCCCGCAATGGCCTCCGCAACGCTGTCCCCGCGACTCGCGGCGAGACCGGCGGCGCGCACGACACGGATGCCGACGGCCGGCGAATCGCCACCCGCCCGGTTCACCCGCGGTCGCCTCCGATCCGCACCCCTCTGGGCAGCACGAGAGGCGTCAGGGCCGGCGTCCTCGTCCAGGTATCCCCACGCGTTCACGGGCGACACCCCTGCCGAGAGGAGCACGGCCAGCCGCTGCACGATCCGGGCCGCATCCTCGATGTCGGCGTCCCCTCGGGCTTGCTTGACCGCTCCACGGCGCATCACGGGATGCCCACGGCCGGCACGGCCACCGGCAGCCCGCAGCCGTCGAGCTCGAACCGGCCGAGCTGCGCGAGCCTGCGCTCACCGCCGCGGTGCTCGAGGTGCAGCACGAGGCCGATCGCGCTGACGGCCTGCCGGGCGACGGCCGCCTGGCTCATCCCGGCGAGCGCCCCGAGGGCCTCGAGCCGGGCGGGCACGTCGCCCAGGGAGGTCGCGTGCAGGGTGCCCGCCCCGCCGTCATGGCCGGCGTTGAGGGCGGCGAGCAGTTCGCGCAGTTCGCCGCCGCGGCATTCGCCGAGCACCAGCCGGTCCGGGCGCATCCGCAGGGCCTCGCGGAGCAACGCGTCCAGGCCGACCCGCCCGGCGCCTTCGAGGTTCGGCTGCCGCGATTCGAGCGCCACGACGTGGGGGTGGTCAATGCGGAGTTCGGCGACGTCCTCGATGACGACGATGCGCTCCCCGGCGGCGCCTCGCCGAGAAGTGCTGCCAGCAGGGTGGTCTTGCCGCTGCCCGCCGCCCCGGTCACGAGCAGGTTCTCCCGGCCCTGCACCGCTGCACGCAGCCGGTCGCTGAGCGCGAGGCCCGCCGTCCCCGAGCCGAACAGGCCCCCAGCGGCGAGCGCGTCCAGTCGCGGCCGGTCGGGCCGCGGCAGCCGGATCGAGAGCAGGGTGCCCGTGCTCGACACCGGCGGCAGCACGGCGTGCACCCGGATGCCGTCGGCGAGCCGCACGTCGACGCACGGGCTCGCCTCGTCGATGTGCCGGCCGCCGAGCGCGATCAGCCGCACCGCGAGCGCCCGCACCTCGGCCTCGGCACACCGCCAGCCCGACTGCCGCACCGGGCCGAGGCCCGCATCGACCCAGAGGCCGGCCTCGCCGTTGACGAACAGGTCCGTCACACCTGCGGATGCCGCGTACCGCGCGAGCGGGCCCAGTCCGGCCAGGTTCCGCCCGGGCACCAACCCCGTCACCGACCCCCGCACCGGCCCCGTCACCGGCGCGCGCTCCCCCGGGTCGGCGGCCTCGGGCATCCGCTCACGGCTGAGCGACGGGGCGGCGACGAACGGTTGCACCATGACCCGAAAGTATCCGGCGATGACCTCGTGGACGGGGCCACAACACCAGGCTGGGGACGCGTCGCCCTGCACGACGACGGTGGAGGACGAGCCACCGAACCGCCGGAAAACTGCCGGAAACCCGTCGGGTCGTTAAAAAAGGGGGGCGGCACCTATTGGGGGGAACAGGTGCCGCCTCGGCATCACGCTGATTGGGGGAACCAAACGTGATGCAGGTCAAAACTTTCGTTCGGACGAGTCCAAGTGTATAAGGAAAATCAAGATGCGCAAGTCCCCCGTGTCCTCATAAATGAGGACACGGTGACGCGGCCCCCATTCAGGGGTGACCTCGGGCGATCCCGGAGAGTTCTCCGGGGAGAGAGCCGCTCCGCAATTCCCCGCAACGTGAGTTCGCGGATCGTCAGGGTATGGTGCACGAGGGGCTTGTTACGCACCCGGCCGTCATCGCAAAGGAGCGACAAGCTATGAGCGTTCAGATCGACCACCTTCTCAACGAAACCCGCAGGTTCGCACCGACTGCCGAGTTCGCGGACCAAGCCATCGGCACCGCGCAGCTCTACACGGATGCCGCGAACGATCGCCTCGGATTCTGGGCCGATCAGGCCCGCGAGCTGCTGCACTGGCACAAGCCGTTCACCACCGTGCTCGACTGGACCAACCCGCCGTTCGCGAAATGGTTCGAGGACGGGCACCTCAATGTGGCCTGGAACTGCCTCGACCGGCACGTGCTCGCGGGCAATGGCGACCGGGTCGCGCTCTACTTCGAAGGCGAGCCAGGAGACTCCCGCGCGATCACCTACGCCGAGTTGACGGCCGAGGTGAAGCGCGCTGCGAATGTGCTGACAAAGCTCGGCGTGCAGGCCGGGGACCGGGTCGCGATCTACCTGCCAATGATCCCGGAGGCCGTGATCTCGATGCTCGCCGTCGCCCGGATCGGCGCCGTGCACTCGGTCATCTTCGGCGGCTTCAGCGCTGAGAGCCTGCGGTCACGAATCGACGACGCGAACGCGGTGCTCGTGATCACCGCGGACGGCGGCTACCGCAAGGGCCGCGTCACGCCCTCAAGCCCGCGGTCGACATGGCGCTGACCGGTGTGCCGACGACCGTGCGCAACGTGCTCGTCGTCAAGCGCACCGGCAACGACGTGGAGTGGACCGACCGCGACCTGTGGTGGCACGACGAGCTCGCGAGCGTCGACGCCGAGCACGAGGCCGAGGGTTTCCCCGCCGAGAATCCGCTGTTCATTCTCTACACCTCCGGCACGACCGGTAAGCCCAAGGGCATCCTGCACACGAGCGGCGGGTACCTCACCCAGGTCGCCTTCACCCACAAGAACGTCTTCGACCTGCACCCCGAAACGGATGTCTACTGGTGCACCGCGGACGTCGGCTGGATCACGGGTCACAGCTACGTGACCTACGGCCCGCTCGCCAACGGGGCGACGCAGGTGCTCTTCGAGGGCACCCCGGACACCCCGCACCCTGGCCGCTGGTGGGAGATCGTCGAGAAGTACAAGGTCAGCATCCTCTACACGGCGCCCACCGCCATCCGCACGTTCATGAAGCTCGGCCGCCAGATTCCCCAGGGCTTCGACCTGTCGAGCCTGCGGCTGCTCGGCTCGGTCGGCGAACCGATCAACCCCGAGGCGTGGATGTGGTACCGCGAGGTGATCGGCGGCAACGTCGCCCCTGTCATGGACACCTGGTGGCAGACCGAGACCGGCGCGATCATGATTTCGGCGCTTCCCGGGGTCACCGTCGCGAAGCCGGGTGCCGCGCAGGTACCGATCCCCGGGGTGTCGATCGACGTGCTCGACGAGGCCGGCGTGCACGTGGGCCACGGTAACGGCGGGCTGCTCGTCGTCACCGAGCCCTGGCCGTCGATGCTCCGCGGCATCTGGGGCGACCCGGAGCGGTTCATCGAAACGTACTGGGAGAAGTTCGGTGAGGAGAACCCGCGCTACTTCGCCGGCGACGGCGCCCGCCTCGACGAGGACGGCGATATCTGGCTGCTCGGCCGGGTCGACGACGTGATGAATGTCTCCGGGCACCGGCTCTCCACCGCGGAGATCGAGTCCTCGCTCGTGTCGCACCCGATGACGGCCGAGGCGGCCGTGGTCGGCGCGCACGACGAGACGACCGGCCAGGCCGTCGTCGCATTCGTGATCATCAAGTACAGCCACCTCGAGGAGTCCTCGCACGAGGACATCCAGGCGGTGCTGCGTGCGCACGTGACGCAGCAGATCGGCGCGATCGCCCGGCCCCGGCAGATCTTCATCGTGAACGAGCTGCCGAAGACCCGCTCGGGCAAGATCATCCGCCGCCTGTTGCAGGACGTCGCAGAGGGCCGCGAAATCGGCGACACGACGACCCTCGCCGACACCTCCGTGATGCAGGTGATCAAGAGCACCCTGGGGTAGCCGGGCCGGCCGGACGAGGGGGCAGTGAGGGTTTTCACAAGCGGCCCCCTATCGTGGGGACAATGCCTCGTCTTCCCTCGTCCGGACGCCTGGTCGCGCTCGACGCCCTCCGCGGTGTCGCCGCGGGCATTGTGCTCGTGCACCACGTCTCGATGACCGCTCCCGGCATCGCGGCCGCCTACCAGTCGACCGTCGGCGTCGACACGGGTTCGGCGGGCTGGTGGTCGACCCTGACCCCGCTCAAGTTCCTCGTCGCCGGCCCCGAGTTCGTGCTGGTCTTCTTCGTACTCAGCGGTTTCGTGCTCGTGCGCTCCCCGCTCGCGAGCCGGGCCGCGAGCACAGCGAACGGGCTCGCCGCCCGCGGCTACGACTGGGTGGCCTATTACCCGCGCCGCATCATCCGCCTGGCGATCCCCGTCGTCGTGTCCGTCGCCCTCGCCGCCGCGTGGATCCTCCTCGTGCCGCGTGCGGGCATCGACGTCGGCGGCAGTTGGCTCAAGCGGCAGGACAATCCCGACATCGGCCTCCCCAACCTGCTCGGCGAGGCGAGCGTCATCGGCGGCTCCGGCCGGCCGGACGTCAACCCGCCGCTCTGGTCGCTGACCTGGGAGATGTGGTTCTCGCTTCTGCTGCCGATCTGCGTGCTGCTCGCCGTCGCGACCCGCCGGCTGCCCGCGCTCTGGGCCGCGGCGTTCCTCGCCGTGAGTGCGACCGGGTACGTCACCGGCATCGAACCGCTGATGTACCTGCCCGCGTTCGGCCTCGGCGCCCTGCTCGCCGCGAACTACGAGTCACTCCGCGTCTGGGCGGCCCGGGTCGCCGCACGACGCGGCGGCACCGCCATCTGGATCGGGCTCACCGCCCTCGGCCCCGCGCTGCTCGTGTCGCACTGGCTGCTGCGCCCGCAACTCAGCGGACTCTGGGGCGACCTGACCCTCGCGCTGCGGGTGCCCGGCGCCGTGCTCGTCGTCGCCGTCGTCGCGCTCTGGCCCCCGCTGCAGCGCCCGCTCTCCGCCCGGCCGCTGGTCTGGCTCGGCCGGGTGAGCTTCAGCCTGTACCTCGTGCACTTCCCGGTCGTCGTCGCCTTCGGCACGACGTTCGGCCCTGGCCGCTGGTGGCTCGGCGCGCTCGTCTCGGTGCCGCTCAGCCTCGCGCTCGCGCAACTGATGTACCTGTGGGTCGAGCTGCCCTCGCAACGCCTCGCGAACTGGACGGGCCGGTGGGCGAGCGAGACGGCCGGTGCGCTACAGAGGCGCGGCGGCAGGCGAACGGATGCCGCGGCATCCGCCGCCCCCACCTCTCCCGTGCCCGAGAACGAGCGCGCGAGCGCCTAAGCGAACGAGACGATGAGCTCCACCTCGACGGGCGAGTCGAGCGGCAGCACGGCGACGCCGACTGCCGACCGGGCGTGCACGCCGCGGTCGCCGAAGATCTCGCCGAGCACCTGCGACGCCCCGTTGACGACGCCGGGCTGGCCGGTGAACCCGGGGTCGGATGCGACGAACCCGGTGACCTTGACCACCTGCGTGATGCGGTCGAGCGACCCGATCACGGCCTTGATCGCGGCGAGGGCGTTGAGCGCGCACAGGCGGGCGTACTCCTGCGCGTCCGCGGCGGGCACGAGACCGTGGCCGTCGCCGACCTTTCCGGTCTCCGGCAGCACGCCGGACACCATCGGCAGCTGGCCGGAGGTGAAGACGAGGTTGCCAGAGACGACAGCGGGAACGTAGGACGCCATCGGGGGAACCACACTCGGCAGGTCGATCCCCAGTTCGGCGAGACGCGCATCAATGATCGACACGATCAGGCCTCCTTCACGACGGGACGCTTGAGGTATGCGACGAGGCCGCCCTCCGGTCCCGGCACGACCTGGACGAGCTCCCAGCCGTCCGATCCCCAGCTGTTCAGGATGGCGGCGGTGTTGTGGATCATCAGCGGGGTGGTGAGGTACTCCCAGGCAGGCATAAGACTCCGATTCAGGCGGTTTTACAGATTTGTCCCGTACGCTCAATTGTATGTCTGCCAAAAATCGAACGGTCAGCGGCTCCCTGGGCGGTCTCCTGGGTTTCGTTGGAATGAGTGCAATCGTCGGTGTTCTCGTGACGGCCGCGGTCACTCCCGCTCTCGCTTTGTCGGGCATGGCTGCCACGAACACGATCAACGTCTTCGAGAACCTGCCGGACTACCTGAAGATCGACCAGCTCTCGCAGAAGAGCAACATCTACGCGACCACGAGCACCGGCGCCCCCTATCTCCTGGCCTCGTTCTACGACCAGAACCGCGTCGAGGTCGCCTCGGACGCGATCAACCAGTTCGTCAAGGACGCCGCGACCTCCGGTGAAGACCCCCGGTTCTACGACCACGGCGGCGTCGACCTGCAGGGCACCGTCGGCGGCCTCGTCTCGACCCTCGCGGGCGGCGGCACTCGCGGTGGGTCCTCGATCACCCAGCAGTACGTGAAGAACGTGCTCGTGCAGAAGTGCGAAGTGCTCACGGATGCGCAGAAGAAGTCGGACTGTTATGACGCGGCCACCGCAACCACTCCCGACCGCAAGCTCAAGGAGATGCGCCTCGCGATCGGCGTGGAGAAGAAGTACGCGAAGGACGACATCCTCCGCCAGTACCTGAACATCACCGGCTTCGGCGGCACCGTCTACGGCATCGAGTCCGCCGCGGAGTACTACTTCGGCGCGACGGCGGCGACGCTGACGCTGCCGCAGGCCGCGAGCCTGGTCGCGATCGTGAACAACCCGGTCAAGTTCCAGCTCGACCAGCCGGACAGCGCGACCAACGGCGCCGCGAACGGGTACGCCGCGAACAAGGACCGCCGCGACTACATCCTCGACCAGATGCTCAAGTACGGCAAGATCAACCAGGCTGACCACGATGCCGCGATCGCGTCGGCCATCGAGCCCAGCATCCACGAACCCTCGACCGGCTGCCAGACCGCCGGCGGCAGCGCGTACTTCTGCGACCTCGTCGTGAACACCCTGCAGAACAACCCGGTCTTCGGAGCCGACGACACCACCCGGATGGCGAACTTCCGCCGCGGCGGGTTCAACGTCTACACGACCCTCGACTTGGACCTCCAGCAGGCCGCTGAGGCCACGATGAAGGCCAACGTCCCCGACACCTACCCCGGCTGGGACGTCGGTGGCGTGGCCGTGAGCGTCGGCGTCGGTACCGGCAAGGTGCTCGCCATGGCGCAGAACAAGGACTACAGCCAGGACCCGGCCGTCCAGGCCACCGGCGCGAACTACACGGGGATCAATTACAACACCAACGTCGACCAGGGCGGTTCGCACGGCTTCCAGCCTGGATCGATGTATAAGGTGTTCACGCTCGCCGAGTGGCTGACCGAGGGCCACTCGCTCAACGAGCGGGTCGACTCCCGTATCAAGTCGAACTGGGGCACCTTCCGGGACAGCTGCGCCACCGGCGGCACGGTGAGCTTCCCCGGTTACAACCCGAAGAACGACTCGTCGTCCGAGAACGGCGCCAACTACAGCGCCCTCGAGTCCACGATCGGGTCGATCAACAGCGGCTTCATCGGCATGGCGAAGAAACTCGACCTGTGTGCCATCCGCAAGACCGCGGAGGCCTTCGACGTGACGCGCGCCGACGGTGCCCCGCTCGAGCAGGGTGCCTCAGCGGTGCTCGGCACCAACGAAGTCGCGCCCCTGAGCATGGCGGTCGCCTTCGCCGGCATCGCCAACAAGGGCACGACCTGCAGCCCGATCGTGATCGACCACATCACCGGCTCCGACGGAACCGCACTCCCGGCGCCGACAAGCGACTGCCACCAGTCAGTCGACCCCAACGTCGCGGCCGGCATGACGACCGCCATGCAGCAGGTCATGGGATCGGGGGGAACTGCCGCCGCCTCGAACGCGGCCACGAGCCCGAAGGTCCCGATGATCGGTAAGACCGGTACCACCGACGGCAACAAGGACACCTGGATGGGCGGCGCGAGCAGCAAGGTCGCGACCATCGTCGGAGTGATGAGCGTCACCGGCGACAAGGACCAGCGCAACACCACCTTCGCGAGCGGCCAGGCGGCCACCGCCCGGCACCGGATGTGGCCGGTCATCATGAGCGTCGCCAACGCCAAGTACGGCGGAGACGCGTTCCCCGCCGCGACCGGAACGATCGTCAATGCGGTTCAGATCCCCATCCCGGACCTCCGCGGCAAGAGCCTCACCGAGGCCCAGACCACCCTTGAGGCGGCCGGCTTCCTGTTCGTCAACGGCGGCCCGATTGACTCGGAGCTCCCGGGCGGCACGATCGCCAAGACCGACCCGGCAGGAGCAACAAGCACGAGCCGCGGCTCGAGCGTGACCGTGTACACCAGCAACGCCTCGCAGATCGTCGTGCCCGACGTCGTCGGCAAGAGTGAGGGTGAGGCTCGATCGACGCTCGGCAAGTTCGCCGTCGCGAAGACGGACGGCGACACCACCGATCCGACACAGGTGGGCAAGGTCATCTCGATGTCCCCGGCCGCCGGTGGCGGAGCCAAGCCCGGTGACACCATCACGATCGTGATCGGAAGGCTCGCCGCCACCAACGGCAACGGCAAGGCGAGCGGATGAGTACCCTCGGCACCGGGGCCAAGGCCCTCCTCGTCGGCACGGGCGCGCTAGCCGCGGCCGGTGCCGGCGCGTTCGCCTGGGGATCTCTGCTCGAACGTCGGATGTTCACCCTGCGTGAGGCATCTGTGCCCGTGCTCGCCCCAGGCTCGAAACCGATCCGTGTGCTGCACATCTCGGACCTGCACCTCGCCCCCTGGCAGAAGGACAAACAGGAGTGGGTGCGCGGGCTCGCCGCGCTGAAGCCCGACCTCGTCGTCGACACCGGAGACAACCTCGGCCACACGGATGCCTTCGACGCCCTCGCGTACACGCTCGAGCCGTTCGCGGGGATCCCCGGGATCTTCGTCAACGGTTCCAACGATTTCTGGGGACCGCAGCTGAAGAATCCGTTCCGGTACTTCGGCGGACCGTCGCTGCTCAAGGCCGCCCCGCAGAACCGGCTCGACACCGACCGTCTGCACGGGATCTTCGCGAATCTCGGCTGGAACGACATCAACAATGCCGCGGAGGCGCTCGACATCAACGGCACCCACCTCGAGCTCTTCGGCGTGGACGACCCGCACATCGGACGCGATCGCCTCGACCTGATCACCCGGGCCGTCGACGACCTCCGCGGTGACGACCCGCTCGGCGACGAGACCTGGCCGGACTCCGCGGAGCACCGCGAGCCACGGCCGACGGTCACGATCGGCGTCGCCCACGCGCCCTACCGCCGGGTGCTCACCTCGTTCGTGAACCACGGCGCGCAACTGATCCTCGCGGGGCACACCCACGGCGGCCAGGTCTGCGTGCCCGGCTTCGGTGCCCTCGTCACGAACTGCGACATCCCGCGGTCTCAGGTCAAGGGGCTCAGCCTCTGGGGATCCGGACTCCGCAGCGCGTACCTCAACGTCTCGGCCGGCCTCGGCACCTCGATCTACGCCCCGGTGCGCTTCGCCTGCCCGCCAGAGGCGACCCTGCTGACCCTGACCGCCTCGTCGTAGCCCCCGCCCGCGGGATCCGTTCGGGGGCTGCACCGAGCATCCGTGCGCATGGGGTTATACTTGACAAGGCTTACGGGCCATCGGGGTATGGCGCAGCTTGGTAGCGCGCGTCGTTCGGGACGACGAGGTCGCAGGTTCAAATCCTGTTACCCCGACAGCAACACACAGAAACAGAAAACCCCCACTCGCGAGAGTGGGGGTTTTCTGCTGTGCGCGCGGCAGGCATCCGCTCGGGAGCTGCGATCACTCTCGATCTTGACTCGCATGACTACTCGTGCGAGAGTAGGCGCATGTCATCGATTCGCCTGTTCATTCTCGGCTCCCTCGCCGAGCGCGGGCCGATGCACGGTCACCAGCTGCGCCTGCTCGCCGAGGAGGAGCACGTGCACATGTGGACGGACATCTCCGTCGGCGCGGTGTACGGCGCGATCAAGCGGCTCGCGACCGAGGGCCTGATCAGCGTGGCCAGGGTCGAGCGCGAGGGCCACTACCCCGAGCGCCAGGTCTACGAGATTTCGGATGCCGGGCGCCGGGACCTCGCCGCACTCCGGCTCGACGGGCTGCGCACGATCGTGCTCAAGCCCGACCCGTTCGACCTCGCCATGACCCGGCTCGACCCCGATCGCCTCGACGAACTCCCCTGATGATCGAGGCACGCCTTCTCGCTCTGCGCGCCATGCTCACCGATTCCGAAGCCACCACGGCGCACGCCCTCCCCTATCTCACCGCCAGCGAAAGTTTCGTCATGCAGCACAAGGCAGCCCGCCTGCGCGCCGAGATCGCCTGGCACGAACACCTCGTCACCGTCCTCCCCGACATCGTCGCGGACGAACTAGCCCGAAAGGCCGACTGACCATGTCAGACACCAACGCTCCGACCTCCACCGGGGCCGGCTCCGGCACCGGCACCCCCGGTACCCGACCGCCCGTCGTGATCCCCCGCCACGCGTGGCAGGCCCTGATCGTGCTGCTTGCCGGCATGTTCATGGCGCTGCTCGACACCACGATCGTGAACGTCGCCCTGCCGACCATCCGGGAGAGCCTCAATGCCTCCGAGGCGACGCTGTCCTGGATCATCTCCGGGTACGCCCTCGCGTTCGGCCTCGCGCTCATTCCCGCCGGGCGGCTCGGCGACCGGATCGGCCACAAGTGGGTCTTCTTCACCGGGCTCGCGCTCTTCACTCTCGCGAGCCTCGCCTGCGGCCTCGCGCAGAACGACCTGCAGATGATCATCGCCCGCGTCGTGCAGGGCCTCGCCGGCGGTATCTTCGTGCCCGCCGTCACCGCCGTGATCCAGCTCTTGTTCCCGCCGATGGCGCGCGGCAAGGCGTTCGCGATCATGGGCTCGGTCATCGGTGTCTCCACTGCGCTGGGCCCGATCCTCGGTGGCCTGATCATCCAGGCGTTCGGCGACGAGAACGGCTGGCGCCTGGTGTTCTGGGTCAACCTCCCGATCGGCGTCGCGGCGCTCATCGCCGCCGTGTTCATGCTCCCCGCCGGAGCCGAGCGCGACCCGAACAAGACGAGCTCGGGCATCGACTTCATCGGGCTCGTACTGCTCTCCGGCGGCCTCGTCGCCCTGCTCGTGCCGCTCATCGAGGGCCAGGACCAGGGCTGGCCGCTCTGGACCTACCTCACCCTCGTCGCCGGGGCGCTGCTCCTCGCCGCGTTCGGGGCCTGGGAGGTCAACTTCACGCGTCGCGGCATGAGCCCGCTCGTGCCGCCGCACCTGTTCTCGCACCCGGCCTTCTCCGGTGGAGTCGTGCTCGCGCTCGTCTACTTCGCGGCGTTCACGAGCATCTTCTTCACGATCTCGATCCTCTGGCAGGCCGGCCTCGGCCACACCGCCCTCGAGTCCGGGCTCGTCTCGATCCCGTTCGCGATCGGCAACATCGTCGGCGCCTCGCAGAGCAACCGGCTCGCGCAGCGCCTCGGCCGCACGGTACTCGTGATCGGCGTGACCCTCGTCACGACCGGCCTGATCTGGATCTACCTCGCCCTGCTCCTGATCGGCCCGTGGATCACCAACTGGGAGCTGCTGCCGCCGCTGCTCATTGCGGGCCTCGGCAGCGGATTCTTCATCGCCCCGAACGCGCAGTTCATCGTCGCGACCGTCGACCGCGCGGAGGCCGGTGCCGCGAGCGGTGTCGTCGGCGTGATGCAGCGGGTCGGCGCCGCCGTCGGCATCGCCGTGATCGGCAGCGTGCTCTTCGGCAACCTCGTCGTCGCCGGGCCGGGGAAGGACGCCCTCGCGTCCGCATTCACGACCGCCGCGACGGATGCGATGGCCGTCAGCGCCGCGTTCAGCGTGCTGGCGCTGCTGCTCGTCTTCGTGCTGCCAAAGCGGGTCGACGCGCACTTCTAGCCCGCGGCATCCGCTCGCTGCGTAGCGACGAGCGACGAGCGACGAGCGGTCGCGCTGAAGTGTCGCATATCGATGTTCCCAGGCCACGCGAACGTCGATATGCGACACCTCAGCGCAGAAACGCACCCGTCACGCGAAGACCCGTCCGCCCGACCATCGTGAAGTGTCGCATATCGACGTTCCCAGGCCACGCGAACGTCGATATGCGACACCTCAGCGAGTGGATGCGCGCACTTGCGTCTGCGCGCGCGTCAAGGCGGTTCTGCGCCCGGGTTAGCGCGCCGGGTGCAGCGTGAGAGTGTCTCGAATGATCTGCAGCAGCATCCGTCGGTTCTCGAGCTCGTCGCCGGCGATCTCCACGACGGTCCATCCTGCTGCGGCGAGTCGGGCCTTGCGGGTTTGATCTTTGCGCGAGCGATCCGGTTCGGTCCGGTGATAGTCCCCCTGGTACTCGAAGATCACGCGGTGCGCGGGAAAGCAGAGATCCCCTTCGGCGATGACGACGCCGCGGGCATCCGCGATTGGCTGGTTCACGACGAGCCCGTCGATCCCCGCGAGCACGATCGTGGTGCGGATAATCGATTCGGCCCGCGACCTCGACCGGTCGGAGAGCAGCGCCAGCGCCTCGAACAGCCGTGCCCGGCCCCGCCGACCAGGGTGGCGTGCCGCGGCAGCCGCGAGTTCTTTGTATGTGACGAGTCCATTGTCAACGTGGATGACATAGTCGCCGGCCGCCACGAGATCCTCCAGGGCGAGAGCAGTGGCGAGGTCACACCACGTACGCACAGGTACGGTCATCCGCAGACCGTACCAGTCGCAGAGATCACGCGGGTCAATCAGGAATTTGTGCCCCACCGTTCCCACGCACCGGCTCGAACGCATCGGCGACGGCATCCCCACGTGCAGCTCGAGCGCGCGTTCGTGCCGACTCGAGAGCGGCATCCCTTGGATGAGCGCCGCCGTGATCGAGCAGAAGAACCCCGGTTGGGGAAGCCGGAGCTGGAGCGCTCGCGCGCGATGGCCGAGCGCGACCCCGGGCAGCGGCGCGCGCACGCCGTGGAACGGGCGGGCAAGGTCGGGACCTCGGAGTCGCGCCTCGCCCACGCCCAATTCGGCGGCGACGCGGGTCGTGAACGGTCCATCGCCAAGGCCCGGCGGAAGAGGAATGCGACTGGTCATGCAACGAGGATGCGCGCCCGAGACTCTGCCGGAACTGTTGCGCACAGGGCGGAGCGTATTGCGCGGAATTCCCGCCTTGTTGGGGAGCCGCGCACACCCGTCCTGGCGGAACTTCCTGCGCTGAGGTGTCGCAGATCGAGGTTCCCGCAGGCTCTCAACCTCGATCTGCGACACCTCACGGCTGGGCATCGACTCGTCTGGCCATCCGCTCGGCTCGTGCGCCACGAGCATCGTCCCTGCGAGGTGTCTCAAACCGACGTTCGAACGCCACGGGAACCTCGATATGCGACACCTCAGGTATCCCCACGTCACCTCAGAAGATCTCGTGTCGCCCCGCCGGCCGCCCCGCCCAGATTCGCAAGCAGCGAGCGGATGCAGCGGTTCAGCCGACCCGGGTGAGCTCGGTGAACGACATGGTCGCGTTCGAACCGTTGATGCAGGTTTGGTACAGCAGGTCGTAGCCGCGCGGGATGGAGTCGGTGCGTTCGGTGTTCGCGTTGAGGATCGCGACGACCGCGCCGACCCGGTAGGTGCCCGACCGCACCCCGGTCAGCGCGATGAGCGTGCCGTCCGCCGGGAAGTGCGACCCGCCGCACGACCAGTGCTCGGCGATCACCGCGACTCCGTAGTTGCCGCTCAGGTCGACGGCACCCTGGCAGCTGTCGATCTCGGCCTGCCAGCCGCTGGTCCAGACGTATTTTGTGTAGGTGGGCACGCCCTGCGCGGCGGCGGATGCTGCCGCTTCCGCCTCCGCAACGGCCTGCGCGGCCGCGGCGACCCGTGCCGCCTCGGCAGCAACGGCCGCAGCTTCCGCGACCCGCGCCTCCTCCGCAACCCGGGCAACCTCCGCGACCCGTGCGACCTCGGCAACCCGGGCAACTTCCGCGACCCGTGCGACCTCGGCGATGCGCGCCGCTTCTGCGATCCGTTCCGTGTGCGCGGCGGTGGACTGCGTGGCGCCGAACGCGAGCCGGGCCGCCGCCCCGGGGAACCCCGGCCGTGGAGACTGCCACTCGACGAGACCGGGAGAGGCACCTTTCCGGTCGAGAGTGACCGGCACAAAGGTCACTCTCGACCGGAATGGTGTGCGCTGCAGGTTCGCGTACCTGCCGGACCCGACGGCGCCGACCGCCGAGTCGGACGGGTCGGACGTGGATTCTGCGGGCGAGGCGGAGGCGGTCGCGCGGGCCCCGGCGGCCGACGTGGTGCCGGAGCCGGGCGCGACAGCGGCGGACGCGGAGGCAGGGTCGGGCGCGGGGGCATCCGCTGTGATGCGGGCTGCGGCGAACGTGGGCGTCGCCGCAACGAGCACGAGGCTCACGGCCCCGACGACGCGGTCGCACCCGCCGACCGTTCGGCGGAACCACGACCGGTGTTGTGGCGCGTCCATAGCAACCTGCCCGTGCCGCCCCTGTTCGGGTGGGGACGGCCCAGTCAGTAAATCCCGGTCAGCGGGACGTGACTACCGTTCCTTTGTGAGTACGTTTTAGTTTCAAACGTACGTTTACCCGAACGGTCTTGGTTTTGTTGCTGCGTGGTTTCTGCTTAGCCGGTCGGCCTTGGAAGCGGGCGGCGGGGCAGACCTGTCACAGTCCCGGATGGTGCTCGCGTGTTCACGGGCTTCACCATCGCGTCGGCGGGAGGGGTGGGCGCAGTCATCCTCTGTTGGCTGCGGACCCCGTCTTTTCGACGTGTGATGCTGTGCCCGTGAGCTCGTCTACCGATCGCTACCGCGGCCGCCTGATGGCGGGTGACGGTAGGACTGGAAGTTCTTTTTTGGAGCGGTTTCGCCCAGTGTTGCTCTCCCCACCGGGAGGTGTAGGCGGGGTCAACGGCGATGATCCAGATGCCGCGGTTAGCGGCCATCGCAGTGAGTCGGTCCCGGAAGGCGCCGGTCGGGATCCCGGCGACGGTCCGACGGAATTTCTTCCCCCGGTGGCCGCGGCCCATGGTTTCTCGTCCGGTGGTGCGGGCGTCGACGAAGTTGAGGTCCTCGATCGCGATCGCGGCAGCGCCGGCGGCTTCGGCGTGGTCGAGGAGGGTGGTGATCGCTTGGCGGAGGTGCCCGTCCCGGGTGCTCGCGGACAGGCCGGCCACGAGCAGCGGGATGATCGCGGGGGTTCCGACGGGGTTCCCGGACGCGTCAACGATGCCTGCGGTGAGGTGGTCCGCGTTCAAGTCCACCCCGATGATCCGGCCGCCCTGCAACGCTGTGACCGGAGGGATCACGGCTGCGTCTTGGTAGGACCAGGATGCGTTCAGGTACCAGCGTTCCTTGTCCGCGTCGAAGGTGATGTCGTATCGGATGGCCTGGTTCTGAGCGGCCCGGTCCGCCCATTCCGCGCCGCGGAGTTCGAAGCCGACCGGGACGCTCAGACGGAGCTTCGCGCCCATCATGTCCGTGAGCCCGGTGGGGACTTTGATGACCAGGGTGCCGTCGGTTTCCACGCGGATGGTCTGGTTGCCCCACGGCGCCCCGGATTCACCGTCGGCGGTCAGGAACATGCGGGCGGCATCCCACCGGGCCCGCCACTGGCCCCGGGTCAGGCCGGCCGCGGCAAGGTTCTGGCGTGCTCCCCAGAGCTGCCCGCCGCCAACGGCGATGGCGGGGGATCCTAGTGACAGCCTGGCGGACGCGGTCACGAGGGCGGCTTCTTGGTGGCGCAAACGCAGTGTTTTCGCCCGGTGTTCGGCTGGGGTGCGGTAGCCGCGGGTCTTCGCCGCGTCGACGGTGCCCACGGGCACGGCCAGGCGTTTCTCGAGCTGTCGGATGTTGGTGGTGAGGGTGTCGCAGTACGCGGTCAGCCCGCGCATTCCGAGCTGGTACTGGTCTTCGGCGGCGCGGGTGATCGCGCCTGCCCACCGGGAGGACGAGTACTTCGTGAGCTCCCGTTTCCGGTCCGCGCGCCCGTTCTCCCAAACCGGGACTGTGCCTTTGCTAACGCGGATGGCGAGGTCTGTCCGGTAGAGCCGGCCTAGGTAGTTGCCCATGATCCGGAGGTCATCGGCTTCGGCCGAGGTCGGGCGCAGACGAGTGCGAGTACTGGTCCCCGTCGGCGGCAGGCACACGAACGGAGCTGCGATCGTGCGCAGTTTCTTCGTTCGTTTCCGTGCCGCCATGAACCGGGCTTACCTTTCCATTGAGTACATGCGCGGGGGAGTCACGTCGCCGACAGGGTCCGCTGATTCCGCGGCCGCGGCGACAGCGGCGGCCGCCCGGTTAGCCGCGCTCCGCCGCCCGTACAAGCGGGCGCAGAATGAGGTGAGGACTTCGGTCATGTCGCGGACGAGGTCGTCGTCCAGCTCGGTAGAGTCCACGACCACGAGGCGCCGGCCGGACGCGGACAGGGCGGCTTCGACGAGTTCGGTGTTCATCCGGCCGAGCCGGTCCCGGTGCTCGACCACGATGGTGGTGACTTCGGGGTTCGCGAGGAGTTTCCGGAGTTTCGGCCGGGACCCGTTCATCCCTGAACCCACCTCAGACACGGCGCTGACTACCGGTAGTCCGCTGGCGAACGCCCACGCGTTCAGCCGGTCGGCTTGCCGGTTGAGGTCAGCTTTCTGGTCATGGGAGGACACCCTCGAATACAACCCCAGACCACCGACACTGACCGGCGCCACAGTCTCCGTAGCGTCGGGGAAGACCATGACCATCCGGGGTCCCACGCGTTCCGCACGGACCGGGAGGACGCCAGCTTCAAACCACCGATACGCGGTCTGCGGGTGCAGCTTATTGGAAACAGCCCAGTCTTTAAGGTTCATACCAATAAGACATGCGGCGAAAAACGTTGCCAAACGACACTAAGCGGCTTCAAACGCTCTCACACGGCAGCAGCTAGCAACCCCTCAGTTTCTTCCCCGAACAGGGGTATTATGCTGTGGCGGGCTCCGCGGGGTCCGCCCTCAGGCCGGCCGCGATCTCGAGCGAGCGGATGCGCCCCGCAAGTGTCGCGGACTGTGCACTGAGCATGAGCTCGTCGGCCCCGGTGGCATCGAGAAGCGCCGTGAGCCGGGCATCCACCTCGGCCGGGGTGCCCACGGCCTGGCGGCGATTCCGGGACGCCACGAACGAGAGCTCGTACTCGGTGAACCGGTAGGCGAGCGCCTCCTCGAGCGACACCGGAGCGGGCTTCTTGCCCTGCCGCATCCGCAGGAACGTGATCAGCCCGGGCAGCGACTCCCGGCGCACCACTTCGGGGTCGTCGTCGCTGATCAGCCCGACCGCGATCATCGCGTGCGGGGTGGCCAGGAACGCGCTCGGCTCGAAGTGCGCCCGGTACAGGTCGAGGGCTTCCTCGGTGTGCTCGCCCTCGAAGTGGTGCGCGAACGTGAACGGCAGCCCGAGCGCACCGGCGAGCTGAGCGCTGAACCCGCTCGAGCCGAGCAGCCACATCTCCGGGGCGTCGCCGAGCCCCGGGTAGGCCGTGATGCCGCGCAGCGGGTTGTCCGCCGCCATGCCGCCGTGGAAGAACCCGATCAGGTCCACGAGCTGTTGCGGGAAGTCGTCGACACCCAGCCCGGATTCGCTCCGGCGCAGGGCGAGCGCCGTCGCGCCGTCTGTGCCGGGCGCCCGCCCGATGCCGAGGTCGATCCGGTCGCCGTAGAGGGCGCGCAGCGTGCCGAACTGCTCGGCGACGACGAGCGGGGCATGGTTGGGCAGCATCACGCCGCCAGACCCGACCCGGATCCGCGTCGTCCGCGCCGCGATCCCCGCGATCAGCACGGGCGGCGCGCTCGAGGCGATCGCCGGCATGTTGTGGTGCTCGGCCACCCAGAACCGGTCGTAGCCGAGCTCCTCCGCACGCTGCGCCAGACGGATGCTGCCGGCCACGGCCTCCGCGTTCGTGCCGCCCGCGGGGCGGCTGGCCAGGTCGAGCACGCTGATCGGCAAAGTTTTCATCTTCTATTCAAACAACGTTTGAACGTGCGAGATTCCCTGCTTTGCGCACCCCGCCGGTGCATAACTCCTGCAAACTCTCGGATAACCCCGCAAAGTGGGCACTTTGGGCCTGTTTCGAGAGGATGTGCAGGAGTTATGCCGTTCCTGAGAGTCTCTCCGGATCTGACCAAAGGCACATTCGATTGGATACAGTATCACCACCAACAGCACACGATAGGCCCGGCCATGAACCAATTACGTGACCACACCGTCATTGATGCCGGTTCCAAGTCTTCCTTCTCGCAGCGCGAACGCGCCGACCAGGACCCGATGCCCTCACACGCGTTCCGAGCGATGGCATTGCTCGACGTGCGCGGACTCACCGTGGCCGCCACACGTCCGGGCACCCGAGGCCGCGCCGCAACGCCCGGTGAACAAGAGGTGTCCCGGGTCGCGCTCACCCTGATGCAGGGCGAGTCGCTGGCCCTCGTCGGCGAGTCCGGCAGCGGCATGACCGCCACGGCGCTCGCCGTCGCCGGCCTGCTGCCCCCGACCAAGACCGTGACGAACGGGTCGATCCTGTTCAATGGCCAGGAACTCGTCGGTCTGAACCGTCACGCCCAGGCGCGCCTGCTCGGCGCGAACATTGGATACCTTCCGCCCGACCTGCTGGGCTCCCTCGACCCCACCCGCACCATCCTCAGCCAGCTCGCGACCCCGCTCCGGCGACGCCTCGGCCTCGACCGCCCCGCTGCCCGCGCGCGCACCCTCAAGGCCCTCGCCCGCGTCGGCCTGGACAACCCCGAAGTCGTCGCACTCTCCTACCCGGGCGACCTCTCCCCCGTCGTCATCCAGCGTGTGGCCGTCGCCGCGGCCCTGTCCATTGACCCCGAGCTCCTCATCGCCGCGATCCCCGCCGACCCCGCGCACGCACGCCCGCTCACCGACCTGCTCCGCCTCGTGCGCGCCCTGCAGAGCAAGCACCAGTTCGCGCTCATCCTGGTCACCGACGACGTCGGCGTCGCCGCCGAGTGCTGCGAGCACATCGCGGTTCTGCAGGCCGGACGCATCGTCGAACAAAGCTCGGTCCACGAGCTGCTCGAGTCCCCGCAGCATCCGCACACCCAGCGGATGCTCGACGCCCGCCAGCCGTATACCCTCAGTCCCGCAGACCTCGCACCCGGGGCCAGGTCCGGCGTACCGGAGGTCGTCGCGCTGCACTCCGTGGGCGCCTCCGCGTTCTACCACGGCGCCGGCACCGGCTAACCCCCTCCCCCAACACCGCGCGCCGCCCCGCATCCGCCCCTGACCGATTCGACGGACTTTTTCCGTTCGGAACCGGTTCAACCTCCGTCCCGCGTGCAAAAAACCCGAGAACTCCGTCGAATTGGTTCGCGCGGACTCCAGCGGGCGACCAGCCGGAAGGCATACAGTGGACGGATCGATGGTGACGTGGTCCACAACCCGACGCCGTCGGACCGGTCGCTCACCCGCTCTGTTCCGGGGAGGTGCTGTGGTGTTCGACACGATCGCTGAACGGCAGGGACGGTCCGTCCCCGCGGGGACCGGGCACCGGCATCCGCTGCTGCGCCGCTGGGTGATCGCCCTCGCCGTCGTCTATGTGGTCGCCCTCGCCCTGATCGCGTTCTGGCCGGTTCCGGTCGACCGCAACATCGACGGCCCGCTGCTGCACCTGATCAACTGGCTGCACCAGCACGGCGCCCCGGGCTGGTTCCGCTACAGCACGGTCGAGTTCGGTGCGAACATCGTGCTGTTCATCCCGGTCGGGGTGTTCATCGTGGTGCTCGCCGGCGCCCGGCGCTGGTGGTGGGCGATACTCGTCGGGTTCGCCGCGAGCTGCACGATCGAACTCTGCCAGCTGCTCTTCCTCTCGAGCCGCTTCGCAACCCTCAACGACGTCATCGCCAACACGAGCGGGGCCGTCGTCGGCGCCCTCCTCGGCCTCGTGCTGCTGATCCTCGCCGAGATCGCCCGCCCGCGCACCCACGCTGCGGATGTCTAACTCACCGTCCCGAGGAACCTCGGCCGGGGACGCCGGGCAAGTTCAGCACCGGCCGTGATGACGGGAGCCGAATTTTCTTACTGGCCGTCGGCCGGGGAATGGCCTAGCATTTTGCTTATCAGCCGGGCAGCCTCGGCGCTGCGAAGGTCGGGGGAATCATGAAGAGAATGTCGTTCTGCGGCATGACGTTCCTCACCACGGATGCCGTTGCCGACGCGGTGCTGGAGCTGACAGCGCTGCTCACGTACGGCCACAATTCGGAACTGCTTGTGGTTCCCTCCTTCACCCTGGACGGCAGCGAAAGAATCGTCAACCTTCTTGTCGGCCCCGGCAGCGAACTCATCAGCATTCCAGAGGACGACTTCGGGGCCGAACGTGACACGTCCCGCGCAGTGGCGGTCCTGCGCGATCAAATCGACGTCCTCACTTCCGAGCGCGACACCGGAATCACCACCACACGGGCGGTCGCATCGTCGAGTGCCGACTGGGCGTCCGAAGACCACTGGGACGACGTCTACTAGCTCCGTCCGAGCCCGGCGTGCACCGTTCCCCGACCCCTAGTCAGTATCAAAACGCGCACCACGACCCGCATCCGCATTCTCGAACCCCGCACCATCACCAGGTCCGGGCTCAGCACCGTCCCAGCCCAGAATCGCGTTTCGCGCGCCGAGTACATGAGCGCGCATCGTCGCTTCGGCCCACAGCGCATCGTGCGTTCGGAGCGCGGCGAGGAGGTCTCTATGGTGGTGGTTGCTGATAGCCCGAAAATGTCCGCCATCACGGCGGAAGACCTCCGCCATCATCGGCACACGGCCGACGGAGTTGATCAGCCGGACCAGCTTCTGATCCCCCGATGCCGCTATGACAACGTGGTGGAATTCGGCGTTGAGCTCGCCCAGGCGGGCGACACCCTCGTCGTCAGTGGACAGCACAAAATCGTCCATCGCCACGATGAGGTCAGCGAGTCGAGCGAGAGTGACGTCGTCGATGCGGGCCGCAGCCAGGCCGGCGGCGCGACTCTCCAGATCGCCGCGCAGCACGTACGTGTCCCGCACCTGTTCCTTCGTCCAGGAGACGACCGTCGCACCGCGATGGGGCGTGAAGTCCACCAACCCGGCCTCGTGCAGGCGGCGGAGGGCCTCACGAACCGGGGTGCGGCTGAGACCCAGCTCTTCCGCAAGGGACTGCTCCCTGATCACCGCTCGTGCGGGGATCTCGCCCGAAAGGATGCGACGACGGAGGTACTCGAACGCGGCCTCCCCGCCCGTCACGCCCTCCGGAGCACGTGTGGCTTGGGTTGTCTGCACTGACGTCATGGCCTATCCATTTCTTACGAGCATGCGCGCAAAACCGCTGAACGCGCAGAACACTTTCGGGTGAACACGATTATCGTCCAGAAGCGCCATCTGGGCAACGACTTTAACGCTCGGTGTTAGCGCTCCCCCGCCGCTGTGGTGTCGACCTCGCCTCAGATCAGGTCCATCCCCGAGTTTTCCCACCCGCAGCCCTCTCGCGGGCACCGATCCACCCAGGACCGCACGTCAAGCTCCGCCAGCATGGCATAAGGCCCGCGCACGACAGGGCTGTCGCAGTTCGGGCACAACAGAATGAACATGCGATCATCGTAGGCACAATCTGACTTGAGGAGCCAGCCACGCAGTGTCACATCCCCGCGGTAGAGGTCACTTCCTTGCAACCGGCCCGACGACCACGCCACGCTGTACGACTGCCGCCCCAGGACCTACGGCGCCGGGACTATCTGCATGGTCTGGTACTCTGGCTCGAACGTGTCGAGGGTATCCGTCTGGAACGCGTGCTGCACTGTCGCGAGCTTCGCCAGGTCGAGGTTCACGATCGACTGCCCGTCGCTCGACACCGCGATCCCCTTGGTCGGCGCCGTGAAGAACGTGAAATCCGTCGAGCCGATGCTGGCCAGCGACCCCGCAAGCGCCGTCAGGTAGTCCACGTTGAGGCCTTCGTCCACGGCAATGTACGGACGCACCGCAGACAAGAGGGCGGAGACCTTGCCGGGATCGGTCAGCGTCTCCGGCTGCATCGCCTTGGTGAGCGTGGCCCGCATCACCAGCTGCTGGTTGCGCACCCGTTGGAAGTCCCCGTCGGGGAACGCCCGCCACTCGCGCGCGAAGGCGAGGGTCTCGTCGCCGGTGAGGTGCTGCATCCCCGACGGGTAGTAGTGATCGCTCGCGGAGGACTGGAAACCGACCGGGTTCAGGATGTCCACCCCGCCGAGCGCATCGGTGAGCCCCTTGTACCCGGCGTAGTCCACGAGTGCGACGTGGTCGATGCGCGTGCCGATGAGTCCCTCGATCGTCTGCACGGCCAGCGGAACGCCGCCATAGGAGAGCGCCGCGTTGATCTTGTCCGAGCCATGGCCGGGCAGGTCGAGCCAACTGTCCCGCAGGATCGACATCACGTAGACGTGGTGCCTGTCTGCCGGAATGTGTACAACCATGATGGTGTCGGAGCGCTGTTTACTGATGTTCACGAGCGAACCGTTGACTTGATCCCACGTGTCCGAGCCCAGCAGCAGGATGTTCTGCGCCCCCGCGGCGAGCCCGGTCGATGCCGGCGGCCGGGCGGCATCCGCCGGAAACGGGTGAGACAGGGTGGGGAGCTTAAGGTCGAAGAGTCGCCCCACGATGGACCCGATGCTCGCGACACCGGCCGCCGCCGCCAGAACGAGCACGAGCACGATGGAGGTGATTCGCCAGACCCCCGACGGCTGGCGTACAGCGGCCGCCTCCGTCACGATTCTCGATTCGGATTCGACACGGTGGGCCTCCAGCAGTCGCGGTGTAAGAACGGTGCGTTTCAGGTGCAAACAATATAGCTCGTGCCGCAAACCCTGTCCCGGGGGACGAAAGCCCAAAAACACCCGCAAACGGGGGGCGACACGCCGTCTATCACCGCGTAATGACGCCGTAACCTTTCTTCAATAACCTGAGTGGCATGACCACGAAGATAACCAAAGCCGTCATCCCCGCCGCCGGGTTGGGTACGCGCTTCCTGCCCGCCACGAAGGCCATGCCCAAGGAGATGCTCCCGGTCGTGGACAAGCCGGCAATCCAGTACGTCGTGGAGGAAGCCGTCGCCGCCGGCCTCACCGACGTGCTCATGATCACGGGCCGCAACAAGAACGCGCTCGAGAACCACTTCGACCGGATGACCGAGCTCGAGGACCTCCTCGAAAAGAAGGGCGACCAGGACCGCCTCGCCAAGGTGCGTTTCGCCACCGGACTCGCCGACGTGCACTACGTGCGCCAGGGCGACCCGCTCGGCCTGGGCCACGCCGTATTGCGTGCAAGGATGCACATCGGGTTCGAGCCCTTCGCCGTTCTCCTGGGCGACGACATCATCGACGACCGCGATGTGCTGCTGTCCAAGATGCTCACCGAGCAGACCAAACGCAACGCCACGATCATCGCCCTGATGGAGGTCGAGCCGGAGGCCATCCACCTCTACGGTTGCGCTGCCGTCGAGACCACGGACGACCCCGACGTGGTGAAGGTGACCGGCCTGGTCGAGAAGCCTTCCGCAGCGGATGCCCCGTCGAACCTGGCCATCATCGGTCGCTACGTGCTCCGCCCCGAGATCTTCGAGGTATTGCAGAACACCAAGCCCGGCAAGGGCAACGAGATCCAGCTCACCGATGCCCTGCAGGTGATGGCGGTCAACCCGCAGTTCACGGGCGGCGTCTATGGCGTCATCTTCCGCGGTCGCCGCTACGACACCGGCGACCGGCTCGACTACATCAAGGCCATCGTGCAGCTCGCTGTCGACCGCCCCGACCTCGGCCCGGACCTGCGCGTCTGGCTGCAGGAGTTCGCCGCGACCCTCGAATAGCGGGAGCACGCAGCACCCCGAAGGGGCACGGAACCGTCTGGTTCCGTGCCCCTTCTTGTGGGTACACCGGCAGTGCGTGACGAGTTCATTTCCCGGACATTGCGCTTTGTAAAAGTTCAGCACGTTCGTACTTCTTCGGCCGTATTCTGGCCAGAGTGCACTAACGATTCCGCCCCGACCCCGCCAATCGTCACCAGAGGATTCACAATGTCGTCACCGCGCCCCGAAACGCCGCCACCCTCGCCCGACTCCTTTCCTGCCGCCTGGCAGGTCGACCTAAAATCGATCCACCCGCTCGTTCTCGACAAGTTCGACAACCCGAAGGCCGTGCCGAAGATCGTCTCGGTCTACTACCCCCTGCAGGGTTGGAACAATTCGATGAAGCGCGCTGTACTCACGATCGGGCTCGTCCAAGACCTCCGCGCCGACGGGGCCACCCTCGTGCTCGCGAAATGGCGGAAGCTCGAGCGCAAGTTAACGCTGAGCACCCTGGACGTCCCAGTCGACGGAGGCTGACGACTCGTCAGACGGATGCGGCGGCGAGCTTGGGAATCAACGTCTCCAGGAACGCGGCAGTGTCTTCCCAGCCCTCAACAGCGAAGCACTCGACCCCGAGCGCAAGCACCGGGTAATCGTTGCCGTTCTCGTCGAGGCGGTCGCCCACGAAGAGCATGTCGTCGAGAGGCACACCGGTCAGCTGGGCGAGCTTCTTCATGCCGTAGGCCTTGTCGATCCCCTGTCGGGTGATGTCGACCGAGGTCGAGCCTCCGGACCGGACCTCGAGGTCGGGCAGCAGTACCTGCACGGCTTCACGCAGAGCGTTCTTCTTGCTCCCTGTCGGGTCCCACGCGACCTTGGAGGCCACCGGAGCGGCCTGTCCGAGCGCGGAGAACGTGATCTGTGACCCGCGGTCCTCCAAGATCGGTCCCCAGGTATCGCTCTCCCAGTACCCGAGCTCGCGTGCCGTGGTCTCCACGGCCGCGAGCGCTCGCGCCTTCTGGTCGTCGGTGAGGTACTCCGCGTAAATCTGAGTCCAGCCGCCCGCCTGGTGCAGGAAGTACTGCGTACCGCAGGTGGGCATCAGGTGCAAACGGGCGAGCGCCTCATCGTCGACGTCGATGAGGTTGTCAATGAGCTGCATGTGGAACTGGCCGATCTGGCCACCGGAGATCACGCAGACCTCCACAACACCGAGCAGGCGCACCATCAGGTCCGCCATCCGCGGGTCGATCGGGGACTTGGAGGCGGCAAGAGTGTCATCCAGGTCGAAGGCCACCAGGCGGGGAAGAGTCATCATAGGTGTGCTGTGTTCCTAACTGAATGCTGAGAATGCCCGCTGTCGGTGTGGTTACGGACGGCCCAGACCATGGTACGTCCACCCGGCGGCGCGCCAGGCGGCGGCGTCGAAGGAGTTCCGTCCGTCGATGACGATCTTGTTCTTGACCAGATCGCCGACCCAGGCCGGGTCGAGGTGCCGGAATTCCGGCCACTCGGTCACGAGCACCACGGCGTCCGCGTCGCGCAGCGTTTCCTCCAGGTCGGTCGAGTAGGTGAGCTGCGGGTGCCGCGCCCGCGAGTTCTCGATGCCCTGCGGGTCGGTCGCGACCACGTTGGCGCCGAGACCGTGCAGTTGAACGGCGACGTCGAGCGCGGGCGAGTCACGCACATCGTCGGAATGCCGGCCTTGAAGCTGAGGCCGAGCACTGCCACCTTGGCGTTGTACGCGCTGCCGCCGAGTGCCGACACGGTGAGGTCGATCGCACGCTGACGTCGACGCAGGTTGATCGCGTCGACCTCCTTGAGGAATGCGACGGACTCGCCGCGACCGAGTTCTTCGGCCCGGGCTGTGAACGCGCGGATGTCCTTCGGAAGGCAGCCGCCGCCGAAGCCGACGCCGGCACCGAGGAAGCGGCGGCCGATGCGGTTGTCGTAGCCGATCGCGTCGGCCAGCTGGGTCACGTCGGCTCCGGTGACCTCGGCAATTTCGGCCATGGCGTTGATGAAGCTGATCTTCGTGGCGAGGAACGCGTTCGCCGCGACCTTCACGAGTTCGGCTGTGGCGAAGTCGGTAATCACGAGGGGCGTGTCGGCGGCGAGTGCGGTGGCATAGATCTCGTTGAGCAGCGCGGTGGCATGTTCGCCGGGCTCTCCAGCGGCAACGCCGTAGACCAGACGATCGGGGCTGATGGTGTCTTTCACGGCGAAGCCTTCACGCAGGAACTCGGGGTTCCAGGCGAGAGTCGCCCCGGTGCCGGAGGCCTCCACGATGCCCCCGAGACGGCTGGCGGTCCCGACGGGGACGGTGCTCTTGCCCACGACGAGGTCTCCGGCGCTGAGGTGCGGGAGGAGCGCCTGAACGGCGGCGTCGACGTAGGTCAGGTCTGCGGCGTAGCTACCGGGCCTCTGAGGGGTGCCAACCGCGACGAAGTGCACGCGGGAGCCAGCAACTTCGGCAATGTCCGTGCTGAAGCGGAGCCGACCCGTGGCCATGGCCGAGGTCAGGATCTCGGGAAGGCCGGGTTCGAAGAACGGCGGAAGTCCGACGGCAAGCTGCGCGATCTTCTTCGCGTCGACGTCGATACCGACGACCTCGTGCCCGAGTTCGACCATCGCGGCCGCGTGCACGGCCCCGAGATACCCACAACCAATGACAGAAATCTTCATACGTCTAACTCCATACAAAAAGCCTAACGGCGGCGGAACCGAGAATCGAACTCACCTCGGTGTAACGGACGGCAGCGCACCTGCCTCCTGCGTCAAGAAAGGCCCCGGACGATGTCCGGGGCCTTCCTGGGGGTTTCACTTCGTGGCGATCAACTTCACACAGTGTCGGAAGAAGTTGCCTGTTGAGTAAACGCTACGCGGCTACGCGGCGACGGCGAACGAAGCTCAGCACAACCACGAGGGCGATACCGAGGAGGAGCGCGCCAGCGGCCGCCCAGATCAGAAGGACCGGGGTGTTATAGCCGGTGCTGGCGAGGGTCTGACCGGTGGCGCCGTTGTCAGCGGCCACGACGGTGAGTGTCGCGGTACCGACGGTGCCGGATGTGAGGCCGGTGGCCGTGGTTGTGTAGGAACCGGTCGCATCCGTCGGAAGCGTGACGGATACGCTGGCTGCGCCGGTGGTGGTGGCCGACTTGACGAGAGTCGCGGTTCCGGACTTCACGATGGAGAGAGTGGCGAGGCCCGAACCGGTGACAGCGAAGGAGACGCTCTCGCCGGGCGTGAAGGACGCGCCGTCGAACGAGACCGTCACTGCCTGGCCGGGAACCGGGGTGCTGTCGGAGACGGCAACGTTTGCTGCCGGGACGTAGCCGGCAGCGTTAGCTGCGGCCGGTACTGCGAAAACGGCGAGGACTGCGAGTCCAATCACCGCCAGGATCTTTTTTGCCATGGTGTTATCCCTGCTGTGGATCAAATGATTTTTCGCCGACACTGGCTGACCTCGAGTGAGGCTACCCCCTACTTTAGGGGACATTCACAGCCCGCTTCCAGTTCGCGTGTTTCTATCGGGTGAACATTTCGTTGCATTGCATACACCCGAGTAGGCCAAAAGCGAGCGCACGCCTCGCGGGCGTGCGCTCGCTTTTCGCTCAACACCCCTACTGTCGAATGCTAGTGACGTGGTCCCGGTACCACTGAACCGTTGACACAAGCCCGTCTTCCAGCCCGATCTGAGCTGTCCAGCCTGCGTCTGCGAGCTTGGAGACGTCGAGGAGTTTCTGGGGCGTGCCGTCCGGCTTCTCAGTGTCCCAAAGAGTCTCTCCTGTGAATCCCACGACCCGCGCGATTGTCTCCGCAATTTCACGAATAGTCACGTCGGACCCGGTGCCTACGTTTACCTGCTCGGGACCGTCGTAGTGTTCCATCAAGTGCAAACACGCTGCGGCCATGTCGTCGACGTGTAGGAACTCGCGGCGTGGAGTGCCTGTCCCCCAGTTGGTAACCGTCGCGATGCCAGACTGCGCCGCCTCGTCATATCGACGGATGAGGGCCGGAAGAACGTGTGACCCTTTCGGTGAGAAATTGTCTCCAGGACCATAGAGGTTCGTCGGCATCGCTGAGATCCACGGCAAGCCGTACTGGCGCCGAACGGCCTGAATCTGCAGGATTCCTGCGATCTTCGCGATCGCGTAGGCGTCGTTCGTCGGTTCGAGGTGTCCGGTGAGGAGGGTGTCCTCTCGTATTGGTTGCGGGGCGAGACGCGGATAGATGCAGGACGATCCCAGAAACAGGAGGCGTTCGACGCCATACTTTAGGGCTGCGTCGAGCACGTTCACCTGTATCCGCAAGTTGTCGCTCAAGAAGTCGACCGGGAACGTGCTGTTCGCCAGGATCCCGCCCACCTTCGCGGCCGCCAATACTACGTAACGCGGCTTCGCTTCCTCAAAGAACGCGAAAACGGCATCTCGGTCCTTGAGATCCAGGTCAGAAGAGTTCCGACCGACCAGATCGGTGAATCCCTCCGCCTCGAGTCGGCGCCAGATCGCGGATCCGACCAAGCCGCGATGACCTGCGACGTAAAACCGGCTTGAGCGATCCAGGACTCCTGGCACGAATTCGACGTGGTCGCGGTCGTCAGCCATGACTACTTCGTACCCCAGCTCGCGAGCTTGACCTCGTCGATCCAGTGGCCACCCGCATGCTCGAGCGCGACGATGTCGGCGTCCACCATGATGCGGGCGAGTTCAGCGGTGTCGACCGTGGCCTTCCAGCCAAGCTTGGCCTCAGCTTTGGAGGCGTCGCCAACGAGTGCGTCCACCTCCGTGGGGCGCAAGTATCGCTCGTCGAAGCGCACGTGATCTTCCCATTTGAGGCCGGCGTGGCTGAACGAGGTTGCCACGAAGTCCCGCACCGTGAAGTTTCCGCCGGTGGCAAGGACAAAGTCATCGGGCTCGTCAACCTGCAGCATGCGCCACATGCCCTCTACATATTCTGCGGCGTAGCCCCAGTCACGGATCGAATCGAGGTTGCCGAGGTAGACATGATCCTGTTTACCCGCCTTGATGGCTGCGACGGCGCGTGTGATCTTTCGAGTAACAAAAGTCTCGCCACGGCGCGGAGATTCGTGGTTAAAGAGAATTCCATTCACGGCAAACATGTCATATGCCTCGCGGTAATTCTTAGTGATCCAGTAGCTGTAAACCTTGGCTGCGCCGTACGGCGAGCGGGGGTAGAACGGGGTCTCCTCATTCTGAGGTGGCGGAGTAGCCCCAAACATCTCCGAGCTCGACGCCTGGTAGAACCGTGTCTCAATACCAGACATGCGTACGGCCTCGAGCAGGCGGATGGTGCCCATACCCGTCGTGTCACCGGTGTGCTCGGGCTCGTCGAAGGACACACGAACATGCGATTGCGCAGCAAGGTTGTAGACCTCGTGCGGCTGAATCTCGGCGAGCAGAGTTACAAGGCGGCTGCCGTCACTGAGATCGCCATAGTGAAGGAACAACTTGGCCTCGGGGTCGTGCGGGTCAACATACAGGTGATCAATTCGGGCCGTATTGAACGTCGAAGCACGTCGAATTAGCCCGTGCACCTCGTAACCCTTCGAGAGCAAGAGCTCGGCAAGGTACGAACCATCCTGACCAGTAATTCCAGTGATGAGAGCGCGCTTTGTCATGAATTTCCTCCATCTTTGCCTAACGAACGCGAGTGACCATCGACATGGTCCTGCATTGACGTCAAGCCCCTTAGCCATTGAGCAAATCGGTCAATGGCCACTTCTTGCCCTAGGACGTCTGCGCGGTAGCGCATTCCATTCGCGCCGAACAAAGCAGCGCGCGCTGGGTCGTCCCGGAGCCCAATTGCCTCATCGATTATTGCCTGCGGGACTTCGGCGTCTACAACGACTCCTCCCCCGCTGACTCGATTTCGGCCGCAGTCACCCCTCGTCGATCGGTTGCCGCGATCACGGGCCGACCTGCATTGTAATAAGACGTCAGTTTGCTGGGCACGGCCATCTCGGAAACACCGAGCTTCTCGTTGACCAACAAGATATCTGCAGATGCGAGTGCCCTTTGGAAACCAAAGTCGTCGAGAGAATCAATGAACTGCAGTCGAGAGATGCCTCTTCCTTGGGCGATGAGCGCGTCTCGTTGACTTCCGTTTCCCAATAAAACGAAGCGGACCGGGAGGTCCTGTGCTTCCGCAAGTCGTGCGGCTTCGACCACATTCCCGAGAGCCTGCTTAACCCCCATGTTCCCAGCGTGTAGGACAACGGTCTCATCGGGATTCCAGCCGTGAGTCGCACGGACGGCGGTGAAATCGAAGGGTGGCGTCGGTTTGAGGTGGGTCCAGTTTCGAATTACCTCAATTTGCGCAGATCCGATGCCGAACTTTTCACCCAGGTGGGCGGCGAACCGGGGATGAATTACGACCACGCCCGATGCTGCCGCGATCGTGACCCTCTCTACCCAAGTCACTACCCTGGTGATGAAATCTGAACCGGTCCCAGTTTCGGCCATTCCCAAGCTATAGAGGTCCTGTATCCAAATGTTAACAATGCGCTTTCGGTGGCTCATCCGCGCTCTGAGCATCGCGAGGGCGGTCGAAAAAAGCGCTGGCGACACCATCACAATCACGTCTGGGCGACCCCATTTCGCAAACATGACGCGTATTCCAAAGGAAATCTCAGAAGCCAAACGCTTTAGGCCTTCGGGCCTGGATGGAACGTAGTGCGGCAACCGTGTGACGCGAACGCCATCTAGAAATTCGGACGTCTTTCCACCGCCATAGCCGGCATGCACTTTCCACTCCGGGTAGTGAGGATGTGCCGTTATGACATCGACGGCGAAGCCGCGTTCCACAAGCCCCTGAACAAGCCCACTCGTGTATGGCGCTATCCCGGTGACCTCCGGTGAGAAGTTCAGGCCGATGACGAGCACCTTCAGCTGAGTCTGCTTGGTCAATGACGATCTGCTTTCTGGTTCTTGATACTTGCTCAAAGTCAGTTCAACTACTCAAACTGGAGGTGTGCCCGGTCCCGAAACAGGCGCTCCTGAACTCACTAACACCCTAGCGTCGTCCAGTTTCGGGCCTCCCCCTTCGGGTTACAGCATGATTTCATTCTCATGACGTAAGGGCATCATCCGAACGACCTTCCGTACCCGTGTCAGCCGAGCGCGATTCCCACCCCCGTTGCAGGCGAACGTGGGCCCTAGGCTTACGGTGTTGACCGAAACTCCTAGGGCGTGTCCCACGGGAGGACCATCCGCGACACGGCGAGGACAAGATGACGAATAGGCCGTCTGATGAACTGGACCCAAGTGAGATTCCGGTCATCAGCCTTGCTGCAGCCCCTGGCTCGAGAGAAGCATGGGACCGCCCTAAGTTTGTGATCTATCTTTGGGCTGTCGCGGAGCTGTTGTTCGTTACGAATCCATGGCAAGTCAGTTCCGGGCTTCGCGTTCGGGTCCTGAGGGCATTCGGTGCAGACATTGGCCCAGGTGTTATATTCCGGCCCAGAACCCGAGTGAAGTTCCCGTGGAAGCTGCACGTAGGAGCGAACTCTTGGATCGGCGAAGGGGTTTGGTTCCACAATCAAGACGACGTATTTATCGGACATGATGTTTCAATTTCGCAAGAGACATTCCTAACGACAGGCAGCCACGCCCATCGTCGCGACATGGCGCTGATTACCAAGGCGATTCGGATAGGCGACGGGGCTTGGGTGACTTCCCGATGCATTGTCCTCGGCGGCGCTGATATCGGTCGTTCGGCACTCGTGACACCCGGAACAACTGTGAACGGTGCGATTCCTGCAAATCGGGTCTGGGGCCCCCGTAGCCCAGAGGATCTCGGGCCGCGATTCCGCGCATAAAGTGTTGGCTCGATGGCGCTCCGGAAAACGAGTCGCCTGTCCAACTGGATGTTGGCAGCACTTCACACCGGCTCCAGATCTGCCTCGCGCCACCGCGGCAAGACACAAGAGATTGTGGTGATGTGCTCAACTACCCCTTATCGCTCACGTCGGAACTATCGACACGGAGAGCGGTACTGTGCACGTGCCTCTGAGCATCAGAATCGAATCGTTTCCGGATGACTCGAGCGGGATTCCCGACGGCAATTCCGTAAGGCTCAATGTCATGTGTCACCACAGCACCAGCGCCAAGCACGGCCCCCTCGCCGATAGTGACCCCTCCGAGAATAATGACGCCACCGCCAATCCACACATCACTTCCAATCTGTACGGCATCCTGCGGGACTGCGGGTCGGTCTCCAACCCACGTCGAGAACGCCATTGGAATTCCCACCTCGTCGATCGAATGATCCACACGACCGACAATCTGCACCCCGCGCCCAATCAGGCAGTAGTCTCCGATTGCACCGTCGACTTCGATGACTGTGCGCTGGCCAATCGAAACATTGTGACCGACTCTGAGCCCGTGCACCGAACTCAAGGTGCTATCACTACCCATTCGCAAGTTCTTGCCGTACGTCACCAGCCCATGGATCATTAGTCGTCGCTGCAATGTACGAACAATTCCCTCTAGCGGTGCTGGGATACGGCTGCGGTTCTTGGGTACCTTGACTACCGATTCGACGGCCATCCATCATCTCCGAGTTCCTGTTTGGTGTTCTTGAGTGCCGACGCGATCCCCGCCGCCATGGCTTCCGCCGAATAGGTCTTCCGAATTGCGATGCTGATTCGCTGTCGCTCGCATGCATTGCCGGCAGGCGCGAGCGCATCAAGAGCGGCCGCAAGTGCAAGCGGCGAGTCAGTCTCGAAGAACTCGACGCCACCGATTCGAGCGAGCTCGAGTTCGGGAGAATGCGGTTCGTCCCTTGAGATCAGCATAGGAACGCCAAACCCGAGGCTTTGTGTGAGGCTTAGCCCAACGTAACCCGGCGATACGGAGCACAGAGCGTCTTCATAGAGATGGCGAAGGTCATTCACATCGGCGACCTGGCCGAGAAAGGTTACCGAAGCATTGCCGCCAAGCTCCGACACAAGGTCGGCGAGGACCTTTCGTTCGGCGCCCTCTCCGACGATGACAAGCCGCACGCCGCGGGTTGCAAGATCGCTCCTCAAGAATCCTCGGATGAGCAGGTCTACTTTCTTATCGGAAACGAGGCGCCCCACGTATAGGACGCTGGTGTACGGGCCTTCATTGGCCGGTACAGTCAAGGCATCCCTTGCGTACAAAGAGTTCGGCGCCACCCAGACGGGCGACCCTGGGAGTTCTGCGAGCGCAAAGGGAACGCTATCGTACCCGTAGAGCACCGTCCCGTTCGAAAGACGCCGCATCGAGCGGCGTAGCACCGCCGTCCGACTGCCTCTTCCGGAGCGAGGGTGCAAATGGCCCCATAGGAGCGTTCGCCTACCCAGAATGCGTCTGAAACCCAGCAATGTCCACGCCGTGAGGCTGCGCGGATTGAGGTCGAGGATCGTGGTGTTGGCGCTGATCGCTGTGCGCCACCCCCTAGCTGGACAAGTACGCGTCCAGCAAGGACGTAGTTTCTAACTTGCACATATAAGGACCTACTGATTCCGGTTCGAATTGTGGGATCGACGTGCCGATCACCAGCCAACAGGATCACGTCCAAAGACAAATCAGCTTTGAGCTCCTGGATGCAATACTCCCGATAGAAGGGAAGGACGGCGAGATATAACGCATCGAATTTACTGGCCGGCGATTTTCTGTACATTTGAGGACCTCTCAACGTGAACTGGAAAGATATGCGAGGCAATCGACGATTAGCACCTTCAACGTCGAAGCTTTTGTGCGGTGAGGTATGTATCCCAAAGGCCAAAGCGGTCCACAACCGCCTCGAAAGCCACGTCATTCTCGTTCTTGAGGACGTTGCGACGCCAAAGTGCGCTGCCTTGGCTTGCACCATTTGATGGATATTCGCGACCGGTGTCTATCTTTACCGCTTCGATGCCCGCCAAAGATGCCATGACCTTGAACCAGATATCGTCCGCGGACGGACAAATGAGAGAAGCCGTCGCCCAGTCAAGAACCCGCGGATCCAGCGAATGTGGCGGGTAAAGAATGCCACCCCGACCGGTCAGAAAAACGAGTTGGCCGGGTACACCGGCCTCTGCTACCGGCCATTCCGTGTATGGGCGGGCACGATTGCCCTCCATTTTTATCAGAGTTCCTCTGGTTCCGACTACTGTTCCAGGAAAGGTCAGACTGGCCGCGTCGAGCTGTTGAGCCCAGGATCGCCAGTAAAGAACGTCGTCGTCCGCAGTTAAAATAGTCGCCTCCGGGTAGATTTCGATGATCGGAAGAAGCTTCTTGAACGACCGCATATTTTCGGGCGTGAAATGGACATTCACTCTGCCTTTTGTAGCGGCAAGTAGTCGCCGTAGATTGGGAGGGAGGTCCGACTCACCGCCCGGGAACTCAAGGGTCGAGAGGACAAGGTAGATCGCATCAACGGCTATCGATTGTTTAAGCAAGCTTCGAATCGTCAAATGCACAGCGCCAATGCGAGGCGGATAAGTGGTCAGCGCAATGACTCGAGTTGCATCGTCGACGCTTCGTGGATCGCGGGTTGGCCCCATAACGCCAAGCGGTAGTCGTACCCAAAATTGGGCGCAGATGCGGTCCACTCGAGTCTGTATGGCCGATCGTATTCGCGCGACTAGACGCAGATAAGAATTTCGCTTGATCAATTCCCGTGCGCTCCCCTCGGATTCGTGTTGTCTAGACCGGTAAGCACTCGCTCCGTGCCATGTCCTCTTTGTGCGAGTGCTTCCGTCAGCACAGAAGAGGTGTTTGCAGCCGGTTCAGCCGCAGGCTCAAGTGCAAGCAGGGTGGCCGCTGCCATCCACCCAAAGACGTCGAGCAAGCCAAATGCCCACGTGCGCTCGAGTAGACCCGAATAGATTACCGGGATGAACAAGAGCGCGGTCTGGGGGGCGGTCCACTTATCCGCCTGCCGCAGCGCAATCACGATCAAGATGATGAACAGTGCTATACCTAATGCCCCGGTCGTGTATCTAATATCGAGCCATTGATTGTGGACAGAATATGCCTCATCTCTGGAGATTGTGCCCACAGCAACCTGATTTCCCCAGATGAGCGCGCCGAATCCAAAAAGTTGACTGTCCTCTAGTTGAGCAGAAGCAAGCTTCCACAAATAGGCGCGGTTTGTAAAATCAGTTGGATTCAGGGGCAGATAGGGAAGCACAATGCCAAGAGCTAATCCGACCGATGCCGTCCCAATCGTCAAAAACCGTCGCCAAATTCCGCCCATCGACGTGGAACTCATGCCCGTTACCACGACAAGAATCGTTACGATAAGGGCGACTTGCAGCGCCGTTCGACTACCAGAGATGTAGACCACGCTAAGGAGATAAACCGCCAGGATCCAACGTGTCGCGCCGCGCAACACAAGGAATATGCACGGGATTGAGGTGGCGACTATAAGACCGATTGTGTTTTCCCCGGTAGTCACTCCAAAGAAAAGATTACCGAGCGGGCCGCACTTGTCTACACGGCATGTCCTAAACGCGGCGGCATAGTTCACTAGCAGGAAAATGCCACTTGCGACGCAGACAGAGAATCCAAAAACGCCACCCCGAGCCGAGCGCCACCGCCGCGCGGCAGCACTGAAGCACCCAGAAACAGTGCGAATAAGGCGATGATGCGAGGGTTCCCAATGGCAGACGCACCCGCGATGGCAGAAGAGAAATCCGTCATCACCACCAGAAGCCCCATGAGCAGCAGGGGAGTCGATAGGCGGTTCCTTCGGACGATACCGAACACAAAGAAGGTGAGGAATCCAATTCCGATAATGGCATAGCCAGCGAGCTGCATTATTTGCGCCGCTCGAGGATTAGCAAGTATCGTCGTCTGCCCGAAGACGTTAACTATGGATACGTTTCCGCCATCAAACTGTGTGAACACCGATGATGCCAACAGGAGCCAAGCTATGAGGACCACATAGGTGGTCGTGATATTCCACTTGGAAACCACGTCACCACGACGTACGCCGCGAAGCCAGACCCACGCCGCAACTAGAGAGGATCCAGTGACGAGCGTAATAACAAATGGTTCAGTCACTTACTCAAACCCCTGGAGCCCGGTCTAAAAGGATTCGTCCAGGATTTCCAACGACGGAAACGTCTGCAGGTACGTCCGTTACTACGACCGCATTTGCGCCAATTCGCGCTCGAGCTCCAATGGTAACAGCCCCGATAACGCAAGCTCCGGATCCAATCGATACGCCATCTCCGACAGTAGGCGAAGCACCACCGTCACCCTTATTGCCGATGGTGACGCCTTGGCGAATAACGACGTCAGAACCAAGTCGGCTATCCACATTAATTACAAGGCCGAAACCGTGCACGATTTGCAGCGCAGAGCCGACGTGAGTCTTAACCGGCAACTCCATCCCGAGAACCCATTCGGAAATGAACACGTACCACGCAGTTACAAAATATGACAGCAGACTTGGACGGTCGGAAAATGGATGTCGGGCCGCCTGCGCCAACCTAAATGTGGCCAATAGGAGACGAGTGCGGGGCCTGTGGGCGTTCGCAGCAAAATCTTGAAAGACCCAACTAAATCGGAATCCTGGGGTCGTCGAAACCATTCGGCCGTAGTTCTTCATGTCGTTGAGCCGTCGAGATCGGCATGACTATAGACCTCGAGTACATAGTCGCGCCCGAGCATTTGTGGAACCACACCCCCGGTCGCCGAGATAGCTTGTATAGCGCCCGATCAGTGACCGATTGAAGGGGCGCCAGCGACCTACGTATGGAGTTCACTCGTGCGGAGTGGAACCTGGCACGAACGCTTTCGGCTTCCACGCTCGACTGGTTCGCACCCGTGATGCTGCCGGGGTGCAGTCGGAACGACGCGACCTCGGATGAAAGGTAGAGGAGTGGCCCAGTGGTTCGAAGCTTTAGGAACAGATCAAAATCCATCGCATATCGAAGACTGGTATCCAGTCCGCCAACGGCTTCGACTGCTTCACGGCGAAATAGACTACCCGGCTGGGGGACCAAGTCTTTACCCCAGGGCAGATAAGCGCTCGCAAAGCGACCGGGCCGAGCAACGAAGAGAGTCTCATTCGCGGCGTCAATGTATCGCACGCACCCGTACGTGCCGGAAGCCGCCGCGTTTCTGACTAGCGCGTCCTGCGAAATGCGGAGAGATCCCGGTGCAAGTAGGTCATCGTCGCCAAGCCAAGCCAGGAAAGTCGAGTCTAATAGCTCCGCCCATCCTTCATTGACGGCCGCCGATATCCCCGGCGTGTCTGACGCAACCACAACCGCGGGAGTCCCAGCCGCAATCAGTCTCACCTCGTCCGGACGAGGTGTCACGATGACAACCTTAAGATCAACGCCACGCTGTTCGAACATTGATTTCAAGGTACCGCGAAGCCATGCTGGGCGCGTACCTAACGTCGGAATCACCATTCCGATTTGTGCCATTTCAATCTCCTATCAATACTTCGAATTGGCGAACCATGATCTCGACGGTCGTACTCTCCCGGATGCTGAGATCTTCTAGATAATTGGGCAACAGTCTCAAGTTCCGGATTTGCAGTGGTCTCACGTAGCGAACGGCTATTTGCGCGCACACGAAAGACATTAGGAAATACCTGAAACGACAGAACTCCAACACCGGCAGCCAAGAAGGGCGTTATTGCTCCGAGGGCAGGCACGAATAGCCAAGTGGCACCAATCACGGATGCAGCCATCGGGATGCCCCAAAGCGCCTGAAATCGAAGGTCCCGTGGAGAAGTAAGTGAGACGCCGAGAACTAGCTGGACCGATTGAACAATGATCAGGAGACCACATCCCAGGAATATCATTGCGCTTGCTTCCACCGCCGAATGCGAAATCACGCCGGCCAGCCACGGCCCGAACAACATAAGTCCGATAAGGCAAATCAAACCGGCACCTGCAAAGTAGAGAACCATTCGCAAAAGTAGCGCCGAATTACTCTCATTCCGCGACCTATTGCGCGCAAATATGGGCCAGAGCGACGTTCCAGCCGCAATGAAGAAGGACCACAGTGGCGCATAGAACTGCATTGCAATTGAGTATGTGGCAACTTGGTCAAGCGTTCCACGAGAGGCGAGAACGATCCGCCCCCATTGAAAGGCAAAAGCCGAAACAACACTAATCATGAGATACCACATCCCCTGAGATAGGAGCCCGGGGAGATGAAACTTGCGGTATTGGAAGATAGTCAACCATCGGAATCGAATCCGCTTGGTCGCGATCCACAAGGATACAAAGGAGCTAATCAGGCCACCAACGACCGGGGGAAAACTAATAGCTCTGGAGAAAGGCCCATTCCAACGATCACTGCGGTGCCCAGGAGACTCAGTATCGGCCCTAGCGAATTAACTACGATCGCGATCGGATTCATCATGAGCGCCAAAAGCACCCGTTGTCCAATCCCCATCGGAATCGTAGCTGCGAAGATCACGATCACAAGAGCAGTCACAGTATCAAGGCGGCCCAACCCAGAGTTTTCGAGACTCAGGACCTCGGACCATGAGAAGAAGGTCATTCCGAGCAAGCCCAGGCTCGAGACAATGATCATTGACACCAGCATCACGCGGATCGCGCTGGCCACCGCCTTTGTGCGAATCGGATCATCTACCTCCGACATGGAGATCGCGTTAATGACACCGGCCCCTATCCCGAGATCGGCGTAGGGCACCAACTGGGAAAGGGTTATTACTACCGCAATCGCGGCATAGCCAGCCGCTCCAGCATGACCAATGACTAGAGAAGTTGTCAGGAATGTTGCGAGCGCGGTGACGGGAAATGTACCAACGCGGACAAGCGCGCTAAGCCCGACACTGCCGAGACGCCGAGACCGAACGGCATTCAATTTGCGCCATCTTTCGCCCGGACCGAATGGTATCGATGCCTCGGAGTTTCAGCTCGACCTACTCCAACAAGACTTCCTTCGTCGTGGAAGCCAACCCACACTCCATCGTCCCACGAAAAGTCCGGTCTTTCGTTTCGGTATCCGCGCCCGTGAACAGCATGCTTCGCGAACTCGAGGGATTCCGCCTTGGGATTACGGCGCAGCCCCGTGCCCTCTTGCGATAGGTCTCTAGGGGCCCGAGAAATCCGCTCTACAAATCCCTGCCCCGACTGCGACTGCGACTGCGACTGCGACTGCGGTATGGCTATTCGAGCCGGGATTGCGCTCTGCGACCGTACTCCTCTTCTGAAGAAAGAGCGCCACAGTCGCGGTGTACCAAGTGAAAGATGAGTCTGAGCAGCTGGCGGGTTCCAGGGAACTGTAGCGGCGCTTCGAGCGAAGCCACCGCAAAACTGCGGTCGTCCTGAAGTCTTTAAGACAACCCAGCAACGATCGCCCCGCAGATCAGCGATCGAGTGGTATCCGATGCGCACCATTCCGGTTGCTGCATTGCACATTAGTAAGCACCATCGCTTGCTAACACAGCACGGGCCGTCTGCCACAAGATCACGATGTCTCCAGTGATCGACCAGTTCTCGACGTAGTAGAGATCCAAGCGGACCGTGTCCTCCCACGACAAGTTGGACCTACCGCTTACCTGCCAGAGGCCCGTAATACCGGGCTTCACGAGGAATCGACGATGAACGTGATTCTCATATTCAGCAACTTCCCGTTCTAGGGGGGTCTTGGCCCGACCAAGGACATCGAACCACCAAATACGTTGAACAACTGCGGAAGTTCATCGAGGCTATAACGTCGAAGGTACTTTCCGATGGGAGTAACTCGAGGGTCCTCCTTCATCTTGAAGAGTACGGAGTTGCCTTCAGTGCGCGCTTCATCCCGGAGCCCGACTAGCAGTGCTTCTGCATCTGTAACCATAGATCGGAACTTCAGCATGCTGAAGTGTCGACCGTTAATACCCACTCGCTCCTGCCGAAATAGCACATCCCCAGGTGTGCTGAGCCGAATTACGGCTCCGATGATTAGGAGGAACGGCGAAAGTACGACTATAAGCAAACCCGAGCACAATAGATCGAAGGCACGCTTAGCAAAGAAATTCCGGCCTTCGAACCTTGGCGTCTCGACATGGATGAGCGGCAATCCGGCAACCGGTCGGGTGTGGATACGTGGACCACCGATGTCCGTCAAGCTCGGTGCGACGACTAGGTGTTGTCTGCCTGGTTCCAGGCTCCAGCTCAATTCTCGAACTCGTTCTGGTGACAGCTCGTCACTACTGGTAATCACAACCGTGTCGGCGCCCACTGCGGTCATCGCCGCCTGCAATTTGTCGAGATTTCCGAACACAGGTATTGCACTGTCCGGTAGATACCCCGCTACGAGCCCGCTGGGAATACAGGCCCCGACGACGAGATAACCGGCTTTGGGCTGGCGCGCCAATTGACGAGCCAAATGCGTTGCGGACACTTCCGACCCGACTAGGAGCACTCGGGAGGAATAGCGCCCATCGAGACGGTGCACTCCAAGCCATTGTCTCCACATCCAACGCGAAAGAGCGAGAACTGCCAGTCCGAGAGGAAACGCGATGAGAATATAGCCTCGCGCTAAATCGATCTGGAAGAGATAGGCGATTAACGCCACCAGACCGAAAAGACGGACAGTGCTTCCCGCCACTAAGCGGTACTCCTGCCAGCCAGTGCCCAGCACTCGGTAGCCTCGCGAGCCATAGATACCCAAGGAAATCATCCATGTCACAATGAGCACAATGGAGATTACTGAATAGCTGATCGCTGTGTCCGCGAGGCTACCTCGAAATTGCACATCCGAGGCTGCGATGCCGAACCAAGCGATTTGGACCCCGAAAACTACCCAAATCAGGACAAGAAGATCAGAAGCGACAAGGCGAGCGGCATATGAAACCCGCCAATTTCGCCCGCCGGTCTGTTCGATCTCAATAGGTACCCCGGCTATGCCAGTGCGCTTTTTCATATTGCTCCTCATGGCGCTACACTTTCCGCCATGTCTCGATTTGATTGACGCCAACGCCAGGCCACGACGACGTAGGCAAGAAGGTACCCCATTGTGGTTACGGTGGCATTAACCAACGAAATTCAGTCGATCTATACCTTCTTGATGCGCGCGCGGCTCCGGACCTTTTCGTCCGTGACGTCCTGGGTATACCCATAGCCATATCCATAGCCGTAGTGACCGTATCCGTAAGCATCAGGGCCTTTGGTCGGCAGCATGGTCAGCACGAGTCCCGAAACCGGTGCACCGACACTCCCCAATGCTGCGATTGCGCCCCTAAGTTGATTCTTGTGGGTGCGGCCGGCCGCGACCACGATGATGGCCCCACCCACATTCTTCGCGAGGATTGCCGCGTCCGTAACAGGCAGCAATGGCGACGAGTCAAAGATCACTACGTCAAAGGTGAGATTGAATTGCGCAATGAGATCGGCCATTCGGGCTGAACCTAACAGCTCACTGGGGTTAGGCGGTATCTTGCCTGCCGGGAGTACGAAGAGACGACCCTCGCCCCACGGCTGAATAACGTCGGACAATTCCGCTCGACCGATTAGGACGTCGGTGAGTCCAACACGCCCCTCGACACCCATGTAGTCTGCGATCTTTGGGCGCCGCAGATCGGCGTCAATGAGAAGAACACGGCCGCCAGCATCAGCCAGTGCAGAGTCGCGAGGTTTGCACCCGTGGTGCTCTTTCCTTCGCTTTCTATAGACGATGTTATGACGAAGCTGCGTTCTGTCCGACCCACGTCAAGGAACTGGAGATTCGTTCGAAGAGAACGGAACGACTCAGCCCGGGGACTTCGCGGGTCCACATGCACGATGAGCGGGCGTTCCTTGGCTTTCGGGTCGAAGACGATTCCGCCCAAGATCGGCACATCAGTAACCTGCTCGACGTCGCGCTCATTTCGAATGCGAGTCTCCATCGCTTCGCGTAGGACTGCTAAGCCGATTCCTAGAGCAAGTCCTATCAGAGCACCAAGCGCAATATTTAGCGGGACGTTAGGGCTCACTGGTTTGCTGGGCACAGTTGCTTCTTGTGCCCGGGTGAGTTTGACGGGCGATACGGCGTCAATGGCTTCGGGAGTCTCGATGGACTGGACAACGGCAGTAAGGCTCTGAGAAGCGGCATTGGCAATATCGGCGGCCCGCACGGGATCCGGGTCCAGGACGGCGATTTCAATAATCGACGTGTCAAGAGGCGCTGAAGCCGTGACCTGCTTTGCCAAATCAACGGAAGTCATGTTAAACCCGAGGCTTCCAATCACCGGAAGGAGAACGATCGGTGTAGCCACTAGATCGGCATACGTCTTCACTCTGGCCACAGTAAAGGTATTGCCCTGCGCCAGCTCCTGGCTTGTGCCTCCGCCCTGCGTTGAGACGAAGACCTTTGACGACGCATTGTATAGAGGCGTTGTCGTCAAAGAGTAGGTGGCACCCGCTCCCAGACCAACGAGCAACAGAAGTACGATGAGGACCCAGCTCTTACGTAAGACCCGAATATAGTCGCGAAGTTCCACTCAGCGGCCTTCCTATGACGTTCACTTTCGAGGCCGACTTCTGACGCCCCCCATTATGGTGCCACAGTTGCGACCTACGGTGCGTCAAAGAATGCCTGTCGGACGCAGCGTTAACACCCCCGACATATGACGGTCAAGAGATAGTCATCGCTGTGGCCAGAGCAAGGAATCGCAGCGTGACGACGCATTCGTTGCGACAACTCGCGAAGTACCAGGAGTGATCTGAGCAGAGACATCACTCGTTAGAGGTCCAGCCCCTAGCCATCCAAATGTGAGAACCGCACTCTCTCCTGGAGCCAATTCGATGCTAGATGCGCTAACCGGATAGGTCGCATCAGTCGCCGGGTGGTAGCCGATGACGACGTTGTCTCGCATGACGCCCAGGTTCTGCATATCTGGTGCCCCGTAAACCGATACGATCGTCTTCACGTTTCCGGGGGTGACACCAAAATGACCTCCCCCGTCACATATTCGGGCAATGACTTCGCCGCATCGGCGGGTGCCGTGTTCTTCAGATTCACAGTCACGGCATAATACGGCCGCGCGTCCTGTCGACAGACAGCATTGCCGACAGCTACCTGCACGTCGAGATGTGTGTCCATTTTTGCGCCAGTGGCATCGTTGAGGTAGACGCCGAACCGCGTCGTGTCGGCGTCGGTCACCGGTAGACGACCGGCCAAGGAAGTGTCCTGGAGAACAGCCTGGTCGTCATCGTGTGCGCTCCAAACCAGAACGCGTCGTTCGGCACCCGCTTGGCCGAACGCCTCGAGGAGCGACTTCGGGTTAGCGCCGCCGCCGGCCAACGCCGAGAATACCGACGAGGCGGCCCCCGCGAAGAATGCGTTCTGGTCGGCTGGCTTCGTGTACCGCGCGTAGGCATCGCTTAGCAGGAGATGTACGGCATTGTCCGAGGTAAGGACGTCGCCCGTCGCCAAAGTGATGGGGCCGGTGGCTTTAAGGAGATAGCTGAGGGCCACCGGGTCGATGGAGATGACGCCGTCTGCCTCGACACCAAACTGGCGTTTCCACATCTCGCGCGCGAGTGACGCCGATAGCGGAAAATTCGGCGTGAGAGTGACGTCCTGAATATATTCGCCGACTATGTCGCCGTAAAGCCCTCGCGTATCTGTTGGAAGAGGCAAGACCGGTTGCGCGTAATGCGGGAAGTCAGTGCCAGCGGCTTGCTGTTCGAGGGTGATCGCGCCGTTTTCCGTGTGGATAAGGGCGAGCGCACCGGGAATGCCGCCCGAGGCCCGCAGTTCCGCGGGATTCTGGAACAGCACGATATAGTTGCGTGGCCCGGAGGCCCCGAGCATGCCGGGCACAACACGCACGGCCCGATCGAGCGTGTTTACGGCAGCGGCTGCCTTATCCACCGAGGAGGAGAGTTTCTCGGCTGCGCCAGTCACCACGGACAGCGTGTCCGTAGTATCGATCGCGTCGACACGTTGTTTCACGGCGGCGAGAGCTGCATCGGCCGCATCGATCTGGGGCTGGGCATCGGTCATCGGATTGAGGTTGATCGCACCGTTGACCGGTTTGAAGTCGCTCAGGCTGATGGTTCCGGCGATCTTCGCGAGGGGAAGGACGGCCTGTTGGGCAATGTCGTCGGTCGCGGCGGCGAGCTGACGAACCACCGTGAGGTTAGGGCCGAGCACCGGGATGCCTTCGAATGCCCGCCAGACCGGGTCGCTGGTGAGAGCTACGGCACTCGCGGAATGGTCGGACAGGGCACGGGCCGTTGGCTGGGCCGATTCGCCATCGCCGGCGACCACCTGGGCCTGGATCTGCGCCGCGAGCGGAAGGGCGGCCTCGAGCTCACCCTTGGCGAGGTAGGCGCGTACGCCCACCCAGGCGACGATCCCGACGAGTAGTACAAGGGGGATACCTACCGAGAGCCAAATTCGTCGTCCCCGTCGACGCCGACCCTGGACCGGTGCAGATGCGTGCGCGTGGGACATTCGTCTAGTAAACCAGACAAAAACGACAGGCCCCGAGCGTGTGCTCGGGGCCTGTCGAAAAGCTGTGCGCCGGGGTCAGCGCGGGGTATTACGCGTTGGCGCGCTTGCGACGAACATAGCCGAGCACGAGGACCAGTGCGATGCCGAGGAGGACGGCGCCCGCTGCGCTCCAGATGAGGAGCATCGGGGCGTTGTATCCGGTGCTCGCGAGTCCGGCAGAGGTGCCGGCGTCCGCTGCGACGACGGTAATGGTCGAGGTGCCGATGAGGCCGGACGTCGCGCCGGTTCCGGTGAGCGTGTAGGAGCCGGTGGCGTTTGTCGGCAGGGTGACCTTGACGGCCAACGACCCGGTTGCGGTCGCGGCCTTGGCCAGCGTGGCAACGTTGGCCTTGACGGCCGACAGGGTGGCGGTTCCGGAACCGTCTACCGAGATGTTGACGGTCTCGCCGTTGGTGTAAGAACCGGCGATGAAATCGACCGCGACACTGCCGCCGGCAACCGGGGTGCCGGTAACGCTGTCATTGGTCGGGGGTACATAGCCGGCTGCGTTGGCGGCGGCGGGTGCGGCGAAGATAGCCAGAATCGTGAGCGCTGCCGCTGCGAAAGCCTTTTTGCCATGAGTGAATCCCCCTGCTGAAACGTGATTGGATGTGCCGGCGCGTGCGAACGTCTTGGAAGCACGTCTTCACCATAGGGTAGATTCACAGCTGAAGTCAGGGCCGGGAGGCCCCACGACCGCCGACCCGCCGAAATGACCCTCGCACTGGGGTGGCTTTTGCCGGTGATCAGTAAGCACCGGTGCGCTGGAGAACGGTTTTCGCCGTGCGCCACAGGATCGTGAAGTCTCCCGCGAGCGACCAGTTCTCCACGTAATACAGGTCGAGCCGCACACTGTCTTCCCAGGAGAGCGTAGATCGGCCATTGATCTGCCACAGTCCGGTGATTCCCGGCTTGACGAGGAACCTGCGATGAACATGGCTCTCGTACTGGTCGACTTCTGCAGCGAGGGGCGGGCGCGGCCCGACGAGAGACATGGTGCCGAGGAAGACGTTGACGAGCTGGGGCAGTTCGTCGAGGCTCCACCGGCGCAGGAATCGGCCGAGAGGCGTGATCCGGGGGTCGTTTCTCATCTTGAACAGAACGACATTGCCTTCGGCGCGGTGGAGGGTGCTGGTGTCCGCGAGCCGGGTTTCCGCGTCGACGACCATGGAGCGGAACTTGAACATGCGGAATGTGTCGCCGTGGAATCCCACCCGGGCCTGGCTGAACAGCACCGGGCCGGCGTCGCCCACCCGAATGGCGAGAGCGACCAGTGCGAACACCGGCGACAGGACTACGAGAAGGAGACCGGATACCACCAGGTCGAAGGCGCGCTTGGTGTGGATCTTGCGGCCTTCGTAGCTCGGCGTCTCGACATGCATGAGCGGCAGCCCGGCGACCGGGCGCATGTGGATGCGCGGACCACCGACATCGATGAGTCGCGGAGCGACCACGAGGTGCTGCAGCCCGGGTTCCAGGCTCCAGCTCAGCTCGCGGATGAGTTGAGCGGTCATTTCGTCGGCGCCCGTGACGACGACCGTGTCGGCACCCGTCACGTCGATGGCCGCATGGACGGTGTCGATGGATCCGAAGACCGGCACCTGGGTGCCCGGGAGCACGTCGCCTGCGGAAGCGCCGGTGACGCAGGCCCCCACGACCCAGTAGCCGGCGCCGGGCTGGCGGGACAGTTCACGGTTGATGCGCGCCGTCGAGGAGGGTGACCCGACCAGAATCACGCGGGACGAGAACTGGCCGTAGGTGCGCTGGACAACCAGCCATTGGCGCCACATCCACCGGGAGAAGATGAGCACCACGATGCCGAGCGGGAAAGCGATGAGAATGTAGCCGCGGGCCACGTCGATATGGAACAGGTACGCGACCAGGGCCAGAAGCCCGAAGAGGTGCAGGGACGAGTTGGCGATGAGCTTGTATTCGTCGGGTCCGGTTCCGAGCACCCGGAGACCGCGCGTGTCGTACGCCGCCAGGATGATCATCCAGGCGGCGATGAGCACGACCGAGACGATGCTGTAACTCACGGCGAGGTCAACGTGACTGCGACTCATGGACAGAGTGGCGGCATCCACCCCGAACCACAGCATCTGCACGCCGAACATGACCCAGATGAGCACGAGGAAGTCCGTGAACATCAGTCGACGGGCGTAGGTTCGCCGCCAATCGCGCGCGGCAGGAGGGCATGCGGTGCTCTCGACGGGGGACGCCGTGGATGCGCTCATGTCTCCTCCGAACGGGTGCGCGCCCGGAAGGATCCGGGTGCACAGACACATTCGGGGTGTCTCGCTCAGCTATCAGTCTAGGAACGAACGACGTACCCCATTGAGGGGTGTTACTTGAAGGTCGCTCCGGAGTCGGTGGAACGCACGACCTGCTCGCCGGCCCAGAGCCAGATGGTTCCGGCCGCCTCGGAGACGGCGACCGTTCCGGCCATGGCCGTCGACGGGGTGCTCACGGCGTAGCAGCCGGCCACGGTGGGTACGAGAGCGTCGGTCACGGTGAGCAGCTGGGCGCCGGCGCACTCGGGGCGGCCCGCCGAGACGACGAGGTAGCCCGAGGTGGCGGGGGCGAGGGCGATCGCACCGGGGAGGGTTGCCGGGGTGGACCAGGTGACGGCCGCATCCGTCGTAGTGAAGAGGCGACCGTCGCCGCAGAGCGCGGCCGCGGCGGTGTCACTCCGGGGAGCGAGGGAAACGACGGCGTCGCAGGGGGCGGGGTGTTGGCCGGCGGGGGCGTGCACGACGGCGCGGTTGGCCGGGTTGACGTACCAGCTGGTGCCGACCTGCTCGGGGTAGGCCTTGTAGTTGTCGCCGGAGACGAAGGTCTTGACGACCTCGGGTGCGCAGCCGGCGGCGGTGAGGCCGATGAGAGTGACGGTGGTCGCGGAGGTCGCGGACAGGCTCTGAACCGCGGTGACCTTGGTGGGGCCGGTGGCGTCCGTGCTCGCCCAGGTGGCGCCCGAATCGGTAGTGAGTTCGGGGGTGGCGGCCGTGGCGGGGCAGGCGCCGGTCGAGGCACGCCATGCGGTGGTGGCGCTGACGGCCGAGAGGATGCGGGTGGCCGGGACCGGGACGATGCCCGCGGAATCTGCGCCGGCGGTCGGGGTCGGCCTGGGCGTTGCGGTCGGCGTGGCCACCGGCGTTGCCGGGGCCGTCGTGTAGGTGGGGATGGGGCGCGGAGCCGAACCGCTGGCGGTGGCCCGGGTGGAGTTGATCGCCCAAAGGATCAGCAGGATGTCGAAGAGGATGAATGCGGCGACGCCGACGTAGACCCAGACTCGGCGGCGGGAGCTGTCCCTCGGCACGTGGCGGACGTTGCGTGCCATGGTCAGGCCACCTTGGTGAGTGCGCCGGTGAGCGCCGTCGCGATCGTCGCGGCCGAGGCGTCGATCGCGGCTCCGACACGGTCGTAGGTGGCGAGGGAGCGACGGTACGGGTCTTCGATGTCGTCGTCGGCCGGGTCGGAGGGCGGTGGGGTGAGGCCGCGGCTGGCCGCGATTTCGGCAATGTAGGCGCGGAGGGTGTCGGCGGCGGTGAGAGGCACCGCGGCACCGTCGTCGCCGCGGTGTTCGCTGGTGTCGCTGACTGTGCTTGCTCGTTCGGCGGCGGCGTGTTCCGCTGCGGCGAATTCGGCGTCGCGGAGGCCGTCGATCAGACGGGCGAGCTGGTTGAGGGTGAAGGCGTAGCGGGCAGCGCGCGGGTAGAGGAGACCACCTCGCCACGGTGTTCGCGGTCGGCAGTCACGACCAGGTCGGCGTCGGCGACGAGCCGCGCAGTGAGCTGCCGGGAGACGTGGGCGCGCGGGTCCCCGCCGTAGCGCACGGACAGGGCGGCGGCTTCATCGGGCATGCCCTTGCCGACCATGGCATAGGTGCCGGCACTCGTCACGAGTACGGGGATACCGGCGTTCGTGAGTCGTGTGGTGAGCAGCTGTTCGGCGAGCGGCGAACGGCAGATGTTTCCGGTGCAGACGACCAGAATGCTGAACGGAGGCTCGGCGGCTGGGGCCGTCGGGTCTGAGTCAATCGTCAATTTCGCACCTTCACCTTTCGGACCCCATTTCGGGGGTGATGTCCACAGTATCGGCATCATCGGCGCCATAACCATAGCCGTAGCCATAGCGGCCGTAACCCGAGGCATCCGCCCCCGAGGTCGGCAGCATCGTGAGGACGAGCCCGGACACCGAGGCCCCGACGTTTCCGAGTGCGGCGATGGCGCCGGTGAGCTGGTTCTTGTGCACGCGACCCGCGGCCACGACGACGAGGGCGCCGCCGACGCTCTTGGCCAGGATGGCGGCATCCGTCACCGGGAGCAGCGGCGGGGCGTCGAAGATGACGACGTCGAAGTTCTTGTTGAATTCGCCGACGAAATAAGTCATCCGGGCGGAGCCGAGCAGTTCGCTCGGGTTGGGCGGCACCTGGCCGGCCGGCAGCACGAACAGTTTGGAGCGCCCCCACGGCTGGATGATGTCGGCCAGATCGGCGCGGCCGACGAGAAGGTCGGTGAGGCCGACGGTGCCGTCGATGCCCATGTAGTCGGCGATCTTCGGGCGGCGGAGGTCGGCGTCGACGAGCAGGACGCGGGCACCGGAGTCGGCGAGCGCGATGGCGAGGTTTGCCCCGGTGGTGCTCTTGCCCTCGCTCTCGATCGACGAGGTGATCACGAAGCTGCGGTCCGTGCGGCCGACGTCGAGGAACTGCAGGTTGGTGCGCAACGTACGGAAGCTTTCGGCCCGCGGGCTGCGCGGGTCGACGTGCACGATCAGGGGTCGGTCCTGGGCCTTCGAGTCGAAGACGATGCCGCCGAGGATGGGGATGTCGGTGACCTGTTCCACATCGCGCTCGTTGCGGATGCGGGTGTCGAGGGTTTCGCGGAGTACCGCGGCACCGACGCCGAGGGCGAGGCCCACGAGCAGGCCGAGGGCGATATTAAGAGGTACGTTCGGGCTGACCGGGGCGCTGGGTACGGTGGCTTCCTGCGCCCGGGTGAGCTTGACCGGGGAGACGCCGGCGACGCCGGTCGCGGTGGACTCGGGGGTTTCAATGGTCTGCACGACGGCGGCGAGACTGATCGAGATGGCGTTGGCGATGTCGGCGGCCCGCACGGGGTCGGTGTCGCTGACCGCGATCTCGATGATGGACGTGTCGAGCGGGGCGGATGCCGTGACCTGCTTGGCGAGGTCATCGGCAGTGATGCCGAGCCCGAGGTTGCCGATCACCGGCAGGAGCACGATAGGGGCGGCCACGAGGTCGGAGTAGGTCTTGACCCGCTGCACCGAGAAGCTGTTGCCCTGGGCGAGGTCCTGAGCGGTGCCAGTGGACTGGGTGGACACGAAGACCTTGGCGGAGGCACTGAATTTCGGGGTCTGCATCAGCGAGTACGTGGCCGCGGCCGCGACGGCGACGAGCACGAAGATGAGGATCATCACCCAGCTCTTGTGGAGGATGCGAATGTAGTCGCGAAGTTCCACTAGGCGGCCTTTCCTGTGTTGACTTACTTTTGGCGCACGGCGGCACAATTCGTGCGCCCCTGACATGTTGTCACATAAGGTTCGCGCTCTCCGTCCGTGACTGGGCAATGTGCCCGAATGGGGGTCGGGGATCTAGGCAAATGGGGGTGGGGCGAGCGGCGGCCAAGCGGCGGCATCCGTTTGGGCGGGAGCGGCGGCGGTAGGCTCGCTGCATGGGCGCGACATTTGCATACAACGAGGTGCAGCGGGAGTCGTCTTCCGCGTGCGGAACCGGGCCAGCCCTGGCCCCACCACAGATAACCGGCTGATGGATGATTCAGGGGGGAATCGCACACACCGATGGAGAGAATCTCTGGGGAGATTTTTCCGCGCCGAGCTGATGGTCACGTTCCATCCGGGAATGTTCGACAACCCGAAGGTGGCCGGGCTGCTGCTCGGCAGCCTGACGACGTTCGCATCCCTCGTGCTCTTCGTCTACGTGGGCACACCGGAGGAGAGCGTTGCCCCGCACGCCGGCCTGTTCGTCCTCATCGCGTGTGTCTCGCTGCCGGTAGGGCTGCTGTCGATTCTCTTTCGCCGGTTTTTCACCCGGGCCGTGCGCACGATCGTGCTCACCTTCCTACTGCTCGACACCGCCGTCAGCGTCTACCTGACCGACACCACCTCCTCGGCCCTCGCGATGAGCACGTGGATCCTCGTGATCCTCGCGCTGTCCTATATGTTTCTGCCGATCGTGCAGTCGCTGCCGTTCGCCGTGGCCGGCACGGTGCTGGTCACGACCGCGCTGTTCGTGCACCCGGGCATGCGCGGCATCGATCTGCTCCTGATCATCCCTGCGGCGATCATCGCGAATTTCGGACTGCACTGGCTCGTGACGAGCACACTGAAGTCGGAGACCGACGACCTGACCCGGCTCGGCAACCGGATCTACTTCAAACGCATCCTCAACGATCATGTCCGGAGCGCCTCGCCCGGCGACGTGACGACGGTCGTGCTCGTGGACCTCGACCACTTCACCCTCACCAACGAGGTGCGCCAGCGGTCCTACGGCGACACGATTCTCATCGACTTCGCCGCACGGTGCACGCGGCTCGGCGGCCCGGACTCGGGCGCAGTTGTCGCCCGCACGGCCGGCGACGAATTCGCGATCCTGCTGCCGGGCATGACCACCTGGCAAGCCGAGGCCGCGGTCGAGGCCATGCGGGCGGATGTCCATGTCTTCTCCGCGGGCATCGCCGGCCACGAGCCGGGCGAGTCGGCCTCCGGGCTCCGCACGCGGGTGACCGAGGCGCTCTCGAGCGCCAAGCGGGCGGGGCGCGGGACCACCCGCGTCCATGGCGGGCACTACGCGACCGCGACCGCGGTCGGGCAGGCCATCGCCAACGGCGAGTTCAGTCTGGTGTTCCAGCCGATCGTGGACCTGCGCACCCGGCGGGCGGTCGGCGCCGAGGCGCTGCTGCGCTGGACGCACCCGACCCGGGGCGCGATCTCGCCGGTCGAGTTCATTCCGCTGTGCGAGGCGAGCGGCGCGATGCCGCGCCTGGGCGACTGGATCGTCGACACTGCCGTGACGATCGCGTCTTCGTGGACGATGCCGGTCGAGCCGGGGGCGCCGCCGTTCTACGTGAGCGTGAACGCCTCGGGCATCGAACTCGGCGACCCGCACTACGCCGACCGGCTGCTCGCGCTGTGCACGGCTGCGGCGTTGCCGGCGGGCGTGCTCAAGATCGAGCTCACCGAGAGCGACTACGTCGTGGAGTACGGCGCGGTGCACGCGAACATGGCCCAGCTACAGACGTCGGGCATCCCGATCATGATCGACGACTTCGGCACCGGCTCGTCGAACCTCGAGCGGCTGAGCGAGGTGCGGGCGAACGTGCTGAAGATCGACCGCCGCTTCGTCTCGGCGATCGGCTGCGCCGCCGACGACGCCCCGCTCGTGCAATCGATCCTCGGACTCGCCCGCGGGCTCGGCAGCAGCGTCATAGCCGAGGGCGTCGAAACGGATGTCCAGGCTGACTGGCTCGAGGAAAATGCGTGCCGCTTCGCGCAAGGGTACCTGTTCTCCCGGCCCGTGGCATCCGCCGACCTTGCCGCGGTGTGCGCGGGGCTGAGCGCGCGCTCGGCCGCGTTGCGCCCTGAATAGGCGGGCGGGGCGCACCGGCGACACGATAGTTTGAGTGCATGAGCCCCGCCACACCCGCTGCCCCTGCCTCTCCCCCGGCCCGGCGCGTGCGCTGGGGCCTCGATGACGCGGCTGCTGGCGCGGTCGGGGCGATCCTGCTCGTGCTCGCGGCCGACTGGGCGCTCAGCCACGGCTACCTCACCGACCCGCGCCTTGTCGAGGTGCTCAGCTACCTGGTGGTGTGGGTGCCGCTACTCGGAAGCGTGCTCGTGGCCTGTTACCTGCGCGGCTCCCGCTCGCTCGCCCGTGACTTCGGGCTGCGCTTCCATCCGCTCGACCTGCTCTGGGGGCTCACGATCGGGCTGCTGACCCGGGTGGTGGCGAGCCTGTTCGAGATCGCCGGCTACGGGCAGATGGGCACCGCGGGCGCCACGCTCGACGCCCCCGCGCACGACGCGTGGTGGATCGTGCTGTCCCTCCTCGCCCCGGTGCTGATCGCTCCCTTCATCGAGGAGCTGTTCTTCCGCGGGCTCCTGCTGCAGGCGGTCGCCGCGGCCACGGATGCCCGCCGCCCGGTGGCCCTGTCCGTCGCGTGCACGGTTAGTGCGCTGGTGTTCGCGCTGATGCACGTGGTGGATGCCGGTTCGCCGACCGCCCTGTGGGTGGTCGGGGCCGGGACGTTCGTGTTCGGGCTCGCGGCGGCATCCGTCACCGCGGTCACCGGGCGGCTCGGCGTAGCGATCATCGCGCACGTGGTGTTCAACGGGCTCGTGGTGGTACCGGCGCTGCTCGGGTAGGTGTCAGCGGGCTCGGATTCGGCCGCGGCGGGTGCGGCGGCGGGCGGCCCGTGCGGTGCGCCAGAGGATGATCACGTCGCCCACGATCGACCAGTTCTCGATGTAGTACATGTCGAGGCGCAGCCGTTCTTCCCAGGGCAGGGTGGAGTGCTCGTAGAGCTCGCCGAGGCCGGTCATGCCCGGCTTCATCAGGAACCGGCGGTGCTCGAGGCCGTCGAAGCCCGTGACCTCGTCCTCGAGCGGCGCGCGCGGTCCGACGAGGGACATCGTGCCGGTGAGCACGCTGAACAGTTGCGGGAATTCGTCGAGACCGAAGCGGCGCCGGCGCGCGCCGGGGCGCGCCGGGGCGCCGGGCATCCACCGACCCGAAGCCGAGCAGGGTGAACGGGCGGCCGCCGCTGCCGATGCGCTGCTCGCGGGTGAGCACCGGGCCGATGCCGACAAGGCGGATCGACAGCGCGGTGACCGCCATCACGAGCGACAGCACGAGAAGCAGCAGCCCGCCGATGACGAGGTCGAAGGCGCGCTTCGTGAACCGCTTGCCGACCTCGAACCGGGGCGTCTCCACGTGGATCAGCGGCAGGCCGGCGACGGGTCGGGTGTTGATGCGGGGGCCGCCGAGGTCGGTCAGGCCGGGGGCGACCACGAGGTGGTGCCGTCCGGTCTCGCGGTGTCGATCAGCGTTGCGCTCTCCCGGCACGACGGCATGCTCACGAGCGACTCGATCGTCGTGCTGGCGTCGGCGGTCGCCGCGATGCTCAGGCCGGGGAACCACCCGGGTGCACGGCGGCCAGTACGCCTCCTCCGCCGCCGTCGGCCTTGCGATCGCGAACGGCGAGTTCACCGTCGTGTACCAGCCGATCATCGACCTCGACACGATGCGCGCGGCGGGCGTCGAGGCGCTGCTGCGCTGGACGCACCCGGTACGCGGCGCGATCTCCCCGAGGAATTCATCCCGCTGTGCGAGACGAGCGGAATGAGGCCCCGCCTCGGGGAGTGGGTACTCGAAACGGCCATGTCGACGGCCACGGGCTGGACGATCCAGGCCCCGCCGGGGCATCCGCCGTTCTTCGTCAGCATCAACGCCTCGGGCATCGAGCTCGGCGACCCCCAGTACGCCGCCCGGGTGCTCGCGATCCTGTCCAGCTCGGGGCTCGCGCGCGGTGCGCTCAAGATCGAGCTGACCGAGAGCGACTACGTCACCGAGTTCGCGGAGGTGAACGACAACATGGCCGAGCTGCAAGCGGCCGGGGCGGCGATCGCGATCGACGACTTCGGCACCGGGTTCTCGAACTTGGCCCGGCTCAGCGAGGTGCGCGCGAACGTGCTCAAGATCGACCGCCGGTTCATCTCGGCGATCGGGCTGCGCGAAACGGATGCGCCGCTCGTGCAGTCGATCCTCGGGCTCGCGCGCGGCCTCGGAAGCAGCGTCATCGCCGAGGACATCGAGACCGCGGTGCAGGCGCAGTGGTTGCGTGCACACGGGTGCGAGTACGGGTAGGGGTTCTTCTTCTCGCGACCGGCCGCATCCGCCGACGTCGCCGCGGTCTGCTCGCGCATTGCCGCCGGCCAGCTCGCCCGCTGACTCGGGGCATCCGCGGGTCAGCCGCGCGCGCCGCCGCTACCGTTTCCGCAGGCCGCACCCGAAACGGCGGGCGCGGCCTGCGCAAACCGACGCGGCCGCGACACCAGACCGGCGCGGCCTGCCAAAACCGTCGCGGCCGCGCACGGATGTCGGGGGCCTCAGTAGGCACCCTCCTCGACGGGAGCCGTTTCGTCGGAGGTGATCGGGGCATTCGCTGTCGTGGTTAAGAGGTCGGCGAGCTCGCCGCTCTGGCTCAGCTGCGCCACCCGGTTGATCACGATCGAGCTCGCATCGGCCACGGTGCGCAACGGGCTGACGAACCAGCCGTCGCCTTCGTGCACGGCGATGAGCCGCAGATCCTGGGCTCCGAGCTTCGCGAAGCCGGGGATCTGATCGAGGCAGATCTTTGCGCCAGAGGCACTCCCGACCGTGGCGCACACTCCCGAGATCGAGAACGCATACGGCACCGAGTCCGACTCCCCCGCGAAGGACAGGTCATCCAGCGTGATCCGGGCGGTGTCGCCGGACACCGTGCTGGAGACGCCGACGTTGGTGACGTTCAGGCTCCGTCCGTCGACTGAAGAGGGGGCACGCCGTATAGGCTCACAAGGCGCCGCTCGGCGAGGGGAAGCGCGGCGGCGAGTGCGCCCGAATCTCCCCGGGCCAGGTAGGCGGAGACCCCGTCGGCCAGCCCGCGGACTGCGTCCTCCGGCGTGACATAGGTGGCCGGCGCGACGATGGCCCCGCGGGTGAACGTCGGGTCCGCGCGCAGGCGGTCCTGGAAGCCCTGCTCGAACCCGGTCAGCAGGGGGCTGACGTACCACGAGCCGCCCTCCTGCACGGCGACTGCGGTGACGTCCCTCCCCAGGTCCTGCTTAAGGTCGCTCGCACTGCGGTCGTAGGGCAACGCGGCGTCGATGCCGGCCACGGCGGCCGCGCGGGTTTTCTCGAGCGAGGCCGCGACCTGCTCGTCGGTGGAGCCTGTCGCCTTCAGCTGCTCGGTGAGCTGGGATTTCACGGCGTCCATCCACAGACCGGCGAGAGCGTTCGGGTCACCGTCGACGTGCAGCTGGCCACCGGTCACGGCGACCACAGCAATCCCATCGCCGATGTCGGTGACCGAGAAGTCCAAGCCGGTGAGGGTGACGTTCAGGTTCGGTCGCAGCTTCTCGAAGACGGCCGTGTAGTCGGTCGGGCTGGTCGCGGAATCCAGCTTGATCCGGCCGAGCGTCTCGACCGGGCCCCGGAGCGAGGTGATCTCCGAGGGAGACAGGGAGCCGTACACGTTGAGCAGGTCCAGCGACACCGCTCCGGTCAGGAGCTTTTCGACTGCGGCCTGCGGAGTCGACGACCCGCCGATCTTGGAGAAGACGGATGCGTACGCCCAGACGCCGCCACCGGCGAGCAACAGCACGGCAACGCCGATCGATCCCCAGAGCAGGCCGGGCCGACGGCGGCGACGTCCGGCGGATGCCGCGGCGCTGGCCCGAACGACGGGCTGCTGCCAGCCGCCGGGTGCGCCCGACCCGGCCCCTACCGGGCCAGACACGGGCAGGGACATGGGCAGGGACACGGGCCGGGAGACTGCATAGGCGGGCACGGATGGCTCAGCGTGCGCCGCCTTTCGGGTCGGTGCCTGCGCCGCGATTGGAGACTGCGTCAATGCGGGTGCGAGCGGTTCGAGCGTGCCGCAGCCGCGCATCCATTCGAGAAGACCTGGATAACACGCGGGGTTCGCAGCGATCGCCCGATGCAGGTCGAAATGCTTCGCGGCGAGCTTGGCGAGGCGGGCTGGCGAGGTCGCGGGGTTCGCGGCCTCGGCGAACAGGAGGGTGCGGGAGTCGCTCACGGTGGTGCCCTTCTCGGGTCGTCGGTCGGCATGAGCGCGGCGGAAAGCGGCTGCCAGAACCCGGCGATGACGACGGCCCCCTGCATGTCGCGGACCACCCCCGCGCAACACGTGTGCCCACGATGATAGTGGGTAGTGGAGAATCGCAGGTGAAATCTAGTTTCTGCAACTCACCGATGAGTGTGGGCCCGACCTCGCTGAAGCGTCGCAGATCGACGTTCCTACGCCCCTCCAACGTCGTTCTGCGACACCTCAGGGCAAGCACGGGACCGCCTAAACGACGGATGCCGCCGGTCCGGTCGGGCCGACGGTATCCGTGCATCAGGGGTGGAGACTAGACGTTCATACGACCGGTGTTGATCAGTCGCGTGAACATCAAGGCGGCTCCGGCGATGAGCAAAGACAGGCCGGCGAAACCGCCGAACTCGAGTGTGCCGATGCCGGTCGATGCGAGCTCCGTGACCGACAGTGCGGCCGGGGCCGAGACCTTGCCGGAGTGCGCCGGCGTGGTCGACTTCGCCGAAGCTCCGAATGTCACGATTGTGTCGATGAGGGCGGTCGGGCCGGCCGCGTCGGTCGGATCCGTCGGGATAGCCGAGGTCACCGGGGCCATCGGGGCCATCGGGGCCATCGGGGCCATCGGGGCCATCGGGGCCACCATTGTAGCCGTGGTCATCGGGGTCATCGGGGTCACGGAGGTCGGGGTCACCGACTCGCTGTCACCGACGACGGAGACCGCGTTGCCGCCGACCGTCACGGGAGCGGAAACCACCGGGTCGACCTGCGTGCCTGACGCCGTGGCATCCGAACCTGAGGTCACCGGGGCGGATCCTGCCGTGGGAGCGGAGGTCGTTCCCGCGCCAGACCCTGACGGAGCCGGCGAACCAGATGTCGCGCTGCTGTCACCGAGGATCGAGACGGAGTTACCGCCGACCGTCACCGGTGCAGCGACTTCAGGGACGACCTGCGTACCTGATGCGATGCCGTCCGCACCCGAGGTCACCCGGCCGGAGCCGGCCGCGGGAGCGGAGGCATCCGCCGTGCTCGCGGACGGTGTGCCCGTTGACGCCGAATCACCGATGACACTCACCGCGTTGCCCGATGCCGTGATCGGCACGTCGACGCTGGTGAGGCCCTGTGTGCCGCCGAGAAGGGAGTCGGTTCCTGTTGTCGTTGCCGGGGCCAGGGTGACCGCCGGGGCTGGGCCGGGGGCCGGTCCGGTCGACCCGGTCGAGGTCGAGTCGCCGAGCACCGAGATGGCGTTGCCGGACGCGGTCACCGGGGCCGCGACCGGGGCGACGACCTGGGTGCCGGAGGCGGTCCCGTCGGAGCTCGAGGTGGTTGCAGCGGCTGGCGCCGGTGTGGCTGCAGGAGCAGGAGCCGACGCGGAGGCAGCCGCAGGAGCCGGTGCCGTGCTGGCGGAGTCGCCCACGACGCTGATCGCGTTGCCGGAGACCTGGACAGGGGCCGTGGTGTCGGTGACGACCTGGGATCCCGAGAGGGTTCCGGAGTCGCCGCTGGTGTCTGCGGCGTGCGCCGCGGTCGTGCCGAGGAGCGAGAGCGCCCCGACGAAGAGGGTGCCGTAGAGCGCCCTGGACAGAGTGATGTTCACGATGGTTCTCCTTGAAAGTGTGAGTGAGCCGCGCGAGGGACGCGTGGCGGTGGTCCGCATGCCGTCGGGATAGCACGGCAGGGACCTACTCAGGCGGGAGAAGAACCGGGGTCGATGGAGAGGGAGGACGGCAGGGCGTCGTCCTCGAAAGTGAGACGGAGAGCCGCGACAGACGCGGCGCGTGTTGATCCGCACGTTGCGAGCAGAGATGCCGAACTGCCGCCGCCCGGTGCTGCGGCATCCGGAGTGGGCTGCGGCAGGTTAACGGGGTGCCCCGGCGTGCCGAGCGGGGCTCCGGTAGCGGATGCCGCGGCATCAAGTAGCGTCAGGCTCGCGACCGCGTCGGGGATACCGGCGGTGCCGCGCACAGAGGGCGGGAACGGATGCGCGCTCGGCGCGACGAAGACGGTCCCGGCCGGGACGACCGAGGTGATCACTGTGCGAGTCGCGAGGGTGGAAAGGTCTGAAACCGCGAGGGCGATCGTGGGCACGGCGACGGGCACGGCGACAGGAGAACCCGCCACATCGGGGATGCTGAGGTCCGGAATGCTGACGTCGGGTACTTCGGCAGCTACGGCGGCCAGAATCGGCGTCATGGCCGTCCCGACGGCTTCGGGCACGTCTGCGGACGCCGCGTCAATGGTTGCGGTGTCGACGCCAGGTGCGTCAGCCACGACGGAGACTGCAAAGGCAGGAACGCTGGCGACCAGCTCCGGGACGGAAGCGTTCAGGAGGCCGGGTGCGGCGGCATCCGTTGCAGGAGGCGCATCGGGGAGCAGATCGGTCGCCGACGCGGGATTCGCCCCGCCGCACAGGAACCAGGCGATGCCGAGCGCAACGGCGACGAGAGCGAGCCAGAGGGCGCGGGGAGCACGAAATGCCTCAGCATCATTCATCTCGTTCACCTCCGTCCTCAGTTGTGTACAAGGCCGACCGTAGGTGCACGGGGAGCTCGTGTCCACGAAACTGGTCAATACTGCCAGCTTCACCAGGACGGGCCTTGAGCGCCGGCCCCGCCTCACTTGGGGAATGTTGCATCACGCTGCAATTGGGATGGGCTGGCAAGGGTGCAAATCCCCCGGCCTGGGTCGGCCGAAACGGCCCGCGGATGAGCCAGCGAACGAGATTCGCAGTTCACAGGTTCAGGCGAGTCGACGGTCCCGCACCGTCCCGGGCGTGACGTCGTCCGACGAGAACCGCTGATCCGCCCCAATCTCGTTAAGGTTGGACGGGGCTTACGGGGGAAACGCATGGCAAAGAGTGCACAGGCGACAGAACCTCTCGCTTCACGAGTCCTGGGGAAGACAGACGAGCTGCACCTCGCGAGGGACGTCACGCGCCACCGTCCGCGACTACACCACAACTCGATGAGGATCCGGAGGTGAAACTCGGCACTCGCTCGATCGTCACCCTTGTCGCGGCCGTGACTATGGCAGCCGTGCTCACTGCTTGTTCCCCGCAGGCCGTCAGGGCCACTCCGGCGCCAACGCCGACGTCCTCAGGATCAGCGACCGGGGCATCAGCGACCGGGGCGAGCATCAGCCGCGAGGCCGCTGCCGCGCTCCTGAACGCCGTCCCCGGGCTGAGCGATGCCAGCATTGGTGAGGTCATCTCCGGCCTGTCGACCCTGGCGGTCATCGAGGTCTACGTCGATGACGACTCCGCGCTAGCGGCCCCCGGCGTGCTCGACTACGTCCTCAGGGTTGGCTGGGCGACCTCGTTCGACAGCCAGCCCGCCGAGCTGACCCTGACCGTGCGCAACCACGGCAGGACCCTCGACCTGCAGCCGCAGGCCAACCTGCTCGCCGGGGTCGAGTACCCGGCCCAGACCGGGGTGAACAGCGTCTACCTCGACAGTCCCGCATACCTGGGCACGTGGCCAGGCGCCGTCCCCACCCCGCCGGCCGCCTGAGCGCGGCCTTCCGGTGGCTAACTCAGGAAGATCGCGCGGCTGACCGCTACAGATTGCCGGACCGGTGCGGACGATCCTCCGTTGGCGCCCGTCGGTCAGCTGTCGAAGCTCACGACGGGCAGCGGTGACGGGTCCGGCCTGGAGAAGAGGTAGCCCTGCCCGTAGCGGCAGCCCATGGACCGGAGCAGGTCGCGTTGGCCTGCCGTCTCGATGCCCTCGGCGACGACGTCGAGTCCGAGCGAATCGGCAAGGCGCAGGATGCCCTCGACGATCGCCCGGTCGTGTTCGGAGCGTTCGAGGTCGCGCACGAAGGTGAGGTCGATCTTGAGCAGGTCGACGGTGAAGGCGCGGAGGTGCGTGAAGGAAGAATAGCCGGTGCCGAAGTCGTCGATCGCCAGTTTGACACCCAGTTCCCTCAGCTCCTGGAAGGTCCGGGCCGCGGAGTCGATCGCCTCGAGCACGGCGCTCTCCGTCAGTTCGATCCAGAGGCGCTCGGGAGGCAACCCGCTCTCCGCCAGCGCGCGTCTGACAACGACGCCGAAGTCGTCCTGCGCGAACTGTCGTGGAGAGACGTTGACGCTCACCGCGAGGCCGCCCTCGAGGGTCGCCGCCGCCCGGCAGGCCTGGCCGAGAACGGTCACGCCGATGCCCTTGATCAACCCGACTTCCTCGGCGATCGCGATGAACTCGCCCGGGTAGACGATGCCGCGCTCGGGGCGGCGCCATCGGGCGAGAGCCTCGGTGGCGACGACCGTGTTCTCCTGGAGATCGACGATCGGCTGGTACCAGGTCTCGATCTCGCCGAGCTCGACGGCGTCGCGGAGGGCGAGCTCGGTGTCCAGCCGCCGGTCGATGCGGCCGCGCAAGTCGTCGTCGAAGACCTCGTAGCGGGCCCGGCCCCGGCCCTTGGCCGAGTACATGGCCTGGTCTGCGTTGCGGAGTAGCGCCTCCGCGTCGTCGTGGCCGAGGCCGAAGGCGATGCCGATACTCGCGTCGACGGATGCGACGAGGTCGCCGATCCGGATCGGTTCGGCGATTGAGCGCTGCAGGTTGTGGGCCAGTGTGTGCACGTCCTCGCTGCTGTCGACGCCCGGACAGATGATCACGAATTCATCTCCGCCGATACGGGATACCGTATCGGTGGCCCGCGCCTGCTGCCGGAGCCGCACCCCGACCTCAGCCAGCACCGCGTCCCCGATGTGGTGGCCAAGGCTGTCGTTGACGAACTTGAACCGGTCCAGGTCGATGAACAGCACGGCCACGCCGTGCCCGTGCCGTGATGACTGCAACAGGGCCTGGTTGAGCCGGTCGAGAAGCAGCAGGCGATTGGGCAGGTTGGTCAGCGGGTCGTGGAACGCGAGGTGCTCCACTCGGGCCTCGGCGAGGCGGCGGGCGGTGATGTCCTCCACCTGGTACAGCAGCGCGCCAGCCTGCTCCCCCGCGGGGATCTCGGCGATACTCACCTTGACCCACGTCTCCTCGTCGTCGACCCGGAGCATCCGGCGGTCCATGCGCTGCCGCGTGGAGGGCCCGTCGAACACCTCCGACGTGCGAGCGCCGCGCGCTCCGGCATCGAGCGGCATGAAGATGGCCTCGATGTGCTGGCCGACGACAACGGATGCCGGCCCGGCGAGCTCGAACAGCCGCGGGTTGGCCGCCACCACCCTGCCGTCGAGATCCACGATCGCCGTGCCGAGCGGTGACGACGCGAACGCGGCCTCGAATCGTGCCCGCGCGGCCGAGACCGCCTGTTCTGCAGCGTGGAGCGCGGTCACGTCGGTGACCGTGGCCATGTGCCCGGTGACCTGACCGGCGTCCCGGATCGGCGCGGTGCTCACCTGTACCCAGTTGACCTGACCGCCCGGAGTGCGGAAGCGCATCATCGTCTCGTACGCTGCCCCGGCGGCAATCGCGGCAGCCCAGTCGCGTTGCACGCGTTCGGTATCGTCGGGGTGGATAGCTGTGGCCATACCGCCGCGCTGGAACTGAACCCTGGTGAGGCCGCTCAGGGCGCGCCACTGGTCGTTGGCGCTGAGAAGTCCGCCGGCCGCGTCCATCTGCACGATGCCCACCGGGGCGATCGCGACGAGCGTGTGCAACGTGTCTGCGATCTTCGCCAGCTCGCGGGTGCGCCTGTCCACCGCCGTCTCGAGGGTGTGGTTTGCCTCGTCCATCGCGACCATGGCGGCGTCGCGCTGCCGGTCGAGGTCGCGCAGCCTCCGGGCGGCCACCCAGCTCAGGCCGATGCCGACCACCGTCATCGTGGCGACCAGGAAGGCGACACCGAGCACCGTGTCGAACCAGCCCTGTCGCTGGCCCCAGAGTCGCAGCCACCCCAGCACGAAGGGGCCGAGCAGGAGGAGCGGAACGACGGGTCGGAGCAGCTGCCCTGAGCTACCCGGGTCGCGCAGCAATCCGACGAGGCCGTTGTTGGGCCGGGTGAGAAGGATCGAGACCGACTCGAACGCCACCGCGAGAGCGGTGATGAGAGCCATGCTCGTGTACCCGCCCACGGAGTAGAGCGAGGACGCCCCATAGGCGTAACCGAGCAATGCGAGCAGGCTCACAGTCAGCGAGCCTAAGGCGAGGCCGAGCATCCAGGACGCCCGCGGCAGCAGGCTCGCGCAGACGGCGATGCCCAGAAGGATCAGTGAAACGGCCGTCGCCGGCGCCATGCGCGGATCCTGACCGCCGAAGGCAATGCCGGGCAGCAGCCGGTCGACGCCGAGCGTCACGCCCAGAATGTCTTCGGCGAGGGTGAGGGCGCCGAGCAGAGCGACGGCGAGCCCCAGGACCAGTGCCACCCGACGCCGCTCGAGCAGGAACAGGGCCAGCGACAGCATGATGAGAGCCAGGGCCGGCGTCGGCTTCATCGACCAGGGGCCGGCGAATGGGGCCGGCAGGGTGCTCGCGCCGAGATACCAGCCTGCGAGTACGACGAGTCCCATCGCCCCGGTGACGGCCGCGCTGATGCGTGCCAGTAGTAATTGCATGCTGCCCTCGTGCTCGCGAGACACGGAAATACCTGCGCCCCCTCACAGGGTACCCGGCGCGGCCCAGCGCGTCACACCACCGCTTCCCTCGAGAACCGCCCTGCGCGCCGAGTGTCGTCGGCGCTCCGGCGACGGGGAGTTAACGACGGATGCCCCCTCGCCGAGGCGAGAGGGGCATCCGTTGGTGAGGACTACACGCTACTTGTAGGTACCGGGCGTGAAGTCGTCGGACGAGAAGCTGTCGAAGTCGACGAAGCTCAGGTCACCCTCGTTGAACGCTGCATCATCGGTGAAGATGCGGTTCGGGTAACGCTCGGCCTTGGCCTCCTCCGTTGCCTCGACGGTGACGTCGCGGTAACGGGGCAGTCCGGTGCCGGCCGGGATCAGCTTTCCGATGATGACGTTCTCCTTGAGGCCCATCAGCGGGTCGCTCTTGCCTTCCATGGCCGCCTGGGTGAGAACCCGGGTGGTTTCCTGGAAGGAAGCGGCCGACAGCCAGGACTCGGTCGCCAGGGACGCCTTGGTGATACCCATGACTTCCTGACGAGCGGATGCCGTCTTCTTGCCCTCGGTGAGTGCCGCACGGTTGAGTTCGTTGTACTTCAACCGGTCGACGAGCTCGCCGGGGAGCAGGCCGGTGTCGCCGTGTTCGACGACGGTGACCTTGCGGAGCATCTGGCGGACGATGACCTCGATGTGCTTGTCGTGGATCGGCACACCCTGCGAACGGTAGACGTCCTGGACGCCACCGACGATGTGCTTCTGCACGGCCCGGACACCCTTGACGCGAAGAACTTCCTTCGGGTCGACGGCGCCGATGATGATCTGCGTGCCGAGCTCGACGTGCTGGCCATCCTCGACGAGGAGGGTGGAGCGCTTGAGCACCGGGTACGCGATCGGCTCGTCGCCGTTGTCGGGGGTCAGGATGACCTTCCGGCTGCGGTCGGTGTCCTCGATCGTGATGCGTCCGGCAGTGTCGACGATGGGCGACGCACCCTTGGGGGTACGTGCTTCGAAGAGCTCCTGGACGCGCGGCAGACCCTGGGTGATGTCGTCAGCGGACGCCGAACCACCGGTGTGGAAGGTACGCATGGTCAGCTGCGTGCCGGGCTCACCGATCGACTGTGCGGCGATGATGCCGACGGCCTCTCCGATGTCCACGAGCAGGCCGGTCGCGAGCGAACGGCCGTAGCAGACCGCACACACACCGACGGCAGACTCACACGTCAGCACGGAACGCACCTTGATGGTCTCGATGCCGGCCTCGACCAGCTTCTCGATCAGCACGTCTCCGACGTCGTCTCCGGCTTCGGCGACGACCTCGCCAGCGGCGTTGACCGCGGCTGCGGCCAGGCTGCGGGCGTAGACCGCGTTCTCCACGTTGGGGTGGCGAACCAGGTTACCGAGCGGGTCGACGATCGCGATCGGCAACTCGAGGCCCTTGGTCGTTCCACAGTTGTCTTCGCGGATGATGACATCCTGCGAGACGTCCACGAGACGACGGGTGAGGTACCCGGAGTCGGCGGTACGGAGGGCGGTGTCGGCCAGACCCTTACGGGCACCGTGAGTAGCAATGAAGTACTCGGCGACGGACAGGCCTTCGCGGTAGCTCGAGATGATCGGGCGAGGGATGATCTCACCCTTCGGGTTGTTCACGAGGCCTCGCATGCCGGCGATGTTACGCACCTGCAGCCAGTTACCACGAGCACCGGACGTGACCATGCGGTTGATGGTGTTGTCCTTCGGGAAGTTCTTCTGCATGGCCTCGGCGACGTCTTCCGTCGCCTTCGTCCAGATCTGAATGAGTTCCTGACGGCGCTCGAGGTCGGTCGTGAGACCCTTCTCGAACTGCGACTGCACCTTGGCGGCGAGCTTCTCGTAGCGAGCCACGATCTCGGGCTTGTCCGGCGGGGTGAGGATGTCGCTGAGCGCGACGGTCACACCGGACCGGGTGGCCCAGTAGAAACCGGCGTCCTTGACGCGGTCAAGCGTCGCGGCAACTTCCACCTTCGGGTACCGCTCGGCGAGGTCGTTGACGATCGCCGAGAGGCTGCCCTTGTCGGCCACCTTTTCGAAGTACGGGTAGTCGACCGGCATGGCCTCGTTGAAGATCGCGCGGCCGAGCGTGGTGTTCACCAGCACGGTACCGACGGCCTGGCCGTTGACGAGTTCCACGCCTTCCGGCTGGGTGCCCTCTTCGAAGTACTTGTCCGTCAGACGGATGCGTACCTTCGCGTTGAGGTCGAGGCCCTGGTTTTCGCCCTTTTTCTGGTCGAAGGCCAGGATCGCCTCGGCGATCGAGGAGAACGAGCGGCCTTCGCCGATCACGCCTTCCTTGAGCGTCGTGAGGTGGTGCAGACCGATGATCATGTCCTGGGTGGGCAGGGTCACCGGGCGGCCGTCGGACGGCTTCAGGATGTTGTTCGAGGCGAGCATCAGGATGCGCGCTTCGGCCTGGGCCTCCATGGACAGCGGCAGGTGCACTGCCATCTGGTCACCGTCGAAGTCGGCGTTGAACGCCGCACACACGAGCGGGTGCAGCTGGATGGCCTTACCCTCGACGAGCTGAGGCTCGAAGGCCTGGATGCCCAGGCGGTGCAGGGTGGGCGCACGGTTCAGCAGCACGGGGCGCTCGCGGATGATCTCCTCGAGCACGTCCCAGACCTGCGGGCGTGAACGTTCGACCATGCGCTTGGCGGCCTTGATGTTCTGAGCGTGGCTCAGGTCGATCAGGCGCTTGATCACAAACGGCTTGAACAGCTCGAGTGCCATCTGCTTGGGCAGACCACACTGGTGCAGACGTAGAGCTGCGGGCCGACGGCGATGACCGAACGGCCGGAGTAGTCGACGCGCTTGCCGAGGAGGTTCTGGCGGAAACGACCCTGCTTGCCCTTGAGCATGTCAGCTCAGGGATTTGAGGGCACGGTTGCCAGTACCCGTGACGGGACGGCCGCGACGACCGTTGTCGAACAGTGCGTCGACAGCTTCCTGCAGCATCCGCTTCTCGTTGTTCACGATGATCTCGGGGGCACCGAGGTCAAGGAGGCGACGCAGGCGGTTGTTGCGGTTGATCACACGACGGTAGAGGTCGTTGAGGTCGCTCGTGGCGAAACGGCCACCGTCGAGCTGCACCATCGGGCGCAGTTCGGGCGGGATGACCGGGACGACGTCGAGCACCATCGCGGCCGGCGAGTTGCCGGTCATGATGAAGGCGTTGACCACGCGGAGACGCTTGATGGCGCGGATCTTCTTCTGACCCTTGCCCTCGGCGATCTGCAGGTGCAGGTTTTCGCTCTCGGTGACCAGGTCGAAGGCCAGCAGGCGCTTCTTGATGGCTTCGGCGCCCATGTAGGCCTCGAAGTACATGCCGAAACGGTCCTGGAGCTCGTGGAAGACGCTGTCCTCGGGCTTGAGGTCGCCGACCTTGAGGGTGCGGAAGTCTTCCCACACGCGCTCGAGGTGCGCGATCTGCTCGTCGAGGGACTTGCGGACCTGCCCCATTTCCTTCTCGGCGGCGTCCTTGGTGCGCTTCTTCTGGTCGCTCTTGGCGCCCTCGGCCTCAAGTGCGGCGAGGTCGGTTTCGAGGCGGACGAGGCGGTCGGCGATCCGGGAATCGCGCTGGCCTTCGAGGGTCTTGATCTCGAGGCGAAGCTCGTTCTCAAGGCCCGGCATGTCCTGGTGACGGCCGTCTTCGTCGACCGTGATGACCATGTACGCAGCGAAGTAGATGACCTTTTCGAGGTCCTTCGGTGCCATGTCCAGCAGGTAGCCGAGACGGGAGGGGACTCCCTTGAAGTACCAGATGTGGGTGACGGGGGCGGCGAGCTCGATGTGGCCCATCCGCTCACGACGCACCGACGACTTGGTGACCTCTACGCCACAACGCTCGCAGACGATGCCTTTGAAGCGAACTCGCTTGTACTTACCGCATGAGCATTCCCAGTCCCGGGACGGTCCGAAGATCTGCTCGCCGAACAGGCCGTCTTTTTCCGGCTTGAGCGTGCGGTAGTTGATGGTTTCGGGCTTCTTGACCTCACCGTGCGACCAGCGACGGATGTCGTCTGCGGTCGCCAGGCCAATTCGAAGCTCGTCAAACGTGGTTACGTCGAGCAATTTCTCTCCTTGAAGAGTGTTCGGAGTATTTGTCATTCTGCCCGGCCCTAGATGTCGTCGATCGAGGATGATTCGAAGCGGGTGGAAATGTTGATGCCGAGCTCTTCCGCAGCGCGGAACACCTCGTCATCCGTGTCGCGCAGGCTGACGGCGGTTCCGTCCGAGGACAGCACCTCGACGTTCAGGCACAGCGACTGCATTTCCTTGATGAGGACCTTGAAGCTCTCGGGGATGCCGGGCTCCTGGATGTTCTCACCCTTGACGATGGCCTCGTACACCTTGACGCGGCCGAGGATGTCGTCGCTCTTGATGGTCAGGAGCTCCTGCAGGGCGTACGCGGCACCGTATGCCTCGAGCGCCCAGACCTCCATCTCCCCGAATCGCTGTCCACCGAACTGCGCCTTACCACCCAGCGGCTGCTGCGTGATCATGGCAGTACGGACCGGTCGAACGCGCGTGGATCTTGTCGTCGACGAGGTGGTGCAGCTTCAGGATGTACACTGTAGCCGACCGAGATCGGGTTCGGGAACGGCTCGCCGGAGCGGCCGTCGAACAGCTGCGTCTTTCCGGTGGAGTCGATCAGTCGCACGCCGTCGCGGGTCTTCGTCGTCGAGTCGAGGAGACCCTCGATCTCGATCTCGAACGCGCCGTCGAACACCGGGGTGGAGACCTTGGTGTTCGGTGCGGCGTGGTGCGCCTGCTCGGGCAGGTTGGCGGCCCACTTGGGCTTGCCTTCCACGTCCCAGCCCTGCTTCGCGATCCAGCCGAGGTGCGTTTCGAGCACCTGGCCGAAGTTCATGCGACCGGGGATACCGAGCGGGTTGAGGATGATGTCGACCGGGGTACCGTCTGCGAGGAACGGCATGTCCTCGATCGGCAGGATGCGGGAAATAACACCCTTGTTGCCGTGACGGCCGGCGAGCTTGTCACCCTCGGTGATCTTGCGCTTCTGGGCGATGAAGACGGCAACACGCTGGTTGACGCCAGAGCCGAGCTCGTCGTCGCCATCCTGCGAGTCGAACACCTTGACGCCGATGATCGTTCCGCGCTCACCGTGGGGCACCTTGAGCGAGGTGTCGCGAACTTCGCGGCTCTTCTCGTTGAAGATGGCGCGCAGCAGGCGTTCCTCGGCGGAAAGCTCGGTCTCGCCCTTCGGCGTGACCTTTCCGACCAGGATGTCGCCGGGGCGGACCTCGGCGCCGATGCGGATGATGCCACGCTCGTCCAGGTCTGCAAGCAGGTCCGGGGAGACGTTCGGCAGGTCGCGGGTGATCTCTTCCTTGCCGAGCTTGGTGTCGCGGGCGTCGACCTCGTATTCCTCGATGTGAATCGAGGAGAGGGTGTCGTCCTTGACCAGGTTCTGGCTCAGGATGATCGCGTCCTCGTAGTTGTAGCCTTCCCACGGCATGAATGCCACGAGGAGGTTCTTGCCGAGGGCGAGCTCTCCGTTGTCGGTGGCGGGACCGTCGGCGATGACCTCGCCGGCTTCGATCCGCTCACCTGCGGTGACCATGACGCGGTTGTTGTAGCTCGTGCCCTGGTTGGAGCGCGCGAACTTGCGCATGTAGTAGTCCTGCGTGCCACCCTCGTCAAGCTGGATGGTGACGACGTCGGCCGAAACCTCCATCACCACACCGGACTTGTCGGCGGTGATGACGTCGCCGGCGTCGATGGCCGCGAAGACCTCCATGCCGGTACCGACGAGCGGGCTGTCACTCATGAGGAGAGGAACGGCCTGGCGCTGCATGTTCGCACCCATGAGGGCGCGGTTCGCATCGTCGTGCTCGAGGAACGGGATGAGGGAGGTCGCGACGGACACCATCTGGCGCGGGGAGACATCCATGTAGCCGATGTCTTCTGCGGGGAAGAGGTCGACCTCGCCACCCTTCTTACGTGCGAGGACCCGGGGCTCGGCGAACCGGGCGTCCTTGGTCAGCGGCGCGTTGGCCTGGGCGACGATGAACTCGTCTTCTTCGCTCGCGGTCAGGTAGTCGATGGTCGTCGTGATGACGCCGTCGACGACACGACGGTACGGGGTCTCGATGAATCCGAAGGCGTTGATCCGCGCGAACGAGGCGAGCGAACCGATCAGGCCGATGTTCGGGCCTTCCGGGGTTTCAATCGGGCACATGCGGCCGTAGTGCGAGGGGTGAACGTCTCGCACCTCGACGCCGGCGCGGTCACGGGACAGACCACCCGGGCCGAGCGCAGAGACAAGCGGCGCTTGTGGGTGAGTCTCGGACAGCGGGTTGTTCTGGTCCATGAACTGCGAAAGCTGGCTGGAACCGAAGAACTCTTTGACCGCGGCTGACGACTGGGCTTGCGCGTTGATCAGGGTCTGCGGGGTGATCGCTTCGATGTCCTGCGTGGTCATGCGCTCGCGGACGACGCGCTCCATGCGGGACAGGCCGGTGCGGACCTGGTTCTGGATGAGCTCGCCGACGGCGCGGATACGACGGTTACCGAAGTGGTCGATATCGTCGATGTCGATGCGGATGTCGGTGGGGACGCCCTCACGGATGCCGGAGATCGTGGTCTGGTTGTCGTGAAGGGCAACCAGGTACTTGATCGTGGCGAGGATGTCCTCGAGGGTCAGCACGGAAGAGCTGAGCGGCGCTTCGATGCCGAGCTTGCGGTTGATCTTGTAACGACCAACCTTGGCCAGGTCGTAACGCTTGGAGTTGAAGAAGAAGTTGTCGAGGAGCGCGCGGGCTGCCTCTGCGGCGACCTGCTCTCCCGGGCGCAGCTTGCGGTAGATGTCCTTGAGGGCTTCTTCCTTGGTGAGGATGTTGTCCTTCTCAAGGGTGAGCTCGATGGACGCGAAGCCCTTGAACTCTTCGAGGATCTGCTCGCTCGTGAGGCCGAGTGCCTTGAGGAACACGGTCACGGACTGCTTGCGCTTGCGGTCGATGCGAACGCCGACCTGGTCACGCTTGTCGATCTCGAATTCGAGCCAGGCTCCACGGCTCGGGATGACGCGGGCGGAGTAGATGTCCTTGTCGGAGGTCTTCTCCTGCTCACGGTTGAAGTACACACCGGGCGAGCGCACGAGCTGTGAAACGACGACACGCTCGGTGCCGTTGATCACGAAGGTGCCCTTGGGGGTCATCAGCGGGAAGTCACCCATGAACACGGTCTGGGTCTTGATCTCACCGGTGAGGTGGTTCATGAACTCAGCGTTCACATAGAGGGGTGCGGAATAGGTCTTGCCCTTTTCCTTGCACTCGTCAATGGTGTACTTCTCAGGCTCGAGCTCGGGGTTGGTGAACGACAGCTGCATCGTTTCGCCGAGGTCCTCGATCGGGGAGATCTCTTCGAAGATCTCGTCGAGCCCGGTGCGGGTCGGGAGGTCCTGGCGACCTTGCGCCTGACCTTCTTCGACACGCTTCTTCCACTTGTCGTTTCCGACAAGCCAATCGAAGGACTCCGTCTGCAAGGCGAGCAGGTCCGGGACCGTCAGATTGTCTGTGATCTTTGCGAACGACAGACGCCCTGCAGCGCGGCCGTTCTTGGGTGAGTTGGTGGTTGCGTTGCGCGCAGCAGCCAAGGAAATAACCTCCGTAGACCCCGTCAGGTCTAGTCACTGTTAGTAATGAATTCCGAGTACGCTCCCCAGACCCTCAGTTTGATACGAGGTATGCCTCAAGGTGGCTTGAGCACGCAAAGCCGACCGCAATATGAAGGCATAGATTTGTCTGGGAGCGCAAAGATCAACTATAGGCTCTCTTTCCCCCTATGTCCACCCCAATCTTGACCTTCACCATTTTCTCAGGTATAACCCGCCGCATCCGCTCCCCCGCCCCGCCGCCCACCTTCCGCGAGAGCGGAGAAATGGCCCTTTCGGCGCCGCTGAAGGGGCCTATTTCGTACTCTCGCGGAGTGGGGGTGGGGGTGGGTGGGTGAGACTGGGGGAATGAGCAGGTCAGAAGTGCAGCATCCGTCGGTCACGTTGAAGCTGAGCGGTTTGACCGCGGAAATCGTGCCGGACCGGTTCGTTCCGGGGAGCTTCGAGCTCATCGTCGACGGCACGCCGCAGTCGCACGTGAACATCGACAACCCCGGTGAGTTGTTCTTCGAGTACGTGCAGCGGATCGGGCACGTCATCGACCTGCTCGGGGACGTCGGCGAAGCGATCACGGCCGTGCACCTCGGCGCGGGTGCGCTCACCCTCCCCCGGTACGTCGAGGCGACGCGGCCCGGCTCGCGGCAGCAGGTCGTCGAGATCGAGAGCGACCTGATCGACTTCGTGCGGGCCGAGCTGCCCTGGGACAAGCGCGCGAACCTGCGGGTGCGGCACGGCGACGCCCGCGAGGTGCTCGCCAAGCTGCCCGCCGGGCTGCACGGCACGACCGACCTCGTCGTCGTCGACATCTTCTCGGGGGCGCGCACCCCCGCCCACGTGACGAGCCGCGAATTCTACGAGCTCGCCCGGCCGCTGCTGAGCCCGCGCGGGGTGCTCGTCTTGAACGTCGCCGACGGGCCGGGGCTCGCCTTCGCGCGCGCGCAGGCGGCGACGCTCTCCGCGGTGTTCCCGCACGTGATCGGCCTCGCAGAGACCCAGGTGCTCAAGGGGCGCCGGTTCGGCAACATCGTGCTCGTCGCAACGCTCTCGCCGGTCGACCTGACCTGGGTGCCGCGGCTGCTCGCCGGCGGCCCGCACCCGGCCAAAGTCGTCGAGGGCGCGGAGCTGCGCCAGTTCATGGCGGCCGCGCTCGTGACCACGGATGCGACGGCGACGCCGTCCCCGCTGCCCGGCCGCACGGTGTTCCAGATCGGCAACTGAGCCGGAGCAGAACATGAACGTTTGGTGACGTTGCGGCCCCGCGAAGGGGCCCCCGGCGACGAAGACAAATCGTTGCAATAAAAAACCCGATCGAGGCTGGAAAAAACCACTAGGCTCCGAGAAACTGTCGTGCACGGTAGCGCGCTGATATCCGGGGGTCCAAGCGATGTCTGCTGTCGAGTTCGAACGTGTGTCCTTTTCCGAGCGACTACGCCGCAGCGTGTCGCCGATGATGCTGCTGCGCACTGCGGGCGTTGCCGCCGCCTCCGTGGCCGCCGGCCCCCTCGTGCTGATGGTCTTCCTCCTTCTCGGTGGCACCTTCGTCGGCGGTCGGCTGGCCGAAACGGCCGACGGCGCACTCGTCTGGGCCACGATCGTCACCACGCTCATCACCGTCGTCAGTGCCGCGCTCCTGGTCTTCGGAATCGTCGCGGTCGGGGTCCTGCACCGCCGGGCCCACCTCCCCCAGGGCGTTCGCGCGAGCGCGCCCCGGGTCGGCCGCTCCCTGCTCGGCGCGGCGCGCACCTTCCCCGGCTCGCGCTCGCCCTGCTGCTGACGCTCGTCGCCCTGGTGCTCGCCACGATCCTGGCGCTGCCCGCGAGCGCTGCGGCCCTGATCGTGGCCGTTGTCCTGTTCGTGCGGAACGCCCGCGTGCGCGAGCCAGAGGGAAGGCGATTCACCCGCGGCACCCGCATCGCCCTCGTGGCCGCCATCCCGTCCGTTCCGACGCTGGCCCTGCTCCTCCTCCTGCCCGCCCTGCTCGCGGCCACGCTCGACGCTCCCCGCTCCCTCCGAGCACTTGTCCGCACCGCGATCATCGGCCTGCGCCAGCGCCTGGTCCCCCTGCTTCTCTTCGTCGTCGTGGGCGCCGGTGTATCCGCCGGCCTCACCTGGGCCGGCACCGCTGCATCACGCGCGATCGACGGCGACGGCACCAGCGCCACCGGGCTGCTCGTGCTCGCGGCGATCCTCGCGGCACTCCTCGCCCTCACCGGGATGGCCCTCGCCGTCATCGTCGCGGCCGTGCCCGGCGCATCCGCCGCGACGACCGCGGGCACGAGCGCGCCGCGCCGCCCGTGGCAGCGCACCCTGCCCCTGACCGCCGCCGGCGGGCGGGTCGCCATGCTCGTGGTCGTCGCCCTCGTCGCCGGCGTCGTTCCGGCCGTCACCGTTGCGGCACCCGCCCAGGCGGCGGGCGTCACCCCGTCGACGGCGGTCGCGCCCGCACTGATCGAGCCCGTGCTCAGCATCGGATTCGACGGCTTCGGCGCGACACCCGTCCTCTCGGCCGAGGTCACCGTTCCGGACGGCGACCCGATGGGCACCGTACAGTTCCTCGACGGCGCCGTCCCCCTCGGCGCCCGGGTCGCCCTGGCCCTCGCGCCCGGCGACCCGCACGTCGCCCGCGCCTCCCTGAGCGGCATGGCTCCGCTCGATCCGGGCTCGCATCCGCTCAGCTTCAGCTTCGAACCGGCCGGCACCGCCGTCGCCGCCGGCACCTCGAACGTGCGCATCTGGTCGTTCCTCGCCGACACCGAGGTCACCATCAGCACGGATGCCGCCGCCGCGGTGAACGGACCGGCGACCGTGACCGTGACGGTCGCCCCGACCTACGCCACGTCGATGAAGCCGGACGGAACCGTCGACCTCACCATCGACGGGACCACCGAGACCCTCACCCTCGTGGACGGCTCGGCGGAGAAGCAGGTCACCCTCCTTTCCGATCCGTACATCACCGCCGACTACGCGGGATCCGCCCTGTTCAAGCCCAGCTCCGGCCACTACCAGGTCGGCGCGGTCATCGTCCCTGACCCGACCCAGATCGTCGCCACCGTCTACAACCCGCCGTTCACCCTCGGTACGGTGATCAACGCCTCCGCCGTCGTGACGGCGCCGAACGCCGACTACGGCACCGTGGTGAAGGGGACGATCCAGGTCTGGGCGGGCCAGACCCTGCTCACCGAGTCGTCCAAGCTGACCCAGACGCTCAGCATCCCCACGACCGCCCTCCACGCGGGAAGCACCGACCTGCGCTTCGCCTTCGTTCCAGCCACCGGATTCGAGGCCTCCGAGACCACGTCGACGATCACCATCGCCCCGGCCCGAACGAGCGTCTCCGCCGCCCTGCAGCCGGCCTCCTCACCGACACTGGTGCCGCGCGGAAGCGCCCACGCGATGACCGTCGACGTCACCTCGGATCTGGACGGACCGCGCACGGTCGAGGTGCGCAACACCCGCACCTCCGCCCTCGTGGCCACCGGCAGCGTCACCGTCACCGACCAGCACGGCACCGGAAGCGTGGTTCTCACGGGACTCCTGCCGATCGGCAGCTACACGCTGGCGGCGACCGTGGTCGGCGACGCCGACCACGCCCCGGCCACATCCGCCGGCCAGACCGTCTCGATCGGAGCCGGCCTCACGAGCACCACGCTCACCATCTCGGCGGGCGCCGCGACGGTCGACACGGTGGAGATCGGCACCCCCGTCACCCTCGTCGCCACGACGACGGCAACCGCCGGCGAGACGACCCTGCCCGGTGCCGTGACCTTCACCCTGCCCGACCGCTCCTCTGCACGAGTAGACCTCGCCGCCGACGGCACGGCGCGCTACACGTTCACTCCGACCCAAGCGAGCACTGCCGCCGTGCAGGCCTCCTACTTCGACACGACGTCTCAGTACGAGCCGTCGAACGCGACCGGTGCGCTGACGGTCGCGTTGGCAATCGCCTCGACCCCCGTCGCCGTCTGGACGGGCGACCTCACCCCGAGCGACCGCACCCTCACCCTCAGCTATGCGGCGGCACCGAACCGCGCCGTGCCGACCGGCGGCATCCGCATCCTGGATGCCTCCGGCGGCATCCTCGCCACGGGCAACCTGGCAGACGGCTCGGTCACCCTGCGGCTGTCCGCACCCGGTGCGCACCCCGTGCTCCGCGCCGAGTACACCGGCGACGGCCTCTATGCCACGCGCACCGACGTGGTGCCGGTCTCCGCGCTACGGAACTACACCCCTGTCATCACCGTCGGCGCCCCCGCCTCGGCGCCGCTCGGCACCGCCTTCCCGGTGACGGTCGACCTCAGCGGCGTTCCGCTCGACCTCGTGACCCAGGTGAACCTCACGGCGACGGCCCCGGATGCGACGGTCAGCGACCTCGGCACGATCACCCTCGACACGGCAGGCCACGGCACCGCGGCCCCCACCCTGCTCGTCGCCGGGGCCCACGGCATCCGTGCGGTGGTCACCTTCACCGCGGCGAGCGAACTGGCGCCTGCCGCTTCGGACCCTGCCGTCACGACCGTGCAGCCGGTTCCCGTCCCCCAGCTCACGGTCTCCCGGACCGACCCCGGCGCAGCGCTCGTCGCCGGCGCGTCCGTCGAGCTGACCATCACGGCCGCCTGGCTCTCCTTCTCGTCGACGGGACTCGCCGCCGGCACACGAGCGGATCTCCTGGACGCCACCGGCACGGTCATCGGCACCACGCAACTGTTCGGGTCCCCTGAGGGACTGAGCGGAACGGTGACCGTCGCCAACCTCCGCGGAGGCACTCTGGCCGTGCATGCGAGCGTCGAGTACGGGCCGTTGCGGGCCTCCACGTCGAGCCCGGTCCTCGACCTCGCGGTCAGCGCGCCCACGACCGACCTGTCCCTGGCCGTTCAGCCGGTCACGGTCGGCGACAGCCTCACGGTCACGGTCACGGCCGAGCCGAGCGGCACCCTGACGGGGTCCTCCCGTTCGGTGCCGGCCACGGTCACCGTGCTGGGCACCGACTACCCCCTGAGCCTGATCCGCAGCGGCGCCACCGGGTTCTTCCGCGGCACGGTCGCGGTCCCCACCCTGCACGCAGGGTCCCTCGCCCTGTCCGCGTCCACACCGGGTGACGGTGTCGACACGAGCGCCGCGACCGCGGACCTGACGGGCACCGTGGACAAACGCGCCACGAGCGTCGCGGTGGTCGTCCCGGACGGGGCTCGCGCGGGCGACGCCCTCCCGGTCTCCGCCCGGGTGCTGCAGGCCGGCTCCCAGACCAGCCCCGCGCCCACCGGCACGATCATCCTCACCGGTTCGAACGACACCCTCTGCGCCGCAGACGGGACCGGCGCATGCACCCTGCCCGGGGCATCCGTGCGGATGGGCGAGAACACCCTGTACGCGCACTACGACGGCGACGCCGACAACGAAGCGTCGCACAGCGTGACGCAATTCACCGCGTCAGCCCGGGGCACGGACCTCGCGGTGACGTTCTCCCCGACCCCCGACGAGTGGGTATACGGCGAGCCGATCACCGCCAGCTGGACCACTACGACGACCGGTGCCGCCGCCGTCGGCCGGGTGTACTTCGACCTCCCCGGCGTCGGATGCAACGGGCCCGCGCTCGCGGGCAGCTGCACGCTCACCCCGGTGACGACCGCCCAGTCGGCACCCGTCAGCACCGAGTACACAGTCACCTTCATCTCGCGAGACGACGCCCCCGGCGCCGTCGTGAGCGGAACGGCCGACGCCAGGCTGTGCGTATACCCGATCGTCTTCGGAACCATCGACTACAGCAACTCCGTGCGCTGCGGTGACGACAAGCTCGGCGTCGTCACCGGCAGCCTGCTGCGCGCCACGGCATACGCACATCCCGACTACGCCGTCGACAGCTGGACGATCGACGGCTCGATGCGTCTTTCGCAGGGACGATCCTTCCTGTTCGTCGTGACCGGATTCATCCGCGTCGGCTACACCGAGCACTACGCGCCGACCTGCTTCACCCTGAAGCTGACCCCCACGGTGGACTGGGGCCTGCTCGACCCCTACGCGCAGGGCTGGGCGCGCGCGAATACCCGGCCGAACTGCGCCAGTCCGTACGGGTCCACCGCGCAGGAGCTGGCCGACCAGAAGACCGGCTTCTCCCGCTATGCAGCGGGCACCATCGTGGACCTGACGCTCGTTCCCGCCAACCTCTCCGAAGAACACACCCAATCCGAATTGGAGCTCGACACCCTCACCGGAGCGACCCTCACCGGCCCGTACTCCGCCCAGGTGGCGATGACCGCCGATCGCGCGGTCGCCGCCACGTTCCGCGTCAAGGCCTGCACGGTGGTCGACCTCCCCGTTACCGAGGGCGGCAGCGTCGCGGTGACAGCCGCCGATCGGCCGTCCACCAGCTGGGGCCTGAAGCCCTCGTCCGGAGCCTGCACCGTCGGCGGCGAGGCCGGATACGTTCCGGGAACGAAGATCACCGTCGTGGCCACCGCGAAGCCCACCGCCGCGTTCGGTTCATGGCTCGGCGGCTCGTCGCGCGACAACACCGCGACGACGCTGCTGGCGGCTCCGACCGGAAAGCTGCTCACGAGCGCTGCCACCACCGCCACGACACAACTCACCGTGCCGTGGGAGGACAGGTTCCAGGTCGGAGCCCAGTTCAGCATGGTCAAGTGCGTGACGGTCACCGTCGTCTCGAAAGCGATCCGCGACTACTTCGCCGCGCGCACGGGCGAGCCCGCCGGTGCCACGTGGGCGAAGGACGGACCCCTCACGCAGTGCGGCGACGTCGCATCCACGACCACGACCAGCAACAGCGCACTCGGCGGCTACCACGTGGTCACCACCACAGACTCGATGGTTGCAACGGGACGCCTGTCCCTGACCACGACCCAGCCGGAGTACGGCATCATGGGCTGGCGGGGCTACACCGGCAACACCGCATCGGTGCGCTGGAGCAGCAGCACCGAACAGGGTGTCGTCTGGAACGGCAACCCGGGGACGTCCGGGGGAACGACGATCGACCTCGCCCGGGTGAACAGCGCCATCACGCTGACCGCCGGCTGGTACAACGCGAGCTGCAAGCCACCCATCGTGAGCCTCCCGCAGGGCGGCTCCTACATGATCGCTCCCCTGTCAGCCGACGAGAGTTATTGCGAACGCGCCGGCGAACTGCCCCGGGGCCAGGCCGGCTACCTGCTGCCTGCCGCCATCGCCGGGTCCCCCAATCTCGTGCCGATCACGAGCATGGTCAACGCCTCGGGCCTGGACGAAATGGCGGAGTTCGGCACCTCCCAGGGCTTCTTCGAAGGTCGCGCCAAGGTCTACGGCGGCGGCAGCTATCGCCTCGAGTACTGCGCACCGATCGGGCTGAACGTTCGGGTCATCGACGATTCGGGCCAGGCATCCGCCCTCGACCCGGAGACCGCCAAGAAGATCGTCGTCGACGACGGCGGATGCCCGCCTCTCTATTCGCGCCCCGGCCGCACCGTGACCACCGCCGTGACCGTTGCCGGGCAGTACACCTACTCGGTGGGGGAAGCACCGACGGCACCGGCCCGACACGCGTGGTGGATGCCCAGGGCAACGTCTCCGGCCCGAACACCCTCGACCTGACGATCATCTGCTACACGATCTCCGGGAAGGACCTGTCGGCGACCACGCCCGGCAACTGCCCGGGAGGGGCCGGCAACCGGTACACGCGCGGCACCACGGTGCAGCTGCAGGCCGAGGACATCGAAGGCAACCGCTTCGACGGCTGGGACTACGCCGACGCGTCGAGGGACCAGACCGCGTGGGTGATCATGGACAGGGACCGCTACGTCGAGGCCAAGATTCACCGCTACAGCACCCGCGAGAAGGTCGGCAACTGGTTCAGTTCGATCAGCCAACGCATGCTCGCCGCCGTGATCACCGTCGCGACGGGGGTGTCCCTCGCCCAGTTGATGGTCGCCAAGGTCGCCGCCGTCGGGCTGAAACTCGCGGCAGCCGGCCTCAGGGCCGCGGGAGCCGGTGGTGCGGTCGCCGACGCGATCGACAAGGCCGGAACGGTCATCCAGGCACAGGTCGACCTCGCGATGCTCGCGACGAAGTGCCTCAACGACTGGGCGAACGGCAAGGGCGAGATCCTCACCCTGCCGTCCTCGAACAGCGCGACACCCACGCTGGGCGCCGGCGCGGGGCTCGGCCCGAACGCGACGGCCGAGGACATCTTCAACGCCGCCAAGGCCGACCTCCAGACCCGGATCGCCGCGAAAACGGGGTACAGCGGCGCGGTGCCGATCGGGGCGGTGACGAGTGACGTGGGAACGTTCATGAATGTCGTCGGATCGTTCGGCGAGAACCTCAGCATGTACGGCTCGGACGCAAAGACGAACTGGAGCAGCTACGAGGCGTCGATGAAGGCGTGCATGGCCGAGGGAGTCGACTCCTACGTCAAGGACACGTACACGGGGTACTAGCGGGGTGCGGCGAGCGGACCGGGGCCGGGCCGGAAAGTTCGCCGGCACACCCCGTACGGGTGTCGCCGCGGCATGGTCGGGATATCCTGTTAGGGAACCCGATCGTCCGCGGCACACCCGGCCGCCCTTGCCTCTGGACTACACCCTGCCCATCATCATTGGTTACGACGCCGTCACCCTCCGTGAAAAAGTCGACCTGCTCGCCGCCGGGCAGCGCCTCGACGAACTCGGCGAGTTGCGCAGCCTGTCCGCGCTCAACGAGAAGATCGCGCTGCTGCGCCTGATCGGACGCCTCGACGAGGCCTTCGACATGGCCAACGCCGCCCTGCGCCAGGCCCGGTTCACCGGATCCCGGGAGGAACTCGCGGCCAGCCGCATCCGCCGGGCCCAGGTGATGCAGTTCCAGGGCAAGCTCGATGAGGCCGCGAGCGAGCTCACCCACTGCGTTCTCGAGGCCGAGACGCACGAGTGGAGCGCGGTTGCGGCGTTCGCGCGGGAGAACCGCGGGAAGGTCCTGTTCGAGCAGGGCGACCTCGAGGGGGCCCTCACCGACCTCACCGCCGCCGTGTTCCTGCGGGAGAAGGCCGGGGCATCCGTCGAGCAGCTCGAAGGGTCTCTCGTCGCCGTCGCGGTCGTCGAGTCCATCATCGCCGAGCGGGGCCAGGGCCGCTAACCCCCTGGCGCGTGCTCGCGCCCGCGTCGGTTTCCGCAAGCCGCGCCCGCGATGTGGGAGCGGGCTGCGCAAACAGTCGCGACGGCAGTCGCGGGAACGGACCACGCGGAGGACGCTGCGGCAACCCGGTGGTCGATGTCGGTGGACGGGGCATTCTGGGGGAACGGGCGTAGCCGGTTCCCCCACTGTTCCGGATGCGCGGGCACACGGTAGGGCAGGCCCCGCGGCAGCGGGCCGGTGCAGGAGGAGTCGGGAGGTCGCAGTGGACGAGTGGATGCCGCCGCACGAGCCGGCACAGGGATGCGCACTCCCGCCGACGCAGCCGCGTGGAGTGCGGCATGCCCGGCGTTCGGCGCACCATGCCGGCCGGGTGGTCCGGCACCTGGCCGTGCTCGCAGTGGTCACGCTGATCGCCCCGGTACTGGTGGCGTGCACCTCCGACGCGCTAGGAACGCCCGCGGCGGCATCCGCATCGTCGGGGCCGTCGCCCGCGACGCCATCCCCGGGTTCGACCGGTGTGCCGAGTCCTGACCACGGGGCGCAACCGGGCGACCCGAACGCCGGACCCGGCCAGGGCCCCGGTGAGGGCGTGGGGCCGGTCGAGCCGGTCGGTGACCCCGTCGTCCTCGCCTCGGGCCTCGAGGTGCCGTGGTCGATCCTTCGCCTGCCCGGCGGCGGCACCCTGATCAGTGAACGGGGCACCGCACGCGTGCGCGAGCTGCTGTCCGGCGGACTCCGCGATGCCGGCACGGTTCCCGGTGTCGTCGCGCGCGGCGAGGGCGGGCTGCTCGGCCTCGCCTACCTCGCCGACTCGGCCGCGGCCGTCGGGGCCCCCAGCGCGGGACCCGGGGGCTGGGTGTACGCGTATTTCACCGGCACCACCTCCAACCAGATCGTGCGGATGCCGCTCACCGGCACCCTCGGAAGCCTCACGCTCGGGAGCTCCGAACCGGTGCTCTCGGGGATCCCGCGGGCAGGCAATCACGATGGCGGGCGCATCCGCTTCGGGCCGGACGGAATGCTCTATGCGACGACCGGCGACGCCGGGAACACCGCCGCCGCGCAGGACCTCGGGTCGCTCGGTGGGAAGATTCTCCGGATGACGCCGACCGGCGCCGTGCCGCCGGACAATCCGTTCGGGACGCTCGTCTACTCATATGGGCACCGGAATCCGCAGGGCATCGCCTGGGATTCGCGCGGCCGGCTGTGGGCGAGCGAGTTCGGGCAGTCGACGTGGGACGAACTCAACCTGATCACGCCGGGAGCCGACTATGGCTGGCCGGACGCCGAAGGCATCGCGCACGACCCGCGGTACACCGACCCGGTCGTGCAGTGGCGCACGTCCGAGGCCAGTCCGAGCGGGCTCGCGATCATCGGGGACACTCTGTTCCTCGCGGCGCTGCGGGGCGAACGACTCTGGCGGGTCGACTCCTCAACAGGCGCGGCGAGCGCGTGGTTTGTCAACACCTACGGCCGGCTGCGTGACGTGGTGCCCGGCCCGGATGGCACACTGTGGTTTGTGACGAACAACACGGACGGCCGCGGCATCCGAGCCGACGGCGACGACAAGCTCTACTCGGTTCGAGTGGAGCAGACCACGCCCCTGGCGCGTGGCATTCGGGTGGCGCAGCGAGCGAATGAGCCCGCCCGATTTGCGGCGGCGCCCTGATGGCGGACCTCACCCGCGTGCGGCGCTGGGCCGAAGCGCTCATCGACCTGCACCTCGACGCCGGCTGGACCTTCGCGTTCGACAACGCCAAGAAACGCGCCGGGCTGTGCAACTTCACGGCGAAACGCATCACGATCTCGCGTTACCTCGCCTCTCGGTACGAGGACGACGACGTGCACCAGATCCTGCTGCACGAGGTCGGGCACGCGCTCGCCGGCCCGCGCGCCGGCCACGGCCCGAAGTGGAGGTCCATCGCCCGCGACCTGGGCTACGACGGCAAGCGCACGCACGACGGCGAGATCGCCAACGAGCTCGCCCCGTGGGTGGGCGTCTGCCCGGCCGGCCATATCCACTACCGGTACCGGAGGCCGACGCGCGCCCTCGCCTGCGGGCTGTGCGGGCGCGGCTTCAACAGTGACCACCTCGTCACCTGGACGAGCCGGGAGATCACTGCGGCGGCTCGGCGGCGCGCCGCGGCGTCGGCCGGACTCTAGGGCGGGCCGGGAGACCGGCCACCGGCCGGGCGTGACAGAAGCGGGCGTGACCGGAGCAGGCGCTTGCCCGACGGGCGGTGGATGCCTAGCGCACGCCGATCCGGTGACGTCGGTCCCTGGAGGTGCGGCTGTCCCGGTTGAGCCGCCGGTCCCCGTGGTAGAGGATGCCCTGCCAGTCGACCGGCGCGCCCGGGTCGATCCGGGACCCCGCTGGCTGCTTCGGCTTCTTCACATCGACGTAGAGGAAGTTGAGCAGGCCCAGCCAGACGTCGACGACCGAGTTCCACAGGCCGATGTACATCAGTATCGCCGCACCGGTCGCCACCGCGTTGAACGCCGCGAAGATGGCATTTCCGACGTTCTGTTGGTTGATGTCCCGGTACAGGGTCAGTAGCGAGAACGCCACGATCAGGTAGGGAACGATCACGTAGAGCGCGGGCGCGGCCGTGCGGTTCAGCACCTTCGGGGTGCGCACGAACGGGATCTTCTCGGCCGACAACATCTGCTGGAAAGACTTGAGCACGCCGGCGAGGTTGACCGGGAGCAGCACGAGGTTGAAGCCGTAGATGCGGAACACGTCGCTGAAGCGATGGCCGGCCTCGCGCAGGTCGCTGCCCATCGCGAGGAAGTACGGCAGGGCCGCGAGGAAGACGAAGGGGCTGAGCAGCCGGCTGTCGTAGGGGAATGCCAGCAGGAACACGAGCCCGAAACTCGACCAGGCGATCGAGGCCATGTAGTTAGTACGGAGGAAGACCTCGCTCCAGCGAACCCGCTCGCGGCGGAATCGACGCTCCCTGAGCTGGTCCCAGAACTTCGGCAGGATGAGCAGGCCGCCGTTGGCCCAGCGGCGGCGCTGCACGATGAGCGAACCGAAGTCCGGCGGCGTGGCGCTGTAGCTCAGGCGTTCGGGGTAGTTGACGAGGGTCCAGCCGTGGCTGCCGAGGTCGATGCTCGACTCGGTGTCCTCGATCACGGTGCGGTCCTGGATGTAGGTGCGGATCTCGAACCCGCCGACCTCCTCCACTTCGACGATGTCCTCGATGGCCTTCTTGCGGATGACGGCGTTCGCGCCGACCCAGAACGTCGCGTTGTAGTAGGTCATGCCCTGGTGCAGCATGTGCTGCAGGTCGGTCGACGCGCCCGCCACCCGCTCGATGCGGGTCGGGGCCCCGTGGAATGAGGAGTACGGCGTCTGCGTGACGGCGACCCGGGCGTTCTCCGGCTCCTCGAGCAGGTAGACGAGACGCACGCAGTAGTCCCGCAGCAGCAGGGAGTCCGCGTCGAGGGTGAGCAGGTAGGTCGTGTCCGGCACGGTGAAGTCGCCGACGGTCTCGCCGACGGCGGCACGCAGCACGGTGCCTTCTGCCGTGTGGTCCGTCACCCAAGACGTGCCCATCAGTCCGATGTACGAGTTGAGGTTCATCGCCTTGTTCGCCTCGTGCGAGAGGGAGGCGTATTTCTTGCGTTCGAAGTAGTCGAGCCGGGTGGTGAAGATCCGCGCCAGGCGCAATGACAGCGTCACGATCTGGTCCGCGTCGGGGAAGTCGGCGCCCTCGGCCGCCGCCTCGAGTGCGAGCAGGCTGAGGCGCAGCTCCCTGGCCAGGCCCATGATGACCTGGTCGACGAAGAACTCGTCGACATGGTCGTGGACCTCCTCCTGCCCGGCCATCTCCTCGAGCCAGTCCGCGGCGGCGGCGTAGTCGGACGCGAGGTCACGGACATCCGCCGCCGTCACCTGCGGGTCGTCCAGGAACCGGTCGAGCCTGCGTTCAACGCTGCGCTGGAACCGTCCGGCGGGCACCGCGAGCAGTTCGCCGATCTCCCCGGCGAGCGCCCGGGTCGCTTCGAGCACGCGGAGGGTCTCCGGGTCGGTCGGGTACGGTGCGTCGTCGAGGAGCAGGACGATCCGCAGCTCGGGGAATTCCTGCAGCGCCGCGGACCACAGCGTGGCGCGGACGACGTGCGTCTCCTCGGCGTACGAGGGCACCAGCACGGTGATCCCCTGCCGGTAGTTGCCGAAATGCCGGTCGAGTTCGCCGCGCGGCACCCGGACATGGCTCTGATAGCGATACATCGAACCGAGTCGCGCGACGAGATACATCAGTGCCGAGAAGGTCAGGAACGTGACCACGACCGCATACCCGATCGCCTCCATGGTGAATGTGAAGTCCGGGCGCGGGGTGTCGACGAACAGGCGCACGATGGTCGTGAGCAGGTAGTAAGCCCAGAAGACGACCGTCGCGATGATGGCGACGCGCGCCCAGAGGATCGCACGTGTGCTGGGCCGCGGGTGCACGATCGACAGTGGTTCGCTGCGCCGCTCCGATCCCCATTGCCGGCGACGCGCCCGCTGGGTCTCGGTCGCTTCCCCAGCGGATGCCGCTGGTGCCGACGTTTCCGCCCCCGCCGCACCGGGGCATCCCGCTGCGTTGTTGATTCCGGTGTCGCCACGTGCCTGTTTCCTATCCTGAGACGAGCAGGAACCGCAGAATGATCCGGTTCGTCCCCGCGCGCGCACCCGGTTCAACGACCTCGGGGTCACGGTCCCCACAGTCTAGGCGCGGAGAGTGCTCCCGATCACTGCAATAATCCACGTGAGGACTTGGAGTCAGATGTCCACACGTTTTCCCGGTCGCCGGCTGTCGGTCGTGCGACTGATCGGTGTCTTCGTCGTCGCCGGCTGCCTGGTCTTCGCCGGGTTCCAGGGCTGGAACCAGATCGCGGACGCCGCATCCGTGAGCGCCAAGCCGTGGATGGCCGGTTACGTCGACGTCACGGCCACGCCGAGCCTCGCCTTCGAGAATCCCGCCTCCGCCGCCGGCGACAACGTCGTGCTCTCCTTCATCGTCGCCGACCCAACGGACGCCTGCACTCCGACCTGGGGCACCTTCTACACGATGGCCGCAGCCGAGAGCGATCTCGACCTCGACCGGCGCGTGGCGCGGCGCACCCAGCAGGGCGGCGACGTGATCGTGTCGTTCGGCGGGGCGATCAACCAGGAGCTGTCCGTCGCCTGCACCGACCCCGCAGCGCTCCAGGCCGCGTATGCCTCGGTGATCGAGCGCTACAAGCCGAGCACCATCGATCTGGACCTCGAGGGCGCGAACCTCACTGACGTGGATGTCGGGGCGCGCCGCGGTGTGGCGCTCGCCGCCCTGCAGAAGGCCGCTGCGGCATCCGCTGCCCCGCTCGCGATCTGGCTCACCCTGCCGACGACCCCGGACGGCCTCACCGAGGACGGGACGAACGCGGTCACCCAGTTGCTGACGGCCGGCGTCAACCTCAGCGGCGTGAACCTAATGACCATGGACTTCGGCTCCTCCCGCGCCGCCGGGCAGTCGATGGCGGATGCCGCGACAAGCGCCCTGCAGGCCGCCCACGGCCAGCTGTCCACGCTCTACCGCCGGGTGGGCCAGCCGCTCGGGTCGAAGACGCTCTGGAACAAGCTCGGCGCGACCGCGATGATCGGGCAGAACGACGTGCCCGGCGAGATCTTCACCCTCGCCGACGCCGTGGCGCTCAACAGCTTCGCGCTCGCGAACGGCGTCGGCCGCATGTCGATGTGGTCGCTCAACCGCGATGCGAGCTGCGGGGCGAACTATCCTGACGTGAAGCAGGTCTCCGACTCGTGCAGCGGCGTCGAGCAGGGTTCCGTGCTGTTCGCGGACGTTCTCGGTGCTTCGTTCACGGGAAGCGCGGCCGCGAGCGCCGGCGACAGTTCGACCGCGCAAGCGACCGGCGTCGCGACGGAGAACCCCGCCGCCACGGACGATCCCGCGACGAGCCCGTACCGGATCTGGTCGGTCACGATCGCGTACCCGAAGGGCACCCGGGTCGTCTGGCACCACAACGTCTACGCGGCGAAATACTGGACCCAGGGCGACCTGCCGGACAACCCGGTGCTGCAGGCGTCCGAGACGCCGTGGCGGCTGATCGGGCCGGTGCTCGCCGGCGAGACGCCGGTGCCGACGCTGACGCTCCCGGCGGGCAGCTTCCCGGAGTGGTCCGGCACGACGATCTACACCAAGGGCCAGCGGGTGCTCTTCGACACCGGCGCCTTCGAGGCGAAGTGGTGGACCCAGGGCGACAGCCCGGATGCCGCTGCCGAGAATCCGGACGCCTCCCCGTGGGTGGCGCTCACCGACGCCCAGCTGCGGGTGCTGCTCGGCCTGCCTGCGATCCCGGCGGACACCGACAGCATCGGGTAGCCGGGGCGCCTGCGCGCCCGCGAACCCTACGGAATGTCAGCCGGAGAGGCCCATCGCCTCGGACAGGAGGCCGACGATGCTGAAGAAGCCGGCGCCGGCGCCGGCGCCGAGGAAGATGGCGAGCGGAATGTAGACGCGGCGCTGTCGGCTGGCGGCGCGGACCTCCGCGTCGAGGGCCTGGAAGCGTTCGATCAGGTCGTCGCCGGTCTCGACGGGCACGTTCGCCCACATCGCCGGGTTGTCGAACAGGTCGGTGAACCGGCCGCACTCGTTCTGGTCGAGGACGACCGGGAGCGCCTCGAGCCAGCCGACGAGGTCGTCGACGCCGAGCACCGTGACGAACGGCGGGCGAGCCCTGACCTTGACCTCGCGGGCGCCGACGAAGACCACGGTCGGCCGGACCGGTGCGGTCTGGGCGCGCCGGTCGCTCATCAGGTCGGTGATGTGGTTCGCCTCGAACTCGGCGTGGCGGAGGTAGGGCACCGTGCGTCCGTTGACGGTCAGCACGGCCTTGTCGACGAGGATGCGTGCCGAGCGGTGCTGTTTCGCGTTGACCGTGATCACGCCACCGGGGCCGACGATCAGGTGGTCGATATCCCAGCCTTCGAGGCCGATCGGAAGCGCGTGGAAGATCGTCCAGTCGGAGCTGAGCGCCTGGAGGCTCTTCCCGACAGCGATCTCGCCGAGTGCGGCCAGGTACCAGCCCTCGCAGCGTTTGCCGAGCGGGGAACGCCCGCGGAAACGGTGCCACGCTGAACGCACGGGCGTTCCGGTCTGCTCGCGCAGCAGCTTGTCGATCACGGATTCCGCCATCCGCCGCCTGTACATGCCGCCGCCGCTGAGCCTCACCATGTCTGTCGGTCCGATACTTTTACTACGCGCGATCGCAAATCCTGTCAGCCAATTGTCCCCCCGAACAAGGGCGTGTCCTTACTCAACGGGATTATGCGGTTCGGTCGGCCCCCTCACGTACCTCTCCTGGGCACGCCGGCCCGAGGCCGGAACGAACGAAACGCACGCGCCTGACGGCCCCGCGCTGCCCTCTTGCGGCACGTCACTCCGACTCCGGTATTCTATTGAGAGGACAACTGTCCGTTCAACAGAGGCCCGAGGGGAACGATCATGCCGGCTTCCCCTCGTGCGTTCCGGAGAGTCCTGCGGACCGGGCGGGCCCCGCTGACCAGCTTCGGCATCCCCTTCGGGCTTTCGGGCCTTGCCGGCACCTGGACGATGGCCGCGGGAGTCCTCGGCACGCCCGCTGGGATCGGTGAGGCCCTGTGGGTGTTCGCGCTCGTCGCCTGGGTTGCGGTCCTCGCCAATTACCTCGTGCGCAGCCGGAACAACGGGGGGACGATCCGGGCGGACCTCGCCGACCCGGTGCAGGCACCGTTCGCCGCCCTCGCGCCCACAACCGGGATGCTGCTGGGCACCCATGTCGCTGTATCCCTGTCCGCGGGTTCCGGTTCAGGGCATCCGCTTGCGGGGGTACTGCAGGGATCGCCCGCCGGGCTCCTGGTCGCGCTGGTGCAAGGGGTCGTCGTCGGGTTCCTGGTCGTGGCGCTCGTCTTCGGGGCGTGGTCTGTCGCGCAACTGGCTCTCCGGATGCGCGACATCGACACACTCCATGCCGGGTACTTTCTTCCGACGGTCGCCGCCGCCTTCATCGCAGGGCAGTCGGCGGGAACGTTCGGCTGGACGACGCTGAGCGTCGCTTGTATCGGGGTCGGGCTGCTGTTCTGGATGCTGCTGGGTGCGCTCATCCTCGGCAGGATGGCGTTCCGTCCCGCCCTTCCTGCCCGCCTGCTGCCGACGTTCGCGATCTTCTCCGCCCCGCCCGCGGTCGCGGGGAACGCCTGGTTCGCCTCCAACGGCGGCCGGCTCGACACCCTCGAGACCGTCCTGCTCGGGACGTTCGTGCTGCTGATCCTCGTGCAGGTGATGATGCTCGCCGCCTACTGGCGGCTCGGGTTCGACCTCGGCTTCTGGGCGTTCACCTTCACGGCCGCGGCGAGCGGGACCTACGCCCTGCACTGGATCGGAGATGCCGCAGCGCCCGGTGCCGGGACCGGGTCGGCCGTGAACCTGGGGGCGTCGGGGGACTGGGTGTCGGCGGTCGCCGGAACCGGCATCCTCGCCACCGTGACCCTCGTGATCGGCAGTATCGCCGTGCGCTCGGTCGGGTACCTCGTGCGGGCACACGCCCGCTCGACGCACGCACCGCAGGCGCGCGTCTGACCTACTCGGTGACGGAGATTTCCTTCCAGAAGGCGACGTAGCCGCTGTAGTCCTGGCCGACCCGGTCGAACGAAGCGGGGTACGGCGTCGGGTAGCTCCAGGCGCGGTCCTGCAGGAGGGCATCGCCGTCTTTGAGGCTGAAGTACTGGCATTCGCCCTTCCACGGGCAGGTGTACGGCGTCGCGCTCTCCACGAGGAAACCGGGCTTGACGCTCTCCGGCGGGAAATACCAGTTGCCCTCGATCTTGACGAGGTCGGACTGGGGGCTTCGGCGATCGTGGTGCCGTTGAATACTGCCTTCATGGGGTGCTCCTGGTTCGGTCGGTGAATCGGGCTGGTGCGAGGCGGTTGCGGATGATGAAACGTCAGGCCGGAAACCGGAATTCCCGGACACGGCGAATCTCGGCGGATTGCCGGGCGGCATCCGTGGCCGTGTGCGGCCGGGCGAGGTCGATGGCGGAGCGAACCTCGTCGCCCCGACCGGCCGCGCCGAGGGCCACGGCGGTCTCGGACGCGCTCACGAGGTGGCGGAGGGCACGATGGAGTCCGAGGAACCCGGCGGAGGGGGCGGCAGCCTCCGGCGAGCAGTGGTCGATTCCGAGGCGGGCGAGTTCGTCGATCACTTCCCCGGCCAGGAGGAAGTCTTCGACTGCCGGGCGCGGGGAACCGTCCCGGCGCTGCTCGCCGACGGCGATCACGGCGACGGAGAACCGGTCGGCCTTCTCGGACTGACGCGCGAGCACCCACTCGGCGACGCGCGCCGGGTTGCCGAGGTCGGCCACGATCACGCGGGGCCCGCCCAGGGGCGTGGCCGGTGCCGTGTCGCCGACGGTGGGCAGGGCATCCGCGAGGATAATCACGTCCGCGTCCCCGGCGAGCGCCTGGAACCCGGCGAGACCGACGTCGAAGCGGACCTGGTACTTCTGCTGGGGCAGGAATTCACTCACCGGGAAAGGCTACCCGTCGGTCAGGCGAAGCGAGCGTCGTAGCGGGCGAGGGCGTCGGCATCCGTTGCGAGGGTCATCGCCCGGCGCGCGGCGTCGAGCGCGGTCACGGGGTCGGCCTCGGCCTCGGCGAGGGCGACGAGCCGCTCGGATTCGGCGAGGCGGGTGCGGGCCTCCGCACCGACCCGGCCGGGGTTGGCCGAGATGAAGCCGCGGGTCACAGTGCCCTGGCTGCGCGCGGCCAAAAGCGCGCCGGCGAGCGCGGCCCGCGCGTTGTCGAGTCGCAGCTGCTGGTTGCGAGCCTCCGACCGGGTGACGTCGAGCCCGTCGAGCACCTCGCGCAGCCGGGCGAGGTCGGCGGCCGGGTCGCTCACCCGCGACGGATGCCGCAACTCGGCCACGATCGCATCGGCGGCCGTGATCACCCGGTTCAGGTCGGCTGCCGCGACGGACTCCTCGTGCCCGTCGCGCAGGGTGCGCGCCTCGGATATCTCGGCGTCCGCGGAGTCGAGTGCGGCGCTGAGGGTCGCATAGCCGATGTGGAGCTGGTCCTCTCCGGTCTCGATCGCGTCGAGGAGCTTGCCGGCATGGAAGAGCCCGAGCTCCGCTGCCGAGAGCTCATCGCCGATCGGGTAGCCGGGGACGGCCGCGAGATGAGCGGCGGCGGCATCCGTGGCCTGTTTCGCCTGTCCGAGGGCTGTGCGGGCCTCGGCCACGTTGCCGCTGAACGCGGCGAGCGCGGTGGGGGCGTAACTGAGCCGGAGCCTGTCGATACTCGCCGCGCCCGCTGCGACCCGATCGGTCACCCGATCCACGCGCCGGGTGAGCTGCTCGAGGAGGAGCGGGGCGTCGCGCTCGCGGCCTCGGCGGGCGGTGAAGGCGCGGTCCTGTTCGGCGAGGCGGGTCGTCGCCTCAGCGGCGAGCGCGATGATCTGCTCGGTCCAGCGTCGGCGTTCGGACTCGGTGTCCGGAACACTGTCGTCGAGCTTCTGCTGCAGGGCGAAGGCATCGCGCAGCTGGCGGCGGGAGATTTCGAGGGCCGCGGCGAAGTCCCGGGTCGCCGCCTCGCCGAACTGGGCGACCGCGAACCCGAGTTCGTCGGTCGCGGCGCCGACCTGGTCATCGGCCCGCACCAGGGAGATCGCTGCGGCGCGTGCGCGTTCGGCGACCACCGCAGCTTCGGCCTGTTCGCGGTCGCGGCGACGACGACGAGCGGATGCGACGACGAGGGTCACCCCGAGGACCACGAACGCGAGAAGTATGGCCGAGGGCACCCACCAGAGATCGCCAGTCATAGCCGCGAGTCTAATCAACGCGGCTGGGGCGAGCGGGAGCACCCGTGAACATGCCGTGCCGGCGCCTACATGCGGCGCATCTGCCGCCGGATCACGTCGTAGTCGTGCCGGGAGATCTCGAGCAGCCCCCGGCGGAGCTGGTAGCCCCAGTCGGGATCCTCCCGGGTGAACTCGAGCACGTTCAGGAGCGGGCGGATCGACGTGCTGACGGCATCCGTGTCGTAGTCGATGCGCCGCCGCCACGGCACATAGGTGCCGGAGGGCGTCTCCGGGCTCCGGAATTCGTACGCGTTCCCCTCGGCGACGAACCCGATCGCGGTGAACTCGCGCAGCAGCTCGCCCTCGACGGCGGTCTTCGGCGAGTAGTACACGACGCCGTCGCTCTCCCGCATGCCCTCGAGCGTGGTGCGCAGCCGGTAGCCGGCCTGCGCGAAGCCCATGGCGACGCCCCGCTGCACGTTATCGCGCTGCGCGACCCCGAGCCAGTACCGAATTGCCACTCCTCAGTTGTACTGCATGCCCCAGCGCCACAGACTGGGGGCATGCGTGTTCTCCTGAAAGAAATCCTCGATTGCCCGCCGGATGCCGCGTGGCGCGCCCTGCAGAGCCCCGCCGTCTTCCGCGAGGTGAGTTCGCCCCTCATCAGCGTGGAGTCGCTCGAGGCCGACGGCTTCCCCTCGATCTGGGAGCCCGGCGAGCACCCGGTCGAGCTGAGCGCGCTCGGCCTCCTGCCGATGGGCAAGCAGGTGATCCGGCTGCAGATGTCTACCGAGCGGCGCGACGGCGTGCGCATCGTGCGCGACACCGGCCGGGGCGTCTCCGGCGCCCTCGAGGCCGTGACGCTCTGGGACCACCGGATGGCGGTGTCGGCAGACCCGGCCGGCACCGGCAAGACGCTCTACCGCGACCAGCTCGTCTTCCGCACCGGCGCGCTCACCCTGCCGAGCTGGCCGGTGTTCTGGGCGATGTGGCAGTGGCGGATGCTGCAGCTCAAGCGGCTGGCCCCGACCTGGCGTTTCGACGTGGGCGTCGACGCGGTCGACGCCGCATCCGCTGCCCCTGACGAATCCGACGGGGATTCTGCGCCGACGGAGGTGTCGGCATGAGTTCGACGCTGGGCGCCCTGCAGCTCGCCGACTGGCGCCGCCGCGTGACCGGACTGTATGCGGGCGTGCGCCAGCTGAGCGTGCAGAACCCTGCGGCGGGGCACGAGCTCTGGCGGAGCGGGCGCGACGACCTGTTCGCGGGGCATCCGTCGTCTCCGCTGCTGCCCGACGATCGGTCCGCGTTCACGGGGCTCACAGTCGCGCCGTACGACCCGGACTGGCGTTTCGAGGTCGAGGTGCACCGGGCGCCGGAGCCGCACCGGATCGCGGTCGAGACCGGGACGGACGGCACCGTGCCGTTCGACCTGGTCGGCATCGTGACGGCTGCCCTACCTCGGCCCGATCGACCTGTGGCGACTGGGCAGCTACGGCGGCGGCCTGTTCCTGCCGCTCAAGGACGGTCTCGCCGGACGACCCGGCGGAACCTACGGCGGCGGGCGCTACCTGCTCGACACGATCAAGGGTGCAGACCTCGGACCGGGGGTCGGCGACGACACCCTGATCCTCGACTTCAATTTCGCATACAACCCGTCCTGCGCCTACGACCCGATGTGGGCGTGCCCGCTCGCGCAAGCCGGCAACACGGTCGCGGTGGACGTACCCGTCGGCGAGTTCTACACCGGCGACCGCGACTAGAACGCACCGAGCGGGGGTTCCTCGGAGGGTGCTTGACAGCATCCGCTAGACTGAAACCACTTGCGAATGCATCGCTGCGCTCGCTGCGTCGTAGAACGCCCTCTTCTTGTTGCGGCGGCACACCTGCCTGGTGGGCCGAGCGCATATTGCGAATGAACATTCTTACGGCGAACGGATGTGCCCATTGGCACCTTCGCCATGTGAATCCTCCTGGCTCCGAAGCCTGCATTCCCTCACTCGGGGTGCGCACACGGTTCGATGGAGGGCTCTGATGCCTGAAAGGCACCACTTTGTCTGAAACTTCCTTCGGCGCGCTTGGCGTGCCGGCTCCCCTCGTTGCCGTTCTCACGGCGCAGGGAATCGACAGTCCCTTCCCGATCCAGGTCGATACCCTCCCCGACACCCTCAAGGGCCGTGACGTGCTCGGTCGCGGCAAGACCGGCTCCGGCAAGACCCTCGCGTTCGCCATCCCGATGGCCGCGCGCCTCGGCGGCAAGCTCGCCGGCGGCAAGCGTCGCCCGGGCCGCCCGCTCGGCCTGATCCTCGCGCCGACCCGCGAGCTCGCCACCCAGATCACCACCGCACTGACCCCCTTCGCCGAGGCATACGGCCTCAACACGACGACCATCTTCGGCGGCGTCTCCCAGGGCCGTCAGGTCTCCGCGCTCAAGGCGGGCGTCGACATCGTCGTCGCCTGCCCCGGACGCCTCGAAGACCTGATGAAGCAGGGCTACGTCAACCTCGACTCCGTCGAGATCACCGTGCTCGACGAGGCCGACCACATGGCCGACCTCGGCTTCCTCCCCGTCGTCACCCGCATCCTCGACAAGACGCCGAACGGCGGCCAGCGCCTGCTGTTCTCGGCCACCCTGGACAACGGCGTCGACAAGATCGTCCGCAAGTTCCTCCACAACGAGGTGCTGCACTCGGTCGACGACTCGAACAGCATCGTCTCCGCGATGACGCACCACGTTTTCGAGGTCGACAACGCCGAACAGAAGAAGGCCCTGATCGAGAAGCTGGCCTCCGGAACCGGACGCCGCATCCTCTTCATGCGCACCAAGCACCACGCGAAGAAGCTCGCCAAGGCACTCACCGAGGCGGGCATCCCCTCGGTCGACCTGCACGGCAACCTCTCGCAGGTCGCCCGTGACCGCAACCTCGCCGCGTTCAGCAACGGTGACGTGAGCGTGCTCGTCGCAACGGATGTCGCCGCTCGCGGCGTGCACGTCGACGACATCGAACTCGTCATCCACGTCGACCCGCCGGCAGAGCACAAGGCGTACACGCACCGCTCCGGCCGCACCGCCCGCGCCGGGCACGCCGGTGACGTCGTCACCCTCGTGCTCCCGGAGCAGCGTCGCGACACCGCAGACCTGCTGCGCAAGGCCGCCATCAAGGTGACCCCGCAGCGCGTGACCGCGGACTCCCCCGCCGTCGCCGCCCTCGTCGGCGAGGTTGCCGCGTACGTCAAGCCGGCGCCGCGCACCGAGCAGCCGCACCAGCAGCAGCAGCGCCAGTCCCAGGGCGGACGCTCGCAGGGCGGTCGCTCGCAGGGCGGCCGTTCTGAGGGGGCCGTTCGCAGGGCGGCCGTTCTGAGGGGGTCGCTCGCAGGGCGGTCGTTCCTCGTCCTCAGACGGCGGACGCTCGCAGGGCGGCAGCCGTTCCTACGCCTCCTCGTCGTCATCCGACACCTCGCGCTCGTCCGACGGGCAGCGCTCGCGCGGCCGTGACGACCGCGACGGCGCCAGCACCGCCCCCGTTCGCGGAAACCGCGGCAGCCGCAGCAACGACGCCGCCTCGGCCGGCGGAGCACGCCAGGAGCACTCGGGCCGCCCCGCGGCATCCGGTCGCAGCCACGCCCCGCAGGGCTCCGGTCGCTCCGGCGGCATTCAGGTCGGCGGACTCGTCCGCGGATCCGGCTCGGGCGCCGGCGCCGGCGGCGCCCGTCGCTCGGCCCCGCGCCGCGCGCAGGGCTAAGCAGCACGAGCACGACACCCACCGGGCCGGACTCCACCAGGAGTCCGGCCCGTTTGTCTGCCCGCACCGGGCGCGGTAAACCGGTGTCCCCCGGCTGGGTTAGGGTCAGATTATGGACACCACCACCGTCGTTGTTCGGCCCGTCGAAGAAGCGGACGCCGAGAGTCTGGGCCGTGTACACGCCCTCTGCTGGCACGAAACCTACGACCACCTGCTGAGCCAGGCGGCCCTTTCCCAGCTGCGGCCGCAGCGCCTCGCCGCCATGTGGCGCCGGTTCACCACCCAGGGAGCGGAATACCGCCAGGTCGTCGCACTCGTCGACGGAGAGGTCGTCGGCTTCGCCGGCAGCGGACCCGCCCGCGACGAGAACGCCCCCGCCGCCCACGAGCTGTACTTCATGTACCTGCTCGAGGACAAGCACGGAAGCGGCATCGGCCAGAAGCTCTTCGACGCGGTCGTCGACCCCGGGCCCTCCTACCTCTGGGTCGCCGCGGTCAACCCGCGTGCCCACGCCTTCTACGCCCGCAACGGCTACGCCGCCGACGGTCACGAGCAGGTGCAGGAAGTACTCGGCGAGCAGCTGCACGAGGTCCGCCTGGTCCGGTAGGTCTCGCCGCAGGCGGATGCCCGGCGCGCGTCGCTCGCGTCAGCGTGCGACGGGCCCGTCGCCCACCGGCAGCATCACGGCGAAACACGCGCCGCCCTCGGCAGCGGACTGCACCGTGATCGTGCCGCCCATCCTGGTCACCAGCCGGGCGGCGATCGACAGGCCCAGGCCCGTGTTGACCGGGCGGATGTCGCGGTACCTGGCTCGCAGGACTCCGCGCTCGAACGCGACGGCGGCATCCGATGTGCTCAAGCCAGGGCCGCTGTCGCGTACCTCGACCCGTACGCGTCGGCCGTCGACCTGGCGAGCCGCGAGTACGACCTCGCCGCCGGCCGGCGTTGCGCGCAATGCGTTCTCGAGCAGGCCGTCGACGATCTGGCGCAGGCGCATGCCGTCGGTCACGATCGTGAGGTCACCCGGCACCGCGCCCGCACCCGCACCGTCCCCCGCACCGTCCCCCGGCCCGTCGACGCGCAGCGCGACGCCGAGCTGGGTGCATTGACCCTGCCAGGCGAGCGCGGCCTGCGCGAGCACTCCGCCGACGTCGATCGGCTGCAGGTGCACGGTGAAGTCATCGGCTTCGAGGCGGGCGAGTTCGAGCAGGTCACTCACGAAACGGTCAACGCGTTTCGTCTCCGCGACCAGGACTTCACCGACCGCCGCGCTGCCGCTTGCCGGAATCACGCCCTCGGCGAGGGCCTCCGCGTACCCGCGGATCGCGGTCAACGGCGTGCGGATCTCGTGCGACACCGAGAGCAGGAACTCCCGTTGACGGGTCTCGCTCGTACCCAGCGCGTGGTCGAGGGCACGGAGCGAGCGGGACACGTCGTCGATCTCCGGAATGCCCTGGGCCGCGAGGAGTACGCCGCGTTCACCGTCGGCGAGCCGCCGGGCGGCTCGTGCGGTCCGCTCCAGGGGTCGCGCCAACCGCCGGGACAGGAACAGTCCGGCGAGCACGGCCACGACGAGCCCGACGAGCACGGCCAGCAGGATGCGTCCGGCGACGAGTCTGCCCGAGTCGGTGATGTCCGCAACGCGCACGAAGCCCACGAGCCCACCGCCTCCCGCGAGCGGCCGCGCTTCCACCACGTACGACTCACCCCGGATCTGCAGCGACGTCGACACCGAGCGGCCGGCATCCAGTACCTGGGTGATGCGGCTCTTGACGTCCTGCGTGACCGTGAGCGCGCCCGAACCTGTTTCCGGCACCTTCCCGTCGGCGCCGACCAACACAAAGCGCTCGCCGCGTGCGCCGAGGAGGGTGTCGTCCTTGAGCAGGATGCGCAGGGTCGAGAGCGGCCGCTCGCTCAGCGCGGTCGTCCGTGCGCCGAGGTCCGCCTGGGCCTGCGTCGTGACGAGGGTCTGCACGAGTTGCAGGGACACGACGGCAGTGACGAGAACCGCAACGAACGCCACGCCCACCGTGACGAGCAGGATCCTGCCGCCGAGTGACGCGAACCAGCGCCGCACCGCTCAGCCCTCCTGGCCGGCGACGGAATACCCGACGCCGCGGACCGTGCGGATCGGATTTCCCTCGCCGAGCTTGGCCCGCAGTTGGGCGACGTGCACGTCGACCGTCCTGCTCGCACTGTAGTCCGCGATTCCCCAGACCAGGGAGAGCAGTTCCTCCCGCGAATACACCCGTCCGGGCCGGGCCATCAGCTGGGCGAGCAGGTCGAATTCGGTCGCGGTCAGGTCCACGCGGATGCCGCCGCGCGCGACCATGCGCGTCGCCGGGTCGAGCGTCACATCCTCCACCCGCAGCACCGCGTCGCCGATGAGACCCGAGGAGCGGCGCACGATCCCCTTCACCCGCGCGACGAGTTCCCTCGGCGAAAACGGCTTGGTCACGTAGTCGTCCGCACCCAGTTCGATGCCGAGCACCCGGTCGACCTCGTCGTCGCGTGCAGTGACGAAGAGCACGGGTGTCCAGTCCCCCGCCTCGCGCATGGCCCGGCACACCTCGATCCCGTCGAGCCCGGGCAGGCCGACATCAAGGATCACCGCGGCCGGCCGCAACCGGCGAACCTGCTCGAGTCCCGCGCGGCCGTCGGACTCCAGATGCACGGTGAAACCGGCGCGCACGAGGTACAGGCGTTCGATGTCCGCGATTGCGGGGTCGTCTTCGACGACCAGCACCAGCCCTTTGTCGTCGCCCACAGCTTCCATTAAGCCAGTAGGCGCCGGTTGCTGCGAACCGGGCGGGCGGATGCCGGACTCGCCTTACGTTTTCCGTACATTTCCCGAACACGGCGTTTGCGTGCGCCTGCCACTGTGGCTTCACCGCCGGGACCCTCCCGGTCCAGCGAAAGGCAGGAAAATATGAATGCATTCACGAAGCGAGCCACGACCGTTGTCGCTGCGGGGACGCTCAGCCTCGGCCTGATTGCAGGCGGCACGTTCGCGGTCGGCGCGGCGAGCGCGGCCGAGATGCCCACGACCGTTGCAGCGTCCTCGGTATCGGGGTCCACCGTCGCCGGTTCACTCGCGACCGCCGTGTCTGCATCCGCCAACACCGCTGTCGCCGCGGACGAGACGGTGAAGACCGTTGCCCAGTTGCGCGCGGACCTGCGCGCGGCGCTCAAGCTCGACGCGGCCGCACGCCCCGCGGCCATCGCCGCCATTCGCACGGACGTCCTCGCCGGAGCATACGGCGCGCAGGCCAGCCAGTACCTCACGAAGATCGAGGCCGCGGCCGCCGACAAGTCCAAGGCCGACGTGCCGAAGCGGTGGCGCCACGCCCTGCGCCACCTTGTGCGCGCCGACGTGAAGGCACACCAGCAGACCGCCCCTGGCACGTCCACGCCGGCCCCCACTCCGACAGCCGGTTCGTAGCGGAGGGCGTGGCGGGTGCGACGGCCGCGGCGGGCGGCTCGCCCACCGGACGCGTCAGCGCAGCTGGCCGACCGAAGCGAGCGCCATCCGCAGCAGGGAGCCGCGGCCGCCCTCCATCTCGGCGGACACAGCCTCGGATGCCGCCTCGAGCGGCGTCATCCAGGTGAGTTCGAGGGCGTCCTGGCGGGGGTCGCAGGTGCCGGTGACGGGCACGACGTAGGCCAGCGAGACGGCGTGCTGGCGCTCATCCGTGAAGGCGGTGATGCCGGGCAGCGGGAAATACTCTGCGACGGAGAATGGCACCGGGCTCGCGGGCAGCTGCGGGAACGCCATCGGCCCGAGGTCCTTCTCGAGGTGCCGGAACAGCGCATCGCGCAAGGTCTCGCCGTACAGCACGCGCCCGGAGACCAGGGTGCGCGTCATCTCGCCGGTCGGCCGGGCACGCAGCAGCACGCCGAGCTCGACGACCTGGCCGAGCCCGTCGACCCGCACGGGGACGGCCTCGATGTACAGGATCGGCAGGCGCCGGCGGATGTCCGCGAGCTCGACATCGCTCAGCCAGCCCTGGTTCTGGTTGGGTGGCTGGATGTTCTCGGGGCCAGGCGTCCAGTCCGGGTCGGGGTCAGGGGTGCGCACGCTCATGCCTTCATTCTCCCCTAACCGGCGAGCCGATGCGCCATACCCGTTTCCGGGGGCGGTCGCGCCCGTCGCTGCCGGCGAGCCGGACCCGCCAGCGCGGGAGGCGCATTCGGGTCCTGGGCAGTGAAAGGTCCGGGGCAGTGAAAGTATTGACCGGTCGACGCACCAGGCCTCGACGCCCGGCAGGAGGACCGACATGGACGAGACCCGAAACGGCGCAGGAGACCCGGTGGAACCGGTCGCCCTGCCGATCGATCCCGGCGCAGTGCTCTGGTCGGCGTCCGAATCCGACCGGGTCGGGCGCCCGCTGCTCCTGATCCTTCACGGCTACGGCTCCCACGAGGGTGACCTGTTCTCGCTCGCGCCGCACCTGCCGCTCAAGCCGGTCCTCGCGGCGCTGCGGGCGCCACTTCCGGTCGGCGACGGCTGGGCCTGGTTCCCGGTCGGCATGCCCGGCGGCCTGGTCAACCCGAGCGCCCCGAACGCATCCGCTATCGAGGCGGCAGCGGACGGCGTGCTCGCCTGGCTCGACGCGCTCGTCGTGCCGCCGGCATCCGTCGGGCTGCTCGGCTTCTCCCAGGGCGGCGCGATGGCGCTGCAGCTTCTGCGCCAGGCGCCCGACCGATTCGCATTCGCGGTGCAGCTCTCGGGTTTCGTCGCCGCGGCGCCGCAGCCCGGCGACGCCGACCTCGCCGAGCGACCCGTTCCGGTGTTCTGGGGCCGAGGCACGGCCGACCCGGTGATCCAGGCGGATGCCGTCGGCCGCACCCAGGACTGGCTGCCCGGCCACTCGGTGCTCACCGAGCGCATCTACGAGGGCATGGGCCACTCGATCTCGCAGGGCGAACTCTCCGACATCGTCGGATTCCTACGCACGCAGTACGCTGACGCGCCCGCGGACGTAGCCTGACCCACTCGCCTAACCAATTCGACGGAGTTTTTGCCCGGAAAGCGCTAAAAACACGCTCGTACGTCCTAGAAAATCAAAAAGTCCGTCGAATTGGTTAGGGCACAGCGCGTGAGGGTTAGCGCTTCTTCGCGGCGGCTTTCTCGTTCTGGGCGGCAAACCGGGCGGCGTGCGCGGCCTTGCGTGCGCGCTCGGCGTCGCGGTCCTTGACGCGGATCTGCTCCTCACGCACCTCGAACTGGGTAGCGCGCTCGGTGACGAGCCACGCCGGCGGCTGCTGCAGCAACGCGAGGATCTCGGCGCTCGTGAGCGGCTCGGTGACCTTGCCGCGCGCGAGCCCGGAGATCGAGACGCCGAGTTTCGCGGCGACGACCTGCTTGGGGTGCGGGCCATTGGCGCGCAGCAGGGCGAGCCACTCCGGCGGGTTCGTGTCGAGTTCGGTGAGCTCGGTGCGCGAGATCAGGGTGTTCTGGAACTCCTCGGGGGCTGCCTCGAGCAGAATCCCGAGTTTCTGGGCCGCCGTTGCGGGCTTCATGGTCTGGGTCTTCTTCTCGCTCATCAGTCCAGCGTATAGCCTGAGAGCACCACCGCTTCGGCGGTTCATAACGGTGCGCCGCCCCGCGCGCCACAAAAGAGAGGATGCCGGTGACCTTTTCCATCGCCTTCGCCGCCGGCGTCACGCCGACCAAGTGGACCCGCGCCTGGGCAGAACGGCGCCCCGACCAGCCCCTCGAGGTCTTCCGCACCACGCCGGACGAGCAGTCTGCCGTCCTCCGCGACGGCCGCGCCCAGGTCAGCATCGTGCGCCTCCCGATCGACGAACACGACCTGAGCCTGATCGCGCTCTACCGGGAAATCCCGGTCGTCGTCGCCGCGAAGGACCACTTCATCGCCGACGCGGACAGTCTCCTCGTCGCCGACCTCGCCGACGAGCACCTGCTGCAGGACCCCGACGCCGTTCCCGAGTGGCGCGACGTCGCGACCGAGGTGCGCGAGGGCATCCGCCGCCCGCTCGCCGCCGTGCGCGACATGGACGAGACCATGGAGCTCGTCGCCGCGGGCGTCGGCATCGTGATCGTGCCGCATTCGATCGCCCGGCTGCACAGCCGCAAGGACCTCGTCTCCCGACCCGTCGAGGACGTCGCCGAGAGCCAGGTCTCCCTCGCCTGGCTCGCCGCAGAGACGACCGAGGACATCGAAGAATTCATCGGCATCGTGCGCGGCCGCACGAAGGCGAGTTCCCGGGTCGACTCTGTTGCCTGCCGGCGGCGAGAAGGTCAAGAAGGAGAAGAAGACCGACAAGGCCAAGGCCGACGCGAAGGCGTTGCGCGTCGCCGCCGCGAAGGCAAAGCCCGCCGTGGCCAAGAAGACCCAGTCCGCGCCCGGCCGCACCCGCAGCACCGCGAACCTCAAGCTCGGCAAGCGCACCGGCCGCTGAGCCGCGCAGCCCGCGCCGGCAGCGGCAGCGGCAGCGGCAGCGGATGCCGCGCGCGGCCATCGCATCCGCCGCGATTGGTTCTTCGCGCGCCAACTGCGCCGCTTCGCGCCAGGCACGCGTGGCGCGAAGCGGCGCAACTGGCGCGCGGACCGACGCGGCTGGCGCGAAGCGGCGCAACTGGCGCGCGATCTCGGCAGCGCAGCGGATGTCGGGCTCAGGCGGGCGCGACCGGCTGCCGGAGGACGGTCTTGAGCTTGTCCGGGGCGCTTCGCCGCGGGTCGCCGAGGTAGACCTCGTGGTGCAGCCCGTTCGGGCGCAGACCATGCTGGGCCAGGAACTCCCCGTGCAGCCGCGCGAGTGCCGGCCCCTCGTCTTCGTAGGGTCCGACGTGCAGCAGCTGAGCGCAGAGGCCCTCGTCGAGGGACTCGATGCGCACGCTCGCGAGGGCCGGAAGCTTCTTCTTCGCCCTGGTCGCCGTCACGGCCTCGTCGATTGCGGCATCCGTCACCCACTCGGGCTGGCTGATCAGCATCGTCCAGCTCCAGGAGGCCTTGTCGCCGGCCGCGAACGCGGCATAGCCGGCCGGGTCATCGGCGTACCAGAGTCCTTCGAGCGGGGCGACGACGAGGTCACGCCCGAGGCCGCGCTTGGCCGCGAACTTGATCGCGTACGCAACGGCATAAAGCGCCTCGACGGCCTCGGTGTATGCGGGCGCGACGTTCGGGTCGCCGCGTCCGTCGACCGCGATGAACCGTTGCACGGGAACCTCGATCAGCTCCCAGTCGCGGTTCGTCGGCGCATACAGGGGCTTGTCCTCCCGCTTCACGTCGTACGGTCCCGTCACCCGCGGTGCGGTGTTCCGCGGCGCACGCAACTGACCGGTGCGCCGGTCGGTCGTGAACGGTACCTCGTCACTCATCGGGCTGTGCCGACTCCTCCAGCACCGAATCTTCGAGCACCGAGAGGATGTTGCCGGCCGGGTCAGTGAACCAGGCAATCGTCGGTCCGTACCCGCGCATGATGCCCTTCTCGTCCTGGGGCGAGCCCTCGTACCGTTCGAAGACCACCCCGCGGGCCATGAGCGTGTCGACGGCGGCGTCGATGTTGCCGACAGCAAGGTTGAGCATCGTGTACGTCGCCGGCGCGTGGTCGGCCTTCGGATAGACGATCACGTGCGCCCCGCCGGGCAACTCGATGCGCAGCAGTCCCATCCCGCCGTCGGTCACCTCGAGTCCGAGCGTGCCGCCGTAGAAGGCGCGGGCGGCCTCGATGTCGGGGACAGCGAAACCGCTGAACACGTCGAGGATGCCGATGCCCCGGTCGGTTGTCGCCGTTCCGGTCTCTGAGTCAGTCATGTCGAACTCCCTTGCTCGAACGGATGGAACAGGTTAGTCGGTGGAACAGGTGAGTCGCTGGATCACGCCGGTCGTGTCACGTTACCGCGAACTGATCGACGCGAACTTGCGGATGCAGAGCGGCACGAACACGACGAGCATGACGGTGATGCCGATCAGCACCGTCTGGATCGGGTGCTGCATGGTCCAGATGTCGGGCACGGGCGCGGTGCCCTCGTTGCCGAAGAGCTGCCGTGCCGCCTGCACGAGCGAGGAGACCGGGTTCCACTCCGCGAAGATCCGCAGCGGGGTCGGCAGGGTGTCGCTCGGCACGAAGGCGTTCGAGACGAAGGTGAGCGGGAACAGGATGAGGAACGAGGCGTTATTGATCACCTCGGGGCTCTTCACGCTCATTCCGAGCAGCGCCATCAGCCAGCTGAACGCGTAGCTGAACAGGAGCAACAGCCCGACGCCGGCCAGGAACTCGGCCGGCGAGGAGTTCACCCGCCAGCCGACGGCGAGGCCGGTGGCCATCATGATGACCATCGAGATGGTGTTGAGCACGAGGTCGCTGTTCGTGCGGCCGATCAGCACCGCGGACGAGCTCATCGGCAGGCTGCGGAACCGGTCGATGATGCCCTCCTTGAGGTCGAGCGCCATCGCAGAACCGGAGAACGTCGACCCGAACACGACGGTCTGGGCGAAGATGCCCGCCATCAGGAACTGGGTGTAGTCGGTGCCCTGCACCTGAATCGCCCCGCCGTAGACCTGGCTGAAGAGCAACACGAACATGACCGGCTGGATCACGGCGAAGACGAGCATGTCCGGGGAGCGCTTGATCTTGATGAGGTTGCGCTTGGTGACGGTCCAGCCGTCGGAGTACCAGAGCGAGAACGGGTTCCAGCTCGGCAGGGTCGTGGAAATCGCGCTCATCGGGTCTTCACCGCCTCCTTCGAGTCGAGGGCGTCGTCATCCGCTGCGCCATGCGCCTTGTCGGCCTTGTGCCCGGTGAGCTTGAGGAACACGTCGTCGAGCGTCGGACGGCGCATGCCGGCGTCGTGCAGCTCGATGCCGGCGTCCCCGAGTGCCGCGAGCACGAGCTGCAGCGCGCGCGGGCCGTCGGTCACCGCGACCTCGAGGCCGCGGCCGTCGCTCGTGACGCTCGGTTCGCCGTCGCCGAAGCGGGCGAGGATGCCGCGAGCCGCCTCGCTCGCGCCGGCGCCGGCGTCGACGAGCGCGACTTCGAGGCGGTGGCCGCCGATCTGCGCCTTGAGCTGATCGGAGGTGCCCTCGGCGATGACCCGGCCGTCGTCGACCACGACGATGTCGTCGGCGAGCTGGTCGGCCTCCTCGAGGTACTGGGTCGTGAGCAGCACGGTCGTGCCGTCGGCGACGAGCCGCTTGATCACGTTCCAGAGCGCGATGCGACTACGCGGGTCGAGCCCGGTGGTCGGCTCGTCGAGGAAGAGCACCTTGGGGTTGATCACGAGCGCGCCCGCGAGGTCGATCCGCCGGCGCATGCCGCCGGAGAACCCCTTGACCGGTCGGTTGCCTGCCGCGGTGAGCTCGAAGAGATCGATGAGTTCCTGGGCGCGACGCCGGGACTCGCTCGCACCGAGGTGGTAGAGCCGGCCGACCATCTCGAGGTTCTCGAAGCCGGTCAGGTTCTCGTCGACGGCCGAGTACTGGCCGGACACCCCGATGATCCGGCGCACGGCCTTCGGGTCGGCGACGACGTCGATGCCGTCGACGAACGCTGTTCCGGAGTCCGGCCGGATCAGCGTCGTGAGCATCTTCACGACGGTGGTCTTGCCTGCGCCGTTCGGACCGAGCAGGGCCTTGACGCTGCCCCGCGGCACCGAGAGGTCGAGCCCGGCGAGCGCATGCACCGGCCCGCTCTTGGAGCGGTAGGTCTTGGTCAGGCCCGTGGCCTCGATGATCGTCATCGTGTTCATCCCCGCGGTATTGTGGACGTTGTACACATTGTGGATCCAGCGTAACGAGGCGGCCTCACTTTGACAACCACGAACACCGATTCAGCCACCGAAGGCCATGGTCGCACGACCTACCGACACGGCGACCTGAGGCGTGCCCTGATCGACGCCGGCCTCGAGCTCGCCCGGTCCGGCGGCCCGTCCGCCGTCGTGCTCCGCGAGGCGACTCGCCGTGCCGGGGTCACCCCGAACGCCGCCTACCGTCACTTCGCCGACCGGAGTGCGCTCCTCGAGGCGGTCTGCTCGGAGTGCCAGTCCGGCGTCGCCCGCGCGATCGAGGACGGGCAGGCGGCGCTCCCAGCCCCGCCCGCGGCATCCGCCGCGCCCGCAATCGCCCAGGCGGATGCCGCTCCGGCGCCGGCCCCGGCCCTCACCGCGGCGACGGCCCGGCTCCGGTTCCGCGCCGTCGGCACCGGTTACCTGCGTTTCGCCCTGGCCGAACCGGGGCTTTTCCGCACCGCGTTCACAGCCTCGTCCGACCTCGAGAGCGCGACGAGCGCTGCACGGGCCGGTGCGCGCGGGCTGACCCCGTTCCAACTGCTCGGCGAGGCGCTCGACGACCTCGTGACCACCGGGGTTCTCCCCGCCGAGCGCCGACCGGGCGCCGAGTTCCTGGCCTGGTCTGCGGTGCACGGCCTCGCCTCGCTCCTGCTCGACGGCCCGCTCCGCGCCCTGCCCGCCGCCGCGACAGAGGCGCTCATCGGCCGCGTCGTCACCATGGTCGAGCAGGGCCTGTAGCCGCGAGCGCGCTACTCGTAGCGGAGGGACCCGATCGGGTCCTGCCGCGCGGCGCGCCAGGCCGGCAGGGTGCCGGCGAGGAACGCGATGCCCATCACGATCAGGATGATCGTGATGATCGACGCCGGAGTGAACGAGATCAGCTGGAGGCCGGGCAGGTCGGCGAACAGCCTGGTTGAGAGCGCGCGGCTCACGACGGTGCCCACGATCATGGCGATGCCGGCGCCGATCGCGCTGCCGAGGAAGCCGATGAACGCGGCCTCGATGCTGAACAGGCCGAAGATCCGGCCGGCGCCCATACCCATCGCCTTCATCAGGCCGATCTCGCGGGTGCGCTCCTGCACGCTCATCAGGAGCGTGTTGACGATGCCGAAGCTCGCGGCGAGCAGGGCGATCACGGCGAACGCGTTGAGCACGAGCACGATCGCATCGATCACCGACTTGAAGGTGCCGATCTGGTCGGCGACCGTCTTGGCGGTGAAACCGGCGTCGGTGAAGCGGGCCTGGAGCGCGGTGACCTCGCTCGCCGAGGCGTTCGCGTCGAAGTGCACGACGGCCTGGGCGTAGCTGTCCTTCGCGGTCGCGCTGCGTCCGACACTCTGCGCTTCGTAGAGCGCGGTCGTGAGCGCCGCATTGGCGGTCGCGTTCCCTGTCGCTCCGAGTCCCGCTTCCGAGACCCCGACGACGGTCGCATCGATGACGCTCGACGTTCCCGCGGCAGACGTGATGCCGATCTGCACGGTGGTGCCGATCGCATCCGCGTCGCTCGCGAACCCGAGCGGTGCGACGAACGACACCGGCAGCGCGATCTGCAGCTCTGACGATGCCGGGTCGAGCTGGGCGCCCGCGGACAGCTGCAGGGTCGTCCCGGTGACGAAGCTGCCGAGCCCGAGCCGGTATTTCTTGCTGCTGCCCGTCGTCACGTAGTCCGGGGTGGCCGAGAGGCTCGGCTCGACGGAGGTGACCCCGTCGATGGCGGCGATCGTGGTGAGGTCCGTGGACGTGATCGCGGCGACCGTCGTGCTGCCCGGTCCCGCCGCGGCGCGGCTGGTGATCTGGTCTGCCGAGTATTCCTGCGGGCCGGTCGCTGTCGCATCCGCCGACACCTTCGTCACCGTGAGCACGTCGTTCGCGCCGATGGATGCGACGGTGTCGGTGATGTAGGCGTTGATCCCTGTGCCGAGGCCGTTTGTGATGGTGAGCGTGAACGCGCCGATGAAGATCGCGAGCACGGTGAGGGTGGTGCGGAGGCGGCTGCGGAAGCTGTTGCCGATGGCCGAGCCGACGACGTCGATGGCCCTCATGCTGCGACCCGGGCTTCCTCGGCGACGACGAGGCCGTCGCGAATGTAGATCCGTCGGTCGCAGCGGGCGGCGAGGTCCTCGTCGTGGGTCACGATGATCAGCGTGATGCCCTGGTCGCGGTTGAGCCCGAAAAGGATGTCCTCGACGATCGTGCCGGTGGCACTGTCGAGGTTGCCGGTGGGTTCGTCGGCGAAGATGATCCGCGGATCGTTGACCAGGGCGCGTGCGATCACCGCTCGCTGCTTCTGGCCGCCGGAGAGTGCGTTGGCCTTGCTCCTCGCCTTGTCGTCGAGCTCGAGGCGTTCGAGCGCCGCGTGGCCGCGCAGCTTGCGACCTCGGGAACCGACCCCGGCGATCTTGAGCGGCAACACGACGTTCTCGAGCACGGACGCCCCCGGCGTGAGGAAGAACTGCTGGAAGACGAACCCGAAGGTCTTGTTGCGCGTCTCGTTGAGGCGCTTGCCCCTCAGGGTCGAGGTGTCGCTGCCGCCGAGCTGCACGGTGCCGGTGCTCGGCTTGTCGAGCAGGGCGAGCAAGTGCATCAGGGTGGACTTGCCCGAGCCGCTCTTCCCGACGATGGCGACCGATTCGCCGGCGAAGATCTCCAGGGTGACCCCCTTCAACGCGTCGAATCGGTTCTGGCCGCGACCATACGACTTCTTCAGGTCGTAGGCGGCGAGGATGGGGTGGGACATCGTGTTTTCCTCCGTGTGCTGTGGCGCTCTGGGTGCGCCGGGCCGGGCGTGGCGGATGCCGCGAGTCGGCACTGTCCCAGCGTCGCGGCATCCGTCGCGCGGGGCATCCTCCTGCGGCAGCAACCTGCCGTACCGCGGGCGCGGTACGACCCCTCCTCCCACGGGAGGATGCCGCAGCCCGGTGCAGGGGGCATCCTTGAAAGATGACCTCGATGTACAGCCATGCGCACGTGCCGCGCTGGGCCGCCGACGTGCTGGTCAGCCTCGCCGTTCTGGGAAGCGCGTTCGTGCCGGCCGGCCAGTACGCCAGAGTCGCGTCGAGCCCCACCGGCGTGCTGATCGCCCTCGCAGCGGTCATCGTGCTGCTGCCGCGCCGCCGCTGGCCGCTGCCGGCACTCGCGGCGTGCGTCGCCCTGTTCGTGCTCGCCGGCGCCCTCGGCGTGCTCAATCCGGCGTTCTCCCTCGCGACGGCGATCGCGGTCTGGAACGTCGCCATCCGCACCGACCGGCGCACGACGCTCATCGCCACGGCGATCGCCGCGGCCACGCTCGTCGGCACGAGCCTCGCCGTCACAACGGCCGAACTGCTCGACGCCCGCGTGGTGCAGTATGCGGCGGTCATCGCCTTCGCCGGTGCTGCGGGGGACGCGATGCGGTCGCGCCGCGCATACATCATGGCGATCACCGAACGCGCCAGGAACGCGGAGGAGACCCGCGAGTCCGAGGCGCTGCGCCGGGTCGCCGAGGACCGCCTGCGCATCGCCCGCGAGCTGCACGACGCCGTCGCCCACCAGATGGCCGTGATCAACCTGCACGCCGGGGTCGCCGCCCAGGCCCTCCCCGACCGCCCGGCCGATGCGCAGGACTCGCTCACGACGATCCGCCAGGCCGCGCAGGCGGTGCTGCGCGAGATCGGCACCCTGCTCGCCGTGCTCAGGGACGACTCTGCCGGCCGCCCCCGCCCCCGGCCGCCGAGATCGGCCTCGGCCGCGTCGACGCGCTCCTGGCCGACTTCGCCCGCGACGGCCTCGCCGTGACGGTGAGTGCGCGCGGCGCGGGCACCCGGCTGTCGGCCCCCGTCGACACCATCGCCTACCGGATCGTGCAGGAGGCGCTCACCAATGCGCACAAGCACGGCGCTGGCCACACCGCAGAGCTCCGCATCAGCTACGGCAGCGGCAGCGTCGACATCGAGGTCGAGAATCCGGTCGCGTTCCACGTGCTCCACCCCGCAGCGGATGCCCCGGCCGGCCACGGCCTCGTCGGCGTCGCCGAACGCGCGGGCACCATCGGCGGCACGGTCGAGTTCGGCGTGCGTCCCCCGGACACCTTCCGCCTCGCCGTGAGCCTGCCGATATCGAGCGCCGGGGCGGATCCCTCCGCCGACATCCCGAACACCGGGCCGCCGGCCCCTGCTCGCATCTCGGCCCCGACCTCGGTTCCGGACCCTGCAGCAGGAGCGACCTCGTGATCAGGGTCCTGATCGCGGACGACCAGACCCTGATCCGCACGGCCGTGCGCGAACTGGTCAGGCACGAGCCCGACCTCGAGGTCGTCGGCGAAGCCGCTGACGGGGCCGAAGCGCTCGCACAGTCCCGGCTTCTGCTGCCCGATGTCGTGCTGATGGACATCCGCATGCCAGTACTCGACGGCATCGAAGCGACCCGTGCGATCTGCGCGGATCCGGGGCTCTCGACCGTGCGCATCTTGATCCTGACGACCTTCGAAGAGGACGAATACGTCGTGCAGGCCCTTCGGGCAGGGGCCGGCGGCTTCGTCGGCAAGGGCACGGAGGCCGCCGACCTGATGCGGGCGATCCGCACGATCCACCAGGGCGACGCGCTGCTCTCCCCCACGGCGACGCAGAGCCTGATCCGCCGCTACGTGCTGCCGGCCGGGCCCGGGCGCGCAGCCGTGGTGCCGCCGAGCCTCGCGCACCTGACCGATCGGGAGCGGGAGGTCCTCACGCTCGTCGCGCGCGGGCAGTCGAACGAGGAGATCGCGGCCCGCCTGTTCATCTCGCCGCTGACCGCGAAGACCCACATCAACCGGACCATGGCCAAGCTCTACGCCCACGACCGCGCGCAGCTCGTCGTCATCGCTTACGAGAGCGGACTCCTCGTGCCGGGCACCGGCAGCTGACCCCGGTCGCGCGCGCCGCGGCATCCGCCACCCCGACACCGGCCCCGAACCAATTCGACGGAGATTTTCGGTTCTGAACCGGTTGATGAATACCGCCCACGTCTCAGAAATCCAAATACTCCGTCGAATTGGTTCCGCCATTGTTCGGGCATCGGTTCGGGACCTGCTCGTGCTCGTGCTGCCGGTGCTGCGTTCGTTGCGCCTGCTCCGCCTCGTGACCGGCCTCTCCGCCTTCCCTCGCTCGCCGGGGACAGCGATGCGGTCCCGCGTCGGCATCTACGTCACGCCCGCGACCGTCCTTCTCGTGTTCCTGGCCTCCCTTTCAGTGCTCGACGCCGAGCGGCGCGCTCCCGGCGCGAACATCGCCTCGTTCGGCAACGCGCTCTGGTGGACCTTCGTCACGATCGCGACGGTCGGCTACGGCGACTTCACCCCCGTGACGATCGAAGGCCGGCTGGTCACGGTCGCCATCATGCTCGGCGGGATCGCCCTCATCGGGGCCGTCACGGCGACCGTTGCTTCGTGGGTCGTCGACCGCGTCGCCGATCTCACCCGCGACCAGGGCGCCGACAAGTGATGCGGCGCGCCGATTGAGGTCCCCGCGCCCCGCCGCCGCTACCGAATCCGCAGCCCGCTACAGAAACGGCGGGCGCGGGCTGCCGGAACCGGCGCGGCGGCGGATACATCTGGGCGCGGGCTGCCGGAACCGGCGCGGCGGCGGATACATCTGGGCGCGGCCTGCGAAAACCGGCGCGGCCGCGGATGCGTGTGGGGGCATCCGCTCAGTGCAGGCGCACCAGGGAGTACCGGTCGTCGCGCGGCAGGGTGTCCACGGTCGCGGTCACGGTCAGGTCGCGGAGGAATACCGCGCCGCCGACCGTGGTCAGGAAGGCGGTGTCCGCGGCGTCACGGCCGGTCGCGATGCGCAGGAGCGTCTGCCGTGGGGCGAGTCCGGTGGCGTCCACGACGTGCCAGGCGTCGTCGACGAAGACCTCGGCGACCGCGTGGAAGTCCATCGGCGAGAGCCCGGGCGCGTAGACCGAGACGACCCGGGCCGGCACGTCCCGCGCGCGCAGCAGCGCGACGACGAGGTGGGCGAAGTCCCGGCAAACGCCCTGCCGGTCGATCAGGGTGCGCACGGCGCCGTCGGTCGGCAGGCTCGACCCCGGTTCGTAGCGCAGCTTCCCGCCCACCCAGTCGGCCACCGCGTTCATGAGCACGGTGCCGGAGAGCCCGGCGAATTCGGCAGCGGCCGTGCCCCAGAGCCGGTCGGATTCGCAGTACCGGCTCGGGCGCAGGTAACGCACGAGGTCGATCTCCGAGTAGCCGGCGTCGCTCGTCTGCCCGGTCGCGGTCACGGAGTAGTCGATATCGACCGAACCGGCCTCCGCCTCGACGACGTGCAGCCGGGTGCCGTGCTGGTCGAACACGATCCGAGACTCGAGCGGCGCGCCGTCCTGCACCGCAGTGAAGGTCTCAACGACCGAGACGGCCGGGTCGTCGGCGACGCCGATCGAGAGGATCAAACGGGCGGGCGCGCGCACGTCGAGAGCGAGGCGAGCGGATGCGTTACGTTCCATCCCACGATGATGGCATGCGCCCGGCGCGTCGCGGTACCGCCCTCGCCAGCGCGTCGCATCGATGCCGCAGACCCGGAGAGGACACGCCGTGCGGCGCGGTCCGGGCTGGTGCACCTCGCCAGGCGGGTCCATGCTGGGGACATGCTCGGGGAATTGAACAATCGTGAAATCGACGCAGTCCTGCAGACCAGTGTGGTCGGCCGGATCGGCTGCCACAGCGACGGCCGCACCTATATCGTGCCGATCACGTACGCCTATGATGATGGCACCGTGTACGCCCACAGTGCCGCCGGCACCAAGGTCGACATGATGCGGGCCAACCCCGACGTCTGCTTCGAGGTCGAGCAGCTCGACGACCTCGCGAACTGGCGCACGGTCGTCGCCTGGGGCGAGTTCGAGGAGCTCCATGACGCGGATGCCGACGACGGCCTGCGCAAGCTCCTCGCCCGGCTCGCACCGTACGTGACCTCGACGACGGCGCAGCCGGTCTCCGGTCCCGACGGCACGTTCCACGGGATCAGGACGACCGCGTCGGAGCCGGTGCCGCCCTCGGCGGGCCGGGTGGCGGCATCCGGTCAGGCCCCGGTGATCTACCGGATCCGGCTGACCGAGAAGACCGGCCGATTCGAGGAACGCTCGACGTCAGGCCGTGAGCGGCGGGCGGCTGAGTCCAGCGACATGTACACCTGAGGGGTCCGAGTCGACCGCGACAATGCGGTTGTCCGCGTCGACGTGCACGACGACGGGCACGTAGCTGCGGGACTCTTCGTCGCTCATCTGCGCGTAGGAGATGATGATGATGAGGTCGCCCTGCATGCCGAGGCGGGCCGCGGCGCCGTTCAGGCCGATGACCCCGCTGCCGCGTTTGCCGGCGATGAGGTAGGTCTCGAAGCGGCTGCCGTTGTTCACGTCGACGATGCTGACGCGCTCACCGGCGAGCAGGTCGCCTGCCTCCATCAGGTCCTCGTCGACCGTCAGCGAACCGACGTAGTGCAGGTCGGACTGCGTCACGGTGGCGCGGTGGATCTTGGACTTGAACATCGTGCGCTGCATGGTGGAACTGGGCCTTCCGGCGGCGGCCCGAAGGCCGCCGCCTGGTGCGGGTGTCTGGTTATGCGGTTACGTTGCTACGCGATCACGCGGTCGCGAGGATGTCGACGACGAACACGAGGGTGTCCGTTGCCGAGATGCCCGCGGTCGTGTTGCCGGTGCTGCCGTAGCCGAGCGCCGGCGGGATGACGATGACGACCTGCGAGCCGACAGTCTGGCCGATCAGGCCCTGGGCGAAGCCGGGGACGACGTTGGCCGTCGCGAAGGTGGCCGGGCCGCCCTTGCCCCAGCTCTGATCGAAGACGGTTCCGGTGGCCCAGACGACGCCCGCGTACTGCACGGTCACGGTCGCACCGTCGGCGACGGTCGCGCCGTCGCCCTTCTTGAGGACCTCTGGTCTTGAGCTCGGTCGGCGCGTCGTTCTTCGGGACGGTGATCGTCGGGGCGCCGTCGTCGGCGAGCACGACGGTGGGGAAACCGTCCTGCGGGGCCTGGTCCGTGCCGCTCGCGCGGGTGGGAACCTTGCCCTTGACGTCGATCACGAAGATGATGTTGTCGGTCGCGGACACCTTGAGGTCCGTGTTGCCCGTGGTACCGAACGCGTCGGCCGGCGGGACGACGACGGCGACGCGCGAGCCGATGTTGGAGCACGCGATGCCCTTGAGGATGCCGGGGATGACGGAGCCGGTCTCGGCGACGGTGACAGTCAGGCCGGCTGCGGCGCCGTAACCGCCGGCGTTGAGCTTGGCGCCCGAGGTTGCGTTGTACGCGGTGTAGGCGATCTCGACGGCGTCACCGGTGTTGACGGCTTCGCCGTCGCCCTTGGTGATCACGGTGCGCTGGGTCGCGGTCGCCGCGAGCGGCGCCGTGAAGGTAACGGTGGGCTCGACACCGGCGTCACCGGCGACGGTGACGGCGTCGGAGCTCGTGCCGGGGTCGGTGCACGTCAGTGCGGCGGCGGATGCCGTCGGCGTCGACGACGGGGATCCGCTGCACCCGGTGAGGGCGAGCACCGCGACGGTTGCGACGGCGAGGAGGGCAGGAAGTTTGCGCACGCTGATCTTTCTTTTCGAGAATGGTCTCTTCGATGATGGGCCTCGGCCAGTATGGACCATGCATCTATGAGGAACCTGAGTCGGCCAGCCGGCGGAGGCCCGACGGCGGCACGCGGAAGCGGGCACCCGGAAGCGGAAGCCCGGCGGCAGTCGCTAACCGACGTTGGTGTCGGGAGCTCCTGTCGCGGGGACACCGGTCGCGACGGGCGCGGTCGCCGCCGCCGTCAGCACGTCGACGACGATGACGACGTTGTCATCCGCGTGGAGGTCGAGGTCGATGTTCTCCTTCGCTCCCCAGGCGTCCACCGGACTCGCGACGACGGCCACCCGGGAACCCACCGTCGAGCAGGTGACGCCCTTGACGATAGCGGGCAGTGTGCCGTTCGGTGCGTCGAGGTTCACGCCGACGGGGGCTCCGGTGTCGAGTCCCGAGGTGCCTGGCCCGAATCCGCGGGCGTCGATCTTAGCCCCGGTCCTGCCGTTGTAGAACGCGACGCCGAGTTCCACGTAGTCGCCGGTCTGCACCGGGACGCCGGTACCGACGGTCATGACGGTGCGCTCGGTGTCCGCGGCGGTCAGCGGCGTGGTGAAGGTGACCTCTGGCGCACTGCCGATGGCCCCCGGCGCGACCACGGCGTCGGAGGCGGCCCCCGGCTGGGCGCAGCCGGCTGGGGCGGCGGGCGACCGGGTCGCTGCCGGGCTGCATCCGGCGAGCGCGAGCACAACGCAGACCGCGACGAGACCGGCGGAGACTCCGAGGGAGATAAGGGCGGGGTAGCTGCGCACGGGTGGACCTTCTTGTCGGCGGGCGGCCCCGATTGGCGCGCCCGCCGTGCATTATGGCGTATCGAGGCGAACGGGAAGGTTCACGTCCCCCGCTCCGGACGCGGCCTACAGCCCTTCGGCGATCGCCGCGGTCGCGTAGAGCCAGGCCTCACGGGTGCGCGGGGCGAGGGCGTCGATGTTGAGCGGCCCGCCGGCGACGAGCGCCGGATCGTACGGCACGTCGACGACGGTGCGGGTGAGCTGGCTGAAGTGGTCGTGCAGCCGGGCGGACAGGGCGCGGTCGGCGGTCTTCGCCGGGGACGCGAGTACGGTCACGGCCTGGGCGACCTTGTCGCCGTGCCCCTTGAGCCGCAGCCCGTCGAGGAGGGACGCCGCGCCGTACGCGGTGTCCTCGCGAATCGTCGACACGACCACGAGCTGGTCGGCGGTCTCGACGGCCGCCTCCCAGTTGGAGGCGCGCATGTTGTTGCCGGTGTCGATGATCAGGATCCGGTAGAAGCGGCTGAGCGCGGCGTGGAGCTTGCCGAACGCGACGTCGTCGATGCTCGCGGCTCCGGCGGGGTCCAGGTCGGAGGCGAGCGCGTCGAAGCGTGCGTCGCCCTGGTTGCGCACGTACTTGTCGAGGTCGCCGACCCTGGCCGACGTCGAGTAGGCGAAGTCCTCGAGGTCGCGCAGCAGGTCAACGGCCGTGTTCGTGTGCTGGGCGCCCTGCGCCCGCACGCCGAGGGTGCCCATCGTCTCGTTGTTGTCCCAGGCGAGGGTGTACCCGCCACGGTGGATGCCGAAGGTCGCGGCGATCAACAGGGTCGCGGTGGTCTTGTGCGCGCCACCCTTGGGGTTGAGCACCACGATCGTGCGAGGACCGCTCAGGCTGCGCTGCACGGCCGCGATCGCGGCACGGCGGGCGAGTTCGCTCCGGCCGGGCGAGGGGTTCACGAGTCCGCCGGTGACCCTGCGCACGGTGCCCTGCCAGCCGAGGAGGGCCGGGCCGGCCACGATCGCGGGGCGGGAGCTCATGAAATCGGCGAGGTTCGGACCGTCTTCCGCTGCGACAAGGGTCGGGTGCTGTGCAGGCACGAGCAGAGCGGAGGACGCGGAGATCGGCGTGGACCGGAAGGCTGCCAACGGGCCGGCCGCGATCTCCTCATCGTCATCGTCGGCGTCGAGATCGCGGTGTTCGAAGATGATGTCCTCGAAGAGTCCGGGCGGCGGTACTGGCGTGCGGCGGGGTCCGGCGGGCAGGGACTCGGCGGCCTGCGAGGCGTCGTGCCCGGATGCGGGCTCACCCGCGCCGTCCGTGCCTGCGAGGGCATCCGCTTCGGCTTCCGCTTCTGCTTCGGCTTCTGCTTCGGCTTCCGCCTCACGCTCCAACACTGACTCGGCGTCCGCCTTGTCGACGGAGGTCCGCGCCGCGGCATCGAGGGGGTCACCGAGGGCCGCGAGCTCTGCCAATTCCTCGAGGGCGTCGATCGGTTCCATCGGTTCGGCCATGAATGCCGCTGCGCTGCGGTCTCCGGAGTGCGCCATGGTGCGCTTGGCGGCCTTGCCCTGCGACGCTGCGGGAGCTTCGGCTTCGGTGCGTGCGGCGGCCGGGATGAAGTCGCCCGCGGCCTCCACTTCGCCGTCCGGGTGGACGACAAGGGGCCATTGGCCCTGCTCGTCGTCGGCGGTCAGCCGCACCGGGCGACCGAGTACACGGGCGGCATCCGTCACGCGGTTGATGATCTCTTCACGAACACCAGCCTCGTCGCCGGCCGTCACCTGCTGGCCAACCCCGTCGATGATCAGCTCGCCGGTTCCGTTGCTACGAATCGTTGCCTGGATGCGAGGAGGTACGGATACTTCGTGTTTCATGGTCAGCCTTTTTTCCGTCGAGCTCAGCTCTTCGTTCTTTGGTGCGCTCCGGAATAACTGGACCGCGCCACAGACCAGCCTAACGGGCGGGAGTGCTTACCCCTCGTTTAGGCGTGATTCTTCCTCAGCTGTGCCCTCGGCGACCACGCACCGACGTGCGGAACGCACCCCTGAGCGCACCCGACCTCGCGAGAGTCGCCGTTCGCGCCGACGGTTGCCGCCATACCAGGGTCACTCGACGGAAACGGCGACTCTCGGTGGTTATCGCGTGCGCCTGTGGTCGCAGGCGCGAGTCGTATGCTCGGATGGCCGGCGCCGTGTGCGGATGCCGAGCCGGGCATCCGCTATCGGCGAACTCCGTTCGCCTGTTCAGCCCAGAGGCTCAGCCCGGGAGCGGCAGGTTTTCGGCCTCGGGGTGCCAGCGGATGGCGCGGAGGCCCGAGCGGGTGGCGTGGGTGTCGTCGTGGCCGTTCTGGCGGCGGCACTCGACGAGGTCCTGGGTCGACGTGATGTGCGGGTCGCGGCAGGAGTTGGCGTAACTCGTGTAATCCGTCTCGAGCAGGAGTTCATCATCGGTCATGGCGGTGCATTTCTGGTTCCCAGCACTGTTTCGTGGTGCACGACACCGCCGGCCTGCGTCGTGCGCCGGCAACGGTGCCTGGTGGTTCAACTGCTTCGGACGGTGGTGAGCTACACCCACTGCGGGCATCGAGCCGGTCGTCACTCTCGCGTGGGGTGTCGACGGATCGACACTCCATGCACGGTGTTCTGCTGCTGACCAGATTAGGGCCGGGGCCGACGGATGCCCAGTAAAACTGATGAATCGTCACATAAACGTCACTGTGTTACGGGCGTGTCACCGGGCCGGAATCGTGCGGGTGCGGGTGCGGGTGCGAATGCGGGGGCGGTGGCGGGCCGTCGTGCGGATGCGGGCGACCGTCGACCTCGTGCTTGCGCAAGTGAGGCGGGGGCGGGGGCGGGGGCGGACCGTCATGCGGCCCGTTCGGAGCATGCGGAGGGGGCGGATGCGGACCGTCAGGCGGGTGGGGATGCGGATGGTCCGGGGTGGGCGGCGCACCCGGAGACTGCACCTGCCGCGCCGGGGTGCCCGTGGCATCCGCTGCTATTTCGGTCGGTTCGACGGAAACGCTCGACTCGGCCGACTCGGCCGACTCGGGCGTCTCGGGCGACTCGGGCGACTCGGGCGACTCGGGCGACTCGGGCGAACCACCCGACTCGGGCCCGGAGGTGCCGTAGTAGCCGTAGAGTTCGTTCTCCTCGTCGGCGGTGATCGATCCACGGTCGCTCTCGATGCGGGGGCCGTTGCGGATGCGGTCGCGGTCGAAGGCCACGACCACGCGCGGGCCGTCGATGGTCGCGCCGGCCAGCGGAACAAACGATTCGAGCATGCCGAACAGGCCGGTGCGCACCGTGACGAAGGCCGGCTCGCCGGAGTCCTCGCTCAGGAAGACCTGTTCGACCGAGCCGAGCTTCGCACCGTCGCTCGTCACGACGACACCGCCGTTGACGACGATGTCGTCGATCCCTTCGAGGGTGATCATGCGGTCATTCCTTCACTGGAGGCACGCGCTGGGGGCACGGACAGGTTTCTGTATTCTCGCACCGTCCGGTGCGGCTGCCCAGGCGTCACGCGGTGACCAGGATCATCGTGAGCACGCTCAACCCGACCGTCACCGGGGCGAGCACGAGGCCGAAGAGCGCATACCCGCGCCAGGGGATCAGCACGTTCATCTTCTCGAGCCTGCTGTGCCAGAGCAACGTCGCGAGCGACGCCCACGGGGTGACCAGCGGGCCGACGTTCGCGCCGATCAGGACGGCGAGCAGCCGCGGGGTCGAGTCGGCGACCGGTTCGAGCGCGAGGTAGGCGGGCAGGTTATTGGTCAGGTTCGAGCCGACCAGACTCGTGCCGGCCAGGCGGAACAGGTCCCTCGGCGCGTTCCCCGCCCCGGCAAGCGCGGTGAGCAGCACGGGCAGCCCGAGGTTCTGCAGGGCCTCCATCGCGAGGAACAGCCCGCCGCTGAACAGCAGGAGCGACCAGGGAATCAGGGTCATCCGGAGAACGCTCTGGCGCCTGACGAAGAACACGACGGCCAGCACGAGTGCGGCGATGCTCGACGGCAGCCATACCGGCACGCCGACGACGAGGGCGGGCAGCAGGGCAGCGAGCACGAGCGCGCTCGTCCCGAGCAGCACCCGGTCGACGGATGCCACCGCTCCCGACGTTCCCGCGACGCGCATCCGCTGCACGGGGACGCTCGAATACCGTTTGCCGAGGTCTTTCCGGAAGACGATCGCAACCATTGCCATCGGCACGACCACGGCGACGAGCGCCGGGGCCGCGGTCAACCCGGCGAAGGCGATCGGTGAGATGCCGCCGAGGCGGTTCTGGGCGAGCAGGTTGGTCAGGTTGCTGATCGGGAGCAGCAGGCTGCCGGTGTTGGCGAGCCACACCGTCGTGAGCGCGAACGGCAGCGGCGGCAGGCCCGCCTGCCGCGCGACGACGACGACGACCGGCGTCAGGAGCACGGCGGTGGTGTCGAAGGAGAGGAACACCGTCGTGACGATCGCGATGCCGGCCACCCACAACCAGAGCAACCAGGCCCTGCCGCCACCCCAGTGCCGCAGCCGGCGGGCGATCCAGCGGAACACCCCCGCTTCGCTGCAGAGCTCGGTGACGACGGTCATGGCCACGACGAACACGAGGATCGGCGCCACCCGGTCCACGAGAACGAGCAGTTCGGGGAGCGGGAGCAGGCCGGTGACCGCGGCGACGGTGCCGAGCAGGAGCAGACCGGCGCCGATGAGGGACAGGACCATGAATGGGAGTGTATCGGCCAGGAGCGCCACGCCTCGCAGGGTGAGCGGATGCCTGGTGTGGCGGGAGCGGGGCTGGAGGGGGCGGGCGGGCGGTGGGGAGGGAGGCGGGTCAGCGGAAGGCGCTCACGCCGGTCAGGTCGCGGCCGATCAGGAGGGACTGCACGCTCTCGGTGCCCTCGTAGGTGTGCAGCGACTCGATATCGGCGAGGTGCCGGATCACGTGGTTCTCGAGCAGGATGCCGTTGCCGCCGAGCACGTCGCGCGCCGTCGCCGCGATCTCGCGGGCGGCGCGAGTGTTGTGGTACTTGGCGAGGGACGCCTGGATCGGACGCATGGTTCCGGCCGCGTCGAGTTCGGCGAGGCGCAGGCAGTAGAGCTGCATCGCGGTCAGCTGGGACAGCATCCGCGTGAGTCGTTCCTGCACGAGCTGGAAGCCGGCGAGCGGCTTGCCGAACTGGATGCGCTGGTTCGAGTAGCTGAGGGCGGCCTCGAAAACCGCGGTCGCGTGGCCGAGCGCCGACCAGGCCACACCGAGGCGGGTGGCGAACAGCACGGTCGCGGTGTCCTTGAAGGTGCGGGTGCCCGGCAGGAGGGCGTCGAGGGGCACGCGCACGTTGTCGAGCACGATGCGAGCCTGGTGGATGCCGCGAAGGGAGCCCTTCCCGGTGATCGTCTGGGCCTGGTAGCCGGGGGTGTCCTGCGGCACGAGGAACCCGCGCACGTTGCCGTCGTCGTCGCGGGCCCAGACCACGGTCACGTCGCCGACGGAGCCGTTGCCGATCCACTTCTTCTCGCCGGTGATCACCCACTCGTCGCCCTCGCGGGTCGCGGTCGTCTCGAGCGCGACGGAGTCGGAGCCGTGGTCGGGTTCGGTGAGGGCGAAGGCGCCGAGCTTCTCGGCGCGGGCGAGGGGGATGAGCCACTCGGCCTTCTGGGCTTCGCTCCCGTAGAGGGCGATGCTGCGGAGCGCGAGCCCGCCCTGCACGGCCACCACGGTGCCCATCGAGCCGTCGCCACGGGAGATCTCCATGTTGACGAGGCCGGCGGCGAGCGGGGACATCGGGGTAAGGCCGGGGCCGACGACGCCGTCGGTGAGCAGGTCGAGTTCGCCGAGCCTGCGGACGAGGTGCAGCGGATACTCGGCCTTGTCCCAGGCCTCGGTGACCTCGTCGAGCGTCTCGATCGCGAAGGCGCGGGCCCGGTCCCAGAAGACGCGGTCGGCGGCGGGCACGTCCCGGAAGAGTTCGTAGTAGTCGGTGTCGAGCGGCACGGATACGTCGTAGTCGGGCACGGTTCCCCTTCATTGGGTTCGGCTGGTGTGACACTCAGTGTCGGGTCAAATGACACTGAGTGTCAAGTTGCGCGCCCCGGCGTGCTCGCGGCGCGGCGTCCACCGAGGGCGCGTGCGACCTCTCGGGAGAGCTCGTCCGGGGAAATCGTTTCGGAGAACACCGCTACGACGAGCTCGGCTGAGGCCTCCCCGCCCGCTGGTGCCCGTCCGCGTGCTGCCCGGCCTGGTCAGGTGCCGCGTCGGGGTGGAAGAGGCGCCCCACTTCGCGGAGCTCCGCGGCGAGTTCCTCTGCGAGATGCGCGGCATGCTCGGCGTCCCGCGCGGCATCCATGTCGGCGTCGCTCACTGAGACCGGCTCGGCGTTCGACGCGGCGTTCGACGCGGCCCCCGTTTCGGACGAGGACGGGACAGGGCCGCGGATCAGGCGGCGGAGTTCGTAGTTGTGCGTTGCTGTGATCGCTGCGGCGTAGCGGATGGCGGTGAGCTGCGGCACGTCGGGACGGGCGGAGCGGAGGTAGGCGGCGAACATCCGCTCGTAACGGATGGCCATGATCGTCTCGCGGTCGCGGAGGGCCGGGGTGTCGCGCACGATGAGATCGCGGACGCGGACGTTGTCGAGCCGTTCGCGGAATCGCTCGAAGACCATCGTCGCGGCGTCACGGACCGCAAGCCAGGGGTCGTCGTGTTGCGCGGCGAAGTAGGCGGCGATCTGCACGGCGAGTTCGTCATGGTCGGCGAAGATCACATCTTCCTTGGATCGGAACTGCCGGAAGAAGGTGCTGCGCGAGACGCCGGCGGCCCTGGCGACGTCGGTCGCGGTCGTGGCCTCGTAGCCGTTGGTGCGGAACAGGCGCACGGCGATGTCGGCCACCTCGACGCGGGAGCGGGTGCGAGCCGGACGGGGCTGGCCGGAGGCCTCTGTTGCGGAAACGGACATCAGTCGTGAAAGTAGCACGGAATCGCGCAGTCTCCTTCCCACCCGAACGCCTGGCGCAGGGCGGGTTCAGCGCAGGGCTGCGAGCTCCTCCGTCTCGGCGATCACGTCGACCATCGCGGTGCCCCGGAGCACGGTGACCGGAAGCGGCATCGGCGTACTGACCAGGCCGAGGTATGCCCGGCGCACCCTGCCTTCCCGCTGAAGCGTCTCGATGATGCGCCGGGACGTGGGGTTGATCGGCACGGCGGGGCCGAGTCCGACCTCTGCGGCGGCCGTGTTGATGCCCACGACGGTGCCGCGCGAGTCGGCGAGCGCCCCACTGGAGTTGCCGGGGTTTGACGGCTGCATCCGTCTGGATGACGTCTTCGATGACCCGGGCAGCCGACGCGGAGAGTGTCGGCGTTGCCGAGCCGGGCGGGCTCCGGCGGGGTCAGCGCACGGGAACGGACCACGGCGAGGTCGGAAAGCGGGTCGGAGCCGACGATCTCGATGGCGCTGCTCGTGCTGTCGGAGAAGAGGGCGAGGCCGGCATCCGCCCCGAGCACGACGTGAGCGTTCGTGAGCAGGTAGCCCTGTGCGGAGTAGAGCAGGGCCGAACCGGCGCCGCGGCGCACCCGTCCGCGCGGCGTGGCGACCGACATCTCGATCGCCGCGACCTGGCGGGTCACGGTCGCGGCGACCTCGGTCACGACCCGGGAGTACGCGTCGAGCGGACCCTCCCTCGGGTCGTCCGTTTCTTCGGCCAGCTCCTCTCCTCCCGTTCTCGCTCACCGCGGTCGCCGCGGATGCCGCCCCCTGTAACCGGGGTCTGCCCGCGTCACCGCTCCCCGGTCAACGCCCTCGGCGCACACAGCAGGCGGGCTGAGCGCACGTTTCTCCCCGGCCGGCAGCGCGAGGCTGCGACGGGCGCGATCACCCTCGAGGTGCGGGAGTTCTGCGCCCGGGCGCCCCGGCAGGACCAGGCCGAGCGCGCCTGACCGCAACCTGACCGCGCACCCGATCCGTCATTGTTCCTGGCCCGCCTCTCCGTAAGTTGGGGAGCGGACGAGCGGAGCACACGTGGCAGAGATCGATCAGAATCCCCTTCCGATAACTGACCGGGCACGGGTTGCGGAGCCTGCGACGCCTCTGGGCACGGCCGAGGAGACGGCTCCGCGTGGCCAACGGTTGCGTGTCCCGCGGTTCAGCGGCCGCCCGATACTCAGCAAGGTCCCCGAGGTGACCGCCGCGTTCTGGGTCACCAAGGTGCTCACGACCGGGATGGGCGAGACGACGGCCGACTACCTCGTGCACCAGATCGACCCGCCCGTCGCCGTCGGCCTCGCGGGCCTCGGCCTGTTCGCCGCCCTGCTCCTGCAGTTCGCCGTTCGCCGTTACGTCGCGTGGGTCTACTGGCTCGCCGTCGTCATGGTGAGCATCTTCGGCACGATGGCAGCCGATGCCGTGCACGTAGGCCTCGGAATCCCCTACCTCGTGTCCACGGTCGCCTTCGTCCTCGCGCTCGCTGCGATCTTCCTTGCGTGGCGGACGACCGAGAAGTCGCTCTCCATCCACAGCATCGTGACCCGCCGCCGCGAGTTCTTCTACTGGGCGACGGTCCTCACCACCTTCGCCCTCGGCACCGCTGCCGGCGACCTGACCGCGATGACCTTCGGCCTCGGCTACCTCGCGTCGGGAATCGTCTTCGCTGTGCTCATCGCCATCCCCGCACTGGCGTATCGCCGCTTCGGCATGAACGCAACGCTCGCATTCTGGTTCGCGTACATCCTGACCCGGCCGCTCGGGGCATCCTTCGCCGACTGGGCCGCCGTCTCGCTCGAGCGGGGCGGCCTCGACTTCGGCACGGGACCGGTGAGCCTCGTGCTCTTCGGCGCAATCGTCGCCCTCCTTGCCGCCCGCGCGATCCCGCCGCGCTCTCCCGCCGCGCTCCCGCGAGAATGCACGTTTGGCCCTTAAGTTACCGGCGATAAGGGCCGAAAGTGGACTCTCGCGGCGGGAAGCGGGGCTATTCGGTACCGAGGCCCGCGGCCGAGACCGGCTTCTCACCGGCCGCCGTGCGCACCTTGTTGAGCGCGGTCAGGTCGAACAGGCCGTTCAGGTCGCCGGTCTTGGTGGTGCCGGCCGACACGCCGTTCTCGAGGCTCACCGCGAACGTCGACGCGAGCGGGTCCGTCGAGAACGTCACCTTGGTCAAGGCTCGCGTGATCACGGCATCGGAGAGAGCCTTCCCGCTGTCGGCCGTGAGCTTCTTGTTGATCACGGTTGCCGCATCCGTCGGGTTCTTCGTGAGCCAGTCGACGGATGCCGCGTTGCCGGCCACGAGGGCCCGGACCGTCTCCGGGTGCTCGGCCAGGAATCCCTTCCGCACCAGGAGTACGGTCGTCGGGAAGGCGCCGTCCGGCCACAGCGAGGACTCGTCGACGAGCACTTTGGCGCCGGCGTCGACGACGAGGCGGGAGACCCAGGGCTCCGGTAGCCAGGCGCCGTCGATGGCGCCGCTCTGGAACAGGGTGAGGGTCTGTGCGTTCTCGGTCGGCGTAATCTTCACGTCGCCGCCGCCGGAGGTGTCCGTTGTGAAGCCTTTGCTGCTCAACCAGGCTCGCAGTGCGACGTCCTGAGTGTTGCCGAGCTGCGGGGAGGCGAGGGTCTTGCCCTTGAGGTCGGCGGCGGAATTGATCCCCTCGCGCACGACGAGGGCTGCTCCGCCGCTTGTCGCGCCTGCGACGATCTCGACCGACTCGCCTTTGCTCTTGATGTAGCTGTTCACGGCCGGGCTCGGGCCGATGTATGCCGCGTCGATCGCGCCGGCGCTGAGCGCCTCGATCGTCGCGGGGCCGGCGTTGAAGATCTGGGTGCTGAGCTTGGTGCTGCCGAGGGAATCCTGCAGCAGGCCGTTCTCGATTCCGACGAGGGCAGGGGCTTGGGTGACGTTGTCGAAGTAGCCGAGCCGGAGCTCTGCGGCCGGACCGGCTGCGGTGGCACCGGAGGTGGCATCGGCCGAGGCGGCGCATCCGCTCAGGGTGGTGGCGAGCAGGGCGACGGATGCCGCGCCGAGGGCGAGGCGCATCCCCGTGCGACGAGCAGTGGTGTGGGTCTTGGTGGACATGGGCTTCACTTCCATTCGGTGGACGGCGTACGCTGCGGCACCCGGGGTGGTCTCGAGACCTGGGGTGGTCTCGAGACGACGTTATTCACCGAATGACCTGAGCGACATTCCGGCCGGTCACGCCCGGTCACGAAACGTAGCGCAGCGTCACACAGCATCGACGAGCCTCGGCGCGACGGCGATGAGACTCGGCAGGAGCGTTGACCCCGCTGCTCCGCGGATGCTGCTTGACTGAGGTGTGCGCACACCGAAAACCCGCTGCTACCGGAACGGGGACCTCGTCGACGAGGGCTTCCCGCTCGCCGACGTCTCCGAACACCTCGCCGACGAGGGCTGTGTGGTCTGGGTGGACCTGTGCTCGCCTGAAGAAGCGGACCTGGACCTGCTCGCGGAGGAACTCGGCCTGCATGCCCTCGCCGTCGAGGACGCCTTGAAGCTGCACCAGCGTCCCAAACTCGACCGGTACTCCGACCACCTGTTCCTGTCGGCGTATTCGATCACGTTCTCGCCGGAGACGGCCTCGGTGGAGACCTCGGAGATCGCCGCTTTCATCACCGAGCGGGCCTTCGTCACCGTGCACAAGGACCCTGACTTCGACGTCGACGCCGTCGTCGCCCGCTGGGACTCCTCCCCGACCTCGCCTCGAACGGTGTCGCGTTCCTCCTGCACGGACTCCTCGACTTCCTCGTCGACGGCTACTTCGAGGCCGTCGAGGCCCTTGACGAACAGGTCGAGGAGCTCGAGAGCCAGCTCTTCGAACCGAGGAGCGACCAGGAGGCTGTGCAGCGCCGCTCCTTTGATCTCCGGAAGAGCCTCGTGCTGATGCGCCGGGTGATCCTGCCGATGCGTGAGGTCGTCAACACCCTGTTACGCCGCGACGTGCACCTGCTGCCAAACGACATGGCGCCGTACTTCCAGGACGTCTATGACCACGTGCTGCGCGCGATGGAGTGGACGGAGAGCCTCAGGGACCTGGCCACGAGCGTGCTCGAGGCGAACCTCGCGATCCAGGGCAACCGGCTCAACGTGATCACGAAAAAGGTCACCGGCTACGCGGCAATCATTGCGGTGCCCACGGCGATCACCGGTTTCTACGGCCAGAATGTTCCGTACCCGGGCTTCAGCGAAGTCGGCGGCTTCTACAGCTCCATCGCGCTCATCGTCGGCCTGTCCGCCCTGCTCTACCTGCTCTTCAAGCGCAACGACTGGATCTGAGACCGGCACGACAGGCACGACAGGCACGACAGGCACGACACGCGCGCACAGGGGATGCCGGGCGCGGCCCAGGGCGGCGCGACCGGCATCCCCTGCCATTACAAGGCCGGGGCTCCGACCGTGTCGAACATCGCGTAGTCGTCGGTCACGAGGGTTCCGTTGCTGAACAGGTTCAGCCCGAAACTGATCGCGGTGGCACCGGCCGGCAGGGCCGGGGTCGTGAAGCTCGCCTGAGTGTACGCGGATGCCGTCGCGAGCCACGGGCTCGACGTCCAGTATTGCCAGGCCCCGCTCGCATCCCGGTAATAGACCGCGAACTGGGTGGAGGTCGTCGACGTGTACCAGGCCCGGAGCGAGTAGGTGCGCCCGGCTATCGCGGGCGGGGCGCAGGCCCCGCTGTCCAGGCTCGGCAGCAGCTTCGCGTCGCCGTTCGCGTAGTTCGTCACGACGAGCTTCTCCGCCTTGGTGCCGGTGTGCGCCGTCGCGACGGTCGTGAACGCAGCCATGTTGGTGCCGTAACCGCCGATCTGGTAGCACTGCGGGAGGGCGGCGACGCCGGCGGTCTCCAGACTCGAGTTCTGGATCAGGTTGGCGCCGGGGGCCGGCGGCGGGGATACGGGCAGGGTTGCGGCGTCGAAGGCCGTGTAGTCGTCCGTGGTCAGGGTGCCGTTGCTCAGGAGGTTGAGGCCGAAGGTGATCGCGCTCGCCCCGGCGGGCAGTGCCGGGGTCGTCCAGCTCGCCTTCTGGTAGGTCGCGGACGCGGCGAAGAGCGGGCTCGCGGTCCAGTAGGTCCAGGAGCCGAGTCCGGTCCGGTAGTAGACCTCGATCTGGGTCGCTGCCGTGGACTTGTACCAGGCCGCGAGCGCGTACGCCGTGCCCGGGGTGGCCGCGGGGGCGCATCCGCCCAGGTCAGGGGTCGGCAGCCATTTCGCGTCACCGTTGGAGTAGCCCGTCATGGTCAGGCGGGCCGCCCGGTTGCCGCTGTGGCCCGGGGTGACCGTGGTGAAGGCGGGGGTGTTCGTGCCGTATGAGGCGCCCTGCCAGCACTGGGGTAGTCCGGCGGTCAGGGTTTCGAAGCCGGGGTTGGAGACCAGGTTGATGCCGGCGGGCTTCGGCGTGACGGCCGGGCCGGAGACGACGGCTTTGACGGTGCCGCCGATGACCTGGTCGACCGTCTTGACCGTCGTCGTCGCAGGGCGGGTCTTCAGCCACTGCACGAACTGGGTGAACAGGGTCGGGCTGATCGTGAGCGGGTCGGTGAGCCCCGTCGCGATGTGGTGGAAGGTCAGCTGCTGCCAGCCGCCCGCGGTCTCGGCCTGGGTGACGGTGTTCTGGAGGTCGGTCAGGCTCCAGGTGTTGTCGACCTCATCCGGAGCCTGGGTCAGGTACGGGTCGGGCGGCGGGACGCTCTCGGTGAGCGCGCATCCCGTGCAGCCGAACCGGGTCTGGATGTCTCCGAGGCCACGGGCGCTGTTGTACCCGCAGTTCTTGACAATGGTTTCGGTGGCAGGGGTCAGCAGCGAGGCGAAGGGATAGGCGAAGCTCGTCACCCGGAATCCCCAGTTGGTGAGGTTGACCCGGTCGTTGCAGACCTGGCGGGTCGCCTCGTCCGTCGGGAGGGTGGCGAGGTCGGGGTGCGTCACGGTGTGGCCGCCGATTTCGTTGCCGTCGGCGACGAGAGTCTGCACCTGGGCAAGTGTCATGTAGCCCGGCTGGTTGATATACCCGGACGGCGTGTAGAAGGTGCCGTGCAACCCATTCGCCTTAAGGATCGAGGCCGCGGTCAGCTGGTCCGCGTTCGCGTCGTCGAAGGTGAGCGTGATGACGGCGGGAACGGCAGCGCTGGCCGGAAGGGCAGCGAATCCGTCGGCGACTCCGACGGAGACGAGTGCAAGCACGAAGGTCGAGACCCAGGCGAGCCAGCGCGGGCGGCTCCGACTGAAATTACCGGTCAGCCGGTGTTTGGCGGCCGCAGGATTGCCTGACTGAACGTCCATATCGCTGAGCTCCATTCTGGGCCCCTGTCTCCCGCGCCGGGATGGCGCGGAAGACAGTCGGGTTAGGGCGCCGGAATCCCCATTAACGGGTGACCTCTCGGCCCTGTCAATGCGCGGCGCCCCACCAGAATGGGGGGTAGAACGGATGCCTAGACCGCGCGGCGGCGACCCGTTGCGAGTCCGTAGATCAAGAGGACGACGATGGAGCCGCCGATGGCGAGAAGCCAGGTCTGCAGCGAGAAGAAGTCCTGCAGCGGAGCGTTGAACAGGATGCCGCCGAGGAACCCGCCGAGGAGTGCGCCGACGACGCCGAGGAGCAGTGTCACGAACCATCCGCCGCCCTGCTGGCCGGGGAGGATGAGTTTGGCGATGGCCCCGGCGATCAGGCCGAGGAAAAGGAAGCCGAAGAAGCCCATGGGGTGCTCTTTTCTGGATTGGTCACACGTGGTTGCGGATTTTGAAACGGTCTAGCGGTGGAGCGGTCTGGCGGCGGAACGACGGCGGCGCGGCAGGCCGGGGCCCGCCGCGCCGGAAGAGGTCTAGTCCTTGAAGATGTCCTTGATGTTCTCGCCGGCCTTCTTGGCGCTCGCGGATGCCTGCTCCGCACGCCCCTCCGCGACCTTGGAGTCGTCGTTGGTGGCCTTGCCGATGGCCTCGTTGGCCTTGCCCTTGAGGTCTTCGGCCGCGTTCTTGATCTTGTCTGATGCGCTCATCGTGTTGTCACTTTCTCTCGGTGTTTCTCTGGGGGTGCCCGACGCGGTTGCGCGGGAAGTCTGGTCGTCTTCCGAGGGGTGGTGCACGTCATTGATCGTGACGTTCACCGCCGACACGCCGAGGCCGACGAAGTCCTCGATCGCCCGCGTGATGCTCGCCCGCACCTCGGCGGCGATCTGGTGCACCGGAACCGGGTACTCGGCCACGATGACGATGTCGACGACCACGTCCGTGTCACCGACCGTGACGCTGACGCCCTGGCTCAGGTCCGTTCCGCTCAGGGCCTCGCGAATGGCGCCGAAGGCCCGGACGGGCGCGCTGCCGAGGGAGTGCACCCCGGTCACGCCACGGGCGGCGACGCCCGCGACCTTGGCGACAACGCTGTCGCTGATGACGGTCTGTCCGCCGACCGAATCGCCGCCGGAGACACCGCCGGACGAGTCGCGATCGGAAATACCGCGGAGAGCACGGGAGAGCGGCATGTTGGGTATTCTTTCGTTGTCGATGGGCGAAGATCGTGATGATCGTCACTGGTATGACGTAGGCCGCCACCGGTTCGTCACGCGGAGATCGAAAATCTATTGGGCGCACCACCGGGTGAATCGGGAAGGACGTGATGACCACCGTTACGAGGCACGCCGTCCCATCCGCTCTCGACGCGGCATCCGACGCCCTGCTCGCCGACCGCGCGGCCGACGGCGATGTTCGCGCCTTCGAGGTTCTCGTCCGTCGCCACGGCCCTCTGATGCGCGTGCACGCGACCCGGATCCTGGGTTCGAACGACGAGACGGACGATGTGGTGCAGGAGTCATTCATCACGGCCTGGCGGCAACTGCCGACCCTTGAGAACTGCGCCGCGGTGAAGAGCTGGCTGATGCGGATCTGCGGTCGCAAGAGCATCGACCGGGTTCGCGCCCGCCGCGACCACGCCGACATCACCGAAACGGATGCCGCGGCTCCGGCGGCGCTCACGCCGCACCACGTCGCCGAGACGCAGGAACAGGCCGAGGCGCTCGCGCGATGCCTCGCGGAGCTGCCGGACGACCAGCGGCGCTGCTGGACCCTGCGGGAACTCGGCGAATACAGCTACACCGATATCGCCGAAGAACTCGACCTGCCCGTGTCGACCGTGCGAGGCTTGTTGGCACGCGCCCGAAAAACCCTGCTGCGGGAATTGGAGGACTGGCGATGAACGCCCCAGACACCCCCTTTGTGGCTTTCGACCCCGAAGAGCTGGCCGAGGAGCAGGCCCGCCTGTCCGGGCACACGATCGAGGACCTCAACGACTACCTCGACCGAGGTCGCACCCCGAGCGACTCGAGCATCGACGACTCCCCGGCGTGCACAACGGCCCTCACCCGCCTCGAGCGGCTCCGAGCAGCGCTGCGCCGGGTCGACTCGGCCGCCGTGGACCGGGAGTCGTCACGGACTGACGGCTGGGTCGCGACCATCATCGACAGCATCCGGCTCGAGACCCGGGCCGGTCGGCGGATCCCGCTCACGTCCGACTCACCGGTCGCCCGGCTGGCGCTCACCGAAGGCGCGGTCATCGGTGTCCTGCGCACGGCGGGGGACGGGATCGACGGCATCCTGATCAGTCGCTGCCGCCTCGACGGCGACGTCACCGAGCCGGGAGCCCCGATCACGGTGCGCCTCGAGGTGTCGGTCGGGGCCGACGGGATGAATGTCGGCGAGAGCATCACGGCCCTCACCGCACGCCTGCGCGCGGCGGTCTACGCCGTGCTCGTGCAGCAGACGGAACTGTCGATCGCCGCCGTCGACATCACGGTCACCGACCTGTACCTCACGACAGCCCTGCCGACCCCCGAAGGAGAAGCCGATGAGTGAGCCCGCTGTCGCTGCCGACCAACTCGACGACTACATTCTCGCGGTCCCCGGCGTCGACGCGCTCTACCCGGCCGGCCCGCTCCTGACCACGGTCGTGGCCTCAGTCGTCGCCGCGCTGATCCCGAGCGTGGCTGCGCCGAATCCAATCGTCGTCGTCGAGAGGTCCGGCGCACTCTCGATCGCCGCGAACATCGGCGTCGGCCCCGATCATGCGGCACCGGATGTCTGCCGCCGCGTTCACGATGCCATCGCCGAGCACTTCCGTCACGCCGGAGACCCGGTCATCTCCGAGATCGCTGTCACGGTCGCCCGCATCGGCTGACGCCCGTGAGTCGCGCCGCAGACTCCGATACGGCAGGATGAGTTCCGTACCGATTGGTTCACAATCTTCCGGAGGAACCCATGCTCATCGCCGCCCAAATCGTCGCCACCATCGCCGCACTCCTGCACGTGGTCTTCTTCCTCTTCGAGAGCGTGCTCTGGATGCGCCCCGCCGTCTACGGGCGGTTCGGGATCGCATCCAGGGACGAAGCGGCGACGATCCGCGCGATGGCGTACAACCAGGGCTTCTACAACCTCGCCCTCGCGGTCGGGGTGCTCGTCGGCGTCGTGCTGCTCGGGCAGTCCGGTTCCGCGTTCATCGCGGGCAAGACGGCGGTCATCTTCGGAACCGCCTGCATGTCGGTTGCCGGCGTCGTCCTCGCTTCAACGGGACCCTCCTACCGACGCGCGGCCGCACTCCAGTTCTTCCCCGCTGCCCTCGCCCTCGTCCTGGCGAGCCTCAGCTAACCCCACGAACAGCGCCCGCCGCGTGGCGACCACGCTCGGCGCGCACGCCGACGCTAGTCGACCGCTGCCTGCGCGGTCAGCAGACGGGTCACGGCCGCGAGCATGGGTGCGCCCCAGCCGGTCGCCCGCGTTCCGCGGTCGTGCTCCGGAATCGTTCGGTTGTAACTCTGGTCGAAAACGACGACGCTCCGTCCGGCCTTCAGCAGACCGGTCACGACGGGCGGGGCGTCGTCGACGAACAGGTCGATCCCCTCGAGCGCATGCTTGTCGAAACCCGAATGCACGACCGTGGCCAGGGGCAGTCCGTTCGACGCGATCCACTCCCGCGTATCGGGGTTGAACTCGTCACTCCTGGCCGTGACGGCAACAAGCTCGCATCCGGCAGCCTCAAGGGCGAGAAGCGTCACGACGGCCTCGTCGAACACCGCGAGGCCCAGGTAGAAGCCGTGGCGTTCGGCATGACCAAAATGGCCGAGGAAGTCCGGCATATCGACAAACCACGCGTCGTCGCCGATCCACATGGCGTACTGGTCGAGGTCGGGGAATCGCGTGGACCGTTCAGCCAGGGGGATCGAGAGCTTCTCCCCCATCCAGTTTCGGAGACCACCGACCGTGTCGGCGGTCGTCGCATCGAGGTCGACCCCGATACGCGGGGCGCGGCCATGCGCGGTCCGGAACCGATCAAGCGCGGCAGTCAGATCGGCGGGAGCCACAAATGCGTTCGGAGTCATTCGAGAGTGTCCTCTTTCAGAAGTTGGGTGATGGTGCGCAGAGTCTCCGGGGAGACATCGCCGAGAGTCCTCGCGGCGAAATTCACGACTCGTTGTGCGCGGAGCTTCTTGACAAAGGCGAGTTGGGTGTCCACTCGGACGGGGATATCGTCGTCGGAACCCAGGAGGTAGGCCGGCGGGATCCGGAAGAATTCGGCAATTCCGGTCAGGAGTTTCTCGTCTGTCACGAGAGGGCCGGTCCCCGCGATCATATATGCCCACCGGGCTCGGGAGAGGGAAAGCGACCGGTCCCGCAGGCCCTCGGCTATCTCGCGGTAGGTATACGGGGTATTTCCCTCTGCGACGACGACGTCGAGCAGAAGGTTGAGCTTCCTCGCCAGTTCCATCTGCGCGCTGAGACCCTGTGCGGTCGGAGGAGTCTTGCCGTTCACGTCAGGCGTTCCCCTCTTCATCGGTGCGCCGTCCCCGCTACGTCTCGTCGCATCACGGCTGCCCCTCCACAGTCATAACGGGCAACGCTCGAGCGCCACCCGGGGAAACGAGGTGCTCAGCGGTAGCCAACAGCGCCTGGTCCGACCGCGATATTTCCTGAGGATACAGCAGGAGGCAATCACGAACCTCGACATAGCGACGGTAGAGTCGCGCAGCGGCGCCGCGGGTCAGAACCAAGTGGATCCTCGCCTCAGGAACGTCAAGGCTGAGTTCGGGCGACTCGGACAACAGCCGCTCCCAGAGAGGTGCGAGCCTCACCAGGAGAACGCGAACCTGGACTTCCCGTTGGACTCGTATGACGCCGTCCACCGCCGCCGTGAGGCCGAATCCAACGGCCAGGCACGAGGGCGCGATCAATAGCGCCGCATAGTAGACGCCGCCCGTCCCGGTCGCGAAGTCAGCATTGTGGTTGACGTTCGCCATGACCGCATTGAGGAGGCTGACGACGGCGTACACGATGACACCGGCGCAGCCGACAACGACGAAGCCGAGTGAGACCCGGGTCAGCCGTCGTCGCTGCCTTCGCCGGTCCGAGAGACATGCCGCCGCCACCGTGACCGAGAAATACGCCAGGGCCACCCAGGTGGTCGCCGCGTACGCCGTGTAGTCCCACCGATCGAGAAAGCGGATGTCCGGCAGCAGTCGCCAGTCGGCCCCAAAGAACAACACTGACTGAATGAGAATGACCACCCCCGGGAAGATCGCAGAGAGAGGTTTGATCCGCCACCCACCGGGGTGCGCCGACGATGCGGCCCGCACGAGTTCGTTGAGAAGTGCTATTGCGATGACCGCAGTGACGTGGAAAAGGTAATACGTCACGTTCACGCCGCCGAGAGCGGCATCGAGCACGTCGAAGACAAGATCGGTCTGCAGCGACATCGTCAGCGCGAACACCGCAAGAAACGAGAACAGCAGGCGCCGACGGCCCCGCACGACGGACGGGAGGCAGAACAGGGCGGCCAGCCAAAGGAGCGCGCTCACGCCACCAGCGATGAGGGAGGCCACTACAGCACCCGCCCGAATCCGGTCCGGGCGCCGTCACGGGCCTCCGCGCGGTCACTCAGCATAGTCAAGGCGAGCCGGTCGCCGATCGCTTCGGCGAGTGCTTCCAGCTCGTCGGTCAAACTGCTTCGCAAAAGTGCGTGCACGATGGCGTCATAGGGGATCAGGGGCGCGAATCGCGCGACTTGATCGGCCGAGAGTAATTCCTTGTCGTCGCTGAGGATCATATGGCCATATTCATGGTTGATGAGCTGCTGCCGATGCACTGCTGAGATCGTCGGGGCATGGTGGATGCGCTCGAAGGCTTCGCCGGCGACCTCGATCCAGAGTCCGCAGACACCAGCGTGCAGCATCGTTTCGCTGCCCTCGCGGATCACAATCTGTTTTTTCCGGAGGCTCTCCATATGCGCGTGGAGCCGCTCGGGCGTGAGCGGCCGCGGCAAATCGAGTGCCGCGACAAGCTCGTGCGCGCGCTTCTGGCGTTCTTGGTGATCCATGGTCTTTCCCCCGGTCGATGCCACGTTCAGCCAACCCCGGACCTCAACATTGGACATGTCTATCGTCTGCTACGCTTGCCTTCGGTTGGACATGTCTAGGTTACAGTTCCGGGGGAACGCCGTAACCGGCATGTCCGAACCACGCACGATGCGGATTCACGGGCGACAGCGGGGCGTCGCCGTGCGCGTGGTGCGGAGCTGCCCACAGGCCTCCGCACCACGCAGCCGCCTCGCCACATCGTCTTCTCGCCGCACAGGCTCCTCACCATGCCGCCCCTGCGCCACGCTGCCTACCGTGCCGCCCATGACTTGCGGCTGCGCTTGATCCGGAATCTGGCCTTTTCCGACACCTTTCGCGTGGCGCGGAGCAAAATGTGCTCCTGTGGTCTGACCACAACAGGTAGTATCGATCTCACGCCCCAACCACTAGATATGGTCTTTCGCCCGACTAACTGTCCCGCTCGATTGTCGTGGGGAGTATTAGTCAAGGAGGCAGCAGCGCGTGTTGAAGACAGAAGACCCCGGCACAGGAACGCCTACGGCTGGCAGCGGTCTCAGCACCCTTATGGTGTCGAAACGCGACGGTCGCCGGCTCGCCTTCGATGACGCCCGGATCTATGCCGCACTGGCCAAGAGCTTCACGGAAGTGAACGGCGAACTGACCCCGCTCACGCACCGGATCATCCGTGACCTGGTCACTCGTATCGATCGCGAGATAGCCTCGCGCTTCGCGGTCGACATCAAGATCTACGAGGTCCAGAACATCGTGGAACACGCCCTGCTGGACAGCAAGGAATACGAAGCCGCAGAGGCGTACATCAATTACCGGATCCAGCGCGACTTCGCGCGCAGTAAGTCCACCGACATCAACCACTCGATCATCAAGCTGATCAGCAAAGACGAAACAGTCGTCAACGAGAACGCCAACAAGGACAGCGATGTCTTCAACACCCAGCGTGACCTGACCGCCGGCGCGGTGGGCAAGGCGATCGGCCTGAAGATGCTGCCGCCGCACGTCGCCAACGCCCACCAGAAGGGCGACCTGCACTACCACGACCTCGACTATCACCCCTATGCCCCGATGACGAACTGCTGCCTCATCGACTTCAAGACGATGCTCAGCACCGGCTTCCGGATCGGCAACGCCGACGTCGACCCGCCCCGCTCGATCCAGACGGCCACCGCGCAGATCTCGCAGATCATCGCGAACGTGTCGTCGAGCCAGTACGGCGGATGCTCGGGCAACCGGATCGACGAGGTGCTCGCCCCGTACGCGGAGAAGAACCTCCAGAAGCACCTCGCCGACGCCAGGACATGGATCGCCGATGAGTCCCAGCACCAGCAGTTCGCGGAGGAGAAGACCCTCAAGGACATCTACGACGCGATGCAGAGCCTCGAATACGAGATCAACACCCTGTTCACCTCGAACGGGCAGACCCCTTTCACCTCGCTCGGCTTCGGCCTCGGCACCAGCTGGTTCGAACGCGAGATCCAGAAGGCGATCCTGCAGATCCGCATCGAGGGACTCGGCAGGGAGAAGCGCACCGCGATCTTCCCGAAGCTGATCTTCACGGTGAAGCGCGGCCTCAACCTCGACCCGACCGACCCGAACTACGACATCAAGCAGCTCGCGCTCGAGTGTTCCACCAAGCGCATGTACCCCGACATCCTGAACTACGACAAGATCGTGGAACTCACCGGCAGTTTCAAGGTGCCGATGGGCTGCAGGTCCTTCCTCCAGGGCTGGACGGACGAAGATGGCAACGACGTCTCAGAGGGCAGGATGAACCTCGGAGTCGTGACACTCAACCTGCCGCGGATCGCCCTCGAGGCCGCCGGCGACAAGGACAAGTTCTGGAGCATCCTCGCCGAACGTGTGAGCATTGCCCGCGACGCCCTGCTCTTCCGGATCGAGCGCTGCAAGGAAGCGACCCCGGAGAACGCACCGATCCTCTATGTCTACGGCGCCTTCGGCCAGCATCTGGAGGCCGGCCAGTCCGTCGACACCGTGTTCAGGAACAAGCGCGCCACCGTGTCGCTCGGCTACATCGGCCTCTACGAGGTGGCCTCGGCTTTCTACGGCGGAGCCTGGGAATCAAACCCCGAGGCGAAAGACTTCACCGTCGACATCCTCCGCACGCTCCACGACCGCACCCAGGAGTGGAGCAACGAGTACGGCTACCAGTTCAGCGTGTATTCGACCCCGAGCGAGAGCCTGACCGACCGGTTCTGCCGGCTCGACACCGCGAAGTTCGGTTCGGTCGCTGACATCACCGACAAGGACTACTACACCAACAGCTTCCACTACGACGTTCGCAAGAGCCCGACGCCGTTCGAGAAGCTCGACTTCGAGAAGGTCTATCCAGAGTTCGCCTCCGGTGGGTTCATCCACTACTGCGAATACCCGATCCTGCAGCAGAACCCCAAGGCACTCGAGGCGGTCTGGGACTACTCCTATGACCGGATCGGCTACCTCGGAACCAACACCCCGATCGATCGTTGTTACGCCTGCGGCTTCTCGGGCGACTTCGACGCGACGGAGCGCGGCTTCGAGTGCCCCGAATGCGGCAACGCCGACCCGATGACCTGCGACGTCGTCAAGCGCACCTGCGGCTACCTCGGCAACCCGCAGGCCCGACCAATGGTGCACGGCCGGCACATGGAGATCACCTCCCGGGTCAAGCACATGGCGGGCGGCACCGGCATCAGCGGGGCGGATGCCCCGGCACCGGTCTCCGAGGATGCGTAACCCGCGGCCCGGCGAGTGGCTGTCTGAGAAGCTGAGCCAGCGATACGTCGGGGACTACAAGCCCTTCGTCTTCGTTGACGGCGAAGGCGTGCGGTGCAGCCTCTACCTGTCCGGATGTCTGTTCGCGTGCGAGGGCTGTTTCAACGAAGCCACCTGGAGCTTCCGCTACGGCCAGGAATACAGCCAGGAACTCGAAGACCAGATCCTGGCCGACCTCGGCCAGGAGTACGTCCAGGGCCTGACCCTGCTCGGCGGCGAACCCTTCCTCAACACCGGGGTCTGCCTCGGGCTGATCGACCGGGTGCGCCGGGAGTTCGGCTCGTCGAAGGACGTGTGGTCCTGGACCGGATACACCTTCGAGGAGCTCTTGCTCGAGAGCCCGGACAAGCTCGCCATGCTCCGCGGAATCGACGTCCTGGTCGACGGTCGGTTCGAGCTGGCGAAACGTGACCTGAAACTGCAGTTCCGGGGCAGCAGCAACCAGCGGATCATCGACGTCCCCGCGTCCCTGACCGCCGGAGAGGTGGTCCTGTGGGGTGGACTCCGGGATGCGACGAACACCTTCGAACAGATCGAGAAGCGCCAACTGATCTAGTCCCCGGGTCGGGGAACACAGCGCACGCCGCGACCGCCCCCGGCAGCGGCCCGTCCTCAACAAAGTTTCTCTGACCGGGTTTTCCACAGGCCATTTGTGGGGTGGCGGATGCCGGTGGAATGTCGGTGGTGGTCCGTAGAGTGCCCCCATGACAGTTGAAGAACCCTCAGAATCTCACCTGGACAGCCCCGTGGACAGCAGTGTGGACAGCGCTGCGGAACCCCCTCCCGGGACCCCTCCCGAGAACCCTCCCGCCATCCCTCCTGATGTCCCTCCCGACAGCAGCCTCAACGCCCAGCACCTCGGCCTGGTGGAGCCGTCCCTCGCCGATTTCTATGACGCGATCCGGGAAGCAGACCGGGAAATCAACCGGGCCACCGCTCGCCGGGCCGCCGCGATCTATACCGCGCAACGGGTGCTGGCCGATGCGGGCCGGGCCCGGGCGGAGGCCGCCGAGCAGGCCGGCGGGCCGCGCCCGCCGTGGTCGCCGGAGGAGGCCACCAAGGAGGAGTTCACCTGCGAGGTCGGGGCCCTGCTCCGGCTGCCGCGGCGCACGGCGGAGACCCTGATCGAAGCCAGCCGCACCCTCGCCGAAGACCTCCCCGCAACCCGGGACGCCCTCGCCATCGGGGCGATCAGTTACCGGCACGCTCAAGTGATCATGGACCAGGCCTGGGGCATCCGCATGGGAGACGACCCGGAAGCGGCCGCCCGGGCCCGCGCCGTGTTCGAAGACGTCCTGGTGCCCGTCGCGGAAGTCCTCACCGTGGCGAAGCTGTCCGACCGGGCCCGGCGGGTGCGGGAACGCACCCACCCGGAAACCATCACCGCGAGGCACCAGAAGAGCGTCGAAGACCGGCACGTGGTCTTCCAGGCCCTCAACGACGGGATGGCGTCGTTGTATGTGACCGGGGACGCGGAGAAGGTGCAGGCCGCCTACCACCGCACCCTCGACACGGCGCTCTGCCTGCAGGGCCCGGAGGAAACCCGCACCCTGACCCAGCTGGCTGCAGACGTGCTCACCGACGTGCTGCTCAGCGGGGTCACCCCGGACGGACTGGGTGCCGGGGTGGCCGCGCAGGTCAACGTCACCGTCCCGGTCCTGACCCTGCTGGGCACGAGCGAGGAACCCGGGTATCCGGCCGGGTACGGACCCATCGACCCCGACACGGCACGGCGTCTCGCGGCGGGGGCGCCGAGCTTCACCCGGCTGCTCACCCACCCGGAGACCGGGGTCGTGCTCTCGATGGGACGGGACACCTACAAGGTCCCCGCCGCGCTCAAGAAGTGGCTCGAGGTGCGCGATGAAACCTGCACCTTCCCCGGCTGCCGCCGCTCGGCGAAACGCTCCGACGTGGACCACAGCGTCGAGTGGCAGCACGGCGGCGAAACCAACGCGATGAACCTCGCCCACCTCTGCCCGTATCACCACGCGGTCAAGAGCTACAAAAGATGGACACCGAGACACCTGGGCGATGGTCGGATCGAGTGGACGTCCCCGGCCGGGTACCGCTACATCGTGGAACCCTCCGCCGACATGAGGCCACCCCGGAAACCCAAACCCGCACCGAAACCGCGGGTTCCGTTCGTGGATGTCTGGACCCTCGACCCCGAACCCAACGACCCCGACAACCCCGACAACCCAAGCCCGTTCTAGTCAGCAGCGCAGCCGAAGAGGCGCCAGCGGGCTGGTGCCTGCGGACGCCCCTGGGTGCGGTGATGCTGGGTACGGTGATGCTGGGTACAGCCCGACTTGGTACTGCGCCGCTAGACGCTCGCTACTTGGTACTGCGCCGCTTGACGCTCGCGACTTAGTACCGCGCTACTGGGTACTGCGCTACTTGGCACTGGTTGAGCTCGTGCTCTCACCGATGATGCCGTGTTCCCAGCGGCGTTCGTCGAGGTCGTTGGCGATCCTGCGGTACTTATCGTCGGACACGGTGTAGATGAAGTAGATGATGATGGCGGCGATGACCAGTGCGAGGGCCGGATACAGCGTCATGACCGCCTTGATACCTTCGAGCGTCTCGCCCGACTGGCTGGTGGCCTTGGCCACATATCCGGTGACGGCGAGCATGCCGGCACCGACCACCGCGGCGCGGGACTGGGCGAGCTTGCGAGAGAAGCTGAAGGCGGCAGAGGTCACGCCCTCCTTGCGCACCCCGGTGTGCCATTCGCCGTAGTCGATCGTGTCGGAGACGAACGCCCAGGTGATGCCGTTCGGGATGGCCAGTGCGGCGGAGCCGATGGTGACGAGGATCATGAACGTCCACAGGTTGGTCGGGATGATGAAGTCCAGCCCGTTGGCGACGATCGCGATGATGAAGCTGCCCATCACGGTGCGCTTCTTGCCGAAGCGCATGACGAGCCTCGGGATGAACATGATGCCGACGATGGAGGCACCGATCATGACGAGGTTCAGTACGGCCTGGAGTGCGAGGTTCCCGAGGTTGTACTGGGCGAAGAAGATCATCATCATGTTGTTGACGTTCATCGACGAGATCGTGAAGAGGGACATCAGCACGAGGCCGAGCAGCGGGCGATTGGTGAGAACTGCCCTGGCGTAATCCTTGATGCCGTTCTTCCCCGAGCTCGCTGCCCGGTTGATGACGACATTCTCCTTGGTGCCCCGGTAGCAGAGCACGAATGAGACCATGGTGAAGGTGACGACGGTCATGACCGCGAGGAGGATCGCGCTGACCATCATCACCGGGCGGAACTTGCCGCGCTTGCCGATCTTGCGGCTGTCGATGAAGATCGCGGCGAGCGGGTCCATGACGGCGTCGAAGAGTTTCACGAGCACGAAGATCAGGGCGACGACCGCCGGGCCGATGCCCGCGGTGTCGATCCAGAACTTGGTCAGGTAGGCCTGACCCAGGTCGAACATGAACCCGCTGCCCAGGTCGCCGAATCCGTAGGCGACCTTCTCCTTCGTATTGAGTCGGGCTTCTGAACCAAAGACGGCGGGGGTGGGCTCTGCGGCAGAGACAATCTCCGCGTTCTCTTGGATGGTCATGGTCGCTCGACGCCAGGAACCTGCGCGTGTGGACGCAGCGCAGCAAAGTGGCACTGTTTCCCTCGTCGTGCGGCGAGCCCCTGGTGCAGCGCACGACAAAGCCCCTGCCTCCCGGTCAAATGCGGGAGGCAGGGGGCTTTGTCGTGCCCGTTACTCGGCCAGGCTCTCGCCGGATCCGTTGCAGAGGAACAGGGTGGCACCCGCCGCGATCACGGTGACCACGAGTGTGGTGATGCCGATCACGATCGGGATGTTGCTCGTTCCGGGAGGAGCCATCAGGGTGAAGATCGCCGGCGCGAACGCGGCAAGCATCAGGCCGACGTTCTGCGAGACGGCGAAGCCGGTGACGCGCAGCCGGGTGGGGAACTGCTCCTGGTAGGCCGTGGCGAATGTGGCGTTCCACATCTGGAAGAAAATCGACATGGCGAGCACGCCGAGGATGAGCACCATGGCGAAGTTCTTTTCCTGCACCGCGAAGAGGAACGGGATCGAGGTGAGGCCGCCGCCGAGGGCGCCGGTGATCATGAGCGCCTTCCTGCCGAAGACGTCGGAGAGCTTCCCGAACAGCGGGATCGTCAGGGCAGAGACCGTGTTGATGATGAGGATGATCCACAGGAACTCACTCGTCGTGAAGCCGACTCCGTAACTCTCCTGCTTGCCGTAGGTGACACCGAAGACCAGGGTCGCGGTGCCGATCACGTTGGCGAGCGTGCTGATGACGCAGATGAGGAGCATGCGCGGGTAGCGACGGAACAGTTCGATCGCCGGGGTCTTGAACTCCTTGACCTGGGACTGCTTCAGGTAGGCGGGCGGCTCTTCGATGTTGCGGCGAATCAAGTAGCCGGCGAGGATGACGACCGCGCTGAGCAGGAACGGAATCCGCCATCCCCAGCTCTGGAAGGCGTCGGCGGGGAGCGCGGATGCCAGCGGAAGCATGAAGGCGAGGGCGAGGATGCTGCCGATCTGGGACCCCTGCAGGCTGAAGCTTGCGAAGAAGCCCCGCTTGGCATCGGGCGAGTGCTCGACGATGAGGGCGTTGGAGGCGCCCAGCTCCCCGGCGACGGCGAAGCCCTGGACGAGCCGGAGCACCACCAGCAGGATCGGCGCGAGAATGCCGACCTGGGAGTACGTCGGCAGAACGCCCACGAGGAGCGTGGCCAGGCCCATCATCATCATGGCGATGACGAGGACATGCTTCCGCCCGTGGCGGTCGGCCAGGTTGCCCAGGACAATGGCGCCGATGGGCCGCGCGACATAGCCGACGCCGTACGTCGCCAGCGAGGCGACGATGGCGACGGCCGGGCTCGCGGTGGGGAAGAACACCGTCGGGAACACGAGTGCTGCTGCTTGGGAGTACAACGTGAAGTCGTAGTACTCCAGTGCGCTTCCGATCCACCCACTGAAGGCGGCGCGCTTGAGATTGCGGGATGAAACCTGTTTGTCGTTCGACGGCGTCCTCTGTGACGTTGCCGTGTTTTCGCTCATGACGAAACCCTTGATCTTCCTTGATAAGTGGTTCTAGTGTGATCGTTCGTGGTGCAGAGTGCAGTTCGCCGGTCAGGCGAGTGGCGCGAGGATGTAGTCGCGCACCTCCCCCGGTTCGGCGTTTGCGATGAAATACTCCGTGAAGTTCTCGGTGGCGATGGTTTCCTTCAGGAAGTCCTGATCGATTTCCTTGAGCACCTGGATGAGGGGCTTGTACACGACCGCCTTCACCTCGTTGAGGATGCGTGCATTGCGCTGCTCAGGGACCACCCGTTCCTTGGGGTACCCGCCACCCATCGGCTCGGCGAACAGGCGCTCGAAGATGAGCGTGAGGTTGAGCTCGGCCCCCAGCCGAAGCCCTTCGCATAAGGGATGGAGAGCGCGTTGCCTCCGTTGATCTGGGAAAAGAGGTAGGCATCCGTCGGTTCGATGGCGATGCCGCAGACCACGCCGGGGAAGCTGTTGCAGGCGAGCATGGCCCCCACGCCGGTGCCGCAGCCGGTGACGACAAAGTCCACGGCCTTCGTGCCCAACAGGATCGAGGCGAGGAGACCGTTCTGAACGTAGGTCAGCCGGCTCTCGCCCTCTTTCCCGGTCATCCCGTAGTTAAAGGACTCGTGGCCTTTCTCGTCGGCCACATCCTTGAGCGCCTTGTAGATGATGGCGTTCTTGGAAGCCTGGGAGTTCTCGTTTATCAAAGCAATCTTCATTGGTTCTTCGACCTTTTTCATTGATGGTGCTCACGATGTGGTGCGGGCAGTCCCGCGTTACTGAGGGGTTTTCCCGATGTAGGCGAGGATGCCGCCGTCGACATAGAGGACCAGGCCGTTGACGAAGTCGCTCGCGTCGGAGGCCAGGAACACTGCCGGCCCCATCAGGTCCCTGGGGGTCCCCCAGCGCGCGGCCGGGGTCCTCGCGATGATGAACTGGTCGAAGGGATGCCGGGAGCCATCGTCCTGGAGTTCACGGAGCGGGGCCGTCTGCGGCGTTGCGATGTAGCCAGGGCCGATGGCGTTGCACTGGATGTTGGCCTCGGCGAATTCGGAGCAGATGTTGCGGGTGAGCATCTTCAGGCCACCCTTGGCTGCGGCGTAAGCCGACACGGTTTCGCGCCCGAGTTCCGACATCATCGAGCACATGTTGATGATCTTTCCGTGGCCGTTCTTGATCATTCCCGGCAGCACGGCCTTGGCGACGATGAACGGCCCGTTGAGGTCGACGTCGATCACCTGACGGAAGTCGGCGACGCTCATCTCGAGCATCGGGACGCGCTTGATGATGCCGGCGTTGTTGACGAGGATGTCGATGGTGCCGACCTCGTCCTCGATCTGCTTGACCATCGCAACGATCGCGTCTTCGTCAGTGACGTCCGCGACATATCCGTGAGCCTCGATCCCGGCTTCCTTGTAGGCGGCGAGTCCCCGGTCGACGGCCGCCTGGTCGCGATCGTTGAAGACGATCCGGGCGCCCGCCACCGCATACGCCGAGGCGATTGCCAGTCCGATGCCGTAGCTGGCGCCGGTGATCAGGGCGACTTTGCCGCTCAGGGAGAAGCTCTCCATGTCAAACTTTTCGGCTCTCCTGACGTTACCGTGGGTGGTTTCCGAGCGCCTTAACGAGTGCACGCCGCTCTCCGTCTAGGTTTCTAACTGACAAAGGCAAGAAACACAGGGACGAGAAAACGGCGTGCAAAACTCAACACTATGGCGGACTCTGCTCGGAGTCGACAAAACCATCGTCGAAGCGGTCGATCTCGACGCGGATACGGGCATGCTGGTCGCGTCGGTGCGCCCAACGGCATCGATGCGGAACCGGTGCGGGGCCTGCCGGAAGCGCTGCCCGCGCTACGACGCCGGTGACGGGCGGCGCCGCTGGCGATCCCTGGACGCCGGCTCGGTGCAAATCCACTTAGAAGCTGCGGCGCCGCGGGTGAGCTGCCGGGTGCATGGCGTGACGGTCGCCGCCGTGCCGTGGGCCCGGCATCAGAGCGGGCACACTTTGTTCTTCGATGACCAGGTCGCGTGGCTGGCCACGCAAACATCCAAGTCCGCCATCACCGTGCTGATGCGCATCGCGTGGCGCACCGTGGGCGCGATCATCACCCGGGTTTGGGCAGATACGGAGAAGCAGTTCGACCAGTTCGCGGGCCTCACCCGGATCGGGATTGACGAGATCAGTTACAAGCGCGGCCACAAGTACTTGACCTGCGTCGTGGACCACGATTCTGGCCGTCTCGTCTGGGCGGCACCAGGCCAGGACAAGGCCACCCTCGAGACGTTTTTTGATGCGTTGGGGCCGGAGCGTTCGGCACTGATCACGCATGTTTCCGCGGACGGTGCGGCCTGGATCGCCAGTGTTGTCGCGGAACGAGCGCCGAACGCTGTTCGCTGCGCTGATCCGTTCCACGTCGTGAAATGGGCCACCGAGGCCCTCGATGAAGTCCGCCGGGGCGCGTGGAACGAGGCCCGCAAAGCCGCCCGGCACAACGATGCCCGACGCACTCGCGGCCGGCCCCCAGCCGACGCCCCGGCACGCCCAGACAGCGCCCGGGCGACGGGCATCAAGAACTGCCGATACGCGCTTTGGAAGAACCCGGAAAACCTGACCGAGAAGCAACAAACGAAGCTCGCCTGGATCGTGCAGACCGACCCCCGGCTGGCTCGGGCGTACTACCTGAAGGAAGGCCTCCGTGTGATCTTCAAACTGCCTCTCGAGGAAGCGACCGAAGCTCTCGACAAATGGGTTGGTTGGGCTCGCCGCTGCCGCATCCCGTCCTTCGTGAAACTGCAGAAGAGCATCGTGAAACACCGCACCGCGATCCTGGCCTCCATCGAGCACAGCCTCTCCAACGGCCGCGTCGAATCCATGAACACCAAGATCCGCCTCATGACCCGCATCGCGTTCGGCTTCAAATCACCCGAGGCCCTCATCGCCCTCGCAATGCTCAGCCTCGGCGGGCACAAACCCGTGCTTCCCGGCCGGGACTAACCCACGGAAGAGTCAGGAGAGCCAACTTTTCGGTCATTTTCTTACTCTTTTCGTGGAAGGCATGGTCGTCTCAGCAGAAGGAGACGAGATATTCGGCGAAGCACAGCACCGTGAGCGATTGGCCGTACGGCATCGCCGTCTGGTCGATGTTCTTGTAGAAGTCCAGGTCGTCACCCATTCCGGTTCCGACCGAGACGTTCTGGACTTCGCCCTCGTCGGTGATCCGGTCGTACAGTGCGGCGACGGCCTTCTCCGCCACGGCCGCATAGCTCTTGTCGATGTAGCGCTCATGTACCGCTTTGAGCAGCCCGTATGCGATACCGGCGGTCGCGGACGACTCGAGGTAGGAGGTCGGGTCATCGAGCAGCGTGTGCCACATGCCGGACTCGTCCTGCAGCTCCGCGAGTGCGGAGACCTGGCTGTTCAGAATTTCGAGCAACCAGTCCCGGATCGGGTCTCCGGGCTTGAGTCCCAGGGTGCCGATGAGTTCCGGAATGGCGATGGTGATCCAGCAGTTGCCACGTGCCCAGAGCGCGTCTGCGTAGTTGTCACGGCGCTCGAACGACCAGCCGTGGAACCAGAGGCCCGTCTTCTTGTCCAAGAGGTACTGGGCATGGATGAGGAACTGGTACTTGGCTTCCTCGATGTATTCCGGCCGATCCAGGAGGCGACCGATCTTCGCGAGGGGCAGCACCGTCATCATCAAGGTGTCGTCCCAGAGCTGCTGAGAGTTCGGCCCGGCATAGGTCATGTGCTGCATGCCACCACCGTGAGTGCGCGGCATGTCGTGCATGGCCCATTGCGCCCACTGGTTGAGGTACGGGATGTACCTGCTGTCCTTGGTGTCCTCATACAGGCAGGCCATGGCGAGCAGCGGTGCCATCGTGTTGACGTTTTTCGGCGGAGCGCCCGCGGCGAGCGCGGTATCGAACCACTCGCGGACGACATCCGCTGCCAGGGAATTTCCGGTGATCCGGTAGTTCTTGTAGATCCCGTAGAGACCGACACCCTGGGGCCAATTCCAGACATTCCAGCTCTTGTCGTCGACGACGACATCACTGAAATGGAGTAAAAACTTACCTGACTCGTCCCTGATTGTGGTCAGGTTGGAGATCATGGCATCGATCTTTTGAACGATCTGCTCTCTGCTGACGGCAGTGTCTAGATGCATGGTTTCTCTTCACAATCTTCTTTGATTCCTTGTATTTGAAACGTTACAACCCCGGAATCCGTCGATATAGGCCCCGTGGTGTCGACCGTTGCTCAAAAACTGCCGTTTCTTGCAGCGGAGGCTGCGTGCCAGACTGTCGCCTGAGCTCTCGGAGAGGAGGCGCCGATGGAGCCTCGCCGCGCAGTGATCGTGAACACGATGGTCTCCGGGCATTTCGAGCTGTACCACGTCGACAATGCCGTCCGTGAGCACGCAAACCTGCACTATCACGACTTCCACGAGATCAATTGCGTACTGCGCGGCACGGGTGTCTTCCGGCTCGGCGGAACCGAGTACTCCACGGAACCGGGAACCGTGACCTTCGTGCGGAGGAACGACCTGCACAACATCGTCAGGCAGTCCAGCGAGTACTACGAACGTGCGTACATCCACATTCGCGAGGAGTTCCTCACGAGCCGTTCCTCAGACAGCACCAACCTCAACCTCCTGTTCGCCAAGGACGGCACCCCGACCAGCCAGGTCATCAGTGTGGATGCCGACTGGTTGCGCGAACAGATTTCTCACCTGGACGAGCCCGATCAGGAGGGCTTCGGCGCGGACCTCGTCCGAGAGAACCGGCTGATCGAGTTCCTGATCGACCTCAACAAGGCGGTCTTCGGCTCCGAGAACGCCGTCGTTCCCCACGACCTTCCCGTGTCGGCCCTCATCTCGGCGGTCATGGGCTACGTCGCCGACAACCTGGACGAGGATCTGTCACTCGATGCCGTCGCGGGCAGGTTCTTCATCAGTAAGTACTACCTGTCACGCCAGTTCAAGACGAACACCGGACTCAATTTCCACCAGTACACGCTCAAGAAGCGACTGCTGCACAGCAAAGACCTCCTGAGCACGCACGGGAACGCCCTGGACGTCTATCGGATCGCCGGGTTCTCGTCGTACACGCACTTCCTCCGCTGCTTCAAGGATGAGTTCGGCATGACGAGCAAGGAATTCATCCGCCGGAGTCGCAACCCCGAAGGCATTCACTTCGAGAATCCCGATTCCGTGTAGCGATCCACGGTCCTGGCAATCGCGTCGTTGACGGTTTCCTCCATGATGACGGCGAGACAGGGAGCGTGCGCGCTGATCGTGGCCAGAATCTGGGCGACCGGGAGGACCCCGTCGTCGATGTCGCAGCGGACGACGCGACCGTCCGAGAGGCGGTAGTCGTCGAGGTGGGCCGCGACGATGCGTCCCCCGAACCGTTCAAAGGCGTCGCTCGTCAATGCCGCAAGATCGACGGGCTCGTTCGGGTCGAGCAACGCCGTGGCGTCGAACACGATGCCGAGGAAGGGTGAGTCGACGTCGTCGAGGAGTTGCTCGACCCGATCGAGGTTATAGATCGGGTGGTTAATGCCCGGCTCAATGGCGACGATGGTCCCCACGCGTTCGCCGAATTCCGCGAGCCGCCGAATCACCGCTGCGGCCTCCCGGTACGCCTCATCCGTGAAGTTTGCCCGGGTATAGGCAAAACCCTCCGCATTGACGCTCCCCGTCTCGGTCGCCACCATCGGGGCACCAAAATGCCGAGCGTTGAGCAGATAGGCCTCGAACTTCCGCAGGATCGCCTCCCTGCGATCGGCATCCGGATGAATGATGTTGTCGTAGCAGCCCAGCACGGCGATATCCACGCCCTGGGCGGCCATCACGCGGCGGAAGTAAGCGCCCAGGCCGGGGTTGACAGCGCGTGCGCCATTCAGTTCGGGGAAGGACCGGCCCAGGGCCAGTTGCACGTTGTGCACCCCGTATCCCGCCAGGCCACGCGCCAGCGCCTCGGGAGTTGACGCCCACGTCACGTCGTGTCCGCGAGCGCCGAAATTGATCGTCATATCCGTACCTTTCACCGCTGTGGCCAACTCGCCGAACTGTACACCTCTGCCTGGGCGAGCCCTGACCTGGTCATCCGGGCGGAGAATGGCGGCCCCGTGACCAGCGCAACCCCCACGCACGGCGATAATCAGACCATGGGCGCAGATCGAGACAACGAGGATGCCAGACCTCGTGCCGCCAGTGTGTTCGATGTGGCCAGGGTCGCTGGAGTGTCCCACCAGACGGTCTCCCGTGTCCTGAATGATCACCCCAGCCTTCGCGCAGCCACGCGACAGAAGGTGCTCGATGCCATTCGGGAGCTGAACTACCGGCCGAACGCGGCCGCCCGCGCGTTGTCCTCGAGTCGATCGCGCCTGATCGGAATACTGTCGACCTCGAGTGGAGAGTACGGCCCCGCGACCATCGTCGCCGCCATCGGGGCAGCAGCACGCAGTCGCGGCTACAGCGTGACGATCGCGAACGCGGACGGACTCGACCGAAGATCAGTGGATGACGCACTCAGCCATCTGGCCGACCTCTCTGCCGAGGGGCTGATCGTGGTGGCCCCGCAGACCCAGGTGCTCGTCGCTCTCGAAGGCCTGACGATCCCGGTGCCATATGTGACGCTGCAGACGGCAGCGGGGAGCGGGCTGCATGGCGGGATGCTGGACCAGATCCGGGGGCCCGGCTGGCCACCTCGCATCTCATGGATCTCGGCCATCAGCGCGTGGGCCACATCGCCGGCCCGCCAGAATGGCTCGACGCGCAACAGCGCCTGACCGGTTTCCAGGAGGAGCTTCGATCGCGCCAGCTGGATCCGCGATTCGTAGAGATCGGCGACTGGAGCGCCGCGTCAGGTCATCGTGCCGCCCGTGCGCTGATCGAACAGGGCGTGACGGCCATTTTCTCCGGTAACGACCAGATGGCGCTCGGCGCCCTGAGCGCCGCGGTCTCCCTGGGGATGACCGTGCCGGGGGATCTCAGCATCGTCGGCTTCGATGACGTTCCCGAGGCCGCGTACTACCAGCCCGCGCTGACGACCGTTCGGCAGGACCTGGCCGAAGCCGGACGGCGCGCCGTGGCCCTTCTCCTCGGAGAAGCTGACGTGCGTCCTGCCGTCGACCCTGAGCTCATCGAGCGGGCGTCCACCGGAGCCCCGCCGGAGCGGCCGCGACCCGAATGCTGACGGTCGACATACGGGATGCCGATGTCGTAGACTGCATATGATCGCCAATGTGATCGATCACATGCGTAAGTCAAAGGAGTCTTGTGTCGACATCGAGTACCGTTTCCCCGGCGATTCCGCACGAGACGACCTCCGTGCGGGGCGCCTCTCGCTCGGGATCGAACTGGGGTCGACCCGGATCAAGGCGTGCCTGATCGGCGACGACCCGTCCCAGGTGATCGCGGTCGGCAGTCACGAGTGGGACAACGAGTTCGTCGGACAGGTCTGGACCTATTCGCTCGAGAACGTGTGGTCTGGCTTGCAGGCGGCCTACGCCGACCTCATCGACAATGCCGAATCACGCTACGGCTTACGCCCGGACGGCTTCGCGGCGATCGGCGTCTCGGCCATGATGCACGGATACCTCGCGTTCGATGCGGCCGGCGACCTCCTCGCGCCCTTCAGAACCTGGCGGAACACGACGACCGGCCCTGCTGCCGCGGAACTCACCGACCTGTTCGGCGTGAACATCCCGCTGCGCTGGTCCATTGCACATCTCCGTCAGGCGGTCCTCGACGACGAACCGCACGTCCCCGAGATCGCCTTTCTCACCACCCTTGCCGGTTATGTGCACTGGCGGCTCACGGGTCGGAAAGTCCTGGGAGTCGGCGACGCATCGGGCATGTTCCCGATCGACGCGCTCACGAAGACCTACGATGCCGAGCTGGTGGCGCGATACGACGGGCTCTCCGCGGCCGGCACGCCCGGATCAGGCATCGTCGACCTGTTGCCGGAGGTGCTTGTGGCGGGTCAGCCCGCAGGGGCCCTGACCGAACAGGGTGCCCGGCTTCTCGACCCGACCGGCACGCTCAAGCCCGGCGCGGCCCTCTGCCCGCCCGAGGGTGACGCCGGAACGGGAATGGTCGCGACCCGATCTGTCGCCCCCCGCTCGGGCAATGTCAGTGCGGGCACGAGTATCTTCGCCATGGTCGTGCTCGAACGACCGCTCGAGAATGTGCACCACGAGCTCGACGTTGTCACGACTCCCGCCGGGGACCCCGTCGCGATGGTCCACTGCAACAACGGTGCGAGCGAACTCGCGACCTGGGTCGGCCTCTTCGCCCGGTTCGCCGCGGTCGCCGGCCAGCCGCTCGCCAGCGATGTCGTGTTCGACGCGCTGTTCCGCGAAGCACTCGAGGGCGAGGCGGACGCCGGTGGGCTGTTGGCCTACAATCACCTGGCGGGCGAGCCGATCGCCGGCCTCAGCGAGGGCAGACCCCTCGTCGTGCGCACGCCGGACAGCCGGCTGACGCTCGCGAACTTCATGCGGGCCCAGCTCTACGGCGTTTTCGGCACGCTCAGCCTCGGGATGCGCGTCCTTGCCGACGAGGGCGTCGTGATCGAGGAGATGTTCGCCCACGGCGGCATGTTCCGCACCGCAGGGGTCGCGCAGCGATTCCTCGCCGGGGCGCTCGGCACCCCCGTCACCGTGACCGAAACGGCCTCGGAAGGCGGCGCCTGGGGCATCGCGGTGCTGGCGTCCTACCTGCGGGCCGCCGAGCACGGCCAGAGCCTCGACGACTACCTCGACGAACAGGTCTTCGCGAACACCGCGTTCAACACTACCCAGCCGGATCCGACAGACGTCGCCGGATTCACCACCTACCTTGCACGCTATTCCGCCGGCCTCGCCGTCGAACGTACCGCCGTTGACGCACTCTCACTGAAGGAAATCACCCTATGAGCAACCGCATCACTCCCGACCTGACCTCCTACGAGGTCTGGTTCCTCACCGGCAGCCAGAACCTCTACGGCGAGGAGACCCTTCGACAGGTGGCGGAGCAGTCGCGCGCCATTTCGGACACGCTCGCGGCAGCATCCGACATTCCGATCACGATCGTGTGGAAGCCGGTGCTGAAGGATTCGGAGTCGATCAAGCGCGCGATCCTCGAGGCGAATGCCGCCGACAACGTGATCGGCTTGATCGCATGGATGCACACGTTCTCTCCCGCGAAGATGTGGATCTCCGGGCTCGACGCCCTCCAGAAGCCCCTGCTGCACTTCCACACCCAGGCGAACGTCGAACTGCCGTGGGCGGACATCGACATGGACTTCATGAACCTGAACCAGGCCGCGCACGGCGACCGGGAGTTCGGTTACATCCAGACTCGCCTCGGCGTCGCCAGGAAGACGGTCGTCGGCCACGCCACGAGCCCCGCTGTCACCGCGCAGATCGGCACCTGGACCCGTGCCGCCGCCGGCTGGGCTGCGACCAAGAGCCTCAAGCTCGCCCGGTTCGGCGACAACATGCGTTACGTCGCGGTCACCGAGGGTGACAAGACCGAGGCAGAGCTGCGGTTCGGCGTGCAGGTCAACACGTGGGGCGTCAACGAACTCGCGGAGGCCGTCGCCCAGGCCACGGAGGACCAGATCGACGCCCTCGTCGCCGAGTACGAGGAACTCTATGACGTCGCTCCTGAGCTACGGGCGGGCGCCGAGCGTCACGAGTCGCTGCGCTACGGTGCCGCGATCGAAATCGGCCTCCGGTCCTTCCTGGAAGCGGGCGGATTCGGCGCGTTCACCACGAGCTTCGAAGACCTCGGAGCCCTCCGCCAGCTCCCCGGACTCGCCGTGCAGCGCCTGATGGCCGACGGCTACGGCTTCGGCGCCGAAGGCGACTGGAAGACGGCAATCCTCGTGCACGCCGCCAACGTCATGGGCTCCGGGCTCCCCGGCGGCGCCTCCCTGATGGAGGACTACACCTACGACCTGACCCCCGGAGCGGAAGTCATCCTGGGTGCCCACATGCTCGAGGTCAGCCCGAGCCTGACAACCGCGAAGCCGACGCTCGAGATCCACCCGCTCGGCATCGGCGGCCGGGAAGACCCCGTGCGCCTCGTATTCACGGCAGATCCTGGACCCGCCGTCGTGGTTGCGATGAGTGACATGCGCGACAGGTTCCGCCTCGTCGCCAACGTCGTCGAGGTGGTCGAGCCCACCGCTCCCCTGCCGAAGCTGCCGGTCGGCCGCGCCGTCTGGAAGCCGGAACCGTCCTTCGCGGTCTCGGCGGCCGCGTGGCTCACCGCTGGTGCGGCGCACCACACCGTGATGTCGACCGCGGTCGGCCTCGAAGCGTTCACCGACTTCGCCGACATCGCGAAGACGGAGCTTCTCGTCATCGATGCGACGACAGACCTCCGGAGCTTCGAACACGGGATCCGCTGGAACCAGGCGTACTACCGGCTGGCCCAGGGCCTCTGAGTCTCTGAGTCTCTGAGTCTCTGAGCCTCTGAGCCTCTGAGCCTCTGAGCCCAGGATCGGATCGCCTGGCCGCTTTCGGCCAGGCGATCCGATCGCTGTGTCCCGGCGCAGCCCACCAGACCGGAGCAAGCGCTCTTGCCATTCCGATCAGGCCGGGCGCACCGCTCGGAGCGTCGCGAGGATCGCTTCCGGGCTGAAGATCTCCGGGTTGCGGATCGCCTGGATCGAGGCACCCTGGACCAGAGCGACCACCGTCTCCGCGAGTTCGTCACCCTGGACGCGGGTCCCGGTGGCGACCTCACGACAGACCGGCAAGAACGCCGCGAGGTAGCGCCCGAAGCTCGATTCGATGCGGGCGCGGAACAGGTCGTCACGTCGGGAGAAGTAGAACGCGAAGATCAGTTCGACCGCATCGTGGTACTCGACCAGGCGCTCCAGCTCGACCCGGATCATCCGCTCGAGGCGGTCCCACGGTTCCAGCCGGGCCAGGCCGGAGTCGGACAGGGCGTCGAGCGTGCCGTCGAGCAGTACGCCGAGCAGCGCCTCCAGCAGACCGTCTTTCGACTGGAAGTGGAAGAACACGAGGCCCGTGGAGATGCCGGCCGCGGTGGCCACCCGGCGCGCGGTGACGGCATCGAGACCCTCGCCGAGGGCGATCTCGTACGCCGCGGCGAGGATCGCGTCGCAGCGCTCCTGTTCGGGCTTCTTGGGGCCGCCCATCGATCAGCCGTCTCCCTCGGTACGCCGGGCGGCGCGATACCGGCGCCACGCCAGCCAGGCGCCAGAGGACCAGAGCGCCCACAGCATCAGCACGGGCTGGAACAGCAGCCGCACGCTGCGCTCGAGGTCGGTGTTCAGCCCGAAGGAATCGGTATGCGTCGCCAGCTGCGAGATATTGCCGGGGAAGATGGCAACGAAGAAGACCGCCACGATCCAGCCGACCTGCACCCGGTACCTGCCCAGGGCGAGTAGGGAAGCGCCGAGGACGATCTCGACGACGCCTGAGGCCAGGACGACGAAGTCCCCCGCCATCGGCACCCAGGTGGGCACCTGGGCGAGGAACGCCTCCCGGTTCACGGTGAGATGACTGATGCCGGCGAGAAGGAGGAAGGCTCCCAGCGTCATCCTGAAGACGGTGCGAAGCACGGTCGCGCGCGTCTTCTGAGGTGCGAGGAGGTTCATGCTGCGGCTTTCGTGGGGGCGTGCGAGGGAGAAGCGATGCTCCGACTCTACATTGATCACTCGGTCAATGATCACTCGGTCAATCGCGGAGACTTGGCACGGTCAGTCGGACCCGAAGTGATCTCGATGGTTGGTCGGGGTGGTGTTGAGGCGGCGCCGGAACGCTCGATTCATGGTTTCAGGGGTGCCGAATCCGCATGCTCGCGCGATCTCCTCCACTGTCAGCATCGTCGTCTCGAGAAGACTGCACGCTGCCTCCATCCGCACCGCCTCCACATGCTCGGCCGGCGTGATGCCTACCTCGGACTTGAATACCCGACTGAACTGGCGCTCCGAGAGGTGGGCGCGAGTGGCCATACCAGAGATGGAGAGATCGGCGGTCAGGTTGTCAGGGAGCCAGGCCAACACGTCACGGATGGGCTCGTCGTTCGCGGACTGTGCGGCCAGCAGCGCTGAGAACTGCGCCTGGCCGCCCGAACGGCGGAGGTACACGACAAGGCGCCGCGCTACGGTCGCAGCGGCCTTGCGGCCATGGTCATCGGCAACAAACGCCAAGGCCAAGTCGATTCCGGCCGTGACGCCGGCCGAGGTCCAGACGTTGCCGTCCTGCACATAGATGGCATCGGGGTCGACCATGACCTCCGGGTAGGCCCGCCCAAGCACCTCGCACTCGGCCCAGTGGGTGGTCGCGCGGCGACCGTCCAGAAGGCCCGCGGCAGCGAGTAGAAACGCGCCTGAGCACACGGATGCGACCCGCCGCGACACCAACGCCAGCCGCCGAATGCTGTCGACCAGCCTCGGATCGCCCGCAGCTTCCTCCATATCCCGGCCCCCGGCGACCACGAGAGTGTCGATGTTTCCGACCACTGCATCGATCGGTCCCGTCGCGAACTCGAGGCCGCTCGTCGATAGCACCGGCCCGCCATCGGTGCTCACGAGTTCCGTGGCGTACCGAGCGATCGGCAGGAATCGTGAGGCGGTGGAAAACACCTCAAGGGGCCCGGTCACGTCGAGGATCTGCACGGACGGGAACCCGACGATCACGATGCGTAGTTCGCTCACTGTCTTCCTCCGTGGCCGAGATCGTCAACAGCGTGTCCTAGGTGGGCCGACAACCGAACCCTACCGTGAAGTCATACCCGCAAACACGCACGTCGGCGCGGCGAATCCGCGACCCCCTTACCTCCCGAATCCGATGGAGCCTGATATGAACTTCCCCAGAATCGCACGCGCCGCCGGCATCGGCCTCGCTGTTGTCCTGGCTCTCACGGCCGTCTCGACGACCGTCAATGTGGCACTGAACACCTCGGAACACGCCGACCTCGTGCCGTATGGGAAGAAGGTCGCCATCGACGCCGGCGACATCAATGTCTACCGCAACGGCGGGACCGGGCCGACGATGGTGCTCCTGAGCGGGTATGGGACGCCGGCACCGGCAATCGACTTCGCCCCGCTCATCCGCCAGCTGAACGCGTTCAACGTCATCGTGGTCGAGGGCTTCGGCTACGGCTACAGTGACCTGAACGTCAGTGATCGCACCATCGAGAACATCACCCGCGAGCTGCACGAGGTCCTGGCCAAGCTTCGGGTGGACGAGCCGGTGATCCTGGTCGGCCATTCAATCGGCGGCATCTACGCCCGCTACTACGCGAACGCCTACCCGGACGAGGTGATGGCGATCGTTGGCGTCGACCCTACCGCCGCCCTGTCGTCGTCTCTTGATGAGGGCGCACCCTCGACCGTCGAGAGCATGCAGGCCGCGACCGGGCTCTTCCGCGTGGTCACGACGATCGCACCCGACCTGGTTCAGCCTCCAGGGTCTGCCTATACGGCGGAGGAGCGGCACCGCATCGCCGTGATGACCAACTGGAACTACGTCAACGCGTCGGTCTCCGACGAATGGAGCCGCATCGGCGCCAACTCGACCAAAACCGCGATGCAGCCGTTCGCCTCGGACCTGCCGGTGCTCGAGATCCTCTCGAGCGACAGCGTTCGGACGATGCCCCAATGGTTGCCGAACCACGAGGCCGAACTCGAGAACGTCACGACGCACGAACTCAACGTGCTCGAAGGAAGCCACTACTTGCATTGGACGCAGTCCCCGGCGTTCGCTCGGATAATCTCCGACTTCCTTTCCCGTCTCACCCGCTAACCCCCGCTCACCAGGAGATCGTCGTGTCAAAAATCGCCCGCCGAGTCGGCAGCATCACACTCGCCACTACCCTCACTATTACCGCCTTCGCCGCCATAGCGGTCACCGGGTTGTCCCAATCGAGCGCTGAGACTGCCTCCGCGGCGAGCATCGGGGCGCCACCCCCTCAGCCTGGCGCCGTGCCGCTCCACGGGCAGTTCGTCGTTGCGGTCATTCTCGGCCGGTCCGGATCCGACACCGCCGACGTTCTCGCGCCATATGACGTTCTGGCCAGTTCACCCGACTTCTTCGTCTACACGATTGCCGCCTCCGCCGCCCCGGCGGTCGTCGACGGTGGCATGTGGGTCGTGCCGACCCACACTTTTGGTGAGGTGGCGGCTGGTGCTGCACCCACGCCTGACCTGGTCGTGGTGCCGGCCGTGAACAGTCCGTCGGGGCCCGAGGAGGCCGCGGCGCGCGAGTTCATCGTCAACCAGTACAACGCGGGCGCTCGCATCCTCGGCATTTGTGCGGGCTCCCGGCTGCTCGCCGCCTCCGGAGTTCTCGATGGGCTTCGCGCGACGTCCCATTGGTCCCGAATCGCCGCGCTCAGAACTTCGAACCCCGAGGTTTCCTGGGTCACCGGACAGCGCTACGTCCAAGACGGCCGAGTAACGACTACCGGTGGCGTGACCTCCAGCATCCCGGGCTCACTCAAAGTCATCGCCGACATGGCCGGTGATGCGGAAGCCAACCGGGTCGGCGAATCCGTCGGCTACCCAGGCTGGAAACTAGATGGTCCGACGGCGATGCCCGTCAAAGTCTTTGGGTTCGAAGACGCTGCCATTCTCATGAACACGGCTTTCCCTTGGGGGCGACCGAGGGTTGCCGTCGAGCTGAAAGATGGCGTCGAGGAGATCGATGCCGCTGCAATCTTCGAGGTCTATGGATACTCGCAAGGTGCCACCACCTCCGCCCTGTCGGCGAAAGGGTTCGTAACGACCAAGCACGGCCTCGTTGTGAAGACCTCGATTCTCGATGGCGCGACGACCACGGTGGTTGCCGGCGAACTCGGTGCACCAGGAAGCCCGCAGGGCTTCGACGCCGCCTTCGAACAACTGTCGAGGAGCAGCAGTTCGTCGGTCGTCCAGTCCGTGTCCAAGATGATCGAGTACCCCCTCGATCGGGTCAGACAGGAGAGGGCACCGCTGATCGCGCAAGCACGTACTTCGCTTCTCCTGGTTCTCGGCCTCCTGCTTGCGGTCGGCGTCGGAATGCTGCCCACCATCATCCTCGGCTTCGTCCGACGCCGCATGAGGGCTCGCGCCTGATAGTGCAACGGCGGCTACGACGTGCTGCACTACGACCTCGCCCTTCGTCACGCGCCACCGAGGGACCCCGCGGTACTGGTAGGACGCCTCAGCGGCGTCGCGACCATCACACTCCGCGCGAAGCAGAACCTGCCGTCGCTCAACTTCGATTTGCGCGGTCTCGACGTCACGTCGGTCCGGGTGGACGGCAAGGCGGCGGCGCACGGGCTCACCGTCGGTCTGCTGCCGAAGCTCACGGAGGGACAGTCCACAACGATCATCGTCGAGTACGGGGGAAGCACCGGGCGGCCGCTCGACACGACCGGCGCCCTCTATGGATGGGTCACGACTGCGGATGGCGCGATCGTGGTCAACGAACCCGATGGCGCCTCGACCTGGTATCCCGTGAACGACGACCCGCACGATAAGGCCACGTATTCGTTCCACATCACGGTGCCGGCTGGAAAGGCGGCCGTTGCGAACGGTCTGGCGGCCGGCCCGCCACGGACCAAAGCCGGGTGGACCACCTGGTCATCGCAGGCGACGGACCCGATGTCCAGTTACCTGTCGACGGCGACGGTCGGTGACTTCACCCTGGCCACCCATACGGGCCCGCGCGGTCTCCCGATAGTCAGTGGTCCCTGAACTCGGGCACCAATGGTTCGGCGATTCGGTGACGCCATCTGACTGGAAGGACATCTGGCTGAACGAAGGCTGGGCCACCTACGTCGAATGGCTGCGGGCCGAGCATCAAGGCACTGCGACGATGCCTGCGCAGTTTGCCGACGCGGTGTCATACCTGGACGCGAACAACGGCTGGACGCTCAACATCGCAGACCCAGGTCGCGATGATCTCTTCGCGGCTCCGGTCTACCTGCGGGGAGCGGCCGACCTGCACGCGTTGCGCGCGAAGGTCGGCGACAAGGCGTTCTTCGCGGGCGCCGCTTATATGCCGCCGTCGAAGTCGGCTATTTTCCAGGCGCGTCGACGGCTCGGATTTGAATCGGTGCGGGATCTGTTTGCCCGAGTCGCGCGGCCCCTGGCCGGGCCGGACACGCCGGGTTCGTGGTTGGCTGGGCGGCGTTTGATGTCCATCGACGGAACGATTCTGGATCTGGCCGACAGCGTGGTGAATGCAGAGTTCTTTGGCCGGCCGCCAGTCAGCCGTGGCGAGCAATCTGCCTTCCCACAGGCGCGCCTGGTGGCGTTGGCCGAGTGCGGGACGCATACGATTCTGGATGCGGCGATAGGCCCATGCAGGACGTCGGAAATTGAACTCTCACGGGAGCTCGCCGGGCGCTTCGGGCCGGGCATGCTGGTCCTGGCCGACCGTGGCTTCCCGGGGCGGCAGTCGACAGCACCGTTGACCGTGCGGGTCGTGGACTACACGATCGACGACGGCCGCGACAATCCCGATGGCTACCGGTTGCTGACAACGATCCTTGATCCGGGTGAGGCATCTGCGGAAGAGCTCGCGACCGTGTACTCAGAACGGTGGGAGATCGAGTCTGTGTTCGATGAGTTGAAAGCGCATCAGCGCGCCCAGCGCATGGTGATGCGGTCCAAGGCCCCGGACCTGGTCAAGCAGGAAATCTGGGGCCACCTCTGCTGCCACTACGCGATCCGAACCCTGATGATCGAGGCCGCACAACACGCTCACCGCGACCCCGACCGGGTCTCCTTCGTCGCCGAACTCCGCATCGCCCGCTGCCCCGTAGCCCCGTAGCCCCGTAGCCCCGTAGCCCCGTAGCCCCGTAGCCCCGTAGCCCAGGGCGATTTTCCCCCCTCCGCGACCTGACCAAGGGAGGCACACCCGCTTTCGTTTTCTCGGCCGTCGTTGCCTCCGCGGGGCTAGTGGGCAATAATCGAGCTCACCTGAAAGTATCGTGCGTGTTCAGATTGTTGGCGCGCAGGTGAGTATGAAATGGATACGCCATGGTGTCAGTGCAGACAACCGGAGTCACACGCGGTGCGGAGCCAGTTACAGGCGGACAGGCCGCGTTCGTTTATCTTCGGCGCCGCATACTGTCGGGTGAGATTCCCGCCCGAGCGGTGCTCCGGGAGCAGTCCTTGGCCGAAGAATTGGGTCTGAGCCGGACCCCGGTTCGCGAGGCCTTGCGTCGCTTGGACGAAGCCGGTTTCGTTGACTTCACACCCAATCGTGGTGCGACGGTTGCCTCGTGGACTCAGGAACAGGTGCGGGAGACGTATTACCTGCGCGCAGGCCTGGAGAGTAGAGCTGCCGGTTTGGCTGCCACCCGGATCGGCGATGAAATTCTCGGACAACTAGCTGATCTCATCGTGTCGATGGACGAATTCGTACTCGCCACTGACGATGAAGGGGTTACCCGGCTTGGCGAGCTCAACGCCGAATTCCATCACATCAGCGTGGCGGCGTCGGGGAATCAGCAGCTGATCCATCTGACCGATTCTGTTGGCCGTATCCCGATGATGGCGCAGGTTTTTCGCCGCGATGGTGGGAGATTTCGGGCAGGCAGCAATCATCATCACCGCGACATACTCACGGCGCTTCGGACACACGACGCCGTCTGGGCCGAAGCAATGATGCGCGCTCACATTCTCGGCGCTCGGAACGCAATCCTGGATGGGGACAGCACGGATCTCGACACTGCGTAGTCACACGCGGGCAGGTGTCTGGGGGCGTAGGGCGGCCCGTTGCAGCGGAGATTCCTGCGTCAGTCCTGTCGTTGTTCAGACATGTAGAAGGATGCCGCTGGTCTCGCCGCGCCTGAGGGTTCAGGGCTGGTCTCGCTCAGTCAGGACCTCAGATGATGAGCTGCGGCAGTGTGATCGTCGGGCATGACTGGTAGATGATGTTGGCCGGGTTTAGTAGACGTCGTCCCAGTGGTCCTCGGTCGACCAGTCTTCGGACGCTGATGCCACTGCACGTGTGACGATGCTTTCAGTACTGGACACCGAAGCGAGAGAGTTGATGTCGTAGCGAAGGACGGACACGGCGTGGTGCGTCACCGGTTCGTCACCCACAGTATTCTCGGGAATGCTGATGAGTTCGCTGCCGGAGGCAAGGAGAAGGCGAATGAGTATTTCGCTACCGTCTGCTGTGTAGGACGGCACCTCTACTACTTCGGATTTGTGCCACTCGCTGAGCGTTGCGGCGAACTCCAGGAGCGCATCCGCAACGGTATTTGTGGTTAGGAACGTCGTTCCGCAGTAAGACATTCTCTTCACAGTTGCCCCGGTTTCTGCGCTGCAGCAGCTCGAAAACATTCGTAATCTTGCCGGGCCCCTTCCATCTGTTAACGCCAACCGAAAATAGGGCCACTTCTGCCAACTGAAAACAGGGCCACTCTCGTGTGGTTCTAGTGTGCCGTAGTCGCGGTGGGTTGGTGTTGCTTGAGCCGGTAGCTGTTGCCTTTGAGGCTGATCACGTCGGCGTGGTGAACGATGCGGTCGATCATCGCGGAGGCGATGGTGAGGTCGCCGAACACGTCGCCCCAGCGGGCGAAGGGCAGGTTGCTCGTCATGATCAGTGAGGCGTGTTCGTAGCGAGATGACACGAGTTGGAAGAACAGGTTCGCGGCGTCCTGGTCGAAGGGGATGTAGCCGACCTCATCGACGATCAGCAGGCTGTAACGGCGCAGCCTGATGAGTTCGGCGGCGAGTTTGCCTCGTGAGTGGGCTTCTTGGAGTCGAGTCACCCAGCCCGTCGCGGTGTCGAAGAGGACCCGGTGGCCGGCTTTGGCGGCCTTGATTCCAATGCCGACGGCGAGGTGTGTTTTCCCGGTTCCGGGAGGCCCGAGGAGGACGACGTTCTTCGCTTCGGTGAGGAACACGCTCGTGCCCAGGTGCGCGATCAGGTTCCGGTCTGCGGAGGGCTGGTGGTCGAAGTTGAAGTCCTCGAGGGTTTTGTGACCCGGGAACCGGGCGGCCTTGATGCGGAGCGCTGCCCCGGAGGCTTCGCGTTCGGAGACCTCTTTGGAGAGCACTGCGGCGAGGTATTCCTCGTGGGACCAGCCCGCGTCGCGGGCCTGGTCGCCCAGGCGCCGGAAGGCTTCGCTGATCCGTGGGGCCCGCAGCGCGCGGGCGTAGTACTCGATCTGCGAGGCCGCTTCCGACCCGGTCATGACGCGACCGCCAACACGGTCGGGGTGGTGTCTAGGTCAACGCTGAAGAGTTCGTCGTAGCGGGCCAGTGAGGCCATCTCGACGACGGCAGTGACCGCGGGCCGGCGGGCGCGTTGGGCTTGGAACTGCGCGCGCAGCTCGGCCGCGCGGAGGACGTGCGCCGGATCGGTCACGGTCAGTTGCCGAGCCCATTTCCGGCGGTGCGCGGCGATGAGGACCCCGTCGTGGTGGACGGTGACGCGTTCCAGGCCCGCTGTCACGTCCACGACCCGGCCGATCATGGTCGGGTCGACGGAGTAGTCGTTGCTGAAAGCGCGAACGTAGTAATCCCGTGGGAGCCGGACGCTATTTCGGAACATCACTTCCGGCGCCAGCGGCGGCAGCCCGCGCATCGCCGCCCGGTCGATGCTGATCAGGTCCTGCGGGCGGCCTCTGCGTGACCGGGAGAGACGGTTGTTCGCGATGGGCAGCCACCCGGCCAACTGCTCATTGAAGTCGTCGGGCGAGGTGAACGCCCGGCCCGACATGAAGCGGCTGCGGAAGAACCGATTCATCCGCTCGACCATGCCCTTGGACTCGGGGTCACGGGCCTTGAGTAGCTTGATCTGGGTGCCGAGCGTACCGGCGAACGCGGCGGCGGGCTCGGTGAGTTTCCCGCGCCCGATGCCGGTCTCGTTGTCCCAGGTCAGCCGGGCGGGAACGGCCTCGGCCTCCTGCAGCAACGACCACATCCCGCCGAGCAGATCCGGCGTCGTCCGAGACGGCAACATGCGGGCCTGGATGAATCCGGAGAACGTCGAAGTCATCACCAGCACCGGCGGCGCAGCAGCCTGGTCATGGCCCAGCGGCAGGTCTTCGTGCGGGAACCAGAGATCACACTGGACCTGGAACCCGGGCGGGTGCACCAGCCGGTCCGCGGGGTCCGGCACCGCGTACTCCGGGCGCAGCTCGGCGATTTTGGCCCGGAACAGCGACGGAGACCCCGACCAGCCCACCCGTTCGGCCGCGGTCGCGGCCGGCATCGTCGGCGTTGCCGCAAGCAACACCCGCACCTGCGACGCAAACGCGTCGAAACTCGACCCGGTCGGCTCGCGCTTATACGTAGGCGACCTATCCACAGCCAACGCCCGATCCACCGTTCCCCGGGACACCCCGGCCAGCCGGGCTATCTCCCGTTTCGAATGCTTGCCCGTCGAATGCAGGTGGCGAATCTCTGCCCAATCATCCAATTTGATCACCTTCCATAATGGTTGGTGGCCCTATTTTCAGTTGGCGTTTCTGGCCCTGTTTTCGGTCGGCGTTAACACCATCCCTGTATCCGGCCGACGTGAGTCAGAAGTACACGTTGCCTTGAAATGCGCGCGAATAGATGTGCATGGTGTTCGGCGAAGTTGCGGAGATCGAAGGAGGCGTTGTTGTGAGCCTGCTATCTCATCGATATGCACATCATGTCAACCTGGTTGCGCATGGACAGATACGAGTTCAGGGTGTACGCATGAGACGAATTACGTTCGGCGGTGCCTCGTTCCTGACGGCAGATCGAATCGCAGACTCCCTCGTCAGTCTCTTGGTGGTGCTCAACGCCAAACATAAGTCTGCAGTCGCGTTAATCCCAGTGGTGTTGATCGGGGGCGCAGTGGTGACGGCAACACTTCTCCTCGGGCCGACAAGCGCTTTCGTCGCTATCCCGGAAGAATCCTTCTGGCCTGAACCCGATGCCGCAGACGCCGTTATGCACCTTGAGTTTCTCGGCCAGGCGGCGTCCACTCCTGGAGAGACCGGGTATTCAGAGACGGTTGCTGTCCCTAGCTACGAATGGGGTGACCCGGACTTGCATGAATTCTGGTGAAGCTGGACGTCAGTAGGGAGAAGATTCACCCCCAAAATGGTCACTCCCAGGAGGCCGGGCGAAGTTCCGGGAGCCGCCGGAGTGATGAACCGCTCGACGAAGCGGAGGGGAGCCGGGCTCGGTACTGCCAAGGCAGGCGATGCGTCAACAAACGAGCACCACATGCGAGAATCACGGGCAGATTGAGATGAGGAAGCACAATGATCGCCGTCCGATTGCAGACGCGAACGGGAGAGGATATCGAAGTCCGCGCTTTGTCCGGTTGCGATGGAGGATCATTGACCGCCGCATTGCCACAGACATCGCTCTTTGCCTGGTTGGCTTCATCGCCAAGAACCACGGCAGTTTTGAAGTGATGGTATTCCTTGACCCGGTGGAGCGCGCCGTCTTCCCGACTCTCGCGGGAGCAATGTCGTATTTCGTGAATTCGTCGTCCAACATTCTTGACTGCAACATTTTGCGCTAGCGAACTACTTTGGACTTTGAGGCGTGGTGCGCCCAGAAGCCACAACCTGCAGCTCCCGCAATATCTGCAGTTGCTGAGTGTTGATCGCCATCAACAGCTCGATCTCTTTTTCGATTCCACATTCGTGTCGAGATCGTGTTGGGCCATCACTCCTGCAATAGCGTCCTGACGCTTAGCGGCTATGAGCAAGATTGCACCCTGCAGCCCGGCGAGCATCGACAAAAATAGATTCAGCAGGATATACGGGTACGGATCCCACGCCTTCTCCGACAAAGCTGCCCACAAAAGGCCAACTCCCCATTCCGTTCCGCACCACGTCCGCCGCACGCTGGCCTCTGGTCAGGGAATCCCGATGTTTCTCATGCCACGTCTGGGGTTTGTTGTTCATGACCCACAGCCTAACTTCAGTCGATATTGGGCTCCGCGTGGTTCCACTGACCGCGTGCGGCCAACGCCCTTTAAAGCAACTCACGAAGGACACCACACGAGGGCTCTTGGCCAGTCTGCCGTGCTCGCCCTGCTGGGAGACCTCAAATTCACCGATGTCACCGATCGCATCCGCGTAGCGACCGAAACCCTCCACCAAGAACTCATCGACGCGGAAGCGGTCGCTTCATCGACGCCGCCTGTTCGGGCGCATCGGCGACCGCAGCAGCTTCATTGTGTCCATTGCGAAACTATCGAGCACAAGGCCCACTTTGTCCCGGGGTCCGTTGTCACGGGCGCCCGGTGACGAAGTCTCGGTGTGCCACGCTCAGTCTGGCGCCCTGCGCGGGCACCGAAGGACGCCTTCAAGCGTCTTCCAAAGAATTCTCTCAGTCCGTCGCAGCGTGCGAGCGTTGCACGTATTGAGGCATTGCCAGGTCTTCTATCAGGAACCATGGACTCCGCCACCGTTCGATTTCGTCCCGATCGTGCGCACGCCGTTGGCGCTACGACAACCCGCATTCGTGCCGCTTGTCCGGCGCTGGCGGCACGGACGACGAGCGGAATGGCCCCTTCTGCCCGCTGTGGACTACCGGGCAAAAGGGGCCGGTTCTTAGTTGGCGCCGCTCGTGTTGATCTTGCCGTTGACGCCCGCCGGGTAGAAACCGCCCGAGCGTACCTTCTTCGGGTTGAGGTAGGCGATGTTGAGCACTTGTCCGGTGGTGCGGCTGAAGGCCAGCCCGTTGTTGTCCGTTGGAACGAGATTCGCCTTGTCGGCCGTGCCGATGCCCTGGTCGAGATCGGTGGACCCGTCGAGGCTGTCCCTCGCATCCGAGATCTTCTGCACGCTGGAGTAGATGGCCGGCGTGTTGACGCCGAGGGCATAAAGCGTTGTACGGATGATCCCGGCGTGATATGCCTCCACCGCCAGCAGGCCGGCCGCCGCGTCCAGGTAGGTTTTATTGCTGATCAGCGGTGCGGCGCCCTTGTAGGAGGTCACGCCGACGTCCTCAAAGATGAAGGCGCCAAACAAGAAGTTGACCTCGTTGGCGTACACGTCGAACTGCTCGGTGCTCCCGATCAGACCGGCGGCGCGGGCCGCTGCGGTGAAGCTGGAGTCGAGGCTCAGCTTCGGCCGGGACACGGCAGCATTCCCCAGTGCGCTGCGAAGGAAGGCCACGTGGGACTTCTCGTCGGCCGCGATCTCTTCGGCGTACTTGCGAATCAGCGGGGTGTCGAAGGAGACGGCACGCCCGCCGGAGACGCTGCCGCGATCGCCGCGACCAGTCGTCATATCGTCGGGCAATCCGGAGCCGGTAACCGCCCGCAGGTAGAACTCCGCCTCGAGGTACTCAAGGTTCAAGGCGAAGTTGAGGATGGACGAGTCGCTGGGCCCGTCTCCGTTGTCGCCGTCGTCGTGGCCGCTTTCGCCAGCGAAAGCTGGTTGACCGGCCAGGAGCACCGCCGAACCGACACCGAACCCGGCAACGCCGGCGGCCTGGAAGAAACGCCTCCGATCGAGGGGCGATTCTGCGCTCCTGCCGATCGCATGAGTGATGAATTTTTGGTCGAACATCGACTTCTCCTGCCATTGTGGGTCAATGGCGCGGCCGGGACCCCCAGTTCGCACCCGTGTCGCGTCGGTGCATCCGTCCTCGCATCACAGTCAGGTAACGGTGACTTCAAAAGGCTAACTGGCGCCCAACGCGTACGGAAGATGAGACAACCTCATGATTTCAGAAGATGAAAACTTCATGCTCTTGGGAATCGACTTTGCCTTTTGCTGCAATATAACGCTCCTTCCCCTGACCCGAACGCGCCTTGACGGTGTAGGTTGCTGAGACATTCTCAGAACTGAGAGGACACACCATATGTTGGGGAATTTGACTGGATGGCATTTCCTGATCATCCTCGCGATCATTTTGCTGCTTTTTGGCGCACCCAAACTTCCCGGGCTGGCGCGCAGTGTGGGGCAGTCGATGAAGATCCTCAAGGCTGAGATCAAAACGGAACCAGACGTCTACGACACGCCCGTCCCAGACACCTCCGTCCCGGCGCCCGCCCCGCCAGGGCGCAGCGCGCAGAGCGCGACACCGTCGGGCCCGGCCGGGCCGCCTCCGGCGCCGTAGGCATCATGTTCGTTGGCGCTCGCTCGCGTGCGGACCCGAACGGGCAGATGACCCTGGGCCAGCATCTTCTGGAACTGCGAAAGCGCCTGTTCTTCGCGGCGGCCGGGATCCTGATCGGCGCCCTGGCAGGCTGGTTTCTTTCTGGATTCGTGTGGGACGCGCTCCGAGAGCCGATCTACGCGATCGTGCATGCGCAGCATCGGAACGCCCAGATCAACTACCCCGATATCACGTCCGCGTTCGACCTGAAACTGAAAATCTCCCTCTACGTGGGCCTGGTCGTGTCGAGCCCGGTGTGGCTGTACCAGGTCTTCGCGTTCTTGATGCCGGGCTTGACACGCACCGAGAAGCGCTACACCTTCGGGTTTTTCTTCACCGCCGTTCCCCTTTTCCTGGCCGGCTGTGCTGCAGGCTGGTACGTCCTCCCCCACGTCGTGGAACTCATGACCGGATTTGCCCCCACCCAGGACGCCGCGTTCATCAACGCCCAAAACTACTTCGACTTCGTCCTGAAACTCGTCGTCGCGATCGGAGTCGCGTTCGTCCTTCCGGTCTTCCTCGTTTTGCTGAACTTCGCCGGCGTTATCAGCGCCCACTCCATCATCAAGTCCTGGCGAATCGCGTGCCTGATCATTATCCTGTTCACCGCTATCGCCACCCCCGCCGCGGACGTCGTCTCTATGTTCCTTCTGGCCATCCCGATGGTGCTGCTCTACTTCGCCGCCTACGGCATCGCCTCTCTCCACGACCGCCGACTCGCCAAACGCACCCGCGACGCGGAGGCAGGTATGACCGCGTAGCCTGATGAAGTTCGCAACATCAACGAGCGTCGTCAGACCCCGGCGGGACTGACTGGGGGGTCCGGACTCCGGCGGTGCCGCCGCTGGTACCGGCGAGATCGTGTCTGCCGCGCCGCTGGACGGGGAAAGCGGGTCGGCGCTCGGTCGCCGGGGTGGGCTCGGAACATGGGGCGCTACGTCGCCAGCATCCAGGAGGACATCCCTGATGATCCGGCGGGGGTCGTACTTGCGTGGGTCGTACTTCTTCCAGTCGACGTCGTCAAAGTCTGGGCCCATTTCATCTCGCAACCGATCCGACGCCCCCGACGCCAACATCCGCAACTGCCGCACCACACGACCCAACACTGCTGCGTAATGCGGGAGCCTGTCCGGGCCCAGCAAAAAGACCGCCACCACTCCGATCAACACCAGCTTCTCAAACGTCAAACCAAACATGCGCACACAATAGCCCGACTCCGTTCTCAGGGCTGCCGCACCATACCGTCGGCGGGGTCTGTCAAGTCTTTGGCGCTGACCCCGGGGAGTGAACATTCTCTCTTGTGAGGTGTCCACTCTCCGGGGTCAAGGCCTGTGTCAGGAGTTACACCGAAAATCGCATAGGGAACGCTCGGTGAGCGCTCCCTATCGGTACTCGGACCGGCTATCGCGATTGCAGGGGCAGCTGCAGGTATGAGGCGTGCTCGCCTCCGGTGTGAACAACGTGCTGGCCGCTGTTCGCGCCGACGTACTCGCGGATACCGGGCATCATCGTGCCGAGCAGGTTGCGGGAGCTGACTACGAAGCGCAGCTGCTCGCCCGGGTGGAACACCAGCCCGACCGGCAACAGGTCGATTTCTATCTCGACGATCTCGCCGGGTGCGAGCTTCTCGACCCGGTCGAAGGTGTGTGTGGGCACTTCATCCGTCGACAGCGTCTCGTCGAGGTGACGCAGCGAGACCCGCAGTCGACCGTCTGAGCCTTTGTATTTCAGAATCGTCGCACCACGGTCGGTGAGGTCGTGTGCGATTGCGCTCTGATTCGGAACCGTGAACGCTTCCAATGGTGTGCCGTAGGCGTCGAGCTTCTGCACGAGCACAAAAATGTCCATGTCGTCGCAGTCACGGGCTTCGACGAAGAGGCGCGCCTTCGGGTAGCCCGCCAGCACCGTTTCGTCGGCAAAGCGCGTGAGAAAAGACACGGCGTCCGGGTTAGCCGCCACGGTGTACGCCACCGGCACCTCGGCGCCGGGCGCCGTGATGGTCAGCGCGCGAGAGCGGCCGTCGAGGTAGAACTTCGTCGGCACGGAGTCGGCCGGTGGAAACTGGTCGGCGGGGATATCGATCCGGTCGCCACCCTCAAGGTCGAGCAGTGAATAGCGCACGGGGGGTCTGCTCCCAGCCATTGTCGTGGTCTTTGAGGAAGTGGTCGAAGAAGCGGCGCAGCTCGTCCTGGTGCTGTTCGTCGTAATAGTCGGGCCATTCCTGGGTGTTGTGGATGCGCAGCCATTTCTCCTCCGACGCCATCCGGCGCCACGCGCGGAAGGTTCCGGCGGTGTGGAGAGTGTTCGAATAGCTGGCCACCACGTATGCCGGCACCGTAATCTTGTCGAACGCGGGGATTTTGTTCTCCCACAGGTCGTTGACGAGCGGATACTTTTCGACCTCGCCGATGATGTCTTCTTTTTGGTTCTTGCCGAAGAAACTGCCTTCCTGGAGCTGGCGGGCGAAGCCGGTATCGGGCATGCCGCCGCGCATCACCAGGTCGCGGTAAACGTCGCTGACGCCCTCCCACGGGTTGATCGCCGCCAGGTGAGGCGGCTGCTCGGCGGCGGCGAACCACTGCGAAACCGCGAGGTAGGAGGTTCCGCTCATACCGACCTTGCCTGTGCACCACTCCTGCTCCGCCAGCCACTCGATGACGTCATAGCAGTCGCGGCCGTCTTGTCGGTCCCAGAGCACGCTGCTGCCCTCGCCGTCGACGATGCCTCGCATGTCCGGGTTGCAGATCGCATAGCCCTGGGCGACCCAATACGCCGGATCGGCGCCTTCGAATTTTTCCAGTCCGGAGACGATCGAGTTGTCCAGACCCACCAAGCCGAACACGCCCATTACGGCGAGTGAGGAGCCCTGGGCCTTACCGTAGGGGCTCCAGGCCATGATGACTGGGACTTTCTCGGATCTGGCGGGCCGGAAGACGTCGGCGTAGATGGTGACACCGTCGCGCATCTGCACGGGCACGTCCTTCTCGAACAGGATATCGACTGGCAGCGGCTTGAACTGCGGGGCGATCTGAAAGCCCGCCTGGAGGGTTCGGGTTCCGGGATCGAACGCGGTTAGCGCTCCGGTGCGCGCCGGGGGCAGCGGGGTGGAAGGGACGTACATTCTCTGTTCTTCGCTCATCGCGGAGCTCCTCTGGTTTCGTGATCCTGGGATCGACTCTCGGGCCGGTGCGAGCGTACGCCCAAAAACTCAGAAACTCAACAAGCGTTGAGAAAATAAGCGCGAAAGAGCTATATTGAGTTGATGACGATACAGAAGCAGCCAACACCGACCGTGCGGCGCGGGCGTCGACCTGGTGGCGTGAACACCCGGGCAGTGGTGCTCAAGGCCGCCCGGGCTCGTTTCGCCCGGGAAGGATTCGCCGCCACCACGATCCGGCTTGTTGCTCTGGACGCTGGGGTGGATGCATCCCAGGTGATGCAGTATTTCCGGTCGAAGGATGAATTGTTCGCTGGGGTGATGGCCATCACCCCAGCGGCGCTGGAGCGTTTCAGTACCGCATTTGAGGGGCCGGACAAGCACCTCGGTGAACGGGTCGTCCGCGCCTACCTGAGCGCGTGGGAAGGCGTGGCCGAGGAGTCGGAGCCGCTGATGGCGATGCTCCGCGGCGCGATCGTCAACGACACCGCGAGCGGGCAGCTGCGCGACTTCATCCAGTCCCGCCTGCTCGTCGGCACCCGCGACCGCCTCGACCCCGACGCCGTCCTCCGAGCTGGCCTCGCCTCCTCGATGCTCGTCGGCATCGTCACCGGACGTCGCATCATCGGAGTACCCACGCTCGTCGCAGCGGACACCGAAACGCTCGTCGCCGTCGTCGGACCAGCGATCCAACAGATCCTCGTTCCCACAGCAGCAGCCACGCACCTCAGCACAGGCCCACGCAGAAGCCAGGATTCGGAAGGGCGGCAGCTATGAATCCCTGGCGGAGCCGTCGGGCGATCGCGAGTTCGGCGGAACATGCCGGACGACGAAGCGCCGCACCGCCCACCCCCGGGACCGGCCGAGGCGTCGTTCCTGACCCGCTATGTGAACCGAGGACTGCCAACAGCGGCCCCGTCTGGCGCGACGGCCTCCGACGCACTGGAATTTGCTCGCACCTGTACGGACAGGATGCCCATGCGCTTATACCCCGCCCCGACGCTCGGGAACGTCGCCGAGCTCGCCGATGCATGGGATCTGTACCCCCTCCTCCAAGAGGACTTGCTCGCCGGCCACCAGCACCCCAAACTCGAACACTACAGCGACGTGCTCTCCCTCTTCATCCGCTCCGCACGCTATGACGACACACGGGAGGAAGTCGACTTCGCCGAATTCCACGTCCCGCTCCGCCCGCACGCGGTAGCACTGCGGTGCGAGAGCGGGAAATGGATAGACGGCAGCGCCCGTCGAGACTCGTCCTCTCTTTTTTGGGGCGAGACCTAATCGCCTGTTGGCTAATTTTGTCTCAATTTGTCCCGATCGAGTGCCAAATTATGGCCCCTGAATCGGCGTGAGCGGGGGCTTCTGTCCCGTCATACGGTCCAAGCGTGTCACACGGGGTATGCCTGTTCGATTCGTTTGCGGTGAGCATTCACGCTTGCCATTTGGGTGAAATCACAATGAAGCGGTCATTTTCCACGTGACCGGAAGGACGGAGAACGTGAACCTGCCCAAGTGCAGCACCGACAGCACCGCGGGTGGTAGCGGCGACCCTCGACTCCTACGACGACTTCTTCGACGACGACCTCGACCTCGTGGCCGACGCCCTCGACGACGCGCGCTCGCTCAGCATCGACTGATTACCCCTAACGCATCCTTAGATCGCCTCGTCTCCCATTGCGCCTTGGAACGCTAAGAGACTGAGTGCTGTAGATCCCGCTTCTCGTTCTCTCAACCTTTGGGACGGTCATAGTCCGGATTCGAGCGGAGTCGAAGGACGACTCCCGCAGCTATCGAGCCAAACAAAAACTCGAACACAAGTCCATGAGACAACGGGGTCGAGAAGCCGGCCGTACCAATGACCAGGAGCGTGAAGCCCAAGGTGAAACCGAAGGCGACGTTGGACAAGATGCGGAAGCGCTTATGGCGTTCAGTACGTGGCGGGCTCAACTTCAGCTCCTCCTGACCGTCCGGTCACGGTTCGACGGCCCCTGCTCTGTGACGGCCAGGTCACAGCCGCTCAGAAGCTGGCAGAATCAGGCCGCACTTCTGACGGTGGTTGCCAAAGTGTTGCCCTGCGGGGTTTTGCGGGAAAAGAAAACCCCCACATCCCAGTGTTTTCAAGGGATGCAGGGGGTGATTCGTGGCGGGTTGTTCCTATAACTCACAGGCTGGTGAATCACTGGGCAGATTTTCGGCACTTTCGCGCACATCCTCTACGCTCTGCCAAATAATCCTCTGGGCGCTCCCGTCGACGAACTTGAGAGCCTCGTGGCGGAGACTTTGGATGGCCTCCATCTCGTCCTGCTCGAAATCGTGAAATGCAGGCCCGACGCCACCCTGTGACTGGCCGGCGCGCTGGCACACCACGGTCTCATCGACGCGATTCCGCCGCGCGCGGAGATCGCAGTTCCACGAGGTCAATCGGTGCCAACGACGACGGCAGCGGTTCTATGGCACAGCTTCGACCGCGATACTTTCCCGATCGGACGCGAGGAGATCTATATCACAGGTACTGAAGAAATCATGGGCGTGTACTCACGCGGAGCGCTCCTTAGTCGATGTCTTCCGACTGTGAGGCTCCGGAGGGTATGAGGTAGGGATTGAGGCGTTTAAAGGGCTCTCCTGACGTTACCGTGGGTGGTTTCCGAGCGCCTTAACGAGTGCACGCCGCTCTCCGTCTAGGTTTCTAACTGACAAAGGCAAGAAACACAGGGACGAGAAAACGGCGTGCAAAACTCAACACTATGGCGGACTCTGCTCGGAGTCGACAAAACCATCGTCGAAGCGGTCGATCTCGACGCGGATACGGGCATGCTGGTCGCGTCGGTGCGCCCAACGGCATCGATGCGGAACCGGTGCGGGGCCTGCCGGAAGCGCTGCCCGCGCTACGACGCCGGTGACGGGCGGCGCCGCTGGCGATCCCTGGACGCCGGCTCGGTGCAAATCCACTTAGAAGCTGCGGCGCCGCGGGTGAGCTGCCGGGTGCATGGCGTGACGGTCGCCGCCGTGCCGTGGGCCCGGCATCAGAGCGGGCACACTTTGTTCTTCGATGACCAGGTCGCGTGGCTGGCCACGCAAACATCCAAGTCCGCCATCACCGTGCTGATGCGCATCGCGTGGCGCACCGTGGGCGCGATCATCACCCGGGTTTGGGCAGATACGGAGAAGCAGTTCGACCAGTTCGCGGGCCTCACCCGGATCGGGATTGACGAGATCAGTTACAAGCGCGGCCACAAGTACTTGACCTGCGTCGTGGACCACGATTCTGGCCGTCTCGTCTGGGCGGCACCAGGCCAGGACAAGGCCACCCTCGAGACGTTTTTTGATGCGTTGGGGCCGGAGCGTTCGGCACTGATCACGCATGTTTCCGCGGACGGTGCGGCCTGGATCGCCAGTGTTGTCGCGGAACGAGCGCCGAACGCTGTTCGCTGCGCTGATCCGTTCCACGTCGTGAAATGGGCCACCGAGGCCCTCGATGAAGTCCGCCGGGGCGCGTGGAACGAGGCCCGCAAAGCCGCCCGGCACAACGATGCCCGACGCACTCGCGGCCGGCCCCCAGCCGACGCCCCGGCACGCCCAGACAGCGCCCGGGCGACGGGCATCAAGAACTGCCGATACGCGCTTTGGAAGAACCCGGAAAACCTGACCGAGAAGCAACAAACGAAGCTCGCCTGGATCGTGCAGACCGACCCCCGGCTGGTTCGGGCGTACTACCTGAAGGAAGGCCTCCGTGTGATCTTCAAACTGCCTCTCGAGGAAGCGACCGAAGCTCTCGACAAATGGGTTGGTTGGGCTCGCCGCTGCCGCATCCCGTCCTTCGTGAAACTGCAGAAGAGCATCGTGAAACACCGCACCGCGATCCTGGCCTCCATCGAGCACAGCCTCTCCAACGGCCGCGTCGAATCCATGAACACCAAGATCCGCCTCATGACCCGCATCGCGTTCGGCTTCAAATCACCCGAGGCCCTCATCGCCCTCGCAATGCTCAGCCTCGGCGGGCACAAACCCGTGCTTCCCGGCCGGGACTAACCCACGGAAGAGTCAGGAGAGCCGTATTCACCGTTAGTTATGAGGCAGCCAAGAGGATGGTGATGAAGCTGATCGGTTACGCCCGCGTATCGACGCGCCATCAATTCACCGACCGGTAAGTGGTGGACCTTCTGGCCGCTGGTTTCCGGCGTGATGACCCTCACGTCGACAGCGACGTTTCCGGCGATGGAGCCTCGCAGCCGAACTGCGATCGCGCCCTCGACGCCCTCGACGCAAGCGACAGTGTCGTCATCACGGACCTGCTAAGGCCCCGTCTCTATGCGCTGGCGTAGCCCACAGCCGCGACGTCGAGCTACTAGTGCGACGTGCCCTTCAGAGGGCGCCCACGGTCAATAAGGTACGCCGGCGCTAGTGTTCCTGTGGGCAGGCCGAGCTCGTGTTCGGCGATCGTGCGCACGAGGTCGCGCTGGTCGCGCGCGTCGCCGTGGTGCATCACGGCGTGGGCGTCGAGGCCGTCGATGATCGCGAGCAGCTGCCAGGCCAGGGCACCGGGGTCGGCGACGGCGAACTCACCGCGCGCGCAGCCGCGGTTCAGCACGCTGACCAAGAACTCCTGCCAGGCGTCCATCTGCACCGCGACCTCGCGGGCTAGGGCCGCGTTTCGTCGCGCGACGCTCCACGCGTCCAACCAGAGACTCGTGACCGTGCTGCGCTCGGGTCCGAGGAGGTCTCGGATCAAGGCGCGCAGGGCCTCGACGGCGCTCGGCATTGCCGCCAGCTCCCGCTGGACCTCGGCGAGCTCGGCGGAAACGATCGAGCCGAATGTCGACGCAACAAGCCCCTCCATGCTGGGCTGATAGTGGCTGACCAGCGCGGACGTCACGCCGATGCGCAGCGCAATCGCCCGGAGCGTGATGGCGTCCAGGCCGTCGTAGCGGGCGATCTCCCGAGCCGTGCGCCCGATCTCGGCGGCGCGCTCGGCGCGGCTCTTTCGCTTGGCCCGACTCGGAAGAGTTGACATGACAGCCCAATGTCTAGTTTTACGTCGGGTTTATTGATCGCTTGGTCAATTGTATGGCTTTTGCGTGATCCTGATTTCGGATCCGGTTCTCCTCAGCTCAAACGGTGGTGGCCGCCGGGCTGGTCCACGATGAGAGAGATCGCCTGCTGGTGTCGCTGATCGCGGCCAGGACGCCGCCCCAACAGCGAGCACCATCTGATCCATGTCAACGCGAGCAGCCCCCTCGCTTGCGATCACGTAGCCGAACACGACTATCCGCGCCGGGCAAACGGTGGGCGGTTGCCGCCCCGGTTACGCGCACTGGCGAAATACTGCTACCTGTGGATCACCGTCCCGCTCTGACCCTTCATAGCGAGCGGGGCGTTCTTGAGCGAGCAGATCACCGCGGTCCGCCCGGGGCCGCTAGCCACGAAATTGATCGCGGCCTGGACCTTAGGAGCCATTGAGCCAGCGCCGAACTGTCCGTCGTCCAGGTAGCGCCGCGCTTCGGCAAGGTCGAGCTTTTCCAGGTCGCGCTGCTGGGGCGTGCCGAAGCCGATTGCGACCCGGTCCACGGCCGTGAGGATGAAGAAAACGTCCGCCCCGACTACTTCGGCGAGCTTCGCCGAGGCGAAGTCCTTGTCGATGACGGCCGGAACACCGTGCAGCTCGCCCGCCTTGTCCCGGGCCACGGGGATGCCACCCCCGCCGCACGCGACCACGATGAACTCGTGATCGAGCAGGTTGAGGATCGAATCACGCTCAACGATGTCTACCGGGCGCGGTGACGCGACGACGGTCCGCCACCCTCGCCCGGAATCCTCGGCCATGACAAGACCTGGCCGCCCGGCCATCAGTGCCCGTGCATCGGCCTCGTCATAGAAGCCGCCGATCGGTTTGGTCGGATGCGCGAATGCGGGGTCGTCGGCGGCCACCTCCACCTGTGTCACGACGGAGGCGACGTGCCAGGGCATGCCGACCCGCCGGAGCTCCTTCGCGATCCCCTGTTGCAGGTGATACCCGATGTACCCCTGGCTCATCGCGGTGCACTCGGCCAGGTCCATAGGGGTCACCCGGTCGGTGTGTTGCGATGCGATCTCGAATGCGAGGCTGATAGCCCCGACCTGCGGGCCGTTGCCGTGAGACACGATGATTTCGTGCCCCTGGGCGATTAGACCGACGAGCGAGGGAGTGGCCTCGTCGATGCAGGCGCGCTGCTCCGTTGCGGTGCTGCCCAGGGCGTTTCCGCCCAGGGCGATCACGATGCGTGACATGTCGGACCTCTACAGAATTTCGGCGAGCAGGGTCCCGAGCTCTGCCTTCGCAGCGTCGACCTTGATCGAGTTCGCAACCTCGGGACGTAGGAAGTACACGAGCAGCGCGCGCTGTGCCGTAAGTCGGTTGCCCGCCTCGTCGAAGGCCAGCGAGACTTCCGAGTCGAGGACCCCATCGGTGACCTCTTCACCGCGGGTGGCGGGCAGGCAGTGCATGAATTTCGCGTCCGGCTCGGCCAAGGCCATGAGCTCGGGGTTCACCTGGTACTTCGGCATGAAGGCGGCCAGGCGCGCCTCCTCGCCCAGCTCGGCCTCGTAGTCGCCGTACCAGACGTCGGTATAGACGAAGTCTGCGCCAGCCAAAGCCTTCGAAGCATCGTCGGTCACGACGATACTGCCACCCGACACGACGGCGTTCTGGCGACCGATCGCCTGCATCTCTTCGCGGAGCTGGAAGGCCTTCGGACCGAACTGAACGAACTGCATGCCCATCTTCGTGGTGATCATCATCAGGGAGGCGCAGACCTGGGTGGCGTCGCCGACGAAGACGACCTTGCAATCCTCGAGGCGCTTGCCCTTCGGCAAGTGCTCGACCATCGTAATGAGATCGCCGATCTCCTGCGTTGGGTGGTTGTAGTCGGACATGCCGTTGAGCACGGGGATCGTCGAGTACTTCGCGAGTTCCACGACCGTCGCGTGCCGCGCGACCCGCGCCATAACGACGTCCACCAATCGGGACAGCACGCGGGCGGTGTCCTCGATCGACTCGTGCCCACCGAGCTGGATCTGGCCAGGCGCTAGGTACTGGGCGTGTCCGCCAAGCTGTGACATCGCGGTCTGGAACGAGACCCGGGTCCGGGTAGAGGACTGCTCGAAGATCATCCCGAGAGTGCGGCCGTGCAACAGCGGGGGAAGTAGCCCACCGCGACACACCGCTTGAGGGCGAGGCCGAGATGGACGATATCGAGCACCTCGTCTTTGGTGAGGTCCTGGGTATCGATGAAGTTACGTGCGGTCATAATGGTCTCCTTTGAAAGGGTCGACGCGGGGCTTGTTGGGCGCGTTTGAGGGCATGGCGAGGCACGGGCGGTCGCCAGCGAATGGGCGAGTCGTACCAAAGATGCGGAAAAAGGGGGAAAGTGGCGGTGCCCCGGTAGGGTCGGCCGCCGTCGGCCGACTAGTCGCCGGAGGGCTGTTGCTGGGTGATGCAATGAACGTTGCCGCCGCCGAGCAGGATCTCCCGGCCTGGTACCGTGACGACCCGGCGCGGCGCGAACAGCTCGGTGTAGGCCGCGACCGCCGCGTCATCATGGGGATCATCAAAGATCGGCAGCACGACGACGTCGTTGCCAATATATGAGTTCACGTAGGAGCCGGCCAGCCGATCACCGGCTCCGCGCGGCAGAGTGCCGGCGATCGAGTCGACTCCGCCGGACTCCTCGGCGGTGATGAAGATCGGACCGGGCTGGTGGAGTTTGACGACCTCGAGCGTGCGACCGCGGGCGTCCACGGCGTTTTCGAGGACCTCCAGCGCGGCCGCCGAACGGGCGTACTGCGGGTCTGTCCGGTCGTCTGTCCACGTCAGCATGACCTTGCCTGGCGCGACGAACCGGCAGAAGTTGTCCACGTGTCCGTTCGTCTCGTCGAGGTAGACCCCAAAAGGCAACCAGATGATGACGTCGACACCGAGATAACTATGCAGCAGCCTCTCGAGGTCTTCCTGGGTCAGGTCGGGGTTGCGCCCGGGCGACAGCAGGCACTCCTCCGTCACCAGGAGCGTTCCCTCGCCGTCGACATCGATCGATCCTCCTTCGAGCACGAACGAGGCCTTGTACCGGACCACACCCTCGATCTCCAGCACCTTGCCCGCGACGGCGTCGTCGGCCGCCCAAGGAAAGTAGAGCCCATCCACGAGGCCGCCCCAAGCGTTGAAGTCCCAGTCAACGCCGCGCACGTCTCCAACATCATTCACGACGAAGGTCGGCCCGCAATCCCGGATCCAGGAGTCATCGTTGGACATTTCGACGATCCGGATATGCTCACCGAGCTCGCTGCGGGCGTTGTCGTACTGCCGGGCGGAGACAGCGACAGTCACGGCCTCCGTACCGGAGATCGCCGTCGCTACCCGGGCGAACGCGGCCTGCGCCGGCTTGCCGCCGAGGCGCCAATTGTCCGGGCGCTCGGGCCAGATCAACCAGCAACCGCTGTGGTGAGCCCACTCCGCCGGCATCCGGTAGCCGTCTGAGCCGGGGGTGGAATCGAGAGTAAGAGTCATAAGAAGCAGCCTTTCAAGATTGAATGAGGTCAGAGTTGGGCGCCTGGGAAGGAGCTGGAAGTGTCGGGTCCTCGCCGCGCTCGATGGCCCGCTGGCGTGTCCACTCGGGCGACTTGGCGCAGAAGTACTCCTGGAAGGCGACCGTCACGACGAGGCCGATCAGGATCGACCCGGTCACCGTGAGCGAATAATCGTAGGGGTTCCAGACGAAGAACACCGCGGCTGCCCCAAGCAGGACCACCGGGATCCACGTCATCAGCCACGTCATAATTGGACCGCCCGGGACTCGGTAGGGCCGCGGCCGGCCCGCGTCGATACGCCGGAGCTTGGCGAACGCCAGCATCATCACGATGTAGGGCAGCAGGAAGATGACTGAAGAGAAGGCGAACAGGTTCCAGAAGAGAGCGTCGATCGCGCCGTCGGTCACGGAGAACAACGCCGCGTACCCGACAGTGAAAACCGTCCCGACGATGGAGCAGAGCATCGCTGCGCCGACCGGAGTGCCACGGGTTGGGTGTGTCCGGGCGAACGCCTTGGGCAGGTCGCCCTGCTGGGCAGCCTCGGCGGCGGCGAGGTTCGCGCCGATAGTCCATGGCACCAGACTGGCAAAGAAGCAGAATAGTGCACCAATGCCGAGGATCGTCACGACCGCGTTGGCAATGGGTGAGTCGCCGAATCCGTGACGGAGGGCGTCGATTAGGCCGGTGGTTTTAGATATTTCATCGGCTGGGAGGATGAGCTGCATGCCAACGGTCGCGAGGAGGTAAAACCCTCCGATGAGGACGCCGGCGATGAAGATCGTCTTGGGTACGTCGCGCTGCGGGTTGGCCATCTGTGTCGAGGCGGACGACATCAGCTCGAAGCCGAGGAAGTTGTAGATCACAATCGGTAGCGCTGCGATAAACGCGGGCAGTGCATCCGTAGGAATAAGCGTGTCCAGTGTCCAGGAGGTTGCCGAGCCGTTCGCCGAAGCGTAGATCCCGCCGGCAATGACGAGCGCTACTATGACGACGATCGTGATGCCGGCTCCGAGGTTTGATACCCAGGTGCCGATCTTCAGGCTATGGGCGTTGACCCAGTAGTTGATCCAGATCAGAGTGACGGTAATTGCTACCTGGATCCAAAAGTTCAGGTGCCCACCGAAGAACATCGACGAGATCGCACCCGAGAACATCAAGTAAACGCTCGGTACCCACAAGCCCACGTTGAGCCAGTACCACCAGGAAACCCGGCTCCCCCAACGGTTGCCGAACGCTCGCACGACCCAGGCGTAGATGCCGCCGGCATCCGGGTAAGCCGAGCCGAGCTCACTCGTGACCAGGCCGTAGGGGACAAAGAACAAGATAATGATCGCGACGGTCCAGAAAATCGCCGTCGGCCCGACGGCGGCCGTTACGGTCAGCTGCGAGAGCAACAGCATCGCGGCCACGGAGAACAGGACCATGTCGAACATTCGGAAGGTCGGACGTCCCTTCGCTGGGTCGGCGGCGCCTGTCGGAGGACTATCTGACTGCATTGTCATTGCTGTTGATCCTTTACTTGACATACCGCTGAACGAAATTGTTCGAAGGCCGAACGCTGCCAAAGACGGGATTTGTCCAACGTGTACAAACGTACAACCTTTGTTCTTTAACGTAACACATCTGTGCGCTGGTGCACCTAGCGATCCTTGGGGTCAGATCTTTGGCGTTTGTCTTGAGTTTTCAGGCGGCGTTCCCCAGTCGCTCCCGGGCGATGTAAGAGTTCACGCGGGTGTCGATGACACGAAGAGCGGTGCGTAGTTCGAGCGGGGCCGGTGGCTGTCTGGACGCGTTGATGACTTCGGGCCGAGCGGCTAATCCGGGCAGCTCCCATGGCCGTTGCCTGGCGGGGTGGGAGGTGGCGAGTCCGAGTTCGAGGAGCCGTTTGAGGCTGATTTCAGCGGCCCGGTTCACCCACCAGGCGTTGTTTTTCGTCACGCCCGGTAGGGGGCACGGCGCGCGGCGAGTCATCCAAGCAAGCGCACCTTTGACCATGGGTCGATGTTGCCGATACGCGGCTTGAAAGGTGGGACGCTGCGCCCGTGTTGACGCCGACCCAAACCAGTCCGGATCTGGGTCGAGACCGGCAACTACAACATGCGCGAGCATGCAGCACTCGTGACCGTCTATTCACGCGACCGAGCGCGTCAGCGGTGCCAAACCACGCAACTGCTGGCGGACTCTCGCACAATCCCCGGCGCTGAACCACCCGATTGTGTGGCGCTCAGGGCTTTAAGATACTCAGCGGATCGTTCGTGAGCTTGAACTTGTCTCAGTGGGCTTCAGCTCAAGTGCCTTCCAGATCCGCCCGATCGACAATCTCGACAATCCACTACGGTCGGCATTCTCCGACGTTGACTCCAATTGCCACAACGGCTGCCTCGACCTGCTCGGCCGCGATCGTTGCCGGGCGTCTCGGGCGCGGCTCATCGACCAACGCATCCAGTCGAGAGTCCAGGAAGCGGGCACGCCACTTACTGACTGCGTTCGGCGAACAGCGCCCGCCCTGCACCCTGTTGCTTATTCAGGCCCTCACGCGACCGAGCACGATCCGTGACCGCAACGCCAAACCCTGCGAGGACTTCGCCGCCTCACCCAGCGCAATAACCGCTGCCGCGCTTCGCCCCTAGGAATCAGCTCGGTCTTCGGACGTCCAGTTCGAAACGCGTTCCGTTCTGCAACACAACCAGAAAATTTCAGGTGCAGGACTCTAGAGCCGTAGGCACAACCGCTCAACAACAATCTGAAGCCGCTCGGCGAGGTCGGCAACGCTCAGCTGTCCGTTGGACACGGCCTCAAGCATCAAGCCGTCAATTAAGCACGCGACGATCTGCACGACGGTCGCACGAGGCACTGTCGGTTCGCTGGCGGGCAGGACGCGGTCGACCAAAGCGCCAATCATGGTCGACCAGCCGCGCGCTTCGTTTCGCACTGTGATGTTCCGGGTCGCTTCCATGAACATCTCGAACAGCGCAAGGTCGTAGAGCGGGTCTGCGACCGTCTTATCGAAGAACATCTCAGTTAACACCTCGACTGAGCGCTCGACGGTCAGCTCCCCATGCAGCGCCTCGACGATCGCGGCGAGCCGGGCCGCCTCGGTCCTCCGGGCGTGGGCCATCGTCTGCAGTAACAAGTCGTTGCGGTCGGTGAAGTAGTAGGTCGTCGAGCCAAGCGGCACACGAGCGACCCTCGCGACCGCACGATGAGTCACAGCGGCTGCGCCACCGGTACCAAAGACCTGTACAGAAGCGTCGAGGATCTGCTCCCGCTTGCGCTCTCCGGTCAACGACCTTGCCTGCCGCCCGCTCGTCGTCGTAGACGCGTGCGTCTCGCCCATAGTTGCTCGCTCTCGTTATCGACGCCTTTTGGTACCCCGGCTCATGCCAGCCACCGGAACCATGCGCCCCTTGCCCACCGGGAAATGCCGGGAAGTGATGTCAGGTTACCGCCGCAGCCGGCCGGGACCCTAGTCTGATACTCCAGCATCCCTCCCCGCCTGCCGTGAAAGCCCTTCCGCGGCACCCTGCGAGCGTGGGCCCTCGGCGTGTGTTCCAACCCAGGAGAACGAGACTCCGCGGACTCGACCCCTCCCCCAGATATAAGCATGGCCACCTCAGCGGAATGTGGGGCATTCAGGCAGCCACGAAGGCGTTCAAAGAGCTCGGCCACGGGGGAAAAATCATTAGTGCCGCCTCCCAGGCCGGCCACGTCGGGAACCCCGGCATTGCGTTGTACTCGGCCACGAAGTTCGCCATTCGTGGCTTGTCTCAGACAGCGGCCAGGGACCTTGCCCAGTTCGGCATCACGGTCAACACCTACGCCCCCGGCATCGTCAAGACCCCCCTCATGGAGGAACTGGCGAAAAAAGTAGCAACCGACGCGGGCAAGCCCGAAGAGTGGGGCTGGGACCAGTTCACCAACGGCATCACTCTCGCCCGCCTCTCCGAAGCCTCCGAGGTCGCCGGCCTCGTCTCCTTCCTGTCCGGTCCCGACTCCAACTACATCACCGGACAGTCGATCCTCGTCGACGGCGGAATGGTCTTCAACTAAGGACCAGCCGAGCCATTGGCCAGGCGTTGGTCAGGCAGCACATGTTCCCCCGTCATCGTGATGAGGATATGAGGTGCCCGGTTAGGCGCTACTTTCTCGAACTTTGAGGGAGTGGGGTGCTACGACTTCTTCAGCCGTTCTCTCGGGATCGTCGATACGAGCGGCCAGAGTGGCAACGGCGTGGTGGGCTATGAACTCGGTGTCCAGGGACACTGTTGAGAGGGTTGGGCGTGAATATTGACCTTCTTCGATGTCGTCGATACCGATGATCGCTATGTCTTTCGGGACGATAAGCCCCGCGTCGAAGACGGCTCGCATCGCTCCCATGGCGAGGATGTCGGAGTAGCAGAAGATTGCGTCGGGCCGATCTGGCAGTTTGAGCAACTGTTGCGTGGCCGCATAGCCGTCGGCCCGGCGGTAGTGCACGGCCGGCTTTATGAGGTCCGCATCTGAAGCGATGCCAGCAGAATCGAGCGCAGCGAGGTATCCCGCTGTGCGAAGGTGCGGGGTCGCGTAGCTCTCGAAGGGTTGCTCTCCGATTGCGGCTATGCGTGATCGTCCTATAGCGAGCAGGTGCATGGTGGCTTCTTGCGCTGCCTTGAAGTTATCGATGGCCACGTGATCGAACCGGCCGTCGAACTCGTGCTCGCCAAGCAGCACGAACGGCAGGGTCACGCGATCCTCCACGGCATCGAGCTGTGCTTTTGTCGCGAGTGGGCTGAAGAGGATGCCGTCGAAGAGCATGTTGCGGTCACCGCCAACGAGCAAGTCGCGTTCGCGTTCATGGTCGTGCCCTGTCTGATCGATCATCACCCGGTACCCGAACGAAGTCGCCGCCCGGATGACATCCCGGGCGAGCTCGCTGAAGTATGGAACGTCGATTTCGGGCACGACGAGCGCAAGCACGCCCGTGCGACCGGTGCGCAGGGTACGTGCTACGAGGTTGGGTCGATAGTCAAGGTCGGCGATCGCAGTCATGACGCGCTCACGCATCTTTTTGCTGACGTGTTCGTAACCGCTGACCACGTTTGACACAGTGCGCATGGAGACCTTCGCGTGATCAGCTACGTCTTTAAGCGTTGCGGGCATCGGACCTCCACTAGCTGAACAACTGTTGTGCCAGCTTATCTTTGCAACGTACGCAATTCCGCGCTATCCTTTTGCATACGTTGGCAAACGTCAGCAGCGTCGCACCGTATTTCACTCTCGGAGACCGTTGGGTGTTCGACTGCGGGAGCGAGGCACCGATCACAAAGGAGTGTTCATGCACAGCACACCCACGCAGCCCAGAAGGCCCGGCGCGAGCGCTTCGGCTCTGCGGCAGCACCGCGCCTTCTCTCGTTTCGGAGCGCTTGGCGTCGCTGTCGCCGTAGCCGTTGGCGTTAGCGCCTGCGGCCCGGCGATTGGAAATGACTCTTCGAGCGTGACCGGCACATCGAATCCGAACGTTCTTACGGCACCGACTGATAAGGACGCCACAGGGGAGATCACCATTTGGGACCGCTCTGGCGATCTCTTCAACGTCTTCGATGCGACGATCGCCAAATTCAACGAGAAGTACCCGAACGTCAAGGTCAATCACCAGGCCGTTGACATCGACGCAAAGCTGCAAAATACCCTCATCTCCTCAACTGACGTACCTGACGGCGTCTTCCTCGACGACGCGAAGGTCCCGGGCTTTGCCAATGACCTGTGGGATCTCAGCGACGTTCTCAAGCCATACGTTCAGGACATCGCGAAACAAAAGGTCGACGTCAACTCGCTCAATGGCGGAATCTACGGCATCCCGTTCGATCTGGACCCCGGTCTTCTCTTCTACAACGCGAGCGTGCTCGAAAAGGATGGAATCGATCCGGCAGGCATCAAGACCTACGACGACCTGCTCACCGCTGCCAAGAAAGTTAAAGCCGCCGATCCGTCGTCGGGTCCAATACACCTCGAACAGAGCGCCTTCCTGGGGCAATTGTGGCTTGAGATGTTCGCGAGCCAGCAAGGCACGAGCATGACCGACGCATCGGGAAAGTTGCGCCTTGATTCGCCCGAGTATAAGCAAATCCTCACGTGGCTCGATACCGTTCAGAAAGAGAAGCTCGGCACGCGTGCGGAGTACCTCGGGCCCACGGACGTGCAGACGCTCGATTCCGGCCAGCAGGTGTTCTACCCATGGTCGATTTGGTTCGACTTTGCCCCGCAGCAACTACTCCCAAAGACTTCGGGCAATTGGCGGGCCATGCCGCTACCGTCCTGGACGGCAGATGGAGCCCACTCGGGCGCGATGGGTGGCTCGTCGTTCGTCATCCCCAAGGCCGCGAAGAACCCGAAAGCTGCGGCCTTGTTCTACAACTTCCTGATGTACGACAAGAACGGATACACGGCTGTCTACGGGCCGAACTCCGTCTACCCGAAGGGTCTGAATACGTCGGTACCCAGCTACAAGGCGGCCGCTGATCCGAACACACCGCTGTTCGGCACCATCGACGCCATGGGCGGACAAGACCTCTGGAAGACCGCTATCGAGGCGGGCAACCAGATCCCAGGTGGCACCCCCACCCCCACCTGGTGGGCGAGCGCCGTCAACTATCTCGGTAACAACTTGCAGAAGATGCTCGACGGGCAGATGACACCCGACGAGGTGATCCAGCAATCGACCGATCAGATCCAAACGAACCTGGTCGACCGCAACAAGTAACACCTCTTCACCCACGCGAGAAAGCAGCTCCATGACCGTCACGACCGCCTTGAAGGCGTCAAGTACGGCTCCGCGATCGTCGCAGCGGGGACCGCGTTGGTCCCTGCTGCGACGGAAGTCGGCGCCCTACCTCTTCATTTTTCCGTTCGTCGCGATCTTTGCCGCGTTCTCGATCTACCCGCTGGTGTTCACGTTCCGGCTGAGCTTAACCAACTGGCGCGGGTCGGGTACCGCGGACTGGGTGGGCTGGGGCAATTACACCTACCTGCTTTCGAACCCGGACTTCTGGGCGTCGCTGGCCAACTCGGGTGTGCTCTGGCTCTTGATCATCCCGGCGCAACTGGGCGTGGGCGTGCTCGCAGCGGTCCTCCTCAACAGCACTCGCATCCGTGCTCGCGGTTTCTACCGCACGGCGTTCATCGTGCCCTTCGTCACACCCCTCGTTGCGATCGCCCAGATCTGGATCGTACTGTTCGACCAGCGCTACGGGGTCATCAACGGGCTGCTGAACCTAGTCGGGCTTCCAGACGTCGGTTGGTTAACAACGAGCGAGTGGTCGAAACCAACGCTCGCGCTCCTATTCCTCTGGAAGACGACCGGATTTGTGGTCATCATCGTGATATCCGGCCTGCAGTCCATCGACACGACGGTATACGAGGCCGCGGAGCTTGACGGGGCATCGCCGTTCCGGCAGCTCTGGAGCATCACTGTCCCCCTGATCCGACGGACGATCATGTTCATCGTCGTGTTGCAGACTCTCGCGGTATTCCAAATGTTTGCCGAACCGTACGTCGTTACCAAGGGTGGCCCGTATGGCTCAACCACGACGGCCGGCCTCTACCTGTACAACCACATCACCGTCGCAGATCTCGGCACGGGAGCGGCCAACTCGTTCCTGCTCGTGATCATCGTGATGGCGCTGTCGCTCGGGTTCGTGCGGCTGCTGAGAGCGAAGGACTGACATGAGGACGGCATCCGTTTTCCGGACACGGCGGTTCCAGCCGCAGATCGTATCCCAGGTCTTCTTGATCCTCCTTACCGCGGGCTTTCTGGCACCGGTGGCTTGGGCCCTCGTCTCGGCATTCAAACCGGCCAACGACATCATCGCCGACCCACTGGGATTCAACCCAGGCACGTTCACGCTCGACAACTACACGCAGATGTTCACCGACGTGCCGATCCTCTCCGGCTTTTTCAACACCGCCATAGTGCTCTTCTCCAAGGGCCTGATCACACTGTTCTTCGCACCACTGGCAGGGTATGCGTTCGCCAAATACGAGTTCCGGTTCAAGAACTTTTTCTTCGGGGCCGTACTGCTGACACTTATGCTCCCAACAATCGTGCTCATCATCCCGCTACTGCTCGAAATGAAAGAGCTCGGCTGGGTCAACACCTACCAGGCCCTCGTGCTGCCCGGCTCCGTGGACGCGTTCGCGATCTTCTGGATGCGGCAGGTGATCAGCGCCGTGCCCGACGAACTACTCGATGCGGCCCGCGTCGACGGGTGCGGGGAGTTCGGTATCTTCTGGCGCATCGTGCTTCCGGTGATCCGACCCGGGATCGCTGGCCTCGCCGTGCTGACTGTGATGAACATCTACAACGACTTCGTCTGGCCCGTCGTTATCACCACGGGCGACCGGATGCAGACGCTCCAGGTGGTCCTATCGACCCTCGCCCAAAACATCAGCGGCAACAAGATCGGCGCCGACTATGCGCACGTAACGGGCGAACTCCTCGCCGCGTCCTCCGTCGCACTCATCCCCCTACTCATCATCTTCGTGCTTCTGCAGAAGCACTTCATCAACGGCATCCTCGCCGGAAGCGTCAAAGGCTGACCATGACCATCATCACCCCGAAAGGCTCCATTCGCATGTCTTCAGAACTGCCGTCGGTACCCAAACCTGAGTACCCTCGACCCGACTTCGACCGGTCGAATCGCTGGGAATCACTCAACGGCCAGTGGGCGTTCTCAAGCCTCGACGGCGAGGAGAGCATCACCGTGCCGTTCGCCTGGGAGACCGAGGCGTCGGGCATCGCCCGCACCTGGCTCGAACAAGCCAGCTACTCACGCGAACTAACCATCCCCCACTCCTGGGCCGGCGCCCGGGTGTTCGTCTGCTTCGGCGCCGTGCACCACGAGACGCGGGTGTCCATCGATGGGGCAAAAGTCGGCGAGCACACAGGCGGGTACACCTCGTTCGAGTTCGATATCACGGATTACCTCGCCGCAGGTTCGAGCGCGACGCTGCTCGTGGACGTAACGGCGCCCTCCGATAAGCGCTCGATCCCGCACGGCAAGCAACGATCACTTCCCCGCGACGACTACGACGGCGTCTCGTTCATGGCAAGCTCCGGCATCTGGCAAAGCGTGTGGATCGAAGCACGCGGCCGCACCTACGCTGAATCTGTCTCACTGAGAGGCGACTCACTGACGGGGTTTGAGGTCACCGTGCAGGTCGCGGGCGACGAGGCCGCGCGTGCCCGCGTGAGCATCGGCGATCTCGAAGTGGTTACCGACGAGCACGGTCGCGCCTCCGGCTTTCTACCGATCGACTCACCCCGCTTGTGGTCGCCTATCGACCCGCACCTCTATGCGCTCGACGTGCGAGTCGGCGACGATCTTGTCGTCGTCACAGGCGGGTTGCGCTCGATCGAACGACTCGGCGAGGACCTTTACCTCAACGGCGAGCGATTCTACCTTCGCGGAGTGTTAGACCAGGGCTACTGGTCGACCTCCGGCATTACCGCGCCCGATGACGCTGCACTCGTGCACGACCTCGATCTCGCCCGGCAGGCTGGTTTCAATCTCGTGCGCAAACACCTCAAGTTCGAAGAGCCGCGCTGGCTGCACTGGGCGGACACGCTCGGCATGCTCATCTGGGCGGAACCGGCCAGCACGAGCCGATTCAGCGAGGAAGCCACGGTGAACTTCGAGGCGCAAATACCGGAGATGGTCAAGCGCGACGGCAACCACCCGAGCATCATTATCTGGGGCCTGTACAACGAGGAGTGGGGTCTGGACTGGGACATCCCCGGAGACCCCGCAAAAGCCGACGCGGCCCGCCGCGCATACGATCAGCTCGCAGCCCTCGACCACAGTCGACCCATCGTCGAGAACTCTGGCTGGGAGCACGTCAAGACCGACCTCATGGACTGGCACTACTACGACGAGAACCCGGCGTCGTGGGCGGCCAATGTCGCGGCGATCGCCTCGGGTGAGCGCGAGTCGTTCCCTGTGCCACTGGGACCGGCCCACATCGTTGACAAGTCGATCTATGGCGACAACGAGCAACCCCGTAGCGGCGTACCCCTCCTCAACAGCGAATTCGGGGGCGGATTCACCAGCCTCGAACGAGCCTGGCACGTGAGGTGGCAGACGCAGGAGATCCGACGACACGATAGGTTCGCGGGCTACGTCTATACCGAACTGGCCGATGTCGAGCACGAGTCTGCGGGCCTGTTCACCGCCGACCGTAAAAGCAAGGACCTCGGCGGCCTGGACCCGGCCGACGCAAACGCCGAAACTGTGATCGTGGTTGACCTCGTTCCCAGGGAGGCAGGAACCGACATCGCAACCCCAACAGTGCCACTCATCCTGGATGTGCGCGTGTCCCACCACGGCCGGAAGCCTCTTACTGGACAAGTGCGCGCGGCCTGGGTTCAAAGCGGGACGCCCTTCGGCCCAAATATCTCCCATTCCGTCACCGAAGCTCCCGTCTTCGCTCACCCGTTCCAAATCTCCGATGCAGTCAAGCTTTCGTTACCAGCGCCGGCTATGACCTCTGCGAGGCTCCACCTCTGGATCGTGGACGAGCAGGGTGCCATCAAGGCACGCACGTTCGTCGATGCCGGGCCGCTCGAACGAGACGCTCAGTAACTGCCGAATTCGCCGGCCTCCCCACGGGAGGGTCCATTCATCCCATCACTGCAACGACGCAAACGAGGAGTTCAAAATGAAAAATAGAGTACGGCAATGCCCCAAATGGCGCACAGACGCTCGGACGCTGGTCGCTGTGACCATCACGGCGCTTGCCCTCCTGGCAAGCGGCCTCGCTCTTGGGGGAGGCGCAGCATTCGCTGCCACCACCTCGAGCGGGACCCTCTACACACCCAATTCTTCAGCCAACCCGAGTGAAGACGCGAGCTATCCCCGCGTCATCCGTCTCGCCCACTCCGGCTCGTCGAACGGGACCATGATCGCGACATTCGCGCACTCGGGTGCCGGAACGACGAAAGCAAACTTTCCCCTCTACCGGTCGACCAACAACGGCGTGAGCTGGACGGCTTCGCCGATCGGTACCGTCACGGATACGCTGCACGGCTGGGATCTCGACGGTCCCACCCTCTACGAACTACCAAGCGCGAAAGGCGACCTTCCCGCTGGCACGCTTCTGGCAGCCGGAACCGCTTGGAACCACGGTGACTACACGCAGCAGTCCGTCGAGGTGTTCATCTCAAAAGACCAAGGCGTGACCTGGACCTACCGGAGCTCGTGCACGAGCGAAACCGGCACACCCAACACAATCATGCACGGCATCTGGGAACCGGAATTCAACGTCGCGAGCAACGGTAATCTCGTCTGCTACTTCTCGGACGAGCGACCCTCATCGAACAACTACAACCAGGTACTCGCGCACGTTTCATCCACAGATGGCGGTGCAACGTGGGGAAGCGAGGTCTACGACGTAGCAATCCAGGACGGCGTGCAACGTCCTGGCATGGCTACCGTCGTCAACCTACCAAACGGCAGCTACGCGATGAGCTACGAGGACTGCAAGAACGGTTTCGATCCGGACCAGGCGTGCGACGTCTACATTAAGACATCGACCGACGGTGTGACCTGGAATCCAGGAAGCCTCGGCACGCGCATTCAGACGAGTGATTCTCGCTTCCTGCTGCATACTCCGTACCTGACATGGTCGCCCGCAGGCGGAGCCAACGGCACACTCATCGTCTCAGGACAGCGAGTCGTCGCAGGAAATGACGGGGCCCTCACCGTGCTTCCGGAATCCGGCCACGTTTTGCTCATCAATAAAAACCTTGGGATTGGTACATGGAAGGAGATCACGACGGCAGTGACGGTGGCACCTACCGGCGGATACGACGCCGGAGAAACTGCCTGCGCAGGCTACAGCTCACCGCTCCTGGCCGCGACCACGGGGTCGAGCTTCATCATGCTGGCGGGCACCCATATTGCGAGCGGCAAATGCGAGACGCGGTTCGCCACCGCGAATCTTCCGAGCGCGACCGGACCAATCACCGGCCCAGGAAGTGTAGCTAAGTGCCTCGATGTGAACAACAACACGTCAGCTCAAGGCAACGCGGTTCAGCTCTACGACTGCGGCGTCGCAACTGGGCAACAATGGTCGCTCGAGTCCGACGGCACCATCCGAGCCTTCGATAAATGCCTCGACATCACCGGCAACGGTACCGCTAACTTCGCGAAGGTCGAGCTTTGGGGATGCAACAACGGCGTCGGGGGCCAACAGTGGGTGGCACGAGCCGACGGGTCGCTCTATAACCCGCAGTCTGGACGATGCCTCGACGACCCGGGCGCAGCTACGACCAATGGAACTCAACTGCAGATATACGACTGCAATGGGCTCTCCACACAAGCCTGGCACGTGCCGACAACCTGACGTCTCCGCAACGAGAGGCCCCGCCCGAAAGTCGCGGCGGGGCCTCTTCGCCGAAATGCTCGACGACCAGATTCCAACCTCCACCCGCTTTGACCAAACGAGCAACTACCGCTTCAATCCGTGTTCCTGAGGGACACCGCCCTCCGAACTACGATTGATCCGCAAGCCCTTGATGACCGCTGTTTCATGTTACTTGGGCCAAGAATTGAGAACTCCGGTACTTCGCGTTGGCGGACCCGGAGTTTTTCATTTGCCCCGCGGCTGCATCACCGGCGCCCTGCGCAGCGTTTCGGCTTGGCGTGTCCCGTACCAGGAGACGAGGCAAAGCGAACTCGCCCTCACTCCCCCAGCTGCAGACATGGTGCTTACCTCGGCGGAGAATTGACTATGGCAGTGTTATTCGGACCCACCAGGGCAATCTAAGCGGGACCCACCTCCACCGTTGTTGCAACGTGTTTTCGTTGCTCAAGGTGGAGGTTTCGGATGGAGTTTCGGGTGGAGTTGTTCGCGCGGATCAGACGTGATGCGCGCGTGGAGGGCCTCTCGATCAGGGAGCTGGCCCGAAGACACGGTATCGACCTTGCGGACGCAGTCGCGCCCTGGCAGGACATTGCGAAGGCTGGAGACGAACCCTCTTCGTGGCAGGTCCGCCGGCGGCTGGAGGCCCTTGGAGCGAATGGCCTCGTCGATCCTTCGCGCAAACGCCCCGGGCTGTGGCATCTGACCCTGTTCAGGTGGAATGGTCCGGATGCGCCACGTGTCGCTCTCCAATGACCTGACGAGGTTGCTCATCGCCGCCGAGCGGTAGCCGAACGGCCTATGCAACTCCCGTGGCCACAGCATTGAGCACGTGGGCAACCACGTAGCCCCCTATCACCACCATTATGCCGACAGCCGGCACCCACCAGATACGACTGCCACGGCGGACCAGAAGGACGACGGCGACACCCTCAATGAGCAGCGCGCCGACCGCGGCAAGCGGTGTGACAAAAACTGATCTTGTCAGGAGGCCAAAGTCGCAGTGGCGCGAGAACCCACAGGCGTCGACGTTGAACTGCTCCACGAGAGAAATGAGGGTGAGGATCACCGCGATCAAGACCTGAAGGACGGCCAACGAGACTGCGACGCTGACGTCAGTCCCTGACGTTCTTCGGGGCTGACGCGATGAAAAGGGAAAGCCGAACATTGGCTAGTACCTCCTATCCCTCAGCGGGCATCGCGACGTCGGGCGACGATAGCTGCCACCGGGCGCTGGCCGGCGGTCTTCCGGACGTGCGATTCGACCACGTCGAAACCGGTCGCGTTCAACTCGGCACCGAGGTCATCCACGGGCCAGCGGTAGGCCGGCGTGACGGCGTGGGCGAATTCCTCGACCGTCTGGCTTTCGAAGAATCCGACAAGCAGCGTGCCACCGGATTTGAGCGCGCGGCTGAACTCTTGGAGAGGAATCTGTATCGTCTCGGGCTCGTAGTGAATGAGGGAGTACCAGGAGAGGATCCCGCCAATGGAGCCCGTGTCGGCGTCGAGCGAGTCGAGACTGCCAAGCGTGTAGCTCACGCCAGGAAAGGTATTCGTGGCGTACGTGACGAACTCGGGCACCAAATCGACTCCGCGAGCAACATAGCCTTGCTCCGCGAGGAAGTTGGTCCAATGACCTGGACCACACCCAGCATCGACTATTTCCCCGTCGACATCGCTGGCCCACTGGGAAACGAGTTGGAGATCGGATGGGTGCACGGCAGCCATCGACCCCAAGAGTTCGGTGTACTCCCTTGCTCGGCGTGAGTACGCCGCGGTGCTGACCTTGTTGACCATGCGGTCGAGTCTAGGTAGGGTCGAGCCATGTGCCCGTAAGACGGGACCTCCAGCGCGACGAATTCGCGGCCTCTCCGCGCGATTGCCAAGAGTGCCGATGTTGTGTCACATCGGAACCCCTTGCGGGACGGTTCCACGGTGGTGTGATCCTTCTTTCTCAGAACGGCACAACGTCTTTCGCACCCCTGAGTTGAATCTGAAGGGGCATGGTCTTTCCCGACCGCGAATAACGAACTACCGCAACGATTCAAGGATAGTTTCGTACTTCGTTGCTTCACCCTCCGTCGTTGCTGCGACGAAATAGCCGAGCTGGAGCCCCGTCTTCTCCCATTGTCTCGCAGGCGCTGGTCGTCCCGACTCCGTTGTGCCGTAGGGCTCCTCATCGACCTGTTTCCAGCCGTTGGCCACCAGCTCGCGAGAGTAAAACGCGAGGACCTCGCGTGGTGAGTGCGTCGTTGTCCCGGATATACCAGTCGTGTCCACGTCGCCGCCGTCGAGCCCGAATTGAACCCGTCCTGGGACCTTGTTGGTCCGGACATCGATGCTGCCAGGGTAGGTCAATGCGGCTTCGGGTTGTTTGGCCAGACTGTCGATGGATTGTCCGGGCACGCAGCCCGCCAGCAGCAGCATGCAGATACTGGCGGCGGTCGCCGCGCTCAGGAGCCGAGATGTTCTGTTCACGTTTTTCCCTGTCACTTCGGATCATCGAGGTAAACACTGTGGCCCTGACCCCGGGGAGTGGACACCTCACAAGAGAGAATGTTCACTATGGCAAGATCACGTCGGGAGTTCACTCCTGAGTACAAAGACGAGGCCGTGAAGCTGATTTTGACTACCGGCAGAGCGGTCGCGACCGTCGCGCGAGAGCTCGGGATCAACGAGGCCACGCTGGGCCGCTGGGTGAGCGCGTTCAAGGCCCGCAACGAGACCGGACAAACCGAAGTGACGGAGTCTGAGCGGGCCGAGCTGCTGCGGCTACGGAAAGAGAACGCGGACCTCAAGATGGACAGGGCGTTCTTGAAAAAAGCGTCCATCTTCTTCGCCCAGGAAGCATCGGATACGAACGGCAAGCGTTCGAACTGATGCTGGCGGAGAGGACCAACTTCACCATCACCCGCATGGTCCGTCTCCTCGAGGTGTCCCGGTCGGACTACTACGCCTGGGCCGGCCGGGTGCCGTCGCCGGCGGCGATCCGGCGGGTGCACATCGAGCAGAAAGTCGCTTTCTTTCACGGCGATTCCGACGAGGTCTACGGCGCCCCCAGGATCCTGGCCGATCTCCGAGCGGACGGGGAGGTCATCTCCCGCAAAACCGTCGCCGCGACCATGCGGCGCCTGGGTTTGGTGGGCATTTGCCCGAAGAAGTGGAAGACGACCACCATCATCGATCACGCTGACGCCTACCCGGTCGATGCTGTGGAACGGCAGTGGGATACCGGGGCGCTGAACCAGGTCTGGGTCGGCGATATCACCTATCTGAGGACGTGGGAGGGGTGGGTGTATTTGGCGACCGTCATCGACGCTCACAGCCGCCGTGTGATCGGTTGGGCTATCGCGGACCACATACGCACCGACCTCATCCAGGACGCCCTCACGATGGCCATGGTGCTGCGCGGAGACCGCCCGGCGACGGTGATCTTCCACCGGTTGAATCTGCCCAATACGCGTCGGAACAGATCACTCTGTTCGCGGCCAAGAACGGCATCACCCGGTCGATGGGCTACACCGGGATCTGCTGGGACAACGCCATGGCCGAGAGCTTCTTCGCGACATTGAAAACCGAGTTCTCCTACCGCCGGGTTTGGCCCACCCGGGCCCGCGCGATCCAAGGCGTCGCGGACTGGATCGAGGACCGTTACAACCGCCGCCGGCGCCACTCCTCGATCGGGCAGGTCACCCCAGTGGAGTTCGAGATGCAATACTCGTCACAGGCCGCAGAAATCCAACTCGCCGCTTAACCCGTGTCCACTCTCCGGGGTCAAGACCACGCACGGGGATCGCTCAACGCGCACTGTCACTCTCACTCATGCGCGCTAGTGCGGGAGTCTCCCTATTGGCCGGCGAGGGCGCTGACAATTGGGCAAGGCACTGATGCATCAACGCACTGCACTTCAAGAAGTCCCTTGATGGCGAGGCTCGTGCGCTGGAGGTCAGCGATCTTTTCATCGATCTCGCGGAGCTTTTGCGCAGCAACCTCCGCGACGTCGCCAGCCGTCACGCTCCCGGCACGTACTGTCTGTGAGAAGCGGTCGAATTCGTGCAACTCGGCCAAAGTGAAACCAAGTTCCTGGCCGCGACGAAGAAAGCGCATTCGGCGGACATCGGAGTCGCGATAGTCGCGGTATCCACTGTTTGTCCGCTCTGGCTTCGCGAGGACACCTGTTCGCTCGTAGAACCTAACCGTAGATATTTTAACCCCGGCTCGCAGGGCTAGTTCTGCTATTAGCACAAGCCGACTCTAAGCCACTACTGGAAGGCGGGCGGAGGCCATGACAGCTCCCTGCACGATAGCCCACACCACCTCGAGGATGAGCATGCCAAGCACGAGCGGCGACGCGCCGTGAATCAGGGCTGCCGCCATCCCGAGCGAGAAAAGGAACCTTGCTGCAGTGTCCGCGGCGCCTGCTGCCCTCGATGGGCGCGCAAGCCTGAACACCGACCACACCACCACCAGCGATCCCATCAAGTTGGCGAACATCAGGGTAAACACATCGCCCGCATCGGGCACTGAACCAGGGAGCCCAAGGGCTACCTGAAGCGCTCCGAATCCTTCGAAGAGAGCTGGTGCTGTGAACGGCAATGCGAAGCCAGCAGTGACAATCAGATCGTAGAAAGCGGATATGCGGACAGTGTTTCGAACAGCCGAGGAAGTCATTCCCCCACTGTTGACCCTGCACCATAGTGCAGGGTCAAATCCGTGGACCGAAGGTCGCTCACACATAATCAGACACATCGTGATGTTGGCGTCCCTACAATGCCCGCAAGCCGGACGTTGAACGGGCGCCCAGGCGACTGGATCAGGCATCGGAGCGATGACCAGGTGAGATGCCCGCAAGCGGAACCCCTTACACGACAAGGGCGACAGACCTTCGGCCCAGCGATGCTTGGAATCGGATCAAGTACCCATCCGGGTCCTGCACGAGAAACTGAACTACGCCAGCCCCGGTCTGGCCTGTCCGGTACCACTTCGTCTCCGGCTCCAGAGCACCTACGATCGGGTCAATCGACGCTACGGAGATCTGGAAATTGACGCCGCGACCCAAAGGCAGATCCAACGCAGCTGGCACCCAGTTTCGCCCCCACGCCCCTTTGCTCGAGCATCATGTGTGCCGTGCCACTGGTGATGTAGGAAAACCCCTCCTCGGGGCGGTCATACAGCATCTCACATCCGCAGAGACGGCACCAGAAATCTAAACTCTCCTCAAGAGAGGTGACAAGAAGCTCCGGAACCGGTCCGGGGCCTGGCGTGCTGTCCGCGCCTGTCATGACTTCACAGCAGTTCTTTGCGGAACCAGTGGTTCGCGTAGGGGTCCGTATTGTGCGCTTCCCCCTCGATGAAGCCAAGCGACGCGTACAGGCGTCGCGCCTCGACGAGGTCGGTTCGCGTGTCCAACCGCAACGCATCCAGTCCCAGTTCGCGGGATTCGCGCTCCAGTTCCTCCATGAGCAGGCGTCCCACGCCCTTACCTCGTGCCGTCGGTTCCACGAAGACTCTCGTCACCTCGCCGATCTCGCCGGGGCGAACCCGCAATCCTGCGCAGCCGAGAACCGTGAGCCCTTGACGGGCGAGTAAAAGAATCCCCCGTGGTGCGACAAGGTCATCACTGGAGTACCCGGCCTGGGCATCCAAAATCTCCTGCCGTGATGCAGGTCGCCCATGGTAGCGACCCACAATGTCTTCGTAGTACCGAAACGACACATCCTTGGCTTCAGCGGACGTCGGCGATGTCGCAGAGATGAGGATCGGCAACGCAGGCATCATGCGTTCCAGAGTACTTCTCGAGCGCGGGGCGATCTGCCCAGAATCCAGATACCTCGTTGAAGTCCGCGCCCGTTAGCCGGACGTCGAATACGACGGCGCACTATTCGTCAATCGGAGGCTCGTCACCTTCCACCTCGGCGATCAAAGAATCCCGCTCGCGCGCTCTCGACCCTCCCCAGAAGCCTGAAGCTATGACGGCCGGAGCCAACGCTACGTACCGTGTCACTTGCACAATTCCCTGTGGCCAGGTGAGGAAGAGCTCGACGATTGAGAGGACAAGTATCAGGAGCGCCAGGCCCCACCCGAACTTGGCCATCCGCCAGAGCGCTTGGCTGCTGGCGTGCAATCGCGCAGACCGCTGCGAGGAGGTTTCCACGTCATGGACGATACTCGCCCCTGAGTGAAGCGCCACGGAAGAGGAAGACCAATTGGCCAACCCCCTACGGGGCAGGTGAGACAGTAGTCCCGCGGTCGCCAACTATGCGCGGTGCGTTCGAGCAGACGCGCTCGCGGGTCAGGGGCACCGTCAGTAATTGGACAAAAGTGCTTGGCCGATGATGCGGGCTCCGTCGGGGAATGCCCCGGGGTTGGGTCCGGAGTAGTTGAGCCTCATGAAGGGGCCGGTGGCCTCGGCCGGGAACCAACTCGAGCCGGCACCGATCAGGACCCCCGCGGCTTCGCAGTCTGCGACCAGCCGCTCGAGATTCGTCCCATCCGGCAGGCGCGCCCACAAATTCAGACCGCCCGCCGGAACGGTGGCGATGTGCACGTCGGGTGCGTGTTCGCGCAGACTCGTCAGTAACAGGTCTCGCCGGGCCCGCAGTTGCGGGCGAAGGTTGCGCAGGTGCGTCTGCCACCCCGGTTGGGTGACGACGTCGAGCACTGCGGCTTGAAGGATCCCGCTGACGTACATCGATTCTGCACTGCGGTCGGCGAGAATGCGTTCTTTGGCGGGACCCCGGGCAATGATCGCCGCCACGCGCAGCGACGGCGAGACGCTCTTGGTGAGGGATCGCACATAGACGACATGGCCGGCGTCATCGCGCGCGGCGACCGGTTGCGGGTCGGTATCGATGCCGAAGTCATGGGCCCAATCGTCCTCGACCAGGAAGGCGCCGTGCGCCCGAACGACGTCGAGGATCTGCGTCGTGGTGGACTCTGACCACTGTGCGCCCGTCGGGTTCGCATAGGTCGGCTGTGCATAGAAGACCCGCGAACCAGTTTCCTGGAACGCCCGAGCGAGGTCATCGGGATCGGGCCCCTCGGGTCCTGAGGGAACCGGGACCACGTCAACCCCGGCTTGAGCCGCAGCCTGGATCGCGCCCCAGTACGTGGGCGATTCCATCAGCAGCGGCGCTCCAGCGGTGGCCAGGGCACGAAAGATCGTGGCCAGACCACTTTGACTTCCCGGGAGTACGATGACATCGCTCGGCAGGGGCGGAGTCACGCCGACCGGTGTCGCAGAACCGAGCTCCCCGGCGAACCAGGACTGCAGCTCCGGAAGCCCCGCGACCGGTGAACGCGTCAGAGCCGCCTCGCTTCGGGCCGCGCGAGCCAGCGCCGACCGGAGCAATCGTTCCGGTAACAGCTCCCGGTCGGGATACCCGGAATGCAGAGCAATGCTCCCCTGTGGAGCGGCACGTAGCGCAGGATTCAACGCGCCGAGGTGGCTGTTTGGCGAACGCATCGCGGCGGTCTGCCAGCTAAAGTCGAGCGGCCGAGCGGTACGCACTGCGCGAACGAAGGTGCCGGCGCCGGGCCGGGTTTCGATCAAGCCCTGCCCCACAAGAGTCCGGATGGCTTTCTGCACCGTCACCGGGCTCGCCCCATACTCGACGACGAGCATCCGGCTGGTGGGCAGCCGGGCGCCCGGCGCCCGGCCCGCGATCCACTCATGCAGTGCGGCCACAATCCGAAAACTGCTATCGTTATCCATGTCAGATCATAATAGCGCTATCAATCGGATGTCCGCACCGCTATCACCCTCACGGGCCGGCCTCGCCTGGGGGTTTCTCGGTGTCGCCGCGTTTTCCTTCACCGTGCCCTTCACCCGCGTGGCCGTCGAGAGCATGGCTCCCCTGTTCATCGGATCCGGCCGCGCTGTCGTCGCTGCCGTGCTCGCCACGGCCGCCCTGATCATCACGCGGCAACGCCTTCCGCGCGGCCACCAGTGGTCTCGCCTCGCCGTCGTTGCGGGTGGTGTCGTCATCGGCTTCCCCTCCTGACATCCTTTGCCCTCACGGCGGCGTCAGCCAGTCACAGCGCCGTGGTCATCGCGCTCCTGCCGGCCGCGACGGCCGTCATGGCTGTCATCCGGGGAAAAGAGCGACCACCGCTCTCGTTCTGGATCATGGCCACCGTCGGAGCCATGGTGGCCGTAGCCTTCGCGTCCCTGCAGGGAGGCGAAGGCATCCGCTTGCAATGGTCAGACCTGCTCCTGTTCGGTGCTGTCATGGCCGCGGCCATCGGTTACGCCGAAGGAGGCCTGCTCGCGCGCGAGATCGGAGCGTGGCAAACCGTATCGTGGGCCCTCGTTCTAGCCGCTCCCCTCATGGTCACCCTGACGACAATTGCCATCGTTGACCAGCCACCTACCGGCACGCTCACCCAATGGGCGGCCTTCGCGTACCTCGGAGTGGTGAGCATGTTCCTGGGATTCTTCGCCTGGTATCGCGGACTGGCGATCGGGCCCATGGCCCAGGTCAGCCAGGTACAACTCACCCAACCCGTCCTCAGCATCCTCTGGGCCGCACTCATCCTCCACGAACAACTCACCCGGCAGACCATCATCGGCGGCACCGCCGTCATCCTCTGCGCTGGCATCGCCGTGCGAACACGCCTGAATCGCGTCAAGCCCACACGCTCCGCCGAGGACAGTGCAGATGGACCAGCACCGGTCGAGGCGATGCCCACCATCAACCGCCCGTAAGGGGAACGGCTAGCGCGACAGATCCGCGGCCAGATTTCGTCCATCCCGCCGCAGCGTTGCCTCTTCTCTACTCCGACGCGGAGATCAACGGGCATGGCTTTATAATTAGACCGCGAATCCAGGGACTATACGATTTTCGGTGTAACTCCTAACAATGGAGGTGCCTGATGACTGATGTGATTCTTGACGTGATGGAGGACGAAGCCGTGGCGACGGTGAAGCAGGAGGACGTGGTGGATGGCCGGCTCGTGGACCAGCTGGTCGGACGGGCCCGGGAACAGGGTCTCGCGCTGACGGGCGAGAAAGGGTTGCTGGGCCAGCTGACGAAGATGGTCCTGGAATCCGCACTCGAGGGCGAGATCACCGATCACCTCGGCTACGAGAAGCACGAGAGGTCCGGGTCGGCCTCGAACGCACGGAATGGGTCCCGGACGAAAACGGTCCTGACGGATATCGGCCCGGTCCCGATCGAGGTGCCGCGAGACCGGGACGGTTCGTTCCAGCCGCAGATCGTGCGTAAGCACCAGCGGCGCTTGACCGGGGTGGACGAGCTGGTGTTGTCGCTGTCGGCGCGCGGGCTGACCCACGGCGATATCAGCGCTCACCTGGCTGAGGTGTATGGGGCCGAGGTGTCTAAGACGACGATTTCCACGATCACCGACCGCGTGCTCGAGGGCATGACGGAGTGGCAGAACCGGCCTCTTGACCCGGTGTATCCGGTGATTTTCATCGACGCGATCCACGTCAAAGTCCGCGACGGGCAGGTCGCGAACCGGCCGATCTACGTAGCCCTGGCCGTGACGATCGAGGGCAACCGCGACATCCTCGGGCTCTGGGCCGGGGATGGTGGCGAGGAGCGAAGTACTGGCTGCAGGTGTTGACCGAGATCAAGAACCGGGGTGTCCGGGACGTGTGCATGGTCGTCTGCGACGGACTGAAAGGCCTCCCGGACTCGATCGGGGCCGTGTGGCCTGAAGCGATCACCCAGACCTGTGTCGTGCACTTGCTGCGGGCCAGTTTCCGTTACGCCGCCCGGCAGGACTGGGACAAGATAGCGAAGGCCCTGAAGCCGGTCTATACCGCCGCGACTGTCGACGCGGCCGAGGAACGCTTCCTTGAGTTCGGCGAGGCGTGGGGGAAGAAGTACCCGGCGATCGTGCGGATGTGGGAGTCGAGCTGGGCCGAGTTCGTGCCGTTCCTGCAGTTCGATGCCGAGATCCGCCGGATCGTCTGCACGACGAACGCGATCGAGTCCGTCAACGCGAGGATCCGCAAAGCCGTCCGCGCCCGCGGCCACTTCCCCAACGAGCTAGCCGCCCTGAAATGCGTCTACCTGGCCGTGATGAGTCTGGACCCCACCGGCCAAGGACGAGCCCGCTGGACCCAACGATGGAAGGCAGCCCTCAACGCCTTCGACATCACCTTCAACGGCCGACTCTCCATCCGCGACAACTAAAAATCAAACCCAGTTACACCGAAAACTTGACAGACCCCGAATCCAACGGATCACCGAAACGATCGCAGCTGTGTGTAGTACTTCGTGGTTGCACCCTCGGTCCAAGCCTCAACGAGATAGCCGAGATGAAGCTTCGTCCTGTCCCAACTGATCCAGTGAGATGGCAGTCCCGCTTCCGTATGGGCACCGGGAGTGTCCGTGGTTTGTGTCCAGCCGTTCGCTGCCAGCGCCCGCGAGTAGAAGGCGATGACCTCGCGTTGCTGGTGGGTTGTCGTCCCGGATATGCCGGTGACGGCCACGTCGCCGCCATCGAGGCCGAATTGAACCCGTCCCGGGTCATTGTTGATCCGGACATCGGTGCTGCCGGGGTAGGTCAATGCGGCTTCGGGTTGTTTGGCCAGGCTGTCGATGGATTGTCCCGGCACGCAGCCAGTCAGCAAGAGCAAACACATGCTGGCTGCGGTCACCACGCTCAGAAACCGAGTCGTTCTTCGCACCGTTCTCCCTGCCTGCCGCGTCGCGTTGGTCAATTGGGATACTAGGAGCGTGGGTCAGTAACGGCGAAGTTTAAAACGCCGACGGATTTCCTGGGCTGGGGTTGTTGGTCTGGGAAAATTGCTTATGAGCGATTTTGATGGTTTGTTTCCCGCGACAGAACTCGAACATGTTGACCTGGTCATGGACGACGGAGTCGAGGCTGGCGCCGGCGTGAACAAGCGGTTCCGGGCGTTCGAGCCGGCGGCCGTGATGTTGGTTCCACCGTCTTTGGATGAGTGGCTGCCGCAGAACCACCTCTCTCGTTTCATCGCCGACATCGTCGAAACTCAAATTGACCTGAAGAAGTTCTACGCGTCCTACGCGAAGTCGAAGGGCCAGCCGCCTTATGACCCTCGGCTGATGGTCCGCGTGCTGCTTTACGGGTATTGCGTCGGGGTTCGCTCGTCACGGGAGTTGGAGCGGGTCTGTGTGGACGTGGTCGCTTTTCGTTGGTTGGCCGCGCAGCAGGCACCGGATTTTCGCTCGATCGCCCGGTTCCGGAAACGGCACCTCGCGAGCCTGGGGAACGTGTTTTTGCAGGCGTTGGAACTGTGTCGTGCGGCTGGGATGGTGTCGCTGGGGCAGGTCGCGTTGGACGGCACCAAGGTCCGGGCGAACGCGTCCAGGCGCAAAGCGATGAGTTACGCCCGGTTGACGGAGAAGCAGAAAGTCCTCGCCGATGAAGTCTCCGCCCTCCTGGCGGACGCCGATGCGATCGATGAGGCCGAGGATGCCCGGTTCGGGAAAGACAAACGCGGTGATGAGTTGCCGCCGGAGCTCGCGAGGCGGGAATCACGCCTCGTGAAACTGGCCGAGGCGCGCGCCGCTTTGGAGGCGGACGCGGCCGCCCGGGCGCGGAAAGAGGCCGAGAAGAAAGCCCGGGATAAGGGCGATGACGACGATGCTGTCACGGCGAAGGGTGAGGATGCGGCCGAGAACGCGGTCGTGAATCCGAAGGCTCAACGCAACTTCACCGACCCGGACGCGCGGATCATGAAGACCGCTGACGGGTCCTTCCATTACGCCTACAACGCGCAGGCCATCGTGGATGCGGATCATCAGATCATCGTCGCGACGACGCTGACGAATATTGGCGTGGATGTTGAACAGGTCGTGCCCCTGGTCGAGAAACTCCACACCACGACGGGCGTTCTGCCCCGGCAGGTCCTCGCCGATGCCGGGTATTGTTCAGCCGCGAACCTGGACTACGCCAAGACCATTGAGACGGCCAGCGACGGCGGGACCGAGTTCTTCATCGCGACCGGCCGGGTCAAGCATGGCGAACGTGTTCCCGAGGTTCCTCGGGGCCGGATCCCCGCCGATGCGACGCTCCGGGAACGCATGGCCCGGAAGTTGAAGACGAAGAAAGGCCGCGCCGTTTACGCCAGGCGCAAAGCGATCGTGGAGCCCGTGTTCGGTCAAATCCACACGAGGCAAGGAAAATTCCTGCTGCTGCGCGGGTTGGAGCAAGCAGCCCACGAGTGGGACCTGATCGCCGCCTGCCACAACCTAATGAAACTCCACACCCTGCAAACCAAAGCCCGCCTCGCCACGCAAAGCACTCCCCACCCGGCAACCTAAAGACCAGGCAAGACCGCCCTGACGGGCGACAGCGATCCTGCCCTGCGTCGTCAACACGGCCGTGGCCCTATTTTCGATCGGCACGCGAACGGATACAGAGCCCCAGCCCACGACGATCGCGTCGGCAACGCCCCAACCCAACCCGACGACATCGGAGGCATTCATTGGCATCAAAGCCGAATAGGCGTTACTGACTCACGCTCCTAGGGCACGGTCGGGTCAGGCGTGTTGCTGTCCGAGTTCGAGGGCGCGTTGTCTGGTTGCATGGTCATGTAACGCCACTGGCCTCCGGTGTAGATGAGGCGGAGGTGGGCTGTGACTTCACCGGGAGCACCGTTCTTGACGTAGTCGAAGGTGATCGGGGTGAGCGCGAAGTCCGCCCCGGCACTGGTTGTGACGTACGTCGTGGCGCCTGTGGGAGCCAAACCTGTGACGCTGCCGCCGCCGGTAGCGCCGATGGTGGCGACGAACTGTTCCCGGGTGAGCCCGTTTCGCAGGCTCGGGTCTCCCAGATCGTAGAGCGCACCCAGGTCTGTTGCCTTGAGCGCTGTGATGACCGCGGTCAGGGTGGGGCCGGCGTTGTGCGGGGCGGGCGCAGCTTTCAGGGTGAAGTGCTTGCCGTTGATCCACACTTCCACGTTCGCGGCGCGCGCGGTCGGGTCGTCATGACCAATGATTTTGATAGTTGCGTTGCTGGATGCCCCGCTCGGGACGGGTTGGGCGATGTCGCTGGTCAGCACGGCCGAGGCATACTGGGTGCCGGCACCGTTGAAGCGGAACTGTTCGTCGTGGGCGCTGTGTGGGTCCAGGGTCGCCGGCTTCGCGGGGACGACGAGTCCCACGCCCGGTGCGCTGAAGTAGAACTGGCCCACTCCAGCAGCCGTGGAGTCCAGGTCGATGCGCAGGTATGCGCCGCTGGCTTGGTCACGGAAGCCGACGCTGGGATCGCTGAAATTCACGGCCACTTCCGCGTGACCGGGAAGGTTAGCGACGACCAGTGCTGCCAGGCCGATGGCGGCGAGGCCGGCCAAGCCGAAACGAGTGCGTTTTCTCATGATGGTCCTCACGGTTTGCAGTTGTAGGGGGTGCCGTTGGCACGGCCGTTGAGGAGAAGCACCAACTCGTCATCCGCACTGATCGAAGCATTGGTCTGGCAATCATTGACAAGGGTCTGGCCCAAGGCAAATCTGACGTCCAGGTGCTGCTCCGGGGCATCGAACACGGCCTGACCCAAGGCGATGGATTCACTGGGCGGAAACAAGGGATCCCAGAAGTAGCGGTGCAGTTGAACGAATTCCCAGTTCTGTGCGCCGCGAGGTCCACTCAGAAATTTCTGACCGCCCTCAGCTGACGTATCGGTTGGTTCGTCTGCGCCGCGGAGCACGACATCGTCGCCCAGTGAGGTGTTGTCGCCGTAATTGAGTCGAGTTCGAATTATTTGTCGAGAAGCGTTCCTGATAACTGCTGCGTAGCTGAGCCGATAGAAAGTGCCAGGAAAAATTCGGAGCGCAATGTTTGCGAGAGGACAGCACTGACCCGTAAGGGGAACCGCGAGCGTTTCAGCACCAGAGGCGAGCCAAAGTTCCTCGCCTCCCCAGCCGCGGCCTGGATCGACGCACCAACCTCAACCATCCAGGCAGAACAAGCCAAATGAACTCACGCTTGCCTCATCCAACTGGACGTTACGAGGTGGCGTTCGACTTGACTGTCGGTGGGTCGGGTGAGAATGGATTCATGAAGATCGTCCTGGTTCCGCCGCTGCTCTGCTCCCCCTCGCTTACGCGCCGGTGATCGACACTGTCTGGTCCCACGGTCAGGTCACCATTGCCGATACCCGCCATGACGACACGATCGCGGCAATGGCTGAACGGATTCTCCGCGAGAACGCCGGAGAATTCGCCATTCTTGGTACCAGCATGGGAGGGTACGTCGCCTTGGAAGTCGTCCGGCAAGCACCCGACCGAGTCACCGCCCTCGCCCTCGTGAGCACGTCCGCCCGAGCCGACACCACAGAGCAGGTCAAGGCGCGGTCCAGCCAATCCGCACTCGTCGAGGACGGGCATTTCGACGCCCTCGTCGACGCCGCCTTCCCCGGCGTCGTCGCAGCCAACAACGAGTCTGACCAGGCGCTGCTGGCCACATGGCGGGCCATGACAGCGCCAGTTGGCCCGGGCGCCTTCCTGCGCCAACAGCGTGCTGTCGTTCAGCGCTCTGACCTCCGCTCGATACTGCCGTCGATAACGTGTTCCACGGCGATCATCCACGGGGCTGCAGATCGCCTCATTCCCCTCGCCGCCGCCGAAGAAACAGCCGCCTCAATGCCTGCAGCCACATTCACCATCATCGAGGGCGCCGGCCACTTCCTGTTCCATGAACGGCCCGCCGCCGCACGAGACGCCGTAGACACATGGCTCGAGTCAGCTGAATAGCTGAACCGCAGCCATGTGATGCCGCCAGACAACGTTCAACCACCGGGCCCGCGTGTGTCCGGGACGCCTCGGCAAAACCTTCAAGCCCTCGAATCCGACATCCGCAAATGGGTCAAGGGTTGGAACGAGAACCCGAAGTCATTCATCTGGACCAAGCCCGCCGAACAGATCCTCGAATCCCTCAGCAGACTTCTACAACGAACTAACGGCGCAGGACGCTAGCGAGGTCGGATGCATCACTGGCCCGGCGACAGCTCCTACCCGCTCGGTGTCAGCCCCGCGTCGGGCCTGCCTGGCACCGCGGGCCGCATCGTGGCGAGGCTCGCCGCGAACCGGCCCCCGGGGGCGAGGGCCGCCACCCGGTCGGCATCGGCGACCGTGTCGACGTCGGTGAGGTGTGGGAGCCGCCGCACCCGGAGCCCGGCCTCGTGCAGGCGGGCGAGCTGCCGGGCGCCGGTGTCGTCCTGGGACATCGGGATGCCGCGGATCAGGTCGCCACGCGACAGCACGCCGCTCGACTGCACGTGACGCGACAGCAGGCCGCGCGGGTCGCCGAGCGCGAGCGCCCAGAAGCCGCCGTCGTTCGCTGGGCCGAACCAGGCATCCGTGGTGTCGTCCCAGTCGGTGAAGACCGGCTCGAGCAGCGCCGTGGTGACCTGGGGTGTGTCCATGCCGATGAGGAGGGTGGGTTCGTCGAGGGAGTCGAAGATGGCCGCGAGGCGTGCGTCGAGACGGCCGGACGTCTGGGGCAGGATCTCGAAGGCGTCGGCGGCGACCGGCGGCGTGACACCGTCGAAGGCGAGGATGCGACGCGTCGCCGGGAGAGCCCGAACGGCCGCGAGCGTGTCGTCGAGGCTTGCCGCCGCGAGCAGCGCCGCCTGCTCGAGGCTGAGCGGCGGGTGCAGCCTGGTCTTCACCCGACCGGGCAGGCACTCCTTGGCGATCACCACGACGGCCGTCATCGCCGAGCCCCATGCAGCAGGGCGGACATGTCGCCGATCAGGGTCACGGTGTTCATGTCGCTGCCACACGATGGGCAGGCCGACCGATCTCGGCCTCGATTGCCCGATCCTCTCGCGCGAGAGGGGGCCGGGCGGCGTTGACTACCTCGGGGTGAACGTTCGAGCCCGACGCCGAGGCCGCCACAATCATAAGCAGCACGTCGACCGCGTCGTCGACTCCGCTATTGGTGAGGAGTCCGCCCGCGCTAGCCAGAACCGAGGTCGCCTTGAACCCTGTCGATCTCATCGCCCCCTCGTCTCTAACCACGTACCACCTATTCTGGCCCGACGGTGACTGCCCGACACTGCCTGCCCGACAATGGGCTCTGGGCGCGCCAGCACCTCGTCGAGCGTCGGGTTCGCCGATGGGTCGAGACCCTACTCCTCGCGGCCGGGCACAGAGTCGATGCCGAGCCCCATCGGAGTGAATCGGTCGGTCGACCCGAGACAGCAGCGCCGAAACCACGAGTCGTGGACGAAGACCAGGTGGCGCAGCGTTTGCACAGCCGACCACTCGTCGTTCACGCGCTCGTGCTCGATGCCCGGCGACTGCCGCATGCGCGCCACGGTCGCCGCCCAGCCGGTGCGCAGCTGCCGCCACCCTCGGCGAACGTCGGCCAGGTCGTCCGATCTGATGAGTCGGCGGACCGGGTGAGGACGGTCGAGCTCAGCCTCGACGTTCTCCATGACTTCGACGCCGTTCACAACGAGGTTGGTCACCAGCCCGTCGATCACGGCGCCCTGCATAACCACGCCGATCAGACGGGTGTTCTTCAGGTTGCACTCGCGGAACTCCGCGCCCTTCAGGTCCTCGTCCACGTCCCGTTTCATGCTTGGCAGGCTACGCCCGGCCCCGACGCCTCCGAACGCTGTCGCTTGTGGCTTCTGATCGTGCTGATGCTGCATCGCGTGGCAACCCTGTAGAGGGTTGTTCGGGGCCTGCCCACTCACCGCAAAGGGCTTTCGAGGGGGATGCGTGGCTCGCACCGTTTCAGGTTCGGAGTGCGCTGGTGGTCGTGACGATGGGCCTGTTGGACCTGCCAATCAACCGTGGTGTCTTCAACCACGTTTTGGCATCGGCCGTGAGGTGATCCAAATGGCGGTGAGGGCGGTGCCGAGTCCGGTCATGAGGGCGGCGGCGTTGACAGAGCCGGAGATGATGCCGATAGTCGCAGCGTAGGTGGCGAGGCGCACCAGTCCGACGACGATGAGGATCGCGCCGGCTGTAAGCAGGAGCGCGGGCATTCGCAGTGCACAGCCGAGCGCGGCGAGGGCACCGAGTGCGACCAGGACGAGTGCTTGCACAAGGTTGACCGATGTGAACTGTAGCGGTGTGTAGTCAAGCAGCGAGAACAACGAGCTGAGCGCGGTGAAACCGGCGACGATCAGGCCGCGGGTGCGCCAGATTGCTGAGGTGGACGCTGTACTACCGGTGCGTGTGGTGGCGTTCATGAGAGGGCCATTGCAATCCGAGCCGGCCGGCCTGAGCCGAGCGACCACCGCGGTCTTAGCAGTCCGTCAACGCCGGCGATCCTTCCGGCGGCGGTTGCCAGGATGACGAATTGCGCTGCGAACATCAGGTAGTAGCTCCATTGCCACTCCCCGGGGGTGTTCAGCACCGAGAGAGTGATGGCGATGGTCTGGAGAATGCCGATGGCCGCCCAGAAGCGTGTCAGGAATCCCACGAGCAGGAACGCGCCGAGGCAGAATTCCGCGATCAGCACACCCCAGCCGAAGAGCGCGAAGTTGGGGAAGATGACATTCTGTACCAGCCAGCTGAAAGCTCCGAGCACCGGATGCTCCACGGCGTCAGCGGTGTACTGGTAGAGGCCGTCGTGCGCGGCTTGCCCGAAGTCGGGCGGGCGTTTCCAGTTCACATTCTGTAGCCACATCAACCCCACTGCGATCCGCACGGCCGCGAGCACCGCGCGAGTGAGACGCCCGGTCTCGATCTGGTTGATATGTGTCGGTGCGGTGGTTCGGGTGGTGGTCATGGAGTTCTCCTTCGTTTCAGGCGCAGGCGAACATCGATGTGGCGGACGTTGCCGATGACCACTGTTGGGTGAAGAGTTCGCTGACCCGGTCGAGCGCGGGAGCCAGGGGAGTATCTGGCGACTCACGAGCGCGTTTTCGTCACGGGCGGCGACGGGATGCCAGTAGATACCGTCCGCCGTCACGGTCACCTCGGGGATTAGCGATTCGCGCGTGAATGCGACCCCTCTTCGGCGACGCCTTGCAGCGCGATGGGGCGGATGACCTGGTCGGCTCGCGGGATCCCGAGCCCGTCGAAGAGCGCGTGCAGCTGATCGAGGGCCGGGTCATCGTGCGCCGAGATCGTCGCGGCGACCCGCACAGTGAAGCCCTCGTCGAGGGCTATTCGAATTCCGGCTAGGGCCCGTTTCCAGCTGCCGACACCGCGGTGGGAATCGTGCACCTCGGGGGTGGGTGAGTCCACACTGATTTGGAGCGCGAAGCCTTGGCGTGGCATCGCCTGTAGTTTGCGTAGCCCGTGGCCGCGGAACAGCATCCCGTTGGTCAGTAGTGTGGTCGGCAGCCGGTCGACGCAGGCTCTCACGATGACGTCGATGTCCGGCAGCAGGAACGGTTCGCCGCCGGTGAGGTAGAGCTCTTTCACGCCCCAGTCGGCGGCCTCGGTGACGAGTGCCTGAATGTTGTCGATGCCGAGCAGGCGCGGGTCGGTCTTCGGCGACGACGCGACGCAGCAATAGTCGCAGGCCAAGTTGCAGTGAAAGTTCGTGTAGAGCCAGAGCCTCGCCCCGGGCATCCGGTCGGCGGGGATCATGCTGCCGGGGTTGCGCGGCCGGCCCCGGCAAACGGTCACGTGGCCGGTGTCCTGCTCGACCATCAAAGTGCTGACAAGGGTGTTGCCTGTTTTCTGGCACCATCGGCGCACGAGTTCCAGTTCGCTCGCCGACGCGACCGCAAACTGTGCCGTGTCGCCTTCGGCCATTTGCTCCACGGTGCGCATCAGCTCCATGATTACCATCGGGCGTCGACGCCCTGTTCCTTGATCGCCGCAAACAATCCGTTGTAGCCCTCGAGGTGTGGTTCGACCCATCGGGTCAGACCCTCCAGTTCGAGGATGCGACGGTGCGCCGGCACCTCCCAGTCCATCGCGAGCAGCTTCGCCACCCACGGTGCGTAGACCGACTCGGGCAAGGTGTCGAGGGCGGTGAACATGCAGTGCGAGTAGGTTTCGGTCTGCCAGACCGGCTCCAGCATGCCCGGCATCAGGTCGCCGCGGCCGATGTTCTCCCACACCGTGATACCGATCGCAGCGACATCAGCGTCACCGGCAAGCACCGCATCGATCGCGTCCAGCTCACTGCGACCGGTGTCACCGTGCTTGCCGATGTCACTGTTGAAGCGCTGAATGTGCAGGTGATCGACATCCACTCCGGCTTCGCGCAGATAGTGCAAGGGCAGAATCGCGGCATGCGCTGAGTCTGCCGATCCGAGTGCCAGGCGCCGGGTCGCGATATCGCCGGGGCCGGACCAGCCGCTTCCCGAGGCCGCGACGAACACCGTCGAAAATGTGGCGTCCGTGTCGCGCATGGCCAGTGGCCGCACGTGCCCGTCGGTCTGAAGCACAGCCCGCGCATACGCAAGATTCGTGTTCCAGGCGATGTCGATCATCCCCGCTTGCAGCGCGTCGACCAAGCGGCCATAGTTCGAAAACAACAGGAAATCCATCGCCGTATCCGGTTCATCGAAATATTCGCGAATGCCTTCCCAGATGGGAACAACGTTGGGCGTGTAAGCGACCGCTCCAATGAGCAGGGGCGCTCCGACGAGTTTCGACATCAGGCGCTCAGAACAGCGGAAGGCCGGTGACAGCCTTCCCGTAGAAGTCGTAAAGCACGTCGGCGGTCGGGGCCATGACCGACCCCGCACGCGCATCCCGGAAGGCCCGCTCGATAGGTAGGTGTTTTGAGAACGCCGCTCCGCCACACACCCGCATCGCCGATTCGGTGATCATCAACGCGGCATCGTTCGCGGAGGCCTTCACCCCGAGCACGAACAACGGAGTATCCTCGGCGGGGCTCGCCACTTTCGCGGCCGCCTGTGCAAGGTAGGACTTCTGCGCCATCAACGCGATGCTCATCTTCGCAATTTGTGCCCGAATCGTAGGTAACGCGGACAGAGCCTGGTCCAGGTGCTCCAGCCGGGCACCGGTCACGTGTGCGACCGCGGCATCAACAGCTGCGGTGCAGAGCCCGAGCGACACTGCGGAGTTGCCCAGGTTGAACCAGGGAAGCACGGTGGCCATCATCGTGCCGAACCCGCTGCCCGGCTCACCGAGACGATAACTGGACGGAATAGTGATCGCTACCGTCATCGGGCTCGACGCATTGCCGCGCAGCCCCAGTCCGCTCCACGGACCGGCGATATCCAAACCCGGCGTTATAGCCGGGATCGCATACAGGTCGACGGTCTCCGGGTCGACCGCGCTTTTCGACGACATCACGTACACGTCGGCGTACCCGGCCGAGGTCACCCAGCTTTTATAGGCCGTGAAGCGAAGGCCGGCCCCGTCGACTACCGACTCGGACACGGGAGCCCAAAAGTGCGATCGCGACCCCTTCTCACTGAACGCGAGCGTGCCGAGCACCTCGCCCGAAGCCATCCGCGAGAGAAGTTCCGGCATCGCGGCAGGCGGGGCGGATGCCACCGTCACCGCGGCCGCGACATGCATCAGGTAGATCATCGCGGTAGAGCCGCACGCCACCGCAATTGCGCTCAGCACCTCCGTGAACTCGACCGGCCCGGCCCCCATGCCGCCAGCGTCCTCGCTGATCACCAGGCCGAGCAGCCCGCTCGACCTGAGTGCCGCGACTGAATCAACAGGGTAGCTGCCATCGGCATCAACCTGTTGGGCGTGAGCGGCGGCTACTGCCGTTACCCGCGCTACAGCTTCTTGGATGGTCGACTGCGTCATGGTCATCCGGTCTCCTGGCATCGTTGCTCAATTTTTTCGACACCGCTCAAGCGGGATCGACCAGCTCAGTATCCCCCACAGGAATGTCAGGGCTGCAAGAAAATAGTTACGAGTGTCTAACGGTGCGGGGGGCTCATTGCTGACTGCCATCGCATCGACCGGCGGTTGAACGCGGCAAGCAACCGTTCGGCAGGAGGAAGTGCTCGTTTCTCCGCGTCGGGAAAGCCGTCATAGGTATAGGTCGCGACGGCCATTGGGGATCCTGCACGGCCGAGCGCGTACCGGAGCGTCGAGTCGTTTCGGTGGCCGCAGATCAGGATCCCGACGGTCGGCGTATGAGTGCCGAGCCTCAGCCGGTCGTCGAACCCCGGGGTGGTGCGATCTTCATGCTTCTCCTTTGACCGCAAAGGTAGCCGAGACCATAGTCAAATGATGGAAAGCGCGTCGCTACGCTGTCCGAATGGACATCCTTACAACGGCCCTATCGAAAGCGCCCGCTGCCGGGTCGATCATCGGCGTGCCAGTCTCAGTGTGGCTCCCGCCGTTGGCCGTGCTGGTAGTGGCATTGTTCGGTTTCTGGAATACCAGTCGAGCTACAAAGCGCGCTGGGGAGAATTCGGACGCCTCTCTGAAGCGCACGATCACGGCAGATAGGCAGGCGCGGCTGCTGGAAAAGCAGATGCTCCTCTACGCCGATATTTTGACTTTCATCGCCCAACGGAGCCAGCACAGAAGCGCCGTACTAAACATGGGCAAGATCGAAGGTGTCGATATCCCTCAACAGTACGAATCAACCGATCGATTCGCTTTATCCGGGCGCGCAGAAGCCATCGCTCGACGATCCGTACTGAACGCTTGGAACGCCTGCAACAAAGCCGACGAGGACACGGTAAGAAAACAGATCCTCCAAGCAAAAATCCCCAAAGTGTGCGACGCGGGAATGAAGGCATACGCCGAAATCGACGCTGCGCGAGTCGAGGCTGAGAGGCAAGACGGATTGCTGCGAGATGCCATCCGGATCGCATTGCACAATCGAACGGACGATGACGGACTTGGTGATCTTTGAGCCACGGAAAATGTTCAGGGCTTCGGTGCGAGTCCTTCACCAAGCTCGACTCCAAGATCTCCAAACGCTCCGAGATGCCCGAGCCAAGCCATCGATGTCCACCACATCAAGACGGCGTCGCCGATTGCTCGAACCATCGCGGCTTCTAATCCGTCATCCGTTGCAGTCTCGCCGGAGACCGCCGATGCCGCTTTTCGACGATCATCGGCGCTGAGTCAATGGTTTTCATCGCCGGTGCAGGGAGGTGCCCGCTGACGGGATTCGCAAAGTCGCTGGGCGATGAACGCGGCTCAGCCACCGACGTACCTGCCAGTCTGGTTTGCCAGAAATCTTCCGGCACGCCACATTCCACTCTTCGCCATCACGATCTGGCTCCACGTGCGTAACCTGCACTCACAACAATAGAATGCCCGTCCAGTTCCACGAACGACACCGACGTTCGGCACTTCTCGATCGCGTTTTGCCGTGTTCAGACGGCCCGGTTAGGGCATTTCGTCGCATTCCTGATCACCGATTCGGCAAGGCGCCAGGGCTTCTCGTTGGCGAGATGAGCTGTCAGGGCGCCATTAGCGGTACCACTCCTCGTCCGTCTGAGCCAAACGCGAGGGATGCAACTCGTCGCCGAGTCCGTAAAAACGCTGAAAATTCATGATCAGAGGCCGCCACAAGTTCGGATCGATACGATTCTTCGACCCTTTCACGCGGATCGACTCGTGGACATGCACCCTCGTGATCCTGGCTTCGAAAATGAACGTGTCGCCATCGGCCGGGTCATCTTTCTCGAGGGGACGCGAATGAACGATGCGGGCTTCGAGATTAACCGGGCATTCGTCGATCCGTTCCGCTCGGACGGTGTCACCAGGTCGGGCATGCAAACCGGCACAGGCTATCTTGTCGGGCTCGTATCGATAGCCAACGCCAGCCTTGCCAGGAGGGACGGGCATGCGACCGGTCGTCAACGCTATCCTGTCTACCGCCTCGACTAGTTCGGCAGTGGGGAGGTTAATGACGCACTCGCGGGTGTCGAGAAGGTTCTGTGCAGTCAAGGACCGGGCGCCCATGCCAAGGAGGGCAGTCTGGCCAAGCCAGAAAACGGACGACATCGGGGACGTATTAGTGGCACCGTCGCGGTCGATCGTACTGAGAAGCGCAACGGGTGTTCCGAAGTAGAGGATGGCAGGATCAATCACGGTGTGCGTCGGCATGGGCTTCCTTCGGTGCGGGGGCGAGCGAGGGCTGGTAGGGCTCGTCGGTGCGAGCTTCACTTCGATTCTTTCCGACCCGATATCCCGGTGCTGGCGGATATCCGACGTCACAGAGTCACGCCATCGAGATCGCAAGCAATCGCGCTCCACGGGAGCAGTGAGGCCGATAGCACAGCCGAACACACCAGGCAATGTGAAAATTTGGATCCCGAACTGCGCACCATCGGCTTCCCCAAGGGCTTGTATCACTGCGGGCAGTAGTCGCTGAAGGTGTGCCTTCGATGCGCGCACGTTTGCCCTCGATGCCGGGCGAACGCGTCAGCCGGCGACATTACCGGGTGACGAATCCCTTCCTCACCATGCTCTCGGCGGCGGCCACGATGGCTTTGCGCGGGTCGCGCGGCGTCCAACCCAACACGCGGCGCGCCTTGTCGTTCGAAGTCTTCTTCGAGTAGCCGAGGTCGGGAACACCGGGCATGTCGGCGAGCGACCGGGTGGGCACGTGCCGCGCGTCAACACCGAGATGCGCCTTGATGACGGCTCCGATCTGCTGCATCGGGATGGCGGGACCGTTCGAGAGCAGGAGACGCTGCCCGGCGGCATCCGCCGCCGTCATCGCGAGGATGTGCGCTATCGCCACGTCGCGTACGTCAACGATGGGGATATAGAGATCGGGGAAGCCAGGCATCCGGCCCTCAAGCATAGTCTGGACTATGCGGTTCGCCCCCGAGACGTCGTCGCCCATTACCGGTCCCATCACCGCCACGGGGAGCGTGGCAAGTGTCATGGCACCTCCCTCGTCAGCCATGAATTGCCAGGCGGCGCGCTCGGCGAGTGTTTTGCTCTTACCGTATGCGTCGACGCCCGGGCCGTCAAGGATGGTCCAGTCGTCCTCGGTGAAGACGTGGCCATTGTGTGGGTGTCCCCAGCTCACCGCATGAAACGCGGAGGTGAGCACGACACGCTGCACGCCGGCGTCGCGGGTGTTGTCCGTCACGTTGAATGACGATGAGGCGTCATCCTGATTGACGATGAGAATTGGGGGTGTGGGCGGCACGGTGACGTGGTCGTCGTCAGCGATGACGGCGTCTATCGTGACGGTCGTCACGATGACGGCGGTTTTCGGGCATGCGGAAGCGCCTCGGCGCGGGATCTCAGGTGCGCAAGGGCGGGGGAGGAGCCGGCCGCGGGTGAACATTCCGATCAGCGTCCACACCGGCAGCGGGCAGTCCCAACGCTGCCGGCAGGCCAGCGCCGCGCCGGCGAGGAGGTTCAGCGCGTCCCCGAGCGGAGTCGGCCAGACCAGATCGCGGCTCAGGATGTCAGGATCGGCACGGTACGCGTGCTGCACACCCTGTTCATGCAACCAGTCGGCGTGTGCTTCCCGTGCCCGACGCAGCCAGCGGCGCACCGTGGAGACCGGGCGGCCCAACTGGGCCGCGACCCGGCGGTGCCCGTCGCCGCGGGCCTTCGCAGCCAGGGCAGTGCCGATCACCTCGGCCGTGTCCGCCCGGCGCAGCACCAGCGCTGCGGGCAGCAGCACGTGCGTAGCTGCGCACTCCGGGCAGCGGGCACAGCGGGGTCGCACCGTGACCGGTGCCTCGTCGAGGCTGCGCACCCTGCGGATGCGGCCATACCCGTGCGGGCGCAACGCCCCGGGACAGCCGGGACAGCCCAGCTGCCCCGCGTCGAGCAGGGCCTCGGCCTGCTCCGGCGAGGCGACCACGATCATCGCGTCCAGCTCCGTTCTGCTGCCACAAGGTCATGCCAGTAACTCTTGACTACCACACCTGGCCGGGGAAGGGGCCACCTCGTGTTGAGGGTGCGGCGGTCGCCGTCAACGTGCCGAGCAGCCCGGCCAAGATCATCGTGACGATCACGGCCCGGGCGTTCGTCCGCGACCATCGCCGCTCGTCACGATGATGCTGCCGACGTGGACAACCCCATCGTCAACCCACGTGACGCACAACCCCGGCCTCATCGTCACCCACGGAGACGTACAACACGCGGGCCGCACGCAGGACCCGCAGCGCGCCCTCCCGTGCCGGCACGATAAGGTCGGCCTCGTTCTTGAGATGCCCGGGTAGCACGGGGGATGCCACGTGCAGTACGTGGTCCACTCCGGCGACGGCCTCCGGTCATCCGGCGTTCTTGAGCAGGTCGGCGACGACGAAGCTGAGGTTTTCGCCGTGCACCAAGCCCGCGTCGGCGAGCACGGAACGCACGGATCCCTCCTTGGCGAGTGAGCGGACGGTGGTTCGCACCACATGGCCCTGCTCGAGAAGCTGCAAGATGATGTGGCCGGCGATGAAGCCGGACCCGCCGGTGACGAGTACGTGATGTGTGGTCATAGTGATAACTCTTCCGCGCCAGGCTGTGCCCAGCCAGTGCCCCTTCAATCATGGGAGCGGCAGGACCATGGAACATCCGTGACCGCGGGCCTACGGTAGAGAAATGACCAACGCGCCGAACCTGCTGGGCGAGTACCTGCGCGCGCGCCGCGAGCGTTGACCTTGATCGACGTGCCCCGAAGTTCCTTGGCGTACATGACCGTGTCATGGCGTGCCGAGGGCATCCCCCTGAATTTGGTTACTTAATGATTGGGGCGATGAAGGTGTAGGTGACCAGGATGGCCAGCAGTAAGACGAAAATCCTTAACGCCCACAAGGCTTTCCGAGTGCTGGGGCCCAGCACAGCCGGGGGGACCGGGCGTGATTTTGCTGTGGACAGTTGGCCCGGTTCAAGTACCGCCGCAGGGTCCTCCGTGTCATGGTTGCAGCTTTTCACCTGGGTTCCTTGTCGTTTGCGGAGCACTCGGATTCGTGTTCGTGTGACTAGTTCGGAATGAGGTGGATGGTCTGGAGGAAGGAGATGATTCCGTAGCCCGCCGCGCAGAGCGCGATGAAAGTGATCACTAGGGTTCCTAATATATTGGTCAGGCGTGTGTTGGCCCATTTGCCCATCAGTTCACGGTCGTTGGCTAACATCATCAGGAAGACCAGCGTGACTGGGAGAAGAACAGTGGCCAGCACATTCGCGTTCAGCGCAATGGCAAGCAACGGCGCACCAGGAATCAGGATCACTGCCGCCGAGATCAAGGCCGAGGTGACATTGACACCGTAGAAAAGGCCTGCGCCGCGGGGGAACTGTTGAAGCTGGCCGAGACCCCGATACATTCACCGGCGGCGTACGCGGTGCTGGCTGAGATAGTCAGGATCGCCACGGCCCCGGCTTCGATTAGGCCCAGGGCAAAGACCGCGCCCACCGGCATTCCCGCCACGGCGCTCAGTGCGGCAGGGAAACCAGCGCCCGCGAGACCCTGGATCGCTGAGCCGCCATGAGCGAACAGCGCCGCACCGACGATGAGGGCTGCGCAGCCAAACACCGCGGCCAAACCTGCACCGACCGCCGTGTCCAGACGGCCGTGCCTAATGTCCTGGTGGGTTATTCCCTTATCTGCCGAGGCGCTCTGCTGGAAGAACACCATCCATGGTGTGACGGTCGCACCGATGGTTGCAGTCAGCAGCAGCAGCAGCGGGGTGAGACCATCAAAGGGAAACGGTGACCACGTCGCGAACGCTCCGCCGATGGCACCCGGATCCGGGTGCACCATGATCGCGGCGACCAGGAACAGGCCGTTGAACATGGCCAGTCCCAAAACAATTCTTTCCCACCGCCGGTACCGTCCCCCGGCGAGGGTCAGGAAGACCAACACGATCCCCAGACTGGCAGCGACCGGCGCTCCCAGGCCGAAGAAGGCCAGACCGACCCGGATCGCGACGAACTCGGAGACCAGGGTGACGAGATTTGTGAGCACGAGGTCCACTGCCCCGAACCACCCCCAGAGACGACCGTAGCGTTGCAGGACCAGTTCGCCGTAGCCACGATGGGTCACGGCGCCTACCCGCATGGACATTTCCTGACAGAGGTAAGACATCGCGAAAAGAACAACGATGAAAGGCAGAAAGAACCCCGTGCCATAGTTGGCCCCGTCCGCGGCGTAGGAGACCATGCTTGGCCCGTCATTTTCGCCCAGCATGACCAGCAGTCCCGGGCCGGCCAGCAGCCACGCCAGGTGATACCCCTTACTGGACTGCCGTGCCCGGGAGACCCGGGCACGGTCAGAGGAACGCGCCACGTCCTCCCGCGTCAGAGGCAGCCCATTAGTATCCAAGAGGATCACCACCGGGCCCGGCGGACGAAATCGGACGCGCACAGGGCACACCCTCGCGCTGGGCGGACGCGAACCATTGGATGGGACCTGGCAAAGACGGAATGCCTCATAGAGGAATTCTGGCACGCCTAAAATAGTGGAAACGCACGAGGACTTTTGCGCGGGCCGCGGCCGGTCACGACGCCTTGCTGACCTACGAGAGTGGCAACGCCCCAAGACCGGGAAGTGCACCGCTCCGCGGGACGCAACCGAGGATCTGTCAAGACGTGAACCGGGCTTGGTCACTGGCATCTCGGATCATGAACTTTTAGGTCCCGCCCGCTGGCGTGATGGGCGGCGTTGATTGGAGATTCGTAGGAGGAGGGCCCCGATGACCCAGTTGGAGATGACGGAGGATCCGCCGGCAGAGAGCCAGGGGGTGGTGAGTCCGGTGAGTGGAATGATGCGGGTAAGTCCGCCGATGATGATGAACGTCTGCAGGGCGACGACAAAGGCAAGCCCGACGGCGAGGAGAGTGCTGAAGTCGTCGGCGCTGTCGTGCGCGATTCGCAGGCCGCGCGCGGTGAAGAGAAGGTAGAGGGAGAGAATGGCAAAGATCCCCGCGAGGCCGAGTTCTTCACCGAGGCTTGCGAAGATGTAGTCGCTTTGCGAGACCGGGGTGATCCAAGGCTGCCCTTGGCCAAGGCCAGTGCCAATCAGGCCACCGTGCGCGAAGCCAAATAGACCTTGGACGAGCTGGTAGCTTCCGCCGGTCGCGTTGTAGACCTGGGTGTCGAATGGGGTGAACCAGTTAGTGATCCGAAGGTTCACGTAGCTGAGGCTGGCATTGCCAGCAGCGGTGCCCGCCACGATGAGTAGACCACCGATGATGAGCCAGCTGAGCCGTGCTGTGGCAACGTAGATCAAGACGAGAAAGATCCCGAAGTAAAGCAGGCCAGGGCCGAGATTGTGTTGGGCGATCACCACAAGGATAGAGAGCAGCCAGACCAAAACGATCGGGCCCGTATGGCGAACGCGGGGAAATCGAAATCCGAGATGTTTGTTCCCCAAGAGCGACAGCGCGTCGCGGTGTCGCACAAGGTATCCTGCGAAGAAGACCGCCAAAGCGATCTTCGCGATCTCCCCGGGCTGGAAACTGAGCGAACCGATGCTGATCCAGGCCCGAGCGCCGGAGACGACTCTTCCGATTCCGGGTACCAGGGGAAGCGCGAGTAAGGCCACGGCAATGAGCCCGAAGGTGAACGTGTATCGGTGCAGGAGCTGAATGTTCCGTACAACCAATAGCGTCACCAGTGCACAAATGACCGCGATCGCACACCAGACGATTTGTCGAACGCTCGCACTTGCCCAGCCGGTAGAGCCGTAATGAAGATCGATCCGATAAATTTCCGCGATCCCAAGCCCACTGAGGACGGTCATAATCGGCAGAATGAACGGATCAGATAACGGTGCCGCGAACCGCATCACCACGTGCGTCAAGAGCGACAGGGCTGGAAGTGTCGCGCTCACACCGATGAACGCCGCATCAGTGTGTCCGGTAGCTCCCAGCTGCACGAGCAGCACACTGCCGAGCACAATGACACTGGCCAGCAGCAACAAGAACAGTTCAACATTCCGGGTCCGAACTCCGGGGACCGCGCCGCGCAATCGTGCCGCACGGTCAATGGGTAATGCTGTGACCGGGCCTATTCGACGCACGGGATCGACCCGGATTGCAGCGGAGTGGCCCGGTCGGTGTAGGCGTCCTTCGTCTCGCCGGTATTCTGCGGTACCCCCGGCGTTGCCGACGCGGTCGACATCGTGATCGTCGAACGGTGGATGAGGTTGGACAGATCGTTGTAACTGTAGATCGCGAAGGCCGCCATCCGCCCAACGATCACAACGACCGCGCCCGCGCCCGCGACACCAGGATCCTCCGACGTCGACGCACACGCTTACTCGCCTCGCCACGATGAGCGATCGGACGGGCATCGGGTGTTGAAGAGGTCATCGGAGAGTCCGTTCATCAGCCAGCAGCGAAAGGCCACCGTACGAAAGCGCGCAAGGCGGCGCTCGTCACAACTATGGTGGAGCGCCCTGCAAACTCACTGAGGCCAATTTCCGACACTAATGCTCCCATGCCCCCTGGATGGGGTTGTCCCGCAGGATATGCAATCGTCAGCCGGAGAGATGTCTCTAAGAACGCGAGCCGTTCGCGCGAGCGCGAAGCCGTGTGTAAGAACTTTCAAAATGAAAAGGGCCGTCCGCGGTGTGATCGAAAAAGGGCACGTGCAGTGATGTCTTCAACCCGGCTGTCGAGTCCCGCCGAAGTAGTAGCAGCTGCCGTGCCGACATCCGCACTATTGGGTTCGCAGCGTGCGTACCGTCACCTCCGTCCCGCCCGGCGTGCCCGTAGGTGAATCCAGGAACTCGCCGCGAGCGACAGAAACTGCCTCGATGCTGTGCGCGTTTTTGCCCGGCTTCGTCCGGCTTTCCCCGAGCGAGGTCACGACCACCAGGCCGTGGCGATGACGGTAAGGCCGGCCCCAGCGATACAAATGTCAGCCAAGCTCTCCTACGGACGGCATTTAGAATAACGCGAATGCCTGTTCCCTAGCTCCGTCCAATGACGAGTCCAGGGCGAGGCCACGCACGCGGCGCCCGTTCCCGGCCTCGACCCTGCTACCTGTAACGGTGACCAGGGTACGCCCCGCGTACGGCCGTTTAGACCGTGATCGTAAGGCACCCGACCAGGGTGTTGCCGCCCGCCCCAGTGTTGATCCCATACGCGCAGATCCGATGAGATCCGGGAGCGACCGCGATCTTCTCCGAATAACCATGCGCCCCACCGTAGACCGGGTAAACCGCCCCAACATCCGGACGGTCCTTGTCCGCCATGAACGCCGCACCCACCGCGTCCACGTAAATATGCACCCGGATGGACGCGGTCGTGTCCGGATCGATGGCCCAACCCGACACAGTCACGCCGTCGCTCGCGACAGTTGCCGCATCAAGCGCACCAATCGGCGCCCTGCCCAGATCAGGGATCGTCGCAACAGGCACAACGACGTCCTTGCAGTTCAACTGAGTATTGCCGCCCGCCCCAGTGTTGATCCCATACGCGCAGATCCGATGAGATCCGGGAGCGACCGCGATCTTCTCCGAATAACCATGCGCCCCACCGTAGACCGGGTAAACCGCCCCAACATCCGGACGGTCCTTGTCCGCCATGAACGCCGCACCCACCGCGTCCACGTAAATATGCACCCGGATGGACGCGGTCGTGTCCGGATCGATGGCCCAACCCGACACAGTCACGCCGTCGCTCGCGACAGTTGCCGCATCAAGCGCACCAATCGGCGCCCTGCCCAGATCAGGGATCGTCGCAACAGGCACAACGACGTCCTTGCAGTTCAACTGAGTATTGCCGCCCGCCCCAGTGTTGATCCCATACGCGCAGATCCGATGAGATCCGGGAGCGACCGCGATCTTCTCCGAATAACCATGCGCCCCACCGTAGACCGGGTAAACCGCCCCAACATCCGGACGGTCCTTGTCCGCCATGAACGCCGCACCCACCGCGTCCACGTAAATATGCACCCGGATGGACGCGGTCGTGTCCGGATCGATGGCCCAACCCGACACAGTCACGCCGTCGCTCGCGACAGTTGCCGCATCAAGTGCACCAATCGGCGCCCGGCCCAGATCCTGCACGCCCGACCCGCTATCGGGGACGACCACGTTCTGGCAGCCCAGCACGGTGGTCCCGCCGATACCGGTGTTGATCGCGTACGCACAGACGGAGTGCGGTCCCGGCGACGCCGCGAGGGTATCGCTGTAACCGTGATTCGCGCCGTATGCCGGGTATGCCGCCGCGATATCGGGGCGTGACATCCCCGCCGAGACGGCCTTACCGACCGAGTCAACGTAAAGGTGTACCGCGATCGGGTCCGTAGAATCCGGGTCCAGAGCCCACCCTGAGACGTTGACGCCGCCGGTCACGCCCTTAATCCGGCTCTCCTGACGTTACCGTGGGTGGTTTCCGAGCGCCTTAACGAGTGCACGCCGCTCTCCGTCTAGGTTTCTAACTGACAAAGGCAAGAAACACAGGGACGAGAAAACGGCGTGCAAAACTCAACACTATGGCGGACTCTGCTCGGAGTCGACAAAACCATCGTCGAAGCGGTCGATCTCGACGCGGATACGGGCATGCTGGTCGCGTCGGTGCGCCCAACGGCATCGATGCGGAACCGGTGCGGGGCCTGCCGGAAGCGCTGCCCGCGCTACGACGCCGGTGACGGGCGGCGCCGCTGGCGATCCCTGGACGCCGGCTCGGTGCAAATCCACTTAGAAGCTGCGGCGCCGCGGGTGAGCTGCCGGGTGCATGGCGTGACGGTCGCCGCCGTGCCGTGGGCCCGGCATCAGAGCGGGCACACTTTGTTCTTCGATGACCAGGTCGCGTGGCTGGCCACGCAAACATCCAAGTCCGCCATCACCGTGCTGATGCGCATCGCGTGGCGCACCGTGGGCGCGATCATCACCCGGGTTTGGGCAGATACGGAGAAGCAGTTCGACCAGTTCGCGGGCCTCACCCGGATCGGGATTGACGAGATCAGTTACAAGCGCGGCCACAAGTACTTGACCTGCGTCGTGGACCACGATTCTGGCCGTCTCGTCTGGGCGGCACCAGGCCAGGACAAGGCCACCCTCGAGACGTTTTTTGATGCGTTGGGGCCGGAGCGTTCGGCACTGATCACGCATGTTTCCGCGGACGGTGCGGCCTGGATCGCCAGTGTTGTCGCGGAACGAGCGCCGAACGCTGTTCGCTGCGCTGATCCGTTCCACGTCGTGAAATGGGCCACCGAGGCCCTCGATGAAGTCCGCCGGGGCGCGTGGAACGAGGCCCGCAAAGCCGCCCGGCACAACGATGCCCGACGCACTCGCGGCCGGCCCCCAGCCGACGCCCCGGCACGCCCAGACAGCGCCCGGGCGACGGGCATCAAGAACTGCCGATACGCGCTTTGGAAGAACCCGGAAAACCTGACCGAGAAGCAACAAACGAAGCTCGCCTGGATCGTGCAGACCGACCCCCGGCTGGCTCGGGCGTACTACCTGAAGGAAGGCCTCCGTGTGATCTTCAAACTGCCTCTCGAGGAAGCGACCGAAGCTCTCGACAAATGGGTTGGTTGGGCTCGCCGCTGCCGCATCCCGTCCTTCGTGAAACTGCAGAAGAGCATCGTGAAACACCGCACCGCGATCCTGGCCTCCATCGAGCACAGCCTCTCCAACGGCCGCGTCGAATCCATGAACACCAAGATCCGCCTCATGACCCGCATCGCGTTCGGCTTCAAATCACCCGAGGCCCTCATCGCCCTCGCAATGCTCAGCCTCGGCGGGCACAAACCCGTGCTTCCCGGCCGGGACTAACCCACGGAAGAGTCAGGAGAGCCCTTAATCCCGTCGATTGAGCCGATCGGTGAGCCGCTCATCGCAGTGATGGATCGGCAGCCGAGTTGCACGTTCGAGCCAGGACCGACATTGATCGCGTAGATGCAGACCGTGTTCGGTCCCTCGGACGTCACCGGCACGGTCACGTCGAAGCCGTGGTTGGATCCGAGGCCCGTGTAGACGGCCGCGACGTCGTTACGTACGAGGTCCGCGCTGAAGGCGGTCCCCACGCTCCCCACGTAAACGTGCACGGCCACCGGGGCAGAGGTGTCGGGATCAATGGCCCAGCCGCTGACCCTGAAGTTACCGGGTGAGGCGGTGATGGAGTCGACGACGCCAAAGGGACTGGCGGTCACGCCGGTGGGCGAACCGAACCAGTTCGAGTAGTAGACCCAAAAGTTACGGTTGCCGTAGGACGAGCAACCGTCACCGGTACCGCCGAGGTTGGCAAGTGCCGCACTGTTGGGCTGGTAGGGCGTGTAATTGTAGAGGTCAGCCGTTGCCTGGTTCCGGATGTCCACGTCTGTCGCCCCGCAGGCGGCATTCGGGTGGTATCCGACGGAAACATTGCCGATCTGATAGTGGCGATCCGGGTAGTTGGAGTACTGCCGGAACTGCCACGCAGCCTTGTAAACTTGGTTGTAGAAGCCGTAGAAAGCCGCGTCGCACGAGCTCGTGTCCGGGCATCCGTAGCCCATGGCCTTGCGGTACGTCGAGTCGGTCGGCGACGTGTCCGTGATCAGCCCGGTCTCCTTCTCCAGAAGCACCAGCAGCACCTGGGGGTTGATCCCACAGGCCTGCGCCGTCTTGAAGATGATGCTGGCGGCCGACTCGCTCCCGGAACCGGCGTAGGCGGAGCAGTGCCCTGGTTCGACGGCGGCCCGGTCATAGGTCGCCATCGTGTAGTCCTTCAGACAGACATAACCGCTCGAGCAGGACGAAACCTGCGCATTGAGGAAGTCCTGGACCTGCCCTACCGACATGGTGCTGGTGTCGAAGAAGTTCTGGTCGGAGATGATGTAGCCCGGATCAAACTCGGATCCGGTGAGCGCTTCGGCGGCCTGTGGGGCCGCGGCGAGCGGGATCGCGACCAATGCCCCACCGACGATGGCCAGCGCGGCCACCCAGGCACGGGTTCTCAACCCAGCAGAAATTGGCACTTCGGTCCCCCTCGCAGCCGACTACTACGGGAGACGGTCCGAGTACAGGCTACGGCGCACTCGGAGTGCGTGCCGATCATCTTCGCGGAACGCACCCCCAAACGAGGTTCGCGGTGGAGCCTTTCAGTTCGTCGGGGGTCAGGCGGTTATAAGTCCATGGGCTGTGACCCGGGCGAGGAGGCCGTGGGGAGCGACCGGCCACCAAGCGCCAGTCAAACCGCCGCCCCAACACTGGCAACCCAGGTCTGTGAGGATCTACACGTCGCTTATCATGAGCGTCATGGACCACACCCGCGAATTGAGACCTTCCAAGAGAACGGCGCCCACTGACGCTGCTGCGGCCAGTGAGAATGAACATCTTGGCCTAAATGCTCGACTTGGACTTTTCCTTACCAGCAAGGTCGGATCTATGTGGTCCGTCTATATCACTATCGTTTTCGTATTCGTCTGGATTGTCCTGGCCAGCGTCGGACCGTTACATAAGACTGACCCTTACCCGTTCCCTTTCCTACTGTTCCTGGGTAACTTGGTGCAGCTGGTACTCGTGTTCGTGATCCTCGTAGGCCAGGGTGTACTCGGCCGCAGTTCTGATCATCGTTCCGAACGCACCTTCAGAGACGCTGAAACGATTCTCAGCGAGGTCCTCACACTGCATTCCCACCTGGTGGAACAAGACCGCATCCTCAACAAGGGCGTCGATCTGGTCAAATCGAGTGCGCACCCGCGGGTGAAGGAAAGGGAGACGATAACACCGACTACGGTCGGGGAGCAATATGTGGGACTCAATGGTCGTATCGCTGCCGCAATTACAAGGGCCGTCAGCACAATGTGGGCTTTCTATTTTGCTGTGTTTTTCCAGTTCGGGTGGATCGGATTGGCCTTGACCGGAATCATCACTTTCGACCCCTACCCATTCGCGTTTCTCCTCTTTATTTCCAGCCTCCTCCAACTGGTGTTCATGTTCGTCATCATGGTCGGGCAAGATGTACTCGGCCGGGCCGGTACCCAACGCGCCGAGCAGACTTACCTTGACGCAGAAGCAGTCGTCCATGAATGCCGCAGACTTCAGCGCCACCTCACACAACAAGACAAAGCAATAGTCGCTATCTGCAACTACATCGAATCCGAAGCCCCCCAAGACCACCCCATCAGACAAACACTGCCCACCGTCACATTCTAAAAAACATACAAAGAAGAGTGAGTGGCTGTGAACCCAACGGATTTTGAATTCGCGCTTCGCCTGCTTCTAGCCACCGGGTGTGGCCTGATGATCGGTCTCGAACGTCAATTTCGCTCACGAACGGCTGGGCTGAGGACTCAGGCCCTCGTAGCGGCGGGTGCCGCAGTATTTGTGCTGTTCGGAGAGCAAGCCGGTGTTCCCCAGGCACCGCTGCAAATTGCGGCGTATGTCGTTTCGGGAGTGGGCTTTCTCGGCGGTGGGGTGATTTTGCGGCAGGGCTTTACCGTGCAGGGGCTGAACACCGCGGCAACTCTCTGGTGCTCGGCCGCCGTGGGATGTCAAGCCGCTGCCGGACATCTCATACCCGCCCTGACAACAACGGCGGTCGTGCTGGCGATACACCTGCTACTTCGTCCGCTTGGGCGGTTGGTTGATCGCGCCCCCGCTACGAAGGAAGAGTCAGTCGGCTCCTACACTCTCCTAATCCTTGTTCGCCGCAAACATGAACCGCACCTTCGAGCTCAACTCGTTCAGGCTTTGTCAGGACCGGCATTCGTCTTGCGAAGTGTTGCAAATCATTCCCCGGAAGAGTCCCTCACCGGCACCAGTCTTGTCCAACTCCAGGTTGAGCTCCTGATCGAGGGAAATGCACCTGAGTTACTGGACACACTGGTCACCCGGCTCTCTCTCGAGCAGGGTGTGAGTAGCCTCTCCTGGCACTCCAACAACCCAGAGACCGGCACGGACGACGATCGTGACGACCAACAGCCCCTGACCCGGCGCCGATTCACCCTTCGCGGCAATTAGTGGGCAGCACCATCCACATCGTCAACGAAATACACCGCACGAGGTCACCCCTCGTGAAAGCCTTTCTCGAAAGCGCGAGACGCAGTGGGCAGGACCGAAGCTAACCTCATCGCCGGCGAAACACATACGCAGGTGTCGCCCACCCCGGCCGACACCGATCTGATCTTTGTGGACTGTGCCGCTACCCGGGTGAAATAATTCGTCTTCCACGCCAATGCTGGGCTCTGTCGGATCTATTCTCCGGCGTCAACACGCCTCGCGATGAGGCGAAGCGCCTCCCACGTGCGCGTGCTCTCGGCCGCGACCATTTTCATGAACACGTCCAGAGGCAGACCGTAGTCAACGAGCAACCACTTGGCGCGCACGTCTTCTGCCAAAGCATCGATCTCTTCAGTGAGCGTCATGTCCATCTCCTCTTTCAGGGTTCAAGCGGATTGCCGCTTTACTGCGCCCAGTATAAAGACGCAGCTTGGCTGGCAGCGCGTGTCGAAGACGTGTTCATCTCGAACACCCACTGTTTTGCTCCTGAGATTCCCGGCACAGGCGGCGGGGCCCGGGACCATGCCATAGGCTCCTGGACGATTTTTAGGGCTGTGGCGTGGCATTGTGGACGGCTTGTTCGCGGTGGGTGAGGTTGCGGTCGGCGAGATCATCGAGTTCTTTGTCTGGTGCTGCTTCCACGGCTATGAGGCGATTGTCGGCTGTGGGTAGGGCGCGTAATAGCTCGTCTAGTTTTCGTTGTGTCGCGGCCTGTTGTCGAGCTTGAGTGTGCTGGATGACGAAAACCATGACGAGGGTGATAGTGGCGGTCACGGTCGTGAGGGCCGTCTCCCACCAGGCAGGAAAGCCTAGGAGAAGGCCCGAAAACAACCACAGCAGAGTGATGAACGCGGCAGTGAGACCGAAAGAAGCATGTGCAGTGATATCGCCAACTCGATGGATGAACCGGCTACTCCAGTGGCGTTCACGTCCGCCGGGCGCTTGTCGGGGCGAGTTGGATCGGGGAGGCTCTTGACCGGACATGCGATCCACACTAGCTTCGGAGCCAGCTCGCGTTGGCGTCCGGTCGCGCCGTGCAGCTTTACGACCAAGAAGATGACGTCCCGGCCGCGAGGAAGGGAAAAGAAATCATGATGAGCACGAGTGTGAAACAGGTCCCTGACAAAAAGGCGCCGAAAGCCGGGGTGCTCCGGTGGCGGGTCGATGTGGCGGGACACGATTATGCGGCGGCGAGATCGTATCTGTCGCTGAACGCGAAGCCCAAGGCGATTGACGCGCTTGTGAAACAGTTGAGGGGGACGCGGGTCGTCCATTTCAAGGCCAAGGACCTGTTGCGGGGTTGTGGGTTGCCGCTCTTGCCGCGCAGCAACCCGGATGTTGCCAAGGAATTGGACCGCATAGCCGCAGGCGTCCAGCTGTCGCCGTGTTTGATCATTCGAGGTCAGATCGGCAAGGGTCGCGTCGCGCAGATCGCCGATGGTTATCACCGGATCTGCGCGGCGAATTACGTGGACGAGGACGCCGAGGTCCCCGTGCAGATCATCAGCGCGTAGGCGTGCCGTGATCATTTCTGCGGGCCGTGACGTGGGGCATTTGGGGCTGTCGCCACGGGACCGCGGCTGGGTCCATGAATTCAATAACCGGAATCGAGAATGGACTCGACTTGGCGCTGAAATGTTCGGGACGTACTTTTTGGTTCTGGTCGCGGCTGGAGCAGGAACAGTCGATTCCCTCACCCACGGGGACGTCGGCCGCGGCGCCAGTGTCACGGCGCCAGGGTTAATGGTCGCGGCCATCATATTGTTCATGGGCGCCGTATCCGGTGCTCACCTCAACCCGCTGGTCAGTGTTGCCTTCGCCTTGCGAGGTGACTTTCCTTGGCGCCGAGTGCCGGGATATGTCCTCGCCCAGTTGGCCGGCGCGATCCTGGCATCACTAACCCTGATAGCCGTGTTTGGCCCACACGGAGGTAACGGCGAGACAGTCCCCGGTCCTGCCTTCACGGACTCGCAAGCGCTCGTCGTCGAGGCTTTGTTGACTATGGGGCTGGTGAGCACAATTCTGGGCTCCGCATCCGGGGCGCAGAACGTTGGATCCTTCTCGGCGATTGCGGTGGGCGGGTACATAATTCTGGCGGGGCTATGGGCGAGCCCAGTCAGCGGGGCTTCGATGAATCCCGCCCGGACTGTCGGCCCAGACCTCGTTCGCGGCGACTTCACCCACACCTGGGTATACCTCCTCGGACCCTCAATCGGAACGCTCCTAGCCGTGGGCTCAGCCTATTTTCTACGCGGCCCAGGTGGCGGACCCACGGGGACGAAAGCCGCCCAGGGAAGAACCGACCCCGAGCAACCCAGCCAACGACACCCCCACCCCGATAACCGATTGTGAACGCTCCGCCAAAAGACCAGCACGAAAACACACCAGATTGCGGTTGAGGAACCAGGCTAGCTGGTCATGGTGTCCCGTGTCGGTCTTCGTGACCCGGTGCAGGGCAGGTCTCGGCGCCATGGCTCAGGAAACGCGGACTGAGCATTACGATCGGCTGCTGCCTCCCGGCACCGGTACCGGTACCGGCAGGTGGAACACGATCAAACGCCGCCTCTTCGACCACATGTCAGTGGACTGGCGCGGCACTGGTCACCCACTTTCCATCGACTTCGTCGCGCCGACCACGATCCGAATCCGAAATCACCTGGCGACTTTGTCCGTCAGAGGCTGGCGCCTGGATGTGAAGATGAGGAAAAAAGAGAGGAGAGCACTCAACACCGGGCTCCCAATCACCCATATTTGGCTCGGCACTGACGTCGCTTCAGCGGAGGTCAGTGCCCATTTCCTCTGACGTTGTCTCGCTGAAACCGTGAGGCTGCCTCACCGGGTTGCTCGTGATGTGGCCCGGTTGCCCAGTCCGCATCCAGGTGTATCGGCGCGACGATGAAGGGATCGATGTCACCTGTCCCGGGCCTATGACAGCTGAAGCCAGCCCGTAGATGGCGTCGTGCGACACGCTTCCACCCTGCGATAATTCTTGTGCCGCTGAGGGAGGATAGTCCAACGGGCATGTCACAGGAGGACCGGCCACAATTTTTGATGGTTGGTTGGTTCTTTCCAACAAGTGCCATTTACTGATGGGGCACGCGGGAAATCTGAGACCACATGAAAAATTCACTGCGCACTCGCTCCACTTTGAGGTCCGTTCGCCCTGCCACGGCAGACACCGCGTCGGCGCCGATACCCCAAGTGCGAATGATTCGGGTGAGGCGAATTTTTCATGCTCTGCCAACGAATTACTTCCTGCTGTTGGGCACGACAGTGTTCTTGGTCGTGTTCGGAATGGCCATGGTCTTGTCTTCCTCGTCGGTGGATTCATACCTGAGCGGTGGCGGATTCTTTGGCGTGCTCCTCCACCAGGGCTTCGTGGCCCTGGTCGGCATCCCGTTGATGCTCCTCGTCAGCCGGGCTCCGCTCAAATTTTGGCGACGGATCGCGTGGCCGGCCTTGATCCTCACTTGCTTCGTGCAATGCCTGGTATTCACTCCGCTGGGCGTGACCGTCGCCGGAAACACCAATTGGCTATCAGTGGGCAGTTTCCAATTCCAGCCCTCCGAAGCCATCAAGGTGGCTTTGGCCATCTGGCTCGGCACGATCCTCGCTCACAAGCAAAACCAACTCGACGACTGGCGACACGTCCTCATCCCCGTCCTCGGAGTCGGCGGGACCGCGGTCATGCTTGTCATGATCCGAGGTGACCTCGGTACGACCGTCATAATGGCCGGGATGCTCTTTGGTTCGCTCTTCTTCGCTGGCGTACGGTTGCGCATGCTGGCGATTCCCCTAGGAATTGGCGCTGTGGGCGCTATCGCCGCTGCCGCGGGAAGCGCTAATCGGTTGACGCGTATCCTCAGCTTCTTTGGAACTGGATGCGACACCACGACCGGGACGATCTCGGCTTCATGCTGGCAACCCCTGCACGGCACATGGGCGCTGGCCAATGGCGGAGTCCTCGGCGTTGGCCTTGGCAACTCCAAGGCCAAATGGTCCTGGCTACCGGCCGCCGACAACGACTACATTTTCGCCATCATCGGCGAAGAACTTGGCCTCATCGGCGCCGTCGCCGTTCTCCTCCTGTTCGTACTCCTCGCAGTCGGGTTCATCCGAATCATGAGCGCCACAACACACCTGCAAGCCAAAGTGTCCACCGCAACAGTCATGGTCTGGATCATCGGCCAGGCCCTCGTTAACATTGGTGTGGTTCTGGGGTTCATCCCCGTGCTCGGAGTTCCCCTCCCCTTCATCTCGGCCGGAGGCACAGCCTTGCTCACGACCCTCGTGGCAATCGGCGTCGTGCTCTCCTTCGCCAGGAACGGTCAAAACACAAGAGTTAGCGACAAGCTCCACACGTCCCCCGCCATACGGCCCGCTGGCTCGTAGCCCCCGCGGAGCTCGTCGTTCCATCTCAATGTCAAGATCGCCGTCGGCCTCGCGGTGGAAACACCAGTCAGGGAGAGCCTCGGGGCCACCGCGCCCAGCGGTCACGACGCCCCCATGCCGTTTAGCGTATGGATTACCTCGCGGTAGAGCTTGTACTTGCCTCTGGCGAACATAGCGCCCGTGATGTGATTCTGCTGAGCTCTCGGTCACCCTTACGAATTCGGTGAGAAGAGAGACGGAGGGAAGAGAAGGAAACACTTCACAGCCGGTGTCGCCGAATCGCCTCTACGTAGCGCGGAACTGAGATCGTGTCAGCGGAGATCCGAGCCCATTTCCTCCGCCGCTATCTCAGTGAAATCGTAACGCTGCTCTGGATGAGACGATCCTTCACTGGGAGGAGCCACTGTTCGAAAAGACGGCACGATCTCACACGGCGCCCGGGGTGAGGGAGGCGTGAGTTTGGGGTTCGCGGCGTTGCCAGTCCTGGGGCAGGGCGGCTTCGAGGGCGTCGTCGACGGTGATGATGCCGAGGATGTGGCCGCTTTCGTCGAGGACCGGGAGGGTGAGGAGGTTGAAGTCAGCCATGCGGGTGGTGACGTCGATGATGTCATCTTGTGGTGCGGCGTGAACGGGATCAGGGTCAGCGACTTCGCGAAGGGGACGGTGCGGGTCTGTTTGGAGGGCGCGGATGATACTGATCGCACCACGGAGTGTTCCGTCGTCGGCGGTGCTGTAAATGGTGGTGAGGGCTTCCGGTTGTTGAGTTGTCGAGGTGCGAATGAGATCAAGGGCGTCCTGGATGGTCGCGTGCTCCGCCAGAGCGAGGTATTCCACACCCATGAGGCCCCCTGCCGTTGCGGTGTGGTAGCCCAGCAGGGCCAGAACTTTGGTGTGTTGGGGTTCAGGGAGCAGAGCGAGGACTTCCCGGCGTCGCGCCTGAGGAAGGTCAGTGATGGCGTCGGCCGCGTCATCTGCCCGCATCCGGGTCAGGACAGAAGCGACGTCAGCAGTACTTCGGGATTTGAGGAGATGGGTGAGGCTGTCTTCGTCGAGTTCTTCAAAGACGTCTGCTTCGAATTCCGGGTCGTTGTGGACTTGAGTGAGGAGTTCGCTTTGCTCTTTAGCGTCTGCCGTTTCGATGAGGTCTGCAATTTGGGCTGCTTTGAGACGGCGTAATTTCCCAAACGGGGCGCGAACGAGGACCGACGGTTCGTGGCCGATGAGGGCTTCAAAGGATTTCCAGTCCCGTGCCGGGTCGGTGGCGATGTTCTTCCGGGTGGACCACCAGTGGGTTTGGTGCACGTTCAATCCTGTGACAGCCCACGTGGCGGTGTCGGAGCTGAGATAAATGTCGTGAGCACGGACGAGGGAGGCCATGTGCACGTCGATGAGGCGGTGGCCCAGGACGTCAGCGTTGAGTAGGACCTCGCCCGGGCGGCGCTGGAATGCCCGCACGTTCAAGCGGGCTGTGGTGAGCTCGACTCGATTGGGTTCCAAGGCTCTGACGTCGGCGATCGGGACGTAGATGGTTTCGGAACCCACTTTGACCACGAGCGCGGTCACGAGGGGGTAGTCATCTCCCCTGAGGCGAACAATGACGTCAGCGAGTTTGGCAAGTTGTTTTCCTTGGCTGTCGACCACGGCATGGCGCAGGAGTTGGGAAAGACGGAGAGCGGATTTAGTTGTTGTTGGAACGGGAGAGTTAGACACAGTGGCTTCTTTCACGAACAAGGCTAGGTAGAGGTGGCACGTTGTCGGGGTGGTATTGAGAATATGGTGCTCGCGGCTAGTGGCCCAGTGCGAGCTGGATGACGCGGACCACGACGAGGACCATAGCGAGGATCAGGTAGGCGCGCAGCACGCCCAATCCGATGGTCCGACCGGTGGAGAGCTCCGGGCGGGCGAGGAGGGTGAGGGGTGGCATCCGCCAACGGAGACGTTGACTGTGTTCCATCGGGAGCACCGCATCACCGGCCGGGCGTCGCCGGCGAAGGACCAGGGCGGTCGCTCCGACAAGAATTCCCAAGACGCTGCCCCCGCCGAGGATGGACAAGATTGTCTCTCCCGTGATGTCTGGGAAGAGAACGCTGGCTGTGAGGATGATGGAAAGCATGACCAGCACGGCGACGACAACAGACGTGAACAGGTTCAACCATTTGCCGTTGACCCAGGGGCCCAGCACGTCTTTGTCGTTGCAGAGCAATAAGAGGAAGACCGTGGCTGAAGGTAGCAGCACCCCGGCGAGAGTCTGTACTCCCACGGTCAAGAGTCCCAGCGGCGCACCGGGAATCAGAACAATCGTGGCTGCCAGGGCGAGGAGGGCAGCGAATACGGCGTAGAAGCCCTTCGCTTCCCACGGTTTGCGGTGCAGGGAGTGCTTCAACCCCAACACGTCGCCCAACGCGTATGAAGTAGACAAACCTACTGCGGCCGCACCAATAATGGACGCGTCGATCAACGCGATCGCGAACATCACTCCCACGCCACGTCCGACAAACTTGCCGAGGCCTTCTGCGACCCCGAGTGCGTCAGTGAAATTGCCGAATTCGGGCCGGCCCGTGAAGGTGGCGGACGTGAAGCCGATGATCGCGGCCGCACCGACGATGACCATCAAGATCCCGATCCACAAGTCGACCTTTTCGTAATTCATGAACCGGGGCGTGATGCGCTTGTCAATGACATAGGACTGTTGGAAGAACAACTGCCACGGGGCGACGGTCGTGCCGACGATCCCGATGATGAGCAGCATCACCGTGGAAAGTTGGGACCCGGGTGGCATCCCGGGGAGCACAAAATTGGTCGCCATCTCACCCAGATTCGGACCCGACAGAAAGAAAATGGGGACCAACAAGAGGGACCCGGCAACAAGAACCATGCTGACGCGTTCGAACCGTTTAAAAGACCCGGTGCTGACGGCGCCGAGCACGAGCACGGCTGCAACAATTACGCCGGGAATCTGGGGGATGCCCAGATACTGCAAGCCCAAACTGATACCGATGAATTCGGTCACGATGGTGAGCGCGTTCAGGATGAACAGGTCAATGACGCTGAAGGCTCCCCAGAACTTTCCAAAACGTTCCAAGATGAGCCGGGCATGGCCCACCCCCGTGACCACCCCCAACCGCAACACCATTTCCTGGTTCACGTAGAGGACAGGTACCAGCAGCAGCAACGTCCACAGCAATGTGGTCCCATAATTTTGGCCAGCTTGCGTGTAGGTCCCAAACGCGCCAGCGTCGTTGTCGCCGACCATCACAATCAGTCCAGGACCCAGAATGGCCAAAAGGGTACGCAGTTTTGCCCGCACGCCCCGCCGCGGCGCATCATCGCCGAGTCGAATCGTGCCCATGGCCCCTTCAATATCGCCCACGTGCGCGGAATCCAGGACCGCTGACACGGGCCCGGTCGGAGGAACGAGGTTTGACGTTGTATCCATGGTGAACTTTCTGCAGGAAATGAAAAGACAGGATCCGGGAGCCGATCAAACGCGGCCCCACGAGGGCCGGCGATGTCGGGAACACCGCGGAAACCACAGGGCCGGGCGAGAAAATATGACCTGGCCGGGCTGCGATCACCGCGGGGCACGCCACCAGAAAGGCGTGTGCAGGCAGACTGCTACCTGGTGCGCGTGGTCGGCAGGAGGTAGGGTCTATGGCTCTCGCTCATTGACGTGCTCCCTCCGCTTTGCTCAGCGCACACGAAGAGTCCGACCAGACCGGCCGAGGTAACCTCTCCTCGTAAGACCTTTGGCACTTTGCGGCGTTAACCCGGAAACCGGGAGCCAATCGGGGCAATCCCTTGTTCCGGGAAAACCTGTCCTGACCCGGGGCGTCTCTGGACGTTGGGGGTCGCTGGCTTATATCCACAAAGGAGCCTCAGCTAACGAACGGCGCCCTGCAAAGATGACTGTACGCGGAGACCCCAACAGAAGCAATCGCGGCTGTCAATGTTCCACAAGCGTTCACCTTGCCGCGACGTTAAACGGCCGCCGTCTGGGCGGCGCGGCAACATGGATAGCTTTACCTTGCTAGCGCGCCGCGTTCTAAAGTGCTCAACTCGACTAGATCCCCCGGTCCAACCCTTCATCGGACCCGGAAAGACCAGAACGCCAAGGGCGAGGACCTAAGTCGAGACCAAGACTTGAGGAAGCAGAGGACAGGGATGCACTCATTCGGATCACTCATCCTGCTGCCACTGAACGCGAACCAGGTCGCAGCCGGTTCCCGGTCTGATCCCGGGCCTGACCTTCCTCTCGGCACGATGACGGACCCGACGTTCACCGCCCAGGCGCGTCTGGCCGCTCACCGACTAAATCTCTTCCGGATCGCACCAGACATGGTCCTCACGCCCTGCGAACCGGGCTGGATGCCGCTCACTCAAGGGGTACTGACGGAACTGCGTCACCTACCGCGCGTTGTCCGCTCCGACCGTCGACTGGACGTTGAAGAGGCCTGGGATCGTCACCAAAGCGCACGGCGCCAAGACCCCTCACTCCGGCCCGGCTGGTTGTCGCGGACCGAGTCGTCCCCCGAAGCTGGCGACACCGGTGACGCGACTTCGACCTCGTTCAGCCCGCCGAGCAGACTCGAACTATCAGCAAACATGGACACCAAGAACGTCGTATCCACTTCGAGGCGGTCGTTCGTCACAGATCTGCTCATGCCGCTGCTGTCCGACCGGCAAACCATACTTCTCATGGCAGATCCGCACGTTATTGCTCAACTACGGATCGTTCTCAACGACAGCAATGCTCGGCAGACCCGTGACGCTGAACTCCCGACCGGGCAACTCCTCCGATACGACTTCGACCGCAACCTGCACCCCCTCAACCCCTTGGGAAGCTCCCTCTAACCGGCGATCTCCAGTTCTCCACGCTGGTAGCCGCCACTCCAGCACGACGCTGCCAAGCGTGCCAGCGATGCCAACACCGAGCAAACTGGCAGCTGAGGCGCTGTCGACCGGCGTCTTCGCCGATATCCAAGTGGTGCTTTCCCACGAGTGGTGATGAATGCACAGAAGTCGCTGCTCTGGGTTGCATTCGAGGGCCCTAGAACCCGAGGACCCGAGGACCCGAGGATGAAAGCGTCGAGTTGCGGATATCGACGCCGGGACAAGGCCAACAGGGATGCGGGCGGTATCCGTGGTCCGGGGACTTTCTGCCCAAGAAGCAATCCCTCTCCCCTGCTCCAGCCAGAAAATAGGCTTTCGCGTTAGACAGGTACCGTATCCGCGTGTCTCAAAGCGCTATTTTCGTTGTGACCCAGCGTGGATTTCCGGGATGGGTCGAGCGCCCTAGTTTCCTTTGCTGCAGGTTTGTTGAGCTGCTGTTTGTCCCGTCACGGTCGCCGGGAGGACGGCGCCCCCGGGGCCGGGCGTGGCCGCCTGCACAGGGGTGGGTGTGGTGGCCGGTACAGTCTTGCCCGGCACAGGAGTCGAGAGGGAAGTGGGCGTGGGATTCGGGGCCGCGGGCGCAGATTTGTCCAGAACGGCTGCCCGACCGGGGGCACCGCTGAGCTGAATGGGCTGGTCAGCGGCGAGAGCTGCGTTCACGACAGCAGCACCCTCCTTCTGCGGGATGACACGGTTCACATCCTGAGGGTCGGCCACAGCGGGGTACTGAAGGAAGACCATGTTCGCCAACCCGGTATCTTTGAGCGCGAGCGCAATTTGGACCTGAGTCGTGGGATTGGTCAAGGTATCAGAGAGGACCATGTTGTCTGTCGCCGCCTTGGCCAGGGAGTACAGCATGACAGGGTTACCGAGGACGCCGCCCGTTTCGACTTTCCGGGCCAACGCAGCCATGAACACTTGCTGGTTGCTGATGCGGCCCAGGTCGCTGCCGTCACCGACACCGTGTCTGCTCCGCAGGAACGACAAGGCCATGTCACCGACGATGCTCTGCTGTCCGGCCGCCAAATGCAAGGGCGGATTCGTGTAGAGGTCATCGATCGGGGAGGCCACACACACGGTGACGCCGCCGATGGCGTTGGACATCGCTGAGACCCCGTCGAAACTGATCTGGGCGGCGAAGGGAATCTGAACGCCGGTAAGTTTTTCGATCGTGAGCACCACGCAGGAAAGCCCTCCGCGGGCGAGCGTCGCGTTCAACATCACCCGACTGGACGCCGACGCCGTCGACCCATCAGATTGCGGACACGCAGGAACAGGGATCATGAGATCCCTAGGGAAACTGATCACACTCACGTTCTGATGGTTTTTCGAAATGTGTAATAACAGGGTGACATCGTTATTGCCCGCACCGGAACTTCCCGCCAAACCTGCGCCCGTCGCAAAAGCCCCACCCTGCCCGGACCGGGTATCCGTTCCCGTCAGGAGTAGATCGACCCCGCCGGAAATGGCTGCGACGTCTGCCGCAGGCGCAGCAGTGCTCCCGGGTGTGTCCGCAAGGTGGGCGAGATGCACGCCCGGTTTCACGCTGCTGGCAACATCCCACGTGGCAACAGCTGCAATAGTCCCCCCACTGACCAGGAGAACGCTCACGGAGAACACGAGCGCGACCCTCACGGTTTGCCATGGGCCACGCCGCTGCAACCGTCCGTGCCGAATAGGGGCACCCAAGGAATGCGCTCGCGTCCGAAGCGGTTGCGGCGGCTTTTCCGTCACGTTGACCCCGGCTTTCTCCTGCGGTCCGAAAGCGGCTACCCCGTCAAAAACAACACGCTTGCTCCGCACCTTATACAACGCGAGTAGGCAACTGCTGGGAACCCACCGAGCGGTTCGTGGCTCTGTCAGCAGCCGGAGCATGGGGAATCGAGAGTGTAGCTGGGACCAGGCTGCGTTCTGGCGCGGTGCGGGAGTGTCCTTCGGGCCTTTCCCGGGTCGAGGGCCTTATATAGGGACGTGCTTCATTGTTGCCTCCTCGACTGCCTGCTGTCCTATCGGAAGCACCGTCATGTCCACCGACCGTCCCGCTGACCGTCCGGAGCGCCCCAACACTTCGCGGGCAACGCATGCATTGACTAACCTCTGTCCACGCCCGACCTCGCGAACTGCTGTGAGGAGGCACACCGAACTTCTACACTCGACAAGACCTATTACGCTGAGGGAAACCCGATGTCAACAATGTGGACGGCCGTGACTCTCCGGACGGACGATGTTTTGGGCCAAACTTTTGTTGTCGTGGTCAAACGTGACCAGCACGGCCACGTTCCAACGGTCCTCGTCAACCCAATCGACACCGCCGGCCGCAGGCTGCCGGGTGTTTGGCTGAGCGAGGCTTCTCACCACACTGTCTACCGGCGCCTGCCAGAGAATCCCTCACTCTAGGAGTGCGGTTCAGTTCTCGTTCAGTGCTTCCCCTCCGCGATCCCCCTCATGGTCGACGCCGCCACCACGCCTGTCGTGACCGGGTCTCCTTCATGGCTGCATTTGGCATCGCGGCGCCCAACCGAACATACGGGGAATCTGCTGTGCGGATGACCGCCGCGGGGTGTCAGTGCGTGAATCCGGGTTGCTGCCCTTCGACCGGCATCGGCCCCTCGAGCCTGTCGAGGTAGGCCGTCTCCTGCTCGATGACCGTGAGCAGGCGTGCGGCCAGGTCCATGCTGAGCCCGTTGCGCACAACGATGCGTTGCACCGTCATCTCGGACAGGTCGTCGGGCATCCGGTAGGCGGGAACGAGCCAACCATGGGAACGCAGCCGGTCCGAGAGGTGGAACAGGTTCCAATTCCGGGTGTGGCCGGGGGTGAGCCGCCACGCGAACACCGGGATATCGGAACCGTCATTCCACAGGGTGAAGGCGCCGATCTTCTCGATGCCGCGCGCAAGGAATCGTGCCACGTCCTGGGACACCTGCTGCACGGCACGGTATCCCTCGAACCCGAGCCGGAGGAAGAGGTAATACTGCAGGAGCACCTGCGCGCCGGGACGGGAGAAATTGAGGGCGAACGTGGGCATGCTCCCGCCGAGGTAGCTGACATGGAAGACCAGGTCCTCCGGCAGCAGGTCCTTCGAACGCCAGACGATCCAGCCCAGGCCGGGGTATACGAGACCGTACTTGTGCGCGGACGTGTTGATCGAATGCACCCGTTCCAACCGGAAGTCCCAGGCCAGTTCCGGCTGCAGGAAGGGCGCGATCATGCCCCCGGATGCCGCGTCGACATGGATCGGAATGTCCAGTCCGGTGCGTTCCTGGACCTCGTCGAGGGCTGCGGCGATCGCCGCGACCGGCTCGTAGACCCCGGTGTAAGTCACGCCCATGATCGCGACGACGCCGATCGTGTTCTCATCGACATAGCTTTCGAGGTTGTGGCCGTCGAGGCTCGGATGCTCCTCGCTGATGGGCACGAAGCGCGCCTCGACGTCCCAGTAGTTGCAGAACTTCTCCCAGCACACCTGCACCGCGGAACTCATCACGAGGTTCGGCTGCCCGGTCGGCTTCCCGGCCGCCCGCCTGGCCTGCTGCCAGCGTCGTTTCAGGGCCAGTCCGCCGAGCATGCACGCCTCCGAGGATCCGATCGTCGACGTGCCGATCGTGTCCATCGGCTCAGGCGCATGCCAGAGGCCCGCGATCATCCGCCAGCAATACTCCTCGATCGCCGCGGTCTGGGGGTATTCGTCCTTGTCGACGACGTTCTTGTCAAAGGCCTCCGTGTAGAGCCGGCCGGCGTGATCATCCATCCAGGTGCCCACGAAGGTCGCGAGGTTCAGCCGGGCATTGCCATCGAGCATGATCTCGTCGTGGATGATCTGGTACGCCGTCTCCGGCTCCATCGGGTCCGCGCAGAGGACATAGCGTGGGACAACGCTGTCCTCTCCCGGGCGGGCGAAGAGCGGGTTGATCTTTAAGAACTCCGGCTTGAACTCTGAGTTGGCCTGCATGGGGTCCATGCTGCCGTATCGGGCCGGGAATCGACCACGAACCGCCGTTGCCCGCAGCCCGGTCGGGGTGGCGTATGCAGTCGATCTGCTCTGCCGCAACGACGGGATGGTGTTGGAGATCATGTCGAAAAATGTACGTGTTGCTCGAGCTCGCGGGACGAAACACCGAAGACGAATCCGCGATGACCACCTACCGTGCCCTAACCCGCCACCGCGTCTCGACCCGCATCGCCGCCCTGCTCGTGGTGTTACCGCCTTCGATGACGACCAGGGCTTCACGCACCCCAGCCGCCGGGCCTTCCATCTATTTCCGGAGGTTCACAGAGAGGGGCGGTCCGTGGGAACTTTGGAGTGGGCGCCGGCCAGGTCGACTTGGTGCTCACCGATGGTTGCCGACACGTCGCACGATACCCGTTGCGGCACAGAACGCTCTCCACGCACCCTAGGATTCAGGAGTTAGTTGACGCGGCGCCTTCAAGACCGCTTCGCACGCTAACCGTTAACCGGATCGACAGCGGTCCCAGCTGCCGTGAGCCTGTCTTGGACGTAGAAAGATTCGTGAAGTTGGAAAAATTGAGCGCACGCGGTCCGGCTTTGGTTGTGGGTCCCATGATTGCGGCGATGGGTGTCGTCTTCGGCGATATTGGCACCAGCCCGCTTTACGCGGCGACGACGACGTTTGACGCCGGCAGCTTCGATGCCAGCGGACCGTCGGCCGAATATGTGTATGGGTCGACGGCGACCATCGTCTATGCGCTCACTTTGGTTGTCACGATCCTCTACGTGCGTTTCCTAATCCGGGCTGACAACCGAGGCGAAGGTGGGCTTCTCGCACTATTCGGGCTTCTCCGCCGGAGCGGTCTGAAAGCTCGAACCCTCACGACCTTCACTATTGTTGCCATGCTGGGTGCCGCAATGTTTCTAGGCGATAGCGTGATCACTCCCGCGATCTCGGTCCTGTCCGCAGTAGAAGGTCTAGAAGTGATCCAGCCGACCCTGTCCGCCCTTGTGGTGCCGATCGCAGTCGTGATCTTGCTGGGTGTTTTTGCGATACAAAGATTTGGCACCCGAACAATCGGACGGCTCTTCGGCCCGATAATGTTGCTCTGGTTTCTTGTCCTCGCAGTGACGGGTGGCGCATCGATCCTGGAGGACCCCGCGGTCCTTCAAGCGCTCTCGCCGCACTGGGTTGTACTTTTCTTCATCGACCAGCCCGGGACAGCATTCTTCGCCCTCGGAGCGATCGTTCTGGCCGTTACGGGAGCCGAAGCCCTCTACGCCGACCTCGGCCATTTCGGCCGACAAGCGATCACGCGCGCATGGATGTGGGTCGTCTTTCCCGCCCTGGTCCTCAACTATCTTGGGCAGGCGTCCTTGGCTCTGCGCCACCCGCAGGAGGCGACCGCATCTTTCTTCGGCCTCGTGCCCGCGTGGGGTCAACTCCCCATGGTCATCCTCGCCACGGCCGCCACGATCATCGCTTCCCAGTCTGTGATCTCAGGGACATACTCCGTCATCCATCAAGCGTGGCGTCTGGGGCTCTTCCCTCCACTTCGAGTAGTTCACACATCGGAAAAGAACGAGGGCCAGATCTACGTTCCAGCCATCAACGTCCTACTTGCACTTGCTGTGCTCGCCGTGACAATTGGCTTCCGAGGATCCGCCGCGTTGGCCTCCGCATACGGCATCGCCGTCACCACTACCATCTCCATCACCAGCATCGTCTACCTGGCCTGGAGTTGGGCACACTCCAGACGCCTCACGCCAAGAATTATCGCCGCAGGCGCAATCCTCCTGGTTACTATCGCGTTCCTCGTTGCGAACCTACCCAAAGCGACCTCGGGAGGGTGGCTCCCACTGGCAATTGGCGCAATCATATTCACAGTGATGGGCTCATGGTGGATAGGACAGCAACGCATCCGCGCCGCACGACGCATCGGCGAGCTCCCCATCAGCGACCTGGAGTCCTTTCTCACACGCGCCAAAGGGGACCTGTTCCGGGTTCCCGGAGACGCAGTGTTCATTACCCGGAATCCAAATATTGTGCCCGTTGCCCTGCGCACAATGGTCACTCAAAATCATGCCCTCCAAAAACGCTCCATCCTCTTGAGCTGGTCAACGATCGACGTCCCCTCCACCGTCGGGATGAAACAACGAATCAACGTCGAAACGTTCCCCTCCGGAATCGTTCGCGTCGTCGCGAAAATCGGATTCCTTGAGCAACCCCGGATGACAGAACTGCTGACCGAAGCTCACACCGTTGACAAGACAGCGCTAGTAAATTTCGCTTCCTCACGCGCAACATTCTTCATTTCCACCCCAGTACCCCGCTACAACCGGCGGAGCAAAATGTTTCGCTGGGCCCAAGTCCTCTTCCTAGCCCTCGACAGGCTCGCACCCGACCCCGTCGACGTCATCGAGCTTCCCCGAGACAGAACCATCGTCCTCGCCCGCGAAGCACTCCTCTAAACCTCGGACCAACTCAAAGAAACGGTTGACGATCCCACAACCCCAGGCCGCTAACACTTGCTGAAGTTCACGGCCACATCGTTGGGTCAGAGGACGGGAAAAGCGCGATCGCCAAGGAAGACCATCAACGGTGACCCTTTGGCCGAAGAAGAACGAAAAGGGTTGAGGGAGGCTCGCACGCATCTGGGCTCGGAAGGCCGCCAGGCAACGGCTGTCTAGTTCTGAGTTTTCGAGACGGAGCTCGCGCGCGAATCAAGCCCCGGGACGGGGCCCTGACCGGGATGGAGCAGAACACGAAACCGGGACCCGAGCGCCTTTCTGGCAACACTGGGGATGCTTCGTTCCTTCTCCAGACGTTTTGTCTCGAGCGAGTACGTGGTGCGCTGAAGCAGATGGTTAGTGGGCGAGTCCGGAAACGAGGTTGATCGTTGTCGCTAGGACAACGACTCCCAAGACGTAAGAAAGCAACGAATGGCGCAGCGCGGTGATGCGGATATCGTGATTTTGCAGATTGGTGTCCGAAACTTGGAACGTGGCCCCGATCGTCACGGCCAGGTAAGCGAAGTCGGAGTACCGGGGCGGCTCGCGTTGATTGAAGTCAATGCCCCCGGTTTCGTTGCTGTAGTACAGGTGCGCGTATCGCAAGGTGAACACGGTGGTGACCATCAGCCAAGAAGCCGCGATCGTTGACAACGCCAAGGCGACGAGTCCGGCTTTGGCCAGTCCTTCCACGGTGCCAGCCTCAATGAGGATAAGCGCAATGGCCCAGAAACTGGCGATACTTGCGCACAGAATGAGTACCTCGGCGGCGAACCGGGATGGATCTTCTCGAGTGGCATATCGTGCGGTCTCAGAATGATCCAGTCGACCTACCGCTATCCACGTCCACGACAGGAAGACGACCGCCGCCCCAACCCAACCGATAGCCGGCGCGAATGCCCATTTCACAATCAGACCAGAGGCGACGCCAACGAGCACGCCAACGATGAGAGCCACGCTCGCCCTCGTGCCAGCATGAAAAATTGTTGATCGAAAGTCCTGCACCTGCTCCATCCCCAGATCCTCGCACAAAGCGCACGATTTAGAACCAACCGCCGGTATGTTGTGGATGTCCCCTACTGGAATTCTGTCGCTAGCCTCGCCAATGCGTAGGTCACGGGTTCGCCCACGCCTCCCCAAAGACCAGGATGAAGAACTCTCGTAGAGCATTGGACATGCTGCCGCTCATATCCGCTGAAGCGGGGCGCGCAGAAATCATGAGGGAGCCAACGGTGGGATACTTCACACCTCCAACATGAAATGGGAGCACCGACATAATGAGCGCAGACTTCGACTACACCCAACACCCGAGAGCCGCCGAACGTGCCGCCCAAGGGCCGCCGACCGTGCGCTCAGTTCTCTCGAAGTTGCGCGCTGATTCCGGCCGGGTGAACGGCATCAATCAAAAAATCGGCTTGGGCATCACGAAGAGCGTCGGAACAATTAATACGCTCTAAGTACCCGCCCAGCCGCCGCGAAACGCGAGCTATCGTCATGGCTCCCCAACCAATCCGAGCGCGCGGGCCTCTGCATATTCCTCCGCCGCGAGACAATGACATCAGCGTCGTCCGATCTCACGTCCCCTGAACTGACTTCGGGGGTGGTGCCGGTCAATTCAGCCGAAGTACGGGCGCCGGCGTGATTCGCAAGCCGCTCGTCACGCCAGAGGACACTCAGCGCGTACTGTTCACCGTTCTCGCCCGGTGGAGCACTTCCGCCATCTCGGAAATCGGCGTGCAGCTGTCCTTCGCGGCAGAATCTGCGTTCTTCGCCGAGGCCCTTGCCTGCATACTCGTGGCTCTGCCACTGAATCGCCGTCTTCGCGAAAGCGTCAGCCGGGACCTCGGGCGATTGAGAAAGGTGGGCAAGGTAGTGCTGCGCGGCAAGCACCTAGAGCTCGATCACGACGAGCCGGTCGCTGCGGCCAAAGACGCGGTGCTGATTTCGATGGTCTTTCCCTTCCAACTCGCTTACATCACGCTGCTCTATGCCGGCCTAAGAATCCAGCAGGCACAGTCCCTCGTGTCGGGAACCCGATCGGAGTTTTCGATCGGGCGCGAAGAAACGGCGGCCAGACGAGGGTTTCGTTTCGGATGGGATCTGCGCCTGTGACCATTCCGGCGTGAGGTGCCACTGTTTTATGCCCGCGTGCGCATCAACGTATCCGCCCGCTCGTCGACGAGGATGTGCAGGCCGGTTTCTGCTACCAAAGCCATTGGGTCCAAACTTCAGCTGTCGCTTCGACTGGTTAGTTTCCGATGAGGGTGTACCAGATGCCGTATGCGCCGGCGACGCACATGATTGCGGTGGCGGTCCAGCCCATGGTTGCGGCGAGCTTACCGTTTCGGTATTTACCCATGATGGTTCTGTCGCGGGAGATGAGCATCATCACGATCAGGAACGGGCCGGCGGCGATGCCGTTCACGATCGCGGAGAGCACGAGAAGTCCGATCGGGTCGGTGGAGACGATAGCGAGGATGGTGCCGGCGATGATACCAACGCCGAGGAGGGCGTAGAACAGGGGTGCTCTCCGGGGGGACCGGTCAAGACCCCAGTTCTTGTTCAAAAGCCCTGCCATCCCCGCAGCGCCGGATGCGGCGAGCACGGGCACTGCGAGTACCCCAGAGCCGATGAAACCCAGAGCGAAGAGGATACCGGCGTAGTTGCCGGCAATTGGTTCGAGTGCTTGGGCTGCCTCGGCTGCGCTGGTGACGGGGGTGTTGTGTGCGCCGAGGGTGGCTGCGGAGGAGGCAATGATGGCGAACATGATCAGCACGCTAAAGGCCATCCCGGTGAACACGTCCACTCGTCCATTGCGTAGCCGTCGGGCCGCTTCCGGCCTTGGCCTCTCGTCCAGGGCCGGCGCGTGATCGCCGCCACGTTTTTCGGCGCGGAGTTCCTCGATGCGTTGCGCGGACTGCCAGAAGAACATGTACGGCGAGATGGTGGTACCTAAGACCCCGACGATCAAACCGAAGTACGCCGGGGAGAACTGGATCTGCCCGCCGGTGAGGCCGCGGGCAACGTCGGCCCAATCTACGTTGGAAACGAAGAGGACTCCGACGTAGACCAGAAGAACCATGCACAACCATTTGAAGATCCGGCCGATCATCGCGAAGGACCCCGCCGTCACGGCCACAACAATGGCAATACCGGCGATCGCGGCCCACAGAAACGCGGGTCCCGCGTGCAGCAGGTTCATGCCCTGACCGATCGCATTCAGGTCCGCGGCCAGGTTCAGACAATTCGCAATGATCAGCAAGGCCAAAAGAATCCCGATCGCAACCCGGAATCCGCGGCTGAAGCGTCGACGGATCAGCGCGCCGAGGCTCTGCCCGGTGGCTAGGGCCATCCGGTCACAGATCTCTTGCACAGCCATCATTAACGGAAGCGTTAAAGGGACCGTCCACAACATGCTGTTGCCGTACGTCGCGCCGGCCTGGGAATACGTCGCGATCCCTGATGGGTCGTCATCGGCGGCACCGGTAACTAAACCCGGACCAAGGAGACCGAAAAAACGCGAAACCGGGTTTCTCTTTCCGTTTCCCTGACCGGTCCGTTCCGAGGCAATGTCCGCGCCCGGCAGGACACTTTCAGGCAATTCCTCGACCGTCATAGCGTTCCTCACGTCAGCGATTAAATCCGGGCAGCGCCGAGGTGGCCAAGGCATACCATGGTTACAGTACCTTGTCGGTGAGTCCGGCCACCTTCGTCGGTGTGCATTTCGGAATGCAGGCGCGCTACGGAAAGTGTCGCTGTCCGGTCAGCGTGGGACCGCGGAGGAGATGCAATCGGCTGACGGCCCCGATGATTGCGGCCAAGACAACCGTGGCCAAAGCGATGGCCAAAGCGTGGAGCGCCACGGTGCGTTCGGCGGAGTGAGATGTGGTTTACTCGGCTTATGTCGGATCGGGGCAAACGGGAGCCTCTAGACTCGCACCCTGATGAGCCCCATCAGGGTGGGGGCCTGTCGACCCGGCTGAACTGGTTGCGCGCGGGAGTGCTGGGGGCCAATGACGGCATCGTGTCAGTGGCGGCGATTGTGGTCGGGGTAGCTGGTGCAACCCACGTGGTCGGACCTATTCTGACTGCTGGCGTTGCGGCGCTCATGGGCGGCGCTGTTTCAATGGCTTTAGGCGAATATGTGTCTGTGAGCAGCCAGCGTGACAGTGAACAGGCGTTGATTGCGACGGAGAAACGCGAACTCGCTGAAACGCCGGAGCAAGAACTGGAAGAACTCGCAGGCATGCACCAAGCGCGGGGCTTGTCCCCTGAAACTGCGCGACAAGTGGCGGGAGAGTTGACCGAACATGATGCCTTGGCGGCGCATCTCGCGATTGAGCTAAACATCGACGAAAACGATGTTGCAAGCCCGTGGAACGCTGCATTGGCGTCGGCTGTCGCGTTCATTTGTGGTGGGATCATTCCCCTAGCAGCGATCTTGCTCCCACCTGACGCATGGAGGGTGCCGGTCACATTCCTGGCCGTGCTCCTCGTTCTCGCCATTTCAGGGGCACTTGCAGGTCATCTGGGAGGCAGCTCACGAGGACGGGCCACGTTCAGGATGGTCCTAGGCGGCGCGCTGGCACTGTTGTCCACGTTCGCAATCGGCTTGCTCTTGGGCTCCTCGGGTACCACATAGCCGCCCACCCCTCAAACGTCGCCGCGCTCAGACGTGGCAAGGACCGGGCCGGACCGGACGCACTAAACACCCTCCTGCGGACGACGCGGAACTCTCGCCGCACGACCTCATCCGTGACCGCGGGGAGGACGGGACTCACGACATTTCCGTTGCACATCCCGGCCAGCAAAATTGCGTGGCTCAAAATCGGAGATGCTTTCCACTGTTTTCGGAACGAGCACGGGATACCGGGCTACGATTTTCGTCATGGACGCAAGAGCGGGACGGTTCACGAAGAAAGCCTGGTTCGGGCCCAAGAAATACGTTGGTTGGGGATGGCGGATACTCAGCTGGAAAGGAGCCGTCGCGTCTGCAGCCTTCGTGGCCCTGATTGTGGTCTCCGGGGTTGCTTTCAGAGGCTCTGTGGCAGGGGTGCTCATCGTCGTTGGGTTGATCGGCGCATTCTTGGTCGTCGCTTGGCTAACCGGCACTCCGCCAGGCGCCCCATCATCTGATCAGTCCTCGACGCCCGCGCCACCCACCAACGGCTAAGCCATAGCCCCCTGGTGGGACGGCTCAACGATGAGGCGTTTGCGGCTCTGTCCGCTGGCGGGTGCCTATACCCACATGGAGCCAGGAACCTTCTTCGCCATGTACATAGCGGTGTCGGCGTCATCGAGCAATGCCGCTGGCTCTGTTGTGGCAGAATCCGTCACGGCGAATCCAATGCTCACGTGCACAGGCATAAACCAGCCCTGGACGTCCCATGGCTCGGCGGTAGCGGCCACGACCCGAGCCGCCAACTGTTCGGCATCGCCGACGCCACCGAAGTTCTCGCAAAGGCTCACGAACTCATCCCCACCGAAGCGCGCGACCGTATCGGTGGGGCGCAATACGCTGGCCAGTCTCCTCCCCAGCTCGATAAGGATATCGTCGCCCCCACCGTGCCCGAGAGTGTCGTTGATGATCTTGAAGTCGTCGATGTCGAGGTACATCACGCAGACCATTCCGCCGTTGCGCTCAAGTCTGGCCAGCGCACCTGCGAGGCGGTCCCCGTAAAGGGCACGGTTGGGCAACCCGGTCAGCGCGTCCGTGCGGGCCGAACGGCGCAGTGCGAGGACAGACCCAGCCAGTTTCCCTTGGTGACGAAGAATGTCCAGGACGTCAGCGGAGAACACTCGCGCATGGTGGTCGAAGATGGCCACGCTGCCAAGAACCACGCCGTTATCGATAAGCGGGACGCCCGCGTATGAACCGATGACGCCGCTAAGTACCATCGGGTTCTGCCAGTAGATGGGATGCGCAGCGGCATCGGAGACCATCGTGGCCCGACCCGTGTCAACTACCTCCGCACAAAAGGACAGTGCGTCCGGTACTGAGGTGCATTCTGCCCCGACACCAACTTCCGCCGCGTAAGTTTGCCGGTCGGCACTGACGATGTTCACGACGACCATCGGCGCCGCGCAAGCCAGGCGCAAGGTGGCAACCACCGCGTCCAGATCAGGGTCAGCCAAAGACCCGTGCAGGTCTGCGTCGGCGACAGCCTTGAGCCGGCGAGGATCGCGCACCCCTGTGATCACACCATTGAATCGGTCCGAGTCATCAAGGGGCAATGCCGCTGATACTGTCACGGCGAAATCCTCCGGTTCACCGAGGCTCACCCGGACAGTCTTGGTCGATCTTCACGAACCCCAATTCTACGACTTTGGATGAAACCCGGTGAAATACGACGGATACTCCCGCGAGGCGGTCAATCGGCTGCCAAACTGGCACAAGGAATCTCCAATCTGCCGTTATGGCAACATCGTTTGGGTAAGGCAGCGTGTACTTTTTTCACCTATCAGCGCTGAGCGTCCCGAAATTTCAAAGGAGAGATTTGTGACCGAAGAAAGCCCAACCAAGAACCGTGGTCTGGAAGTCCGTTCCATCGACTACGTGCCCAAAAACGAGCGGCACGGCAAGGTCTGGCACATCGGGCCGCTCTGGTTCATGTGCAACGCACAGATCGCGACCCTCGCGATCGGAGTCGTAAGTTTCGCCGCTGGCGGAAACCTGGTCTGGTCGCTCATCGCGATCACCATCGGGCTGGTCATCGGCACCGTCTTCATGGCGGCACACTCATCGCAGGGCCCGAAGCTCGGTCTGCCGCAAATGATCCAGTCGCGACCGCAGTTCGGCTACGTTGGCGCCCTCCTCGTGTGGCTCTTCGCCTTCCTCCAGTACGCAGGTTTCAACGTGTTCAACACGGTCCTCGCAGGCAACGCGATCAGCGGAGCGCTCCATTCCGACCCGGTCGTCTCTCCATTCTGGTTCTGGGCGGTCACCATCGTCGGCGCCGTCGTCGCCCTCTTCGGCTACGACCTCATCCACAAGATGGAGCGCTACCTCACGTACGTGACGGTCGTCGTCCTGGCACTCCTGACCTTCTCGGCGCTCGTCAATCTGCACCTGCCCACCGGGGCCTTCGATCTCGGCGATTTCAATCCAGTCGCATTCTTCTCCCAGCTGGGCGTCGTCGCCGGGTACCAGATCTCCTGGGCAATCTACGTCTCCGACTACTCGCGCTACCTGCCCGCCGAAACGCCCAGTCGCAGTACCTTCCGCTGGACGTTCTGGGGCAGCGCCATCGGCGGCGCCTGGCTGATCTTCCTCGGCGCGTACCTCGCCGCGGCCGTCACGGACTTCGACGCCGGCGATCCGATCACCGCCATCCAGGGCGTGGCCGATAGCCTCTTTCCCGGCTTCGGCACGATCGCGCTGCTCGTGATCGCTCTTGGCCTGGTCGCGGTCATCGTGCTGAACATGTACGGCGGATCCCTCACCCTCATCTCCTCGATCGACAGCATCCGCAAGGTGAGACCGACCGTAACCGTTCGAATCGTCACCGTCGCGATCACCGCCGGCATCTCCGGCGTCCTTTCGCTCTATGCCTCGAGCAACTTTGCGGTCTTCTTCGCGGACTTCCTCCTGCTCGTCTTGTACTTCTTCATCCCGTGGACGGCGATCAACCTCACCGACTACTTCATCGTGCGGAAGGGCCACTACGCGATCACGGAGATCTTCAAACCCAATGGCATCTACGGCCGTTGGGGCTGGGCGGGCATCACCGCTTACCTGGTCGCGTTTGCGTGCATGACCCCGTTCTTTGACATCTCGGGCTTCTACGTCGGGTTCGTTTCGCAGGCGATGGGCGGCGTCGACGTCGCGCTCTTCGTCGGCCTGCCGATCGGTGCGCTGCTCTACTGGCTGTTCACCAGGAACCTGGACGTCGCGGCCGAACGGCAACTCGCCGACGAGCAGGCCGACGCTCTCGAGCTCGCCTCGCAGGAGCAGGAAGACCTCGCGGGCGCTCTCATCGACTAGGGCCTGACGGGGTGAAACGGCCGGGCCTGTGACCTCCCTGGTCACCGGCCCGGCCCTTTCACGAATGATCACCTCCGGCCGCGATACGGAGCAACACAACGCACGTCGGCCACGAGACAAGGAGTAAGACATGATCCGCATTGCGTGTCGACAGCTGGCACCGGTCATTCCCGACCTGGCCGGCAACGTCGAACGATCCGTGGCCGCCGTGCGCGAATCGGTGGCGGCAGGCGCCCGACTGGTCGTGCTGCCCGAACTGGTCACCACGGGCTACATGTTCTCCTCGCAGGAGGAGGCCCGGTCCGTCGCCGTGACGACGGACCATCCCGTGTTCGCGCAGTGGGCACTAGCGGTGGCCGGCGTCGACGGCGTCGTCGTCGGCGGCTTCGCCGAACTCGGTGCCGACGGCCTCGTCTACAACAGCCTCGCCGTCGTCGACGGCTCCGGCGTCCTGGGGAGCTACCGCAAGACTCACCTGTGGGATCGGGAGAAGCTCGTCTTCACGCCCGGCACGGCCGTCCCCCTGTCGTGGACACCGCGCTCGGCCGGCTTGGCGTCCTCATCTGTTACGACCTGGAGTTCCCCGAGATGACCCGCAGCTTGGCTCTGCGCGGGGCCGAGCTGATCGTCGTGCCCACCAATTGGCCGCGGGAAACCGTACCAGAGGGCGAGCGAGTCCCAGAGGTCACGGTCGCCATGGCTGCCGCATATACCAGCCATGTCGGCGTCGTCTGCTGCGACCGCAGCGGCACCGAGCGCGGCCAGGACTGGAACGAGGCGAGCTCCATCATCAACGAGCACGGCTGGGTCGTCGCCACCGCCGACGCGTCGGGGATCGCGATGGCCGACCTGGATCTGCTCCTGTCCCGGGACAAGACCATCACGCCGTTGTGCGATGCGTTCGGCGACCGGAGGCCGGAGCTGTATAGCGAGGTCGTCGCACCCCGGTAGACCACCGCCCGGTCGGCTCGGCGATGGTGAACGGCGTCGGTCAGCGGCGGTGGTACGCCGCGAGCAACGCCCAGAGCTCCGCCCGCCCGGAGAAGGCATCGAGATCCAATTCCAGGATGGCCGCCAGCCGCTGGACCCGGGGCCGCAGACCATCGGACTTCGCTTACCTCGCAACGACGGCTCGAGCCTTTCGTTTTCTCGCAACACCGTTCACTCGTCTACCCAGAACAGCATGAGGTTCGTCTGACTGGACGCCACTAATCTGCTCCCGACTGTGTCAGGCGTCCCGGCGGCTGTCGCTCACCTGGCCACCCGGCAGATCCACGGCTGTGCCTCCACCCGTGTGTGAACCGGACGGGGCCTCCATCACCGCCAGGTCATCGATCGGGGGTAACTGTGGGTTCCGGTAGATGGATGTTTCCGGGCCGGGGTGTCGTCGGGTCTGGACGATGATGAGCACGATCCCGGCGATGGCGGCGAGGAGCGCGACGTCCACGTTGATCTTGAGGCCGAAGAGGAAATACTCGGTCGGGTCCAGGCGGAGCGACTCGAGGAACGCCCGTCCGGCGCCGTACCAGAGCAGGTAGAAGCCGAGAGCCCTGCCCCAGCGGAGGTTGAAGCGGCGCTCGAGCACGAAGATGATCAGGACGACGCCGATCGTGTTCCAGATCATCTCGTAGAGGAACAACGGCTGGAAGAGGGTCCCGGCCGGCAACCCGGCGGGGAAGGCTGCGTTGGTCGATTCGATCTCGAGGCCCCAGGGGAGGGTCGTCGGGCCGCCGTAGAGCTCGTGGTTGAAGTAGTTCCCGAAGCGGCCGAATGCCTGCGCGAGGAGCAGCCCGGGTGCGAGAGCGTCGGCGAAGGAGAAGAACCGGATCCCGGCCCGGCGGCAGCCGATGTATGCCCCGATGCTGCCGAACAGAATCGAGCCGAAGATGGCGAGTCCGCCTTCCCAGACGAACAGCACCTTCCACAGGTCTGCGCCGGGGAAGAAGTAATCGGTCGGATGCGTGACGACGTGGTACAGGCGGCCTCCGACGATTCCGATCGGGACGGTCCACATGGCGATGTCTATCACCATGCCCGGTTTGCCGCCGCGGGCGGTCAACCGGGCCGAAGACATCCAGACGGCGATAATGATGCCGGTCAAGATGCACAGCGCGTAGAAGTGAACGCGGAGGGGCCCGAGATCGAAATAACTGATAGTCGGGCTCGGAATGCTGGTGTGAAGCACCGCGTTCACCTTTCGGTCGTGTGCACGTGCGCACGTGTGCACGTGCGCAGTTGCCGGACGAGAATCTCCCGGGACGCAAGGAGAAGTCCGATGTCCAGAACCGCCAAAAGTTTATGCGGGCCCGAGTGGTTCAGCGCACCAGTGCGGCCCCATACCGCTTAGCCTCAAGACCGTTCAGTATTAGGGTGTCCGTGTTGCGTTGTGGGCACGGCGCGTAACCGTGAACCTGGTGTGACAACGATCGAGCAGATCGCGAGAGAATTCGGCGCTCACGCGATGACGTTGCAGAAGTGGCTGCAGCGCCCCGCAGTGAGATGACGGAACCAAATCTGGCCAGATACGCACCGAGTCGGCCGGGCATGGGGAGGCGCAGAAGCGGATCCGGTTGCTGAAGGAAGTCGAAATCCTGCGGCGGGCGGCTGCGTATTTGTCGCAGGCGAACCCGCCGGGAAAAGGTTCTACCCTCTCGTGGCTGAGCTCGCCGTTGACGGGATTTCCATCACGGTGACGTGTCGGGTCCTTAAGCTCTCTAGTCAGCCCCACTACCGATGGCTAGCAGCTCCGGTTGTGTTTGTTGGGAGTTGTGGGTTTGGCTGATCCGCCCCGGCCTGACGCGGCCGCGCTGATAGCCCAGTTGACCCGACTCGGCGTGCGCATGCGCATAGCTACCGGCGATGTTGTGAAAACCGCGCGGGCCATCGGCGCGCAGGTCGGTCTTGGCACGCACGTGTGCCAGGCAGCGGCCCGTGGTTGCAAAAGACCCGGAGGGCTGCGACCTCGGCACGAGTTCACCGCCGATGCCGATAACCGGCTCTGGCTCACCGACATCACACCGCGTCCAGTGAGCGCCACTCTGACATTCGTCTCCCACCGCCCGGGCTCGACTCGCTGACCGAGTTCGACCTCACGGAGATCGCCGGCGCGGACGGCCTGTCCACGCTGCCGTCCGCGGACGACCGGCACATCCGGCGTTCGTGCTCGACGCCGTGATCTACCTGCCGGACTAATCCCCCGTCGTCACCGACGACCGCGCCCTCGATCTCGCCGGTCCCGACCAGGCACTCGTTCTCGTCGTGACCAACCCGCGCGAGGGCGGCACGACCGTGAACCTCATGGCGCCGATCGTCGTGAACGCTGCGACGGGGCGATGCGCGCAGATCATCCTCGAAGGCCAGGGCTGATCTCTTCGCGCCAAACTCGGCGCCCACCCGGAGTCCTGACCGCGCCTTCCGCAGCACTCCTTCCTGAACGTAGTCTCAGGTTCTTTCCCCACGGAACGATGAGCAGATTTTCCCGAACGGGAATAACGTGAGTTTCATCGGGACACAGTCGCTCGGATCCACCCGTGGCTGGCCGATATCCCGAGCAATGGAGCCGCAATGAATCCGCTCATCAGTTACTTTGCGACTCAGGACAGTCCAGGCATCTATGTCGGCTGGGGGGCATTCCAGATCCAACTCGGCAATCTCATCGTGATCATCGTGATCATCCTGCTGTTTCTGCTGGCCCTCGTTCTCCCGTTCCCGAGTGGGAAGAAACGCCCATGAGCATCCGCGAGGAGCAGAAGAGTGAACCCGCCGAGGAGTACTACACCTGGACAGGGAAAGCTCGCGGCTGGTTGCTCAAGCACCTGCCCGCCGACAAGCTGCTGCCACAGGACCAGCCCAGCTACGTCGCATCCTGGATCTACGTTTTCGGCATGGGCGCCATCGTCTCGCTCGTGTTCATCGTCGTCTCAGGGGTCGTGCTCAGCCTGAACGGCCCGGCCTGGTACCACATCTCCGACTTCGGCCACTTCGTGAACAGCGTGCACCTCTGGAGCGTCGAGGTCTTCTTCATCACCATGGTCGTGCACCTCTGGGGCAAGTACTGGATGGCCGCCTGGCGAGGCGGGCGAACGCTCACCTGGATCACCGGGATGGCCGCCTTCCTCGTCTCGATCGTCGCGGCATTCACCGGGTACCTGCTCCAGACCAACTTCGACTCGCAGTGGATCGCCTTCGAAGGCAAGGACGCACTCAACGCCTCCGGCATCGGAGCCTGGTTCAACGTGGCCAACCTCGGCCAGATCTTCGGCTTCCACATCGTGCTGCTGCCCCTCGCGGTCGGAGCCGTCGTCGCGCTGCACGTGATCCTGGTGCGGATGCACGGGGTCGTCCCCCCGATCGACGCGGCTGAGAGCGACGCCCAGCTGAGTGGCGAAGTGCTGCTCGGCGACGGTACAGCGCTCGGCCACAGTCCAGCGGCCCGACCGGACGCGAACCCGGAACAGGCGGAGGCGACGCAATGAGCACCGCAACGACGTCCCGCTCCAATCGCGACGCCCTCGCCCGACGCCCCTGGCGCGGAAGGGTGCGCGAATACGACCTCTTCAAGGAACTCACCGTTGCCCTCGTCGTCGTCGGACTCCTGATCGTGGGTCTCTCGGCGATCGTCGGCTCGCCGGACGAACCGAGCGTCACCCTCAAGTCCTGGGCGCAGGCAGAACCGGCGGACTTCGTCGCGACGGCGACCGCCGAGCTCGGCGGAACGAGTGATTCCGCAGGTTACGGGCCGCCCTACAACAACACTCCTGACGCGACCCAGACCATCGGGGCCTTCGACCTGCAGAGCTTCTCCGGAGTGCGACTGCCGATCGACACGGCGCAGGACCTCGTGATCACCCCGCTGACGACCCTCAACGTACCCCCGAGCGCCGCCCTCGACGCGTGGAACACCGCGATCGACACCCAGAAGACCGACTGGACCGCCGCATACACGGATGCCCTCACGAACGCCCCCGACGGCGACCCGGCCCAGGTCGCCACCGGCGACTACGGGCCCGTCCCGGTCCTGACCGGTGCCCTACTCAGGATGGCGAGCCAGGGCGCACTCGACGGCGTCCTGAACGCCCAGCAGTCGTTCTACAACTCCGACTACACCCGCACCATCCTGTTCCTGGGCGACGGCGCGTACTTCGGCGACCTCGCGACCGCCCAGCACCTCACCGGCGACCAGTGGGGCATGATGAACGAAACGGGGAACACACCCGGACAATCGTGGCTGTGGCTCTTCTCCTTCTGGTATCAGGTCGAGCCATTCGCCTCCGCCCCGAACGCCGACCTGCTCGTCGTTCTCCTGATGCTCCTGCTGAGCGTGCTACTGACGCTCGTTCCCTTCATCCCCGGCCTGCGGGACATCCCACGGTGGATCCCGGTCCACCGGCTGATCTGGCGGGACTACTACAAGAAGCGCGCGACGGGCCGGGGCTGACCAGGGATTCTTAGGCGTGTCGGTCCTGCCGTCAAGGTGCAAAGTCCGTCGGGGATTGCGCTCGCATAGGGTCCGTAGTACCGGCGGCATCCGCCCTACCGTTCACGAGCTCGAAGCTGGGCTCGTGCACTGCACGCCTGAAAGGTCCTTTCCCATGCCCGCTACAACCGCAGCCTGCCGGAACTCCGCGAGTACCGCTCGCTCGTTGCCGAACCAGACGACTTCGACGAGTTCTGGGAGGACACCCTCGCCGACGCCCGCCGGTATCCCGATGAGCCGCGCCGAGGGCCTTGACCAGGTCGTCGACTTTCCGGGTCGAGACGCCGTGGAGGCAAGCCTCCATAACGACGACGAACAGGACCTGGTCCACCCGGCGGCGGCGCTCGAGGAGCGCGGGGAAGAATGAACCCTGGCGCCGCTTGGGGATCTTCAGGTGCAGGTCTCGGGCCGTGGTCGTCAACAGACGCGGGCGGGTACCGTTGCGTTGGGTGGTGCGGTCCTCGGAACGTCGGAAACGGCCGGCACCGATGAGGGCGGTGGCCTCCGCATTGATGAGTTCTTGGTAAAGCGTTTCGGTCGCGACGCGGATTCGGTCGGTGACGTCGGTGAGTTTGAGTTCTCCCAACAGGTCGAGCAGGGCAGACTGGTCTAGAGCCATCTCTAATGGTTAGTAGCTGGCCTGGGGCTGGCTGGCAAGCTGGTATCGGCCTTTCCCAACGTGACTCAAGAGCCATCTGTCCCGCGCAAGCGGTGGCTTTCACACGACCTGTCCGCTGGGCTAGGTCGGTGCCGGCCTGACCCGTTTCGATGGCTTCATAGAAGGTCGTCCACCCACGCTCCGGCGGGGGTGTGACTCATTAGAGATCTGCCTCGCGACGATTCTCCCAGGCCCGGATAACGAACCATTTACCGGAAGAAGACACTTCGTGAGCACCGTAGCTGACACATACAAATACGTCATCGGCGTGGATACCCACGCCAAAACGCACACCTATGGCTATGTCAACCCAAGTCGAACCCACCAGGGCAATCTAAGCCGGACCCACTTCGGGCGAAGCGGGGTGTCACGGGCAACCTAACCGGGACCCACCTCCACCTGTTGCGGTCATCCTCTGGGAGAATAGTGTCATGAGGATTTCCACCAATCCGAACGCCGGCGCAGTCCCTGAGGATTCGTAGTCGTGTCGGAGTGGTGGCAGGTTGTTGTCGGCGTCGTCGTCGGGCTGGTCCTGTTCTGGCTGGTGCTTGTCCTTGTGCTGTGGTTCGAGCAACGCAAACACTCGGGTCGTGCGTCGCTGCTGGATCTTCTTCGTCTCGCCCCGGACGTCGTGCGCCTGCTGAAGCGTCTCGCTTCAGACAGGTCCGTGCCGATCGGGGTCCGGATCTGGTTGGGCGTGCTGTTGGTGTATCTGATCTCGCCTATCGACCTCATCCCGGATTTCATCCCGGTGTTGGGATATGCCGACGACGCGTTGGTCGTAGCGATCGCTCTTCGCTTCGCGACCAGGCGCGCGGGCAGCGATTCCATCACGAAGCACTGGCCGGGGACCCCGGCTGGTCTGGCTGCTGTTCTGCGTCTGGCCGGGTTGCCCTCGTCCTGACTTCAGGTGGAACACCGCCCGGTCGGGCTCGTTCTGGTCAGCCCTCTCCGGTGAGCAGCCGTCGAACACGACGACTGCTTCTGTTGGCCAACGCCTTCAGACGGGCATCTGCTCTTGCTGTCTTTGCATGTGGGCGAGGCGGTAGGAGTCGGTGCCAGTTTCGATGATCGTCCCGCCGAAGGTGAGGCGGTCCACGATCGCCGCGCAAAGGCGGGGGTCGGTGAAGGTCTTCGTCCAGCCGGAGAATGACTCGTTCGACGCGATCGCGATCGAGTTGTTCTCTTCCCTTTCGGTGAGGACTTGGAAGAGCAGCTCGGCGCCTCGCCGGTCGAGTTCCATGTAGCCGAGTTCGTCGATCATGAGGAGGTCGACGCGGCCATAGCGGGCGATGGTGCGGGCGAGGTTCTTCTCGTCTGCGGCCTCGACCAGTTCGTTCACGAGCCGGGTCGCGAGGGTGTATTTCACTCGGAACCCTTTCTCTGCCGCCGCGGTTCCGAGGCCGATCAGCAGGTGTGATTTTCCGGTCCCGGAGTCCCCGATTAGGCAAAGAGGTTGGCCTTTCCGCACCCATTCTCCGGTGGCGAGGGTGTTGATCGTCGCGGGGTTGATGTTCGGGTTGGCGTCGAAATCGAAGTCGCCCAACCACTTGTCTCTGGGGAACCCGGCGGCCTTCACGCGGCGGACAGAGGAGCGTCGGTCGCGGTCATCACATTCGGCCAGCAGCAGTTCCGCGAGGAACCCTTGATAGGAGAGCTGTTCTTTCTCGGCTGCGGTCGTGGCCTCGTCGACGACGGCGCGAATCGTCGGCAGTCGAAGCTTTCGGCAGGCGCCGTCGATGGCAGCGTTCGCGGCTTCTTCAGTCAACCCTCGGCGGCGTCGGAGGGTGGTAGTGATGCTGGTGGTAGCCGAGGTCATGAGCCTGTTCCTTTCTGTCCAGCCGGGACGGCTGTGGGTGGGGTCGTGCGATCGGGTAAGCGCAGCAACTGGTCGTAGGCGAAAACGCTCGGCAACGGCCTGGTGTCAGCGGGAAGGCCAGCGATCACCGCGGCCGGGTCCGCGAGGCGGCGCTGGGTCAGACTGACGACCCGCCGCTCAGGGCCTCGAACTTCCTCGACCGGAGGACGACCTGTTCCAGCCAAGGCTTCGTGGCGACGGGCCTCGACCGCGACAACGTCCGCAGTGACAGCCCCGACCGTGAGCGCGGCCATGATCCCGCCGACGACGTCGTTCGTTGCCATTGTCCGGTGCAGCAGGAGAACATCGATCAGGGCCTTGGTGCCTCCCGCGTCACCGTCTGTTTTCCGGGCGGCAGCCCAGAATGCTTCATGCGCCGAGGTGAATGCGCCCGACGCCCGGGCGTGAGCCAGCGCTGTCGACCCGGGAAGGGCGCCGGGCTTGCGCTGGAGAACTTCGAGATAGTGGTCAAGGTTCACGCTCTGACCATGCAGAGCCACCACCCGCGGGTGCCGTGCGATCTCCGTGCGGCCGTCGAAGACGATCACCTCCGATGCCCGCAGCGCGACACGGACGGGCCGTCCGATGAACCGGGCCGGCACCGAGTAACTCGCCATCCGCACCCGGATCAGGCTCGACCGGTTCACCCGCGGAGTCAACGACAAACCAGGCTCGAACCGATCCGCGGTCACCGGAGCGAGCAGCGGTCGTTCGAGAGCGAAGTCCTGAGCGACAGTGCGGATTCGGTCGCTGATGCGCCGGTTCTCGTCGTCGAGATCCCAGCCACGGATCCGCTCATTCAACTGTTCAAGACAATCCACGACCGGCATCGGGGACAGGTGTGTGCGCCGGAACCGGCCGACTTCACCTTCGACGCCTCCTTTCTCATGGGCGCCTTCGATTCCGGGGTGGCAATAGAACGCGTCGAAACCGTAGTGCGACCGAAACAGCACCCAGCGGTCGTTCTCGGTGCGCTGCCGGCCCGTGCCGTAAATGACTTTCACGACCGCGTCCGTCAAGTTGTCGTAACGAATGTGCCGGGTCGGGATCCCGCCGATGTCCTCGAACGCATCAATGTGCCCCTCGAGGAACGCCTCCTGCGCCTGCGTTGGATAGACCCGGTGAATCGCTTTCCCCGAGTGGGATAGGCGGAAGGTGAACATGTGGCACTTCGTCTTCACTCCGGCCAAGATCACCCAGACCTCCCCGAAATCAACCTCCGCCTCGGCCCCTGGCGCGTGCTCCTGCGGGACGAACACCTCCTGCAGCCGGCCCGCGGCCGCATCGATCTCAGGGCGGCGCCGGCGGACATAGTTCCGGACCGTCGAATACGACAGATCCGTCGCACCATGCTCGTCCGCGAGGCGGGCGAAGACACGCCGTGCCGTGTGCTTCTGCTTCCTCGGTGCCTCCGTGTCCAGGCGGAGCATCTCGTCGATCACTCTCTTGAACGCGTCCAGCCGCGGTGCGGACCGGACCCGCGGTTTCCGTGGCAGCGGCTCCGCCTGCAGCAGGGCTTGCCGCACCGTTGGCCGCCCGACGCCATAACGTCGGGCCAACTCCCGGATCGAGACGCCCTCCACCCGTGCGTCACGCCGGATCTGCGCGAAAATTTCCACCCGAGACTCCATCCGAACCTCCACCCTGAGCAACCAGAAAACACGTTGCAACAACGGTGGAGGTGGGTCCCGGTTAGGTTGCCCGCGACACCCCGCTTCGCCCGAAGTGGGTCCGGCTTAGATTGCCCTGGTGGGTCCCAGTAACGCTGCCATAGTCACACCTACGCAGTCGTTACTGCCGCTACTGGCGCAGTCATTGACACCGCTTCATTTCCCACCACCGACGCTGGCACCGCCCGCGCGATCGCATGGATTGAGCGACGCTCGGATGGGCAGCAGCTTGCCGCTGTCGAGGGCACCGGCTCCTACGGAGCCACCGTGACTCGCGCTCTCACCACCGCGGGGATCCGCGTCTGCGAGGTCAAACCACCCAAACGGCAGGCCCGGGATGGTCACGGCAAAACCGACCAAATCGATGCCGTGGCTGCCGCCCGCACCGCGCTTGGCACCGATGCGACCGCGCTGATTCTGCCGCGCGCCGACGGGCTTCGCAGCGCCCTTCGAGTTCTGCTCGTCGCGAGACACAGTATCGATTCCCAACGCACCAGCGACCGCAACGACCGCAACGCGCTCCTGCGGATAATCAACCTGGGCCTCGACGTCCGCGCACCCCTGACCAACACTCAAGTCGACATCATCGCCGCATGGCGCGATCGCTCCAGCGATGACACTGCCGCTGCCGTCGCCCGATCTGAAGCCCGCAGGCTCGCCTCCGCGATCCACCAGCGCACTCGCGAGTTGGAAACGAATCACGCGGCCCTGTCAAAGCACGTCGACGAACTCGCTCCAGGCATCCAGGACATCCCCGGTGTCGGACCGTTCACGGCCGCTATCATCCTGACCGCTTATTCCCACCAAGGCAGAGTGCGCTCGGAAGCCGCCTTCGCGGCGTTGGCGGGCGTTAGCCCAATTCCGGCATCATCGGGAAATACGACCCGGCATCGCCTCAACCGCCACGGCGACCGTCAACTGAACCGAGCGCTCCACATCATTGCCCGCTGCCGCATGATCACCGACCCCACGACGAAAAGCTACGTTGACAGAAGAACCGCCGAAGGCAAGACCCGGCGAGAGATCCACCGCTGCCTCAAACGATTCATCGCCCGCAGCATCTATCGCTCACTGGCGACCCTTACTGCTTGACTTCAACCATAGAAGGGTCGTGTGATGTGTCTTTCTGTGAGGAACTTTGAACGGTTCTCACTGACCATCGCGCGATGGTTTCCGACGTTGTTAATCCAACGCCCCAAGAACCGGGAACTACACCCCTCCACGGGACGCAACCGGTTGTGGTGGCCTAATCTGCCCAGATGACTTCCCAGTGGGTGACCTGGGCCGCGGAGCACAGCGATCCCGGCCTGATGGTCGGTTGTGCGCGCAGCGAGCACTGCGGGACTCTCGGGCGCGTGGGGTGTGGCGAACCCTCCCCCAGTCAAGATCCCTTCGCAGGTCCGGATCGAGCGTGTTCGTGCAGACGGGTGTACAAAACGACAGGCCGACGCCGGCGCGTCGACCTGGTTCTCGTCGATCAGTTCCTGCCCGTGACGATAAGAGTCATGTGGGAAGATGGCACAAAAAAACGAAGCGGAGCAAATGTGAGCACTGGAATTGTGGTCATTGACATTCAGAACGACTACTTCCCCGGGGGTGCATATCCCCTCACCGGGAGTGAGTCCGCCGCGGTCATCGCCCGGGGCGTCCTCGACACGGCCCGTGCCACCGGCACCCCCATCATCCACTTCCAGCACCTCGCCACCGAACCGGATGCGACGTTCTTCGTCCCCGGGACCGCAGGGGCCGAGATCTACCCACTCCTGGCGCCGGTGGCGACCGAACACCACTTGACCAAAGGCTCCCCGAACGCCTTCATCGGCACCGGACTCGAACAGCTGCTCCGGGACGAGGACATCGAACACCTCGTCATCATGGGCATGATGAGCAGCATGTGCATCGACGCGACCGCCCGGGCCGCCCTCGACCTCGGGTTAGTCGTTACGGTCGTGCACGACGCCTGCGCCGCACCCGACTTCGAGTTCGAAGGCACCGAGGTTCCGGGGGCATCCGTCCAGGCCGCCTTCATGGCCACCCTCCGCGACGCGGGTGCCGACGTGCTCGCCGCCGCCGACCTCCACCTCGCTCCGATCTCGGCTCACTAGCGGCATCCTGCCCGGCCGGGTCGACAACGCGACACTACTCCGAGGCCAGCCCACCGCACGCGAGGCGCAACCAGCAGGCGGATCTTGCGAGCGTATATCTTGAACGACCTGGGCTATCCGCCGCACCGATCGTTTTACTTGGTGGCGCCCTGCGTGAAGCCGTTGTAGATGAATCGTTGCAGCACCAGGAAGACGATGACCGTGGGGATGATGACGAGCATTGTGCCCGCGGAGATGACTTCCCATTGGGCGCCGAAGGGCCCTTTGAACCGGAAGAGTGAGGTTGAGATGACACCCAGTTGTTGCGAGGGCATGTAGAGGAACGGGATGTAGAACTCGTTGTAGATCGCGATGCCCTTAATGATGACGACAGTGGCGATCGCGGGCTTGAGGAGCGGAAGGATGATCCGCCAGTAGATTACGAAACGGTTTGCGCCGTCTAGCATCGCGGCTTCGTCGAGTTCGCGGGGAATGGATTGCATGAATTGAACAAAAATGTAGATGGAGATGATGTCGGTCCCGAGGAAGAGCGCGATCGCCGCCCAATAGGTATTGAAAAGTCCAAGGTTATTGACCACCTGGAACGTTGCCACCTGGGTTGTCACTGCGGGAACGAGCGTCGCTAGCAGGAACATCATCAGGACGACCTTCTTGAATCGGAAGTCGAACCTATCGATTGCATACGCGGTCATGGTGCCGATGACGAGGGTTCCCAGCACGGAGATCACCAGGATGAAACCCGTGTTCGCGAAGCCTTGGAGCATGTGCCCCTTGTCTAGCGCAGTGGCGAAGTTGGCGAAGTTGAACCAGTTTTGGGGCAGGTCGGCCGGCCCCGAGTTTAGGTACTCGTTCTTCGTTTTGAACGCGGTCATGAACACGACGCCTAGCGGCAGCAGGGTGACGATTGCAGCGACGACGAGGGTGAGGTACTTCAGTGTCGTCATGACTGCCGCCCGAAGGCGGTGGTTGGGGAGCACCGGAGTAGCGCCGTGCTTCTGCGCTACTGGCGTGGTTTTCAGTTCGGTCATGAGATGTTTACCTCATCGTCTGGTACCAGCTTGCGCTGGACGTAGGTGACTATCAGCACAATCAGGAGCAGGATGACTGCCATCGCCGACGCAAGCCCGACGTGCCGGAAGGTGAAGGCTTGCTGAATGGTCGTGATCACGAAGGTCGCGGTGCCGTTGGCACCGCCCGTCATGATGAACGGGATCTCGAAGACTGCGAGGCTTCCCGAAATGGCGAGGATGAATGACAGGCTGATGATGCGCTTGATCCCCGGCATGATGATGAATCGGAACTGCTGCCATTTGTTGGCGCCGTCGAGGTCAGCCGCCTCATACAGTTGCGCGGGAATCGACTGGATCGCTCCCAGGAAGAGAACGAAGTTCAGTCCCGTGTACCGCCAGACGGATGTCCCCGCGAGCGAGAAGTTCGCGACGTCGGGGTTGCCGAGCCACTGGGTGGTCAGCTGCGCCAATCCGAAGTTTTTCAGGATTAGGTCGAGCGTTCCGCCGGGCTGGAAGAAATACAAGAAGACGAGGCCGATTGCGACTCCGTTGATCAGGTAGGGAAAGAACAGCACTCCTTTGAAGAAGTTCCGGAATCGCGTCTTGAAGCTGAGGATTGTCGCGAAGTAGAGGGCAAGGCCCATCTGCAGGATAGAAGCGCCGACATAGAACAGGCTGACGTAGAAGACGTTGAAGATGGTCGGATCACTGAAGATTTGACCGTAGTTGTCGAGTCCGACCACCTGCTGGACCTTTGAGATGCCATTCCACGAGGTGAAGCTGTACCAGATCATGTTCACGACGGGGATGTAGGTGAACGTGATCAACAGCCCGAGTGGTGCGAGCAGGAAAAGCCACGGTGTGACCCATTTCGGTCGCTGGCGCCAAGGGGCATTCCTGCCGACGCCCGCGGCCGGGATGGTCGCCGTTAAGGGGGAACACCCCCGGTAGTGCCGGCTAAGCCGGTCAATTGAGACATTGTTGTCTGCTTTCCGGAGGTGTTGCCCCCTGCGGTGCGATCGTGCGATGAGGGAGTGTTACTTGCCGGCCTTGGCCTTGGCGGCCGCCCACCGCTGGTTGAGCTCGTCGAAGTACGAGTTCATGTCGCCCTTCGCTGCCCCGCGGGCAATGTCTACGAGCTTCTGGCGATAGACCTGACCGAAGAGGTCGATGTTCGCGCCGTTGTAGATGTCGGAATCGACCGTGGCTTGGTCCGTCGGTGCCGGCGTCAATTCGAGGTATTGCACATCAGCCTTCGTGAAGTCCGCCAGTGTTGACGGGTTCTCGCTGCCGACCTTCGGAGTGATTGCACCCTGGCTGGCGGCAAATCCGGAATCGTTGGTGAACCAGTCGATCCAGGCCCGCGCGGCGGCCTTGTGCGTGGAATTGATGTTGATGGCGTTCTTGAAGTCCCCCGCGATGACAGAGTGGAACTTACCGTCGACCTGGTGCGGGAACGGCATGTAGCCGATGTCCGCAGGATCGGCTCCGGCATCCTTTGCGGCCTTCTGGAACTGGACGATGGCCCAGGACCCGAGTGCCATCGTGCCAACCTTTCCGGTTGCCAGCAGACCTTTCGAGCCTTCCCAGCTTGTGGTTAGCGGGTCCGGTTCGGTGAGCTTGTTACTCACCGCATTGAAGAGCAGGGAATCAATGAGGTACTGGTCGCTCCCTGCGGACCAGGGTGCGTCCGACTTGTCCATCGTCTGTACGATTTCCTTATCGCCCGACGTGCCGCGGAACCCCTGCCACTGGCCGAGGGGCCAGCCGTCTTTATAGTTCGTGTAGAGCGGAATCGCTGCACCCTTGGCCTGGATAGCCTTGAGGTCGGTGATGAACTCTTCGGGAGTCTTGGGGTTGGTCGTGACTCCGGCATCCGCCCAGGTCTTCTTGTTGTACACGAAACCGTTGGCCCCACCGAAGGTGGGCAGACCGTACACAGTCCCGTCGAACGCCTGCTCGGCGATAAAGCGATAGTCCTTCGCCATGTCGGTGACCTTGCCGAGAGGTTCGAAGAAGTTCGCGAGCTGATCCTTGGTGACCGACGCCGGGATACCGAGGACGTCGCCATAGTCCTTCGTTCCAAGCCGGGTGGTCACTTCGCTCTCGTAGTCAGTGATGGCCTCGAAGGTCACTTTGACGTCGGGGTACTTCTTCTCGAATGTGGCCTTGTAGTCTGCGAACACGGTATCGACAAGGTCGGTACGATTCGTCAGGACCGTGATATCGCCGGTCGGATTGCCCGAGGAATCCGTTGCCGTGGTGCCGCCGGAACTACAACCGGCGAGCATCATCGCGGCTACGACTACGCCCGCAACGCCTGTGATGTGCTTCATTGCCATCTCTGGATCTCCAATGTTGGTGCGTCAATGGACGAGCGTGACCGGTGAACGCTGTCGTCAGCTTCATCCAACCAACCGCGCTCTCGGCGCGAACGGATTAGTCCCGGCCTGACGCGATCAGTGAGCACAGCATATCAGCGTTGACACAAGAGTCAATGTAATTTTCGGAGCCAGCGGCGGGACCGTTATAGCGTGTTTAAACCGCCGCTCGCATACCGCTCGATCCCGGTACCCTCCAATAGATTTGACAACCCAGGTCGGTTTAAATTTATCGCTTGATCAGCAATTTGCAGTGTTCAGTATTGAGCTAAATTTGCGCGCTTGGAGTGCACTGTCGGATTACGCAACCGCGCAAGTGCCTATTCGTCTGCCATTTTTCAATGAAAAACACCCCGCGGAATTAGTGCTCTATGGCCTGTCGCGGGAAAATTTGTCAGCGCTGACATGAAGTAGTGACGCCGTGCTACGGTTGCGTCATGATCGAGCCGGAGTCGTCATCAGTCGCGCGTGCACCGTCGGTACCCCTGAGGCACGATCCCGGCTCCGTGTTGCGGGATCTTGCCGCCCTCCCCCAGTCGCGAGCGACACTCGCCGATGTGGGTCGCCTCGCCGGCGTGAGCGCAAAGACCGTTTCACGCGTCGTGACGGACAGTGGCAGTGTCTCCGTCGCGACCAGGGACCGGGTCCTCTCCGCCGCGCAAACACTCCGATTCCGCCCCAACCATCTGGCCAGAAGCTTGCGTCACGGAAGCGTCACGGATACCGTCGCCTTCGTCATCGGCGATCTCGCGAACCCCTTTTATGTCAAGGTCGCTGCGGGTGTCGAGGAGGAGCTTGCACAGCACGAGCTCATGATGATCTTGGCGGCCACTCACGACGACCCCCAGAGCGAGCGGAAGGTTGTCGAGAATCTGCTCAAGCACCGAGTTCGCGGGCTTCTGATGGTGCCGATCGCCGATGATCAGGCCTACCTCGAAAACGAACGCCAGCTCGGCACGCCGGTTGTCTGTATCGACCGTCCCGCCCGCAACCTCATCGCCGATGCCGTGGTCCTAGACAACTTCCGGGGCACAGTGGATGCCACGCGAAGTCTGCTGCAGGCAGGTCACCGGCGGATCGGATTCGTGTGCAGTCCCGCCGAGCTCTACACCCACCAGGAACGCCTGCGCGGTTTTCGCTCGGCCATGAGAGAAGGCGGCGTCTCCGACTCCGTCCACTGGGAGCGCCTTGAACCCGTCACGGGACGAAGCGAAGAGGAATCGGTGCGGGAACTGCTCGCACTGCCAGACCCGCCAACGGCCATCATCGCGGGGAACAACCGGGCGAGCGCTGGCGTGATTCGGGAGCTAGGACGACGGTTCCAAGAGTTCGCGTTCATCGGCTTCGACGACTTCGATCTCGCTGATGCCTGGGGCATCAGCGTCGTGACCTACGACCCGGCCGAGCTTGGCCGCCAAGCCGTGAGGCTCATGATGCAGCGGCTCCAGGATCGACTCGGGCCCCCGGTGCGGGTCGATATCCCCACACACGTCGTCCAGCGCGGGTCGGGGGAGTATCCGCCGCGGGCCGCCGCGCACGTTCCGCACTTGTAAGAGAACTACCTGTACGAGCAATAGGGAGAGACACTGTGCACCGCACACCGCTAAACGACAATTGGACCCTGAACCTGATGGCTGGCCCTGTCCCCGAAGGTCTTCCGCGGGACATTCCGGCGACCGTTCCAGGGACCGTGCACACTGACCTGCTAGCGCGGGGCTTGATCCCGGACCCGTATCTCAACACCAACGAGAACGCGGTGAAGTGGATCGGAGAAACCGACGTACGCTACCAAACCTCGTTCGCCTTCACCGACGAGGGCCACGAACGCGTCGACCTCGTTGCCGAGGGCCTGGACACGGTTGCAACCGTAACGTTCAACGGCGCGCTCGTTGGAGAGACCAAGAACCAGCATCGGTCCTATCGCTTCGACGTGCGTTCATTGATCCGCGCGAGCAGCAACGAACTGACGGTCGATCTCGCTTCACCCCTCCGCTCTGCGCGCGAATCGGAGCTACGGATCGGTGCCAAACCGCTGGTCGCCGATGCGCTGCCCTATAACGCCCTGCGCAAGATGGCGTGCAACTTCGGCTGGGACTGGGGGCCCACACTCACGACCTCAGGGATCTGGCGGCCCCTCTACCTGCACCAATGGTCCGTCGCCCGACTGGCACAGGTCATTCCTCGAGTCAGCGTGGATTCCGACGGTGGCGGTCTCGTCGAAGTCCACGTCGAGCTCGAACGTACCGACCTCGAATCTGCTGCGCATACCGAGCTGCTCCTCGAGGCCATTCTCACGGCCCCCGACGGAACCGCGGTGCACACGAGCGGGACAGTTGAACGGTCCTCCTCCGTCCTCAGCCTCAAGATTGATAATGCGGAACTATGGTGGCCGAGGGGCTACGGCGACCAACCGCTCTACCACCTGGACGTGCGAGTGTCCCGGGACGCCGAGGAACTCGACACCTGGACGCACGATGTCGGGTTCCGCACGGTCGAGGTGCGGATGAATCCCGACGACTTCGGCACCGGTTTCGAATTCCACGTCAACGGGCAATTCGTCTACATCAAGGGCGCGAACTGGATCCCTGACGATTGTTTCCTGCCCCGCGTGACCCGGGACGACTATGAACGCGGGGTTCGCGACGCCGTCGAGGCCAATATGAACATGCTCCGCATCTGGGGTGGCGGTATCTACGAGAGCAACGACCTTTACGACATCTGCAACCGGGAGGGGATTCTGTTGTGGCAGGACTTCCTGTTTGCTTGCGCGATCTACTCGGAGGCCCCGGAGATGTGGGCCGAAGTCGAAGCGGAGGCTCGTGAGAATGTCGCCCGTCTTGCCCCAAACCCCTCCCTTGTCTTCTGGAACGGCAGCAACGAAAACATCGAGGGTTACTTCCACTGGGGTTTCAAGGAGCGGATGCAGGAGGGCGAGACCTGGGGACGCGGCTACTACGACGACCTACTCCCGAGTATTTTGGCCGAACTCGACCCCGGGCGTGGCTACCTCCCGTCGACTCCATTCTCCCCCGCCGATTACGCCGATCCTCGCGATCCAAACCACGGCCCTGTGCACAGCTGGAAGGTCTGGTTCAGCGAGGACTACCTGACCTACCGCAACTCGGTGCCGCGTTTCGTCGCCGAATTTGGTTTCCAAGGTCCCGCCGACTACTCAACCCTCACGAGCGCCATTGACGACGACCCTATGCTGCCGGATTCCCCGGCATGGCCGCCCACCAGAAGGCGGTCGACGGCAATGGCAAGCTCGACCGCGGCTATGCACTGCACCTGCCTGCACCCACGACCTTCGACGACTGGCACTTCGCGACCCAGCTGAACCAGGCCCGCGCAATCTCCTGCGGCGTCAAGCACTTCCGTTCGCATTCCCCGCGCACTTCCGGCTCGCTGGTCTGGCAACTCAACGATTGCTGGCCCGCTATCAGCTGGGCGGCCGTCGACAAGGCTGGCAGACGCAAGCCGCTGTGGTACGCACTGCGGGCACTCAACGCGCCCCGCCTGCTCCTAGTCCAGCCCCGAGGCGCCGGCCTCGCCCTCATCGTGAGCAACGACAGTCCCCATGCTTGGACGGGTACCGTCGCCGTCCGGCGCCTGAGCCTCACCGGAACAGAGCTCGCCGCCGAGCACCTTCGGTTCAACGTGGCTTCACGTACCAACCAGACCATCCTCCTCTCCGAGTCCCTGACGGTGCCTGCAGACGCACGGAACGAGCTCATTGTCGCCGAGGCGGATGCTTCCGCCCGTGCATTCTCCTACTTCGTCGAAGACGTCGAGTTGAGCCTGCCCCAGGCGGAGTTCAGCACCACGGTCGAGCGTGAGGACGTCGGATATTCCCTCACCGTCACCGCCAACAATTTCGTGAAGGACATCGTGCTAAATCCGGATCGCCTCGACCCGATGGCCACGGTGGACGAGATGCTCGTGACCCTGCTACCCGGCGAGAGTCACCGATTCCTCGTCCTCAGCGGCGAAGAACTGCCCGTCGATGATCTCACCACCCGACCGGTTCTCCAGAGCGCGAACAACCTCCGGCACCCCGCCGCCCTCACCCAGAAAGGGACCGTATGAAGATTCAGGCTCATCACAGTGAAGCGGATGGCGTGGTCATTGTCACATCAACCGGGCGGCTGAAAGTGCAGCGCCTCGGTGAGCAAGTAATGCGGGTCGTCTTCACGGGTCGACCGGTCTTCGGCTCCGATGAGAGCCTCATGGTGGTCGGCGGTAACGAGCGATCGGCTCCGGACGTCGCCGATTCCGCCGATCAGCTGGTGCTCTCCATTCCCCGGCTGCGGCTCGTCATCGACAAACAGTTCGGCGCGTTCACCTGGACCGACGAGACCGGGCGACTCCTGTTCCGTGAGCCGCACGATCGCGCGGACACGAAAGTGCTTGAGGAGATCGACGTCCTGCGTTCCGTCTTCTCCGAAGACACCGTGATCACCACCGCACTCGGCGCCGACGGCGAGAAGTCCGTCGTGGGCCAGACGAAGCAACTGGTCGACCGCCAGGCGTACTCGACGAAGCTCCGACTTGAGTTCAGCGACGGCGAGGCCCTCTACGGGCTCGGCCAGCATGACGAGGGCGTCTTCAACTATCGCGGTCACCACGAGGACCTGTACCAGCAGAACATGAAGATCGTGGCGCCCGTGCTCGTCTCGACGCGGGGCTACGCCATCATGTGGGACAGCCAGGCTCTCGCCTCTTTCCACGATGACCAGGCCGGGAGCTACTTCTGGACTGAAGTCGATGACGAGATGGACTTTTACGTCATTGCAGGCCCCGAACTGGATGACATCGTCCACCACATCCGCACCCTGACCGGAGGGGCTCCGATGCTTCCTCGCTGGTCCCTTGGCTACATCCAGTCCAAGGACCGGTACGAGAACGCCGACGAGCTCCTCGACATCGTCCGCGAGTACCGGCGGCGGGATATCCCCCTCGACTGCATCGTGCAGGACTGGAAGCACTGGCCGGAGGGACTCTGGGGACAGAAGTCGCTGGACCCTGACCGGTACCCCGACCCGACACGGCTGATCGAAGAGCTGCACGATCTCGGCGCGAAGCTGATGGTCTCCATCTGGCCGAACATGCAAAACGACGGACCCAACCAGGCCGAGTTCCGTGCCCACGGGGAGCTCCTCGGCGACGGCTCCACCTACGATGCGTTCGACGCGGATGCCAGGGCCCGGTATTGGAAGCAGGTGAACGAGGGCTACTTCAGCCACGGCGTCGACGCGTTCTGGGCAGACTGCACCGAACCGTTCGAGGGCGACTGGAAGGGGATCGTTAAACCGGAGCCCTGGCAGCGCCTGCTCATCAATGCCGGCGAGCTGAAGAAGTACCTCGACCCGGAGCACATCAACGCCTATTCACTCCTGCACTCCGAAGGACTCTACGAGGGCCAGCGAGCCGCCGGCAACGACAAACGTGTGTTCTTGCTCACACGCTCGGGCTTCGTCGGCCAGCAACGCTACAGCGCGGTCACCTGGTCCGGCGACACCTCGGCGACTTGGTTAGCCTTGCGACGGCAGATCTCCGCCGGGCTCAACCTGTGCGTCACAGGCACCCCATACTGGACATTCGATATCGGCGCTTACTTCGTCACCCCGGGCCCGCTGTGGTTCTGGGAGGGTGACTTCGCGGAGGGCAGCGCCGACCTAGGCTACCGGGAACTCTACGTCCGGTGGCTGCAGATGGGCACCTTCCTGCCCATCTTCCGCTCCCACGGCCGGGACACGCCCCGCGAACCGTGGCGGTTCGGTGACGTGGGAGACGCCAGCTACGACACCATCTGCGCCTTCATCCGCTTGCGCTATCGACTACTCCCCTACCTGTACTCGCTCAGCGGCTGGACAACCCAGCGCGACTACACCCCGATGCGTTCGCTCGTCTTCGACTTCCGCCACGACCCGCGGGTGTACGACGTCGACGATGAGTTCATGCTCGGCCCGTCGCTCCTGATCTGCCCCATCACTGAGCCGATGTATTTCGGCCCTGATTCGGAGCCCGTACAGGGACGCCCCACCACCCGGTCGGTCTATCTCCCGTCCGGCTGCAACTGGTACGACTTCTGGACCTCCGAGCGCTTCGAGGGCGGCCAGACCATCGAAGTCGCCGCGTCACTGGAGACGATCCCCGTCTTCGTGCGGGCCGGCAGCCTACTGCCCCTTGGACCCGCGGTCCAGCACACCGGCGAGAATGTCTTCGGCCCCCTGGAGGTGCGGATCTACCCCGGCGCCGACGTAACCTTCGATCTCTACGAGGATGCCGGTGATGGCTACGGCTACGAGAACGGCGAGTTCAGCACCATGACTCTGCGATGGTCGGAATTGGAGCGGACGCTCATCGTCGACGCCAGAACCGGCAGCTTCCCCGGCATGCCCGCCACCCGCGCGATCATCCCCATCTTCATCGGCGAACCGACCAACAACGCGCCAACATCGACGGACATCGCCCTCCAGATCGCCTATGTCGGCCAGGAGCTACGCACGATCCTGCGCTGAAAGACCGGCACGCGCGCCCCCGCGGGCGCGCGTGCCTTCAGTATGACAACAATGTAAGCCAAACCGCAATCAATGACTACGCTGTCATTTTGTAGAAAGCCCATGAAAGACCGTAAAAAACTCTCACAATGTTCTATGAGACAAAACAAGTGTCCACCTTGACATGTAGGATTCGGTGGCCTCAAATAGGAGGTAGCCGCAACGAGGCGGCTCCAAGGAGGTCCACCCCGGGCCGCGACGTGAGCCAAGTCACCTCGGTCCGCGACGTGGTCCTCTTTGTCAATGCCGGCACCACCGTGATGGATCGACTCGCCGTGATCTAACCGGGCGCGGGACTCCGTTCCAAACGCGGGCGCTAGGCTTAACCTGATCACCCGCCGAGGCCGGACGCCGTGGCCGGACGCCGGGGTGTGGCGGTACCCCGGCGAAGCCGGTTTTCTCCAAGAACCTCATCGACAGACGCTCGGATCACCGGGCGACTGTCCCGTAGGCCGCCCGCGCGGCCCTGAAAGCTGCGCCATGAGTGCCACCAATCCCCGCCCGACTGCGATCGAACTCGAGGTCGTGAAGTCCGAACCGCTGCGGTCGTTCCTGAGGCTACTGCGGCCCTACCGCATCCGGCTGTGGTTCGCCGCGCTTGCGTTTCTTATCAAGGACTCTCCGATGTGGGTGCTTCCGCCGCTCACTGCGGCGATCATCGATCTCGTCGTGCGCCGCGGATCGCTGGATTCCCTGTGGGTCTTCGCGGCATTCATCATTGCGTTACTGGCGCTCAACTATCCGTTCCACATGATCTTCGTGCGTGGTTCCAGCCTTGCCACCCGATCGATGGCCGCCGACCAGCGCAATGCACTTACCGAACAGATGCAGCGCCTCTCCATTGGCTTTCACAACCGCCACAGCGCCTCGATCGTGCAAAGCAAAGTCGTACGCGACGTCGAAAATCTTGAACTAATGATGCAACAAGCCTTACCAACCGTACTGTCGACCGTGTTCACCCTGGCCGGCGCCGTAATCGTCACAGCGATCTCAGTTCCCGCCTTCGTCGGGGTGTTCGCCGTGACCGTGCCCGTGGCGGCCATACTCGTACGCTGGATCCGCTCCCGAGCGGCCATCCGCAACGAGACCTTCCGCCACGAGGTCGAACGATTCTCGACCGGCATCGGCGAAATGGCCGCCCTCATCCCGATCACCCGGGGCCACGGGCTCGAGGCCGTCGCCGCCGAACGGGTCGCCGGGCAGGCCGAGAGCGTGAGCATCGCCGGGCAACAGCTCGACACCCTCAACGGCCGGTTTGGAGCCTTTTCTTGGGTCTCTTACCAGGTACTCGGGGTCGCGTGCCTGGTCGGAGCCGCCGCGGCGTCAATAACCCAGGTCATCTCCATCACGCCGGGACAGGTCGTACTGCTCAGCACGTACTTCACCATCCTGACCGGTGGAATCGTTGCCCTCCTCAATGTGGCTCCGGTGCTCACTCGCGGGCTCGAATCAATGCGTTCCATCGCCGAGGTCATGCAGGACCCTGACGTCGAAGTCAACGAGGGCCGTACCCGCGTCGACAAGGTTGAGGGCACGATCAAGCTCGACCACGTGAGCTTCAGCTATCCCGGTGGCCGGCCTGCGCTCACCGATATCTCCCTGTCTATCCGGGCCGGCGAGACAATCGCGCTCGTCGGACCCTCGGGCTCGGGAAAGTCGACGCTGCTTAATCTCATCCTCGGGTTCGTGCGGGCCGGAAGCGGACAGGTGCTGCTGGACGGCGTCGACATGAACAGCCTCGACATGCGCAGTGCACGCTCGTTCGTTTCAGTCGTGCCGCAGGAGTCGGTGTTGTTCGAGGGCAGCATCCGCGACAATGTCGCCTATGGGCTCACGGGCATCACCGACGACGGCATCCTCAAAGCCCTGCGCGGCGCGAATGCTCTCGATTTCCTGAACCTCGGCCCAACGGGAGCGAATGTTACGGACGCCGTGGGCGGGTCGTCGAACCAAGAATCCCCGCATCCGCCCACCGGAATTATCCATGGTCTCGGGCTTGTGACCGGGCGCATCACCGTCCCGATGCCCACCGGCCTCGATCGGATCATCGGCGACCGCGGCTCCGGACTCTCCGGCGGCCAGCGCCAACGGTTGGCGATCGCTCGCGCCCTCGTCCGCGATCCGCGCATCCTCATTCTGGACGAGCCGACGAGCGCCCTGGATGCCGATTCCGAAACAATGGTCAAGGACGCCCTCGCCACTCTCTTCCGCGACCGCACGACCATCATCGCTGCCCACCGACTGTCGACCATCCGCACGGCCGATCGGATTGCGTACCTCGAGAACGGTCGCATCGTCGAACTTGGAACCCACGACGAGCTCATGAACCTCGGCAACCGGTACGCCCACATCGTCTCGCGTCAGACGACCTGAGAACGTATCCCCGTCCGTTTGGGACGAGTGCGTGGCGGCGGGTCAGGTCGGCGGGCTGATCTCGCCTGAACCGCGGTGAATGAGGCGGGTCGGAATTTCGATCTGCCGGATGAAGCTGGTCGGGTCCTCGAGACGGTCGAGTGCGAGACGCGCGGCCGCTCTCCCGATCTCCCTGGTGTCGTAGGCGACGACGGTGATGTCCAGCGCATCGGCAAGGTCAAAATCGTCAAAACCAATGAACGCGACCCGCGGCTCTCGACCGCGGAGCACGCGAAGCGCTCCCGAGCTTGCCCGGTTATTCCCCGTCACAAGCGCAGTGGGCGGGTCGGCCTGATCAAACAAACTCGCGACGGCACTCTCTGCAGATACGGCCGGGTCGTCGTTGCACCTTTCGTATCGCGCGTTGTCGGCGATCCCGGCTTCGGCAAGGGCTTCACGATAGCCCGCGAGCCGCTCGCGCAAGGTGTAGATGGCGGAGGGGTTGCTCACGAATCCGATCTTTCGGTGACCGAGCTTAATGAGGGAACGCACGGCTTCCCGCATTCCCTCTCGGTTCTGGAGCACGACGGAGTCGGCCAGCAGATTGCTGGCAGGTCGGTCGACACTCACGATCGGGGTGCCCAATTGGCGTTCCCCATCGAGGTAGGACTGGTCAGCCGCGATCGGAATCAGCAGAAGCGCACGCACGCGCTGGGCGAGCAGGGAATCAACGACACCCTCCTCACTCTCGGCCGAGTCATCTGTCGAAGAGAGCACCATAGTTAACCCGTTGTCGGCCAGTTCGCGCTCAATCCCGGCCGCAACGTGGAAATAAAACGGGTTTGTGATGTCGCCGATCACGAAGGCTACCGTGTTGGACACCCCACCGTGGCGGAGACTGCGCGCGAGGACATTCGGCCGGAACCGCAATCGCTTCGCCGCGCTCAACACCCGCTCCCGGGTGACCGCACTCACGATGCCGTCTCCGGAGAAAACCCGCGACACTGTCTTCGAACTCACATCGGCCAACCGGGCAACATCGGCCAGGGTCGCTCTCGCTTGCGTCGTCATACTATCTCCCCAGTCGGCCACGAGTAGTCTAGCAAGTGCTCTATGTCAAGGTGAGACACAGGCCTCGGAACCTACGTGAACGCAAGCGGCTCTTAAGCCACATTTTACGAGAGATATCATGCCCGGATTTCCGCCAATGCTACACTCGAAAAACCAGAGACAGCGTTGACATTTCGAGGTTGGTTGCTGTCCCTCACCAACAAGTCTGGAGTCACCGCTCAATGTCCGCCACCGCACAGACCATCGCCGCTCCGATTCTCCGCCATCCGTTTCGCCGCCCCCTCGGCGTCGATTGGACCGTGACTGCCCAGGGCGGGCCGGTGCCCCCGAACATTGGCCTACGTGCGATCCCGGCGACCGTTCCGGGATCGGTGCACACCGACCTCCTTGCGGCCGGGCTCATCCCCGACCCCTACCTCGACGGCAACGAAAAACTGCTCGGCTGGATCGGCCTCACCGATTGGCGTTACACGACCACCTTCGTTTGGCAGCCGGGCTCCACGACCCAGTCCGAGATCGTCTTCGACGGCCTCGACACGATCGCGTCCATCTTTGTCAATGGAAACCGGGTCGGAACCACCCGCAACATGCACCGCAGCTACCGGTTCAACCTGCGCCCGTACGTCAGGGCAGGGCTCAACGAAATCGACGTGTTCTTCGCGTCGCCGATCCGGGCCGCCGACGCAGCGAGCCTCCAGCTCGGATACCGTCCGCACGTTAACCACCACCCCTACAATGCAATCCGCAAGATGGCGTGCAGCTTCGGCTGGGACTGGGGAATCGACACCTCGACCTCGGGGATCTGGCGCCCAGTCTCCCTCGAAGAATGGTCGACTGCCCGGATCGAGAGCATTCGGCCGATCGCGACCGTCGACACGGTCGATCCAGCGGATACCGTAGCCGGCACCGTCCGCGCAGCCGGCACAGTCGCCGTGAACGTCGAGGTTGCACGGGCGAGCGATGTCCGGCTCCTCATTACGGCATCCGTCGACGGCATGTCGGGCACCGCAATCCTCGAGGCCGGCGACACCACTGCCCTCGTGACCCTGCACGTCACGGACGTGGCTCTGTGGTGGCCGCGCGGCTACGGCGAACAACCGCTCTACGACGTCGACGTCACCCTCAACACCCATCACGGCGATGATGACGGATACGACGAGGTGATCGAGCTCGACGCTGCGACGAAGCGCGTGGGATTCCGCACGGTGGCGTTTGAGACGACCCCCGATACCACGGGCACCCCGTTCACGATCGTCGTCAACGGGCAGCCCATTTTCGTGCGCGGCGCGAACTGGATCCCCGACGACGCCTTTCCGCACCGCGTCGACCGGACCCGTTACCTCGCCAGGATCGAACAGGCCGAGTTCGCGAACCTGAACCTGCTGCGAGTCTGGGGCGGCGGAATCTTCGAGGCTGACGACTTCTACGAGCTGTGCGACGAGCGCGGCATGCTGACCTGGCAGGACTTCCTGCTCGCCTGCGCTGCCTATGCGGAAGAGGAGCCGTTCTTCAGCGAAATGGAGGCGGAGGCGCGCGACAACGTCGCGAGGCTCGCCGCGCATCCCTCGCTCGTCGTGTTCAACGGGAATAATGAGAACCTCTGGGGCCACGAAGAGTGGAACTGGAAGAAACGCCTCGACGGTAAAACCTGGGGCGAGACGTACTACTACGAGCTGTTCCCGGCGATCGTCGCCGAGCTAGCCCCCACGTGGGTTACACGCCAGGTAGCCCCTTTTCCCCCGGTGACGCCGACGGTCTCGGCCGCTCCGGTGCCCACTCCCCGAACGACCCCGATCTCGGCACCATGCATATCTGGGACCTCTGGAACCTGCGCGACTACCCCGACTACCGCGCGTACACCCCGCGGTTCGTCTCCGAGTTCGGCTGGCAGGGCCCGCCGACCTGGTCGACGATGACCGAGTCGATCAGCGACGCGCCGCTCACCCCCGAGTCCCCCGGCATGCTCGTGCACCAGAAGGCAATGGACGGCAACGTCAAGCTCACCGATGGCCTCCTCGCGCACTTTCCGCTGCCGGAGGACATCGACGATTGGCACTGGGCGATGTCGCTCAACCAGGCGCTTGCGGTCCAGACGGCGATCGAGTACTTCCGGTCGCTGCAGCCGCACTGTATGGGCTCCATCGTCTGGCAGCTCAATGACTGCTGGCCGGTGACAAGCTGGGCCGCCGTCGACGGGTACGGGCGGGCCAAACCGCTGCTCTATGCGCTCCGCCACGCCTACACCGACCGGCTCGTAACCGTGCAGCCGCAGCGCTCCAGCGCGGACGTCGACGGTCTTACGGACCGCAGCGTCGACGGGGGCATGGGCCTTTCGACCGTCCTCGTCAACGACTCGAGCGAGCCCTGGTCGGGCGAGCTCAGGGTGCGTCGACTCACGTACGCGGGGATCCTGCTGGCCGAACACACCGAACAGATCACCCTGCCCCCGCGGTCCACAGTGTCCGTGCCGCTACCAGCATCCATTTCCGCGGCGACGGATGCGGCGGCGGAGCTCATCCGCGCCGACCTCGGCGGAGTGCGCGGCCACTGGTTCTTCGCGGAGGCCCGCGACACCCGGCTCGACGCGCCTGCGCTCGGGACTGCCCTCGAGCAGGTCCCCGGCGGGTACCAGCTCACCGTCACCGCGGCAAGCCTCACCCGCGACCTCGCACTTCTCGTCGACAAGGTCGACCCGGCCGGAACGGTCGACGACATGCTCGTAACCCTCCTTCCAGGCGAGAGTGTCGTGTTCGCCGTCACGTCGACTCTCGATCTCGACATCGCAGGGCTCTCAGCTCCGGCCGTGCTCCGCAGCGCGAACCAGCTGGTTCTGCCGTGACTGGTAACGAGGGCGGAATGGGCGTTCCCGGGGCCGCGCCCGCAGCTGCCGGGCGCTCTCCGGCATCCGCTCTCACCGGACCCATCTGCGGAATGACCTGGGGCTGGACCGGCGTGCGCGGCACCTGGGCGACCCCTGAAGCGCGCTCGTCGATGCGGCTCATGAGCGAGCATGGCATCAACTGGACGGCGATCGCCTATGCGGCCATACAGCAGAATGCCCAATCGACGCACATCTCGTACGACGAAGAACCAACCGTGACCGAGCCGGAAATTCGCGAGGCGATCCGGGAGGCGAAGGCACTCAACCTCAAGGTGTGCCTCAAGCCCGTCGTCAACTGCGCCGACGGCACCTGGCGGGCGTTCATCGGCTTCTTCGACTGGGACGTTCCCGGTGAACCCACCTGGACCGAGTGGTTCGAGTCCTACACGGCGTTCATCCTGCACGCTGCTGTGATCGCCGAGGAGGAAGGCTGTGACCTCTTCTGCATCGGCTGCGAGATGGTGCGCGCCGACGGGCAGGTACGGCACTGGCGTGACCTCATCGCCCGGGTGCGCTCGGTATATTCGGGGCTCGTGACCTACAACTGCGACAAATACCAGGAAGACCGCGTCACGTGGTGGGATGCCGTGGACGTGATCGGGTCGAGTGGATACTACCCGATCGGAGCGTTCCCGGCCGAGCTCGACCGGATCGAGCGCGTCGTGGAAAAGTTCGACAAGCCATTCATCTTTCTCGAGGCGGGATGCCCAAGCCGCACCGGATCACCGGACAAGCCCAACGACTGGGCGCTGCCGGGCACGCCCTCCGGCGCCGAGCAGCTGCGCTACTACGAGCACATCTTCAACGCTACGGCCAGCCGCGACTGGATGATCGGTTTCATGTTCTGGGATTGGCCGGCCGTCCTGTACCCGGTCGCATCCGCGCCGGATAACGATGACTACTGTGTGTACGGCAAACCCGCCGGGACGTTCCTCACCCACCGATACAAAACTCTCCAAGGACACCGCACCACATGAATTACGCATCCCGTCACCTCGCCATCGATGCCGGACAGACCGGCATCCGTGCCGTGCTGCAGAGCGGTGAGACCCGCCAGGAGACGTTTGACTTCGACGGCATCCGCACCGACCGGGACCTGATCCCGCAACTGGCTGACGTCTTAGCCCAGGTAGCCGGTGCCGCCGACGTCACCATCGGCATCGTGAGCGCTGGCATTTCCGGCTTCACCCAATCAGACGCCGACGCCGCGGAACTGCGTCGGCTCGGCCGCGAAATCGGGGTGCGGGAGGTATTCCTCGCCCATGACTCGGTTACCTCCTACCTCGGGTCCCTCGGCAACACCCTCGGCGCTGTGATCGCAGTCGGCACCGGCGTCGTTACCCTCGCGGTCGGCGCCCACAACGTGGCCAGAATCGACGGCTGGGGCTACCTGATCGCGGACGCGGGCAGCGGCTACTGGATCGGCCGCGCCGCCCTCGACGCCGTCATGCGCAACTATGACGGACGAGGCCCGGCGACGGCACTCACCGCGGCCGTCCGCGCGGAATTCCCAAACCTGGAGACCCTTTACCTAGAGCTGCAGGGCGACCCACTACGGGTCAGCCGTATCGCGTCCTGGTCGCGCGCGGTCACCGGACTTGCCCCAACGGATGCCGTCGCGGCGGAAATCTGCGACGCCACCGCCGCCGAGCTAGTGCACTCGGTGCGCACGGGACTCCAGCGCGTCGGACAGGCCGATGGTGCCGCACCGGTCGTCGGCGGACTCGGCGGGGTGCTGCGCGCGCCCGAGATCGCGAGTCGCTTCGAACGGGACCTGCGCGCGTTCTGGCCCGCAGTCGACCTGCGCTTCCCGACCGCGAACGGCCTCGACGGCGCCGCCCTGCTGCCCCACCTCGGCGCGGAGAGTGCGTTGCGCGGCCTTGTCGCGATCGCACGCGACTGATACGCGCGAGTTATCAAGAAAGAAATCTGAGTCGCCGGAAGCACGCAGCCCCATAACGAGATCGCGAAAGGCTTCGGGATCTCCAAACCCTGCCTGGCGAACTGGCTAAAGAAAGCCCACCTCGAAGAAGGCGTTAGCCCGGCGTGACCGATGAGGAATCGGCGGAGCTGTGTTCCGGCAGCAACCAGCCAGCTCTTCAGACCTCGGCTCGGAGGTAGGCGTACACGGTTTCGCGGCTGATCCCAAAGTCTCGAGCGAGAGCGGCCTTCGGCACGCCAGCAGCAGCCTTCTCGCGCAGCTCGGCGGCCCGGAGCGCGTCAAGTGACGGGGTGCGGCCACGGTACACGCCGCGCTTCTTCGCCAGGGCAATACCCTCTCGCTGACGTTCACGGATCAGAGACCGCTCGAACTCAGCAAAGGCCCCCATCACATTGAGGAGCAAGTTTGCCATCGCATTGTCCTCCCCGGTAAAGGAGAGCTGCTCTTTCACGAACTCGACCCGGACCTTCTTCGCCGTGAGCTGGCGCACGATCGAGCGGAGATCCTCCAAATTGCGGGCAAGGCGGTCCATCGAGTGAACGAGAACAGTATCGCCATCCCGGACGAACTTGATCAGCTCCTCCAACTCAGGCCGGTTTAGATCTTTCCCCGACGCCTTGTCCTCGAACACCCGGTCGACGTCAACGCCATCCAGTTGGCGGACGGTGTTCTGATCGAGGGTACTGACTCGCACGTATCCAACTCGTTGACCCGTCATGAAGCCTCCGGCCCTTTCTGTCAGGTTGAACTCTAAGACCCGACAGTGAGGGCTGTCAACTAACAGGAATTGGACCCTATTCGGACGAAACTGCGTACCTGCACCTGATGTCTAGTTGGGGTGTACCCCAAAAAGACACACAGCAGTCTGTACAGGTGGGATTTGAACCCTATTGTTATGCCCGCTAGGGCTCCCATCCATGCTAAAAACCGCGTAAATTCAACGTTTTCGATCACTCCGGCACCAGCAGAATCAGGCCGATTTCCGACAACTGTGGGCAAAAAGTGGGCACGGCCCAGCTTGCCGAAGGTCGCATTTGGCGACCGAATCGTCGAATCCCTCGTGAACGGTGATCTCATCCCGCCCGGCTCGACCAGTTGCCCCACCCCGCCGCCCAGGCAGAGCGTCGCCTCGGAGACGCGCCGAATCGCCATTCGGCGGAAGAGCCTCACGGAGTGATCGTGGGGTTACCGTGTCCCTCAGAGCCCAGGGGGACGCACATTCCTTGCGAGGAGAATCTTCCCTCTAAGTGGCTACACCGCAAGGGTCGAGTCAGGCTTCGCACGGCTCGACCTTCCTGCGGGATGGATCAAGTCGATCTCAGGTGCCCTGCAACCGGAGATGCCCACCGCTCGTGTCGTCACCAATAGCAGGGTAGCGGGCGAATGCCTGTCCTCCCACCTCCCACTTCCAACCGAACTTGCCGAGTATCTTCGGCAACACCGCTCCTCTCCCGAAAAAGGTAGATACGCAGGCAGGCAGGTAGCTAGCTAGCTAGCTAGCTAGCTAGCTAGCTAGCTAGCATCGATCTTGGCCTCGTGCCCCGTTAGAAACTACCAATATGAACTTTCGCATTCACACAGAGGTCGCTACCCGCCCGCGCAACCCGAACCTACGGAGATAGCTCGGCCTTACGATTTCAGTGAGATGACCAAATCTGAATTGCCCCTGAACCCAAGCTGTTCGGCCATGATCGAACGATTCCTATCTCACTGGAATCGTAAGGCCGAGATAGCTACCAACGGCCTGTGTCAGCGCTTCGCACTCCGGCTCGGCGCTAAGCCCCTCACCGATCCGCAGCTCACCTCGCGGCCGCTCCATGAAGCCCCCGGCGAACCCACGCGGACATCGCCGGGTTCTAATGTGCCGGTCCCCCTCATACCCCATCAACACGCGACCAGCCACACCCCCGAGCCTGACCGCCGCACACCCAGCCCCCAAACCCCCGCCTGTTTCAACGACGGCTGAGAACTAGGCCGTTGGCGTTACCTGTCCACCTATCAAAGAGCGCGGACACCGTCGATCCCCACCTTGTGCCGCCGCCCGGGCTCACGATCGCGTTGTCGATCCGCTGAAGGTTCGCGCTCGCCTGGGTGAAAACCTCGACCCACCTCTGTGAAGTCTCAAACGGATTTCCCAACAGTGAGAGATACCGCCAAATGACGGCGTGCCGGCACTCGGTCACCCCGAAGACGTATTGGAGCACGTTCGCTGAGGACATTCGCAATGCGTGACCGTGGGTTTCCGTGTCCCCTGTGGGGCACGCGTCTGGATGCTCATCCCTCCGAGCGAGGAGCCTTCGCCGTGCGCCACGGCCGACAGTGCCGAGTTCAGCTCGCGCGGACTCTCCAAGCGAGCGGCCGTCATCAGGTCGACGGCGAGCCCGGTATACCGAGGGGCCTGCGGGATCTCCTTGAGGTCCAACGAGCTTCGTTATCTCACTGGCGTGTGTCTCCTGCGCTGGGACGGATTGGCGACTGCCGTCCACGTTGACGTGAACGAATGTGGAACCGACTCCTTCGGGCCCACGCGATCCCCGAAAAGCGCAACGACATCCGGCGCCGGGCGAACTCCCCCGCAGTAGCCACGCCCATGAGGTACCAGGCCCGTCCCCACGCTTCGATGGAGCTCCGCGCGGTGCTCGCCAGTGGCGCGGCGACCGCCTCCTCGTTGCGGAGGAGAATCGCGCCCTTCCGCCTGCTGCACGCCGGTGCCGATCGCGAGCGTGATCGTGGCCCGCGTCGCCCGTGCCTGCTCCGCAAGCTCGGGAGTCAGGTCGTACTGGCGGACCGGACTGTCGTCCATGGGCGGATGCTGGTTCAGACGGTGGGTCACGAGGTACGCGCCGCGACAGAGGCCGAGGAGCGAGTTGGAGACGCCAAGGCGGGAAAGTTCTGAGAGGGGCTCGGTGGGCACGGGGTCACTCTAGCGACCGCGTGCAACGCCTCCGCGCAGGTCCCCCCGGCGAACACGAGTCGGCCCCACCGGGGAGTGAAGCGCGGCCACTGACCCTACGCACGGCGCTCGCGCCGGCCTCTCCCGCGAGCAACCCGCCGCCGGGCTGGTGCTACACGAGTAGCGAGAACCCGATATCTGATGTTTATCTGATATAGCTGACCAGCATGATTACCGCCACATTCACCGACCTGCTCCGTAAGCCCAAGGAAGTCCTGTCCCGCATTGACGAGGGTCAGGTGCGCATCACCCGCCGGGACGGTGACGACCTCGTGATCCTGCGCGGCCGCGACCTCGACGCCCTGGAGAACGGCGTCGCGCTGTCCAGCCGACTGATCCGCGCGATCGGCAGGAACCGCGGCGACGTGCAGGCAGCCCTCTCGGACCTGTTCGCCTGGACGGCAGAGTTCACCCCCGCAGAGCTGGCCACATACGCAACCGAGATCGAGCACCTGGTGTACGCCGCGAGCGAGCTGGGCGCGTTCGAGCGGTTGCTGCGAGCACAGCGGGAGTGGCAGGAGACAGCCACCGCGTATGCGATGGGCATGCGCCCCGTTGAGCCCATCGAGCTGCCCGCAGTTTCCGTTCGCGTCGACCGGCCGTAGAAGGAAAGCCGGAGAGTCAGGGATGGGAGGACGAGGGGAAAAGTTGAGCGACGGGACAGGGAGAAGGTGAATCAGAGTGCAGGGGGCGATCAGCCCCCTGCCACCTCAGGGCGTGGAGCCCTGCCACCCACCGTGGGAAGGTGTCAGCTCCAGCGCTCATCCGCTCAGGCTCCACCATTCCGGTGCACGGGTGACGGCGCGAGCGCCCACCTGAGAGTGGCCCCTCCCGCCCTCATCCTGCTGCCGTGCTGATCCTGCGCCCATCAGGTGTCCGGTGGCTGGCCTTGTCCCTTCCGCCGCCGGCACCGAGCAACTCGCCAGATCGCCGGGGGCCCCTGGTGTCCCGGTCGGAGCCATGCTCATTGCTCGCCGCACCCGAGATCCCACCTCACGTTGCTCACGCCTGCCGTCCACCACACGGCCGCCGCCGGATAATCCCACGACTCCTACTCTGTTCTGCCGGCTCACCATTGGCGGGACCATTCAACGGTGGTCACCTTCCTGGAATGGCGCCTCCCGAACTCGTTCTCGTGTGTCGCCGCTTGGGGTTCCCGCTGCTTGCCCAGCGTTCACTCGTTGTCTTGCGTCTTGACGGGAGGGCACTCGCGTGCGCTTCTCTGCTCTGGTGTTCCTGGTCTTCTGACTGTGCGTTTGCCCTCGCTTGGCCATGCACGTCTGGCTTTTTGACGACGTGTTCGCTTCGCGACCTTTCCGACTTGGATGGGGCCTCCCGAACTGTAGCGAGCACGTCTCCCATCCCAGACCCTCCGGGCCCGCGCACTCACGTTCCCATCTCCGGGCCGCTCCGCGACCCCCGCGCTCCGCGCTCCCACCACGCGTCCCGCCGCACCCGCAGCCACGTTCACCGACCAGGCCACAGTCCAGCACGGAGAACCAGGCGCCCCCGGACGACCATGCGCGCTCCGCGACGCACCCAACCAGGTGACCGCCTCCACAACCCCGCCAAAGTCCGCAAATCCGGCAGACCCGAAAACCGGCCTGAGCCCGGGAGGACCCTCACGCCCCACACCACGACGCCCACGAGCCAGCCACCCCATCAGGGCGAGAAGCTGCCACGTTCTACACACCGGCACCTGCCAGATCAGCTTGACCACCGCAACCGAAGACACATATCTGGCTCCCACGAAACCCACGACGTCGACACCGCCAGGGTCAGTCTTGAACCCAAGAAGGTGACCACCCTGTCCTTCAGCCTCGAGCAGATGCCCGCAGCGCTGCACCAGCTGAAGAAGACTTCGGAGACGAACTACGACAGCGTTGTACCCATGCCCTCCTCGAAAAGGACACCTACCTTCTAGACCCCCCAGCCATCTCGAGAACGCGCCCCGACCTCTCCTGCGCACCACCCTCCCGCTGCTCTACGAAGTAGCTCGCTACAAAGCTCGAGCCAGCGAATGAACCGTCACCTTCTAAGCCTTCAGGTACCCCGCCCGGAAACCGGATGCTGCCTCATCAGCGCGACCTACCGAGCAACCGGTCGAGCAACCGGCCGAGCGAAGCTCACGCCGAAAACGAGAGGACCGAGTCAATCCTCGACGCAAGGCCAGGCTGGTACTGGCCGACAGGCCAGAGCGCATGGGCGCTCCCAGAGCAGGCCTCAGCCAACCTGCGCGACGCTCACGAGACGAGCCGAGCGGATTCGCTTCAAATGAATGAGTGATGGAGCCCTCCCAGCCATCACTCTGGCCACGAAGGCTACGTAGTCTTCCCGCTCTACGACGCACCATTGCAGGCTCTGCCCTGAATTTGCCCTAACGAAACCCGACCGCCTATCGGACAAGTGAATGAACGCACTACCGGCTGTCGACGCTCGTTGAATAGTAGGTCGTTGGCGTAACTGGCCTACGTTTCAAAAAGCGCTGATATCGCCTCGCATTGGTCCACCTGTGCTCACCTCTTCCGCCCTAGCGTGAAGTAGAACCGAAGGAGCAAAAGAGAATGGGTAGATCACCCGCACCGACCCGCATGAGCCGCCCCACCCGAACCGGCGAACGACGCGAGGCTGGCATCGACATCACCGACGGCGACCTCGACCGCGTCCGGATGCTCGCCCGCTGGTACTGCATGACGAGCGTCCAGATCGCGGCGATGGAGAACCCCGTGCGCTCCTGGCATCCGGACGTGGCTCGCGGCAATGAGGATACGGCAGCCGGCTTGCAGGCGTTTCTCGAGGCGAAGGCTGGTAGAGTCTACCGACGCCTTCTCAAAGTTGCAGCGATCAAGAACGGCGTCAGCGATGGACCTTTGGTCGTCCAGACGCCCATTGAGTACCGTCAGAGGGTTTGGTCAGCCACCGCGTTCGGTGCGCGCATCGCGGACACCCCGTGGCGTTCCATCGGACCGGTCTCCTGGTTCAACGCCCACCATGCACTCCTGGCCGCCGACATAGCCATCCAGTTCTCCGGCATCGTCCCACTCCCGCTCCTCTCCCAGCGAGAACTGACCACCGGGCACTTCGCAAACGGTGACGACCTACCCCTCTACTTCAACTCCAAGTACGACGGGAAAGAAGGTCAGGTCTCCAAGGTGCCAGACCTCGCCATCCTCGCCAAAGACGGCCGCAGCTACATCGCAATCGAGATCGAGTGCGACCTGAACCGGGCCCTCGGCACCTACCGCTCCAAGCTCGAAGCCTACGGACGCGACGAGAAGGTCTCCGCCGTCTGGTACGTCTGCGAGAAACCACGTACCGCGAACCGAGTCCTCACCGCCGCAGCTGACTACCCCGGATCCAACGTCCGCGTGATGGGGGTACGCGACCTCGACCTCGGGCTCCGCGAAGCGGACATGCGCTACCTCAACGAAACCGACCGCGACCTTGCCAAAGCCAAAACCGCACTCCTCCGCACCGACGTTCAGAAAGCGATCTAACGAGCAGCACGCCCGAGTTCCTGTGGCAAAACGCCCAGCTTGCTGAAGCTCGCAGCATGTTCTTTGAGGACCTTCCTCCCTTCACGGACGACATCTTGCTGGCAGACATTGACTTGAAAGGGATCGTTCGTCTTGGCTTTGGCCGGAGCAAAATCGTCGACGTCGACTTTGACCGACGCCTCTTCCGCAATCAACAGACGGGACCGACCCTGTGGCCCTTTGATGGAGAGTGGCAAGCCTTCTTCGGCTCGGGAGCCGTGTCACGATTCCAGTTCTTCGAGAAGGAAAACCCTTTCAACAACGGACTCGCCTGGGCTCACTCAACGGAGCGACTCTCTGCCGAAGAAACCATTGAATGCCGCGCTACACAACCCGAAGAACGCTGACCCCCGGAGCAGCGTCGCCCAGGCGCCAATGAAATACCCCACCCCTCCAGCCCCGCAAAGACGACCAGTCGACCGTGGGTAATCGGTGACGCACCGTGGGTAATCGGTGACGCACCGCGGGTAATCGGTGACGCACCGTGGGTATCTAGTGACACTTAAAGCCTCACCTAAGACCTTCGCCAGCTCGACACTGCCAAAACGCCGCCCGGCGCCACCAAAACACCCCACTTTCCGCCCACGCTCGATCAGTGGCGCCAGCGAAATCCCCCACCCTCCAACCCCGCAAAGACGACTACTCGACCGTGGGTAATCGGTGACGCACCGTGGGTATCTAGTGACACTTAAAAGCCTCACCTGAGACCTTCGCCGGCTCGGCACTGCCAAAACACCGCCCAGGCGCCACCAAAACACCCCACTTTCCGCCCACGCTCGATCAGTGGCGCCAGTAAAATCCCCCACCCTCCAAACCCGCAAAGACGACTACTCGACATCTTCGCTTCAGCTAGGACGCAACCTTCTCACAACCATTCGGAAGCTTCGACGATGTCTCTCACGTCGTTGACGCTGCCTCCGTCACGGAGCCATTCAACCGGGGTTTGACGTCCCTCGGCGACGAGTTCTGATTGCGGCGTGGCCATAAATCCCGCGGCGCTCTGCCAGCTCCATCGCGGGGCAATGACTTCGATGATTTCGGTGAGCCCCGGAAGAAGCTTCACGGGGGATCCGACGTTAAATTGCCAGGTGGGAAAGCGGAGCCGACCGGATATCTCGAACGCATACAGGTGCCCGTCTATAACGGCCGCCCGGACTCTTCCCTCATCCCATCCCAGAAATCCTGTCACGCTCTCCAGCGACATGGTTGAGAAAAGGTCCAGCAGCCATCCCTCAGTTCTGCGGAGTTGCCAATCTCCTCTGTCCACGGATGCCGACGGTGCGGCCCACGCCTCAGCGGTGAATGCGCCCGATTCGATCAGAAAACGCACTTCGTTCTCAGTCGGCTCCTCCCGTGATATTGGCTCCATCGCCAGGAGCATGTCCGTGAGGGCCTGCAAGAAGTAGTCGGGATCGACCGCCAATCGAGCCACGGCTTCCGCTAGACGCCTGACAGTATCGCCGGAGACCCGAAGCGCCTCAGCCTCTGAGACGGGTCCGTCAGCGGCATCGTCGGGTACGTGATTGTCAGTCATGGTTCGTATGCTTCCATCACGTGTGAGCTGAGGCAAGGTTGCGATGTAGCGTCGAAGAACCCGCAAGAGAGGACCCCGAGATGCCTGAACCGATTGCGCCGCGACTGTACCTGGATGTGGACGGGTGTGTCTGCCCATTGCGCGGCGCCCAGACGCAGCTTGGCGTCTGCGGCCACGACTGCTTCAGTCTTCGTCGACTACGACGACAGGGCCGCGACTTATGAGGTGGTCTGGGCACCTGCTCTGATCGAGGCCCTCGACGGGCTGCGGGCCGAGTTCGCTCTGGAACTGGTCTGGCTGACCACTTGGGTGGAAGTCGATGCCGTCAGGCGACTGCTGGTCCCCAAACTGGGCGGTCTGGCGAATGGTCGGATCCTGCCTCTGCCTCCGGGGCCTCGCAGTTCAGGCGAAGCCCGGGGCTGGTGGAAGGCTCAACGTCTCCTCGAAGATCAAGCCGCCAAGGCGGGGCCGTTCATCTGGACGGACGACAGCGAGGTTGAACTGCACGGCTGGAAAGTGCTCGGTGCCACGGCCGGCACACCCAGCCTGATGATTCCCCCGCACCCCATGGTCGGCCTCCGCCCGGATGACATCCACGCGATGCGAGCCTGGCTAAACGCGCTGAAATCGGGACCAGAAGCGTCAACGATCAGTGGCTTCCAACATGACCGCTGAGTAGAGTTCCGACCATGGACGGAGAAGAAGCGACGCGGCTCCTCGTTGACGCAGTCGGGCCGCTCTACGACCGTGCAGGGCTGCAGGAATGGCTCGACCTCACGGAAGACTCCGTCCTTGGCTTGGCCCGAGACGGGAAACTCCTAACAGTCAGGACCCTCGAGGGTGACTTGCTCTTCCCAAGCTTTCAATTCGGCCCGGATGGCGAATTCCTCCCCAGCTTGGACAGAGTACTGAAAGCCCTGGGCGACACCCTTGACGATTGGAGCATCGCCCTTTGGATCGTCTACAGAGACCCCCAAGACGGCATTAGCAATTTTGAAAGGTTGCGGTCGGGCGACGCCGAGACTGTAGTCCAACGCGCCACACGCCGAGCAGAAATCTTGCGTCACTGAAAAACACAGAGCCGCAGGGATACAGACAGACGTTCGGCCATCTCTCGGCAGGACTAGCCGGCGCAACAACTGGACCATAGCCGCCGGTGCTCGCTCGCGCTGCGGCCTTGCTACCCGTCTTCCTCGATGCCGCGGAAACTACGTGGTTGTTTCGGGTTCGTCTCTCGTTACGTCGATGACCGGAAATCCGGCCCGCCCGAGGGCCTCGGTGACGCTACGCACCGCGGAATCATTGTCCCGTGCCTCCTGCGACGATATGACAAGTCCTCTCCCGTTCTCGGTGCCTAGCGTGCAGTCGGCAAACCCCAGGTCGAAGTGTCGGTCGGAGTCGACGTCAGTCAGCCCTTTCCGATCTCACGCAGGGTCCGGAGTATGCATTTGCCCAGCTCTCGATGCGTGACTTGTCGGACTATGAAGAAAGGCCATCAGAGCGGCGCCATCCTAAATAGCCGGGCTCCACGTCATCGGGGTTGCGTCCAATAGCGTGGTGTAACCCCGGCCCTGATGGGCGTGTTGCACCGACGTGAGGCGGCCACCGCGTGATTCTTGGAAAGACCGATCAAGTCTTTTCCGAAGGAGTACACGCGATGACCGCACCCCATTTTATTGACCCTGCCCGTTTCCTGTCCGAACAACTCGAGCAAGCCTCGCCGGACCTGATGCGGCAGATGCTGACCACGTTCATCAACGCGCTGATGAGCGCCGAGGCCGAAGCCGTCTGCGGCGCCGAATACGGCCAGATCTCCGCCGACCGGACCAACTCCCGCAACGGCTACCGGCACCGTGATTTCGATACCCGCACCGGCACCCTCGACGTCGCGATCCCGAAGCTGCGCACCGGCACCTACTTCCCGGACTGGCTCCTCGAGCGCCGCCGCCGGGCCGAAGCCGCCCTGACCAGCGTCGTGGCGACCTGCTACCTCCTCGGGGTGTCGACCAGACGGATGGAGAAACTCGTCGAGTCCCTCGGCATCACCCGCCTCTCCAAGTCGCAGGTGTCGATCATGGCCAACGACCTCGACGAGCAGGTCGAGCAGTTCCGCACCCGCCCCCTCGACGCCGGCCCCTACACGTTCGTCGCCGCCGATGCCCTGGTGCTGAAGGTCCGCGAGGGCGGCCGTGTCGCCAACGTCCACGCGCTCCTCGCGACGGGCGTGAACAAGGACGGGCACCGCGAGATCCTGGGCTTGCAGGTCACCAGCGCCGAAGACGGCGCCGGCTGGCTCGGCTTCTTCCGCGACCTGACCGCCCGCGGCCTCACCGGTGTGAAACTCGTCACCAGCGACGCGCATGCCGGCCTCGTGGCCGCCATCGGGGCCACCTTGCCCGGTGCGACCTGGCAGCGCTGTCGCACCCACTACGCCGCGAATCTCATGTCCGCGACCCCGAAGTCCAGCTGGCCGTGGGTGAAGACCCTGCTCCACTCCGTCTACGACCAGCCCGACGCGGACGCCGTCCACGCCCAGTTCGACCGAGTCCTGAACGCCCTCGAGGAGAAGCTCCCCGCGGTCGCCACCCACCTTGAGGGAGCCCGGGCGGACGTGCTCGCTTTCACCGGTTTCCCGAAGGAAATCTGGCGTCAGCTCTGGTCCAACAACCCACAGGAACGCCTCAACCGCGAGATCCGCCGCCGCACCGACGTCGTGGGTATCTTCCCCGATCGCGGCTCCCTGATCCGACTCGTCGGCGCGGTCCTGGCCGAACAACACGACGAATGGATCGAAGGCCGCCGCTACCTCGGCCTCGACGTCCTCAGCCGCTCACGCCTCACCCTCATCCCGACCGACAAGGAGGAACCCACAACCGAACTCGGCGCCCTCAGCGCCTAGAAATCCAAGAATCACGCGGAAAACCCGTTACACCACACATTTGGACTTGACCGTCATCGGCGTCAGGAGAGAGAAATCAACCTTGACGCTTAACTCCCGCCCGAACCCTGCAGCTCCGCATATTCTTCATGCCCACCAGGCGCACATCCATTCGGTTCGCTGAGACCCGGCTTGCAGCGAACTCAGCCTCAAACCACAATGTATTGCTGCCAAAGTACTCTTAGCACCAATACATTGCACTTTATGGAGATGGCCATGGCAAGAAAAGCCCGCACTTACTCACCCTGGACCGTTGAAGCCATCACGATCCTTGGGCAGCAAATCACCGCCGAGCGCCGACTAATTCACTGGCGGCAACGCGACATAGCGGAGCGTGCAGGCATCTCCGCGGGGACTCTTATCGCCATTGAGAAAGGTTCCACCGCCACATCGATCGGCACGGTATTCGAGGTTGCGGCCCTGCTCGGCATCCCCCTTGTTGGCGCCACCGAGGAGGGCCCACGAGAGCTAATCAACACTCGCCTGGCCCTGCTCCCCACGAGAATGAGACTGCCCACGGAATACGACGATGATTTCTGACACCGACTTCGAGTGCGCCCGGCGCCCGCCATCAGTGGATAGAGTCACAATGCCGATGTACGCCTCAATCCTCCGGAACGACTACTCCGCCATCGTCGACAGAGTCCCCTCTGCCCGCCGTGAACGGTGACTCTTCTCGGACGATCGTCGCTTGGCTGCGAACAGGACGATCTACCGAGTCTCCCCGGTCGGGCGTCCCTCGAGCAGGTTTCGGGTGAACCTGCGGACATCATCCTGCAGCCCGACATAGGCGTTGTCGACCGGACTCTCCGAATGGGCGAAACTCTCCACGGCTTCAAGCGCTGAGATGATGACCGCGCGCGGTGAACGAATGTTCCACGAGAGACCCTCCGCGATGAGGTCGTCAATGGTGATCGCCGCGTGCAAGTACTTCCGGTTGACGGCCAACGCCATCTTGCCGTCGCTATCGAGGTGAGTTTGGGGCACGACATCGTAGGCCGGTGTAATTTCCGTGCTGCCGTCCCGCATGTGGAGCATGCTGATGTTCTTGCCGTGCATGTCAAGGTTTCCCAGGGCCTGCGAGACGGTCAGCAACCCGAGGAGCTGGTCTACGGAGCGCCGGTCACCATTGCGCCCAAGGACGTGCGCCACTCGCTTGAGCGTCACTTTCCCGCCGAACTCCTGGTACTTCTCATTCTTCGATGCCCCCAGGGCCTGGTTCATGTCTTCCTGATGTATTCGTCCCTGTGGTGCATCCGGTGACCTGTCGTAGCGTTCGATAACGAGGCCGAGAACCCCACCGAAATCTTCTATCCATGCGTCGAATGTGGTCAGGCCAGCAGCTTTGGCCGCGCGGAAGCCGTATTCCTCATCAAACGTGATGCTCGGGTAACGAGCGGACGGCGGCTTGACGATGTGGGTGGACGGGTAGCCCTCAAGCACTTGGAACCACTGATCACCTTTGAGCGCCAGAACGATCTTGTCCTGCACACCGGCCAGCGACGTCCGACCGGACTTCGGTCGGTTTCCCAGCGGGGCAGCCTGCGCGTTGGTGAGCATCTTTCCGACTTCGACCCCGTCGACCAAGGCCACATCTGGCGTACGAGGCTCGCCCGCCGCCTCAGGGTCGTAAATCTGAACAGCCCCGGCGACATCTCGGCCAAATTGAGCCAATAGCGAGATGATGTCGTCGGTAGAGGCCCTGATCTCGGCGGCGAGATTATCCAGCGCAGTTCCCTCGGGAAGTAGCTCTGCGAAAAAGTTGCGGCGGCGTGCGGCTCTGCTGCGGTTGACAACGAGGTCGAAAGGAACAGACTCGGAGAGGATCGTGCTACCAAGCCCAAAGACATCGATGGCGTTCTTGTCCGCGTTGAAATCGAAGGCACGACGATCGGCGCCGACTAGACAACCGACTAGCTCGCCATATATTTCCACCCGCAAGTCAGCCATCAGAGTCGCGCGCAATGTCGTTGCCAAGTGGCGCATCTGGCGAGTCGTCGATCTCCATATACATTCGGACCCCGGTCTCCCGCATTGCCGCGAAGATACGCTCCAAAACGATCGTGCTCTTACCAGATTCCAAAGCCCAGATGTATTTCTGATCGGTCTGGAGCCTTTCGGCAAGATCACGCTGCGTCAGCCCGCTGACCAGGCGGCCTTGCTGCAGCATCCGGCCGAGCGCCTCAATGCTTCTCACTTCACCGCGTGATGCCATAGGTGCCCCTCTTGACGGTCATATCACCTTCATATTACTTGACGGTCTTATCACCGTCAATCGGCACGACGGCTTTATCGTAGTCAAACGCAACTGCGTGAAGACTAACGAAGGCGCCTAGACCGCGCCGCCCTCTCGCGCTGTCGGCGTACTAGAGCGCAAGCATCACGCAGGCCGATGAGTCAACCATCGGACTACAGCCAGGAATGTCCCGCTAACGCGTAGCAACGTGATCTCTCAACACGGGGCAGAGCGCACCGAAGGGACTCCGCGCGGCGCTCGTCAAGCCGTCGTCGACATGCTGTCCCTCGGTATCCCCAAAGCCCACGTCACGCGTCCCGCATCGAGTAGCGCCCAACGACCAAGCGGCCGGCGAAGTTGCCATGGGTCGACAGGCGTGACTCCCGAGAGCCAGACACTCGCCCGCCCCTCCCCATCCTTTTCCATTTCCATTTCCATTTCCCCTTCCAGCATCGAGGGCTCGTGTACGCCTCGTCGAGTTCTCGTCGAACGCTGTTCCACGGAATCCAAAGCATCCACACGCACTGTCTCGACCTTGGGGCGAGGAAGAGCAAAGACCAACAACCAGAACGGCCGGCAAGCTATTCGCAGACCCAGGAGCGGATCTCTCGAAGACCAGGGGTGCGCCCTCCCCTTCCATTTTCCCCTTCCACTGGTCCTTCTCCTTCTCGCATCGAGGGCTCGTGTGGACATCCGCGAGCCCTCAGTGGACCCTCACCGAGTCCTCGTCGAATGCGAACGACAGACCCGCGAGGTCTGCGCTTGTGGGCAGGCTTCACGCGCAAGGAAGGGGCACAAGGGGAGACTGATGAGCAACGCACCTCTGGCAACCGGACAACTCACCCGAGCGGACCTGTGCGTGCGCTAGGCAGCAGCTGCCGCTTCGGCTCCGATCCTCATGCATTGGTCGCACGGAGTCGGATACTCGTTGTGCAATGCACAGAAGCCGGACCGGTCGCCGGCCCGCGGCGGCAGTGGCAGTGTTGCTACCGGGGCGACTTGCGAGGCGGTAGCCATGAGCGCCAACCTGAGATTTCCGCAATCCTTGCACGGAAGGTCTGTTCCATTGGGATGGCGGCTGCAGGATGGTGGGCGAACTCGCCCCGTATGACTCACTGGGCCCATAGCTCGGTTGAGGCTCTCCCGCGTCCCACTCTTCGCTGATGCCGCACTTTCTGCGGCGTTTGGACCCCAGGGTGGGATCGGATGTGCCACCTTCGAAGGACGATCGATCTTCTGGTGAACAAGCCAGTTCACGACCTCGAAGTACGTCTTTCTTCCGGAGTCGTAGGTGCGAATACGACCGGCGTCCACAAGTTCGTCGAGGTCCTCCTCGATCATTTTGCGCGTCACGTTGTCCTCAAAACGCCAGAGGTCGCCCTTCACAACTCGCGCGTCGAAGATATTGCGTCCATTGTCATCAGCAAATAGCCACAGTCCAATCCACGTGAGACGCGCTCGCAAGCTCAGAGCGACCACATCATCGCTCTGGAAAAAGGCCGGCTTAATGGTTCGAATGCGGGCCACTAGGACTCAACCCTTCCGAATCGGGACCGGAAGTGGCCGGTTGGTGTCGCGGCATCCGACCTGGGCCGAACGACTCGACGAGCTGACGGCGCTCACTGAAATTCCCCAGTTCTGCTCACTGAAATTCCCCACTCCGGGTCGCTTCCGCTCATAGAAGCGGGCCTTCCTCGATGCTGGTGGTCTTCGACCACACACCAGTACGAGGAAGGCCCTACTCCTATGCTTTCAGAGGAGGACGACGTGGACATCCACGCGCTCAAACGGCAAGGGATGACGATCAGTGAGATCGCCCGCCGCACCGACCACGACCGTAAGACAATCCGCGCCTACCTGGCCGGCCAACGCACCCCGGGAGTGCGTCAACGCGCCGCCCCGGACCCGTTCGACGCGTTCATCGACTACGTCACCGCCCGCCTGGGCGAGGACCCGCATTTGTGGGCGGCGACGCTGCGGGACGAGCTCGTCCCGCTGGGCTTCTCGGGGTCGTATCAAACCCTGACTCGCCAGATCCGGGACCGGAACCTCCGGCCCGCCTGCACGGCCTGCGCGCACGTGACGAAGCGGCCCAACGCGATCATTGAGCACCCGCCGGGCGAGGAGACCCAGTTCGACTGGGTCGAGCTGCCCGACGCCCCAGCCGCCTGGGCGTTCCCGACCAAACGCGCCTACGTCCTCGTCGGGTCCCTCGCGCACTCCGGGGTTTGGCGGGCGGTGATCTCCCCATCGATGGACCTGCCCCACCTGCTCGCGGCAATGACGGTGCTGCTGGGGCTGCTGGGCGGGGTGACGAAAACGTGGCGGTTCGACCGGATGAGCACCGTGCTGAAGGCCGGGACGAGTGATCTGACGCCGATGTTCGCCGCGTTCTCCAAGCACCACGCCGTCAGCGTCGTCGCGTGCCGGCCCCGGTCGGGCAACCGCAAGGGCGTGGTCGAGAAGAACAACCACACCGCCGCGCAGCGCTGGTGGCGCAACCTCCCCGACGACGTCACCCTCGAGCAAGCACAGCAACGCCTCACCGCATTCGCGACCGGGCAAGACGGCCGGCGGCGCGAGGGCCGCGACGGGTCGACGACGGCCGCGGTCATGTTCGCCGCAGAGCGCCTCCAACCGTTGCCGCCGACCGTGTTCCCGGTCGTGGTGACCGAGGAACGCACCGCGACACGGCAGGCCCTGATCGATTGGCGCGGGAACCGGTACTCGGTGCCGCCAGAGCTGGCCGCGGCCCGCGTCGTCGTCCACCAACGCCTCGGCGCGGCAACCATCGACATCGCCACGGTCTCGGGCGTCGTCCTTGCCCGACACACGCTCGCGGAGGCTGGCCTCGGAGTCACGATCCGCGACAGCGGACACGTCACCGCCCTGGAGACCATCGCGATGGCCTCAGCGCCTCCCGGCCGGCCGCACCGGAAGAAGGAACGCATCCCGCCCGGCATCGCGGCCCGCCGCGCCGCCCTGGCGCTGACCGGCACCGCCGAACCCACCACCGTGATCAGCCTGGCCGCTTACGAGACGGCCGCGAAGAACAGGAACACCCTCCGATGAACACACCCCTGACCACCACCGAAACGACCGCTGCGCCTGTCTCGACGGCGACGGCGGCGAGCGTCTATCAGCAGTTGCGCGGCCACCTCACCGAGCTCAAACTCGCCGACGCCGCCGACGCTCTGCCCCGCGTCCTGGACCAGGCCCAAGCCGAGGGTTGGAGCCTCACCCACGCCCTCGAGCGCCTGCTCGCCATCGAGGTCACCGCGACCGACGCCCGACGTCTCTCGGGCCGGTTCCGCTTCGCGAACCTCCCCACCGGCGCCACCCTGGACGACTTCGACCTCGACGCCGCCTCCGGTATCGACCGCAACCTCCTCGCCGAGCTCGGCACCTGCCGCTACCTCGAGACCGCGACCAACGTGCTCCTGATCGGACCGCCCGGAGTCGGGAAAACCCACATCGCGACCGGCCTCGGCCACGCCGCAGTCCAGGCCGGCTACCGCACCTACTTCACCTCTGCCGCTGACCTCGCGGCCCGCTGCCACCGCGCCGCGATCGAGGGCAAGTGGGGCACGATGATGCGGTTCTTCGCAGGCCCCACCCTGCTCATAATCGACGAACTCGGCTACCTTCCGCTGCCCGCCGAGGCCGCGTCAGCACTGTTCCAAGTCATCAACCAGCGCTACCTGAAAACATCGATCGTGATCACCACGAACCGCCCCGTCGGCGCCTGGGGCGAGATCCTCGGCGACACCACCGTCGCCGCCGCGATGCTCGACCGGCTCCTACACCGATCCGTCGTCGTCACCCTCGACGGCGGCTCCTACCGACTCCGCAACCACGCCGCCCAATCCAACGAGCTCCGCCGCGTGACAACGGGCACGAACTTCCACTAACCTAACCCCGCGACCTGGGGAGCTCCGATGAGCAAGACTGGGGAAATTCGCTGAGCGCCGTCAGAGCTGTGAAAGGACTATCGGCGCCGCACTCTAGTGCTGAAAAGGAGACGAAGAACTTGGAAGCCTCCTCGAGGTGGCAACGAGATCGGAGCTGTTCACGCCCCGGATTATCTGCATTGCACATGTCGAAGATCGTGTCCTTAGTGCGCCCTGCAGTCGAGTTCCGCGGCAAAAGGGCCTTCGCGGATTTCTTGGTATTGTTCATGAACCATTCTCCTAGCGGTGGTGATTTGTCGAAGCCGTCACCGAGTTACAGGTCGGTGACGGCACCCTCGTTGCCCTTTTCACGCGTCCTCCAGAGCTGTGCCTCTCCGCGCGCTGACTTCAATCCAGTCGATGACCTCCGACTCGACGTAGATGACCGTCTTGGGAGTTGGCTTGCGGTACCGAGGGCCCTTCCCGGTGAAACGCAACTGGGCAAGGGATCCCTTCGTCATGCCGGGGATAATCTCGCAGACTTGCTGCGGTGAGAGATACCTAGTCAATTCAGCTCCATCTCGCATACACAAAACCGAAGCGTTCTGTGTACGGGCTATACACTACACATAATCCACGATATTGTGTCTACATGTTTGAAACGGTTGAATATGAGCTTGGGAAGCAAATCGCCCACTTCCGAAAACTACTCAAGATGAGCGCCGATGAACTTGCCGAAAAGGCTGGATTCGGACTGACTAGATCGATAGTCGCCAATCTAGAGAATGGTCGAAAAGAGGATGTGACCGTGAGGCAACTCCTTGCGATGGCATTCGTGCTGGAAGTACAGCCAGCTGACTTGATCTTCCCCTTGAAGCAACCGTATAAGCGGATAGAAATCGCGAACGGAGAGAACAATGTCGTGCTCACGCCAATGTGGCTCGCTCGCGATTGGTTCACCGGAACAGGCAGCAGAAAGACGACCAGTTCTCTATTGAACGGTGAACCCATGCTGAACCCGCCGGGATTCGGTTATTCAGAGAACGAGATCATATTGATCGACCTCCGCAAACGAAGCGAACTACTTGAACAACTCGACCGACCAGAGAGCGGTTACCGCTTCGCGCCCCAGCGGAAGGGTTTCACAGTCAACCAGACAGCGAAATTCTTGTATCAGCGTGATCAGGAATCCAACCACGCTAACCTCTATCGGGTCGAGAATCGGCTGCGCGCCGCGGGCGTGAACCTGGAAAATCCGATCGGCCCGTCTCCCGAGACCCCCTTCTAGACATGGGTAGCATCACTCCTTACGAGACCGTAGCCGGCAAGCGCTATCGGGCTCGCTACCGCAAACCCGACCACTCCTCCACTGAGCGGCGCGGCTTCTCAACGAAGAAAGCTGCCGAGCTCTTCTTGGCTTCAATCGAAGTATCCAAGGCCAGAGGCGAGTTTGTGGATGCAACCGCATCTAGGTCAGTCATCGATATCCTCGGAGACGAGTGGTTGAACAATCAATCACACCTAAAACCCTCAAGCTTGCGCCCAATCGAGTCCGCTTGGAGACTGCACGTCCAGCCATTCTGGGGAAAGCGCTCGGTTGGCTCCATCCGTCACAGCGAGGTTCAAGGTTGGGTCACCGAACTATCCAAACGCAAGGGTGCAACGTTGGTGATTCGAGCATTCGGGATTCTCGCGTCGATCTTGGATGTCGCTGTGAAGGATCGCCGCATTAGTTCGAATGCCGCACGCGGGGTGAATCTTCCGAGAAAACCTCACAACAAGCATGTCTATCTTTCCCACCAGCAGGTTCAACTCCTCGCCGACAACGCTGGTCGGCATTCGACTCTGCTCCTATTCCTGTCATACACGGGTCTCCGGTGGGGCGAAGCAACAGCCCTAAGAGTTAGAAGTCTAGACACCACGAGGCGCCGTGCGAACGTCACTGAAAACGCCGTGAGCGTTGGCGGACCGATCATCGTTGGCACGCCGAAGTCGCACGAATTCCGCAGCGTTCCGTACCCTGAGTTTCTAACCGATCTGCTGGCCAAAGCATGCGCGGGAAAGGATCAAGATGAGCTTGTCTTCGGTGCCGGACTCGTCCATGTGCCGCTTCCCGACTCAAGAAGAGGTTGGCGAGTTTCGGCAGTAAGAAAGGCCCAAGCCATTGACGCGACACTTCAGCGAGTCACCGTCCATGATTTGCGCCATACAGCCGCCAGCCTGGCGATCTCCGCCGGCGCAAACGTGAAAGCCGTCCAGAAGATGCTTGGACACGCTTCAGCCGCCATGACGCTGGACACATACGCGGATCTATTCGACGACGATCTTGACGCTGTCGGAATCGCGCTCAATCAGGCAAAGAAGGTTTCAGATGTGGGCAAACCGTGGGCAAACCCCGAATCTCTGTAATGAAAAACCCCCTGCTTCCCAGTGTTTACAAGGGATTCAGGGGGTTTGACTGTGGCGGTACCGGTGGGATTTGAACCCACGGTGGAGTCTCCCCCACACAACTTTTCGAGAGTTGCACCTTCGGCCGCTCGGACACGGTACCGAGGGAGATTGTACGTGAGAAACAGGGGTCTGCGCGAATCAAGCCGATATTCGGGGCTCGAGGGCGGCATCCGCTTCACTGGAAACGGCGACACGCGGACACAGGAAGCAGAAAGCCGGCACCCAGAAACCGGCGGTACGCTCCCCCGTGTCTAACGTCAAACCGAACCTTCGCGCGCTCCTGGTCACCCTCGGCGCCGTCACCACAGCTACCGGAATGACCGCTGCCGCCGTCGTTCGGGCACGCGGATTCCGGGAATGGCGCCAAGGCAACGCCCGGGTACTCAACGAGACCCTCCCCGCGCACGCCCAGTGGTGGCGGGAGCATGGCCGGGAGCCGGGCGAGCTACTCTACGTGGCCATCGGCGACAGCGCCGCGCAGGGGATCGGGGCAAGCGAACCGCGGCGCAGCTACGTCGGGTTGCTCGCCGATCACGTCCGCCTGGCCACCGGTCGCACGGTGCGCGTCGCCAACCTGAGCGTCTCGGGAGCGACCGTCGAGCTTGCCGTTCGCGACCAGCTGCCGCTCCTCTCGGAACTCTCCCCCGACATCGTCACGGTCGCGATCGGTGCGAACAACGTGGCGGTGTGGGATGCGGCGGTGTTCGAATCAGGGATCCGCACGATCTTCGCCGCGTTGCCACCACACGCCCTCGTGGCCGACCTGCCGTGCTTCCACCTGCCGCACAACGAACGGATCGTGGCCGTAGGGAACCGGATACTGCGGACGGTCGCCACCGAGTACGGGCTCACCGTTGTGCCCCTGCACGCGACGACGAAGCGGCCGGGGCTGCGCAGCGTCGCCACCCACGTGGCCAACGACCTGTTCCACCCGAACGACCGCGGCTACCGGGTCTGGGCCGAAGCATTCCTCCCGGCGTTGAGCGAGGACATCGCGCTGCTCGTTCCCGAGGACGCCGAGGAGTTCGCCGACCTGCGCGAGGGTAGGCGCGCCCGACCGGACGGGTGGGCGCGCGGACTTCGGCCAGGGCGTGCGCTCGAGCTTCAACCGGCGTGGGCACGCGGCCGATTGCCCGGGTGTCGGTGGCCGAAGCTAGGCTCGCAAGCATGGCCAGACCCGTTTCCTCCTTCCGCTGCACCGAGTGTGGCTGGACCACCCTGAAGTGGGCCGGGCGCTGCGGCGAGTGCCAGCAGTGGGGCACCGTGGTCGACATGACGGAGAAGGCGAGCCTCACCCGCGCCGTCAAGCCTGTCGCCGTGATCGGGTCCGGCATTGCGCGTCCGATCACGCACGTGGACACCACCGCGGTCTCGCACTGGCCGACCGGCATCGGCGAGTTCGACCGGGTGCTCGGCGGCGGCATCGTTCCCGGTTCGGTCATCCTGCTGAGCGGCGAGCCCGGCGTGGGTAAGTCCACCCTGCTGCTCGAGGTCGCCTCGAAGGCAGCGGCAGCCAAGTCCCGGGTGCTCTACGTGAGCGCCGAGGAATCGGTGAGCCAGGTGCGCCTGCGCGCCGAGCGCACCGGGGCCTTGCAGCGCGAGCTGTTCATCGCCGCCGAAACCGACCTCGCGACCATCCTCGGCCAGATCGACGCGGTGCAGCCGAGCCTCGTCATCATCGACTCCGTGCAGACCGTCGCGAGCGGTCTCTCCGACGGGCTTCCCGGCCAGCCGAGCCAGGTGCGCGAGGTCGCATCCACTCTCATCCGGGTCGCCAAGGACCGCAACCTGCCGATCCTCCTGGTCGGGCACGTCACCAAGGACGGGTCGATCGCCGGCCCCCGCCTGCTCGAGCACCTCGTGGACGTCGTCTGCCAGTTCGAGGGCGATCGGCAGACCGCGTTGCGCTTCGTGCGAGCGCTCAAGAACCGTTTCGGGCCGACCGACGAGGTCGGCTGCTTCGAGATGACCGGCGAGGGCATCTCCGAGGTTCCCGATCCGAGCGGCCTGTTCCTCACCCGCGGCGGCGTCCTGGTGCCCGGCACCTGCGTCACGGTCGCCCTCGAGGGACGGAGGGCGATGCCGGTCGAGGTGCAGGCACTCGTCATGCCGAGCTCGGCCCCTAACCCGCGCCGGGTGACCAACGGCGTGGACTCATCGCGTGTCGCCATGATCATCGCCGTGCTCGAGCAGAGGGCTGAGGTGAAGGGCCTCGGGGCGTCGGATGTCTACGTGTCGACCGTAGGCGGCATCCGTCTGACCGAACCCGGCGCCGATCTCGCCATCGCGCTCGCGATCGCCTCCGCGTCGCGGAACAAGCCGATCGGGCATGACGTCGTGGCGTTCGGCGAGATCAGCCTCGCCGGCGAGGTGCGGCCGGTGTCGTCGGCCAAACAGCGTGCGAGTGAGGCGGCTCGGCTCGGGTTCGTGACCCGGATCGACTCCGGTGCCGGGCGGCTCGACTCTGCGATCATCCTCGCGCTGCGGGAGCCTGTCTCGGCACGGGACGCGGAGCTCGACGCGGCGTTCCGGTAGGCACGGGCGCCGGGCGGGCTAGCGCGACACCGAGGCCTGAACGGTTGCGGTGTGCACGACCCGGTTGCGGCCGTCGCGTTTGGCGACGTACAGCCGCACGTCCGCGGCTCGGAGGAGGTCGGAAGCCTGGACGCCGTCCTCGGGGGCGAGAGCAACCCCGATGCTCGCGGTGACGGGCAGCCCGGCGGTGATCGGGGTCCAGTCGTAGTCGGCGATGTCGCTGCGGGCCTCCTCGAAGCGTTCCCGGGCCTCTGCCGCGTCAGCGCCGGGCAGGATCAGCAGGAATTCCTCTCCGCCGAGGCGGGCGGCGATCCCGCCGGCGACCCGGTTGGCTGCGCGCTTCAGGATCTCGCCGAGCATGCGCAACACCTCGTCGCCGACCGCGTGGGACAGGGCGTCGTTGATGCGCTTGAAGTGATCGATGTCGATCAGGGCGATGGCGAAGCACGGCCCGCCCTCGCCGGACCGGATCGCCGCGACGCTCAGGTGTTCGTCCACGAAGCGGCGATTGTGCAGGCTCGTGAGCGGGTCGCGCTCGGCGAGTTCACGGTAGCGTTCGCTCTCGCGCCGCGATTCCGCGGTCTGGAACATGGCCTCGAGGATCCGCCCGCGGGATTCGTTCTCGCTCGCGCCGAGCGCGACCGACTGGGCGTGATAGCTCCGGTAGGCCTCGAAGGCCCGGCGGTAGTCGAGGTTCGCGGCGTAGGCCTCGGCCTGTTCGCGGGCGACTTCGGTGAGCCAGCGGACGAGGCCGTGACCGGCGGCGAGGGTGGCGCACTGGTCGATCACCCGCTGCGCCGCGTCGAGCCGTCCCTGGATCCGGTAGACCTCGGCGAGGGTGACCAGTGCTGCCGAGACCGCATCGGGGTTGGGGTCGTCGTTCGCGGTTTCGATGGCCGGAAGCAGCATCCGCTCGGCTTCGTCGAGCCGCCCCGCGGTCAGGTAGACCCTGGCGATCGTGTCGCGCGCGTACATGCCGATCGGGCGGGAGTTCGCCGTGGACAGTGCGAGCAGCTGCTCGACGGTCTCGAGCGCGGCCACGTGGTTGTGGGCGAGATACTCGGTGTACGCGAGGTTGTTCAGGATCATGTAGCGGATGTTGGTGTCGGTGTCGTCGATGACGAGCCGCAGGGCCTCGTTGTAGCGGCGCCGCGACTCGTCGAAGGATCCGGCCGATCCAAGGGCGTCGGCCAGGCAGAGTCGGGCTGCGGCCCGCATCAGCGGCACCTCGCTCTCGTCGATCAGATCGTTGACGAGAACGGCGTGCTCGAGGGCGAGGGCGGGGTCACCGACCATCTCGAACACCGAGCCGAGCACGTCGTGACAGCGGGACTGCAGGGCGACTTCGCCGTGCCGCTCGGCCCAGGCAAGGATCTGTTGCACCTCGGCCGCGCTGCGGCTCGGATCTCCGCGGGTGCGGCTGATGTTGGCCAGGAGCACGCGGAGGCGCCGCGCGACGGCTCCCCTGCCGAGGCCGGTCTCGACGCTGCTGTAGTCGACGAACTCACCGTTCGCGCCATCGATGTCGACGACGCGCAGCTCAATCAGCCAGTCCCTGGCGGCCTGGTTGGCCTCGTCGCGGTCGATCCAGAAGAGGCGCTCGACGCGCGCGAGTCTCGCCTCGATCGATTCATTCGGCGGTGCGTTCATCGTGGCCTGCTCCCCGACAGGCGTGTGTTCCCGGCCTTCAATCTCCCCACCGGGAACCCTCTCCGAGAGAGGGAGGAACACTGTCGAGGCTCAGCCTAGCGCCCAGCCCGGACACCGGCGAATGGACGCCGCAGGATGCCGCCGATGGGGGTGCCGACTCAGGCGTCGTCGCTGGAATCGGTTTCCGGGAGGGTGCCGAGCGCCGCCATCAGGTCGTCAGGGGCCGCCTGCATCACGTGCGGGCCGGCGATGTCGAAGAAGACCATCTCAAGCACGTTCCGATGCACGGTGAGGAAGTCGCGCAGCCACTGGGCGTCGCCGACCATGACCTGGGGGTCCACTTCATCGGGCACCATGCGGACGTAATTCTCGGCGGAGGAGAAGAGCAGCAGCATCCGCTTGTCGGTGCCTTCGCGGCCGAAGACGCGAACCTGCTCGCCCTGCCCGTTGACGACGAGCTGCGGCACGATCACGACGTCGTTGCGGAGGGCGTATGCGACGGCTGCTACGTCCTGGGCGGCGAGGGCGGTAGCAAGGGCCACGGAGCGGGTCGGCGGGGTCGGCGGCGTCATGTCAGTCGGGTCAGTCACGCCACCCATTCAATCATTCCGTCCGCACCGGCTGGGCACCGGAGCGGACTATTCCGCTCTGGGCTGACGTGCGGTACGGGCAATCGTTCAGTCGAGGATGAACTGCTTGGGTGTCGCCGATGCGATGCCGTCGACGGAGACGGCGAGATGATAGGAGGCTCCCCGGCCGGCGCGGCGGTGCGGGTGGACTCGTCGCAGGTGGCGGCGTTGGAGCGGACCCGGTCCCAGGCGATCGGTGTTGTCGAGCTCACCGGAACGCCCGGTTGCAGGGTGACGTCGGCGTCGGCGGCCGCACTCTGGCAGTCCGTCGAGGTCCAGTAGATGTCCTGGCCGCTCGAGATCGTGAAGACCTGTTTCGAGGTGCCGGCGTTGATCACGCAGGGGACGGTGCCCGTGTTCGTGATGCTGAGGGAGAGTTCGGGCTTCTGGCCGGGCTGGTACGTGACGGCGTCGGTCAGCGCTTCGACGGTGACGGCGGCCGGGTCGCAGGCGGCGGGGGCGGCGTCCGCAGCAGCGGCGGCGGGAGCGGGGGCGTCAGCGCCGGCGGTCGTGGTCGGCGTGGGGGTCGGGGCCGGCTGGCCACCGCCGGATCCCGGGCGCACCACGATCAGCACGATGATGACTATCACGAAGAGCAGGCCAAGACCCACGATGAGGCGGCGGCGCCAGTAGACCTTGCTTGACTGGGGGCCGACCGGATGTTTGATCGTCGACATGCCCCAAGGCTAACGAGCTTTGCCCGGCAGCCGCGGGAAGGCGCTGCGTGTCGGCGCGGATTCCCGGCCTCAGCCGAGCCGCTTCACCATTCTGGTGTTGCCGAGCGTGTTGGGCTTCACCCTGGCCAGGTCGAGGAATTCGGCGACGCCCTCATCGTGGGAGCGGACGAGTTCGGCGTAGACGAGCGGGTCGACGGTCTCCGAGCCCATGTCGGTGAATCCGTGCCGGGTGAAGAAGGGCACCTCGAACGTGAGGCAGAACAGTCGGGAGAGGCCGAGCTCGCGGGCATCCGCTTCGAGGCGGGCGAGCAGAGCGTGGCCGACGCCGCGGCCGAGCCAGTCGGCAGTAACAGCGAGGGTGCGCACCTCGCCGAGGTCCTCCCACATCACATGCAGGGCACCGACGCCGATGAGTTCGCCTGCGGTGTCTTCGACCACGCGGAACTCCTGGACGGCCTCGTAGAAGACGACGCTTTCCTTGCCGAGCAGGATGCGCTCCTGGACGAGCGGCGCCACCAGGGTCTGGATGCGCGGGACGTCGCTCGTGCGCGCCCGGCGTACCGAATACTCCTGCTCCTGCATGCCAGCCCTCTCGCCCGTGCTCGTGTGCGTCACACCCAGTCTATTGAGCACGGGCACGCAGGAGGGGCCAGGCGGATGTCTCCGCCTGGCCCCTCCAGGTTGTCGTGCGTCGGGTGCTTAGTCCGTTGCGACCGCGAGGTCGGGCGTGCCCGACCCGGTGCCGAGCGCGGCCGAGGCGTTCACGCCGATGGACACGGGCGTGGCACGCGCCGTCGTGGTGAACACGTACTCGCCGGCGAGGAAGTCGACGTGCACGTGGTCACCCGCGTTGAGCTCGCCCTGCAGGATCTTCTCGGAGAGACGGTCCTCCACCTCGCGCTGGATCGCACGGCGCAGCGGCCGGGCGCCGAGAGCGGGGTCGAAGCCGACCTCGATCAGGTGCTCCTTCGCGGGGATCGTCAGTTCGACGGTCATGTCGCGGTCGAGCAGGCGGTCGCTGAGGCGCTTGATGAACAGGTCCACGATCTGGAGCAGTTCCGGCTTGGTCAGCTGCGGGAAGACGATGACCTCGTCGACGCGGTTGAGGAACTCGGGCTTGAAGTGCTTCTTGAGCTCCTCCTTCACCTTGCCGCTCATCCGCTCGTAGCCGGTCGTCGTGTCGCCCGAGAGCTGGAAGCCGACGGGCGAGCTGCTGATGTCCTTGGTGCCAAGGTTCGTGGTCATGATGATCACGGTGTTCTTGAAGTCGATCACGCGACCCTGGCCATCCGTCAACCGGCCCTCTTCCAGAATCTGGAGGAGGGAGTTGAAGATGTCCGGGTGGGCCTTCTCGATCTCGTCGAACAGCACAACGGAGAACGGCTTGCGGCGCACCTTCTCGGTGAGCTGGCCGCCCTCTTCGAAGCCGACGAACCCGGGAGGCGCACCGAACAGGCGCGACACGGTGTGCTTCTCGCCGTACTCGCTCATGTCGAGCGAGATCATGGCGGCCTCGTCGTCGAAGAGGAACTCGGCGAGCGCCTTGGCGAGCTCGGTCTTGCCGACGCCGGTGGGGCCGGCGAAGATGAACGAACCGCTCGGGCGCTTCGGGTCCTTGAGTCCGGCACGGGTGCGTCGAATGGTCTTGGCGAGCGCCGAGATGGCCTCTTCCTGGCCGATGACACGCTGGCAGGGCCTTCTCCATGAAGACGAGCCGCGAGGACTCCTCCTCGGTGAGCTTGAACACCGGGATGCCGGTCGCCTGGGCGAGCACCTCGGCGATCAGGCCCTCGTCGACGACGGCGGTCGTCTTGACGTCGCCGGACTTCCACTTCTTCTCGAGGCGCAGTCGCTCGCCGAGGAGGTTCTTCTCCTCGTCGCGCAGGCCGGCGGCCTTCTCGAAGTCCTGGTCCTCGATCGCGGTCTCCTTCGCGGCGCGGACGACGGCGATCTTCTCGTCGAATTCGCGCAGCTCGGGCGGGCTCGACAGGATCGAGAGGCGGAGGCGCGCGCCGGCCTCGTCGATCAGGTCGATGGCCTTGTCCGGGAGGAACCGGTCGGACACGTAGCGGTCGGCGAGGTTCGCCGCGGCCACGAGGGCGCCGTCGGTGATGGACACCTTGTGGTGCGCCTCGTACCGGTCGCGCAGTCCCTTGAGGATGTTGATGGTGTGGGGAAGGGACGGCTCCGCGACCTGGATCGGCTGGAAGCGGCGCTCGAGCGCGGCATCCTTCTCGAAGTGCTTGCGGTACTCGTCGATCGTCGTCGCACCGATCGTCTGCAGCTCACCGCGGGCGAGGAGCGGCTTGAGGATCGACGCCGCGTCGATGGCGCCCTCAGCGGCACCGGCACCGACGAGGGTGTGGATCTCGTCGATGAAGATGATGATGTCGCCGCGGGTGCGGATCTCCTTGGTGACCTTCTTCAGGCGCTCCTCGAAGTCACCGCGGTAGCGGCTTCCGGCGATGAGCGAGCCGAGGTCGAGCGAGTAGAGCTGCTTGTCCTTGAGCGTCTCGGGCACATCACCCTTGACGATGGCCTGGGCGAGGCCCTCGACGACAGCGGTCTTGCCGACGCCGGGCTCACCGATCAGGACCGGGTTGTTCTTCGATCGCCGGGACAGGATCTGCATGACCCGTTCGATCTCTTTCTCACGACCGATCACGGGGTCGAGCTTGTTCTCGCGCGCGGCCTGGGTGAGGTTACGGCCGAACTGGTCGAGAATCTGGCTGCCCGCCGGTCCGCTCGCCGTCTCGTTGGCACCGACCTGGACCTGCTCCTTGCCCTGGTAGCCGGACAGGAGCTGGATGACCTGCTGGCGCACCCGGTTGAGGTCAGCGCCGAGCTTGACGAGCACCTGGGCGGCGACGCCTTCACCCTCGCGGATGAGGCCGAGCAGGATGTGCTCGGTGCCGATGTAGTTGTGGCCGAGCTGCAGGGCCTCACGGAGGCTCAGCTCGAGCACCTTCTTGGCGCGCGGCGTGAACGGGATGTGCCCGGTCGGCTGCTGCTGGCCCTGGCCGATGATGTCCTGGACCTGCTCGCGCACGGCGTCGAGCGAAATGCCCAGGCTCTCGAGGGCCTTGGCGGCGACGCCTTCACCCTCGTGGATCAGCCCGAGCAGGATGTGCTCGGTGCCGATGTAGTTGTGGTTGAGCATCTTGGCCTCTTCCTGGGCCAAAACGACGACACGACGAGCTCGGTCGGTAAATCTCTCAAACATGTGATCACTCCCTTGGCACCAGGGGCAGGTGTGGCGCCGATACATCGAGAGTAACGAGGGAAGCAACCAAAGCGCGCCTCTGTTCGCCGCAGGCGTGACGGATGTCTGCGCCCGGCGATCCTTGCGGCGTCGCTTGAGTGGGTAATACCCTCAACATCGGGTCCGTGCGGCAGCCGCACCGGGTCGACGGCGGCGAGAGGCAGCAGCATGGACGGCGTGGACAATCCGCAGGTCACGGCCCGGGCGAAAAACGGTCTCACGAAGAACCGGCCGCATGAGGCGGATGCCCGGAGCCGGGCGTCCCGGCCGCGCGTGACGCCGGGGGTGCGCTGGGGCCGCGTGGCGGCATCCGCTCGGCAGGACGAGCCGCTCGCGGTCGCCACGACGCTGCGATCGCCCTTCATCGCCGGATTCGTCGGGGCGCTCGGGGTGCTCTCTGCCGTGGTGCTCGGGGTCGCGCTTGCGTCGCTCTCGACGATCCTGATCTCGATCGGCGCCGCCCTGTTCATCGCCCTCGGCCTCGATCCCGTGGTGCGGCTGCTCATCGGCAGGGGCCTGCGCCGCCCGCTCGCCATCGGGCTCGTGTTCGTGACCCTCACCGTCATCGCCGTGCTGCTCGTACTGCTCGTCGTTCCCGTGGTCGTGCGGCAGGTCGTGACCTTCGCCCAACTGGCGCCCGGCTACCTGGTCGGCCTGGAGCACCAGGACTGGTTCATCCTGTTGTCGGACCAGCTCGGGATCATCGACCTGCCCGCTCTCTTCGAGGGACTCATCGCCCTCGCGACCGACCCGGCGAGCTGGTTGTTCGTGGGCTCCGGCCTGGTCAAGGTCGGCGTCGGCCTCATCAACGGGATCACCGGCGGGATGATCGTGCTCATCCTGAGCCTGTACTTCCTCGCGTCGCTCGACCCGATGAAGAAGGCGTTGTACGCGCTCGTGCCACGCCCGCGCCGGCCGGGCTTCATCGACATCTCCGAGCAGATCACCGGCTCGATCGGCGGCTATGTGAACGGGATGCTGCTGCTCTCGTGCCTGAATTCGGGCCTCGGCCTCGTGGCGATGCTGATCATCGGCGTGCCGTTCGCGGGGGTGCTCGCGGTCGTGGTCTTCGCGCTCGCGCTCGTGCTGCTGATCGGCTCGGTGTTCGCCGCGGCGATCGTGGTCGCGGTCGCCCTGCTCGCCTCCCCCGCGACGGCACTCTGGATCGGCCTCTACTACCTCGTGTACCTGCAGATCGAGGCCTACGTGCTCACCCCGCGGGTGATGAACAAGGCGATCGCCGTGCCCGGCTCACTCGTGGTGATCGGGGCGATCGCCGGCGGGGCACTGCTCGGGATGCTCGGGGCGCTCATCGCGATCCCGGTCACGGCCTCGATCCTGCTGATCATCAAGACCGTCGTCGTGCCCCGGCAGGACCGCGCCCGCTGACCCTCCCCGACCGACCCTGAGGGTCAGCGGGCGAGGGCGTGGCGGGCCGCGGCCACCATGGCCTCTACGCCGGTCTGGATCGTGGGGTCCTGTACCGGAGCGTAGAACGGCGAGTGGTTGAAGTGCACGTCCTGCATGCGGCCGGCGGCGATCGCGGCACGGAACGCGGCGGGGTCGCCGCCACCGGTGAACCAGAAGAAGGACGGGCAGCCTGCGCGGGTGCCCCAGAGGCCGAAGTCCTCGCTCGGCGCCGCCTGCGGGCCGACGCCCACCCGGCCGGCGCCGAAGCGTTCGGTGAACAGTGCAGCGAACTCGGCCGTCACGGCCGGCTCGTTGACCAGGGCCGGCACCGAGAAGGTGACCTCGATCTCCGGCGGGCGCGGCGAACCGGCCGCCTCGCACTCGCCGGTGACGATCCGGGTGATGGCGGCGAGCATCCGCTCACGCACGAGCGGTTCGTAGGTGCGCATGCTGATGCCGAGCTCGGCAGAGTCGGGGATGATGTTCTGCTTGGTGCCGGCGTGCAGGGTGCCGATCGAATCGGCCGCGGTCATGACGCTCCCTGCCCGGTAGAGCAGCTCGCCGGCCGGCCACGGGGTGACGTGCTGGCCGAGGGTGATGTCGGGCGTTCCGAAGCGGTCGAAGAAGCCGCTGCGATCATCGCGGCGGCGCCGGCGCCGAGCTCCTCGGCGGGCTGGAACACGAGCTGAAGGGTGCCGGACCAGTCGGCGCGCTGCCCGGCGAGGATGGCGGCGGCGCCGATCAGCCAGGTGGCGTGCATGTCGTGGCCGCAGGCGTGCATGACCGGCGACTCCACGCCGTCGACGCCGACCTGGGTGACCGTGCTCGCATAGGGCAGCCCGGTGGCCTCAGCGACGGGCAGGGCGTCGATGTCGGCGCGCAGCAGCACGGTCGGCCCGGCGCCGTTGCGCAGGATACCGACGACGCCGGTACGGCCGACGCCTTCGGTCACCGCGTAGCCGAGGGAGCGCAACCGCCCGGCGAGCAGGGCAGCGGTGCGGTGCTCGGCGAAGGAGAGCTCGGGGTTCCGGTGCAGGTCCTCGTAGAGCGCGCCGAGCCCGGGGAGCAGATCCTCGACGGCGGCGGGCGTCTCCCCTGTGCCGGGCGCTGCCGGAGGGGCCGTCGCGGGAGCGGGGGCGGGAGCGGGGGCGGGAGCGGGAGCGGGGGCGGGAGCGGGGGCGGGAGCGGGGGCGGGAGCGGGAGCGGGGGCGGGGGCGGGCGAAGCGTGGGCGGGCGCGGCTGGGGTCTGATCAGACATTGCGGCTCCTGGAGAGAGGCGTTTACGGACGCGACGATGACTCGACAGGTCCATCGTGACCGTTCGGGGGGTGTGGCGCCAGTGCTTCGTGCGCCGGCGCCGCAGTTGCGCCTAGGCTGCGAGCGTGAGCAACCTCGAACGTGACCCCTCCGAGCTCGTGATCGCCGGCGCCGAAGGACCCGTGGCGACCACGGCTCCCTCCGGTTCGGTGGATGCGAGCACTGGCCCCGCTGGTGCGCGAACCGCCCCCGGCCACACGGCGGATGCCGGCGGCCCGGTGCTCCTGCTGCTCCCGCGGGACGTGCCGCTCGGCGGCCCCCGCGCCATGAACGTGCGCCGCACCCTGCCCCAACGCGGTCGGTCCACGATCGGGGCCTGGTGTTTCATCGACCACTACGGGCCAGACGAGATCGCACCCCCGATCGCCCTCGAAACTGCACAGGCGACCACAACCGGCACCGGCGCTCGCGAGGAGGCATCGGGAGACGTCGCGGACGGCGCCCGTCGCGGCATGGTCGTGCCGCCGCATCCGCACACCGGTCTGCAGACCGTCAGCTGGCTCTTCGAAGGGGAGATCGAGCACCGCGACAGCGCCGGCAGCCACGCGCCGGTGCTCCCCGGCGAGCTCAACCTGATGACCGCAGGGCGCGGCATCAGCCACTCCGAGGTGTCGACGCCGGAGACCCGCGTACTGCACGGCGTTCAGCTCTGGCTCGCGCTGCCCGAGGAGCACCGGCACCAGGCGCCGCACTTCGAGCACCACGAGGTTCCGCAGACGCCCCTCGGTGGCGGGGCGACCGCGCGGGTGTTCATCGGCACGCTCGGCCCCGTCGTCTCGGCGGCCCGGGTCTACAGCCCGGTGCTCGGCGCCCAGGTCGACCTCCCCTCCGGCGCGACGCTCGAACTGGACCTCGACCCCGCGTTCGAACACGGGGTGCTCGTCGATCGCGGCCCGGTGCTCCTCGAGGGCGTCACGCTCGCGCGCAGCGAGCTGGGCCACCTCGGGGCAGGGCGCGGCGGCATCCGCCTGGAGAATCACTCCAGGCACCCGGCCAGGGTGCTGTTGCTCGGCGGCGAACCGTTCCAGGAGCAGCTCGTGATGTGGTGGAACTTCATCGGCCGCAGCCACGAGGAGATCGCCGGGTGGCGGGCCGAGTGGCAGTCCGACGTCATCGAGGGGGCGGATGCCGTCGGTCGTTTCGGCACGGTCGCCGGCTACCCGGGGCCCGCACTCCCCGCCCCCGAGCTCCCGACCGTGCGCCTCAAGCCCCGCGCCTGAGCCGCGCCCAGCAACTCAGCTCGCGAAAGCGGGGGCGGGGGCTACTGGACGGCGGAGGTGAGGCGGGCGAGGTTGTCGAGGATGGTGGAGCGCAGCGGCTGCTTCATCCAGTCATCGAGGGTGAGCAACTTGCTGTCGGCCCGGTAGCCGTCCTCGACCGCGCGCAGGTCGCGCACGAAGCTGCGGCCGCGCACCATCAGGGACACCTCGAAGTTGAGGCTGAACGAGCGCATGTCCATATTGCTCGACCCGATCACCGCGACCTCGTCGTCGATCGTGAAGTGCTTGGCGTGCAGCACGTACGGGGCCTTATACATGTAGATGATCACACCGGCCCGGAGCAGTTCCTCGTAGTACGACCGCTGGGCGTGGTAGACGAGGGCCTGGTCGCCGATCTCGGAGACGAAGAGCTCGACGTGCAGCCCGCGCTGGGTCGCGGTCGTGATCGCGTACATGATCGACTCGTCGGGCACGAAGTACGGGCTCGTGATCACGATGCGTTCCTGCGCGTAGTAGAGCAGCGCGAGGAAGAGCCGCAGGTTGTTCTCGCCCTCGAACCCCGGCCCGCTCGGCACGACCTGGCAGTCCAGGGTGTGCGGCGCCGTCGTGGGCTGCACCGCCTGGATGTCGCGGGTGAGGAGCTCGTTCGTCTCGCCGTACCAGTCGGTGATGAAGATCGCGTTGAGCCCGGCGACGATCGGGCCCTCGAGCCGGGTCATCAGGTCTTTCCACTTGAGCCCGCGCCGGATGTTCGACTTCATGTTGTAGGTGCGGTCGATGATGTTCTGCGAGCCCATGTAGCCGACGACGCCGTCGACGGTCACGAGCTTGCGATGGTTGCGGAGGTCCGGCCGTTGCCACTTGCCCTTGAACGGCTGCAACGGGAGCATGAGCTCCCACTTGACCCCGGATTCGGTGAGCCGGCGGAGGGTCTTGCGGTAGCCGGGCTTACGCATCGACTGGATGTGGTCCATCAGCACCCGCACGGTCACGCCGCGCTGCACCGCGCGCTCCATCGCGTCGAAGAACGGTGCGGTGGTCTTGTCGAGGGAGAGGATGTAGAACTCGACGTGCACCCATCTCTCGGCCTTGTCGATGTCGACGATCATCTCGGCGAAGGTCGCCTCGTAGTCGCCGAGCAGGCGCGCGGTGTTGCCGCCGACGAGCGGCATCGCCCCGAGGTTGCGGTTGAGCTCGACCACGGATTCGAGCCAGCCGGGCCAGGGGTGGTCGCGACGCACCTGCTCGATCCCGTCGGTGCTCTCGAGGATGAACTGGTTGATCTCCTCCTGCATCTCCAGCCGCTTCTTCGGCAGGGTGCGGTAGCCGATCATCAGGAAGAGGAGGGCACCGATGTAGGGAATGAAGAAGATCGCGAGCAACCAGGCCATACCCGACGTCGGGCGACGGTTGCGGGGTACGACGATGATGGCGACGACGCGGATGGTGAAATCGACGACCAAGGCCACAATGAGGATGAAGGTCGAGATGTCGATGCCGAACATGCGAGGTTAGGTGACGGGCTTTTCGAGCCCGAGCTTCGCGCGCTCTTCGGCCTCGATCTCCGAATACACCTTCCGCTCGGTGCGGTCGGCCCTGAGGATCGAGCGCATGATGACCCAGAAGATCAATCCGAGCGCGACCGTCGGCAGGATCGAGAAGAACGCACCCCAGAAGAAGTCCATAGTTCCCTCAGACTACTTGACGAGGATGCCGTAGAGGCCGGTGCCGACAAAGTAGATCCCGATCGCGGCGACGATCACCCACAGCACGATGCGGTTGGTCGTGATCGGCTGGCGCTCCTTGGGCGCTTTGGGCTCGGAGGCCGAGTCCGTCGGAGCCTTGTCGATGGCATCCGCTGCCTGGGAAGGCTCGTCCGGGGTGGTGTCGTCCTGCGGCTGGGTGTTCATGGCCTTCACTTTACCAACGGGAAGAGGATGGTCTCGCGGATGCCGAGGCCGGAGAGGGCCATCAGCAGCCGGTCGATGCCCATGCCCATGCCACCGGTCGGCGGCATGCCGTACTCGAGGGCGCGCAGGAACTCTTCGTCGAGGCGCATCGCCTCCGGGTCGCCGCCGGCCGCGAGGCGGGCCTGCTCGACGAAACGCTCCCGCTGGATGACCGGGTCGACGAGCTCGGAGTACCCGGTCGCGAGTTCGAAGCCGCGCACGTAGAGGTCCCACTTCTCGACGACGCCGGCCACCGAACGGTGCCCGCGCACGAGCGGGCTCGTGTCGACGGGGAAGTCCATCACGAAGGTGGGCCGGGTGAGGCCGCCCTTGACGAAGTGCTCCCAGAGTTCCTCGACGTACTTGCCGTGGATGGGGTGCTCGACCGCGACGTCCTCCCTGGCCGCGAGCTCCTGCAGCTCGGCGAGGGGGTCTCCGGGGAGATCGTGCGGCCGACCGCGGCGGACAGGCTGTCGTACATGCCGATCCGGTCCCAGTCGCCGCCGAGGTCGAACTCGGTGCCGTCCGCCCAGGTCACGACGTGCGAGCCCGAGACCGCCGTCGCCGCGTTCTGGATCAGCGTCTGGGTGAGGTCGGCGATCGAGTTGTAGTCTCCGTATGCCTCGTAGGCCTCGAGCATCGCGAATTCGGGAGAGTGCGTCGAGTCTGCACCCTCGTTGCGGAAGTTGCGGTTGATCTCGTAGACCCGGTCGATGCCGCCGACGACCGCGCGCTTGAGGAACAGCTCCGGCGCGATGCGCAGGAAGAGTTCGGTGTCGAAGGCGTTGCTGTGGGTCGAGAACGGGCGAGCGGATGCTCCGCCGTGCATCACCTGGAGCATCGGCGTCTCGATCTCCAGGAAGTTCCGGTCCGTGAAGGTCTTCCGCAGGCTCGCGACGGTCTGCGAGCGCTGGATGACGCTGCGGCGGGCCTGCTCGCGACTGATCAGGTCGAGGTAGCGGCTCCGCACCCGGGTCTCCTCGCTCAGCTCGGAGTGCAGGTTCGGCAGCGGCAGCAAGGCCTTCGCGGCGACCTGCCATTCGGTGACCATGATGGAGAGCTCGCCACGGCGGGAGGAGATGACCTCTCCGGCGACGAAGAGGTGGTCGCCGAGGTCGACGAGGTCCTTCCAGGCGGCGAGGGAGTCGACGCCGACGGCGGCGAGGGAGACCATGGCCTGGATCCGGCTGCCGTCGCCGGCCTGGAGACTCGCGAAGCACAGCTTGCCGGTGTTGCGGAGGAACACCACGCGGCCGGCGACGCCGACGGTGACGCCCGTGACGGCATCCGCTTCGAGGTCGCCGAAGCGGGCACGAACGGCGGGGATCGTGTCGGTGACGGGAACGCCGACCGGGTATGCCCCACCGCCGGGCGTGGTTGCCGCCTGGATGAGGCGGTCGCGCTTGGCGAGGCGCACGAGCTTCTGCTCGCTGTTCTCCTGCTCGACCCTGACCTGCTCGGCCTGCTCGGCCTGCACCGCCTGCTCGGCGGTCGGCTCGGTCGGCTCGGTCGTTTCGGTGTGCTGGCTCATGCGGATCTCCGTTGGCGATTCAGGTTCGTGCAGGTGCGAGGTCGTGCTCGTGCGGTCGTGCGCGTCGTGCGGTCATGCGGGTCGTGCGGATGCTTCGGGCGAGCGCTTCAGGCGGGTGCGCTTCCGAGGTCGATGGCCTCGTTGTCGATCAGCCGGATGCTGCCGACATGCGCGGCGACGAGCATCCGTGCCGGGCCGGTGAAGCCCGCCGCGACCGGCTGGAAGTCCTGCGGGCTCACGACCACGAGATAGTCCAGCTTAACCAGTGGCTGGGCGGCGAGGATCGTGTGCGCGGCGACCTGGGCCGCCTGCAGCCCGTCGGGGGCGGCTGCGACCGCGGCCGTGAGCGCCGCGGAGAGGGCCAGGGCCGCCTCTTTGTCCGCGGGTTCGAGCCGGCGGTTGCGGCTGGAGAGGGCCAGCCCGCTTGCCTCGCGCACGATCGGGACGACATCGATCTCGGTGCGCACGTTGAGGTCGGCGAACGCCTGCTGCACGAGGAAGACCTGCTGGGCGTCCTTCTGTCCGAAGACGACGACGTCGGGGCCGACGATGTTGATCAGCTTGGTCACGACCGTGAGCATGCCGTCGAAGTGGCCAGGGCGCACGGCGCCCTCGAGGAGGGCGGCGACCGGGCCGGCGGTGACGCGGGTGTCCGCGGCGCCGTCCGGGTACATCGTGGACACCTCGGGCGCGAACACGAACGCGACACCCTCAGCGGCGAGCGCCGCGACGTCGGCGTCGAGGGTGCGCGGGTAGGACGCGAGGTCCTCGGTGGGCCCGAACTGGAGCGGGTTGACGAAGATCGAGACCACGACGATGCCGCCGCGGGCGTGGGCGCGACGCACGAGCGACAGGTGCCCCGCGTGCAGGGCTCCCATGGTGGGGACGAGGACGACCCGCGCTGCCGGGCCGGGCTCTGCACGCCTCTTCGCGGCGGCGATGCGCTCGCGCAGCCCGTCGATGGTGCCGATGACTTCTGGTTTGATGAGCACGTTCACTCGTCCTCCGTTGTGGTGCGGTCGGTGCGGTCGTTCTGGCCGGTGGGGTCTTCGGGGTCGACGGCATCGTCGAGGTCGTCGAGGTCGTCGTCGAGTGCCGACAGGTCGAGGCGGTCCGGCGCGGTGCGGGAGAGGGCGTTCTCCATCGCGGAGCGCATCAGCGGGCCGATCACGCCGCCCGGCCGGTCGATGCCGATCGAGGTCAGCAGGGCTGCGGCCTGGTCGACGATGGACGTCGAGAACGCGGTGGCGATCTCGACGGCCTCGGCGTAGCGGGCCCGATCCCCCTCGGCGACGACGACGGGCTCCCCGCCCATCTCGACGACGAGCGCCTGCCCGATCGGGAGCACGGGGGTCGGCGCGGTGACGGCGAAATAGCTGTCGGCGAGGCGGGCGAGGTCGATGCTCGTGCCGGTGAAGCTCATCGCGGGGTGGATGGCGAGCGGGATCGCGCCCTGGGCGAGCGCCGGCGCGAGCACCCCGATGCCGAACCTCGCCGAGGTGTGCAGCACGAGCTGCCCGGCCTGCCACGTGTTCGTCGCGGCGAGCCCGGCGACGAGGCTCGCGAGCTGGGCGTCCGGCACGGCGAGGATCACGAGTTCGCTGCGTTCGACGATCTCGGGCACGGTCAGGATCGGCACGAACGGCAGGATCGCCTCCGCCCGGTCGCGGCTGGACTGCGAGATCGCCGAGATGCCGACGATCGCGTGGCCGGCTCCGGCGAGGGCGGCTCCGAGGATCGGGCCGACCCTGCCGGCACCGACGATGCCGATGCCGAGACGCCCGGGGCGGGCGCTCACAGCGCCGCCTCCGCTGCCGGTGCGAGGGTCTGCGCCGGCCGGTCTGGCATCGCCCGGTTCAGCGGATGCCCGGGGTCGGCCCAGTGATGACTGGTGTCGGCGCGAGCGGACGAGATCGCTCCCGCGGAGAGGCGCTCGAACAGGCGCTCCCCTCTCGGACGTCGATGACCGGGAGGGTGGCGACGACCGGGCCGGCGACGGTGTGCACCCGGAGCTTCGCGAGGCGCAGCATCCGCTGGATCGGGCCCTGTTCGATCGCGATGCTCTGCAGCCGGGCGAGCGGCACGAGCGTGAGTTCCCGGCTGACGAAACCCCGGCGCAGGAGCACCGTGTCGGCTGCGACGGTGAAGCCCGTGCGCCGCCAGGAGAACGGACGGAGCCACGCGGCCCGGCGCGGCGCGTTGGTGTAGCCGTCGTCACCGCCGGGTGAGCGCACGCCGTGGTCGACGAGCAGCTTCTCCCGGCCGTTCTCGGAGCCGGAGTCGCTGTCGAAACCGGGCAGGATCAGTTCGAGCACCCTGGCGACGTCGGCGAGTGTGCCGACCGGGAGGGTGGTGGTGTGCGCCTCGCCGGCGGCGCCCTTGTTCGTGGAGTGGCCAGCGGTGTTGATGCGCACCTGCCACCAGCCGAACGGGCGCCAGATCAACGGCTGCGAGACCCGCACGGCATGGATGCGGCCGGGCGGGAGCGTCTCGTTGCTCACCGAGAGCAGGCCGAAGCCCACGCGCACCCCGTCCGGCGTGCCCGCGATGCTGTAGCGCAGGGACTTCGTGAAGCGGTTGACGTAGAAGCTGAGGCTCCCGATCAGTCCGGGGAAGATCGCGATGAGCAGCCAGCCGCTGCCGCCGGCGGAGACGCTCCAGATCAGCACCGCGATCGCGATCAGCACGAACACGGTGAAGCCGCTGAAGATCACGGAGCCGATCAGGCGACCCGGGGGATCCGCACAACGGATTCGGGCGGCGCGGCGTCCGGGTCGAGCTCGGGGGCGAAGAACTCGTGGGCCCGGTCGGTCGCGAAGCCGCCGATCCCGCCGGCGATGCCGCCGGCCGCGGTGCCGATGGCACTGCCGAGGGACGGGCCGAGGGCACTGCCCGCCGCCCGGGTGCCCGCGTGCTCGACCCAGTCCTCGCCCTCCGCCGCGGCGTCGGGCGCGGCATCGGAGGGAAGTGCCGCGGCCGCGCGGGCTCCGGAGGCGAGGTGCAGGATGTCGCGGCGGAGGGCATCCGCTGCCGCGGAGCCGAGGTAGGCGAGGTGCACGTTGGCGTCCTGGCCGGCGACGCTGACTTCGAGTTTCGCTGCACCGAAGAGCCGCGGGATGAACGGGCGCACGATGTTGACGCCCTGGATGCGGTCGAGGCGGGCGCGGCGGTTGCTGCGGAAGACGAGCCCGCTGCGCACCTCGACGACCTCGCCGCTGACGCGGAAGGTGTGCATCCGCCACGACAGGTAGAAGGCGACCAGGATCACGACGAGGATAACGACGACCCCGAGCAGCGCCCAGCCGACCGCGCCACGGCGGAAGAGCTCGTCGATCGGGTCGTCGCCGTAGGTCGGCACGTGGAAGAAGAAGTCGATCAGGCGCTCACGGAGGTTGCTGATGATGAAACCGAGGATAGCCACGATGAAGAGTCCGCCGCGCAGCAGCGGGCTCGCCGGGTGCAGCCGGTGCCACTCCCCGTCGGCGAGGGTGGTCACAGTCCCGCCCGGCGACTCTCGGCGAGTTCGATGAGCCGGTCACGGAGCGCCTCGGCGTCATCGAAGGCGAGGCCGGGAACGAGCACGCCGGAGGATGCGGCGGCGGTGACGAACTTGAGGTCGGCGAGGCCGAGCCAGCGGGCGACCGGGCCGCGGGTGACGTCGATGAGCTGCATCCGGCCGTACGGCACCGAGACGAAACGCTGGAACATGATGCCGCGGCGGAAGAGGAGGTCGTCCTGCCGGAGCTGGTAGCCGATCGAGCGCACCCGGCGGGGCTCGAACGATACGACGACCAGGGTCACGACGACGATCAGGGCGAGCACGATCGGCGCCCAGGAGACCTCGGCGAGGAGCCAGAGGGCGGTCGCGCCGGCGCAGAGGACGAGTCCGAAGATCACCGTCCCGACGATTTCGACGACGACGTAACGCGGAGAGACCCGTTTCCACTCGCCGGCGACGGGCAGTTCGAGGCGACCGGCCGGGTCGAGGGTCTGCGGCGAGTTCGGGTGCCGGTTCGGAAACCGACACGGCAACGGGTGCGGGGGCAGGGGGTACCGGGGCGGCGAATCCCTCAGTGGTGTCAGGCACGCACTTCTCCTCGTTTGCTGTTCTCGTCGTCGTCCGGAGGGAGAGTACAGAAATGCTCGGCAACCAAACCACTCACCAGGAGGACCGCTGCGCCGAACGCCATCCCAATGGTGAGCCATACCGATGCTACCGCCGGAGTCACCGAACGGGTCAGCAGATAGAGGCCGAGGCCGCCGGCGGCTCCGAGCAGCAAGGCCCCGCTGTACGCGGATGCCTTTGCGAGCGCGGCGACGCGAACCGCCATGAACGGGTTGACCGGCTTGCGCGGCTTGCCGTCCAGGGCGCCTCTCGTGGACTTCCGGATCGGCCAGGCCAGGCCGAAGACCACGATCGCGCAGAGCACGAGGGCGAGGGCGAGGCTCGCCGGCGGCAGCAGGATCGAACGGCCGGCGGCCGCGAGCGCAAGCTCGAGCAGCAGCCCGCCGACGAGGGCGCCGAGCACCCAGGCGACGATCACGGAAGCACGCGTGCGCTTCATCGGCTCGCCTCCTGGGCCGGATAGCGGCGCACGGTCGAACCGATCGCGGCGAGGAGACCGGACACGGGTCCGCGGCCCGGCAGCACCGCGTCCGGGTCGAGGTCGAGCCAGGGGCGAGGACGAAGTCGCGGTCTGCCGCACGCGGGTGCGGGAGGGTGAGCCGTGCATCCGCCTGTTCGAGCGCCCCGAAGACGACGACGTCGATATCGAGGGTGCGGTCGCCCCAGCGCTCGGAGCGCACCCGGCCGTGCTCGTTTTCGATGGTGTTGACCGCGTCGAGCAGGGTGAGGGCGTCTCCGGTGAAGCGGATGCCGACGGCCAGGTTCAAGTACCGGGGAGCGTCCTCGTCGACCCCGTCCGGTTTCACGGCAGCGGACTCGTAGAGCGGAGATACCCCGGTGACGGAGAGCCCGGGCACCTTCCCGAGGTCTCGGACGGCGGCTTCGAGGGTCGCCTCCCGGTCACCCAGGTTGCTCCCGAGCGACAACACCGCGTCCACAGCCTCGTGAGGTGTCGCAAATCGACCTTCGCGAGCCTCGTGAACGTCGATTTGCGACACCTCAGGGGCGGGGTTCGGCGTCACGGGGGCGGGGTTCACGGCCGGGACCTCGTGATCTGCACGGAGACGTCGGTGAAGGGGACACTGATCGGCGCCTGCGGCTTGTGCACGGTGACCTGCACGGTCTCGGCGGCGGGGTGGGCGAGCACGACGCCCGCGATCCGCTCCGCGACCGTCTCGATCAGGTCGACCGGGTTGACCGCCGCCGCCTCCGTCACCTCGATCGCGAGTTCGCCGTAGTGGATGGTGCGGCTGACGTCGTCGCTCGACGCCGCGGCGTGCAGGTCGAGCCAGACGGTGACGTCGATCACGAAATCCTGGCCGTTCTCACGCTCGAAGTCGTAGACGCCGTGGTGAGCGGTGACCCGCAGCCCGGTGAGAGTGATGCAATCGCGGATCATGGCTCTATTCTGGCCGACTCCACGAGCGCAAGCACCTTCAGGGCCGCGCGGGTTGCCGCCACGTCATGCACGCGCACGGCCCAGGCGCCGGCCTGGGCGGCGAGCACGCTCACCACGGCGCTCGGCAGGTCACGGGCGGCGATCGGGGCGTCGTCCGGGAGCGCGGTCGCGAGGAAGCGTTTGCGGGAGGCGCCGATCATGACGGGAAGGCCGAGCATGTCGAAGGCCGCGAGGTTGGCGAGCAGGGCCCAGTTGTGGGCGGGGAGCTTGGAGAACCCCAGGCCGGGGTCGAGCACGATCCGCTCCCGTGGCACCCCTGCGGCGACGAGGGCCTCGACGCGCCAGGCGAGTTCGGCCCGGACGTCGGCGACGACGTCGCCGTAGACCGCGAGGTCGTCCATGGTGCGGGCGTGGCCGCGCCAGTGCATCGCGATGAAGGTGAGGCCGCTCTCGGCGGCGACGCTGGCCATCAGCGGGTCGGCGAGGCCACCGGAGACGTCGTTGATGATGCTCGCCCCCGCGGCCGCGGCCGCGCGGGCGGTCGAGGCGTTGAGGGTGTCGACGCTCAGCACGAGGCCCTGCCGGGCGAGCTCGGTGATCACGGGGATAACCCGGGCCTGTTCGACGGCGGGGGCGACGCGGCCGGCGCCCGGCCTCGTCGATTCGCCGCCGACGTCGATGACGTCCGCGCCTTCGGACCGGAGCAGGAGACCGTGCCGGATCGCGGCATCCGTCGACGCCCACTTGCCGCCGTCGCTGAAGGAATCGGGCGTGACATTGAGCACGCCCATGATGCGGGTCATGAGCCTGCGCCGATCAGGGCCATCACTTCGGCGCGGCGGGCCGGTTCGGCGAGTTCGCCGCGTACGGCGAGTGTGACGGTCGAGCTGTTGACCTGGCGGGCGCCGCGCGTCGTGACGCACCCGTGCACGGCGTCGAGCACAACGAGGATGCCGCGGGGCTCCAGACCGGTCTGGAGCGCCTCCGCGATCTCCTCGGTCAGGCGTTCCTGTACCTGGGGGCGGGCGGCGAGGCAATCGACAAGGGCGGGCAGCCGGCCGAGGCCGACGACCTTCTCGCCGGGCAGGTAGGCGATGTGGGCGCGGCCGAGGAACGGGAGCAGGTGATGCTCGCAGACCGACCGGAAGTCGAGGTCGCGCACGAGCACGAGCTCGCCCGTCGTCGGGCCGACCGGGATGGTGTCGCGCAGCAGGTCGAGCGGGTCCGTTCCGAGCCCGGCGAAGAACTCCCCGTAGGACTCGGCGACGCGGCGCGGCGTGTCGGCGAGTCCCGGCCGGTTCGGATCGTCGCCGATCGCCGCGAGGAGCTCCGAGACGAGACCCTCGATTCGGGCCCTGTCGACTGCCACCCGGGGCCTAGGCGGTGGCGGGCCGCGGGGTGCGGGCGGGCGCGCGCTTGGGCTTGGTCTCTGCGGCGTCTCCACTGGACACTCCGCCGTCAACGATGCCCTCTTCGATGGGCGCCTTGGGCAGCGGCATCTCGATGGGGGAACGTCCGAGACCGGGCGCTTGTCGCTCGAGAGCCACTGCGGGCGCGGCGGGAGCTTTTCGATGCCGGCGAAGATCGGCGCGAGTTCGGTCTGGCCGAGGGTCTCGTGCTCGAGCAGTTCCGCGGCGAGCGTGTCGAGAATGGCGCGGTTCTTGCCGAGCACCTCGTATGCCTCGTCGTGGGCGGCCTCGAGCAGCAGGCGCACCTCGGTGTCGACGCTCTCGGCGAGGCGCTCGGAGTAGTCGCGCTGGTGGCCCATGTCGCGACCCAGGAACATCTCACCGGACGCCTGGCCCAGCTTGAGCGGGCCGACGGCGGCGCTCATGCCGAACTCCGTGACCATCTTGCGGGCGGTCGCCGTGGCCTTCTCGATGTCGTTGCTCGCGCCGGTGGTCGGGTCGTGGAAGATCATCTCTTCCGCGACACGGCCGCCCATCGCGTAGGCGAGCTGGTCGAGGAGTTCGTTGCGGGAGACGGAGTAGCGGTCTTCGAGCGGCATGACCATCGTGTAACCGAGGGCACGGCCGCGGGGAAGGATGGTGATTTTCGTGACAGGGTCCGTGTTGTTCATTGCGCTCGCGACGAGGGCGTGGCCGCCCTCGTGATAGGCGGTGATCAGCTTTTCCTTGTCGCGCATGATGCGGGTGCGGCGCTGCGGGCCGGCCATCACCCGGTCGACGGCCTCATCGAGGGCGCGGTTGTCGATCAACTGCGCGTTCGAGCGTGCGGTCAGCAGGGCGGCCTCGTTGAGGACGTTGGCGAGGTCAGCGCCGGTGAAGCCGGGGGTCTTGCGGGCGAGGACCTCGAGGTCGACTCCCTGCGCCATCGGCTTGCCCTTGGCGTGCACCTCGAGGATCTTCTTGCGGCCGAGCATGTCGGGGGCGTCGACGCCGATCTGGCGGTCGAAGCGGCCGGGGCGGAGCAGCGCGGGGTCGAGGATGTCTGGGCGGTTGGTCGCGGCGATCAGGATGACGTTCGCCTTGACGTCGAAGCCGTCCATCTCGACGAGCAACTGGTTGAGGGTCTGCTCGCGTTCGTCGTGCCCGCCGCCCATGCCGGCGCCGCGGTGGCGGCCGACGGCGTCGATCTCGTCGATGAAGATGATCGCACGGGGCGTTCTCCTTGAGCCTGCTCGAACAGGTCGCGCACCCTGGCTCGCGCCGACGCCGACGAACATCTCGACGAATTCGGAGCCTGAGATGGAGAAAAATGGCACCCCGGCTTCGCCTGCGACGGCGCGTGGCGAGCAGGGTCTTACCGGTTCCGGGAGGGCCGTAGAGCAGCACACCCTTGGGGATGCGCGCTCCGACGGCCTGGAACTTCGCGGGCTCCTTGAGGAAGTCCTTGATTTCTTCGAGCTCTTCGATGGCCTCGTCTGCGCCGGCGACGTCCGCGAAGGTGACCTGCGGGCTCTCCTTCGAGACGAGCTTGGCCTTCGACTTGCCGAACTGCATGACCTTGTTGCCGCCGCCCTGCATGCCCGAAAGCATCAGCCAGGCGAACCCGCCGATCAGGATCACGGGGAGCAGGTAGCCGAGCAGGGTCACGAACCAGTTGGTCTGCGGCACCTCATCGGTGAAGCCGCCGGACAGGTCGGCGCTCGTGACGGCGTTGACGACCTCGGTGCCACGCGGAGCGACGTAGTAGAACTGCACCTTGGTGCCGAGCTTGTCGTCGGCCTGGGACAGTGTGAGGTCGACGCGCTGCTCGCCGTCGACGATCTTGGCCTCCGAGACCTTTCCGTCCTTGAGGAACTGGAGTCCCTGTGCGGTCGGAATCTCTCGGAACCCGGACATGGTGATCAGACTCGACCCTATCCAGACGGCGATAATCGCCAGAATGATGTAGAGGAGTGGCCCGCGGAGTAGCTTCTTGACGTTCATCGTGTTGTCAGGCTACCGTGCCCGCACTGAGCGGTCACCGTGTGTTCGCCCTGAGCGCGATGCGAGGCCGGGGCAGGCATCCGCTTCTCAGGAGTAGATGTGCGGGGCGAGCACGGCAACGGAACGGAGGTTGCGGTACTTCTCGGCATAATCGAGGCCGTAACCGACGACGAACTGGTTCGGGATGTCGAAGCCGAGGTACTTGACGTCGATGTCGACCCGGGCGGCGTCCGGCTTGCGGAGCAGCGCGCAGATCTCGACGGATTCCGGCTGGCGGGACTTGAGGTTCGCGATCAGCCAGGAAAGGGTCAGGCCGGAGTCGATGATGTCCTCGACGATGAGCACGTTGCGGCCGTGCAGGTCGGTGTCGAGGTCCTTGAGGATCCGGACGACGCCGCTCGACTGGGTTCCGGAGCCGTATGAGCTCACCGCCATCCAGTCCATCGCGATCGGATGCTTGAGTTCGCGGGCCAGGTCGGCCATCACCATCACTGCGCCTTTGAGGACACCGACGAGCAGGAGATCCTTGCCCGCGTAGTCGGCTTCGATCCGGCGGCAGAGTTCGGCGAGGCGGCCGTGGATCTGCTCTTCTTCGATCAGGATTTCGGTGAGGTCGCCATCAATGTCGCGGGGTTCCATGGGGGAGGGAGGGTCCTTTGCTTTGTGCGTATTCAGTTGGCCGTGCGTGCCGTGCGAGGCCGGGCCCGGTGAAGACGAGCCAGCCATCGTGCCGTACAACTCTAACGCCTGGCAGGTCGAGCGGGCCCTGGCCGTGCCAATCGGTCACAAGCCGGCCGACGGCCAGGGTCGCCCCGCGGGGCAGGGCCATCACGACGGTGCCAGCGCCGGCACCGGCGGCGCGCAGGACTGTGCGTGCCGCCGCGAGCCGGATCAGCCGGTTCCGGAGCGCGGCGGGCTGTTCGGCGAGCACCTCGACGGGCACACGGATACCGCCTGCGACGATCTCGAAGGATCCGCCAGCGAGCTCCGCCGCGCGTTCGTCGAGGGCTGCGGCGTCTTCCCGCAACAGGTCCGCGGTGCGGGCGAGTGCCTCGGCGACACCGGGTCCGAGCTCGCGCTCGAGCGCCGGCAGGACCGTGTCGCGTACCCTGACGCGGGCGAACCGGTGTTCCGCGTTGTGCGGGTCCGTCCAGGGGGTGAGGCCGGCATCTGTGCAGGCGGCGACGGTCTGGGCGCGGCGGATCCCGAGCAGGGGGCGGAGGTAGGCGCCGCTGACCCGCAGCATGCCGTGCAGGCTGACCGGGCCGGAGCCGCGGGCGAGGCCGAGCAGCACGGTCTCGGCCTGGTCGTCGAGCGTGTGACCGAGCAGCACGTGGCTCGCGCCGGTGTCGGCGAGTGCACGGACGAAGGCGGCATAACGGCCGCTGCGGGCCGCGGCCTCCGGGCCGCTGTAGGTCTCGGCGGGGTCGGTGTCTGCGGCACTCCCCCGGTGGTTCTCGCCGTGGTCGACGGTGATGCGCACGACGAGCACGGGGTCGAGGCCGAGGGCCGTTGCCTGCCGGGCGGCCTCGGCGGCGACGTCCGCGGACCCGGGCTGCAGGGCGTGGTCGACGATCACGGCCCCGGCGCGGAGTCCCGCCCGCGCTGCCTCGAAGGCAGTCCCGGCCGCGAGCGCGAGCGAATCCGGGCCGCCGCTGAGGCCGACGAGGACGAGGCCGCGCGTTTCGGCGTCTGGTGCGGATGCACCGGGGACGGAGGCGCCCGGGGCGGAGGGTTCGGACCCGGAAGCCTGCGGCGTCACTGAGGAGCCGAGCCCGGCGTCCGCCAGCACGGCGCGGATCGCCCGGCGGATGTCGGCGATCTCCGGTGTCAGTCTCGGGCGGCGCGTGGACTCCATCCAGTAACGTTATCCGGAGACTGTGAACAAGGGAGAGACCAGGCCATGGCCGCATATGACGCAGTAATCGAAATTCCCCGGGGAAGCCGCAACAAGTACGAGGTCGACCACGAGACCGGACGGGTCTACCTCGACCGTGTGCTCTACACGAGCTTCGTGTACCCGACGGACTACGGGTTCTTCGAGAACACCCTCGGCCTCGACGGCGATCCCGTCGACGTTCTCGTGCTGCTCGACTTCCCGCTGTTCCCCGGCGTCGGCGTCTCGGTGCGTCCGGTCGGTGTCTTCAACATGACGGATGACGGCGGCTCGGACGCCAAGGTCATCGCCGTTCCCGCGGGCGACCCCCGCTGGGACCACATCCAGGACGTCCTCGACATCCCGGAGTACACCCGCAAGGAGATCGAGCACTTCTTCGAGCACTACAAGGACCTCGAACCGAACAAGTGGGTCAAGACGGAGGGCTGGGGCGACGCCGCCGAAGCCAACCAGATCGTCGAAGACGGCATCAAGAAGCTCGCCGCCGAGGGCCACTGACCCTAGCGCGCTTCGTGCATCGCGCTCGCGCGCTGCCGCACCACGAAGGCCCCCGGATCGCTCCGGGGGCCTTCGTGGTGCGGACCCCCGGCATCCGCTCTCGCGCGCCACGTGCGCCACTGCGCGCCAGGCATGCCGGCAGCGTAGCGGCGGAAATGGCGCGCGGGAGGGTGCGAGCGCTGCGGGACGGGACGGGCGAGGGGCGGTCGGGTCAGCCGGTGGGGCGGCCCACGTAGGACGCGACGTCGCCGGGCGACCAGATTGAGTGGATGCGCACGGGCTTGCCGACGTCGGGGGCCTCGAGAACCTGGCCACCGCCGACGTAGATGGCCACGTGGTAGTAGTCGCCGCCGCTGCCCCAGAAGACGAGGTCCCCGACCTGCACGTTACTGAAGGAGACGAGCCGGCCCTGGCTGGCCATGGTGTTGTACTGGTTCGTGGCGGAATGGGTGCCGATGTAGACCCCGGCCGCGGCATAGGCGGCCTTGGTCAGACCGGAGCAGTCCCACGCGTCGGGGCCCGAGCCGCCGAGGAGGTAGCGGTCGCCGAGCTGAGCGCGGGCGAAGGCGATTGCGGTCTGCACGGCGCTCGCGTTCGGAGCGGGCGCGGTCGCCGCGCCGCCGCCCGAGGACGAGCCGGATCCCGAGCTGCCGGAGCCGGAGCTGCTGCCGGATCCCGAACTGCCGGACCCGGAGCTGCCGGATCCCGAATTGCTCCCGCCCCCGCGGCCGGAGCCTGGGCTTGAGCCGCAGCAGCAGCAGACGCGGCTGCAGCCCGCGCGGCCGACGCCGCCTGGTCTGCGGCAGCCCTGGCCGCTGCCGCGGACTGCGCCGCAGCGAGCGCGGCCGCCGCAGCCGCGGCATCCACACCGGCCTGGTAGGAACGCTCGGTGTCTGCCGTGGTGTCCTTGAGGAGGGCGAGCTGCCCGTAGAGATCGTTCGACTTCTGCTGCTCGGCCTCGAGGGCGGCTTCCGCGGCCTGGGCCGCGCCACTTGCCGCATCGAACTTCGTCATGGACTCGCCCGTGATCTGGGTGCGCTCGACGGTCGCCGCGGCGGCCTGCCCGCCGAGGGACTCTGCCGAGTTCTTGTCCTGGACGGCCTCCCGGTAGATGGTCTCGGACTGCTCGCTGAGCTTGCTCGCGGTTCCGAGCTGCTCGAGGAGGTCGTCGGCGCTGCTGCCGTTCAGGAACAGGTTGAGCGAGAGGTCCTGCGCGCCGGTCTTGGCCAGGTGCGCGGCGATCAGGCCGGCCCGCATCTTCGAGGTGTCCGCCTTCTTCGACGCGGTCGCGGCCTGTTCGGTCAAGCTCGTCTCACGCAGGGTGGCGGCGTCGAGCTCGTCCTGGGAGACCCGGTACGCCTCGGCGGCGACCTGCGAGGCCTTGGACGCGGCATCCGCCGCCGTTTGCAGGCCCGTCAGCAGCGCCGTGATCTTCTCGATCTCGGCCTGCTTCGTCGCCTCATTGGCTTTCGCGTTCTGTACGTCGTCCCAGCTAGGGTAACCCTGGTCGCCGTAGGCGGCGGGAGCGATGATGCCGACGGATGCCGAGACCGCGCCGATCGCGACGGCCGCGGCGAAGAGGCGCACGGGCTTCCGTTTCGTGAAGGACGTGCCGTCGTTAGCCAAGTGGTGCTCCCTTGCTTGCCATGAAGGGCACGGCGTTGGACTTGACGCCGTTGATCCGCACTTCGAAGTGGAGATGGCAGCCATCTGCGGCCCCGGTCATCCCGACGCTGCCGATGTTCTGTCCAGCGCTGACGCTCTGGCCGTTCGACACGAAGATGCCGCCGGGACGGATGTGCGCGTACCCGGTCGAAATTCCGCCGCCGTTGTTGATCTGGATGTAGTTGCCGTACGTACCATTGGGGCCGGCGTATTCAACGACACCGTCGTGGGCTGCGTAAATCGGAGCGCCACAGCTGGCGCCGAGGTCGGTACCGTAGTGGAATGTTCCGCTGCAGCCGGTCGAGCCGCAGATGGATGCGCGCGGGCCGAATCCATCGGTGATGCGCCCGCTGGCCGGAACGGCCCAGCCCTGGGAGCTGATGTACCCGCCGCCGAGGCCGGCTCCGGCGCTGCCGGTTGCCCCGCCGCTCGAGTTGCCGCGGTTGGCTGCGGCGGCCGCGGCAGCAGCCGCCGCCGCCCGGGCGGCTTCGATCGCCGCGAGACGGGCGCGCTCGGCGACGCCGGCCTCATAGCCCGCGGTGGTGGACGCCTGCGCGTCCTGCATGAAGGCGAGCTGGGCGGCGAGTTCGACACTCTTGGACTCTGACTCGGCGAGAGCGCTCGCGGCGGCCTCTGCGGCCGCCTGCGCGGCGACCATCGCGGCCTGCGCAGCGACATTCAGGGTCTCGCGTTCGGTCTGGGCAATCTTGGCCTGGTCTCCGAGCGCCTGGGCGGAGTTCGTGGCGGCCTGGGCCTCCTCGTAGACGCCGGTGCTGCGCTCGACCATCTTGCTCATGCTGCCGAGCTTGGCGAGCAGGGCGTCGGCGCCCTGGCCGCTCGCATCACCGTCGAGGAAGAGGTTGACGGTGAGGTCGGTGCCTCCCGTGCGGTAGAGCTGGGCCGCGAGCTGACCGGCCTGCTTCGTCGCGGCGTCCGCTGTCGCCTTGCTCGTATCGGCCTGCGCCTGGAGGTCGGATGCGCGCCGGGTGGCGTCGTCGTAGTTCTGCTGGGCGACCTGGAGTTCGGCGCCGCGCTTCTCGGACTCGGCCTGGGTCTGGGCGACCTGGGTCTGAAGATTCGAGATCAGATTCTGGATTTCGGTGACCTTGGCGGACGCGGCGGCCGTGTTCGACTTCGCGTTCTGCACGTCCTGCCAGCTCGGGTAGTCGACCGCCTGGGCGCCGCCGGCGGGAATCACGAGCGTCACGATGAGGGCGAGGGCCGTGGCGAGGGCCGTTGCGGCGGTGCCTCTGAACAGGCCCCGATGACTGTGAACGCGGCGTCCGCCGGCCGGCCGGAGTGGACCCGACTGTTCGCTGGCCCCGCGGTCACTCGTCACTGCCTTGCGCATAGAACTCCCTGATTGGGCACCGCGTGAACACACTGGTCACGATGCCACTCTTTTCACAGTAACAAGTTCGCGCCAGTATCGCCCGCTATCGGACCCGAATCTAACCCCCAACCGGGCGGATCGGCCGCCATTCGCGGGCGCGCCGGGGCGCGGGCGACACGCCACGGGCATCGGTCCACGTGCCGATTTGGGGTTTTCACCCAAGAGACCGTATGCTTACTCGTCGGTAGCCATGATGTTTATGGCGTCTCGGCCCCATCGTTTAGAGGCCTAGGACGGCGCCCTTTCACGGCGTTAACACGGGTTCGAATCCCGTTGGGGCTACGCAACCTGCCTAACTGAATGTGCAACAATAAGCAGGTAGTAAATCAGTACAAGTAACACCGAATAAATGAAAACGTACGTTTGGTTCTCATTGTGAGGCCCTGTAGCGCAGTTGGTTAGCGCGCCGCCCTGTCACGGCGGAGGTCTGCCGGTTCAAGTCCGGTCAGGGTCGCAAAGGTAAAACGCCCTTTCGCGAGAGAGGGTTTTTTCCTTGGAAAGCGACTTCTCGAGTTACTTTCTGGCCCTGTAGCTCAGTTGGTAGAGCGTTCGACTGAAAATCGAGAGGTCACGGGATCGACGCCCGTCGGGGCCACCCGCTGAAACCCCGGTTATCCGGGGTTTTTCTCGTTAACGGATGTCTTTTCTCCGGACTCGAATTCGGCCTTTGGCCAGATTCTGCCCACACTTCAAATAGTCGCGTGGTCATCGAAGGCCGGTGAAACGGTCCCCAATTGGCTTCGCGGGCCGACGCGACCGAGGCATGGATGAGGGCGATCGAGCTCACTTCAGTGCCGCCCCACTGCGCAGCCTGGACACTACGACCCACGATCTCCATGGCCCCAACGACCAGAGCCGTGGCTGCCGTTGCGACCCCGGCTTGCGTGACCGTATCCTCTACCCTTCCCCGCACCCGGACTTGGCTGGACAGCCTATGATCCGCCGCAGATCTTCGGCAATCCTCGCGATTTCCGCATCAGGCACGGCGCGCAACCAGTTGCCTCGACGGCGCATCGGTATCACCGGGAGCGACACGGACCCTTCGATGGTGGCGACCTCGATGGTGATCGAAGTCATCGTCCGCATTCCAACAAGTGCCGATCCAAGGACGACACTCCTCACCCGATCCGAGGGGAAGACTGCGGCAGGAGCCCCAGAAACCCGGCCCGCCAGGACGTGCACGTCTTGCCCATCCGCGACCAGCGTCGCGTATGTAGTCGGCTTCACTCGAGAGCGTGCCAGCTCTAAAGCAGTCGTAAGCACATTAAGGCGTTCGGCGAGAAGCGGTGCAACGACCATCGGAACGACGACGGCGGAAGGGAAGGTCTGTTCTGCTCGCGCCAAACGGCGTGCGTTCTGGAAGCCGAAGACGGCGAACACTCCGAAAACAAACAGAAGAGGGGTGCCTACCGCAAGAACACTCATTCCACCAAGGCCGCCGTTGGAAGCACGAATGACGCGGTACACCAACAACACGGCGCACGCACTCACGCCGCAGACTCCCAACCAGAAGCTCGGTCGCTGTCGTCGCCGCGTCAATTCCGGCTCATTTGAGTGCGTCGCGAACGACTCATCCTCAACATGGCGCCTCTTTCCCCGGGCTGAACGAGTTGAGCCTAGCGGCACCCGAGTGTCGCAAAGACTCAGAGTCCACCCATGAGGCTGCAGGTGTAGACGCCGTCGCTTGTCTTTACCCGGATGGTCGTTGTCGCCTCGGCGCTCGAAGAGTAGATCTCACCGCCGCCGGCGGTGAGCCCACGCAAGCTGAGCCCGTCGACCGTTTCGCCCCACAACGTCTGCTCAGGCATGCAGTCGAAGTGGCGTCCGGCGAATGAGACCTTCGAGGGGACGGCGTGGGGCCAGAAGTCCCAGTCGCCTGTCGCGTCATGCACGGACCAGCGTTGGATTCCGGCGCCAATGACGGCGAGCATTGCCAGTGCGAGAATCACATTCCCCCACTCGGCTCTCCGAACGCTCATCCGATGCACTCCCCCGTGTACTTGAGCCTCGATGGGCGGCGGACGGACACACTCCGCGCATCAGATCGCCCCGGTCACTCCTCCGGTTCCACAGAGCATTCGGCCGGGCCTTTGGCTTGAGACTATTCTGCCCACCTGCAAGGCCCGATCGGCGCCCGAGAGTGCGACACTACGGATATGTGCGCAACGGATAGGGTCATCGTCTCGACTCTCGACGGGCAACTATTCGTCGAGGTCGGCTCGTCGAGGACGATGAATTCAATCGCGCCAAGGAATTCTTCGAGGCAGCACTGCGTGACGGACGGTTCGAAGATCAGGCGGCAAGTCTGCGAATGTCAGACTGGTCGGTCCAGGCCACCAATACAGGCGGAGCCAAGCTGTCTATCATGCGTAAGACATCGGGCGGCACGGGCACGGACGCCGAGATGGAATGGACCCTATGGCCTCTCTCGGGGCCACTCGTTGACCTCACAATCCGCAACCGAGGCGAAGTCGTGTGGTCGGTTCTGGCATGCGCACCAGCAGTGAACGAGCACAAGCAGCCACTATCGGCCGGGTCTTTGGAAAGCCTTCGACCGATGCCTGACTGACTCACCCGGGCCCAGCGGTACTCAATAACAGTTCAAGCGCTCAGGCCGGCGGGAAGGCCGACGCGAGCGCTCGGTGGATCTGCCGCAACATCGGCTCGTCGAGAGGCCCCGTCACCGGATGGCAGGGCGGGCCGTCGCTAGGCTCGATTCATGAGTATCCGGCTTCGAGGGGCGAGCGCCCGCCAGTCCCCCGCGTTCCGCACCGGTAGTGCTGCTGACACCGCGGAGTGCGTCGCGCTGTGGGTCCGGGCCTGCGCCACGCGCGATGGGGCGGCCGTCGCAGGAGTGGCCGAACGGGCTCGACCGAAGTTCGACCACGCCGAGAGTTGGATCGTGGCTGAGGAAACCGGTGCCGGAATCCGGGGCTTCGTTCTCGCAACAACGCCGAAGAGAGGGCTACCGACCGATCCACCCGACGCTGCGGTGGTGAGCCTGCTCGCCGTTGCACCAGACGCGCAGAGACGTGGGCTCGGGAGAGCGCTTCTGGTCAGTGTTGCCGAGGAACTCAAGCACCACGGTCACAAGCACGCTGTCCTGCACGTCCTCACGGACAACCACCCTGCTGTCGATCTCTATCGGCATGAGGGATGGCGGCCGTTGGGAGAGCCGTTCCAACACTCACTTCTGAAGAGGCCTGCGCAAACCTATGCGCTCGACCTGGATTCACGCGCGAAGGGCTGATCCGTTGACGCGAGAACGATGACGCCAGGCGGTGCCGTTGCTCGACGGACCGGCCCCAGGCGGTTCCGGCGAGGATGAGGGCGATACCGACGTATCCGGCGACGGCCACCGGGTCATGGGCGACGGCGATTCCGACAAGTGCAGCCCAGACCGGCTCAGTTCCGAGGAGGAGGCTCACTCTGGAGGGCGAGGTGCGTCGGACGGCCCAGGTTTGGATCAGGAACGCGAAGACGGTACACGCGACGACGAGGTAGAGGAACAGGACCGTACGTCCGGGGTCGAGACGAGCCAGAAAGTGCGGGATCGAGTCGCCGTAGAACAGTGACGCCGCCGAGAAGATCATCGCGCAGGTCGAGAGTTGCACCGTGGTGAGGTGGAGCGAGTTCATCGGAGTGTTGCCCGTGAGCCTGGACATCGACGTGACGTGGATGGCACGGATGATGGCCGCGGCGAGCACGAGCAGGTCGCCGAGGCTCGGCGCCTGGAAGACACCGCCGCTGGCGAGCAGGGCGACTCCACCGATGGCGATCAGCGCGGCCAGGAAGAACCTGCCGGGCAGCCGGCGACCCGAGACGGCGGAATCCAGAATCGGCGTGAATACGATCGTCAGGCTGATGATGACTCCGGCATTCGTGGCCGATGTGTGGGCGATCCCGAAGGTTTCGAAGGCGAACACGGCAGCCAGCACAATCCCGAGCAGTATCCCGGATCGCAATTCCGCTTGCGTGATCCGGTGCCGCCGTGCGGCGACGAGGGCCGCCATGATGACCGCAGCGAGCAGCATCCGTGTTGCGAGCAGGGCGACGACGGATTGGGGCGTGACCAGTTCTTTGGCGACGAGGTACGTGGATCCCCACGCGGCGGCCACCAGGAGCAGGAGCAGGTCGACGCGGAATCGACTGAGGAGGGCGGGCATTCCTCCATCGTCCGGCCTGACTTCACGTAATACAAGAAAGCACTTTAGTGTCGAATGCATTAGTTTCAACTTATGGAACTCGGTCAGCTTCGCGCGTTGCGAGAGCTGGGTGACCGGGGCAGCATTGCTGCCGTCGCGGCGGCGATGCACGTCACGCCGTCGTCGGTGTCCCAGCAGATCAGTGCCCTGCAACGTCAGTCGCCCGCTCCCTTGACCTTCAGGGACGGCAGAAGGACGGCACTCACGGATGCCGGGCGCGCCCTCGCGCTGGCGGCGATCGACGTCGAGGTGGCACTCGAACGCGCCGCGCAGGCGGTGGCGCGTTTCCAGGGCGATCACCTGGGCACCGTTTCCGTGACCGCCTTCCATAGCGTGGGCCTGGCCGTCTTCGGATCGTTGATCGCGGCCTGCCGGAGGCCCGACCTGCCCGGCGTTCGGCTGAGCGATTTTGATGTGGCCCAGGAGGACTTCCCCCTCCTCACCATCGATCATGATCTTGTGCTCGCCCATCGGCTGGTCGGCAGCCCCGCATGGCCGGGGTCGGTTCGGGTGGAACCCCTCCTGTACGAGCCCCTGGATATCGCGGTCCGACACGATCACCGACTCGCAGCGAAAGCCGCAATCGAGCCGGCGGATCTTCGCGACGAGGAATGGGTCGCGGTGCACGAAGGCTTTCCGCTCACGCAGGCTCTCGCCCTGATCGCGGGAATCGGAGGGAACGAGGCGCGGATCCTGCACCGGATCAACGAATTCTCGGTAGCCGCGTCCATCGTCGACGCGAGCGGATGCGTCGCCCTGATGCCTCGTTACACAACCGACCTGCGCGACCACCCGGGGTTGGTCCTTCGTCCGCTGGCCTACCCCGGACTCGGACGGCACATCGATTGCCTTGCCCGGCCGGAGACCCTCGAGCGCGCCAACGCGCAGGCGGTACTGGCGCAGATCAAGGCGATAACCGAGACTCTCACCCAGTGATCTTTCCGTTTCACGGCCCGACGCCCACAGGTCAGCCATAACATGAGACCTCCACTGAAAGCGTGATGATCATGGACGAGACAGCAGTTTTCGAGCGAGAGCGTCCCCGGCTGTTGCGTATTGCCGGACGCATCCTGCGCGATGGCGCGGAAGCCGAAGACATCGTCCAGCAGGCCTGGCTGCGGCTTCACGCCACAGAGGCCGTGATCGACAATCTGCCGGCCTGGCTGACCACGGTCACGACACGGCTGTGCCTGGACAGACTGCGCGTCGAGAAACCCATTCTCGTTGACGACCTCGAGTCCCCGTCGCGAACCGCCGATCCAGCGGATGAGCTCGCCCTCGCCGACACGGTCGGGATCGCCCTCCAGGTGGTGTTGGACCGCCTCACGCCTACGGAGCGTGTCGCGTTCGTCCTTCACGACAGCTTCAGCATTGACTTTCCCACGATCGCCGCAATCCTCGGGAGCACTCCAGCCGCTGCACGCAAGCTCGCTTCGAGGGCGCGAAGCAAGATCCGCCCGCAGGGCCAGGAGCACGGCCGCGCCGACTGGAAAGTCGTGGACGCATTCCTCGCCGCCTCGCGGCAAGGCGATTTCGAGCAACTCCTCAAGCTGCTGGCACCGAACGTAGTGGTCGTCGGCGATGACGCGGCCATAGCGGCGGGGACCCCGTCGCGGATCGAAGGGCGGACAGCGGTGGCAACGATGTTCAACGGCGCAGCCAAGGCCGCTCTCCCCGTCTTTGTTGACGGGCGCGCCGGGGCCGCATGGTTTCATCGCGGTTCCCCCCGTGTTGCGTTTGACTTCACGGTCCTCGACGGCGTCGTGTCTCGAATCGACTTCCGCGCAGACCCGGAGGTCCTGGAACACATCATCCGGCGTGAAGCGGGAGCGAGCCGAGATTGACCTGCGACCGTCCACCACGGCAGCGGTCACACTTGGAGCCGATCGATCGTCATATAGATAGCGGGCCTCAAACGGGGACCGCCTTTACAGTGAGGACCCGAATCGATGAAGACCATGACCTGCCGCCAGCTGGGTGGACCGTGCGATCAACCGCTGCACGGCGAGACCGCCGATGACGTCATCAAGGCCCAGAACCGCCATCTCAAGGACGCGGTCAAAGCCGGAGACGCCACTCATGAGCAAGCCCACAATGAGATGAAAGCTCGTTGGAGGCATCCGAAGCAGTCGATGGATTGGTACACCTCAGCGAAGAAGGAGTTTGCCGAAATCCCAGGGGCGTGACCGTTGGATAGCGTTCGAACCTGACTCCAGAACGCGGACGACGGACTGCTGGAACGGACGCCCGCGGATGATGAACGGACGACGCTCGGCGGCATGCGCCCCTGCTGCAACCGGCATCCGCCCAGAGTCGCCGAGCGAGTCAGAGAAGGCCGGCCAGGGCGGCCCACTGCAGGAGGAGCACGGTCTTGCCGTCGACGATGCGGCCGTCGGCGACCATGGCCAGGGCTTCACCGGAGGGGATCTCGAGGACTTCGATCTCCTCGCCCTCCTCGGGGAGGCCGCCTCCTGCCGACACCCGGTCGGAAGGGCCGTAGGCGGCGACGTAGAAGTGCACGCGCTCGGTGACCGAACCCGGGCTCATGTAGAGATCGAACACGTGCCGCAGCTCCCCGACCGTCACGCCGAGCTCCTCGCTCGTCTCCCTCCGGATCGCGACCTCGGGCGAGTCCTCGTCGAGAAGGCCGGCCGCGGTTTCGATGAGCATGCCGTCGGGGTGATCGTTGACGTAGGCGGGATACCGGAACTGGCGCGTCAGCAGGACCGTCCTGCGATCCGGGTCGTAGAGCAGGATCGTGGCACCGTTGCCGCGATCGTAGGTTTCGCGCTGCTGGCTGGTCTGCTTCCCGTTGCGTCCGCGGTACCGGAAGGTGGTGCGGCGCAGAACGTGCCAGCCGTCGGAGGTCACCTCCACGCGGTCCACGGTGACGTCAGGGTTCCCGTGCAGGTCGGCTCCGACCCGATCCAGGCCGGTTCTGCCCCGGCCGTCCGGGGTGTCCTCGCCGGGCCGGCCGGGCAGGGGAAGGGTCGGAAGAGAAGTCATGACTACAAACGTACGGTGATGCGCCCAGGCGACACCATCGAGCGAAGTGCCCCTGCCGCTGACCCGGGATTCTCCCTAGGATCACTGCATGCCCCCACCGACGTCCCGCATGCCAGGCCTCGCGACAGCGGGAGGGCGGCACCGTGCTGGATGAGGCCCGCTTCAACACCGTCGCGAACATGCGCGCGTCGGTGTTCTTCGACGGCCCGGACGTGCGCACCCGCTACAGCCGCTTCTGGATGCTGCTCGTTCTGTCCGCGGTCATTGCCTCGGCCGGGATCGTCGGCGACTCCACGGCGACCGTGATCGGGGCGATGATCGTCGCCCCACTGATGACGCCGATCATGGGCACCATGCTCGCGACGGTGATCGGAGACCGGGCGAACCTGCTCCGATCGCTGCTCCTGGTCGTCACAGGCGCCGCGACGGCGGTCGCGATCGGGTACCTGGTCGGCTTCCTCGTCGTCAACGACGTGCTCGCGGAGACGAACGCACAGGTCTCCGCCCGGGTCACGCCCGGCCTCATCGACCTGCTCGCGGCGCTCGGCACCGGCCTTGTCGGGTCGGTCGCACTCGTGCGCAAGGACATCTCGGACACCCTGCCCGGCGTTGCGATCGCGATCTCGCTCGTCCCGCCGCTCACCGTTGCGGGCCTCGCCCTCGAGTCCGGCTCCGTCGCCCAGTCGCTCGGCGCCCTGCTGCTCTTCGTGACCAATGTCGTGGCCATCATCGGGACGGGCGTTGTCGTGATGTCGGTCTACGGGGTGACCCGGCTCGCGCGCGACCCCCTGGCGGGTGAACCGCACCGGGGAATGGGCCGCACCATCGCCCTGCTCACCGTCATGTTCCTCGTGATCGGCGTGCCGCTCGCGATCACCAGCATCGGCATCAGTGCGCGCGCCATCGTCGAGCAGGGCGTCCATCGGGTCGCGGAGACCTGGGCGCAGTCGGTCGGCTGGGAGGTCGACACCGTGAGCACACGGGACGCCGACGTCTACATCCGCCTCGAAGGCCCGCTCCCGGTGCCCGATACGGCGACCCTCAAGGCGCTGCTGGATGCCGCGGGCGTGGACACGAGGAAGGTCACGGTCAACCTCGTCCCCATTTACTCGGTGAAGCTCGCAAATTAACGGATGTCCCCCCCGAGGGGTACTAGCGTGTCGCGGCAGTTGCGGGGTACGTTCCGTTCGTGACCGCCGGGAACGGCGGCCACGACGCATCCGTTCCTCGTACCGTCCGCTTCCTCCTGTACACCCGAGCACAGGGACTGCCGTGAATACGACCTCATCGCATCGACTACCCCGTCGACCCCGATCCACCGCCTCACACGCGGCCATGCGCCCGCGCGGCACGACCAGCGCACGCGATTCGCGTCGCGGCACACCGGGCGCCACCGCTCCGGGCGCCACCGCAGTGACGACGGGCCCGCGATGAACGTCACCGATCCCGCTGAAGTCGACCCGAGCGCGGTCATCGGCGCGGGCGCACTCATCGCCGACCTGGTGCGGGTGCGCGAGTACGCCCGGATCGGACCGGGCAGCATTCTCGGCCGCGGCGCGTACGTCGGACCCGGCGTTGTGGTGGGCCGCAACTGCATCGTGCAGGAATACGCGGTCGTCTACGAACCCGCGCTGCTCGAGGACGGGGTCTTCGTCGGGGCGGCGGCCGTGTTCACGAACGACCCGCACCCCCGTGCGATCAATGCCGACGGCTCGGCCAGGCCGGTCAGTGAGCGGTCGACGCTGGGCGTCACCGTGCGGACAGGGGCCTCTGTCGGGGCACACGCTGTGTGCCTCGCCCCGCTGACGATCGGGCGCTGGGCGATGGTGGCCGCCGGCGCGATCGTGACCGCGAATGTGCCCGACTTCGCGCTCATGGTCGGGGTCCCCGCCGAGCGGGTGGGCTGGGTCGGCCGTAGCGGCGCGACCCTCGAGCACGTCGGCGACGGCGTATGGGTTTGCCCCGTCACCGGTGAGCGCTACCGGCAGCACGACGGGCAGCTCACGCTCGAGTGAGCCGCCCCGCGCGGTTCAGGCGGCGAAGCGGTCGGTCGCCTCGATGATCGCGTCGAGGTTGCCGGGTTCCTCGAAGGAGTGCCCGGCGTCTGGAATCATGCGGAAGTCGGCCTCCGGCCAGTTCTTGTGCAGTTCCCAGGCGGTGAACGCCGGAGTGCACATGTCGTAGCGGCCCTGCACGATGACGCCGGGGATCTCGCTCAGCCGGCCGGCGTCACGGATCAGCTGCCCGGGCTCGAACCAGCCGAGGTTGCGGAAGTAGTGGTTCTCGATGCGCGCGAACGCGACCGCGAAGTCGGGCTCGGTGAACCGGGCGATCGTCGCGGGCTGCTGCAGCAGCGTGATCGTCGACGATTCCCACGTCGACCAGGCAACGCCGGCGCGCTCCCGCACGTAGCGGTCGGGGTCGTGCAGCAGGCGGCCGTAGGCCTCGATGAGCTTGCCGCGCTCGTCGACGGGGACCGGCGCGAGGAAACCCTCCCACAGGTCGGGGTAGATCGCCGCGGCACCGCCCTCGTAGAACCAGTCGAGCTCGACGGGCCGCAGGGTGAAGATGCCGCGCAGGATGAGCTCGGTCACCCGCTCCGGGTGGGTTTCGGCGTAGGCGAGGCCGAGGGAACTGCCCCAGGATCCACCGCAGACCTGCCAGCGGTCGATGCCGAGGTGCTCGCGCAGTCGTTCGATGTCGGCGACCAGGTGCCACGTCGTGTTCGCGCTGAGGTCGGCATCCGCTGTGCTCGCGTGCGGGGTGCTCTTGCCGCAGCCGCGCTGGTCGAAGAGGATGATGCGGTACTTCTCCGGGTCGAACACGCGGCGCTGCTGGGGGCTCGATCCGCCGCCGGGACCGCCGTGCAGGTAGACCGCCGGCTTGCCGTCCGGGTTGCCGGATGCCTCCCAGTAGATGGACTGGCCGTCACCGACCTCGAGCATCCCGGTTTCGTAGGGTTCCAGGTCGGGGTAGAAGGTGCGCATCTCCCGAGCCTACGGCGTTCAGGGACGGGTCAGGCCCTGCTCGTAGGCGAGGATGACGATGTGCACCCGGTCGCGGAGGCCGAGTTTCTGCAGAATCCGGCCGACGTGGGTCTTCACCGTGGACTCGGAGAGGAAGAAGCGCTCGGCGAGCTCGGTGTTGGAGAGGCCCTCGGCGATGGCGAAGAAGACCTCTCGTTCCCGGTCGGTCAGCACGTCGATGCGCGCGGCATCCGCTTCGGGGTCCTCGCCGGTCTCGGAGCCGCCCGTCCCCTCGGCGGGGAGCCTGGACCCGAACAACTCGAGCATCCGGCGCGTGACCCGGGGCGACACGGATGCCTCCCCCGAGGCGACCGCCCGGATCGCGGCGGTCAGTTCGCTCGGTTGGGCGTCTTTGAGCAGGAAGCCGCGGGCGCCGGCCTTGAGACCGCCGAACGCATACTCGTCGAGGTCGAACGTCGTGAGGATGATGATCCGGATCCCGGGGTGCGCCGCGGTGATCAGCCGGGTAGCCTCGATCCCGTCGACGCCGGGCATCCGCACGTCCATCAGGATGACGTCGGGCAGCATGCTCGCGGCGAGCCGCACGGCCGCGGCGCCGTCGCCGGCCTCGGCGACGACGGTGAAGTCATCCTCGGCCTCGAGCACCATCCGGAACCCCATCCGGAGCAGGGCCTGGTCGTCGACGAGCATGATCCGGGTCGGAGCCAGCGTGTGGTCGTGGGGAGCCGGGTCGTGGAGACCGGTCATGCGGAGGCCTGCCCCTCGTCGAGACTCATCGTCGCGCGCACCCGCCAGCCGCCGCCGCGGATCGGGCCGGCCTCGAGGGTACCGCCGTAGAGCGCGACCCGCTCGCCGAGGCCGATGATGCCGCGCCGGCCGCCCACGCTCGGCTGGGGGCCCGCGCGTGGCCGTCGTCGTCGATGACGACCTCGACCCGGTCGGGCGACGAGGAGAGCCGCACCGAGACGATGCTCGGTTGCGACGCGTAGCGCAGGGCATTGGTCAGGGATTCCTGCACGACCCGGTAGATCGTGAGCTGCACGCCGGGGCTGCCGGGCACGCGCCCGCTCAGCTCGAGCCGGGCCGGGAGCCCCGCGGAACGGAAGGAGTCCACGAGGTCGACGAGCTGGTCGGCGCCGGGCTGCGGGGCGAGCGGGGCGGTGGTCGCGGTGGTCGTTGCCGTGGCCGTCGTGGTGCCGGCCCCTGGCCCTGGTGCGGCCTGCCCGGGGGCGGATGCCGCGGCATCCGCCGTCTCGTCGTCGTCGCCGAGCACGCCGAGGAGCCTGCGCATCTCGGCCATCGAGCCGCGGCCGGTGGAGGCGACCTCACGCATCGCGGCGCGGGAGCGTTCGGGGTCGCGGACCGCGAGGGCGTCCGCGCCGTCGGCGAGCGCGACCATGACCGAGAGGCTGTGGGCGACGATGTCGTGCAGTTCGCGGGCGATCCGGGCGCGTTCGGAGCTGCGGGCGAGCTGGGCCTGCCGGTCGCGGTCGTGGGCGAGCTGGGCGGCGAGGCTGACGAGGGAGGCGACGTAGCGCATCCGGTCGCCCACGCTCACGCCGATCACGGTCGCCACGATGAGCAGGACCGCGTCCTGCGAGGCGACGCTCACCCAGGAGATGAAGGGGTTGCCCGAGCCGAAATAGGCACCGAGGGTGGAGATGCCGACCGCGGCCGCGAGGCCGATCCAGGCGCTGCGCACGTTGCGGTACACGGCGACCGCATAGAGGGCGATCATCACGGGCAGGGTGTCGCCCTGGCCGTGGTTCGGGAACGACGGGAGCAGCGCCGTGCAGGAGATGGCGAGGGCGAGCAGCGGGGCGTGCCTGCGGAAGAGCAACGCTCCGGCAATCAGTGCGGTGAGGAGCAGCGCCGAGACGATGGCGACCGGGGCGGGTCCGCCGCCCGGGCGGGTCGCGTCGACCAGGAGCACGATCGCGGTCGGGACGAGGTAGACGGCCGCGACGAGGGAATCGACGAACCAGGGGTGCCGCGCCCAGAACCGGCGGGTGACCCCCGGAGGCGTCGGTAAACGCAGGCCAGCCCCGTCCGCGAGGGGGTCGCGGCGGGGCTGGGACTGGTGGAGGTCATGCTTGGGACTCTACTTGCTGCGAACTGGGCGGATGCCGGTCACCGGTCGGTGCCGGCAGCCGGCCCTGCCTGCTCGGTCCTGTTCATTGCCGCCCGGTTACGCGTCGCGGCGCTTCAGCAGCACCGCGGCGGTGCCGAGGCTCACGACAACCCAGACGAGGACGATGATCAGGTCGACCGACCAGTCGAGTGGCACCTTGGCGAACTGCATGAGGCCGAACATGCTGATACCCGCTGACGAGATCAGGTACGGGAGCACGTCGCTCGCCCACGTGGCCGGGATCATCTGGAGTACGACCGGGAGGAGCAGGATCACGCCGAGCGCGACGGCAATGCTGCCGGCCCCGCTCCGCACGATCGTGCCGATGCCGAGTGCGAAGACCGCGACGAGGGCCAGGTACAGCGAACCGCCGAGCACGGGGAGGATGACCTCCGGGGCGAAGAGGCTCGCGTGCAGGCCCTGGCCGGAGACGATCGAGGCCGTGACGACGTAAGCCGCGATGTTACTGACGAGGCCGGCGACGAAGGTCGCGACGAACAGCACGAGGGCCTTGGCCCACAGGGCCGGCAGGCGCTTCGGCACCGCGGTCAGGGTCGAGCGGATCATGCCCGTCGTGAACTCGCCGGTGACGGCGAGCGCGCCGAGTACGGCGACGATGAGCTGGCCGAAGAACACGCCGAAGGTCGAGGCCTGCGCCACGAACCGGGCCTGGTCGGTGCCCGGAACCGTCGTGATGTCGGTCCCGGTGAGGTCGAGCGCGAGCGACATGATCGCGGCGAGCCCCATCGACACGACGAGGAGCACCGCGAAGCACCAGATCGTCGAGCGAACGGTGCTGAGCTTGATCCACTCCGAGCGGATGATGCCGAGCGCGCTGAGGTGCGGACCGGCCGGTGTCGTCGCGGGCACGAATTCCGTGCCGATGTCGGCGAGGGCTTCCGGGGTACCGGCAACCAGGATCGTGGGGGTGCTCATCGTGCTGCCTCCTGCAGTTCGGTCTCGCGCGGGTCCGGATCGTCGTTCGCGGCGGCATCCGTTGCGGCGTCTGTCGTGTCGGAATCGTCGTCGTCGAATTCCTCGTCGCCGGTGCCGCCGGTGCGGTACTCGACCTCGTTCCGGGTGAGGGACATGTACGCGTCCTCGAGGGAGGCGCTGACGCTCGTGAGTTCGTGCAGCACGATGCCGGCGGCTGCGGCCTGGTCGCCGATCTCGGCGGCCGTGATCCCGGTGATCTGGAGCACGTCCTGTTCGAGGTTCACGACGGTGACCTCGGCCTGCGCGAGCAGGGTGGCGAGTCGGGTCGCGTGCGGGCTGCGCACGCGGACGGTCGCTCCGCCGGCCTGGCCGATGATCTCGGCGACGGGGGCGTCGGCGATGACCCGGCCTCGGCCGAGCATGATGATGTGGTCGGCGGTGAGCGCCATCTCACTCATCAGGTGTGAGGAGAGCAGCACGGTGCGGCCTTCGCCGGCGAGGTGCCGCATCAGCTTGCGCACCCACTGCACGCCCTCGGGGTCGAGCCCGTTGACGGGTTCGTCGAGGATCAGGATGCCCGGGTCTCCGAGGAGGGCCGCGGCGATGCCGAGGCGCTGTCCCATGCCGAGGGAGTAGCCTCCGACGCGCTTGCGGGCGACGGAGGTGAGTCCGGTGAGCTCGATCACGTCGTCGACGCGGCTCTTCGGGATGTTGTGGGTCGCGGCCATCGCGAGCAGGTGGTTGCGCGCCGAGCGGCCCGTGTGGATCGCCTTCGCGTCGAGCAGCACCCCGACCTCGCGGAGCGGGGCACGGAGGTCCTGGTAGCGCTGGCCGTTGACGAGGACCGAGCCGGAGTCCGGCCGGTCGAGGCCGACGATCATCCGCATCGTCGTGGTCTTGCCTGCGCCGTTCGGGCCCAGCAGGCCGGTCACGGTTCCGGGCTGGATGGTGAAGTCGATCGCGTCGACCGCGACCTTGCTTCCGTAGCGTTTGGTCAGGGACTGTGCCTGAATCATCCGTCTCCTCATTCGCATCGTTGGCGGGGCCAGGCGTCGGTGGACGTCGGCCCCGCATTCACGATACGCAGGGCGCCTCACGGGGCACATCGGTCGAACGGATGCTTACCGGCCGCGGCGCGTAGTACCCCGGTACGACGGATGCCCGCCCTCGCGCCGGTTTGCGCAGGCCGCTACTTCTTGCGCGGCGCCTTCTCGTCTGCCGGGGCGTTGCCGGAGGCGCGCAGCGCGGTGTAGTAGTCGCGGGCCTCGTCCTGGCGTTCCTGCTCCGCTCCGGAGGCGATCTTCGCGCGCAGGTGCTCGGGGCTGTACCCGAAGGAGTCCACGAGGTCCTGGGCGAAGGGGCGCAGGCGGGCGATGATCCGGTCGATGTACGCCGTGACCGACTGGGCGCGCTGGGCGGACAGGCGTCCGTTGATCAGGTACCAGGCGAGGTGCTTCTCGACGAGTCCGAGCCCGAACAGGTCGCGCAGCCAGGTCAGGACCTGCTTGTTGCCGGCATCCGTCGTGTGCTCGACGGCCCGGGTGAATGCCTCCCACTGGAGGAGCTCGCCGTGCGCGCGGGCCGCCTCGATGAGTTCGTCCTGGTGCGCGTTGAACACGTCGGCGGACTGCTGCGGAGAGAGCTTGCTCGCCGGGCGGAGCTTGCCGGCGATGTCGCGGATCATGGTCTCGACCCGGTCGGTGAGCAGCTCCCGCTGCACGTTCGTCTCCCGGAGCTGGCCGACAGAGCGCGCTGTCGAACCGAAGTCGGCGACGGCCTGGCCGAGAGTGCGGAGGCCGGTGTTGTGCAGGGCACGGTCGGTGGCCTGCTGCACGACATAGCGGGCGAGGACCCCGCTGCCGGCGTCGGCGAACTTGCGGCTGAAGTCGGTGAGGAGCCGCTTGGCGACGAGCTGGAGCAGGACGGTGTTGTCGCCCTCGAACGTCGCGTAGACGTCGAGGTCGGCGCGGAGGCCGACGAGGCGGTTCTCGGCGAGGAAGCCGGCGCCGCCGCAGGCCTCCCTGGCCTCCTGGATGGTGTCCAGTGCTGCCCAGGTCGACAGCGGCTTGAGGGCTGCGGCGAGGGTTTCCAGGTCCTGGCGGTCGGCATCCGTGTCTGCGATGCCGCTGAAGACCTTGTCGAACGCGACCAGGAACTCGTCGTGGGCGAAGGTCTGCGCGTACGTCGTCGCGATGCGCGGCAGCAGCCGGCGCTGGTGGCGCTGGTAGTCGAGGATGACCTGTTCGGCCTCGCCGCCGGCCGTGAACTGGCGGCGCTGGCTGCCGTAGGTGACGGCGATGGTGAGGGCCATGGCGGATGCCTGGGTCGCGGCCCCGTCGAGGGACACCCGGCCCTGCACAAGGGTTCCGAGCATCGTGAAGAACCGGCGGCCGGGGCTGGAAATGGCGCTCGAGTACGTGCCGTCTTCGGCGACATCGCCGTAGCGGTTGAGCAGGTTCTCGCGGGGGATGCGGACGTTGTCGAAGGCGAGCCGACCGTTGTCGATGCCGTTGAGGCCGCCCTTGAGGCCGTCGTCCTCGCCGCTGACGCCGGGCAGGAACGCACCGGTCTCGTCGCGGAGGGGCATCCAGAAGGCGTGCACGCCGTGGTTCACGCCGCCCGTGATGAGCTGGGCGAAGAGCACGGCCGCGATGCCGTCGTTCGCGGCGTTGCCGAGGTAGTCCTTCCAGGCCGCGCGGAACGGGGTGTGCACGACGAATTCCTGGGTCTCGGCGTCGTAGGTCGCCGTGGTGGCGATGCTCGCGACGTCGGAGCCGTGGCCGGTTTCGGTCATCGCGAAGACGCCGGGGGTGGCGAGGCTCATGATGCCGGGCAGGTAGGCGTCGTGGTGCTTGCGGGTGCCGAGGTGCATCACGGCGGAGCCGAAGAGGCCCCACTGCACGCCGGCCTTGATCTGCAGGCTCGGGTCGGCGGTGACGAGCTCTTCGAACCCGGCGATGTTGCCGCCGTGGTTGTCTTCGCCGCCGAGGTGCACCGGGAAGGCACGGTGCACGTGGCCTTCGACGGCGAGCAGTCTCAACTGCTCGAGCACGCGCAGCCGGTGCTCGGCCATCGACAGGCCGGGGACGCCCTGGAGCTCGGGGCGTGCGGTGAGCTTGCGGGCCTCGATCCGGATCTCCGGCCAGCTGCCGAGCAGCTGGCGGCTGAGCGCCGGGACGTTGATCGTGGGGATGGGGGTGAAGGTGCCGGTGGGCTTGGGGGCGGCCGGGGAGGGCGTCGCCGGTGCGGAGGGTGCGGAGCGCTGGGCAGTGTCAACCATCATTGGTCCTTTGTTCTCGCTCGAACTCGAAGTTTCCTGCATGGAAGCTTCCTGCGCGGAAGATCGTGTAGGCAGAATTTTTCTACACACTAGGGCGGCTCGGCGACGGCCGGAAATAGTGCATGACGAGGCTACAAAGGCGGGTGCCGCGCCCGGCATCCGTCTTGTAGCTTTCCACAGGCGCCGCGCTCGAACGAGTGCCCTTAGGCACAAGAACGAGTAATCCTAAGCGCCCGCCGCCGCGACGACCTCGAGCACGCCGGCTCCGTAGGCCTCGAGTTTCTTGGCGCCGACGCCGAAGATGCCGTCGAGGTCGCCGATACCGCCGGGGTTCGCGACCGCGATCGCGATCAGGGTCGCGTCGCCGAAGACGATGTACGCGGGCACGCCCTGCTCCTTGGACACGCTCGAGCGCCAGGCCCGGAGCGCCTGGAACAACGCCTCCTGCTGCGGGGTGAGGTCGGCGGCAGCGGCCTTCGCGGCGCCGGTGCGGGCGGAGGAGGTGGACCGTGCCGCGCGCTCGGGCTCGCTGCGGAGCTCGACGGTGCGATGGCCGGCGAGGACCTCTGTGGCGATCGGGGTGAGCACGAGGGTGCCGTATTCCCCGGAGGTGGCGAGGATGCCCTGGGCGAGCAGCTGACGGACGACGCCGCGCCACTGTTGGTCGGAAAGGTCGGCGCCGATGCCCCAGGTCGCGAGCTGTTCGTGGTGGTGCTGAGTCGTGCGCGGTGTGGTCTTGCCGCGCAGGATGTCGACGATCTGGCCGGCGCCGAAACGCTGGTTGCGCTCGCGCAGCAGGCGCACGATGGTGGAGAGCAGCTTCTGGGCCGGCACGGTGCCATCCCAGCCGACGGGCGGTTCGAGGCACGTGTCGCAGTTGCCGCACGGCTCGCTCGCCTGGCCGAAGTAGCGCAGCAGGTTGACCCTGCGGCAGTGCACCGTCTCGCAGAGGGCCAGCATGGCGTCGAGGTGCGCGGAGAGCTTGCGGCGGTGGGCGAGGTCGCCGGGCGACTCGTCGATCATGCGGCGCTGCTGCACGACGTCCTGCAGGCCGTAGGCGAGCCAGCCGATCGAGGGCAGGCCGTCACGTCCGGCCCGGCCCGTCTCCTGGTAGTAGCCCTCGACGGACTTGGGCAGGTCGATGTGGGCGACGAAGCGCACATCAGGCTTGTCGATGCCCATGCCGAACGCGATGGTCGCGACGATGATCACGCCCTCCTCGCGGAGGAACCGGGACTGGTTGCGGGCGCGCACCGCCTGGTCGAGGCCGGCGTGGTACGGCAGCGCGTTGAGGCCGTTGGCGCGCAGGAATTCGGCGGTCGCCTCGACGCTCTTGCGGCTGAGCGCGTAGACGATGCCGGCGTCGTGCGGGTGCTCCGTCTTGATGAAGGAGAGCAGCTGCTTGCGCGGTTCGGCCTTCGCGACGATCCGGTACTGGATGTTCGGACGGTCGAAGCTCGCGACGAAGTGACGCGCCCCCTCGAGCTGCAGGCGCTGCGTGAGTTCCTGGTGCGTCGCATCCGTCGCCGTGGCCGTGAGCGCGATGCGCGGCACGTCGGGCCAGCGGCCGGCGAGTTCGGACAGGGCGAGATAGTCGGGGCGGAAGTCGTGGCCCCACTGCGAGACACAGTGGGCCTCGTCGATCGCGAAGAGCGCGATGGTGCCGCGCTCGAGGAAGCGCTTGGTGGCCTCGGAGGAGAGCCGCTCGGGGGCGACGTAGAGCAGGTCGAGGTTGCCGGCGAGGTAGTCGCGTTCGACGCGGGAGCGTTCGGCGGAGTCCTGGCTCGAGTTGAGGAATTCGGCGCGGACACCCACCGCGGTGAGGGCGTCGACCTGGTCCTGCATGAGCGCGATCAGCGGGGAGATGACGATGCCGGTGCCCTCGCGCACGAGGGACGGGATCTGGTAGCAGAGGCTCTTGCCGCCGCCGGTGGGCATCAGCACGACGGCGTCGCCGCCCCCGATGACCTGGTCGATGATGGCGGCCTGCTCGCCGCGGAACGAGTCGTAGCCGAACACCGTGCGCAGCGCCTCGGCGGCGGTCGCGAACTTCGCGGTGGCGCGCCGGGGCGGGGCGGATGCCTGCGCGAACGACGTGCGGATGGGTCCGGATCCGCCGGCACCGGCGCCCGGGGCGACTCGGGAGCCGTAGTCGGAGCTGTTTCCCTGGCCGTCGCCCGCTCCGTAGTCCGGGGGCGGCGGAGCGTCGTAGTCCTCCGGCGCATCGCGGTCGTCGGGCACCCACTCGTCCGGTTCACGGGGCAGTTCGGCAGTCCAACTCACCCAGCGAGTCTACCGGCGACCCCGGACACCCTCACCGGCTTTCCCCACCCCGCCCGTCTCGCGAGAGTACGAAATGTGCCCCTTCCCGTAGCGGGAAGGGGCACTTCTCCGCTTTCGCGAGCCGGGGTGGGGCGGGTTAGGGGGTGGGGCGGCGGCGGGTGAGGAGGAGGGTTGCGGCTACGGCGAGGATGACGGCAGCGGCGGCGCCGGCGATCCAGAGCAGGTCGGTGGGGGCGACCGCGCTTTGCGCGGCGCCGGGGGCGGCGGACGCGTGGGCGGCGGCACCTGGGGTGTCCGTGGGGGTGGCGGCGCCGCAGGTCGGGGCGGCGGCGAGGCCCTGCGCGAGCACCTGACCGGTGGCGGGCTGCCAGGTGAAGGTGTAGCTGCCCGAGACCGGGTGGCCGTCGGTCGAGACGACCTGCCAGGTCACCGTGTACTCCCCCGGCTGGCCGAGCTGGGCCGTGGTCTCGAGCTTCGGGCCGAAGAGGGTGACGCATCCGTCGCCGTAATAGAGAGGTGCGGAGGTCGGACCGCTGATGCGCATGGCGTTGCCGGTTCCGGTGCCGTCTAGGTTCAGCAGGGCGTCGTTGGTGGTGATGGTGAAGTGGCCTGGCTGCTCGGTCACGACCGAGTTCTCCGCGGGCGCGTACCCGACCGGATAGTTGTGCGCGGACGCCGGGGCGGCGGAGAACCCCAGCGTCGCGGCAACCACGGCCGCGACACCGAGCGCGCGCAGGGACCAGTCGCGGACGTGGTTGCTTCGCATGGTTCTCTCCTAAGCCGAGTGCTTGCGACGGGCGGTGATCGCGAGCACGAGGCCCACGACGCCGACGACGAGGCCGCCGACTCCGAGCACCCGGGCGAGCACGTCGGGGGCGGTTGCCGCGGCATCGGCCGATTCGGAGCTCGCTTCGGTGGTGGTGTCGGTGTGGGCAGCGCCGTGCTCATCGGAGGCGACGGCCGCGGTGACGGCGATCGACGGCGCCGGGTGCTCCGGTTCGGCCTCACCCTCGACGGTGTGGGCGTCCCAGTTCGTCGAACCGGTGACACAGGTCTGCACGACGGGGAACTCGAGGGTCGTGCCGGCCGCATCCGTGGGGATCTGCAGGCTGAGGTCGAACGTCGTGCGCAGGCCGTCGGCCATCGGGGTGATCGCCGTGTAGACGACGGCGCCGATCCTGTCGGTGATCGAGGTGCCGTCCTCGTCCGTCAGCGGGGTCGCGAGCGGAGTGGAGGTCTTCTCGACGGTCCAGTTGGGGTTGACCGTCGGCGTGACACTGACGACGCTCTCCGGGATGGCGATGCTGATGGAGGTCGTGGGTGATCCGGCGCAGCCGTGCGGGAGCGCGAAGCTCAGCACGGAGTACGAGCCGGCCGCGGCCGAGGACGGGTCGATGTCGATGTGGGCGCTCGCGGAGAGCGGCGCGGCAAGGGCGAGAATGCCGCCGGCGAGCAGGGCGGATGCCGCGAGGGCGGTGGTCTTGAACGTCACTGTGGTTCCTTAGATAGTTGGCGGCACCGAACAACCGGGGCATCGGGCTGCAGCGCACGCGACTGCCCCTGGTTCGGAGCGAAAAGCAAAACGGTCTGGTCTAGGCGAAACGCAGGGTCTCCGGCGGGCCGCGGTGCCGCATCACGGACAGGAGCACCCCGAGGTCTCGGGGCAGGAAGACGAGCGTCGGCGCCGGGACGCGGTGCGCCGTGCGAGCGCGGACCGGCAGGCTGCTGGCGACCAGGACCCTGCGGACGACGAGTCGCGCCGCCGCGACGAGGATGCCGAACGCACGTTCGCCATGCCGGAGGGCGACGATCGTCACGACGGCCGCCAGCAGGTGCGCGAGCGACATCAGGGCCGCGTCGAGGGGGCTGCGGACATGCCGGTCATGCTGGCCATCGGCAGGGCTGCGTGGGCGCCGGACAGTCCGGGGACGCCGGACAGTCCGGAGACGCCGGACAGTCCGGGCGCGGTCGTCGCGCCCGACTGCACCGAGAGCAGGGCGGAACCCGCCGCGTGACTGTGGGCGGGCAGGGTGCCGGCCGGGGCATCCGTTCGCAGGGAACCGCCGGATGCGCCGAGGGAGAACAGGCCGTGGAAGATCAGCTGGCTCGTGAGCACGGCCGCCGTGGTACGCCAGAGGGAGGCAGCGCGGCCGGCGAGGCCGATGCAGACGATGCCGGCGAACGCGAGGGAGATGACGACGGGAAGGAGACCGGGGGCTGCGCCGCCACCGAGGGTGTGCGACAGTGCCGCGACGAAGGTCGCGAAACCTGCGATATACCAGCCGCGAGCGAACCGTGCCCAGCGTGCGGTCATCGTTCCTCCTCCGGCCGTGTCGCTCCCACCATACCTGTGCCGGAATCGCCGGCGTGTGCCCGGTGCATGCGCCCGGTGCATGAGCCCGGTGCATGCGCCCGGTGCGTGAGCGTGAGCCCGGTGCGTGAGCCTGGGCCTGGCGGCGCGGCTCGCCTAGGCTGGATGCCTATGCTCACCGCCCTGGTCGGACTCGCCGGCGCCCTCATCTACGGGAGCGCCGACTTTCTCGGCGGCCTCGCGGCCAAGCGGCTCAGTTCGGTGCTCGTCACCGCGGTCGCCGCGAGCTCCGGGCTGCTGGTCCTGCTCGTCGCCCTGCCGTTCGTGGGAGGCGTCTGGTCGCCGGACGCCGTGCTCTGGGGCGCGCTCTCGGGGGTGACCGGTGCGATCGCGATCTCCCTCCTGTATGCGTGCCTCGCGATCGGTCCGATGAGCATCCTCTCGCCCCTGACCGCCGTGGTCTCGGCGGTCGTGCCGATGACCGCCGGCCTCGTCGGCGGCGAACGGCTCGCGCCGGTCGGATACGCCGCCCTCGGTCTCGCGCTCGTCGCGGTCGTGCTCGTGGGCTTCGTGCCGGAGAAGGGCGCGGTGCGGCCGACGACTCTCGGGGTGCTGATGGCGATCGGGTCCGGCGTCATGATCGGCGCGTTCCTGATCCTGATCGACCTGACCCCCGACGACAGCGGCCTCGTACCGCTCGTGCTCAACCGGGCGGTCAACGCCGCGATCATGTTCTCGATCGTGGGTGTGCTCGCCGTCGTCGCCGCGCGCCGGCGGCGGGTGCTCGCGGGGGCCGGCGGTACGGGCGTTGCCGTCGCCGGTTTCGGGGCGACGGATGCCGTGGCTCGCGCAGCAGACCCGGCCGCGGTTCCCGCTCACACCGGTCGGCGCTCCCGGTCCACCCTCACGATCGGCCTGACGCTCGCCGCGGTCTGCGGTCTCGTCGACGTCGCCGCGAACTTCCTGCTGCTCATCGGGATCCGCATCGGCGACCTCAGCGTGATCAGCGTGCTGACGGCGATGTACCCGGCCGGGACGATCCTGCTCGCAGCCGTCGTGCTCAGGGAGCGGATCGCGCCGGTGCAGTGGGTCGGCCTCGGTCTTGCGCTCGCGGCGGCCGCGATGCTCGCACTCGCCTGACCCGCGGCATCCGCTCACCCCTCGCCCCGAACCGTCTCGCGAGAGTACATTTTTGGCCCCTAAAACCGCGTTTTAGGGGCCAAAATGTACTCTCGCGGGACACGGGGGCGGGGTTAACGGCCGCAGGGCACCCACCGGATGGTGAGTGCCCTGCGGGTGGTGCGAGTGGAGCGGGTGTTACAGGCCGGCGAGCTCGCGGACGGCTGCGTCGCCGGGGGCGGCGTTCATGAAGCTGGCTTCGATGTCGGCGCGCTCGAGGAGCTCGTCCATGCGGCGACGACGCTGCTTCGGGATCAGCGTGACGACGGTGCCGGACTTGCCTGCACGGCCGGTACGACCGGAGCGGTGCAGGTAGGTCTTGTACTCGTCGGGGGCGTCGGCCTGGATGACCAGGTCGATGTCGTCCACGTGGATGCCGCGGGCCGCGACATCCGTCGCCACCAGCACGTTGACGCGACCGCTGGTCAGCATCTGCAGGTTGCGGGTACGGCGGGCCTGGTTCAGGTCGCCGTGCAGGCTCGTCGCCTTCACGCCGGCGTCTTCGAGCTGCTCGGCGAGCTGCTCGGCGTACGCACGGGTGCGGGAGAAGATCAGCGTCTTGCCCTGGCGGTCGACGAGCTGGCCGATGATGGCGCTCTTGTCGCGGTGCTCGATGACGAGGACCTTGTGGTCGATCGTGGAGGAGGCCTGGTCTTCACCGGCGACCTCGTGGACGGCCGGGTTCGTCAGGAACTCCTTGACGAGCGAGGCGACGCCCTTGTCGAGGGTTGCCGAGAAGAGCAGCTTCTGGCCGCCCTTCTTGGTCTGGCGCAGGATGCGCTGGACGGGCTCGAGGAAGCCCAGGTCGCACATGTAGTCGGCTTCGTCGAGGACGGTGACGACGACCTCGCTGAGGTCGAGGCGACCCTGTTCGATGAGGTCCTCGATGCGGCCGGCGGTGCCGATGATGATGTCCACGCCGCGCTGGAGGGCGCTGACCTGGCGGTACTGCGGAACGCCGCCGTAGATCTGGGTGGTGAAGAGGCCGACGCTGCGGGCGATGGGCTGCACGGTACGGTCGATCTGCAGCGCGAGCTCGCGGGTCGGGGCCAGGATGAGCGCGCGGGGCTTGCGGGCCATCTTGCGGTCCTTGGCGCCGTTGTTCTCCATCAGCTTCTCCACGAGGGAGCGCCGAAGGCGATCGTCTTGCCGGAGCCGGTCTTGCCACGGCCGAGCACGTCGCGCCCGGCGAGCACGTCCGGGATGGTCGCGGCCTGGATCGGGAACGGGCTGGCGGCACCGAGGGCGCCGAGCTCGCGGACGATGTTCTCGCCCAGGCCCAGGTCGCCGAAGGTCACGCCGACAACTTCGGCAGCCGTCGTCGCGATGGCTTCGAGGCGCTCGAGGACGACGTCGTCACCGGCGGCGAAGTGCGCCTTGGTGTCGCGGCTCGGGTAGAAGTTGCTGGAGTGGCCGCCGTCGTCGTGCGCGGAACGGTTGCTGCGGTCGGAGTGCGAACGGTCCGGGCGGTCGCCGTACGAGGGACGCTCGGTGCGAGCCGCACGGTCGGGGCGGTCGCCGTAGGAGGGACGCTCAGTGCGGGCCGGACGGTCGCCGTAGGACGGGCGGTCGGAGTGCGAACGCTCGGGACGGTCGCCGTACGAGGGACGCTCAGTGCGGGCCGGACGGTCACCGTAGGAGGGACGCTCGGTGCGGGCTGCACGGTCGCCGTAGGACGGGCGGTCGTTGTTGTAGGCCGGACGGTCGGTACGGGGACGGTCGTTGTTGTAGGCCGGACGGTCCGTGCGGGCCGGACGGTCACCGTAGGACGGGCGGTCGTTGTTATAGGTCGGACGGTCCGTGCGGGGACGGTCGTTGTTGTACGCCGGACGATCCGTGCGGGCCGGACGGTCACCGTAGGAGGGACGGTCCTTGTTATACGCCGGACGGTCGGTGCGCGGGGCGCGGTCGCCGTAGGACGGACGGTCGTTGTTGTACGACGGACGGTCGGTGCGGGGACGGTCGCTGTTGTACGACGGACGCTCAGAGCGGGCGTTGTACGTGGGGCGATCGGTATTGCTGTGCGTCGGGCGATCGGTGCGCGAGGCGCCGTTGTACGACGGACGGTCGTTGTTGTACGACGGGCGGTCGTTGCCGCGGGCGGGACGGTCGCCATAGGCGGGACGGTCATTGCTGCGGGCCGGACGGTCACCATAGGCCGGGCGGTCGTTGGTGGGGCGTCCTGCGGCGCGGTCGGCGCGTTCGCCGGCGTTCCAGCGGGCCTTCTTGGGGGCGCCCGCATCGGCCTGATAGCCGCGGTGGCCCGGGCTCTTGCTGCCGTTGTTGGATCCTCCGCGGGAGGGTCCGCCCTTGGCGGCGTACTTCGGGTCGAAGTTCTTGTTGGATCGGCTGACAGCCGGATTGTTGCTCGTAGGCATAGAAAATTCCTGGGTTGTATTGGGTACATGGCAGAACAACGACGCACATGCATCGCAACCTGAGAACCCGGGCAGTCTATGGCCGGGGCCGTTCACATACAGTGATTTTTCACCAGCGGATTACTGGGAAACCGGCCCATCCTGACTTACAAACCCATCCGCGCATACAAATGCACACGGTGTCAAGAGCCGACCTGTCAACGTTACCGGATAGTCCCCCAAAAGTCACGGACCAGTTTCGGGGCACCCCGGGTTCGGTCGCCTACCGGCAGAAGAACCGGTTCGGGAGGTACCGTGTCGTGACAGAAGGAGACGGAGATGACGCGATCGGGCGTACGGCGGACCGTGCGGCACGCGCCCCGGTGGGTGGGATCGCAGCTGACCGCGGCTCGGCTGCTGGCCGCGGCGAAGGCCGCCCTCGCCGTGGCCATCGCGTGGACGGTCGCCGGATACCTGCCGGGGGTCGCAAACGAGTATCCCTATTACGCGCCGCTCGGAGCGCTCGTCAGCATGTACCCGACGCTGATGAGTTCGGTTCGAAACTCACTGCAGACCCTCGGCGGCCTCTTCGTCGCGATCGTGCTCGCGGGTGCGGTGCTGCTCGTGAGCGGTCCGAACGTGCTGACCATATCGCTGGCCGTCGGTGTGGGCGCGCTCGTCGCCGCGACAGGGGTGTTCGGCGCGAACCGGGAGTACATCCCGGTGACGGCCCTGTTCGTGCTCATCATCGGGGGACCGAATGCGGACGGGTACTCGATCGGTTACCTCGAGCAGGTGTCCCTGGGCATCGTGATCGGCCTTGCCGTGAACCTCCTGATCCTGCCGCCCCTGACCCTCGACGCGGTCGGCCGCCAGTTGTCGCACTACCGCGGCAGGCTCGCCGGCCACCTCTCCGACCTGGCCGAGGCCCTCACCGAGAACTGGCCGCCCGAACGCGACGACTGGGCGAGCCGCGGCGACGAACTCATCAGACTCGTGCGCGACGTTCACGATGCCCTGTTCCACGCGGAAGACAGCCGCAAGGGCAACCCTCGGGCCCGCATCCACCGGCGCGACCTGGCCAGTGACCGGGACGACCTCGCCGCGCTCGAGACCGTCACGTTCCACGTGCGCGACCTCACCGATGTACTCGCCGGGGTCGCCTGGGGGCTCCGATCGCCCTCGAACTGCATCCAGAGCTCAGGCCGCCACTCGCCCGGGCCCTGCTCGCGGTCGCCGCAGTGCTGACCGAGTGGGAGTCCGGCCGGGACGGAGACGCCGTCCTGACGGACTCTGGCGCATTCGAGACGGCCGAGACCGCCGTGGCCCAGCTGACGGCCGAGTTGGACACCCGGCACGACGCCACTCCCGCGACGGCGATGGGCGCCGCGACCGCGATTTCGCTGGACCTGACCCGGATCCTCGCCGCCCTCCGCCCTCGACTGGCCCGGACCGCGACCTGATGCGGGCTGTTCCGGCGGATGCCCGGACCCGGCCTCCCGATGTCGCCGCCCGGGAATCCGCCCGGGAATCCGGCCGGGACAGTCCAAGGACCGCGAACTACACTCGGTAGACGGCGGGCGGAGACAGGTGCGATCACGAGTGCGGGCATGGAGCGTGATGGCGGCCGTCATCGCGCTGCTCGGTGCGTCCGTGACCGTCGCCATTCCCGCCCAGGCCGACGACTATCCGAGCTGGGCCGACGTCGAGGCCGCCCGCGCCTCGACCGCTGCGACCGAGGCGGAGGTGACCCGGATCGGCACCCTGCTGACCGGGCTCGAAACCCAGGCCGCGACGCTCGGAGACGCGGCGATCACCGCGAGCGCGGCATCCGCCACCGCCGACACAGAATCACGCGCGGCCGCTGCGCACGCCGGGGACCTCGCGCGCCAGCTCGCGACCGCGACCGAGAAGGCCCAGACAGCGGATGTCCAGCTCGGGCTTCTGGGTGCGCAGCTGTACCGCTCCGGGGCGAGCGACGCCGTCGCCACCCTGCTCCTGGTTCCGGGCCAGGCGAGCGACCTGCTGTCGGCCCTCAGCACCTCGACCCGGCTGAGCGAACTGACCTCCGGCATCCGCGACCGGGCGCTCGCGCAACGCAATCTCGTGCAGAGCCTCGAGGAACAAGCCGCCGTGGCGTCGACGGAACGCGACCGCCTCGCCGTCGAGGCGAAGGATCGTGCGGCGGCCGCGGCCGAGGCCCAGCGCGCCGCCGATGCGCAGCTCGCCGAGCAGCGCACACGCTCGGACGTGCTCGACGCCCAGCTCGCGAGCCTGAAGAACACGACGGCCGAGACGGAGCGCTCCTACCGGGCCGGCGTCGCCGCGGCCGCGGCATACCAGAAGCAACAGGAAGAGGCCGCGCGGGCGGCTGCGGCGAGCGCGGCGGCCCAGGCCGCTGCGGCAGCGGCGGCCGCTCAACCGGCGGCGGCGAGCGGGTCGGGCGGCTCAGGGTCGAGCGGATCCTCCGGTTCCGGCTCCTCAGGCGCGGGCTCGACCACGGCTCCCCCGACCGCAACCGTGTCGTCTCCGGCTGCGGCCCGGGCGTACGCGGCGGGCGCGGTCAGCACGCGCGGCTGGGGCGGCAACGAGTACACCTGCCTGGTGTCGCTCTGGAACAAGGAGTCCGGCTGGCGGGCCGACGCCTACAACGCGAGCTCCGGGGCGTACGGCATCCCCCAGTCGCTACCGGGAAGCAAGATGGCGTCCGCCGGCTCCGACTGGCGCACGAACGCCGCGACCCAGGTCGACTGGGGCCTCGGCTACATCGCCGCCGTCTACGGAACGCCCTGCGGCGCCTGGGCGCATTCGGTCAGCGTCGGCTGGTACTGAGCCGGGCATCCGCTGCGCTACGGGCTCCCTGGAGTGACCGATGCGGACAACTGGTGCCCGTGCACCGGCCACAGTTGTCGGCAGCGGCCGCAGTTGCGACCGATGGGCCCGCGGGTGCATGCGCCGCGCGAGAATGGACGCAGGTCGCCCGTCCGCGGCGACCGGAGTGGAGCCCCGCATGACCGAATCCGAGCTCGTCAACCTCTGGATCAAGACCCGCTGGCACGTCATCGTGTCCCAGGTCGCCCCGACCTTCCTGCTCACGGCACTGGTGGGTTTCCTGTCCCTGGGCCTGGCCGAAGCCGCACCGAGCGTGCGGGTCGCGGCGGCCGGTGTGCTCCTGGCCTCCGGGATCCTCGGTGCCCTCGTGCAGATCAACGCAGCCAATGAGGCCCTCGCTGTCATCGCCGACCTGCGAGCCGTGGGAAGCACGTCAGCCGTGACCCTGCGCATCCTGTCGGCGGCGCCGTGGGTGAACGTGGTGCGGTTCGTGACACCGGCCGTCTTCGTCGTCGTCTACGTTGCCCTGCTGATCGCCCTGTTCGCGCACTGAGGCGGATGTCACGGACGGCCGTGGATGCGGCGGGAGAGTTCCGCGGCGGTGCCGGCGAGCTCGGCGGCCAGCGCGGGCCACAGGTCTTCGGCGATCCGCTCGCGGGGGAAGGTCACGGCGATCCCGGCGGCGGGCCAGCCCGCGTGGTCCCGCACTGCGACGGCGACGGATGCCATCCCCGGCGTGATCTCCCCGTCCTCGCGGGCGAAGCCGTCGGCACGCACCGTCGCCAGCAGCGCACGCAGCTCGGACGAGCTCCGCGGCCCCTGCCCCGGCCCCTCCCCCTGCCGACGCGCGAAGGCCGCCTTGTCCGGATACAGCGCACGCAGCTGGGCCGCGGGCAGCGCGGCGAGGAGCGCGCGCCCGCTCGCGGTGAGGTGGCTCGGGAGGCGGACGCCGACATCCGTGACGAGGGAGGGCCGCCGCGGCGCGCGCTCCTCGACGAGGTAGACCACGTCCCGGCCGTGCAGCACGACGAGGTGCGCGCTCTCGCCGAGCCGGTCGACGAGCTGCGCGACGAGGGGGCGGCCGAGGTGGGACAGCGGCTGCTGGCGGGAGAATCCGGTGCTGAGCTCGAAGGCCGCGACGCCGAGGCCGTAGCGGCGTTCCTCGGGGAGGTGCACGACGAAACCCTGCTCGACGAGCACGGCGAGCAGCTGGTACACCGTCGACCGCGGCAGGTCGAGGGCCGTCGCGATCGCGCTCGCCCGGGCCGGACCTCGCTGGGCGGCAAGGTGGGAGAGCAGCCGCAGGGTGTTCCGGGCGGCAGGGACCTTCGGTGTGACCACCATCCGGTTGCCCCTTTCCTGCCGGCCTCGTGCGCCAGATGTCCGGTATACCGGACAGATTCGAGTGTATCCGTGTCCCCTGGCGGCCGCGCAGGGTGTGCAATCGAAACATGAGCCACACCGAAGAATCCGTCACCGCGGGCATCCACCCGGCCGCAGCATCCACCGCCACACGCATCACAGCCGCAGCCACAGCCACAGCCACGGTCACCGTCGGAGCTGGCGCGGTCTCGTTCGCCGACGTCGTCGCCGTCGCCCGCCTCGACGCGCGCATCGTGCTCGATCCGGCCGCGCTCGCCGGCGTTGCGGAAACCCGTGCCATCATCGACGGGCTTGCGAGCGACGTGAATCCGCACTACGGCATCTCCACCGGCTTCGGCGCGCTCGCGTCGACGTTCATCACGAGCGACCGCCGCGCCCAGCTGCAGGCGAGCCTCGTGCGCTCCCACGCCGCCGGCAGCGGGCCGGAGGTCGAACGCGAGGTCGTGCGCTCGCTCATGCTGCTGCGGCTCTCGACCCTGATGACCGGACGCACCGGAGTGCGCCCCGCGACGGCCGAGGCCTATGCCGCCGTGCTCAACGCCGGCATCACCCCGGTCGTGCACGAATACGGGTCGCTCGGTTGCTCGGGCGACCTCGCCCCGCTCGCCCACTGCGCCCTCGCGGTGATGGGCGAGGGCCGGGTGCGCGACGCCAGCGGCACACTGATGGGCGGCGGGGAGGCCCTCGCCGCGGCCGGAATCACCCCGGTCGTGCTCGCCGAGAAGGAGGGCCTCGCCCTGATCAACGGCACCGACGGCATGCTCGGCATGCTCGTCCTCGCCCTGACCGACCTGAGCCGACTCCTCACGACCGCCGATATCGCCGCGGCGATGAGCGTCGAGGCGCTGCTCGGCACGGATGCGACCTTCGCCGCCGACCTGCAGGCACTGCGGCCCCAGCTCGGCCAGGCCGCGAGCGCCGGCAACCTCCGCGCGATCCTCGCGGGCTCCCCCTGCTCGCCTTCCACGCCGGCCCGGAGGACCCCACCGTCCAGGACGCCTACTCGCTGCGCTGCTCCCCGCAGGTGCACGGCGCAGCCCGCGACACCGCAGACCACGCCGCCCTGATCGCCGGGCGCGAACTCGCGAGCGCGGTCGACAACCCGGTGGTCACCCTCGACGGCCGGGTGATGTCCAACGGCAACTTCCACGGCGCCCCGGTCGGCTACGTGCTCGACTTCCTCGCGATCGCCGCCGCGGACGTCGCGAGCATGAGCGAGCGCCGCACCGACCGTCACCTCGACGCGCACCGTAACAAGGGCCTGCCGCCGTTCCTCGCGCACGAGGTCGGCGTCGACTCCGGCCTGATGATCGCGCAGTACACCGCCGCCGGGATCGTCTCGGAGCTCAAGCGCCTCGCCGTGCCGGCCTCTGTCGACTCGATCCCGTCCTCTGCGATGCAGGAGGACCACGTCTCGATGGGGTGGGCCGCAGCCCGCAAGCTCCGCCGCTCCCTCGACGGTCTCGAGCGGGTGCTCGCGATCGAGATCATGACTGCCGCCCGGTCGCTCGACCTGCGCGCGCCGCTCATGCCGGGGGCCGCGACCGGCGCCGTGCGCGACCTCGTCCGCACCGTTGTCGAGGGTCCGGGGCACGACCGCTTCCTCTCCCCGAGATCGAAGCCGTCGTTCAGATCGTCGCGACGGGCGCGGTCGCGGATGCCGCGGCATCCGTCACGGGGCCGCTGGCCTGAGTGCTCGACGGGCGCCCGGTTCGTCCCGAACGGGGGTATCGCGACGCATGGACGAACCGGCCAGGTGAGGCCATGATGATCACCTGATCACGCAGGTAGTCCAGTTCCCGACAGGGCAGCGACCGACCCGGGGGAACAATGATTCGCATCCTGCTCGCCGACGACCACACCACGTTCACCGAGCTGCTCGCAGGCGCGCTCAACCGGGAACCGGATCTCTGCACGGTTGGGACAGCCCAGAGCGCACGAAGAGCCGTCGAGTTGAGCCGGGAGCTCCAGCCCGATCTCATCGTCCTCGATTACCACCTGACGGACGGCAGCGGACTCGCCGCCGTCGCACTCATCCTCGCCCAGCGGCCGTCGACCCGGATTGTGATGCTCACCGGCGATCCCAGCCCGGAGGTGATCGAGCAGGCGGCGGCGCTCGGCGTGTGCGCCTTCCTCCCCAAGGATGGGTCCCTCGCCGGGCTCGTCGACACGATCCGTCACGCGCGGATCGGCTCCTTCTCGCTACACCCCTCCCTCATGGTTCAGCTCAGCACCCAACGGCAGTCCCGGATCCTGGAACAGCCGTCAACGTCGCTCACACGTCGCGAGCTGGACGTACTCGCCCTGATGGCCGAGGGCACTGAGGTTCGGGTCAACGCCCAGATCCTCGGAATCTCCGAAAACACCTGCCGCGGCTATGTGAAGTCGATTCTCGCCAAGCTCGACGCGCACTCGCAGCTTCAGGCCGTGGTCAACGCGACGAAACTGGGCCTCCTGGAGGTGCGGGAGCATGCGTAGTCCAGCATGCGACGATGGCTAAGATCCGTCATCGCCGCGACGCACGCGACCGGGGATGGCTCCGCGACCGGGGTGGGGCCGCTGATTCATCGGAGGTGCGGAGCGCCGTCCTGCGTTTCCTCGCCATCGGTGTGATCACACTCGTTGCCGTCCTGATTCCGGTGTACGCCTGGATCCACGGCCAGGCCGAGCAGCGTGCCCTCGCCGAAGCCATACTGCGCACTCATCAACTCGCCGATTTCACGGTGGGCCCGCTCCTGGACAGAGACGTCCGGGCCGGAGACGCATCGGCGATCAGTCGTGTGGATTCCGGGGTCAGGCCGTGGATGGCAGACGGCTCCCTGGTGCGGGTCAAGATCTGGAGCGGCGACGGGAAGATCCTGTATTCGGACAGCGCGGACCTGATCGGCGACACGTATCCCCTCCCGGCGTGGAGCCCCGACCTCCTCTCCGGGGGCGGGAACACGCCTGGCTCGGCCAGCCGAACGGCCTGGACACCGTGAACGAGGCGGCGGCAGGCGAGCTGGTCGAGATCAACGTCCGCGCAACGGATGCCGCGGGATGGCCGGTCATCTTCGAGGCGTATTTTGACGATGAGGCCGTTCAGAACGCCCAATCCCGGCTGATGCTGGACGTGCTCCCGGTGCTCGTGGTCTCGCTCGTCCTGCTGCAGATGGCGCAGCTCCTTCCTGCGATCGGACTTGCCCGCCGGATCCAGGCCGGCCAGACATCCCGAAGGCGCCTGGTACAACACGCCATCGTCGCGTCCGACTTCGAAAGAAGAAGAATCGCCCGGGAGCTCCACGACGAGGTGATCCAGGACCTCGCCGGCCTGTCGTACGCCCTGGAAGCGGAGGAGAGGCATGGTGCGAGTGAGCGGCGCGCGCTCACCGGGCAGGCCCGTGGGATCCTCCTGCGGAATCTGCGTACCCTGCGCGCCATCACCACCGAACTGTATCCGCCGGACCTGGAGCGCCTCGGTCTCAACGAGGCGCTCCGGCGCCTTCTTGACCACGTGGCCGATACCGGCATTGTCGTGCACTCCGAGTTGTCGCCGGATGTCCCGTCAGACAAGGACCGGATCGCCGTGCTGTACCGCGTCGCCAGGGAGGCCCTCGCCAACGTCGTCAAGCATTCCCGCGCCTCCGTCGTCGACCTCGTCATCACCGGGGACGCTGTGACGACGAGCCTGTCGATCCGGGACAACGGTCGTGGCTTCGACCCGGCGGCGGCGGCCCCCGGTGGGCACCTGGGACTGCGGATCATGCGCGACACGGTGCAGATGACGGAAGGGTCCCTCTCCATCACGTCCGCCGTCGGAGAGGGAACCACCGTCCTGGTGCGGATTCGCCGGGCCTGACCAGAACCGGCCCCCGCACGGCCTCTCCGCTACGGGACATCGAAGGCGTCCAGGTCCTGGTTGGCGGTGGTGAGGCCGTGGGCGGTGCCATCGAAGTAGACCGACCAGGTGCCCGCGTTGTAGTAGATGACGTCCTCGTCCTGGACCGCCCCCAGAACCGGCACGGTCGTCGTGTCAGCGCTGAAGGACAGGTAGAAGTGGGTGGCATCCACGCGCACGAACCCGTCCACGTTCGCGGCGGCCGGCAGGCCGTACGGTGCGGCGCTCGCATCGATCACCCGGCTGTACGCGGTCCCGTTCCAGGAATAGATATCGGCATCATCGGCGGTACCACCCACACCGGGCGGGTTCGAGTTACCCAGTGTGGAGAAGTACAGCGTGGAACCGACGACGCTGATCGCGTCCACGTCCAGGTTGTTGTTACCGCCCAGGCCATGCGCACTGCCCGCGAAGAACAGCGACCAGGAAGTGCCGTTGAAGAAGACGACGTCCTCGTCCTGCACAACGCCGATCCCCGGCACGTTCACCGGGTCCGCGAACGACACATAGAACTGGGTAGGACTGACCCGGTCGAAACCATCAACGTTGGCAGCGCCCGGCAGGTTGTACGGCGCGATACTCGCGTCGATCACCCTGCTGAACGCGGTACCGCTCCAGGAATAGATGTCCGCGTCATCGGCCGTGCCGCCCACCCCGGCCGGGTTCGTGTTGCCCAGCGTGGAGAACGACAGTGCCGCCTGCACCTGGAGCACCGCCGACGCGGTCACACTCCAGTTCCCGGCAGCATCCCGCACCCGCACCGTCAGGGTGCGGGCACCCTCGCTGAACCCTCGCGCATCGATGGTCGAAGACACGGTCCACGGGCCCGTCCCGGTGACCGTCATCGCTGTCGCGTTGCCGACACCAGGATCGGCACCGGTGAACCACTCGGCACGCGTGACACCCGTGCCGGCATCCGTCGCCTGCGCCGTCAGGGTCACCGAAGCGGCACCCCCGGTCGGGTTCGGTGTCACCGTGACCGCACTCACCGCAGGCTTGACCTTATCGATCACCAGGGTCGTCGTCGCCACCGCACCCCAGTTACCCGCCGCATCCTTCGCATGCACCGAAATGGTGTGGTTGCCGTCTGCGAGCAGGGCGATGGTTGCCAGTGGGATCTCGAAGTAGCCGGCCTCGGAAGGACTGTTGTACACGGCGTCCGTTGCCCTGACCACGATGCCTGAGCCATTGGCGGTGACCGTGTCGAGGAATGCCTCGGCTGAGCTGATGGTGCTGTTCACGGTGGCCGCGATCGGATCGGCCATGGTCGCCACGGTCACCCGGATGGCCGAAGGGCTGCCGTTGAACGCGAGCGTGCCGTTGTTGGGTGTCGGCGCTACCGAGACGCCCGAGGTGGTGGGCGCGGTCTTGTCGACCACCAGGCTGATGGTGACCGGCGCGCCCCAGTTGCCCGCTGCGTCCTGGCTGTGGACCGAGACGACATGGGTGCCTTCGGCGAGCGCGTTCACGGTCGCCGCAGGGATGGTGGCGTCCAGGCTGGCGGTCGGTGCGGCAGTGTTGACCGCCAGCGCCGGTCCCGAACCATTGGGTCCGACGGCATCGATGAAGTACTCGGCCGCAGTGATGTTCGAGCCGCCTGTCGCGGTGTCGTCCCCGGTGGCGTGGACGGCGATGACGGCAGCCCCTGCCCCGTTCGTGAGACTGGGTGCCAGTGACGGGGACTTCGTGGTCGGTCCGGTGGCGTCGCCGCCGGTGACCAGCACAGAGCTGAAGAACCCCCGGTTGCCGACGGAGTCCTGGCCTCTCACGTAGACGATGTGCTGGCCGGAGGGAATGGACACCGAGGCGGTGACGTTCACGCTGCCGGCCCCACTGCCCGTCATCGGGAGGCCCGTGCCGGTCACGGTGTCGATGAAGTATTCGGCCCCCGCGATGCTCGACCCACCGGTGGTGGTGTCATTGACGGTGGCGCTCAGGGTGCCTGCCGCGAAAGCGACAGAGCTGGTGGCCGGTCCGCTGGTGTCCGGCCCCGCCACACCGCTCGCGGGGACCGTCACAAAGGTGAGCATCCCGCCGGCGCCGGCCGCGTTGCTGTTGTGCAGCAGCAGGCTGCCGTCGTAGATCGGCAACCGGTTCAGCGAGGCAGTCGCGGCAGGGGTCGTGACGACGGCGTCCGCCGTCTGGCCGGGACCGAAGGTCTCCGCAATGTAGTGACGCGAGTACTTCAGGGGACTGCCGTCCAGGGCGATGACCTTCTGGTCTGTGCCCAGTGAGGCCAGTGAGTGGTACAGGCTGCCCGCATTGACGTACCGGAGCAGGACTTTGTTGCCCGCGGCTGTCGCCGGGATCGGGTCGGTGTTCGGGTAGGCCTTCCCGTTGATCAGGGAGTACCGGGGAGCGTACTTGCGCATGTCGAAGGCCGCCGGGTTGGCGGCGTTGTTGAGTGCCGGGTCGATCTCACTGAGGACCAGGACTGCCTCGTCGTCGAACGCGGTGGTCGCGTCGTATGCCTGACCCGATATCGCGGGACGGACGATCAGCGCGCCATAGAGACCCATCGCCACCTGGTGCTGGCCGTTCGGAACCAGTCCGGCCTCATAGAGGTACGTGCCAGGACGGCTGGCCGTGAAGGTGTACGAGGTGGATGCTCCTGGTGCGGCACCAACGCGGTCCGGCACCATTTGCTGCCCTTGGAAGAGCAGGGCCGTGCTTTCCGTCAGCTGGTTGTGCAGCGTGACGGTGACCGTGTCGCCGGCGTTGACGCACAGTGTCGGCCCGCCGGGCCGGCTCACGCTGGAACCGGCGGTGGCGCTGTAGCCCCAGACAGCGACGCTCTGGGTCCCCAGGGTCGTGGATCCCGAGGCCGCGTACAGGTCACCCGGCGCGGTGCAGGGCGCGGCTGCGGCCTGTGCCGCCGTTGCCGGCGCGAGGAGCGCCACCAGTACGGCCAGCCCTCCTCCCGCCACCAGCCCGGTCACGAGGGCGGAGACGGTTTTCTTCATGCTCTTCCGGTGAGACATGGTTCTTCACCCTTCCTGGTCAACCGCAGCTGTTGGGCGTCGGCGGATCGATGCGCATGTAAGTGATCGGTCCGGTCATGTTCGTGCCCCACGACGTGATCTGGAACAGGGCGTGGTTGTGGGAGATGATGTAGTACTCGCCGCACTGGTTCACGCTCTGGATGCCGGGTGGCAGGGCCTCCTTGGTCCCGAGGTAGGGACTTCCGCTGTAGAAGACGCCGATCGATTGGTCGGCCAGCGACGGAACCGTCACGGGGACCGGGTTGGACGGGGAGTAATTCTCGGCGTCGTACCACTTGAAGATCACGTCCCAGGTCTGCCCAGGGCCGATGTTGATGGCGAACTTCTCGAAGGCGAGGTCCTCCCCCGTCGGGCCCTCCAGCGGGCGGCCATCCCTGGCCACGACGAGGCCGTTGTTGCCGTGCGGGTGGAACGGATAGTCTTCGGTGCCCACGTTCAGGTAGCGGGCCATCCCGGGCTGGTCGACCGGGACTGCCGTGCGGTCGAATTCACCCACCTGCGCGAGCGCACCGTACGGTTGCGCCGGAAGCCAGCTGGCCCCGTTGTCGGCGATGCTGTCCGGGTAACCGCGCCCATTGATCAGCCAATACCGCGGGTGGTAGTTGTTCATGTTGAAGCTCTTGCCGTTCTCGACCGCCTGGTGCTGGTAGGGGTCGATCTCGCTCAGGAGCACCATGAATTCCTCGGCGGGATTGAAGCGGCTGTCCGCCCGGTTGTTGGCGTACTCGCTCGCGACCGAGCCGGCCGCTCCACCCGATGGAACGGCCGACGGGCGCACGATCAGGGCCCCGAACAGGCCCATCCGGACCTGTTTCTCGGGGTTGGTCCCCGACTCGTACACGAAGGTGCCCGGGTTGGCGGCCACGAAGCTGTATGTGACGGTCCCGCCTCCGGCCGCGGCCGTGGTGGTCAGCGAGGTGATCGCGCTTGAGCCTGTGGACTCCGGTTGCGCCGGGGTCCCGTTGGCCAGGACATTCGTCTGGCCCGGAAAGGCGATCGAGGCGGCCTCCGGCAGGGTGTTGCGCAAGATCACGGTGACCGTGTCGCCGGCGTTGACGCACAGCACAGGACCCGGGTGTTGGAACGCGCCGAACCCACTGGAGTACCCCCACATGAAGGCGGTGTTTCCGTCGGGCAGGCTGATGTATCCGGTCCTGGTCGTCAGGTTGAAGATCGGGGTGGTGGCACCTCCCCCGACCCCGGTGGTGCAGGCGATACCGACCCGTGGTGGGGTCACGGCGATCGCCGGCTGGGTGAACGTGGCCATCGTGGCCCCGACCAGGGTCAGGGCGAGCAGCAGCGCCGCCCGGCGCACACTGCGGGCGCGAATCTTCGCAGGCAGCACGGCATTCCCTTTCATCATGGCTCTCAGACTCCCAAGTCGTTCGGATAGGCCTGCGCGCGGAGGCCGCCGGGAGCGTACACGCGGATCTCGGTGGCCTGGCCACCCATTCCGCCCGGGGCCAGGTTGTTCGTCGCGGGGTAGTTGCGGTTGTAGAGCATGTACGTGTCGAAACCCGGCCCCGTGTGCCCCGGTGCGATGAAGACCACATCGAAGCTCTCACCGGGGCCGATGTTGATCGTCTCGGTCTCATAGGACGTGTCGGTGCCGTCGCGTCCACGCATCGGGGTGGCATCGCGGCCGACCACGCGCATCCGGATCCCGGCCAGGGTCATCGCTTGCTCCCGGAATCCGAGGTTCGCGAACCGGAGCGCGACCGTCTCTCCGGCATTGCAGTTCACCAGCGAAGACTGCGGCTGGTATTGCAGCTCGGGATGCCCGACGGGGGCGACCAGGTCGCCGGAAACGGGGTCGGTCTGCACTGCAAGAGCGTGAATGGATGCCGCCGCATCGATCGGGGCATTGGGGGCGATGGTGTCCGGGTAGACTCGCCCGTTGAGGAGGCCGAAGTCGGCCCGGTAATCGCTCCACTGCGGCAGCTGGATATGAGCATCCGCCCAGTGCGCCTCGGCCCACACCTCCGACAGGAACATCGCAAACTCGCGGTCGAAGCCGGTCGAGCCGTCACCGTCGTTGTAGATGAACTGGGTGTGGCCACCGATGTTCTGGCCGTCCTGCAGGGGACGGACGAACACCAGACCGGTCATGCCCATCTGGACGTGCTCGACATCCTCGACGTGGCAGTGGAACATGTAGGTCCCCGGCTCGCGGGGCCGGTACACGTAGGAGAAGACACGTCCGGTCCTCACGGCCACCGACCCGGACGGTTCACCGTCGAAGAATGGGATCACGTTGCGGAACCCGTGCCAGTGCAGGGTGTGGGCGTCGAACAGGTCCGGCCGCAACGCCAGGCCCAGGTTGGTCAGTTGCACGGTGAAATCGACCGGGTGGGCAGGGTCGAATTGCTTCGTCCAGAACATCGGAGCGGAGTGCTGGGCCTTGTTCTTCTGGTTCGTCAACTGGGTGTCGCCCAGGCCCGTGACGTTGCGGAACCCGAAAATGTAGGTCGTGAACGGATCCGGCGCGAGCACGTCGGGGTGGAACGGTGGGATGGCCGGGGTCTTCGGGAGGAAGATCCACCCGTCCGTCCCGGCCAGGTAGAGATCGGGATCCCCGATGGCCGCACTCGCGGCCTCGGGAAGCAGGATATTGCCCGCCCAGACGCCGGTCCCGACGATGGCCACCGCGCCGCCGGCGAACTTGAGGAGGTCGCGTCGGCTGAAAGGCTGTTTGAAGATCATTCCCGTGTCTCCCTTGGGATCGGAGGTGCCATTGCGGTGTGCGTTGTCGATCGGGTCAGGGGACATCGAAGGCATCCACATTGAAGTCGCCGTTGCCGCCGAGGCCCTGCGCGGTGCCGTCGAAGTAGACCGACCAGACTCCGTTGTTGTAATACACGACGTCTTCGTCCTGAACCGCCCCCAGCGTCGGGACGGTCGTGTTGCCGGCGCTGAACGACATGTAGAAGTGGGTGGCGTCGACCCGCACGAAGCCATCGATGTCGGCGTTGGTCGGCAGGTTGTATGGCGCCGTGCTCCTGTCGATCACCCTGCTGTATGCGGTGCCGGTCCAGCTGTAGATGTCGCCGTTGTCTGCAGAACCTCCCACACCGGGCGGGTTCGAGTTGCCCACCGTGGAGAAGTACAGGATTCCGCCGACGACGCTGATCGCGTCGAGGTCCAGGTTGTCGTTGCCGCCCAGACCGTGGACACTTCCGTCGAAGTAGAGCGACCAGGTGCCCGCGTTGAAGTAGACGACGTCCTCGTCCTGCACGTTCCCGATGCCGGGCACGGTGACCTGGCCGGTGAAGGAGAGATAGAAGTGGGTGTCGTCGACCCGGTCGTAGCCGTCGACATTGGCACCGGTCGGCAAGCCGTATGGTGCGGTCGTCACGTCATGGACCCGACCGAAGGTGCTGCCGGTCCAGCGGTAGATGTCCGCGTCGTCCGCGGTGCCACCGACGCCGGGCGGGTTGCTGTTCCCTTGCGTCGAGAAGAACAGCGACTGGCCGGCCGGCGGTGCTGCCGGCGGCAGCGCGCCGCCGGCGAACGAGATCGCGTCCAGATCGAGGTTGGCCGACGTGTCCAGACCGTGTGCGCCGCCGTTGAAGTAGATCGACCAGGCGCCGTCGAAGTAGACCACGTCCTCGTCGTCCACCGCGCCGACACCCGGAACCGTGGTGGTCGTGTTACTGAACGACAGGTAGAAGTGGGTGGCGTCCCGCCAGATGAGGCCGTCGACGTTGGGGTTGGTCGCGCCGGTGGCCGACCCGCTGTTCGGCAGGTTGGTCGGCACCGCCGTGGCATCCAGGACACGCACGAAGGAGCTGCCACCGTTCCAGCGGTAGACGTCGGCATTGTCGCCGGTGCCGCCCGCGCCCGGAGGCACGGCCGCGTTGTTCGTCGTGAAGTACAGCGTGTTCCCGACGACACTGATCGCGCCCATGTCGATGCCGCCCACGAGCCCGTGCGCGCTGCCGTCGAACCACAACGACCATGAGGTGCCGTCGAAGTACACGACGTCTTCGTCGGATACGCTTCCGATCCCGGGCAGGGTGACATTCCCGGAGAACGAGGCATAGAAGTGGGTGGCATCCACTCGGGAGAAACCATCCGTGTCAGCACTGCTCGGGACGTTGTACGGCGCTGCAGACAGATCAATCGACCGGCTGAACGCGGTGCCGTTCCAGACGTGGATGTCGGCATCGTCTGCGGTCCCGGACACGCCGGGCGGGTTGGTGTTTCCTGCTGTCGAGAAGTACAGGTCCGAGGCGGGCGGAGGCGTAGTCGTCGCGCCGAACTCGTCCGCGCCGCTGTCGAAGCCGCCCAGTGCCGGCCGGGCCTGGTTGTCGAAGTCCGTGGCCGGCGCGTTCACGCCTGCTGTGCTTGCCGCGCCGAGGTTGCAGGCGGGTGAACCGGGGCAGGCGCCCAGGTGGTAGTTGCCGAGCAGGTTCGGGGGCGCTTCCAGGGTGACGAGAGTGGCGTCCACGAACGCAGGGTTCTGACGCCAGGTGGCGAAGGAAACCGAGACGTCATAGGTCGACGCCACGGCCGGATCGACAGAGCTGTTGCTCGAGCTGGTCGTGTACGCGTGGGACGCCGCGCTCTGCTGGACGACCGAGTTGGTCGGCGCAAGCACCCCGGTACCGTCGGCCACACCGAGATCCCAGTTGTTGATGTCGGCTGCGCCGGCCAGGCCGATGCCGGTGACCGTTGTGCCTGCCCGGGTGCCGGCCCGGTTGTCCCAGAAGATGTTGTTGAACGACACCGGGTTGCTGAAGGTCGGCGAGCCGGCCGGCAGTGTGGCCTGCAGCTGATCGCTGTTGGCCGAGGTCGCCAGGCCGGCAGGGGCCGGTTGGCCGTCCGAGGTCACCGCTGTGGCCGTCGTCAGGTTCTTCATGATCGTGTTGTTGTAGACCCGCACGTTCGGGGCGTCGTTGATGCCGACGCCGCCGCCCTCGTGGGTGGACACGTTGTTGACGATCATGTTGTTGTAGACATTCATCGGGAAGTTGCCGGCCATCAGGAAACGGATGCCGCCACCGTCGTCATTGGCCATATTGGCCTGGATCTGGTTGGCGTAGATGTCCACGGGACCGGAACCGGGCGAGAGCGCACCGACTGTCGCCGGCAGTTGCCCGGCGATCATGATCGCTCCACCCTCGTCGTTGGACGAGTTGAAGTAGATGCGGTTGTGGTGGATCTTGCCGCCGGGGCTCAGGCCGTATGCGCTCAGCCCGCCGCCGTACTCCAGCGAGAAGTTGCCGCAGATGTCGTTGCCGGAGACCTCATAGCCGTCGGACCCTGCGAAGAGGCCGATGCCGCCCGCCAGGTTGGTGCCCGCGTTGGCAATGACGCGGTTGTTGGCGATCCGCACGTTCTCGTTGTGGTTGCTCGTGTTCGGCGCGGCCAGGTCCGGCGTTCCGATCCGGATGGTCCCGTAACCGCCGCCATTGTTCTGCACGACGTTGTTGGTGATCTGGAGGGAGCGCACGTACGCGTTGGCGAAGATGGCTCCGCCCTGCGTCGTGATGTTCGGCGGCAGGCCGGTCGGCCCGCCGGTGAGGGCGTCGATGTTGCCGGGGAAGCCCACCTGGTCGCCGCCGCGGATGTCGAAGCCATCGATGGCTGCCGTGAATCCGCTGGTGAACTGGCGTGCTGCACCGGGTGCCGTTGTGGCGTTCGCCGACGCCAGCACGTAGATCGCTTCGCCGTCGTTCACCGCCTGGTTGCCGTCCCAGGTCAGGCCGCCGACCTTGGTGAACCAGGCCGTTGCGAGGGCGGTGTCTCCGCCGAACGCGCCGGCGTCGATGATCGATCCCGGTACGAAGGTGGTGCCCTGGAAGCCGCCGGACCCGACGCCCTGCAGCTTGACCGGAGAGGCGACGACCAGGTTCTCGTAGTATGCGCCGCGGGGTTGGCCGCTGTGGGCGTTGCCGGGTACACGATGACCAGGTCATCGCCGTTGTTGGCGAACGCGGCGTCCAGTGCGGCCTGGATCGTTGCGTGGGTGCGGCCGGGGCCGACCTCTCGAACGGCAGGGTTGTAGCCCGTTCCGAGCACATGGAAGCTGAGCCCGTTGATGGTGTTTTGCCCGTTGCCCGATGTGATCGTGAGCTGCTGCGCCCCGACCGGGGCCGCGACCGGCACGCTGGCTGTGATCGACGTGTCGCTCCACGCGGTGATGTCGAGCGTTGTCGTGCCCAGATTGACGTGGCCCGTGCCCTGGGCCGCGCCGAAGCCGGTCCCGGCGATGGTGAAGGAGCGGCTGCCTGTTGCGGCCACGTACGGTTGCGACACGCTCAGCAGCTGTGGTGTGGCGGCGTCGAGGGCGCAGGTCACCGCCGTGTTGACCCCGGTGGTCGGTGACCCGACATACACGCCGACCTGGGTCGGGGCGAGGTCAGTCGGAATGGTCACGCCCGGGAATGCCTCGAACTCGGTCGCGATCGAGCGATATCGGGGGTTGTAGTTTGCGTTCAGATGCCCGGGGATACCGGGGTCGTTGCCTACGAAGCGGTACATGTTGGCGCAGACACCCGAGGGGGTCGGGCAGCTGATGTGGTTCGTCGAGGGCAGCAGCACATCGTACGCGCCGTTGAAATCGGATTCGACGGTCGTGACCAGCCGGTTGGCGAAGTCATAGATCCCGACCGGTGCGAAGGCCACGCCCGTCTTCTCCCCGAAGAGCGTGGACCGCGGGTCGGTGGAGAAGTTGATGTCGTCCACGATCAGGCCGCGCAGACGGGCCGGGACGGGGACATCCGTGAAGATGTTGAACATGGGCACGACCGACTTGCCGTTGTTGACCCGCACCAGTTTGGTGTCGCAGGTCGGCTTGGCCGCGCCTTCGTAGGGTGACCCGCCGATCCCCAGGAATGTGGGGTTCGAGACTGCTGTCGAGGCCGGCACCGTGACCCCGACGGGGACCCCGTTGGTGCCGTCGCCGACCACTGCGGGGTAGTTGTCCGTCTTGCTGCCCGCGAGGTCGACGGTGTGGAGCGTTCCTGCGCATGCCGGCGGCGGCACCTGCGGAACGATCTGATCGCCGTTGCCGATGTTGATGTCCGTCTCACTGGTCACCTTGTACAGGGGGTCGCCGGTGGCATCCTGCGGGATCGCGATCTTGACCAGGTAATCGCCGCTTCCGAGCGGCTGGAAGGTTCCGCCGTCGCACACGGGGTTGGCCGGATCTGTGGCGATCAACGTGCCTGTGCAGGCGTCGGCGAAGCCGTAGTTGCCGTCAACGGCCGCACCGAAGTTGGCCGCCGATGTGCCCTGGTCGGTCGGGTACGGCCCGAACTGAACGCCCTGGATGAAGCTTGAGATGCACTCTCCCGATGTCTCCTGGTTCGGTGCGAGCACGTTCTCGTCGAAGGCCACGGAGTTGTCTGCGGCGTGAACGAGAGGCTTGCCGTCGACATCCCGGGCTACGCATCCGGTCGGGCGGCTCCAGTGTTCGGAGAGGTAGGTGTTCAGCAGCTTCCCCTTGGCCAACGACCCGTCCGGCGCGAGCTCGAACGCGTCGTTCGTGCCACCACACGGTGCGGTCGTCGTGCCGCAGTCGACCGTGGACCAGAGCTCAACGGGCACGTCGGAGACACCCGGCTGCCAGTCCTCTGATGCGGCATATTGCGGGTCGAGCTCATTGCGGGTCGTGTCGTAGCTGACCGAGCCGACGATGCCGCCGTTGCGGGGGTCGATGCCGTTGGCGCCTGTCGAATCGTAGGAGTGAACGCCCCAGTCCATCGTGCCGCTGAGGCCGATGATACTGAGCACGCTGACGTCGACGCCGGCGCCCTTCACCGTGGTCGGGGTCGGCTGGTTGTCTGACTGGTAGGTGACACCGGTCGTGTAGAAGGAGTTGTTGAAGTTCTCCATGACGGTCCACTCGCTGAGGGGGTATGCGCTCTCGAAGTGGTAGTAGCCGGTGCTGTCGGTGGTGACGAGGTTCGTCCCTCTGTCCATCAGCGAGTTGTCCTGCTTGCGCATGGTCAGCGTGAAGTTGGGCATGCCGGTCTCGCCCGGGTCTTTCACGCCGTTGCGGTTGGTGTCGTTGAAGACGTACCCGTCGTATTCGGTCCACCAGCCGCTGTCCGGCAGATTGCCCATCTTCACCGTCTCGCCGTTCTTCACGGTCACATTGACCGAGTCGAGGAAGTGGTTCTGCGGCTCGTCCCACCAGCTCAGGCTGTAGTTGCCGTCGGGCACGCCCGAGATGTCGAAGGTGCCGTCCGTGCCGCCGTGACCCACCCAGACTGCCTGGTCGCCGGCCTGCAGGTCGCTGAGCGAGAGCCACGGGTTGACGATCGGCTTGCCCATCTTGCTCCCGGTCAGACCGAGCCAGTGGTTGAAGTCGCCGCCCTTGGGCGGGCTGTACTGCTTGACGTTGACGACCGCGCCAGTGATGTGGCCCGAGCCGGCGGTCAGGGTGTTCGTGGGCTTCACGAATCCGAAGATCGGCCCGGGTACGGGTTCGCCGGCCAGCAGGGCCTCGGTGTCGTATCCGGTGCTGCCCTCCATCACCCAGGCGTCGAAGTCGTGGTTTCCTTCAAGGGTCGTGGTCTGGATCCAGGTCTGGTTGGGCGGGGCCGAGGCAGTGAGCGCGTAGCGGTTGCTTCCCAGGTGAGGCATGGTCAGGATGCCGTCGGCATCGCTGACGCAGTGGCCGCCTGACCCCGCGATCGGCACGGGGAGCATGCCCGCGTCGAGGCTGGCCAAGGGGATCACGTGGCTGATCGGGTCCTCACCCTGGTACACGGTGCACAGGGGGTTGCCATAGACGTCGGTCTGCACCTCGCCGAGGGTGTCGGCGATGTGGCCGGTGAAGCCGGCCAGGCCCGGCTCGCCCTGGTCGAGGGTCCCGTTGGTCGTCGCGCTGTCCTGGAAGATCTGCGCCCGGAGCGTCGAGTCGGGAAGGGGCGTCGGCTGCAGTTCGACGGTGACGAGACCCGGGTCGGCAAGCGGCACGGTGAAGTGCGCGCCGTCGATCTTGTAGCCGTCGGAGAGCACAGAGATCAGGTAACGCCCGTTCGGCAGGGCCAGGCCGCTGGCGAAGTCGGCCTGGTCGCCCTGGCGCACGATCGGGCTCGTGGTGTGCGGAGTCTCCCTGATCGACGTCCACTCGCAGGAGCCCGGATACCCGGCGTCGAGGGTGTTGCAGCCGGAACCGAGCGCCGGCGTCCGCTGGACGGTCGAACCGGTGTTGTCCTCGTTGATCATGTAGGTGAAGTTCGGGATGGCGGCACCCTTGGCGACTCCCGCACCCGAGAAGGCGCGAGGCTCCGTGCGTGCGCTGATCACGTTCAACGTCAGGCTGCTCGTCGTCGCGGCCTCGGCGGGCAGCGCGGGCGGAGCCGAGAGCATCGCTATCGGCATGACCACGGCAGTGGCGGCGATCACAATCCGCTGCCACAGAGGCCGCCTCGACGGCGTGAACCCGGACAAGTCTCTCGTCGATTCCATGGTGACCTCCAACGTCTGGAAGGCTCCATGCTGGTCGGACGCGACCTGGCGACCAAGCCGCACCTGAGGGATGCTCGTCTCCCCAAAATTGGGGGGCGAGCCTCGCCGCCCCCCGAATTGGGTGGTCCTGCACCCCCCGCGTGAGGCTTGTCCGCCCAGGGTGCGGTGGTCACGATGGGAGCCCATCCTCCCCGGAGGCCGGCGTGGCAAACCCCCGTGCCGCGCTTGTTGCCCGGGCCGGTCCGTGTCACGATGGCCGGGCATCGACCCGGTCGATCTGCCCGTCCATCACCCGAAGCTGGATTGCGGAGGCTCATGAGTGCACCACGAGGTGTCCGTCGGATCAGCCGCCGTGCGGAAACTCACCCGGCCTCCCGACTGGCGCCTTCGCTCGCGACGATCGCGATCGTCGTGCTCGTGATCACGGGGATGCCGACGCCGGCACGGGCGGACGCCGCGCAGCCCGTGGACCAGCCGGTTCCGGTTGCAACGACCGCCCTCACGCCGGATCCGATACCCACGCCCTCGCCGTCGCCCGATCCAACACCCGCGACGGCGACGGCACCACCGACGGCGACGCCGGAACCCATGCCCACTCTGGCACCGTCGCCAGAGCCCGCGCCGACGGCGACGCCGGAACCCTCGCCCGCTTCTACGCCGGCACCGACGCCGACGCCGACGCCGACGCCCGAACCAACGCCCGCTCCTCTTCCGACGTCGACACCGACACCGACACCGACGGAGACCCCGGAACCAACGCCCAGTCCTCTCCCGACGGCGACGGCGACCCCGGAACCCACGCCGACACTGTCGTCTACCCCGCCGGCGTCCCCGTCGGCCCCGGCGCTGGTCGCGCCGGAACCCCAGCAGGCTTTCGGCCCGCCGGCACCCTCCGTGACGGCGGCCGCACGACAGGCAGTCGCTGCCGCCCGCGCCGCCGACGCCGCGAGGGCACTGACGGAACAAGCCTCCGCCCGCCGCGCCGCCGCAGTCGCGGCCGCCCAGTCCCGCCTGCGCGCTGCGGAAACCAGGCTGGGTGCGGCGAAGCTTGCCGACGCCTCAGCCCACGCCGACTACGAGGCCGCTGTCAGTCGGGCCGACCTCGTGCATGCGCTCAGGGAACGCGCAGGAGCCACCGCCGACGCGTCCCGCCGGGTGCTGGCTACGCTCGTTCGCGGCCTGATGCAACAATCCGGCAACAGCACCCTCGACGTGCTGCTCGACGACAGGGCAGACCATGACCTGCTGTTTCAGCTCGGCACACTGGATACCCTGTCCAGGCTGACCGCGAATCTCGACGACGTGCGCAGTCGCGTCGCCGCGGACGTCGAACGGGAGCAGGCGCTCGAGAAGCAGGATGCCGCCGCTCAGGCCGTCATCGCCGCGGTCCCCGTTTCCGCCACCCGCGCGGCGGTCGGGGCGGCGCAGGACGACGTCACCGCTGCTTCCGCCGCCCTCGCCGACCTTGCCCGGTCAGCTCCGGCAGCCACGGCGGCGAGCGAGGTCCAGCCGTTCCCGGCAACTGTGCCCGTCGCGGACACCGGGCGCCTCAGCGAACAGGGCTGGACCAGACCAGCCGCAGGGCGCATCACCGATGCGTTCGGCCCGCGTCTCGTGCACCCGGTTGCCGGGGTCGGTGACTTCCACCGGGGGACGGACATCGGCGCCGGGTGCGACGCGGCCATCTATGCGGCGACCGACGGAGTCGTCGAGGCCGCCGGCGTACTGGGCACCTACGGCAACTGGATCCTGATCGACCACGGGAATGGCATCTCGACCGGCTATGCGCACATCGCCCCAGGGGAAGACCCTGGTCAGCGTCGGTGAGCACGTCGTTGCCGGCCAGGTGATCGCCGGGGTCGGGAGCACAGGCGCCTCGACCGGCTGCCACCTGCACTTCGAGGTCAGGATCGACGGGACCGCCGTCGACGCCGTCCCGTTCCTGGCCCTCCGTGGCGTGAACCTCGGCACCTGAATCGCTCGCAATCACGACCGCCGCCAGACCACTCGACCTCTGCGCGCCTGGCCGGGAATCACCTGACCTTAAAGAAAAGTTGTATACAACATCTGGGGGTTTCCCTTAGGGTGAAACCGGAAGTAGACGGGAGGGAATGGCCCTCCCGCCCTCCCGCGCACCTGCACACCTGCACACCTGCACACCTGCACACCTGCACACCTGCACACCTGCACAGCAGGATAGGGCAGTGGCTTCCTTTTCCTGGGGGCCCCATGCACCTGCGCAACCTGAAATCATCTCCCCGGCGGGTGCTCGTGACGGGTGCCGCCTTCACCCTCGGCCTTCTGCTCGCGGCCGGCGGGGCCGGGGCAGCGCACGCTGCCGGCTCGGTCCAGGCCGTCATCGGCCTCGGCACCCTGGACAGCTTCGGAGTGCTCGGACACACGACGGTCACCAACACGGGCGCGACCACGATCACGAACGGTGACCTCGGCCTCAGCCCGGGAACCTCCGTCACGGGGATCGCCCCGGTCACGATCGACAACGGCGTGGTCCACGCCACCGACGCCCAGTCCGAGCTCGCCCAGGCCGACCTGACCACTGCCTTCAACGATGCGGCCAGTCGGGTGCCCGACGTCTCCAACCTCATCGACCTCGCCGGCCAGACCCTCGCCCCCGGCGTCTACGCCGGCGGCGCGCTCTCCCTCAGCGGCACAGTCACCCTGGCCGGAAGTGCAAGCTCGGTCTTCATCTTCCAGGCCGCGAGCACGCTGATCACTGCGTCATCGAGCACCGTCGCCTTCTCCGGCGGCGCGAACGCGTGCAACGTTTTCTGGCAGGTCGGCAGCTCGGCGACGCTCGGCAGCGGATCCGTCTTCGCCGGCACGATTCTCGCCCAGACGTCGATCACCGCCGAGACCGGCGCCACGGTCGCAGGCCGACTTCTCGCGAGCACCGGCGCCGTCACCCTGGATTCCAACGTGATCACCCGGCCCAGCGACTGCGCGGCGCGGACCGCGATCGTCGCGAGCACGCCGACGGCGGCGCAGACCGCGGCGGCCGCCGCAGCGGCGCAGGCCGCCGCCGAGGCCGCCGCCGCCCAGGCCGCAGCAGACGCCGCCGCCACGGCCACGCCGACACCCTCGGCCACCACTCAACCCAGCACGACCGGGCCCGTCACGGAGCTTGCCGCGACCGGAATCGACATCGCCCCCGCTCTGATCGGAACCGGCGCGTTGCTCGGCGTCGGACTCGTGCTCATATTGGCCGGGCGGTCACGGCGAGCGCGCCGACTCCGCTGACCGCAACATCGCGCCCAACGGCACGCGGCCCTTCCGCCAGACTGGGCAGCGGTTACACCGGCATCCGATTCTGGCCTGCGTATCGGGGAGTGCCGCTCATCGCCGCTCGGTGAGAGCGAACAGGGCGGTTCGCACGCGCTTCATCGCGGTCGTGAGGCCCCATTCGGCGGAGAGACGGTCGAGCTCGGCATCCTGCTCCGGGGTGCTCGGGCGGATCCGGGCGTCGAATGCCGGGAGCTTCAGGTCGCGCACGACGTTGACGACGGTCGGTGCGACTGTGAGGTAGTCGGCGGCGGCGATGATCTTGCCACGCACACCCGCTGCCAGCGCCGAGGCCGGATCGGCGGCCGCTGCGACGATCCCGTCGAGGTCGCCGAAATCGGCAAGCAACGTAGCCGCGGTCTTCTCACCCACCCCGGCGACCCCGGGAAGCCCGTCGGAGGCGTCGCCGCGGAGGGCCGCGAAGTCGGCGTACTGCGCCGGGGTGACCCCGGTCTTGGCAAGCAGCGCGGCATCGGTGAGCGTCTCCAGCCTGGCCATGCCGCGGCCGGTGTAGATCACCCGCACGTCGCGGGAGTCGTCGACGAGCTGGAAGAGGTCGCGGTCGCCGGTGATGACATCGACGGGCACGTCCGCGTGCGAGGCGAGGGTGCCGATCACGTCGTCTGCTTCGTGCCGCGGGGCACCGATCACCGGGATTCCGAGCGCGGCGAGCAGCTCGCGGATGATCGGAACCTGCGCGCTGAGGAGGTCGGGGACGTCCTCGGTCGCGGTGGGGGCATCCGCTGCGGGAGACTCGACAGCCGCGGCGACCCGATGGGTCTTGAAGGTCGGGATCAGGTCGACGCGCCACTGCGGCCGCCAGTCGTCGTCCCAGCAGGCCACGATCTCAGTAGGCGGGAACTCGGTGACGAGCCGGGTGATGATGTCGAGCAGCCCGCGCACGGCGTTGACCGGCTGGCCGTTCGGCGCGCGCACGGTGTCGGGCACCCCGTAGAAGGCGCGGAAGTACAGGGCAGCGGTGTCGAGCAGCATCCGGCGCTCCGGTGGAGTGGTCACGGCGGAATCCTGACATATCGGACCCCTGTGCGTCCACCGGGGTGGGATCCCTGTCGTGGCGGGCTGCTGTGCCGGCCGAAACGCCCCCTCACCAGGGCGAGGGGCCGCCGCCGGGAACCGGGCCGCCGTCGAGGAGCAGGGCGCCGAGCGCGGCCTCGTCGCGTTCGGCGTGGTGCTGGCGCACGTAGAGCTCGAGGTCGGCGACCCGCTGCGAGTGACGGGCCTCGAAGGCGAGCGGCCAGGGGCCGAGCGCATGCCCGGCCCGTGCAATGACCTCCTCGACCGAGCGCGCGACGAGACCCCGCACCCTCGCCGCGAGGAGCGCCCCGGCCTGGCCGGTCGCGGTGCCGTCGTCGATCGACGCTGCCGCTGCCGCGAGGACGCCTCCGCACGCGCTCAGGGTCACGTCCATCGCACCGAGGTGCGCGAGTGCGATCTGGTCCGCCGGCCAGTCCTGCGCGCCGCGGAACACCCGACGGGCGATCCCGACCGCGCCGCCGAACCAGCACGCGGCGACGCCGATCCCGCCCCAGGCGTAGCCCGGCCGGTTGAAATACCAGTCGTCCTCGCGGATCGCGACCGCGGGCACGCCGCGGAAGTCAACGGGACCGCTCGTGATCGAGGGCAGTCCCCTGCCGACCCAGGTGTCCTCGAGCACGGTGATGCCCGGCGCGGCGAGGTCGACCGAGAAGAGCCGCAGCGCATCACTCGAGGTGTGCGCCGTGACGAGGGCATTGCTCAGCGAGCCCGCGAGCGAGCACCACGGCTTGAGCCCGTCGAGTCGCCAGCCCTGCTCCGACTCGGTCGCGTCGAGGCGGGTGCCGCGCGCTTCGGCCGCGAAGACACCCCAGCTGCGGGTCCGGCCCGTCTCACCGCCGGGCAGCTGCGCCGGTTCGACGGATGCCTGGCCCAGGACCGAGAGGGCGGCGAGATGACCGTCGGTGACGCGCGCCGCCGACAGGTCGGCCGCCGAGACCGTCGCGAGCATCTCGAAGAGGTGCCGGGTATTGCCCTCCCCGATGGCCGGAAGACGGGAACCGTGGTGCGTTGCGAGGCGGAGCGCCCGCCCGGTGTCGCCGGTCACGAGGAGGGCCTCGTCGGCGACCACCCGGAGTTGCTCACTCGACTCGCGATCACCGGGCGCACCGAGCCAGACCGGGGCACTCTCACTGTCGAAGTTCCGCTGGTTCATCTGCGGCCTCGCCTTCTTTCGCTTGTCATTCTTGACCCGCGTGCACTGTTTCGGCGTCCTCCTCTCGCCGAGCCCACTGTGCCGCATCCCCGGTTCCGCTGTGTTCGTGGTTTCGCCTTCGCGGCCGGACCCGCGTTCGGATCCGAGCGTGCCCGTCCGGCCCCTGGCTCAGTCGGTGATGTCCGTGAGGGCCCGGCCGGAGGGGCGGGTCGGCGACTTGGCGGTCGCCTTCCGCGGCAGGCGGTTCTCGGCGCTGACCATCCAGGCGTACTGCTCGAGCTTCTCGATGAAGCCGTGCAGGATATCGGCGCTTGTCGGGTCCTCTTCGTCAACGGCGTCGTGCACCTTGCAGATGTTCTTCACCGTCGCGTCGAGCCGTTCCGTGATCATGACGACGGTTTCCGCGGTGTCGACCTCGCCCGCCGGGAACTTCGGCAGGTGGGTGTCCTTGGCGACCGTCTCGGTGCGTCCGTCGGGGAGGGCGTCGAGTGCGCGCATCCGCTCGGCCAGCTCGTCGGAGAAGATGCGTGCATCGTCGATGATCTCGTCGAGCTGCAGGTGCAGGTCGCGGAAGTTGTGGCCGACGACACTCCAGTGCGCCTGCTTGCCCTGAACGTGGAGTTCGATCAGGTCGACGAGGACGGACTGGAGGTTGCCGCCGAGTTCAGCCGATGCCTTCATGGGTGTGCCCCTCTCACGCGGGACGTCGGCTCCGACGGATGCCGGGCGAGGGTCCCGCTCGTTTCGAACAGCACGATAGCAGGGGTGTCGCCGCCGTGTCAGGTCGAGCGGATGCCCCTGTTCGGGTGTGCCTCGACCGGCGCTAGGCCGGGGTGTCGGCCGGGGTGTCGCGGCGGCGGAAGAGCGCGGGCCCGGACTGGGCGACGGCGAGCTGAAGCCGCTCGTCGTGCGTGCCCGGCAGGGGCGGGAGCGCGTCGAGCGGCCACCAGGCAGCCGCCGTATTCTCGCCGTCGGCCGGGTGCGGCTCACCGCTCACCCACCGGCAGCGGAAGAGCACGTCGAGATATTGGGCGTGATCGCCGTTGGCGTACTGGAGGGGCTCGCGGGCGAAGACACCGACGAGAGCGTCGACCTCGGCGACGATGCCGGACTCCTCGAGGATTTCGCGGGCCGCGGCATCCGCGGGCTCTTCACCGGGGTCGACGACGCCGGCGACGTTCGACCAGTTGCCGTTGTCGGCGCGGCGGACGAGGAGCGCTTCGTCGCCGCGCACGACGACCGCGGTGACGCCGATGAGCCAGAGCGGGGCGTGTCCGATGCTCTTGCGCAGTTCGAGGATGAAATCGGGGGTGGCCATCCTTCGAGCCTAGCCAGCGGATCTCCTGAGTTGGCCACCGCGGCACCGGTTGCCGGGATGCGCAACCCCCTCGCGCTCGAACTCACCACACAAGCCGGGTGCGAGACTGGTGACGCGGCCTCTCAGACGGACCGCGACAGGGGGGCGACATGACCGGATCACGGGTCGAGGGAGCGCGGCGGGGGACTTCGCGCGGCACCGGGCGCCGAATGGCGGCGGCGCTCGGCGCAGCGGCACTGCTCTGCACAACGCTCTCCGCGTGCGGGACGGCGGCACCGTCGCCGACGGCCAGTGCGACGGCAACGGCATCGGCATCGACCTCGGCCTCGGCCTCGGCCGTCCCAACGGCGACAGGTGCCCCGACCGGCACCCCCTCCGGATCACCCACAGCGGTCCCCACGCCCACGCCCGGCGATGACGTTCCCGCAGCCTGCTCCGCCGACGCGCTCGGCGCCACCCTGGCCTCGCGGCCGATGGACAGCGGGATGAGCAGCTTCTACTGGGACCTCACTTTGACCAACACCGGATCCCAGGCCTGCACCGTGCAGGGGTACCCCGGTGTCCGGCTGGTGAATGCGGTCACCGGGGCACTGCTCGGCCCGGCCGCGGCACACGAACGCTACCCGACGGTGACGGAGGCTGCCGTCGAACTCGCTCCCGGGGCATCCGCCTACAGCCTGCTGCACCTGAATCAGGCGGGCGCATACACCTGCACGCTCGTGGCCGTCACCGAGCTCGACGTGACACCGCCCGGCACGGATGTCCCTCGCCGGGTGACGACGCCCAATCCGATCCAGGGTTGCGACGACCCGCTCATCGGCCTCGTGAAGGTCGGTCCGTTCGCCCCGGCTTCTCTCGTCTACTAGTCACAAACCGGGCCGGCCCCGTTGGCAGCCGGTCCGAGCGGGATCGGCTAGTAGCCGGGGCGCCAGGTCGCGGCGGCGACCGCGGCCTCTGGGTCGGCGATGGCGACGCCGTTGACGCCGTCGCGCACCGCTTGGGTGACCACGGCGACGGCGACGCGGCGCGACACCTCGGGCAGGTCCCGGAACGAGGGCAGCACGGCCGCGCCGGGCCGGGTCACGTCGACCATGCCGGCGATCGCGTGGGCGGCGGCGAGGAGCATGGCCCGGTTCAGCACGGTCGCCCGGGCGACGATCGCTCCGAAGCAGATCCCCGGATACATCAGCGCGTTGTTGCCCTGGCCGATCTCGTAGTCGACCCCGTCGAACCGCACGGGGGCTGACGGGCAGCCGGTGCTCACGAGGGCCGCGCCGGCCGTCCACTCGATCACGTCGGCCGCGGTCGCCTCGGCGAGCTCGGCCGGGTTGGAGATCGGGCAGATCAGCGGGCGTTCGACGTGGGCGGCCATCTCACGCACGGCAGCCTCGGTGAAGGCGCCGAACTGGGTCGACGTGCCGATGAGCGCGGTCGGGTGCACAGCGGCGATCGCGCTGTGCAGCGAGCGCGGGTCGGCGAGCGCGGGCGCGAACGCATCGCCGGCCAGTTCCCGTGCGGGCCGGGCGTACCGGCGCTGGCCGGCGGTGAGGTCGGGCAGGGTGTCGACGATGAGCCCCTGCCGGTCCATCAGGTAGATCCGGGCCTCGGCCTCGGCGAGGGACTGTCCCCCGGTCACGACGAGCTCGTCGACGATCTGGTCGGCGATGCCGATCCCGGCGGTCCCCGCGCCGAAGATCAACACGCGCTGGTCGCCCAGGGTCAACCCGGAGATCAGGATGCTCGTGTTCAGGGCGGCGAGGATCGTGACGCCGGTGCCCTGGATGTCGTCGTTGAGGGTGCAGATGCTGTCGCGATACCGCTCGAGGATCGGCGCCGCCGTCGCGCGGCCGAAGTCCTCCCAGTGCAGCAGCGCGCCCGGGAACAGCCCGAGCGCCGTCTGAACGAAGTCGTCGATGAACCGGTCGTAGTCGGCGCCACGGATGCGCGGAAACCGATTCCCGAGGTACCGCGAGTCGTCGAGCAGCCCGGCATTGTCGGTGCCGACGTCGATGAACACCGGCAGGATCTGGGCGGGGTCGATGCCCGCTGCCGCGGTGTAGACGGCGACCTTGCCGGTGAGGATCTCGGCCCCGTTGACGCCCCAGTCGCCGATGCCGAGGATTCCCTCGCCGTCGGTCGCGACGATCAGGCGGATGTCCCGGCCGTTGGCGTAGATCTGGAGCGCCTCCCCGATGCTCTCGGGATCGAGTGCGGAGATGTAGGCGACATCGCTGCCCGCGTAGCAGTCGCTGTACTGCTGGATCGCCTGGGCGACGGTCGGCGCGTACACGATCGGCAGGAATTCGACGAGGTGCCGGGACATCGCATAGTAGAACAGCCGGCGGTTGCGCGCGCAGACGTCCATCAGGAACAGGCGCTTCTCGAGGTCGTTCGGCCGGGCCAGGAACCGCCGGTAGAGCTGACCCGATTGCTGCTCGATGGTCTGCACGACGTGCGGCAGCTGCCCGGTGATGCCGCCGCGCATCCGCTCGGCCCGGGTGAACGCGGTGCCCTTGTTGCGGTACGGGTCGGAGAGCAGGGAACGCCCGGTCATGAAGTGCCTCTCGCGAGTTGGAGGCCGCGACGGTGTGACCGGTGTGCCGGGCCTGAGGCTGCTGCCTACCCCGCTTCACCCAGTTTAACCCCGCGTTTACCCGAGGTTCGTCCCTGCATCGGCCGCCGAGGCGGCGCGCGCCGCATTCTTCTCCTCGCGACGGACAGCCCTGCGTTCCCTGCCGCCCTCGACGAGGAAGTACAGCACCGGGAGCACGATGAGGGTGAGCAGGGTCGAGGAGACCAGGCCGCCGATCACGACCAGGGCGAGCGGCTGGGAGATGAACCCGCCGGTGCCGGTGAGGCCGACCGCCATCGGGAGCAGGGCGAAGATCGTGGCGAGGGCGGTCATCAGGATCGGGCGCAGCCGCCGGGAGGCCCCGTTGACGAGCGCCTCGCGCACGTCGAGCCCCCGCCGCCGGTACTGGTTGACGAGGTCGATCAGCACGATCGCGTTCGTCACGACGATCCCGATCAGCATCAGCACGCCGATCAGCGAGGGCACTCCGAGGGGGATGCCGGTGATCACCTGCAGCGCGATGGCCCCCGTCGCCGCGAACGGGATGGACACGAGCAGCAGCAGCGGCTGCAGCAGCGACCGGAACGTCGCGACCATCACGATGTAGACGATCAGGATCGCGGCGAGCAGCGCGATGCCGAGCTGCTGGAACGCGTCGGTCTGGTCCTTCGTGACACCGCCGAGGGTCGCGGTCGCGCCGGTCGGCAGGGTCGTGTCGGCGAGCACGGTCGCCATCTGGGCGTTGGCGGTGCCGAGGTCGTTGTTGTTCGGCGTCGCCGAGACCGTCGCGGTGCGCAGGCCCTTCGTCGTCGTGAGGGTGGCCGGGCCGTCGACCTGTGCGACGGTCGCGAGGGTGCTGAGCGCGACCGGCCCGGCGAGGGTCGGGATCGGCAGGGCGGCGAGCTCGGCCGTCGTGGCCGGCGAGCTGGCCCCGGTGAGATACACGGACAGGTTCGCCTCGTTGATCACGATCGACCCGACGACGCTCGGCTGCATCGCCTGGGAGACGAGGGTGCCGAGCGCGAGCTCGCTCAGGCCGGCGGAGGCGGCCTTCGTGCGGTCGATCGTCACGGCGAGGTAGGGCCGGGAGGCGGCGAGGTTGCTCGAGCTCTCCTTGATCGCGGCGAGCTTCTTCACGGCGGCGAGGATGCTGTCGCTCGCTGTCTGCAGGTCGGCGCCGTTGGCCGCGGTGATGTCGACGGCGATGTCCGAGGTGCCGCCGAAGCCGCCGCCGGCCGTGACCGAGAAGTCGCCGACGCCGGTGAGTGCGGCGAGCTTGCCGCGGACGGCGTCCTGCACGGCGTCGGGCTTGGCCACGCCGTCGGTCGTGATCGAGTAGGTCACGGTGCTCGTGGTCGGCGCTCCCCCGGCGAACGCGGCGAGGGCGCTGCCGCCGCCGATCGACACCTGGACGATCTTCACGCCCGGCGTGCCGCGCACGGCCGATTCGACCGTCGTCGAGGCGGTGTCCTGGGCGGCGAGGCTCGTGCCGACCGGGAGAGCCTGGGCGACCCGGAACGTGGTCTGGCCGGTCGAGCCGAGGAAGTTGACCTTCATGAACGGGATGATCGCGACCGTTCCGCCGAGCACGAGCACGGAGAGCAGCAGGGTGGCGACGGCGTGCCGGAGCGTCCAGCGGATGATCGGCAGGTACCCGGTCTGCAGGCGGCTCGGCTCCTCGACGATCGCGTCCGCGGGGGCGGATGCCGCGCGCCGGGTCCGCCGGGACGCGGCGGCCGCAGCGGTAGGAGTAGCGGGGGCCGCCGCGGGTGCGGACCCGCCAGGGTGGTCCGCGGCCGCGTCGGCGACGGTCGTTGTTTGCGCGGACTCGGCCGCGAGCGCGCCGGGGCCGGTCGGGTCGGCGACCGCGAACGCGGCGGCATCCGTTGTCACGAGGACCGGGGCGGTCTCGGGAGCCTTACCCGGCTGAGCAGAATTCGGCGCCTTGGCGGGCTTGGTGGGCTTCGCGGGCTTCGGCGTCCTGGCGGGCCTCGGGCTCGGGGCGCGCAGGAACCAGTAGGCGAGTACGGGCACGATCGTGAGCGAGACGAGCAGGGAGGCGAGCAGCGCGATCGTGACGGTGAGGGCGAAGGGGCGGAAGAGTTCGCCGGTGGACCCGCCGACGAAGGCGATCGGCAGGAAGACCGTGACGGTCGTGATCGTCGACGCGGTGATCGCGCCGGCGACCTCGCGCACGGCCGCGACGATGGTCTCGGAACGGTCCACCCCGGGCACGAGGTGGCGCTTGATGTTCTCGATCACGACGATCGAGTCGTCCACGACACGGCCGATCGCGATGGTCAGCGCGCCGAGCGTGAGGATGTTGAGCGAGTACCCGACGCCCTGCAGGCCGATGAAGGTGATCAGCACGGAGGTCGGGATCGAGATCGCCGTGACGAGCGTGGCACGCACCGAGAGCAGGAAGACGAGGATCACGAGCACGGCGAAGACGAGCCCGAGGATGCCCTCCTGGGTGAGCGAGTTGATCGACTCCTGGATGAACGGGGCCTGGTCGAAGACGACGGTGAAGGTCGTGCCGGGGACGGCATCCTGAAGCCTCGGCAGGATCGCGCGCACGGCCGTCGATACGTCGACCGTGTTGGCGGCGGGCACCTTCGTGACCGCGATCGTGAGGGCCGGCTGGCCGTTGACGCGGGAGATGCTCGCGACGGGGTTCTCACCGAGCACGACGGTGGCGACGTCGCCGATCGTGGGCGGGGTGGCCGGAGCGGCGCCAGGGGCGGTGCCGGCGCCGGTCGCGAGCAGGGGCAGGGCGGCGATGTCCGCGGCGGAGGTGAGCTTGCCGCCGGCCTGGACCGACAGGGTCTTGTCGCCCTCGGTGAGCGAGCCGGCGGGGACGAGCGCGCCGTTCTGCTGCAGGGCCGAACGGATGGCCTGCGTGCTGAGGCCGCGGGCGGCCAGGGCCGCGGCATCCGCTGTGATGGTCACCCGGCGGCCGACATCGCCGACGAGCGCGGCCTCGCGCACCCCGGACACGTCACGGATGTCGCCGAGCACGCTGCGCTTGAGGTCGTCGGCGAGGGTGGCCTGGTCGCCGCCGGAGACAGCGAGGGAGATGACCGGGAAGTCGTCGATGCTGCCGCTGATCACCTGCGGGTCGAGGTTGTCGGGCAGCCGGGTCTTGATGCGGTTGATCGCCTGGCCGATGCGGGATTCTGCCTTGACGAGGTCTGTGCCGTACGTGAACGTCGCGCTCACGAGCGAGGAGTTCGTGCTGCTCGTCGTCGAGGTGGATTCGAGGCCCGCGATGCCCTGGATGGCGGTCTCGATCGGCGTCGAGACGTCGTCGTTGACGACCTCGGGCGAGGCGCCGGGGTAGCTCGTGGAGACGAGCAACTGCGGCAGCTGCAGGGAGGGGATGAGTTCCTGCTTGAGGCTCGTGAGGGCGAGGCTGCCGAAGATGGCGGCGACGATCGTGATCAGGGCGATCAGGGCCCTGTTCTTCATGCTCAGCACGGCGAGAAAATGCATGGCTCAGTATCGCATCGCCGTGTGACGCCCGTGTTGCGTTTCGCACCCCCGGTTCGGCGCGGAATGGCGCCTCGGAGTCAGACGACGTCGGCGAGGTACCCGGTGTCGGGCAGCGGATGCCGCAGCAGCGTCCCCCAGGCCAGGCCCAGTGCGTCCACAGCGCGTTCCATCTCGAACGCCCCGTGGCAGAACGGGACCCGCAGGAAGCGCTCGAAGGCGCCGTCGACGCCGAAGCGGGGACCGGCCGGCACGAGAAGGCCGTGGTTGCGCGCGGCGAGCGCGAGCTGGGAGCTCACGGGTCGCCCGAGGTTGACCCACGCCGTGAGGCCGCCGTCGACGTGCGGCACGGTCCACTCGGGGAAGCGCGCGGCGAGGAGCGCCTCGAGGTGGTCGCGCCCGGCCCGGAGCTCGCGGCTGCGGCGCTCGAGTATCGCCGGCATCTCCGGGAGCATCCGGGTGACGATGAGTTGCTCGAGGATCGGCGTGCCCATGTCCGTTGCCGTGCGCGCGGCAACCAGCCGGCGGATCAGCGCGGGCTCCGCCCGGATCCAACCGATGCGCAGGCCGCCCCAGATGGTCTTGCCCACCGAGCCGACCGTGACGACCGTGGCGGGGACGCTGGCGCCAGATCCGCTTCCATAGCCGTTCATTCCTGCATTTCCCGGCTCGCCCTGCGCGTATGCCGCGAACGGCATGAAATCGTCGGTCCGGTCGATGCTGAGCTCGCCCATGGTCTCGTCCGCGATGAGGACCGTACCCTGCCGGGCGGCGGCCTCGATCACGCGGGTCCGTTGCTCGGCGGGCATCGTCTGCCCGGTCGGGTTGTGGAAGTCGGGCATCAGGTAGCCGAGCACGGGATTGCTGCCCCGGAGGGCCTGGAGCAGGGCGGGCTCGTCCCAGCCGGACGAGCCGTCGCCCACGCGCGCCGTCACGCTCACCGGCACGAGCCGCGCCCCGGCCGCGCTGAGCGCCTCAACCGCGTGCGGGTAGCTCGGCTGTTCGATCAGCACCCGGTCGCCGCGGCTGACGAACACCCGGGCGAGCAGCGAGATCGCGTGCTGGGCTCCGATCGTCACCATGATCTGGTCCGGGTCGGTCGGGAGCCCCCGCTCCCGGTAGCGTTCGGCGATCGCGGCGCGCAACTCCGGGATGCCGACCGGATCGAAGCCCGGACCGTTCAGGTGACGCGAGAGGTCCTCTGCTGCCCGCGCGGCGACATCCGCCAGCCCGCCGAGGGCCGACATCGTCGCCTTGCTGAGATCGAGGACGCCGCTGTCGCCCGACGCGCTCCCTGAGCCAGGGCCGGCCGCCGCGCCGGAGCCCGCGCCGGAGCCCGCGCCGGAGCCCGGCAGCCGCACCACGCTGCCCGAACCGCGCACGCTCGAGAGCAGCCCCGCGGCGCGCAGCTCGCGGTAGGCGGCCGTCACAGTCGTGCGGCTCAGCCCGAGGCGCACGCCCAACTCGCGTTCGGCGGGCAGGCGGGTGCCGGCGGTCAGGCGGCCGTCGAGGGCGAGCAAGCGGATGCGATCGGCGAGCCCCCGGTATGCGCTCCCGCCGGTGCGCCACTCGCCGAGCTTCGACTCGAGGGCACGGGCGCTGAGCTGAGTGTCCGACATGAGGCCACTCTAGACAGATTGGCTACTTGATAACAGTCCACTCGTGCAATTGGATTGGTTTCCATGACCCGTCGTCTCATTCAGCTGCTTATTGGCCTCTTCCTGTACGGCATCGCGATCGCGCTGATGGTGCGCGGCGCGATCGGCGTCGCTCCCTGGGACGTGCTCACCCAGGGCATCGACGGCCACACCCACCTCGGGTTCGGCCTGCTGACCGTCATCCTGAGCGGCGTCGTGCTGCTGTTCTGGATCCCGCTGCGCCAGAAGCCGGGCGTCGGCACCGTGATCAACGCGCTCCTCGTCGGCCCGTCGGTGGATGTCGGCCTCTGGCTGGTGCCCGCCGGCCTCGACCTGTGGCTGCGCGCGCTGCTCTTCGCGGCAGGCGTGCTGCTGCTCGCCGTCGCGACCGGCCTCTACATCGGGGCGCACCTCGGCCCCGGACCCCGCGACGGCCTGATGACCGGCCTGCACCGGCGCACCGGCTGGCCGATCTGGATCGTGCGCACCGGCATCGAGGGCACCGTGCTCGCGCTCGGCTGGGTGCTCGGCGGCAACGTCGGCATCGGGACCGTGCTGTTCGCGGCGCTCGTCGGCCCGCTCTGCCAGTGGACCATCCCCCGCCTCGCGCTGCCGCTCCCCGCGCCTCGGACGCCCTCGCCCGCTTCGGCCCTGGCCGACGCGCGCTAGAGGTTGCGGTCGGCGTAGGCCAGGAGGGCCGCGCGGACGAAGGCCGCCCCGGCAGGGCCGCCGTAGTTCGCGGCGAAGCGCTCGTCGGAGACATACATCTCGCCGAGGCCCGTGAAGTACTCCTTCGAGGGTCCCGCGCCGCCCGGCCCGCCGCCGGGGACGCCCGGGATGGCACGCAACCAGTCGAACTGCCGCTGCGCGAGGGCCTGGGCCTCGGCTCCCGCCGGGTCGAGCCGGCCCGATGCTCCGGAGGCTCCGGAGAAGGCGGCCGCCGCGCGCCAGTCCGCGAGGAGCTGCGCCTGCCGCTCCTGCCACGCCGCCTTCTCCGCGGCGCTCATCCCGCGCCACCAGGAGTCGCCGCTCGCCCAGGCCGCGGCTCCCCAGCGCTGCTCGACCTCCTCCTTGTGTTCCGTGGGATCGAATCCGTCGAACATGTTCTCTGCCATGAGTTGTTCCTTTCTGTTCAGGGTGGTGATGGTGTCCTCGACCGAGCCGATCTGGCGATCGAGGCGGTCACGCTCGCCGCGCAGCCAGGCGAGGTGCGCGCCGAGGGCGCGGGCGGCATCCGTTTCGTGGTCGAGCACCTCGCGAATGGCGGGCAGCCCGAGCCCGAGGGCGCGCAGCATCAGGATGCGCTGCAGGCGCACGAGCGCCGCCGCGTCGTAGTAGCGGTAGCCGTTGGCGCCGATCCGGCTCGGCGGGAGCAGCCCGAGGTCACCGTAGTGCCGCAGCGTGCGGCTCGTCGTCGACGCGAGCCGCGCGATCTCCTGGATCGACCAGTCCATGTTCAGTCCCCGTCCGTTGTGATCTCCACGATAATTCTTGACGTTGCGTCAAGGTCAAGCGGGCTCCCGAATCCGATTCGGTACCATGTGGCATGCACGACACGACCGAGGCAACGGATGCCGCGGCGCGGCCCCGCGCGCGCCTGGCGCTCCGGCTCGTGCCCGCGGCCCTGATCTCTGCGTCCGCGGTGCTGCTCTTCGGACTGCACACGCCGGTCTCGATCCCCGCGGGCTACCTGCTTCTCGGACTCGCCCTCGCGACGGCCCTCGTCATCGACCGCCCGCTCGCCCGCGACCTCGCCCTCATCGCCCTCGGCCTGCTCCTGATCAGCACCATCTCGCTCGCGGCCAACATCGACTACCCGAACATGGCGCTGATGGGGGCCGTGCTCACGCTCGCGGTACTCCTGCCGTACCTGGTCTCGCGCTACCTCTACCGCGAGCGGGCGATCCGGTTCCCGATCCGCACCGGGCGACCCTGGACATCCGCAGCGCTCGGGTACCTCGTCGTCGTGATCGCGCTCGGCTATGCGATTCTGCCGACCTATTTCATCCGCTCCGGCGCCTTTCACAACTGGCCGACCGTCACCGCGCCGGACGAGATCGGGCGGCTCTTCGTCGGCGTCGGTTTCGTCGGAATCTGGGACGAGCTCTTCTTCATCTGCACCGTGTTCGCCCTGCTGCGCCGGCACTTCCCGGACTGGCTCGCGAACCTGCTCCAGGCGGTGATCTTCACCTCATTCCTCTGGGAACTCGGCTACCGCAGCTGGGGCCCGCTGATCACCTTCCCCTTCGCACTCCTGCAGGGCTTCACCTTCGCGCTGACCAGGTCACTCGGCTACGTCATCGTCGTGCACCTGCTCTTCGACCTCGTCGTCTTCCTCGTGATCGTGCACGCACACACCCCGGCCTGGCTGCCGATCTTCCTCTACTGACGCGCACCCGCCCGCGCGCGCCCGCGCCCGCGACCGCGACCGGGAAGGTGCTCGGGGTTGCGCACCGCCGAAACGCGATATATCGTGAATCACACCAGACGCGATATAACGCGAAAAAGTTTCCGGCGTCCGCAACGGACGCCCACAGAAGGAGCACACAATGGCACTCGAAAAATGGCTGGTCGCCCCCGGGCAGACCCGGGTGATCGACGTCGAACTCGTCAACCGGCTCAAGGTCGGGCTGATCGGCGGCAAGGTCGACATCATCGGCCACGACGAACCGTTCACCCGCGTCGAGGTGCACAGCGTCAGCGGCAAGGACCTCCGCATCTCCCTCGACGGAGACACCCTCGAGGTCGACCACCCGCAGCTGCGCTGGGACAACTTCATCGAGGTCTTCGCCTCCTTCCGCGGCAGCGCCCGGGCGGACGTGAGCATCACCGTCCCGCGCGACGTCGCCCTCAAGCTCGGCGTGGTCTCGGCCGGCGCGCTCATCACGGGCCTCCGCAGCGACCTCAAGCTCAACACCGTCTCCGGTGACCTCGTCGTCGACGGCGTCACGGGCGACATCGAAGTCAACGCGATCAACGGCGAGATCTCGGTCAGCAACCACTCCGGCGACATCACCACGCACACCGTTTCCGGCGATGTCACCGCGAGCGGCAGCATCCGCCGGTTCAGCGTCGACGGCGTCGCGAGCAACGTGTTCCTCGACCTCGAGGGCTCACCGGACACCGTCAACACGAACACCGTGAGCGGCAACCTCACCGCACGCGTCGAGGCCGGCCTCCCGATCAAGTACCACCTCAACACCATCTCGGGGGTCCTCCAGCTCGACGACCAGACCGTGAAGGGCACCCTCGGCAAGGGCTACGAGTCGAGTACGGGCGTGCTCGCGGGCAGCTGGCTCGAACTGCACGCGAACTCCGTCTCCGGTGACATCTCGATCGTCCGGCGTCCGGCCGCGGCGGCGGATGCCCCGGCGAGCGCCCCGAGCGCAGCCGCCGGGTTCGAAGCGCCGGGCGAGGCCCCGGCGGACACCGCAACGGGGGCCTCGGCATGACTCCCGTCTTCGCCCACGGCAGCCTGCGGCTCTACCTGCTGAGCCTGCTCGCCGAGCAGCCGCGGCACGGTTACGAGCTGATCCAGGCGCTCAGCGACCGGTTCGGCGGCACGTATATCCCGAGCGCGGGCACGATCTACCCGCGACTGGCCAAGCTCGAGGAGGAGGGCCTCGTCACGAAGTCGACGGACGGCCGCAAGACCGTCTACGAGATCACCGACGCCGGACGCGCCGAGCTCCTCGCGCGCGGGGGCGACCTCGACGCACTCGAGGACGAGGTCACCGACTCGGTGCGCCGGCTGGCAGACGAGGTCCGGTCCGGGGTCGCCGCGGCGATGACGAGCCTGCGCACCGATCTCGCAGCTGCCGCCAGGCGGGCCAGGGACGACGCGGGCTTCGGAGCGGGCGGCCGGGCACGTGGGGGTTCGAGTCCCACCACCGGTTCCGCCGTTCCGGGCACGGCCGCGGGTGCCGATGCCAGTGCCAGTGCCAGTGCCAGTGCGAGCTACCCGGGCGCGGACGGCCCAGCGGATACCGCCGGTTCCGCCGGCGCGAGCGCGGGCTCGGCGGCTCCAGGCGGCCAGACCCCGCCGGCCGGGACCACGTCGGGCACCTCGACGGACCGTCGCCTCGAGTCCAATCGCGCCCTGCACGAGGCCGATCTCGTGCTCAACGAGTTCCGCCAGCAACTCCGCGCGGACCTGCGCAAGCAGGCCGTGCACGCCCGGGTGCCCGCCGCGACCGTCTCGGACCTGCGCGCCCGCCTCGCCGAGGTGCGCGCCGGCATCCTGGACGCCCTGCCCCGCTGACCCCCGCCTCGCCCGTCCGCGAGAGCGTACTTTGGCCCTTAAACCAGTGTCTTAAGGGCCAAAATCGTACTCTCGCGGAAGGGTACGCACGTTTCTGGGGAAGGGTCGGGGGCGGCGTGCGGGATCAGGGGGCTGCGGGGGCGGGGTGGTGGATCTGGGTGCGTTCGCCCGAGCGGTCGATCTCGTGCCGGCTCATCAGCTCGCCGCAGATCGGGCAGGTCGCCTCGGCGCGCTCCGCCTGCTTCTGCTCGGTCGTCTCCGTCGTATACGGGCCGAGCGGCGGCGGCCCGATCCAGGGCAGCAGCGTGCGATTCAGCCAGGACACGGCGCCCGCGAGGCCGTGTTCGCCCGACGGCCTGTCGTCAGAATCGCCCGGTTCGCCGGTTCCTCGTCTCGATGCGCGTGTCATAATGGTTAGTGTACTAATCAATTACGATTAGTGCACTAATCAATTCCGTCGAGACGGTCGCGACGGGGAACAGCAGAGGCGCGGGACCAACCGATGACAGACGATTCCCCGGGCACGACCGGTTCCGCGACAGTGCCCGCGTCCGCGCCCGACCTGCTCCGCCTCGAGGACCAGGTCTGCTTCGCCCTCGCGATCGCGTCCCGCAGTGTGATCTCGGTGTACCGGCCGATCCTCGAGCCGTACGGCCTCACGCATCCGCAGTACCTCGTGCTGCTCGCCCTCTGGGAACGCAGCCCGCGTTCGGTCTCTGACCTCAGCGCCGAGCTGCGCCTCGAACCCGCGACCCTCTCCCCGCTGCTGAAGCGCCTCGAGACCGCCGGCCTCGTCGGCCGCAGTCGCAATGCGCACGACGTACGTGTGCTCGACATCACGCTGACGGATGCCGGTCGAGCACTCCGCGAGGACGCCCTCACGATCCCGCCGCGCATCATCGACAAGCTCGGCATGAGCCTGGATGAGCTCACCGCGCTGCGAACCTCGCTCTGGCGGGTGATCGACGCGGCACAGTCCCCTGACCCGCGAAAGCGGGTGAATCGTCGCTTTCGCTGCGGCATACCGACGATTCACCCGCTTTCGCGGAAGGTGGGGATGCGCGGGGTGCGGGAAGCGGGGGTAACCCAACTCGCGGGCGGCTCGGCTTATTCCCGGAAGTTTGACAGTCGTGTCCAACGGAGTAGTGTCATCCCTCGTGACACCAGACGGCTCCCAAGCGCCAGAAACTCGCTCCGCGAAGCGGTGGATCATCGGCGAACCACTCTCGACCGAGCATCTCGAGGGTCAGCTGCTGCCCAAGCACCTCGCCCTGCCGATCTTCGCGAGCGACCCGCTGTCGAGCGTCGCGTACGCCCCGCAGGAACTCCTGATGATCCTGACCCTGGGCGGGCTCGCCTTCCTGAGCTTCGCGCCCTGGGTCGCGGCCTGCGTCGTGCTCCTGCTGGTCGTCGTCGTCGCGTCCTACCGGCAGCTGATCAAGGCGTACCCCTCCGGTGGCGGGGACTACGAGGTCGCCTCCAAGAACCTCGGCGAACGCGCAGGCCTGCTCGTCGCATCCGCCCTGCTCGTCGACTACGTGATGACCGTCGTCGTCTCGGTCGCGAGCGGCGTGGACAACATCATCTCGGCCGTGCCGCAACTCGTGAACTTCCGGGTCGAACTCGCCGTCTTCTTCGTCGTGATGCTCGCCGCCGTCAACCTGCGCGGCGTGCGCGAGTCGAGCAAGGCCTTCGCCTTCCCGACCTACCTGTTCATCGCGAGCGTGATCCTGATGGTCGTCGTCGGCCTCGTGCGGGTCATCTTCGGTGATGCGCCCGTCGCGGAGTCCGCGAGCTACGGCGTGCACGCCGAAAACCTTGCCCAGTCGGCGTTCATCCTGCTGCTGTTGCGCTCCTTCGCGAGCGGATGCTCCGCCCTGACCGGCGTCGAAGCGATCGCCAACGGTGTTCCGGCCTTCAAACACCCGAAGGTCAAGAACGCCCAGCGCACCCTCGTGCTGATGGGCGGCATCGCGATCGTGATGTTCATCGGCCTCACGACCCTCGCGCTGATCGCGAAGGTGCACTACGCGGAGAACCCCTGCGACCTGATCGGCTGGGCCGAGTGCGCCACGTCGCCGCAGCGAAGCCTGATCGCCCAGATCGCCGCGGCGACCTTCGGGAACAACTCGATCATGTTCTTCGTGCTGCAGGCCGCGACCGCCGCCGTGCTGCTGCTCGCCGCAAACACGGCGTTCAACGGCTTCCCGCTGCTCGGCTCGGTGCTCGCGAAGGACTCCTACGCACCGAAGTCGCTCAGCACCCGTGGCGACCGGCTGATCTACTCGAACGGCGTCGTACTCCTCGCCCTCTTCGCCTGCCTGATCCTGGTCGTCTTCCAGGCCAACCTGACGGTGCTGATCCAGCTGTACATCATCGGCGTCTTCGTATCCTTCACCCTCGGCCAGACCGGCATGGTCAAGCACTGGCTCACCCTGCTCAAGACGAACCCGCCGAACCGGGCCTCGATCATCACGAGCCTCTCGATCAACGGCTTCGGCGCCGCCCTGACCGGCGTGGTGCTCATCGTCGTGACGATCACCAAGTTCACCCACGGCGCCTGGCTCGTCTTCGTGATGATGCCGGTTCTGTTCACCCTGATGCTCGGCGTGAACCGCTACTACCGGGACGTCGCCAAGGAGATCGAAGTCGACCCTGACACGACCTTCGGCTCCACCGGTGACCACGCGATCGTGCTCGTCGGCAAGATGCAGAAGCCCGTGCTCAAGGCACTCGACTACGCGATCGCCGCCCGGCACGAGGGCATCGAGGCCGTGCACATCTCGATCGACGAAGAAGAGACCAAACAGTTGCAGCGCGACTGGGTCCGGCAGAACATCCAGGTGCCGCTGCGCATCGTCGAGTCTCCGTACCGGGACATCAGCTGGCCGTTGATCAGCTACATCAAGGAGCGCCGCGCCGCGCACGGCTCCGAGGTCGTCACCATCTACACCCCGATCTACATCGTCGGGCACTGGTGGGAGAACCTGCTGCACAACCACAAGGCCCGTCGCCTCCGCCAGAAGCTGATGCTCGTGCACGGTGTCACGATCGCGCTCGTGCCCTGGCTGCTCGACTCCTCCGAACTCATCTACGGCCGCCGGTCCCGCCCGATCCCGGGCCAGGACCGTCGCGGCGAGCCGGTGCGCCCGCGCCCGATCCCCCGGCGCCCGCTCGCCCCGGCGACCTCTGCTCTCGAGATCCAGGCCGCTGCCGCTGCGGCGGCAGCGGCGAAGAACGGCTCGGGTGCGGCATCCGCTGCCGGAGCCTCTGGCAAGGCGGGAGCCGCCGCGGGTCGCCCTGGGCAGCCCGCCCGCCCCGGCGCCCGGCGCCGGAAGCGCAAATAACCCGGTGCGGAACGCACTGGCCGTGTTCGCCGGCGGCATCATCGGCACGGCCCTGCGGCTCGGCATCGACCGTGCGCTGCCGCACAGCGACACCCAGTTCCCGACCAGCACCCTGATCATCAACACCGTCGGGGCGTTCGTACTCGGCTGGCTCGTCGCCGGCCTCTGGACCCGCCCCGCGGTTCCAGCCTGGCTCAAGCTCCTGCTCGGCCCTGGCGTGCTGGGCGCCTTCACGACGTTCTCGGCCGTGATGGTGTCCCTCGTCTCCCTCGGCGCGGCCTCGTCGTGGCCGCTCGCTGGGCTGTACCTGCTGGCGACGTTGCTGCTGGGGTTCCCGGCGGCCGCGCTCGGCGTCTGGCTCGGCGGGCGCATCCGTCACCACCCCGCAGCGGATGCAGGGGCCCGGTCATGAACGCCCTCGTCTTCGCCGCCGTGCTGTCGCCGGCGGCGGTGCGGCAGCCGTGGTGCGGTACTTCGTATCGCGCGCCCTCCCGGTGGGACCGGGCCGCCTGCCGATCGGCGTGCTGATCGTCAACGTGGCCGGGGCGCTGATCGGCGGCGTGATCCTCGGGCTCGCCGAGCGCGCCGTGCTCAGCAGCGACCTCCGGCTCGTGCTCCTGACCGGGGTCTGCGGCGGCCTGACGACGTTCAGCACCTGGAGCGTCGAGACGATCGACCTCGCACTCAAGGGCCGCTGGCGCTCGGCCGTGCTCAACCTCGTCGGCACCCTGCTTCTCGGCATCGCGGTCTGCGCCGCCGGCTACCTCCTCGCCCGCTGACCCTGCCCCCTCCCGACTCCCGCCCACGTCGCACCCGCCGTCAGGGAGGGTGCTCAGGGGGCGAGCAGGAGGGCGGGTCAGAGCAGGGCGACGACCTGGCGGGCGATCACCCGGCCGGCCCGGTGCGCGCCGACCGTGCTCGCCTGCGGCCCGTACCCGGCGAGGAAGATCCTCGGGTCGGTCCAGCTCGCCCCTGATCCGACGACGAGCCCGCCGCCCTTGGCGCGGAGTTTCAGCGGGGCCAGGTGCCGCACCTCCGGACGGAACCCGGTCGCCCAGATGATCACGTCCGCTTCCGTGAAGCTGCCATCGGCCCAGCGCACCCCGGTCGGCTCGATGCTCGCGAACATCGGCCGGGCGGTGAGCACCCCGCGCTCGATCCCCGCGGCGATCCGGCGACTCACGGGCACGCCGGTCCCGCTCACGATGCTCGGCAGCGCGCGACCGGACCGGGCGGCCTCGTCCTGGGCGGCGACCGCGGCCGACGCCCCCTCGAGGTCGAGCTGATCGGTGTGCACCCAGTCGATCGGGCGCCGTGAGGCCCAGGTCAGTTCGGCGGCGACGTGTTCGAGCTCGAGCAGGAACCCGATGGCGGATGTCCCGCCGCCGACGACGACGACCCTCCGGCCGGCGAAATCCTCGGCCGCCCGGTAGCCCGAGGTGTGCAGCTGCTGTCCGGCGAAACTCGCTGCTCCCGGATAGTGCGGCACGAACGGGGCGCCCCAGGTTCCTGAGGCGTTGACGAGCAGGCGGGCGGTCGTCTCGTGGTCGCCGAACCCAGGCGACGCGCTTCGGATCACGAGGTCGGCACTGCGATTGAACACGGCGGTGACAGTGACGGGTCGAACGACCCTGAGGTCGAAGTGCTCCTCGTACCTGCGGTAGTACTCGGTGACGACGTCCCTGGCGGGGCGGTCACGGTCGGCCGTCGCAAAGCTCAGGCCGAGTTCGCTCATGCCGGGCAGGTCGTTCACCCGGTGCGCCGACCCGAGACGGAGTCCCGCCCAGCGGTGCTGCCACGCGCCGCCCGCGTCCGGGCCGCGGTCGAAGAGCACGAAGTCGCGCCCCGGGATCAGCTCGAATTTGCGCAGGTAGTAGGCGACCGCGAGGCCGGCTTGCCCCGCTCCGACGATGACGACGGGAACGCTCGCGTCACTCGACATCGCGTCCCCCTCTTCACCAGCGTACGTCCGGCGTAAGATCACTGTGTGCGCCGCGGTTCGCCCTCCGAGCCACAAGCGGGCCTTCAGGCCCACCATGCTAAACTAGCGCCTAGTTTTCACCATTCCGTTCGGCAACTCCCGGGTGACTCATTCCTCACCTGGCCTGGCATCGTTAGGGGGTCTCGCATGGGGCGCGGCCGTCAAAAAGCAAAGCACACCAAGGTCGCCCGTGAGCTGAAGTATTTCAGCCCGGACACCAACTACAACGCGCTCGAACGCGAGCTCACGGGGCATCCCGTGGACGACGAGCGTCTCGACGAGGATCTGGCCAAGTGGCCGGAGTACGAGCCGGGTACCTCCGAGGAACCCGACCGATACGTCGACACCTACGCGACCGAAGACGAGCAGAAGCGCGCCTGACCGCCGTTCCCTGTACCGGGCGCCACTCTCGGCGCCCGTTTTGTCTGTGCAGGCATCCGCACCGCGCTGACCGCGCGGTACCCAGCGAGTTGGCAGCATTCGCTCATAGGCGCTGCGCGAAAGTGACCTTTCCGGTCGAGATTTCCCGCTCTACCGGTCGCTCTCGACCGGAAAGGTAACCCTCGGCACCGGCGGATGCCGCGGCGCGGGCGCGTCAGGCCGCGTAGCCGCCGACCAGGCGCACAGCGCCGCCGTTGACGCCCTTGGCACCCTGCACGAAGCCGGTGAGGTCGTGCGGGGCCGTGGACACGCGTCCGGCGACCCAGGCCGGGATGCCGTCGGCCGCGAGGCTCGCGATGACCGAGGACGCGGCATCCGCTGCGACGACGGCGAACATGCCGACGCCGAGGTTCCAGGTGCCTTCAGAACTCTCGAGGGTGCTGCCCGCGAAGGCGCTCAGCACCCGGAACACGGGGGCGGGCGACCAGGTCGACCTGTCCACTTCGACCCACGCGCCGATCGAGAGGACCCTGGCGAGGTTCGCGGCGATGCCGCCGCCCGTGACGTGGCTGAGCGAGTGCACCGCGCCGGCGAGTTCGGGGTCGGCGAGCACGCTCAGCAGCGGTCCGGTGTAGAGCCGGGTCGGCTCGAGGAGGACTTCGCCGACGACCCCGCCGAGTTCGTCGGACGTGTCGGTGTAGCCGATGCCCCGTTCGGCGAGGATGTGCCGGACGAGCGAGAAGCCGTTGGAGTGCAGGCCGGAGGAAGCGAGCGCGACGACGACGTCACCCGCGCGAACGCGCTCGGCGCCGAGCACCTGGTCGCCCTCGACGACACCGGTGGCCGCTCCCGCGACGTCGTAGTCGTCGGGGCCGAGGAGCCCCGGGTGCTCCGCGGTTTCTCCGCCGATGAGGGCGGTGCCGGTCTCGGCGCAGGCGCGGGCGATGCCGCCGACGATCTCGGCGATGCGCTCGGGCACGACCCGGCCGCAGGCGATGTAGTCGGTCATGAAGAGCGGGCGGGCGCCGACCACGACGATGTCGTCGACGACCATGCCGACGAGGTCCTGGCCGATGGTGTCGTGCTTGTCGATGGCCTGGGCGATCGCGACCTTGGTGCCGACGCCGTCGGTCGAGGTCGCGAGCAACGGGCGCTTGTACGCGGTGAGGAACGAGGCGTCGTAGAGCCCGGCGAAACCGCCGAAACCGCCGAGCACCTCTGCGCCGTGGGTGCGCGAGACGGCCGCCTTCATCAACGAGACGGCGAGGTCACCCGCCTCGGTGTCGACTCCGGCTGCCGCGTACGATGCGTTGCTCATTCTTGTCTTCCTGGATCGCCGATCATGAACTGTCCCTGGGTGCCGCGCACGGGGTTCGCGTGCTCGCCCGCATCGAAGCCGGGTCGAGGAGCGGTTCGTATTCCGCGTCGGGGCCCGGGTCGCATCCGTCTGATGTGCGGGAGGCCTCTGCTGCGGCGACGGATGCGTCGCTCGCGACAACCGGCGACCCTGCGGACGCCGTCGACCGCGTCGAATCGGTCGACCCGACCGGGGCGGTGCGCTCGAGCAGGTTCTTGCCGAGGTGCAGGGCGTCGGGCAGCGGGATCGGGTAGACGCCCGTGAAGCACGCGGTGCAGAGCCGCTCGCGCGGCTGCTCGGTCGCGGCGATCATGCCCTCAGGCGAGAGGTAGCCGAGGGAGTCGGCGCCGATGGCCTGGCGCACCTCGTCGACACCGAGGCCGGTCGCGATGAGTTCGGCCCGGGAGGCGAAGTCGATGCCGTAGAAGCACGGCCAGGTGATCGGCGGGCTCGAGATGCGCACGTGCACCTCGGCGGCGCCGGCCTCGCGGAGCATGCTGACCAGGGCGCGCTGGGTGTTGCCGCGCACGATCGAGTCGTCGACGACGATGAGGCGCTTGCCCTTGATCACGGCCTTGAGCGGGTTGAGCTTGAGCTTGATGCCACGCTGGCGGATCGTCTCTGACGGCTGGATGAACGTACGGCCGACGTAGGAGTTCTTGACGAGGCCCTGGCCGAACGGGATCCCGGATGCCTGGGCGTAGCCGATCGCGGCCGGGGTGCCGGACTCGGGGGTCGGGATCACGAGGTCGGCCTCGACGGGGTACTCGGCGGCGAGGCGGCGGCCCATCTCGACCCTGGCCTCGTGCACGCCGCGGCCGGCGATCGTGGTGTCCGGCCTGGCGAGGTAGACGTACTCGAAGACGCAGCCGGCGGGCTTGGACTCGGCGAACCGCTGCGAGCGGAGGCCGTTCTCGTCGATCGTGATGAGCTCGCCGGGTTCGACCTCGCGGACGAAGCTCGCCCCGACGATGTCGAGGGCAGCGGTCTCCGAGGCGACGACCCAGCCGCGCTCGAGCCGGCCGAGGACGAGCGGGCGCACGCCCTGGGGGTCGCGGGCGGCGTAGAGGGTGGTTTCGTCCATGAAGACGAGGCAGTAGGCGCCTCGCAGGCGCGGGAGCACCTCGAGCGCGGTGGCCTCGAGGGTGTGGTCGAGGTCCCCGGTGAAGAGGGCGGTGATGACGGCGGTGTCCGTGGTGTTGCCGCGGGCGAGTTCGCCCTCGACCTTCGGGTAGCGCTCGTGCACGAGCTGGAGCAGCTCGGCCGTGTTGGTCAGGTTGCCGTTGTGCGCCAGAGGGCGACGGTTCCGCTCGAGGTGCGGCCGAGGGTCGGCTGGGCGTTCTGCCAGCTCGAGGATCCCGTTGTCGAATAGCGGGTGTGCCCGACCGCGATGTGACCGATGAGGGTGCTCAGCGCCGCCTCGTTGAAGACCTGGGCGACGAGGCCCATGTCCTTGTAGATCAGGATCTTGCTGCCGTCGCTCGTCGCGATTCCGGCCGATTCCTGGCCGCGGTGCTGCAGGGCGTACAGCCCGAAGTAGCTGAGCTTGGCCACCTCTTCACCGGGAGCCCACACGCCGAAGACGCCACAGGCATCCTGTGGCCCCTTCTCGCCCTGCAAGAGATCGTGACCGAGAAGTCCGTCGCCACCAGCCAAATCGATGCCTCTTAACTATCTTTACAGCGTATTAGCGCTGGATGTTGGGGGGTCGTCTGCCTCGGAGGGAGCGTTCGTCTCGCTCACGCCGTAGACGCCCAGTCTATCGACGACGACCGTCTGGACCGAGCGAACGGTGAATCGGTCGATCACGATCGCCACGAGCGCACCGAGGGCGAGGCCTACGACGACCCCGACGAGGAGGAGGAATCCGAAGACCTGGAGGAGTCCGAATTCGGCCGTCTGGGGAAGCCGACGGTGAGGATCAGCGCGGTGACCGCCCCGAGGACGGCGCCGACGATCATGAAGTTGAGGTAGCGCGGGGAGCGACGCACGGTCGCCGCGGCCTGGCCGACGAGGATCTCGGGGACGGCCGTGCCCGGGGCGGGCTGCACGGGGGCGATGTCGTTCCCTGGCTGCTCGGTTGCGCTCATGGGGACATTCTCGCACGCGCGCCCCGGGAGTGCGCCGGGAGCCGGCACGGGGCGGGACGTGGCGCGGGTGCGACACTGGACGGGTGAACAGGATTGCGGTGCTCGGAAGCGCGAACATGGACCTCGTCGTGCGCCAGCCGCGACTTCCCCGGCCGGGCGAGACGATCTTCGGCCACGACTTCGCCCTTGTGCCCGGGGGTAAGGGACTCAACCAGGCGGTCGCTGCCGCCCGGCAGGGTGGCGCTGTCGACTTCCTCGGCGCGGTCGGACGCGATGCCTACGGGACGGAACTCCGGGCGCTGCTCGTGGCCGAAGGCATCCGCGTGGACGGTCTCGACACAGTCGACGGGCCGACAGGCACCGCGCACATCACGGTGCTCGATTCCGGCGAGAACTCGATCGTCGTCGTCTCCGGCGCGAACGCCGCCGTGACGGTGCTCGACCCGGGGCAGCGCGCGGTCATCGCGGCGGCGGACTTCCTCGTGCTGCAGTGCGAGCTTCCGGTGTCAGCGCTCGTTGAGGGACTCGCGGTCGCTCGGGCGTCGGGCACGTTCACGGTTTTCACGCCCGCTCCGGTCGTGCCGCTGCCTGCGGAGTTCCTCGCGGGCGTCGACCTGGTCGTGGCCAACCGTCTCGAGGCCGAGGAGCTCACGGGTGAAGCGGATGCCGCGCGCGCGGCAGAATCCCTGAGCGCGCGCCGCGGCTGGGCGATCGTCACCCTCGGCGACGAGGGGTGCGTTGTCGCCCGCGGCGGCGTCGCACTCGGGCTCGCGCCGGCCCGGCCGGTGCGCCCCGTGGACACCACCGGGGCCGGGGACACCTTCGTCGGCGCGCTCGTCGCCCGGCTCGCCGAGGGTCCCAGGGGTGCTGTGGCTGCTGCAGGTGCTGAAGTGGCTCCGGATGCCGCGGTCACGGGCGCCGCGGAATCCGGTACCGGGGGTGCTCGCGTCGGGGTTTCGGAGGAGGCGATGATCGACGCCATCCGCTGGGCGACGGTCGCGGCATCCGTTTCGGTCACCCGGGCCGGCGCGACGGCATCGATGCCGACCCGGGCCGAGGTGGCCGCGATCCTCGCCTGACCCCTCGCGAGAAACGCGGGAGGCGCGGTTACGGGGTGAGGCGCAGCGGCAGGTGCGCGGCGAGGTCGGCGCGCTGTCCGCTCGCGTGGATGCGCCCACTCGCGAGACCGTCGGACCAGGCGAGCTCGCCGGTCGCGAGGGCGAGCCAGGTCGCGGCATCTGTTTCGACGACGTTGGGCGGGGTGCCCCGGGTGTGCCGGGGGCCCGCGATGCACTGCACGGCGCCGAACGGCGGCACGCGCACCTCGAGGGTGTTGCCGTTGGCCTCTTCGGAGAGCAACTGCAGGGTGTAGCGCACGGCGAGCGCACGGATGTCCCTGCTCGCGCCCGCCGGGTCCGCCGCGTAGCCGCGCACCGCGGCGCGGCCCACCCCGTCGTCGATCCTCGCCTTGGCCATCCCCCCATTCTGCCGGTTTCCCGGCCAGGGACGCCCCGCGCCTAGTGGCCTAACTCCAGTGACCGGCATCCGGTAGCCTGAACCGGTGAGAATTCTGGTCCTCGGTTCCGGTGCCCGCGAGCACGCCATCATCACCGCGCTGCTCCGCGAGGAGCCCCGCCACGAGGTCGTCGCCGCGCCCGGCAACGCCGGCATCGCCGCCGCGGTGCCCGTCGTCGCCCTCGACCCGAACGTGCCCGGCGCCGTCACGGAGTACGCGATCGAGCACGGCGTCGACCTCGTCGTCATCGGCCCGGAGGCTCCCCTCGTCGCCGGCGTCGCCGATGCGCTGCGTGCGCAGGGCATCCCGGTGTTCGGCCCCGGCCGCGCCGCCGCGGCCCTCGAAGGCAGCAAGACCTTCGCCAAGCGCATCATGGACGAGGCCGGCGTCCCGACCGGCCGCGCCGAGCGCGCCGGCACCCTCGCCGAGGCGACCAGCGCCCTGGACGCCTTCGGGGCGCCATACGTCGTCAAGGCCGACGGCCTCGCCGCCGGCAAGGGCGTGCTCGTCACCGAGGACCGCCTCGCCGCCCTCGCCCACGCAGAATACTGGCTACAGCACGGCGGCGTGCTCATCGAGGAGTTCCTCGCCGGCCAGGAGGTCTCCCTGTTCTTCCTGAGCGACGGCCACACCGTGCTGCCGCTCTCCCCCGCGCAGGACTACAAGCGCCTCGCCGACGGCGACCTCGGCCCGAACACCGGCGGCATGGGCGCATACTCGCCGCTGCCCTGGCTCGACGCCGGCTTCGGCAGCGAACAGGCCTTCGTCGACGAGGTCCTCGATACGATCGCCCTGCCGACCGTCCGCAGGCTCGCCGCCGAGGACACCCCCTTCATCGGGCTGCTCTACTGCGGGCTGATTCTGACGGATGCCGGCATCCGGGTCATCGAGTTCAACGCGCGTTTCGGTGACCCCGAGACCCAGGTCGTGCTGCCCCGGCTGTTGACCCCGCTCGCGGGGCTGCTGCTCGCGGCGTCCACCGGCGGGCTCGGCGGGATGGCGCGGCCGGTGTTCTCGGCAGAGTCCTGCGTGACCGTCGTGCTGGCGAGCGAGAACTACCCGGAGACCCCGGTCACGGGGCGGGCGATCACAGGGCTCGATGCCGCATCCGCCGTCGACGGCGTCACGGTCGCGCACGCCGCGACGGCCCTCGTCGACGGAAGACTCGTCTCCACCGGCGGCCGGGTGCTGAGCGTTGTCGCGCTCGGCGACGGGTTCGCCGAGGCCCGCAGCCGCGTGTATGCCGCCCTCGCCGAGATCGCCCTCGAGGGTGCGCAGTTCCGCACGGACATCGCCGCCCGCGTCGTCGCCTGACCTGTAGCTCCGCGAAACGGCCTCCCCGCAGGCACGGCCGGAGGGGCGGGTTTGGCGCGCGGGCGGGCCGGTGCGGGAGAATGGGGCCGTGACCGCACTCGACCAGCCGACCGCATCCACCCCTCTCGACCTCCCGGGCTGGCGCCACGCCTATTCCGGCAAGGTCCGCGACCTGTACGTCCCGGCCGATCCGGCAGCGGATGCCGCAGCCCCCGACCTGAACGCCGCCTCCCGCGTGCTCGTGGTCGCGAGCGATCGCGTCAGCGCCTTCGACCACGTGCTCGAGCCCGGTATCCCGGGCAAGGGCGTGCTGCTCACGACGCTCAGCCTCTGGTGGTTCGGGCAGCTCGCCGGGATTCCCAACCACCTGCTGGCGAATACTGCCACCGCTGGTACAGACGACGCCGCGGGCATCCCGGCCGCCGCCGCGGGCCGCGCCATGCTCTGCAGGACCCTCGACATGTTCCCGATCGAGTGCGTCGTGCGCGGCTACCTCACCGGCTCGGGCTGGAAGGAATACCAGGCCAGCCAGACGGTCTGCGGCCTGCCGCTCCCGGCGGGGCTGCAGAACGGCGACCGCCTGCCCGAACCGATCTACACGCCCGCGTGGAAGGCCCCGATGGGCGAGCATGACGAGAACATCTCCTTCGAGCGCACCGTCGAGCTCGTCGGCGCCGACGTCGCCGCCGAGCTGCGCCGCCTCTCCCTCGAGATCTTCCGCCGGGCATCCGTCATCGCCGAACAGAACGGGGTGATCCTCGCAGACACCAAGTTCGAGTTCGGCGCCGACCGGGCGACCGGAGAGATCACCCTCGCCGACGAGGTGCTGACGAGCGACTCGAGCCGCTACTGGGACGCCGTACTCTGGCAGACCGGCACGACCCCCGAACAGCGGATGTCCAGCTTCGACAAGCAGATCGTCCGCGACTGGCTGAGCGCGCACTGGGACCAGACCGGCACACCCCCGGCGCTCCCGGAGGACATCATCGAGCGCACCGCCGCCCGCTACCGCGAACTGCTCACCCGGCTCGCCGGGGACACCCCTGTCGCCTGACCGACGCGCGCGGTCACAGGACTCGGCGCCCGGCGCCGCCGAATGTTACGCTCCCGACATGCGAATCAAGATGTGCAGCGTCCACGTGAAAGACCCCGCCACCGCGTTCGATTTCTACACGTCCGTCCTCGGATTCGAGAAGCTTCTGGCCATGCCGGAGCACCAGCTGTACATCGTCAAGTCCACGGAGGACCCGGACGGCGTCGGCCTCCTGCTCGAGCCGAGCGACAACAAGGTCGCCGCGAAGTACGCCCAGGGCATCCGTGCCCTCGGCCTGCCCGCGATCGTCTTCGGCAGCCCCGACGTCCGCGCCGAATACGAGCGCCTCGGCCGTCTCGGCGTGCAGTTCACGAGCGAACCGTACACGGATGCCTTCGGCACCTCCGTCCTCTTCGACGACACCTGCGGCAACCTGATCCAGCTGCACCAGGACTGACTTCCCCCGCCCGTCGTGGGCGGAATACCGGGGCGGGGGCATCCGTTGACGCAGGTGTGACCAGATCTGCATCAGAACTCCTGCCCGCGGCGACCGGAATGGGCGCCGTCACCCTGCGCGTCGGCAACCTCGACCGCATGATCGCGTACTACCGCGACGCCGTCACGCTGAGCCCGCTCAGCCAGGACGGCCCCATCGCCGTGATGGGGCGCGGCACGACCCCGATCGTGATCCTCCAGCACGCGCCGGAACTCGCAGCCCCCGAGCCCCGCTCGAGCGGCCTGTTCCACACCGCGATCCTGTTCGAGACCCAGGCGCAGCTCGCCGCGGCGGTCTACTCGGTCGCAACGAAGCATCCGGGCACCTTCACCGGCAGCGCCGATCACCTCGTCAGCCAGGCGTTCTACTTCACCGACCCCGAGGGCAACGGTATCGAGCTCTACTGGGACCGCGACCGCACCGAGTGGAGCTGGGCCCACGGCCAGGTCGAGATGGCCACCCTCGCCCTCGACCCCAACGTCTTCATCGGCGAGCACCTCACCGAGGAGGGCGTGTCCGATCCCGGTGCAGGCAACGCCATCGTGGGTCACGTGCACCTCTCCGTCGGCGACGTGCCCACCGCCCGCGCCTTCTACGTCGACCGGCTCGGCTTCGAGGCGACCGCGAACTTCGGCCCGTCCGCGCTCTTCGTCTCGGCCGGCGGGTACCACCACCACATGGCGATGAACACCTGGAACAGCGCCGGCTCGGGCAGGCGCCGCCTCGCCCTCGGCCTCGGCGAGGTCGACATCGTGCTGCCCGGTGCCGACGGCCTCGGTGCGCTCACCGAGCGGATGTCCCACTTCGGCATCGCGACCCGGCACGACGGGCAGACCCTCGGCTTCGACGACCCCTGGGGCAACCAGATCGTGGTGCGCACGGCGCTCCCCGCCTGACGAAGGCGGGCGCGCGGCCTACTGCTGGGGCTCGACCGGCGGATGCGCGCGGTCGCGACCCCAGAACTCGTCGAGCAGGTCGGCGGTCGCCTCCGGATTCTCGAGCTGCGGCGAGTGCGCGGCCTCCGGGATGATCGCATACCGGGCATCGAGCAGGCCGGCCATGCTCGCCTGCCAGTCCTGCGGCCAGGCCGGGTCGTCGACTCCGTGCGCGACGAGGGTGTCGAGACCGGTCGCGAGCAGCTCGCCGGTGGTGTCGTTCTCGTCGCTGAGGATCGCTGCCGCACCGAGCAGCTGGTCGTCGCTCGTTGCCCCCATCCGCAGACGGCGGAACGCTTCGTCGGCGGTCAGGGCTGCGTCCGGAAGACCGACGGTGTGCGGGTTGTCCTCGTTCCACCACGCCGCCGAACCGCGCTCGCGGACGATCGCCGCCTCGCGCTCCATCCGCCCCGCCCAGCCGTGCGGACCGGAGCAGAGCAGGGTGACGTCGAGGAAAGCCCCCGGCGCCAGGATCGCCGCGGCCCGGGTGACGACCCCGCCGAAACTGTGGCCGAGCAGGTGCACGGGTTCGCCGCCGCCGACGAGTGCGGCCACGGCGACGACGTCCCTGGCGAAAGCTTCGAGCGTGTAGTTCTCGGCGCCGGCGGGGGCCGCGGAGTCCGCCTGCCCGCGCTGGCTGTACGACCAGGCGTCCCAGCCGCGCTCGGCGAGCAGCGGCAGGAAGCCGCCGAAGTCCTCCTTCGAACCGGTGAAACCCGGCACGAGCAGCACGACACCGCGAGCGGATGCCTCCGGCCGCGCATGCAGGGCCGTCACGCGCCCGACGGGAAGGTCGATGCCGACGTTGGCGACCGCATCCGCCAGCGGGACCGGCAGGGTGCCGAACCGCGGGACCCCTGGCCACCCGTCGAACGACCCGGCGGACGACCCGGCGGACGGGCTCGTACGGGCCTCGGCCGAATGCCGCCCGGTCACGGACGGGCCGGCGGACGGGCCGGCAGTCGGGTCGATCGTGCTCATGGTGCGCTCCATTCCGGCCTGACGGCCGGGCTGCCGCCGTGCTGCCGCGGATTCCCAGCCTAGGCGACGCGGGTCAGGACGGGAGGGTGCCCTCCGAGCTTTCGCGGAGCAGGACCTTCACGGGCAGGCGCGCCGTGATCGGCGGCTGGTCGGGGTGCTCGATCCGGCTGAGCATCGCCCGGATCGCCGTCCGCCCGAGCTCGACCATCGGCTGGTACACCGTCGTGAGCCGCGGGGTCGACAGGCGGCCGGTCTCGATGCCGTCGAAGCCGGTCACGATCACGTCCTCCGGCACCCGCACGCCCGCCGGCACGAGCACGTCGAGCATGCCGAGCGCGGTCCGGTCGTTCGCGCAGACGAGGGCCCGCGGCATCCGCCCGGTGGTGAGCAGCGTTTCGGCGAGCCGGCGGGCACGGATGCGGGAGAAGTCGCCCTGCAGGATCGTCGCGGCGGCGGGGTCGAGGCCCGCCCCCTCGAGAGCTTCGACGAAGCCCTGGTACCGCTCGGAGCTGTCGGGTGAGTCGGCGGGGCCGGCGACGAAGGCGAGGTCGGTGGTGTCGCCGCTCTCCAGGAGGTGCGCGGTGAGCGCCCGCATGCCTTCCCGGTTGCTGACGCTGACGTGGTCGAAGTCCATCTCGGCGCATCGGCGCGGGCCGCCGATCAGTACGACGGGGATCCGCCGCGAGACGTGCTTGAGGAGTTCGTCAGGGACGCTGCCGGCGAGCACGGCCACCGCGTCGACCCGCCCGGCGATGTCCCGCAACATGTCGGCGGGATTGGCATCCCTGCCGACGCCGACCATGAGGGCGAAACCGTGGCGCCAGGCCTCGCGCTCGCTGCCGCGCAGCACCCCGTCGAAGGAGAGGTTCGGCGGGGCGACCTCGCTGCCGCCGGCCCTGTCGACGACCATCGTGACCGACAGGTCCTGCACGAACGGGGCTTCTCCCCGGTCGTCCTCGTCGTCGATGCCGGGGAAGAACAGGCCGAGGACGCCGGTGCGCTGGGCCGCGAGGCACCGTGCACTGGCGCTCGGCACGTAGCCGAGGGCCTGCACGGAGTCGAGGACCCGCTCCCGGGTCGACTCGCGCACGTCATGCGGACGGCGCAGCACCCGGGACACCGTCGCGATCGACACCGCCGCGTGGGCGGCTACGTCGTAGACGGTCGCAATCTTCACTCAGCGTCCGGAACCGGCACCGGATGCCGCGCGCTTGGCGCGCCGGGTGAGCCCGTGCACCGCGGCCTGGAACTCGCGGGCGGCGAGCGGCCGGCCGGGCAGCCGGGGCCGGTCCGTGGCCGGCAGCCGCAGGCCGTCGAGCACGATCGCAAGCTGCCTGCGCCACTGGCCGGTGTGGCCGCCGCCGTGCGTGCCGAGGGAACCGACCATGGTGACCAGAACCGCGAGATCGACCGCGTCGACATCCGCCCGGAGTGCACCGTCCTTCTTGGCGCGGGCGACGAGGCCGGCGATCACGGCCTGGAACTCGGTGCCCTTGCCGCTGCCCGGGTCGATGACCTCCATGCGCTTGAGAATGTGCGGGAGCGCCGGATCGGCGACAAGCCACTCGGCGACACGCTCCATGTAGAGCTCGATGCCGGCCCAGGCCGTCGGAGCAGCGGCGATCTCATCGCGGACGGTCGCGAGTTCGGCAAGCGCGATGTCGTAAAGAGCGCGCACGAGGTCGTCCCTGGTCGGGAAGTTTCGGTAGAGCGTGGCCACGCCGACGTCTGCGCGGCGGGCGATCTCCTCGAGCGAGGCGTCGACCCCGTTCTGCGCGATGAGAGCCCGCGCCTCGACGATCAGGCGCTCTCGGTTCTGCCGGGCGTCGCGCCGACGCGGTTGAGCGCCGTCCTGCGGGGTCGGTTCGGACGAAGTCATGGAGACGATTGTAAGTCCCCCAGCTATGACGAGTCGGAGGGAATCCTCCACGTCGCCTGTGCCTGCGCCCGGAATCCCTCGTCCGGGATAGAATCTCGCCGGAGAACCGGGTCTCACATGCGAACCCGTGAATCTCGCCGGAGAACCGCAGTGGTCCGACCGACGGCCCGCAGCATCCCTGAGAACCGAGGACTCCCGATGACGCCTCCCCCGATCCGAGCCGCACCGCCGGCGAGGGCACGGATGCCCACCTCGTCTTCGCCCGCCGGATGGACCGGATCGACGGGCTGGCCCACTACCGTCGGCAGTTCGTGGGCACCGAAGCCGGCACAGCGGCGGGTGCCGCGGCCGATCCGTTCGTCTACCTCGACGGCAATTCGCTCGGCCGGCCGACCCTCGCGAGTGTCGGGCGGATCACCGAGTTCCTGACCCACAACTGGGGAACCCGGCTGATCCGCGGCTGGGACGAGGAGTGGATGGAGCTTCCGTTCCGGATCGGCGACGAACTCGGGCGGGTCGCGCTCGGCGCGGCGCCTGGCCAGGTCTTCATCGGCGACTCGACGACCGTACTGCTCTATAAACTCGCACGGGCCGCGGTGGACTACCGCAGGGTCGGCTCCGAACCGGCGCGCACCGAGATCGTGCTCGACACCGACAACTTCCCCACCGACCGGTACCTGATCGAGGGCATCGCCGCCGAGCGCGGCCTGACCCTGCACTGGATCCACTCGGATCCCGCAGGCGGGGTCTCACTCGACCAGGTGCGCGCGGCGATCGGCCAGCAGACGGCGCTCGTCCTGCTCAGCCACGTCGCCTACCGCTCCGGGTTCCTCGCCGACATGCGCCGGATCACCGCGGCGGCGCACTCTGTCGGCGCCCTCGTGCTCTGGGACCTCAGCCACTCTGTCGGCTCCGTTCCCGTCGAGCTGGACCTCTGCGACGTCGACCTCGCCGTCGGCTGCTCGTACAAGTACCTGAACGGCGGGCCGGGGGCGCCTGCCTTCGGCTACGTGCGCCGCGACCTCCAGGACGTGCTCACCCAGCCGATCCAGGGCTGGATGGGCACGAAGGACGTGTTCACGATGGGGCCGGGGTATCACCCGGCCGACGGCATCCGCCGGTTTCAGAGCGGGACGCCGCCGGTCGTCGGCATGCTCGCGATGCAGGACACGATCGCGATGATCGGCGAAGCGGGCATCGAGGAGGTGCGGGCCAAGTCGGTCGCGCTCACCGAATTCGCGATCACCCTCGTCGACGAGTGGCTCGTACCGCTCGGCGTGCGGCTCACGTCGCCGCGCGACCACACCCACCGCGGCGGCCACGTCACGGTCAACCACCCGGCGATGCGGCAAGTCACGACGACACTCTGGGAACACGACTTCATCCCCGATTTCCGCGGGCCGGAAGGCTTGCGGATCGGGCTGTCGCCGCTCAGCACGAGCTTCGTCGAGACGCTCGAGGGGTCGCGGCGATCCGCGACGTGCTGCGCGGGGTCCTGCTCGGGCAGGCAGGCCTCGCGCCGGGGACCGGGATCGCGGCGGGGTTCGGGCAGAGTGGCCCCGGCAACGGGCGGTAACAGCCGACCCGGGCCCGGGCCGTGTGGACTGTAGAATCGAGGCATCCACGCCCCCGACGTCTCGGAGTGAACCATGCCAACCATCGTCGTTGAAGTTATGCCCAAGGCCGAGCTGCTCGACCCGCAGGGAAAAGCCGTCGCCGGCGTCCTCGGCCGCCTCGGCAAGACCCGCTTCACGAGCGTTCGCCTCGGCAAGCGTTTTGAACTCACCGTCGACGGGCCCGTCGACGAGGCCGTGCTCGCCGAAGTGCGCGAACTCGCCGACTCCGTGCTCTCCAACGCCGTGATCGAAGACGTCGTCGGCATCCACGTCGTGGGCGCAGACAGCACAGTCGGGGTCTCCGCCTGATGCGCATCGGCGTCGTCACCTTCCCCGGATCGCTCGACGACCGTGACGCGCAGCGCGCGATCCGGATCGCGGGCGCCGAACCCGTCGCGCTCTGGCACGGCGAGCACGACCTCCGCGGTGTCGACGCGATCGTGCTGCCCGGCGGCTTCAGCTACGGCGACTACCTGCGCGCGGGCGCGATCGCGAGCCTCTCGCCGATCATGGCCGAGGTCATCGACGCCGCGAACAGCGGCATGCCGGTGCTCGGTATCTGCAACGGTTTCCAGATGCTCACCGAGGCGCACCTGCTCGAGGGCGGGCTGATCCGCAACGACCACGGCTCGTTCATCTGCCGCGACCAGCAGCTGCGCGTCGAGAACACCGACACCGTCTGGACCAGCGGCTTCGCGAGCGGCCAGGAGATCACCATCCCCCTGAAGAACGGCGAGGGCGGCTTCATCGCCTCCGCCGAGACCCTCGCAGAGCTCGAAGGCGAAGGCCGCGTCGTGGTGCGCTACGTCGGACTGAACCCGAACGGCTCCCTCAACGACATCGCCGGCATCACCAACGCCCGCGGCAACGTCGTCGGCCTGATGCCGCACCCCGAACACGCGGTCGAGGCCGGCTTCGGTCCCGACACCGCGTCCGCGATGCGCAGCGGCACCGACGGGCTCACGTTCTTCACCTCGGCGATCGAGCGGATGCTCGCGAGCGCGTAACCCGCACCCCGCAACGCCCGGTCCCACAACACCCGGTCCCGCGAAAGCGGGTGAATCGTCGTTTCCAGTGCCGCAGAACGACGATTCACCCGCTTTCGCGAACAGAGGCCTCGGTTTAGACGGCGGCGGATGCTTCCCACAGGTTGATGCCGGCGTCGACGGCGTGAGCGTCGATCGCGTCGAGCTCCGCGGCGGTGAACTCCAGGTTCTCCACGGCGGCGACGTTGGCCTCGAGCTGCGCGACCGAGGACGCCCCGATCAGCGCCGACGTCACCTCCGGGCGCCGCAGCACCCAGGCGAGGGCGAGCTGGGCGAGCGACTGCCCGCGCTCCCCGGCGATATCGGTGAGGGCACGGATGTGGACGAGCGTCTCGTCGCTGACCATGTCGCGTTTCATCGACCCGGCCCGCGCCGCCCGCGAGTCCGCGGGCACCCCGTGCAGGTACCGGTCGGTGAGGAGTCCCTGGGCGAGCGGAGAGAACGCGATGCAGCCGACACCGAGGTCTTCGAGGGTGATCAGCAGGTCGTCCTCGACCCAGCGGTTGAACATCGAGTACGAGGGCTGGTGGATGAGCAGCGGCGTGCCGAGGTCGGCGAGGATCGCCGCGGCCTGCCGGGTGCGCTCTGGCGAGTACGAGGAGATCCCGGCGTAGAGGGCACGGCCGCTCGTGACGGCGGTGTGCAGCGCGCCCATGGTCTCCTCGAGCGGGGTGTCCGGGTCGGCGCGGTGCGAGTAGAACACGTCGACGTAATCGAGGCCCATCCGGCCGAGCGACTGGTCGAGGCTCGCGAGCAGCGACTTGCGGGATCCCCATTCGCCGTACGGGCCCGCCCACATGTCGTAGCCGGCCTTGGTCGAGATGACGAGCTCGTCGCGGTGCGGCCGGAAGTCCTGCTTCAGGTGAATCCCGAAGTTGCTCTCGGCGCTGCCGTACGGCGGGCCGTAGTTGTTGGCGAGGTCGAAGTGCGTCACGCCGAGGTCGAAGGCGCGGCGCAGGATCGCTCGCTGCGTCTCGAGCGGGGTGACCCCGCCGAAGTTCTGCCACAGCCCGAGCGAAACGGCCGGGAGCTTGAGGCCGCTCTTCCCGGTGCGGCGGTAGGGCATGGACTCGTATCTGGTGTCAGCCGGAAGGTAGGTCATCCCTTCATCGTGCCACGGTGCATCCGCTCGCGCAGGGGTGCCCGCCGCGGAGGTCAGGACCCACCCTGTGCGTTGCCTCTTACAACGGATGCCGACGGTCCAGCAGCCGGAGCTGGGCCGCGGATCCGGTGAGCTCGCGTGCCACGAGGGCAGCAGCGCCGGCCTCCGGGTGACGCCCCAGTCTGCGGAGCAGCTCGGCCCGGGTCGCGTGGAACCAGAAGTAGTCGTCGAGGCCGCCGATCCGGTCGACCACGGCGAGCGCCGCGGCCGGGTCGCCGCTCTCGGCGAGGGCGGCCGCCCGGTTCAGCCGCACGACCGGGCTCGGGTCGAGGGCGAGCAGCACGTCGTACCAGGCGATGATGGCGTCCCAGTCGGTGGTCGCGGCATCCGCGGCCAGGGCGTGGCAGGCGGCGATCGCGGCCGTGACCGCGAACCGCTCCGGGCGGATGCTGCTGCCGCGGATCGCGGACGCGGCGAGCTCGATGCCTTCCGCGACGCGGGAGCGATCCCAGAGACTCCGGTCCTGGTCGGCCAGGAGGACGATGTCGCCGTCGCCGTCGAACCGGGCGCGTAATCGGGAGTGCTGGAGCAGCATCGTCGCGAGGAGTCCCTCGAGCACGGGTTCGCCCGGCATCAGCTCGACGAGCAGCCGCCCCAGCCGGATCGCTTCCTCTGCAACGGATGCGCCGGGCGGCCCGGATGGCGCGGTCGGCGGGGGCAGCGCAGCCGAGCCGGGCGGCGCCTGCGAGCCGGGCGGCACGGAGGACTCAGGCCGCGCCGACACGGGGGCAGGGGCATCCGCCGACCGGGAAGCGTAGCCCTCCGTGAACAGCAGGAACACGGTCGTCGCGACCGCGCCGAGCCGGCCGGGCAGTTCCCCCGCGTCGGGCACGCGGTAGCGGATGCCGGCGTCGGCGATCTTGCGTCGCGCCCGGGTGAGGCGCTTGGCCATCGTCGCCTCTGAAACGAGGAGCGCCCGGGCGACCTCTGCGACGCTCAAACCGCAGAGCACGTGCAGGCTGAGCGCAACCTGGGCCTCCTGCGCGAGCGCCGGATGGCAGCAGGTGAAGATCAGCCGGAGCTGGTCGTCGCGGACGATGCCGGGCGGGGTCTCGTCGGGTGCCCGTTGCACGGCCAGGATGATCGCCTCACGTTCCTTGTTCGGCCGCGCGCCCTCCCGCCGGAGCAGGTCGATCACCCGCCGCTTGGCCGCAAGGGTGAGCCACGCGCGCGGATTCGGCGGCACGCCGAGTCGACGCCAGGTCTCCAGGGCGCTGATGGCGGCGTCCTGGACGGCGTCCTCGGCGAGGGCCAGATCACCGGTCAGACGGATGACGGTGGCCAGCACCGGACGCCGCTCCGCGACCAGGAGCGCGGCGAGGGCCCCGGCCGGGTCGGTGCCACCGGCATCCGTCGCCGTCATCACATCAGGGTCGGGACCGTCGGACGCACCTCGACGACGCCGTTCCAGGCGGCGGGGATCGCGGCCGCGTGCCGGATCGCCTCGTCGAGGCTGTCGCACTCGAGCAGGTAGAAGCCGGTCAGGGCCTCTTTGGTCTCGGCGTACGGGCCGTCGCCGATCACGACGTCGCCGCCCTTGCCGCCGGTGACCCGCACGGTCGTCGCGGTCTGGGTCGGGTAGAGCGCGGCACCGCCGCGGATCACCGCCTCGGCATCGCGGCCGAAATCGCGGTACTCCTGCATCTCTGCCGCCTGCTCCGGGGCGGTCCAGTCGACGTCACGGGTGTAGGTCAGGGCAACATAGCTGGGCATGGTGACTCCTTCATCGGGGATTTCATCGAATGACCCATCGGGAACGGTGGGATCTACTCTAGGAACGAACGGGGCGGTCCCGAAAGGACATCGCCGGCCGAATCTCCGACAACTGTTTCCGCTGCGGTGAGAGCGGGATCGGAACGGGGGTGCAGGGGAGGCAACCGGTAGACTGGGCGCGCCAAGCATCCGCTATCTCTGGGAGAACGCCACGTGACCGCAGTTACCACCACCCCCTCCCGCGGCGTCGCCGACACCGTCGCGAACGCGATCGCCACCCCGGACAAGGACCAGCCCTTCGGCGCCCTCGGGCTGACCGAGGGCGAGTACCAGGAGATCCGCACGATCCTCGGCCGCCGCCCCACGAGCGGCGAGCTCGCGATGTACTCGGTGATGTGGAGCGAGCACTGCTCATACAAGAGCTCGAAGAAGTACCTGCGCCAGTTCGGCGACAAGGTCTCCCCCGCCATGAAGAAGAACCTCATGGTCGGCATGGGCGAGAACGCGGGTGTGCTCGACGTCGGCGAGGGCTGGGCCGTCACCTTCAAGATCGAGTCGCACAACCACCCCTCCTACATCGAGCCGTTCCAGGGCGCCGCGACCGGCGTCGGCGGCATCGTGCGCGACATCATCTCGATGGGCGCCCGCCCGGTCGCCGTGATGGACGCCCTCCGCTTCGGCCGCATCGACGACCCGGACACCGCGCGCGTCGTGCACGGCGTCGTGTCCGGCATCTCGTTCTACGGCAACTGCCTCGGCCTGCCGAACATCGGCGGCGAGACCTGGTTCGACTCGGTCTACCAGGGCAACCCGCTCGTCAACGCGCTCTCGGTCGGCGTGCTCCGCCACGAGGACCTGCACCTCGCCAACGCCCGCGGCGTGGGCAACAAGGTCGTGCTCTTCGGGGCCCGCACCGGCGGAGACGGCATCGGCGGGGCATCCATTCTCGCCTCGGACACCTTCAGCGCCGACGGCCCGACCAAGCGCCCCGCGGTGCAGGTCGGCGACCCCTTCGCCGAGAAGGTGCTCATCGAGTGCTGCCTCGAACTGTTCCGCGACAAGCTCGTCGAGGGCATCCAGGACCTCGGCGCGGCCGGCATCAGCTGCGCGACCTCGGAACTCGCCTCGAACGGCGACGGCGGCATGTACATCCAGCTCGAAAAGGTGCTGCTGCGCGACCCGACGCTCACCGCCGAGGAGATCCTGATGAGCGAGAGCCAGGAGCGGATGATGGCCGTCGTCACGCCGGAGAAGCTCGAGGGCTTCCTCGCGATGACCGCCAAATGGGACGTCGAGACGAGCGTGCTCGGCGAGGTCACCGACACCGGCCGGCTCGTCATCGACTGGAACGGCGAAGAGATCGTCAACGTCGACCCGCGCACGGTCGCGATCGACGGCCCGGTCTACGACCGCCCGGTCGCCTACCCGACCTGGATCGACGCGCTGCAGGCCGACTCGGCCTCGGCTCTGCCCCGGTCGACGGATGCCGCGGACCTGCGCGCGCAGTTCCTCTCGCTGCTGGGCTCGCCCAACCTCGCAGACCCCAGCTGGATCACCGACCAGTACGACCGCTACGTGCTCGGTAACACCGCGCTCTCCTTCCCCGACGACGCCGGCATGATCCGCATCGACGAGGAGTCTGGCCTCGGCTTCGTCATCGCGACCGACGCCAACGGCCGCTACTGCCAGCTCGACCCGTACCGCGGCGCCCAGCTCGCCCTCGCCGAGGCGTACCGCAACGTCGCAGCGACCGGAGCGGTGCCGGTCGGCATCAGCGACTGCCTCAACTTCGGCTCCCCGGAGAACCCCGAGGTGATGTGGCAGTTCGAACGCGCCGTCACGGCCCTCGCCGACGGATGCCTCGAGCTCGAGATCCCCGTCACCGGCGGCAACGTGTCGTTCTACAACCAGACCGGCGACCAGCCGATCTACCCGACGCCCGTCGTCGCCGTGCTCGGCGTGATCGACGACGTCGCCCGCCGCGTGCCGAGCGGCTGGCAGGACGACGGCCACAACATCTACCTGCTCGGCATCACCCGCGAGGAACTCGACGGCTCGGCCTGGGCCGATGTCGTGCACGGGCACCTCGGCGGTATGCCGCCGGTCGTCGACCTTCCCGGTGAGGCGCGGCTCGCCGGCCTGCTCAACGCGGCGTCGATCGAGGCGCTCATCGACAGCGCACACGACCTGTCTTCCGGCGGGCTCGCGCAGACACTCGCCGAGGCCGTGCTCCGGTTCGGGGTCGGAGCCCGCGTGTGGCTCGGCGACATCTGCGAGCGGGACGGGATCGACGCATCCGTCGCCCTGTTCTCGGAGTCGGCCGGCCGCGTCATCGTCTCGGTGCCGCGCGAGGACGACGTGAAGTTCCTCGGCCTCTGCGAGGGCCGCGGGTACCCGGTGCTGCGCATCGGCGTCACCGACAACACCCTCGACGCTCTTGAGGTGCAGGACGTCTTCACGGTCTCCCTCGCGGACCTCCGCTCCCGCCACAGCTCCACCCTCCCCGCCCACTTCGCCTAGCCCGGGCCTCCCGCCCCCGCCGCTCCCCCCGGGAACGGGCGTGTCGTGCGCGAGAGTACGAAAATGGCCCCTTCACGACATCCGAAGGGGCCATTTTCGTACTCTCGCGGTCCCTGGCCGCCGGACTGTGGATAGAACGCTCGCTCGTTCGTGGGAATCGGCATCATCGGGGGATGAAACGACGTCGCGAACTTCCCCCGCGTTGCGTGGCCGACACTTCACCACCCGCAGTGGACGCCACGAGGGCGTATCGCGGAAGCGAATGAGGGGCGCGGACCTTGAGCAGCCGTTTCACGGCATCCGCTCACCACGATTGGGACCGGCAACGATCGCGACGCTCATAGCGGCATACTCCGAGCGGATGTCGACGGCCCAGTTCTTCAGTCACGTGACGGCAGCGCACCTGCACGGTCTTCCCCTCCCCGGAGGTTCGCGACGTCCGGCGTGATTCATATCTGCGTCGACGACCCGGCGGAACGGCAGAGAGTGAGAGGGACCGTCGCGCACCACGCGCGACCAGGCACCGTACGCCTGGTCGATATCGGCGGTTATCGCGTGGCCGCACCGGTCGATGTCTGGCGCCAGCTCGCTGCCGTGCTGAGCCTGGATGAACTCATTGTGATGGGAGACGCCCTGGTCGGAGGGAGGCGACCGCTCGCGACCATGGCCGAGCTGCGTACCGGCGTGGCGCGTCACGCAGGCAAGCGCGGCGCACGGCGGCTCAGAGAAGCGCTCGGCTGGGTCCGCCCCGGCGTGCTCTCACCGCGGGAAACCGAGATCCGGCTCCTCCTGGTGCGGGCCGGCCTTCCCGAGCCGGAAGTGAACGCTCCCCTAACGGATAGGTCGGGACGGAAGATTGCGACGGGCGACCTCGTCTACCGGGAATATCGAGTGCTCGTTGAGTACGACGGCGAGCAGCATCGAACGGACGAAGAGCAGTATCACTGGGACATCGATCGGCTCGATGCGATCATGGAAGCCGACTGGCGGGTGGTTCGCCTGAACAAGACACATCTTCGACTCAAGAGCGTGTCGGCCGTGCGCAAGGTCGACACCGCACTTCGGGACCGCGGCTGGCGCCCCTGACCCATCCGGCCGTCGCATTCGCGCCGACCCAGCCCCCGGCATCCCTCACCCCTCCCGCGAGAGCGGAGAAACGGCCCCTTGGTGCGCCCTATGAGGGCACAATTCGTACTCTCGCGGCTGGCTGCAGACCGCACGGGTCGTCAGGCGGCAGGGTACAGGCGGCAGGTCAGAGGGGGAAGGGGAGGGCCAGGAGGGACTCGGTGCGGGACCAGAGGTGGGCCGCGACCTGCGGGTCGAGGCTCGTGGTCGTGGGGCGCTGACGAGTAGGCAGGCCGCGGGTCAGGAAACGGGGGCCGTAGTACTCGCCGCCGCGGGCATCCGTGTCGAGGGTCGCGCGCACCGTCGGCCAGGCGCCGCGGTCCTTGCCCTGGGCGCCGATCAGGCCCTGCAGGTTGTCGGCGAAACGCTGCGGCCAGCTCGGCTCATTGACCCCGCGGATGCCCGGCGTCAGCCCCGACACCGAGTAACCGGGGTGCGCAACGAGGCTCTGCACCCCGCCGGGGCCGCCGAGTCCGGCACGCCGGAGCCGCCGGTCGAGCTCGAAGCCGAACACCTGCATCGCGATCTTCGACTGCGCGTACGCGACCCAGCCGCTGTACCCTGTCTCGAGCTGCAGGTTGTCCAGGCGCGAGGCGACGAGCCGCGTCGCGAGCGAGCCGAGCGCGACGACCCGGCTGCCTGGCGTGCGCAACAGGGCAGGCAGGGTGAGCGCGGTGAGGTGAAAGTGCCCGAGGTAGTTCGTCTCGAGCACGATCTCGTTGCCGGCCGCGCTCGACTCGCGGGTCCGGGGCGGGTGCACGATGCCGGCGTTGAGCACGAGTCCGTCGAGGCGGGGCAGCTCGAGCAGCAGCACGGCGGCCGCGCGCACACTGTCGGCGTCGGCGACGTCGAGGTTGATCGTCGAAACGGATGCCCCGGGTACCCGTCCGCGGATGGCCGCGATCGCGGCATCCGCCTTCACGGGATTGCGGCAGGCCAGCACGACGTGCGCACCGGTCGCGGCGAGTTGTTCGCTTGTGAAATAGCCGAGGCCGGCGTTGGCGCCGGTGACGACGAAGGTCTTGCCGGACTGGTCGGGGAGGTGGCGCGGGTCCCAGCTCACGACGCCGGGCCTGCGGGTTCCGCAGTCGCAGGCGCCGGTGCACCGATCGCCGAATCGGGCATGACCCCGATGGCAGCGCCGGGTGCCTGCCCGTCTCCTACGCCCGGCTGGCCGCCCGCGATCGCCACGTGATGGTGGATGACCTCGGCGACGATGAAGTTGAGGAACTTCTCGGCGAAACCGGGGTCGAGCCTGGCCTCCTCGGCGAGCGCGCGCAGCCGCTGGATCTGTTGCAGCTCCCGCGCGGGGTCTGCGGCGGGGAGACCGTGCCTGGCCTTGAGTCGTCCGACCTGCTGGGTGAACTTGAAGCGCTCAGCGAGCATGTGGATAAGGGCGGCATCGATGTTGTCGATGCTCTGGCGGATGCCGTTCAATTCGTCGATCGCATCCCGCCCCGCACCGGCGGGCAATTCCTCGTGTTCGGCCATGACTGAACGATACCGTGCGCACCCCGGCGCGAAAGCGGGTGAATCGTCGTTATGGCTGCCGCAGACCGACGATTCACCCGCTTTCGCGGGCAGTGGTCACGCGGCTAGGCGAGGGCGCGGCGAGGCAGGGGCAAGCGGATGCGCTTCTGCGCGAGCAGGATGCCGAGCAGCACGAGGAGCGCGCCCAACGGCTCGTTCCAGGACAGCGTCTCGCCGAGCAGCAGCACCCCGAGCACGACGCCGACGACGGGCGTCACGTACGTCACCGTCGACGCGTTCGTCGGGCCCCAGGCGCGGAGCACGTTGATGTTCCAGATGTAGGCGAGCCCGGTGCCGAGGGCGCCGAGAGTGAGCAGGCTCAGGACGATCGCCGGGTTGAGCGACACCGGGTGCCAGGCCAGCACCGGCGTGAGCAGCAGCATGATCGCCCCGCCGAGCCCGATGTTGAGGAACGCGAACGTCGCCCCCGCGATCGGCCGCCCGCTCAGGAACCGGCGGGTGTACCCGAACGTGAAGCCGTAACACACCGCCGCGCCGAGGCAGGCGAGCTGGCCCCAGAGGTCCCCGGTGAGCGCCGCGTAGCGCCACGGCCCGATGATCACGAGCACGCCGGCGATGCCGACGACCACCCCGAGCACCTGCCCGCGCCCGAGCCGTTCGACGCGGAAGGCGAGGGTCGCCATCAGGGCCGTCATGATCGGTGTCACGGCGTTGTAGATGCTCGCGAGGCTCGAGGACACGTACTGCTCGGCCCACGCGAAGAGGAGATGCGGCACGACGCATCCGCTCACCGCGATCACGAGGAAGTGCAGCCACACGGCCGCTTCGCGCGGCAACACGGGGCCGTTGTTCACCCGGGGCCGGGTGATGAGCACGATCAGGCCGAGGGTGAGGCCGCCGAGCACGAGGCGCGACCAGGCGACCTGCCCGAAGCTCACTCCGGCGAGGGCGACCTTCATGAACAGGAAGCTCGAGCCCCAGACGACGCCCATGCCGAGGAACTGCAGCGCGACGACGGCGCGACGAGCAGGCTCGGCGGGAGCGGGTACTGCAGAAGTGGGGGCGTCGCGCGGGGCGGTGCTATCGGTCACCTGCCGACTGTAACGTGTGCGGCCGTCGGCGTCGGCCCCTCTGAGCGCAACGTCTGGAACCCGCCGGTGAATGGCAGCATCCGCTCGTTCGAAGCGGCGCGCGACGACGTGAGACGACAAGAGACGACAAGAGCGGATGCGCCCCGCGCATCCGCTCTTGTCGGTTCAGACCCTTGCGGCCCGGCTCAGCTCAGCTCTCAGTTGATCAGGTCGTGGCGGGACACGATCGCTTCGCGGCCGGGGCCGACGCCGATCGCGGAGATGCGGGCGCCGCTCATCTTCTCGAGCGCGAGCACGTAGTCCTGGGCGTTCCGCGGCAGCTCCTCGAAGGTGCGGACGCCGGTGATGTCCTCGGTCCAGCCGGGGAAGTCCTCGTAGATGGGCTTCGCGTGGTGGAAGTCGGACTGCGAGACGGGCACCTCGTCGTGGCGGACGCCGTCGACGCTGTACGCGACGCAGACCGGGATGGCGGCGAGGCCGGTGAGCACGTCGAGCTTGGTGAGCACGAAGTCGGTGACCCCGTTGATGCGGGCCGTGTAGCGGGCGACGGGTGCGTCGTACCAGCCGCAGCGGCGCGGGCGGCCGGTCGTGGTGCCGAACTCGAAGCCCTTGGCGCGCAGGAACTCGCCGGATTCATCGAAGAGCTCTGTCGGGAACGGGCCGGCGCCGACGCGGGTCGTGTACGCCTTGACGACGGCGAGGACGCGGTCGATCCGGTTCGGGCCGATGCCGGATCCCGTGACCGCACCGCCGGACGTCGCGTTCGAGGACGTGACGAACGGGTACGTGCCGTGGTCGACATCCAGCATCGTGGCCTGGCCGCCCTCGAAGAGCACGGTCTTGCCCGCAGTGAGCGCCTGGTGCAGGAGCAGCGCGGTGTCTGCGACCATCGGGCGGAGGCGCTCGGCGTAGCTGAGCAGGTCGGTCACGATCTCGTCGACCGAGATCGCGCGACGGTTGTAGACCTTGACGAGCAGGTGGTTCTTCTGGGCGAGGGCGCCCTCGACCTTCTGGCGGAGGATGTTCTCGTCGAAGAGGTCCTGCACGCGGATGCCGACCCGGTTGATCTTGTCGGCATAGGTCGGGCCGATGCCGCGACCGGTCGTGCCGATCTGGCGCTTGCCGAGGAAGCGCTCGGTGACCTTGTCGACCGTGCGGTGGTACTGGGTGATGATGTGCGCGTTGGCGCTCACCTTCAGCCGGGACACGTCGACGCCGCGGGAGATCAGCGCGTCGAGCTCCTCGAAGAGCACCTCGATGTCGACGACGACGCCGTTCGCGATGATCGGCGTGACGCCGGGGGTCAGGATGCCGGAGGGCAGCAGGTGCAGCGCATACTTCTCGCCGTCGATCACCACGGTGTGCCCGGCGTTGTTGCCGCCGTTGAACTTGACGACGTAGTCGACGCGGCTACCGAGGAGGTCGGTGGCCTTACCCTTGCCCTCGTCGCCCCACTGGGCTCCGACCAAAACGATCGCTGGCATTAGTTCTCTCCTCGGATGAAAAACGCCTCGGTGATCGGGGCCGGGTCATCGGCCCGGTAGCCGTCTGGCGTGATGGTTTCCTGGTCGATGCGCGCGATCGCGGTCGGATCGGCGTCGTTCAGGAAGACGGTGAGACGGTCGAACTCGTCCTGCTCGTTGATCTCGGCGGCGGAGCGGCGCAACGCATACAGGGCGCGCAGCACCCCGCGGTTGGGCTCGTGGGTCCACGGGATCGGGCCGTGTCCGCGCCAGCCGGCCTTGCGGAGGGCGTCGAGGCCGCGGTGGTAGCCGACGCGGGCGAAGGCATAGGCCTCGATGGTGCGGCCTTCGAGGTGGGCGACATCCGCCAGCACCGCCCAGGCCAGGGAGGACGTCGGGTGCGCGGCGACGAGGGACGGCAACGCGTGGCTTTCGGTACTCCGGAGCGCCGCGATCACCTCCGGTTCCGCGGGAAGGAGGGTCTCGGGCTGGTCGATCAAGTTTTCGCCGGTCACACTCGATCCTAACGCGATGAGCACTCTGAGCCCCACGGAACCTGCCGCCACCCCCGGGCTGATGCCCGGAAATGTCCCGGTTTCGCCATCGCGTCGCCGCGGCCGGGAGTGCGAACCGGAGTGCGACCGGGCGCGGGATCAGGCGAGCAAGCCGCCCGAGAGCGACTCGAGGATGGCCCCGGAGACCTCGTCGCGGTCGCGGTCGGGATCGAACACCAGCCATTCGAGGCCTGCCATGAGCACGGCGCCGAAGACGCTCGACGCCATCAACCCGCTCGTTCCCGCTGCCGCCGTGGCCGGACGGGCCTCGGCGATCGCCTCCGCGAAGACGGCGAGGGCCTCGTGCCGCAGGGCGAAGAGGGTCTTCTGCCAGGCCCGGTCGGTGCGGAAGATCTCGGCCGCCATGAGCTTGGCGAGTCCCGCGTTCGACTCGATCAGGTCGAGGAGCACCGCGATCAGCGCGACGAGCGCCTCCCGCCCGTGCAGCCCGTCACGCGCCGCCCGGAGGGAGTCGGAGAGCGAGCCGACCCCTCCTCCAGCAGCGCCTCGAAGAGCTTGTCCTTCGAGCTGAAGTTGTAGTACAGGCTGCCCTTGGCCACGTGCGCGAGCTCGGCAACGTCGTCCATCGTGGTGCCGGTGATCCCGCGGGTGGCGGCCAGCTCCAGCGCGGCGTCCAGGATCGCCCGTTTTGTTCCCGTCGCACGTGGCATAGTCGGTCCCTTCGTCGCACTCGGTTCGGGTCGCAACCCTAGATGGTCAGTTCCGGGTGCAGCCGGGTGATCGTCCACATCCGCTGCCGAGACGCGCTCCAGGCGCTGATCGCGATCGAGCCGACCAGGATGCCTACGAGAACGAGCACGGAAAGCCACAGTCTAGAGTCGATCCCGCCCGTGATGAGCTGCCGCAGCCCGGTGACGACGTAGGAAGCGGGCATCCACGGGTGCAGGATCTGGAAGAACTCCGGCGTGGTCTCGACGGGATAGGTCCCGCCGGAGGAGCTGAGCTGCAGCATGAGCAGCACCAGGCTGATCACGCGGCCTGCCGCCGTGCCGAACAGGATGATGAACATCTGCTGCAGCGCCAGGAACGCGAGCGTTGTGAGGTAGATGAACGCGGACATGCCCAGCCAGTGCGCCGGGGTCAGCCCGATGCCGTAGACGAGCACCAGGACCATGATGATGACCTGGCTCAACCCGATCGCCATGGCCGGCAGGAAACCGGTCATCGTGGCACGCAGGCCCGAGGCGGCGCTGGCGAGCGCGCGGGTCGGCAGGGCACGCAGGATGAGCCAGGTGATGAGTGCACCGACGAAGGTGGCCAGGGCGAGGAAGAAGGGCGCGAAGCCCTCGCCGAAGCTGTCCGAGGCATTCTCCCACCGTTGATCGAGGTCGACGGGGTTCGCGATCACCGCGGCCTTCTCGGAGATCTGCGCGTCGGTGAGGCTGGGCGCGTCCGCGGCTCCGGTCGCGAGGGCATCGGCCAGGGTGTGGCTGCCGTCGGCGAGTTGCACGGTGCCGGACTCCAGGGCGGTGCCGCCCGCGACGAGCTGGCTGCTGCCGTCGACGAGGGTGCCGGTTCCGGCGGCGAGGCTGTCCGCACCGGTGGCGAGCGTGGCAGACCCGGTCGCGGCGGTGGCCGCGCCGGTGGCCAGCTGGCCTGCTCCGGAGGCGAGGGCCGCCGATCCGGAGGCCACCTGCGCCGATCCGGCTGCCACCTGGGCGGCCCCGGGTGCGCCGGCGGTCAGCGCGTCGGAGAGCGTCCCCATGCCGGTGGCGAAGTTTCCGCTCAGCGTCGCGTATCCCGAAACCTGGGTGGCGGCGCCCTGCGTCTTCGTGTTGAGGGTGTCGGCTCCGGTCGCGAGCTTCGTCACGGTCGGCAGGAACGCGGATACCGGCGTACCGGTCGGGGCAGCGGCCATGGCCGCCTCCAGTTTCGCGAGGCCGTCGTCGAGGTCCTTCGTCCCGGTTGCGAGTTGTCCGGTTCCCGTCGCGATCGAGGTCGCCCCCGCGGCGAGCTGGTCTGAGGAGTCCGAGAGGGTGGCTGCCCCCGTGGCCGCCGAGGCGAGTCCATCGGACACCTTCTGGGTCCCCGCGGCGACAGTCGACGCGCCGTCGGAGAGCTTCAGCGAGGAAGAGGAGAGCGTTGCCGCGCCCGAGGACAGCGTGCCGATCCCCGCGGCCAGCGTCGACGATCCGTCGGCCACCTGTGCCGCGCCGTCGTCAAGGGTGGACGCGCCGGCGGAGAGGTCGTTCAGCCCGGCGACGAGAGTGCCTGTGCCGGATTCGGCCGTGCTGAGGCCGTCTGCGAGCGTTCCGGCACCGGCCGCGGCGGTGCGGATGCCGTCACCGGCCTTGTTCACGGCCACGAGCATCGTGTTGACGGTCTGGTCCCCGATGTTCAGGGACACGGCGTCCCGCAGCTGGATCATGGCCTGCTTGCCGAGGGTGGAGGCGAGGAAACTGTTGCTGTCGTTGTAGTCGACGAGCACCTCGGCAGCGGTCGGGGTGTCTGTGCCTGCGGAGATCGCATCCGTGGAGAAGTCTGCGGGGATGGTGACGGAGAAGTAGTAGTCGCCGTCGGTCACCCCGGTGGCGGCGTCGGCCGCGCTGGTTTCGACCCAGCCCAGGTCGTGACCGTCGAGGAGCTTGCCGACGAGGTCGTTGCCCGCGGTCACGTCCGTGCCGTCACGGACGGCGCCCGTGTCGGAGTTGACGAGGGCGACGGGGAGCTTGCTGAGTTCCTTGTCCGGCGCCCAGAAGGCCCACAGGTAGAGGGCGCCGTAGATCAGGGGAATGAACATCAACACGACGAGCGCGATCTTGGGCAGGGTGCCCTTGCCGAATCGGCGCAGTTCGGTGCCCGTGGATAGGAAGGCGAACATCTAGCGAATCTCCTGGTTCATGTACTGGACGATCGGTTCGAGTCCGAGTTCCGCCCACATTTCGTAGTCCGGTGCGATGGCCGAGGCGATCACGGGAGTGCCGGCTGCGACGATCGCGCCGAGCCGGGCCCAGAGCAGGCGGCGTGCCTCCGGGGAGTGCACCTGCTCGACCTGGTCGAAGAACAGCACGCTGGGCCGGCTCATCATGGCCAGCGACGCGCGGAGGAGCACCATCTCGACCTCGTCGAGGTCCCAGATCATCGTGCTCGCGGCCGGAACCGGGATGTCACCGAAGACCGGCGCGCAGATGCGGACGACCTCGGCGTCGTCGACCGCCCGGATGAAGGACCACCAGGGGGCGAGCCAGGCGTGGCGCTCGCGGATGGCCGCCCCGACGGTGACCGACTCTTCGAGGGAGTCGATGCCGTGGAACCCGGACACGCCGGTGCGGCGCTGGACCCGGCGGGCGCGGCGGGGAAGGTCTTCGCCGAGCACCGACAAGGTTCCGGAGGTTGGCCGCATCCGCCCGGCGAGGGTGAGGAGCAGGCTCGTGCGCCCACTGCCGGCCGGGCCGCAGATGACCGTGAGGCCGTCGTCGGCGCTGAAGCTGATCGGCCCGTAGACCAGGCCTCGTTTGTAACTGACAGTCAGTTCGTCCGCTACCAGTGTCGCCTGCACGTCGTTCCTTTCGTGGCGGTACTCGTTTTGTACCGACTAGTCAGTATAGATCCGTCGAACGCCCCGCGCAAGCAGGTCCGGCTTCGTCCACCTCGATCACCCGACGACCCCGCGTCTGACCAGAACTGACTAGTCAGTAAAAATCACGTGCTGGTGAATTAGAGTGGCCTCAGTCCCAGCGCCGCGATGCCTCTTCCTTCCCCCCCCCCCCCCCCCCCCCCCCCCGGAACCCGTGCCGACCTCGTATGGGTTTCCTCTCACCTCCGGAGGCGCTCGCATGCGCGTTAACCTCTCGTCCGTCACCAAGGGCCCGAGAGACTCTGCCCTTCCGTCGACGACCCTGGAATTCAGCAGTGGCGCGGTCGCCTTCGCCCGGGCCGAGACCGAACGCCGTCCCACGGTCCTCGGCCTCATCGCCTCCGGCCGGATGCGCCCGGACAGCGGGACCGTCACGATCGACGGCCACTCCGACTACGCCGCAATGCGTCGCCAGATCGCTCTCGTCGACGCCCTCGGCGTCTCGGAGCCCGCCGCGGACGTCATGGTCGAAGACGTCGTCGCCGAAGAGCTCATGTTCGCCGGCCTCCGTCGCAAGTCCACCCAGCACCTGCTCGCCGGGCTCGGCCTCGCCGACCGGGCGCGGAGTGACATGGGCGACCTCGCGCCCGACGACCGCATCCGCTTGTTGACCGAACTGGCCGTGCTGCGCGACGGCGTGCTCGGGCTTGTGCTCACCTCTCCCGACCGCCACGGCGGCGATCCGCTCGGCTGGTGGGACATCGCCGGTGGACTGGCGGCGCGTGGCTATGCGGTGCTCGTCATCGCCGGCGACGCCTCGGCGCACGCCATCGCTGACCTCGAGCTCGCCAACCTGGAGCCGGACGGCATGCTGCCCGCCGGACTCACCCGCTTCCCCGTCACCATCCCCGGAGCCGATGTCCTGTGAAAGTTTTCGCCATGATTCGCGCCGAACTGGCGCGACTGACCGCAACCGTGATGTCCCGGGTCGCCCTCGCCGCCCTGCTGCTCGTGCCCGTGCTCTACGGCGGCCTGTACCTGTGGGCCAACCAGGACCCGTATGCGGGTCTCGACCGCGTGCCGGTCGCCCTCGTCGTCGCCGACACGGGGACGGTCATCGACGATGTGAGCCATAACTACGGCGACGACATCGCAACGCAGCTCACCGACGCCGGAGCCTTCCAATGGCACCGTGTCTCCGCGGCCACGGCCGCGGCCGGCGTCGCCGACGCGAGCTATGACTTCAGCGTGACCATTCCGGCCGACTTCTCCGAGGGCATCGCATCCTCGGCCACGTCGACACCGCGGAAGTCGGTGATCACCCTCACCACGAACGACACGAACAGCTATCTCGCCTCGACGATCGGCGGCCAGGCCGCGACGAAGATCCGGGAGGCCATCGTCTCGAAGGTCAATGAGGAAGCGGCCGACCGGCTCCTGATCGGCTTGTCCGACGTGCGCTCGAGCCTCGTCACGGCCGCGGACGGCGCGACCAAGCTGACGGATGGCGCGACGACCGCATCCGACGGGAGCGCAAGCCTCGCAACCGGTGCCGCCCAGCTCTCGAGCGGCGTGGGCGTGCTCGCCTCCGGCCTCGGCCAGCTCGCGACCGGAACGAGCCAGCTCTCGAGCGGGGCAACGAGCCTTGCCACCGGGACTGCGACGCTCGCGACCGGCGCCAGCCAGGTGTCTGCAGGGGCGACGAAGGTCTCCGGCGGCGCTGCAGACCTCGCGGCCGGAACGAAGAAGCTTGCCGACGGGACAGTCCCGCTCTCCACAGGAGCGGCCTCCGTGTCGGCAGGGACCAAGGCGCTGCTTGAGAAGGGCGTGCCTGCCCTTTCCGCGGCTACTGGCGATGCAGTCACGACACTTAACGCGACGACGACGACAGCTCTCGAATCGAGTCTGACCGCTATCAGGACACAGCTGACGTCGGCCAATCTCAGCACCGCCGATGTTGACGCTGCGCTCCTCCAGTTGACAACCGTCACTACCGGTATGAAGACCGCCAGCGCGCAGGCAGCCGGAGTCCAGGCCGGCCTCGACGGCCTCATCACGAAGGACGGAAAGCTCACGGCCCTCAACGCGGGTGCGGGTGGCGTCGCCACCGGCGCGGCAACCGTCGCTGCCGGCGCCGCCGCCGCCGCAACCGGTGCGGCAACCCTCGCCGCCGGCGCCGCGCAGACGGCCGCCGGTGCAAGCAACGTCGCGAGCGGCGCGACCGACGCCGCTACAGGGGCCGCAACGCTTGCGGCCGGGGCCGGAACGGTCAACGACGGTGCAGCATCCGCCGCCACCGGCGCGAGTACCGCGGCGACCGGCGCCGAAAGCATTGCGACCGGCGCGACGAGCCTCAACAGCGGGCTCGTCACCCTGCAGTCCGGCGCGGGCGTACTGCGCGACGGCCTCGCGAACGGGGTGACGAGCATCCCGAATTCGGACGCCCAAACCCGCACCCTGCAGGGCTCGACGATCGCCGACCCGGTGTCGCTCACGACCGCTGCCGTCACCTCCGCCGGGACCTACGGCGCCGGCATGGCCCCGTTCTTCGCAAGCCTCGCCGGCTGGATCGGCATCTACGCGCTGTTCCTGATCGTGAAACCGGTGTCACGCCGGGCGATCACGGCCCTGCACTCCCCGCTCAAGATCACCCTCGCCGGCTGGCTCACCCCCGGCCTCCTCGGCCTCGTGCAGATGGCGGCGCTGTTCGGCATCCTCGCCGGAATCCTGCACTTCGAGGTGCACAACCCGGTCGGCACCTACGGGATGATGGGGCTCGCCGCCCTCGCGTTCGCGGCGATCATCCTCGCGCTCAACGTGTGGCTCGGCAGCGTCGGCCAGTTCGTCGGCCTCGTGCTCATGGTGATCCAGCTCGTCACCGCCGGCGGGACCTTCCCGTGGCAGACCCTGCCGGCGCCGCTCGCCTGGCTGCACCACGTGGTGCCGATGAGTTACGCGGTCGACGGCATCCGCCAGTTGATGTACGGCGGCAACCCGGCCACGGCCTGGGCGGATGCCGGGGTGCTGCTCCTCTGGGTCGTCGGCGGCCTCGTGCTGGCCGCGGTCGGCGTCACCCGGATGACGCACTTCCGCACCCTGCGCGACCTGCGCCCCAGCCTGATCGGCTGATCGGCTGACCGGCCGGCTCAGTGGGTCGAGAGGGTCGACCAGCGGAGCAGCGCGGCGGCCCCGCTCCCGCCGGGCAGCTCCCCCGGCGACACCACGACCACGCGCGCGTCGGTGAGCAACGCGGCACGGACGAGCGCGTCTGCGGCAGGCACGGCTCCGAGAACGGCCGCGCCGAGGGCATCCGCTTCCGTCGACGCCACCCAGGGCTCACGGTCGAGCGCGAGCAGGGTCGCCTCGGGCAGCGCTCCCGAAGCGAGCAGCAGCACCTCGACCTGGCCCTGCTGCAGCTCACGCACGACGGCGGCGAAGTCGGCCTCGGCGAGGCCTTCGCCGCGCCCGGTGTCGAGACGTTCGAGGGCGTCGTACTCGTCCTGGGCGAGGATCGCGGCAAGGTGCCGGTCGAGGTCGGCTTCGAGCTCATCGGTCGTAGCGCCGCCGGGGCGGGTGTTGGTCGGCACCACGGCGAGGATATCCCTGCTCGCGGGGGCGAGCTGGGCGACCAGCAGCTGCCGCGCGCGCACGTCCCCGGTGAGCATCAGCAGCTCCGCACCGCTCGTGCGCACCATTTCGTCGATCGCGTCGGCGATCTGGCCCTCGTTGCGCTTCCAGATCTCCTCGGTGTCGCGCTGGTACCGCGAGTTGGACAGGAATCCTCCCTGCACCTTGGTGATGTACTCGGTGTCGCCCTCGATCTCCTCCTCGGCGACCGCGCCGGTGCGGCTGAGCCGGAACTGCCGGATCTCGCCGCCGTCACGCCCGACCTCGGCGATGATGTAGGTCAGGTCGCGCGGACGCTGGATGAGCAGCGGCAGCAGGCACGGCACCGGCCCGTGCGAGACGATCAGCTCGCCGAGCGGTTCACCGGGCAACAGCTCGTCGAGTTCGATGAGGCCGTCCCGCACCACGAGCAGCCGACTCACCTTGCCCGGCCTGCCGGGCGGTTCCTCGATCCGGTCGATCACGACGTCGGCGTCGGCCTCGGGGGCACCGGCATCGGCCAGTGCCTCGCGCACGGAGCGATGGCGCAGGCTCGAGGTGCGTCTCGGATCCTCACGATCCTGGGTGACGTCGACGTAAACGGTGGATGCGCTTCCGGGCCGGCGGTAAAGCTCCGCGAGGCCCTCGTTTCCAAAGTCAGCCATTGACCCGGGTCCCTTCTCGCTACCCGGGTTCCCCACATGCGGGAACCCTGTCTCGTCACGGTAGACCCGCCCCCGTGTACCCACAAGACACCCGGCATCCGCTCGCGAAAGCGGGTGAATCGTCGGTCTGGGCAGGCGGAACCGACGAATCACCCGCTTTCGCGGACGGACTTCGGGGCTAGACGGGGCTTTGCTGGTGCAGGGCCACGCACCAGCCGCCGTTCTGGAACACGTAGGTGGTCGCGGCGGACGTCTCGACGGTTTCGTCGCCGCGGTGGGTGACGAGCCGGTAGACGAGGATGCCCGCGCGATCGTTGATCCGGATCACGGCGGGGTCGTGCAGCTCGTAGCTGTCGAGCGGCGCGAGGGCCTCGAAGAACGCGGCCACCGCCTCTCTGGCGACCACGTTCCCCGGGAGCACCAACAGGGCATCGCGCGTCATTGTGCGCCAGTAGTAGTCCCCGGCGCGGCGGGCAAGGATCGCGTCCCAGCCCTCGTGCTCTTCGTGCAGCAGGCGGGCGGGCAGATCGTCAGTGATCGCAGTCATACTGCAACGCTAGCCCCTATTCGGCACGCTGGGCGCGGCGTCGGCGACTCGTGAGGACGAGCGCGGCACCGAGCAGGAGAGCGAGGAGGGCGAGGAGGGCGAGGAGCTCAACCGGAAGGTCGATTCCGGTGTGCGCGAGGGCCTTCAGAACGGTCGCGGAGTCGCTCGCCTGGGCCGCCGGGGCGGCCGGGTCGGCGTAGAGGCTGTGCGCGGTGACCGTGTTGACCACGGTCGGGAACGCAGTGGCCAGCACGGACACCGTGATCGTGACCGTGCGGGTCGCCCCGACGGCCAGCGCGCCGGCGAAGGTGCATGTGACCAGCGCCGCGTCGGACCCTGCGGCGCAGGTCACGGCGTCGCCGTGGCCGGAGACGTAGCTGAGCCCGGCCGGGAGCACGTCGACCACGGTGAATCCACCCGGGTCTGCCGTGGCTCCGGTGTTCGTGACCGCGACGAGGTAGTCCAGGTTCGATCCGATGATGGCCTGCCCGGTGTGGTGCTTCGTCACAGCGAGACTCACCAGCGGGGCGACGACGAGCGGATCGGTCGCCGAGTTGTTTGCCGGGTCCGGGTCGGGGGTGACCGCGGTGACGGCGGCGGCGTTCGTGACCGTCGGGAACGACCGTGCGTCGACGAGGGCGTTCACGACGAGGGTCGGCGCGTCCGCACCGGCGGCGACGGGCGTCGCGAGGGCGCACGAGACATCCGTCGAGCCGACGGGGGTCGACGCCGCAGCCGAGCACGACCACGCCGGGTCACTACCCGCGCTGTCGACCCAGGTGAGCCCGACCGGGAGGGTGTCGACCACCCGGACCCCGACGGCGCTGGACGGTCCCGCGTTGGAGACCGTGAGGGTGAAGGGGTCGGAGCGCCGATCGCGCCTGAGCCGAAGTGGGTCTTCACGAGGGACAGGTCGGCGCTGCGGGCGAAGAGCACCCGCACGGGGCTCGGGTTGTTGACGAGCGTGGACTCCGTTGTCGGTGTCGCGGCGATCGCGGGGTTGTCGAGCGTGACGGCACCGAGAGTCGGGTCAGTGCTCACCGTGATCGAGAGCGCGGTCGCCGTGCCGCCGGCGGCGAGGCCGGTGCTCCCGTCACCGAGGGTGCAGGTGACGACCTGCGGGGCGCTGGCGGCAACGGCACTCGCGACACAGGTCCAGCCCACCGTGTTCGAACGGAACCGGAGCCCGGCCGGCAGGGTGTCGGTGATCGTGATCGGACCGATGGCGTCCGAGGTGCCGACGTTACGCAGCGCGAAGTCGAAGACGACGTCAGCGCCCGCGAGGGGGTCGCCGTCGCGGTCGACTGGTTCAGCTCGAGGTCGGCGATCGCGACAACGGTCACGGGCACGGTGTCGGTGTCGGTGTGGGCGGATGAGCGACTGTCGGTCCAGCCGACGGTCGCGGTGTTGACCGCGCGGGTGCCGTCAGGCACCGCTGCGGCAACGGATGCCGTGACACTGATCACGGAGTTCGTCACGCCGAGCTGGGCGCGGGTGCAGCTGAGGCTGGCCAGGACGCAGGTCCAGCCGGCACCGCTGATCGCGGTGGCGGTGAAACCGGCCGGCAGAGTGTCGGCGACCGTGAGCGCATCCGCGGTCGACGGACCGGCGTTGGTGACCGTCAGGGCGTAGCCGATGCTGCCACCGGCGGTGACGGTGCGAGCGGACGGCACGATCGTCTTGACGATCGTGACGTCGGCGTGCGTGGTCACGTCGGTCGGGTCGCTCGCGGTGTTGGGGTGCGCGTTCGGCGTTGGCTCGTCGAGAACCCCGGTCACGTCCGCGACGTTGGTGAAGCCGGCGGGCCCGGCGTTCGCCGGGATGCCGACGGTCACGGAGACGACGCCTGCCGTGGCTCCCACGGGAAGGATGCTCGTGCTCGTGCACGTCACATCCTGTCCGACGGGTGCAGCGCAGGTCCAGTCGGTGCCGCCGTCCGCGCCCTGGGCGACCAGCCCTGCCGGGATGTGGTCCGTCACGACGGTGCCTGCCGGGGCGTCCGACGGACCGTAGTTGGTCACCGAGAGGGAGTACGTCAGGTCGGTGCCTGCCGTCACGGCGCCGGCGGGGTGGGTCTTGGTGATTCCCAGATCGGCCTTGCCGATCAGTCCCGTGTTGGTGTTGTCGCTCGCGTCGGGGGCGTTGTCTGCTCCTGCGGTCGCGGTGTTGACGACGGAACCGGTGAGGCCGCTCGGCACCGCGACCACGACGTCGACGGTCTGGGTGGCCCCGGCGCCGGGCTTCAGGGTGCCCGTGAGGACGCACCCGATGGTCGAGGGAGTGGTGCTGGTCTCGGTGCAGGTCCAGGCGCCGGGGGTACCGGCCGCGAGCCGCACGAAGGTCAGGCCGTTGGGCAGCGCGTCAGCGATCCGCACGTTACGGGCGTCGGCGCGGCCGGTGTTCGCGACGACGAAGCGGTAGGTCGCATCCGTTCCGGGCACGAGCTGGGCATCCTGCAGGGTCTTCGCGATCGAGAGCGTTGTTGCGCTCCCGACCGGGGTCGTCGGTGCGGAGCTGTTATTGGCCGGGTTCGGGTCGGGCGTCGTCCCGGTGACGGCAACCGTGTTGGTGAGGCTGCCGGTGAAGTCGGAGTCGATCGTGGCGGTCACGGTCAGGCGCGAGGTCGCGGAGAGCGCGAGGCCGCCCGCGGAGACACAGCTCACCGGGGTCGCTGCGGTGGTGCAGGTCCAGCCGGTTCCCGTGACCGAGACGGCGGAGAGGTGCCCGGGCAGGGTGTCGGTCACGGTGATCGGTCCGACAGAGGTCGACGGACCCGCGTTGGTGACGTCGATGGTCCAGGTCGCCGTGTCGCCGGCGGCGAAGACGCCACTGGCGAGCTTCGTGATGCCGAGGTCGGCGCTCGTGGTCACCGTGTTCGTCGCGCTCGCGGTGTTGTTGCCGAGGAGCGGGTCGAAGGTTCGGGCGGAGACGGTGGCGGAGTTGACGACGGCCGTGCCGTTCGGCACACCGGATCCGGCGAGCATGGCGACCGTGATCGCCGGGAATGCGGCGTTTGCGGCGAGGGTTTCGTTCGCGTTGACACGTTCACAGCTGAAGGCGCCGGTCACGGCGTTCGGAACCGTGCAGCTCCAGCCGGTGCCGGTCGCCCCCGTGACGGTGATGCCGGTGGGCAAGGGCTGGGTGGGGGTGTCCGTGACCGTGAAGTTGTGTCCGGCGACGGCCCCGACCGCGGTGTCCGGTCCGGTGTTGCTGACGGTGATGCTGAAGGCATCCGGCGTGCTGCGCCCGGCGACGAGGGCCGAGCCGGCCGTCTTGGCCAGGGTGACGTCGGCCGCATCGATGTGCGCGTCAGCGGTCACCGGGCTCGCCGCGTACGGGGCGGGGCCGGCGTGACCGGTCGCACCGGTGGCATCCGTCGCGGAGGCCGAGAGGGTGTTGGTGTGGCGGATGCCCGCCCCGGCTCCCGGAGTGACGGTTGCCGCAGCGGTCGGCTGCGCGCTGTAGCGGATGCTGATGACGGTTCCGGGGGCCACGGCCGTGAACGCGGGCCAGGCCAGGGTCTGCACTCCGCTCGCGGTGGTCACCGTCGGGTCGCCGAGGGGCCCGGCCGCGCCGCTCCCGATCGAGACCGTGCCTGAACCGGCGAGGTACACCCAGTTCGCGGGAAGGACATCCGTCGGGGTGACGGTCGCCGCGGTGCCCGCTCCGGTGTTCGTGAGCGTCAGCGTCCAGCCGAACGGGGTGTTCACGTATGCGGTCGCACCGTTGGTCGCGGTCTTGGCGAGGTCAATGTGCGGGAAGCGCGGGGTGACCGCCGCCGTCGCCGTCGGCGGGTTGGCCGTGTAGACCCGGCCGCCGGCCGCCAGGGAGGCGTAGCTCGTCACGCTCACGCTGTTCACGATCGCGCTGCCGGTGAGGCTCGGTGACGCGGCCAGCCTGGCGTCGAAGGTCAGGGTGACGGACGCGTTCTTGGCGATGGTCGGCATCGTCCAGGTGATGGTCGTGCCGGAGAGCACACCATTGCCGGAGATATTCGTCACGCTCGCAGGGTCGATCCCGGCGGGAAGGGTGTCGACGATGGACACGGCGAACGCGTCGGACGTCGTTGCTGTGTTCGCGTTGGTCGCGGTGACGGTGTACGTGAAGGCCTGGCCGGGTTCCGGAGTGGCGTTGGAGACGGTCTTGGCGATTCTGAGCACCGGTTCGAGCACGGTGACGCCCGCGGATCCGGCCGGGCCGGTGCGGTCGAAGCCCGCTGCGGCATTGGCCGGATCGGACTTGGCCGTGTCGTTCCAGCGCGGAGCGGCCGTGTTGGTCAGCAACGTTCCCGCGGTGTTGGCGGGCGCCGTGGTGACGGTGCCGGTGACCGAGACGGTGACGGTGCGGTCCTCGGTCGCAGCGACGACGTCCCCGAGGAGCCAGCCGATCTTCTGGCCGGACGGGGCGAGGGTGAACCCGGGGCCCTTGGGCAGCGTGGCGATGCAGTCGACGGCGGTGGCGGTGCGGCAGGCGACCGTGGCGGAGCCTGCGTTCGCGGTCACGCCGGCTGGCAGGGTGTCGATGATGGATGCGTTGTAGAAGTTGACGTTCTTGGGCAGGGTGACGGTGATCGTGTATGCGACCGCGCCGCCGACCGCAACGGCATTCGGGGTGGCCGTCTTGACCGTCGTGGCGCCTTCGACCGTGACGACGGCCGACGCGGCGGCAGAGACGACGCGCTCGACGAGGGCGTTGTTCGCCCCGTTGCTGCTCAGGGTCGAGCCGGTAACGCTCGCCGTGTTGGTGTACGTGACGAGCCCGGCGGAGTTGGGTGCGACCCGTGCCGAATAGGTGAGCACGGTGGTGGCGGGGGCCAGGAGTGCACCGGTGCCGGGGAGCACCCAGCCGAGCCTGGTGGTTCCGGTGGCGCACCCGTTGGTGCCGTCCCCGGGCACGCTCGTCGTCGTCGGCGAAGCGGCAGGGGAGAGGAAGGCAGTCAGGGTCAGTCCCGCGGGCAGGCAGTCGACGACGACGGAGTCGTAGGCTGCGGGGCGGCCGGCGGTGTTGCCGGCCGTGAGAGTGAAGGTCACGATGTCATTGCCCTGGGCGGTGGGCTTGTCGACGATCTTGGCGAGGGTCGGCAGTGGAGTCACGACCGTGATGGCCTTGGCCGCCGTGCGCGGGGTCACCGCGGTCCCGCCGAGGGTGGCGTTGCTCGCGAAGGTCGCGGTGTTGGTGAGCGTTCCGGAGGCCAGACCGACGCCGACGAGCACGCCGGGCAGCGTCACCGTGAAGACCTGGTCCACGGCGGTGGTGTTGTCGAAGGTTGCAGGGAAGGTCAGGGCGCCGTTCGTCGGGTCGAATGAGCCGCCGGCCGGCACGCTCGACACTGTCGCGACGGTTCCGACCGGAATGGTCAGTCCGGCCGGGAGCGCGTCGGAGAGCTTTCCGTTGTACACGGTCGTATGAGCAGGCACCGTGACGGAGAAGGTGTAGTCGACGAGCTCCCCGCGACGGCCTGGTTGGCGGTGTTGCCGGTCGCCACGATCCGGGACACGCCGGTCTTGGCCACGGCGGCGTCGGCGAGGCGGATCTGCGCGGTGCTGTTGGCCGGGAGCGCATTCCCGTCGGTGTCATGGGCAGGGTTCAACGAGCCCTTCGGGAAGTAGACCGTGTCGCCGCCCGCGGTGTTCGGCGAGGTGAAGGCGACAACGGATGCCGTATTCGGGAATACCGTCGACACGCTCACGCCGGTGGGAACCGTCACCGCATAGCTGAGCCGGGTAGCTGCCGCTCCTGGGGCGAGTGGACCCGGAACGGTCCAGACGATGACGCTGCGAGCGTTGGCCGGCACGGCATTTGTGGTCGGGTAGCCGGAATCACCGGGATTCAGACAGCTGCCGGCGGGTGTGATCGACGCGACGATCCACGTGGTGCAGGTGTAGCCGGCGGGGAGGGCGTCCCAGACCTGTACGGCAGCGACCGGCACATCGGTGCCAGCGGCGGCCGTTCCGGTGTTCGCGACGTCGAGGGCGTACGTCACGACGTCGCCCTCTTTGACCTTGACGTCTGTTGCCGGCGCGGCCGGGGCTGCACCGTTGACGGCGGAGATCTTCTTGGCGAGGGAGACGGTGGGGGCAGGGGCGATCGCGTAGTCGACCTGGTCACGGAGTGCGAGCACGGCCCCTGCCGTGGATTCCTGGCGGTACTTCATCAGGTTCGCGGTGATGTCGACGACGGCGGTCGGCGACGTCGACGTGACGATGGCGCTCACGAAGAGGGTCAGGGTTGCGCCCTTGGCGACGTAGAGGTCGGTCGATCCGTTGTCCGGCGTGCCGAGGTTCCAGGCGGCGGGCAGGGTGCCTGCCGGGGTTGCCGACTCCGTGCCGGTTGCGGGGTTCACGGCGACGGTGCTTCCTGACGCGGGCGCGAAGCCGTCGAAGCTCGTTCCGACCGGGGTGAAGTCGGTGATGCGGGCGTTGCGGGTGCGGGTTGAGCTTGCGAACGCCACGGTCAGCTGGAAGCAGACCTTGTCGCCGAGGTGGTAGGTCGGCACCTGGGTATCTGTGTAGTTGGGCGCGTTGACCGCGGCGGCGCAGTCAACGGCGGTGCCACCGGCGGCCGGGCGGGGAAGCACCTTCTTGGTGATGGTCGGGCTGGATGACGCGAGGCCGGCCGACGAGTCGTCTGTGACCGGCGTGCTGCCGAGGCCGGCGGTGACGTCGGTTGTCGTGCCGGTGATCCCGACGGTGTTGAGGAAGCTGTCTCCCGCGACGGTCGGCCCGCTTTGGCTGTCTCCGGCGTAGGTCGAAGACATCAGGGCGTCGTAGCCGATCGTGCGACTCGTGTTCACCGGGAGGCTCGTCGGGTTCGGCGTGAGCACGACCGTGAAACTGCCGTCGGCGTTGGCGACGACGCTGTTGACGGTGGCGCCCGTCACCGTGCCGCCTCCGGTGCAGCCGGCCGGCAGCTGACCGGCCCGCGGACCGGTCACCACGACGGAAGCGGGCATGATCGGGCAGAGCCCGTTGGGAACGACGTCGGTGATCGTCATCGCGGAATCGGTGGTGTACTCACTCGATCGAAGCAGCAGGGTGAAGTGCGCGATGCCGTCGGCCACGAAGTCCGAGGAGTCCACGGATTTGACGATCGACAGGTCCATGGCTTTGACGGTCACGGAGTCGCTCGAGGTTGCGGCAGCATCCGCGGGAGTGGCGACGGGGCCGGTGTATGTGCCGGTGGCGACTGCGGTGTTCGTGAGGCCCTGGCCGGCGGCGGCTGGCGCCTCCTGGCGAGTCGATGCCCCGGTGTTGTTGTCCAGGTTGGCCGCCTGCAGGCGCGCGGCGGCGTTGGGCACCTGGCCGGCGGGCCACATCGTGTTGGCCTTCAGCGGGATCGCGGCCGAATAGGTGATGGTGCGGGTGGACCCGGCCGTGAGGGTGCCGAGGTTCCAGGTGACCTTCGTGAAGACCTGGCCGAGGAAGCCTGCTCGGTCGTTGACCGTTTCGACGAGCGCGGGAGTCGCGCAGGAGGGACCGCCGGTGGAGGAGCCGAGCGGGCCGCTGCCCGGGTACTCCTCTGTGCCTGCCGCACTGTTGTCGACACTGCCGCAACCGAGGAATTCGAGGCCGGCCGGGAGGTAGTCGACGAGCACGACGCCGGTCGTGGCGGCGACCCCGGTGTTCTTGGTGGTGATTGTGTAGACGGTGGCCTGGTCCTGTGCGCCGCGCATGAGTTCATGCTCGGGGCTCGGTTCGGTCTTGGTGACCTTGAGGGCGGCGACCTTCGTGGAAACGGGAGTGACGGCATCCGTGAATGCGAAGCTGCCTGCGACGACGACGCCGGTTGTCGGCGTGAACTTGGCGAGCAGTCGAGGGTCGGTCTGGCCGTAGACGGCGGCATTGCCGGGGATGGGAGATCCGACCAGGAAGACGGAGGGGTCTGGCGTGATCCCGAAGGTGAGGCCGGTGGTGCTTCCGTGCACGAGGTCGGCGATGTTCGGCCAGATCAGCACCTGGTGGGTGACCGCCGGCGGCCCCACGACGTCGGTGATCGTCACGATCGTCGGGTCAGGGAGGGCCGGGCCGCTTGCCCCTGCCGTACTGCCGGGGACATAGCTCGCTCCGGCGGGCAGCTGGTACCGGAATGCGAGGTTGTAGTAGTCCGTTGTGCCGCCGGCAGGAGCCGTCGCGGTGAGGCTCACGGTCGCGTTTTCGCCCGCGAGGATGGTCGGCGTGCTGCTGGCCGTGAGGGTGACGATCCCGGCAGCGGTCGCCGGGGCGACAATGGCGCCGACGGTCAGGCCGACGGCGACGAGCAGGCCGGCCAGGACGCTGGCCGTGATCCGCATGTGCGCCCGGGCCGGGGCGAGGAAACCGTGGTCGAAGAGGATCTGACGCTTTTTGTGGCGCGGCACGATGGCAGGGCGGAAAAGCGGCATGACGGGTACTCCAGGGTAAGCAATGCGAGCAGCGATGTTTCGGCGTACGCGGGGCATTTCGGGTGCCCGGGTACGCAGAAGCGTCCCTGTTGAGTACGTTTCCTAGAAGCTACCGGTTGCGCATCGCGCCGGTCAATCCCTCGGACGACCCCAGTGCGCGGCGGAGCCCACCCCAGAACGGGGCGGCACCGGTTCCGGCTCCGGCTCCGGCTCCGTGAGCGGGCTACTTGAAGCGGTGCTGAAGCACCCAGTCGTGCATTGCGACGGCGGCGGCAGCAGAGGCGTTGATCGAGCGCGTCGATCCGAACTGGCTGATCTCGAGCACGGCATCCGCCGCGGCGATCGCCTCGTCGGAGAGGCCGGGGCCTTCCTGGCCGAACAGGAGCACGCAGCGCTCCGGGATCGCGAAGGTTTCGATCAGCACGCTGCCGGGCACGTTGTCGATCGCGATGATCGGCAGGCCTTCGTTCGCCGCCCAGAGCACGAACGTGGCGACATCCGCGTGATGCAGCACGTGCTGGTACCGGTCGGTGACCATGGCACCGCGCTTGTTCCAGCGCTTGCGCCCGATGATGTGCACGGTGTCCGCGCCGAAGGCGTTGGCGCTGCGCACGATCGAGCCGATGTTCATGTCGTGCTGCCAGTTCTCGATCGCGACGTGGAAGGGGTGGCGCTTCTCATCGAGATCGGCGACGATCGCGGCCATCGACCAGTACCGGTACCGGTCGATCACGTTGCGGGTGTCACCGTGCTCGAGGAGCTCGGGGTCGTAGAACGCCTCCTCCGGTAACTCGCCCTGCCACGGCCCGACCCCGTTCGTCGACAGCTCCACGGTCGGTGCGGCGGTCGGTACGGAAGCGGGGAGCAGCGGTTCAGTCACCGCTCCACCGTATCCCGCGCAGCACCTGCCCCCGCCCCGCGCGCGCTCGTGCCCAGGGCAGGGCGAGCGCGCGTATGATTTCGGTATGCCTAAAAATGCTGGCGGCACGGTAGCGGATGCGGCGCGGACGCCGGCAGCACCCGCCCGGCTGGCGATGTTGCTCGGTCCCGCCATGGTCGCCGGCGTTGCCTACCTGGATCCGGGCAACGTGGCGAGCAATATGACCGCGGGCGCCCGGTTCGGGTACCTGCTGGTCTGGGTGGTGCTCTCGGGCAACCTGATGGCGTGGCTGATCCAGTACCTCTCCGCGAAGCTCGGGATCGTGACCGGGCAGAGCCTGCCGGAGATCCTCGGCAGCCGGTTCAAGCATCCGTTTCTGCGGCGGTTGTACTGGCTGCAGGCGGAGCTCGTCGCGATGGCGACCGACCTCGCGGAGATCATCGGCGGTGCGGTTGCGCTCTACCTGCTGTTCGGGCTGCCGCTGCTGCTCGGTGGCGTGATCACGGGCACGGTCTCGATGCTCGTGCTGACCGCGCAGGCCCGGCGTGGGGCACAGAGCTTCGAGCGGGTCATCGTCGCAATGCTGTGCGTGATCACGATCGGGTTCACCGCCGGGGTGTTCTTCGCCCCGCCGGACCCTGCGAGCGTGCTCGCCGGCCTCGTGCCGCGGTTCGAGGGCAGCAACTCGGTGCTGCTCGCGGCGTCGATCCTTGGTGCGACGATCATGCCGCACGCGATCTACGCGCACTCCGCCCTCGCCCGCGACCGGTTTCCCGGTGCCCACGACCGGCCGACCACGCACCGCCTGCTCTGGGCCACCCGCTGGGATGTGACCCTCGCGATGATCCTCGCCGGCACCGTCAACGTGGCCCTGCTCGTCGTCGCCGCCTCTGCGCTGCAGGGCATTCCGGGAACCGACTCGCTTCCGGGCGCGTATGACGCCCTGAAGTCGAGCCTCGGGCCGATCGTCGCGACGGTGTTCGCGATCGGCCTGCTCGCATCCGGGCTCGCCTCGACCTCCGTCGGCGCGTACGCCGGTGCCGAGATCATGCACGGGCTGCTGCAGCTGCGCTTGCCGCTGCTCGTCCGTCGCCTCGTCACGCTGATCCCGGCGCTCATCATCCTCGGCCTCGGCCTCAACCCGACCGAGGCCCTCGTGCTGAGCCAGGTCGCGCTCTCCTTCGGGATCCCGTTCGCACTGATCCCGCTGGTCTGGCTGACCTCGCGGCGGAGCCTGCTCGGCGAATACACCAACCGCTGGTTCACGACGCTGGCCGGGATCATCACCGCCATCCTGCTGGTCACGCTCAACGTCGTCCTGCTCGTGCTGATCTTCACCGGAGCATAGGGAGCGGCTCATGAAACACAACGGCACGAGCACCCCGGCGTCTGAGGACTACCTCAAGACCATCTATGCGCACACCGAGTGGCAGCCGGAACCGATCACCCCCTCGGCTCTTGCAGCCCGGCTCGGGATCGCTCCCTCCTCGGTCACGGAGATGGTGAAGAAGCTCGCGGCCGCCGGCCTCATCACGCACGTGCCGTACGGGCCTCTCTCCCTCACCCCCGTCGGGCTGCTGCGCGCGAGCGCGGTCGTGCGACGGCACCGCCTCATCGAGACCTGGCTCGTGCGCGAGATGGGCTACGACTGGGATGAGGTGCACGACGAGGCCGAGATCCTCGAACACTCCCTCTCGGACCGGCTGCTCGACGCCATCGACGAACGCCTCGGCCGGCCGGCGGTCGACCCGCACGGCGACGCGATCCCCGCGGCTGACGGCTCCGTCACCGCGCGCGCCGGGCTCGTCGCGGCCGCAGCCGGCCCCGGCCTCGTCGGCGTCGTCCTGCGGATCAGCGACCGGGATCCCGTCGTGCTCCGAGGCCTCGCACGCGACGGCATCGGGCCGGGAACCGTGCTCGCGCTGCTGGGACCGGGCGTCGTGCGACTGCTGAACGGCAGCATCCGCCACCTGACCGATGCGGAGGCCGCGTCGATCTGGCTCGATGCGGAGCCCACCGACGAGCCCCGCGCGGAATCGAAGCGATGACACCGACCAAACCCCGGAACGCTACTCTGGAGGGGAACCCGAGGAGCGCCGAATGACACGCCGTGACGAGATCGAATGCTGGCTCACCGACATGGACGGGGTGCTGGTCCACGAGAACAGCCCGCTGCCCGGGGCCGCCGAGCTTCTGCAGCAATGGAGCGACGCGGGAACGCCGTTCCTCGTGCTGACCAACAACTCCATCTTCACGCCGCGTGACCTGAGCGCCCGGCTGCGCGCCTCAGGACTCAACGTGCCAGAGGAGCGCATCTGGACCTCGGCCCTCGCGACCGCCGACTTCCTGAAGAGCCAGATGCCCGGCGGCACAGCATTCGTGATCGGAGAGGTCGGCCTGACGACGGCCCTGCACGAGGCCGGGTTCATCATGACGGAGACGAACCCCGACTACGTCGTCGTGGGCGAGACCCGCAACTACTCCTTCGAGGCCATCACCAAGGCCATCCGCCTGCTGCTCGCCGGTGCGCGCTTCATCGCGACGAACCCGGATGCGACGGGGCCGAGCGCGGACGGCCCGATGCCCGCGACGGGCGCCATCGCCGCTCTCATCTCGAAGGCGACCGGCATGGAGCCGTACGTCGTCGGCAAGCCGAACCCGATGATGTTCCGCTCGGCGATGAACAAGATCGGCGCGCACTCGGAGAACACCGCGATGATCGGCGACCGGATGGACACCGACATCGTCGCCGGCATCGAGGCCGGCTTGTACACGCTGCTCGTGATGACCGGGATCAGCGACGAGGCCGAGGTCAGCCGCTACCCGTTCCGCCCGGACGAGATCATCTCCGGCGTCGACAAGCTCGTGTCCCTCGAACCCGTCGAGTCCGACGAGATCTAGCCCACCAGCGTCACCCCGCGTCGCCCATCCGGTTCGCGCGTTCCGAATTCAGGAGTTGAGCGCGTCCCCACCCGAACAGGGCGGATGCGCGGCACTGGTCTGGGGCCCTGCCTCGGCTCGCAGGGCTCGACTCCTGGATTCGGCACAGCGACGAACGAGGAGCCGGGAGTTCCTGCGGCTAAGCGGTCGGGCCGGGGCCGGCGAGGCTCCCGGTGATGCCGTCGCCGGAGGACCGGCTCACGAAGCAGAAGTACTGGTGCGGGGCGTCTGCCCACTGCTCGGCGGTGATCGGGTAGCTGCCCTGAACCTGCACATCGGGATACGCCGCCGCAGCGGTGAGGTCGATCACGCCGGGCGCGCTGCAGAGCAGGTTGATCTGCGCAGCAAGCGCCGCCTCGCCGGGGAACGGCGTGGTCGCGTCCCCGGGGAACAGACCGCGATAGACGAGCTGCGCCTGGTGCGGGGTCGCGCAGTCGGCGACCGTGAAGGTCTCCTCCCACGGGGAGACGTAGGGCTGCAGGCATTCGCCGCCGAACAGGGTCTGCCAGGCGTGCACGCCGACCGACTGCGCGGCGGTGGGCGCCGGGGTCGGCGTGGGGGTCGGCGTGGGGGTGGGGGTCGGCGTCTCCGAGGCTGTGGCCGCGACGGTCGATACCGGGGAGCCCACGAGGCGCTGGCCGAGCAGGAAGAGGCCGACGAGAACCACGAGGACAAGCAGGCCGACCGCGGTCCAGATCAGGGGTTTCGGCAACCCGCTGTGCCCGGCGGATGCCCCGCCGGGGCCATGCCCTGAACCACCGTTCCCGGAGCCGCCCGAACCGGAGCCGCCGTTCCCGGAGCCCCCGTTCCCGGAGCCGCCGACGGTGGGACCATTCGTTCCGGGCCTCTTCGGTCCGGAACCAGGTGTCGCCTCTGAACCGTTTGTCCCTGATCCGCCCGTGCCTGCCGCGGCTGTTCCTGGGTCGCCGGGGGCGTTCCCTTCGAGCGACGCGAAAAGAAGCCGGCAGCGGAGGCTGCAGGGGCGGGCGCATTCGCGACGCCCGGTGCAGCGAGAACCGTCGTCGGGGCAGCGGCCGTTGCGCCGGCGGCGGCGTCTCCGTCGGTGTCGGTGTCGGTGTCGGCGGCGGGCTGGAACAGTGCATCGAACGCGCTCAGCGCCCCCGCCGTCTCGCCGCCGACGACAGCCGGAGGGTCGGCCGGATGCCCGACAGAATCGGCGAGCGGAGCCTGAGGAGTGAAAACCTCGGTGTGGGCGAGTCCGGAATCGGCCCACGGGTCGCTCTCGACCGGGAAGGGAACGATCGGAGCCGGGAGCAGCGGCAGCGCCGCAGCCGGAGCCGCACTCGCTGACGCGACAGACGCCGCGGCAACCGCGGCGGCAGCACTCGCGGCGGCGGCCTCGAACACGGCGCGCTCGGCGGCGGCCTCGGTCTCGATCTCAGCTCGGGCCGCGGATGCGACGGCGTCCGCACGCTCGGCGGCAGCTTCGGCAGCAGCATGCTCTGCGGCGGCGGCGGCAGCTCGCGATGCGGCTTCGACTTCGGCGGCACGCTCGGCGGCCTCGGTCCCCGCGCGCGCGGTGGCTGCGGCCGTCGCGGCGGTGAGGGCTGCGGCGGCACGAGCAGCAGCGGCAGCTGCACCGGCGGCGGCGGACGCACCGGCGGGCGGCGTGATGACGGGTGCCTGGGCGGCGGCGCGACGCCCGCGGAGCCGGAAGTGCGACGGCGCAGGCACCACGGGCAGGGGCTCGGGGATGGGCTCCGGCTCGGGCAGGTTGCGAGCCGGGTACAGGGTGCCGCGTCCGTCGGCGGTGGCGGCGCGATCCGCGGCGACCTCTTCGGGCGTGAGCACGAGCGGCGACCGCGCGGGTGTGGTCCACCAGGGTTCGAGCGGTGCGTCCGGCCGGATGCCCCGGTCGGCCCCCACGACCGGCGAGCCTCCGGTGGGGCCCGGGTTCGGAGTCGCGGCAGCGCCGCCGGTCGTCGCGAGTGGGCGAGCGGACGGATAGAAGATGTCGCCGGGGACGTAGCCGGCGGAAGCAGCAGAGCCTGCGGACGCGGAGGCTCCTGCCGCTGCCGGACCGGCAGGGACAGAACCGGAAGAGGGCTCGATACCCGCAGGAGACCCTGTCGTCGAGGCCGCAGGGGCCGGCGGGGTGATCGGGGCAGGAGTCAGGCCGGCCCGTGCGGGAAAGGACGTGGCGCCGGCAGCGCGCGGCCGGAACACGGCCCGCTCGACCACAGAAGGCTCGCCCGCGGGCTCCGGCGAGTGCACGGCAGGCGTCGGGGCGAGCGGCGGGGCGAGCGGCGGAGCAAGAGAAGGAGCAACCGGCGGCGCAACCGGGGCGGATGCCGCCGGCTTGACCACGGTCACGGCGGCGGTCGCCGTCGTCGGCTTGAGTCCCCACAGGAACGCGGGCGCCGGAGTTTCAGGATCCGATGTCGTACCGGCACCAGGGGCGTCGCCGGAACGGGAAACCCGGCCGGGGGCATCCGCTGGGGCACCCTTCGCCCGGCGCGGGCGACGCATCACGAAGTCGTCCGGCAGGGTCGGCTTGGTGCCGTCGCCGAGCTGGGAGGCGAGCCAGTCGATTCCTTCTTCGCCGCTCCCCGACTGGTCTGGCATTAGTTCAGCCCCAGGTCCTCAAGGCCGATGGCGGCGAAGTAGGGGTAGCCGGCCGCTTCGATGACTTCGCGCGCACCGGTGTTGCGGTCGACGACGACCGCGACGCCGGCGATGATCGCGCCGACCTTGAGCAGGGCTTCGACGGCCGCGAGCGGGGATCCGCCGGTGGTCGAGGTGTCCTCGAGCACGATCACGCGCTTGCCCGCGAGGTCGGGGCCCTCGACCTGGCGGCCGCGGCCGTGGTCCTTGGGCTCCTTGCGCACGACGAACGCGTCGTAGGAGAGGCCGCGGGCGACACCCTGGTGCAGGATCGCCGCGGCTACGGGGTCTGCGCCCATCGTCATGCCGCCGACGGCGGTGACGTCGGGCACACCGGCGATGAGGTCGATCATGACCTGGCCGATCAGCGGGGCGACCCGGTGGTCGAGGCTCACCTTGCGGAGGTCGACGTAGTACGTCGCCTTCTTCCCGCTCGTGAGGGTGAAGTCACCGTGGAACACGGCCTCAGCCGAGATGTAGTCAATGAGCTGCTGCCGAATGTCCGTCACGGATCAACTGTATGCCATTCGGGATTGGCGACGCCTGCCCCGGCCCGGGGGACGGGGAGGCGTCACGCAGGGGTCAGAAGCCGCGAACGAAGGTGCGCTGTTCGGGCATGTGGCGGTAGCCGTCATTCTGCACATCGACAACAACGCCAACGATGGACGCGACAACGATCAGGGAGAGCACGGCAATGAGAACGAACACGAGGGGGCCTTTCAACCAGGGGTGGATGTCGGTGATACGGAGGCACTGCTGCACGTGTGCGACGTATTTATTTGACCACCTCTAACCATGCAGCACAATCGCATTGTCCTGTACTCATTGTGTAGCGTAGCTACATGGACATTCAGCGGCTCGAACTGCTCAGGGAACTGGCCGAACGCGGCTCGATCACCGAGGTCGCGCGGGCGACGCATCGCACGGCATCCGCCGTCTCCCAGCAACTCAAAGTGCTCGAGCGCGAGGCCGGGGTGCGCCTCACCGAGCGCCGCGGGAGGGGCATCGTTCTGACGGATGCCGGGCGCGCGCTCGCCCGCAGCGCCACCGATGTGTCGGTCGCGATCGCCCGCGCCACCGCCGTCTGGCACGAGTTCCGGAACGACGCCTCCGGAGGGGTCAGCGTGGTCACCTTCCCGACCGCCGGCGAGATGCTCCTGCCCGGGGCCATGCTGCAACTCGCCGACCGGCCCGGCCTCGTGGTCACGTGCACCGACCTCGACCCGGAGCTCCGGGACTTCCCTGCGCTCACGGCCGACTACGACATCGTGCTCGCGTACAGCCTGAGCGGCCAGCGGTCCTGGGGCGGGCGCGGCCTGACGGTCGTTCCGCTCATGACGGAGCCGATCGACGTCGGGCTGCCCGCCGATCACCGGCTCGCCGGCCGCTCCTGGCTCGCCCCGGCGGACGTGATCGACGAGACCTGGATCGGGGTGCCGGACGGGTATCCCTTCGAGCGGATCCTGGACGAGATCGAGGAGCGCACCCCCGGCCACGTCACTGTCGCCCAGCGATTCGCCGACATGAGGCTCATCGAGGCGTTCGTGACGGCAGGCCTCGGGATCGCCCTCGTGCCGCGCTACACGTGGGGAGGCGGCCAACCGGGGCGGGTGACGCTCAAGCCGTTGCGCGGGGTGGACGCCGAGCGGCAGATCGTTGCGCTGATGCGCCCGGACCGCGCCGAGCGCCTCGCCGTACGCACGGTCGTCGACGTGCTCCGCACCCAGGCCGCCAGCGTCCAGCAGGCCCACGCCCCCGCATCAGCCCCCACTCCCTCTCCCTGAGAAGCCGCGCCCACCCCTCACGCGAGAGTACGAAATGTGCCCGTATTCGCGCCATTTAGGGGCACATTTCGTACTCTCGCGGAAGAGCGGACGCGAGCAAGCGGGAGGGGAGGGGCTAGGGGAGGGAGAGGACCTCGTCGTAGATCGCCAAGGCTTCGGCTGCCTCGGCGTCGGTCACGACGCACGGGGGTACCACGTGGATGCGGTTCTCGGCGATGAAGGGCAGCAGTCCGCGGGCGAGCAGCCCGGCCTTGATCTTCGCCATCACCCCGGCTCCCACCGGTTCCCTGGTCGCGCGGTCCGCGACCAGTTCGAGCGCCCAGAACACGCCGACGCCGCGCACCTCACCGATGATCGGGTGCCGCTCCGCAAGCTCCGCGAGCCCCGGCGCGAGCACGTCCCTCCCTATCCTGGCCGCGTTGTCGACGATCCCCTCCGCCTCCATCGCGTCGAGCGTCGCCACGATCGCGGCCATGGCGAGCGGATGCCCGCTGTAGGTGAGTCCGCCGGGGAACACGGTCGTGTCGAAGTCGTTCGCGATCGAATCCGGGATGATCACCCCGCCCGCGGGCACGTACCCCGAGTTGACGCCCTTCGCGAAGGTGATCAGGTCGGGCACCACGTCGTAGAGATCGAGGGCGAGCCAGCTGCCGGTGCGGCCGAAGCCCGCCATCACCTCGTCGAGGATCAGCAGGATGCCGTAGCGGTCGCACAGGGCGCGCACCCCCGGCAGGTACCCGGGCGGCGGCAGCAGCACGCCCGCGGTGCCCGGGATCGTCTCGAGCAGCACGGCGGCGATCCCGCTCGGCCCCTCGCTCTGGATCACGCGCTCGAGGTGCCGCAGGGCGCGCTCGCACTCCTGCTCCGGGGTCGTGGCCCAGAAGTCGCTGCGGTAGAGGTACGGGCCGAAGAAGTGCGCGTGCCCGCGCGCGAACTCGTTCGGTACCCGGCGCCAGTCCCCCGTCGCGACGATCGCGGCCCCGGTGTTGCCGTGGTACGAGCGATAGGTCGAGAGGATCTTGTCGCGACCGGTGTGCAACCGGGCCAGCCGGATCGCGTTCTCATTCGCATCCGCCCCGCCGTTGGTGAAGAACACCTTGTGGAAGCCGTCGGGCGCGCGGGCGACGATGCGGCTCGCGGCCTGGCCGCGGGTGAGGTTGGCCGTCGCGGGCGCGACCGTGGCGAGCAGGCCGGCCTGTTCGACGATCGCGCGCACGACGGCCGGATGCTGGTGGCCGATGTTGAGGTTGACCAGCTGGCTGGAGAAGTCGAGAAACGTGGTGCCGGAGTGGTCCCAGACCCGGGTTCCGAGCCCGCCGGCGAGGACGAACGGGGTGCGTCCGCCGCCCTGGGCCGACCAGGAATGGAACACGTGGGCGAGGTCGAGGTCGACGGTGAGTTCGTCGAGCCGATCGGTATCAGTCACAGCGGTTCTCCTTGTTCTCGCACCCGGGCTGCCATTCTCAGATCTTCGCGGCGGGCGCTGTGTTGAGCGCCGGGATGATGCTCTCACCGTACACACGCAGGGTCTCTTCCTTGTTGTCGTGCTGCAGGTACCCGGCGAACTGGTCGACGCCGAGTTCGCGGAGCGCTTCGAGCTTCCGGATGTGATCCGCCTTGGTGCCGAGCACGCAGAACCGGTCGACGATCTCGTCGGGCACGAAGTCGGCGTGGGTGTTGCCCGCGCGGCCGTGCTGGTTGTAGTCGTAGCCTTCGCGCCCGGCGATGTAGTCGGTGAGGGCGCGCGGGACCGCGGAGTCGGCGCCGTACTTGGCGACGATGTCGGCGACGTGGTTGCCGACCATGCCGCCGAACCAGCGGCACTGGTTGCGCATGTGCTCCCAGTCCTCTCCGATGTACATCGGGGCGGCGACGCAGAATTTCACGGATGCCGGGTCCCGGCCTGCCGCTGCCGCCGCCTTCCGCACCGTGCTGATCATCCACTCGGCAACGTCGAGGTCGGCCATCTGCAGGATGAATCCGTCCCCGACCTCTCCCGTGAGCTTGAGCGCGAGCGGCCCGTACGCGGCGACCCACACCTCGAGGGAGCTGCCGAAGCTCCACGGAAAGCGGAGGGTGGCGCCGTTGTACTCGACGGCGCGGGAGTTGCCGAGCTCGCGGATGACGTGGATCGCCTCCCGCAGGGTCTTGAGCGTCGCGGGGGCGCCGTTCGTGACGCGCACGGCGGAGTCGCCACGCCCGATGCCGCAGATCGTGCGGTTGCCGTACATCTCGTTGAGGGTCGCGAAGGTCGATGCGGTGACGGTCCAGTCGCGGGTGGACGGGTTCGTGACCATCGGCCCGACCATGATCTTGCGGGTCTCGGCGAGGATGCGGCTGTGGATCACGTACGGTTCCTGCCAGAGCAGGTGCGAGTCGAAGGTCCAGACGTGGCTGAAGCCGTAGGCCTCTGCGAGCTGCGCGAGCTGCACGACCCTGGCCGATGGCGGGTTGGTCTGCAGCACTGCTCCGAAGTCCATGGGGTTCCCTGCGCTCTGTCGGTGGTGGGCGGTGGGTGGCGGATGCCTGGCCGGCGCGCCTAGATCAGGTACTGGCTCAGGCCGCGCGGCAGGTACCGCCCGTCGCCCTTCGCCCCGAGGTAGCTGTTGCCGTCGACGATGACCTTGCCCCGGCTGAGCACCGTGTCGACGTGCCCGTCGATCTCGTACCCTTCCCAGGCGGAGTGGTCCATGTTCATGTGGTGGGTCTTGCCCAGCCCGATCGAGGTGTGCCCGGCCGGGTCGTAGAGGACCACGTCGGCATCCGCCCCCGGCTGGATCACGCCCTTGGTGCCGTAGAGGCCGAACATCCGCGCCGGGGTCGTCGAGGTCAGCTCGACCCAGCGTTCGAGGGTGATCCGCCCCTCGACGACGCCCTGGTAGAGCAGGTCGAGGCGGTGCTCGACCGAGCCGATCCCGTTCGGGATCTTCGAGAAGTCGCCGAGGCCGAGGTCTTTCTGGCCCTTCATGCAGAACGGGCAGTGGTCGGTCGAGACGAGCTGCAGTTCGTTGGTTCGGAGGCTCTGCCAGAGCTCCTCCTGGTGCCCCTCCGCGCGGCTGCGCAGCGGCGTGGAGCACACCCACTTCGCGCCCTCGAAGCCCGGGGCGCCGAGGTTCTCCTCGAGGGAGAGGTAGAGGTATTGCGGGCAGGTCTCCCCGAAAACGTTCTTGCCGCGGGAGCGGGCCGCCGCGAGCTGCGCGACGGCCTGCTTCGCGCTGACGTGCACGACGTACAGTGGCGCCCCGGTCAGGTCGGCGAGCATGATCGCCCGGTGGGTGGCCTCCTCCTCGAGCTGCCAGGCCCGCGCGATGCCGTGATAGTACGGGTCGGTCTTACCCTCTGCGAGGAGTTGCCCGACGAGCACGTCGATCGCCGGCCCGTTCTCGGCGTGCATCATCGTCATGAGCCCGGTCTCCGCCGACTTCTGCATCGCCCGGAGGATCTGCGCGTCGTCGGAGTAGAACACGCCCGGGTAGGCCATGAAGAGCTTGAAGCTCGACACGCCCTCGGCGAGCAGCCCGTCCATGGCCTGCAGCGATTCCGTGTTGAGGTCGCCGATGATCTGGTGGAAGCCGTAGTCGATGGCGCAGTTCCCCGCCGCCTTGTCGTGCCAGGTCGCGAGGCCGTCGAAGACACGCTGCCCGTAGCTCTGCACGGCGAAGTCGATGATCGTCGTCGTGCCGCCCCACGCAGCGGCGCGGGTGCCGGTCTCGAAGGTGTCTGAGGCCGCGGTGCCGCCGAACGGCAGCTCCATGTGGGTGTGCGCGTCGATGCCGCCGGGGATCACGTACTTCCCGGTCGCGTCGATCACCGTGTCGGCGGATGCCGCGACGTCGAACCCGAAAATGGCGGAGCCGGGGGCGAGCACCGCGACGATCTTCTCGCCGTCGATGAGGACATCCGCTTCTGAACGGCCGGTCGAGCTGACCACAGTGCCGCCCCGGATCAGGGTGCGCCCCACCCGGGCGCTCATGCGCGGGCGATCGGGTCGTAGGAGTCCGGCCTGCGGTCGCTGTAGAACTGCCAGGAGTTGCGCGTCTCGCGGATGAGGCCCAGGTCGAGGTCGCGGATCACGATCTCGTCGGTGTCGGTCGAGGCGATGGCGCCGACGTAGTTGCCGCGCGGGTCGACGAAGTAGGAGCTGCCGTAGAAGGTGACGGCCTCGTCGCCGAATTCCTCGGTTTCGGTGCCGATCCGGTTGTTGGCGCCGATGAAGTACTGGTTGGCGACCGCCGCGGCCGGCTGTTCGAGTTCCCAGAGCCGGTTGGACAGGCCGGGCTTGGTGGCCGAGGGGTTGAAGACGATCTCGGCGCCGTTCAGGCCGAGGATGCGCCAGCCCTCCGGGAAGTGCCGGTCGTAGCAGATGTAGACGCCGATCTTGCCGACCGCGGTGTCGAAGACCGGGTAGTCGAGGTTGCCGGGGCGGAAGTAGAACTTCTCCCAGAACTGCGGGAGGTGCGGGATGTGGTGCTTGCGGTACTTGCCGAGGTAGCTCCCGTCGGCGTCGATCACGGCGGCGGTGTTGTAGAGCACGCCTGCCTGCTCCTCCTCGTAGACCGGAAGCACGATCACGATGTGGTGCTCTGCGGCGAGCGCCTGGAACCGTTCGACGAGGGGGCCCGGAACGCTCGTCGCGTAGCCGTAGTACTGGGGGTCCTGGATGATGCCGAAGTAGGGGCCGTGGAAGAGCTCCTGGAAGCAGATCACCTGCGCTCCCTGCGCGGCCGCCGAGCGTACGAATCCCTCGTGCTTGGCGATCATCGACGCTTCATCGCCGGTCCAGGTGGCCTGGGTGATCGCGGCTCTCACGATGTTCCCGCCCTTGCCGGCCGCATCCGCGCGGATCTTCGCGCTGGCCGGGGTATTGGATCCGTCGGACATGTCTGCCTCCACCAAGTCACTACTGCGAGATAACTGAAACGTCCGCCGAAACGTCCGGCGTGCTGAGTGCGTGTGGATCATCCTGTCGCCCAACGGGCCGGGAGGCAAGCACTCAGCGAAACCGTTATCCGGCGCTGGTACCATTCAGAAAGTCCCGCCCGGCCACCGAAGGTCTCATGACACGTCTCCCGTTCTTCCGCGGGCCCCGCGCTTCTCGCGCCTGGCCGGCGCTCATTGCTGCCACGGCGCTCACCGCCCTCCTCGGAGGCTGCGCGACCACGAGCCCGATTCCCGCAGGCCCCGCCCCGGATGCGGTCACGGCCAGCCCCACCCCAACGTCGAAGCCGGCCTACCCGCTCACGATCGAGAACTGCGGCACGACGGTCACGGTCACGAAGGCCCCGAGCCGGATCGTGTCGATCAAGTCCTCGGCCACGGAACTTCTCCTCGCGCTCGGCCTCGGCGACAAGATCGTCGGCACCGCGTTCCTCGACGGTCCGCTCCCGCAGGCGCTCAGCTCGATCGGCACCAACCTCAAGGTCGTCAGCGACTTCCTGCCCAGCCAGGAGGCCGTGCTCGCCCTGAACCCTGATTTCGTCTTCGGCGGGTGGGAGTCCAACTTCGCCGCTGACGGCGTCGGCACCCGCGACACCCTCGCCGCGGTCGGCATCGGCAGCTATGTCGCGCCGTCGGCCTGCAAGGGCGCCGACCAGCCCAACCCGCTCACCTTCGACACCGTCTTCGGGGAGATCACCCAGGCCGGCGCCGTTTTCGGGGCCCCCGAGGCAGCCGCACGGCTCGTCGCCACCCAGCGCAAGGAGCTCACGACGCTCTCCCCGCGACGACGAAGACCTCTGCGCTCTGGTATTCGAGCGGCGTCGACAGCCCGTACGTCGGTGCCGGGATCGGTGCGCCGCAGATGATCATGGATGCCGCCGGACTCACGAACGTCTTCGCGAGCGTGAAGGACACCTGGACCTCCGTCGGCTGGGAATCCGTCGTCGCTGCCGATCCGAGCGTGATCGTGCTCGTCGACGCGACCTGGAACACGGCAGAGTCGAAGATCAAGACCCTCGAGACCAACCCCGCGACGAAGAACCTCACCGCGGTGAAGAACAAGCGGTACATCACCCTCCCGTTCGCTTCGACGGAGGCCGGCATCCGCAACGTCGAGGCCGCGGCAACGACGATCGACCAGCTGGCCGACCTCAACTCGCTGAGCAAGTAGTCGGTGACTGCGGGCACGGACTCCGTGGCGGGACGGACCCGGCCGGCCGCATCCGCTCGCCCGAACGGCCGCTTCGGGCTGTGGCTCGCGCTCGCCCTGGCCGCGCTTGTGCTCGTCTCCGCGCTGGCCGTGACGATCGGGCCCGCTCCGGTGAACCTGGCGGATGTCGCAGGCAGCCTCGCGGCGCACCTCGGCTTCCCGCACTCCGGCACGGTGCCCGTCCTCACTGACGCGATCGTCTGGCAGCTGCGGCTCCCCCGGGTGCTGACCGCGGCGTTCGTCGGTGCGGGCCTCGCCCTGAGCGGCGCGGTCATGCAGAGCGTGACCCGCAACCCGCTCGCCGACCCGTACCTTCTCGGGCTGTCCTCAGGGGCGTCGCTCGGCGCGGTCTGCGTCGTGATTCTCGGCGTCGGGGTCGCACTCCCGCTCGCCGCCTTCGCCGGCGCACTCGCCGCGCTCATCGCGACGCTCTCCATTGCCAGGGTCGGCGGAACGATCACGCCCGGCCGGGCCGTGCTCGCCGGCCTCGCGATCGCCCAGCTCGGCGCGGCGGGCACCTCCTTCGTGATCTTCTGGTCGGCCAAGGGCGACTCCTACCGGGAGATCCTGAACTGGCTGCTCGGCTCCCTCGCCGGCAGTTCCTGGGCCACGGTCCTCATCGCCGGGAGCGCGCTCCTCCTCGCCGGCACCGGGCTCGTGCTCGCCGCGAGCCGGCTGGACGCCTTCGCCTTCGGCGACACCGCCGCGGCCTCGCTCGGAGTCGACGTCAACCGCACCCGGTGGGCGCTCCTCGGCACGGTGGCACTGCTGACCGGGGCGATGGTCGCCGTGAGCGGTGCGATCGGGTTCGTCGGGCTGATCCTCCCGCACCTCGTGCGCGGGCTCAGCGGGCCGGGGCACCGCAGGCTGCTGCCGCTCGTCGCGGTATATGGCGCGGTGTTCCTCGTGATCGCGGACACCCTCGCCCGAACGGTCTTCGACCCGCGCGAGCTGCCGGTGGGCATCATCACCGCCCTGATCGGGGTTCCGGTGTTCATCGCGCTGATCAAGAGCCGGAAGTCCGTTTCATGGGTGTAGTCATCGAGCGGGTGTCGTTCCGCGTCGGCGGGCGCACGATCCTGGACGACGTCTCCGCGATCATTCCGACCGGCTCGGTGACGGGCCTGCTCGGCCCGAACGGCGCGGGAAAGTCCACACTGCTGCGCCTCATCGCGGGCCTGCACACCCCGACGAGCGGGCGGATCACCCTCGACGACGCACCCCTGGCGACCCTCGGCCGACGCGAAACCGCCCGCCGGATCGCCCTCCTCGAGCAGAACGCGAGCCCCACGATCGACCTGCTCGTGCGCGAGGTCGTCCTCCTCGGTCGTATTCCGTACCGCTCCGGAATCTTCGGCGGCTTCGACGGCGCCGAGGACCTGCGCATTGTCGCCGAATCGCTCGCCCAGGTCGGCGGCACCGACCTCGCCGACCGAAGCTGGGGCACCCTGAGCGGCGGCGAGCAGCAGCGGGTGCAGATCGCCCGCGCGCTCGCCCAGCGGCCGAACCTGCTCCTGCTCGACGAGCCGACCAACCACCTCGACATCGGCGGCCAGCTCGGCCTGCTCGCCCAGGTGCGGGACCTCGGCCTCACCGCCGTCCTCGCCCTGCACGACCTCAACCTCGCCGCCGCATACTGCGACCAGATCCTGTTGCTCGCCGACGGCCGCCTGGCAGCCGCAGGCACACCCGCCGATGTCCTGGTCCCAAGAGTCATCGCCAAGGTCTACGGCGTCGACAGTTTCGTCGTCCCGCACCCCCGCGGCGGGCATCCGTCCCTGCTCTTCGCCCCCTCACCCCCCACCCCGCCCGTTCGCGAAAGCGGGTGAATCGTCGTTATGACCCATCGAAAACGACGATTCACCCGCTTTCGCGGCAGCAGGACGACAGCAGGAGGATAGGGACATGACGAAGATCACGGTACTGGCGGGCGGGATCGGCGGGGCCCGGTTCACGCGGGGGCTGCTGCACTACCTCGCGGCGAGCGACCCCTCCGCGCGGGTGACGGTCATCGTCAACACCGGCGACGACATGTGGCTCGATGGCCTGCGGATCTGCCCCGACCTCGACACGGTGATGTACACCCTCGGCGGCGGCATCCACGAGGAGCAGGGCTGGGGCCGCCCGGACGAGTCCCGCCGCACCTCGGCCGAGATCGCGGCGTACGGGCGCGGCTGGTCGTGGTTCACGCTCGGCGACCTCGACCTCGCGACCCACATCGTGCGCAGCGACCTGCTGCGCTCCGGCTCCACCCTGAGCGAGGCGACCGCGTTCCTCTGCGAGCGCTGGCAGCCCGGAGCCCGCCTCCTGCCGATGAGCGACCAGCCCGTCGAGACCCATGCGCGCCTCGCAGCGGATGCCGACGAGCACCGCGCCGGGGACCTGATCCATTTCGAAGAATGGTGGGTCCGGTATCGGGCGAGCGTGCCGGTCAGCCAGTTCGTGCAGCGCGGGCTCGACACGGCGGAGGCCGCGCCCGGCGTGCTCGAGGCAATCCTGGAGGCGGACCTCGTGATCCTGCCGCCGTCGAACCCCGTGGTCTCGATCGGCACGATCCTTGCGATCCCGGGCATCCGTGACGCCCTGCGATCCACGCCCGCCCGCGTCGTCGGCGTCTCGCCGATCATCGCGGGAGCCGCCGTCCGCGGCATGGCCGACGCGTGCCTCCAGACCATCGGCGTCGCCACGACCGCTGCGGCCGTCGGCCTGCACTACGGCGCCCGGTCCACCGGCGGCATCCTCGACGGCTGGCTCGTCGACGAAACGGATGCCGCGGCGCTGCCCGCTCTCGCGGCCGCCGGGATCCGCTCACTCGCGGTGCCGCTCTGGATGCACGACCTGGACACGACGGCGGAAATTGCGGCAACATTGTTCCGGATCGCGTCGCCTGCGCGGGGGATACACTAAGTCAGGCTAATTATTCTTCAAGCTAACTAATTTGCCCCCGGTTCAGCGCTCGATTCCGGTCGGCCTACCGGAAGGACCCTACTGTCATGCCCGCACATCTCGACTCCGCGTTGCACGGCGGCTCGATCACCGCCGTCGTCGGAGCTGTCCCCGGCATGCCGGCATACGTCGCCGCGCTCATCGTCGGCGCCATCATCGTCGCGGCCGCCGTCGCGATCGTTCTGATCGTCGTGCGGCACCGCGCAGCGCGCCGCAGCGCAGCCAGCGCCTCCACTGGGTCCGGCTCGACCAACACGGCCAGCGCCTCCACGGGGGCCGGCTCGACCAACACGGCCAGCGCGTCCGGCGCGTCCGGCGCGGCCTCGGATGCCACGGGCACCCCGGGCCACCCGGCCAGCGCGGCCCCGACCACCGTCGGGAACGCCCCGGGCAGCACCCAGACGACCGCACCCGGCTCCGATGCCGCCCACGCTCCCGCTTCGGCCGGAACGCCGGGCGCATCCGCTCTCGCCTCGGCCGCCGTATCCGCCCCGGCGCCGTCCCTGGTGCACCCGAGACATGAGCCCGTCGTCATCAGCACGCCGCACCCCAAGCGAAAACTCGCCACGATGACGATGCCGCTCACCACGGCGATCCCGATCGTGCCGACCACCTCAACCGGCTCGGTGTCGACCGGCAAGAAGACCGTGCTCGACTACATCGACGAGCGCACCATCGTGCTCGACGTCGAGGAGACCGACCGGGACCGGATGATCCGCACCCTCGCCGGCATGATGAGCACGACCGGGCGGATCACCGACGTGGGGCTCGTCGCCCAGGCCGCGTTCCGCCGCGAGACCCACGGCACCACGAGCATGGGCAACGGCATCGCGATCGCGCACGCCAAGTGCGACTCCGTCGTCGCCCCGGTGCTCGCTTTCGCGCGCAGCAAGCACGGCATCGACTGGAACTCAGCGGACGGCGAGAAGGCGACGCTGATCTTCATGATCGCCGTGCCCAAGGCCTCGGCAGGAACCGAACACCTCCGGGTGCTGTCCCAGCTCTCGCGCTGCCTCGCGAAGCCGGCGTTCCGCGCCGCGATCCAGTCCGCGCAGACCCCGGCCGCCGTGCTCGAGGCCCTCGCGATCAGCGCCAACCTCAAGAAGCCCGAGCAACCCCAGCCCTAGCCCGATCCGGCCGTCATCCCAGCTCCAGCTCCAGCTCCAGCTCCAGCTCCAGCGATCGTCAGTCTTCCGAATTCAGGAGTTGCGGCCGCCAGACTGCAGCACTTCCCGGAGCAGTGCGGCGGGGGCGGGCACCGCGGGCGCAACTCCTGAATTCGGCACGCCCACTGTCGAAGGTGACGCTCGGTCGTGTCTGCACGCGCGGCTCAGGCGCGGGCGCGGATGCGGGGGCCAGGTCGCGCTCGAAGGCCGTCAGGAACCGCTCCTGGTCGTGGCCGGGCGCGTGGAAGACCAGGTGGTTGAAGCCGGCATCGATGTACTCGCCGATCGCCGCGACCGTCTCGTCGGGGTCAGAGCCCACGATCCAGCGCTTGGCGACCTGCTCGATCGGCAGGGCATCCGCGGCCGCCTCCATCTCCGACGGGTCGGTGATGTCGTGCTTCTGCTCGGGCGTGAGCGACAACGGGGCCCAGAACCGGGTGTTCTCGAGCGCGAGCGCCGGGTCGGTGTCGTAGGAGAGCTTGATCTCGATCATCCGGTCGATCGTGGCCGCATCCCGCCCGGCCTTCTCCGCGCCGGCCGCGACAGCCGGTAACAGCTTCTCGGTGTAGAGCTCCATGCCCTTGCCCGAGGTGCAGATGAAGCCGTCCCCCGACCGGCCCGCATAGCCCGCCACGAGGGGTCCGCCCGCGGCGACGTACACCGGGATGCCTCCCTCGGGTCGGTCATAGATGCTCGCGTCATGGGTGCTGTAGTACTCGCCCTCGAAGCTCACCTTGTCCTCCGACCAGAGCGCGCGCATCATCGCGATCGACTCGCGCAGCCGGGCGTAGCGTTCCTTGAACTCGGGCCAGTCCTGGGCGCCTGCGCCGCGGAACCCGGTCGCGATCTCGTTGAGGGCCTCTCCCGTCCCGACACCGAGCATGATCCTGCCCGGGTAGAGGCAGCCGAGCGTCGCGAAGGCCTGGGCGATCACGGCGGGGTTGTACCGGAACGTCGGCGTCATCACCGAGGTGCCGATCTGCACCCGTGTCGTGCGCTCCCCGACGGCCGCCATCCAGGCCAGAGAGAACGGGGCGTGGCCGCCGGTGTGCCGCCAGGGCTGGAAGTGGTCACTCACCGCGACCGATTCGAAACCGTGCCGCTCGGCGGCGACGGCGATCTCGACCAGCTCACGCGGGGCGAACTGCTCGGCGGAGGCCTTGTATCCGAGTTTCAGAGGAAGCATGATGCTCATTTCTCGAGGGGGCGATCGGGGGACGGAACCAGGGCTGCGGGCGGTGGGACGGGCGACTCCTGCTGGGCCGAGTCCTGCGGGGCGGCGGATGCTGCGGTGAGCAGGGCGGACGTGTACGGTCCGGCACCCAGTCGTTCGACCAGGGCACAGGTCGGCCGGGGTGTCGACGTCGCGGCGGATTCCGGACCCGGCCGGCAGCGTGAGCGGAACGTGCCCGGCCGCCTCGTGCGCCGCGCGTGAGCCGGAGCCGAAACGCGGGCTGATCGGCACCCCGGCGAGCGCGAGCAGGGTCGTGGTGCCGGTCCGGTCGGCATCCGGCACCATCGACCGCTCGTGGTGGGCAGCAAGCGCGAGCGTCCGTTCGACGTCATCCGCGGTGAGGGCAGGCAGGTCTCCGGTGATGACGGCGCGGTGCGCAGCGGGGAACTCCGCAGCGGCCGCGGCCAGTCCCACGTCGATCGCGGCGTTGAGCGGGTCGACCGGGTCCCGAACCTCGGCGACGATGTGCGCGCCCAGGCGGGCGAGTCGCGCGCCGAGGACGGTGTCCCCGGTCACGACGAAGACGGCAAGGACCGGGGCGGCTGCGGCGAGGGCAGCAACGGTGTCGAGGGCGAACGCGTCGGCGAGCTCGGCACGGTCCGGGCCGGCGCCGCCGAGGCGTGTCTTCGCGCCAGGGTTTCCCTTGACCGGAACCACGACCACCCAGCTCACGGCAGGTCGGCTTCCGCGGCGGTGAGTCCGGCGGCCAGTCCGGCCGCGTAGCCCCTGGTGTAGCCGAGGGCCTCGGCCTCCGCGCTGCCGAGCCGGAACATGTCGGTCTCGCTCGGGCGCAGCAGAATAGCCGCCCCGCGATCGACAACACCCGATCTGGCGGTGACGGGGTCAGCGGCCGGGAGCGGCAGGACCAGCCGGCCGAGCCCCCGGATCACGGCGACCGGGTTGCCGCTCGCCTTGCCCTTGACGAGGTCGGCGGCGCCGGCGATCTCGTCGCCGACGGCGGGCGCGGTGACGTTGAGGAGTTTGCCGGCGGCATCCGTCGTGCCGCGCAGGTCGTCGAGCACGGCGACGCCGGCCGCGCCGATCGCGATGTCGGTCTGGCCCTCGCGCCAGGGGCGCCCAGCGGTGTCGGTGATGATGACACCGAGGCGGAGCCCGGTGCGTGCCCGCACCGCGGCGCAGAGGGCGCGGGCGGAGGCATCCGGATCGGCCGGAAGGAGCAGCACGAAGCCCTCGGGGGTGTTGCTCGCGTCGACGCCGGCCGCGGCCATCACGAGGCCCTGCCGGTTCTCGACGATGCGGGTCACGCCACCCGGGTACGCGCGGGTCGCGACGACACGCACGGTCTCCTCGGTGATCGCCTGCTCGCGGTCGGCCGCCGCGCGCAGGCGGCCCTCGGCCTTGGAGACGATCTTGCTCGTGACCGCGAGGATGTCGCCGTCACTCAGCAGGGTGCCCCCAGCGACTCCGGCGGCCGCGACTTCTGCAGCGGCGAGGATCAGCCCGGCGAGGTCGGCGCCCGCCGCGACCTCGGGAATCCCCTCGAGGGCGAAAACGCTCAGTTCGCCGCGCACCGGTCCCGCTTTCCGCTCATCCTTCGATCCTGTCACGTCCCGTAACCGCCCGGAGGTCCCGGCTCTTCCCGACTCGTCGCAGATCGAAGTTCCCACGTCACGTGAACGTCGATGTGCGACACCTCACGAGCCACCCTCGTTCGCGGGGCGAAATAAAGTTAGTTAAGCTTATGAAATTGAGCTGCGGTGTTCACGGAGATTCCGGTCGACCTCGGCCCGGAAGGACTCTCGAGCCATGCCCGAACCCCTCACCGCGACAACAGCACCACATCGACTCCTGATCCTGGGCCTCACGGCCTGCCCCACCGGCATCGCGCACACCTACATGGCTGCCGAGAAGCTATCGGCCGCGGCGGCCGAACTCGGCTATGACATGAAGGTCGAGACGCACGGCTCCGTCGGCGTCGAAGGCGCCTTCAGCCCGGCCGACATCGACCGTGCCGACGCCGTCGTGATCGCGGCAGACACCAGGATCGACCCGTCACGCTTCGCGGGCAAGCGGATCATCTCCGTCGGGGTGGCCGACGGCATCCACCGCCCTGCCGCTTTGATCCGGGAGGCCCTCGCCGCCGCGCCGTCAGCGGCCGCCGACGGACCCGACGGCTCGGCCGGGAATACCCCCGCCCCGACCACCGGACGGTCAGACGTCGGCGGCACCCTTTACCGCGCCCTGATGAACGGCGTCTCCTACATGATCCCGTTCGTCGTGGTCGGCGGGCTGCTGATCGCCATCTCGCTCTCCCTCGGCGGCGAGGCGACCCCGAAGGGCCTCGTCATCCCGGAGGGCAGCTTCTGGTTGACGATCAACCAGATCGGCGTGCTCGGCTTCACCCTGATGGTGCCGATCCTCTCCGGGTTCATCGCCTACGCGATCGCCGACCGGCCCGGGCTCGCGCCGGGCATGATCAGCGGCTGGATCGCCACGACAGGGTCGTTCTACCACTCCGAGTCCGGCGCCGGCTTCATCGGCGGCATCGTCACCGGGTTCCTCGTCGGTTTCGTCGCCCTCGGCATCAAGAAGATCCCCGTGCACCGGTACATCAAGCCGATCATGCCGATCCTCGTGATCCCCGTGCTCACCACCGTGATCGTCGGCGGCGCCTTCGTGCTCGCCCTCGGCCAGCCGATCAGCTGGGTCTTCTCCACCATGAGCACGTTCCTCACCGGCCTGCAGGGCGGCAGCGCGATCGTGCTCGGCCTGATCCTCGGCGCCATGGTCGCCTTCGACATGGGCGGCCCGGTCAACAAGACCGCGTTCCTCTTCGGCAGCGCCCTGATCGCGACAGGGAACCCCGCCCCGATGGGCATGGTCGCCGCCGCGATCGCCGTCCCGCCGCTCGGGATGGGCCTGGCCACCCTGATCCGCGGCCGCTACTTCTCCAAGCCGGAGCGTGAGGCCGGGATCGCCGCCCTGTTCATGGGGTTCTTCGGCATCACAGAAGGCGCCATCCCGCTCGCCGCCGCCAAGCCGCTGCAGGTCATCCCCGCGAACATGCTCGGCGGAGCCGTCGCCGGCGGCATCGCAGCCCTCTTCGCGGTCACCGACTCCGTGCCGCACGGCGGACCGATCGTCGCCGTCTTCGGCGCCGTCTCCGGGGTGCCGATGTACTTCGCGGCCCTGCTCATCGGTGCCGTCGTCACCGCCCTCGTCTCCCTGCTGCTCCTCGGAATGTCCGCGCGCAGGGCCGGACGCCACACGCGGCAGGCCGCCGCGGAGACATCCGTCTCGACGGCACCACAGGCAGTGCCGGCACCGGCCCCGGCACCGGCACCGAAGACGGTTCTCGACTACATCGACGAAGACACGATCGTGCTCGACGCCGCCGACACCGACACCGACGCGATGATCCGCACCCTCGTCGGCCGGATGGGCGCCACCGGCCGCGTCACCGACGCAGGCGTCGTCATCCAGGCGGCCCTCGCCCGCGAGAAGCTCGGCACCACGGCCGTCGGAGACGGCATCGCGATCCCGCACGCCAAATCGGACGGCGTGAGCGCCCCGATCCTGGCCTTCGCCCGCAGCAGGCACGGCGTCGCCTGGAACGCGCCCGATGGCACCCCGGCCACGCTGATCTTCCTGATCGCCGTTCCGGAGGCGGCGGCCGGAACCGAGCACCTCACCGTGCTCGCCCAGCTGTCCCGCGCCCTGATGAAGCCCGCCTTCCGCGCCACCCTCCAGGCCGCAGCGACCCCGGCAGACGTGCTCGCGGCACTGGCCGCCCAGGTCGGACCGAAGCAGTCGACGCCCGTCGCACCCTGAGGCCGGCACTCCAGCGCCGTGAGGTGTCGCAGATCGAGGTTCCCGCATGCAACGAACGTCGATCTGCGACACCTCAGGGGGCGGTGCGCGCCAACGCGACCTGCGGCATCCGTCAAATAGGCTGGGCGCATGCGCATCGCCACCTGGAACGTCAACTCCATCCGAGCCCGCTCCGCCCGTGTCGTCGACTGGCTCGTGCGCGAGGACATCGACGTGCTCGCCATGCAGGAGATCAAGTGCAAGCCGGAGCAGTTCCCCTCCGACGTCTTCGAGGAGGCCGGCTACGAGCTCGCCATCCACGGCCTCAGCCAGTGGAACGGCGTCGCCTTCGCGAGCAGGCACCCCGTGACGGATGTCGCAACGAGCTTCCCCGGCATGCCCGGCTTCCTGAAAGGCCAGGAAGGCCCCGGGCTGCCGCTCGAGGCCCGTGCGCTCGGGGTCACGGTGAATGACCTGCGGCTCTGGAGCCTCTACGTTCCGAACGGGCGCGCGCTCGACGACCCGCACTACGCGTACAAGCTCGACTGGCTCGCGAAGCTCGACGAGCACACCCGCGCCGAACTCGCCGCCCGCCCCGATCTCGCCCTCGCGCTGATGGGCGACTGGAACGTGGCCCCCTCGACTCCGACGTCGGCGACCCGACGCTGGTCCCCGGGGTGTCGACGCACATCTCACCGCCGGAACGGGCCGCCTTCGAGGCCTTCGCCGCCGCAGGGCTGACCGACCCCGTGCGCACCCTCGTTCCGGAGGGCTTCACCTACTGGGACTACAAGCAACTGCGGTTCCCGCGCAACGAGGGCCTCCGCATCGACTTCATCCTCGGCTCGCCGGCGTTCACCGACCTCGTCACCGCCGCGAGCATCCACCGGAACGAACGCAAGGGCGACGCACCGAGCGACCACGTGCCCGTCGTCGTCGACCTCACCCTCGACGACGAGGACGACGACCGCCCGATGATCTTCTGACCCCTCGCCGGATGACGCGACCGTCGGGGATACTGGAAGCATGTCTTCCGTATCGCCGGGGAACGACGGCAATCCGGCGGCGGCCGGGCCGTCCGATTCCGTCACCGTCTCCATCACGCGCCGGGTGCAACCCACCCGGATAGCCGAGGCGACCCACTGGGCCCAGCAGGGCATGGACCTCGCGAGCGCGTTCCCCGGCTTCCTCGGCTCCGGCTGGGTGCGCACGAGCGCGGACTCGCTCAGCTGGCACATGCTCTACCGTTTCGACAACTCCGATTCACTGGATGCCTGGGAAGGCTCCGATGAGCGCGCCGAGTGGCTCGCCCAGGGCGTCGACTACATCCTCGACGCCCGCGTGCAGAAGCGCACCGGCATCGAAGGCTGGTTCGACACCCCGCAGGAGGGCGCGGACTCGGGCATCTACCAGCCCTCGCAGTGGAAGCAGACCGTCGCGATCGGCCTCGGCTTCTTCCCGACCAACGTGGTCTTCACCTTCCTCGTCACACTCGCGATCCCCGAGTGGGGCGGCTACCCGATCGTGCCCCGCATCCTGATGACGACCCTCGTGATGGCGCCCACGATGACACTGCTCGTGATGCCGTGGATCACGCGGTGGCTCCGCCCGTGGCTGACCCGGCCGCCGGCATCCGCCTACCGCCGCCCACAGGTCTAGACCACCCGCAGGCCTAGGCGGCCGGCGCGAGCAGGGCCGCGATCACGAGCAACGCCGGGATGGCGGCGATCGGCGCTCACGAGCACGGTGTCGCGGGCGACGACCATGCCGCGGTCGTACCGGGCCGCATAGTTGAAGACGTTCTGCGCGGTCGGCAGGGCTGCGACTGTCACGACGGCGAACAGCTCTGCGGGGCCGAGCCCGAAGACGAATCGGCCGAAGGCCCAGGCAACGACCGGCATCACGGCCACCTTGAGCGTCGCCGCGAGCGCGACCTGCTTCCTCCCTGAGCCGGGTCGCAGGATCCGGTCGCCGCGCAGTGACATGCCGAACGAGAGAAGGACCATCGGGACACCGGCCCCTCCGAGGATGTCGAGGGGTGCGAACACGGCGTCCGGGATCGGGATCCGGAACACGGCCACGATCAGACCGGACAGGGAGGCGAGGATCAGCGGGTTCCGGAACGGCTGGGTCAGGATCGACCGGACCGAGACCCGGCCGCTCGTCGCGACGTCGAGGATGCCGAGCAGGATCGGCGCGAAGACGAGCAGCTGCAGGAGGAGCACCGGGGCGACGTAGTGCGCACTGCCGAGCACGTAGATCGCTACGGGCAGGCCGATGTTGTTCGCGTTGACGTAGCCGGCTCCCGCGACGCCGAGCGCGGTTTCCGCCACGCGGTCCCGGCGCCGGCTCCCACCGATCGCCCTGCGGCGCACGAGGAACCGGCTGGCCGCGAGGTAGACCACGACGATGACCAGGACGGTGCACAGGGTGGTCAGGAGGAACCAGGAGAACAGCACCCGGACATCCGTGTGGCTCAGGACGGTGAACATCAGCGCGGGCATCGCCACGAAGAAGGCGACCCGATTGAGCACGAACCCGGCCGTCGGGCCAGCGAACCCCGCACGCTCGATGAGGTAGCCCACCAGGATCACGAATCCGATGATGGAGAACCCGACCAGGACGCCGCTCATTACTCCCAGATTAGGGGACAGTTCTGCTGCAGGAGAGCGCGAGTCTTGCCAGCGGTCACGCCACAGCCGTACGCTCGAAGCATGCCTCATCTCAGCGTTCCGGGTGCGTCGATGTACTACGAGACCGAAGGTGCGCTGTCGTCGCCGGCGATCCTGCTGCTGCACGCCGGCATCGCGAACCTGCGCATGTGGGACCCCCAGGTCGCAGCCCTCGCCGCCAGGCATTTCGTGGTGCGGTTCGATGCGCGCGGCTTCGGGCAGACCACGACCGAGAACGTCGCGTTCTCCAACCGGGCGGATGCCGTCGCGCTGCTCGATCATCTCGGCATCGCGTCCGCGACCCTCGTCGGCTGCTCGCGCGGAGGGTCGATCGCGATCGACATCGCCCTCGAGAGCCCGGACAGGGTCGCCGGGCTCGTCACGATCGGGTCCGGCCCGAGCGGTTTCCCCGAAGTCGAGCTCACCGAGCTCGAGGACGCCCGGTTCGACGAACTCGACGAGGCCTTCGACGCCCGTGACTGGCACCGGCTCGCCCGGCTGGAGGTCGCGCTGTGGGCGATCGGCACGACCAGGGACGAGAAGGCCCTCGATCCCGAGTTCGTGTCGACGGCCTACGCGCTCAACCGGGTCAATGTCGTGCACGCCGAGGAGAACCCGATCCCGATCCCGCTCGAACCGCCCGCGAGCAACCGGGTGATCGATATCGAGGTTCCCGCGCTCGTGACGGTCGGCGAGTTCGACGTGACGCCCGCGCTCGCCCAGTACGAGTACCTGCTGTCGACGCTGCCCTTCGCGAGCGGCTGCACCTTCCGCGACGCCGCGCACCTGCCGAGCGTCGAACTCCCTGACGAGTTCGAGCGGGTACTCCTCGACTGGCTCACCTCGAACGGCCTCTAGCCCCCGTCGCCCCGCCCCGCCCCGTCCGGAGCATCCGCTCGCACTCCCGCGAGAGCGGAGTTATGGCCCTTAAAACGCTGGTTTAGGGGCCACAACTCCGCTCTCGCGGAACGATAGGGGGCGCGGGCGGAGACGGGAGCGGTTGTCCACAGGCCGAACGGGGCATCCCGCCAGCGGGCGGCGACACGCTAACCTGTGGGGGCAGTCCACATCAAGCGAGGGGCAACGATGTCAGACCCGGCCGGCGGCGATTCAGCCGCACCCGATCCATTCGCGCAGCACGCGGGCACGGTGCTCTGGCCCGGCTCGCTCCGCGACCTGACCGACACGACCCTGTGCCCGGCCTGCCAGACCCCGCTCGCGCCATACGGGTGCCCGTCCTGCGGGCTCGACCTGCGGCATCCGGTCGCCGCCGAGCTGCTGGCCGTGTCAACGGATGCCGCGAAACTGCTCGACCGGCGCGTGGCGCTGATCGGGCGCCTGCGTTTCGACGCCGCCCGGGCCCGGGCCGCCGCCCAACAGGTGCAGCACACGCCGACCGCGCCGGCTCCGGCGCCTCCCCTGTCCTGGCTCCCCCAACCGCCGGCGACTGCTCCCCTGGTGGTCCCGATCGCGGCTTGGGCTTCGACCGCGCCATCGGTGCCGGTTCCGCCAGAGCACGCGACGCCGACGCACTCCCGATCAGCGCCCGCGCTGTCCACGCCGGCGCTGTCCACGCCGGCCCACCAGTCCCCGCCGCGGCAGGCACTCCCGAAGGCCGCACCTGCGCCGCGGGACCCCTCGCTCCCGCCGAAACGGTCGAGCGTGCAGATCCTGCTGCTCGTGGTCGGGGTCACGCTCGTGTCGGTCGCCGCGATCTTCTTCCTCACGGTCGCCTGGATCTTCGCCGGGCTCCTCGTGCGTTCCCTCATCGTCGGGGCATTCACGGCCGGGGCGCTGGTCACGGCCGCGGTGCTCAAGCGCCGCGGACTCGGGGTCACGGCGGAGGGCATCGGCGCCCTCGCGGTCGTGCTCGTGCTGCTCGACGCCTGGTCCCTCCGGCAGAACGACCTCTTCGGGCTCGGCGCGGCGGAGTCCGACGGCTACTGGGGGGTGACGCTCCTCGTGTGCACCGGGCTGTTCCTCGGCTGGCACGCCGTATCCGGGCTGCGGGTTGCGAGTGTCGCCGGCTTCGCGGCCGCCGCGCCCGGGCTCGGCCTGCTCGTCTCCGCCGCGGCGGTCGGCCAGGACGACCTGACCCGGGTCTACCTCGCGTGCCTCGGGGCATCCGTCGGCGCGCTCATCCACCGGTTCACCCGGGCGTCGACGCCGAAGGGCGCCGCCGCGCCGGTCGGTCGTTGGCCAGGCGCCGACCGGGCGCCCGAGCGGGCGATCGTGTTCGGTTTCGCCGTCGTGTCGCTGCTCGGTGCCCTCGCAACGGCCCCGTTCGTGGAGACGGGCAGCGAACTCTCCCCGCTCTGGCTGCTCGGCGCGGTCGCGCTCGTCGCCGCCGTGCACTCCGTCACGATCCTCGGGGTGCGCGCGGTACCTCCGGCCCAGGCCCCGGCCGACCCTGCCCAATCCGTCGCCTCAGCCTCTGCCCCGGCCGGCCCGGGCGCAGGCTCGCTCGCCTTCGCCTGCTTCTGTTCGGCCGTCGCGGCCCTCGCGCTCGCCCTGATCGCCCTGATCGTCGCGATCCGCACCACCAGCATCCCGCTCCTTGTCACGGCGCCCCTGCTGGTCGCGCTCACCCTCGCGCTCGGCTTGGAGCTCGTGTCCAACCGCGCCGCCGGTCCGCGGCGCACCGCCGAGCGCGTCGCGGCCCTGACGGCGGCCCTCGCCGCGGGCTATTTCACCCTCGCGACGGTCTCCAGCGCCGCGTGGCCGCTCGGCGTCGCGCTCGTGCGTGGCCTGACTGTGTTCGCGAGCGACCCGGGCAGGCCGTTCAACCCGCTCCTCTCCTGGTTCGACGAGCTGGACAACCCGGTCGGCCCGAACAGTCTCTGGGCCCTCAGCGCCCTCGTCGCAGCCGGCGCCCTGGCCGCCGTCATCTGGCACGCCGGGGGGCTGCTGCACGCTCGCACGCGCCTGGTCGCGGCGGTTTTCGCGGCTACTCTCGTGCTCGCGGTCCCGTTCGCGGGGCAGCTCCCCGGCTCGGTATGGCTGGTCACCCTGCTCTTCGGGCTGCTCGGCGGCGGCGCGCTGTTCGCCCTGCTCGCGCACCAGCGCGACCGGCTGCCGCTCGGTTCCCTCCGTCCCATCGTGCTCACCCTCGTCATCGTGAGCGTCTCCCTCGGTTTCCTGGTCGGCTGGGCGCGGTCGGACACCTGGTGGATCGGCACAGCCACCGGCATCCTCGCGCTCGTCGTCGCCCGCGGCCTGCTCGGCAACGTCCAAGAAGCCCACATCGCGGGAACCCCCGACCGCCCCGCGCACAGCGGGCGGGAACAGGGACGCGGCGCGCTCCTGGCGGGCGCGCTCCTGCTCACCCTGCTCGCCGTCGTCGTCGCGCCGTGGGCGCTCACCCTCGGCGCCCGGCCGCCGGCGACCGTGCTGCTCGTGGACCAGCTGCGCGGCCTCACCCTCGCGACCGCGCTCCTCCAGCTTTTCTTCGCGGTGCCGCTGCCCCGCTGGGTGCAGCCCACCGAGCGCCGCTGGGCCTTCCGGACCCTGCTCGCCCCCACGATCCTGGCCTTCGCCCTGCCCGTCGGGGACCTCGCCGCCGCCCTCGACCCGACCGGTCGCGCCGTCCTGCTGCAGCCCGAACCGGCAGCGGGCATCATCCACACTGTGCTGCTGCTCACTGCCGCCGTGCTCTGGCTCACGCTCCGCGGCAACCGCGCCGCCGCTCCCATCGAGCGGCTCACCGCGCTCGTCGCGATCGCCCCGGTGCTGTTCCTGCTGTTCGGCGCCGTGCTCCGGGCAGCGGATGCCCCCGCCACCGTCGCCGACGTGGCCGCGCCGGCCGCCGCCATCCTGTGCTGCGCCCTCGGGCTCACGCTCGGGTCGCTCGCGCTACGCACGTCGCCAGGGACGGTGTCCCGCGGCCCCACCGACCGGCTCGCCCTCGAGGTCGGCGCACTGCTCGTGCTCGGCCCGGCAACGATCACGGCGATCGCCACGAGCCGCCCGCTCGGCTGGGTCGCGCTCCTCCTCGCCGGCCTCGCCGCGCTCCTGGCCGCGATCACCCCCGACGGGCTCTTCGGCTCGCACTCCGCGCGACGGCACCTCGGCTGGGTGGCGCTCTGCCTCGGAATCGCGGGCCTCTGGCTCGGCCTCTCCCGGTCAGGCACCGAGGCCGTGGAACCCTACGTGCTGCCCGTCGCGGCGATCCTGCTCGTGCTGGCCGCGCTCATCCGCCGCTTCGGACTGGTCGACCGCAGGACGGCCGGGAGCCCGGTCGCCGCTTGGCTCACCCTCGCCGGGCTGCTCGTCGCGCTCGTGCCCGTCGCGCTTGTCGCCGGGACCGGCCCGCTCGCCCGCCCGCTCGCGGTCACCGGCGTCTCGGCCGCGCTGCTGCTCACTGCATGCACCCTGCGCTGGACCCCGCCGCGGTCCGGGTACCTCGCCGCGGCCGCGGCGAGCGGCACCCTCGGGCTGCTCGTGACGAGCGGCGGCCGGATCGTGGCGCTCCTCCGCTCCACCGAAGACGCAGGGCTCCTCATCGAGGCCTGGCTCCTGCCCGCACTGCTGGTTCTCGTTGTCGCCGGCATCCTCAGCGCACGCTCCGGGCGACGGATGCTCGGGGACGCCTCGGGTCCCGGTGACGCCCACCTCACGGCCAGGCTCGCCGTGCGCACCGGATACGGCCTGCTCACGGTCGCCGTCACCTTCGGGTCACTCGCCGAGGTCCTCAGCCTCGCCGCAGCGGCCCCCGACGAGACCCCGCTCGCCGCTCCGCGCGTCGTGCTGCTCGCCCTCGCCTGCGCGGCAGCGCACGTCGGTCTGATCCGGTGGGACCGCACCAGGGAGGGCCGCGCTCTCGCCTGGGCCGCCCTCGGCGGCGCCGGCGTCGCACTGCTCGGCGGATACCTGCACGGTGTCCCGGTTCCGCTCGAGATCGTGACGGTTCCGGTCGGACTCGTGATCGTCGGCGGGCGCCTCCTCGCCGCCGGCCAGTTCCACAGCCCCGTCCCGGCCACGGCCGCGGACTCGGGCGCGGCCCGGTCGACCCGGTTCTGGATCCAGGCCGGCCTCCTGCTCGCCGTGCTCCCGAGCGCCACGATCCCGCCGACACCGGACGGGTCCCTGCTCCGCCCGATCCTCGTGCTCACCTTCGGCGGCGCACTCGCGATCGCCGGCGCCACGCTCACAGCGACACCGGCGTGGCGTCCGCTGGCCTGGCCGGCCGTCTCCGCCGGACTCGTCGCCGTGCTGCTCACCGCCCTGAACCGAGTCAGCCCGCTCCTCGACACCGTCCCGGCCGGGCCGGATTCCCGGCTCGAGGGCTGGCTCCTGCCCGCGGCTGTGCTCGTGGCCGCGACCGGAATCGCCCTCCTGGCCGCGGCCCGCCGCGGCCCCGTCGCCGGTCTCGCCGCGGCCGTCGGCGACCACCCACCGACTGGCCCGGTCGACGGCGATGCGCGCGACGGCATCCGCTTCACCGGTTCGACGCCCGGCCCGGTGCGGACCGGCCCGCGACAGGTGCCGGCCACGGATGCCGCGACGTCGGCGCTCGGCTACGGTCTCGTGATCCTGGCGATGGCCGGCGTGCTCGGGGCCGAAGTCGCCGCGCTCGGGTATGCGCCTCTCGCGACGATCCGCGTCGTGCTGCTCGCCTGGACATTCTCCGCGGTGCACGTCACGGTGTTCCAGCTCGACCCGGGCCGGGCCGGCCGCTGGGTCGCGTGGCTGGCCATCGCCGCCGGCGGAGTCGCGGTGCTCGCCGGCTATGGCCACGGCGTGCCGCACCCGATCGAGATCGTGAGCGTTCCGCTCGCCCTCGCGCTCGTCACGAGCGGCTGGCTGCACCTCGAGGCGACGCCGTCCGCGCGCAGCTGGCCGTGGCTCGCACCGGGCCTCTTCGTGCTGCTCGGTCCGTCGCTCCTGCTCGACGTGACCGAGAGCCCGCTCTGGCGGGTCGTCGGGCTCGGAGTACTCGCGGTCGCCGTGCTGCTGGCCGGCCTGTGGCAGCGGTTGCAGGCGCCGTTCGTGCTGGGCGCCGTGGTGTTGCTCGTGCACGGTCTCGCCCAGCTGTGGCCGTGGATCGCGCTGGCCTACGAGGCCGTCGCCTGGTGGCTGTGGCTCGGCATCGGCGGCACCCTGCTGATCGTGCTCGCTGCCCGCTACGAGCAGCGGATCCGCGCTCTCAAGCAGATCGCGCTCGGCATCTCGTCGCTCCGCTGACGGGTCAGCGCAGCGACACCGTCGCGTGTCGCCGCCCCCTGCCGTGACGCGGGCGCGCTGTCAGCCGAGATCGAAGGTGACCCCGGTCAGGCGTTCGCTTTCCGACCACAGGCGCACGGCATCCGCGTGGTTGCCGGCCCGTTCGGACCGCCCGACCGGATGCGGGTGGCCGTGCTGCTCGCCGAAGCCGTCCGGCCCGACGAAGGTGTTGCCGGCGAGTCCCGGCTCGGTCGCGGCGTAGAGCGTGGGCAGCGCCCCCATCTCGGCCGGCTGGGCGAGGACCCGGTTGGCGAGATCCGTCAGTCGGCGTTCGAAGCCGTTGTTGTTGCCGCGCATGGTTGCGCCGACGGACTGCAGGTTCGTACGGGCGTACCCGGGGTGGGCGGCGAGGGCGAGCAGGGGTGCCCCTGCCGCGTGGGCCCGGCGCTGGAGTTCGCTTGTGAAGAGCAGGTTGGCGAGCTTGCTCTGGCCGTAGGCAGCCCAGGCCCTGTACTTCTGCGCGCCCATCAGGTCGTCCGAATCGCATCCGGCCGCGCCGGTGCAGTGCGGAGGAGAGTGTGACGACCCGGGCCTTCCGGCCGGTGTCCGGGCCGGTGACCGCGTCCGGGGCGGTGGCCGCCGCGGCGCGGGCGAGGAGGCCGGGCAGCAGCAGCCCGGTGAGGGCGAAATGGCCGAGGTGGTTGGTGCCGAACTGCAGTTCGAATCCGTCGACGGTCCGGCGCTCCGGCACGTTCATCACGCCCGCGTTGTTGACGAGGACGTCGAGTCCTTCGGGGTGCTCGGCGAGCCAGGCACTCGCGAAGGACCGAACCGAGGCGAGGCTGGACAGATCGAGCTCGCGCACCTGCACCGCGGCATCCGCCGCCCGGTCGGCCGGCAGCCCGGCCAGGATGCGCCGCGCTGCGTCTTCGCCCCTGACGAGATCACGCACGGCGAGGGTGACGGATGCCCCGTGCCCGGCCAGCTCGGACGCCGTCACGAATCCGAGCCCCGAGTTCGCTCCCGTGACGATGACCGTACGGCCTTGGAGGTCGGGGATGTCCGCGGCGGTCCAGCCGGGCTTCTTCGGCGACTTCTTCGGAGAAGCGGTGGTCATTTCGACAGCTCGATCCGGTAGCGCACGTGGTTCCGGTCGGCGCTCGCCTGCCAGAACTCGATCTCGCTCGGCTGCAGCGCGTAAAGCCGCCAGCTCGGGTTGGGCCGGCCGTCGGCGCCGGGGCGCTCGTCCCAGTCCTGCGCGGATGCCCGGGCCGAGAGCTCGATCACCGAACCGACAACGCGCACCTGCCTGCCCAGCTGCGGCCAGTAGAAGTTCATCGCCGCGCTCGGGTTCTCACTGAGCTCGAGGCCCTTGCGCGAGGTCGCGGAGCTCGCGAAGTGCCAGCCGGCCTCGTCGATGTTCTTGAGGATGAGCATCCGTGAGGACGGCTGGCCGGCAGCGGTCGTCGTGGCGAGGCTGAAGGCGTGCGGCTGCGGCACCCCGGCGGCGAGGGCGGCGGCAAGCCAGGCCTGGAAGAGCAGGGCGGGATCGGACTCGGCGGCCTTCGCGTCGAAGGGCGGGAGGGAGGCCGGGAAGTCCGGCAGGGAGCGCAACAGGGAACGGAAGGATTCGGTCACGCGCAGAGCCTAGCGGGATCGACTGGGATCGACCGGGGTCGCGGAGGAGCCCCGGATGATCAACCGGCTGGGCAGGCGCACGGACTCCGGCGTGCCGCCGTCGATCACGGTCCTGAGCATGTCGACGGCGATCCGGCCCATGTCCGCGACACTGTGCGCGATGACGCTCACGGGCGGATCGAGCAGGGCGAGCCAGTCGATGTCGTCGAAGGAGACCAGGGCGACGTCGGTGCCGATCCGGAGGCCGAGCTTCTGGATCGCGCCGATCGCGCCGAAGGCCATCGGGCTGTCCGCGACGAGAAGCGCGGTCGGCGGTTCATTGAGTGCGAGCAGGGTGCGCACGGCGGCCGAGCCGCTCTCGGGCTGGAAGTCGCCGAAGACGATGAGCGCTGGGTCGAGGCTGAGGCCCCGGTCGCCGGCGGCCCGGACGAAGCTCGCGTAGCGTTCACGGCCGGTCGAGGTGGACTGCGGCCCGGCAATGTAGCCGATCCGGGTGTGCCCGAGCGCGGCGAGATGATCGACCGCCTCCCGGATCCCGGTGTCGCTGTCCGTCGTGACGCTCGGCAGGTCGATGCCCTCGATGGTGCGGTCGATGAAGACGGCCGGGATCTCCCGTCCGACGACCGAGCGGATGCTGCCGCTCCCGTCACCGAGCGGCGCGACGATGATGCCGTCGACGCGCCGGGCGATCAGGTTGTCGAGGTACCGGTCCTGCTGGTCCTTCCGCTCGTTCGCGTTGCCGAGCAGCGTCACGAAGCCGTGCACGAGGGCAGCCTGCTCGACCGTGTGGGCGAGGTCCGCGAAGAACGGGTTCCGGACATCCGGCACCAGCAGGCCGATCGCGTGCGTGCGGGTGGACCGGAGCGCCCTGGCCTGGGCGTTCGGCCGATAGTCGAGCTCCGCGACGGCCGCCTGCACCCGGGAGCGGGCGTCCGCCGAGGTGGCAGGGTTTCCGGAGAGCACCCGGGACGTCGTCGCGACGGAGACGCCGGCGAGCGCGGCAACGTCCTTGATGGTGATCGTGACCATCACTGCACCCCCTGCCCTGCCGGGACTGCGTCAAGTGGAAACGTTTCCAAGCTGATGCCCAGACTATTGCGGAGGCGCAGAGGTGTCAAAATGCGGGAGGGGGTTGTCATTCCGCCCTCCACCGACTCGAGGAGACCCCATGGCCCAGATCGTTCAGTACAGCGAATTCGGCGGACCCGAGGTGCTCGAGCTGGTCGAGGTGGCCGAGCCCCGGGCATCCGCCGGCGAAGTCGTGGTCGCGGTCCGGGCGGCGGGCGTGAACCCGATCGACTGGAAGATCCGCAGGGCCATCCGCCCGACGGGCCCGATCACGACGCCGAGGCGGCCGGGCTCCGACGCCGCCGGGCGGATCGTCGAGGTCGGCGCCGGCGTGACCGGCTGGTCGGTCGGGGACGCCGTGATCGTGCTCGGCGCCGCTGGCGCCTATGCCAGCCACCTGACAGCGACCCCAGCGCAGCTCACTCGCAAGCCGGACGGACTCGGCTGGGCGGAGACCGCGGCCCTCGGAGTGCCGGCCGGTACGGCCTACCAGGCGCTCCGCTCCCTCGGACTGGGATCGGCGGACACCCTGCTCATCCACGGCGGTTCTGGCAGCGTCGGACAGGCCGCGATCCAGTTCGCCCTGCTCGACGGCGCGACCGTGATCGCGACGGCGAGCGAGCCGAACCAGGCCCGGCTGGCCGAACTCGGCGCGATCCCGGTTGTGTACGGGCCCGGTCTCGTCGATCGCATCCGTTCGGTGGCTCCCCGGGGCGTCGATGTCGTCCTGGATGCCGCGGGCACCGACGAGGCCCTCGAGGCTTCCTTCGCGCTCGTCGCCGACCGCAGCAGGATCGGCACGATCGTGGTCGGCCGGAAGGCGGCGGAGCTCGGCATCCAGGCCTGGTCAGGCGGCAGCCCGGTTCCGCTCACCCCGGAGCAGGTCGAGCTCAGGGCGGCGGGCCTGCGACTTGCAACCGAGCTGGCGGCCGCCGGCCGGTTCGATGTCGAGATCGCGGCGGTCTTCCCGCTCGCCGAGGCGGCCGCAGCCCAGGAGCTCAGCGAGCACGGGCATCCGCGCGGCAAGATCGTCCTGCTGCCCTGACCCGCCCGGACGGTCAGCGACGCCCGACGAAGTCGTCCATGGTGTTGTAGACGCCGAAGACGCGGCCGGCCACGAGATCCCAGACCGGCAGCGGCAGGATGCCCCGCAACACTTTCGACAGACCGACCGTCCACGGCATGGTCACCTGCGGAGTCCCGGCGAGCATGGCCCGCCAGACCCGGTCGACGACGTATTCCGGTGTGAGTATGGGAGTCAGGAGCGGCCCGCGCGCGCCGTCGAACATGCCGGTCGAGATATAGCTCGGCGACACCGTGGTGACCTTGACCCGGCTGAAACCCTGCTGCACGAGCTCGAGCCGCAGGGAATCGCTCCAGCCGATCAGGGCGGCCTTCGAGGCCGCGTACACGCTCATCCTCGGGTTGGAGAGCAGGCCGGCCGCCGAGGCGATGTTCACGATCCGCGATTCCCGGCCGTTGGTGCTCATCATCCCCGGCAGGAACTCGCGGGCGATGTACATCGGGGCGAGGGCGTTGATCTGCATGGTGGGGCGAGTGTCGTCGCCGTTGTCGTGTTCCCAGAAGAAGGCGCCGCGCACGATCCCGGCGTTGTTGATCACGATGTCCGGATTTCCGATTTCCGTGCGCACGCGTTGGGCTGTCTGCGCGATCGCACCCAGGTCTCCGATGTCGACGACGTACGGAAACACCGCGGTCGAGCCGGTGGCCCCCTCGGAGAGGCGAGCGGCCGTCCTGGTGAGAGCGGCGGCGTCCCGATCCCACAGGATCACCGCCCGCGCCCCCTCTGCGACGGCCCGCTCGGCGTAGAGGCGGCCCATGCCGCTGGCAGCGCCGGTGATCAGCACGCGGGCTCCGGAAACGGTTCGAGTCATGCCTCCATCATTCATCATCGCCGCCGGTCCGGGAGCCGCCATCCTGGGGAGCGCCCCGGAAGCCCAGTGCATACCCAGCCCCGGCTGGCATCGTGGACGCAACCGATCGACGACTCACAAGACGACTGACCAGGAGCACACCATGGGATTCCTCGACCGCCTCTTCGGCCGCGACGAACAGGGCAGCACGGCACAGGCCCGCACCGCGCCCACCACGCGTGGCGCCGTCCCGCAGCGCACCGACGACGAGATCGCCGTCGAGCGCTACCAGTACCTGTTGCGCACGGCGCCGCCGGAGACCATCGAGCAAGTGCACACCGAGGCCTTCGCCAAGCTCACCGACCAGCAGCGCGACCTGCTCTTCCAGCGCCTCACCGAGAACGCCACGCCGAGCGAACGCCCGGCCGACGCCGCGCCAGCGACGCTCGCGAAGGCCGCCACCCGTGCAGAGCTCCGCGAGCCCGGCACCCTCGAACGCACCCTCGGCCGCCAGGGCCAGGGCGGCCTGGGGTTCGGCGGCATGGTCGGCAGCACCATCCTCGGCACGGTCGCCGGTTACGTGATCGGGTCCGCGCTCGTGAGCGCGTTCCTGCCGGACCCGGGGGCGACGGATGCCGCAGCGAGCGATTCAGGGACCGATTCCGGCGGGGACTCCGCGAGCGACACGAGCACGGATGCCGGAGCGGACACGGGGTCCGACACCGGCGGTGACTTCGGCGGGGGCGACTTCGGCGGCGGGGACTTCGGCGGCGGCTTCGACTTCTGAGCCGTCCGCCCCGGAACGGCCGTGCCCAGCACGACCGCGCCGGGCACGGCCGGGCGATAGCCTGACAGGAGCGTCCCGGTCGGAACGCCGAGAGGACAGGCCAGTGAGCACCCGCACTCCCGGCACTCTCGTGCTCCTGCGGCACGGCGAGAGCACGGCGAATGCCTCCGGCCTGTTCACCGGGATCCTCGACGCGCCGCTGTCCGATCTGGGGGCGGCAGAGGCCCGGTCCGCCGCCAGGCTGGTAGCCTCGGCGGGCCTCCACCCCGACGCCGTGTTCACCTCAGCCCTGCAGCGGGCCCGGCGAACGGCCGACATCCTGGTCGAGGAGCTGCGACAACACCCAGCGGCCCCGCAGGCCGACTGGCGGCTCAACGAGCGCAACTACGGAGCCCTGACCGGTCGCTCGAAGGCCGACGTGCGGGCGGAATTCGGCGAGGCCCAGTTCCTGGCCTGGCGCAGGTCGGTCAACACCGCTCCGCCCCCCTCGACGACGAGGCTTTCGCGGCCGCGCGCGAATCGCCCCTGTTCCGCGGGCTCCCTGCCGAAGCGCTCACCCGCACCGAGGCGCTCAGCCACGTCATGGCGAGGGTCGGCCGGTTCCACGCCGAACAGGTGGTTCCGCGCCTCCGCCTCGGCCAGACCGTGCTCGTCGTCGCCCACGGGAACTCGCTCCGGGCCTACTGCGCGCTGCTGGACGGCCTCGACGACCACGCGATCCACCGGCTCAATCTTCCGACCGGGCATCCGCTCGTCTATCGCTTCACGGCCGCCGACCTGGCGCAGGAACCCACGGGCGCGCTCCCGCGGCAGCCGCTCTCGGCGGGCGGCCACTACCTCGATTCCGCCGCCGCACTGCCCGCCGCGGCCCGGCTCACCGCCGACGGCGGCACCTAGTCCCCTCGAGTTGCGGATGCCACAAGTCAGGGCCGGGAGTGCTGCGGAACCGTGAGCAGGCGACAGGTGGTCGCGACGGCCTTCTCGAGGTTGGCCGCGCCGGCGGCGAGCGCCTCCGCCAGGGTGCAGACGCCCAGGACGATCGGAACGAGAGCGGCGAACCCGTGCCCGTACAGCGCCTCGGCACCCTCCCCGACCCGGCCGGCGAAGGCGATCACGGGCACGCCGTGCCTGGCCGCGGTTTCCGCGACGCCGAGCGGGGTCTTCCCGCCGAGGGTCTGGGCGTCGATGCTGCCCTCCCCCGTGAACACGATGTCGGCGCCCGCCATCGACTCGGAGAGGTGGGCGGCCTCCATCACGAGGTCAACGCCGCGCTGCATCGTGCTGTCGAAGAAGGCGAGGAAGGCCGCTCCGAGCCCGCCGGCGGCGCCGGCGCCGGCGACCGTGGCGACCTCGCGGCCCGTCATCGACGTGACGACGGACGCGAAGACGCCGAGGGCAGCGTCGAGCTCGGCCACGGTCGACTCATCCGCACCCTTCTGGGGTCCGAACACCCGGCTGGCCCCGCTCGGGCCGAGCAACGGGTTGGTCACGTCGCACGCGATCCGGAAAGACGTGCCCGCGAGTCGCGGATCGAACCCGGACAGGTCGATCCGGGCGAGGCGGGCAAGGGCTGCGCCTCCGCGGGGCAGCTCAGCGCCGCCGACGTCGAGCAGCCGCGCGCCGAGCGCCTGAAGCATGCCCGCCCCGCCGTCGTTGGTGACCGATCCGCCGAGCCCGACGATGAACCGGCGTGCCCCCCGGTCGAGCGCGTCGGCGATCAGCCAGCCGACCCCGAAGGTGCTCGCGATCCGGGGGTCACGGTCGGCGACCGCGACGAGGTGGACACCGGCGGCCGCGGCGATCTCGATGACCGCCAGGCCCTCGGCGGCCACGAACCCATAGGTCGCCGGAACCGTTCGTCCGAGCGCATCCTGCACCTCGGCCGTGACGAGGGTGCCGCCGAGCGCGGTCACGAGGGCGTCTGCCGTTCCCTCCCCGCCGTCGGCCATCGGAGCGGCGATGCACACGGCATCCGGGAACACCGAACGGATGCCGCGTTCCATCGCGGCCGCGGCCTCCGCCGCGGTCATCGATTCCTTGAAGGAGTCGGGTGCCAGAACGAACTTCATGCGGTGATCCTCTGCCGGGCGCAACCGATGGGGTGAGAAAAAGGGGCCGGGGAGATTTCCCCGGCCCCTTCAGTGTGGCCGTTTCGGCGGACCACGTCGATCTCAAGAGCCGTGGCTCAGAATGACACCCCGCAGACCAGGGCCGCATTCGCGTACGGCGTGGCCTCGCCCGTGCGGATGAAGAGCTTGGCAGACGCGGAGAGCGCCTTGAGATCCTCGTGGCTGATGTACTCGATCCCGTCGAAACGCTCGGCCAGCCAGGCACCCGCCGGGGCGCCCTTCGCTTCCTCGGCGGCGATGCAGTGCTGGAACACCATGTCGCTTGTGAGGGCATCGAGGACCTGCTCGAACCGCGGAATGCCGTGGACGAGAGCGAGGTCGACCACCGGCACCCCCGCCGGAATCGGCATGCCGCAATCGGCCACCAGGACCAGGTCGGTGTGCCCGAGTCTGGCGAGGGCGCCGCAGAGGTCGGCATTCAGGATGCCGGTCCGCTTCACTTCTCCACCTCGGGGAGTTCGTCGTCCGCGCCGGGATACGACTGCTGGGTGCCGAGCGTGCGCACCGCGAACGCGCCGACCCTGACCGCGAGGCGCACGGCGTCGAGGAGACTGGAGCCGGCGGCGAGCCGTCCGCTGAGCGCCCCGACGAAGGCATCGCCGGCGCCGGAGGAGTCGACCGCTGCGACCCGGGGCGAGGGAACCGTGGTCGTGCCGAGGGAATCGGAACAGATCGCACCCTGTTCTCCCCTGGTCAGCACCACGGCGGGAACACCCCAGGCGCGGAGCCTGGCCACGAGCTCGGCGTCCCCACGGGGGATGTCCGTGCCGGGGTCGACGAGCGCGAGGACGAGTGCGGCCTCGTGCTCGTTGACGACGAGCGGGTCGGCCCGCCGGATCGTGGCGGGGTCGACGGCGATCACGGGAGCGAGGTTGAGCACGACCCGGCCGGTGGCCAGGCGGGCGGCCGCCTCGATGCCGGCGGCGGGGATCTCGCCCTGCAGCACGACGACGGCGGCCCGCGCGATGAGGTCGGCGGCGTCACCGACGACATCCGCCCCCACGGCGGCGTTCGCCCCGGGGACGACGACGATGGTGTTCTCCCCGTCGTCGGCCACGGTGACGAAGGCGAGGCCGGTCGGGCCGTCGATGGCGGACACGGCGGACAGGTCGACGCCGGCCCGCTCGAGGAGAGCCATCGTGAGCCCGGCGACGGAATCGCTCCCGGTGGCGCCGACGAGGCTGACGTGCGCGCCCAGCCGGGCCGCTGCGACGGCCTGGTTGGCGCCCTTGCCGCCCGGCAGGAATTCCATCGACCGCGCGATCAGGGTTTCCCCTGGCGCGGGATGGCGCTCGACGACCATGAGCTGGTCGACGTTGATCGAGCCGACGACGACGATCGGGCCGCCGTCAGCGGTGGGGGTGAAGGAGCTCACTTGGTGAAGTCGCCCACGTTCGTCTTCGTGACGGTGACGACCTCGACGGGGACGGTCGCGTCGACCTTTTCGCCGGCGAGGGTCTTGACGGCCAGTTCGATGGCGAGCTTGCCGAGTTCGGCGGGCTGCTGGGCGATCGTGGCGGCGAGGGTGCCCGCTGTGATCGCGGCGAGTCCGTCGGTGGTTCCGTCGAAGCCGACGACCTTGACGTCCGTCCCGGCGCGGGATCCGAGCGCCTGAACGGCTCCGAGGGCCATCTCATCGTTCTCGGCGAAGACACCGGTCACCTCGGGGTGGGCCTGGAGCAGGTTCGTCGTCACGTCGAGTGCGGTGGTCGCGGTCGAAGTTGGCGGTCTGCTTGGCCACGACGGTGATGTTCGGGTAGGCCTTCATGCCCTCTTCGAAGCCGGCGCCACGGTCGCGGCTCGCGCTGGTTCCGGAGACACCCTGCAGGTCGATGACGCTGCCCTTCTCGCCCATCGCGGTCGCGAGCTCGACCGCGGCCTGCTTGCCGCCGGCGACGTTGTCGCTCGCGACGAGGGAGGCGACGGTTGCGCCGTTGACGGTGCGGTCGACCGCGATCACCGGGATGTTCGCGGTGTTGAGCGCCTTGACGGCCGAGCCGGCGGCATCCGAGTCGACGGGGTTGACGATGACGAGCTTGGCCCCGCTCGATGCGGCCGTGGCGAGCTGGTTGGCCTGGGTCGCCGAGTCGTTCTGGGCATCCACGATGTTGAGCTGCAGACCGGCGGCGGTCGCGGCGGCCTGGGCGCCGTCGCGCAGCTCGACGAAGAACGGGTTGTTCAGGGTGGAGACGGCCAGCACGATCTTGGTGCCGGACGCCGAGTCCCCGCCGCCCCGGCCGCACGCGGTCGTGCCGACGAGGATGAGGGCGGCTGCGGTGGTGACGGCGGCGATTCTGCGGAAAGAGGACGACTTCATTGTGTGTTCCTTTGGTTTGAGTGATGGAGGGAAAGGGAGAAAGTGCGGGTATGGAGGAATAGTGCTCAGCTGTTGCGCGTCTTGCGGCGCAGCACGTCGACGCCGACGGCGAGGGCGATCACGAGGCCGATGACGACCTGCTGCCAGAACGAGGTGACGTTCAGCAGGTTGAGGCCGTTGCGGATCACGACGAGCACGAGCGCGCCGACGAAGGTGCCCGAGATCTTGCCGAGGCCGCCAGAGAGCGAAGCCCCGCCGATGACGACGGCCGCGATGGCGTCGAGCTCGTAGCCCGCAGCCGCCTGGGGCTGCGCGGAGTCGAGCCGGCCGGCGAGGAGGAGCCCGGCGAGCGCCGCGAACAGGCCGGCGAGGGCGAAGACGGTGACGAGGATGCGCTTGACCGGCAGCCCGGACAGGCGCGCCGCCTCGGCGTTGCCGCCGACCGCGTACATCGACCGCCCGATCACGGTGCGGTTGAGCACGAAGGAGGCGACGACGGCTGAGAGCAGGAGCACGACGATCGGCATCGGGACGGGTCCGAGGTTTCCGCCGAGGAAGGAAACCTCGGGCGCTGTCTTGATCGGGCGGCCGTCGGAGATGACGAGGGTGAGGCCGCGGGCGACGCTCAGCATCGCGAGGGTCGCGATGAACGAGGGCAGCTTGCCGTAGGCGTTCGCGAGGCCGTTGACCATCCCGGCGAGGAGCCCGGTGACGAGCCCGCCGATCAGGGTCAGCCAGCCGGGAAGCCCGGCGGCGACGAAGAGCCAGCTGGACACCATGGCCGCGAGGGCGGCGACCGCTCCGACCGACAGGTCGATGCCGCCCGCGACGATGACGAAGGTCATCCCGAAGGCGAGCACGGCGACGGTGGAGACCTGGATGCCGATGTTCAGCAGGTTCTGCCCGGTCAGGAAGTCCGGGGTGGCGATGAAGAGGGCGAGGCACAACACGACGAGGCCGACGAGCGCTCCGTTGTTGGCAAGGAATTTCTTGTAGTCGACGCGGCGGCGCGCCGGGGCCAGGGTAGTCGTGGACATCGGTGTCATTCCTTCTCGTGGGTCGGTGCGTTGTCGGGGGTGACGGCGGCGAGGTCGCCGTCGGTCGTTGTGGTGATCGGTTCGTTGATCGGTTCGTCGGATTCGATGTCGTCGACGATGGCGTCGATCTCGGTGCTGCCCGCTTCCCGGGCGGCGAGGGTCATCACGGCGTCCTGGGTGGCGTCCGCGGCGCTCAGCTCGCCGGCGATCCGGCCGTCCCGCATCACCAGGATGCGGTCGCTCATGCCGAGGACCTCGGGGAGTTCGCTCGAGACCATGACGATCGCGCCACCGGCATCCGTGATCGCGTTCATCAGTTCGTAGATCTCGACCTTGGCGCCGACGTCGACGCCGCGGGTGGGCTCGTCGAGCAGCAGCACGGTCGAGGCGGCGATGATCCAGCGGCCGAAGACGGCCTTCTGCTGGTTGCCGCCCGACAGTGCGCCGACGGGCTGGTCGATGGTGTGCATCCGGATGCGGAGCTTCTCGGCGACGGCCTGGGCCCTGCGGCGCTGGCCGGTGAAGTCCGCGAGCCCGAGGCGTGCGGTCGACGCGAGCGTCGCGTAGCCGAGGTTGTCGTTGACGGATGCCCCGAGCACGAGCCCCTGTCCCTTGCGGTCCTCGGGCACGTGGCCGATGCCCGCGGCGATCGCGGCCGGGATGTTGCCCTTCGGCAGGCGGTGCCCGCGCACCACAACGGCGCCGGAGTCGTAGTGGTCGACGCCCGCGATCGCCCGGATCAGTTCGGTGCGACCGGCGCCGACGAGTCCGGCGATCCCGAGCACTTCACCGGCGTGCACGGTGAAGCTCACGTCGCTGAACGAGCCGCTCGCGCTGAGGTTCTCGACCGCGAGGATCTCGGCCGGTTCGGCGAGCACGGAGGCGCGGCGGGGGAACTGGTCCTCGATGTTCCGGCCGACCATGAGCCGCACCAGCTCCGCTTCCGGTGTCGAGGCCGGCACCTCGGCGACGAATTCGCCGTCGCGCAGCACCGTGACCGTGTCGCCGACCTCGGCGATCTCGTCGAGGTGGTGGCTGATGAAGAGCATCGCGACGCCGCGGCGCCGGAGGTCGGCCATCACGGCGAAGAGCGCCTGGGTCTCGTGCCGGGTGAGTGCGGCTGTCGGCTCGTCGAGGATGAGGATGCGCGCGTTGATGCTGAGCGCCTTGGCGATCTCGACGAGCTGCTGCTTGGCGATGCCGAGCTCGCCGACCGGGGTGTCCACGTCGACGTCGAGACCGATCAGGGCGAGGGCGGCACGCGCCCGGTTGCGGAGGGCGCGCCGGTCGACCATGCCGTGCCTGGTCGGCATCCGCCCGAGCATCACGTTCTCGGCGACACTCATGGTCGGCACGAGGTTGAGTTCCTGGTGGATGGTGGCGATACCGAGGTCCTCCGCCGCGCGGGTCGTCGGGAGCGTCACGACGGCGCCGTCGACCACGATGTCGCCGGAATCGGGCTGGTATACCCCGGCCATCATCTTGATCAGCGTGGATTTCCCGGCGCCGTTCTCGCCGAGGAGCACCTGTACGTGGCCGGCGTAGACGCTCACGGTGACGTCCTTGATGACGGTCACCTGGCCGAAGGTCTTGCCCACGTTCTGCAGGGTGACCAGGGGTTGTGGATTCATTTCAGTGCGTCCTTACGCTGTTATGACTGGCTGTGGGTGCTGGGGGCGCCGCGGGCGGCGTGGGCGGGCGGGGCGGTGTTCCCGGTGTTCCGGCCGGTGCCGACGACGCCCGGACGATCAGTTCGCTCGGCAGCACGACCGAGGCAGGGGTGCCGCCATCGATGACCTGCAGCAGCAGGTCCACCGCGGTGCGGCCCATGTCGGCGACGCTGTGCGAGATGACGCTCAGTGCGGGGTTGAGCAGCGCGAACCACTCGACGTCGTCGAAGGCGACCATGGCGAGGTCGACGCCGAGAAGCACCCCGCGGTCGTGCAGGCTGGCGATGGCGCCGACGGCCATCAGGCTGTCGGCAACGAGCAGGGCGGTCGGCGGCTCGCGGAGGCCCAGCAGGGCGTGCACGCCGGCCGAGCCGCTGGCCGCCTGGTAGTCGCCGAAGTAGACGAGTGAGGGGTCGGCGCTCAGCCCGTTCTCGGTGACGCACCGGGTGAAGGCGGCGAACCGGTCTCGCCCGGTCGAGCTGGCCTGCGGCCCCGAGATATAGCCGATCCGGGCGTGGCCGGCCGCAGCGAGGTGTTCAACGGCCTGGCGGATGCCGGTGGTTCCATCCGTCGTCACGCTCGGCAGGTCCATGCCCGCGATCGTGCGGTCGACGAAGACGGTGGGGATCTCACGGGCGATGAGGGAGCGGATGCTGTCGCTCCCCTCCCCGACGGGGGCGAGGATGATGCCGTCGACCCTCCGCGAGATCAGGGTGTCGAGGTACCGGTCCTGCTGGTCGGCGCGTTCGTTGGCGTTGCCGAGCAGGGTCACGTAGCCGTGCAGGTTGGCCGCCTGTTCGACGGTGTGGGCGAGGTCGGCGAAGAAGGGGTTCCGCACGTCGGAAACCAGGAGGCCCAGGGCGTTCGTCCTGGCTCCGCGCAGCGCGCGGGCCTGGGCGTTGGGCCGGAAGTCGAGTTCCGCCGCGGCCGAGGCGACGCGGGCCCTCGAGGTCGGCGAGGTGGCCGGGTTGCCGGAGAGCACCCGGGAGGCGGTGGCGACGGAGACGCCGGCGAGCGCTGCGACCTCGCGGATCGTGATCGCGTTCATCATGCTCACCTCATTGTGTGATTGGGCCCTGCGTCGTGGAAACGATTCCATGGAATCGTTTCCATACTAGGTGGCTCCCCTCCCGGCTGTCAACACCCCTGCCGCACAACCCCGTTCGCCAGCCCCGTTCCCTTCCGAACGCTGCGATACTCAGGGGAGACCGCCGGCACTCGTCCGGGGGGACGAGTCCCACGCGCACGAGCGTCGGAGGCCCAGCCACCACGTGTCGTGTCACAGGAGCGGACCCCATGTCCCGCACGCCGCTGAAGCCCGCCGATCTCACGCATCCGTCGCCCCCGCTCACCGGCTGGCACTCAGAGAACCACTGGCCGGCACCCGAGACCGTCGTGGTCGCCGACGACCGGATGACCGCGGACGCGGCATACCGCCTCGCCAAGTCGGGCACCGGGATGCTGTGGGCCGGCGATTTCCAGAACGCCCGGCAGCTGCTCGGCGCACTCGCCCGCCGCATCGACCACATCGACACCGCGCGCCGCCGCACGCATCCGCCGCGCCGCGGCCCGGCGGCCCTCTTCGAACGGACCAGGGCCGACGCCCACGAGCGCGCCCGGCTGCTCGGCCTCGTGCTCATTCCGCTCGACGCCGACTACACGATCGCCCTGCGGCGCGCGCCCGATGCCCGAGCCGCCTGCCTCGAGACCTACGGCCCGGCCGGCCGTGCCGCGACGGTCACGTCACTGCGCGAGTTGCTCGGCGTGATGGGCGCCCACGAGTGGCGGGTGAGGGGCGTCGTCGTCCCGGCGCTCGGCGGCAGCATCCACGCGCACTACGGCGTCTTCTCGCCCGTTCGCGGAGAATACCTCGACCTCGTGCTCGCCGCGCCGCTCCCCGCGACGGCCTCGACCGGGAGCACGAGCGCGGCAACGGATGCCTCCCGCACCGCCTTCGACATCGGCACCGGCACCGGCGTGATCGCCGCGATCCTCGCCGGCCGTGGCTTCGATCGCGTGATCGGCACGGACACGTCCCCGCGGCGCTGGCCTGTGCGCGCGAGAACGTTGCGAGGCTCGGCCTCACGACGTCGGTCACGATCGAGGACACCGACCTGTTCCCGTCCGGACTCGCCGACCTGATCGTCTGCAACCCGCCGTGGATCCCCGGAGCCGCCGTCACCGCAACCGACCACGCCGTCTACGATCCGGACGGGCAGATGCTGCAGGGCTTCCTCTCCGGCCTCTCCGGGCATCTCGCACCCGGAGGCGAGGGCTGGCTCGTGCTCTCCGACATCGCCGAGCACCTCGGGCTGCGTTCCAGGGACGCCCTGCTCGACCAGTTCGACGACGCCGGTCTCGAGGTCGTCGCACGCCTCGACACGAAGCCCGTGCACCGGAAGGCCGCCGACGCCGACGACCCGCTGCACGCGGCGAGGGCCGCAGAGGTGACCTCGCTCTGGCGACTGCGCGCGGCATCCGCCCCTGAGCGCTCCTGACAAAAAACACAAGGCGGGCAGAGAATCCTCTGCCCGCCTTGTGCGGTGAAACGTGATGCGTATTACCGGGTGACGACCGTTACTTAGCGGCGACCGTCAGGAGCGGGCTTCCGACCTGGACGTGGCCGGAGGCAGCCTGCTCGACGGGCCCGAACTTCCGGGCGTTCGTCACGAGCACCGGGGTGACGAGCGAGTAGCCCGCGTCCTCGATGATCGTGCGGTCGAAGACCACCAGCGGGGTGCCGGCTTCGACGCGGTCGCCGGCGGCGACCTTGACGTCGAAGCCCTTGCCGGCCAGGTTCACGGTGTCGATACCCACGTGGATGAGCAGTTCGACGCCGCTGTCGAGCAGCAGCCCGAAGGCGTGACCGGTCGGCTGGGCGACGAGGACCTTGCCGGCAGCGGGGGCGTAGACGGTGTCCTCTGTCGGGTCGATCCCGACGCCGGGGCCGACGATTCCCTTGCTGAACACGGGGTCAGGGACCTCGGCGAGCGGAACGACGATACCGGCGACCGGCGAACCGATCGTGGCGAGCAGGGTGGCGACGGCGGTGACCGTTCCGGTGCTGGTCGCAGTGGCGACGCCTGCGCCTGCAGTACCGGCGGCAACCGGTGCTGCGACGGATGCGACGTGTGCGGACTTCTTGCTCGCTTCGGCTTCGTCGGCCGCAACCTGGGCGGCAACTTCCGCCTTCTGTTCCGGCGTCTGGTAGCCGGAGAGGATCACGAGGATCATCGCGGTGAAGAAGGCTGCAGCGATGGCGATCGTGTACAGCGGGATGTTGTCGAACGCGGGGATGGTCAGCAGCGAGGTGAAGACGAATGCGCTGGTCTTGACGCCGCCGCCGAGTCCGATGATGACGCCACCGACGAGGCAACCGATGAGCATGCGCGGGTAGATGCGCTTGAACCGCAGGTGGATTCCGTAGAGAGAGGGTTCGGAAATACCGCCGAGGAGACCGGCAGCGAGAGCGCCCGTCGCGGTCTGCTTCATCAAGCGGTCCTTCTCGCGAATGGCGAGGAAGAGCACACCGGCAGTGGCGCCGAAGCACGCGAAGTTCCAGGCGCCCATCGGGCCCTGGATGAAGTCAAACCCGAGGGACTGGATGTTGAGCAGCATGATCGCGTTCAGCGGCCAGTGCAGGCCGAGCGGAACCATGAACGGGTAGGCCAGCGGGATGACGACCGCGAAGATGAACGGCGAGAAATCGTTGATCGACTTGAGGAAGTTACCGAGTCCGGCTCCGCCGTACACACCGATCGGGCCGATCAGGAAGGCGGTCAGCGGGATCATGATGAGCATGCTGATGAACGGCACGAAGATCAGCTGGACGCTGGACGGAATGATCTTCTTCAGGAGCACGGTCAGGGCGGCGAGCACTCCGGCCATCAGCAGCGGCGGGAACACCTGCGAGCTGTAGTCGAACACCGTCAGCGGCAGTCCGAAGATCTGCACGACGGATGCGTGGCCGCCGAAGACGGACTCCGCACCATCGGTCTTCCCCAGGGCGGTGAAGCCCGGGAGCATGACGACGGCCATGATGCCGAAGCCGACCCACGGGTCGGCGCCCATCCGCTTGGAGGCGTTGTATGCAACCATCAGCGGCAGGAAGACGAAGACGCCCTGCCACATCAGGTTCACGAACTGCCACGACGGATCAAGGGTGACGCCGGGCGCGTTCCAGGCCGGAATGACACCGAGGGTCGCCATCAAGGCCATGAAGGTGATGAACAGCGACGCGCCCAGCAGCGCACCGAGGATGGGACGGAACGAGTCGGACAGGACCTCGAAGAACGTGTCGAGGGCGGCGAACTTTCCGCGCGGTCCCTTTGCCTTCCCCGCAGCCTTCATATCGGCGACGGAGTCGCCCTCGCTGGATCCGCCGGAGCTGATCCGCTTCATTTCGGGGAGGGCCATAATTTCGTTGTACACGGTCTCAACCGCGCCACCGATGACGACCTGGTAGCGGTCGCCCGTCTGGGGGACGGCGCCGAGGACGGCGGGAATCGCCTCGACGGCCGACTGGTCGATACCGGATGCATCCTTGAGCTGGAAGCGGAGCCGGGTGGCGCAATGGGTGAGACCCACGACGTTTCCGGCACCTCCGATACTTTGAATAATCTCTGCAGCAGGTTTCGACGCCACCTTGGACTCCTTTGGGTGTGGATTAAGAACGTGTGTCTCCGGTGGCACGACTCAGGGCGACCGTGTGGGCCGGCTGAGAAAGTCGTGTGGGTTTTCACACATCATTAGCAACGTACACGATCTTTGTGCACATCTCAGCACCGGTTTTGACCGACGCGGCGAGCGCAGGGAACATGAATCGTTTCAGGATGGACCGAGGGAGATCGCGAGCGCCCGTGGGCGGTACCGGACTGCACTGCGCGGCTTATTCACGCGCGAAACCGGCCGAAAACGGCGATTCACTGCGGCAGCCCGCATGAAAACGCCGTCTGTCCCCGGATACGCTGGGGGCTCGCGCAGAGAAGCGCGTACACACCGCCGCGACCGCGGCACTCACGAGGACGGGAGGTTCCCATGTCGAATTACAGTGCAGAAGCATTGGTCGGTGAGCCCGAGGTTCTCGAGGACACGCGGGACCTCGGCACCGCAGTCGGCACAGACGTCGCCACCACCCCGGCGTGGCTGCGACTGAAGGCCGCTGCCACGGCGATGCAGGCCATCCAGGCCAAGGACGGTTCGGTCCCCGAGCCCGCCGACCGGGCGGATGCCGCCGGCCACGTCGCCGTGGTTCGCTCGGCCATCGAGGAACTCGCCCCGTACTTCGCGCACGACGCCGGCTACCTCGCGGCGCTCGGCCGCGACTTCGCCCGCTGGGCGGCCGAAGACTTCGGCGTGCCCGACTTCTTCGACTCCCTGATGGAGTTCCAGCCGCAGCTGCACCGGACCGATGGCATCCGTCACCTCGTCGTCTTCCCGATGTACACCCAGAACGGCAGCACGAACCGTCTGGTCGAGGCGGTCCTGGTCGAGGTGATCTGGCCGGAGTTCGTCGCCGAACTCGAGCAGGAGTATACGAACAAGCTGTTCGTGCCGATCCGGTTCCTCGATTTCACACCCGGTTACGACACCAATTCGGCCGTGCTCTTCCCTGAGACGGTCGCGATGCGCGAGATCCCGACCTTCACCTGGGGTGCGATCTTCGCCGACCGGGAGGCCGCGCGCTTCCGCAGGGTCGTCGGTGCGGCATCCGCCATCACCCGCCTCGAGCTGCCCACCGAGGCCGCGGCGCTTCTCGACGACCAGCACCTCACCGAGGAAACCTTCGTGATGTGGGACCTCATCCACGACCGCACCCACATGCGCGGAGACCTCCCGTTCGACCCGTTCATGATCAAGCAGCGGATGCCGTTCTTCCTCTACTCCCTCGAGGAACTGCGCTGCGACCTCACCGCCTTCCGCGAGTCGGTCACGATCGCGCGCGACGACAACGCGAGCCCGGAGGCCCGCAGGCATGCGAGCCTCGTGCAGTACGCGGTGATCTTCGACCGGATCTTCCGCTTCGCGATCAGCGGCAGCCGGGTGCGCAACTACGACGGCCTCGGCGGCCAGTTGTTGTTCGCGTGGATGCACCAGCACCACGTGCTGCACTGGACGGACACTGCACTCAGCCTCGACTGGGACGCCGTCCCCGACGTCGTGATCGCACTCGGCGCCCGGATCGACGAACTCTACTGGGCCTCGATCGACCGGCCGAAGAAGGCGCACTGGCTCGCCGCGTACGCGATGATCGCCGAGACGCTCACGCCGAACCCGGCCTCGGCCTGGGCGCGCGGGCTCCCGCTCGACGTGCTCGCCGGACCTCCGAAGGGGTACACCGACCTCGTGCTCGACGACGAATTCCCGCTCTCGATGTTCTTCGAGGCGCTCGACAAGAAGATGAAGGCCGTCATCGAGTCGACGGCCGGCATCACCGGGCGCGACTAGGCGGGGCGGCCGACGATGACCGAAGCAGCGGATGCCGCCCGCAGGTTCGTCGCCGGCCGCACCGTGCTCGTCGCCGGTGCGACGAGTGCCGCCGGGCTGGCCGTTTCCGCGGCGCTCGCGGCTGCGGGCGCCCGCGTGATCGTCGTCGGGTCGAACCGGCAACGCCTCGACGCACTCGTCGGGAGCGTGCCCGGCTCGTTCCCCTATGCCTGCGATCTCGCCGACTTCACCGCCGTCACCGACCTCGCCGAACGCGTCCATGCAGACCACGGCATGATCGACGGGCTCATTCACCTCGTCGGCGGCTGGCGCGGCGGCGGCGGCCTCGCCGGCCAGTCGGACGAGGATTGGGCATTCCTGCACCGGAATATCGTGACCACGCTCCGCAACACGAGCCGCGCCTTCAACGCCGACCTGCTCGCGTCGCCGACCGGTCGCCTCGGCATCGTCTCGTCGGTCTCGGTGGAAGCGCCGGCCCCCGGCGGTGCGAACTACGCCGCGGCGAAGTCGGCGGCGGAAACGTGGACCCGCGCCGTCGGCCACGGCTTCGCGAAGGCGGCCCCACCGAGCGGCCAGACCGCCGCGACCGCCGTCTTCGTGGTCCGCGCCCTTGACGGCCTCGAACCCGAGCTCGCCGAACGGGTCGTGTCCCTCTGGGACGTGCCGGCGGCATCCGTCAACAACACGCGCATCCCCCTCGGCTGACCGCGCCACCCGACAGGTGTTGCCGCTGCGGACGGCTGCGGCCGGTGTCACGGCCACTATTGTCCGAACCGGCGACAGGTAGAGGAGAGGCGCGCTAGCGTGGGCAAGCATACGGAGGAGGGGCATGCTCTCGATCGAGCACGTCAGTAAGCGGTTCGGCACCCGGCAGGTGCTGACCGACGTGAGCTTCGACATCGCCGACGGCCGACTGACCGGCTTCGTCGGCGCGAACGGCGCAGGCAAGACGACCGCGATGCGGATCATCCTCGGCGTGCTGTCGTCCGACTCCGGCGACGTCCGGCAGGGCGGGGTTCCGCTGACCGCGGATGACCGCCGCCGCTTCGGTTACATGCCCGAGGAACGCGGGCTGTACCCCAAGATGAAGATCGGCGAGCAGCTCGTCTATCTGGCCCGCCTGCACGGGCTGCCCCCGGCATCCGCCCGGCGCAACGCCGCAGAGCTGCTCGAGCGCCTGGGCCTCGGCGAGCGCAGCGGCGACCTTGTCGAATCGCTCTCCCTCGGCAACCAGCAGCGTGCGCAGATCGCGGCGGCCCTCGTGCACGACCCCGAGTTCCTCGTCCTCGACGAACCGTTCTCCGGACTCGACCCGCTCGCGGTCGAGGTCGTGATGGGCGTGCTCGGCAGTTATGCCGCTCGCGGTGTCCCCGTGCTGTTCTCCTCGCACCAGCTCGACATCGTCGAACGCCTCTGCGACGACCTCGTCATCATCGCCGGCGGCGAGATCCGCGCGAACGGCCCCCGCGAGGAACTTCGCGAGCGGCACAGCAGCCCGCGCTTCGAGATCCGCACGGGTGACGACGCCGGCTGGGTCCGCACGGTGCCCGGCGTCGACGTCCTCGAGGTGAGCGGCGGTTTCGCTGTCTTCGAGGCCCAGACGGATGCCGCGAGCCAGGCCGTCCTCCGCCTCGCCCTCGAGCGCGGCCCGGTCCTCGCTTTCAGCCGGCAACGCCCGAGCCTGGCCTCCATCTTCAAGGAGGTCGTGCAGTGAGCACTCCATCGGGAACGGCCGACCGGTATCCGGTGCCGACGCTTCGGCAGAGCGTCTGGCTCGTGGCGACCCGGGAGATCGTGGCCCGGCTCCGCAGCAAGGCCTTCCTGATCTCCACGGGCATCCTTCTGCTCGTCTCGATCGGGTCCGTCGTGGCCGGCGGCATCGCGAGCCAGAACCAGACCCTGCCCAAGGTCGCGGTGGTCGGGTCCGCCGCCGCGCAGGTCGTGCGCCAGGCCGGCACGCTGGCCGCCGTCGAGGCCGACGATGTCGCCGCCGCCGAGGCCCTCGTGCGGGCGGGCACGGTGACCGCCGCGATCGTGCCGGCGGAATCGCAGGCCGGCTATCCGCTGCCCCTGCGGGTGATCGCCCTCTCCGCGACCCCGCTCGAGGTCATCGGCGTCCTCAGCCTCCGCCCGGAGGTGACCCTTCTGGAACCATCGAAACAGGGCGAGGGCCTCGTCTACCTCGTCGCGATCGGTTTCGGGCTCGTCTTCTTCATGTCGGCGATCACCTTCGGCTCCACGATCGCGCAGAGCGTCGTCGAGGAGAAGCAGACCCGCGTCGTCGAGATCCTGATGACGACCATCCCGGTGCGGGCGCTCCTCGCCGGCAAGGTCGTCGGCAACAGCATCATGGCCTTCGGGCAGATCGTCGCGATCGGCCTGCTCGTCTCTATCGGCATGGCGGTGACCGGCCAGCACGCCCTGCTCGGCGACATCGGCCCGTCGCTCGTCTGGTTCGCGGTGTTCTTCGCGTTCGGGTTCGTGATGCTCGCCTCGCTGTTCGCGGCGACGGCGTCGATGGTGTCCCGGCAGGAGGACGTCGGCTCGGCGACCTCGCCGGTGCTCGTCCTCGTGATGATTCCCTATTTCCTGGTGATCCTGTTCAACGACAACCCCACCGTGCTCGCGATCATGTCCTATATTCCGTTCTCGGCACCCGTCGGAATGCCCATGCGGATCTTCCTCGGCACCGCCGCCTGGTGGGAGCCGCTGCTCTCGCTCGCGATCCTGCTCGCCTCGACCGCCCTCGTGATCCTGATCGGCTCCCGCATCTACGCGAATTCTCTCCTCCGGATGGGGGCACGGGTCACCTTCCGCGAGGCGCTCCGGGGCTGAGCGGATGCGCGGGCGCCGGTCCGCGAGCACATCTCACAGTGGCGGCGGAGCCGGATGCGCAAGGATGGAGGGGTGACTCAACTCCATGACCTTTCCTCGCGCGGTTTCGCCTCGGACAACTACTCCGGGGTGCACCCCGAGATCCTCGAGGCGATCGGCAGGGCCAACGGCGCCCACCAGATCTCCTATGGCGAAGACGTGTACACCGAGCGCCTCCAGGAGGTGTTCGCGCGGCACTTCGGCGAGGGCACAGAGGCCTTCCCCGTCTTCAACGGAACCGGCGCGAACGTGGTCGGCCTGCAGTCGATGCTGCCGCGCTGGGCCGCCGTCATCTGCGCCTCGACCGCGCACATCAACTCGGATGAGGGCGGCGCCCCCGAGAAGGTCGCCGGCATCAAGCTCCTCACCATCGACACCCCCGACGGCAAGCTCACCCCCGCGCTGATCGACCAGCAGGCCTGGGGATGGGGCGACGAGCACCGCGCCCAGCCGCTCGTCGTCTCGATCACCCAGACCACCGAGCTCGGCACCGCGTACAGCATCGAGGAGGTGCGGGCCATCGCCGACCACGCGCACGCGAACGGCATGACCCTGCACATGGACGGCGCCCGCCTCTCCAATGCGGCCGCGGCGCTCGGCGTCCCGTTCCGCGCGTTCACGCGCGACGCCGGCGTCGACGTGCTGAGCTTCGGCGGCACCAAGAACGGGATGATGTACGGCGAGTGCATCGTCGTGCTCAACCCCGAGGCATCCGCCGGCCTGGTCTACCTGCGCAAGCTCAACATGCAGCTCGCCTCGAAGATGCGGTTCATCTCGGCACAGCTGATCGCGCTGCTCGACGGCGACCTCTGGCTCCGGAACGCCGGCCACGCGAACGCCATGGCCACGAAACTGCGAACCGCCCTCGACGACGGCATCGCGGACGGCTCGATCACAGGCGTCTCCTTCAGCCAGCCCACCCAGTCCAATGCCGTGTTCGCGGTGCTGCCGCCCGGCGTCGCCGACAGCCTGCGGGAGGCGTTCCGTTTCTACGACTGGAACCCGGCGACCGGCGAGGTGCGCTGGATGTGCGGCTTCGACACGGAGGAGGCCGACATCGACGCCTTCGTCGCCGCCCTCAAGGTCGAACTCGGGTCGGCTCGCGCGCTCGCGAGCGACCGGGACACCGTGCAAACCCCGAACCGGCCGAACGATGAACGCCTTCGCCAACAAGCCCTGGCTCGGCTCGTACGCCCCCGGGGTGCCGAACACCATCCCGGCCCCCTCCGACACCCTCGTCGGCATGATCGAGGCCTCCTGCCGGCTCTACGCCGACGCGATCGCGCTCGACTTCTTCGGCGGCACCACGAGCTACACCCAGCTCGGGGAGCAGATCTCGCGCGTTGCGAACGGGCTGATGCGCCTCGGCGTGAAGCCCGGCGACCGGGTCGCTCTCGTGCTGCCCAACTGCCCCCAGCACGTGGTCGCGTTCTACGCCGTGCTGCGCCTCGGCGCGATCGTCGTCGAGCACAACCCGCTCTACACCGAGCGCGAGCTGCGGCACCAGTTCGAAGACCACGGCGCCCGGGTCGCGATCGTCTGGGACAAGGTCTACGCGACCGTGCGCGACTTCCCGGCCGACCTGGGACTCCGCACCGTCGTCGCCGTCGACCTCACGGATGCGATGCCGCTGGTCAAGCGCATCGCCCTGCGGTTGCCGATCAAGCAGGCCCGGTCCTCGCGAGACGCACTCACCGTCTCCGAGCTGCCGAAGGACGCCATCGAGTGGTCCTCCCTCGTGCGCGCCCGCAAGCTCCGCCACAACCACCCGCGACCGGCCCTCGGCGACACCGCGGTTCTGCAGTACACCAGCGGCACGACCGGCACCCCGAAGGGCGCGATCCTCACCCACTCGAACCTGCGGGCCAACGCGCTCCAGGGCGAGGCGTGGGTGCCCGGTCTCACCCCCGGCCAGGAGGTCTTCTACGCCGTCCTGCCGATGTTCCACGCCTACGGCCTCACCCTCTGCCTCACCTTCGCGATGGCGACAGGGGCCCGGCTCGTACTGTTCCCGAAGTTCGATGAGAACCTGCTGCTGGACGCCGCGAAGCACACTCCGCCGACCTTCCTTCCCGCGGTCCCGCCGATCTACGACCGGCTGGTCACCGCTGCCGAGAAACGGAACGTGAGCCTGCGGAGCATCCGCTTCTCGATCTCTGGCGCGATGAGCCTGCCCGTCTCGATCGTCGAACGCTGGGAGTCCGCCACCGGCGGGCTCCTCGTCGAGGGGTACGGCATGACCGAGGCCTCGCCGATCGCCGTCGGAAACCCGATCGGCCCGAGCCGCCGCCCAGGTACCGTTGGAGTGCCGTTCCCGAGCACAGAGATCCGCGTCGTCGACCCGAAGGACCCGTCGATCGACCGCGGTGTCGAGGAAGAGGGCGAGTTGCTCGTCCGCGGCCCGCAGGTCTTCTCCGGTTACTGGGACCAGCCGAGCGAGACCGCCAAGGTGCTCCTCGACGGCGGCTGGCTCCGCACCGGCGACATCGTGCGCGTCTCCGCCGACGGCTTCGTCACCATCGTCGACCGCATCAAGGAACTCATCATCACGGGCGGGTTCAACGTGTCGCCGTCCGAGGTCGAAGCCGCTCTGCTCTCACACCCCGACGTCGCCGACGCCGCCGTCGTGGGCATCGCGAGCAAGAACGGCGGCGAGGACGTCGTCGCCGCGATCGTGCTCACCGACGGCGCCGCGCTCGACGTCGACGCCCTGCGTGAGTACTGCCGCACCCGGCTCTCGGCGTACAAGGTGCCGCGGCGCATCGTCGAGGTCGAGGAGCTCCCCCGCTCGATGATGGGCAAGGTGCTGCGCCGCCAGGTGCGGGACAACCTCATCGCCGCCACCCCCGCCTAACGCCCGCCCCACCCGCCACCCGGCCCGGCCCAACCCGCGAAAGCGGGTGAATCGTCGTTATCCCGCGCTGAGACCGACGATTCACCCGCTTTCGCGACACAAAGCGACACACGGCCGCGCAGTATGCGTGTGCATGGAATAACGACGCGGCGCGCGCGCGTTGAAGAGAGCGGGTCAACGTTGCCCCGGACACCCACACGCTCCAGACGAAAGACGGGCACATGACCCTCATCACCGACACCCTCAGCCGCGCCGCCGACACGACGTCGCCCCTTCTCCCCGCGCTCTCCGGACGATGGAGCCCGCGCGGCTTCGACCCGACCGCGGTCATCGACGAGACGACCCTCACTACGCTTCTCGAGGCCGCCCGCTGGGCCCCGTCCGCGAGCAACATCCAGCCGGCCCGCTTCATCGTCGCGCGCCGCGGCACCGCGAGCTTCGCCAAGGTATACGAGGGCCTGATGGGCTTCAACAAGTCCTGGGCGGATGCCGCGTCCGTGCTCATCGTGAACATCGCGCATCTGCCGATCGACGAGACCCGCGAGAACCCGTGGGCCCGCTACGACCTCGGCCAGGCGGTCGCGCACCTCACCATCCAGGCCCAGGAAGAGGGGCTGTACACCCACCAGCTCGGCGGCATCGACGGCGCGGCGATCGCCGAGGCCTTCGGCCTCACGTCCGACCTCGCCGTCGTCTCGGTGACCGTCCTCGGTGTCCTCGGTGACGTCGACGCCCTCTCCCCCGAGCTCTACGCCCGTGAGATCGCGCCGCGCACCCGCAAGCCCCTCACCGAGCTCCTGCTCGCCAACGACTGACCCACCCCGCTTCCCCGCGAGAGTACGAAAAAGGCCCCTTCACGCGAAGCGAAGGGGCCTTTTTCGTACTCTCGCGGCCAGGAACGCTGCGAGCGGCGGGTTCCGGGCGGGTTAGGGGCGGAGGAGGACCTTGATCGCGCGGCGCTCGTCCATCGCGGCGTACGCCTCGGCGACGTCGGCGAGCGGCAGCTCCAGGTCGAAGACACGGCCCGGGTTGATCGCCCCGGAGAGCACCTCCGGCAGCAGTTCCTCGATGTAGCCGCGCACGGATGCGACACCGCCGTTGATCCCGACATTGCGGCCGAAGAGGGGCTGCATGGCAATCGGGCCACCGGTGGGCACGCCCACGTAACCGACCATTCCGCCGGGTCGGGCCGATGCGACAGCTTGCTCCATCGATTCCTTGGTTCCGACGCACTCGAGCACGAAGTCCGCGCCGATGCCGTCGAACATCTCGTGGATCTTCGCGACGCCCTCGGCGCCACGCTCCTCGACGATGTCAGTCGCGCCGAATTCGCGCGCGACGACCTGCCGCGAGGCGTGCCGGGACATGGCGACGATCCGTGAGGCCCCGAGGCGCTTCGCGGCGAGGATCGCACACAGGCCCACGGCGCCGTCACCCACGACGACGACGGTGCTGCCCGGGGTCACTCCCGCGGAGACCGCGGCGTGGTGCCCGGTGCCCATCACATCTGCGAGGGTCAGCAGGCCCGGGATCTGGGCATCCGTCGGCTGGGACGGTGTCGCGACGAGGGAACCGTCCGCGTGCGGCACGCGGACGCGCTCGCCCTGGGCGCCGTCGGCGAAGCCGCCGAGCCGGTCGTCAGCACCCCACCAGCCGCCGTGCAGGCAGGAGGTGCTCACGCCGTTCCGGCAGTTGATACACGTGTTGTCGCAGTCGTAGAACGGCGCGATGACGAAGTCGCCGACCTTGATCGTGGTGACGTCTGCGCCGATTTCCTCGACAACGCCGACGAATTCGTGGCCGATCCGGTGCGGCTCCTTGGTCGGCTGCACGCCGCGGTACGGCCACAGGTCGGAGCCGCACACGCAGGCTGCGACGACGCGCACGATCGCGTCACCGCCGGTCGAGAGAATCGGGTCGGGTACTTCTTCGAGGCGGATGTCCCGCTCGCCATAGATCACAGTTGCACGCATGCTCCGAGCCTAGTTCCCGACCTCGCCGGCACGCCGTCGCCCAGCCCCCGTTCCGCTGACCGCGAAAGCGGGTGAATCGTCGGTTTCAGGGTGCGAAAACGACGCCTCACCCGCTCTCGCGATGATACGGGCTGCGCTCTAGAGGTCGGCCTCGTCGAGCGGATGCGGCGGCACGGGCACAGCGGGCGCAGGCGCGACCGTGAGGGAGTCGCCATCGGCCGCGAGGTCCACGAGCACGGTGTCACCGTCGCGCACCTTGCCGGAGAGGATCGCGGTCGCGAGCCGGTCGTCGATCTCGGTCTGCATGAGCCGCCGCAGTGGGCGGGCGCCGTACATCGGGTCGTAGCCGCGTTCGGAGAGCCAGGTGCGCGCCCGCGGCGTCACGGCCAGTTCGAGGCGGCGCTCCACGAGGCGCTTCTCGAGCCGGTCGATCATGAGCTCCACGATCTGGCCGAGGTCCTCCATCGAAAGCGACTGGAAGACGACGATGTCGTCGAGCCGGTTCACGAATTCCGGCTTGAAGGTCTGCCGCACGAGCAGCTGCACGGCTTCCTCCTTTTGCTCGGTGCTGAGCGTCGGGTCGATCAGGAACGCCGAGCCGAGGTTCGACGTCAGCACGAGGATGGTGTTGCGGAAGTCGACGGTGCGGCCCTGGCCGTCGGTGAGGCGCCCGTCGTCGAGCACCTGCAGCAGCACGTTGAACACGTCTCGGGTGAGCCTTTTCCACTTCATCCAGCAAGATCACTGAATACAGGCTTCCGTCGCACAGCTTCGGTAAGGTAACCGCCCTGCTTCATAACCCACGTAGCCCGGCGGCGCACCGATCAGGCGGGCCACGGAGTGCTTCTCCATGAACTCGGACATGTCGATACGCACCATCGCCTCTTCGGTCATCGAACAGGAACTCGGCCAGCGCCTTGGCACAGCTCCGTCTTGCCGACACCGGTAGGGCCGAGAAACAGGAACGAGCCGCTCGGCCGGTCCGGGTCGGAGATGCCGGCCCGGCTGCGGCGCACCGCGTCTGCGACCGCGCGCACGGCGCGCTTCTGGCCGATCAGCCGGTGCGCGAGCTCGCCCTCGAGGTTGAGCAGCTTCTCGGTCTCGCCCTGGAGCAGGCGACCGACGGGAATACCCGTCCACATCGCGACGACGGCGGCGATGTCCTCCGCGGTGACCTGGTCGTTGACCATCCGCGGTCCGTCGGACTCTGCCTGCTCGGCGGCGGCGAGTTCGCGTTCCATCACGGGGATGTCGCCGTAGAGCAGCCGGGAGGCGCGTTCGAGGTTGCCCTCGCGCTGGGCCCGCTCCGATTCACTCCGCGCGGTGTCGAGTCGGGTCTTGAGCTCGCCGACCCGGTTGAGCGAGGCGCGTTCCTTGTCCCACCGGGCCTGCAGTCCCTTCAGGGTGTCCTCACGTTCGAGCAGGTCGGCCCGCAGCTTCTCGAGCCTCTGGCGGGAGGCGTCGTCCTTCTCCTTCTTGAGGGCCAGCTCCTCGAGCTTGAGCCGGTCGACGCTGCGACGCAGCTCGTCGATCTCGACGGGGGCGGAGTCGATTTCCATCCGAATGCCGGCTGGCCGCTTCGTCGATCAAGTCGATGGCCTTGTCCGGCAGCTGCCGGGCGGTGATGTACCGGTTCGAGAGGGACGCGGCCGCGACGAGAGCGGCATCCGCGATCGACACCTTGTGGTGCGCCTCGTAGCGCTCCTTGAGGCCGCGCAGGATCGCGACCGTGTCCTCCACGCTCGGCTCGTCGACGAGCACCGGCTGGAAGCGCCGCTCGAGGGCGGCGTCCTTCTCGATGAACTCGCGGTATTCGTTGAGCGTCGTCGCTCCGATCAGGCGCAGTTCGCCGCGGGCGAGCATCGGCTTGAGCATGTTGGATGCCGCGACAGAGCCCTCCCCGCCGCCCGCACCCATCAGGGTGTGCAGTTCGTCGACGAAGGTGATGATCTGACCCTCGGCGTCGTTGATCTCCTTGAGCACGGCCTTCAGCCGCTCCTCGAACTCGCCGCGGTACTTCGCCCCGGCCACGAGGGCGGCGAGGTCGAGCGCCACGAGCTGCTTGCCCTTGAGCGAGTCGGCCACGTCGCCGGCCACGATCCGCTGGGCGAGACCCTCGACAACGGCGGTCTTCCCGACACCGGGTTCGCCGATCAGCACCGGGTTGTTCTTGGTGCGGCGGGTGAGCACCTGGCTCACGCGGCGAATCTCGGCGTCCCGCCCGATCACGGGGTCGAGCTTGCCGCTCTTCGCGATCTCGGTGAGGTTCACGCCGTACTTCTCGAGCGCAGACTTCGCCTCTTCCTGGGGCGGCTGCTGGCCTGCTTGCATGGGAAGTTCCTCTCTCTCGTGCGACAGCCCGCCGACAAACAAAGCTGAGTCGCGTCGACTCAAGTTTAGAGGCTGGCGACGCTCGGCGCCAGCACTCGCGTCCGGCGGTACCGGTGCCATAATGACCGCAAACGGCGGCAGGCGACAGCGCCGCCGAGACACGCCTTCGATGATGAGGAGCCCCGATGACCTTCCATCCCCTCGACCCACTGACGGCCGATGAGTTCACCGCGGCCGCAGCCATCGTCGGCCGCGAGCGCGGTGTCGGACCGGGCTGGCGCTTCGCCTCGATCGAACTCGTCGAGCCGGGCCGGCACGCCAGGTCCGCCTTCGATCGTGCCGGTGCGGTGCCCGAGCGCCTCGCCCGGCTCGTCGTGCTGAACCGGGCCGAGAACAGCACCTGGGTGGCGGTCGTCTCCCTCAGCGCAGACGCCCTGCTCGACTGGACCACGGTGCCGGGCGTGCAGGCCAACTTCACGGTCGACGAGTGGGACGAAGCGGATGCGGCTCTCCGCGCGCACCCGGACGTCGTCGCCGCCCTCGCCCGCCGGGACATCACCGATCTCGACAACGTCTTCATCGACACCTGGACCTACGGTGACGCCGTCATCCCTGAGCGATTCCGGGGCAGGAGGATCGGCTGGTCCGACGTCTGGGTGCGCGCGGAGGCGGGCGCCAACCCCTATGCCGGACCGGTGAGCGGACTGCACTTCGTGATCGACGTCAACACGATGGAACTCCTCGACGTCGAGGACTCGTTCGCGGTCGACCGCCCGGCCGTGATGGGCGAATACGTGCCGCATCTCATCCCTCCTCGCATCCGCGACCTGAGCCGGCGGCCTCCGCTGAGGCCGCTCGACATCGTGCAGGCAGAGGGGCCGAGCTTCACCGTCACGGGCCACCGGGTCGAGTGGCAGAACTGGTCGCTCCGGGTCGGCTTCAACTACCGGGAGGGCATGACGCTGCACGAAGTGAGCTACCGGGACGGCGAGCGCGTCCGCCCGATCGCCAACCGGCTCTCCTTCGCCGAAATGGTCGTGCCCTACCGGGATCCGAGCGTCGATCATTTCCGTCGCACGGCTTTCGATATCGGCGAGTGGGGCCTGGGCTTCATGACGACCTCACTCGAACTGGGCTGCGATTGCCTCGGCGAGATCCGCTACCTCGACGCCGTGCTGCACAACAGCGCCGGCGAACCGTACTCGATTCCCAACGCCATCTGCATCCACGAAGAGGACAACGCCGTGCTCTGGAAGCACGTCGACCACGGTGGCGGATCGGAGGTACGGCGGATGCGTCGCCTCGTCGTCTCCTTCCACGTCACCGTCGCGAACTACGAATACCTCGTCTACTGGCGCTTCTACCAGGACGGCAATATGGAGTGCGAGGTGCGCGCGACCGGGATCATGGTCGTCACGAGCCTCGACGCGGGCCAGCCGCATCCGAACGGCACCCTTGTGGACACCCGCACATACGCCCCCTTCCACCAGCACTTCATCGTCGCCCGGATGGACCTCGACATCGACGGGACCGAGAACACGGTGTTCCGCTCCGAGACGCGCGTCGAGCCGATCGACGAAGCGAATCCGCTCGGGCTCGCCCTCACCCAGCGGAACACGCCGATCGAGACCGAGGGCTTCGACGACTATGACTGGGCCACCCAGCGCAGCTGGAAGGTCGTGAACGAGGCGACGTTGAACGGGCTCGGCACCCCGGTGTCGTACAAGCTCGTTCCGGGCGGCGCCATCCCCTCGTTCTTCGACCCCTCCTCGCCGGTGTTCCAGCGCGCCCAGGTGATCGGGCACACGGTGTGGGTCACCCCCGGAGACGAGACGCAGCGCTGGCCCTGCGGCGAGTTCGTCAACCAGAGCGCGGTCGACCACGGCCTGCCCGAGTGGACCCGCGCCGGGCGGCCGGTGCGGAACACCGACATCGTGCTCTGGTACGTCTTCGGCATCCACCACATCACCCGCCCCGAGGAGTGGCCCGTCATGCCGGCCGACACCGTGTCATTCTGGCTCAAGCCGGTCGGCTTCTTCGACCGCAACCCCTCCCTCGACGTGCAGCCGGGTGCCGCAGGACACGCGCACGGACATGAGCATCACGACCAGCACTGACCAGCGTTGAGCAGCACCGAGCAGCACCGAGCAGCACCGAGCAGCACCGGCCACGAAGCGCACAGACCAGCCCCACCGACATTTCACCGAGAACCCAGGGAGATCCAGCGTGACCAGGACAGCGAACTACGTCGTCGCCTACGAAGCGACCGATCGCGGCAATGATGCCATCGAACTCGGGGTCGCCCTCGCCCGGCTGACCGGAGCCGAGCTGCGGCTGTGCCTCGTGCTGCCGCACTCCACTATCGCGCCCTCCCGGCTGCGCGCCTCCGGCTCCGACTTCGAGGCACTCCTCGAACAGCAGGGCCTCGAGTGGCTCGCCGGCGCCGCGGCGAGAGTGCCGGCCGACGTCGTGGCCACGACGCACCTGATCTGGGCGGATGCGACCTCCGACGGGCTGCTGAGGGCCGTCACGGAATTCGACTCCGACCGGATCGTCGTCGGAGCCTCACGCCACGGCATCCGCGGTCGCTACACGATCGGCAGTGTCGCAAACGCCCTCCTGCACGCCTCGCCCGTACCCGTCGCCCTCGCGCCGCACGGGTACCTCGCCCCGGCGCAGATCTCCCGGATCACCTGCGCGATCGGAACCCGGCCCGGCTGGTCGACTCTCCTCGATTCGTTGCTGGCGTTCACGGAGGGTCTCAGCGTTGACGTGCGCTTCCTCACCCTCGTCGAGGTCGACTCCCGGCGCGCCCAGCACGGCGAGTCGACGCCCGCTGTCGAGGCGGCCCGGACCGCGGAGAGCACGGCGCATCTCGAATCGGTGCTCGAGTATTACTCGACGCGATCGTCTGCTCCGGGCGCCATCACGACCGAGGTCGCCGTCGGCGAGAACGTGGAGTCCGCGGTGGAGGCCATCGAGTGGCGAACGGACGAAGTCGCCTTCGTCGGTTCGAGCCGCCTCGCCCAGCCGACCACGATCTTCCTCGGCATCACCGCCCACCGGATGCTCAACGCCCTTCCGGTGCCGCTCGTCGTCGTCCCCACCGGCGCCGCCGACCGCCTCGCCCGCTGAGCGGCAGCGGAGGCCGCCGCCGCCTCCGCTGCCGGCCACACCGTGGGAGAATGGGGTTCGACCTTCTAAGGAACCCTCTTCCCCCTTATGGCTCACTCTCTCAGCTCACACGAGATCGCCCTCCTCGTCGGAAGCCAGGCCTTTTCGCGCGGTGAACGTTATGCGCGCAACGGCCACGTCCTGTCCGAAGTCTGGGACGACTCGGGCACCAGGCTCATCGGAAAGGTCCGGGGCACTGGACGCACGCCGTACACGGTGACCATCTCGTTCATCCTGAATCCCGCCGGTGTCGCGGTGCGCGCGACCGGGCTCTGCACCTGCCCGATGCGGAGCAACTGCAAGCATGTCGCCGCCCTGCTCGTCACGAGCCGGAACGGCGGGAATCCGGGCTCGATCGAGGCCGACGAGGCCGACGTCGACCGCTTCCGCAGGCGGTCCGCGCCGCCGGCCCTGTATGCAGTCCAGTCCCCCGCAGCAGCATCCGCAGCGCCCGCCCCGACCGTCCCGCGCTGGCGCAGCGCGCTCGGCGGCCTGCCCACACCCGGAGAGACGGCCGCGCGGACAGGGACGGAACTCGCGTTGCAGTTCCAGGTGCTCGCCCCGGTCAACTCCCGGTTCCAGTCCGGTGGACGGCACCTCGCCGCCCGGCCGATGCTGCTCGGCAAGCAGGGCCGCTGGATCCGCGGCGCCCTGACCTGGGACAACATCGCCCAGACCGCGGGCACCGCCCAGCGCGCCCAACGGCGGGTGCTCTCCGCGCTCTACGCCCTGCACCTCGCCGGACGCCCGTACTACGGCTCGGCGACGCAGTGGATCCAGCTCGACGACTTCCCGGACCGGGCGCTCTGGGGCCTGCTCGAGGAGGCGACGGCCGCCGGCATCCCGCTCATCTCCACCTCGGGCGCCCAGGATCCCGTGCGCATCGCCGATCGTCCGGCATCACTCGAGCTCGACATCCGCCGCACCCCCGGCGGCCTCGCGCTCACCCCCACCGTCGTACTCGACGAGCACCGGTTGCCCGGCGGCCGGTTCGGTTTCACGGGCGACCCGGCGCACGGCATCTACACCTGGCAGGATGCCCCCGCCGGGGACCCGACCGGAGGCAGGCTCACCCTCGCGCCGCTCGCTGTCGAGGTCAGCAGGGAGCTGCGGAACCTCGCCGCCACCGGCCAGTCCATCGACGTGCCCACCGCCGACGAGCCCGACTTCCTCGCCGAGTTCTACCCGTACCTCCGCGACCGTGCGCGCGTCACGAGCCGCGACGACTCGTTCGAGCTGCCCGAAAGCCCGCGCCCCGCGCTCACGCTCACGATCAGCCACCAGGCGGATGCGCGCATCGCTCTGAACTGGGCGTGGCGCTACCAGGCGGGCCCGGCCGCCACCAGCACCGGCACCAGCACCGAAACCCCAGCAGGGGAATACGACCTCGAACTGCGGCCGGCTCCGGGAGAGCACCGCTACCGGGACTCCGCCGCCGAGGCACGGATCCTCCGCTCCGTCGACGAACTGCTCGCACCCCTCACCGAGCTCGCCCCGCGGCGCGGCGGGGTGCCCCGGCTGTCCGGGCACTCCGAACTCACCGGCGCCGGCATGATCGACTTCCTCGAGGGGGTCGTGCCGCGGCTCGAAGTACTCCCCGACGTCGTCGTCGTGCAGAGCGGCGTCGTGGTCGACTACCGGGCGGCGGACACCGCCCCGGTGATCAGCGTCGGCACGAGCGAGCGCCTCGACGACCGGGACTGGTTCAATCTCGCGGTGTCCGTCTCGATCGACGGAGAGGACGTGCCCTTCGACGTGCTGTTCCGGGCCCTCGCGACCGGCCAGGACATCCTCATCCTGCCGAGCGGCACGTACTTCAGCCTCGACCGGCCCGAACTGCATACCCTGCGCCGCCTGATCGAGGAAGCCCGCAGCCTGCAGGAACCATCCGCGACCTCCCTCGGCATCAGCCCCTTCCAGGCCGACCTCTGGGAGGAACTGCAGGAACTCGGCGTCGTGACAAGCCAGGCCGCCGGCTGGCGCGACATCGTCGCCGGGCTCACCGACGTGGAACGGGTACCGACGCTCCCGCTGCCGGACGGCGTGCACGCGACACTCCGCAGTTACCAGCAGTCCGGCTTCGAATGGCTCGGCTTCCTTCACGACCACCGGCTCGGCGGGATCCTGGCTGACGACATGGGGCTCGGTAAGACCCTGCAGGCGATCGCCCTGATCAGCCGCGCGGTGGCCGGACGCGACAGCGACGCACCCGCGCACCCGTTCCTCGTCGTCGCTCCCACGAGCGTCGTCTCGAACTGGGCTGCGGAGTGCGCGAGATTCGCGCCGGGCCTGCGCGTCGCATCCGTCACGGAGACCTCGCGCAAACGGGCGACGGGCATCGCAGCCCTCCATGCCGATGCGGATGTCGTGATCACCTCGTACACGCTGTTCCGCCTCGACTTCGACGAGTACAACGCGGTGCCGTGGGCCGGTCTCCTGCTCGACGAGGCCCAGTTCGTGAAGAACCGCGCATCCAGGGCCTACCAATGCGCCCGGCGCCTCGACACACCGTTCAAGCTCGCGATCACCGGCACCCCGCTCGAGAACAATCTGATGGAGTTCTGGTCGCTGCTGTCGATCACTGCGCCCGGCCTGTTCCCGAGCCCCACCCGCTTCGCGGACTACTACCAGAAGCCCATCGAACGGGATGCGAACGACGAACGGCTCGCCCAGCTGCGCCGCCGCATCCGCCCGTTCATGCTGCGCCGCACCAAGGAGGAGGTCGCCGGTGACCTGCCGAGCAAGCAGGAGCAGGTGCTCGAGCTCACCCTGAACCCCCGGCACCGGGCCGTCTACGACACCCATCTGGCCCGGGAACGGCAGAAGGTGCTCGGCCTGATCGAGAACCTGAACGCGAACCGTTTCGAGATCTTCCGCTCCCTCACGATGCTCCGCCAGCTCAGCCTCGACGCGGGCCTCTACGACGCCAAGTACGACGGGATCCCCTCCACCAAGCTCGACGCGCTCCTCGAACTGCTCGAGGACATCGTCGCCGGCGGGCACCGCACCCTCATTTTCAGCCAGTTCACCCAGTACCTCGGCCGGGCCCGCAACCGGCTCGAAGCCGCCGGCATCAGCTACTCCTACCTCGACGGCAAGACCCGCAACCGGGCTGCGGTGATCGACGAGTTCAAGACCGGTACCAATTCGGTGTTCCTGATCAGCCTCAAGGCCGGAGGCTTCGGGCTCAACCTGACCGAGGCCGACTACGCCATCCTGCTCGACCCCTGGTGGAACCCCGCGACCGAGGCGCAGGCCGTCGACCGGATGCACCGGATCGGCCAGACCAAGAATGTGTTCGTCTACCGGCTCGTCGCGAAGAACACGATCGAGGAGAAGGTCATGGCGCTCAAGGCCACCAAGGCACGCCTCTTCGACAGCGTGCTCTCCGCCGACGGCGCCAGGGGAACCGCGCTCACGGCCGCGGACATCCGCGAACTGCTCGCCTGACCGCCATCAGGCTGTGAGCTCTCTCAGCAGGAAGGGCCGGTAACCGGGCAGAACTGTCTTGCAACCCAGCGCACAAACCTATAATTTGGATGAAGTCTGCCCTCCCGGGCTTTTGGCCGTCTGCAGAGGTGAGTGAAATGTCCTACATTCTTGACCAGGTCGACCACCGGGTCCGACGCGTTCTCACGCCCGCCCGCCGCCTGTGGCTGGAAACCCCCGCACCCTCGTGATCGGCTTCATCGCCATCCACGTCGTTTTCCTCCTGGCCCTCCTGCCCGCGATCCTGACCGGCAATGTCCTCGGCGACCTGCCCCTCTACCGCACGTGGGCCCAGCAGGGCCTCGTGCACCACGTCTGGATGGGCATCAACGTCGAGTGGGTCTACCCGATCGGCGCCCTGTTCCCGATCGTGTTCGCCGGCCTCGGCGGTCCGCTGTTGTACCAGCTGATGTGGTTCCTGATGACGGCCGCGCTGAACGCCCTGGCCGTCATGGTGCTCACGGATGCCGGCCGCAAGATCAGCGGCTACCGTTCCGCCTGGTTCTTCCTCGTGATCAGCTTCGTCCTGAGCCCCGTCGGCCTGCTCCGGCTCGAGGGCCTCACCGCCCCGCTCGTGATCATGGGTCTTGTCCTGCTCGCCCGTCGCCCGATCGTGGCCACAGCACTGCTCACCATCGCCACCTGGGTGAAGGTCTGGCCGGCGGCCGTCGTTGTCGCCGTCGTTGTCGCGTCCCGGCGTCGCATCACGGTGATCCTCACGGGCATCGCGGTCACGGCCGGCGTCGTCGGCACTGTCTTCGCTCTCGGCGGACTCAAGTACATCACCGGCTTCGTCACGATGCAGTCCGACCGGGCTATGCAGCTCGAAGCGCCGATCACGACCCCCTGGGTCTGGCTCGCCGCCCTCGGCCACCCGAACACGTTCATCTACCAGAACTACGCGATCGCCACCCGCGAGGTCAGCGGACCCGGCACAACGCTCGTCGCCTCCCTGATGAATCCGCTGATGTTCATCGCCATGGGGGCGATCGTCACGCTCATGCTGGTCGCGTTGCGCCGTCACCACGACGTCTCGCAGCTCCTGCTCGTCGGGTCGCTCGCGCTCGTCGGCGCCTTCATCATCTTCAACAAGGTCGGGTCCCCTCAGTACATGCTGTGGCTCGCGCCCGTCGTCATCGTCGGAGTCAGCCACAGCTGGCACGCCTGGCGCGCGCCGGCGTACATGATGGTCGCCATCGGCGTTCTGACCACGCTGATCTTCCCGGTGTTCTACATGCCCCTCGTCAACGGCGACCTGTCGGCGCTCGTGCTGCTGACGGCGCGCAACGGCCTCCTGATCGTGATGTTCGGCTGGTCTCTCGTCACGCTGTGGCGCATGGTCGTGGCTCCCGTCACCTCGCCCGCACTGCTCTCCCGCCGCCTGGCCGCGAGCAACTCGCGTAGCGTCGCCGCCTGACCCGGCGTCAACCCGCGCAGTCTCCACCCGGCCAGAGCCGGGCGTAGCCCTGCCGTGCGTCGCTGGCGTTCGGGCACGGTCCGGGCCGCCTGGGCGATTCCCGGTTGGGTCCCCGGCCGGGGGACAATGGAGTAGTGACTTCACCAACGACCTTCGCCCTTATCCGCCACGGCCAGACCGACTGGAATGCCGCCATGCGGATCCAGGGTCTGTCGGACATCCCGCTGAACGACACCGGGCGCGCGCAGGCCGCCGAGGCGGTCGGCCACCTGGCGGACTACGACTGGGACTTCATTGTTTCCTCGACCCTGTCCCGGGCCGCGGAAACCGCCGACCTCATTGCGGACGGCCTCGGCCTCACGGTGACCCGCCGCATCCCGGAGATCGTGGAACGCAACTACGGTCCCGCAGAGGGCCTGAGCGCCGGCCCTGAGCTCGACGCCCTGCGCATCGATGGCGGTCCGACCGGCAACGGCGGCTTCATCGGCGCGGAGTCCGAAGCGGATGTCGCCGCGCGCGGCCTCGAGGCCTTGCGTGAGCTCGCCGTGGCGCACCCCGGGGCCCGGATCATCGTCGTCTCCCACGGCACGCTGATCCGCCTGACCCTGATGAAGGCCCTCGGCGAGTTCGTCGGCACAATCACCAACGCGGCCCTGAACGTCGCCAGCCTGGACGACACCGACTGGTCGCTCCAGGTACTCAACGGCGAGGTCCTGACGGCAACAGACGACCTCGACAACGACCTGGACGCACTCGACGCCGTCCCCGCCCGCTGACCCCTGACCGCTCCCGCTGACCTCCGCGGGTTGCGCGCCAGTTGCGCCGTTACGCGCCACGCGTGCCTGGGGCATAGCGGCGCTGGTGTCGCGCGGGGCCAGTGCAGGGCGGGGCCAGTGCAGGGCGGGGCCAGTGCAGGGCGGGCCGGCCGGCCGGCTGGCTGTCTGGCTGTCTGGCTGTCTGGCTGGCTGGCTGGCTGGCTGGCTGGCTGGCTGGCTGGTGGTTGCGGTGTGTGGGTTAAGCAGAAAAGCCACCCCGTGGGGTGGCTTTTCTGGTGTTTCTAAGTTAAGTCCGGCGGTGTCCTACTCTCCCACAGGGTCCCCCTGCAGTACCATCGGCGCTGAGAGTCTTAGCTTCCGGGTTCGGAATGTGACCGGGCGTTTCCCTCTCGCTATAGCCGCCGAAACATCTTTCGATGGATCGATTCTATATTTTTCAGTTATAGACCCCGGGTGTTATGCCGGGGTTGTTCTCGACCGTACGTCGAGAACCACATAGTGGACGCTTGCAGCTTATTCAAACTGGTGTGTTATCAAATTATTGGCTTATTAGTACCGGTCAGCTCCAAGGGTCTTTAGTCCCCTCTTCCACATCCGGCCTATCAACGCAGTAGTCTAGCTGCGAGCCTCTCCCCCGAAGGGATGGAAATCTCATCTCGAAGCCGGCTTCCCGCTTAGATGCTTTCAGCGGTTATCCTGTCTCCGAACGTAGCTAATCAGCGGTGCTCCTGGCGGAACAACTGACACACCAGAGGTTCGTCCATCCCGGTCCTCTCGTACTAGGGAGTAGACCTTCTCAAATCTCCTGCGTCGCACGGCAGATAGGGACCGAACTGTCTCACGACGTTCTAAACCCAGCTCGCGTACCACTATAAATGGCGAACAGCCATACCCTTGGGACCTACTCCAGCCCCAGGGATGTGATGAGCCGACATCGAGGTGCCAAACCTGCCGTCGATATGGACTCTTGGGCAAGATCAGCCTGTTATCCCCGAGGTACCTTTTATCCGTTGAGCGACAGCGCTTCCACAAGCCACTGCCGGATCACTAGTCCCGACTTTCGTCCCTGCTCGACTTGTCAGTCTCACAGTCAAGCTCCCTTGTGCACTTACACTCGACACCTGATTGCCAACCAGGTTGAGGGAACCTTTGGGCGCCTCCGTTACTTTTTAGGAGGCAACCGCCCCAGTTAAACTACCCACCAGGCACTGTCCCTGAACCGGATCACGGTTCGAAGTTAGATATCCAATATGACCAGAGTGGTATTTCAACGTTGACTCCACCTGAACTAGCGTCCAAGCTTCAAAGCCTCCCACCTATCCTACACAAGCAACATTCAAAGACCAGTGCAAAGCTATAGTAAAGGTTCACGGGGTCTTTCCGTCCTGTCTGCGCGTAACGAGCATCTTTACTCGTAATGCAATTTCGCCGAGTTCGCGGTTGAGACAGCTGGGACAGTCGTTACGCCATTCGTGCAGGTCGGAACTTACCCGACAAGGAATTTCGCTACCTTAGGATGGTTATAGTTACCACCGCCGTTTACTGGGGCTTAAATTCTCAGCTTCGCCTTGCGGCTAACCGTTCCTCTTAACCTTCCAGCACCGGGCAGGCGTCAGTCCGTATACATCGTCTTGCGACTTGGCACGGACCTGTGTTTTTAGTAAACAGTCGCTTCCCACTGGTCTCTGCGGCCTTCGAACGCTCCAGGAGTAAATCCCTTCACGCCTCCGGCCCCCCTTCTCCCGAAGTTACGGTGCCATTTTGCCTAGTTACTTCACCACGAGTTCTCTCGATCTCCTTAGTATTCTCTACCTGATCACCTGAGTCGGTTTGGGGTACGGGTGACTAAAACCTCGCGTCGATGCTTTTCTTGGCAGCATAGGATCACTGATTTCGCCCTTACGGGCTACCCATCGGGTCTCAGCCTTATATGAGAGACGGATTTGCCTATCTCTCGGCCTACATCCTTAGACCGGGACAACCATCGCCCGGCTCAGCTACCTTCCTGCGTCACACCTGTTAATACGCTAACCGCACCAGCATAGGGTCGCACGCTAGGCCTCACGCTTCACCCCGAAGGGATCCATCTAGAGGATTCAGATGCTTAGCATTACTGGATTAGCTTGGACGGTTTTTCGCCAGTACAGGAATATTAAACTGTTTTCCATCGACTACGCCTGTCGGCCTCGCCTTAGGTCCCGACTTACCCAGGGCGGATTAGCCTGGCCCTGGAAACCTTGATCTTTCGGAGGACGGGTTTCTCACCCGTCTTTCGCTACTCATGCCTGCATTCTCACTCGTGTAGCCTCCACGGCTGGTTTACACCGCCGCTTCGCTGGCCACACGACGCTCTCCTACCCATCAACACGGCTGAACCAACACAACAAGTGTGCGGCTTACCAAAAATATCAATGCCACAACTTCGGTGGCGTGCTTGAGCCCCGTTACATTGTCGGCGCGGAATCACTTGACTAGTGAGCTATTACGCTTTCTTTAAAGGGTGGCTGCTTCTAAGCCAACCTCCTGGTTGTCTGTGCAACTCCACATCCTTTCCCACTTAGCACGCGCTTTGGGACCTTAGTTGGTGGTCTGGGTTGTTTCCCTCTCGACGATGAAGCTTATCCCCCACCGTCTCACTGCTGCGCTCTCACTTACCGGCATTCGGAGTTTGGCTGACGTCAGTAAGCTTTTAGGCCCCATCGGCCATCCAGTAGCTCTACCTCCGGCAAGAAACACGCAACGCTGCACCTAAATGCATTTCGGAGAGAACCAGCTATCACGAAGTTTGATTGGCCTTTCACCCCTATCCACAGCTCATCCCCTCCATTTTCAACTGAAGTGGGTTCGGTCCTCCACGACGTCTTACCGTCGCTTCAACCTGGCCATGGATAGATCACTTCGCTTCGGGTCTAGGACATGCGACTGAATCGCCCTATTAAGACTCGCTTTCGCTACGCATTCCCCTCTCGGTTAAGCTCGCCACATATCACTAACTCGCAGGCTCATTCTTCAAAAGGCACGCTGTCACCAGAATCAGACTGGCTCCAACGGTTTGTAAGCAAACGGTTTCAGGTACTATTTCACTCCCCTCCCGGGGTACTTTTCACCTTTCCCTCACGGTACTTGTTCACTATCGGTCATGTAGGAGTATTTAGGCTTATCAGGTGGTCCTGACAGATTCACACGGGATTTCTCGGGCCCCGTGCTACTTGGGATACTCTTCGGGCGATTACTGCATTTCGACTACGGGGTTCGCACCCTCTATGACCAGGCTTTCAATCCTGTTCGTCTATACAACGCTCTAACCCTCACTGTTCGGCAGAATCAGCAGAAAAGTCCCGCAACCCCGACCATGCAACGCCTGCCGGCTATCACACATGATCGGTTTAGCCTCATCCGGGTTCGCTCGCCACTACTAAGGAATCACTATTGTTTTCTCTTCCTGTGGGTACTGAGATGTTTCACTTCCCCACGTTCCCTCTACCCGCCCTATATATTCAGGCGGGAGTCACCAGGTCACCTTACGGGCCTGGCGGGGTTTCCCCATTCGGACATCCTCGGATCACAGTTCGTTTATCAACTCCCCGAGGCTTATCGCAGATTACTACGTCCTTCTTCGGCTCTACATGCCAAGGCATTCACCGTTTGCTCTTAGAAATTTGAAATCACATGAGTTTGAATCGATTAAGAATCGTAAAACTTTCGTCTCACGATCGAAATTGACCAATGATCTATAAATAGATCTTTGTAATTTGCAGTCCGAAGACTGTCAAATTTAAGATGCTCGCGTCCACTGTGTAGTTCTCAAAGTACGGGCGGTACCCTCACCTGCCCACGATTGATGTGAACAGGAAAAGGTCCAGAGGAACAGTCCAACCAGGCAAAACCCAGTTGTTCCGGTCCCTCAGGACCCAACAGCGTGCATATATGTTTCCTTCATAACCGGACCTTTCCAACGAGGCACCGCAAGCGGTACCAGGCGTACTGGATCCAGAGATGATCTCTGCATATCAATGTCAATGTTCCACCCATGAGCGCCATCGAAGAACATTCGTCTTCGTATGGCTTGGCAGTGTTACTCCGCTGTATACAGACGGCACTGCTGTGCTCCTTAGAAAGGAGGTGATCCAGCCGCACCTTCCGGTACGGCTACCTTGTTACGACTTAGTCCTAATCACCGATCCCACCTTCGACAGCTCCTTCCCGTGAGGGTTAGGCCACCGGCTTCGGGTGTTACCGACTTTCATGACTTGACGGGCGGTGTGTACAAGGCCCGGGAACGTATTCACCGCGACAATCTGATTCGCGATTACTAGCGATTCCGACCTCACGCAGGTCGAGTTGCAGACCTCAATCCGAACTGAGACCGGCTTTTTGGGATTCGCTCCACCTTGCGGTATTGCAGCCCTTTGTACCGGCCATTGTAGCATGCGTGAAGCCCAAGACATAAGGGGCATGATGATTTGACGTCATCCCCACCTTCCTCCGGATTGTCACCGGCAGTCTCCATAGAGTGCCCGCCATTACGCGCTGGTAACTAAGGACGAGGGTTGCGCTCGTTGCGGGACTTAACCCAACATCTCACGACACGAGCTGACGACAGCCATGCAGCACCCTGTATAGAGACCTTGCGGGGCGACTGTTTCCAGCCGTTTCCTCTATATGTCAAGGCCTGGTAAGGTTCTTCGCGTTGCTTCGAATTAATCCGCATGCTCCGCCGCTTGTGCGGGCCCCCGTCAATTCATTTGAGTTTTAACCTTGCGGCCGTACTCCCCAGGCGGACAACTTAATGCGTTAGCTGCGCCACTAAGAGCGTGGAATGGCTCCCAACAGCTAGTTGACATCGTTTACGGCGTGGACTACCAGGGTATCTAATCCTGTTTGCTCCCACGCTTTCGCACCTCAGCGTCAGTTACGGCCCAGAGATCTGCCTTCGCCATTGGTGTTCCTCCTGATATCTGCGCATTCCACCGCTACACCAGGAATTCCAATCTCCCCTACCGCACTCTAGTCTGCCCGTACCCACTGCAGGCCCGAGGTTGAGCCTCGGGTTTTCACAGCAGACGCGACAAACCGCCTACGAGCTCTTTACGCCCAATAATTCCGGACAACGCTTGCACCCTACGTATTACCGCGGCTGCTGGCACGGAGTTAGCCGGTGCTTTTTCTGCAGGTACCGTCACTTTCGCTTCTTCCCTACTAAAAGAGGTTTACAACCCGAAGGCCGTCGTCCCTCCACGCGGCGTTGCTGCATCAGGCTTTCGCCCATTGTCCAATATTCCCCACTGCTGCCTCCCGTAGGAGTCTGGACCGTGTCTCAGTCCCAGTGTGGCCGGTCACCCTCTCAGGCCGGCTACCCGTCGTCGCCTTGGTGAGCCATTACCTCACCAACTAGCTGATAGGCCGCGAGCTCATCCCTGACCAAAATTCTTTCCACCCCCAGAGATGCCTCCAAGGGTCGTATCCGGTATTAGACGTCGTTTCCAACGCTTATCCCAGAGTCAAGGGCAGATTGCTCACGTGTTACTCACCCGTTCGCCACTAATCCGAAGAGCAAGCTCTCCATCATCGTTCGACTTGCATGTGTTAAGCACGCCGCCAGCGTTCGTCCTGAGCCAGGATCAAACTCTCCGTAAATGTTTGATTGACTAACCAAGCAAGCCTGGCGTCACATCTAGTGTGCCGAGCCGCCGGAATGGGCGAACACGACACAAGTTTGAAACTGACAGAACAAATCATTACTGACTTGCTTTGTTGTTATAAATGTTTTCCAAAGGAATCTCCTGGCCCTTCACCGCTAGAAACGGATCCAAACCACGAGGTTTTTGGCATTTGACATTGTGCACGCTGTTGAGTTCTCAAGGATCGGACACCTCGGCTTCAGGCCCTTGCAGGCTGTCGCTCCGAGGCAATTCCTTATTCTTCTTTCGTGTCGTTTCGCTCGGTTCCCCGCTAAGGGAATCTGGTGAAACGCCATCAATCTCGATCAGCGAATTTACGCGTTGATCGGCATTGGAAGTGGTCCCGCTTGAGGCCGGTAAGCGCTTCGGCTTTCCGAACCTGTGGGGTGACTTAGATGACTTTACGGTGAACCGTGGGGGGCCGCAACTCCCGGTCACATCCCGGGCGTGTCGGACAGATTGCACCTCTGTTTCGGGAAGGTTTCGCGCCCCGGAAGGCCTCCCGAAACCCTGCGGCTGCCTACCGTCGCACCGAGACCGTGACCGTGAACTTGGCGTTCCGGCCGACCTGATGCGTCGGCCCGACCAGGCGGGTGAGCGCCGGCCGGTAGCCGAGGTGTGTGTTCCACACCGTCCAGAGCTCACCGCCGGGCCGGAGCACCCGCGCGGCGTCAGCGAAGAGCTTGAGCGCGATGCCGGCATGCACGGAGGATCCGATGTGGAACGGCGGATTCAACAGGATCAACTCACTGGAAGCATCCGCCTGGGATCCGAGCGCATCGTCACGCACGACCGTGACCCGATCGGCGACCCCGTTGGCGATCATGGTGGCCCCGGCGGATGCGACGGCGGCGGCCGACTGGTCGCTCGCGATCATCGTGAGTCCGGTTCGGCGTAGCGCGAGCGCGGCCGCGAGCACGCCCGTGCCACAGCCGAGGTCGATCGCGCGGACGGCATCCGGTTTCATACGGTCAAGGAATTCGAGCAGGTACCGGGTTCCGATGTCGATCGTGGTGCCGGCGAACGCGGCGCCGTGCGCGCACACGGTCAGACCCAGGTCGTCATGCCTGCTGACGTGCGGCCAGGCCTGGCTCGCCTGTTCCGTCGCCCGGAGGGGACCGGAGGCACGCAAGACCCGGGACTTCTGCCGGGCCGGGGAGACGTGGAGCCGCTCGAAGTGCCGTGCGAGGACCTCGTTCATGGCCGGGGTCATGTGCTTGAGCCGCCCGCCGGCGACAACGACGACCGCGGGATCGGCGTACCGGGCGATCGCCTCGACGATCTCGTCGAGGGCAGCGAGGCTGCGGGGCAGCTGGAGGAGGACAAGGGTTGCGCCGGACAGGAGCTCGTGGCCCAGTGGGAACGAGCGGTAGCGGTCGGTGAGGCCGAACTCGTCGGCATTCCGGGCCAGGGCTGCCTCGCCCGAGAGCGCGTCCTGGTGCACGCGGATTCCGGTGGCCCCGAAGAGCGCAGCCGCGCCGAGGGTGAGGGCGCCATACCGGTCCTCGACGACAACGAGCCGTTCGGCGGGAAGGCTCTCTGCCGCCTCGTCGAGGATCAGACGGTCGCTCGCGTCGACGGCAAAAAGGTTGGAGGCCTCGACGTCGGGGAAACGCCGGAGCGCGGCGAAGTCGAACGCAGTGGGGTCGAACGCAGTGGGGTCGGGCGCCACGGGATCAGCGGCCGTCAAGCGGGCGCCAGATGACCACCTGGTTCGCGCGGCGGGTTCTGGTGCCCGCGCGCATCGAGATGACCTCACCGGCCGAGCCGGCCGCGAAGACGCGGCGACCCGACCGGTTCAGCAGTTCATCGGCGAGGGCCGCTTCGAGTTCGCGCAAACGCGATTCGAGGCGGCGCACGTGGTCCTCGAGCGCGATGATCCTCCGGATGCCCTCGAGGCTCACGCCTTCGGCACCCAGCTCCGCGATTTCGCGCAGTTTCACCACATCACGCATCGAATACCGGCGAGACCGGCCCGGGGTGCGGTCCGGACTCACCAGTCCCAGGCGATCGTACTGTCGCAGCGTCTGCGGGTGCATGCCCGCAAGCTCTGCGGCCGTCGAAATGACGAACACCCGGGAGTTCTCGTCCACCGTCAGTCTCTCGCTCTCGCCAGCAGTTCGTCGCGCGGGTTCTCGTCGGGAAGGGCCGCCGCGAAAGCAGCGAGCTTCTCCTCGGCGTCCTTCGACAGGTGCGACGGCACCGCGACCTGGACCTCGGCGAGCAAGTCGCCGGTGCCCTTCGGAGTCACAACGCCGCGTCCCTTGACCCGCAGGACCCGCCCGCTCGGCGTGCCGGGGGCGATGCGCAGTTTGACCGGCGCTCCACCCAGGGTCGGCACTTCGATCGTCGCGCCGAGAGCTGCCTCGACGAACGTCACGGGCACGTGCAGCCTCAGGTTCAGGCCGTCACGCTCGAAGACGGGGTGCTTGCGCACCGTCACGGTGAGGACGATGTCACCGGCCTCGCCGCCGTCCGGGCTGTGCTGGCCCTGGCCGCGGAGCTTGATCTTCTGCCCGTCGGCGACGCCGGCGGGAATCCTGACCTTGATGGCCCGGCCATCCTGCGTCTGCAGGGTGATCTGGTCGCCGTGGGTCGCGGTGATGAAGTCGACGGTCGTGGATGCGATCACGTCCCGCCCGCGGGTCGGTCCGCCGTAACCGCGGAACCCTCCCGTGGACGTTCCGAAACCGCCGCCGCCGGCGCCGCCCCGGCCGAACATGCCGCCGAGCAGGTCGTCAAACCCGCCCTGCTGCTGGTAGGAGTAGCCCTGTTGCCGGGCACCCCCACCGAACATGCCGCCGAAGACGTCGTCGAAGCCGCCACCCTGCTGGGCGCCTCCGCCACCGGGGGCGGTGAAGCGTGCTCCACCGCCCATGGCCCGCACAGCGTCGTATTCCTTCCGCTGTGCGGGGTCGCCGATCACCGAGTGCGCCTCGCTGATTTCCTTGAACTTCGCTTCGGCCGCAGGATTGCCCGGATTGGAGTCCGGGTGATACTTGCGGGCGAGCTTGCGATAGGCCTTCTTGAGGTCGGCCGGCGTCACGTCTTTCGAGACGCCGAGGACCTTGTAAAAGTCTTTGTCGAACCAGTCCTGGCTAGCCATCGCTCGGTACCTGGACTACGACCTTGGCAACACGCAGCAGCGTCGAGCCCAGGAAATAGCCGGTCTCGACCACCTCGCCGACCGTGTCGACCGTCACATCGGGCGTGGGCATCTGGAAGATGGCCTCATGCACGGTGGGGTCGAACGGTTCGCCGACTGTGCCGAACGGCTTCACGCCGAGGCGCTCCACGCTCGTGCGCAGTTTGGCTGCGATGGTGCTGAATGCGGTGTCTGCGACGAGGTCGCCGTGCTTCTCGGCACGGTCCAGGTCGTCGAGCACCGGGATCAGGCCCTTGACGACGTCCACGGTCACGCGCTCACGCTCGATCTCGCGGTTCGCCTCGGTGCGCTTGCGATAGTTCGCGTACTCGGCGGTGACCCGCTTGAGGTCGGCGAGATGTTCACTCGTCGGCTCTGCGACCTCGCGCGTGGCGGCGTCCAGGATGTCCTGGACCGTCAGCTCGTCTTCCTCGATGCCCTCAGCGGATGCAGCGGCCTCGGATTCGGCGGACGCCTCGGCTGCCGCAGATTCCTCCGCGGCGACCGGCTCCACCTCTTCGTCGGACGGCCCGTTGACCGGACCCTTGTCCTTGGCCATTACTTCTTGGTTTCTTCCTCGTCGTCGACAACCTCGGCGTCAACCACGTCTTCGTCGGACTTGCCCGCGTCAGCGGTCGGTTCGCCGGATTCGGTGGGGGCGTCGCGGCATCCGCCTGGCTCGACTTGTAGATGGCCTCGCCGATCTTGCCCTGGCTCTCGTTGAGCTTGTCGAACGCGGTCTTGACCGCGGCCTCGTCGTCTCCGGCGAGCGCAGACTTGAGCGCGTCGACGTCGGCCTGGACCTCGGTCTTGACCTCGGCCGGGAGCTTCTCGTCGTTTTCCTTGAGGAGCTTCTCGATCGAGTACGCGAGCTGCTCGGCGGTGTTGCGGGTCTCGGCGGTTTCGCGACGACGCTTGTCTTCTGCGGCGTGCTCTTCGCCCTCGCGCACCATGCGCTCGATGTCTTCCTTCGCGAGCGAGGAACCGCCCGTGATAGTCATGGACTGCTCCTTGCCGGTGCCCTTGTCCTTGGCGGACACGTGCACGATGCCGTTGGCGTCGAGGTCGAAGGTGACCTCGACCTGCGGGATGCCGCGCGGGGCCGGTGCGATACCGGTCAGCTCGAAGGTGCCGAGGTTCTTGTTGTCGCGGGTGAACTCGCGCTCGCCCTGGAAGACCTGGATCGCGACGGACGGCTGGTTGTCGTCTGCCGTGGTGAAGGTCTCGCTGCGCTTGGTCGGGATGGCCGTGTTGCGCTCGATGAGGCGCGTCATGATGCCGCCCTTGGTCTCGATGCCGAGGCTCAGCGGGGTGACGTCGATCAGGAGGACGTCCTTGCGCTCGCCCTTCAGCACACCGGCCTGGAGTGCGGCGCCGACGGCGACGACCTCGTCCGGGTTGACGCCCTTGTTCGGGTCCTTGCCGCCGGTCTCGCTCTTGACGAGCTCGTAGACGGCGGGCATACGCGTCGAACCACCGACGAGCACGACGTGGGCGATGTCGCCCACCTTGACGCCGGCTTCACGGATGACGTCCTGGAACGGCTTCTTGGTGCGGTCGAGGAGGTCTTCGGTCATCTTCTCGAACTGGGCGCGGGTCAGCGTCTCGTCGAGGTTGGCCGGGCCATTCTCGGTCAGGGAGAGGTACGGCAGCTGGATGCTCGTGGACATGCTGCTGGAGAGTTCCTTCTTGGCCTGCTCCGCGGCTTCCTTGAGGCGCTGCTTGGCGATCTTGTCCTTGGAGACGTCGACGCCGGTGGTTTCCTTGAACTTCTTGATCAGGTAGTCGACGATGCGCTGGTCCCAGTCGTCGCCGCCGAGGCGGTTGTCACCGGCGGTCGAACGCACCTGGATGGTCGAGAAGTCGTCGTCCTTGCCCACCTCGAGGAGGGAGACGTCGAAGGTTTGCCGTCGCCGAGGTCGAAGACCAGGATGAGCTCGTCTTCCTTGCCCTTGTCCAGGCCGTAAGCGAGTGCTGCTGCGGTCGGCTCGTTGATGATGCGGAGCACGTTGAGGCCCGAGATCTCTCCGGCCTCCTTCGTGGCCTGGCGCTCGGCGTCGTTGAAGTACGCGGGGACGGTGATGACGGCATCCGTCACCTTGTCGCCGAGGTACTGCTCGGCGTCGCGCTTCAGCTTGGCGAGGATGCGGGCGGAGATCTCCTGCGGGGTGTACTTCTTGTCGTCGATGCCGACGGTCCAGTCGGTGCCCATGTGGCGCTTGACGGAAGAAATGGTGCGGTCGACGTTGGTGACAGCCTGGCGCTTGGCGGTCTCACCGACGAGAACCTCGCCGTCCTTGGTGAATGCGACGACGGACGGGGTGGTGCGGAAGCCTTCGGCGTTCGCGATGACGGTGGGTTCTCCACCCTCGAGGACGGCCACCACCGAGTTGGTGGTTCCGAGGTCGATGCCTACTGCACGGGCCATGTGTGCGTTCTCCTTCAAAGTGTGAGCTCAACGGGACAATCGGTATGATCGACCAGAGTTGAGCGGTATTGACTCAAGTGTGGCACCGCCCGAAATCGGAGTCAAGCCAGCCAGCTGAAAGTTGAGTGTGAGTGACTCAACTTTGGATTCCCGATCAATTTCCCCACTGTTCCCCGGCGACCACTACTCTGAGCGCATGACTGGGACAGCGGAACAGCGCGGCACGGCAGATCACCCCACCCCGGCCGGGCGCGGCGTGATCGCCTGGAGCCTCTGGGACGGCGGTTCGGCCGCGTTCAACGCCGTCGTCACGACCTTCGTCTTCACGGTGTACCTCACCGGCTCGTCGTTCGGCGACAAGGACGTCATCTCGGCCCAGCTCGGCTGGGCGCTCGCGATCGCAGGCCTGCTCGTGGCCCTGCTCGCGCCGATCACGGGGCAGCGCTCCGATGCCTCCGGTCGCCGGAAACTCTGGCTCGGCGTCAATACCTTCATCGTCGTCGGCCTCACCGCCGCGATGTTCTTCGTGCAGGCCTCGCCCGACTTCCTGCTGCTCGGACTGATCCTCCTTGCCGCCGGGACCGTGTTCTACGAATTCGCGACCGTCAACTACAACGCGATGCTCGGCCAGGTCTCCACGCCGAAGACGATCGGCAGGGTCAGCGGATTCGGCTGGTCGATGGGCTACTTCGGCGGCATTGTGCTGCTGCTCATCCTTTACTTCGGCTTCATCCACCCCGACGTCGGTCTTTTCGGCGTCACCGACGCAAACGGGCTGTCGGTGCGGGTGTCAATGCTCATCGCGGCAGCCTGGTTCGGCCTGTTCTCCCTGCCGCTGCTCTTCCGGGTGCCCGAGTACGCGGCTCCCACCGCCGCCCGGCGCGAGCGGGTCGGCTTCTTCCGCTCCTATGTACTGCTCGGGCGCGACGTGGCCGCACTCTGGCGCGGCGACCGCCAGCTGGCGCTCTTCCTGATCGCGAGCGCGGTCTTCCGCGACGGCCTCACCGGGGTGTTCCAGTTCGGCGGCATCCTCGCGGCCGGCACCTTCGGTTTCTCGAGCGGCGACGTGATCATCTTCGCGATCGTCGCCAACGTCATCGCCGGCATCTCCACCGTGCTCGTCGGCCGCCTCGACGACCGCCTCGGGGCCAAGAACGTGATGGTGGTCGCCCTGTCCGGCACCATCGTCGCCGGCCTCGCCGTCTTCTTCTTCGCCACCGGCGGCGCGACCATGTTCTGGATCTTCGGCCTGCTGATGGCGATGTTCGTCGGCCCGGCCCAGTCCGCGAGCCGCAGCTTCCTCGCCCGCGGCATCCCGGCCGGGCGCGAGGGCGAGATCTTCGGCCTCTACGCGACGACCGGCAAGGCGGCGACCTTCCTCGCACCGACGCTCTTCGCCCTGTTCGTCAGCGTCTCGGGCAGCCAGGTCTGGGGCATCCTCGGCATCGCGCTCGTGCTCCTGGTCGGGCTGCTGATGCTGATCCCGGTGAAGGCGAAGCAGCACCCGCTCGGGTAGCTGGACGATCTCTGTTCATCGACTGGACATCCGCTGTGATCTCGCCCACGAGCGGCATTTTTGTCAGGCTGGAGAGATGACAACTCAGCAGATCCAGAAGGCCGAACTTCTCAACGCGCTCCACGTCCCGGGCACACCGCTCATCGTGACGAACGTCTGGGACGCCATCACCGCGAAGATCGTGTCGGAGGCGCCCGGCGTGCGGGCCCTGGCAACGGCCTCGCACTCCGTGTCTAATGTGCGCGGCCTCGAAGACGGCGGCGGGCTCACGGTCGACGAGGCGATCGCGGCGGCACGCATCATCATCGGCGCGGTCGACCTGCCGGTGTCGGTCGACTTCGAGAAGGGGTACGCAGCGGATGCCGCCGGCGTCGCCCGCAACGTCCGTCGCCTCGTCGAGGAGGCCGGCGCCTCGGGCATCAACCTCGAGGACTCGATCGGCGCCGCGAAGGCACCGCAGTACGACATCGCGACCGCGGCAGCCCGGGTGGCCGCCGCGCGCACCGGGGCCGACGCCGCGGGCGTGCCGCTCGTGATCAACGCCCGGGTGGACACCCTGGCCGGCGGCGGCGAATGGGACGAGGCCGTGGCCCGCGCCAACGCGTATCTCGACGCGGGCGCCGACGTGATCTTCTTCCTCGGCCTCGGGGACGAGGACAAGGTCAAGCGGGCCCTCGACGAGGTCAACGGCCGCATCTCCGTGATCGGGCACCCGGGCGCCGTTCCCCTGGCCCGTCTGGCCGAGCTCGGCGTCTCCCGGGTGAGCTTCGGACCGGGCACGCTCGGCCTCACCCTCGCCGCGCTGCAGCGCTCGGCGACCCAGCTCACCTCTCTCGGAGAATATCCTGCAGATCTGGGCTTTCCCTTCTCGCTCTAGCGGAATGCCGTGGCCGGCGGCGCGGTGAGTTCGGGAATATGCTCGGGAGAAAGTGAGAGGTTCCCGACATGAAACTCAGCGTCTCCGCCGCGCTGGTCCGCGGCATCCTGATCGGTCTGCTCCTGTTCGGAGCGGTATCGGCCTTCGCAGGGATGGTTCTCTGCTCCGGGTTCAACGGCGGCGGATTGCCGCTGGCCTACCTCGAGGGCACACCGTTCACGTCCTACTTCGTTCCGGGGCTCGTGCTCGGCGTTGTCGCAGGCGGTACCCAGCTCCTGGCGGCGATCGGCCTGCTGCGCCGCAAGGACTGGGCACTGATCGCGACCGTCGTTGCAGGTTTCGGCATGATGATCTGGATCTTCGTGGAGATCGCCCTGATCAGGCAGTACGCTGACCTGCAGACGATCTACTTCAGCCTCGGCGCACTCGAACTGATCGCCGTCTACGCCCTGCTGGGCCTCGCACCCGGCGTGGTGCGGGATCTGGAGCCGATCCGGGAGCGAGTGGCCCGGTAGCTGCCGGTCAGCGGATGCGGGTGGCCTCGTTGTGCTCGACGAGCTCCCAGGTCGCGCCCTCGTCGTTGGAGACCCAGCCCTCCCAGGAGTAGGCGTCCGCGGTGATGGACACGAAGTTCCAGCGGATCGGCCGGCCGTCGGTGCCGGTACCGTCCTGGCGCAGCCCGTTGCGGTGCGGGGTTGCCACGAGGTGGCAGTACTCGCCGATGGCGGGGGCGAAATAGCTGACCCGCCAGGCGCCCGCGTGCGGGTCGTAGACGCGCACGGCCATGGCCACGGTTTCCCGTCCGTCGGGATGCGTGTCGCTCACGGGGACATCGACGATCTCGACGTCCTGCACCGCACGCCCGTCGAGCACGAACTCGACGATCCAGGTGAACTGACGCTCGTGCCAGTCGCCGGTCGCTTCGTCGAGGCGTGAGCCCTTCGCGGCCCAGCTGCCGACGAGCTGGCCGAAGCGACGCATCCGGCCCGGGTATTCGGGCGTCGGGCCGGGCGCGATGAGCGCCTCGGCAAAACCGGGTACGGATGTCGTCGTCATGCTCCCGATTTTACCGGCCGCATGTTGCGCCCGTGTGAACCCGTCCTCTCGCTCTGGATCAGGACTTTTCCGGCGGGGGCGGAACGGGGGTTGCGGCTACTGCACGTCCGTCGTCGGGGCGATCGAGACATCCGTGCGGTGGAAGTTCTGGAATGAGCGCGACGCCGTCGGCCCGCGCTGGCCCTGGTAGCGCGAGCTGTACTGGCTCGAGCCGTACGGGCGTTCGGCGGCCGAGCTCAGCTGGAAGAAGCAGAGCTGGCCGATCTTCATGCCGGGCCAGAGCTTGATCGGCAGGGTGGCCACGTTGCTGAGCTCGAGGGTCACGTGGCCGGTGAAGCCCGGGTCGATGAATCCGGCCGTCGAGTGGGTGAGGAGGCCGAGGCGGCCGAGCGAGCTCTTGCCCTCGAGGCGGGCCGCGATCGTGTCGGCGAGGCTGACCTTTTCATAGGTGGAGCCGAGCACGAATTCACCGGGGTGCAGGATGAACGGTTCGTCGTGGGGGATCTCGATCAGCCGGGTGAGTTCGGGCTGGTCCTCGGCCGGATCGATATAGGGGTACTTGTGGTTGTCGAACAACCGGAAGTACCGGTCGATGCGCACGTCGACGCTCGACGGCTGGATCATCTCCGGAGCGTAGGGCTCGAGCCCGATACGTCCCGCGTCGATTTCGGCCTTGATATCACGATCGGAGAGCAGCACGGGTCCAGCCTAACGGCGAGGACTTGATATGCTGGCACGGTTCCGGTGCAGGCACTGCCCGCGGCCGGACGCGCGGATGTAGTTCAATGGTAGAACTTCAGCTTCCCAAGCTGATAGCGCGGGTTCGATTCCCGTCATCCGCTCCGTGTCACTTCCCGACGCCTCGTTTCCGGTATTCTCGACGCGGACTGAGGAGTACCTGTGACTGACCCCACCTTGCGAATGCCGGACACTGTTTTCCGGGCGGTGTTGGACCTGGGCGACCTGCCGTTGGAGGCTCCGCCGCTGCCGACCCAGTTCCGGAACCCGGTGCTGAACGCCGACTGGTTCGTCGACGGTGAGGGCGAGGCCGACGAAGAAGAGGTGGCTGTGTTCTCCCTCGGGTTCGAGGGCGGAGAGCTGCACCTGGAAACGACGCCTGACGGTGTCGAGCACCACTTCCATGGCGCCGACGGAGAAGAGACTGATCGCAGCCCGTGGCCGAAGCGGGAGACGAAGGAACTCGTGGCGTGGGCCCTGGCGCTCGTCAAGCACACTCTCCCTCTGCTCGAAGATCTCGCGGAGGACGCCGAAGAGGCCGCCGACTGGCACCACGAAGGACTTCGGGTCTACGCCCGCGACTTCGGGGCGGTGCCCCTGGAGATCGTGGACGTTGCCATTCCCGGCGAGCAGATGATGCTGCCCTGGCTGGGGTCCGGGCGCACAGACCATCTGCACACGGACGACGAGGCACGCAGCCTGATCCTCACCTGGAACCCGGAAGACGCGGACCCCGAGACGCCGATTGTGCGGGCGTGGCTCGATGCCGGCACGGGGGAACCGGTCTCCGAAGCGGTCGCCGGGGTCGACTGGGTTGCGGTCGGGCTCCCCGAGGAGGAAGTGCGCGCGTGGTTCGAAGCGTTCTACCTCAACCACGAGGTCCTCGACGACCCCGCCGAGCTCATCATGCGTGCCGCACTGAACCGGATCGCGGGCCTCGGCTAGGCCTGGCCGAAGCCAGAGCCCAAGCCGAGTGCCGCAGTTCAGGGCCGCAGGCCGGCGGCCTGGCGGGCCAGTCCTTCGATACGCGTCCAGTCGCCGACTTCAATGGCATCCAGCGGAGTGATCCACGTACCGCCGATGCACCCAACGTTGGGAAGCGCGAGGTAGACGGGCGCGCTCGCGAGCGTGATCCCGCCCGTCGGACAGAACCGCGCTTCCGGCAGGGGCGCCGCGAGTGAGCGCAGCACCGCGTGGCCGCCGGACGCCTCGGCAGGGAAGAACTTCATCTCCGGGTGTCCGCGTTCGATCAGCCGCAGGACCTCCGACGCGGTCGCGGCTCCCGGCAGGTAGGGCAGACCGGATGCGTCCATCGCGTCGAGCAGGGCATCGGTCGACCCTGGCGAAATCAGGAACCGGGCCCCGGCCTCGGCGGCCCGACGCACGAGTTCCGGGTTGTTGACCGTTCCGGCGCCGATGACGGCGTCGGGCACCTGGTCGGCGATGGCACTGATCGCACGCAGCGCAGCCGGGGTGCGCAGCGTCACCTCGATGACCGGCAGGCCACCCGCCACGAGTGCCCGGGCCAGTGCCACCGCGCGGTCGGCATCCTCGATGACGACGACGGGGATCACGGGTGCGAGCTCGAGCAGCTGGGCTGCGTTCAGGGTGGACATCAGAGGACTCCTTCAAGTGTGTTGGTGATGACGCTGGCGCCACGGTCGGCCGGGCCGACCTGCCGGCGGAAGACCGAGAAGAGCTCCCGACCGGTGCCGGACCAGCTGACGTCGTCGAGCGCAGCACCGGTGATTTCGCGGGCCGCGAAGACGTCGTCGTCGAGGAGGACGTCGAGGGTGCCCGCCGTCGCGTTGAGGCGTACGAGGTCGCCATCGCGGATGCGGCCGATCGGACCGCCCGCTGCGGCTTCGGGGGTGAGGTGGATGGCGGCCGGGATCTTTCCCGACGCGCCGGACATCCGCCCATCGGTGACCAGAGCGACCTGATAGCCGCGATCCTGGAGGATGCCGAGCGCCGGGGTGAGCTTGTGCAGCTCGGGCATTCCATTTGCGGACGGGCCCTGATACCGAATCACGGCCACGAGATCCCGGTCGAGCTCACCGGCTTCGAACGCTGCGAGGAAGACGTGCTGGTCGTCGAACACCACCGCGGGCGCCTGGATGACGTGGTGTTCGGTCGCCACCGCGGCGACCTTGATGACCGCACTGCCGAGATTGCCGTCCAGGATCCGGAGTCCGCCGTTCGGCGCGAAAGGCGCTGAGGCGGGCCGCAGCACGTCCGTGTCGAGGCTCTCGGTCGGTCCCGGGCGGTAGCTCAGGGCGTTTCCGTCGAGCACCGGCTCCCGGCGATAGGCGTCGAGTCCCGCGCCGGCAACGGTGCGGACGTCGGGGTGCAGCAAGCCCGCGTCGAGGAGCTGGCCGATCAGGAACGACATGCCGCCCGCCGGCCTGGAAGTGGTTGATGTCGGCAGGGCCGTTGGGGTAGATGCGGACAAGCAGGGGAACGACCTCGGACAGGTCCGCGAAGTCCTGCCAGGTGAGCTGGATCCCCGCGGCGGCCGCGATGGCCGGGAGGTGCAGCGTGTGGTTCGTCGACCCTCCGGTGGCAAGCAGGGCAACGACGCCGTTGATGATCGACCGCTCGTCCACCACGCGTCCGATCGGGGTGTACCGGTCTTTCAGCTCGGTCAGCGCGACCACCTGGCGGGCCGCCGCGGCGGTGAGGGCCTCGCGCAACGGGGAGTCCGGGCTGACGAAGCTCGCACCGGGGAGGTGGAGTCCCATGACCTCCATCAGCATCTGGTTGGAGTTCGCCGTTCCGTAGAAGGTGCAGGTGCCTGCGGAGTGGTACGACGCCGTCTCGGCCTCGAGAAGTTGCTCACGGTCGGCCAGGCCTTCGGCGTAGAGCTCGCGGATCCGGCTCTTTTCCTTGTTCGGAATCCCGGAGCTCATCGGACCGGTCGGCACCAGGATGGCCGGGAGATGACCGAAGGCCAGCGCGCCGATGACCAGGCCCGGCACGATCTTGTCGCAGATACCCAAGCACAACGCTAGCGTCGAACAGGTCGTGCGCCAGCGCGATGGCGGTGGCCATGGCGATCAGATCGCGGCTGAACAGCGACAGCTGCATGCCGTCTCTGCCCTGGGTGATGCCGTCGCACATCGCGGGCACGCCGCCCGCGACCTGCGCGATGCCTCCGGCCTTCCGGACGGCGTCTTTGAGGATCGCCGGATAGGCCGCGAACGGCTGGTGCGCGGAGAGCACGTCGTTGTACGAGGACACGATCCCGATGTTCGGCTTCACGAAGGCGCGCAGGGCGGCCTTGTCCTGCTGGCCGGTGGCGGCGAAGCCGTGGGCGAGGTTCGCGCACCCGAGGCGACCACGGGTTGGCCCCTGCTCCGCGGCAGCATCGATCCGGGCGAGGTACCTGGCCCGGCTCTGCGCGCTGCGTTCGATGACCCGGCGCGTGACCGCGTCGACGACCGGGTGGATCACCGCGGTGGTCACCGGCAGCTGAGCGGTGGAATGCCCTGATGTGGCCGCACCGGGTGCGGACGCGCCTGCGGCCGGCCGCAGGCCGAGCATCGTGACGATCCTGGCGGCCTCCTCGGCGGGCGGTCTCGACGCGTCGATCAGGATGCCGCGCTCGTCGGAATCCAACGGCTCCAGGGTGTCCAGCTGCGAATCGAGAAGACTGGCCGGCATGTAGTGGTCGAGTCGGGCAGACATCCGTGCGCCGAGCAGGTCCTTTGAGCCGACGAGGTGCACGAAGATCACGTTCTGCTCGCGCAGCACGTCCCGATACTTCTTCTTCAGCGCCGAGCAGGTGACGATGCCGGGGAGGTCGGCCGTGGTGTGCTCGACGATCCAGGACGACACGGTGTCGAGCCAGGGCCAGCGGTCCTCGTCGGTGAGCGGAGTGCCCGACGCCATCTTGGCCACGTTCGCCGCGGGGTGCAGATCGTCGCCCTCGACGAAGTCCCACCCGAGCTGGCTGGCGAGGAGAGCGGCTACGGTCGACTTGCCCGAGCCGGAAACACCCCATCACGACCAGGACGGGTTGCGGGCCGGGCGCGCCGACAGGGGTGTGCGGGTCGCTGCTGACGCGGGCTGGTGGGGTTGCGTTCGTCAGTCCGGGTGGTGTGGATGAGTACATCGTCGTCCTCTCGCGAGGACGCTTCGGCGCGACCTCATTGTCAGGCCCAGGTCACCGCGCTCCGCTGACGCGGGCACAGCGAGGTTGACGCTGAATTTCATTAATCAGATTAATCTGATTAATCAGATATTGCGAGTGTGGCACTCCGGGAGAGAGCCGTCAAGTCGAGGCGTGCGTGGCCCGCACGCGGCGCGGACCCGGTGAGCGCGGCGCTCCAACTCGGCCCGGCGCGCTTCCCTGCTATCGTGCGTGGATGATGACCGAGGGGTTCACGATTCGCCGCACGACGGCGGCAGACTGGCGCGAGATCCGGGAACTTCGACTGGAGATGCTCCACGACACGCCCCTCGCCTTCGGGGAGACCTTCGACGCCGCGCTCGCCCACGACGAGGCCGAATGGACCATGCGCGGAGCGCGCGGCACCCATGAGCATTCGATCGTCGTCGTGGCGATCGCGCCCTCTGGGCGCTGGGTCGGGACGATGGGCGGCTACGTTCCCGACGAGGCGACGGGTGCGCTGCTCGTCGGTGTCTACGTCGCGCCGGACTACCGCGGCGGGGCGGCCGGCGTTACGGATGCTCTCCTGTCGCGCATCGAGGACTGGGCGCTCACGGAATCGGGTCGGCTCACGTTGCACGTGCACGAGCACAACGACCGCGCCCGCGCCGCCTACGAGCACCGCGGCTTCGCGGCAACCGGCGTGACCGCGCCCTACGACCTCGACCCGACGACCCGGGAACTCGAGATGGTCAAGCAACTCACCAGGGCACAGCCGGAGACCGCGGCTCCGTGATGTCCGAGATCTTCGCGACGCGCGGCATCCGCTGACCCGCTGTGCGGCAGGTTTCGAAAACCTATAGCCCAACTCGTGTCGGCGCCGCGTCCGTCAGTCGAGGGCCGGCATCACCACGGCCTGCCGGGCATCGATCTCGCGGATGATGTCAGTCGCGCTGCCGGGGTCGATCTCGCGTTCGCGCACCGCACGGGTCAGGGCGTTGCGCTGGCGGTCGAAGGTGGCGCCCGCGTACTCGTCGGCCGGAGCGGTCCCGTCGTCCGGTGCGCCCCCGGCCCCGGCGGCATCCGCGACGGCGCGGGCACGCGCGCGGCCCGCCTCGACCTCGGCGTCTTCCGCGCTCGTATCGATGCGCAGGGTTCGGGACAGCATCGGTAACGTCGCCCCCTGCACCAGCAGGGTACCGACCGCCACGATGAACGCGACCGTCTGGATGATGGTGCGGCCGGGAAACGGCGCACCGGACGCGATGGTGAGGGGGATGCCACCGGCCGCGGCGAGGGTGATGATGCCGCGCATCCCGGTCCAGGACACCAGCAGGTTCTCCGGCGGCGTGAGGGTCTCGATGTGGGCGAGTTCGCGGCCGCCCCGGCGACGGCCTCCTCGCCCACCCCGACCGCCGGAGGGCCTGCGCCGATCGCGCCGATCGCGCCGGCGGATCATCGCCCGCGGTTCGAGCGACCGGGCGAGGCGCTTGGCGTATACGAGGAGGGCCAGTTGCGACCGGCCGTAGCTGAAGTACACCCAGGCGAAGCGGCAGAGCACCACCGCCAGGAGCACGATCAGCGCGAGGCCGATCGTCGACCCGGTCGGGGTGCTCGACTCGGCCAGGTCCTCGAGCACGAACCGGAACTGCAGCCCCATGTACGCGAAGACGAACGCCTCAAGAAGCAGGTCCACGACGGGCCAGAGTACGGCCTCCTGCAGCCGGGTGCGGAACGCCGTTGACGGTGTGCCAGGGGGCACGGTGCGGTAGTTGGCCAGGCTCACGGTGAAGCCGGCGGCGACGACCGCGATGATGCCGGAGGCATGCAGGCTTTCGGCGGCAAAGTAGGCCAGGAACGGCACGAGCAGGTTGAGGCCGCTCTCGATGGTGGGACTGCCCACCATTGTCCGCACCGCCGACATCAGCCGGCCGAGAATCACTCCGAGGAGAAGCCCGATCGCGGCTTCCCAGCCGAACAAGAGGAACGGATTCTCGATGAAGCCGGCGTCGCCGGTGACGGCGGCGACCGCGACGGCGAACAGCGTGAGCGCCGCCGCATCGTTGACCAGACTCTCCCCGGTGAGGATCGAAACCGTGCGCCGCGGGAGGCCGAGTTCGCGTCCGTGGCTCACGGTCGTAACCGAGTCCGGCGGGGCGACCACGGCCGCGAGGACGAGCGCCCCGGCTAGGCCGAGTTCCGGAGCGAGCCACGAGGTGAGGAAGCCGACAACCACGGTTGTGAAGACCACCAGCCCCACGCCGAGGCCGAGGATGCTGCGCAGGTTCTTGAGGAACGCGAAGAGCGAGAAGTTCAGGGTGGCGGAGTACAGCAGCGGCGGCACCACGACGCCGAGGATCAGGTGCGGGTCGAGCTGCAGCCGCGGGAGGACGGGCAGGAACGACAGCGCGGCGGCGAGCGTGACCGTGATGATACCGGCCTGCACCCCGCGGCGGTGCGCGAACGCCGCGATGAAGAGCGCTCCGGTCATGACGAGCAGCAACTGTACGTCCATGGTGCCTGCCTTCCGGGTGCCGTCGTCCCAGTCTTGCCCATGGGACGCCCGTCGGGGTTGTTCGCGCTGACCGCGGGTCTGGTGTACACGACTCAGGCGCACGTCCGGGGAGAGACCCGAACGTGCGCCCGTGAATCGGTTGGGTTCAGTCGACGAGCGCGGTTTCCACCAGTGCAGCCTGCTTCGTGATGAGGCCTTCCTTGGTATATCGCGCGGAGATCAACGCGACGACGGCCGCGAGCAACATAGCCGCCGCGATGACGATCAGGGGCCAGTTGAACGATCCCGTCGCCTCTTTGAGCTCTCCCACGAGGGGCGGGACCAGGACGCCTGCGATATTCGCGGTTGCGTTGATCAGGGCGACGCCCGCAGCAGCAGCGATTCCGGTCATGAATGCGGTGGCCGTGCTCCACATTGCCGGAACAGCAGACCAGGCAAACCCAGTGGATACGGAGAGAAGCGCGAAGCCGAGCACGGTGGGTCCTGCAGCAACGCTCCCCAGGAGGAGCACACCTGCGAGGGCCATGGGGATGGCCATGTGCAGGTCGCGCCGGCCACGCTTGTCCGCACTTCGACCGTTGATGATCATGAAGATGACCGCAAAGACGTACGGGATTGCGGTGAGCATTGACGTGGTCAGCGCATCGGGATGCCCGAATGTTCCTTGGATGACCTGTGGCATCCAGAGCGTCAGGCCGATGCTGTTGAACGAGTACAGGAAGAAGAAGATCGCCAGGAGGATGACTCCCGGGCTGCGGAGTGCGCTGCCGATGGTGAACGTACGCAGTCCTTCGGCGGCCGACTTCTCGATCTCGAGTGTCTTGACGAGCCAGGTGCGGTTCGCTTCGGGAAGCCACTTGGCTTCACGGGGCTTGTCCGTGAAGTACTTGAGGACGACGATGCCGAGTACGACGGCGGGGACGGCTTCAAGGATGAAGAGCCAGCGCCAGCCCTGGATGTCGAACCATCCGTGGCTGAACTGCAGGATGAGGCCGGAAAGGGGCGCACCGATCACGGTGGCGAGCGCTGCTCCGACGTAGAAGGTGCCCATCGCGCGGCCGCGATGCTGGTTGGGGAACCACTGGGACAGATAGAAGATGATGCCCGGAGTGAAGCCTGCTTCTGCCGCACCCAGGACGAGCCGGACGGTGTTGAATGTGCCTGGTCCGTTGACGAGGGCCATGCACGCGGCGACGATGCCCCAGCTGATCATGATCCGGGCGATCCAGCGCGGGCACCGAACTTGTGCAGGGCCAGGTTGCTCGGGATTTCGAAGATGATGTACGTGATGAAGAAGAGCCCGGCGCCGAATCCATAGGCGCCGACGGAGAGGCCGATGTCGCCGTTCATCGTCAGGGAAGCGACGGACACGTTCGACCGGTCGATGTAAGCGATGAAATAGCAGACCATGATCAGCGGCATCAGGCGCCGCGTGACGCGACGCATTGTCTCGTGTTCGATCGTCGGTGGTATCGAGGTTCCCGCCTGGTCTGGGCTGAGCTTCAACGACATTGAGTTCTCCTAGCTTCATTGCTGCAGGTTGTTGCGTATAACGCAAGCGTGTTGCGTTAACTATGACATTCATTTACGCTGTGTCAAGTACGACAACGTCTCAATGGCCAGAAAGGCCTCTCATGGAAACCCCCGAAGTCCTCTGCCTCGGCGAGACAATGGTCCTCGTCACCCCGACTGAGGCCACTCCACTCGCCGACAGTGCGCTTTTCCACCTGGCAGTCGGAGGCGCCGAGTCGACGGTGGCGATGTACCTCGCCGAGTCTGGTTTCCGAACGTCGTGGATCAGCTCGGTGGGAGACGATCCGCTCGGCCGGCGAATTCTCGAGTCGCTGCATGAGCAGCGAGTGGACACGTCCCTGGTCACCCTTAACCCGAACGCTCCAACCGGCGTGTATTTCAAGAACCCCGGTGGCATCCCCGGCGTGTACTACTACCGCAAGGGATCCGCCGCATCGATGATGACGGTCGAAATTCTCGACGCGCTGCCTCTCGCCACGGCGCGACTGATTCACACCAGCGGCGTCACACCCGGTCTTTCATCGAGCTGCCGAGAACTCATGCTCGCTCTTCCGTCGCGACTCGTGGGAACCACGACCCTGCTCTCATTCGATGTGAACTACCGGGCTGGTGTCTGGTCCGTCGAAGAAGCGGCCCCGGTGCTTCTCCGGCTGGCGAGGCAGGCAGACATCGTCTTCGTTGGCCTCGATGAAGCCGAAGTACTGTGGCAGACCCACACGCCTCAGGCTGTATTCGATCTCATCCGCCCACTCGGCACGCTCATCGTCAAGAACGGCGCCGTCGGAGCCACGGAATTCAGTTCTGGAACCGAGGTTTTTGTTGCCGCACCCCATATCACTGTGGTCGAAGAGGTGGGCGCAGGCGATGCATTTGCCGCCGGGTATCTGGCGGCACAGCTCAATGGGGACAGCGCCGAAGAGTCTTTGAGTGCCGGGCACGGATGCGCTGCGAGAACATTGCAGAGCACGAGCGATTTCGTGCCTCGCGAAAGGGTCTGAATCATGCCGAAAGCCACTCAAAACGTCCAGAGCGTCCAGCGCGCCGTTGAAATCCTCGAATTCGTCAGTGATGCTCCCCGCACCCAGACGGAGGTTGCCGAGCACATCAACGTGCATCGCTCCACCGCGTTGCGCCTCTTGGAGACGCTCACGGAGGGCGGACTCACCCGCCGCAACGAACGCGGCCAATACAGCGTCGGCTACCGGCTGGCCGGCCTGGCCGCGCACGCCCTGGACCAGTTCAGCCTCAGAAACCTCGCCCACGAAAGTCTCGAACAGCTGGGGGCGAGCTGCGGTCACACGATTCACTTGGCCGAGTTGACCGGCAATCGCATCGTCTACGCCGACAAGATCGATCCGATCCGGTCCGTGCGGCTCTACTCCCAGATCGGTCAAACGGTACCTTTCCACACGTCCGGTGTCGCCAAGGCGATCCTCGCGTTCCAGCCCCCTACGTTCGTCGACGATGTCCTGGCGGGCTACGAATTCACGATCCACACTCCCAACACGCTTCCCGACGCCCAGTCGTTGAAATCCCAACTGGATGAAATCCGCACTCGTGGTTGGGCGGTGGATGACGCCGAATTCGAAGACTTCATCAACTGCGTTGCCGCACCCGTGCGGGACTCAAGCTCGCGAGTGGTCGCCGCCGTGTCGATCACCGCGCTCAAAGCCAAGGCAAACCTCGAACAACTCGAAGAGTTGATCCCGGAGCTACTTGCCACAACAGAAACAATCTCAAAGGAGCTGGGATGGCGTCCCTAACGACCTCATTCGACGAACTATTTGCCCGCACTCCGGTGATGGCGATTCTGCGGGGATACTCGCCTGAGCGAACCGTGGAACTGGCGAACAACGCCTGGGACCTGGGCGTCGATTGCATCGAAGTGCCGATTCAGAATACCGAGGCTCTCGACGCGCTGACGGCCACCGTGACAGCCGGGAAGTTGCGCGGCAAGCATGTAGGGGCCGGAACGGTCGTCACCCTTGAGCACGTCCGGCAGGCAGCTGAGGCAGGAGCGGCGTTTACCGTGAGCCCGGGCCTCAAGGCGTCCGTTGTGCGGGCTTCGATCGCGGCCGGAATGCCGACTCTGCCCGGAGTCGCAACCGCCACCGAGATCGAAACCGCCCTCGACCTCGACCTCGACTGGGTCAAGGCATTTCCCGCCGCCGAGCTCGGACCCTCCTGGTTCACGGCGATGAGCGCGCCCTTCCCCCAGATCAAGTTCGTCGCCACCGGCGGGATGGGCGCCGGAAACGCCCGCGAATTCCTGGACGGCGGCGCCAAAGTCGTGTCCCTGGGCTCCGCTTTGGCCGATCCCGCCGCCTGGCCGGCCATCGCCGCACTCGTGAAGACCCCCGCAGGGAGCCTGGCATGAGCGGCCTTAATGTCTATGTCGGCCCGGCCACGGTCGAAAGCCTTGCGGATGCCGTCACGAGCGCCGGTGGGCAGCTCACCCCGCTCGCCGATGCGGAAGCAATCGTCTACTTCGGCAACGACGACCCTCAAGAACTCGCCGATATGCTCCACCCTGGGATCAAATGGGTGCAACTGCCCCACGCCGGAATCGAGCCGTGGCAACAGGCCGGCCTTCTGACCCGTGGTCCTGTCTTCAGCTGTTCGAGCGGCGCATACGGGTATGCCGTGGCCGAGCACGCACTCGCTTTCATGCTCAGTGCGGCCCGTTCGCTGCATGCCGATGCCCGCACCCGCACCTGGGGGCCCAAGAACACGCGCATGTTCTCCGGGTCAACCGTCGCGCTGATCGGTGCGGGCGGCATCGGGCGCAACCTCATCAAGCTGCTCACCCCGTTCAACGTGAAAATCGTCGCGGTGTCGGATGTCCCGGTTCCCGGCGCTGATCTGACTGTTCCTCCGGAGGACTACCGCACGCTGCTTCCGCAGGCCGATTACGTGGTCATTGGCGTCCCCTATGTTCCGGCGACCCACCATATGATCTCGACCGCGGAGTTCGCCCTGATGAAGACGGATGCCTGGCTCATCAACGTGGCGCGCGGACCCATCGTCGACACCGACGCCCTCGTTGCCGCGCTCGGATCGGGCACGATCGGTGGCGCGGCCATGGACGTCACCGACCCCGAACCTCTCCCCGACGGCCACCCGCTGTGGACCTTGCCGAACGCACTGATCTCCCCGCACTGCGCAAACCCCGACAGCGAATACTGGGCCGGGCTCAACCAGCGCACCCACGACAATGTCGTCGCGTACCTGAAGGCGGGCGGTCCAGTCGGTTTGGCCGGCCTCGTCGCGGCCGACCGCGGCTTCTAGACCGTTCGCAACTCCCACCACATCTTCTCGTGCGGCACTACACAAAGGTCACAGCATGAAAATCACGAAACTCACCACGTATTCGGTCCCACCCCGTTGGCTGTTCCTGAAGATCGAGACCGACGAAGGCATCGTCGGATGGGGTGAACCTGTCGTCGAGGGACGAGCCGCCACTGTCGCGGCCGCCGTCGAGGAGCTCTCCGACTACATCATCGGGCAAGGACCCGCGCAACATCGAGGACATCTGGACCGTGCTCTATCGCGGCGGTTTTTATCGGGGTGGGGCGGTGCACTGATGAGCGCCCTGGCCGGGATTGATCAGGCGTTGTGGGACATCAAGGGCAAGGCCCTGGGTGTGTCGGTCCAGCGATTTGCTCGGCGGTCAGGTGCGCGACAAAATCCGAGTGTATTCCTGGATCGGCGGTGATCGCCCAGCCGACACCGCTCGCGCTGCCAAAGAGGCCGTGGACCGTGGTTTTACCGCCATCAAGATGAACGGCACCGAGGAACTGCAGTTCCTCGACACCTGGGACAAGGTCGAGAGGTGCATCGCCAACGTCACCGCGGTTCGCGAGGCAGTCGGCAACAATGTGGGGATCGGAGTCGACTTCCACGGTCGCGTCCACAAGCCCATGGCGAAGGTCCTCATCAAGGAACTCGAGCCCTACAAATTGATGTTCATCGAAGAGCCCGTCCTGAGCGAAAACGTCGGCGGGCTCCTCGACGTTTTGCGGAACACGCCCACGCCGATCGCGCTCGGTGAACGACTCTTCTCCCGCTGGGATTTCAAGGACATCCTGGCCAGTGGAGCGGTCGACATCATCCAGCCGGATCCGTCCCACTGCGGCGGGATCACGGAGGCTCGAAAGATCGCCTTCATGGCCGAGGCATATGACATCGCTGTCGCCCTCCATTGCCCGCTCGGCCCGATCGCGTTGGCCACCTGCCTGCAAATCGACGCCGGTTGCTACAACGCCTTCATCCAGGAACAGAGTCTCGGGATCCATTACAACAAGTCCAATGACCTACTCGACTACGTCGTCGACCCGGCGGTCTTCGCATACGAAGACGGCATGGTCGCAATCCCCGACGGCCCCGGTCTCGGTATCGAAGTCAACGAGGAATACGTCATCGAACGAGCCAAAGAGGGCGCACGTTGGCGCAACCCGGTCTGGCGCCACAAAGACGGTTCCTTCGCGGAGTGGTGACGGATTCCGCAGGGCCGAGGCGTCACGTGTGACCCTCGCCCGAGTCTGAGGGTCCTACGTCTCGAAAATCTCCGACGTTGCGTTGCAGCGGCCGTGGTGAACCGTATCGCGAGGGCGCTACCATTTCCACCGAGGGGGTCGCATCATGAGGATCGTCGTAGCCGGGGCGACCGGCACCGTCGGCAGGCACGTCGTTGCGGTCGCCGCGCGCCGTGGTTACGAGGTCGTCCCGCTGTCACGGTCGACCGGGAAGGACGTCAGCACCGGCGTCGGACTCGACGCGGCGCTCACGGGAGCTGATGCCGTGATCGACGTCACGAGCGTGGCGAGCACCTCAGCCGCAGCATCCGTCGAGTTCTTCGGCGCGGCGACCAGGCACCTGCTCGCCGCGGAAGTGCGCCAGTCGGTGGGACACCACGTGGCGCTGTCGATCGTCGGAATCGACTACCTGCCGCTCGGGTATTACGCCGGGAAGGTCGAGCAGGAGCGCCTCGTCACCGCCGGGCCGGTGCCGTTCAGCATCCTGCGAACCACCCAGTTCCACGAGTTCGCGCGGCAGGTGCTCGGACGCGCGTCGTTCGGCCCGATCGCCCTGGTCCCCGCCGGACTGCTGCGTCCGATCGCGGCCGCCGACGTGGCCGACGCCCTTGTCGCGATCGCCGACGGCACCGAGCGGGGACGTCACCGCGACCTGCGCGGGCCGCGGGATGAGATCCTCCTCGACATGGTGCGCAAGGTCATCCGGGCCGACGGGCGACGGATGCCGGCACTCGGGGTGTCCCTGCCCGGCGCGTACTGGCGCGGAATGCGTTCCGGGGTGCTGCGCGGCACCGGGGACGAGGGCGAGGCTCCCACGACATTCGACGAGTGGCTGACCGGCGAACGGTCGTCCTAGTCCTGGGCCGCACTCTCTGGAACCGGAGCGACCCGGTCTTCACTGGAACGGCAGCCGGCCCGGCTTCGACCACTGTCCGCCCGGCTAGCGCCGAGCCAGGGCAGCGATGAACCCGCCGACGAACGAGTCGCCCAGTCCGATGGTCGTCGGCGCGGCGACGGTGAGCGCGAACGCGGGCAGGCACCGGACGGTGTGCCCCATCCGGTCCTCGAGATCGGAGGCGAACCGAGTACCGGGCACGCTGGGCATCCGGTTGTCGACTTCCCGGTAGTCCCGCTCGGTGAAATCGTCCCCGTAGCAATATCGCGTGCTCGCCATCGTGATGCCGCCCTGGAGGCTCGCGCCATAGGAGGCGGCGAACTCGCCCAGGGCGAGTGACCAGTACTTCGTGTGCACGACCAGGGTCGCGGCGGGGATCAGCCGCTGCAATTCCCGGAGCGCCTCGGCCACCTCGTCGACGGCCAGGAGGTCGACGGGGCGTCCCAGGTATGCCTGCATTTCGTCCTCGTTCATGCTGTACACGTCGATCACCCCGATGAGCGCGTCGCGCACGTACCGGCTCATCGCCGGGACATGGAATCCGGCGTCCTCGTAATAGACGACGGCTGTTACCGGCAACTGCTGCATGTGCCGAAGGATGTCCACCAACCGTTCTTGGAGCAGGTCCGTGTCCTGGATGACGTTGAACCCCGAGATCAGGAACACCTCGGCATCTCGGAGCACCTCTCCGAGAGCGTTGCTCAACAGCAGCTGTTCGTTCGGTGGATCATGGGCGTAGATGACCCGATTCGGGTGCGGCGCACGCAGGTCGATGTCGCCGGCCTGGACGCGCGCGCCCGCGTTGAACTGCACGATGAGATGCGGATCGGTCGTGTCGTGGTCTGCGCTGCAGAGGTAGGCACATCCCGCGGGGAGCAGCCTGCGAACGTGATCGTCGATGCTGACCAAGTGAACAGTGCTCTCGATGCCGAGCGCCTGCATCGCCATCGCGGCGCGCACGCACGTGCCGCCCAGGGTGATCCTTCTATCGAACCGGGCGGCGAACGTCTCCACGATGTCGGAGGAGGCGACGAATCGCTCTCCTCCGGCACCGCCCTCGAGGAAGGCGAGCAACGTGACGACGAGGTCCCGCTCGCTCATGACCGGGATCGAGGCATCCAGCTCCGACGCGCGAATGGAGTACTCGCGGATGAGGTGCTCGATCACCCGGGAGTCCCAGGCGATCTCGTAGTCGACGGTTCCGCCGAGCCCCAACACCAGTTTTTCGCGCATGGAGATATGTGCCGTTCGATTAGTAGAGTGCTGCTTTTCCGGCCGCATTGAACAGGTCGATCTTCTGCGCCGCGGTGATCTTCATGGCGGCGACGCAGGGCGGCTGGATCGTGTTCGGCTCCCGCACACCCGGGTCGGCAAGGACCTCCCGCATCTTGGAGTGGTACGACGATTTGATGTCGCTCGAGATATTGATCTTATTGATTCCCAGCCGCACGGCCTCCCCGATTTCCTGGTCCGGGTTGTTGGATCCGCCATGAAGGACCAGGGGGATGCCGACCTTGCCGGTGATCTCGCGGAGCAGGTCCAGCCTGAGCTCTGGCTTCATGCCTGCGGGATAGATGCCGTGGCTCGTGCCGATGGCAATGGCCAGGCTGTCCACGCCGGTGGATGCGATGAACTTCACCGCGTCGTCGGGATCGGTGAAGATGATGGTCGCCGTGCCGTCTTCGGCCTCGCTGTCCGTCTTGCCGATCGTGCCGAGCTCACCCTCGACCGAGATGCCCACGGCGTGCGCGGCATCGACGACCCGCTTCGTGATCGCCACGTTGTCGGCGAACGGGAGCAGCGATCCGTCGATCATGACGGATGTGAAGCCGCTCTGGATGGCCACGAGCACCTGCTCGTAGGTCGCCCCGTGGTCCAGGTGGATGGTGACGGGTACGGTCGAGCGGTGAGCGCGCGCAATGATCGCGGGAAGCATGTCGACGCCGATGTGGCTCAGTTCGTCCGGGTGGATCGCAATGATCAGCGGGGAATTCTTCTCCTCGCTGATCTCGAAGAGGCCGTTCATCATCGCGTAGTCGCTGACGTTGAACGCCGGGACAGCGAAGTCGTTCGCATTCGCGACGGCCAGAAGGTCGATTCCATTCATTAACATGCGGTGGTTCTCCTTGGTTGGGGTGAGACGAGAGGGAAAAGGCAGACGCGGCTAGTTCTTGACCGCTCCTGCAGTCATGCCGCCGATGAAGAAGCGTTGGAAGAAGAGGAAGAGGAGCAGGACCGGGATGCACCCGAGGATGCTCATCGCCATCATCTGGTTCCACTCGTAGGAGTTCTGGCCCATGAGCAACTGGATGCCGATGGGCACGGTACGCATGTCCTGGGTGCGAGTCAGGGTCAGCGCGAAGAGGAACTCGTTCCACGAGATCATGAAGGTGTAGATACCCACCGAGACGATGCCCGGGATGGATATCGGCACGAGGATGCGCCAGAGCGCTCCCATCGCACTCGCCCCATCGACCCGGGCTGCCTCGTCCAGTTCCTTGGGCAGGGTGTTGAAGTAGCCGGTCATCATGATGATCGCGTAGGGCAGCGTGAACACCATGTAGGTGAGGATCAGGCCCAGGTAGGTGTTGTACAGGCCCAGAGTCACCATCAATCCGAAGTACGGAATGAGGAGTGTGATGGGCGGGACGCCCTGCACGCTCACGATGATCATGTTCAGGGGTTTCTTGAAGCGGAACTCGAACCGGCTGAAGGCATACGCCGCCAGGATGGCGATGAGGAGCGTGAGCACCGTCACGGACAGGGACACCACGTAACTGTTGATGAAGAACCGCACCTTGGTGGGGTCGGTCAGGATCGACGTGTACGCATCCCAGGAGAAGTTGTCCGTGATCAGTTTCGGCGGCGAGGCGAAGATCTCGGTATTCGACTTGAACGAGCTCGACGCCATCCATACCACCGGGAATCCGGCGAACACGGCGCCGATCAGCAGGCCGATGAACAGCCCGGCCTTCTTCACCAGGCGAACGCGTCTTTGGGTCGCAGCCATATCACTCCCGCGCTTTCTGGTATCGGGCATAGACGTATGCGAGGACTGTCGACACGACCAGGAGCAGGACGGCACTCGCGGAGGCCTGGGAGAACTCGTAGTTGCTGAAGGCCAGCTTGTACGTGAATGTGCTCAGCATCTCCGTTGCGTTGATGGGCCCGCCGCCGGTGGTCATCCAGATCAGCGCGAACTGCTGCGACGTCCAGATGACGTCGAGCAGGGACATGCTGATGATGATGGGTTTGAGCTGGGGCAGGGTCATGTGCCAGAACTGCTGGAGCGCTGAAGCCCCGTCCACCTTTGCTGCTTCATAGAGGTCCGTCGGAATTCCCTGCAGGCCGGCCAGGAGGCTGACCATGTAGAACGGGTACCCGGCCCAGATGTTGATGAACGTGACGGCCAGAAGCGCCGTTCCCGGTGTCGACAGCCACTCGATGCCGGTGGGAGTGATCCCGAGGCCGACCAGAACATAGTTGATAACGCCGTTCGGGTTGAGCAGGAGCCGCCAGAGGATGGCGATGATGGCGACCGTGAACAGCCAGGGCAGCACGTAGATCACCCGGAAGAGCCCGGTGGTGAGATTGCTGAGCAGTTTCGTATTGAGCATCATCGCGAACAACAGGCCGAGCACGAGGTGTGCGATCACGCTGACGATGGTGAAGATCGCCGTATTGAGTACGGCAGTCGGCAAGACGCCGTTGGTGAGGACCTTGACGTAGTTGTCCAGCCCGACGAACTCCGGATGCTTGTTGGTGATGACGTTGTCCATGACGGAGTAGCCCATGACCATGGCGATCGGGATGAACATGAGGATGAAGAGCAGGGCCGCCGTCGGGGAGATGAATCCGTACGGCGTGAGCCTGCCGGTCAGCGACTTTGCCGCGGTAGTCCGCTCAGCACCTGTGGTGCGTGTTGTTCTCAAGACGTGATCCCTCCTTGAGTTTGGGTGGCCGCGTCAGGCACGAGTCCTGACGCGGCCACGCGAGGCTGAGTTGTCTCCGACTGGCTAGAACTTCGCGGTCCAGGCCCCCTGGGCTTTGGTCAGCATGTCGTCGACAGACTGGGTTCCGGTCAGCGCGCCCTGGAACTGCTCGTCAAAGTCACGCATCAGCTGTTCCGCGACCGGGAGGCCGACGAACTCGTTGACGGGTGTGCCGCTCTTGTAGATGTCGAATGCCGTCTTGAAGAGCGGGTCGGTTCCGGTGAAGTCCGGAGTGGAGCTGGTGTTCCCGGGGAAGGCGTGGGCGAGAGTGGACAGGGTGGAGTTGGTCTTCTCACTCATCAGGAACTGCACGAGCTTCCAGGCCTCCGCCTTGTGCTTTCCGGTGTCGGAGACACCGATGCCCCACGACGCGTATGGGATGCCGCGCTTGCCGGTGAAACCGTCCGCCGCGGGAATGGCGGAAATGCTGAACTTGAGGTTCGGGTTCTTCTCCCGGATGCTCGTGACGTGCGACAGGGAGTCGATCATCATGCCGACCCGGCCGTTGGTGAATTCCTCCACCTTGTCCTGTTCCGTCATGGTGAGGGAACCGGGGGCGATGACGCCCTTGTCCCAGAGGTCCTTCACGTAATTGGTCGCGCTCTTCACCGCGGCGTTCGTGAGGTCCGGGGCTCCGTTCTTGAGCATGCTGCCACCGGATGCCCACGCCCAGGACATGACGTCATTCTGGATTCCGTTCGGCGCCTGGAGGGAAAGCGGGAGGACCCAACCCTTGGCGTCCCCGGTCTTGGTGACAGCTTCGGCCGCCGCGGTGAACTCGGTGCGGTTGGTGGGCGGTGCCGTGACGCCGGCCTTGGCCAACAGATCGTCGTTGGTGAACATGGGATAGACGAAGTTGAGCACCGGGATCATGAAGGTCGAGTCCTTGATCTTGACCTGGCTGGCCAGCTGGCTCTCGTCGTACCCGGCGTCCTTCATCAGCTGGGAGAGGTCGGCGAGCGCGCCCTGCTTGGCGAAGTCGCTCACCCAGGCCCCGTCAAGTCCCACAACGTCGGACATGACTCCCGAGGCCGCGCCGGCAACCGTCTGGTCCTTGGTTGCCGCGTACGGCGCGCTGAGCAGCTTGACCGTAATGTTCGGGTTCTCCGTCTGAAATTCGTCCATCAGGGTGCGCAGTGCACCAGCGGGCAGTTCCGGCTCCCACCACTGGGAAAACTCCAGCGTGACCTTCTCGTTCGGATCCGCAGTCGCGGTGACCGAACTACTGGTGCTGCACCCGGTGATGAGGGTGACGGCCATTCCTGCGACGACAAGAGGGACGACAGCCCTCCGGACCATAGCGCCTTTGCTATTCATGGTTCTCCATTCCAAGTTTTGCTGTGTTCTGCTGTTGTATGCGCTTTTCTGCGCCTTGTTGCATGATAGTAGCGGAGTGAATTGCCGATCGTCAAGCATACAAAAGCACCAATTTGTACGCGCCAACACCCTGATTTCGCCGGATTCACCGGTCGAGCCGACCAAGTCGGAGTCACTCATGCATGCAGGGTCATGCGTGAAACTCCGGAATTGGCCCGATGAAATCAACAAAGCACGGAACGAAAATGCAAGAAAATGCTAATATCAGGCATGTCCCCTTCCCCGGCCCCGCGTTCGAACCGGCCCGATCAGGCCGCCCGCCTGCCCGCGGGACGCAAGGCCGATCTCGCCCTGTACGTGTCAGAAGCAGGTCAGGTCACGGTCGGGGCTCTCGCGGAGCACTTCGGAGTCTCGGCCGACACCATCCGAAGGGACCTCGACCAGCTCGATGCCGACGGGGTACTGGTCAGGACCCACGGCGGAGCGGTCAGCCAATCGGTCATGGAAACGACGGAGAAGAAACTTGACCTCCGGTTGCGGTTGCAGACATCCGCGAAGGACAAGATCGGCGCCCTAGCGGCCGGACTCGTGCAGGACGGCTCCGTCATCATGATCAACGCCGGCACGACGACGCTGGCAGCGGTGCGCCACCTGGACAAGCACCGCAACCTGACGGTGGCCACCAACAACCTCCGTATTCCGATCGAGATGCCACCGGATGTCTGTCGTGACCTCTATGTCTTCGGCGGCGCCGTGCGCCTCAGCGGCCAGTCGACCATCGGACCCGTCGGGTTTCAGTTCGCGGGTAGCGGGAATGACCTCGATGTGCGCTGCGACCTGGCCCTGATTTCAGTGGGGGCCGTCTCCGCCGATGGCGGATACTCGACGAGCAACCTCGCCGAGGCGGTCATGATGAGCGAGATGGTCGCCCGGGCTTCGCGCGTCGCGATCCTCGCGGACTCAACGAAATTCGGGCGTCAGCTTTTCGCCCAGGTCGCCGAGCTGGGCCGGGCTGACTACTTCATCACCGACCAGGCCCCGCCGCCCGACCTGGCCAAGGCCTTCCGGAAGAGCAATGTGGAAGTGCTGACTCCGCCGCCCGGCTCACCGGACAAGCCCGACCTGCGACAGGCCCCCTGAGGCTCGTCTCTCGTTCGGCGGACCGGCCCGACAGGCCCGACAGGCCCGACAGGCCGTAGCGTGCCCGCCTGCTAGCCGAGCAGGGCGCGGAGCCCGACGAGCGCGGTGAGCTGGTGCTCATAGATCGGCGCGCTCCCCGCGGACACGTCATCGCCGCGGCCGACGTGGAACGGGTTGATGCGCACGATCGGGATGTCGTACCGCGAGTGCAGGTCCCAGGTCAGATTGCGCAGGTTCATCACGGTGAGGCCGACCCCGATTTCGAGGATGACCGTGCTGCCGGGATCCTCCGCTGCGAGGGGGCGCTGGTAGTCGAGGAAGTCGTCCTCCTGGAGTTCGTTCGCGGCGTTGTTGAACCAGTAGTCGTCGAAGAAGAGCACGTTCGGCCGGGCGAGGCTCCCGCAGGTGGGACAGAAGGTGGTGGCAAGCGTCGGGTCGACGGTCCGGAAGACGCCATGCGCCTCCGGTTCGGCCAGGCACTGGGAGCGATCGTATGCGCCGTGGATCTCGAGGAGCTTCTCGGCAGGGAAGCCGTGGTCGGTGAAGGCGGTGTCGACATTGGAGGTGAGCACGAAGGAGTCCTTCGCGGCCGCATCCAGCCAGCCCTGGAGCACGAAGTACGGGTCGGCGGGCCGGGAGGGTTTCTCCGATTCGCGCATCTCCCGCCAGGTCTCGCGGAAGAACGCGGCCTGCTGGTCGGGTTCCTCTAGCCAGAGCGGCGCGCAGGAATGCTCGAGGTTGGTGTGACCGTAGTGCGAGACGGTGTCACCGTATGCCGCGTTGTCCCCGGTCCAGTAGACGGGCGTCCCGATGTCGGCGCTCATCCCGGCGCCGGCGATCACGATGACCCGCTGCGCCCGCGCGAGCAGTGCGCGACTCGGGGCGAGCGGGGTGTGCAGAACGGATGCTGCCGGTTGGGCGGACGGGACGGGCACGGAGTATCTCCAGCTGCGGCCCGATTCGACGGCCGCCCTTCCATTGTGCGCCTCAGGACAGCGGCCGGATGAGTGCCGGGTCCTGCCGTTCGGCGTCGGGCACCCGTACGCTGTTCACCCGCCGGGACACCGGGTAGCTCTCGATGTGGGCTGCAACTGCGATCGACGTTCGGTCGAGCAGGTCGAGCAGGTGATTCGGGTCGGTGAGCTTCCCCGGTCTGAGCCACTCGTCCCACACATTCCGTTCGAGGAATGCGGGCATCCGGTCGTGGATCTCGCCCGAAGCGTCGCGGGCCTCCCTCGTGATGATCGTCATACTGTGGGACCAGGAGTCGTCACTCTCCTTGCGCGCCGCGTAGAGTCCGGCCGCGGCGAGGAGCCCGTCGCCGTGGATGAAGTGCGGCTGCTTGCCGTCTGGGAGGTCCTCCCACTCGTAGTAGCCCGTCATCGGGACGATGCACCGGCGCGAATCGAAGGCCGTGCGGAACATCCCGTTGGTGGCAACGGTCTCGAGGCGTGCATTGATCGGCGCGGGTCGTTTCCCGCCGGTCGACCAGGCCGGCGTGAGCCCCCAGGTCGCCGCGTCCACCTCGCGGGTGATCGTTCCGTCGTGTTCCCACTCGCGCACCACGGGAACCCGATCGGTCGGCGCGATGTTGTACGACGGCCGCCAGTCCCGAAAGTCGCCGCCGGTCGCGACGAACTCCTGGATCAGATCGTCGGTGTCCTTGTCCATCGCGAAGCGTCCGCACATGTGCTCAGGGTATTCCGGCAGGTGCGTCCTGACAATCGCGCCGCTAGGCTGTGCGAATCCGGCAATCGCATCTCTGGAGGAGTCGCCATGGGTCTCTTTTCGCCCGGTTTCATGGGCCGTCGCCGCGAACCCGTCCCCGGGCTGCCGCCGGGACAGCACCTCGTCACGGACTTCCCGGTACTCTCGATCGGACCCACCCCGCGGGTGTCCACCGAGGAGTGGCGCTTCAGCATCACGAGCGAGTCCGGGCTGATGACCACCTGGACCTGGGACGAATTCCAGGCGCTGCCGCAGGAAGACGTGACCGTCGACATCCACTGTGTGACGAGCTGGTCGAAGTTCGGCACCGGCTGGCGCGGCGTCTCCCTCGACACGCTGCTCGAGGGCGTCGACACCGGGGCCGGGTTCGCGATGGCCCGCAGTTACGGCGGGTACACGACCAATGTGCCGCTCGACGAGCTGCGCGGCGGCAAGGCCTGGGTGGCGCACCAGTTCGACGGCGCCCCGCTGGCTCCGGAGCACGGCGGCCCTGCCCGGCTGCTCGTGCCCGCGCTGTACTTCTGGAAGAGCGCGAAGTGGGTGCGGAGCATTGAGCTGTCGACCCGCAACGATCCCGGTTTCTGGGAGCAGAACGGGTACCACATGCACGGCGACCCCTGGCGTGAAGAACGGTACTGGTGAGCGACGTCCCGGCGAGCGCCGCCCGTTCCACGTGGAACGCATCGGACTGGCACGACGCCCTGGTCGTCGAGGCCTACGCCGAAACCCCGACGGCCCGCACCATCCGGATGCGGCTGCCCGCCTCAGCCGCCCTGCCCCAGCTGCCCGAGCTCGTCGCGGGCCAGCACATCGACGTTCGCCTGACCGCACCGGACGGCTACACCGCCGTGCGCTCGTACTCGCTCGCCTCGGCCGCACCGGGTGGGGTTCTCGAGATCACCGTTGAGGAACTCGACGATGGCGAGGTATCGCCGTATCTCGTGCGCGCCCTCGATGTCGGCGACCGGCTCGAGATCCGCGGACCGATCGGCGGCTGGTTCGTCTGGCGGGAGGAGGAACCCGCGCCGGTGCAGCTCATCGCCGGCGGCTCCGGCGTCGTTCCGCTGATGGCCATGATCCGCGCCCATGAGGCGGCCGCGCACCCGGCTCCGTTCCGCCTGCTCTACTCGGTGCGCTCACCGGAGATGGCGTACTACCGCGCCGAACTCGAGGAGCTCGCCCGGGTCTCCCCGCGCTTCGACCTCGACTGGGTGTACACCCGGCGTGCCCCGAGCGGATGGCCCCACGCACCCGGCCGCCTTGACGTCACCGGCCTCGCGGCGAGCGTTCAGACCCTCGGCACCAGCGCGCTCACGTTCGTGTGCGGCGCGACCCCCTTTGTCGAGTTCGTGGCGGACACCCTCGTGCGGGCTGGCCGGGATCCCGCCCGGATCCGGACCGAGCGGTACGGCGGCGCGGACGGCGCCTGACGTTTCCGCGCCCCCGCGCCCCTGCGCACGCGCTAAGCCGGCTCAGCCGACGGCGCTCGAGACGAACAGCACAGCCTCGCTCGCGACGAGGTCGTCGAGCTCGAGCACCCGGTCGAGGTCGTGCCCGGCCGCGAGCGCCGCGGCGTGCTGCTCGGGCGTCTGGGGCGCGAGGCGCCCCTGCATGAATCCGCCGAGTGCCCGCACGGCGCAGGCCGCGATGATGCCCTCGGGTGTCCCACCGATGCCGACGACGACGTCGACGTCGGTCCCTGAGGTCGCGGCCGCGACGGCGGCGACGATATCGCCCTCTCCGACGAGCCGGAGCTCGGCGCCGGTCGCGAGGATCTCGGCGATGAGCACCGCGTGACGGGGCTTGTCGAGCACGACGACGACGAGGTCGCTCACGGCGACCCCGGTGACGGCGGCGAGCCTGGCGAGGTTCTCGGCGATCGGGCGGCGGATGTCGACGACCCCGTGGCCGGCCGCGCCGCAGATGAGCTTGTCCATGTAGAAGACGTCGACGGGATCGAACATCGTGCCGCGGGGGCGAGCGCGATCACGCAGATCGAGCCGGGGAGACCGGAGGCCGCGAGGCGGGTGCCGTCGAGCGGGTCGACGGCGACGTCGCAGAGCGGGGCGCCGCCCTGGCCGAGCGCCTCGCCGTTGGCCAGCATCGGGGCCGCATCCTTTTCGCCCTCGCCGATGACGACGGTGCCCTCGAACGGAGCATCGGCGAGCACGTCCCGCATGGCCGTGACGGCGGCGTCGTCGATGGCGATCTTGTCGCCCCGGCCGAGCCAGGGCAGGCAGGCCGCCGCGGCGGCATCCGTCGCCTCACGCACGCGGGCGACGAGGGCGGCGGGATAGGAGTGCGCGCCGAGCACGACGGCGCCGGAACCGGAGCCACGGGGGATGCCCGTCGGCTCGATTTCCGGCTCGGCGGAGGGACGGACGGGGACGGGTGTACCGGAGACTGGAATGGCGTCAGCCTAACTCTTCCGTGTTACGAACGCGGGTCACGAGCTCGCCAGCGCCCTGCCGTCGGCGTCGAGGTAGTCTCGCCAGGACCGCTTCGGCGCCCAGCCGAGCAGGCGCTGCGCCTTCGCGCTCGAGATGCCCGAGGCATCCGGGCGGGAGAGGGGCCGCAGCGGGATCGTGTCGCCATAGTGCTCGTGCAGGATCGCGGCGAAGTCGCGCCCGCCTGCAGTGTCCGGCGCGGCGATGTAGAACACCTCATGGCCGGGCAGCTCCGATTCGGCGGCGAGCACGATGGCGTCCGCGAGGTCGTATGCATCGGTGTAGCTCCACAGGTTGCCGCTGGCCAACGCGGCGTCGCGCACGAGCGGCCCGAGGTTCTGCTCGTAGTTGTCCTCGTTCTGCACCCAGCTCGGCCGCAGGGAGATGCACCGGATGTCCGAACGTGCGACGGCGGCATCCATCAGCTGCTCCCCGAAGAGTTTGGTGAGCGCGTACGGGTCCTGCGGGTGCGCCGGGTGGTCCTCGTCGACGGGCGCATACTCAGGCAGGAAGCCGCGCTCGGCGAACAGGAATCCCGGCACCGTCTCGCTCGAGATGTTCACGAAGCGCGGCACGCCGAAGCGGACGGCGGCCTCGAGAACGTTGAAGGTCGCCATCAGGTTGGTGCGGAACACGACGTGGGCGGGATTCGCGGTCGGGTCCGGGATCGCGGCGGTGTGCACGACAGCGTCGGCTCCGCGGATCACGGCGAAGGCCTCACCGGCATCCGTCAGGTCGGCCATCTGGTAGCGCGCCGCGCCCTCCACCGCCCGCTCGAAGACCGGGCGGGCGAGGTCGACCCCCGTCACGTCGTGGCCGGCTGCGAGCAGCGCCTGGACGGCGGCCCGACCGACTTTTCCGTTGGCACCGGTGACGACGACCTTCATGAGCGCTCCCTTGCTGAACGTGGTGAAAGCCTCACGCTACCGCGCCGGGGCCTGCCGGCTCCGCTCAGACGCCAATGTCGCGCTGGCGCAGCACGAGTGCCGTCACCGCCGCGACGAGCAGGGAACCGCCGTAGAACGCGAGGAGCGCAAGCGGCGGGGCCCCGTTCGTCATCGGGTAGTTTCCGAACGCCCAGTAATAGGGCGAGAGTCCGTGCAACCACTCGAGGTCGGCGCTCTGGTTGCCGAGGGCGTTGAAGACGTAGCCGACGACCGCGACGAACGCTCCGGCGCCGATGCCCCACACCTTGCGGCCCGTGAGCGCGCCGCCGAGCATCGCCACACTGCCGCAGAGCAGCACGAGGCCCGCGAAAAGCAGGCAGGTCTGGGCCAGGTACCCGACGTCGATGCCGAGCTGGCTCGGGCCGTTGAGGAGCGCGATGAGCACGAACATCAGGGCGGTGATCAACAGGACCTTCAGCACGAGCGCCGCGAACCGCTCCACGACTACCTGCACCCGGGTGACGCCGTGGGCGAGGGTCAGCTCGAGCTGGCCGGATTCCTCGTCGCCGCCGAGCATGGCCGCGCCCCAGCCGATCGAGGCGATGCTCATCAGCAGGAACCCGATCAGGCCGAAGACCGTCGCCTGGGTGTAGCCGGCCCCGGTGCTGATCTGGTCGTAATTGAGGGTACGGATCAGGGCCCGCGGCAGCGAGTCGATGAGCTTCTGCATCTCGGACGTGCCGATCATGCTCGGGTAGAGCGGCAGGTAGAGGAAGATCGCCGCCGCGATGCCGATTCCCCAGCCGAGCAGGGCTCGCCGGCCGTCTGCGAACGCCTTGCCGAAGATCGGCAGGGGCGCACGGCGGACATCCGTCTCCGTGGACGCGGTCATTTCGGTTCCTTCCTTTCCGCTCGGGACCCGCGGGCGGTTCGGGTCGCCCGGGAGGCCCTGTGCGACTCTGCGGAATCCTCCGGCGCGGTGTAGAGCGCGAGCACGGATTCCTCGAGGTCGGGTTCCTCGAGAACGAGATCCGTGAGGTCGAGCGTGGAGACGGCCTGGATGAAGGGCTGGATCGCACCCTCGAGGGTTGCGGTCGCCTCGGTGGCTGCGGCCCCAGCGGGGCTGGTGACGGCCATGCAGACGAGCCCGGCCATGCCGTCGAGCCGGCCCAGCCGTTCGGAGAGGTCGGCGGGGCGGATGCCGGTGGCCGTCATCCGCAAGTGACGCACGGCCGTTTGGCGCAGTGCCTCGACACTCGCGACGGTGATGATGCGCCCGTCCCGGAGGATCGCGACCTCGTCGGCGGCCTGCTGGATCTCGCTGATCACATGCGAGGACAGGAATACGGTCTGGCCGGCGTCGCGGGCCTCCTTGACGAGCAGCAGGAACTCCTGCTGCATCAGGGGGTCGAGCCCGCTCGTCGGTTCGTCGAGCACGAGGAGTTCCGGCTCGTGCATGAACGCCTGCACGATGCCGAGCTTCTGCTTGTTGCCGCGGGAGAGCTTGCGCACCGGCTGTGCGAGGTCGAGATGGAACCGTTCGGCGAGTTCTTCGATGTGCCCGGTGCGGACGGGACCGGAGATGTCGGCGTAGTGCTGCAGGAGCTTTCGTCCGGTGATGCGGCCCTCGAGGATGAGTTCTCCGGGCAGGAAGCCGATCCGCCGGCGCAACTCGGGGCCGGCGTTGCGCGAGTCTGTGCCGAGAACGGTCGCGTGCCCGGAGCTCGGCCGGATGATGTCGAGCAGGGCGCGCATGGTCGTGGTCTTGCCGGCGCCGTTGGGGCCGATCACGCCGAAGACGCTGCCGCGGGGAACCGTGAAGGTCACACCATGGAGGGCCTGGGTGCTGCCGAAGCGCTTGGTGATCTCGACGGCCTGGATCGCGGCATCCGAGGGCGGGGACGACGCCCCGGGATGTGGCCAGCTCGCTGTTTCGACGTGACTCATCGGGTGTCCTCTCGACTGGGGTATTCCTGGGCCGGCATGGGCTCTGCCGGGGGTGCCGCAGCGGGCTCCGGCGTTGCCGCGAGCGCCTTCCGGGTGACGTTCAGCACGGTCTCGTCGGTGTAGAGCCCGTGGGTGTACAGCTCGACCGACGGCAGCGCGAGCCGCCGCATCGTCTCCTGGCCGAGACCCAGGCCCTCGAAGCCGAGCGACCGGGCGAGGTGTGCGCTCATCGTCATCATCGCCAGGCTCGTCGTCGCGATCAGGACCGCCACCGCGCGCGGGTCGGAGGAGGGGTTCATGGTTCCGTCCGCGATTCCGGCCCGGATGATCGCCTCGGTCTCGTCGACGATCGTGTCCACGAAGGTCCGGCCTGCCGTCGTCTCCTCCGCGATCGCCCGCGACAGGTAGGCGACGTCGACCTCGTATTCCGCGGGGTTCGCGAGGTATCCCTGGATCACGGCCTGGAGTCCCGCCGGGCTCGCCTTGTCGCGGGCCGCGGCCAGCATGGTGCCGATCACGAATTCATCGCACTCCCCGCGGAGTCGCTCCTTGCTGCCGAAGTGATGCACGACGAGGCTCGCGCTCACGCCGGCGGTGGCGGCGATCGCCCGCAGGCTCGATTTGCGGAAGCCGTCCTGAGCGAAATGAACGATCGCGGCATCCCGGATCAAGGCGCGCGCCGTGAGGTCCTCCGGTGGAGAGGGACGAACTGTACGCATGTTCAACATGCTAAACACTTGTTCAGTGCGGGTCAAGGCCCTCGGTGCGTGACATGCCGGAGCCCGGGTGCTCGCCCTGCAGCCTGCAGGGCGAGCATCCGGGCTCCGGGACTTCCCGGTTGACGATCAGCCGACGGTGCTGCTGAGCGTTCCGATCCCCGCGAGAGTGATGTCGACGCGATCACCGGGATGAACGGCGACAAAGGTGTTCGGAGCACCGGTCATGATCACATCCCCGGGTTCCAGGGTGAGCCAGCGCGTCACGTATGCGAGTGTCGCGGCAACACTCGACGGGAGGTTGAACGACCCGGACCGGGCGCGCACCTCACCGTTGATCGCGACCTCTGTGCTCACGTTCTCGGGGTCGGCCACCTCGGTCTCGATCCAAGGGCCGAGCGGTGTGTAGTTGACTCCACTTTTGCTCTGGAAGTTCTTTTCGTCGACGGGCACCTGATCGACGTTCGTCACGTCGTTCGCGACCGTGAATCCGAGAACGTAGTCGAAGGCGTTTTCTACAGTGAGCGCGGTAGCCGATCGCCCGATGACGACGGCAAGTTCTCCTTCGACGTTGACCGTTCCCACGCCACGCTGAGCCAGGATCTCGTCGCCAGGCCCCGCGACGGTGTGTGCCGATTTCTGCCAGGCCTGAATGGGCAGGACGTGGTTGTTGTTGGTGAGGTTATGAGCAATTCCGACGACGAGGCCGGGTTGCACCGGGGCAAGGAGCACGGCACCGTCCATGGGTGTCGAGTCCCCGGTGAAGATGATTTCCCGGGCGAAAGGATCGATGATGAAGTCCCAACGATCGTCCACGGCCACCGCAGAGCGGGGCCCTTCTGGAGTTTCGAGTCGTGCTATCCGCATGCTGTGCTTTCTGATTTGGTCGAATGAGGAGAGAAGCTGCGTCAGCTGCCGACACGTGCGAGGAATTCCTTGTGCGACACCATGTGTTCGGGACGTGTCTCAACCTGAACCGCGCTGTCGAACAGTGCGTCGTTGAGAAGCGTCAGGTCACGGCCGCGGGTCTCGGGTGTCACGAAAGTCGTTGCGAACGTGATCGCGGCGAGGATGAAGACATAGATGGCCAGCGGCCACCAGGCCCCACCGCTGGCGCCGATGAGGAAAGCACCGAGGACCGGCGCGATCCCGCCGGCAAGGATGGCACTGAATTCCCGTGACGTCGCAACACCGAGATACCGGTGTTGGTTGCCGAACATTTCAGGAAGGAGCGCGCACTGCGCGCCGAGCATGGTGTTGACTCCGAGGCCGATTGCAACGGAGATCACGATGATGACGATTACAGGGTTTCCGAGCGACAGCAGCCACCAGCCGGGGAAGGCAAGCACCAGAAGGACCGCCGCGCCGAACCGGTAGACGGGGACCCGTCCGAAGCGATCAGAGAGGTGACCGGCGAACGGAACCGTCACCATCCCGACCAACGATCCAACCGCGACGGCGAGCGGGCCGATCCACGTGCCGACTCCAACGGTTGTGACCACGAAACTCACGGCGAGAGTGCTGAAGATATAGGAGCCCCCGTTCTCCGCCATCCGCAGGCCGATTCCACGCAGAACCGAGGGGAATGAGCCGCGGAAAACCTCGCGGAGGGGACTCTCGGCAACCTGATCCTGCTTTTCGAGAGTGATGAATGTCGGGCTTTCCCGCAGGCGCATCCGGATGAAGACGGCGACACCGATGAGCAGGATGGAGGCGAGGAAGGGAATGCGCCACACTCCCGCGAGCAGGACCTCCGTGGGGAGGGTGCCGAGGTAGACGAACACTCCCGCGGCAAGCAAGGTTCCTGCCTGAATCCCAATGAAGGGGAGGGCCGCGAAGAAGCCGCGTCGGCGAACGGGTGCGTATTCGGCCATAAGGACCGTCGCGCCCGCCTGTTCGGCGCCAGCACCGAAGCCTTGCAAGAGCCGGAGCAAAACCAGGAGAGCCGGGGCCCACAGGCCGGCCTGCTCATAGGTCGGCAAGACGCCGACGAGAGTGGATGCGCCACCCATGATGGCGATCGTCGTGAGTAGAACCCATTTACGACCGAGCTTGTCGCCGATCGTGCCGAAGAAAAGCCCCCGAGTGGACGTGCGGCGAAGGCCACCCCAAAGGTGGCGAAGCTCGCGACCAGGGCAACGGCAGGTGTGAGGTTGGAGAAGAATACCTTGCTGAAGATCAGGGCCGACGCGAGCCCGTACAGGGCGAAGTCGTAATATTCCAGCGCACTGCCCACGCTTGATGCCAAAGTGGCCCGACGAAGATTCGCCGCGTAATCCGGATCCGAAGCCCCACTGGAACCGCCCGGTTGATTCTCACTGCTCACGATGTCTCACCCTCCATTGGATGACCCCTGAGTCGAATGAATTACTCGGAATTCACCCAAGTCGAGGCGTCGATGCGGGCGTCTGTGCCCGTAGGAATGATGCTACACCCGGCTGAACAGAGTTCGGCATTCTGAACGATTATTTTTCGACAGGAACAATCGTCGGTCGCGTCAGCTCCGCTGCCGCCATCCGAAGAGCCGCCAGGACGCGCGCCCGCTCCTCCGGTGAATCATTCGGGTGCACCAGCGACGCACCGATTCCGAACGATGGTTCTCCGCTTCGCGTCGAAGGGACGAGGACTGCCAAACCGACCACGCTCAAGTGGATCTCACCCTCATCGATGGCATATCCGCGCTCACGCGTCATCTTCAACTTCCGCTGCAACGTCTCCAGGTCCTTCGTTGAACGATCAGTGAAAGTCACGAGTCGATTGGGGTCCGCGTACAGCGCTTCAACCTCGTCCGGTGGTAGTTCCGCGAGGAGTACCGTACCCACCGCGGTCGCTGACGACGGGTAGCGATCTCCGACGCCCGCAGACAACGGGAACCGCTCCCTCCCTTCGTACGCCGCCAGATAGAGGACCCTGGCTCCGTCCAACATTGCAATCTGCACAAGTTGTGTGGTGAGCACCTCCGACTCCTCGCAGATCCGGTAGAACTCCCGAATCTGGTCGAACCCCGCGAGGTAAGCGCTTCCGAGCTCGACCGCGCGTCTGCCCAGTAGATATCCTCCACCGCTTCGCCGGATGAGCCCGCCCTCTTCGAGCGACGCACACAGATTGGACGTCGACGACTTGGCTATACCCAACTCTCGCGCGATATCGCTCAAGGAACGGGCGCGGCCGGGCGAGAGCGCGAGCAGATCGAGGATCCTGACCGCCTTCAAGACTGCCGGCGCCTGAGCACCCTTTTCAACCTCGATGACGCTCATTCCGCTTCCTCCTTGGCGCCGCGCTGCGCCGCATGGCGGCAGCCGAAACACACCCCGATGGTACCAGTCGCCCACTTTCACGGGGCGACCACCATCCACAGTGGTGAATGCGGTTCTGTATGCTGTTCAAATGTCAACGTTGCCCCCCGCCGAATCAGGTCCTGTATCCGTGGGAATGATCGGGCTGGGAAACATGGGGTTGCCCATGGCCCTGAACCTGCTCCGCGCCAGCGGACCGGACAGGCACATCCGCAAAGTCACGGTCACGGGGCGATCACGAGAACGTTCTGCGGCGCTACTGGCAGCCGGAGCGGCATGGGCAGGCACGCCGCGCGAACTCGCGGAGCAGTCGGACGTCCTCATCCTCATGGTTCCCGATTTGCCTCAGGTGGAGGAAGTTCTTTTCGTGCCAGACGGCGTCGCCGAAGCGTCCACGGAGCTTGTCGTGGTCGTCTCGGCCACGGTCTCAGCTGCCGGACTGCGCACGGTCGACGCTCGACTCCGTCACGGCACGCACGGGCGAATGGTTCTTGTCGACGCCCCCGTCAGCGGCGGCACCGAAGGCGCGGAAGCAGGAACACTCTCGATCATGGTCGGCGGCGACGTCGAACCCGTCGCACGCGTCCTGCCGGTCCTCAGCGCCTGTGGGTCCCCATTGAGACTGGGGCCACTTGGAGCCGGCGCCGTCGCCAAAGCCTGCAACCAGCTCATCGTCGCTGCGACAATGAGCGCGATCGCCGAAGCGAGCGTGATCGCCGAACGCTCAGGCCTTGACCTTGGCGCCCTGTTGGACCTTCTCCAGGGCGGCTATGCGGGCAGCCGCGTTCTGGAGACGAAGGGTCGACGGCTCGTCGAGCGCGACTACACGCCAACAGGGGCGGCCAAATTCATGGTCAAGGACCTGAGTTTCGCGGCAGACGCTGCTGCAGATACCCGCACGGTGGCCCCGACCCTGGCCGCCGTGCGGGAATCCTTCCTACGGTTGACCGAAGCGGGCCTCGGAGACCAGGATCTCGCCGTCATCCACCGATACGTCGGCAGTCTTTGATTTCATTGGTCGAGGCTTCGGCAGCTACTGAGACACCGCCGGAACCCGCAGGGACGTGACCGCAGCGGCAACAATTTCGCTGACCCCTGCGGCGATGTCGACGACGGTTCCCTCCTCGGTGTCGCAGAGCGGCTCAAGAGTACGGAGTTGGGACTCCAAAAGCTCAGGCGGCATGAAATGTCCTCCGCGGTCGCGGAGGCGCGCCGCCAGTAATTCAGGAGTACCAGAAAGGTGCACGAAGTACGTTCCAGGCGCCTCGGCACGAATCGCGTCCCGATAGCTCCGTTTGAGCGCGGAGCATGCAATGACGAGCCCCTGGCCATCGGCTCGCGCGGCGGAAAGGGCGCCGCCGACGAGCGAGAGCCACGGCATCCGGTCCGCGTCGTCGAGGGGACGGCCTGCGGCCATTTTGGCGATATTGGCCGCGGGGTGGAGCACGTCGCTGTCGATGAACGACTCGCCGATGGCCCGCGAAAGCTGTTCACCGACTGTCGACTTGCCCGCACCGCACACTCCCATCACGACGACAAGCGGATGTTGGACGGAGTTGATCATGGCGTTCTAGTCCCGTTCTTCGAAGCTGAGTAAGACCTTGCCGGATGCAGCGGGGTCGCGGGCGATTTCGAAGGCCGCAGCGGCCTCACCAACGGGGAAGACCTGGGTCACGATTCCGCCGACGTCGAGGGAGCCGTCGGCGAGAGCGGCCACGACCTCGTCGATCTCGTCATTGAACCGGAACGATCCGACGAGTTCCAGCTCGCGGACGATCGCCAGCGAGATCAGGGCCGGCTGCTCGCCAGACGGCAGCAGTCCGACCATCACGATGCGTCCTCCACGGGTGGCACCGCGCACCGCCGATTCGAGTCCCCGGTAGTTGCCGGACGACTCGATCACGATATCGGCGTCGACGCGCGCAATCGCGTCCGCATCGGTGGCGAGGAGCGTTTGGGTCGCACCGAGCAGGCGCGCCCTCGACAGGGGCGGCTCGACCGTGTCGACCGCGATGATCTCCGCTGCGCCATGGTGCCGCAGCACGGCGATCACGAGCGACCCGATCGGACCGCACCCGACAACGAGAGCTCGTCTGCCGCGCACCTCGCCTGCTCGCCCAACGGCGTGCCACGCAACGGCGGCCGGTTCCACGAGAGCGGCGTCGCGAAGCGACAGCCCCTTCGGGAGTTTCCGCAGCATCCGGCTGGGCAGCGCGACCCGCCTGGCAAATGCACCCGACCGGTGCGGGAACCGGGCAGCACTGCCGAGATAGGTCCCGCCCGGTGCAAGATTCGGCCGCTCGATCGGATAGCGACTGCCATCACCCGGCCCCGGCGTCAGGGGTGTACCGCGACACGGGTCCCGGCAACGGGTCCGGATCCGTCTGCGGCCGACGTGACGACCGTTCCGACGATTTCATGCCCGAGCAGAAGCGGCTCTCGGAGAATGGATTCTCCGGCCGCCCCATCGAGCCAGTAGTGCAGGTCTGATCCGCAAATGCCACCGAAGGCGACCTCAACGACCGCCTCATCAGCCTCAGGCCGCGGCTCTCCGATGGCCTCGACCCGAAGGTCTCCCTTGGCGTGGGCGACAACGCCGAGAACGCCGGTGTGAATATTCGACATGTTGGACTCCTCTGTCCTGTGAATGTGGTTCCGTTCGCTGAATCCGCTGTGTGCAGGCCAGGTTGCTGACCGGGTCTCGTCACACCACGGCGGTCATTCCGCCGTCGACGAAGATCGTCTGCCCGTTGACGAAGTCCGACGCGGGCGACACGAGGTAGATCAGGGTGCCGACCAGGTCTGCGACATCGCCCCAGCGTCCGGCAGGTGTTCGCGTGCGCACCCAGGAGCTGAAGGCCTCGTCCGCGACCAGAGCCTTCGTGAGCTCGGTCGCGAAATACCCGGGCGCGAGGGCGTTCACTTGGATGCCGCTGACCGCAAGATCAGCACACATGCCCTTCGTCAGCATCGAGATTCCGCCCTTGGTCGCAGCGTATGGCGCAATGCCTGCTCGCCCGAGCTGGCTTTGCACCGATCCGATATTCACGATCTTGCCGCTGCCGCGGGTCACCATCCCTCGAGCGGCCTGCTGGCCGACCAGGAATGCACCGGTGAGGTTGGTCGCGACGATGTCGTTCCAGTCAGTGAAGGTGAACTCGGTGAACGGGGCCCTGCGCTGAATTCCGGCGTTGTTGACCAGGATGTCCAGCACACCCCACTCATTCTCGATCGCCGCGATTCCATCGGCGACGGCGGCCGGGTCGGTGATGTCGAAGGTGGATGCGATCGTTTCCACCCGGCCGGATTTCTCCAGCCCGGATCGGGCCGCGTCAACCTGATCGCGGTTGCGTCCGTGGACGACAACCCGCACTCCCGCGTCCGCGAGGCCGCCCGCGAGCGCAAGTCCGATTCCTCGGCTCGATCCCGTGACGAGTGCCGTCTTCCCCGAGACGTCAAATAGCGTGTTCATCAGTTCTCTCCTGTGTCTTTCAGTAGAACTCGACGGTATCGACCCGGTTTATCAGGGGTTGTCCGTCGAGGAAGCGAGTGGCATTGCGGGTGAAGAGCTCGGCGATCAGCCGGTCCTCTGCAGCGTTGAGAGCGGCGGTGTGCGGGCTGACCAGGACGTTCGGCAGGTCCCAGAATGGGCTGTCGGTGGCGAGGGGTTCTTCGGCGAACACGTCGAGGGCCGCGAACCCGACCCGGCCGTTCCGCAGCGCTCGCAACAGTTCGTCCTGGTCGATGACGGTCCCCCGTCCCACGTTCACGACGGTCGCGCCCGGCTTGATCCGGGAAAAGAACTCGCTGCCGAAGAGTCCGTTGGTCGCAGCGGTCCCGGGCAGGGTCGCGACGACAGCATCCAGCTCGTGCGCCACGGAGGGGATTTCTTCGGGCTGGATGAAGCGGGAGACTCCCGGGATGTCCTGCGAGCCGCGGGTCGTGCCGATCACGCGTGCGCCGAGTGCGGCAAGACGGGAAGCGACTCCGGCACCGATGCCACCGAGACCGGCGACAAGGACCGTCTGCTCACTCACAAGCCCCATGGTCCAGCGGCCACTCCAGGTGTGGTCGTGCTGCTGGGCAAGGAGGCGCGGCAATGACTTGGCGCCGGCGAGCACCCCGAAGAGTGCGAATTCGGCGAGGGGACCGCCATGCACGCCGGCGGAAGTCGTGAAGGCAACCCGTTCCAGCTGCGCCGCGCTGAGGTCTGCGGCGGCAACCTGTCCGCCGCCGCCCGCCGCCATGGTTTGCACCCAGCGCAAGCGCGGGTTGACTCCGACGGTCTTCTTCAGTGCCGCGGAATCGACGTCCGGGATGCCATAGAGCACATCCGCGCTATCGACGAGGGCCGTGAAACGCTCCTGCTGCGCAGCGGTGCGGTGGAAGGAAGGGTCGCCGTTGAAATCGCCGGGATGGCGCTGCGGGGGCAACAGCTCCTGATCGCGGATGAGCTGCAGGCGGGGTTCACCCGTTTCGATGCGGTGGCATAGTTCCTCGGACAGTGGAGCCGCGACAACGACTCGAAGGCGAGTATCTGATTCGATCACTGTATTTACCCTTTTCTGCGCCGAATAGGGGTCGGTGTGCGGCGCTCCTGAATGTCAAGCTTCATCCATCCTACTGAACGGAGTTCGCTAGAGTGAACGGCATGTCAAACCAACGTAGTTTTCCTGTTGCAAATTCGCTTACTGTCGGAGTCATTGGATTGGGAGTGATGGGCCGCCCGATGGCTGCAAGCCTCCTGCGCAGCCCTGCAGCCTCCTGGAACGTTGTCATCAGCGACCGAGGACGCGAACCCTATTCCGAACTCTTGGATTCGGGAGCCTCCTGGGCGGATTCCCCGCGGCGGCTCGCTGAACAGGCCGACATCATCGTCGACATGCTCCCGGACCTTCCGCAACTTGAACAGGTTCTGAACGGACCCGACGGTATCGTTTCGGGTATCACGACCCCCACTTTGTTGGTGATTTCCTCCACGTCCTCCGCGTCCGGCATCCGTGAGCTCGCGGGCAGGCTCGCAACTGAGACCAACGGTCTCCTCCACGTCGTCGATGCCCCTGTGAGCGGCGGCGAAGACGGTGCGGTCGCGGGGACACTCTCGATTATGGTCGGCGGCAGCGCTGACGATGTCGACCTCGCACTGCCCGTGTTACGGGCCATCGGGACCCCGGCGCACCTCGGTCCGCTCGGTGCCGGCGCAATCGCCAAGTTCTGCAATCAACTCATCGTGGCGGCGAATATTCTGGCGCTCGGCGAGGCTGCGGTCCTGGCGGAACGGAGCGGCCTCGACCTCGGCGCCCTCTTCGACCTTCTCGAAAACGGGTACGCGGGCAGCCGGGTCCTGGACAGCCGGAAGCGGCGTATCGTCGACGCGGACTATCGCCCGTCCGGAGTCGCCAGGTACATGATCAAGGACCTCCGCTACGCACTCGAAGAAGCCGATCGAACCGGCACCGATGCCGCTCAGCTGCGTCTGCTGCTCGACACCTTCACCGATCTCACCGCACACGGTTTCGGCGACCAGGACATTGCGGTCACGCGGGCCTATGTCGAGTCGAAGAACCCGCCACCGGTCGCAGTCGCCTAACCGCACCCTGATGGTCCGATGTCTGCCGCACACCGGGCAGGCACCGGCTGAGAGTCACGCCCGCTCATCAACAGTCCCACTGTGGGAAAATCAGGTGAACCCTGGAGGTTTCCCATGTCAACCATTCCCACAGCACTTCCCGTCCTGCCGGCGTCCGTCCACCTCGCCCCCGGCGTCGGCGGGCTCCCCATCGTCCGTGTCACCGGCCGCGCCGGGTCGGCCGAGGTGTACCTGCACGGTGCGCACGTCGCCTCCTGGGTTCCGGCCGGCGGAGCCCCCGTGCTCTGGATGAGCGCGGCGAGCCGGTTCACCCCGGGCACCGCCATCCGTGGCGGCATCCCGATCTGCTTCCCCTGGTTCGGTCCGAACGCAGCGGATACGACGGCGCCGGCCCACGGGTTCGCCCGCGTGACCGAGTGGCAGCTGTCCGGCGCCGCCGAGGTCGCTGACGATGTGGTGCTGACCTTCCACCTGACGGACTCGCCCGCGACGCGCGCGTCGGCGTGGCCGCATCCGTTCGAGGCCCGCTACACCGTGACCGTCGGTGCGACGCTCCGCCTCGAGCTGACCGTGACCAACCGGGACACGGTGGCCGTGACCGTCGAGGAGGCGCTGCACAGCTACTTCGCGATCGAGGACATCCACCGGACGACGGTCGCCGGGCTCGAGGGCGCCCCGTTCCTCGACAAGGTCGCGGGCGGCACGCTCGAGCCAGGGGCCGACGGCCCCGTCGGCTTCGTGGCGGAGACCGACCGGGTCTACCCCGGCACCACGGCCACCACGGTCATCAAGGACGGGACGCGCAGCATCGCCGTCGCGAAGACCGGCTCCGAGAGCACCGTCGTCTGGAACCCATGGATCGACAAGGCCGCGGCAATGGCGGACTTCGGCTCCCAGGAATGGACCGGCATGGTCTGCGTCGAGACCTGCAACGTGGGCGCAGACGCGATCACCCTCGCCCCCGGCACGAGCCACACGATGACAGCGGAGTTCACCGTCACTGAAGCCGCTTGAGAGTCACCTTTCCGGTCGAGAGTGACCGCTGTAACGGGCACTCTCGACCGGAAAGGTAGTGGTCAGGAGGCGGTCGGGGAGACCGGGGCGTCGCGGAGCAGCCAGCCGATGGCGTCCGCGGCGCTCCACCCTTCCGGATGTGCAGCGAGGAGCACGGCGGCCCCGTCGATGTCGTTGCCGAGCGTCAGCAGCGGCGCCTCGACGTAGCCGGTCTTGCGGGTCTGGCCGAGGCCGACGGTCGCGGTGAGCGCGTTGCAGAGGCAGGCGCGGCCGGCAGCATCCTCGGCGGTGCCTCCCTTGCGCACGTACATGTGCACGGGTTCGCTCGGGCAGCGGAACCCGACCGTGCCGTCCTTCTTCGCATAGGGCTCGCGCAGGTAGCTGAGGTCGCAGAGACGCACCCGGTCGGCGTAGACCGCCGGTTCGGACAACGTGCCCGGCAACTGGGCCACCTTGAACGGGAATCCCGTCGGCGAGGCGGCGGCGTCGGTGCGGATCGAGAGCTCCGTCGCGTCGAGGCGGCCGAGCACCTGGTCGCGCAGTTCGGGGGCGAGGCCGGACTCCTGGCTGAGCGCGAACAGGGTGCCGACCTGCACGCCCTGTGCTCCCGCGGCGAGCGCGACGGCGAGGCGTTCCGGCTGCCCGTAGCCGCCGGCGAGCCAGAACGGCAGGCCGAGTTCGGCGATCTTGACGATGTTCGCGTCGTCGCGCGGGCCGTAAATCGGCTGGTCGTCGTCGTCAAGGGTGAGCCGGCCGCGCGGGGGCGCGTTGTGCCCGCCTGCCGTCGGGCCCTCGATGATGAACCCGTCCGGGCGGATGTCCGCATCGCGCGCGAGGTAGAACGCGAGCACGTGCGCCGAGACGATGGCGAGGAAGAACGGGCGGAGTAGCGGCGGGAAGGTCTCCGGCGTCAGCCCGAGGACGTCGACGGGATCCACGCTCACGGTGTGGACGGCATCCGCTTCGGCCCCGTGCACGTCGATGTCGATCGTGCCGACCCGGCCGGCGGCGAGCTCATCGAGGAGGTGCGGGATCTGGCGCGGGATGCCGGCGCCCATCAGGACGTAGTCGACCCCGGCGAGCATGGCGCCGAGTGCGGCCGGCGGGGTCGCCATCTGCACCTTCTCCATGTAGTTGATCCCGACGATCCCGGTGTGGCCCTCCTTGGCCAGCCAGACCTCGGTGAAGTTGCCGAGCACGCTGAGCTCCTGCTGCTCGCGGGTGGGCTTCAGGGACAGTTTGGGTACGGGAAGGTACGGCTCGCCCTCCGCGCGGCCCTCGGCCTGGAAGTAGCGCTCGAGAACGGGCCCGACCAGTGCGGGAACCGGGAACGCGGCGAGCGCCCGGCGGATGTGTCCGCCGGCGTCGCCGTCCTGAAGCCTGCGTGTGAGGACGGAGTCGAGGGCGACGCCGGAGACGACGCCGAGCTGGCCGGTGCGGGCCACCGCATTGGCGAGCCGCCAGGACGAGACGGCCATGCCCATGCCGCCCTGGATGACCACGGGCAGTGTTCTGTCGGACAAGAGGGCCTCCGTCGATCTGCGCCGGGGCGTCCGCCGCGAGAACGGGGGTGCCACTGCAGTCGCTGAGACCGGGGGTGATCAGTTGCAGCGCGCAGGGCAATCGTAACTCACGGCATATTCCCGAATCGGGTTGCATTCGGGCCGCGACCCCGTGACCGGGATACCGGATCGTGGCAGACTCGATGAGTAAGACGGAGATGGAGGCTGGCCTGCACCCGCGCCAGAGTCTGCGGGCAGGCATGTGATGACACACCATGTGAGACAACGCTTGTAAGCGAAAGGACGCTTGACATGAGTTTCATCGGATTTCTACTTCTCGGCCTGATCGCCGGCGCGATCGCCAAGGCCATCCTGCCCGGCACCCAGGGCGGCGGCTGGTTCGTGACCCTGCTCCTCGGAGTGGTGGGCGCGATCCTCGGCGGCTGGCTCGGGTCCCTCCTCTTCGGCGTCGGCATCGGCGATTTCTTCCAGCTGTCCAGCTGGTTGCTCGCCATTGCAGGGTCGATCATCGTGCTGCTGATCTATGGCGCCGTCGTCAACCGGAGGCACACCGCGTAGCGGCGGCCGCACACGCCCGGTGCATCACCACCGTCACCTGCGCTGCCCGCCTCAGAAACGGCAGCCGCGACTCTAGCGGTGCTCTGACACCGCGGTGACGTCGTGCAGGTGATGCACCGGGTCATGCACGAAGTACTGTCCCATCGTCGTCACAGTGAACCGGGCGCCGTCGCTGCGCCTGCCGACCCGACCGAGTTCGGCGGCGGGGACCGCGGTAAACGCAACGGCCGCGGATGCCGCGGCCTCGGCCAGTTCGACGGCGACCCGTTCCGGGGCCTGCTCGCCGTACCGTTCCGCCACGGCCGTCGCGTCCTGGTCCCAGTTCGGGAACAGGGGGTCGTCCTCCGAGCGCATCAGCGCGAGCCGGACGGTGAAAATACGGAACACATCGCGAACATGGGCGGCGTACTCCAGGGCGGACCAGGTGTGCTCGCTCGGCCGCACCGCGACATCCGCTCGCTCGAGCACGGGCAGCCAGGCCGCGGCGTTCTCGCGGATCAACCGTGGGATGTCCTCGAAGACGACATCCGCGGCGACGAAACCGCACTCGGGGCAGGGGCGCTCGAGCACCCAGGTCCAGTCCTTGGTGTCCGGGGGAATATTCATGCCGCGAGCCTACCAATCCGCTGTGAGGTTCATTCCGAACTACTGGCAACCGCACCCCCGCGGTCTCTACCAGGAGGAAATCTCATGCGCACTTCACCGAACCGCCTCGTCGCCACCGTCTTCGGAGCCGTCTACCTGCTCGTCGGCCTGCTCGGCTTCGCCGTCACGGGTGGGGTCAGCTTCATCGCCACCCAGGGCGGGCTCCTGCTCGGCCTCTTCGCCGTCAACCCGCTGCACAACGTCGCCCACCTGCTGATCGGCGCCGCACTGCTCATCGCCGGCCTCTCGGGCGTCACCGCGGCCAAGTCCGTCAACACCACGATCGGCGCGGTCTACCTGCTCCTCGGCATCGTCGGGTTCTTCATCGCTGGCTCGGAGCTCAACATCCTCGCCCTCAACACGCCAGACCACTTCCTGCACCTCGCCAGTGCGATCGTGCTGCTCGGTGCGGGCCTCGCCGCCGACAAGGTCGTCCGCCACTCCGCGGTCGCCTGAACCGCCGGCCGCTCCACACCCGCATTCGCCACGCAGCACGCCGCACCACGCATCCACGAACAGGAGCTTCGATGACCCCGATCAGCCGCCTCTGGCTCTCCTCTGCCGCCATCGGCGCGGGAACGATCCACCTCGCCGTGGGTGCGAGCGCCCCGGTGCTCCTCATGATCACCCTGGTCGGGCTCGGCGCTGCCGAGCTCGGCTGGGGCGCCGTAACGCTGGTCCGGGGGCGGGCACTCGCCCCCGGGGCAGCGCTCTTCGGAGCCCTGATCCCTGTCTTTGTCTGGGGCGCCGTCGCAACCCTCGGCAGCGGCCTCGGCGTGCCGGCGACCGCGACCGGCCTCCCGCTCCAGCCGATGGCCACCGCAACCCTCTTCGACCTCTTCCTGGCCGGCTCCCTTGCACTCGCCCTGCGCCGCACCCGCCGCGCCGCCAGCACCGGCACCACCACCACCGAGCGCGTCCGAATTCAGGAGTTCAGGCCGAATCCGGCCCGAATCGCCCCGAGCCAACCCGAATCAGGCACCACGTCCTGGATTCGGCACACACCCCAGCGGGTGAGACGGCCGGCGGGTGGCGCTTCCTCGCGGCTCTCACGCTCGCCGCCCTCGTCGTCTCCGGGCTCACCACACCGGCGCTGGCCGCGACGGATGCCGGCGCGCACGCCGTCCCGCACGGCTCGCACGGTCTTCCCTCGGCCCCTACCCCCGAGACCCCGGCCGGCCACCACCACTAGCCGCGGGTCAGGACGCGGGCAGGGCGCCCTGGCTGCCCATGAACCGCTGCACGTCCTCGTCGACGATGATGTCGCTCGGCCGCAGCGGCCGGGTGAGGTAGAGCCCGTCGAGGCCGGTCAGCCGGCTGAGGGCAACGTAGGTCTGGCCGGGGCTGAAGACCCTGGTGCCGAGGTCGACGATCGCCCGTTCGTACGTCGCGCCCTGGGACTTGTGGATGGTGACCGCCCAGGCCAGCCGCAGCGGGAACTGGGTGAACTCGGCGACGACGTCCCTGCTGAGCTTCTTCGTCGCCTGGTTGTAGCTGTACTTGTACTTCTCCCACACGGCCGGCTCCACCTCGTGCGTCGTGCCGTCGATCTCGACGTAGACCGTCGAATCCACCTTCGTGACCGTGCCGATGCTGCCGTTGACCCAGCGCGCGCCGCCGTCGAGCGGAGAGTCGTTGCGCAGGAACATCACCTGGGCGCCCACCTTGAGCTCGAGCACCGCGTCCGCTGGATAGGTGCGGCCGCCGAAGTCACCGGTGACCTCTGCCTTCGCGGTGAGCGCCTTGCCCGGCAGTCGCTTGAGCGCGGCCGCGTTGATCCGGTTGACCGCGTCGTTGCGGGTGGCGAGGGTAATCACGCCCTCTGCAGGCGGGGTGCGGGCGCCCGCTGCGTTGAGCGCGCCGCCGATCTCCGCGGTGACCTGCCCGTAGCGCACGGCGTTCAGCATGTGCCGGAAGTCGGCATCCCGCTGCCGGTGCACCTCGGTCAGTTCGAAGATGCGCAGTTCAGCGCCCTTCCAGACCTTCGCGTCGAAGAACCACATCGACCGGTAGGTGTCGGTGAAGTACGCCCGCTCGTCGGAATCGCCGGGGACGGGCGCGAGCTGGTACGGGTCGCCGAACAAGACGATCTGCACGCCGCCGAAGCTGTCGTTCGGGCGCTGCCTGGCCTGCCGGAGGCTGCGGTCGATCGCGTCCATCAGGTCGGCGTTGACCATCGAGACCTCGTCGATCACGACGGTGTCGATCGTGTTGAGCAGCTTCTTGACCTGGTCGTTCTGGTCGATCGCGTGGTCGGCGATGACCCCGATCGGCAGCCGGAAGAGCGAATGGATCGTCTGCCCGCCCACGTTGAGCGCCGCGACACCGGTCGGGGCGGCGATCACGATCTGCTTGCTGGTGTTCCACGACAGGTGGTTCAGCAGCGTCGACTTGCCGGTGCCGGCGCGCCCCGTCACGAAGACATTCTGGCGCGTGTTCTCGATGGCCTGGTAGACCTCGGCCTGCTCACGCGACAACGAAATCGGGGACACGGGTCGCTTTCAGTAGGAATGGAGGGAACATTCCACTGTATCCGCCCGGGCCGGTGCCGGGGGCGGATGCCGGGCATCCGTGGACATCGCAGCTCCCGTCCCGCACCCACGCACGCCGGCACCTCAGAATCGCGCCCGTAGAATGTGGACGTGAGCAACCGCGACCGCACGGCCCCGCGCGACCGGGGCCGAACCCTCGTCGCCGTCGTCGTGGTTGTCGTCCTCCTCGTCGCCGCGCTGTTCGCGGCGATCGGTTCGCTCAACCGCGAGGTGTACAGCGCGGGTGGTTTTGTGCGCCAGTACCTCGACGCCCTGGCCAGACACGACACCGCGAGCGCACTCACCCTGCCGGGGGTGACCCCGACCACGGCAGAGCTGACGGCGGCGGGCCTGCCGACGGAACTTCCCGACACGCTGCTGCGGGCATCCGTGCTCAGTTCGATCACCGCGATCAGGCTCGTCAGCGACACCGTGCAGCCGGACGCCGCCGACACAGGCACAGGCACCGGCACCGCCGAGGTGCACAGCGTGATCTACGCCTTCGACCTCGACGGTGCTCCGGAGACGATGGAGTTCCGGGTGGCCAGGGCGGGAACGTACGCGGCGGTCTTCGACTCGTGGCGCTTCGACACCAGCCCCCTCGCGGTGCTCGGCGTCACGGTCTTGCACGAGGCGAGTTTCTCGGTCAACGGCCTCACCCTCGACACGCGCGCGCACGCGGCGGCCGACGCCCCGGTGACGTTCTCGAACCAGGCCGCGTACCTCGCGTTCGCCCCGGCCCGGTACACGATCGCGCACGAGTCGGCCCTGCTGACCGCGGCGCCGCAGTCGGTTCCCGTCACGCAGTCCGGGGCGACGGATGTCTCGGTCGACGCCGAACCGAACGCGTCCTTCGTCGGGCAGGTCCAGTCGGAGCTCAACGCCTTCCTCGATTCCTGCGCGACGCAGACGGTCCTGCAGCCCTCGGATTGCCCCTTCGGGATCGAGATCAACGACAGGGTCAAGTCGGTGCCGACCTGGTCGATTCCCGAATACCCGGCCGTGACGCTCGCCGCCGGGGACACCGCCTTCGACATGCCGGCGACGGCAGGGAGGGCGCACATCAAGGTCGCCGTGCAGTCGCTCTTCGACGGGGACCTCAGCACCCGGGATGAGGATGTTCCGTTCGCGGTCGCGATCCAGGTCGTGGTCGGGGCCGACGGGTCGCTCGCGATCCAGCTCCGCTGACCGATTTCGGCAGGGACTAGGGCTGCCGGGTGTCGCGCGAGGCGAGCCGCTCGAGCTGGGCGTTGTAGCGGATGAGCTCGGCCTCGCCGGTCCGGTCGGCGTTGCGGTCCTTGCGCCGGGTTTCCTTCTCGTCACTGCGGGACCACTGGATCGCGACGGCGATCGCCAGCGCGATCGTCGGGATCTCGCCGACGCTCCAGGCGATGCCGCCGCCCAGCTGTTGGTCGGCGATCGCACTGACCCCCAGGTACGGCCCATCGCGCCGTACCAGTCGGCGAGGAGCAGGCCCGTCCCGGTCATCAGGGCGACCCCGAAGAAGGCGTGGAACGCCATCGTGCCGAGCAGCAGCAGCAGCCGGAAGGCGTAGGGCAGCCGGTACGGCACCGGGTCGATGCCGATCAGGGACTGCACGAACAGGTACCCGGTGATCAGGAAGTGCACGACCATCCACTCGTGCCCGATATGGTCGGTCGTCGCCCAGCTGAACAGGTTCGAGTAGTAGAACACCCAGAGGGAGCCGGCCCAGAGCACTGCGGCGACGATCGGGTTCGTCAGGACGCCCGCGTACCGGGAGTGCACCGCGAGGAGGATCCACTCGCGGGCTCCGCGGCTCTCGTCGGTGCGCTTGTGGATGGCCCGGGCGGCAAGGGTGATCGGGGCGCCGGGCACGAGGAACACCGGCACCAGCATGGTGAGCGCCATGTGCATCAGCATGTGCGACGAGAACAGATACTTCGCGTACAGGTTGGCGCCGCCGTTGGTGATGTAGAAGAGGATGAGCATCCCCACCACCCAGGACACGGTCCGGTAGACAGGCCAGGAGTCACCGCGCTTGTGCAACCGGTAGACCCCGGCCAGGTAGAAGAAGATCCCGAAGGCGCAGAACAGCACCCAGGCCAGGTCGAAGTCCCACTCGGTGAAGTACCGGGCGAAGGTCAGCTCTGGCGGCAGCAACTCGCCGGTGAGGATCTGCGCGGGGGTCGAGGTGGCGACCTGGGTCGCCACGACCGGGGCGACCGGGGTCGCGGTACGGGCGAGCGCCGCAGCAACCCCTGAGGCGAGTCCCATGAAAGCGAGCTCGCCGACCACGAGCCACCAGAACCAGGTGCCCGCGCTGCGGCCGGCGGCGCCCGGTCCCGCGAGCGTGGCCCGGCGCATCCGCTCGACGAGGAACCGGCGCTGCAACACACCGAAACCGCCGAGCGTGATGAGGGCGACGACCTTCACGAGCACGAGGATGCCGTACGGCGTCAGAAGCCGGTCGATGCTGCCGATCCGCAGTTCGGCGCTGACGTAACCGGAGGCCGCGACGACGATGAAACTCACGAGGGCGAGCGTCGAATACCGGCCGATGACGGCGTTGATACGCGTGCCCTCGAGCTGTTTGCGGAGCACGACGACCGTCAGGAGCCCGCCGAGCCAGATCGCCGCGAACACGAGGTGCAGTCCGAGTGCCGTGATCGCGACGTCGTGGCCCTGGCTGCCCGCTGCGTGGCCCTGGAGCGCCATCGGAACGAGGGCGCCGATCGCGAGGGCCGTGACGAAAACGAGCCCGGTCTGGCTGCGCACCGCGAAGCACAGCACCGTGACGCCCGCGGCGATGAGCGTGGTCGCGAGCCAAGCCTGGCCGAGTTCGATCTGGCTGAAGAACTGGCCGGCGGTCGCGCTGAAGCGGTCGTCGAAGGCCAACGGGACATCCGTCACCTGCAGGAAGGTCAGGAACCCGGTGAGAGCGGAGGCGGCGGTGAAGAGTGCCGCGGCTCCCGCGGCGAAGTCGAGCGAGGTGCCGTATGCGTTCTCGCGGGGGCTGAGCGCGAAGCAGGCGAGCACGAGGGCGCCGATCGTGCCCGCAGCACCGAGGTTGACGAGCAGCTTCGCCACCGGGAGTCCCCAGCGCACGAGCGGCCCCGGGTCTGCGAGCAGTTGCGCAGCAGCGCCGCCGCCGTAGGCGAGGGCCAGCAGGGTCGAGAGCACGGCCACCAGGAGGAGGGCTGCAGGACCGGAGATCCGCACGAGACGAGGCACGGCTCCAGCTTAACCGGCCAGCCGGGTGGGTATGCCGAGAGCGGATGCCACGGACCGGACGCAGAGGAGGGCGCCGGCCGAAGCCGACGCCCTCCTCTGTATGAAGCAGGTGAAGCAGGTGAAGCAGATGAAGCGGGTGAAGCGGGTGAAGCAGGTGGAACGGGTGCCGATGTTACTTGGCGGCGGCCTTCAGCTTGCTGCCGGCGGTCAGCTTGACGCGGTGGCCTGCTGCGATGGCGATTTCTTCGCCGGTCTGCGGGTTGCGGCCGGTGCGCGCCGCGGTGGCGGTGCGCTCGACGCCGAGCCAGCCCGGGATGGTGACCTTGCCGTCGCTCGCGACGGTTTCGGCGAGTGCGGCAAAGAATGCGTTGAGCACGCTGTCGACGGCAACCTGGCTCTGGCCAGAGTCTGCGGCAACCTTGGCAACGAGCTCGGTCTTGTTCAGCGACTTGTCAGCCATTGAGTGTCCTCCTCGGACCTTCGTCTGTAAAAAACAGGTATGCGGGTAATGCGGGCGACGCCAGAAGGCGCATCCGTTGGTCGGTTGGACCGCGTTGAATCTAACAGAGTTCCGGGAACTTCCGCGTATTTCCGGCGTTTTTCGGCATCTTGGGGCGCTTTTTGCCCTTCCGGGAGTGCCATTTCCGCTGTGCGCGGAATCCGGGGTCCCTCGACGAGACATCCGCCCGGGTACGAGAAAGGGGATGTCGACCGAAGTCGACATCCCCTCATTCGCGGAACCGGAGTTCAGCGAAGCGATTCAGCGGGTGTTACCAGCTGGACTTGGTGATGCCGGGCAGCTCGCCGCGGTGCGCCATGTCGCGGAAACGCACGCGCGAGATGCCGAACTTGGAGAGGTGGCCACGGGGGCGACCGTCGACGGCGTCGCGGTTGCGCACGCGCACCGGCGAAGCGTTGCGGGGAAGCTTCTGGAGGCCGAGGCGGGCTGCCTCGCGCGACTCGTCCGTACCGGACTCGTCGACGAGGGCCTTCTTCAGCTCCAGGCGCTTGACGGCGTAACGGGCAACAACGATCTTGCGCTGTTCGTTACGGGCGATCTTGCTCTTCTTGGCCATGTGTTAGCGCTCCTCTCGGAAGTCAACGTGCTTGCGCACTACGGGGTCGTACTTCTTGAGCACGAGACGGTCGGGGTCGTTACGACGGTTCTTGCGGGTCACATACGTGTAACCGGTGCCGGCCGTCGAGCGGAGCTTGATGATCGGGCGGACGTCATGCTGCTTGGCCATTAGATTTTCTCCCCACGGGCGAGCAGGTCCTTGACGACCGACTCAATGCCACGAGCATCGATAACCTTGATTCCCTTGACCGAGAGGGTCAGGGTGACGTTACGGCGCAACGAAGGCACGTAGTACTTTTTGGTCTGTACGTTCGGGTCGAAACGACGCTTGGTGCGTCGGTGCGAGTGCGAAACGTTGTGTCCAAAGCCGGGAACGGCTCCGGTCACCTGGCAGGTTGCTGCCATGGTTCTCCTCCAATACCGAAGGGCGAATGCCCTTCCCAAGATCTCTTGTCGGCCGGGCACAGCAGTTCCACTTCACTGGTTCAGAAAGCGAAGCCGATATATTCCGGCAGTGCACGCAAAGATATGCGCAGCAACCGCCAACTCTACGGGTCGACGGGTGTCCGCGCAACTCCGCTCAGGCGATGGCGGCGGCGGCGGATGCCGCGGTGCACGCCGCGCACAGGCCGAACACGTCGACGACGTGGGCGGCCTGGGTGAAGCCGTGCTCGGCGGCGACGTTCTTCGCCCAGGTTTCGACGGCATCCGCTTCGATTTCGACGGTGAGGCCGCAGTGCCGGCAGATCAGGTGGTGGTGGTGGTCTGTCGTGCTGCAGGCCCGGTAGAGGCTTTCGCCGTCGGGCGACTGCAGGCAGTCGGCCTCGCCTTCGCCCGCGAGGTCGGCGAGGGCGCGGTAGACCGTCGCGAGTCCGATCGGGGATCCGGTGGCGTGCAGGCGGGTGTGCAGGCCCTGCACGCTCACGAATCCGACCGTGTCGCTGAGGGCGGTGCGCACGGCCTCGCGCTGCCAGGTGTTGCGCTTCATGACTCCCACCCTAGGCTCGCCCGGGCGGCGGCACGACCGGAAGCCGGCCGGGTGGGCAGGGCGGCGGTCCGGGAACTGCCGGCCCGGGAGCGGATCTGACGCACGGCGAGAGCCAGGAGGAAGAACGCTGCTGCGGTGAGCGCGATCGCGGGCCCGGCGGCGACGTCGAGGGCGCGCGAGAGCAGTACCCCGCTGATCCCGGCCGTCGCCCCGAGGACGGGTGCCGCGACGAGGATCTGCCCCGTGGTGCGGGCGAGCAGGCGTGCGGCGGCCGCGGGGGCTGCGATCAGGGCGATCGCGAGGATCGCGCCGACCGCGGGCATCGCGGTCACGACGGTCGCGGTGATGAGGCCCAGGGTCAGGAGTTCCATCGGCCATTCCCGGTATCCGGCCGCGCGGTATCCACTCGCATCGAAGGTCGAGAACAGCAGTTCCTTGCCGAAGAAGACGATCACCAGAACGGCGACCACGAGGACGCCGCCGGCGAGGCCGATGTCGGAACCGGTCGTGGTCAGGATGGATCCGACGAGGAACGAATCGACGTGAACGGGCAGCGACGGGTTGAGCGCCTGCAGGAGCACCCCGAGCGCGAAGCCCGCCGTGAGGACGATGCCAGAGGCCACCTGGCTGCCCTGGCGGCGCACCCGGCCGATCACGGTCATGATTCCGACGATGGCGATGCTCGCGACGAAAGCCCCGAGCGGAATGCTCAGCCCGAGCATGGCCGCGGCGACCGCGCCGGGGAAGGTGGCGTGGGTGAGGGCCTGGGCGAAGAAGGTGCGCCGGCGCAGCACGACAAGGGAGCCGACGAGGCCGCAGAGTGCGCCGATCACGGTCGCGGCGATGAGGGCGGTGCTGAAGTAATCCATCAGAGCACCGCCGCGGGCCGAGGCTGCGGCGCGCGCAGCCGGTCGAGCAGGAGTCGGCCGACGAGGGCGAGGGCGTACCCGGCGACGAGTACGAGCACGACGGTCGCGCCGCTCGGCAGGTTGATGCCGGCCCCCACGGATGCCACATAGCCGAGGGAGAGGCCGAGCCACGCCGCGACGGCGGCGAACACCGCCGCGACCGGGAACAGCAGCCACAGGCGCACGGTCACGAGCCGTGCGACCGCGCCGGGAACGATCAGCACCGCGAGCACGAGCAGGGTTCCGACGGCGCTCGACGCGGCGACGACGACGAGCGCGATCGCCACGTTGAGCACGAGGTCGAGCACGAAGGGCCGGTAGCCGACGGCGGAGAACCCGGTGCGGTCGAAGGCGCGGAAGAGTTGCTCCTTGAGTGTGACTCCCACGAGGAGGAGGGCGATCGCGCAGATCACGATCGTCTGGACGACCTCGACCACGCTGATCGTGAGCAGCCGCCCGAACAGGAGCTGTTCGAGCTGGCCGACGTAGTTGGTCTGCCGGGACACGACGATCACGCCGATGCTGAACATGGCCGTGAACACGATCGCGATCGCGGCGTCGACCGGCACAGCCTTGCGCATCAGCACCGCCAACACGATCGCAGTGAGCACTGCCGCGACGATCGCCCCCGCGAAGAGGCCCTCACGGCCGCCCCAGACGAACCCGATCGCGATGCCGGGAAACACCGCGTGGGTGAGCCCGTCGCTGATGAATTCGAGCCCGCGCAGGTTGACCAGCACGCCGACGATGCCCGCGACGAGGCTCAGCACGAGGAGCACCACGAGGGCGCGGGACATGAACGGCAGGGAGAAGGCGTCGAGAAGCGCGCCCCAGGCATCCACTCAGTGCCCCGTGTGGCTGGGCACGACGACGGTGTGCTCGTCGAGTTCGACCCCGACGGACCGGAAGGTGCGCTGGACGTTCTCAAGGCTGAGCACCTCGTCGAGTGGGCCGAAGGCGACCTGGCCGCCGTTCAGCAGCAGGACCGATTCGCAGACGTCGCGGGCGAGTTCGAGGTCGTGCGTCGAGATGAGCACGGCAACACCGTCGGCCTTGAGTCGCTTCACGGTGTCCACGAGCGCGTTGCGGTTCTCCTGGTCGAGGCCGTTGAACGGTTCGTCGAGCAGGAGCAGGCGGGGCCCGGATGCGAGGGCGCGGGCGAGGAGGCCGCGCTGCTGCTGGCCCCCGGAGAGTTCGCCGAACCGGGTCCTGGCGCGTTCGGAGAGGCCGACGGCCTCGAGGGCCGCTGCGACGTGCGCGCGGTCGCGTTTGCCGGGCAGGCGCAGCCAGCCGAGGGAACGGTATCGCCCCATCATGACCACCTGTTCGAGGGTGACCGGGAATTCCGGGTCGAGCTCGTCGGCCTGGGGCACGTACCCGACCGCGCCTGCGGGGGCCGGGGATTCACCGAGCACTTCGACCGTGCCTGCTGTGCGATGGATCAGGCCGAGCACTCCCTTGAGTAGGGTCGACTTTCCCGAACCGTTCGGCCCGATCAGGGCGACGGCCTCACCCGCGCGCAGGTCGAAGGCGACGTCTTCGAGCGCGGGCGTCTGGGCGTATGCGAAGGATGCCCCGGCCACGTGGAGGGCGAGCGGCGCGGCGGTCCGCGGTTGAGAATCGTTCTCGTTCACGTGTTCACTCTCGCAGGTCTGCCGGTACGGCGGTGGGGACTCTGCCCCAGGACTCGAGGATCAGGCGCACATTGTGCAGCTGAGAGGCGACGTAGGTGGCACCGTCGCTGCCGGCCGGGCCGAGGGAATCGCCATACAGGGCGTCGTCGCCGGAGTACACGGTGACGCCGGCCTGCCGGGCGATCGTGTCGGCGGCCTTGGGGCTGATCGAGGCCTCGGAGAACACGGCCTTGACGCCGGTGGCCTTGATCTTCGTGACGAGTTGGTCGATTTCGGTTGCGCTCGGTTCGGCGTTGTCGTCGAAGCTCGGGATCACGCTGCCGACGTAGGTGATGCCGTATGCGGCCGTGAAATAACCGAAGGCGTCGTGGTTGCTGACGAGAAGCCGCTCCGCGGCGGGGACCGGGTCGATGTTCGTGCGGATCCAGCCGTCGAGCGCTGCGAGCGTGCTTCCGTAGCCGGCGGCGTTGGCCGTGAAGGCAGCTGCCCGGTCGGCGTCGGCGGCACTCGCGGCCGCGAGACCGGCGGCGATGGTGCGGGTCATGGCTTCCGCGTTCGCGACGTCGGTCCAGATGTGCGGGTTGCCGCCCGCGTGGTCGTGTGCGGCATCCGCCGTGTGGGGGCCTCGTCGTTTCCGGCGCCGCTCTCTGCGATCGTGATGCCCGCATCGGAGTCGATCGTGACGCCATGGAAGCCGGAGGCGTCGATCGCGTCGGTGAGCCATTCCTCGAGGCCGACGCCGTTGATGACGAGCACATCGGCGCGGCCGAGGGCGGTCAGGTCGGCCGCGGACGGGTCGTAGCTGTGCGCGCTCTGGTTCGGCTGGATGAGCTGGGTCAGCGTGACGCCCGGGGCATCCCCGATCACGTTGCGGGCGAGGTCGGCGACCTGGGTGGTTGTCGCGACGACCCGGAGGTCGCCCGATGCTCCTCCTGAGCCTCCGGCCGAACCGGGCGTCGTGGCCGAGCATCCGCTGAGGGTGAGCGCGGCCGCGGCCAGGAGTGCGGGTAGGAGGATTTTCGAGGGGGTCACGTAAGCGACGCTATCCCTATTGATAATGATTGTCAAAACCATTAGGTAGGCTCGCCACCGCTTGGTGGCTGGCGGGCTAGACGACGCCGGAGGTGCCGAGCAGGGACCCGATCAGGAAGGTGACCACGAGCGCGGCGGCGCCGCCGAGCACGACGCGGATGATCGCCCGCAGCTTGGGGCTGCCGCCGAGGTGGGCGCCGGTCGCGCCGAGGGCGGCGAGGGCGACGAGCACGGCGCCGAAGGTGATCGGGATGCGCACACTCGCGGGCAGGAGCAGGATCGCCAGGAACGGGAGCAACGCGCCGAGGGTGAACGCCGCGGCGGAGACCCAGGCGGCATGCCAGGCGCTGACGACGTCGTCTTCCGTGATGCTGTGCTCGGCCAGCAGGTGGGCGCGCACAGGGTCGATCGCGGTGAATTCCGTGGCGACCTGGCGGGCGGTCGCGGGCGCGAGGCCCTGCTTTTCGTAGAGTTTCGCGAGTTCCTCGAGCTCGCCCTCCGGGTCGATGCTCAGTTCGTGCTTCTCGCGCGCGATCAGGGTGCGCTGGCTGTCGCTCTGGCTGCTGACGGAGACGTATTCACCGAGGGCCATCGAGATCGCCCCGCCGACGAGACCGGCTGTGCCGGCCGCGGCAATGACTGCGGTCGAGCCGCTCGCGCCGGCGACGCCGACGACGAGGGCTGCGACGGAGACGATACCGTCGTTGGCGCCGAGCACCCCGGCGCGAAGCCAGTTCAGGCGGCCGGCGTGGCTCTCGGTGCGCTTCCGGTCGTCGGCTGCGGCTTCGACCGCAGGAGCGACGGGGGCGATTCTGGCGGGGGCGATGGAGGTCATTGGAACATCAGACCACAGGGAATCCACGTCCGCCAGCGTGGAAAGCCTTACCTCACCAGCGCGTTAAAGAGCTGGTGAGGTAAGCCTTCCCAAAGTCTGAACCCGCTATTCGAGGAGGAGGGCCGGTTCCTCGATGATGCTCGCGACATCCGCCAGGAAGCGGCTCGCCACGTCTCCGTCGACGACCCGGTGGTCGAAGCTCGCGCCGATGGTCGTGACCTGGCGCACGCGCACCTCGCCGTCGACGACCCAGGGCTTGGGCTTGATCGTGCCGAGGGCGACGATCCCGGCTTCGCCGGAGTTGAGGATCGGGGTGCCGGTGTCCATGCCGAAGACGCCGATGTTCGTGATCGTGATCGTGCCCCCGGCCTGGTCTGCCGGCGTCGTCTTGCCGTCGCGCGCCGTGAGGGTGAGCGTCTCGAGGGCGCGAGCGAGCTCGAGGAGGCTCATGTCCTGGGCTTCCTTGACGTTCGGCACGATCAGCCCGCGCGGGGTGGCCGCGGCGATGCCGAGGTTCACGTAGTGCTTGATGATGATTTCCTGATCGGTGAAGACCGAGTTCACGGTGGGGTTGCGGCGCACGGCCCAGATCATCGCCTTGGCCATGATCAGCCAATCGGCGAGACCCGCACCCCGGCGAAGTCGGTCGAGGCCTTGAGGCGCTTGACGAACTCCATCGTGCGCGTGGCGTCGACGTCGACGAACAGGCTGACGTGCGGCGCGGTGAACGCGCTGCCGACCATGGCCTGCGCGATCGCCTTGCGCACGCCCTTGACCGGGATGTGCTCCTCACGGTCGCTCGGCCACTCGGGCGTCTGGATGTTGCGGAACACGCTCGCCTGGGTCGCCCCGCGCAGCACGTCCTCGCGGGTGACGTCGCCGACGGGGCCGGTCGCCTCGACGAGGGCGAGATCGACGCCGAGGTCCTTCGCGAGCTTGCGAATCGGGGGCTTGGCGATGACGGGACCGGCGGATGCCGCGCGCGGCGCCCGCGCCTGGGCTGCGGCGGCCGGCCGGGGCGTTTCGATCGCGGGAGGAGCGATCGAGGCGTGCGGCGCGGCACCGTCGGATCCCCGACGGCGACGGGTCGGCACGCTCGGAGCGGCTCCCCGACCGACGAGCACCTTCGGCTCCTCAGCGGTGATGGTCGACCCGGTGTCGAGGGCTGCGCCGGCCAGCTCGGTGACGTGTGCGGCGGGGACCTGTCCTGCTCCGGCATCCGCCGTCACGGCAGCGGGAGCAGCGGCCGGAGCCGGACTGACGGCTGCGGGCTCCTCGGCGGGGACGATGGTGATGATCACCGTTCCGACGTCCACGGTCGTTCCGACCTCCACGAGGATGGCGCCGACGACGCCGACGAACGGAGACGGCAGTTCGACGAGCGACTTGGCCGTCTCGATCTCGACGAGCACCTGGTTGATCGACACGGTGTCGCCGGGGGCGACCCGCCACTCGACGATTTCAGCCTCGGTGAGGCCCTCACCGACATCGGGAAGGGTGAAGTTCAGGACGCTCATCTGGATTCCTTGCTGTGGGTCATGCGAGGTGCGGGGCGGTGCATGTCAGTAGGCGAGGGAACGATCGACCGCTTCGAGGACCCGGTCGGGGGACGGCAGGAAGTGGGTCTCGACGGCCGCGGGCGGGAAGGGGGTGTCGAAGCCGGAAACCCGCAGCACGGGAGCCTCGAGGTGGTAGAACGAGCGCTCCGTGACGGTCGCCGCGATTTCCGAGCCGACGCTCACGAAGCCGTATGCTTCCTGGGCGACGACCAGGTGGCCGGTCTTCTCCACGGAGGTGAGGATGGGGCCGTAGTCGATCGGGGAGATCGAGCGCAGGTCGATGACCTCGATGCTGATGCCCTCGACCGCGGCGGGTTCGGCGGCCTGCAGCAGGACAGTGACCATGGCGCCATGGCCGACGAGGGTGACGTCGGAGCCGGCACGGACGACCCGGCTCGCGTGCAGGGGAATCCCGCTCGCGCCGAAACGGACCTCGCCCTTGGGCCAGTAGCGGCTCTTCGGCTCGAAGAAGATGATCGGGTCGTCGGAGGCGATCGCCTCCTGCATCATCCAGTAGGCGTCGTGCGGGTTCGAGGGGCTCACGACGCGCAGGCCCGGGGTGTGCGCGAAGTACGCCTCCGGGCTCTCCTGGTGGTGCTCGATCGAGCCGATGTGTCCGCCGTAGGGAATCCGGATCACGACGGGCATCGTGACCTGGCCCTCGTGCCGGTTGCGCATCCGGGAGAGCTGGCTGGTGATCTGGTCGAAGCCGGGGAAGACGAAGCCGTCGAACTGGATCTCGCAGACGGGACGGTAGCCGCGGAGGGCGAGGCCGATCGCGGTGCCGACGATGCCGGACTCTGCGAGCGGGGTGTCGAGCACGCGCTTGTCGCCGAATTCGGCGTGCAGGCCCTCGGTGACGCGGAACACGCCGCCGAGCGGTCCGATGTCCTCGCCCATCATCAGGACCTTCGGATTGTCGAGCATCGCCTGCCGGAGGCCGGCGTTCAGGGCCTTGGCCATCGGGAGGTTCGCCGAGGTGGCTGGAACGGCGGATGCTGCCGCGGGCACTGCAGAAGCGGCCGGCTCCCGGACCGGGGTCTCGGTCACGATCGTGTCGCTCACGCGTCGCCTCCTTCGAAGGATGCTTCGTATCGGTCGAGCCAGGCCTTCTGTTCCTGGATCAGCGGGTGGGGTTCGGCGTAGACGTTGTCGAAGATGACGGAACGCTCGGGCGAGCGGATCTCGAGGGCGCGGCGGCGGACATCCGCTGCGTGGTCCTCGGCCTCCTCGTCGACGGCGTCGAGGAAGTCCTGCTCGACGCCGAGGCCCTGCAGGTAGGCGCGGAACCGGACGATCGGGTCTTTCGCGACCCAGGCGGCGAGTTCCTCCGGGTCACGGTACTTGGTGGGGTCGTCTGCGGTGGTGTGCGCACCGACCCGGTAGGTCATCGCCTCGATCAGGGCGGGGCCCTTGCCCGCGCGCGCGTCGTCGAGGTGCTTGGCGGTGACGGCGTAGCTCGCGAGCACGTCATTGCCGTCGACCTGGGTGCCAGGCATGCCGAAGCCGCCGGCGCGGAGGTAGAGCAGGGTGCGCGACTGCCGGGTGACCGGCACCGAGATCGCCCAGTGGTTGTTCTGCAGGAAGAAGACCTGCGGGGTCTGGTAACTCGCCGCGAAGACGAGGGCCTCGTTCGCGTCACCCTGGGAGGAGGCTCCGTCGCCGTAGTAGACGATGACCGCCTCGTCGGTTTCGGGGTTGCCGGTCGCGGTCGTGCCGTCGAGCTGCATGCCCATCGCGTATCCGGTCGCGTGCAGGGTCTGCGAGGCGAGCACGAGAGTGTAGAGATGGAAGTTGCCGTGATCCTCGGGGGTCCAGCCACCGAGGGTGACGCCGCGCAGCATCCGCAGGATGTCGACGAGGTCGAGCCCGCGGATCATGCCGACGACGTGCTCACGGTAGGAGGGGAAGACGTGGTCCTGGGGGCGGGTGGCATACGCGCTGCCGACCTGGGCGGCCTCCTGGCCGTGGCTCGGCACCCACAGGGCGAGCTGGCCCTGCCGTTGCAGGTTCGCCGCCTCCTTGTCGAAACGACGGACGACGACCATGTCACGGTAGAACCTGCGGAGGTCGTCTTCGGTCAGGCGGTCGAGGTAGGGCATGAACTCCGCCGCCGCCTCGCTCGGCTCGACGAGCCCGCTCGTCGAGAGCACCTGAACCAGGGGTGAGTCGTTCTCGCGCGCTGCCATCGTACTAACCTAGCCGCCGGGCCGAATGCCCTATTGGTAGATTTTGTACAAGTTCCGCGCAGGTTCGCAGTAGTTCTTCCACAGATTCTTCTTCGCCAATTGAGATCCGGATCCCCTCGGGGAAGGGCCGCACCACGAGTCCGGCCGCACCGAGCGCCTCGGCGGCGACACCGGTTTCCGCGCCCGTCGGCAACCAGATGAAGTTGCCCTGGGGTGCGGGAGTGTTCCAGCCCTGCTCGGTGAGCGCGCGCCAGATCGTGTCACGACGGATGCCGATGGTGCGCACCCGTTCCATGAGTTCGTCATCGACATCGAGCGATGCGATCGCGGCAGCACTGGCGACCCCCGTGACCGACAGCGGAATCGCCGTCGCACGGGCAGCGTCGAGGATCGCAACCGGCCCGAGGCCGTAGCCGACCCGGAGCCCGGCGAGGCCGTATGCCTTGGAGAAGGTGCGGAGCACGACGAGGTTCGGGTAGCGGCCCAGCAGGGAGATGCCCCTGACGGCGTCGGGGTCGGTCACGAACTCGGCGTACGCCTCGTCGAGGATGACGAGCAGCGTCGAGGGGACGACCGCCATGAAGGCCTCGAACTCCGCAGCGTGCACGATCGTGCCTGTCGGGTTGTTCGGGCTGCAGACGATGAGCACGCGGGTGCGGTCGGTGATCGCGGCGGCCATGGCGGTGAGGTCGTGGCCGTGATCCGGCCGGTTGGGCACCTGCACGCTCGTCGCGCCTGCGACGGTGACGAGGCTCGGGTACGCCTCGAAGGAGCGCCAGGAATAGACGACTTCGTCCCCTGGGCCCGCCGCGGCGAGGATGAGCTGGGAGAGCAGGGCGACGGAACCGCTGCCCACGTGCACCTCGTCCGGCGAAAGCCCGTAGCGTGCGGCGAGGCGTTCCCGCAGTTCGGACGCGGAGGCATCCGGATAGCGGTTGTACGTCGTCTCGGCGCCGACGGCAGCGATCACACCGGGCAGTGGCCCGAACGGGTTCTCGTTGCTCGAGAGCTTGAAGGCACTCGCGGCTGCCGCCTTTCCCTGCCTGTAGGCCGGGAGGGCGATGATTTCGGGGCGCAGTCGCACCGCTGACTGGTCTGTGGGGCTCACTCGGCGATTCTACGCCGGGGCGTATTCGCGCGACCGCATGAGCCGCGCGGAGACCGGGCGTGCCGCAGGCCGCGCCACCCAAGCGCAGCGCCCGGTCAGGTGCCATAGTGGTCGCATGGCCAGATTCCTGATCAAGCTCATCCTCAATGCCGTCGCCCTGTGGCTCACCACCCTCCTCGTCTCGGGAGTGAGTGTCGAACCCTATGCGCCGGACACCGGCGCCATCGTCGTGACGTATCTCCTCATTGCCCTCATCTTCGGTCTCGTCAACGGCGTGATCGGCGGTTTTGTGCGTGTCATCGCCTTCCCGCTCTACGTTCTGACCCTCGGCCTCCTCGCGCTCATCGTCAACGGCCTGCTCCTCATGCTCGTGGCCCTGATCTCCGACGGCCTCGGCTTCGGCTTGCATGTCGACGGCTTCTGGACCGGGGTGCTCGGGGCACTCGTTCTCGGCATCATCAGCTGGCTGCTCGGCGTGCTCGCGCGTCCCGCCACCGGCCGCCAGTAACCCGCCCCCGCACCTGGTTCACGGCCCGGGTTCACGGCCCGCCCGGGTTCACGGCCCGGTCACGCGGATGCCGTGCCACCGGGTGACCTCGGCCGGTCCGGTTGCGCCGACCCCGGCCAGGGTGTCCCGGAAGCGCAGCAGGTTCGGCTCCGCCGACCCGTCCATCAGGCGGGCGGTGGCCTGGTAGCTCGTGAGGGAATGCGCGGGCAATGCCTGCCCTGCCGGCGCCTCACCGGCGGCGAACGCCCTGCTGCGCACGAGGACCCGGTCGTCGCCCCCTGGCGGCATGCCGCCGAACGCCGGAACGATGTCGTCGGTGTGCTCGACGGTGACGGCCTCCACCCCGGCCGGAATGGAGAGCGCTGCCGTCGGGCCGCCGAAGGAGGCGACACCGACGGTGTTGAATTCTCCGGACTCCGCGAGCTGGACCGCGATCTGACCGCCGAGGGAGTGCCCGACCGGGAGCACCGGGTCCTGCGGCTGGACACCGGCGGCGTGCATCACCTCGACGACGGCGCGATACGAACCGGAGGGGCCGAGGTTGCCTGGGCCCGAACCCGCGTCGCCCGCCGCAGCGCCGGCGACATCGCTGGTCAGGTCGAACGGCTGCCCTGTGCCGGTCGGGTCCCACTCCGCGGTGCCGCCGACATAGACGATCCAGGACGGCGGGGAGCCAGCGTTGCCGGCGTAGCGCTCGATCCGGATCTGCGGACCGTCGGCCCTCGCGTCGGGGATCCGCCGCGCGAGCTCCCCGAAACCGTCAGGGGGCAGGGCCGCGAGGACGGCCGGATGCACCGGGCTCCCGGTCTCGGTCACCCGGTGCACGCTCACCGGCGTCTCCACGAGCAGGCCGAACGGACGGACCAGGAGCAGCGCCGCCACGGCGACGGAGGAGACTCCGAGCAGGCCGAGTCCCTCGTCGCCCAGTTCGAGTGCTGCGGGAAACGGCAACCCGAGCGCGCCGACGGCCGCGTCGTCGGCGGAGGACACGAGCACGCGCACCGCGGCGACGACGGCCGGGTCGCTCAACAGTCCCGGGTTCGCCTGGAACCAGGCCGCGACCTCCGCCAGGCTCCCTCCGGCCACAGAGTCGCCGAAGAGCGCCCGGCTCACGAGACCGCCGAGGACGAAGGCCGCGAGGTTCGGCAGCGCACCGAGGATCATCAGCGGGGCTGCACGCCCCACGAGGTAGCCGAGCCACGCTCCCGCGACGCCGCTCGCCCGCTCGACCACCCGTTCGACGCGCCCGTATCCTTCCGCGGCCGTCAGGAGCGCGTCGGCGAGCGCCCTGCTCCGCTCACTGATGTCGGCGAGCACGGTGTCGGTCCGCAGGATGCCGAGGCCCGGGTCGGCGTCCGTCCAGCGCACGGCCGGGGTCGGCGAGGACTCGAGCGCCCGGATCCGGGCGAGCCGGGCGCGCCAGGACTCGGATTCCGTCTGGAGCGCCCGGAGCACGGCCGCCTCGGCGAGAACGGCGTCCGTCGCGACGAGGGTTCCACCACCGCCGGAGATCAGTAGTCCCTCGCCGGACCCCGGCCCCCTCACTCCGACCAGCCTCCGGGAGTCGCCCGGGCTCCGCCCGGTGCCTGCGGCACCAACGTCGTCGCAGCGGCCGCTGCCGTCACCTCCTCGGCCGCGAGTTGAGCCTTCACACTGTCGATCCGCGCGAGCACCGCCGTGAGGGTCTCCTCGATGCTCCGCTCCGCCCCGGCCAGGAGCGCGGCGAGTTCCCAGCGGCGGTCGAGGTAGGCGCGCTGCGCCTCGGAGCGCCACTCTGCCGGGGCGCCGGCGGGGAGAAGCCGGCGCGCCGCGAGGGCGATGTCGTCGGCCAGGGTGCGCAGCAGCATCCGCTGGTGCCGCAGTTCGGTCAACCGGTCGGTTTCCGGCGGATACTGCCACCACTGCATCGGCCTGCCCTTCCGCGAGGCCGACCCGGCGGGCCCCGACAGACCGATCCTGTGCGCCACTACCCTCCGGAGCGCCCGCCGACGGGAACCCGGGGAAAGCGAAGTCCCCCGAGCAGGTGTGGAGGAGGCGAAAGTGACGGACAATGGAGCCATGACCTTCTCGGCGATCCGCCCCGACGAGGCGACGCCCTTTCGGATCATCTTCGTCTGCACCGGCAACATCTGCCGCTCGCCGATGGCGGAGATCACCCTGCGCGACCTGGTCACCCGGTCCGGGCTCGGCCGGCTGATCTTCACGAGCTCTGCGGGCACCGGCGACTGGCACGTCGGCGAGCAGGCGGATGTCCGCACGGTCGCCGCCCTCAAACGGCAGGGGTACGACGGCAGCCACCATCGCGCCCGCCAGTTCGACCCGGTCTGGTTCAGCGATTACGACCTCGTCGTCGTGCTCGACCGCACCCAGGAGCGCATCCTGCGCAACTGGGCGGTGAGCGACCGGGACAGGAGCAAGGTGCGCCTGCTGCTCAGCTTCGACCAGGAACAGGCGTCCCTGCACGACGTGCCGGACCCGTACTATTCCGACGATGCGTTGTTTGACTCGGTATTGGGCATGATTGAGAAGGCAAACCTCGCGCTCTTCGCGCAACTAGAGCCCGCAATTCGACAGGGAGTCCGATGAGTCCACTACCCCCCAGGTCCTCAGCCCGCTAGACGGCCGCTACCGGGCCGCCGTCACCGAACTCGGGGAGTACCTGTCGGAGGCCGGACTCAACCGCGCGCGGGTGCACGTCGAGGTCGAGTGGCTGATCACCCTCACCGATCGCAGCCTGTTCGGTTCTACTCCGCTCGACGCCGGACACAAGGCCTCGCTGCGCGCCCTCGTCACCGGCTTCGGCCAGGCCGAGATCGACGAACTCGCCGTTCTCGAGGCCACCACCCGCCACGACGTCAAGGCGGTCGAGTATCTCGTGCGCCGCCGCCTGACCACGCTCGGCCTCGACCGGATCAGCGAGCTCACCCACTTCGCCGCGACGAGCGAGGACATCAACAACCTCGCGTACGCCCTCACCGTGAGCTCCGCCGTGCGCGAGGTCTGGCTGCCCAAGCTCCGCGCGACCATCGGACTGCTCCGGCTGCGCGCCCTCGAATACCGGGCGGATGCGATGCTCGCCCGCACCCACGGCCAGCCGGCAACGCCGACGACCGTCGGCAAGGAGATCGCGGTCTTCGTGTACCGGCTCGAGCGCCTGGCCGCGCAGGTCGAGGCCAACGACTATCTCGGCAAGTTCAGCGGTGCGACCGGAACATTCGCGGCGCACGTCGCCGCGGATCCCACGATCGACTGGCCGGCCGTGTCCCGCGCCTTCGTCGAGGGCCTCGGGCTGACCTGGAACCCGCTCACGACCCAGATCGAATCGCACGACTGGCAGGCCGAGCTGTACTCGAAGGTGTCCCACGTCAACCGGGTGCTGCACAACCTCGCAACGGACGTGTGGACCTACATCTCCCTCGGCTACTTCCGGCAGATCCCTCAGGCCGGCGCGACCGGCTCATCGACGATGCCGCACAAGATCAACCCGATCCGCTTCGAGAACGCCGAGGCGAACCTCGAACTGTCCTCGGCGATCCTCGACTCGCTCGCCGCGACCCTGGTCACCTCGCGCATGCAGCGGGACCTGACCGATTCGACGACCCAGCGCAACATCGGCGTCGGCTTCGGCCACTCCCTGCTCGCCCTCGACAACATCGTGCGCGGGCTCGGCGAGATCGACATCGACAGGGCCCTGCTCGCTCACGATCTCAACGTCAACTGGGAGATCCTCGGCGAGGCCATCCAGACCGTGATCCGGGCGGAGGTCTCGGCCGGCCGGTCGACGATCGCAGACCCGTACGCGCTGCTCAAGGAGCTCACCCGCGGCAAGCGGATCAACCAGGCCGACCTCGTCGCCTTCGTCTCCGGGCTCGAGATCGGGGAGGACGCCCGGGCCCGCCTGCTCGCGTTGACTCCCGCGGCATACGTCGGCCTCGCCGACAGTCTCGTCGACTACCTCGGCTGACCGGCTTAGGGCTGCTGGCCCTTGTCCTGCTCGTCGATGTCGGTCTTTTCGGCGTCGTTGGGCTTGATGTTGAGCACGAGCATCGCGATCACGACGAGCACGACGATGAACGCGATGCCGAACCCGACCAGGGCGAGCAGCGGCTCCCTCGTGCTCATCAGCACGACGAGCCCGAGGAAGAGGGCCATCACGCCGGCGAGGCCGACCAGTTCGAGCGGCTTCAGTACTTCGGAGCGGCTGGGCTTGCGCGGCGTGTTCTGGGTCACTGAGTGTCCGAATCGTTGGGTGCTGCGGGGTGAATCGAGTCGAGGGGGACCTGGGCGGCGCCGGCCGCCACGGCCCACTTGAGTGAGAACGCTGCGATGCCGAGGTAGACCGCGAGCATCACGAGATAGGCGCCGAGCAGGCCGACGGAGACGACGACGTTCGGCGGCAGCACCAGCACAACGATCGCGAACAGCACGGTCGGCGCGCCCATCACGAGCCAGTCACGGTCTGCAGGGTCCCTGCGCCGGGCACGGATGCCGCTCGACAGTTCCAGGAAGCCGGTCACGATGCCCCAGACCGTGACGAGGTAGAGGAAGAAGCCGAGCCCCCCGCCGTGGAAGCCGAGCGCGAGCGCCCCGGCTACGACACCGGCGACGCCCTGCACGAGGAAGGCGCTGCGTTCACGGGAGTCTGCGAGAGTGCGGCGGCTCAGCACGGCGACGGCGACGCCACTCACGAAGGCGAAGGCGCCGAACACCACGAGCCCGAAGTCCGGGGAGTGGTTCGCGGTGAAGGTGATAAGGATGGCCGGGACGACGGCGATCGCAGCGCGCACGAGGGGCACTGTCCAATACCCCGCGGTGCGGTGGTCCGTGCGGGCGTTGTCGGGTGCGTCGGCCATGCGAAGACCCCTTTCCTGCCTGCGGCTTCCTGCCGGTAGCGGATGCTCGTTGTCGGGTAGCGAGACTGGCCAAGTCTACGCGGGCCGGCTCGGAGCATCCGCTCGGTGACAGAGCCTAGAGCGTGTTGACCGCGCCGAGGATCTTGGTGAGGGAATCCTTGGCGTCGCCGAACAAAAGCGTCGTCTTCGGGTCGTAGAGCAGCTCGTTCTCGATGCCCGCGAAGCCGGGGCGCATCGAGCGCTTGAGGAAGACGACCTGGCGGGCGTCGCCGACGTCGAGAATCGGCATCCCGTAGATCGGCGAGCCGGGCGAGGTCTTGGCCGCGGGGTTGACCACGTCGTTCGCGCCGACGACGAGGGCGACGTCGGTGTTCTTGAACTCGGGGTTGACCTCGGCCATTTCCTTGAGCGACTCGTACGGAACGTTCTGCCTCGGCCAGCAGTACGTTCATGTGCCCCGGCATCCGCCCTGCAACCGGGTGGATCGCGAAGACGACCTCGACGCCCCTGGCCTGCAGGGTCGTTGCGAGTTCGGCGATCGTGTGCTGGCCCTGGGCGACGGCAAGGCCGTAGCCGGGAACGATGACGACCCGCTGGGCGTAGTTGAGCAGCACAGCGACGTCTTCGGGGCTGGAGGACCGGACAGGACGGTCGCTCTGCGTGGTCGAGCCCGCGGTCGAGCCGCCCTTGAAGGCGCCGAACATGATGCCGCTGACTCCGCGGCCCATTGCGGCGGCCATCGCGCGGGTGAGGATCGTGCCGCTTGCACCGACGAGGGTGCCGGCGACGACGAGCAGGAGGTTGCCGATCACGATGCCGGAGGCCGCGACGGCGAGCCCGGTGAATGCGTTCAGCAGGGAGATGACGATGGGCACGTCCGCGCCGCCGACCGGCAGCACGAGCAGGGCGCCGACGACGAGGCCGAGAACGAGCAGTACGACCGCCCAGCCGGCGGCACCGGTGCCGACGACGAAGCCGCCGGTGACGAGCGCCAGGAGGACGATGCCGCCCATGACCCAGGCCAGCCCGGGGAACACGAGCGGGCGGGAGCTGATCAGGCCCTGGAGCTTGCCGACAGTGACGGCGGAGCCGGCGAAGGACACCGCGCCGACGAGCATCGTGAAGACGACGGCGACCCTGGTCCAGCCATTGGCGCTTTCACCGAGTTCGAGCATGGCCACCAGGGCGGCTGCGCCGCCGCCGACGCCGTTGAAGAGGGCGACGAGCTGGGGCATCTGCGTCATCTGCACGCGGCGGGAGATCGGGGCGGCGATGGCCGAGCCGACGGCGATGGCCACGATGATGGCGGGGATGTTGTCCATCCGGACCGAGAAGAACACGGTGATGACGGCGAGGAGCGCTCCGGCGGCGCCGATCAGGTTGCCGCGCCGTGCGGTCTTGGGCGAGGACAGCCCGCGGAGGGCGAGGATGAAGCAGACGGCGGAGACCAGGTAGAGGAGCCCGGTCCATTCGGGGCTGAGCAGGCTCATTTGGCGGTGTCCTTCGCGTCGGTGCCGGCCGGTTTGCGGGGGGCGAACATTTTGAGCATCCGGTCGGTGACGACGAAGCCGCCGACGAGGTTCGCTGTCGCGAGGAGCACGGCGAGCAGGGCCACGACCAGCAGCCAGATAGTGCTCGTCTGGCCGGCGACGGTGATCGCGCCGATCAGGATGATGCCGTGAATGGCGTTCGCGCCGCTCATCAGCGGGGTGTGCAGGGTGCTCGAGACCTTCGAGACCACTTCAAAGCCGACGAACACCGCCAGCACCACCACGGTCAACAGGGTGATCGGATCCATCAGTCTTCTCCTTGCAGCGCGGCCTGGGCCGCGAGGGCGGCCTTGGTCGGTTCGTGCGTCACTTCGCCCGAGTGGGTGAGGCATGCGCCGGCGATGACCTCGTCGGTGAAATCGGGGGCGACCGTGCCCTCGCTCGTCATGAGAGCGAGCAGGTTCGCGACGTTCTTGGCGTACAGGCGTGAGGCGTCAGCGGGCATCGTGGATGCCGCGTCCTTCATCCCGACGAGGGTGACGGTTCCGTCCCCGCTCGCGACCGGAACGAGGGTGTCGACGCCGGCGACGACGCCTTCGACGTTTCCGCCGGTTTCGGCGGCGAGGTCGACGATGACGGAGCCGGGCCGCATGCCGGTGACCATGTCGTGCGTCACGAGCAGGGGTGCAGGGCGGCCGGGGATCGCGGCCGTGGTGATGAGGACATCCGCCGCGGCGACGTGGGGGGCGAGGAGCTCGCGCTGGCGGACGGCGCGGTCTTCGCTGAGCTCGCGGGCGTACCCGCCCGCGCCCTCGACGGCATCCAGGTCGAGCGTCACGAAGGTTCCGCCCATCGAGGTGACCTCGTTGGCGGATGCCGGGCGCACGTCGTACGCGGAGACGCGCGCGCCGAGGCGCTTGGCCGTCGCGATCGCCTGCAGGCCCGCGACGCCGGCGCCGAGGACGAGGACGCGCGCGGGCGGGATGGTGCCCGCGGCAGTCATGTACATCGGGAAGAACCGCGGGAAGCGGATGGCCGCCTCGAGGACGACCCGGTAGCCGGCGACGAGGGCCTGCGAGGTCAGGGCGTCCATCGACTGGGCGCGGCTGATGCGCGGCACGAGTTCGAGGGCGAAGGCGGTGACGCCGGCCGCGGCCAGGGCCGTGACGGTCGGGAGTTCGTTTGCGGGGGCCGCGAGTCCGACCGTGACGAGGCCGGAGTGGAGCCTGGCGGCGAGCGAGGGGGTGAGCGGTCGCACGTGGCAGTAGACGTCGAGGTCATCGAGCGCGAGCTCGGGGACGACGGTGGCACCGGCATCCGTGTATGAGCGATCGGAGAATCCTGCAGCGATGCCGGCGCCGGCCTCGATCAGGACATCGACACCGAGGCCCCGTAGTTGCTGCACAGTCTCCGGTGTCGCGGCGACACGCCGCTCTCCCTCGATGCGCTCTCGCCCAATGCCAACCTTCACGCGGGTATCTCCTTCGCGGCGGCCAGCCACGAGCAAATCCGGACAACCCGAAAGCTTGCGCGGTTTTACCGCCCTCCCGCTAGCGTACCGGGGAAGAGGGGGTCGTTTTAACGCGGAATCTACGAACCGGGCGCGAGATCGGCGAAGCGCGAATAGTGGCCGTGGAAGGCGACGGTGACGGTTCGCGTCGGACCGTTGCGGTGCTTGGCGACGATCAGGTCGGCTTCGCCGGCGCGGGGGTTGTCCTTTTCATATGCGCTCTCGCGGTGCAGCAGGATGACCATGTCGGCGTCCTGCTCGAGCGAACCGGACTCCCGGAGGTCGGAGATGGCCGGCATCTTGTCCGCACGCTGTTCCGGTCCACGGTTGAGCTGGGAGAGGGCGATCACGGGCACCTGCAGTTCCTTGGCCATGAGCTTGAGAGCCCGGGAGAACTCGCTGACCTCCTGCTGTCGGGACTCGACCTTCTTGCCCGATGTCATCAGCTGCAGGTAGTCGATGATGACCATTTTGAGTCCGACGCGCTGCTTGAGCCTGCGGCACTTGGCCCTGATCTCGACGAGGGTCATGTTGGGGCTGTCGTCGATGTAGAGCGGGGCGTCGTTGATGCGTCCGCGGGTGGCCGCGATGGTTGTCCAGTCGCGCGCGTCGACCGTGCCCTTGCGCATGCTCTGCAGGGGCACGGATGCCTCGGCAGAGAGCAGGCGCATCGCGATTTCGCTGCGGCCCATTTCGAGGGAGAAGAAGATGCTCGGCATGTCGTGCTTGATCGAGGCCGAGCGCGCGAAGTCGAGCGCGAGCGTCGACTTTCCGAGGGCAGGACGTGCCGCGACGATGATGAGCTGGCCGGGGTGGAAACCGTTGGTGAGCTCGTCCATGTCCGCGAAGCCGGTCGGCACGCCGGTCATCTGGCCGTCTTTGCCTTTGGCGGCTTCAATCTCGTCGATTGCCGCCGTCACGGCGTCGGTGAGCGGCACGTAGTCTTCGGTCTCTGTGCTGCCGGTGACGGCGTAGATCTCGGCCTGGGCGTTGTTGACGAGGTCGAGCACCTCGCCTTCGCCCGAGTACCCCATCTGGGCGATGCGGGTCCCGGCCTCGACGAGGCGGCGCAGCAGGGCCCGCTCGGCGACGATGGAGGAGTAGAAGCCCGCGTTGGCGGCGGTCGGGACGAGGCTCGTGAGCGTGTGCAGGTAGTCTGCGCCGCCGGCTCGGGAGAGTTCGCCGAGTTTGGTGAGTTCGTCGGTGACGGCGATGACGTCCGTCGGCTCACCCTGCGCATAGAGCGACAGGATCGCATCGAAGATCAGCTCGTGCTTCGGGATGTAGAAGTCCGCGGCGCGAACGGTCTCGACGACGTCTGCGACGGCGTCCTTGCTGAGCATCATGCCGCCGAGCGCGCTCTGTTCGGCCAGGAGATCGTGGGGGAGCGTTCGTTCGGTGTGCCGGGTCTCTGTGCCGTTGCGCAGATCGGTACCGCGTTTGTCCGCCAGACCCAGGTGTGCGATCGACAACCGTGCCTCCTCTGTCCGTGGTGATGTTCTATCAGGGACCGCCGACACCATCGGACGATTCCGGCACACCTCGAAATCCGGCCGCGTGCCCACCATACGGACCGGTTTCCGCTGGAAACAAACCACCCTGTGGATAACACTGTGCAGAATGAGGGCGAAACGCCGCGAGGCTTGTGCACAACCTGTGGACTCGGCTGTGGACAACTATTCTTCTTTGAAAATTTAATGCACTTTGATCAGGCATAAATTCTATTCACAGCTGTGGGTAAAAAGCTGGTTCAAGTACACCTTGAACGTTGGTGCCCAGAAGAAATCCTGTGTACAAATGTGGGGATTCATCAACTGAAATCACCCTCGAAAGGGGTGGTTGGAGCCTTAAACGAGCCTAGCGGCGGACTCCGGTGGGAGTCCGCCGCTAGGCCGGCAGTGTGACTGCTTACTTGGCAGCAACCACCACGAGGGTGATGGTGGCGCTCAGTTCGTCGCGAAGACGAACCGTTGCCTGGTGCTCGCCGACGGACTTGATCGGGCTGAGCTCGATCTTGCGCTTGTCGATGGCACCGAGGCCTGCAGCGGCGACGGCTTCGGCAACATCCGTGGTCTTGACGGAGCCGAAGAGGCGTCCGCCAGTTCCGGCCTTGACGACCAGACGGACCTTGGTGTTCTCGATGGTTGCCTTCAGGGCCTGGGCCTCTTCGAGCGTGGCGTGCTCACGGGCGACACGAGCAGCCTTGATCTGTTCGATCTGCTTCTCGCCTCCGCGGGTCCAGGAAACGGCCCAGCCCTGCGGGAAGAGGTAGTTACGGGCGAACCCGTTCTTGACCTCGACGATGTCGCCGGGTGCACCGAGGCCGGAGACCTCGTGCGTCAGAATGATTTTCGACATTTGGCTACCTACCTGCCTGAGCCGGCGTAGGGCAACAACGCCATTTCGCGGGCGTTCTTGACGGCACGGGCGATGAGGCGCTGTTCCTGGACGGAGACACCGGTGATACGACGGGCGCGGATCTTTCCACGCTCGGAGATGAACTTGCGCAGGGTGGGGACATCTTTGTAATCGATGACACCAACCCGGATCGACTTCGCGGGAGCGGCGTTCTTGCCACCCTTAGCTCCGCGGAGCGGCTTGCGGCGGTCGCCGCTCGACTTTCCAGCCATGATTTCCTTACTTTCTTAAGAAGTGCGTTTCAGCCTGACGGCGCCGGAGCGCCGCGATCGGCTAGAAGGGTGTCTCGTCGCTGAAGTTGCCCGGGGTGTTCCACACGTCGCCACCGGTGTTCACGGCGGCGGGAGGAGTGGCTGCCCAGGGCTCGTCGTTCCCGGCCGCTGCGGAGTTACCGCCGCGCGGGGAGGAGGACGATGCAGCGCGAGTGAGCGAAGCAGTGGCGTACTTGAGCGAAGGACCGATATCGTCGATTTCGAGCTCGAAGCTTGTGCGCTTCTCGCCTTCCTTCGTTTCATAGGAACGCTGCTTGAGCCGCCCAGTAGCGACGACACGAGAACCCTTGGTCAGTGAACCGGCGACGTGCTCGGCGAATTCACGCCAAACGCTCGCGCGCAGGAACAATGCGTCGCCATCTTTCCACTCGTTGGCTGCGCGATCGAAATTGCGCGGAGTGGATGCGATGGTGAAGTTGGCAACCGCCAGCCCGCCCTGCGTGTAACGCAGTTCCGGATCGCTGGTCAGGTTGCCCACCACGGTGATTACGGTCTCGCCGGCCATGGGCTACTTGTCGCTTGCCTTGTCGGCGGTGTCGACGGCTGCTGCGGGTGCCGGTGTGGCGACCGCTGCGGGCTTGGCGACTGCTGCCGGGGTGGCGACTGCTGCCGGGGCTGCAGGAGCTGCCGGGGCTGCGGCCTTGACGGCTGCTGCGGCGGGAGCCGATGCGGGCTTGACAGACGCGGCGACCTTGGCGGTCGGGGCGGCTGCGGCTTCGGCCTTCGCGGCAATGACCTTCGGGTTGGCTGCCTTGCGGGCTGCCTTCTCGGCGGCGAGCTTGCTCGCGACGGCAACCTGGGCGATGCCTTCTTCTGCGCGGAGAACCTTGGTGCGCATGACGGCTTCCGACAGCTTCAGCTGGCGGTCGAGCTCGGCCGTGGCAGAAGCGTTCGCGGTGAAGTCGACGACGGCGTAGATGCCTTCGGACTTCTTGTTGATCTCGTAAGCGAGACGGCGGCGACCCCAAACGTCAACCTTGTCAATCGTTCCACCATCGTTGCGAACAACGTTGAGGAACTTGTCAAGGCTGGGAGCTACGGTGCGCTCATCGATCTCGGGATCGAGGATAACCATCAACTCGTACTGATGCATGACTAACCCACCTCCTTCGGACTAAACGGCTGCAGAATCTCTGCAACAGGAGGGTTGTGCATGTGCTGAAGGCGGAGGCCGGGAATCCGGCGCGCAGACAACCTGCCCAGACTACTCGATGAGGCGGCCAAAAGCCACCACAGCGCCGCGGCGCCCTCCACGCCGTCTGTGTTCACATCAGTCCGAGCATGCCGGGACGCGCGTGGACCGTGCAGCCGGAAGCAGCGCTTGTGGAGAAGTGCGCACATCCGCCCCTGTTGAGGAGTGGCTACTGGCCGTGGCCCGCCCACCACGCCTGAAGGCGGCGCGTTGCCTCCTCGACACCGAGGGGGCCGTCGTCGAGGCGCTGTTCGAGGAGGAAACGGTAGGCCTCGCCGACCTCCCTGCCCGGTTTCACGCCGAGGATCGCCATGATCTGCTCTCCGTCGAGGTCTGGCCGCACTGCGGCCATCTCCTCCTGCTCGGCGAGTTCGCGAATGCGCTGCTCGAGGTCGTCGTATGCGAAGCCCAGCCGGTCGGCCTTGCGCCGGTTGCGGGTGGTCACGTCGGCCCTGGTGAGGATGTGCAGTCGTTCGAGCTGGTCGCCGGCGTCGCGCACATAGCGGCGCACGGCCGAATCCGTCCAGGCTCCCTCGGTGTACCCGAAGAAGCGCAGGTGGAGCTCGATCAGCCGGGAGACGGCCGCGATCGTGTCGTTGTCGAAGCGCAGCGCACGCAGGCGCTTCTTCGCGAGCTTGGCGCCCACCACATCGTGGTGGTAGAAACTCACGATTCCGCCTGGCTCGAGCTTCCGGGTCGCCGGCTTCCCGATGTCGTGGAACAGGGCGGCGAGCCGCACGATCAGGTCCGGTCCGCCCGGGAAGCTCTCCCGGGACTTCTCGTAGCCGATCGCCTGGTCGAGCACGGTGAGGGTGTGCTGGTAGACGTCCTTGTGGTGGTGGTGCTCGTCGACCTCGAGGCGCAGCGCCGGAATCTCCGGCAGGACGATGTCGAGCAGGCCGGAGTCAACCAGCAGCTCGAGGCCGCCGTGCGGGTTGTCCGAGAGGAGCAGCTTGCAGAGCTCTTCGCAGACCCGTTCCGCCGAGATATTGCGGATGCTCGACGCCATCGCGTCCATCGCGATCGCGGTGTCGAGGTCGAGGGTGAAACCGAGTTGGGCGGTGAACCTGGCGGCACGCATCATCCGCAGCGGGTCGTCGCCGAAGGAAATCTCCGGCGAGATCGGCGTCCGCAGGACCCCGGCCATGAGGTCGCCGATGCCGTTCGCCGGGTCGACCAGGGTCAGCCCGGGAAGGCGCAACGCCATCGCGTTGACCGTGAAGTCCCGGCGGAGAAGGTCGTCCTCCAGGCTCAGCCCGAATACGACCTCCGGCTTCCTGGTCACCCCGTCGTAGCTGTCCGCCCGGTAGGTGGTGATCTCCACGGTCTCGCCGGCGACCTTCGCCCCGATGGTCCCGAAGGCCCGGCCGATATCCCACTGCGCCTCGGAGATCGGGGTGACGATCTCGAGGATCTGCTCCGGGGTCGCATCCGTCGTGAAATCGAGGTCGTGCAGGGTCCGGCCCAGGAACGCGTCGCGCACCGGACCGCCGACGAGGGCAAGCTCGTGGCCCGCAGCCTCGAAGGCCAGGGCCAGGCGGGATACGGAAGGAGTGGCAGCCAGGTCGCCCAGCCGCGTGAGGGCTGTCGCGACGCTCTGCATGCCCCCCATGTTAGTTCCTGGTCGCCGGCGCGGCAGCCGCAGACCGGTTACTCAGGGCGCACGCCGTAGAATCCCCTATATGGTGGCCGAGTCAAGTACTGCGCGTCGGCCCGCGCACCCGACGGCGGCGAGCGGCCGCTGGTCGCACCTCAGGGTCCCCGTCTCCGCCCTCCTGATCGGCATCCTCGCCGGACTGCTTCCCCTGGCTTCGTCCGGCTTCATTCCCGGCGCGCCCACCAGCGCGGCCGCCGCCGCGACGGCGACTCCGACGCCAACGCCAACGCCAACGCCAACGCCAACGCCAACAGCGGATGCTGCGACGACGGACCAGGTCACGGTGACGGTCGCCCCCGTCTCGCTGGCGCCCCTGCGGTCAGGACAGGACCTCGCGGTCACCGTAAGGATCACCAACGGCAGCGCCGAAACCATCACCCCCGGCACGATCGAGCTCTACCTCGCCGAACGGGCACTGACCAGTCGCAGCGCACTCACCGCCTGGCTGCATCCCACCAAGACGGGCAAGCCCGGCGACCTGATGCTGCGTTCGGCACTTCCGGCCGCCATCCCGCCAGCGGGAACGGCGACCGTCGCCATCTCGGTGCCCTCCGCGGACGTCGGCCTCACCTCGGGCAACGCGTGGGGCGCCCGCGGCATCTCGGCCACGATCACCGAGGACGGGTCCGTCCTCGCCCAGGGGCGGGGCACCTTCGTCTGGTATTCCAACGAGGTCGTCACCCCGGTGGCCCTCGCTGTCGTGATGCCGATCACGGTGCCGGAGCAGACCGAGGGTCTCATCCCGGCGAAATCACTCGAAACCTACACCGCGCCGGGCGGCAGGCTGAGCCGGCAGCTCGACGGCCTGATCAACCGCGACGTGACGATTGCGATCGATCCGATGATCATCGCGTCGATCCGTATCCTCGGCAACACGGCACCGGCGAGTGCCGTGGCCTGGCTCGGTCGCCTCGGTCAGGCGAAGAACGATATATTCCCGCTCGGCTATGCGGATGCCGACCTCACCCTTCAGGCCCAGGCCGCTGCCGGCACCCTCCTGGTTCCCCTCTCATTCGACCAGTCGATCAACGCCTCGGATTTCACCTCCCCGACACCGGCACCGACACCATCAACATCAACTCCGACCCCGACTCCGACGGCAACCGGCAGCGCCCCTGCCGGCCTGACCGACACGACGACCGACACGACGACCGACACCGCGACTCCGACTCCACCCCCGACCTCAGCACCCGTGATCACTCCGGGCACAGTCCCCACGAGCGAGCAACTCCTGGCCTGGAATTACACGGCAACGGACATCGGCTGGCCGCTGACGGGCACGGTCTCGGCCGCCGACCTCGATGTCTTCACGGCGGGCGGCCTCTCGAGCCTCATCCTCGGCGGGGCAAACACCGCGCAGTCTGACCTCACCGAGACCCCCAACGCGAACGTGGTCCTGGCCGGTGGGCATGGAAACGCCCTGGTCACCGACGAACCCATCTCTGCAGCGCTCCGGACGGCGGCCACCGCGACGACGGATAGCGACTGGCAGGTGGCGATGGCCGAGCTGAGCTCCCAGATCGCGGTGGTCTCCGCCGAACGTCCCGCGACCGTGCGCACACTCCTCGCCACGTTCGACCGTGACACCGTGCCGGGTGGAGTCCGGTTGAGCGAAACCCTCGCGGCCCTTTCGGGCCTGGCCTGGCGTGCACCGGCGACCGTGGCCGCCGCACGTGCGGCGTCGCCGGCCACGGACGTGAGCTTCCAGTCCCAGGCGGTGTCCGATGCCCGCATCCTCACGGCGCGCACTCTGCTGCACCGTGAAGGTGAGGTGACGGCGTTCTCGACGGCACTCTCCAAACCGCTCGCCATCACCGCCACCCAGCGACTGACGACGCTCGCGCTGCTGTCGACGAGCTGGGCGCAGGATACGGGTGCCTGGAGCGAGGCCGTCGACTCGAGCCTCGCGGACTCCTCTGTACTGCTCTCCTCGATCAGCGTGTCCACGAAGGGTCCGATCAACGTCGTCGGCAGTCAGGTCGACATCCCGATCACCCTCGACAACGCCCTCGGGCAGTCCGTGACGGTGAAAGTCCAGGTCGTCCCGTCCAACGGCCGACTCATCGTCGGCGGCGATGTCATCGAGGCGACGATCGAGGCGTCCTCGGCCAGGACCGTCAAGGTCCCCGTGACGGCCGCTGTCGGGAATGGTGCGGTCACGCTGCGGATCACCCTCTTCTCCCCGGACGGTTCCGTCGTCGGCCAGCCCAGTCAGATTCCGATCAACGTGCGTGCGGACTGGGAGGGCCTCGGTTCGCTCATCTTCGCCGCCCTGCTCGTGCTCTTCTTCGGATTCGGGATCTGGAGAAACGTGCAGCGCCGCCGCCGGGAACGTACTGCGGTCGCGCAGGCGACAGATGCCCCTGTGGAGCCCCCGTCGATCCCCCGGTCGTGCCGCGTGGCTAGCATCGGGCGCGCGAGCGCCTTCCTCGCCTCGGGCACGATCGTCTCCCGCATCCTGGGATTCGTGAAGGTCATCGTCCTCGCCGGCGTGATCGGCCTGTACGGCACGAGCGCCGACGCGTTCGCGCTCGCCAATCAGCTCCCGAACACCGTCTACACGATCGTCGCAGGCGGAGTCCTCACCGCGGTCCTCGTCCCCCAGATCGTCAGGGCCGGACTCCACGTCGACGGCGGCACCGCGTACATCAACAAGCTGCTGACCCTGGCGCTCAGCATCCTCGCGGTCACCACGCTCGCCGCAACACTCCTGGTCCCGGTCATCACGCCCTTCATCGGCCTGCACCTGCCTCCAGCGCAGTTGGACCTCGCCATCGCCTTCGCTTATTGGTGCATGCCGCAGATCTTCTTCTACGGCCTGTACACGGTTCTGGGGGAAGTGCTCAATGCGAGAAAGTCGTTCGGACCGTTCACCTGGGTTCCGGTTCTCAACAACGTGGTTGCCCTGGCCGGAATCGTCGTCTTCGCCCTCGTGGCCGGGGCCGACCCCAACGGTGATCGCACGGCGAGCGACTTCACCCCGGGCATGGTCGCACTGCTGGGCGGCACCGCCACGCTCGGCGTCGTCGCGCAGGCCGTCGTGCTCTTCTATTTCTGGCGTCGGATCGGACTCCACTTCCGCCCCGACTTCCACTTCCGCGGGGTCGGGCTCGGCGCCGCCGGCAAGACCGCGAGCTGGACCTTCGGCATGCTCCTGCTCAGCACGGCCGCCGGGATCGTCGAAACCCAGGTCGTCACCCAGGCCACGGGCAAGGCGTCCGTCGCCGTGCTCGCAACAGCCTGGCTCATCTTCATGCTCCCGCACTCGGTCATCACCGTTTCCGTGGCCACCGCCTACTTCACCGGCATGAGCGAGCATGCCTCCCGCGGTGACGTTGCGAAGCTCAGAACGGATGCCTCGTCGGCTATACGAGGCACGTCACTCCTGATCGTGCTCGCGTCGACGGTCATCCTGGTCTGCGCCTACCCGTTCGCGGCGGTTTTCACCCAGGGGAAGTTCGAGCAGGTGCAGGGCACCGGGAACGTCATCATCGCCTACATTCTCGGCCTCGTCGCCTTCTGCGTGCTCTTCGTCCTGCAACGCACGTTCTATGCGCTCGGCGACACCCGCACCCCGTTCTTCTTCACCCTGTTCCAGGTCATCCTCGTCGTGACCGGAGTGCTCGCGTGCTCGCTGCTGCCCCCGGCCTGGATCGCCGTCGGCATCGCACTCGTCGTGACGGTCTCCGGAATCCTGCAAACGATCCTGGCCGGCCACTTGTTGCGGCGTCGTCTGGGCGGTCTCGACGGCCGTCGTATCCTGCGGAGCCTCGTCCGGTACCTGGTCGCCGCGATTCTTCCCCTCATCATCGGCCTCGGAATCCTCCTGCTCCTCGGCGGCACTCACGAGGGCGGCTTCGCCGTCTCCGGACGGCTCGAGGCCATCCTGTCGATGCTCATCATCGGCGGCGTGATGTCCCTCGCCTACTTCGGAATGCTGCTGCTCATGCGCAGCGATGAACTCAGGTCTTCCTGGTGCCGCTGGATCAACCGGTTCCGCCCGCGCGGCACGAACTAGTCCGGCACGCCACCAGCAAGGTGGTCCCCGGGCCGGGCACACTGGCAACCGGCCGTGAACGCAGGCCCCCGGCTGGGAGGCGCGGAATAGCATCCGATTAGGATGTGTTGTACCCGGCAGCGAGGCAGCCACACCTGCCCTGCCCCCACTGCGAAGGAGTCTACGCGTGCGTCAGATCATCATCATCGGCTCCGGCCCTGCCGGATTCACGGCCGCCATTTACGCCGCGCGCGCCAACCTCAAACCGCTCCTCATCGCGAGCTCGGTCGAGGCCGGCGGCGAGCTGATGAACACGACCGAGGTCGAGAACTTCCCCGGCTTCCCCGAGGGTGTCCAGGGCCCCGACCTCATGCAGAAGATGCAGGAGCAGGCCGAACGCTTCGGCACCGAGGTCGTCTACGACGACGTCACCGAACTCGACCTCACCGGCGCGGTCAAGACCGTCACGCTCGGTTCCGGCGAGACCCACGAGGCCCTGACCGTGATCTTCGCGACCGGTTCCGCCTACCGCAAGCTCGGTCTCGAAGACGAAGAGCGCCTCTCGGGGCGCGGCGTCTCCTGGTGTGCGACCTGCGACGGCTTCTTCTTCAAAGAGAAGGAGATTGCCGTGGTCGGCGGCGGCGACTCCGCCATGGAGGAAGCCACCTTCCTCACCCGGTTCGCGAGCAAGGTCTACGTTGTGCACCGCAAGGACACCCTGCGCGCCTCCAAGATCATGCAGGATCGCGCCTTCGCCAACCCGAAGATCGAGTTCGTCTGGAACTCGACGGTCGCCGGCATCACGGGCACGGATGCCGTCGACGGCCTGGTTCTGCGCGACACGGTTTCCGGCGCCGAAAGCATCCTTCCCGTCGGAGGGGTCTTCGTCGCCATCGGCAATGACCCGCGCACCCACCTCGTCCACAAGCAGCTCGATCTCACGACGGACGGCACGATCGCCGTCGCTGGACGATCCTCCCTGACCAGCCAGGCGGGCGTCTTCGCCGCCGGCGACGTCATCGACCCGCACTACCGCCAGGCCGTGACCGCGGCCGCCTCCGGCACCGTGGCTGCGCTCGACGCGGAGCACTACCTCGCTTCCCTCCCCGCGGAACTGCTGGCCAGCGCCGGCGACTCCGCATTCGCAACAGCCACCAACTAAGGAGCACACATGTCCGCACGCGCCGTTACCGACGCGACTTTCGACCAGGAAGTCATCAACAACGAGAAGACCGTCCTCGTGGACTTCTGGGCGGAATGGTGTGGCCCCTGCCGCGCCGTCAGCCCCATCCTGGACCAGATCGCCGCAGAGCACGCCGACAAGCTCGACATCGTCAAGCTCAACGTCGACGACTTCCCCGCCCTCGCCGCGAAATACCAGATCACGTCGATCCCGGCCATGAAGGTGTTCCAGAAGGGCGAGGTCGTCAAGACCGTCATCGGCGCCAAGCCGAAGGTCGTCCTCGTTTCCGACCTGGCCGCATACCTGGCCTAGAGGTCCTCTCCCCGCTTCGGTCGGTTTCACGTGAAACACCGGACGTAGAGATGAACGAAGCCCGCCCGGCACCGCCGGGCGGGCTTCGTCGTATCCGGGTGGGCCTACGATTGAACCCTCACCAGAACGGATGTGACGTGACTGCACAGGGCTCTTCCCAGGCCGGTAACAACCTCGACCCGTGGTACCACCACTACGCCGAGCGAGCCGCCGGGCTGCGGGCCTCCGAGGTGCGGGCCCTCTTCGCCGTCGCCTCCCGCCCCGAGGTCGTCTCACTGGCCGGGGGAATGCCGTTCGTGGCAGCGCTGCCCCCGGACCTCGTGGTCGACGCCATGGAGCGGGTCATGCGTGAGCAGGGTCCCGTCGCCCTGCAATACGGCTCCGGCCAGGGAGTGCCCGCTCTCCGCGAACAGATCCTCGAGGTCATGGCCCTCGAAGGCATCCGCGCCCATGCCGACGATGTCGTCGTGACCACCGGCTCGCAGCACGCTCTCGAACTCGTCAGCAAACTCTTCCTCGATCCCGGTGACGTTGTGATCTCCGAGGGACCGAGTTACGTGACGGCCATGGTCATCTTCAAGTCGTACCAGGCCGAGGTCGACCATGTTCCCATGGACGAACACGGTCTCATCCCTGAAGCCCTGCGTGAGCACATCCAGCAGCTCCGTGTTGCAGGCAAGACCATCAAGTTCCTGTACACGATCCCGAACTTCCACAACCCGGCCGGGGTCACGCTGAGCTGGGAACGGCGTATCGAAATTCTCGAGATCTGCCGCGCCAACAACATCCTCGTCCTCGAAGACAACCCGTACGGCCTGCTCTACTTCGATAAGCCGGCACCGGATGCGATGCGCTCCCTCGAACAGGACGGCGTCGTCTACCTCGGCACCTTCTCCAAGACCCTCGCTCCGGGTTTCCGGGTGGGTTGGGCCCTCGCACCCCACGCGATCAGGGAAAAACTGGTGCTCGCGAACGAGGCCGCCGTTCTGTCGCCGAGCTCGTTCAGCCAACTCGTGATCTCGGAGTACCTGGCCACTGCCGATTGGAAGGGCCAGATCAACACCTTCCGAGGCGTGTACCACGAGCGCAAGGACGCCCTGCTGAATGCACTGGACGAGTACCTGCCCGAACTCACCTGGACGAATCCCAATGGCGGATTCTATGTCTGGGTCACCCTGCCGCAGCTGCTCAATTCCAAGGCGATGCTCCCGCGCGCCGTCAAGGAGCTCGTCGCGTACACGCCGGGAACCGCTTTCTTCGCCGACGGCGACGGCCAGCAGAACATCCGCCTGTCGTTCTGCTATCCCACCCCTGCCGAGATCCGGGTCGGCGTCCGTCGCCTCGCGACCGTCGTCCGCGATGAGCTCGACCTTCTCGAAACGTTCGCCGGAACCGGCTCGCTCGATCCGCTCCGCACACCCGGTCGCTTCAACCCGCTGCCGACCGACATCTCCTAGCCCACGAACCACCCCCAAGCGATTAGCAAGGAATCCCTGATCATGACTGATATTTCTCCCCTCGCGATCATCGTTCTCGCCGGCGGAATCTCGCATGAGCGCGATATCTCGCTCCGTTCGGGGCGTCGGGTCGCGGACGCGCTCACCGGCCTCGGCCACAAGGTCACCCTCCTCGACCCGCAGGCGGGACTCCTGCTCGACCTCACCACCCGGGCCCCCGATGTCATCTTCCCGGTCGTGCACGGAGCCACCGGGGAAGACGGCGCGCTCCTCTCGCTCCTGGAGACGACGGGTATCCCCCACGTCGGCTCCCGCGGAGGTCCGGCGAGCCTCGCCTGGACGAAGCCCACGGCCAAGGAACTCGTCCGACGCGCCGGGTTCGCGACACCGAACTGGATTGCCCTCTCCAAAGAGACCTTCCGGGACCTCGGAGCGGCGAGCGTTCTCGAGCATCTCCTGACGGCACTTCCCACTCCCCTTGTCGTGAAGCCATCCCAGGGTGGATCCGCGCAGGGTGTCACCATCGTCGAGACCGCGGCCGAGCTTCCGCGGGCCATGGTCGAGGCCTACACCTACAACTCGGTGGCCCTCGTCGAAGAAAAGGTACGCGGCACCGAACTCGCCGTCACTGTCATCGACTCCGGACTCGGTCCGGTCGCCCTCCCCGCCGTCGAGATCGTGCCCGTCAACGGCGTCTACAGCTTCGAGGCCCGCTACAACGCCGGCGAGACCCTCTTCTACGCACCAGCGCGCATCACCGCGGACATCGCCACTCTCGTCGCCCAGACGGCTGTCGATATTCACACGCTGCTCGGACTCCGGCACATCTCCCGGATCGACCTGATCGTCGACGAAGAAGGCGTTGTCTGGTTCCTCGAAGCCAACGTGCTCCCCGGGCTCACGGAAACCTCCCTGGTCCCCCAGTCCATCGAAGCGTCGGGTGCGACGCTCGGCGACGTCTACGAGTCACTCGCGCGAGCCGCGGTCGCGACCGTCGACTGACTTCGATCCGACAAGATCGTCCATTTCTCCCGAAAATCAGCCCCTTTGGGGCGCGAATCGGACATTCCCGGAGCGCCGGAATCGGCTTAGGATGCCTTCTGAAGACCTGAGATCACGCAGAACCGGCGTTCCCACTCGTCTTTCCTGACAACGTTTCACGTGAAACACTCGCGCCAGAAATGACGGGAGGCAGAAAATCCGCGCAAGAGCACGTTTCACGTGAAACATGCGCTGCATTCTGCACACCCCACAGGCACGCTGGTGATTCACCCTGCACGGCGGTGGCCCCTTGAGACACCGGTTACATAGAGAATGGCTTGAGTCTAACGCTATGTTTCACGTGAAACATACCTGGGGTTCGCGTCTCGTGACACCGTTTCACGTGAAACATGCGCAGAACGTCGCGTCGACCAGGCGCCCCGGTGATGAAGCGCGCCAATTGCGTCATTTCGTACCAAGCACTCCGCGAGTGAATCGGCTCACCTGACGCGTGTGCGTGCGTGATGTTTCACGTGAAACACCGTAGGGGAGCAGGCCTGTTCGACCGAGGGATCTAATTCGACCCGAAGCCGGGCTCTCCCAGAACCGCAAGAATCCGGTTCAGGTCGCCGATCGTGGCAAAATCGATATTGATCTGTCCCTTACGCGCGCCCAGGTTGATCTTCACCCGGGTGTCCAGGCGATCGCCAAGGTGTGAAGCGATCTCGTCGAGGTGACCCTGGCGTTTGCCTGCCGATGGTCGAGGCGCCTGCGCCTTCGGCACTGCCGTCGCCGCGGCTTCCGCCGCCCGCACAGAGAGGTCCTCGTTGACGATCTTGTCGGCGAGACGAAGCATCCCTTCCGGATCGCCCACGGAGAGGATCGCACGGGCGTGACCGGCGGACAGGACACCCGCGGCGACCCGTACCTGGACGGCTTCCGGAAGCTTCAGGAGACGGATCGTGTTGGTGATTTGTGGCCTTGACCGGCCAATTCGCTGTGCGAGCTCGTCCTGGGTGATTCCAAAGTCCGCGAGCAGCTGCTGGTACGCCGACGCCTCTTCGAGCGGATTGAGCTGGGCACGATGCAGGTTCTCGAGCAGTGCGTCGCGGAGCATGTCGATGTCCGCGGTCTCCCGGACAACGGCGGGGATGGAATCGAGGCCCGCTTCCTTGGTCGCCCGCAACCGACGCTCGCCCATGACGAGTTCGTATTTTCCGGGCTGATCGGGGAGGGGCGCACCACGATCGGCTGCAGCACACCGACCTCGCGAATGCTGTGCACGAGTTCCGCAAGATCGGATTCGTCGAACACGCTGCGGGGCTGCACGGCATTCGGGACGATATCGAACGGATTGAGGTGCGCGAGCCGGGCACCGGGAACCGGTACGAGGACGGGCGCATCCGCATCCGCCGGCTCGACGACAGCAGAACCGCCCTCGACCAGGCCGTCCTCTGCGGGAGCACCCGAGTCCGGCACCGCGGTGAGTCCGACAGCGTCGATCCCGGCCTTGTCACCCGCCGCCGCGAGTGCGGCTGCCGCGCTCGCCTTCGCCGCCGGGGAGTACGGGAAGAACACGTCCACGGGACGGGCGAGGGTCGGGTCGTCCTGAATCGGAATCAGGGCGCCGATACCGCGGCCGAGGCCTGTTCTCTTCGCCATTACTGTCGTTCTCCTGTCTGGGGGGCACCGCGTCTGGCGATTTCCGCTGCTGCTTCAAGGTAGGAGAGCGATCCTGCCGAGTTCAGGTCGTAACTGATCACGCTCTGACCGTAGCTCGGCGCCTCAGAAACCCGCACAGAGCGCGGAATGAGGGTACTCAACACCTGGTCGGGGAAGTGATCGCGCACGTCCTGCGCCACCTGGTTGGCCAGGTTGGTGCGGCTGTCGTACATCGTCAGCAGAATGGTCGATACCGTGAGTTCGGGGTTCAGGTGCTTCTCGATCAGTTCGATGTTCTTGAGCAGCTGGCTCAGGCCTTCGAGCGCGTAGTACTCGCACTGAATCGGGATGAGGACCTCTTTCGCGGCGACGAAGGCGTTGATCGTCAGGAGCCCGAGGGATGGGGGACAGTCGATGAACACATAGTCGTAGGGATCCGTCATTGCGGAGAGGTGCACGGTGAGGGCACGACTCAGCCGCTGTTCGCGGGCGACGAGGGAGACGAGCTCGATCTCGGCTCCCGCGAGGTGGATCGTCGCCGGTACGCAGAAGAGCGAACCGAATTCGGGGCTGCTCTGCACAACGGAGGCGAGTTCTACGTCGTTGATGATCACGTCATAGACGCTCGGGGTGTCCGCGCGGTGTTCGACGCCGAGCGCTGTCGAGGCATTTCCCTGCGGATCGAGGTCGATCACAAGTACCCGGGCACCCTGCCGGGCCAGGGCCGCTGCCAGGTTCACGGCGGTCGTGGTCTTGCCAACGCCGCCCTTCTGGTTGGACACCGTGATGATCCGGGTGCGCTCGGGCTTGGGCAGCTTCTCCGCTGCGATCACCTGACGCCTGCGCGTGAGCTCGGTGATTTCCCTGGCGAGGGGAGTGCTGCTGTCAAAACCGCGTGCGGCCGTGGTGTCGTGCTGTTCCTGGCCGGGTTGTTTCACGTGAAACCTTTACGTTCGACGGTTGAAGAGCCATCCGAGGGTGATGCACGATCCGTGTTCGCGTGTGCGAAACGCCAATCGGGGACTAATCAACTGTAGCCCTTATGACTCGCGTCACGTCCTGCAGCACGCCCTCACCGAGGGTGATCACCTCGACATTGCTGAGGTGGAAGCGACGAATCTCCTTCGCAGCCGCCGAAATTTCGCCCTGCGCACCAGCGCCCTTCATGAGCACGAGCTCGCCCCCTGCCCTGAGGAGCGGCGCCGTCAGGGGAATCAGTGTTCGGAAAGCGCTTACTGCGCGCGCGGTGACCTGGTCGAGCGGATGCGGAAGGTGCAGGTCCTCAGCACGGGCGCGCGTCACGGTCGTGTTGGTCAAACCGAGCTCCGCAACCTGCTCGGTCAGCCAAGCCACCCGGCGCTCCATCGGTTCGATCAGCACGAAGTCGACGTCGGGCCGAATGATCGCGAGCACGAGTCCGGGCAGTCCGGCGCCGGACCCGACGTCGCCGACCAGTCCGGGCCGGAGCAGCGGGGCCATGATCGCACAGTTCAGGATGTGCCGGCTCCAGAGCCGGGGCAACTCGAGCGGGCCGATCAGGCCGCGCTCCTCGCCCTGCGTCGCGAGGTTGGCCGCGAAGGCCCGTGCGACGTCGATGCGGTCCCCGAAGAGCCCGGCCGTGACGACCGGTTCGATCTCGAGCGTGTCGTTCACGGGTTCCACGTGAAACTACGCCGCGGTGATGACCGTGTGACGGTCGCGGCCTTCGCCCGTCGACTCCGACACGTAACCGTGCTCGGAGACGAGGTCGTGCACGAGCTTGCGCTCATAGGACGACATCGGCGGCAGGGAGGCTTCCGTCGCGCCTGCGGCGATGCGCTCGATCGCCCGGGTCACGAGGACGCCGAGCTCCGCCTGGCGGGCCTCACGGGAGCCGCCGATGTCGAGGATCAACCGGGAGAACGACCCGGTCTTGTTCTGCACCGCGAGGCGGGTCAGTTCCTGCAGGGCGTTCACGGTGTCCGGGCGGGAGAGCAGGCGCAGGCTTCCGGCATCCGTCGAATTGACCGACACGTAGGCGCGGCCGTTGCGGGCATCGATGTCGATGTCCCCGTCGAGGTCGCAGATGTCGAGGAATTCCTCGATGTAGTCCGCGGCGACGTCGCCCTCCTTCTCGAGCTGATCGAGGGTGGGGGAGTCGTCTTCCGCGGGGGAATCCGCGGCGATCACGTCGGTGTTCTCAGTCACGATGTCCGTCTCTTCTGTGTTCTGCTCAGTCGTTCTGTTCAGGCCCTTCGGCCTGTTCAGTCGCTTCGGACCAGTCTATTTCTTCGGGCCGGTCTGCTTCTTGGCGCGGGACTTGCCGACGGGCTGCTGACGCTGCGGCTGCAGCTTCTTCGGCTCTTCGACCACGATGATGTCGCCATCCTTCGCGATGAGCTTTCCCTTGCGCGCGAGACGCTCCTCGCGGGCCTTGGCCGCTTCACTGCCCGGTGTCGGCATGTTGCGGATGACCAGGAACTGCTGGGCCATGGTCCAGATGTTCGAGGTCAGCCAGTAGAACATGACGCCGAGCGGGAAGGCGATACCGGAGAAGGCGAAGACGAGCGGGAGTAAATACAACATCATGCGCTGCTGCTTGAACATCGGGCTCGCCTTGGTTTCCGGCGACATGTTCTTGGAGACGATCTGCAGCTGCGTGATGAACTGCGAAGCAGTCATCAGGACGACCATGGTCGCCGCGATGAGCATCACGGCGAGGTTGTACGGGCTGCCGGCCACGAGCAGCGCCCACTGCGTGGAGAACGATTCGTGCAGCGGTGCAACCCCGAACAAGGTCGCACTCCCGAAGCTCTCCGCAAGCTGGGAGTTGAGCGGACCGACGCCGGCCTTGGCGTGCTGCGCGTCGTTGAGGACGGAGAAGAGCGCGAAGAAGATCGGCATCTGCAGCAGGAGGGGAAGGCACGAGCTCAGCGGGTTCGTGCCCGTGCGCTTGTACAGTTCCATGGTCTCGCGGGACATTGCCTCGCGGGAGAACTGGTCCTTCTTACCCTTGTACTTGTCCTGGATCTTCTTGAGCTGGGGAGCGACCTCGAGCATCTTGCGCTGGCTGCGAATCTGCCGTACAAAGATGGGGATGAGCGCGGCGCGCACGACGAGCACGAGTCCCACGATCGCGAGCACCCAGGTGATGCCATCGTTGTAGCCGAGGCCAACGGTCGTGAACAACCAGTGGAAGGCGACGAGCAGGAGCTCGACAGCCCATTTCAAAGGCCAGAGAATCGTACCTAGGAGGTCCATACTTTGGGTCAGCCCTTTCCGTGGCTCACTGGGACTACAAATCCAAACGACGTCACGGCGTAGCGACGCTTGCGCTTCAGCGGAACGTCATCGACTCCGCCTTCGGCCCACGGATGACACCGGGCCAGCCGGCGTGCAGCCAGACCGGACCCGATTACAAGGCCATGTTCCTGAACGGCGCCGAGTGCGTACGCCGAACAAGAGGGATAGTACCTGCAAACGTCGCCATACAGCGGTGAGATCACCGCGCGGTAGACGCGCAGGAGCACAACCCCCAGATTGCGTGGGAGCAGAAGGACCCACGCCAACACCGTCTTCACGAGGTCGACCATCGCGGGCTACTCATCGGGAGGGCAGTCGTTCCGGCCGGCGATGGCCGGATCCGGTCGTGCCCGCCGCAATTCGGCGCTGGAAACTCAGGAGGGCCTGGCTGACTTCGGCCTGCAAAACCGGCCACTCCACTTCGTGCGCCGCAGGAAGTGCGCGAATGACGACATCCGTGCCCGGGTTCACCGTAGGGAGCAGACCGAAGCACGCCGCCTTCAGGCGACGTCGCATTCGGTTGCGCCGGACGGCGTTCCCCACGTTTTTGGCGACGATGAAACCAAACCGAGGGGTAAGCCCTCGGAATTGTCACGCAGGTACGTCACGAAGTGCGGACCAACAACACGCACGCCACGGCGAACGACCATCTTGTAGTCGTTGCCGCTCGTGATGCGATTGGTCCCCGCGAGCACGTGAGTGCTTAGGCGGAAAGCTCGGTGCGACCCTTGCGACGGCGGGCACCGAGGATCGCGCGGCCGGCACGGGTACGCATGCGAAGACGGAAGCCGTGCACCTTGGCGCGACGACGGTTGTTCGGCTGGAAAGTTCTCTTGCTCATTGTGTGGTCTCCACGTATTGAATCTCCGCAGGCCAAAAAATGTAGAACGGCCGGGAAAGAGTGAGGTAGCCCGCGGGCTGGGGTCAACTGATTAAAACTACGGCCTCAATCGGTGCTGGTCAAACCCGACGGCGGTAAACGGCAGATTCTGCAGATGTTTTCTCGGTTTCCGGTCAACGACACGTACCGAATCCACAACAGAGTTGGCCGCCGCGGCAGACATTGACTACCGTGAGGACAAGTTATCCACAGGCAGCCCGCAATGCCTGTAAAACACAGCCCGAATTGCGCACAGGCGGTGGATAACCTTGTGGATGCTTTTGCTGAGGCCGTCGATTCGGCCCACACTGGTGTCGACTCTTCCGGCAGTTCCGGGTGCATTCAAGAAATCATCGACAGTACCGACACGCAGTTTCAACACACAGCGTTTCACCAGACAGTATCGACAGAGGGAACAATGGCAGCCGAAGAACAACCGATCGCGGACACCTGGCGGGCAGTGCTCACCAGCCTCGAATCGGATGACACCATCACCCCGATGCTCTACGGCTTCCTGAACCTGGTCGAACCCAAGGGCATCGCGGCCGGCACGTTCTATCTCGAAGTACCGAACGAGTTCACCGCGAGCATGCTGAACCAGCGGATGCGGGTGCCGCTGCTCGCCGCGATGGGTCAACTGTCCGAGGCGAGCGCGGTCTCGACCTTCTACGTCGTCGTCAATCCCGAACTCGAGCAGGAGTCGCTCCGTCCGGTCCAGGAGTCCGCACTGCCCAGGGACGTCGAGACACCCGCGACGCCCCAATCGGTTTTCGAGAGCGCGCCGCCCGTCGAGAGCCCGCACGACACCCGGCTCAATTCCAAGTACAGCTTCGACAACTTCGTGATCGGGCAGTCGAACCGGTTCGCGCACGCCGCCGCGGTCGCCGTTGCCGAGGCACCGGCCAAGGCGTACAACCCCCTCTTCGTCTACGGCTCCTCCGGATTGGGCAAGACCCACCTGCTCCACGCCATCGGCCACTACGCCATGAGCCTCTATCCCGGCATCCGAGTGCGTTATGTCAGTTCAGAAGAGTTCACCAACGACTTCATCAACTCGATCGCCAACAACCGCGGCTCGGCATTCCAGTCCCGGTATCGCAATATCGACATCCTGATGATCGACGACATCCAGTTCCTGCAGGGCAAGGCGGAGACCCAAGAGGCGTTCTTCCACACCTTCAACACCCTGCACGACCACAACAAGCAGGTCGTCATCACGAGCGACCTGCCGCCGAAGGCCCTGACCGGTTTCGAAGACCGCATGAGGTCCCGTTTCGAGTGGGGCCTCATCACGGATGTCCAGGCCCCCGACCTCGAGACCCGCATCGCCATCCTGCGCAAGAAGGCCCAGAGCGAGAAGCTCCAGGTTCCCCACGACATCCTCGAATTCATGGCGTCCAAGGTCTCATCCAACATCCGCGAGCTCGAGGGAACCCTGATCAGGGTCACGGCCTTCGCGAGCCTCAACCGAACGCCCGTCGACATGGACCTCGTGCAGACGGTGCTCAAGGACCTGATCACCCTCGACGAAGACAACGTCATCGCGCCGGTCGACATCATCACCAACACGGCGGACTACTTCAAGCTCACCGTCGAGGACCTCTATGGCTCCTCACGCTCCCAAGCCGTTGCCACGGCTCGCCAGATCGCGATGTACCTCTGCCGCGAGCTCACCAATCTCTCCCTCCCGAAGATCGGCCAGCTGTTCGGCAACCGGGACCATACGACGGTGATGTACGCGAACAAGAAGATCAGCGAACTCATGAAGGAACGCCGCTCGATCTACAACCAGGTCACGGAGCTCACCAACCGCATCAAACAGGACCACCGCTACAAATAAGCCGCAGAATCCCTCAGTTTTCACAGTTGTGGATAACCCTGTGGAAACTCGTCGAACAACTTGTCTGAATTTGTGGAAACTACCGTCCAGCTTGTGCAAACTCCGCTGGTGGCAAGGCTCGCCCTGAACCGGGGGCCGATTAACGCTCACAGGCTGCCCACAAGTTACATGTTTGTAGTTCCCAGTGAATGAGCCGCATCCACAGAGTTATCCACAGTTTCCACAACGGTTAAGAAGATTAACAAAAACTTAAACTTCTCTCTGGCCGACAACCTTTCCTCCGACACCGGAGGAAACCGAGCGACGCCGGGGCCGTTGTGAGAACGACTACCATTGAGGCCAAACAGGTCTCCGACCGACAGGAGTGACTTCGTGAGATTTCAGGCCAACCGGGACGTTTTCAGCGAAGCCGTTTCTTTTGCTGTCAAACTCCTTCCCCAGCGCACCACGCTGCCCATTTTGAGCGGTGTGCTGATCGAAGCAACAGCGACCGGCTTGATCCTCTCGTCATTCGACTATGAGGTGTCCGCGCAAACCGAAATCGCCGCCGAGGTCGAAGAGACCGGACGGGTTCTCGTGTCCGGTCGCCTCCTCGCCGAGATCGCCAGCCGGATGCCGAACGCCCCCGTCACATTCGTGACCAAGGACTCCCGCATCACGGTCAGCTGTGGAACCGCGAGCTTCACGCTCCTGTCCATGCCTGTCGAGGAATATCCAAGCATCCCGGTCGTCAGCGGCCAGGCCGGCCTGGTTCCCGCCGAAGATTTCGCCGCTGCCGTCGCCCAGGTCGCCGTCGCCGCATCGCGTGACGACGTCACGCCGGTCATCACGGGTGTCCAGCTGCAGATTTCCGAAAACAGCCTGAGCCTCGTCGCGACAGACCGCTACCGTGTCGCCGTGCGAGAAATCGACTGGGACCCCGGAACGATGGTCGCGACAGACACCATCACCGCGCTCGTACCCGCACGTACCCTGCAGGAAGTCGGCAAGACCTTCGGACACAGCGGCACGATCTCCGTCGCGATCACCAACACCGACGATCGCGAACTGATCGCATTCACCGCCGACAAGAAGACCGTCACAAGCCTGTTGATCAAGGGCAACTACCCGCCGGTTCGCCGGCTGTTCCCCGACCAGGTCGACAACTACGCCGTGATGAATACCGCGGAACTGATCGAGGCCACCCGCCGTGTCGCTCTCGTGCTCGAACGCGAGGCTGCGCTGCGTTTCTCCTTCACGACCGAGGGACTCACGCTCGAAGCGGTCGGTTCCGAACAGGCACAGGCCAAGGAATCCGTCGATGCGATCCTGTCCGGCGTCGAAACCGTTGTTTCCCTCAAGCCGCAATTCCTGCTGGACGGCCTCACGGCCGTGCACTCGGAATTCGTGCGGATCTCCTTCACGAAGACGGAAAACCCGAACAAGCCGGGCCCTGTCCTGATCACGAGCCAGAGTTCGCGCGACCAGCCGGGAGCTGACAGCTACAAGTACCTGCTCCAGCCGAACCTGCTGTTGCGCTAAGAACTCCGGTGCGGGTAACTCACCTGTCCCTGACCGACTTCCGCAACTATGCGCAGGTCGAGGTTCCGTTCCAGCCGGGACCGAACCTCATCGTCGGGAGCAACGGCCAGGGGAAGACCAACCTGGTCGAGGCCCTCGGCTTCCTGAGCACACTGGGTTCGCACCGGGTGTCGACGACGGCCGCGATGATCAGGTCCGGCGAGGAATCCGCGATCATCCGGGCCAAACTCGAGTACAACGGCCGGGACCTCCTCGCCGAAGTGCAGATCAACCGCTCGGGACTGAACCGGGCGCAGATCAACCGTTCGGTGATCAAGACGAGGGAACTGCCGCGGTATTTCTCGAGCGTCCTGTTCGCTCCGGAAGACCTCGCGCTCGTCCGCGGCGACCCGTCTGGACGACGCCGTTTTCTCGACCAGCTGCTCGTCCTCCGGTCTCCGCGTCTCACCGGTGTGCTCGCCGACTACGACAGGGTGCTCCGGCAGCGCAATTCCCTGTTGAAATCGGCGAGGGCGTCCGGATTGCGCACAACCCAGCTCGGAACCCTCGAAGTGTGGGACGACCGTCTCGTGGAATTCGGTTCGGAGATCATCGACGAGCGGGCGAAGCTCGTCGAAGAGCTCGGCACACCCCTCCGCACTGCATATGAGGCCGTCGTCGGCGCCGATCACGGGCCGGCCCTGCTCGGCGCACTCAGTATCCTCGGACTGGATGACACCCTCGGCAGCGAGGAGGACACTCCCTCCGGAGCATCGGTCGGCACGAATGATGCCGGAGCGAAGGAGGCAGGGGCGACCGCCGACCTGTTCCGTGCATCCCTGGCCGGTGTGCGCAGGAAGGAACTCGACCGCGGGATGACCCTCGTCGGACCGCATCGCGACGATGTGGTGTTCATGCTCAATGCCCTGCCGGCGCGTGGGTATGCGAGCCATGGCGAATCCTGGTCGTTCGCCCTCGCGCTCAAGCTCGCAGCCGCCGAACTCCTGCGCAGGGACTCCTCGAGTGGGGATCCTGTCCTCATCCTCGACGACGTCTTCGCCGAACTCGACCAATCGCGCCGCAGCCGCCTCGCAGCCGCGGTCCTGGGATTCGACCAGGTGCTCATCACGGCAGCCGTGTTCGAGGATGTCCCCAAGCAACTGGCCGCGCACACGATTCACATCCACGCCGGGGAGGTCATCGATGGCTGAGCAGAGCGAGGCAGCACGGGTCTACCTGCGCTTCAAGGACGTGTTCGGCGACCCGAACGCGAAGCGTGTCAGGGCGAGGCGCCGGGTGCGGGACGACACCGGCTCGAGTGTCCCGTTCGGCATCGGCCGCGATCCGCGTGGCCTCGGGGACACAATCGACTCCCTGACCCTGCAACTGGGCTGGAACTCACCCCTCGCGCAGTCGGAACTGCTCGCATCCTGGATCGAACTCGCCGGTGAGGAAACCTCGAAACACTCCACTCCCGCCGGCATCGACGAGGGCGTCCTGACCGTGCACTGCGAGTCGACGGCGTGGGCGACCCAGCTGCGCATGATGCGTGTCGAAATCATGACGCACATCTCCGTCCGGTATCCGGACGCGGGCATCCTGTCAATCCGTTTTCAGGGACCCAACGCTCCCTCCTGGAAAAAGGGTCCCAGATCAATTCCAGGGCGCGGTCCACGCGATACCTACGGCTAGGGAGCCAAAACAGGTCAACCGACTAGGCAAAACGCGTCAGATCCCCGTTTATGGCCGGGAGACCATGCCCTGTTTGGTAGACTCAAGGGTCGCCCGCGCGACGGTCAGGAGCTCCATAACAGATGTCAGTCGAACCATTGATCGAGCCGGAGCATGGATACGGCGCCGACGATATCCAGGTCCTCGAAGGACTTGAAGCCGTTCGGAAGCGCCCCGGTATGTATATCGGGTCGACCGGCCCCCGAGGTCTGCACCACCTGGTCTACGAGATTGTGGACAATTCGGTGGACGAGGCCCTCGCGGGACACTGCGACACGATCGGCATCGAGATCCTCGCCGACGGAGCCGTGCGCGTCGCCGACAACGGGCGAGGAATCCCCGTCGACATTCACAAGGCGGAGGGCCGTTCGACGGTCGAGGTCGTCCTGACCGTGCTCCACGCCGGTGGAAAGTTCGGCGGCGGCGGTTATTCAGTCTCCGGCGGCCTCCACGGCGTCGGCAGCTCCGTGGTCAACGCGCTGTCCTCCCGGCTCGACGTCGCGGTTCGTCGCCAGGGCCACGTGTGGCGGCAGAGTTTCCACGACGGTGTCCCCTTCGCCCCGCTGAGCCAGGACGAAGCCTCGGACGAGACCGGAACGACGATCACGTTCTGGCCGAGCGCCGAGACCTTCGAGACCACGGACTTCGACTTCGAAACCCTGCGGGCCCGTTTCCAGCAGATGGCGTTCCTTAATAAGGGGCTCACCATCACGCTCACCGACGAACGACCGGAGCACCTCGACGCAGAGGGCGCACCGATACACAAGACCTTCATGTACGAGAAGGGACTCGTCGACTATGTCGAGTATCTCAACCGTGCCAAGAAGGCTGAACTCGTCAACGAAGAGATCATCTCCTTCGAGTTCGAAGACCACGAACGCAAGATGGCGCTCGAAGTGGCCATGCAGTGGACCACCGCGTATACGGAGAGCGTCCACACCTACGCGAACACGATCAATACCCATGAGGGCGGCACCCACGAAGAGGGTTTCCGCGCAGCGCTCACGACCCTCGTCAACAAGTACGCGAGGGAAAAGGGCATCCTCAAGGAAAAGGACGACAACCTCACCGGCGACGATGTGCGTGAAGGCCTGACCGCCGTCGTGTCGATCAAACTCGCCGAACCGCAGTTCGAGGGCCAGACCAAGACGAAGCTCGGCAACACAGAGGCGAAGTCCTTCGTGCAGAAGGTCGCCAACGACCAGCTCTCCGACTGGTTCAACCGCAACCCGATCTCGGCCAAGGAGATCATCCGCAAGGCCCTCCAGGCCTCGAACGCCCGGATGGCGGCCCGCAAGGCGCGCGAAACCGCCCGACGCAAGGGCCTCCTCGAGGGCGGCGGCATGCCGGGCAAGCTCAAGGACTGCCAGAGCAAGGACCCGTCGCTCTCCGAGATCTTCATTGTCGAGGGTGACTCGGCCGGCGGCTCCGCCGTCCAGGGCCGGAACCCGGAATACCAGGCGATCCTGCCCCTCCGCGGGAAGATCCTGAACGTGGAGAAGGCCCGGCTCGACCGTGCCCTCGGCAACGCAGAAGTCCAGGCCATGATCACGGCGTTCGGCGCCGGCATGGGCGAGGAATTCAACCCGGACAAGGTGCGCTATCACAAGATCGTCCTGATGGCCGATGCGGATGTCGACGGCCAGCACATCACGACCCTCCTGCTGACCCTGTTGTTCCGGTACATGAGGCCGCTCATCGACCTCGGCTACGTGTACCTCGCGCAGCCGCCGCTGTACCGGCTCAAATGGACGAATGCCCCGCACGAATACGTCTACTCCGACAAGGAGCGCGACGCGCTGCTGCCGACGGCGCTGCTGCGGGCAAGCGGATCCCCAAGGACAACGGCATCCAGCGCTACAAGGGCCTCGGCGAGATGGACTACAAGGAGCTGTGGGAAACCACGATGGCGCCTGAGACCCGCACGCTGCTGCAGGTCACGCTCGACGACGCAGCGGCTGCCGACGAGATTTTCTCCACACTGATGGGCGAGGACGTCGAGTCCCGCCGCAACTTCATCCAGAAGAACGCGAAGGACGTGCGTTTCCTTGACATCTGACGACACCACCAACAACACGACCAACGAAGAGACCGCAGCGGAGGCCGCCGCGAAGGCGGCTCATCTCGAGCAGCACGGCAAGATCGACCAGGTCGACCTGCAGCTCGAGATGCAGCGCTCCTACCTCGACTACGCCATGAGCGTCATCGTCGGGCGTGCGCTTCCCGACGTGCGTGACGGCATGAAGCCCGTGCACCGCCGCGTGATCTACGCCATGTTCGACGGCGGCTACCGCCCGGACAAGGCGTTCAGCAAGTGCGCGCGCGTCGTCGGCGACGTGATGGGTCAGTTCCACCCCCACGGTGACTCCTCCATCTACGACGCCCTCGTCCGGCTGGTGCAGCCCTGGAGCCTGCGGTACCCGCTCGCCCTTGGGCAGGGAAACTTCGGCTCCCCGGAAACGACGGCGCTGCCGCCCCGCGGTACACCGAGACGAAGATGGCCCCGCTCGCCCTCGAAATGGTGCGCGACATCGACGAGGACACCGTCGACTTCCAGGACAACTACGACGGCCGCACGCTCGAACCCACCGTGCTCCCCTCGCGCTTCCCGAACCTTCTCGTCAACGGTTCGGTCGGCATCGCCGTGGGCATGGCGACCAACATCCCGCCGCACAACCTGCGCGAGGTATCCGCCGGCGCCCTCTGGTACCTGCAGAACCCGGACGCGACCCGCGAGGAGCTTCTGGAAGCCCTCATCCAGCGGATCAAGGGACCAGACTTCCCCACCGGCGCCCAGATCCTCGGGATCAAGGGCATCCAGGATGCCTATCGCACCGGTCGCGGGTCCATCACGATGCGGGCCGTCGTCAGCATCGAAGAGCTCCAGGGTCGCACCTGCCTCGTGATCACCGAGCTGCCGTACCAGGTCAACCCGGACAACCTCGCGATCAAGATCGCCGACCTCGTCAAGGACGGCAAGATCGGTGGCATCGCCGACATCCGCGATGAGACCTCCGGCCGCACCGGCCAGCGCCTCGTGATCGTGCTCAAGCGCGACGCGGTCGCGAAGGTCGTCCTGAACAACCTCTACAAGCACACCCCGCTGCAGGAGAACTTCGGCGCGAACATGCTCGCGATCGTCGACGGGGTGCCGCGCACGCTTCCCCTCGATGGTTTCGTCTCCGCCTGGGTCGACCACCAGGTCGACGTCATCGTGCGGCGCACCCAGTTCCGGCTCAACAAGGCCGAAGCGGATGCGCACATCCTGCGCGGGTACCTCAAGGCCCTCGACGCCCTCGACGAGGTGATCGCGCTCATCCGCCGGTCTCCGACCGTCGACGACGCCCGCACCGGCCTGATGGACCTCCTGGACGTGGACAAGCTCCAGGCCGACGCCATCCTGACCATGCAGCTGCGCCGCCTCGCGGCCCTGGAGCGTCAGAAGATCATCGACCAGGCCGCCGAACTCGAGCTGCAGATCGTCGAGTTCCAGTCGATCCTCGCGAGCCCGGAGCGCCAGCGCACGATCATCAGCGACGAACTCACCGAGATCACCACGAAATTCGGCGACGACCGCCGGACCGAGATCATGTTCGGCTTCGACGGCGACATGTCGGTCGAGGACCTCATCCCCGAAGAGGAGATGGTGGTCACCGTCACGCGCGGCGGTTACATCAAGCGCACCCGCAGCGACAACTACCGCAACCAGCACCGCGGCGGCAAGGGCGTCAAGGGTGCCCAGCTACGCGCGGACGACGTCGTGGAGCACTTCTTCGTCACGACCACCCACCATTGGCTGCTGTTCTTCACGAACACCGGCCGGGTCTATCGCGCCAAGGCGTACGAGGCCCAGGAATCCGGTCGCGACGCCAAGGGCCAGCACGTTGCCAACCTGCTCGCACTGCAGCCGGGCGAGGAGATCGCGCAGATCCTCGACATCCGCGACTACGGGGCGGCCCAGTACCTCACGCTCGCCACTCGCGACGGCCTGATCAAGAAGACGGCCCTGAGCGAGTACGACACGAACCGTACCGGCGGAATCATCGCGATCAAGCTGCGCGAGGGCGACGAACTCGTCTCCGCGCTGCTCGTGGAGGAAGACTCGGACCTGCTGCTCGTGTCCAGGAAGGGAATGTCGATCCGGTTCACCGCGAGCGACGAAGCCCTCCGGCCGATGGGCCGCAGCACTTCCGGCGTGATCGGGATGCACTTCCGCGGGGATGACCGGCTGCTCGACGCATCCGTTGTCTCCGACGACGGCTACGTGTTCGTCGTGACGGAGGGCGGATACGCCAAGCGCACCGCGGCCGATCAGTACCGCCTGCAGAACCGTGGCGGACTCGGTATCAAGGTCGCGAAACTCAACGATGATCGCGGGGACCTCGTCGGGTCCCTTATCGTGGATGACGAGGACGAAGTACTCGTGGTCCTTGCCAGTGGCAAGGTGGTACGCTCTGACGTCGCAGAAGTCCCTGCCAAGGGACGGGACACGATGGGCGTCGTCTTCGCTAAGTTTGCGGAAGAAGACCGGATCATCGCCATTGCGAAGAACTCCGAACGTAACCTGATCGTCGAGGAAACTGCGGACGAGCCGGAGAGCGATTCGGGAGAGGAAGAACCGTTAGATGAGTAGTGTTGCTGAGAAACTTGCCAAGAAGTCCGGCCGGAGGCCCACTGTGACAACCAAGCAGGTGCGGCTCAAGCTGGTGTACATCGACTTCTGGTCGGCGGTGAAGCTGTCGTTCCTGATCGCCCTGTGCCTCGGTATCGTGACCATACGTCGCGACCTTCCTGATTTTCACGGTGCTCAACGGCACCGGGATCTTCGGCAAGATCGACGCGCTGTACGCCGATATCGCGGGGTCTTCCTCCGATCTGGCCAGCATCCTGTCCATCGGTAATGTCATGGGCTTCGCTGTCGTCGTGGCGGTGCTGAACACGGTCGTCATCACGGCCCTGGGTGCCGTCTACGCCGTGCTGTACAACCTGAGCGTGAAGATCACCGGCGGACTGCTCGTCGGCTTCACGAACAACTAGCTCGACCTTCTCCACCCGCTCCACCCGCGTCACCCGCTCCACCCGCGTCACCGCCTCCCAATCGGGCAGCATCCGAAACGAATCGGCTGCTCGATTGGGAGAAACCGGAGGTTTCCGGTAGTCTCAAATCTGCCCAATAAGGGGGATATAGCTCAGTTGGTTAGAGCGCTTCACCTGATAATGAAGAGGTCCCAGGTTCAAATCCCGGTATCCCCACGCAGTTACAGTTTTATGCAGTCGCAGTTATAAGAAGTACCGGCCGTTCCGGCCATCACCCCCGTGAATGTACGGGGCCATAGCTCAATTGGTAGAGCGCCTGCTTTGCAAGCAGGAGGTCCGGGGTTCGATTCCCCGTGGCTCCACAATCTGCACGAGAATGAATCCTGCACGAGAATGACAGAAGGCCCGCATCCAGTGGATGCGGGCCTTCTTTGTGTCTCTGTCTGTCTGTTACGACTCGACGGACGATGCGTTCTTGGGCTCGTCGTCGGCGACCCAGAGCTCGTCATCGGCGCGGAACGTCTGCCAGACGGCGTATGCGACTCCTGCGGCGGCGGCCAGGGCGACACCGAGCGCGATGTATGCGCCGGCCCCCGGGCCCTTCTTCTCGATCACAACGGGCTGCTGGAAGTGCAGGCGGCTCAGGGCCGCACGAACGCGGGCATCCCTGGCGACGTCTCCGACGCTCATGACGGTGCCGATAGCAGTGCCGATGCCGGGAAGCACCTTCGTGACGACCTGGCTGCGCACATCCTCTGCGAGATCCTGCGTTGCCTGGATCTTCGGGCGTACCAACTGGTCGTAGCTGTCGCGGACACGGGGAACGACTTCCTCGCGGGTGAGCACCCCCGCCTGGTGTGCGGCATCACGTGCGAGCACGTTTGCCCGATCGAGAACCTCCTGCTGGTGGTTCCACAACTCGTCTGCGCTCTTGCGCAGCTTCGTAAGTTCCTTGCGGCGCTTGCGTGACAGGCTCATCTGGACCCTCCATCGATGTCATGTGGCGAACACCATCCATCTTGCCACGCAATACCGCAAGAGGGCTTCGGATGGCGTGGACGGTCAGGATCCGTCTTCGCGCCTGTGCAAGAATTGACCCCATGTCAAAGCACACCGCCGTCGCAACGCTCAATACATCGCTCGGACCGATCAAGGTCAACCTCTTCGGCAACCACGCGCCGAAGACGGTGAAGAACTTCGTGGGCCTCGCCACCGGCGAGATCGAATGGAAGCACCCCGGCACTGGCAAGGTCTCGAAGACTCCCCTCTATGACGGGACCGTCTTCCACCGCATCATCAAGGACTTCATGATCCAGGCCGGCGACCCGCTCGGTCAGGGCACCGGTGGCCCCGGCTTCCAGTTCGACGACGAGATCAGCCCCGACCTCGACTTCACCCAGCCGTACGTCTTCGCGATGGCCAACGCCGGCATCCAGGGCGGCCGCGGCACCAACGGGTCGCAGTTCTTCATCACTGTCGTCCCGACCACGTGGCTGCAGGGCAAGCACACCATCTTCGGCGCCGTCGAGGACGAAGCCTCCCGTGCCATCGTCGCGAAGCTTGCCACCGTGCCGACCGATGGCCGTGACCGTCCCCTCACCGAGGTCGTCATCGAGTCCGTCACCGTCGAGCAGGTCTAGGCCCACTTCGAATGACTGACCTGCCCGGATCCGCAGCCAATTTCTGCTATCGGCATCCGGGCAGGCAAAGCTTCATCCTCTGTCAGCGCTGCGGCCGCACCATCTGCCCGGAGTGCCAGACACAGGCCGCCGTCGGCGTGATCTGCCCCGAGTGCATGAAGGAGCAGCGGCAGAACGCCCCGCGCACCCGCCCGGCCCTGCTGACCCGCATCTCCTCGAGCCGTGGGCCCGTCGTCACGTACGGCATCATCGGGGTCACCTTCGCCGTGTTCCTGCTGCAGCTCGTCCCGGGATTCGACGTGACGAGCGCATTGCTCTATGCGGGCATCTACTCGTACCCCGGCAGTTTCGAGCCATGGCGGATGCTCACCAGTGTCTTCGTCCACTCGACCGGCTTCATCTTCCACGTGCTTCTCAACATGTACACACTGTGGATATTCGGCCAGATCCTCGAGGGGATGCTCGGCCGCGGTCGATTCCTCGCCCTGTACCTGCTGAGCGGCCTCGCCGGTTCGCTCGGGGTGTTGTTCCTCGCTGGTCCGCTCACACCGGTCGTCGGGGCATCCGGTGCGATCTTCGGCCTGATGGGCGCGTTCCTGGTAATTCAGAGGCGCCTCGGAGGCAACTCGACACAATTGCTGATCCTGGTCGGAATCAACCTCGTGATCGGCTTCCTGCCGAACCTCAATGTTGCCTGGCAGGCGCATGTCGGCGGCCTGATCGGCGGTGCGATCCTCGGCCTGATCTACGTGCAGACTCGGCGCAGCAAGCACCAGTCGCTGCAGAACTGGCTTGTCGCGGCCTTCGCGATCGTGCTCGTCGCCCTGAGTTTCGTCAAGTTCCTGGGCTGAAAGTTATCCACAGGTCTGTCCACAACTGGGGATAATTACACCGGTGTAATTGACCCCCAAAAGGGGGTAACCGAGAGGTTAACGCCAGCGGGTCGTCATCAGGAAGCCGACGAAGGCGATCCCGAATCCAACGAGGATGTTCCAGGAGCCGAGGCCGGCGATCGGCAGGGTGCCCTGGCTCACGTAGAAGACGATGATCCATGCCAGTCCGATGAGCATGAAGCCGAACATGACTGGTTTGAACCAGACGGCGTTCGGGGCGTCCTCGCCAGAGCGAACGACCTCGGTGCGGGCGGGCTTGGTGCGGGGATTCGTTCGTGCCATGCCTGCGATTCTAGCGCCATTGCCCATCAGGCGACCTCTCCAGGGCCTGCCGGCCACCACTGCCGATTAGAATCGGAACCATGTCCGACGCCACCCCGCCCGCTGCGCCAGCGGAGAGTCGCCGCGAGCGGCGCGCTTCCCGGCGCCGCAGGCCGGTGAGTGTGATCGGTGTCATCGGTGAAGTGCTCATCACGGGTGGCGTTCTCGTTTTCCTCTTCATCGCCTGGCAACTGTGGTGGAACGACCTCGTCGTTGCGGGGGAACAGGCGAGTGCGGCCAACCAGATCAGCCAGCAGTGGATCGGCGACGCACAGGCGGCCAGCGCGACGCCAGCGCCGACCGCCACGAACACGCCGACGGCCGTTCCCGTCCAGACGCCGGGCTTCGGGACTCCCGTCGTCAGCGTCGCCCCGGGGGAGGCGCAGCCGTTCGCCGTGCTGTATGTGCCCCGCTATGGCGCCGCGTACTCGCGCACCATCGCTGAGGGCGTCGGCCACAACGTGCTCAACAGTCCACGCCTCGGCATCGGGCATTACCCCGGCACTCAGATGCCCGGCGAGGTCGGGAACTTCGTCGTGGCCGCTCACCGCAGCGCCAATGGCGGCGGCATGCACCTGATCAACGAGTTTCAGCTCGGCGATCCCATTTTCGTGCAGACGGCCGACGGCTACTACACGTACCGGTTCCGTGACCTGGAATACGTGCAACCGACCGACGTGGGCGTGCTCGCCGCAGTCCCGCATGCGCCGGGGGCCACCGCGACCGATCGCATCATCACCCTCACGAGTTGCAATCCGCTCTATTCGACGGCGGAACGCATCATCGCCTACGGCGTCTTCGATTCCTGGCAGCCGATCTCGGCCGGCCCGCCCGCGGAACTCGCCGCCATCATCGCAGCCCAGGCCGCGGGCTAGGAGGCTCATATGTACGCAGCACTGTGGCGGGTCCTCCCCGGCCCGCTCTGGCTCCGCATCCTCCAGGTGCTGGTGCTCATCGCTCTTGTCCTCTTCGTCCTCGCCACGTGGGTTTTCCCGTGGGTGGACACCATCGTCAACAGCCAGGAATCGACGGTCGGCACCCCATGACCCGCATACTCGTGATCGACAACTACGACAGCTTCGTCTACACGCTCAACGGCTACCTGATGGAGCTCGGAGCTGAGACCGAGGTCGTGCGAAACGACGCCTTTCCACCAGAGGACGCCGCAGCGCGCATCGCCGAATTCGACGGTGTGCTGCTCTCGCCGGGGCCGGGGAAGCCTGCGGACGCGGGCGTTTCCATCGCAGTCGTGCTGGCCGCGTTCGAGGCCGGCTCGCCGCTCTTCGGCGTGTGCCTGGGGCACCAGGCGATCGCGGAGGCCTTCGGGGCCACGGTGACGAACGCCGAGGAGCTCATGCACGGCAAGACGAGCCAGGTCACGCACGACGACAGCGCTTTCTACGCGGGCGTTCCGCAGCCCTTCACGGCGACCCGGTACCACTCGCTCGCCGTCGTCGATTCCACCGTTCCGAGCGACCTTGTCGTGACCTCGCGGACGGCTGGCGGGGTGATCATGGGGCTGCGGCACGCATCCGCTCCGATTCTCGGCGTGCAGTTCCACCCGGAATCGGTCCTGACCGAGGGCGGCTACCTCATGCTTGCCAACTGGCTGGCCCTCACCGGCCTGCCAGGGGCCCAGGAGACCGCGCGGGGACTCCACCCCATCCTCAAGCTCTCCTAGGGGTAGTCCGAGCGGCTGTGCTCCGACATGAGGGGCCGCGGTCGCTCCGTTGTGGTGTTCGGTTCAAGGCTTCAACGGTTCAATGCCGGGCGGTCGCGCCTGGTCAGTCGCGGTTGGGTGGTCCGGTGAGGACCTGGTGTGCGCGGTGCCTGTTCGGTGGCCGCCAGAGCCGTTGCGGGTCGATGAGTCCGGGCGCCCGGACCTGGGGTGAGCCTTTCACCATGCGGATCTCCCACCCCGAGGTGTCGATCGTGTGGTGATGGAACCAGCAGAGCAGGACCCCGTTATCGACGGTCGTCGGGCCGTCCTTGGCCCAGGGCTTCACGTGGTGTACTTCGGCCCAGTGCGCCGGGGCTTTGCAGCCGGGGATGATGCAGCCGCCGTCCCGGGCGGTGATCGCCCGGCGTTGCGCCCGGTTGAAGTACCGTCGTTCCGGCCCGAGCTTGAGCACTTCGTTGTTCGCCCCGAACAGGACGCCTTGGAAGCCGCCGTCACAGATGCGCTGGTGCACCGTTTTGAGCGACACGGGGGCTTCGACGCCGTCGATCCACCCCACCCCGACCCCGGAGGCGAGGTCCGCCGCATTCACATGCACCATCACCGTCGGCGCCGACCCGCCCATCGACGGGGTGTCCGTGTCGCGGGCGGCGTGTTCGAACAGGGCCCGGAGGATGTCGGCGCGTTTCTCCCCGCCGGTGCGGGTATCCGCCCGCCGCTCCCGCAGCTCCGCTTCGATCACGTCCAGCTCCGGGCCCGTGTCGCTCTCGCCGTCCGCTGATTCGGCGCCGGGGATCATCTGCCCCGAATCCATCAGGGCCTGTTCCTCGGCGGTGGGGAACGCGGGCCGGGCGTGGAAGCTCAGGAAGGCGTCGAAGAGGGTGTTCATGATCCCGAACAGTTCCGGTGTCACCCCACCCTTCACCGGGTACAACCCGTTCTTGAGTTGGCCGAAGCCGATGTTGGACTTCGCCTCGAACAGGTCCTCGGTTGGGAGGACCCCGTCGGGGTCCAGGGCCGCCTGCCACTGCGCGACCATGCCCCGGATCAGGTCCGTCGTCACCGCGACACCGGCCCCGGCCAAATCCTCGGTCTCCGGGGTGATCAGCCCCGCCGCCGACGCGACCAGGGCCCGCTCCGCCGTCAACAGGTCATCCGGGGCCACCCGGTGACTGATCACCTGCAACCCCGCCACGATCAACTCCGCCGTCTCCACCCCGATCTGCCCCGCGGTCAGGGCGGCCCCGACAGTGGGGAACAAGGGCGGTAACCAGCTGCTCCCGCCGCACGGCCGCGGCAACACCGCGTCGCCGAGCTTCGTGCGGCGCTTGATCTCCCGGGCCGACACCCGTGTCACCCGGGTGAGGACATCCCACGGGCCCGTGCAGCCCATCTTCCAGGCCAGGCACTCGCGGCCGAGGACCCGGGCCCGCCGGTCCACATCCGTCGCCGTGTTCACCCGTGCCGCATCCACCGTCCGGCCGATGGCCTCCACTTCCTTCAGTGTCGTGACCGCTTCCGCGTCACTGAGCAGCCCCACTGGGATCGCCGCCAGGGCATCTGCGAGAGCCGAACGCGCTTCGGCGAGCCGGGCGACGGCATCCGCATGCACCGACGGCACCGACCCGCCCAGCCCTTCAGCGCCCTCGAAACCCTCGGCAACCGCGACCGAATGGGCCGACTCGACGCCTGCGATGGGCTGATCACCCGCGGCCCCGGAACCGGGTGTCTGCGGGGTGTGTGACTGGGGATCCGAAGCTCCTGCCATACCCCGATTCTACCCCGAATCGAACACAAAGACGAGATTTGTTCACATAATTCTATGTATATATACTCTATATTCACATCTGATGACGACGGGTGCAGGCTCGTGGTACCGAATTCAGGCGATCAGCCCGGGTGAGCGACACCTGCCCGCGGACCAGTGCGGTCAATCCAGCCGGGATACACGGATCTCCTGAATTCGACACACTCACCCTGCTCTGGGATCCTCCGCGCTCGGGCACGGCAGGCGTCACGGCGGCCAGCGCGCTGGACTGTGGGGCAGATGCGCTCGTGAGCTCTTTGCATCCCGAGCGGGAGGGAGGGTGGGGCAGAAAACGCGGCGTTAGCCTGCGCAGTAGGTGAGCGCCACCTGGGACTTCTGCTCCACGTCTCCGGGCGCCTGGGATTGCTTGGTGACCGGAGATCCGGGTTTCATGGCGCACGTGGCGTCTGGCGTCGGGATCGGCACAAGCTGTACGGACGGGGCCAGCAGGAGCTCGCTGGCCGCCTGAAGAGACTGGCCGACGAGGTTCGGCAGGGTGACGAGGCCGCTGGAGATGAAGATATCGACGGTGTCGCCGGTCTGGGCACTCCCCTGCAGCGCCGGGTCGGTGCGCAGCACAAGGTTGGGCGCGATCGTCGCAGAGTTCTCCTTGGTGATCGACCCTGGCAGGAGCCCGAGAGCGCTGATCGCGGCCTGGGCGTCGGCGATCGGCAGGTTCGTGACATCGGGCACCGTCACGGGCTGCGGACCCGTTGATACGTAGACCTTGATCACATCGGTCGGCTGGGCGATCGTTCCAGCGGGCGGGTCTGTTCGGGTGACCTTGTCCTTGGGGACCGTTGCGCTGGCCTCCTGAGCCATCGTGGCAGCGAGGTCGGACTCGATGAGGGTGTTCTGGGCGGTCTCGTAGCTCTGGCCGACCAACGAGGGCACCTTCCGGGAGTTATCCGGGAGGTCGCTGCTGGGGGTGAGGCTGAAGGCCCAGATCATCACGGAAAGCACGATCACGATCACGCTGAGGATGCCGGCCCAGATCCAGATGACCGGGGGCCGTCGCTGAGTGCGCACCATCGTGGCGTCCTCGGCGAGTTGCTTGAGCGCAAGCTCCGATCCGGAGGTCGCCGTGGGCGGTGCGCCGAAAAGGCTCGCGGTGGCTTCATCGACGGGGCGGTGCAGCGGGATCACGCCGGAGCCGGCGATCTCGACATCCGTTCGGAACTCGACGGCGCTCTGGTACCGGGCGAAACGGTCCTTTTCAAGGGCGCGCATCACGACGACGTCGAGTGCCGGGGAAACCTTGGGGTTGATCGAGCTCGGGGCGACCGGTGTCTCGCTGACGTGCTGGTAGGCGACGGCGACGGGTGTATCGCCGCGGAATGGCGCGCGGCCGGTGAGCATCTCGAAGAGAACGACGCCGGTGGAGTACAGGTCCGTGCGTGCGTCGACGGATTCTCCCTTGGCCTGCTCCGGGGAGAAATAGGATGCCGTGCCGAGGATCGCCGTGGTCTGGGCGACCGTCGTCGAGGAATCCGAGATGGCCCTGGCGATGCCGAAGTCCATCACCTTCACCTGGCCGGTCTTGGTGATCATGATGTTGCCGGGCTTGATGTCGCGATGAACGACACCCGCGCGGTGCGAGTATTCGAGCGCCGTCAGGACGCCGTCGATGATGCGCACGGCCTCGGTGGCCTGGACAGGGCCTTCGCGGATGATGTCCTTGAGCAGGCGTCCATCGACGAATTCCATCACGATGAACGGAATCTGCGATTCGAGGCCGCCGGGTTCTCCGACGGTCTCCTCGCCGGCGTCGAAGACACGCACGATCGTGGGGTGCGCCATCCGCGCCGCGGCCTGGGCCTCCTGGCGGAAGCGGGTGCGGAAGGCGGGATCGGCCGCGAGGGACGACTTCAGGAGTTTGATCGCAACCGTGCGGCCGAGCCGCGCGTCGGTGCCGATATGCACGTCGGACATGCCGCCGCGACCAATGAGTGCCCCCACTCGATAGCGACCTGCGAGCAGGCGGCCTTCATCACTCACAGACTCACTCCCACTCTTGTCGACCATTCGGCTCCAGGCATCGCCCCGGCTGAGGCAACCCTGGTTGCGCGGATCTTGGCTATTTTAGCTGACGTCCCTGCGTCAGTCTTACGGTGTCGCAGCGGTGATCGGCACCGCGGTGGAGGACGGCGACCAGGCTGAGGCGACCTGTCCGCAGTAGTACAGGTACTTGACGGTCATCGATCCGACCGGGCCGGCGACGACGGTCGCCGTGGTGACATCGGCGCCCGTCGGGTTCGCGGATTGCACGGTGCCGCCCGTCACCTCGAGCTTGTACCCGGCCAGGGTCTGGCCACTGGGGCACGATTGCGCGACCCAGGTGTAGGTCACCGTCTTGCCGCTGGCGACGGTGGTCGTGGTCGTCGTCGGAGCGGCGCTCGGGGCGTCGGGTACGACGGCCGGAGCGTAGACCGTGACCGTGATCTTCTCGCCCTTCTTGACCGGGCCGGTGGGGTTGACCGAGTAGACCGTGTCTGCAACCTGCGTTGCCGGGTCGACCGAGGCCTTGCCCGTGACGACGTCGGCGACGAAGCCCAGAGACTGGAGCATGGTGCGGGCTTCCCCGCTGGTCTTACCGATGAAATCGGACTCGGTTACTTCCGCCGTGGTGGGCGTCGGCCGTCGGAGTCGGCGTCGGCGTGGGCGTCGGAGTGGCGCTCGGCGTCTTCGAGGGAGTGGGCGACGGGGTGCTCGACGTGCTCGACGTCGTGACGGGGGTGCTTCCGCTGTTCTGCTGGGAAACGAACGCGACAATGCCACCGATGAGAACAAGGGCCAGCAGTGCGATCAGGGCGATGAGAGGCCAGGTCCAGGGGCTGCGCTTCTTCTTCGCGGCCTCCTCGGCCGCTGCCGCGGACGCGCGCGTGACGGGCGGCAGCCCGGAGGGAAGCAGCGTGGTCGCCTGCGCGTTCGCACCGGCACCGGGCATGAGCATGGTCGCCATGGTGGGGGTGACCCCGTTCATGACGGCAGGTACGGAAGCGGCCGCGAGGGCCACATCACCGCGGCGCAGGGCGGTCGCGGCCCTGGCGAGGTGGGCTGCGGATGCCGGGCGATCCGCCGGGTTCTTCGCGAGGCAGGAGATGACGAGGTTGCGGACCGGCTCGGAGACGGTGTCGGGCAGGTCAGGGGCGATCTCGTTGATCTGCGCCATCGCGATGGCCACCTGGGACTCGCCCGTGAACGGGCGGCGTCCGGCGAGGCACTCGTATGCCACGATCCCCAGTGAGTAGATGTCGGTCGTCGGCGACGCTGAGCGACCGCTGGCCTGTTCGGGCGAGAGGTACTGCACGGTGCCCATGACCTGGCCGGTGGCGGTCAGTGGAACCTGGTCCGCGATGCGGGCGATGCCGAAGTCGGTGATCTTGACGCGGCCGTCGGGGGTGATCAGCAGGTTCCCGGGCTTGATGTCCCGGTGCACCAGTCCCGCGGCGTGCGCGGCGTGCAGGGCGGATGCCGTCTGCGCGACGATGTCGAGGACCTTGTCGGTCGGCAGGACGTGCTCGCGCTCGAGGATCGTCGACAGGGCTTCGCCGGGTACGAGTTCCATGACGAGGAACGCGCTTCCGTCTTCTTCGCCGTAGTCGAAGACATTGGCGATGCCTTCGTGGTTGACGAGAGCGGCGTGACGAGCCTCGGCGCGGAAGCGCTCGAGGAAGCCCGGGTCACCGAGGTACTCGTCTTTCAAGATCTTGATGGCGACGGTACGACCGATTACGAGGTCGACGGACTGCCAGACCTCGCCCATTCCGCCGATGGCGATCCGGGACTTCAGTTCGTAGCGTCCCCCGAAGGTGAGCCCTGCTGTGGGTCTCATTTGTTCAGCACCGCCTCTAGTACCTGCTTTGCAACGGGTGCGGCGAGCAAATTGCCGTACCCCTTCTGGCCAAGACCTCCGCCATCCTCGACGAGGACGGTGATCGCGTATTTTGGATCTTCTGCGGGAGCAAAACCGGTGAACCAGAGTGTGTATGGCTCGTCAGTTCCGTTCTCGGCCGTACCCGTTTTTCCCGCCACGTTGACCCCGTCTATTCTTGCATTGCTCGCCGCGCCATCCGCGACGTCGTTGACCATCATCTGGGTCATCGTGGCCGCGGTTGCGGCGCTGATCACCTGTTTCACCGTCTTCGGCGTAAAGCTTTCGAGAGGGCTGAGATTGGGGGCGATGATTTCCTCCACCAGGTTCGGCGCCATCTGGACTCCGCCGTTTGCGATCGTCGCAGACACCATCGCCATCTGCAGGGGCGTTGCGCGCACTTCGTACTGCCCGAATGCCGAAAGTGCGGTCTGCGCGTCGTCGAGGACCGTGGGGTACACGCTCGTCGCGACGTCGAGGGGAACCGAGTAGCTCGTGTTGAACCCGTACTTCTCGGCCATCTCCCGGATGGCCGTCGACCCGAGCTGCAGCCCGAGCTCCGCCATGGGGATGTTGCAGGACAGGCGCAGCGCGGTGGCGATCGTGACCGTGTCGCCGCTGCCGCAGGTGCCGCCACCGGAATTGATCACGATCGACGAGCTGCCCGGCAGCGTGAAGGTCGCCAGGTTCGGGAAGGCGCTGTCGGGGGTGAACTTGCCCGATTCGATGGCAGCGGATGCGACGACGAGCTTGAAGACGGAGCCGGGAGGGTTGAGGGCATCGATGGACCGGTTGATGAGGGGGTTGCCCGGGTCGTTCACGAGGCTCTGGTACGTGCCGGTGACGGCCTCGCTGTCGTGCACGGCGAGCAGGTTCGGGTCGTAGCTCGGCTTGGACACCATGGCCAGGATCCGGCCGGTCTTCGGCTCGGTGACGATGACGGCACCGGTGAGGTTCCCGAGGGCATCCCAGGCGGCCTGCTGGGCGACCGGGTCGATCGTGACCTCGACCGATGCGCCCTTGGAGACCTGGCCGGTGACGAGGGAGTTCATCTGGTCGAAGAACTGGGAGTCCGAGGTGCCGCTGAGCTCGCCGTTGAGCGCGTGCTCGAGCCCGGTGGCCGCGCCATTGACGGGCAGGAACCCCGTGACAGGGGCGTAGAGCGCGGCCTTGCTGTACGTGCGCAGGTACTTGTAGTTGTCATCGGTCGGGACAGACTGTGCGATCGGGGTGCCCGCAACCAGGATGGCGCCGCGCTCGACCATGTAGCTGTCGTAGAGCGTGCGGGTATTGCGTGAGTCTGCGGACAGGCTTTCGGCCTGGAAGACCTGGATGATCGTCGTCGAGCTCAGCAGGGCGACGAACATCAGCATGACGACAATGCTGACGCGCTTGAGTTCGCGATTCATCAGACCACCAGCCTGGGTTGGTTGCGGATGGTGTCGGACAGGCGCAGCAGGAGCGCGACGATGATCCAGTTGGCGACGAGCGATGACCCGCCGGCCGCGAGGAAGGGTGTCGTGAGCCCCGTGAGCGGAATGACCCTGGTGACACCGCCGATCACGATGAAGCACTGGAGGGCGACGACGAAGGAGAGCCCGACGCCGAGGAGCTTGCCGAAGTCGTCGTGCCCGGCGAAGCCGATGCGGATGCCGCGGGCCACGAAGAGCAGGTACAGGGCCAGGATCGCGAACAGCCCGGCGAGGCCGAGTTCTTCGCCGAGGCTCGCGATGATGTAGTCGCTCTGCGGAACCGGGGTGATTTCGGGGCGTCCCTGGCCGAGGCCGGTGCCGAGAAGGCCGCCCTTGGCGAGCCCGAACAAGCCCTGGACGAGCTGGTAGCTCCCGCCGTCTGCGTTGTAGACGTCGGGGTTGAGCGCATCGAGCCAGTTCTGGAACCGGCCGTGCACGTAGTCGAGGGTCTGGCTGGCGATGATCGCGCCGCCGATGAAGAGGGTCATGCCGAGCAGGACCCAGCTGAGCCGGCCGGTCGCGATGTAGAGCATGACGAGGAACAGCCCGAAGTAGAGCAGCGCTGTTCCGAGATCGCGCTGGAAGATGATGACCGACATCGAGAGGGCCCAGAGAACCAGGATCGGACCGAGGTCGCGCAGCCGCGGGAACTTCATCCAGAGCACCCGGCGGCCGACCATCGACAGGCTGTCCCGGTTGCGGACCAGATAGCCGGCGAAGAAGATCGCGAGGGCGATCTTTGCGATCTCACCGGGCTGGAAGGTTGCGAAGGAGCCGATTCCGATCCAGACCCTGGCACCGCTGACCTCGCGGCCGAGGCCGGGGACGAGCGGGAGGAGGAGCAGGACGACCGCGACGAACCCGGACACGTAGGTGTAGCGGAAGAGCACCCGGTGGTTGCGGATGACGAGCATCACCGTGATGGCGCAGGCGATCGCCAGGCCGCTCCACACGGTCTGGCGCACCGCGGCACTGTCCCAGCCGGCGTCTCCATTGGCGATGTCGATGCGGTAGATCATCGCAATTCCGATGCCGTTCAGGAGCGTGGCGATCGGCAGGATGAACGGGTCGGCGTCCCGCGCCACGAAGCGCAGGACGATGTGCAGGCAGAGCACGAGGCCGGACAACCCTGCGCCCAGCACGACGAGGGTCGTATCGATGTGCCCGAGCGCCCCGAGCTGGACGAGCACGACGGCCGAGGCGTTGATCCCGCACGCGACGATGAGCAGGAACAGTTCGACGTTCCGCATCTTCTGCGGCAGGTGCAGTCGCCGCGTGCTGCCGGGCTTGGACTTCGGAGCGCGCGTGGGGGCATCCGTTGCCCGCGCGTTACTCATTCTTCGCCTTCGTCAGGCGCTCGACCACGAGGCGGGCCTCATCGAGCGACGCTGCGCTGATGGTCTGCTCGACCTGCTGCCGGTCGTAGACGCGCAGGTCGGTGACCTGGAGCGGGGTCTCCTCGTAGACGGAGTGGAGGGAGATGGGCCCGAGGTCCTGTTGCACGCCGCGGAAGATCGCGACCGTGCTGCCCTCGACGCCGACGTAGTACCGCGTCTGGGTCCACTGGTAGCCGAGGATTCCGCCGCCGACGAGGGCGACGATGAGCAGGATGACGCCGGCGAGCCAGGTGGCCTTGCGGCGGCGGGCGCGGCGGGCATCCTCCTCGATGAGTTCGGTGAGGTAGTCCTGGGAATCGGGTTCGAAGTGGGTCTCGCGAACGGGGTGCAGGCGCAGGCTCGACATCCGCAGGGCACGGCTGCGTCCGGGTTCCTCGCCGAAGGCCAGCGGTGCGGATGCCGACCCGACGACGATGGGGGTGTCGATGCGTTGGTCCGGCGCGCCGATGTCGACGACGACGATCGTGACGTTGTCAGGGGCTCCGCCGTCGAGGCTCTCCTTGACGAGTCGGTCGGCGACGCCCTGCGGGTCGAGCTCGCTCGAGAGTGCGGCCGCGATGCTCGTGTTGGAGACGACGCCGCTCAGTCCGTCAGAGCAGATCAGCCAGCGGTCGCCGGCGAAGGTCGCGAGGATCGAGGTGTCGATCTCGGGGGCGGCCTCGACGTCTCCGAGCACGCGCATCAGGACCGAGCGGCGCGGGTGCACCATCGCCTCCTGCTCGGTGATGCGGCCGCTGTCAACGAGGCGCTGCACGAAGGTGTGGTCGATCGTGATCTGGGAGAGCTCGCCCTGGCGCAGGAGGTAGATGCGTGAGTCGCCGATGTGGGCGATCGCGACCTCGTCGTTGAGCACGATCAGGGCGCTGACGGTCGTGCCCATTCCCGTCAGCTCGGTGTGCTCGTAGACCGTCTCGGCGAGGAGGGAGTTCGCCGCGATGAGGGCGGCCTGGAGTGCGAATTCGGCGTCCTGCGGGCTCTGGTAGTCCCGGTCGGCCTCGATGATGCGCTTGGTCGCGATCGCGGAGGCGACGTCGCCTCCCGCGTGCCCGCCCATGCCGTCTGCGACGAGGAACAGGTGCTGGCCGGAGTAGCCGGAGTCCTGGTTGTTGGACCGGATCTTTCCAACGTGGGACGCGGCCGCGCTGTGACTGACTGTCGCCATGGACCTACCGCCGAAGCTCGAAGCTGGTCGCGCCGATCTTGACGGTGGTGTTCAAGGGGACAGGTGTCGGAACCGCGAGGCGTACGCCCGCGAGGAAGGTGCCGTTTGTCGAATCGAGATCCTGGATCATCCACTTGTCATTCCACAGCATCAGCCGGGCATGGTGGGTCGACGTGTAGTCGTCGCGAATGACGAGGCTTGAATCGGCGGAGCGACCGATCGTGACCGAATCCACGGTCAACGGGAATTCGGTGCCGGCCTTCGGGCCGGAGGTGATCACGAGCCTGGTCGCGTTCTGGGCGGTGGCCTTGTCGCCGGGGCCGAGGTCGTCCTTCTCGGCGTGCGCCGAGAACTGTTCCGTCGGTGCCGCAGCGGATGCCGCCGGCGGCTGGACGAAGGCGGGAGCGGCCTGCATCACCGGTGCCGCGGCCGGCACGGCCGACGGGAATGCTGCGGCGAGTCCTGCGGACGCCACCGCGGGGGCGCCGTCCTTGGGCTGCTTGCGGACTCTCTGGCCGAAGAGGTCGCTGCGGAGGGCATAGACGATGCCGAAGATGAAGAGCCAGAGCACGAGAAGGAACCCGAGCCGCAGGACGAGCAGGGTCAGCTCGCTGACATTCATGCGGAGGGCCCCCAGAATCCGCCCATGTCGTGGCGCTCGTGCGGTGCGGCCGGCAGATCGGAGCGCTGGTCGGCAGCGGGAGCATCCGCGTGGGCCTGGGCGAGCACCCGGAAGACGATGCGGGTGCGGCCGATGGTGATGACCGAATCCGGTTCGAGGATCGCCTGCTTGACGGCGACACCGTTGAGCTGGGATCCATTCGTGGAGCCGAGGTCGCGCACCTGCGCACGGGCGCCGTCCCAGGTGATCTCGACGTGGCGGCGGGAGGTGCCGGTGTCGTCGATGGTGATGTCGGCATCCGTGCCGCGACCGATGACCGTGGTCGACTTGCGGAGCGGGTACCGCTTGCCGCCGACATCGACGACGGGCGTCCAGGTGACGCTGCCCTTGACGGTGGACGAGTCGATCTGGACCATGCCCTCGCTGAGGCCGCGGTCGTCGGAGAGGCTGATCGAGATGCCGCCGGCGAACTGGTAGCGCTGCTCGTTGCCGTGCTGCTGGACCAGGTCGGTGAGCTCGTCGATGAGTGCGGGTCCGAGGTTGGTCATGCGCTGGAAGTCGGTGTGGCTCATGCGGACGGTGAAGCGATTGGGCGCGAGGATGCGGTCGCGGGACACCACAGCTGCCTTGGTGTCCAGTTCGCGACGCAGCGCGGAGGTGATCTCCACCGGCTGTAGTCCCGACTTGAAGGTCTTGGCGAATGCGCCGTTTACGGCGCGCTCAAGGCCCTTTTCAAAGTTATCCAGAATGCCCACAGGTCTCCCGATCCGATCCTTTCGGCTATCAGCATGTTACTTGCCTCGCGTGTTAACTCGCCCGCCGGGCACATGGAACCGGAATTGTCATCCTACGGGAGGCGGCTATGGGCACGGAGGTGGGTCCGTTTCTGTCCGGCCAGGAGGCAGTCTCGCATGACTCGCGTCCGAGAGGGTCACGAGACGGCAAACGGGGCGGATGCTGCGCGCCCCTTCCCGCCTCGCCCGGCGGCTGGACGAATGGCATTCGCACCCCGAATAGTGCTAGCCTCTCTAAGTTCGCGCGAGTGGCGGAATTGGCAGACGCGCTGGCTTCAGGTGCCAGTGTTCGAAAGGACGTGGGGGTTCAAGTCCCCCTCGCGCACAGTGGGTTGAATGATCCAGTCGGACAAGAAAGGCCCCCGGGTAACCGGGGGCCTTTCGTCGTTTTCGAGCGGACGCAGGCGACTCTGGCTGCGCCGTTAGAACGCGAAGACTTCCTCGTGCAGGCGGGCAGGCGGATGTCCGGCGTCCTTCAGCGCCGACCGGACAGCCCTGGACAGACCGCGCGATGCGCACACGTAGACGTCGCGGGCAGCGACGTCGGGGACGAGCCGAGTCAGGTTCGCACCGGTCATGCTGTCCCGGGGATCTGTGGACGGCCCGATCATCCACACGATCGAGGCACCGCGCAACCGGGCGATTTCCTCGAGTTCGTCGCGGAAGATCACGTCATCGTCCCGGGAGGCCCGGTAGAGGAGGGTCAGGGAGCCGTCGCCGACCTCGAGCTCTTCGAAGAGTGCGCGCATCGGTGTGATCCCAACGCCGCCGGCGATGAGCAGAACGGATTCACGAGTGCGTTTCCGGTGCGTCATGGCCCCGTACGGCCCCTCGGCGAGCACGCGCGTGCCCGGCCGGAGGGAGTGAAGCGTGTGACTGCCGTTCCCGAGCGCCTTTACGGTGATTCGAAGCAGGTCATCGCCGGGAGGCGCAGACAGCGAGAAGGGATGCGCGGAGCGCCAGACCCCCGGCGCCAGAAATCGCCAGCGGAAGAACTGACCCGCTTCGACGCGCAGTTCGTCGATGTGCCGCCCGCGCAGAATGACGCTCACGACGCCGTCCGCCTCGGGCACCAGGCGTTCGATCCGGAGGCGGTGGCGCCAGGCGTGCTCCAGCGGCTTGAGAACGCGGTAGCGGAGCACCAGGCCCAGTGCGGATACGAAGAACAGGGTCCAGGCGATCTGGAGCCCGGGCCTGCCGGCAAGGTCGGGCCCGGCCAGTTCGTGCGTGAACGAGAGCGCCAGGGCGATATAGCTGAGCAGGTGGATGCCGTGCCACGTCTCGTAGGAGACCGAGCGCCGGGCTGCCCGCACCGACATGACCGCGATCACGCCGAACAGGACCGTCCCGGCGGTCGCGGCCACCAGCCCGGGCATGCCCAGGACGGCGAGGGATGCCGTGAAGGCATCTTCCCAGTGGCTGAGCATCCAGGAATGCACGGCCGCGACCGCATGAATCACCAGGAGGACGATGAAGGCGCGACCGCCGACGCCGTGCCAGCGGGCGAGCCGGTCGGCACCGATCGAGCGTTCGAGCAACGGTGCGCGCGACATCAGGACCACCATCACCGTGACGACATATCCGGCCAGGAATCCGGTGGTGTGAGCGAGGATGGCCGAGTCGAACTGGACAGGAAACCGGACGTCGACGAAGGCGAGTGCCGCAGACAGGACGGCGCCGATCACGATCAGTGTCTTGATGAGCGCGGCCGCAACGGGCGGCCGGGGCGATTGTCGATGACCGGTCACGGCCGGCTGTCCGGCACGATCGCCGGCGCAGCCGGGGAGACCGCCGGGGCAGCAGTGACCATGGCCGCCGCCGATGCGGTCATCACGACCACGACGGCAAGGGACGTAAGCCAGTTCAGCGCGGTCCACGCGCTGCGGGAGACGCGGGAGGCGTTCACTCGGTGGTGGGGTGCAGCCGGTCCGCGAGTGCGCCGGTGGGCCGGAACTGAGGTCATGGTCCTTCCTCCAGGGTGAGAGCACACGAGCGGAACTTTCCTCATCGGGCGACCGGAGGTGACGACGGTGCTTCGATGCGTCTTGTGCGAAAACTGCCTCCAATTGTGGTTCACATCCCGAAATTCAGGCAGTGATCGGGTAGATCCACACGAGATCCACAGTTTCATGAGGATTGCTCAGCTCGGCTGATTCCTAAGGTTTAGCGTCCGGATTGACGATGAGGAAGTCACTCAGACGGGTCCACCCCTCGGGAACTTCGTCGTTGCTCTCGATGACCCGTGCTCCGCCGGTGCCGCTTCCAGACGTCCACATTCCGTCTGCGGAACCGCAGAACGAATTCGAAGGACCGTCCGGCAGTTTTGCCACCATCAGGCAGAAGCCCGGGGTGCCTCGTTGCGGATCCGTGTACTTGGAGACGAAATAGCTCACATCTCTGGTGGTGCCGACGAACCGACTGGAAGCGGCATCGAGGCCGTCACTTGAAGCCTTGAGCGCCGAGGGAAGTGCGTCTTCGGGACCGGGTTTCTGCGCAAGGAACAGCCGGATCTCCGTGGTGGAGTCGTTGGCGACACAACTCGTCAGGCCGAGGCACGATGCACAGACCAATGCTGCCGCGATCCAGGCTCTGCTGGTCACTCTGAGACGAATCATGGCTAGCCCCCGCTTGAACCCACGCTGTAGTCTTCGTGGGAAACCTAGCATGGCATCGGCCGATATTGTCGGTCCGACCAGCAACTTACATCACCGAGCGGAGGACTCGCTCCCGTCCGCATTTGTGGCGAAGGTGAACCCATTGAGCCGAGATGGCTGTGGTGGCGGATGACGGCACGCCCAACATCCGGCTGCTTGCCTGGACGGGAGTAGCGCGAGCGTAGTGAATCCGTAGGGAAACTCCGTTTCGGCGCATGGATTCCGTAAGGATGGCGCGGCCCCCTGCGCCCGGGATGACGCTGGATTGGTGAACAGCGCTCGAATGGACCTCTCGGAACTCACGCTCAGCCGGTGGCTCTCGCCACTCCTCGACGGACGCTGCCGCTGGGGCAGCTACACGGTTTCGGCCGGTCGCTACGGCAGCACGAGCCAGCGGCTCGTGCTGTATCCGGCGGGGATCTCCGCACGGCAGCGCCGACGGGTTCGCGTGTGGCGCGGTTGGACGGTGCTCGGCCTGGTGGCCGTGTTCGGAGAGTTCGTAACGCTTGTTGAGGCGGGCGCACCGAGACTCCTGGTGATCACGGCCTGCATCGGGTTTTACGTCGCGAGCACCCTTGCTGTCGCCCATGCCGCCGGATCGATTCGTCGAGGCGTCCTCGAGCTGACCGTCGTGAGCTCCAGCCTCGCCCCCGACACGCGACTCTCCGCAGAGTCCCGCTATCTGGCGGGGCTCGCTTCGACGCTGTTGATCGCCGAGGAGTCACTCGCCTGCGGAGCGTCGTCGCCTGCCGATCACGAACTGGTGTGGTCGTCCGCGTACTCCGATGCCCAGCGTCACCTCGGTGCCGGGCGGTGACGTCGGCCGGGACTTCGACAGCTCCCTAGGGCAGGGGTCCTCGGCGGGCGACGGCGCCGGCGAGGGTGGCGTGGAGGAGCGGAAGCACGGACACGGCCATGAGCACCGTTCCGAAGACGACGTCGTCGGCACGGAGCAGGATGCCGCCGATCAGCAGGGCTGTGAAGAGGACCGCAGAGATGATCCGCCGTCCCGTTCGCTCGAGACTGCCCAGGCGGCGCTCGAGCCGTGGGGTCTGCACCGTGAGGTTGCCGTCTTCGACCCGCGTGATCAGGGTATCGAGCCGCTGGGGCAGCCGGGCGATGAGTCCTGCGGCCGCCACCGTGCGCTTCGCGAGATCCTGCACCAGGTTTCCGCCTTCGGCCCGGATCAGCTGTGCGGAGTACGGCTCGACGGCGTTCCAGATGTTGAAGGCCGGGTCGAGCGAACTGCACATCCCGCTGGTCAGCGACATCGCGCGCACGATGAGCAGGAAGTTCTCCGGCAGCTGGACCGGCAGGGTGCGCACCACATCACCGAATTCGTTCGCGAAGGCGCGGAACTCGCGCGGATCGACCTCCTGCAGTTCGGCGAAGCCCATCCCGCCGAAACGCGCGAACAGCGCCGTCAGCGCCCTCTCGAGTTCCGCGGTGTCCGCGGAGGGCAGGAGCACGCCCACCTCGCGAATGCCGTCCACCATGCCCTTGCCGTTGCGGGACGCGGCGGCGATGAGCAGGTTCCGGAGACCGCGACGCAGCGCGTCGGGTACCTCGCCCATCATTCCGAAGTCGATGAACGTGAACTTCCAGGCCCGGCCTGGAGCATCCGCTGTTGTGGCCGCATCCGCGGTGGCGAGGGGGTGACGAAGATATTGCCCGGGTGCGGGTCGGCGTGGAAATAGCCGTTGACGAAGAGCTGGTCGAACATGACCGCCGCGAACTCGGTGGCGACTTCAGACGGATCGATGCCTGCCGCCCTGAGCCCATCGACGTCATTGATCTTGATGGCCGTGACGTCCTGCAGGGTCAGCACCCGCCGCGTCGTTCGCTCCCACACGAGCTCGGGAACGCTGACGCGGGCGTCGTCGGCGAAGTTCCCCGCGAACCGTTCCGCGCTCGCGGCCTCGTGCAGGTAGTCGATCTCCTCGAGGCTCGTCACCGCGAACTCCTCGACGAGGACGGGCATGTCGACCCGATCCGAAACGAGGCGAATGTGGCTGAGCCAGCCGGCGACGCGGCGAAGGGCCCGGAGGTCGACGTCGACGATCGCACCGATGCCCGGCCGCTGGATCTTCACGACGACGTCCAGCAGGCCGGTCTCGGCAGCATCCATTTCCGAGAGCCGCGCGCGGTGGACCTGACCGAGGGATGCCGCGGCGAGAGGGGTCGGGTCGACGAACGAGAACGCGCGCTCGAGTGTCACCCCCAATTCGGACTCGGCGAGGGCCCGGATGGCCGGGAACGGCACGGCCGGGACCTCGTCCTGCAGGCCCTCGAGCTCCTTGGTGATCTCGGGCGGCAGCACGTCGAGCCGGGACGACATGAACTGGCCGACCTTGATCATGAGGCCACCCAGGTCGACCGCGAGCACGTGGAAGCGCTGCGCGATGCGCTGGAGCCGCGCCGACCGGTTGCGCGCCGAGAGCCGGGCGAGTCCGATCCGGGGCAGGAACAGTTCGTACCACCAGGTCTGCACCAGGTACCGCGCGGCGAACCGCAGGATCCGGCGGTAGCGGGCGCGCATGTTCCCGTCGTCGGTCATCGGATCTCCTTGACGCCGGCGTGCTTCGGGCACTCGTTCAATCCTGGGCGAGGATGGAGTACAACTGGCGACGCGCCTCGTCGAGCACGGCGACGGCCTTGTCCACCTGCTCCGGGCTGCCGGAGCGCCCGACCTGCGCGGCGGCCTGGGCCAGGCCGATTCCCGCCTTGGGCAGTGCGGTCGCCCGGCCGCTGTCGCGGGCACTCGGGGCCTCCCAGGGGGCGGAGGTCTCGGCTGCGGCATCCGCTACCGCGCGGCCCTCGTCCGTGAGCGCGTAGGTCTTGCGACCGTTGGCCTCCTCGGCCGTGATGAAACCCTCGTCGGCGAGCAGCTGGAGCGCCGGATACACCGAGCCGGGGCTCGGCTTCCACGCCCCGTTGCTGCGCTCCTCGATCTCGTGGATGATCTGGTAGCCGTGCATCGGCTGCTCCAGGAGGAGCGCGAGCACCGCGGCACGGACGTCGCCGCGCCCGACCCTCGTGCCGACCTTCTGTTCGAACTGCCCGCGCAACTGCTCCATCGCTTCCCAGATGGCGTTTCCGGCCCAACCTTCGCCCGGTCCGCCCTTGCGACCCGGGAATCCGTCTCCCATAAATGAACCACTCATGATGACCTCCTCAGCGCCGTAACAGAGCTCGACGATACCTAACGATATAACGTTCAACTCTGATCTCGAGCTGGATTTCACGGCGGCGCGCCCGTGTGTCGCGCGGGTTCTCAGCCGGAGCAGTCCTGAGCGTAGGCTCATTCCGTCAGGGCAAACGCTGTTCCGCCCAATGGAATATGTGTTGGTGTGCCCTGCGGTAGTTCTCAAGGAAGAGATTCAGTTCATGAGCGAGAAACTCGCATCATCCCGATGGTCACGGCTCATGCCGGTCATCTTCATCACCTACAGCCTGGCCTACCTGGACCTGTCTCGAATTACAGTCTGGGCGCCGCCGCGGGGATGGCGAAAGACCTCAACATCACGGCCAGCGCCTCGGCCTTCCTTGCAGCCCTGTTCTTCCTCGGCTACTTCTTCTTCCAGGTGCCGAGCGCGAGTTACGCGCAACGGCGGAGCGCGAAGAAGCTGATCTTCTACGCGCTGATCCTGTGGGGCATCCTGGCCAGCTGCATCGGCATCGTCACGAACATCTGGGTGCTATTCGTCATCCGGTTCGCGATCGGTATCGTCGAGGCGGCCATCATGCCCGCGATGCTCATCCTGCTCAGTAACTGGTTCACCAGCGGCGAACGCTCCAAAGCCAATACCGTCCTGATCCTCGGCAACCCGGTGACCATGCTCTGGATGTCGGTGGTGTCGGGCTATCTGGTGTCGCACTTCAGCTGGCGCTGGATGTTCATCATCGAAGGCCTGCCCGCGATCATCTGGGCGTTCGTCTGGCTGCGTATGATCGACAACTCCCCGAACGACGCGAAGTGGCTGTCCGCAGGCCAGAAGAAGGACATCAACGACGAATTCGCCCGGGAACAGGTCGGACTGCACGCCGTGCCGAACTACCGCGAGGCATTCAAGCAGAAGGCCGTCATCCAGCTCTGCATCCAGTACTTCTTCTGGAGCATCGGCGTCTACGGCTTCGTCATGTGGCTCCCCTCGATCATCAAGACCGCGTCGTCCTTCGACATCGTGATCATCGGCTGGCTCACCGCCATCCCGTACCTGCTCGCGACCGTGCTGATGGTGGTCGCCTCGTTCTTCTCCGACCGGCTCCTGAAGCGGAAGCTCTTCATCTGGCCGTTCCTCCTGGTGGCGGCGGTCGCGTTCTACGCCTCCTACCTCGTCGGGACGTCCAACTTCTGGCTGTCGTTCATCCTGCTCGTGATCGCCGGCGGCGCTATGTACGCCCCGTACGGGCCGTTCTTCGCGATCGTCCCCGAGATCCTGCCGAAGAACGTCGCGGGCGGCGCGATGGCCCTCGTCAACAGCTTCGGCGCACTCGGATCCTTCGCAGGGGCCTACTTCGTCGGCTTCCTCAATAACGTCACCGGGTCGAACGATGCGTCCTATATCTTCATGGCCCTGTCACTGATCATCGCGGTCGTGTTCACGATCGTGGTGAAGGCCGTCTCGACGCCGGACTTCAAGCTGCAGGGCACCATCCCCGCGGCATCGCCCAGCGCATCGGCACTCCAGTGAGCGGCTCCCGACCGGTGTTCGTCAACACCATGGTCTACAAAGAGGCCCTCGACGTGTCCACCACGGTCCAGGCCGACCTCGTCGCCGAGGTACTCGCGCTCGGGGCCACCGGAATCGAGATCCGCCGAGAGTACCTCTCGCCCGAGCCTGCGGCCCGGCACGAAGAACTCCTGACGATCGCCGGCCTGGCGACCGAGGCCGGACTCGAGGTCTACTACTCCGTTCCCGAGTCGCTCTTCGTGGACGGTGAGGCCTCTCCTCTCCTGACCGGCTACCTTGACGAAGCGGCGATGCTCGGAGCTCTCAGCGTCAAGCTGAACATCGGCGAGCCCGGTGACGAGCTGGCAGGGCTCGGGCGCCTTGTCGAGGCCCTGCTGGCGGCATCCGCCCGGGTCACGATCGAGAACGACCAGACCGCGCGGAACGGGCGACTGGATGTCGTGGCTGCGCTCCTCCGCGACCTGCGGGCCCAGAACGTTCCGATCGGGTACACGTTCGATGCCGGAAACTGGCTCTGGGCGGGCGTTGACCCGGTCGCCGCCGCCCGGGAACTCGGACGATACGCGACGGTCCTCCACCTGAAGGACATCGGCCGCCTCGGTGGGCTGCACTCCGTGCTGCTCGACGAGGGCGACGTCGACTGGCGTTCCGTGCTCCGCGAGATCGGGACCCACGTGCCCGTCGTGCTCGAATACCCGATCCCCGATCGGGCCACCGCGGCGAGCGAACTGGCGAAGATCCGCCGGGTCCTCGCCGAACCGACCAGCGACTGAACGGAACCACATGCCCAGCACTGTCCAGAGGGACTTCGACGTCGTCACCTTCGGCGAGATCATGGCGATGTTCGTCGCGGAGGAGTCCGGTCCGCTCGCCCGGGTCGACCGCTTCACCCGCAGGCTGGCGGGCGCGGAATTCAATGTCGCCGTCGGTCTGCGGCGGCTCGGCCACAGCGTCGGGTTCATCACGCGTCTCGGCACGGACCCGTTCGGTGAATTCGTCCTGCAGCAGCTCGAGGCGAACGGCATCGATGTCGGCCAGGTCGACCTGCACGCGAGCGAACCGACCGGGTTCCAGCTGAAGAACCGGCCGGGCGAGGACGAAGACCCGCTCGTGGTCTACTTCCGGTCGCACTCAGCGGCACGTACGCTCGCGCCCACCGAGGCGACGGCCGCTTACGTGCGCCGTGCCGGGCATGTGCACCTGACCGGGATCCCGCTCGCGATCGGCGACGGACCGCGGCACCTCGCCGCCCAGGCCGTCGATGTTGCACGTGAAACCGGCGCGACGGTGAGTTTCGATCCGAACCTGCGCCCCAGCCTCTGGGCCGACACCGCGGAAATGGTGCGCGCGATCAATGAGATCGCCGTGCAGGCGGACTGGGTGCTGCCCGGCACGAGCGAAGGGCACATCCTCACCGGGGAGACCACCCCGGCCGGAATCGCCCGCTGGTACCTCGATCGCGGCGTGAAGGTCGTCGCGGTCAAGGCCGGTTCCCGCGGCGCCGAACTCTTCGCCGCGGACGGGACGCACGCGAGCTGCCCGCCGTTCTCGGTGTCTGTCGTCGACACGGTCGGCGCGGGCGACGGCTTCTCCGCTGGACTCCTCAGTGCGGCCCTCGACGGGCTCTCACTCGCCGACTGGGTGCACCGTGCCGGCGCGGTCGGCGCGCTGGCCACGACGTCGCGCGGTGACCAGGAGGGGCTGCCCGACCGGGCCGGACTCGCTACATTCCTCGAGGCGCATGCGCCGGCATCCATTTGATCAGGGAGACTGACAGCATGACCACCACCGCAACGCTCCGCGTCGTTGTCGCGACCCCGCTGAGCGAGGAGCTCTGCCGGCTGATCGAGCGGGCGGAACCCCGCATCGAGCTCGTGCGTGACCAGGCCCTGCTGCCGCCGATGCGCCGCCCTGCCGACTACCGCGGCGACCCCGCCTTCCGGCGCACCGCCGGACAGCAGGCCGACTTCGAGCGGATGCTCGACTCGGCCGACGTGCTCTTCGGCATCCCCGACGTGAACCCGGTCGCCCTTCGCCGAACCGTTGAGGCGAATCCGGGACTCCGCTGGGTGCAGGTGATGGCGGCGGGCGGCGGCTCGCAGGTCAAGTCCGCAGGCCTCGGTCAGGCCGATCTCGACCGGGTGGTCTTCACGACCTCGGCCGGGGTGCACGGCGGCCCGCTCGCCGAATTCGCGATCTTCGGCATCATGGCCGGAGCGAAGCAGCTGCCCGTGCTCCAAAGCGACCAGCGCGCGCACGCGTGGCCGGAGCGCAGGGCCCTCGGCCAGGTGCGCGACCAGACGGTGCTCGTCATCGGGCTGGGCGGAGTGGGGCGCGAGGTCGCCCGGCTCGCGAAGGGGCTCGGGATGCGTGTGATCGGGACGAGCAGGGACGACCTGCCCGTTCCCTTCGTCGACGAGCTGATCCGAACGGAGGACCTCGCGGCCGGAGCCGCGAGCGCGGACGCGATCGTCGTCGCCCTGCCGGGAACGGCCGCGACCCTGAAACTTGTCGGCGAGAACGTCTTCGGCGCGGTCCGGCCGGGAACGACCTTCGTCAGCATCGGGCGTGGCACCGTCGTGGACGAGGACGCCCTCATCCGTGCCCTCGAGTCTGGCCGGATCGGCTTCGCCGCCCTCGACGTGTTCGCGAAGGAACCGCTCGACACCGCGAGCGCGCTCTGGGACTTCCCGAACGTCGTGATCAGCCCCCACACCGCCGCCCTCGACGCCGAGGAGGAACGCCGGATCGCCGAGCTCTTCGCCGACAACGCGACCCGGTTCCTCGACGGCCTCCCCTCCGCCACATCGTCAACACGGTCGAGTTCTACTGAGTCGATCGTTCCCAGGCCTGGCCTGCTGTCCGAATCGGCGCGCAGTCAGGTGCGGCGACTAGGGTCGGACGGATGCATACTCCGACCTCGTCTCTCCCCTCCGTCTCTCCCACCCCCGGTTTCGTGCGGGTGCGGGGAGCCAGGGAGAACAACCTGAGGGATGTCGACGTCGACGTGCCCCGCGACGCGATCGTCGCGTTCACCGGCGTCTCCGGTTCCGGCAAGTCGTCGCTCGCCTTCGGCACGATCTTCGCAGAGGCCCAGCGCCGGTTCCTCGAATCGGTGGCCCCGTACGCCCGCCGACTGATCCAGCAGGGCCACACCCCGCAGGTGGACGAGATCACGGGCCTCCCTCCCGCGGTCGCCCTGCAGCAGCGGCGCGGCACGCCGAGTTCGCGGTCCACGGTCGGCACCCTGACGACCCTGTCGAATTCACTGCGCATGATGTATTCCCGTGCGGGCACGTACCCGGCGGATGCGCCCAGGCTCGAATCGGACTCCTTCTCCCCGAATACCGTGGCCGGGGCGTGCCCGCGCTGCCACGGGCTCGGAATCGCGCACCTCCCGACGCGCGCGAGCCTCGTGCCCGACGGGACCCTCAGCATCCGCGAGGGCGCCGTCGCGGCGTGGCCGGGCGCCTGGCAGGGCAAGAACCTCCGCGACATCCTGATCGCCCTCGGCTACGACGTCGACGTGCCGTGGAACGACCTCCCCGCTGAGAGCAGGGACTGGATCCTTTTCACCGAGGAGCAGCCCGTCGTGGAGATAACGCCGCAGCGCGACCGGGTCGCCAAGCCGTACCAGGGCCGGTTCTGGAGTGCGCGCAGCTACGTCCTGCACACCCTCGCCGACTCGCAGAGCCAGAGTCAGCGGGAGCGCGCGCTCCGGTTCGTGGAGTCCGGACCCTGCTCGCTCTGCGACGGGAGCGGACTCACCCCGGCCGCCCTCGCCGTGACGGTGGCCGGGCTCTCCATCTCCCAGCTGGCCGGGCTGCCGCTCACCACCCTCGCCGAGACCCTCCGCCCGCTCACGCAGGCCGGTTCCGCCGGGCGCGGCGAGGCATCCGCCGGGGTCGAAGCCACGATCAGCCGCGACCTGCTCGCGCGCATCGAGGTGCTGGTCGATCTCGGCCTCGGCTACCTCAGCCTCTCGCGCTCCACCCCGACGCTCTCGCCCGGTGAGATGCAGCGCCTCCGGATCGCGACCCAGTTGAGGTCTGGACTCTTCGGCGTCGTCTACGTGCTCGACGAGCCCTCTGCGGGTCTGCACCCCGCCGACGCCGAACCCCTCCTCGTCGTGCTCGAGCAGCTCAAGTCCTCCGGCAACTCCGTCTTCGTCGTCGAACACAACATGGACGTCGTGCGCGCCGCCGACTGGGTCATCGACGTCGGTCCGCACGCAGGAACCGGCGGCGGCGAGGTGCTCTACAGCGGTCCGGTCGGCGGGCTCGCCGGGGTCCCGGAGTCGGTGACACGGCGGTTCCTGTTCCCCGCTTCCGACACGACGGATGCCGCGGTCCCGGCGCCGGCGCGGAGGGAACCACACGCCTGGCTCGGCCTGCGCGGGGTCAACGTGCACAACCTTCAGGATCTCGACGCCGAGTTCCCGCTCGGGCTCCTCACCGCGGTCACTGGCGTTTCCGGATCGGGAAAATCATCTCTGATCAGCCAGATCGTCGCCGATGACCCGGTTGACCGCCTCGTCACCGTCGACCAGAAGCCGATCGGACGCACTCCCCGCTCGAACCTCGCCACCTATACCGGCCTGTTCGACGCGGTCCGCGCGGCCTTCGCGGCCACCCCCGCAGCCCGCAGCCGCGGCTTCGGGGCGGGACGCTTCTCCTTCAACGTCGCCGGCGGCCGCTGCGAGACCTGCCTCGGGGAGGGCTCCGTCACCGTTGAACTCCTCTTCCTCCCCGGCAGCTACGCCCTGTGCCCGGCGTGCCACGGTTCCCGGTACAACCCGGAGACCCTCGAGGTCGACTACCGCGGCAAGACCATCGCAGAGGTCCTCGGGCTCAGCGTCGATGATGCCGCCGGGTTCCTCGCCGACGTGCCTGCGGCCGCCCGCAGCCTCGAGACCCTCCGCGAGGTCGGCCTCGGCTACGTCCGCCTCGGCCAGCCCGCCACAGAGCTCTCCGGTGGGGAAGCCCAGCGCATCAAGCTCGCCTCCGAGCTCCAGCGTGCCCGCCGCGGCCACACCCTGTACCTGCTCGACGAACCGACAACGGGCCTGCACCCGGCGGATGTGCAGCTCCTGCTCGCCCAGCTGAACCGGCTGGTCGACGCAGGCAACACCGTCGTCGTTGTCGAACACAACCTCGACGTCATCGCGGCGGCCGACTGGGTGATCGACCTCGGCCCGTCCGGAGGGGACGCTGGCGGCCGTATCCTCGTGGCCGGTCCGCCGGAGGTCGTCGCCACCCACGCCGAGAGCAGGACGGCCCCCTATCTCGAGCGGCGACTGCAGGCGTAGGCGACGCTCAGGCGTTTCGGACCAGCCGGAGCACCGGAATCCGGCGTTCGACGGCCCGCTCCTGGTAGCCGGCGAAGCCGGGCGCGAGGGCGATGATCTTCGCCCAGGCTCTGGCGTGCTCGTCGCCGTCCAAATCGGTCGCGGTGACCGCGACCGTCCCTTCCGGGGTCTCGATGGAGGTCTCCGGGTGCGAGAGCAGGTTGAAGTACCAGGCCGGGTGCTGGGGCCGGCCGCCGGCGGAGGCGACCACGAGCCAGGCGTCCCCGTCGCGGATGGACATCACCGGGCTGACGCGCTCGGCACCCGTGCGCGCCCCGGTCGTGTGCAGGAGCACGAGGTTGGACCCGAACCCGGCCGTGGTGACATGACCGTTGTTCTCCCGGAACTCCGAGATGATCTGTTCGTTGAAGTCGCTCACTAGACTGCCTCTCGTCGACGAGCTGCCGGTGCAGGGATTTTACAACGGGAAGAGGATCTCATGAGTGGTGAGCTGGTTCTGGTGACCGGTGGGTCTGGCTTCGTCGGCGCGCACTGCATCGTGCGGCTCCTCGCCGACGGCTACCGGGTGCGCACGACGGTGCGCTCCCTCACCCGGGAGCCCGAGGTGCGCGCGATGGTCGCCGCGGGCGGGGCGGATGCCGGCAGCGCCCTCTCGTTCACCGTCGCCGACCTGCTCTCCGACGCCGGTTGGGCGGAAGCGGTGAACGGCTGCGCCTTCGTCCTGCACGTCGCCTCACCCTTCCCCGCACGTGAGCCGGCGGACGAGGACGAGCTCATCGTCCCCGCCCGCGACGGCGCACTGCGGGTGCTCCGGGCCGCGCGGGACGCCGGCGTGCGGCGGGTCGTGCTGACCTCTTCGTTCGCCGCCGTCGGGTATGGCGCCCAGCATCCGGACCGCCCGTTCACCGAGGACGACTGGACGGACCCGACCGCCTCAGTGAGCGCATACGTCAGGTCGAAGACCATCGCCGAACGTGCGGCCTGGGACTTCGTCGATCGCGAGGGAGGCACCCTCGAGCTCACGGTGATCAACCCGGTCGGAATCTTCGGACCCGTGCTCGGGACAGACCTCTCCAGTTCCGTCGAACTCCTCCGCGGGCTCCTGACGGGTGCTGTGCCCGCGGTGCCGCGGATCGAGACCAACATCGTCGACGTGCGCGATGTCGCCGACCTGCACGTGCGCGCCATGACGAGCCCGCTCGCGCCCGGCGAACGGTTCCTCGCCGTCGCCGGACCCCCGATGACCTTTCCGGAGATCGCAGCCCTGCTGAGGTCGAACCTCGGCGACGTCGCGAGTCGGGTGCCCCGCCGGGTGATGCCGACCTGGCTCGTCCGTGTCCTCGCCCCGTTCAGCGCCCCGCTCCGGCAGGTCGCCCCGCAACTCGGCACGACGCGGAACGCCTCCCATGACAAGGCCAGGCGGATGCTCGGCTGGGAACCTCTGTCCAACGAGGAGGCCATCCTCGCCACCGCGGAGAGCCTCGTGCGCCTCCGGCTTCTCTGACCGGCGGCGCACGAGAGGCGGGATCAGTCGACCTGGTCCATGAAGTCGGTCAGGTGCGCGATCGTCGGGATCGACGAGGTGATCACGGTGCCGTCGTCGCGACGTCCGCCCTCGATCGCAGCCGGCGACGGAGCCCCGGGAGTGCGGGCGCCCTGGTGCTCGAGCGGGACGATGACGGGCTGGCCGAGACGCACCGTGAAAGCGGGCGCCCCGCGCACGGCGAGCTTCGCCTCGACGCCGGCCTCGACGGTCACCTCGACCTCGTCCTGCCTGAGGTCGATCCGGAGCCGGGTGCCCTTGAGCGTGATCCGGAAGGTGAGCCCCTCCCAGCCTTCCGGCAGTCGCGGGTCGAGGGTGACCCGGCCGTTGTGGTCGCGCATGCCGCCGAATCCGTAGACGAGGGCGCTCCAGACTCCACCGGCGGATGCGACGTGAACGCCGTCCGCCGCGTTGTGGTGCAGGTCTGCGAGGTCGACGAACAGGCCGGAGGTGAAGTACCGGAGCGCGAGCTCGTGGTACCCGACTTCGGCCGCGATGATCGACTGGACCACGTCGGACAGGGTCGAGTCGCCGGTCGTGAGCGGGTCGTAGTAGTCGAAGTCGGCGAGCTTCTCCTCCGGAGTGAACTGGTCCCCCTGCAGGAGCAGCGCGAGGACCACATCCGCTTGCTTGAGGACCTGGAAGCGGTAGATCACGAGCGGGTGGTAGTGCAGCAGCAACGGCCGGTTCTGCGGAGGCGTCTGGGACAGGTCCCAGCGTTCCTTCTCGAGGAACTGCGCGTCCTGCGGGTGGATGGCCAGGCCCTTGTCGAAGGGAATGTGCATCGCCTCGGCGGCGAAGGCCCACTCGGCGATCTCGGTGTCCTGGAGGTTCAGCCGGGCGACCATGGCGTCGTAGGCGTCGCGGTCGATGTACCGCAGCCGGCGGACCGCGGTCACGGCGTTCCGCAGGTTCGAGCGCGCCATGATGTTCGTGTACAGGTTGTCGTTGACGACGGTCGTGTACTCGTCCGGCCCGGTGACACCGTGGATGTGGAACACGTCGTTGCCGTGCCCGTTGCCGCGCCAGAAGCCGAGGTCCGCCCACATCCGGCTCGTCTCGACGAGGATGTCGATGGCCTCGCGGGCGAGGAAGTCCTCGTCGCCGGTTGCGGCGACGTACTGGCTGAGCGCATAGGCGATGTCGGCGTCGATGTGGTACTGGGCCGTGCCCGCCGCGTAATACGCGGAGGACTCGAGCCCGTTGATCGTGCGCCACGGGAACAGGGCGCCGAGCTGGTTGAGCTCCGTCGCGCGGTCCCTGGCCTGGTCCAGCATTCCGTGCCGGAAACGCAGCGCGTTGCGGGCCGCGTTCGGAGAGGTATAGGTCAGGAACGGCAGGACGTAGACCTCCGTGTCCCAGAAATAGTGGCCGCCGTAGCCGGAGCCGGACACGCCCTTCGCGGAGACGCCCTGGCCGTCGGCGCGCATCGAGGCCTGGGCGAGCTGGAACAGGTTCCAGCGCACGGCCTGCTGCAGCACGGGCTGCCCGGGAAGCTGCACGTCGGTGCGCGCCCAGAAGTCGGTGAGCCATTCCTGCTGGCGGGCGATGAACGATTCGATGCCCTCGTCCCGCGCGCGGTCCAGGGTGCGGTCGCACCGGTCGGCGAGTTCGTGAGTGGGCACGCCCGCGGAGGTGTGGTAGCTGAGCGTCTTCGTGATGTGGATCGAATTGCCCTGCTTGGCCTTGATCGTGTACACGTGCTTGGCGAGGTCGTCGCCGATAGCGGAGGACTCGACGAACTCGTTGGCTGTCTCGATCTGGTGGTCGGCGGCGCAGGCGATCGTCATCGCCGAGTTCGTGCAGCGGAAGCCGAGGATGTACCGGCCGCCGGAAGCGCGCTTGAAGCGTGGCTGCAGCACCCGGTCGGTGAAGGACTCCGCCTTGCGCGGGTCCCAGTCTGTCGTCATCGAGCCCTTGGGCCGGTCGTACTCGCTGATGCCGTCCTGGCGGTTCAGGATCTGGCTCGAGATCACGACGGACGCATCCGCGTCGAGCATGGTGACCTCGTAGTCGATGATCGCGAGGTGCCGGTCGGTGAACGACACCATCCGGCGGGACCGGATCAGGACGCGCTTGCCCGATGGCGTGCGCCAGACGAGTGAGCGAGAGAGGATGCCGGTGGTGAAGTCGAGCCGGCGCTCGTAGCTGAGCAACTCGGCGAGGGTCAGCACGAGCGGTTCGTCGTCGACGTAGACGCGGATCATCTTGGCGTCGGGAGCGTTGACGATCGTCTGGCCGACGCGGGCGAAACCGAAGGCCTCTTCCGCGTGCCGGATCGGCCAGGTCTCGTGGAAACCGTTGATGTATGTGCCCTGGACGTGGCCGTCCCTGCCCTCGTCGACGTTGCCGCGCAGGCCGAGGTAGCCGTTGCCGACCGCGAAGAGGGTCTCGGTGCGTCCGATGTCGGCTCCGGTGAACGCCGTCTCGACGAGGGCCCATTCGTCGACCGGGAAGCGATTGCGGTCGAGAGGGTCCTGGATGACCTCTTCGGTCAGGTTCATGCGGTGGCCTCCTGCGTTGCGGTTTCGGGTGACGTGCTGGGCTCGGACGGGCGGGGCACCAGTTCATCGAGGTCTGAGACGACAATATCGGCTCCGGCGTCCAGAAGGGTCTGCGGTCCGACGCCGCGGTCGACGCCGAGGACCAGCCCGAAATCACCGGCGCGGCCGGCCTGCACTCCCGACTCGGCGTCTTCGACCACGACGCACTCTGCTGGAGTGAGACCGAGCAGCTCGGCGCCGAGTTCATAGGTGTCCGGCGCGGGCTTCCCGGCGAGCCGACGCTCGGCGGCGAGGTTGCCGTCGACGACGATACCGAAGCGATCACGGATGCCCGCTGCCCCGAGGGTGAGTTCGCCGTTGCGGGAACTCGTGACGACGGCGACCTGCAGCCCGGCGTTGACCACGTAGTCGAGGAAGTCGAGGGAACCCTGGTACGGAGTCACGCCGTCTTCCGCGAGGGTCTCGTTGAAGGCCGCGTTCTTGCGGTTGCCGAGGCCGCACACGGTGTCCTGCGTCGGGGCATCCGTGGGGTCGCCGTCTGGCAGCGTGATCCCGCGCGAGGCGAGGAGGCTGCGCACGCCGTCGTAGCGGGGCTTGCCGTCGATATACCTGAAGTAGTCGGCATCGCTATAGGAGGGACTCACCCCTGGTCTTCGAGGAAGGGGTGAAGAGCCGGGACCACGCGACCATATGCACGTCGGCGGTGGGAGTCAGCACGCCGTCGAGGTCGAAGAGCACGCCACGCAAACCGAGGATGCGGTCGCGGGCCTGGGCTGGCGAAAGGGGAAATGTCGGAGAAGTCATAGACGGGAGCTCTTCTCGATAGATGCCTGAAAATGGAGGCGCCGGGGAATGGTGGGGGGATGTATTCGCCCGGGTGTCGACATCTCGGCGGCGGTGACGAGGATCGCGAGCGACGCGGGTCCACCGGGTCCGGGGTGGGCCTGCGCCTGAGTACAAAACAAGCCTATGCCCTGTGCCTCCGGCGAGTAGACTTTCTCTAAGTGAAACGATTCAACGTTGAACGCACACAGAGAGAAGTCAGACAATGATCACTCGCATGATCTGGAACCAAACGGCACACTTCGGCGCAGGGGCCATTAGCGTCATCCCCGGTGAAATAGCCTCCCGTGGCTTCACCAAGGCCTTTGTGGTCTCGGACAAGGTGCTCGTCACGACCGGCGTCACCGGCAAGGTCACGTCACTCCTCGACGATGCCGGAATCCCTTATGAGGTTTATTCGGACGTCACCCCGAACCCGCCGATCGAAGCGGTCAAGCGCGGCGTCGCGGCCTTCGCGGCCTCGGGCGCAGACGTATTGATCGGCATCGGCGGCGGCTCGCCGCAGGACACCTGCAAGGCCATCGGCATCATCACGAACAACCCCGAGTTCGCGGACGTGCGCTCGCTCGAGGGCGTCGCGGCCACGAAGCGGGCCTCCGTTCCGATCATCGCCGTTCCGACGACGGCGGGAACCGCATCGGAGACCACGATCAACTACGTGATCACCGACGTCGAACGCTCCCGCAAGTTCGTCTGCGTCGACCCGCACGCGATTCCGATCGTCGCCGTCGTCGATTCCGAGATGATGTCATCCGCGCCACGTTCGCTCAAGGTCGCCACAGGACTGGACGCGCTCACCCACGCGATCGAGGGCTACACGACCAAGGGCGCCTGGGAACTCTCCGACCTCTTCCACCTCAAGGCGATCACGATGATCGCCGAGTCCCTCGCCGCCGCCGCCGACGGCGACCCGGTTGCCGCGGACCGGATGGCCCTCGCCCAGTACATCGCGGGAATGGGCTACTCCAACGTCGGCCTCGGCCTCGTGCACGGGATGGCCCACCCGCTCGGCGCCTTCTACAACGCCCCGCATGGCGTGGCCAACGGCATCCTGCTCGCCCCCGTGATGGCGTTCAACGCCGACGCGACCGGCGACCGCTTCCGCGACATCGCGGTGGCCTTCGCGGTCGCCGGTGCCGCAGACCTGTCGGTCGAGGATGCCCGCACCGCGGCCGTCACTGCCGTCACGGCATTCGCCCGCGACCTCGGCAACCCGACGACACTGCGCGAGATCGGTGCGAAGGAGGAGGACCTCCCGGCACTCGCCCGGGCCGCCTTCGACGACGTCTGCACCGGCGGTAACCCGCGCGACGTGACCGTCGAGCAGATCCTCGCGCTGTACACCTCGATCTACTGATCCCAGAGTCACCTTTCCGGTCGAGAGTGACCCGTATACCGGGCGCTCTCGACCGGAAAGGTAGACCTCGGGTTGGTCGATTGAGAACAGGAGCGGCCGGCGCGTGTGCGCCGGCCGCTCCTTTCTGTTTCCCCTGTTTCCCCGTGCCGGCTATCGGCTGACGAGAGTCCGGACCGGCGTATACCGCTCGGGTACGAAGCTGCGGGCGACGAGGGCGCGCAGCCCTTCGAGCGAACCGGTGACGAGGCCCTGGGCCCGCGCCTGCACGAGCACATTGCCGATCGCGGTCGCCTCGACGGGGCCGGCGAGCACGGGCAGGCCGAGCCGGTCGGCCGTGAGCTGGCAGAGCAGGCGGTTCTGCGAGCCGCCGCCGACGATGTGCACGACCCGTACGTCGGTGCCGGAAAGCGCGGCTGCGGTCTCGACGCCGCGGGCGAAGGCATCCGCGAGGCTCTCGAGGATGCTGCGCACGAGTTCGGCGTTCGAGCGCGGAACGCGCAGGTCGTGCTCGAGGCAGTAGTCGCGGATGCGGCCCGGCATGTCCCCGGGGGCGAGGAAGCGCTGGTCGTCGGCGTCGAACACGGCGACGGGCCCGGTGACCTCGCCGGCCGCACGCAGCAGGTCGGCGAGAACGATCGTCTCGCCGGCGTGCTCCCAGGTGCGGATCGACTCGCTGAGCAGCCAGAGGCCCATCACATTGTGCAGGTAGCGCACGCGGCCGTCGACGCCGCCCTCGTTCGTGAAGTTGGCCGCGCGGCCTGCCGCCCTGAGCACCGGGGCCTCGAGCTCGACGCCGACGAGCCCCCAGGTGCCGCACGAGATGTAGGCGAAGTCGTCGCTGAGGGCAGGCACCGCGACGACGGCGGATGCCGTGTCGTGCGAGCCGATGGCCGTCACGTCGATCGGGGCGCGGGCGCCGATCTCGCCGGCGACGTCAGGGAGCAGGGAACCGATCCGGGTCCCGGCATCGACGAGGCGCGGGAAGATCCGGCGGTCGAAGCCGAGCCGGTCGATGAGCGGTTCGTCCCACTCTCGGCTGCCGACGCCGAGGAGGCCGGTCGTTGATGCGTTGGTGCGTTCGGCGACGGCGACGCCGGTGAGCCAGTAGTTCAGAAGATCGGGCACGAGCAGCACCTGGTCGGCCTGGTCGAGCGAGCCGGCGGTCAGGTCTGCGGTCAGCTGGTAGAGCGTGTTGAACGGCAGGAACTGGAGTCCGTTGGCCGCATAGAGTTCGGCGGGTGTGGCGATCCGGTGGACGAGATCGACAGCGGGCTGGGTGCGCGCATCGCGATAGTGGTACGGGAGTTGCAGCATCCGCCCCTGCCGCAGCAGCGCGTAGTCGACGGCCCAGGAGTCGACGCCGATGCTCACGAGGGCGGGCTCTTCCGCGGCGGCGGTCCCGAGACCGGCGAGCACATTGCGGTAGAGCTCGACGATGTTCCAGTGCAGCGAGGGATGCCCGTCCTCATTCAGGCGAATCGGCCCGTTCGCGAAGCGGGCCACCGGGCGGAGGCGCAGCTCGTTCGGCCCGACGTGGCCGAGCATGACCCGGCCGCTCGTGGCGCCGAGGTCGACGGCCGCGACGACTGCGGCATCCGTGCTGGTGGTCATCTTCGTACTCTCTGCTCGTCAGAACTTAAAGGAGTTGCCGTTTCGGACGACTGCGGCCGGTGTGCCGGCCACAGTCGTCCGAAACGGCAACGGGTGGTGCCGAATGCGGGTGGGGTCAGGCGCCCCAGCCGGCCTGGGTGCCACCGACGCGGTCTGCGCAGATCTTCTCCTGGTAACCGGATGCCTTGAATGCGGCGATCGGGTCGGCCGCGAGTCCGCGGGACTCGCGCCACGCGGCGAGGTCGGTGCGGACGTCGGAGTAGAAGGCGTCCATCATGATGCCGTTGGCGCCGAGGACGTCGCCGGCCTCCTGCGCCGCTGCGAGGGCGACGGTGTCCACGCTGAGGGCGCGGGCGGTCATTTCCTGCACGTTCAGCACGGAGCGGATCTGGCCGGGGATCTTCTCTTCGACGTTGTGGCACTGGTCGAGCATGAATGCGACGGTGGAGTCGGGTCCGTAGCCGCCGCCGCGGATGACTTCGTAGAGGATCCGGAACAGCTGGAACGGGTCTGCCGCTCCGACGATGAGGTCGTCGTCGGCGTAGAAGCGGGAGTTGAAGTCGAAGGAGCCGAGCTTGCCGAGGCGGAGCAGCTGCGCGACGATGAACTCGATGTTCGTGCCGGGCGCGTGGTGGCCGGTGTCCAGGCACACCATCGCCTTGTCGCCGAGGGCGGAGACCTGCGCGTAGCTGGTTCCCCAGTCGGGCACGTCGGTGTGATAGAACGCCGGCTCGAAGAACTTGTACTCCAGGACCAGGCGCTGGTGCTCGCCGATCCGGGCGTAGATCTTGCCGAGGGAGTCGGCGAGGCGGTCCTGCCGGCCGCGGATATCGCCCTGGCCCGGGTAGTTGGTGCCGTCGGCGAGCCAGATCTTCAGGTCTTCCGAGCCGGTCTGGTTCATCACGTCGATGCAGTCGAAGTGGTGATCGATCGCCATCTGGCGCACCTTCGGGTCGATGTGGGTGAGGCTGCCGAACTTGTAGGCGTCGTCCTGGAACGTGTTCGAGTTGACCGTGCCGAGCGTGACGCCGAGGTCTTCGGCGTACTTTCCGAGCGCCGCATAGTCGTCGACCTTGTCCCACGGAATGTGGATCGCGACGCTCGGGGAAAGCGCGGTGAACTTGTTGACCGTTGCGGCATCGGCGATCTTCTCCTGGGGGTGCGCGGCGTGCCGGGGGTCGAGAAGACCTTGAAGCGGGTGCCCGAGTTGCCGAACGCCCACGACGGGAGCTCGATGGCCTGGCTTTCCAGGAGGCGAAGGGTTTCTGCGGATACCGTCATGGGGTCACTTCTCTGTGGGTATGTCTGTGGATACTGCTGAGGTTGAGCGCGGCGGCGGCCCGCTCGGGGCCGCCGCACATCGGGTGCCGAATGCCGCTTAGGGCAGGCGCGCACCCTCGGGGATGACGATCTTCTCGAGCTCGAGGATGTTCGGGGTGCCGAGCTGCAGGGCCCCGTAGAGCACCTGCGCGTTGGCCTCGACCGCGACGGCGACCTTGAATGCGCCGGCGACGTCTTCACCGACCGAGATCATGCCGTGGTTGCCCCAGACGACGGCGTTCGTGTCGTCGCCCATGAGCGCGGCGCTGAGCTCGCCGAAATCCTTGTTGGTGGAGAACTCGAACGGCATGATGCGCACGGCGCCCTTGGCGTAGAGCACCATGTTCAGCAGCACGGGGTCGATGGTCTTGCCGACGGCGCCGAACATGTTCGCGTACGGCGACTCGGTGTGCACGATCGCGTTGATGTCGGGGCGGCGGCGGTAATGGGCGAGGTGGACATCCGTCTCGGTCGACGGGAACAGGTCCCCCTCGATGACGACGCCGTCATAGCCGACGACGACCATCTCGTCGACCGTCAGCACGTCGTAGCGGATGCCGGAGGGCGTAATGACGATCGCGTCATGCTCGGGCAGGCGAATCGAGATGTTGCCCTGGGTGTTGAAGTTGAGTCCGGTACGCACCGACTCCTTGCACCAGTACAGGATTTCTTCGCGGAGTTCGCGACTGGCAAAGCTCATGGGATGTCCTCGTCTTCGTGGTAATTGAATCGTTTCAACTATCTCGACTATAACTCCGGAAACCGCAGCGCGTCAACTCCCCGGTTCTCCCGGATCGTCGCCCCCGGTCACGGCGCACCCGAAATGGTTAGGCAGGCACACGATTGTGACGTAGTCTGCTGGGACACCTCATTGAATCGTTTCATTCAATGAACGGTGCGGCGCCACCGGCGCCACCGCATCGCGTCCTCGAAGCCGAGGCCACGAGCCTCTGCATCAATGACGAGAGCAAAGGAGGACCATTCGTGGTCCGAATTGGAAACAAAAGCACAACCGGAATGAAAGCCACCATCTCGGTGGCGATGTCCAATTACATCGAAGCGGGATCGATCATCGCGATCGCAACCAGCCTGTCGCTCTGGCAGAAGGAGTTCGGGATCGACGACTTCGCGGTCGGATTGCTCGCGGCCCTGAGCGCGAACGCGTTCGGTGCGGCGGCGGGTGCGCTCATCGGCGGCCCGTTGTGCGACAAGTACGGTCGCAAGTTCATTTATACCTACGACCTCATCGTCTATATGATCGGCGTCGCCCTCGCCGTGTTCGCGATGAGCTACGGGATGCTGCTGCTCGCCTTCATCATCACCGGTATCGCCGTCGGGGCCGGTGTTCCGGCCTCGTGGACCTACCTCTCCGAGCAGGCGCCGGCCGGGCAGCGCGCCAAGCACGTCGGTGCCGCCCAGCTCGCCTGGTCCTGCGGCCCGCTGATCGGTTTCCTCCTCGCCGTCGCGGTCGAGCCCCTCGGCCTCCTCGGCAGCCGGCTCATCTTCGCCGAGCTCTTCGTCGTGGCCTTCATCACCTGGTACATGCGGCAGGGACTGCCGGAGACGGCCATCTGGAAGGAATCCAACGCGAAGGCGACATCCACCAACGTCTTCCACGGCGTCAAGGCGCTCTTCAGCAAGAAGGCGAACATCACCGCGATCTTCTTCCTGATCGGCGTGTACTCGTTCTGGAATATAGTCGCAGGACAGGCCGGAATCTTCATGCCGCGGGTCTACGCCGCCGCGGGCGTCGAGAGCGCCACGGAGCAGTACCTGCTCCAGGCGCTCGTCTGGGGTCTCACGGTGGCCACGACCTACTTCGGCTTCATGCGCCTCGCGGACAGGTTCAACCGCCGCATGCTCTACATCGTCGGTTCGCTTCTGGGCATCGCTGCCTGGGCCGTGCTCGTCTTCGCCGAACCGACCATGCCGGCGCTGCTCTCCTTCGCCGTGCTCTGGGGCGTCGCGGCCGGCATCGGCGCCCAGGCCTTCTACGGCCTCTGGGCCAGCGAGCTCTTCGCGACCGAGTACCGGGCGAGCGCGCAGGGCATCCTGTTCTTCGTCGCCCGGATCATGGTCGGCCTGCTCAGCATGGTCTTCCCGATCCTGCTGACCTCGATCGGGCTGTCCTGGCTCGGCCTCATCCTGATCGGCTTCCTCGCCGTCTCGCTCGTGGTCGGAGCCGTCTGGGCGCCGCACACCCAGGGTAAGAGCCTCCAGCAGATCGAAGCCGAACGCTACCCGGAAGACGTCGTCGCCGAGGAGTCAGTCGTCGAAGCATCCGTCGTCGGGGAACCGGTCGCGATGAACATGCACTTCTAGCCGGATCCAGCGCCCCGGTCTTCGCCGCCGCGCCCGTTTGCGCAGGTCGCGCCCGAAAGAGCGGGCGCGACCTGCGCAAACCGGCGCGGTTTCCGTCGTCACGGGGCGCGGGCAGCGGAAACCGGCGCGCGGGCGGGCGCGAAGCGGGTGCGGGCAGGCGGATGTCTCGCCTAGCCGGCGGTCGACTCGCGGATGATGAGCTCGGGCTGGAACTGGATCTGCTCGTGCTCGAAGTCCTCGCCGCCCTCCGCCTCGCGCATCAGCAGGTCGACGGCCGTGTACCCGATCAGGGCGCTCGGCTGGCGGATCGACGAAAGCGGTACAACGGCAGCGGACGCGAAGGCGATGTCGTCGTATCCGATCAGGGCGATGTCGCGGGGGACGCGTACGTCGCCGAGCATATTCAGTGCCTGGAGCACGCCCATCGCGAGCAGGTCGTTGGCCGCGAAGACGGCGTCCGGGCGTTCTCCCGCCGGGCGGGCGAGGAGCTGTTCACCGACGGACCGCCCCTGCAGCACCGAGAGCGAGTCCGTGTCGATCGTCTCGAGGACGACCCCCGGGTGCTCGGCGACGGCCTTGCGGGCGCCCTCGAGCCGGTCGACGACCTGGCGGATGCTGTGGGGCCCGCCGACGAAGGCGATCCGGGTCCGTCCGATGGCGGCGAGGTGGCTCACGGCGAGGTATCCGCCGGCCACGTCATCGACGGCGACGGACGAGAAGCTCCGGTCGGCGATCTCGCGGTCCACGAGCACGGTCGGTGTGCCGCGGGCGCGGAGCCGCGAGAGGCGGTCGCCGACGTCCCCGAGGGGTGAGATGAGCACGCCGTGCACCCTCTGTTCCTCGAAGAGGTCGAGATAGGCGCTCTGGCGCCCCGGGTTCTCGTCGCTGTTGCCCAGGAGCACCGTGAGGCCGTCCTCGGCTGCGCGGTCTTCGGCGCCGCGCGCGACATCCGTGAAAAAGGGGTTGGCGACGTCGAGGACGACGAGGCCGATGCTCCGGCTGCGACCGGCACGCAATTGGCGGGCTGCGTCGTTGCGCACGAAACCGAGCTGGCTGATCGCCGCCTGGACGCGTTCGACGGTGCTCGGGGAAACCTTGTCCGGGCGATTGAGCACATTCGACACCGTGCCGACGGACACGCCGGCAGTCGCGGCCACCTCACGCACGCTTACGGACATCGGGTCTTCTCCAGATCGGGCCGCACGGGGCCACGATGAATCGTGTCAGATCGGGGCGCGGATATCCAGCCACCGGCATCCGCGCGGTGTTTTTCGCGGCGGGTCGGGGTTTGTTCGGCCCGCTGCCACCATGCTCCGAGAATAGCTCGTCGTTACGCAGTTGTTACTTGACAGCTGCGGTGGCATCGAAATAGATTTCCCTGTGTTCGCAGAATTAAAACGATTCAACGCCCGCTCGCGCGTTTCCCCAGCGTTCCTCAATGTGGAGGTCAGGACCTATCAATGTCGATCAGCCCCAGTAATTCCGGCCCGCCGGCCCTCGAACTGCGTGGAGTGGCCAAGGCCTTCGGATCGGTCGTCGCGCTGACGTCCGCCGACCTCACCGTGCACATGAACTCCATCCACGCCCTCGTGGGCGAGAACGGCGCGGGCAAGTCGACCCTCGTCAAGATCGTCGCCGGACTCTACCAGCGCGACGCGGGGACTTCCTGCTCCGCGGCGAAAGCGTCGACTTCCGCTCGACGGCCGAGGCCAAGGCGGCCGGCATCGCGGTCATCTATCAGGAGCCCACCCTCTTCCCCGACCTCTCGGTCACGGAGAACATCTTCATGGGTCGCCAGCCGACCCAGCGCTTCGGCCGGATCGACCGCAAGGCCATGCGCGCTGAGGCCGAGGAACTCTTCACCCGCCTCGCGGTGCGCATCGACCCCGACCGCCCGGCCGAGGGGCTGTCGATCGCCGACCAGCAGATCATCGAGATCGCCAAGGCCATTTCGGTGGACGCCCGGGTGCTGATCATGGACGAACCCACCGCAGCCCTCAGCGGCGTCGAGGTCGACCGGCTCTTCGCCGTCGCCCGCAGCCTGCGTGACGAGGGCCGCGCCCTGGTCTTCATTTCGCACCGCTTCGACGAAGTCTTCGCCCTCTGCGACACCATCACGGTCATGCGCGACGGGCAATACATCTCGACCGATGCGATCCAGTCCACGAGCGTCGACGAGATCGTGCGCAGGATGGTCGGCCGCGAGGTCACCGACCTGTTCCCGAAGGAGGTCGCCCCTGTCGGCGACGTGCTGCTCGAAGTCGAGGGGCTGACCTCCGCCGGTGTCTTCCACGATGTGTCCTTCACGGTGCGGTCCGGCGAGATCGTCGGGCTCTCGGGCCTCGTCGGCGCCGGTCGCAGCGAGATCGTCCGTGCCGTTTTCGGCGTCGACCGCTACGACTCCGGAGCCGTGCGGATGCACGGGAAGTCCGTTCCGAAGCTCAACCCGACCGCGGCCATGGCTGCCGGAATGGCCCTCGTGCCCGAGGACCGCCGGAAGCAGGGCCTCGTGCTCGAGTCATCCGTCGCCCGCAACCTGACACTCTCGACCCGTACCCGGCTCAGTCGCTTCGGGTTCATCGACTCGAGCCTCGAGAACCGGGCCGCCAAGGACTGGGCCGGCCGCCTCGAGGTCAAGACGAACGCCCTCGACACCGAGGTCGGCACGCTCTCCGGCGGAAACCAGCAGAAGGTCGTGCTCGGTAAGTGGCTGTCGACGAACCCCGAGGTGCTCATCATCGACGAACCCACCCGCGGGATCGACGTCGGAACCAAGGCCGAGGTGCATCGCCTGCTCTCGCAGCTCGCGGGTGAGGGCCTCGGGATCGTGATGATCTCCTCGGAACTGCCGGAAATCCTGGGTATGGCCGACCGCGTGCTCGTCGTCCGCGAAGGCCGCATCACCGCGGAGATCTCCCGGGCGGATGCCACGGCCGAGTCCATCATGTTCGCTGCCACCCACTCAACGGAGTCCATCCAGTGACCACGACAACCAGCACCCAGACGCCCACCGGAGCGGGCGGCGGAGCGTTCCAGCGCGGTCTGCGCACCTTCCTGCGTTCCCGCGAGACCGGCATCCTCGCCGCCCTCGTGATCGTTGTGCTCATCACCACGATCAAGAACCCGAGTTTCCTCTTCAGCCAGGACGGATTCCGGGACCTGCTCCTCACCCCGTCGATCCTCGTGCTCGTGGCCGTCGGCCAGGCGATCGTGATCATCACCCGATCGGTCGACCTCTCGGTCGGCTCTGTCGTCGGACTGACGGCCTACCTGACCGGGCGCCTTTTCATCGACGTGCCCGGCATCCCGATCATCGTCGTCTTCGCCGCAGGCATGGCACTCGGTGCTGCGCTCGGCCTGCTCAACGGCGCGCTCGTCGCGTTCGGCAAGGTGCCGGCCCTCGTGATCACGCTCGGAACCCTGTATGCCTACCGGGGCATCAACGTGCTCTGGGCCGGCAGCAACCGGGTGAACGCGTCCGACCTGCCCAAGGACTTCCTCGCCCTCGGCACGAGTGCGCTGCTCTTCGTGCCGTACCTCACGATCATCGCGCTGATCGTGGTGCTCGTCGCAGGCTGGTACCTGCGCAACCAGCGAGGCGGTCGGGAGCTCTACGCGATCGGTTCGGATCCCGATGCCGCGCAGCTTTACGGACTCGGCGTCACCCGTCGCATCCTCGTCGCCTTCCTGCTCTGCGGCGCCCTCGCCGGGCTCGCCGGCGTGCTCTTCGCTGCCCGTTACGGAACGACCAACTCGCAGACGGGCACCGGGCTCGAGCTGCAGGCCGTCGGCGCTGCCGTGATCGGCGGCGTCGCGATCTTCGGCGGCAGCGGCACCGTCTACGGCGCGGCCATCGGTGCGGTCCTGCTGCTCACCATCAACCGTGCCCTGCCCATCCTGGGCATCCCCGACTTCTGGCAGCAGGCGGTCGTGGGCACCCTCATCATCGGCGCTATCGTGCTCGACCGGGTCCTCTCGCTCCGACTCTCCCGCCAACTCATTTCAGAACGGGAGGTCTCCGCATGACCATCTCCGCCCCGGCCGACAGCCGGACCGGCACGCGCGTCTACGCCGAGTACGGTCGACCCTTCTGGATGCGCCTGCTCCTCACCCGCGAGATGGCGGTCATCGTCGCCCTCATCCTCGTGATCGTGATCGCCTCGCTCGAGGTGCGACGCTTCGGCACCACCACGACGCTCGGCTTCCTGCTCCTCGACGTCGCGCCGATCCTGATGATCGCCCTGCCGATGACCCTCGTGATCATGATGGGCGAGATCGACCTCTCCGTCGCAAGCACGCTCGGCCTGAGCAGTGTCCTGCTCGGTATCCTGACCCAGGCCGGCTGGCCGGTCCCGGTCGCCATCGTCGCCTGCCTGGTGATGGGCCTCGTCGCGGGCCTGATCAATGGGCTCCTGGTCACCGTGGTCGGCCTGCCCTCGCTCGCGGTCACCATCGGCACGCTCGCCCTCTATCGCGGCATCGCCGTCGGCCTGCTCGGGACGACCGCCGTCACGAGCTTCCCGGCGTTCTGGACCGGCCTCGCCCAGTCGAAGTTCGGCAGCACCGGCATCCCCGTCGCCATGGTGCTGGTCGTCGCGTTGATCGTGGTCTTCGTCGCTCTCCTGCACTTCACCCCCTTCGGCCGCGGAATCGTGGCGATCGGCTTCAGCACGGAGACCGCGCACTTCTCCGGAGTGCACGTCAACCGGACCAAGGTCGTCGCCTTCATGCTCACGGGGCTGATCGCCGCGCTCGCCGGAATCTACTGGACCTTCCGCTACGGCAGCGCTCGCGGTGACAATGCGATGGGACTCGAGCTGTCGGTCATCGCCGCGGTCCTCCTGGGTGGAGTGTCCATTTTCGGCGGCAAGGGCGCCATCCACGGCGTCATCGCCGGCGTGCTCCTGATCGGCGTGCTGCAGAGCGCGCTCCGCCTCGCCAATGTCAGCTCGGACGTCATCAACATCATCACCGGCGCCCTGCTGATCCTGTCCGTGCTCTCCCCCGATTTCTGTCGTGGTTCCGCAGCCTGCGTTTCCGTCGTGCCACGCCAGAGAAACAGAAGCAGTAACCGCTCCGTTCCCTCGCCCGACCACCAACATCCGCTTCACCCCACCTGAAAGGCACAACGATGTCTCCTTCCACCACCACCCGGCGCCACGGCGCCCGCGCTGTCGCGCTCGTCGCCGGCGTCGCAGCCATCGCCCTCCTCGCCACCGGATGCTCCAGTTCGGCCTCGACCGACACCTCCACCGGTGCAGCTGCGTCCGGCTCCGGCGACAAGAACTACGCGATCACGTTCCTGCCGAAGAACCTCGGCAATGCATACTTCGACACCTCCGACAAGGGCGGATCCAAGGCGATCACCGAATTCGGCGGAACCTACGCCGAGGTCGGCCCGGCGACCGCCGCGGCCGATGCCCAGGTCAGCTTCATCAACACGCTCACCCAGCAGGGAGTCGGCGCGATCATCATCTCCGCCGACGACCCCACGGCGATCGGCAGCGCCCTCAACGAGGCCCGAGCGGCCGGCACCAAGGTCGTCACCTTCGACTCGGACACCGACCCGCAGTACCGCGACCTGTACATCAACCAGGCCACGGCCGACGGCATCGCCAAGATCGAGGTCGACCTGATCACCAAGCAGATCGGCGACACCGGCGAGGTCGCCATCCTCTCCGCCTCGGCCAACGCGACCAACCAGAACGCCTGGATCGAGACGATGAAGAAGGAACTCGCCGCGAACCACCCGAACGTCACGCTCGTCGACACCGTCTACGGCAACGACGATGACCAGACCTCCTTCGACAAGACGGCGGCCCTGCTCCAGTCGCACCCGAACCTGAAGGGCATCATCTCGCCCACAACGGTCGGCATCGCAGCGGCGGCCCGCTACCTGCAGACCTCGCAGTACAAGGGCAAGGTCGCGCTCACCGGTCTCGGCACGCCGAACCAGATGCGTGACTACGTCAACGACGGCACGGTCACGGCATTCGCGCTCTGGAACCCGGCCGACCTCGGCTACCTCGCCGCCTACGGCGCCAAGGCCCTGATCGACGGCACCATCACCGGCAAGGAAGGCGACAAGTTCACCGCAGGCGCCCTCGGCGAATTCACCGTCGGCAAGGATGCCACCGTGCTCCTCGGCGAGCCGTTCACATTCACCAAGGAGAACATCGCGGACTTCAACTTCTAGGTCGTTCCACGCGCACAACCCCGTATCACCCGCAGTATCGCAGTGCCCGCGCGAGTCGGCTGCGGGGCGGATGCCGGTTGCATCCGTCCCGCGGCCTTGCGGGAATGCGCTCCGCACGGCAAACTTGAATCGATTCATTTTCGGAATCCGAACCAGCAAGGAACCTCAATGTCGAGCAGCGATACCCAGCACCGCGTGTGCTTCCAGCTCCAGGTCAAGCCGGAGCTGATCCCCGAATACCGTCGTCGCCACGCCGCAGTCTGGCCCGACATGCTGCTGGCCCTCAAGAGCACGGGCTGGAACAACTACTCCATTTTCCTGCGCGACGACGGGCTGCTGATCGGCTACTTCGAGACCGCGAGCCTCGCCGCCGCCCAGGCGGGCATGGCCGCAACCGAGGTCAACGCCCGCTGGCAGGCCGAGATGGGCGACTTCTTCGTCGCCCTCGACGGTGCCCCAGACACCGGTTTCCTCCAACTGACCGAGATCTTCAATCTGGAAGACCAACTCGACTCCCTCGCCGCCGCATCCGCTGCCCCGACCGAAAGAAGCACAACGTGAGCATCAGCCCCGACACCCTGGCCCAGCTCGAGGGGCAGGTCATCGAACTGCCGTCCTGGGCGTTCGGCAACTCCGGCACCCGGTTCAAGGTGTTCGGCACGCCCGGAACTCCGCGCACCATCCAGGAGAAGATCTCCGACGCCGCGCAGGTGCACCAGGTCACCGGCCTTTCGCCGAAGGTGGCCCTGCACATCCCGTGGGACAAGGTCGACGACTACACCGGTCTGCGCGAGTTCGCCGCGGAGAAGGGCCTCACGCTCGGCACGGTCAACTCGAACACGTTCCAGGACGACGCCTACAAGTTCGGCAGCCTGACCCACATCGACCCGAAGGTGCGCCAGATGGCGATCGATCACCACTTCGACTGCATCGACGTGATGAACCAGACCGGCTCGGAAGACCTGAAGATCTGGCTCGCCGACGGCACCAACTACCCGGGCCAGGGCGATATCCGCGGCCGGCAGGACCGCCTCGCCGACTCCCTCGGCAAGATCTACGCCCGGATCGGCGAGCACCAGCGCCTGGTCCTGGAGTACAAGTTCTTCGAGCCGGCGTTCTATCACACCGACGTGCCCGACTGGGGAACCAGCTACGCGCAGGTCTCCGCCCTCGGCGACAAGGCGATGGTGTGCCTGGACACCGGCCACCACGCGCCCGGCACGAACATCGAGTTCATCGTCGCGCAGCTGCTCCGCCTCGGCAAGCTCGGCTCCTTCGACTTCAACTCCCGCTTCTACGCCGACGACGACCTCATCGTCGGAGCGGCAGACCCGTTCCAGCTGTTCCGGATCCTCTACGAAGTCATCCGCGGCGGCGGCTACGGACCCGACTCCACCGTCGCATTCATGCTCGACCAGTGCCACAACGTCGAAGAGAAGATCCCCGGCCAGATCCGCTCCGTGCTGAACGTGCAGGAAATGACCGCCCGCGCCCTCAGCGTGGACACCGTCGCCCTCGCAGCGGCGCAGGAGGCCGGCGACGTCCTCGGCGCCAACGGCATCATGATGGACGCCTTCTACTCCGACGTCCGCACCGACCTCGCCGCGTGGCGCGAGTCCCGCGGACTCGCGGCCGACCCGATCGCCGCATTCAAGGCATCCGGTTACCAGGAGAAGATCTGCGCAGACCGCGTCGGTGGCACCCAGGCCGGCTGGGGCGCCTAGACCACCCTCCCCGCCGCAACAGTCAGGGCCCGACACCCCGCACCGCCCGTGCTTGCCCCCGCTCGTCCTTTGCCCTCTAGCTCCTCTCCCAGCCCCTGGAAAGCAGATCATGACCACCAATCCCACGGCCGCGGCGCTCGTCGCCCGCTCCAACCGCCTCGGCGCGAACCCCAAGAACACGAACTACGCCGGGGGCAACACCTCCGCCAAGGGCACCGAGATCGACCCCGTCACCGGCACCACCGTCGAGCTGCTCTGGGTCAAGGGCTCCGGCGGAGACCTCGGCACCCTCACCGAGTCCGGCCTCGCCGTGCTCCGCCTCGACCGGCTGCGCGCGATGGTGGATGTCTACCCCGGCCTTGACCGCGAGGATGAGATGGTCGGTGCCCTCGACTACGCCCTGCACGGGCGCGGCGGCGCCGTCCCCTCGATCGACACGGCGATGCACGGACTGGTCGACGCGGCCCACGTCGACCACCTGCACCCGGACGCCGGCATCGCGATCGCGACGGCCGTCGACGGGGAAGAACTCACCGACTCGATCTTCGGCCACCGGGTGATCTGGGTGCCCTGGCGCCGCCCCGGCTTCCAGCTCGGCCTCGACATCGCCGCGATCAAGGACGCCCACCCCGGCGCGATCGGCGCGATCCTCGGCGGCCACGGCATCACCGCCTGGGGTGACACGAGCGAGGAGGCCGAGGCGAACTCGCTCTGGATCATCGAGACCGCCACCTCCTACATCGAGGAGCACTCCAAGCCGGAGCCCTTCGGCGCCCCGCTCGAGGGCTTCGGTGCGCTGTCGGCGGCCGAGCGCCGCGCCAAGGCTGCCGCGCTTGCGCCGACCCTCCGCGGCCTCGTCTCCACCGACAGCGCCAAGGTCGGCCACTTCACCGACGAGCCCGAGGTCCTCGACTTCCTCGCCAGCGTCGAACACCCGAGGCTCGCCGGCCTCGGCACGAGCTGCCCCGACCACTTCCTGCGCACCAAGGTCACGCCGCTCCTGCTCGACCTCCCGGCGGACGCCTCGGTCGAGGCGTCCCTCGCCCGGCTCCACGAACTCCACGAGCAGTACCGCCTCGACTACCAGGCCTACTACGACCGGCACGCGACCCCGGAGTCGCCCGCCATCCGCGGTGCCGACCCGCTCATCGTGCTGATCCCGGGCGTCGGCATGTTCAGTTACGGCGCGAACAAGCAGACCGCGCGCGTCGCCGGCGAGTTCTACATCAACGCCATCCACGTGATGCGGGGAGCCGAGGGGCTCTCCCGCTACTCCCCGATCGACGAGGCCGAGAAGTTCGCCATCGAATACTGGGCGCTCGAAGAGGCCAAGCTCCAGCGGATGCCGAAGCCCAAGCCGCTCGCCGGACGCATCGCGCTCGTGACCGGCGCGGCAAGCGGCATCGGCAAGGCGATCGCCACCCGGCTCGCGGCCGAGGGCGCCTGCGTCGTGATCGCCGACCTCGAACTGGCCAAGGCGCAGGAGGCCGCGGCGGCGATCGGCGGCACGGATATCGCGATCGGCGTTCAGGCGAACGTCACGGACGAGAACCAGGTTCAGGCCGGCATCGACGCCGCCGTGCTCGCCTTCGGCGGCCTCGACCTCGTCGTGAACAACGCCGGGCTCTCGCTCTCCAAGTCCCTGCTCGAGACCACGGTCGCCGACTGGGACCTGCAGCACAACGTGATGGCGAAGGGTTCCTTCCTCGTCTCCCGCGCCGCGGCCCGGGTGCTGATCGACCAGAAGCTCGGCGGCGACATCATCTATATCTCGAGCAAGAACTCGGTCTTCGCGGGCCCGAACAACATCGCGTACTCGGCGACGAAGGCCGACCAGGCCCACCAGGTGCGCCTGCTGGCCGCCGAACTCGGCGAGTACGGCGTCAAGGTCAACGGCATCAACCCCGACGGTGTCGTGCGCGGCTCCGGCATCTTCGCCGGCGGCTGGGGAGCCAAGCGCGCCGCGGTCTACGGCGTCGATGAGCAGGACCTCGGCAAGTACTACGCCCAGCGCACCCTGCTCAAGCGCGAGGTGCTTCCCGAGAACGTCGCCAACGCGGTCTTCGTGCTGTGCACGAGCGACCTCAGCCACACCACCGGGCTGCACATCCCGGTCGACGCCGGCGTCGCCGCCGCCTTCCTGCGATGAGCGGGGGCATCCGCTCGCGCACGACAGGGCTCCCGGCTTCCCCGGGCGAGCGGATGCCGCCACGCGTCCCGATCCCGGCGGTCGCCGTTCCGGTCGAGAGTTGCCGTTCTACCGGGCGCTCTCGACCGGAACGGCGACTCTCGCGAGGGTGCCGTCGTGGTGAGCAGCGCGGGGACCGTCGCCGCGATCGACCTCGGCGCGTCGAGCGGGCGGGTCATGCTCGGGCACGTCGGCCACAACGAGCTGCGACTCCGGCCGGTCGCCCGGTTCCCGAACCTGCCGGTGCGCACGATCGACGGACTGCACTGGGACATCCTCGACCTCTACCGCAACGTCCTCGCCGGCCTGCACTCCGCCGTGCGGGAGGAACCCGGGCTGCGGAGCGCCGCCGTGGACTCCTGGGCGGTCGACTATGCGCTCCTTTCCGGGCAGCGGATGCTCGGCAACCCGTTCCACTACCGGGACGAGCGCACCGCTGCGGGAGTCGAGTCGACCCACGCCCTGGTGCCGCACGCCGAGCTCTACGCCGGGAACGGGCTCCAGTTCCTGCCGTTCAACACGCTGTACCAGCTGGCCGCCGAACGGCAGGCCGGCGGCCTCGACGGCGCGGACACGATGCTGCTGATTCCCGACCTGCTCGGCTTCTGGCTGACCGGGGAGCGCGTCGCCGAGCGCACCAACGCGTCGACGACCGGGCTGCTCACGGTGTTGACAGGGCACGGGCACGGCCACGGTTCCGGTCACGGGGAGTGGGACGATGCGCTCATCGCACGCCTCGGCCTGCCGCGCTCGATCTTCCCGCGGCTGGTCGATCCGGGGTCCCGGATCGGGTCTCTGCTGCCGGAGGTGGCTCACGAAATCGGAGCCGTCTCGCGACTGGATCTCGTCGCCGTCGGGTCGCACGACACGGCATCCGCTGTCGTCGCCGTGCCGATGCGGGACGAGAACGCCGCATACATCTCGTCGGGGACCTGGTCGCTCGTCGGCGTCGAGCTGAATTCCCCGGTGCTCACCGAGGAAAGCCGGGCCGCGAACTTCACCAACGAGGGCGGCGTCGACGGGCGGGTGCGCTACCTGCGCAACGTGATGGGACTCTGGCTGCTGAGCGAGTCGATGCGCAGCTGGGACCTCGAGGGCGTCGCGTTCGAGCTGCCGTTCCTGCTCGCCCAGGCTGCGCAGGTGACCGGGCCGGTCACGGTCTTCGACGTCGACGACCCGGCCTTCCTCGCGCCGGGGGACATGCCCGCGCGGATCCGCGAGCACTGTGCCGCACACGGACTCGTGATGCCGGCGACCCCCGTCGACCTCGTGCGCAGCATCATCGAGAGCCTCGCAACGAAGTACGCCAGCACCCTCCGCGCGGCGAGCGAACTCTCGGGCACGAGCATCCGCACGGTGCACATCGTCGGCGGCGGCTCGCAGAACGAGCTGCTCTGCCAGCTGACGGCGAACCTCACCGGCCTGCCCGTGCTCGCGGGACCCGTCGAGGCGACCGCGATCGGGAACGTGCTGATCCAGGCGCGGGCGCAGGGCCTCGCCCACGGCAGCCTCGAGGCCCTCCGGACGCTCGTCGCCCAGGCATACTCGCCCCGCCACTACGAACCCCACGCCTGACCTCACCCCGCCATTCGCCGCCCCGCCCCGCAGGCCCCGCTCACCCCTGCCGCGAGAGTACGAATTGGGCCCATAAACGAGTGGTTTAAGGGCCCAATTCGTACTCTCGCGGAGAGCGCGACGGGTGGGGGTGGGGTCAGGTCGCGGCTACGACGCCGGTGACGAGGAGGCCGGCGATCACGAGGCCGAGCGCGACCCGGTACCCGATGAACACCGCGATGCTGTGCTTCGCGACGAGCCGCAGCAGCCACGCGATCGTGGCATAGGCGACGAGGAAACTGACGACGGTCGCGACGATCGTGGGCAACCAGCCGACGGAGGCCGAGATGTCGCTCGCCGAGGAGAGGCCCTCATAGGCGCCCGCAGCGGTCAGTGCCGGGATGGCGAGGAAGAAGGACAGCCGGGTCGCGGCGACCCGGTCGAGGTTGCGGAACAGGCCGGCGCTGATGGTCGCCCCGGAGCGGGACACCCCGGGGATCAGTGCGACACACTGCATGACGCCGATCACGAGCGCGTCCTTGAGGGTCGTCGATTCCTCCGGGCGGTTGCGCTTGCCGACACGCTCGGCGATGAACATCACGACACTCCAGCCGATCAGCCCGGCAACGACGACCCACAGGTTGCGCAATGGCCCCCGATCAGGCCCTTTCCGAGAAAGCCGACGATGCCGATCGGCACCGAACCGGCGATGACGTACCAGGCGAAGCGGTAGTCGTGCGCGAGTCGCGCCTCCCGGTGGAAGAGGCCCTGCCACCATGCAACGGCCAGGCGGATGATGTCGGCCCGGAAATACAGGATCACCGCGACGATCGCCCCGAACTGGATGATCGCGGTGAACGCGGTCACCCCCGGGTCGTCGAGCTTCAGCCCCAGGAGCTTCTCGGTGAGGGTGAGGTGTCCCGTGCTCGAGACCGGGAGGAATTCGGTGATTCCCTCGACGATGCCGAGGATCAGCGCTTGGATCAGGTTCATGCTGGTGCCCTTGCGTGGAGTGCGAACAGGAAATCGGCGCCGGGCGGCGGTGGACGGGCCGAAGACCTCGTGCAGCAGAAGGTTAGGCCGCCGAACCTGCCCGCCGCCTGACCGACACGCCCGCCACCCGGGTTGACCTGCACCGTTTACACGGGCGGCACGCGGGCACTGCGTACGATTGCCCCATGCCCACCGTCGGAGTCTGCGAAGACGACCCCCTCATCCGCCGGGTGCTCGCCGAGGCCCTCGGCGGCGCCGGCTACAGCCTGCTGCTCGCGCACACCGGCGCGGAGGCGGTCGTTCTGTTCGGCCCTGGACAGCCCGTACGACGTGATCGTGCTCGACATCGGCCTGCCCGACTCCGACGGTCGCGACGTCTGCCAGGCCCTCCGGGCCGCCGGGCAGCTCGCACCCGTGCTCTTCCTCACTGCGCGAACCGGCGTGCAGGACATCGTCACCGGCTTCCATGCCGGAGGGGACGACTACCTCGGAAAGCCGTTCGCACTCGCCGAGGTGCTCGTGCGGGTCGGCGCCCTGGCTCGCCGGGGCAGGCCGGAGCCGTACCGGCAGCCGTCGGGCCTTCGCCTCGACCCCCAGCGGTTCACCGTGGCCAGGGCCGACCTCGAGATCGCCGTCACACCGACAGAGTTCCGGATGCTCGCGGCCCTGCTCGCCCGCCCTGGCGAGGTCGTCCGCCGGCGCGACCTGGTCGCGGCCGCGTGGCCGCACGGCGCCATCGTCGCCGAGAACACCGTCGATTCCTATGTACGCAGGCTGCGCCGCAAGCTCGAATTGCTCGACGGCGACCGCGACCGTGAAGGCGGCGACCGCGGTGACCACGGCGGCGGTGCCGCTGCGCTCGCCGGGCCAGGGGCGGATGCCGCCCGCGAGTCTCCGGCGTCGCGACGGATCGAGACCGTGCGCGGCGTCGGGTACGCCCTCCGATGACCGGGACCAGGGACTCGTCCGGGCGCCGCCTGGGACGATTGCGGCTGCCGGTCCTGCCGCGCGTGAGCTCGCTGCGCCGCCGTCTCGTCTTCGCCACGGCGCTGCTCACGACCGTCGGCATGGCGGCACTGCTCTCCCTGACCGTCGCCGTGCTGACGCACGTCGTGAGCGAGGACATCGACGGCCTCCTCGCTGAGCGCGCGGCATCCGCGCTCGCGACCGTCGTGCGCCAGGGTGACGGCATCGCGGTCACCCGGAACGCGGCCGGCGGCCTCGGGGACGTCACCTGGATCTACGACGCGTCCGGCCGGCTGGTCAGCGGGACCGCGACCGGGACGGACTCGACGCCGACCGGCGCGGAACCGGACCCGGCGCCGGTCGCGGGACCGTCCGAACTCACGGCCGGGCTCGCGGCGCTGAGCTCGGTCACCGAGCCGACGGAGCGCGAGAGCGGCGGCTGGAGACTGCGCGCGGTGCCCATCGTCCTACCGGGCGAGACGGAACGGATCGGCGTCGCCGTGGTCGGCCTGTCCCTCGCGCCGTACCAGCGTACCGAGACACGTACCCTGCTCGTGGGCATCGGCCTCGCCGTTCTCGTCGTGCTCGGAGTCAGCGGGATGGCGGCCTGGACCGTGCGGCGCGCGTTGCGCCCCGTCGAGGTGATGGCCTGGCGGGCGTCCGCATGGAGCGCGGATGACCTCACCGGGCGGTTCGACCTCGGCGAGCCCCACGACGAACTCACCCGCCTCGGCCAGGTGCTCGACGGCCTGCTCGCGCGGGTGTCGCGCACGATCATCGCGGAGCAGCGCCTGACCGCGGAACTCGCCCATGAACTCCGCAGCCCGCTGACGGTGATCCGGGCTGAGGCGGAGCTCGCGGGACTCGATCCGACGCTCTCGCCGGCGCAAGCGGAGCGGTTCGGCCGAATCGGCGCATCCGTCGATCAGCTCACCGAGGTGATCGGCACCCTGCTCTCGGTGTCCCGGGGCCAGGTGAACCGGGATGAGCGGGCGCCGGTCGACGCCGTGCTGCGCGCTGCTGTCGAGGCAGCGGCCGGGGCTTCGGCCGGGGCGCCGGCCGACGCGGTGCCGGAGATCGTCGTCGCCCCCGCCCCCGCGCCCGGTCTCGCGCTCGGGGTTCCGCAGGCCGTCGCGTTGCGTGCCCTCGCGCCGCTGCTCGAGAACGCCGTGCGGTACGGCCGGACGCGGGTCACTGTCGCGGCGGTCGCGCAGGGCGGTTCGATCCGGATCAGCGTGACCGACGACGGGCCGGGAATCGGAGACCTCGTCCCGGAGCTGCTGTTCACGCCCGGATACCGGGCGGCGGAGAGCCCCGGTGCCGGCCTCGGCCTGGCGCTCGCGCGCAGGGTTGCGGTCGCCGCGGGCGGCACGGTGGAAGCCGTCCCCGGCGGTCGTCACGGCAGGTTCGTGCTGGTCCTCCCCGCTGTCCCCGCGGAAGAGGCGGGCCTCGCGCCGGCAGACTGACGCGCGTTCCGGGCATCCGGGAGTGCTGTCCCGGCCTTCTTTTGCGCCGGCATCGTCGCCACGGCAGCGTCCCGCCCCGGTTCCTTCCGCCTGGTACGGGCCACGCACCCCACGGACTTCCCACGGATTTCCCTCGTTTTTCCCTCGGATTTGCCCCGGATCAGCGCAGCCTCACCCGATCCGGCCACTTCCGGTGCAGGAGACCGCCGAGTTGCACGGATGTTCAGCCATGACAAATACCTGATTGAGCGCTATTTCGCTGGCTTGGTTCCGCGGCGGGCGTAGTCACCTCCCGAGACGGATGCCGACGACTTGCCGCATCGGGCACCGGTTGCGATCCCTCGTCGTACGTCATACGTTTTCAACAGATCAACGAACTGCCGCCTTCGACGCAGACGCTGGTCAGCACCAGAAACGAACCGGTCAACGGCCGCCCGAGGCCTCACCAGAGTTCGATGCCCTCCGTGGTCCGGATCACTGATCGTCCCGAAAGCTCGGTGGTCCGAACCCGCGGTTTCCTCCCGTGCCCGCCGGCCTCCGTACCCGCCGGCCCCCACGCCGTCGACTGTCGCCGCCGGCGCCGCCGTCGCCCGGCGGGACAGCGACTCCCGGCACACGGAGCGACGCTCGCCGTGCCGTCCGCCGAGCGACACCCGCGCACTGGGGTGGGTCCCCGCCGAGGGTCGTGAGGTACTCTGCTGGTTCAGCACGCGCAGGCCGCAGGCGCGGGCCGTCTGGCCGTCCGGCCTGGCGCGCGGGCCGCAGGAGCCACCGGCAGCAATCAAGGGAGATTGATGACCTCGACCGAACCGACCGCCGTCAACGAACGTCCCGCCGACGAGCTCTCCGCGGCAGACCGCGCGGCCCTCGACACGCTCGTCTCCGGCCTCGCCGCGGGCGTTGCCCGCTGGGCGGACATGCCCCTAGCCGCGCGCTCCGCATTGCTCGCTGCCGTCGCCGCCACGGTCGCGGCCCAGGCCGAGCGCTGGGTTCGGGTCGCGGCCCTCGCCAAGGGGCTCGACCAGGACTCCCCGCTCGTCGGCGAGGAGTGGCTGTCCGGTCCCTACGTCGTGCTGACAAACCTCGCGACCCTGCAGGACTCGATCAGCGCCCTCGATCGCGGTGAGAGCCCACTCCGGGCCACCCGCTTCGGGCGCGCCCCCGGTGGCCGGATCACCGTCCCCGTGCTCCCGGGCACTCCCTTCGAGGCGCTCCTGCTGCACGGGTTCTCCGCTGAGGCCTGGCTCAGGCCGGGCGTGACCGAGGAGGAGGCGCGCTCGCGTGCCGGGCTCGGCCAGCGGCATCCGTCCCGCACCGGGGGAGTCGGTCTCGTGCTGGGAGCCGGCAACATCACGTCGATCCCGCCGCTCGACGTGCTCTACGAGCTGATCGCGCACAACCGGGTCTCGGTGCTCAAACTCAATCCCGTGCTCGACGCCCTCTCTCCGGTCTACACGGATGCCTTCGCCCCCCTCATCGAGGCGGGACTGCTCTCGATCGTCTCGGGCGGCGCGGCGGTCGGAGGGTACCTCGCCCACCACGAGGGCGTAAGCCACGTGCACATCACCGGAAGTGCGGCGACCCACGATGTCGTCGTCTTCGGCCCGGGCGCAGAGGGCCGCGCCCGGCGCGCCGCCGGCACCCCGCTGCTGCAGAAGCCCATCACGAGCGAGCTCGGCGGGGTCGCGCCGATCATCGTCCTCCCCGGGAAATGGAGTCGACGGGACGTGATCTTCCAGGCCGAGCACGTGGCCACCCAGCGCCTGCACAACGGCGGCTACAACTGCATCGCCGGTCAGGTGGTCGTGCTCAGCCGCGAATGGCCGCAGAAGGCGGACTTCCTCGCGGCGCTGCGGGCGGCCCTGGCCGCAGCGCCCGCACGGCCGCCCTGGTACCCGGGCAGCGACGCCCGGGTACACGCCGCGCTCGCCGCCTACCCCGAGGCCACCCGGCTCGGCCCGGACGGCGGTCGTCTGCTGATCGAGGCGGGCACAGCAGACCCCGCCGCGCTCACCGGCGTCGAGGCCTTCGCTCCCGTGCTCGGCATCATCGAACTCGACGGGACCGGACAGGCCTTCCTCGACGCCGCGGTCGCCGCGGCAAACGAGGACTTCCTCGGCACCCTCGGCGCGAACATCCTCGGCACCCCGGCCACGATCCGCCGGCTCGGCACGGGGTTCACCGCTGCGCTCGAGCGCCTGCGCTACGGCACGATTGCCGTCAACGCCTGGACAGGCGTGGGGTTCCTCACCGCGGCAGCGCCGTGGGGGCCTTCCCCGGCCACTCGCTCACCGACGTGCAGAGCGGCATCGGCGTCGTGCACAACGCGCTCCTGCTCGCCGACACCGAACGCACCATCGTCCGCGGTCCGTTCCGGCCCTTCCCCCGGTCGGTCTGGCACGGCGAATTCGCGCTCTTCCCGAAGCCGCCGTGGTTCGTCAGTGCGCGGAGCGCGCCGAAGACCACCCGGCTCCTGACCGAATTCGTCAGCCGGCCGTCCTGGTGGAAGACGCCCGCGATCTTCCTTTCGGCCTTCCGCGCGTGACTCTCGACCGGGTATATGCCTCGCTTCGATATGCCTGAGTCGCTCCATGCCAGTCCCGATATATACCTCCCCGGCACCCTGCCCCGCTCGCACACCGTATCGAAGGAGATACCGATGATCATCGCCAGCACGCACCCCGACGTCGAGATCCCCGACCTCAGCGTCTACGACTACCTGTTCGGCTCGATCACCGAGGAGGACAGGGACCGCACCGCCATGATCGACGCGGCCACCGGCCTGTCGACGAGCTACCGCGAGCTCGTTGCCGGCATCGACGCCGTTGCCGGCGCCCTCTTTGCCCGGGGAATCGGCCTCGGAGACGTCGTCGCCCTGCACGCCCCGAACTCGACAGCCTTCGCGATCATGTTCCACGGCATCCTCCGTGCCGGCGCGACCGCGACGACCATCAACTCCCTCTACGGCGCCGCCGAGATCGCCTCCCAGCTGCGCGACTCGCAGGCAAGGCTGCTCTTCACCGTCACGCCGTTCCTGCCCCAGGCGAGCGAGGCGGCCACGCTCGCCGGCCTGGCGGCGGATGCCGTGGCCCTGCTCGATCACGACGGCTCGCGACTGTCCCTCGCCGACCTCATCCTGGAGGGTCACCCCGCGCCGGTCGTGGTGTTCGACCCGGCAACCCACGTCGCCGTGCTGCCCTATTCCTCCGGAACCACCGGCAGGCCGAAGGGTGTCATCCTCACCCACCGCAACCTCGTGGCCAACGTCGCCCAGGCGATTCCGGTGCTCGAGGGCACCCCGGACGACCGCGTTCTCGCCGTGCTGCCGTTCTTCCACATCTACGGGATGACGGTGCTGCTCAACATCGCCCTCGCGGCCGGCGCGACGGTCATCACGATGGCCCGCTTCGAGCTCCCGGAATTCCTCCGGCTGATCCAGGACTACCGGGCCACCTACGTGTTCATCGCGCCGCCGATCGCCGTGGCCCTTGCGAAGCATCCGCTCGTGGACGACTACGACCTGTCGAGCCTGCGGACCCTGTTCTCCGGCGCCGCGCCGCTCGACGCCTCGCTCGCCCACGCCGTCGCCGACCGCCTCGGCTGCCAGGTGCGCCAGGGCTACGGCATGAGTGAGCTGAGCCCGATCTCGCACGCGATGCCCCGGGGCCGCGATGACATCCCGCACGGCGTCGTCGGCCTCGCCCTCCCGAACATCGAGTGCAAGCTCGTCGACCCGGAGACCGGGCTCGCCATCGTCATTCCCGATGTCGGGGTGAGCGAACCGGGCGAACTGCTCGTGCGCGGCCCGAACGTGATGGTCGGCTACCTCCGCAACGAGCAGGCGACCCGGGAGATCCTCGAAGATGACGGCTTCCTGCACACCGGCGACATCGCGACCGTGAGCGCTGAGGGATACGTGACGATCATCGACCGCCTCAAGGAGCTGATCAAGTACAAGGGCTACCAGGTCGCGCCCGCCGAACTCGAGGCCCTGCTGCTCAGCCACCCCGCGATCGCGGACGCCGCGGTCGTCGGAGCAGTGGATGCCGACGGCCAGGAGGTGCCGAAGGCCTTCGTCGTCGTGCTTCCCGGCCACGTGCTCACGCCGGAGGAGGTGATGACCTTCGTCGCCGAGCGGGTGGCGCCGCACAAGAAGGTGCGGCAGGTGGCGTTCATCGACGTCATTCCCAAGTCCACGTCCGGCAAGATCCTGCGGAAGGACCTGCGCGCGCTCGCCCCCACGCCGTGAGCGGATGCGGCGTGCTGGGAGTTCGCCCAGCGCGCCCGGATTGCCTGCCCGCGGCCGTGCGAGCCGTGCCGGACGGACGTAGGATCTGACTATGAATCGCGACACTCAGGGGTCGTTCTCATGACTCCCCGAAACTTCACGAAGTGGCTTCCGGCCATCGTCATCCCCGCCGTCATCGCCGTCGGCGCGCTCGCCGTCCCCCTCACCGCGGGGGCGGCCGTAGACCTGCCAGACAAGACGCCTGCGCAGGTGCTCGCGCTCGTCGGCACCAGCACCGTCGACGCGCTCTCCGGAACCATCGAACAGACCTCGGAGCTCGGGCTGCCCGAGTTGCCGACGACCGGGCCGACCGCGAGCGGGAACGCCGGCGCCGCCTCCGCGCTCGAACTCCTGACCGGCTCGCACACCGGGCGGGTCTACCTCAACGGGCCGGATAACATCCGCCTGCAGGTGCTCGACAACCTCGCCGAACGCGACCTCGTGCGCAACGGCAGTGACGTCTGGCTCTACAACTCGAAGGACAACTCTGCAGCGCACGTGACCCTGCCGGCGAAGGACGCCGCGGACACGGACGCGACCACCCACGGCGGCATGGCCACGCCGGAGGAGGTCGCCGCGAAGTTCCTCGCCGCGGTCGACCCGAGCACGACGGTATCGGTCGGCACGGACGGCAGCGTCGCGGGTCGGAGCGTCTACGACCTCGTGCTCACCCCGAAGACCACCGGAACCCTCGTCGGAACGGTGTCGATCTCGGTCGACTCCGAGACCGGGCTGCCGCTCGCCGTCGAGGTCACCGCCCGCGGGCAGGAGAAGCCGGCGTTCCGGCTCGCTTTCACCGAGCTCTCACTGGGGGCACCGGATGCCTCCCTCTTCACGTTCTCGCCGCCCGCCGGCGCGAGCGTGACCGAGCAGGCCCTCCCGGACACCACGAGCCTCGACAAGAAGGATGCCGCGGACCACGCGACCATGAAGGCCGAGGCGGAGAAGTTCCTCGCCGGCGTAACGATCTCCGGGACCGGCTGGGACGCCGTCGTCGAGCTCCCGGCCGGATCCGTTCCCGTCGAACTGTCCTCCTCGCCGCTCCTCGCCCAGCTGACGACCGCCGTGACCGGCGGGCGCGTGATCTCGACCGCCCTCGTGAGCGTGCTGCTCACCGATGACGGGCGGGTCTTCGCCGGCGCCGTTCCGAGTGAGCGTCTCCAGGCCGCCGCCGTGGGAGGGTGAGCCCCGCCATCGCATCCGTCGAACTGGCCATCGAAACCCACGGTCTCACCAAACAGTTCGGCCGCCAGGCCGCCGTCGCCGGCATCGACCTCGCCGTGCCCACGGGCTCCGTCTTCGGCTTCCTCGGACCCAACGGCTCTGGCAAGACGACGACCATCCGCATGCTCCTCGGCCTCGCGAGCGCGACGAGCGGGGAGATCAGCCTGCTCGGCCGGTCGATGCCCGGGTCGCTGCGCTCGGTGCTCCCGCGCGTCGGCGCCCTCGTCGAGGGGCCCGCGTTCTATCCGTTCCTCTCCGGCACCGCCAACCTGCGTCGGCTCGATACCGCGGATCCGGGCGCGTCAGCGGCCACCCGCGCCGCACGGGTGCAGCACGCCCTCGAGCGCGTCGGCCTGACCCATGCGGCAGGCAAGAAGGTGCACGCGTACTCGCTCGGCATGAAGCAGCGGCTCGGCATCGCCAACGCGCTCCTGATGCCGCGCGAGCTGCTCGTGCTCGACGAACCCACCAACGGGCTCGACCCCCAGGGCACCCGCGAGGTGCGCAGCCTCGTGCGCTCGCTCGCCGCGGAGGGCACGACCGTTTTCGTGTCGAGCCATCTGCTCGCCGAGGTCGAGCAGATGTGCAGCCACGTCGCCGTGATGCGCGCGGGCACCCTCGTGGCCCAGGGCACCCTCGACGAGCTCCGCGGCGCCGGCGAGGCCCACGCGCGCCTCGACACGCCGGACCCCGTGGCGGCCAGGCAGGTGCTCGAACGGCTGGGGCTCACTCCCGTGACGCTCGTATCGGCTGCGGGAGCTCCCGGTCACCTGAGCGCCGCCCTGACCGCTGCCGCACCGGCGCCGGAAGACATCGTCGCTGCCCTCGTCGCCGCCGGAGTGCGCGTGCGCGGCTTCACCGTCGCGGCCGCAAGCCTCGAAGAACGTTTTGTCGCACTCACCGGGGAGGGCTTCGATGTCGCCCAGTGATCCCAGGGAACCGGCAGTGACCGGGCCGGCCGTGACCGGGCCAGACTCGAGAGGGCCGGCCGCATCGGTGCCGGAGCCGACAGGGCACGCGGCGATCGCGACCGCCGTCGCCAGGCCGCGCGGGGCATCCGGTGCCGCGCTCCTCGGCTCCGAACTCACCGTGCTCTTCCGCCGCCGCCGCACCTGGGCGATGCTCGCTGCGCTCGCCGCGATCCCGGTGCTCATCGCCATCGCCGTGCGGCTGACCAGCAGCCCTGTCACGCCGGGACGCGGCCCGGCCTTCCTCGACCGGATCACCCAGAACGGTCTCTTCGTCGCGATCACCGCCCTGATCGTGTCGATCCCGCTCTTCCTGCCGCTGACCGTCGGGGTCGTCGCCGGCGACACCGTGGCGGGCGAGGCGAACCTCGGCACCCTGCGCTACCTGCTCGTGGCCCCGGCCGGGCGGGTACGCCTGCTGCTGGTCAAGTACGCGGGCGCCGCGGCCTTCTGCGTCGCCGCGACACTGACCGTCGCGGTCTCCGGCGCCCTGATCGGCGCGGCCCTGTTCCCGGTCGGCCCGGTCACCCTGCTCTCCGGTGACACCATCGGGGTCGGCGAGTCCGTGCTTCGTTCGCTCCTCATCGCGGCATACGTCACGGTGTCCCTGCTCGGCCTTTCGGCGATCGGGCTGTTCATCTCTACCCTGACCGAGGTGCCCGTCGGGGCCATGGCCGCGACGATCGTGCTCTCGGTGACCGCCCAGGTGCTCGACGCGCTCCCGCAACTGGACTGGCTGCATCCGTGGCTGTTCAGCCACTACTGGCTCGACTTCGCCGACCTGTTGCGGCAGCCGATCGACTGGACGTCGTTCGGGGCCAATGCGCTGCTTCAGGGCGGCTATATCCTCGTGTTCGGGGCACTCGCCTACGGCCGATTCGTGACCAAGGACATCCTCTCGTGACCCACTCGTATCCCCTGTACGTTCCCGTGCTCGCCCAGTGCTTCTGCTGCCGGTCGCTGCAGCCCTTCACCTTCGGTTCGGCGAGCGACCAGGTGGTCTGCGCGCTGTGCCTGCACCACCTCGGCGCCGAGAAGGCAGAGCGGCGCGACGCCGAGCACATCGAGCTCTGGCTCGGCCAGTTCGCCGAGCAGCAGGACAAGCACCGGCGGTTCGCCGAGAAGGCGCAGGCGAGTGACACCGAGAAGGACGCCGCCATCGCCCGGCTGACCGGCCAGGTCGACGACCTCCGCCGGATCGCGGCGCGTGATTTCGAGCATGCGCCGGGCACGGAACTCCGCGGCATCCTCGAGACCGACCTCGTCAAGCGCGCCGATCGGAGGGCCGAGCTCGCCCAGCACCAGATCGACTGGGCGATGGCCGTACTCTGGCGCCTCGGAACGCTGCACCACGCCGACGAGGCGACGCCGCGGCTCTGCTCCTGCGGCCGCCAGGTCACGGCCTGCGCCGAGCTGCGCGCGCTCGAGCCGCAGCACCAGGCCGTGCGCGATTGGCAGACGAAGAACCTGCGGATGCTGCACGCCGGCAAGCGCCACGGCCTCCCCGCCGACCACCCCGGCGTTGTGCACTCGTCCTGACCCGAACGGCTCTAGCCTGTAGGCATGCATATTCTGATCAACGTCCTGCACATCGTCGCCGCCGTCTTCATCGTCGGACCGATGGCCATCCTCCCGATGACCGCCATGCGCTCCATCCGGGCAGGGCAGGCGGGTCCCGTCGCGACCCTCGCGAAGTCGGTCAATATCTTCACGTTGCTTTCGATCGTGGTCGCGTTCTTCGGTTTCGGGGCGCTCGGCCTCAAGGAGGCCGACGACGCCTGGACCTTCGGATCGACCTGGGTGTGGCTGTCCCTCGTGCTCTACGTGATCGCGCTCGCGATCAACCTGTTCCTCGTCGTGCCGGCGCTCAAGGCCGCAGCAGAGTCGCTCGCGACGGATGCCGCAGGCGCCAAGGCCGCCGGCTACCCGCGGATCGCCGCAGGCTCCGGTGTCGCAAGCCTGCTGCTCGTGGCGGTCGTCGTGCTGATGGTCTGGAAGCCCTAGCACCGGCATCCGCTGGCTGAAAAACGGAAAAAGCACCCTCCCGCGCGGAGGGTGCTTTTTCCGTAACTGAGCGGAACGATCGGGCCAGGTCAGCCCAGGTCGCCGACGGAGACGAGGCCGTCGTGGCGACGGCCGTCGAAGATGATCGTCGGGATCTTCACGGTGTGGATGCTCTCCTCGACCGTCTTCTTGTTGGCCGCGATGACCTGCGTGACCTGGTCGGATGCCGCGACCTGGTCGACGTGGTCGGCCTGTGCCTGGCTGAGCCCGAACTCGAGCTCCCAGCCCTGGAGAAGCGCACTCGCGTCCGCGGACTCCATGCTGTTGATCGAGACCTGCCAGGAGACCCCGGCGTCGTTCTTCTCGGTGTAGATGCGCTTCAGGATCTCCCAGTCGACCGGGGTCGTGGCGCCCTCGAGCGGGTTCAGGCGCAGGGCCTCGAGCTGCTCGGTGACGAGGAGGGAGTTCTTGAACTTGTAGCCGGTCGCCGACTGGATCGGGTATGCGATGTAGCTGAGGTTCTGCTTCTCGCCGAATCCGGCCTTCTCGATGTTGTTGAAGAGCTGCAGGCAGTATGTGCAGCCGGGGTCGATGACCTCGAGCGCGGTCTTCTTGCTCGCGTCGTAGGGGTTCAGGTAGGTCGCGTCCGCGGGCAGGTAGGCCGTGGCGTCCCAGTTCTGCATCCGGCTCGGGATGGCGGAGAATGTCTCGCCGAGGCTCGCGAATTCGTTGCCGAAGGCGCCGACCACGTCCCACGCGGCGAGGGAATCGCCGAAGCCCGGGGTCTGGTCCGGAATGGAGCATGCCTCGGCGCCGAGGCTGCACGACGCTGAGTCCTGCTTGTTGCAGGTTCCGTAGACGTAGAGGTTGACGCCACTCTTGACGACCTCGTACCCGCTCCAGATGGTCGTCAGGATGATCAGGACGGCGACGACCTCGAGGCCGATGCTCGCGGGCTTGACCAGGCCCGGCCTGCGCGCGGCGATCGGGGCGAGCATGTGGTCCTTCATGTCCTGCTTGAAGGTGGTGTCACACGGGCGGAAGGTGATTCGGCGGAACGTACAGTTCCACGCCTTCGCGAGGTACTTGCGATAACGGGCCGAGATGGCCGCCATGAACAGGAGAACGATGAATGCTGCGATGCAGAACACTTAGGAAAGGCCTTTCAGGAGGCGGGCGAGGGCGTCGTGTGCGCGGTCGATGTCCGCCGAAGTGGAGTGGAGTCCGAGGGAGAAGCGCAGGAGCGGGGGAAGCCCGAGCCGTTCCTTGAGCTCGTGGTGGGCGCAGAAGTAGCCGCTGCGCACCATGATCTGCTGCTGGGAGAGGAACACCGCGAGTCGGTGCGAATCCTGCTTCGGGGCGTAGACGCTGATGACCGGGCTCGCGGCGTGATTGAGCACGACGAGGCCGGGGATCGCGCTGAGGCCGTCGAACAGGCGGCCGGAGAGGCTCGCGATGTGTTCGTGCGGTGCCAGGCCGCCTGGGCGGACGTGTCCGAGCCAGTCGAGCGCGCGGCCGAGCGCGATGATCTCGCCCCAGGCCTGCAAGCCGGGTTCGAGGAGTGCGCCGGGGTCGTCCGTGACGAGGTCGAAGGAGTCTGCGCGGACATCCGTCACCATGCCGCCGCCGACGAAACTGATCTCGAGGGAGCGCAGCAGCTCGATCCGGGTCACGACGACGCCGAGGCTCGCCCCGTACATCTTGTGCGCCGAGAAGCAGATGGCGTCGGCATCGGTCCCTCGGAGCAGCGTGTGCTCGTGGGCCATGGCCTGGGCGGCGTCGAGGATGACGATGCCGCCGCGGGCGTGGGTGTCGCGGACGAGGTCCGCGAGGTTCGTCAGGGTGCCGCCGTCGATGTTCGAGGCGGCGTTCACGACGACGACGGCGCGTTCGAGCTGCGCGGGGTCGTAGACGAGGGCGCCGTCTGGGGCCCTGTCGAGCACGAGCCTCGGCAGGCCGAGGCGTTTCGCGACGGTCATCGTCGGCAGGAAGACCGAGTTGTGTTCAGCGTGGCTCGTCACGACCCGGCCGAAACGGCCCTGGGGGAGCTGCGGCAGCAGCAGGTTGATGCCGTAGGTCGTGTTGAGGGTGAACGAGACCGCATGGCTGCGCGCCGAGAGGCCGAGCCTGGCGAGTACGGCGGTCCGCGTTGCCGCGACCTCCTCGTCGACCCGCTTGCCCCACGCGTACTTGACCCGGCCGCCGCAGGCGTTGTAGCTCGTGTAGTACTCGTTCACGGCGTCGATCACCGGCTGCGGGCGCAGGCTCTGGCAGGCGGCGTCGAGGTAGACCTCTCGGGACCCGAGGTAGCCGAAGTCGGCGAGGCGGCCCGCCGCAGCGGAACCGGTCGGAGCGGTCGGAGCGGCAGGGGCCGCGCCCCTGCCGAAGAGTCCGGCGCGTTTCACGACGCCGTCCCCGTCCGGTCCAGGATCGTCGGGCAGGAAGATGTGCACATGTTCAGTAGTCCATTCAGGTCACAGGGTCGAAATCCGCGGGTGCCGGTGAAAACGGCAGGGGAACGCATCCGTTCGGCGGGAGGGCCGGAGAAGCGCGGGAGCGGGATTCGACCTAAATGCGGCTGACGGAAAGCAGCGTGAGGCTCGGGCGGTGCAGGTGCAGCGCGATGGTGCGGAAGGTGCCGACCACGAAACCGCCGGCCGCGAACAGGAGTCCGAGGGCCGACGGGCCGCCCGCGATCAGCAGGAGGCTGCCGAGGATGAGGAGTACAGAACAGGACATCGCGGCCATGGCGCCGCCGCCGAGGGAGTTGCCCTCGAAGCACAGCACGCGCTGGCCGACGGATGCCGCGATCGTGCGGGCCATCCCGGTCGCCGCCGCCGTTGCGGTCACGGCGACGGAAGCGGAGAGCGCGACGGCCTGCGCGAGTGTGCCGGAGAGGACGGTCCCGGAGACGACGGTGCCGGAGAAGGCGCTGGATGCCGACCCGGAGGTGGTCGCGGAGGTGGACATCGCCATCGGGCTGACCGCTGCGGGCACGTTCACGTCCTGGCCGTCGGCGCCGGCGTGGGCGAAGAGCACGCAGGCGAGGACCGCGATGAGGGCGAGGGCCGCGAGGATCGCGGTACGGAGACCAGCGGTGCGGGGAGCACCGTGAGGGTGCAACGAGGCGGAGAAGCCTGCCAGCCTCATCTCGTCTCCCACTGCCGGCATCCGGTCGAAGCGGATGCGATGAATCGCTCCGTCCGAAGCGACACACGCATACCGTACCGGAATCCGGGGTGAATAACCTGACAAACGTGGCCCGCACGCACAAACGACCCCCGGCTGAGCGGGGGTCGTTTGCGTGGAGACGTAGCGCGGTCGGCGCAAGCCCGTTAGGGCCTGGCCTTCTGGGCCACCGCGGCGACCGGGTGCACGGACGACTGTCCGGGGGCGGGAGCTCCGAGGCTCGACGATCCGGGACGCGGGGTCAGGCCGAGGCGTCGCACGATCTCCGCGGCTTCCGCGGCGGGTGCACGCCCCGCATCGATCGTGATGGCGCGTTCGTCGTCGCCGGGCGCCTCGAGGGTCGCGACCTGGGAGTCGAGAAGCGACACCGGCATGTAGTGGTCCTGCCGGGTGGCGAGGCGTCGCAGGATCAGCTCCGTCGGCAGGGTCAGGTGCACGAAGATCACGTTGTGCTCGCGAAGCACGTCGCGGTACTTGCGCTTGAGCGCGGAGCACGTGATGATCCCGGGCACGCCGGCCATGGTGTGCTCGATGATCCAGGAGGAGATCGTCTCGAGCCAGGGCGCCCGGTCGTCGTCGTCGAGCGGATGCCCCGCCGACATCTTGTCGATGTTCTCCTGCGGGTGCAGGTCGTCGCCCTCCTCCAGGTCCCAGCCGAGCTGGCCGGCGAGGAGCCCGGCGACCGTGGACTTTCCGGAGCCGGAGACGCCCATGATGACAAGAACGGGCTGCTGGTTCTCGAAGAGCTGTTCGGTGTCGCTCATGCTAGATCACGATGTTCAGGAGGAGCACGCCGGCGAGGCCCGTCACGGAGATGAGGCACTCCATGATCGTCCAGGTCTTCAGGGTCTGCCCGACGGTGGTGCCGAGGTATTCCTTCACGAGCCAGAATCCGGCGTCGTTGACGTGCGAGAGGAACAGTGAACCGGCGCCGATGGCGAGAACCATCAGCGAGACATCCGTTGCGCCGAGGGTCGCCGCGACCGGGGCGAGGATGCCGGCTGCGGTCACGGTTGCAACCGTGGCAGAACCTGTAGCGACGCGGATGAGCGCGGCGACGAACCAGGCCAGGAGAAGAATCGAGACGCTGCTGCCTGCGACGGCGTTCGCGATGACGGTTCCGATCCCGGTGTCGATCAGGACCTGCTTGAAGCCGCCGCCCGCGCCGACGATGAGCAGGATGCCGGCGATCGGGGGCAGGGAGTTCGAGAGCGATGTGGAGACTGCTGCACGGGTCATGCCGCCGCCACGGGCGAAGAAGATCATCGCGTAGATCACGGCGAGGCCGAGGGCGATCATCGGGGTGCCGAGGAAGTCGAGCGCGGCGTTCAGCGGCGCGGTCGACCCGGGCGCGAGGGCATCGGCGATCGAGCGGGCGAGCATCAGCACGACGGGCAACAGGATGCCGCACAGGGTCACGAAGAAGCTCGGGCGCTTGGTGTGGGTCACTTCACCGGTGTCGGCTGTGGTGAGGAACAGCGCGGGTACGGGCACGTCGACCCAGCGGGCCGCGAACTTGCTGAAGACCGGGCCGGCGATGATGACGGTCGGGATGGCGATGAGCACGCCGATCGCGAGGGTCAGGCCGAGGTTGGCGCCCAGGGTCGTCACGGCGACGAGGGGCCCGGGGTGCGGTGGCACGAGGCCGTGCATGACCGAGAGGCCGGCGAGGGCCGGGATCGCGATACGGATCAGGGAGAGTCCGCTGCGGCGGGCGACGAGGATGATCACGGGGATCAGCAGCACGAGGCCGACCTCGAAGAACATCGGCAGGCCGATCAGGCCGCCGATGAGCGCCATCACCCAGGGCAGGGTGCGGGTCGTCGACCGGCTCACGAGGGAGTCGACGATCCGGTCGGCTCCGCCGGAGTCGGCGAGCAGCTTTCCGAACATGGCGCCGAAGCCGACGAGGATGCCGACGCTCGCCATCGTCCCGCCGAAGCCGGTGCTGAAGCTCGTCACGGCGGCGCTCGGGGCGAGTCCCGCGCCGACGCCGACGCCGACGGCGCCGATCGCGAGGGCGAGGAACGGGTGCACGCGCAACCAGGTGATGAGGGTGATGATGACGGCGATGCCGACGACGGCCGCGATGATCAGCTGGGCGTCACCGCTGGCCGGTTTGATCGGGTCGGCCGCGTGTACGACCAACTGGACCGCCGACTGTGTGGCCGTCTGAACCGCAAGGGCGAGATTCATCTCAGATTCCATTCCGAGGCCGCGTCCCTGCGACCCCATCGTCAAAAAATTAGCAATAGTCTGATAAATCAGATAATTGAGTGTTGCACAGGATGTGCGCGCGCGCCACCCCCGAATCGCGTCGACGCCCGCGTGGTGGGTACGATCTCGGTGGGGCCCCCGAGGCCTCCCGGCTACGCCAATGGAAAGAAGTGCAGATGCAGAGCGGCACCGTCACGGATTCCCTGCGTGTGGGCGGCCTGCACGCACGGGTGGTGAATGCCGTCGGCCAGTCGATCGTGGATGCGCGCTACGCACCCGGCGACATCCTGAACCTCGACGAACTCAGTGAGACCTTCGCGGTCTCCCGGTCGGTCCTGCGTGAGGCGATGCGGGTACTGCAGTCACTGGGAATGATCGAGCCGCGGCAGCGTGTCGGAACCCAGGTACTGGCCCGAACCTCCTGGGAACTGATGAACCCGCAGATCATCGTCTGGCGTGGCCGCGGTCCCGAATACTTCACCCAGATGCGCGAGATGCTTGAAATGCGCCTCGGAATCGAGCCCGTCGCCGCACGGCTGAGTGCGCATGCCATGACGGACGAGCAACTCGCGGGGGTCAAGGCGGCCGCGAACGCAATGGTCATCGCCGACCGCGACGGTGACGGTCGCGGCTTCCTCGAGGCCGACATCGACTTCCACACCCTGATCCTGCGCGGCTCCGGAAATGCCGTGATGGGGCACTTCGCGAGCACCGTTGCCGCACTGCTCCGTACCCGCGAAGAGGAGAAACGGTTCACGATCACCTCGTACACGCCGCCGTCGGCGCACCGCCACCACGAGCTCGCGCACGCGCTCGCCGTGCGCGACGGGGAGGCCGCCTACCGCTGGTCGTTCGCCACGATCGAGGCGACACTCGCCGAGTTCATGGCGGAGTCTCCCCGTCAGGCCTGACGCAGCGGCTCCCCATCAGATTCCTGATCACCGAGAGTTTCCACAGACCTGAGCCATGCTCAGAGAATGTCGGTGGTGGGTCGTAACGTGAGGGCATGACCAACCTCCCGGAGTCGCCCGCTTCGCCCGATCGGCCGCATGGCGGTGCGTCTCCCAGTACGCCCGTCACCGTGCTGGTGCCGGATGCTGTCGCGGCCTTGGGAAGGTCATCAGCTGACTACGACGCGCTCAGCGACGAGCAGGTTCTTGCCGGGCAAGCGTTGATCGCGGATTCCCGGCGGGCGCTGGAGACGTGTGCCGCGTGGATGGCGGCGACCCTCGCCCGCCGTTCCCGGGCTGAACTCGGCGGGAACGGGCTCGCGGCCCGGCACGGGTTCCGGACCCCGGAAGACCTGCTGCAGAGCGTGTCTGGGTCAAGCAAGGGCGATGCTGTCAAGCTCCTCGGGGTGGGCCGGCTGCTGGCCGAGGCCGACGCCGCCCAGAAGGCCGCCCGCGAAGCCGCCGAGGCGCAGAAGTTACTCGACGGGACTCCGCCCCTCAACGAGGCCGCTCCAGACCTGCCGCCGGTCGACCCGCCGGTTCCTGCTGCCGCGGTGCCGCCGTGGCACGCGCCGATCGGCCGGGCCCTGCGCGAGGGCTGGCTCAGCGTCGAGAAGGCGGACTCGCTCCGGAAGGGCCTGGGCGATCTGGACCGGGCGATCACCGCGGAGAAACTCGCGACGGCCCTGGCCCGGCTCCTCGCCGAAGCGCGCACGGTGAACGCTGACCAGCTGTTCAAGCGGGCCCGGCGGGTGCGGGACGTGCTCGATGAGGCCGGCATCGCCGCCCGCGAGAAGGCCGTCTACGACGACCGGTCCCTGCGGTTCTGGCGACTCCACACGGGGCAGGTGCGCATGGTCGGCCTGTTCGCCCCGGAAGACGGCGAGTACCTGATGAGTACCTACGACGCCATCACCAGTCCCCGCCGGGGCGGGGTGCGCTTCGTGGACAAGGAGCAGGCCGCGTGGGCGAAGCGGGTGCAGGACGACCCGCGCACCACCGAACAGCTCACCGCGGACGCGTTCCTGGCCCTGATGAAACTCGGCGTGAAAGCCGACCCGAAACGCATCGCCGGAGGACGAAGCCCCGCCGTCCGCATGATCACCATCCGCCCCACCGGCGCCACACCCACCGATGCCGTGCCAACCGAGGCCCCGTCACCCGCAGCCGACGCTGCGGCGAACCCCGAAACCGCGGCACCCGCGCTCCAACCCGGCGTCATCGAGGGGACTGCGGTGACGGTCGCGGCCGAGACCTTGGAACGGAACCGGTGCGACAGCGGACTCCTCGACGTCACCTTCGACGACCACGGCCACGGCGTCGACCTCGGCCGCGAACAACGCACCTTCAGCCCCTCCCAAAGGGTGGCCCTCGCCCTCCGCGACGGCGGCTGCCGGTGGCCCGGCTGCGACCGGCCACCCTCCTGGACCGAAACCCACCACATCCACCACTGGAAAGACGACACCGGCCAGACCAACCTCCGACCAAGGCATCCTGCTCTGCCGGGCCGACCACCTACGGCTCCACAACGAACACTGGCGCATCACCCGCGACGACACGGGCCAGTACTGGCTCACCCCACCACCCGGACTCGACCCCGACCAGAAACCCGTACTGCTCACCAGCAAGAACGCGATCCTCCGCGACGATGACTGACGAGGTCGGGCGGTATTCGGACCGGTTGCCGGTACCGGTCAGAGCCGGGCGAGCCGCTCGATGTCCTCGAGGAACTCGGCCGTGACCTGCGGCGAGACCGTGGTACGGGTGGCACGGATCGCCGCGAGGTAGTCCTCGGTCCGGGGACCGCTCGGCGCATCCGCTGGGACCTCGTCCGCGGTGAAGAGTGCCCGTTCGAGTGCCTCCTGCGAAGCGCGGCGGGCCGCGTACTCGATATCGGCGGGCGAGAAGCCCTCGCTCGCGGCGACGAGGGCGCGGAAGTCGACCGTGCCGGCGACGAGCGCCGGCACGTAGCCGGCCCAGATGGCCGCGCGCGCCGCGGCATCCGGAAGCCCGATCGGGATGACGTAGTCGAAGCGTCCGTGCCGGAGCAGTGCGGAGTCGAGGGCGCGGATGAAGTTGGTCGCGCAGACCAGGAGGCGCCCCGGCCGCTCACGGAAGGCCGGGATGATCTTGAGCAGCTCGTTGGTGACGCCCTGCAGCGGCGACGGCGGTTCGCCGCCGCGCTGGGCCGCGATCTCCTCGACCTCGTCGATGAAGACCACGGCGTGCTCGAGTTCGGAGATCTTGAGGAAGGTCTCCCGCAGGGCGCCGGCAAGTCCCTTCGGGTCGCCGGCCAGCCGGGAGGGGAAGACCTCGACGAACGGCCACTCGAGACGGGAGGCGATCGCCTTGGCGAAGGTGGTCTTGCCTGTTCCGGGAGGGCCGAAGAGCACGACGGCCTTGGGCGGAACGACCCCGTACTGTTCGGCGAGGTCCGGTTCGGCGAGCGGCATCACGAGCCGGCGCTCGAGGAGTTCCTTCTCGGCGCGCATGCCGCCGACGGCCGCCCAGAGATCGCGCGGCAGGATGCGCCCGCCGAGCTCACCGAGCGCCTTCAGCCCCTCGCGCTGCACCGGGATCTCGCGCTCGAAGTAGCTCAGCTGCTTCTTGACGACGAAGCCGCGGTTGAGGAAGGCGTCGACCCGGCTCTCGGTCTCCGGCATCAGCGCCGAGAGCTTGGTCAGGCCGTGCGGGGCCATCTTCGATTCGAGTGCCGCGAGCATGGCCGTGCCGATGCCCTGGCTTTGCCAGGACTGCGCGGTCGCGAGGAACACGATCCAGCCCTGGGCATGCGCAGCACGGCCGACCGCGGCCCCGATGACCTCGTCGCCGTGCATGGCGACGACGGCGTGGTCCTTCTGGCAGGAGGCGAGCACTTCGGACAGGCCGTAGACCGGTTCGGTCTTGGTCGCGGTGACCTCCTGCCAGAGCCGGAGGATCCCATCGAGGTCGTCAGCGTGGAAATCGCGGATCCGCCAGCCGGTCATGGTGCTCCTTCGCACGGGAATGTCTGTTCCCACAATCTAGGGCACTCGCCCCTTGAGGGCGCGTGAGTGTGCGGCGTAACATTTCGTAACGTGGACGCCACGGTCATCAGCCGGCACGGACCGACGCCGGGCTTCCGGAGCGGGATGACGGAAATGATGAGCATGACAGCGCAGATGATGGACTCTTCGATGGCGATGAAGAGCATGAGCGGCCTCGACATGGCGGCGATGCAGGACATGATCGAGTGTTGCAGCGCGTGCGAGCAGGCCTGTACGGTCTGCGCGGACGACATGATGGCCATGGGCATGACCGGTATGTCGAAGTGCATGAGCATGTGCCTCGACTGCGCCGACATGACCCACACGATGATGCGAATGATGCTGCGCCCTTCCGGCTACGACATGCAGGTCATGATGGCCCAGATGGATGCCTGCATGAAGATGTGCATGGCCTGCGCCGCCGAGTGCATGATGCACGCCGAAATGAGCGAAGAGTGCAAGATGTGCGCGGAGGCCTGCCGTCAGTGCGCGGCCGCGTGCGAGCGGATGATGTCGGCGATGAAGTCCATGATGCCGATGGCGTAAAGCAGAGGTCTCTTAGGACAGGCCGACGAGGTCGGAGAAGCATGACAGCTCGACCGGCGCCAGGAGCACGTTCACGCACTCGGCTCCGATCGCGAGCACATGATAGACGTCGTGCAGTGCGACTGGTTCACCGACGGAGGCCGAGGCGCCGAGGTCTGCGTGGTTCCACACCCACACCGTGGCGTGATCGTCGAGGGTCGTTAACGCGAGCCAGCCCGAGTGGGTGACGGCGGTCACGATCGCGTCGCGCCACTTGCTCGGCGTCGCCGCGGACACGCGCTGCTGGATCAGCGGAAGGGCATGACCTGGTGCACTGCCGGTGCAGGTGTGACCCTGTGAGCAGTCGGGACGCGGGATCTTCCGGAGGGTGGGGTGCTGCTGGGTCATTGTGGTCTCTGTCCCTTCGTGTCGCGGTGTCGATCTCGGTTGTCAGCCAGCCTAGGTCGGCGACCGGCGGATGTCCCGGCATCCGTCATCCAAGGAAACAATGCAGCCCCGCCGTTCAGGCCTCCCTCGATGACCGGATTCCGGTCGGCGGATGTACCATGAATGTGCGATCCCGTCCACCCCTCGTGATGGGTCGGGTTTCCATCCACGGATGCGAAACCGTGTCAATCTCGATCGCTCACACAATGAACCAGGCTCAGCGGCGCGCCGTTCATCAACCGTTTGAGACTGAGAGAACCCATGGCCGACGTGACGAAGAACTCCACCATCCACTACGTGTCCGCCGTGCGCTGGTCGGCGCTCAAGCGCGAGTTCGCTGCCCGCCGCGGTCCGGTCGCGACGACGCGTGACGACGACGAGGACTGAGAACACCGTGTCCGAAGCGCCATCGTCAGGCGAACCCAACGCGGCTTCGCCGGCCAACCAGGTCTCACTGCCGCGCTGGAATGAACTCAAGCGCGAGTACAACCTGCGGCACAAGTCGCTGATGCGGTACTCCGCTCCCGCTGCGGACACCGCGACGACCCCGGCGACGAGCCCGGACGGCACCGCCGGCTGACCGACCGCTGTGCCCTCGCCCGCTGAGCAGCCGGCTCCAGACCGCCTCGTGTGCGGGTCCAGTCGATAGTATGCAACCAGGGGGCGATGATGACACTGGAGCCACGGGAGACGTCGAGCACGACAGTTTCCTTCTCCTCGGCCATGTGCGCGCACACGGCGGAGTGGCTGCCGTTGCCGATGTCCTCGCCAGGGCCGGGGTCACGGAGTCGATCGACTGGCTTGAGGACACAGCAAACTGGGTGAGCTACGACACCAGGATCCGGCTCTTCGAGGCCGCGACGACCGTGCTTGACGACCCGCGCACGATGTACACGGTGGGCTCGACGGTCGTCACCGACGGGCTGCATCCGGTGCTCGTGCAGCTCCTGAGCGCCTTCGCATCACCCGCAGCGGTGTACCGCCAATTGCCGCGGTTCATTCCCAAGTTCACGACCACCTCGACAATGGACTCCGTTTCCGTGCGGGGGACGTCGGCAAGCCTTCGCTACCGGCTGCACGAGGGCTATCGTCCGTCACGTCTCGACTGCCAGTACGCCCAGGGCCTGTTCGCCGCTCTGCCGTCCATGTTCGGGCTCAATACCGCCATCGTGGTCCACCCGGAATGCCAGTGCGACGGATATGAGTGTTGCGTCTACGAAGTGACGTGGTCGACCCGGCGCCGCTGGTGGTCGTTGCGGTCATGGACCCATCCGACCAACAGGTCCCTTGTGCTCTTGCGCGAGAAGGTCAAGGAGGTTCAGCTCGCCGCAGCAGACCTCGTCGGAAGCGACGATGTCGACGACGTTCTCGCCCGCATCGTCGCCCGTGCGTCGTCTGCAGTGCTTGCGCCGGCGTACCTGCTCATCATGACGTCCGACCACGGTGAGCCCGTGCTTCGCTTCCAGGGACTCGATGCCCCCAAGGCGGCCAGGGTCGCCGCGCGGATCCTCCACGGCGACGCCCTCGGCGACCGGGCGGTGATCGTGGACGTGGCCTCCAGCCGGCGCACCTACGGACGCCTTGCCGCACTCTATTCCCTCGGTCACACCGCGATGGAGGGGGACAGGACCCTGCTCGAGGCATACGCCGGCCACGCCGCCTCGGCGCTCGACCTGTTCACGGCCCTCGACGACAGCAGGCGCGAAGAGAGCAGGGCGGCGGCCATGCTGGTGCTCGCCCATGAGCTCGCGACGAGCAATGGCAGCGAGGCCGTCGCCGATGCCGTCGCACTCGCGGTACCGGCGATCGCCGGCTGCGATGCCGCCGCGGTGCTGCTCTGGGACGCCGGCCCCGGCGTGATGCACGCGGTCGCAACCGCCGGGCTCGATATGCCCCAGAGGGAGCGGGTGCTCGCGTCGCCGATCCCCGCCGCGCAGACGCCCGAACTGGCCGAACTCCTCGCCCACCAGCGGCCGGTCCCGCTCTCGGCGACGACCGCGAGCCCGCAACTGGCCGGCCTCCTCGCGGAATGCGGAATGACCACGGCGATCATCGTGCCGCTGCTCGCCGGCGATGTGCTGATGGGCGTCGTCGCCGGCGGGTGGCGTTCGGCTCCTGCCTCGGGCATCTCGCCGAGCACGCTCGCGCGGATCGAGGGCGTCAGCCATCAGGGCGCCATCGCGTTGCAGAACGCCCGGCTCCTCGCCACGGTTCGTCACCAGTCCCTGCACGACCCGCTGACCGGCCTCGCCAACCGGATGCTGTTCGCGAGTGAGCTCGATGCTGCAGTGTCGACGTGCGCGGAGGGCTCGTGCACCGCCGTGATGTTCTGTGACCTGGACAACTTCAAACAGGTCAATGACGTGCTCGGTCACGGCGCCGGCGACGAACTCCTCCGCCAGATCGCGGTTCGGCTCCGCGGGTGCCTGGGTACCGAGGCGACCATCGGACGTCTCGGCGGCGATGAATTCGCGGTCCTCGCCCACGAACTTGCCGGTCACGAACAGGCGGTCCACCTCGCTCATCGCGTCGTCGACAGCCTCAACCGGCCCTTCCATGTCTCCGGCCACGACCTGCGCATCACCGCGAGCATCGGGGTCGCGGTGCACAACGGCCCGGGGGATGGCGGAGAACGGCTGCTCGCCGCCGCGGACACCGCCATGTACGACGCGAAACGGACCGGCCGGAACCAGGTCGCCCTCGCGGACGACAGTAACCGGACCGACCCGGTCTCCTCACTTCACAGCGAGCTCGTCGAGGCACTCGGACGGGCCGAGATGCGGCTGCACTACCAACCCGTCGTCGCGCTTTCCTCCCCTGACCGGGTCGTGGGGGCAGAAGCCCTGATCCGCTGGGACCATCCCCGCCTGGGCCTGCTGGCCCCCGCCGCTTTCCTGCCGCTCGCGGAGGAGACCGGCCTCGTCGCCGACCTGGACCTGTGGGTGCTCAGCGAGGCGCTCGCCGACCTCGCGGCCCTCGGCGACGCCGCTGACCTCGCCGCCATCGGGGAGGCACCGCTGCACGTCGCCGTGAACCTCGCCAGTGCCACCCTCGTCGATCCGCGGCTGATCCCGACCGTGCGCGCTGCCCTCAACCGTAACCGGCTCCGTCCTGAGCGGCTGGTCCTCGAGATCGTCGAGAGCAGGGCCCTCATCGATCTTCCTGGCGTCGTGGAACGCCTCACCGAACTCCGGCGGCTCGGCGTGTGCATTTCGCTCGACGATTTCGGGACCGGGTTCTCGACCCTGGCCTGGCTCAACACCCTGCCCGTCGACCAGATCAAGATCGACAGGACCTTCACCGCGAACCTGCCGGATGCAGCATCCGTCGCCCTGGTCGAGGGGATCATTGCGCTCGCGCAGAAGCTCGACATCGACGTAGTCGCCGAAGGAGTGGAGACCGAGGACCAGCTCGCTGCGCTTCGGGAAGCCGGCTGCGCTTTCGCCCAGGGTTACCTGCTCGGCCGGCCGAAGCCCGCGTTCGTGTCCGTAACGCAGGCGACGGTGAGCCGCGCCTGAGCCCACCGCCATCGGGTATCCCGCAGCAAGAAGCCGGCGGGGTCAGGGCTGTCGCATCATCTCGACGGGTACCGGCGCTAGTTGGGCACGCAGTGTGATCAGGTCACGAGCGTGGGCATCAAGCCGCAGATCCTCGTCGGTGTCGAGGGGCAACGGGGCGACCGCACGCGAGTGGCCATCCGAATCGAGTGTGACGAAGATGCTCATGCACTGCGTGGTGAGCTTGAGGTCCTCCGGCGTGCGCGGGCTGCCGGATCGCACCCGGATGCTGATGTGCATGCTGCTCGGCCCGGTGTGGATCAGCCGTGCATCCACTTCGACGATGTGGCCGATGCGGATCGGCCGGTAGAAGTGGATGCCGCCGGAGTAGACGGCGACAGCCGACTCCGAGCTCCAGCTCGCCGCACAGGCGAATGCGGCCTCGTCGATCCAGCGCATCACCGTGCCACCGTGGGCGTTCCCGCCCCAGTTCGCGGCGGACGGAGCGGCCAGGAAGCGGAAGACCGTACGCGGAGTGGTGCCGACCCCGGTGTATTCCTGGGATCGCATAGTGTTCTGGATGGTGCGGCGCAAGGCGAGCCGGGCCTTGGCGTTCTCCTCGAGTTCACGATCGGCTGCTGAGGTCGCGACCCATTCCGGCACCGGAATGGGCTTCCCGTCTTCGTCGATCGCCACGAAGACGAGGATGCAGTGTGTGGCCGGGGTGAACGTACGTTCGCGCACGTTCGCGGTGTCGACGGCGACGAGCACGTGCATGCTCGTGCGCCCGGTGTGGATCACACGTGCGCGGACCTCCACGAGGCTGCCAGGTGGGATCGGGCGGGTGAAGTGCACGTTGCCGACATAGGCCGTCACCGTGTCCGACGCGCTCCAACCGACCGCGCAGGCGTATGCGGCCTTGTCGATCCACTCGAGCACACTGCCTGCCGCGACAGTGATGCCGTCGGCGGCGGTGTCCTGCGGCACGGCCATGAACCGCAGGGTGATCCGGTCCCTGGAATCAGTGGCGGAGGCCGAGGCATCCTCGGTGTGTTCAGGGCTGCGAATCACGGGCACTCCAGGGGCTCGGCGTCGGGCTTTCAGCCAGAATCCCACAACCGCCGAGGAAGCGGAACCCGAGTGTTCGGATACTGACCGTCTGCCGGTGCGGCGAGCCGTGACCGGGTATCAGCCGCGTGTGACCAGGTGTGCCCTGAGCGCCTCGACGACGAGGTCGTGATCGAGCTGCTGGGCGAGACCGGAGACCCCGACGACGCCCATGAGCGCCCCGCGCACCCGCAGCGGAAAGGCGCCGCCGTGCGCGGCATGCGTTCGCGGGTCAAGCCGGGAGGAGGTGTCGAAGTCGCGGCCCGCCGCGCGGAAACGGGTGCCGACGGCGAGCGAGGAGCTCGCAAACCGTCGCACGACCCGGAACTTGTTCTCGAGCCAGCCGTCGTTGTCCGCGCATGCTCCCGGCAGGGACGCGTGGAAGACCCGCTGGTCCCCGAACATGATCGCGATCGCGATCGGATGGTCCCGTTCGAGTCCGAGTTCCACGAGCAGGGAACCCACCGCCCAGGCGTCCGCGAAACCGAAGGAATCGAACTGGATGCTGCGCTCCTGCTCGAGGAGGAAGTCCAGCAGGCGTTCCTCCGCGGACTGTGTTGGTGCATCGGTCATCTCGAACCTTCCCAGGAAGTGCGGCAGGCGCCGCCCCGGACAGTCTTTCACTTCGGGTCTCCGTACGGGATGGTTCCTGAGCGTGGCGCGGCACGGAGTCGTCCTCCGCGTTTGACCCTGCCGGTCAGCAGGCAGAGACTGAAGGGGTGAATCGAAAAGAGGAAGACCGCGCGGTCGAGCAGATCATTGTGCGACTGGAAAAGAAGTTTCCCAACGAACCGCCGACGAGTATTGAGAAGACCGTGCACGAGCAGCAGCTCGCTCTCGCCCGTAACCCGCTGCGGGACTACATCCCCGTGCTGATCGAGCACGCGGTCAAGGACCGGTTGCGCCGGGCCGCACTGCACCTGCCCGCCGCGGCCTGAACCACCCTCAGGCGAGCAGGGGCGCGAGTTCCCGTGCGCCCATCCTGAGCAGGGCGAGGAATTCCGCAGGGTCGCCGATCCGTGCAGCAGGGGCCGACAGGCAGAGCCCAGCGACGAGCGTTCCCTCCCGGTTCCGGATCGGGATCGCGAGACAGCCGTTCCCCGGCGCCCACGGGCTCGGGAAGTACGCGTAGCCGTCGGTCCGGACCGTTGCGAGCTGCCCGGCCAGGTCCGGGTCCTCGCCGAGTACCCCCGACTCGGCCCCCCGACGTTCTGCGAGCAGCAGCCGGCCCATCGCGCTCGTCTCGAGCGCCCGCGCGCTCCTGACGGACACGCTCGGCGGGTAGTCGGGGTCCGGATCGATCACCCGGACCCCGTCGCTGTCGTAACGCACGAGGTGGATGCCGCCACGGATGCGGGAGCGCAGCCGGTCGACGACCTCGCGCACAGCCTCCGGTGGCTGGGCGGGCGCGACCAGGCGGGCGAGTTCGACGACCTTGCGGCCGAGGGCGAACCCGCGCAGGTCCGGCATCCGCACGAGGTACTCGTCCTGGACCAGCAGGTTGAGCAGCCGGTACGCTGTCGCCTTCGGGAGCCCGAGGCTGTCCGAGATCTCCCGCGCCGTGACCCCCGACCCGCAGCGGGCCACCTCCTCGAGCACCGTCAGGGCGCTCTGGATGGCCTTCGGCTGGCGGGCACCGAGGTGCGCGGCGCCCGTCACGGGCCGGCCCGGCCCGATTCCCGCGCCGCGGCATCCGCCGGGCCCGGCCCGCCGAGGACGTCGCCGGTCACGGGCACGTCATAGACCCCGATGGTGTCCCGAAGCCAGGGGCGCCTCCGCAATCGCAGGCCGCACCAGGCGAGGCCGAGCGCCATCACGCCGAGGAAGACCCAGACCCCGAGCGCCCTGGCCGAGCCGCTCTCGACGGCGAGGTAGGTGACGAGCACGGCGCCCAGCAGCACGGCGGCGAGCACCGCGAACAACACCGGCCAGAAGGTGGCCTCGCCGATCCGCCGGAGGAACACGGGCGCGGCGACGCAGACGAGCAGGTACGCGGTCATGTAGCCGCCAGCGGCCCCGACGATGAGCACCTCCATGGTCTGCCAGATGCTGCCGGACAGCGCGATCGTCGTGAGCAGCACCGCCGTGATCACCGTCATCGCGACGAGTGCAGCGCCGAACGGCGTGCGATAGCGCGGGTGGGTGCGCCCGAACCTGCTCGGCAGCAGGCCCTCCCGGCCCATCGAGAAGAGCACCCGCACGAGCGCGGTCGTCGACGCGATCGCACAGGCCAGGAACGAGGTCGCGATGCTGACGTCGAGGAGCAGGCCGACCGCGTCGATCCCGTATGCGGCGGCGAGATCGTTGACCGGGGACGCGCTCGCCGCGATCGTGCCACCGAGGGCGGAGAACCCGACGAGCTGGCTGAACGAGGCGAGCAGGTAGAGCATCCCCGACCCGAGCACGGTGAACACGATCGCCCGCGGGATGCTCGCGTACGGGCGTTTCGCCTCGACACCGAGGGTTGAGGCGCTCTCAAAGCCGACGAAGGCCGTGAGGGCGAGGGCGGACCCGACCGCGAAGTTGGCGGGGTCGATTCCGCCCGGCGCGAGCTGCGACCAGTCGAGCACCGGCCAGAGTCGCACGAGCAGCGCGACAACGAGCACGACGATGATGAGCACCGAGACCGCCTCGACGAGCAGGGTGATCCTGGTCGAGAGACGGATGCCGCGGGCCAGCACGAGCAGGCACAGTGCCGCCATGACGACGATCAGCAGGCCCGCGACGAGGACGGACCCGGTGAGCGCCGGCCAGAACCTGCCGACCACGATCGTGAGGTAGTATCCGGCGCCGCCGAGCGCGAACATCGAAATGAATCCGTAGCCGACGAGCAGGCCGACGCCGGCGACGAACGCCGCCATCGTGCCGAGCCCGCGGGAGACGAAGGTGTAGATCGACCCGGCAGCGGCGATGCGCCGGGTGAACTGGTTGATCGTCGTCGCGACGAGGAACGCGAGCAGCATCGCGGTCGCGAGCGACCACACCGTCGCGCCGCCGGCGACGACGGCGACGAGGAGCGGGATCGTGGTCGCGGCGGCGGATGGGGCGACGGCGGACACGGACTGCGCGAGCACGTCGAGGAATCCCACGCTGCGCCGGTCGAGGCCATCGACGGGCGAGCGGGTTCCGATGCCGTCGACCGGCTGCGGATCGTTGATGGCCCTGGCCAGTGCGGTCATCGGTCCGGCCTCGTTCTTTCTCGTTCACAAGCTCACGGTCGGGGGCGGCGGTGCGGAGCCTCAGGCTAACCATCCGGCGTTGCGGCCGCGCTTCGGGAGTGTTTCGGTCGCGTGACCGCCGAGTGGGACAACGGGCGGCCCGTGTCTCATTCGGGCCGCCCGGACGTTTACCCCGGCGAGACCGGTCGGCAACAGGGGTCCGACAGGCTGGCCGCAGACCTTCCGCACCGCCTCCCCGACTTTCCCTGACGAACCCGCTCGAGCTGGAGATGACATGACCCTCACGAAAGATCCAACGGCATCCGTTGGCACACTGCCCGCCGAACGTTCCCTGACCGGTTCCCTCGGCGTCACGTCGATCGTGCTGATGGTCGTGGCCGCCGCAGCGCCGCTCACCGTCATCGGCGGCTCGGCTCCGCTCGGCATCCTGCTCGGCAACGGGGTCGGATTCCCCTCGATGTTCGCCATCGCGGCGATCGTCCTGCTCTTCTTCTCCGTCGGCCTCGCCGCGATGACCAAGCACGTGCCGAAGCCCGGCGCGTTCTTCACCTTCGTGAACTACGGGCTCGGCAAGCCGGCCGGCCTCGCGACGGCCTTCCTCGCGCTTCTCACATACACGACCATCCAGGTCTCGGTCTACGGGTACGTCGGCTACATCCTGAGCGTCACGCTCACGGGCCTCGGCGCACCTGACCTGCCCTGGTATCTCTACTCGCTCGCGGCCGTCGCCCTCGTGGGGTTCCTCGGCTACCGGCACATCGACCTGAGCTCGAAGGTGCTCGGGGTGCTCCTGCTCGGCGAGGTCGGCGTCGTGCTCGCGCTCGTCGTCGCGGTGGTCGTCAACGGCGGCCCTGAGGGCCTCTCGATGGCGCCCTTCGAACCGAACAACGTGCTCACCGGCTCCCCGGCGATCGGCCTGATGTTCGCGATCGCCGCCTTCATCGGCTTCGAGTCCACCGCGATCTTCCGTGACGAGGCGAAGGACCCCGGCCGCACCATCCCGCGGGCCACCTACGTCGCCGTGATCGGCATCGGCGTCTTCTACACGCTCGCGTCCTGGGCGCTCGTGATGGCGTGGGGACCGAGCGGCGTCGTCGCCCAGGCCGCGGAGAACCCGGGCGCGATGATCCTGATCACGACCCTCGCCTACCTCGGACCGATCGGGCAGGTCGTGATGAACGTGCTGCTCATCACGAGCATGTTCGCGTGCGTGCTGTCCTTCCACAACGTGATCACCCGCTACCAGCACTCGATGTCCAACGCCCGGGTCCTTCCCGACTTCCTCGGCCGGGTGCACACGAAGCACTCCGCACCCCACCTCTCCTCGATCGTGCAGACCGCGACAGCCGCGATCCTGACGATCCTGTTCGCGGTGCTCGGCCTCGACCCGGTGCTCCAGGTCTTCACCTGGTTCTCCGGCGTCGCGACCCTCGCGATCGCCGTCCTGATGGCCGTCACGAGCGTCGCGGTCGTCGTCTACTTCGCCCGCACCAGGAAGGACAGGCGACTCTGGAACACGGTGATCGCCCCGGTGCTCGGCCTCCTCGGACTGCTCGGCGCCGCGGTGCTCATCGCCACGAACTTCCCCTTCCTCGTCGGTGACGTCGACGCCGACGGTGCCCCCGTGTTCGGCGTCGTGAGCGCGGTCCTGCTCGGCCTCGTCGTGCTCTTCCCGCTCGGCGGACTCGTGCAGGCGCTCATCCTCAAGCGCACCAACCGGGTCGCATACGACCAGATCACGGATGCCATAGGCGGGTGACCCGCTGACCCCGCCCGCAGCATCCGCTCACCTCTCACCACCCTTCGACTGGAGAACCATGACCATCACCGATCTCGACACCCCGCACGGCCACCACGAACACGGCGGCCACGATCACGACCACGGCCAGCACGACGCCGGGACCGTGCCGAGCCACCCGGTCGGCAGCCTCACCGCCGCAGAGTTCGAGACCGTGCGCGACGTCGTCACGGCGGGCGCCGACTGGAACGCGACCACCCGCTTCGCCTATGTCGGGCTGTGGGAACCGCACAAGCGTGAGGTCCTCGCCTGGCAGGATGGCACCGGGCCGCTTCCCGACCGGCAGGCCCGGGTGATGCTTCTCGACATGGAGACCGGCCGGTCGACGGACAACATCGTCTCCATCCCCGGTCGCGCAGTGCTCACGACGAGCGTGCTCGACGGGTCGGCCGGCCAGCTGCCCGTGCTGCTCGCCGAGTTCGACGCGATCGCCGGGATCGTCGCCGAGGACCCGCGCTGGGTCGCCGCACTCGCCGCGCGGGGCACCACGATCGACGAGGTCGTTGTCGTGCCGCTCTCTGCCGGGCACTACGACTACCCGGAAGAGGTCGGCCGCCGGATCGTCCGGGTGCTCGCGTTCCGCCAGGACTACCCGGAGGACCACCCCTGGGCGCACCCGGTCGACGGGCTCTCCGCCTACGTCGACACCGCCTCCCGCACCATCACGCGCCTCATCGACGTCGGCACCCTCGACATCCCGGCGGAGAGCGGCAACTTCGACGACCCGGCCGTGCAGGGCGCCCCGCTCACGACCCTCAAGCCGATCGTGATCTCCCAGCCGGAAGGACCGAGCTTCACGGTCGACGGCGAGTGGGTGAGCTGGGCGAACTGGAAGTTCCAGGTCGGCTTCGATACCCGCGAGGGCCTCGTGCTGCGCCAGCTCTCCTTCACGGACGCGGGGGAGGAGCGCCCGGTCATCTACCGGGCCTCGATCAACGAGATGCTCGTGCCATACGGGGACCCGTCCCCGGTGCGGTTCTGGCAGAACTATTTCGATACCGGAGAGTACCTCTTCGGCCGGTTCGCCAACTCCCTCGCGCTCGGCTGCGACTGCGTCGGCGAGATCAAGTACTTCGACGCCGTCCTCGCCGACGAACTCGGCAACCCGTTCACGATCAAGAACGGCATCTGCATGCACGAGGAGGACGTCGGAACGCTCTGGAAGCACGGCGACATGTTCACCGGCTCCAACGAGGTGCGCCGGCAGCGGCGACTCGTGATCAGTTTCTTCACCACCGTCGGCAACTACGACTACGGGTTCTACTGGTACCTGTCGCTCGACGGCACCATCGAGTGCGAGGCCAAGCTCACCGGCATCCTCTTCACATCGGCATACCCGGGGATCGGGGAGCCTATCGGAGAGACCGCGATCGAGGGAGACTACGCGTATGCCAGCGAGGTCGCTCCCGGGCTCGGCGCCCCGTACCACCAGCACCTCTTCAGCGCGCGGCTCGACATGATGGTCGACGGGCTGTCCAACGCCGTCGACGAGATCGACGGCGTGCGCTTGCCGATGGGGCCGGGCAACCCGCACGGCAACGCCTTCACCAAGAAGACGACCCGGCTCACGAGTGAGGCGGGCTCCGGGCGGGTCGCCGACGCATCCGTCGCCAGGGCCTGGCACATCGTCAACACCGAGAAGACCAACCGGCTCGGGCGCCCGACCGGCTATGTTCTGCAGCCGGAGCAGTCTCCGACGCTGATGGCCGACCCGGGGTCTTCGATCGCGAAGCGCGCCGAGTTCGCAACGAAGCACCTCTTCGTGACCCAGTACGACCCGGCGGAGCAGTTCGCGGCCGGTGACTTCGTGCACCAGAACCCGGGCGGGGACGGCATCACGAAGTACATCGCGGGCGACAGGTCGATCGACGGCGAGGACATCGTGCTCTGGCACACCTTCGGGCCGACGCACTTCCCCCGGATCGAGGACTGGCCGGTGATGCCGGTCGACTACGCGAAGTTCACGCTCAAGCCATACGGCTTCTTCGGTGCGAACCCCGCGATGAACGTGCCGGCAAACGAACCGGTGTCGCACTGCTCGCACGGCCACGACGGCGCGGCGCACGAGCACACGCACCACTAGGACGAGAGGAGAGCGCTGGTGACCTGGGCACTGCACGGAATCATGATCGGCGGCGCGTCGCTCAACCTCTGCTGCGTGCTCGGCAGCCGGCGCTCCCGGTCGGGCCTCGCGGTCGTCTCCACCCTCGTGATGCTCGCGGCGATGACGGATTCCGCCTTCGGTGTCTTCGGCCTCGGGCCCTTGCCGTGGGCGGCGATCCTGATCGCCTGGGGACTGACCTGTTCGGCGCTGCTCCGCCGCCGTACCGCCACGGGCGCGCCTCAGAATGCGACACCTCACGGAGGTGCGGGGCAGACGATGCTGCTGCACCACCCGCTCGGCCTCGTGGTCACCGCCGGCCAGCTGATGGCGCACACGGTGATGTCCCCGGGCGCCGCCGCCGCGGGGCACACCCACTCGGACTCGCTCCTGCTGCCCCTGGTCTGCGTGGCAGGCGGGGCGTTCGTGGTGTGGTCCCTCGTGCTGCTCGTGACCGAGAGCCGCACCCGGCTCGAACGCGGCAACCTCCTCGGGATGTCGGCCATGACGGCGGCGATGGCCGTGATGCCCTTCGCCTGAGCCGCTACGCAGGACTCCCGGTGGGAATCAGGCGGGCTCCCACGGCAGGCGCTGTTCGAAGGGGACCGGCGCGAGCGGGATCATCACGACCGGCCGGTGCTGGCGATGCGCGAGGCGCACCGCGATCGAACCGCTGAAGAAGGCCTGAAGTCCCGCTCGAACGCTCGACTCCCGGGTACCCACGACGATCATGGCGGCGCCGAGGGTGTCGGCGAGTGTGCCGATCGCGAGGGCGGGGTCCCCGGCGAGTGCCCGGGTGCTCCACGCGACCGGGCGGCCTTCGAGCGCAGCCGTGAGCCGTGCGGCGAGCCGGGGAGGAAGAGCCTCGTCGGCGAGGTCCACGACATCGGGATCGAAGGAGAGCGAGGTCACGCTGCCGTCCGGGTGTTCCTCGATCACGTAGCGTCCGGTGTCGACCCACGCGCAGACGAGCTCCGCACCGAAGTGCTCCGCGAAGACGGCGGCCTGCTGCACGACGGCATCCGGCTGGCCGGTGTCGACCCCGACGACGATCCTCGCGGTCTGCCGGCGATCATTCGGCTGTGCGGTGGTCACGGGGCCTCCTTCGACCCCACCCTAGCCCTGTCGGGCAGCACAGGCACCTCACAGGTCTTCCTTTCCGCACTCATAACGCGGCCAGTGCTCCGGCATAGGCTCTGGGCGGAGAGTGGCCACCATGACCCGATCAGCAGCTCTCGCCCTCGACGTCGTCGTGCCCGTGTACAACGAACAGCAGACCCTCGCGCGCAGCATCCGTGTGCTGCACGCGTACCTGACCGACCAGTTCGAGGAACCCTGGCGCATCACCATTGCGAACAACGCCAGCACCGACAACACCGCCGCGATCGCCGACTCGCTCACGGCCGAACTGCCGGGCGTCCACGCCGTGCACCTCGTCGAGAAGGGCAGGGGCCGGGCGCTCAAGCGGGTCTGGCTGGCCTCGCCCGCCGCAGTCGTCGCATACGTCGACGTGGACCTCTCCACCGACCTCCGCGCGCTCCCGCCGCTCGTCGCCCCGCTGCTCTCCGGCCACTCCGATGTCGCCATCGGCAGCCGGCTGTCGCGCGGGTCCCGCGTCACCCGCGGCGGCAAGCGCGAGTTCATCTCCCGAAGCTACAATGCCCTCGTCCGCACGACGATGGGCGTCGAATTCAGCGACGCCCAGTGCGGCTTCAAGGCGATGCGCCGTGACGTCGCCCAGCGGGTGCTCCCCTCGTGGAGGACAACGGCTGGTTCTTCGACACCGAGATGCTCATCATCGCCGAGCGCGCCGGGCTCCGGATCCACGAGGTGCCCGTCGACTGGATCGACGACCCTGACAGCCGGGTCGACGTCGTCGGTACCGCCGCCGACGACCTCAAGGGCCTGGTCCGGGTGGCGCACTCGCTCGTCACCGGCAGGATCCCCGTCGACGAGATCTACGCCGAGCTCGGCCGACCGCCGTTCGAACCGCCGACCCCGCCGACCTTTCTCGGCCAGGTGCTTCGGTTCGGCGTGATCGGCGTGCTGTCGACCATCGCGTTCGCGCTGCTCTACCTCGTGCTCCAGTACGTGATGCCGGCCCAGCTGGCCAATTTCCTGTCCCTGCTCATCACCGCGATCGCGAACACCTGGGCCAACCGACGCCTCACCTTCGGCGTGCGCGGGCGGCGAGGCGCGGTCAAGCACCAGGCGCAGGGCCTTGTGATCTTCGGCCTGGCCTGGCTCGTCACGAGCGGATCCCTCCTCGTGCTGCACCTTGTCCGAGCGGATGCCGGGCCCCAGGCCGAGATCATCGTGCTCACGGCGGCCAATCTCCTCGCGACCGTGATGCGGTTCGTGCTGCTGCGGCTCTGGGTCTTCCGGAGCCAGCGGACGCCGGCCCCGACCAGGACGGAACCACGCACCTCCCGCGACGAAGTGACCTCCCGCGACGAGCCCTCCCGGAGGGACGCTCCCGCCAGACAGGAAGTGACCAGTTCATGACGACCCAGGTTTCCCCGCGCCCCTCCGTCTCTCCGCTCGACGCCCGCTTCGGCGCCCGCTTCGTGACCCGCCTCGCGGCCCTGCCGCGCACCCTCGTGCGGGGCAGGGCCGGCTCCGCGCGCTGGGAACGGCCGGCCCTGCTGGGTCTCCTGCTCGCGACAGCGGTGCTCTACATCTGGGACCTCGGCGCGAGCGGCTGGGCCAACTCGTTCTACTCCGCCGCTGTGCAGGCCGGCTCGGTCGACTGGACCGCGTTCTTCTACGGGTCCTCCGACGCCGCCAACGCGATCACCGTCGACAAGCCGCCGGCGAGCCTGTGGCTGATGGCGCTCTCCGTGCGCCTGTTCGGACTCAGTTCGTGGAGCATCCTCGTGCCGGAGGCCCTGATGGGCGTCGCATCGGTCGCCGTGCTCTTCGCCACCGTGCGCCGCCGCTTCTCGGCAGGCACCGCCCTGCTCGCCGGCGCCGTGCTCGCCGTGACCCCCGTCGCCGCGCTGATGTTCCGGTTCAACAATCCGGATGCCCTGCTCGTTCTCCTCCTCAGCCTCGCCACCTACTTCACCCTGCGCGGTATCGAGACCGGCGCCCTGAAATGGGTGCTCTGGGCGGGAGCGATGGTGGGCTTCGGATTCCTGACCAAGCAGCTGCAGGCATTCCTGATCCTGCCTTCGCTCGCGGGCGTCTACCTGTACGCGGCGCCGCACCGGTTCCGCACCCGCCTCTGGCACTCGTTCGCGGCCCTCGGCGCCGTGATCGTCTCGGCAGGCTGGTGGGTCGCCATCGTCGAACTCGTCCCGGCGAACTGGCGTCCGTACATCGGTGGCTCGCAGACGAACAGCTTCCTCGAGCTGACGTTCGGGTACAACGGATTCGGCCGGCTCACCGGGAGCGAGACCGGGAGCGTCACGGGAGGCGCCGGCGGCACGGGTGCGGTGACGGGCGGCATGTGGGGTGAGACCGGGATCTTCCGGCTCTTCCTCGGCGAATTCGGCGGCCAGATCACCTGGCTGTTGCCCGCCGCGCTGGTGTTGTGCATCGCGGCGCTCGTCGTGCTCCGCCGCGCCCCGCGGATCTCGCTCCGCCGGGCCACGCTCCTCCTCTTCGCCGGGTACCTGATCCTGACCGCGCTGGCCTTCAGCTTCATGGCCGGGATCTTCCACGCCTATTACACGGTCGCCCTCGCGCCCGCGCTCGCCGGAACTTTCGCGATCGGCGCGAGCCTCGTCTGGATGAAACGCACGGCGCTCTGGGCCCGGATCACGGCGGCCGTCGCGATGCTCGCGACGAGCGCCTGGGCGTGGGTGCTGCTCGACCGCGCCACCGACTGGCTGCCGTGGCTGAAGTTCGTCGTCGCCGCGCTCGGCCTGGTCGCCGCCGGACTGCTGATGGCGCCGCCGCGGGCGGCCTGGCTCAGGAGGCTGCCGGGGAAGTGGTGGGGCAGGGCTACGGTCGCGATCGCCCTCACCGGCGCACTGCTGGCACCCGTTGCCTACACGCTCGAGACCGTGTCGACGGCCCACACCGGGTCGATCGTCACGGCCGGCCCGACCGTTTCCGGCGGCATGGGCGGGATGGGCGGCGGTGGAATGCCCGGCGGACGGGCCGGGTTCCCCGGCGGCAACGCCGGCGGATTCGCCGGGGGCGGCACTCCGCCGGCCGGCCCGACTGGCGGGAACGGCACCGTCCCGAACGGCACCGTCCCGAACGGCACCGTCCCGAACGGCACGACAGGGACGCTGCCGACCGGAGGGCGCCCCGGCGGTGCCGGAGGATTCATGGGATCAGCGAGCGTCAGTGCAAGCCTCGCCGCGCTGCTCTCTGTGAATTCCGGCAGCTACACCTGGATCGCCGCGGCGATCGGGTCGGACTCGGCCGCCGGCTACCAGCTCGCGACCCAACTGCCGGTGATGGCGATCGGCGGCTTCAACGGGAGCGACCCCGCCCCCACCCTCGCCGAGTTCCAGGCCGATGTGGCAGCGGGGAAGATCCACTACTTCATCGGTGGAACGACCGGCCAGGCCAACGGCGGATCGAGTGCCTCGAGCGAGATCGCCGCCTGGGTCGCGGAGAACTTCACCGCCCAGACCGTCGACAGCGTCACGCTCTACGACCTGTCTGCGGGTGCAACGGCGGCGAGCTCGTAGCGGGCGGACGGGCGAACGCCCGCAGCTACGGAAGGGACCGGGCCGCCGCAGTGGGTCCCGTCAGCGCCACGGCTCCACTCCAGGGATGATCTGCTGCATCCGTGGCTGAGTCGTATTCATGGCGACAGGGTCGCAGGGACCACCGACATTCGGTCGGAGAACACGATCGCTGCGGATGCCGGAGCGGAGCGTCGGGCGCGCGCCGCGGCATCCGCTGCGGGTCAGCCGAGGAGGAGCTTGGCGAGCTGGTCGACGGAGTAGACGGTCGCGGTCGCTGCGGCGGCCTCTGCGGGAGAGCCGTAGCCCCACTCGACGAGGATCGTCGGCACGCCGTGGGCTGCGGCGCCCTCCGCGTCGTAGCTGCGGTCGCCGACCATGACGGGGGTGCTGAGGCTCGTGCCGACGGCGGCGAGGCGGTTCAGGGCCTCTTCGACGATGTCGGCCTTGGCGCTGCGGGTCTCCGCGTCACTCGCCCCGACGATGACCGTGAAGAACCGGGCCAGGTCGAAGTGCTCGAGGATCGTGATCGCGGCGTGCTCCGGCTTGCTCGTGGCGAGGGCGAGGGGGATTCCGGCCTCGTGCACGCGCTGGAGCAGGCCGGCGACGCCCGGGTAGACGGCGGTGTCGAGCATGGCTTCGCCGTGATAGTCGGCGCGGTAGACCGCGACGGCCTCAGTGGCCTCCTCTGCCGTCATGCCGGCGTACTCACGGAAGGCGGCGAAGAGGGGCGGGCCGACATAGGCGAGCAACTCGGCGTCGGTCGGAACCGGTCGGCCGAGAAGGGCGAAGGTCCGGGCGAGGGAGTTGGTGATGGCCGGGGCGGAATCGGTGATGGTTCCGTCGAGGTCAAAAAGTATTGCACTCCAGGTGCGAGTCAAAGTCGAATTCACTCGCTAATCCTAGAGGCCAGAGGCCCGATTTCCCACGAAATGGGTAATTTTATACTTTATGCCGGAATCCGATGGGCTGCTACTCCTGCCTTCATGAGAGCGCTCCCTCGAAAGAAAACGCCCGTCAGGGCCCTCCCGGGCAGGTCAGAACAGGCGGGATTGCGTGTCGTCGAGGCCGCGCATCGCGTCGTAGTCGAGCACGAGGCAGCGGATGCCGCGATCCTCTGCGAGCATCCGGGCCTGCGGCTTGATGACCTGTGCGGCGAAAACCCCGGCCACCGGGGCCAGGTGCGGGTCGCGGTTCATCAGCTCGAGGTACCTGGTGAGCTGCTCGACCCCGTCGATGTCGCCGCGGCGCTTGAGCTCGACCGCGACCGAGTGGCCGGCGGCGTCCCTGGCGAGGATGTCGACAGGGCCGATCGCCGTCATGTACTCGCGGCGGACGAGGGTGTGGCCGTCCCCGAGAAGATGGATGTGCTCGGCCAGCAGCTTCTGCAGGTGCGCCTCGACGCCGTCCTTGATCAGGCCGGGGTCGATGCCGAGTTCGTGGGCGGAGTCGTGCAGGACCTCGTGGATGCTGACGATGAGCTGGTCTGCGGTCTTCGCGTGGGTGACGGTCCAGACCTGGGTGATGCCGGCATCCGTCTGTTCGTCATCGGGGACCTGCTCGACGAGGGAGCACGGCGGGCTCATCCAGTTGAGCGGCTTGTAGGAGCCGCCGTCGGAGTGCACGAGCACGCTGCCGTCCGACTTGAGCAGGAGGAGGCGGGTGGCGAGCGGCAGGTGTGCGTTCAGCCTTCCGGCATAGTCGACGGAGCAGTTGGCAATTACGAGGCGCACGCATCGAGCTTAACCGGTCTGAAGCAACCGCTCGACAGGGAGGGGTCAGCGCCGGTGGCGCTCGCGGGCGGCCGGAGCGGCGAGGCCGGCGAGGGCCATCAGGGCGACGATGAGGTACAGGGCGTTCAGGATGCCCCAGTTCTGGCCGAGAAGGCCGAGAACGGGCGGCCCGACGAGGAAGGCGAAGTAGCCGATCATGGCGACGGCGCTGACCCGGGCCGCGGAATTCCTCGTGTCGTCCGCGGCGGCCGACATGCCAACAGGGAAGCCGAGTGAGGCTCCGACGCCCCACAGCACGGTGCCCGCGTAGAGTGCAAAGTCGTTCGGCGCGAGGATGAACAGGAGCAGCCCGAGCACCCCGATGACGGCGCAGGCCCGCAGCACGGGAACACGGCCGAACCGGTCGATCACCGGCCCGCCGATCACCCGGCCGACGGTCATCGCTGCGACGAACACGCCGAAGACGATCGCGCCGGCGGTATTGCTGAAACCGTGGCCGTCGACGGAAGCGAGCGCGATCCAGTCGTTCGCCGAGCCCTCCGCGAACGTCATCCCGAGCACGATCGCACCGATCAACAGGACGCCCGGGTCTGCCCACACCGACAGGCTCGCTCGCAGCCGGCTGCGCCAGGTGCTGGCCGGCTCGCCAGGCGCACTCGTCTCGGCAGCGTTCTCGAGCTCAGGAATGGACCGAACGGCCAGGACCGCGATCAGGAACACGAGCACCGCAATCGCCGTCAGGTGCCAGAACACCGAGACGGAGAGTGCGGATGCCGCGGCACCGAGCAGCGCCCCGACGACGGTTCCGAGGCTGAAGCAGGCGTGCATCAGCGGCATCAACGTCTTGCGAATCGCCCGTTCGGCCGCAGCGCCCTCGACGTTCATCATCACGTCGAGAGAACCCATCCCGAGGCCGACGGCGGCAAGGCCCGCGAAGACGACCGGGGCGGATCCGAGCAGGGTCGCGCCGGCGCCGACCACGACCAGTCCGATCGAGGACGTCGCGACGCTGATCGTCATGGCCCGGGGGCGCCGAAACGGGCGAGGAGCCGCACCGCGACGACCAGGCCGAGCACAGAGCCTGCCGAGAGGCCGAAGATGAGCACGCCGACGAGCGCGGTGTCGAGCCGCAGGCTGTCGCGAACCGCGGGGATGCGTGCGACCCAGCTGGCGAGGCCGAGTCCGCTGATGAAGAAGACCGCGAAGACGGCGTTGCGCCAGGCGAGGGTGCCACGGCCGTTCGGTGATCCGGGGCTCGGAGCGGACGCATCCGTCGGTTCGGAGGGCGCGGTCATGGTCGTTTCCTTAACAGGCTCGGTCGGGGGTATCCCGTCAACGCTATCCGATCTCCGGCGACGTACGATGGGGCTGGAGTCGAGCGCAGCGGGGCGCGAGGGGGAATTGTGGCAGGACGCACCACCTCACCGGGGCAGACGGTGACCTCGCGCGTGCTCAGCATCCTGGCCGTCTTCGAGTCCAGCCCCTCCGCGCGGACCCTCTCCGAGATCTGCACCGAGAGCGGCCTTCCCCAGAGCACCGTGCACCGCCTGCTCGGCGAGCTGGAGGAATGGGGCGCCGTGCAGCGGGATGCCCGCGGCCGGTACCAGATCGGCCTCCGGCTCTGGGAACTCGGCCAGCATGCCGGACGGCAGCTGCGCGACGTCGTGCGCCCGTACCTGCAGGACCTGTTCGGCCTCACGCAGGAGACCGCCCACTTCGCCATCCGCGACGGCGCGGACGTGCTCTACATCGACCGGGTCTACGGGAGCAGGAGAGTCCCGCAGGCCTCCCGGGTGGGCGGGCGGCTGCCGATGCACGCGACCGCTGTCGGCCGGGCGATCCTCGCCTTCGAGGCGGGCTGGGTGCGTGACGCCGTGCTCGGCGCGGCGCTCGTGCAGCGCACCCCGTTCACCAAGGCCGACCCGGAGCAGCTCCGCCGGGAACTCGACAAGGTACGCGGCCAGGGCTTCGCCGTCGCCTCAGAGGAGGTGCGGCTCGGATCGTGCTCGCTCGCCGTCCCGGTGTTCCAGGCCGACGGAAGTATCTTCGGCGGACTCGGGATCGTGCTGCCCACCTCGCGGGCGCACCAGCTCGAACGCAACCTGCCCATCCTGCTCGGCACGGCCGAGCGCATCCAGGCGGGGATCGCGCACCTGCCGAAGGCTGCCCTGCAACCGTCGGCGCGTGCCCGCAAACCGCAGCAGTCCTGAACCGGCCTGAACGGGCGCCTCCCCAACTCCACTTCCGCCCAGTGGGACAAGCCCGGCGCTTCCCAGCTCCGGGAGCATTAGATGGAGCCAGATCCCCGCAGAAGTGGACAGTCCCCGCAGAAGTGGACAGAAGGAGCACTCGTGAACGCTCAGCCCGTGACGGCACAGCCCGCCACCACGCACCCGGCCGCAGCCCAGCCGGCCCCCGGCCAGCCCGCAGCAGCCCAGCCCGCAGCAGCCCAGCCCGCAGCAGCCCAGTGCCCGGTCGATCACCGCGCGCTCGCCGCGGCCGCCGGCGGCCACCACGGCTATTCCCCGTTCGACATGAACGACCCGTTCCCTGCATACGCCGAGCTGCGCAACGAGCAGCCCGTCATGTTCGACGAGCGCATCGGCTACTACGTCGTCTCCCGCTACGCGGACGTCAAGGCCGTCTTCGACAACTGGGTCACCTTCAGCAGCGAGAACGCCCAGGCCCCCGTGCGGCCGCGCGGAGCCGCCGCGACGAAGATCATGAACGATGGCGGCTTCACCGCATACTCCGGCCTCTCGGCCCGCGTTCCCCCAGAGCACACCCGGATGCGCACGATCGTGCAGCAGGAGTTCAGCCCACGCCGGTACAAGGCCCTCGAGCCCACCATCCGCGAGAACACCGCGCGGCTCCTCACCCAGATGCTCGCGCATCCGGATGCCCGGGGCGATTTCCTGAAGGACGTCGCCGTCGACATCCCCACGATCACGATCCTCGGCCTGCTCGGCGTCGGGCCGGAAATGGTCCCGACCTACAAGAAATGGTCGGACTCGCGGGCCGCGATGACCTGGGGTGACCTGAGCGACGAGGAGCAGATCCCGCACGCGCACAACCTCGTCGACTACTGGACCGAATGCCGGCGCCTGGTCTCCGCCGCCCACGGGGCCATCGACGCCGGAACTGCCGGAACCGACCTCGTCACCGACCTCGTGCGCGCCCAGATGGCCGGCGGAGAGATCTCCGACCACGAGATCGCGTCGGTCTGCTACAGCCTGCTCTTCGCCGGCCACGAGACCACGACGACGCTCATCTCCAACACGATCCGGATGCTGCTCAGCAACCCCGGCGAGTGGCAGAAGCTCGTCGAGGACCCCAAGCGGATTCCCGGGGCGATCGACGAGACGTTGCGCTACAGCCCCTCGATCGTCGGCTGGCGGCGCAAGGCCCTCGTCGACACCGAGATCGCCGGCACCCCGATCCCGAAGGGCGCGAACATCCTGCTGCTGATGGGATCTGCCAACCGGGACCCGAGCGTCTTCGAGGAGCCCGAGGTCTTCGACATCGAACGGGCCAACGCCCGCACCCACCTCTCCTTCGGCTTCGGCATCCACTACTGCCTCGGCAACATGCTCGCCAAGCTGCAGGACAAGATCGTCGTCGAAGAGACCATCCGGGCCGTCCCCGGCCTGAGGATCGTCGATTCCGAAGCGATCGTCTTCGGAGAAAACCTGTCGTTCAGGGCGCCGACGTCGGTTCCCGTCACCTGGGAGGCCAACGCCTGATGGAAACCGCAACCCCCGCTGTCACCGCAACACCGGCATCCCACGCCGCCTACATCCAGTTCTTCGACGGCGGGCTTCCGCCGCTGCACGAGCAGCTCGGCGGCAAGTGCGCGTCCCTCGTCGCACTCACCGCGGCCGGGATGCCGGTTCCCCCGGCTTCGCCATCACGACGGCAGCATACGACGCCTTCATCCGCGAGGCCGGCATCGAGAAGGACATCCACGAGATGCTCGCGAACCTCGATCCCGACGACGTGACCGCCGTCGACCGGGTCTCGGCCCAGCTGCGCCTCGAGATCACCTCGCGGCCGGTGCCCGCCGAGTTGCACGCCACGACCATCGAGGCATACGAGGCACTGCAGTCGCGCTTCGAGTCCCCTGTCCCTGTCGCCGTGCGGTCCTCGGCGACGGCAGAGGACCTGCCGGATGCGAGCTTCGCCGGCCAGCAGGACACCTACCTCTGGCTCCTCGGCGTCAAAGACGTCACCGAGCACATCCGCGCGTGCTGGGCCTCGCTCTACACCTCCCGCGCCATCATCTACCGGCTGAAGAACAAGATCCCCAACGAAGGCCTCTCGATGGCCGTCGCGGTGCAGAAGATGGTGAACGCCCGGGTCGCCGGCGTCGCGATCACCATGGACCCGACCAATGGCGACCGCTCCAAGATCGTGATGGAGGCCTCGTACGGGCTCGGCGAGCTCGTCGTCTCCGGGCAGGTGACGCCGGACAACATCACCGTCGACAAGGTCATGCTCATGGTCGTGAAGCACTCGATCGGCGACAAGCACGCCGAACTCGTGCCCGACCCCGCGAGCAAGTCCCTCGTCGAACGCGAGGTCCCTGCCGACCGCCGCGGGCGCCTCTGCATCAGCGACACGGAGATCACCGCGATCGCCGCGATCGCCAAGCGCGCCGAGAAGCACTTCAAGTGCCCCCAGGACATCGAATGGGCCCTCGACCGCGACCTGCCGGACGGGGAGAACCTCTTGTTGCTGCAGTCCCGACCCGAGACGGTGTTCTCCTCGACGGCGTCGGGTTCGATTCCGACGCAGTCCGCCGGGTTCGGCATCGAGAGCATCACCCGCTCGCTGATGACGCAGGCCGGCAAGGCCTGATCTCCCGCGCATCCGCTGCGCCTCATCTTCCCCGCTCGTCCCCTCCACCCGCGTTTACCCACACAGAACGGTTGAACCATGACAGAGAAGTCATTCCCCAGCCCGTACGACCAGAAGCCCGCGGCCGCCGCAGAGGGCTGGAAGGACCTCTACGCCTACAACCTGGTCTTCCAGGAGAACCGGCGTGAGGTCGAAGAGGCCAAGTTCTGGTTCTGCGACAGCCAGCACTGGCCGACGGTGACCAAGCCCTTCGAGACCATCGGCTTCGAGTTCGCCGTCTCCTGCCTCGGCCAGTACAACTCCCGCCACCTGCTGATCCCGCCGGCCAACGGCATCGAGTTCCGCATCCACAACGGCTACGTGTTCATGTCGCCCGTCGGTGTTCCCGAGACCGAGATCGCCGCCCGCGTTCCCGAGTTCATGGCCCGCGCCGGCCACTACTTCCAGAACTGGGACGGCCTGCTCGAAAAATGGCAGGGCAAGATCCGCGGCACGATCGACGAGCTCAACGCCCTGTCCTTCGAGGCGCTGCCGAACGCGGTCCCGCTCGAGGACGTCACGAGCGGCAAGGGTCTCGGCCCGAACGACGAGCTCCTCGGCAACTTCGACAAGCTCGTGTCCCTCACCTACCGGGCCTGGCAGTACCACTTCGAGTTCCTCAACCTCGGCTACGTGGCCTACCTCGACTTCTTCAGCTTCTGCAAGGAGGTCTTCCCCGGCATCCCGGACCAGGCCGTCGCGAAGATGGTGCAGGGCGTCGACATGGAGCTCTTCCGACCGGATGACGAGCTCAAGAAGCTCGCCAAGCTCGCCGTCGAACTCGGCGTCGACGGTCACTTCGGCAACACCGAGAACCCGGAGGAAACCCTCGCCGCGATCGGCGCGGCCGCGGGCGGAGCGGAGTGGCTCGCGGCCTGGACCGAGGCACAGGATCCCTGGTTCAACTTCACCGTCGGCAACGGCTTCTACGCCCACGACAAGTACTGGATGGACCACCTCGAGCTGCCGCTCGGCTACATCGCCGACTACATCGTTCGCGTGCAGAACGGTGTCGGCATCGACCGTCCCGTCGCAGAGCTCGTCGCCGAGCGCGACCGCATCACCGAGGAATACTCCGAACTGCTCAGCCCAGAACAGCTCGCCGCGTTCCAGGGCAAGCTCGGTCTCGCGCGGCAGGTCTACCCCTACGTGGAGAACCACAACTTCTACATCGAGCACTGGACCATGGGCGTTTTCTGGCGGAAGGCCCGCCAGCTCTCGAAGATGCTCTCCGAGGCCGGGTTCTGGCCGGAGGCGAACGGAATGTTCTACCTCCGCCGCGACGAGGTGCGCGAGACGCTCTTCGACTACGTCACCGGCTGGGCCGTCGGCGCCCCCGCGATCGGCCCGGACTACTGGCCGGCCGAGGTCGCCCGGCGCAAGGTCATCGTCGACGCGCTCTCCGAGGAGCGCCCGCAGCCGGCGCTCAACACGCCGCCCGTTGTGATCACCGAGCCCTTCACCCTGATGCTCTGGGGCATCACGAGCGACCAGATCAAGAACTGGCTCGGCGACTCCGACGCGCCGGAGGGCGAGTTCCGCGGAATGGCCGCCTCGAGCGGCGTCGCGGAGGGTCCGGCCCGGGTCATCAGCAGTTCCGACCAGCTCTCCGAGGTGCAGGAGGGCGACATCCTGGTCGCTCCCGTCACGGCGCCGTCGTGGGGCCCGATCTTCGGGAAGATCCGCGCGACCGTCACCGACATCGGCGGCATGATGAGCCACGCGGCCATCGTCTGCCGTGAGTACGGGATGCCGGCGGTCACCGGAACCGGAACCGCTTCCGCCCAGATCAGGACGGGACAGTGGCTGCGGGTCGACGGCAACAACGGGACCGTGACGATCGTCGAAGATCACGGCGCCGAGCAGGACGTTGCCGGCCTGGCCCACGAGCACGACCTCGTCCTGGCCCCTGCCGCGGCCGCCCAGCTCGACGCCGTCCTCGCCGAGAGCAGCCATGCCTGAGCGCGGCGCGGCCGGGGTCTCGCAGAGGACGGTGCTGATCACCGGCGCCGCCGGCGGCCTGGGCCGTGCCTTCGCCCTGGGCTTCGCGGCCCAGGGCGACCGGGTGGTCGTCGCCGACGTCAACCTCGAGGGCGCGCGGGAGACCGTCGCTCTCGTGGAAGAGGCCGGCGGAACCGCCCTCGCCCTCCCGGTCGACGTCACCGACCTCGCCTCGGTCACCCGGCTGGCCGCGGATGCCGCCGGCTGGGTCCCCGAGGCCCGGCCCGGCGCATCCGCCCCCGGTACGGTGCCCCCGGCCCAGGCCGGCGTGATCGACGTCGTCATCAACAACGCCGCGATCTACGCGACCGTGACCCGTGCCCCCTTCACCGACCTCGACCCCGACGAGTGGGACCGGGTGATGGCCGTCAACCTCAAGGGGCCGTGGCTCGTCACCCGGGCCTGCACGCCCTACCTGCCGGACGGCGGAAAGGTGATCAACCTCTCCTCCGCCACGGTGATGAGCGGATCGGCCCAGTGGGCCCACTACGTGGCCTCGAAGGGCGGCGTCATCGCGCTGACCCGGGTGCTCGCCAAGGAACTCGGTGACCGCAACGTGACCGTCAACGCGATCGCTCCCGGCTTCACCCTGACCGAGGCCAGCTACGGGCTCATCGCGGGCGCCGAGAGCTACGGCGTCGACCGCGGCTCGCTCAAGCGGGCCTGCGAACCGGAGGACATCGTCGGGGCGGCCCTGTTCCTCGCCGCACCCGGCAGCGACTACATCACCGGCCAGACCCTCGTGGTCGACGGCGGCCGGCAGTTCCTCTGACCCACCCGTAACCCAGAGAACCGAACCAGGAGACCGAGAAATGCCAACCGTGAGCTACGTCGCCTTCGACGGCACAGAGACCATCGTCACCGGATTCGCGGGCGATTCCGTGATGGAGACCGCGGTGCGCAACGGCGTTCCCGGGATCGTCGCCGAGTGCGGCGGCAGCCTGTCCTGCGCCACCTGCCACGTCTTCCTGTGCGCAGAGAGCGCGGGGCTGTTCCCGCCGAAGCTCGACCTCGAGGACAACATGCTCGACGGAACGGCCGTCGACCGGGAGGACAATTCCCGGCTCTCCTGCCAGCTGAAACTGACCGACGACGTGTCCGTGCACGTGCAGACCCCCGAAACGCAGGTGTGACCGGCATGGGCGACACGACCGCAGCACCCCGGCTGGGCACCCTCATCATCGGCAACTGCCAGGCCGGGGTGCAACTCGCCTCGACACTGCGCGAACTCGGCGACACCGACCCGATCACCCTCGTCGGCGAGGAGCCGCACGCCCCGTACCAGCGGCCGCCGCTCTCCAAGGCGTTCCTCAAGGGCGAGGCGACCGCTGACTCCCTGGCCTTCCGCACCCACGATTTCTACCGCGAGCATTCCATCGACCTCGTGCCGCGGGAGCGGATCTTCCGCATCGTCCGGAACGCGGACGGCGGCGTCGCGACGGCGGAGTCCGGGCGCACCTTCGCATTCGCCCGGCTCGCTCTCACCACCGGAGCCGCACCGCGCACGATCCCGTTCGAGGGCTCCGAGCTCGAGGGCGTCAGCTACCTGCGGACCGCGACGGAGGCGACCGTGCTCGAGCAGCAACTGCGTGAGGCGCGGAACGTCGTGGTCGTCGGCGGCGGCTTCATCGGCCTCGAGGTCGCAGCGGGGGCCAGGGCCGCCGGTAAGAACGTCACTGTGCTCGAGGCGGCTCCCCGCCTCGTCGGGAGGGCGGTCTCCGAGCAGACCAGCGAGTTCTACCTGCAGGCGCACCGGCGCCGCGGCATCCGCGTGGTGCTGAACGCGCAGGTCGTGCGGTTCGTCGGCGAGCACGACCGGGTCACCGGCGTCGAGCTCGGTCCGCGTGACGGCGACGGCTCAGGCGAGATCGTGGCGGCGGATGTCGTGCTGATCGGCGTCGGGGTCGTCCCGCGCACCGAGCTCGCCGTGCAGCTGGGCCTCGAGGTCGACAACGGGATCGTGGTGGACGCAAGGGCCCTCGCCTCCGACGGACTCACCGTGGCCGCCGGGGACTGCGCGAACATGCCGAACCCGTCGATCGGGGACTTCGGTGTCGGCCGCATCCGCCTCGAAAGCGTGCAGAACGCGGTCGAGCAGGCCAAGGTGGCCGCGGCCACCCTGCTCGGACTCCCGGCAGAGCACCGCACGGTGCCGTGGTTCTGGTCGGACCAGGCCGACCTCAAACTGCAGATCGCCGGGCTGAGCGGCGGGCACGACCGGGTCGTTCTGCGCGGCGAGCCGGGCTCCGAGAAGTTCTCGGTGCTCTACTACCGGGGTGGCCGGCTCATCGCCGCTGACTGCATCAACAGCCCGCTCGACTTCATGGCCGTGAAGAACGCCCTCCACAAGGGCCTCTCTGTGCCGGCGGATGTTGCGACCGACACCACCGTTCCGCTCAAGAAACTCTTCGCGGCCGTCGAGACGGCGGATGCCGGGCGTGCGGTGCCTGCGCCGGCCGCCGTTGATCTCGCTCCTCCTGCAGTCCCCGTTCCCGCCGGCAGTCCGGCCGCTTAGCCCCAGCCTCCGCGCTCCGGCGCCCCAACCTCGAAGTGAGAACGCCATGACACTGCAGACCGACCAGTCCATCGACACCTCGCCCATCGCCGTCGCCGCGGACGGCCCGAGCGACCTCGACCCGCTCTGGCGCGCCGTCGAGACCGAGATGCGCACGCGCAGCAACGACATCCACGTGCCGATCTCCTTCGCTTTCGCCGAGCGGCTCTGCGAGGCCTACCCGGAGGCCGACGCCCTCGTCGTGCGGGTGGCCATCCTGCTGCACGACAGCGGCTGGGCCAGGGTGGACGAGACCAAGATCATCTCGGAGGGCTTCGGCGCGAACTGGCGCCAGGCCCAGATCCGCTACGAGCACGAGCTCAAGGGCTGCATGATCGCCAGGGAGGTGCTGCCGGGCCTCGGCTACGACGAGGCCTTCATCACCCGGGTCACCGACATCATCGACGGCCATGACACCCGCGTCGAGTCGTACTCGATCGAGGACTCGCTCGTGCGCGACGCTGACCGGCTCTGGCGCTTCACCCCGGCCGGCATCGCCCTCGCCTCGAGCTGGTTCGGCCAGACGCCGTCGTTCTACTGCCGGCGCCTGCGGGCCGAGATCCTGCCGGAGCTCATCACCGCTGCCGGCCTCGAGATGGCGACGATCGAACTCGACAGGGCAGAGGCGCTGCTGAAGATCGCGGTGCTCTGATGACGGGGCAGTCGATCGACGCGGCACCGACAGCGGCGGCCACGGCTGCGGCCGTCCAGCCCGTCCAGCCCACGAGGTTCCCGGCCACGCTGCCCTATCGGCACACCGACGACCTCTTCATCGACGGCGCCTGGCGTGCGGCGAGCGGAACCGGTCGGACCACGGTGACCAACCCCGCGACGGAAGCGGAGTGGGGCAGTGTGCCGGTGGCATCCGCCGCCGACGTCGACCTCGCCGTCGCGGCCGCCCGCCGCGCGTTCGCGCGTGCCGGCGCCGGCGCTGACGGGTGGCGCGGGCTGGCCCCCTCGGTGCGCGCCGGGTACCTGGAACGCCTGGCCGGCGAGATCGAGAAGCGGGCGGCGGCGATCTCGCACACCAACACGTGGGAGAACGGCTCCCCGGTCGCCGAGACCGGGCGCGCGGCCTCGAATGCCGCAGCGATCTTCCGTTACTTCGCCGGACTGGCCGGGTACCTGGAGACCGCAGACGTGCGCCCGTTCCCCGACGGATCCGCCGAAACCGTCGTGCGGCAGGACCCGGTCGGCGTCTGCGCGCTCATCGCGCCGTGGAACTTCCCGATCAACCTCGTCGTGGCGAAGCTCGCGCCCGCGCTCATGGCCGGGTGCACCGTCGTGATCAAGCCGGCATCGCCGACGCCGCTCTCGATCCGCTTCCTCGCGGATGCCGCGGCAGCGGCAGGCCTCCCCGCGGGCGTCGTGAACATCGTCACGGGGGACAGCGCCGTCGGCGACGCCCTCGTGCGGCACCCCGGAGTCGACAAAGTCGCCTTCACCGGCTCGACCCCGGTCGGCCGAAGAATCGCCGCGGCGTGCGGCGAGCTGCTGAGGCCGGTCACCCTCGAGCTCGGCGGCAAGTCGTCCGCGCTCGTTCTGCCGGACGTCGACCTCACGGCGATGCAGCAGGTGCTGATCCGCAGCTGCATGCGCAACACCGGGCAGACCTGTTACATCTCCACGCGTATCCTCGCGCCGGCCGGGCGCTACGACGAACTCGTCGACATGGTCACGGCGACGATCCAGGCCGCGCGGCAGGGCGACCCGATGGACCCGGACACCGTCTTCGGACCCGCCGCGACACGGGCGCAGCGCGACACGGTGCGCGGGTACATCCGCTCCGGCATCGCAGAGGGCGCCAGGGCGACCACGGGCGGTGACGTGCCGAGCGGCTTCGACCGCGGCTTCTTCGTGAAGCCGACCGTGTTCGCCGACGTGACGCCGGGGATGCGGATCGCGCGCGAGGAGATCTTCGGGCCGGTCCTGTCGATCCTGCGCTACGACACGCTCGACGAGGCGATCGGCATCGCGAACAACACCGCGTTCGGCCTCGGCGGCACGGTGTTCTCAGCGGATGCCGACGCCGCGTTCGATGCGGCCGCCCGGATGGACACCGGTTCCGTCGGCCTCGGCTTCTTCGCCTCCAACCACAACGCGCCCTTCGCCGGGCGGCACGATTCCGGCCTCGGCGCCGAGTTCGGACGCGAGGGCCTGCACGCCTACCTGCGCCCGCAGTCCGTGCACCGCCGCATCCGCTAGCCGGGACTCTCCGGCGCCGCCTGGCACGCCACGTGCGCCGGTGCGCGCCCGGTGTGCCTGGCGCGCAGGGGCGCACAGGGCGCGCGACGGGTGAATCGGGAGCTGTGGTGTCGGTGCGGGCGCGTCAGCGGGCGCCGACGACCATCCAGCGCGCGGCGCGGGCGCGCAGGCCGAGGGTGAGGCCGCGTGCGCCGAGGTAGCCGAAGGCGAACGCCACCATGAGCCAGGCGAGTCCGACGGCGCCCTGCGGTGCCCAGGCGAGCACCGCCCAGGCCAGCGGCACGAAGACCAGCAGGTTCACCAGCCCTGTCACGGCGAGGTAGCGGGCATCGCCCGCGCCGATCAGCACGCCGTCGAGCACGAAGACGAGGCCGCAGAGCGGCCCGGACAGGCCGAGGACCACGAGTGTCAGGGGAGGAGCGCGCTCACCTCTGCCGCCATCGTGAACAGCCCGCCGAGCAGGGGACTCGTCACGACGAGGAGGGCGCCGATGGCGGCACCCCCGAGCACACCCCACTCGAGGCAGCGCCGCGGCACCGCGCGCACCCCGGGGAGATCGCCGGCCCCGAGGCCGCGCCCGACGAGGGCCTGGGCGGCGATCGCGAGCGCGTCGAGGGCGAACGCCATCGCCGCGAACAGGGTCATCGCGATCTGGAACGCCGCGAGCTGGGGCGAGCCGAGGCTCGTGGCGACGAACACCGCGAGCAGCATCGCCGCACGCAGGCTCACCGTGCGCAGGAACAGCCAGCCGCCGCTCGACGCCCCCGCAGCATCCCGCCGCGGTGCGGCCGCAGCCGGGCACCCTCACGCCGGGCATGCCGAACGACCACGACGAGATACACCGCGACCATCGCCCACTGCGCGACGACCGTGCCGAGCGCCGAGCCGACCAGGCCGAGCCCGAGACCATAGATGAACCACAGGTTGAGCACGATGTTGGCCGTGAAGCCGAGCCCCGCCACCCAGAGCGGCGTGCGGGTGTCCTGCAGTCCGCGGAGGAGTCCTGTCGCCGCGAACACGAGCAGCATCGCCGGAAGTCCCAGCATCGACACGGTGAGGTACCGGGCGGATGCCGCGGCCACGGCAGGCTCCGCGCCGAACGCTCCCACGAGCTGCGGGCTCAGCGCCGCGCCGAGCAGCGCGAGCACCAGACCGAGGCCGAGCGCGAGCCAGAGGCCGTCGATCCCGACGGACACGGCCCTGCCGCGGTCGCCCGCACCGAGCCAGCGGGCGACGGCAGGGGTCGTGCTGTACGCGAGGAACACCATCAGCCCGACGATGGTCTGCAACACCGCGCTCGCGAGGCCGAGTCCGGCCAGGTCGACCGCGCCGAGATGCCCGACCATCGCCGAGTCGGCGAGCAGGAACAAGGGTTCGGCGACGAGGGCGCCGAACGCAGGGAGGGCGAGGCGCAGGATCTCACGGTCGATGGGCCGCTGGCGGAAGATGGCGATGCTCCCGACTCTAGCGTCGCTCGCCGACACCGCACGGTCCGGCGCCGTCCGGCCTCGCCCGGCGTCGCACCCCGGCTCGAATTCCCGGGCACAGCGAATAGCATGGACGCATGACTGAGCTGGGGACCGCATCCGGAATCGACCGCGACGAACTCGACCCGGGCATCCGCCCACAGGACGATCTCTTCCGCCACGTGAACGGGAAATGGATCGACCGCACCGAGATTCCGGCGGACAAGGCCCGCTGGGGATCGTTCTACCTCCTCGCCGAGGAGTCAGAGAAGGCCGTGCGGGAGATCATCCTCGAGGCGCAGACCGCTGAACCCGGAACAGAAGCCCGCAAGTTCGGCGACCTCTACTCGAGTTTCATGGACGAGGCGCGGGTGAATGCGCTCGGCGCAACGCCGCTCGCGGCCGACCTCGCGACCGTCGACCGGATCGACTCCGTCGCCTCCCTGCTCGGCACCCTCGGCCGCCTCGAGCGCGCCGGCGTCGCAGGCGCTTTCCAGCTCTATGTCGACAATGACCCGGGCAACCCCGAGCGCTACCTCGTCTTCCTGGAGCAGGGCGGGCTCGGCCTGCCGGACGAGTCCTACTATCGCGAGGAGAAGTTCGCGGCCGTCCGCGAGGCGTACCGCTCCTTCCTCGAGCGGATGTTCGGCCTCGCCGGCGTCGACGACGCCGCTGCCAGGGCGCAGCGCGTCTTCGACCTCGAAACCGAACTCGCCGGGCACCACTGGGACAACGTGCGCTCCCGCGACAGCGAGAAGACCTACAACCTCAAGACCTGGGGCCAGGTCACGGCCCTCGCCGCCGGAGCGGACCTGCACCTCTGGCTCGCGGGCCTCGATGCCCCGGCGGGAGCCCTCGAGGAGATCGTCGTCCGCCAGCCGAGCTTCGTGACCGGCCTGGCCGAGATGCTGACCGAGGACGGGATCGTCGGATGGAAGGACTGGCTGCGCTGGCAGATCATCCGCTCGAGCGCCTCGTACCTCTCCGACGACTTCGTCGAGGCGAGCTTCGACTTCTATGGCCGCACCCTCACCGGGACACCTCAGCTGCGGGACCGCTGGAAGCGCGGCGTCTCCCTCGTCGAGGGATCCTCGGCGAGGCCGTCGGCCGGATCTACGTCGAACGGCACTTCAAGCCGAGCGCGAAGGCGAGCATGGACGTGCTCGTCGGCCACCTCGTCGAGGCATACCGCCAGAGCGTCGCCGAGCTTGACTGGATGACCCCGGAGACGCGGGCGCGTGCCCAGGACAAGCTCGAGAAGTTCACGCCCAAGATCGGCTACCCCGACAAATGGCGCGACTACTCGACCCTGTGGATGGAGGCGGGCGACCTGATCAAGAACGTGCGTGCCGCGAACGAGTTCGAGTTCCAGCGCGAACTGGGCAAGATCGGCAAGCCCCTCGACCGCGACGAGTGGTTCATGACCCCGCAGACAATCAACGCCTATTACAACCCCGGCTTCAACGAGATCGTCTTCCCAGCGGCCATCCTGCAGTTCCCGTTCTTCTCAGACGAGCGGGATGCCGCGGCGAATTACGGCGCCATCGGTGCCGTCATCGGGCACGAAATCGGGCACGGCTTCGACGACCAGGGTTCGAAGTACGACGGCGACGGGCTCCTGACCGACTGGTGGACCGCTGACGACCGTGCGGCCTTCGAAGAGCGCACGAGCTCGCTCATCGAGCAGTTCAACGCCCTGGCGCCGAAGCAGATCCCCGAGCATCACGTGAACGGCGCGCTCACGATCGGCGAGAACATCGGCGACCTCGGCGGCCTCTCGATCGCCTGGAAGGCCTACCTGATCTCGCTCGACGGCGCAGAGCCGCCCGTGATCGACGGTCTCACCGGCGCCCAGCGCTTCTTCCTGTCCTGGGCCCAGGCCTGGCAGCTGAAGATGCGCGACGAGGAGGCCATCCGCCTGATCTCGATCGACCCGCACTCGCCGAATGAGTTCCGCTGCAACCAGATCGTGCGGAACATCGACGAGTTCTACGCGGCCTTCGGCGTTGCGGCAGGCGACGAACTCTGGCTTGACCCGGACAAACGCGTCACCATCTGGTAGCCCCGCCGGCGTCCGGCCCCGGCGTATGTCGGGTGTCTGGGCTATGGTGCTGAGGGGAACACGGAGCCGGAAATCGGAGCCGGAACACGGAGGGACCCGAAAAAGTGTCCACGCCAGCGCGGGAATCGGAGCGACGGTCGCGTCGCGGTGCCCCGAGCAGGGCGCGGCACGGCGTTTCGGAGTCGATGGCGAACTTCGGCCGCGGGTTCCAGGCCCTCGGCACCCTCGCCGTCGACGGCGTGCAGGTCTCGGCCCGCGCCACCGACCTCGCGACCGGCAAGGTCCTCTTCTCCGTTGACGACCACGTCGTGATGCCGACAGCGGGGATCGGAACCGTCCTCCTCCTCATCGAGGTCGCCGCCCGGCTCCCGAACGCCGAATTCGGCGCCCTCACCATCCTCGACCGCACCCCGGCGGACTCCGTCGGAGGGTCAGGCGTCTGGCAGCACCTGCAGGCCCCGTCGCTTCCCGTCGCTGACCTCGCGGCCCTGGTCGGGGGTCTCGGCGACAACCTCGCAGCGAACGTGCTGCTGCGCGCGGTCGGCCTCGCGGCCGTCCAGGCGCGCACCGAACAGCTCGGCATCTCCCACACCGCTCTGCTCGACCTCGTCCGCGACGAACGCGGCCCCGATCACGCACCCCAGCTCTCCGTCGGCAGCGCCCAGGAACTCACGGGACTCTTCATGTCCCTCGCCCGCGGGGAGGTCGTGGATGCCGCGACGAGCGAACGCGTGATCGGCTGGCTGTCCCTCGGCGCAGACCTCTCCCTCGTCGCGAGCGCCTTCGGGCTCGATCCCTTCGCGCACCGCGGCGGCGACCACGGGCTGCTCCTCGTCAACAAGACCGGAACGGGACCCGGCGTCCGGAGCGAGGCCGGCGTGCTCCGCGGCCCGCGGGCCGGCGTCGCCTATGCCGTCTCGATGTCCTTCGCCGACACCCGCCTGCCCCTGCGCCTCGCTGTCCTCGACGGGATGCGGGCCGTCGGCCTCGACCTGCTCGAGTACGTGCACTGAACCTGAGTTCCTGAGTTCCTGAGTTCCTGACCACCCGAACCGCCTGAACACCCCAAGAGACCCGCCGACGAGAGGGGCAGCGGATGTCCGCCAACGACCGGAAGCACACCGAAACGGACACCGGCCTGTCGGGGGCGAGTCCCGGCATCCGCCCGGTCTTCGAGGTGGAGCTCAATGGCATCAACGCCGTCGACCGCACGGAGCACCGCGGCCGCCCGAGCGAGTTGTTCTGGCCGTGGTTCGCGGCGAACGTCTCGGTGCTCGGCATCAGCTACGGCTCGTTCCTGCTCGGTTTCGGCATCTCCTTCTGGCAGGCGACGATCGTCGGCCTCGTCGGGATCGTGCTCTCCTTCGCGCTCTGCGGGTTCGTGGCGCTCGCGGGCAAGCGCGGCCACGCGCCGACGATGACCCTGAGCAGGGCGGTCTTCGGAGTCGACGGCAACCGGGTGCCGTCCGCGTTGTCGTGGCTGCTCACCGTCGGCTGGGAGACCGTGCTCGCCTCGCTCGCCGTGCTCGCGACGGCGACGGTCTTCACCGAGCTCGGCTGGGACGGCGGGGCGCTCACCCAGGTGGTGGCCCTCGTCGTCGTGGCCGGCCTGATCGTGCTCGGTGGCGTCTTCGGCTTCGACCTGATCATGCGGCTGCAGAAATGGATCACGATCGTCACGGGCCTGCTCACTGTCGTCTACGTGTTCCTCGTCGTCGATCACATCGACTTCCCGGCCATCGCGGCGATCCCCGCCGGGGACACCCCCCACGTGATCGGCGCGCTCGTCTTCATGATGACGGGCTTCGGCCTCGGCTGGGTGCAGGCCGCCGCCGACTATTCCCGGTACCTTCCCCGCTCGGCCTCGAGCCGCGGCGTCGTCGGCTGGACGACGGCGGGCGCCTCGCTCGCCCCCGTCGTGCTGCTCCTCTTCGGGCTCCTGCTCGCCGGGTCATCGAGCGACCTCAGCGCCGCCATCGCCGTCGACCCGATCGGGGCGCTCACGACGATCCTGCCGGTCTGGTTCCTGGTTCCGTTCGCCCTCGTCGCGGTTCTCGGCCTGATCGGCGGCGCCGTCCTCGACATCTACTCCTCCGGGCTGGCGCTCCTCGCGGCGGGGCTTCGGGTGCCGCGCTTCGCGGCCGCCGGGATCGACGGGGTGATCATGGTGCTCGGCGCGATCTACGTCGTGTTCTTCGCCGGGAGCTTCCTCGGTCCGTTCCAGGGCTTCCTGATCACCCTCGGCGTGCCCGTCGCGGCCTGGTGCGGCATCTTCCTCGCCGATTTCGCGCTCCGCCGCTCCGGCTACGACGCCGCGGGCCTCCTCGACCCGCGCGGGCGCTACGGGAGCGTGCGGGTCGGCGCGCTCGCACTCCTCGTGCTCGGGTCCGTCGTGGGCTGGGGCCTCGTCACCAACGGCTTCGCGGACTGGCTCGCCTGGCAGGGGTACCTGCTCGATCCCCTCGGCCTCGGCGGCCGGACGGGCGACTGGGCGTTCGCGAACCTCGGCGTGCTCGTCGCCCTCGTGATCGGCTTCTGCGGCATGCTCCTCGTCGGCCGCGGCGCCGTCCGCGCCCAGGAGCGGCAGCCCGTCTGATCCGCCCGCGTCGGCAGGCAGCGCGGCGCGGGGGCGCGGACGGGGCCGCGCTCAGTCGGGCGCCGGTGCGGGGTCGGCCGGGGGTTTCGGCTTCCACTGGTTGGCCCGTTCGCCCCGGCCGGCGAGCACAGCCGTCTCATCGATACGTTTTTGGCGGGTCGCCGGAGTCTTCGCCTGCACGATCCATTCGAGGATGCCGCGGCGAGCCGAGGGCGGGAACGCGTCCCACTGCGCGCGGGCACCCCGATCCCGTCGAGAGCTGCGCCGAGGTCCGCGGGAACCGTGAGGTTCTCGACCTCGTCGAGCCGGGTCCAGGAACCGTCCGCCTCTGCGGCCGCGACGACGGCCTCCCCGGCCGGCAGCATCCGCCCCTCGCGCCTGGGCAGTTCGATGCGCAGCTTGTTCGGCCTCGCCCAGGCGCTGCCGCGCTTCCGCGGTGAGAAGTAGAGCATCGTCCGGTGCTCGTCCAGCCGGGCCGGTTTGCTGTCGATCCAGCCGACGGAGAGCGCCTCGAGAACGGCGTCCTCGTAGGCGAGGATCGGCCGGCCGGCGGCCTTCCGCCAGAAGACGAGCCAGACCGCGGTCGACACCGCGTGGTTCTCCACGAGCCAGGTCCGCCACTCCTCGACCGACTCAGGGTGGATGCGCGGTACCTGGTCACCGCCCGCGTCCCGTTCAGTCATGCGACGACCATACCCGCGTCCCGCGCCGCCCGGGTCGGGGGAGGGGTCAGGAGGGCGGAGCGAGGCCGAGGCGCGGGTAGAGCGCGGCGAAGCCGGCGTCGAGGCCTCCGTTCAGCGCCCCCACTTCGTGCCCGACGCCGGGGATCTCGGCGTATGACGCGGTCATTCCCGCGGCCTGGGCTGCGTCGACGAGCATCCGTTGCCCGGCGGCGACGCCCGGGTCAGCTGCGCCGGCAGTGAAGATCGCGAATGTCCCCGGGTAGCGGTGCCCGGCGAGAAGGTTCACCGGCTTCTGCGCGTCATAGGCCGCCTGGCTGCCGCCGAACACGTCGTTCAGGGTCTGGTCCTGGATCTCGGAGCCGGGGAATGACTCGCCGGAGATGTCGATCACGTTCGACCAGATGTCGGGATGCTTGGCCGCGAGGGAGATCGCGCACTGGCCGCCATTGGAGAACCCGGCGATCGTCCAGTACCGGTGGTCGTGCGTCACGTTGAGGTTCGCGGCAGCCCAGCCGACGACGTCCCTGGTGAGGAAGGTCTCCGCGTTTCCGTACCTCGCGGTGTCGAGGCACAGCGGGTCGACGGAGGGATCGCCCAGCTGGTCGGCGACGACGACGATCGGCGCGAGACCCCCGTGCTGGGAGGCCGCACGGTCGAGGCTCGCCGCGACGTATTCCGGGTCGGGGTTGCCGGGCTGGCCCAGCAGCATGATCACGAGCGGCAATGCCGGCGCGTCCGGGACGAGCGCCGCAGGGGGCAGGTAGATTCCGGCCGGCCGGGAGCGGAATCCGGAGACGGTGTTCGGGATCACCTGGCTCCCGGTGTTTCCCGCGGCGGGGATGTCGGCGGGTGGATTCCACGTCTGCCAGAGGGCGCGGCCCGTCCGGTCAGGGTTGGGGTCGGCTCTCGAGCCAGGGTGGGAGCCGGTGCCTGCGACCGGGGTCGAGCGTGGCGCTGCCGGATTCAGTGCGATCGGCGGCAGCACGTTCACCCCGAGAAGCGCGCCGAGGGTGCGGTCAAGGCCATAGCCCGCATTGATCCCGAGCGCCCCCGTCGCGACGAAGAGCAGCACCGATGCGGCGGCGAGGCTCCGGCGTGCCGGCCGCGTCTTCCACAGGTTCACGAGTGCGATCCCGACGGCGGCGCAGGCCGCGCCGAGCCACGCGTACGCCACGGGCACGAGGCCCATCCCGAACACGTTGAAGACCCGCACCAGGAAGAACCAGAGGAGCACCGCGACAACGCCTCCGGAGGCGACCGCGACCGCGACGGTCATGAGCCAGCGCGGGGTCGGTCGTCGGGCGAGCAGGAAGACCACGGCCGCGCCGGACAGGGTGTACGCGCCGACGATGACGGGGCCGTGCAGGATATCCGTGCGCAGGAGCGCCTGGAGGGCGTCCACGCCTAGCCGAGCCCGAGTCGGCTGGCGAGCACGCCGAACGCCTCGGTGAGTCCACCGCCCAGCGCCTCGAAGGAGTGGCCCTCGCCGGGCACCTCGTAGTACGTCACCGCCACCCCCGCAGCCCTGGCCGTTCCGCTCAGATCCTTCAGCCCCGGTTCCATCACCGAGTCCTCCGAGCCGACCGTGAACACGGCCGTGGTGTCAGGGTAGCGGCTCCTGCCCAGCAGCGTGGCCGGTTTTGTCGCGTCGTAGGCAGCCTGGTCACCCCCGAACACGTCAGCCAGGACCTCCGGCTCCGTCTCGAGTCCCGCATACACCGTGCCGGAGGCGTCGATGAGGCTGCCCCAGACCTCCGGGTACCGGAGCGCGAGCGACAAGGCGCACTGGCCGCCGTTCGAGAACCCGGCGACGGTCCATGATTCGCGGCCGGCCTCGATGTTGAGGTTGCCGCGCGCCCAGGTGAGAACGTCCTCCTCGAGGTACGTCTCGACCCGGCCGTATTCCGCCGTGTCGAGGCACAGTGAGTCGACGTCCGGGTCGCCCAGCTGGTCGGCGACGAGCACGATCGGGGCGAGGCCGTTGTGGGCGGCGGCGAAGGCGTCGAGCACGGATGCGATCGGGCCGGCGTCCGGGTCGCCCGGCTGTCCCATCATCATCAGCACGAACGGCAGGGCTGGGGCGTCCGGGACGAGCGCGGCCGGCGGGAGGTAGACCTCGGCGTCGCGCGCGCTGAAACCCGAAGCGGTCGCCGGGATCCGGACGCTGCCGATGGTGCCCTGGGCGGGCAGGTCGGCCGGTGGCCGCCAGGTCGCGGGGAGGGGGACGAGTCATCCACCCCCGGCGCGGGCGGTGCCGGCCTGTCGGGGAGAGACAGCGCGGGGACGGCCTGGTCCGGCTGCGCGAGTCCCGTCGCGACGCTGACCGTGAGGACGACGGTGGCGACGAGCAGCACCAGGCCGGCGGCGCCTGCGGCGATCCAGCGGCGCCGCGGGGTGAACCCGTTGCCCATCCGACCACCCTCTCCTGAAGCCGACGCGAGCCCTGCCACTCTGTCATTGCCGACGTTAGGAAGACAAGCTGGACATTCGGTGCGAGCGGCTGATTCCAGGCTCGCGAAAGCGGGTGAGCCGTCGGTTTGCCCCAGTCATGACGACGGCTCACCCGCTTTCGCGAGCCTCAGGAGTGGGTCAGCAGCAGCGGCCCTGCGGGTTGGCGTCCTGGCGGTCGGTCTGGTCCCGCCAGAACTCGCGCTCGGTCATCATCCGCTCGGTGGGGTGAGCAGGGTCCGCGGTCCCGTGCGCGGCCTCGTGGTGCGCCCGGTACTTGTCCCAGGCGTCCTCTCCCATCACCCCTTTGACGTACCAGGCCACGCTCCGCGCTGCCCGGCGGATGCCGCCGAGGAGCGCAGCGAGCGAGGTCCCGCCTGCCGAGGGCATCCGCTGCCCCCGGCGTGCCCCTGCTGTCATCACCGGACCGTCACCGGCCAGGGGTGCCCGCGCCGGCGTTCCGCGCCGTCCTGGCGTTCTTCTCGGCGGCAGCCTGGGCTTCCCAGCGGCCCTGCAGCTCCTTTTCGGCCGGGGTCGGCAGGAAGCCGGAGGGCGCGAACATCTGCGACGGGAGCGCAGGGTCCTCGTTGGTGCCGAAATCGCGGCTCTTCCAGGACTTCCAGGTCGCAACGACCGAGGAGACGATCACGATGATCGCGAGGGTGACGAAGAGGATCGACAGGAGACCCTGCACCATCGTGTTCCGTACCACGGCCTCCATGGCCGCGACGCTCGGCGCCGTTCCGAACGAGGTCTTCCCCGCCGCGAGGGCGTCGGAGAATGCCTTGTTCTGGGCGAAGTAACCGACCGCGGGGACGGTTGAGAAGATCTTCAGCATCGAGGCGTAGATCGTGATGATCGCGGCGAACGCGAGGGGCACGGCGACGATCCAGATGTACTTGAATTTGCCCTGCTTCGCGACGATCGCCATGCACACCGCGAGTGCGATTGCGGCGAGCAGCTGGTTCGCGATCCCGAAGAGCGGGAACAGGGTGTTGATGCCGCCGAGCGGGTCCGTGACGCCCATGATCAGCACGGCGCCCCAGAGGAGAACCATGATGCCCGTGGTGAGCCAGGCCCCCGTGCGCCAGGAGGTGTTCTTGAACTTCGGGAAGAAGTTGCCGAGGCTGTCCTGGAGCATGAAGCGCGCGACGCGGGTCCCCGCATCCACGGCGGTGAGGATGAACAGCGCCTCGAACAGAATCGCGAAGTGGTACCAGAACGCCATCATGCCTGAGCCTCCTGCGACCTGCTGCATGATGTGCGCGAGCCCGACCGAGAGCGTCGGGGCGCCGCCGGAGCGGGAGACGATCGTGGCCTCTCCGACGTCCTTCGCCGTCTGGGTGAGCATGTCGGGGGTGAGGTTGACCCCGGTGAGCCCGAGGCTGTTCACGAACGCGACAGCGCCTTCTACGGTGCCCCCGGTGAGGGCCGCCGAGGAGTTCATCGCGAAGTAGATGCCGCGGTCGATCGAGACGGCGGCGACGAGGGCCATGATCGCGACGAAGCTCTCCATGAGCATGCCGCCATAACCGATGAAGCGGGTCTGGCGTTCCTTCTCGATGAGCTTCGGGGTCGTGCCGGAGGCGATCAGGGCGTGGAAGCCGGAAAGGGCGCCGCAGGCGATCGTGACGAAGAGGAACGGGAAGAGCGACCCGCTCACGACCGGTCCGCCGTTGGCGACGAACTCGCTGAATGCCGGGACCGTGATCTCCGGGCGCACGATGATGATCGCGATCGCGAGCATCCCGATCGTTCCGATCTTCATGAAGGTCGAGAGGTAGTCGCGCGGGGCGAGCAGCAGCCAGACCGGGAGGATCGCTGCGACGAAGCCGTAGATGATGATGCCGATCGCGAGCGGGACCGGGTCGACGTGGAAGAACGATGCTCCCCACGCCGTGTTCGAGATGGCGCCGCCGCCGATGATGGCGGCCAGGAGCAGCACGAACCCGATGATCGACACCTCGCTGACCTTGCCCGGGCGGAAGAAGCGCAGGTAGCAGCCCATGAAGAGCGCGATCGGGATGGTCATGCCGACCGAGAAGACGCCCCAGGGGCTCGCCGCGAGGGCGTTGACCACGACGAGGGCGAGGATCGCGACGATGATGACCATGATCGCCATCGTGGCGATCAGGGCGGCGGTGCCGCCGATCTTGCCGAGCTCGTCGCGGGCCATCTGGCCGAGCGAACGTCCGCCTCGGCGCATCGAGTAGAACAGCACGATGTAGATCCTGCACCGCACCGGCGAGACACGACGCCGGCGATCAGCCAGAGCGTGCCGGGCAGGTAGCCCATCCTGCGCGGCGAGCACCGGGCCGACGAGCGGGCCTGCCCCGGCGATCGCGGCGAAGTGGTGGCCGAACAGCACCCGGCGGTCCGTCGCCGCGAAGTCCTTGCCGTCCGCCTTGTACTCTGCGGGGGTCGCCCTGCGGTCATCGGGCTTCAGCAGGTGCTTCTGGATGTAGTTCGAGTAGAAGCGGTAGCCGATCAGGTAGGTGCACACCGCGGCGAAGACGAACCAGATGGCGTTCACGGTCTCGCCGCGGACAACCGCGAGCATGACCCAGCTCAGTCCGCCGAGGAGGGAGATGCCGGCCCAGAGTGCGATCTTGGCCGGGGTCCAGCGTCGCTCCTGGGCGTCGTGCTCGGTCTGGTCGAGTGCGACAGGGAGCAGGGACGGATCGCGATCGAGCGGACCGGCCCCCGTGAAAGCGTCGTGCGGCGTGCGGGGCCTGGTGCCCATGATCTCTCCTTTGAGGGTGGTGCAGATGGTGCTGAGGTGCGGTTCACGACCGTGCCGAATCCAAGCTGAGAAAAAGCTGAATTCGCGATGATTCCTTAGCAAGGCTAACAGCCAGAGGGGCGCACCGGGACGAGAGCCTAAAATGGGTACGCCTGACCGGGATTTTCCGCACGGCACGCCCCACATCCACCCTCGACCATTGGAGCCACCGTGGCCGCACCCTCCCGCCTCGATTCCGTCATCGCCCTCGCCCGCCACCGCGGGTTCGTCTTCCAGGCGGGTGAAATCTACGGCGGATCCCGGTCCGCGTGGGACTACGGGCCCCTCGGCGTCGAGCTCAAGGAGAACATCAAGAAGCAGTGGTGGCGCTTCATGGTCACGAGCCGCGACGACGTCGTCGGGCTCGACTCCTCGGTGATCCTGCCCAGGAAGGTGTGGGAGGCATCCGGTCACGTCGAGGTCTTCAGCGACCCCCTCGTCGAGTGCACGAGCTGTCACAAGCGTTTCCGCGCCGACCACCTCGAGGAGGAGTTCGAGGAGAAGAAGGGGCGCCCCGCAGAGGGCGGCCTCGACGGCATCCCCTGCCCGAACTGCGGCAACCGGCACATCTGGACGGAGCCGCGCGCCTTCTCCGGCCTGCTCAAGACCTATCTCGGTCCCGTCGACGACGAGGCGGGCATGCACTACCTGCGTCCAGAGACCGCGCAGGGCATCTTCGTGAACTTCGCCAACGTGCTCCAGGCTGCCAGGATGAAGCCCCCGTTCGGCATCGGCCAGATCGGCAAGAGCTTCCGCAACGAGATCACACCGGGCAACTTCATCTTCCGCACCCGCGAGTTCGAGCAGATGGAGATGGAATTCTTCGTCGAGCCCGGCACAGATGAGACCTGGCACGAGTACTGGCTCGAGCAGCGCATGAGCTGGTACACCGGCCTCGGCATCGAGCCGGAGAACCTGCGCTTCTTCGAACACCCGGCCGAGAAGCTCTCGCACTACTCCAAGCGCACCGTCGACATCGAGTACCGCTTCGGGTTCAGCGGGAGTGAGTTCGGCGAGCTCGAAGGCGTGGCGAACCGCACGGACTTCGACCTCAAGACGCACGCTGCGGCATCGGGCAAGGATCTCTCGTACTTCGACCAGACCAAGAACGAGCGCTGGGTGCCCTACGTGATCGAGCCGGCGGCCGGGCTCACCCGCTCGCTGATGGCGTTCCTCGTCGACGCGTACCACGAGGAGGAAGTGCCGAACGCGAAGGGCGGCGTCGACAAGCGCACCGTGCTCAAGCTCCACCCGCGCCTCGCGCCGATCAAGGCCGCCGTGCTTCCGCTGTCCCGCAACGAGGCGCTCTCGCCGATGGCGCGCTCCCTCGCTTCCCGCTTGCGCGAGTCGTGGAACGTCGACTTCGACGACGCCGGCGCGATCGGGCGCCGCTACCGCCGCCAGGACGAGATCGGCACCCCGTATTGCATCACGGTCGACTTCGACTCTCTCGAAGACCAGGCCGTCACCGTGCGCGACCGCGACACCATGCAGCAGGAGCGGGTGCCGCTCGACAAGCTCGACGCCTACCTCGCCGAGCGCCTCCGCGGAGCCTGACCCGAGCGCGGGCTTTTCGCCGCTGCGCGTGTGGTCCGCCACCCGCGCAGCGGCGCAGCTCCCGCGCTCGCCGAAGAGACGCCGAGACGCCGCGCGCGAGCGCTCAGGAGGCCCGGTGCGCCGATCCGGGGAACGGATCCAGGGGCGGAGCGGACTCGGCCACGGAGCCGGCGCCGGACTCGACCCGGATGCCGAAGAGGGCGTCGAGGCCGCCGGTGAACGCGGCCTGCTCACCGGCCCTCGCGAGTTCGCGTGAGCGCACCATCGGCGTGTGCAGCAGGACGCTCGCGAGATGCCGCAACGCCCGCTCGGTCTGTTCGGTATCGTCGCCGTGCGCGCGCGCCCGTTCGATCTCTGAATCGAGCAGGTCGAAGACGTGGCTGCGCAACGCGACGACCGCTGGGGTGAGGCTCTGCTCTTCCGCGACCGCAGAGAACTTGCGTGCGGCGCGGTCGACGAGCAGGCGGGCCTCGCTCGTCGCATTGAGCTCTTCGAGCGGGGCGTGGATGCGGATGGTCTCGAGGTCGAGCAGCTCGACTCCCGGGACCTCGGTGACGTCAGGAGCGACGTTGCGCGGCAGGCCGAGGTCGATGATGAGCCGTCGGCCGGCCGGAGCGACCGGCTGTGCTCCGGCGTCGACATCCGCGGTTGCTGCCGCGCCCTCCCGGAGCAGTGCGGCCGTGACGACGTGGTGTTCGACGGTCGTGCAGGTCAGGATCAGGTCGGCACGATCGGCTTCGACGGCGAATCCCGACTCGGTGATCGCGGTGATGCCATGCGAGCCCGCGAACTTGACGGCGCGCCCGGTGGGCGAGTAGACCCGCACGTCGGAGACGCCGAGGTCGCGGAGCGCTGCGAGGGCGGCGCCGGCGTAACGGCCGGTTCCGACGAGCAGCACGCGGGTGCTCGCCCAGTTCACGATGCGGGTCTCGGCGAGCTGCAGGGCGAGGCGCACGAGTGACCGCCCGGCCGCGCCGATTCCGGTGCGGTTCTTGATGCCGCGGGAGGTCTGCGACGCGCGCTGGAACAGCCGCTCGAGTTCGGGGGTGGTCGTGCCGCGCTCGCGGGCCTGCTCGAGGGAGCGGCGCACCTGGCCTGCGATCTCGCCCTCGCCGACGACGACGGATTCCAGGCCGCTCGTCACCGCGAACAGGTGCTCGGCGACGCCGTTGCCGTGCACGAAGTCGAGGGTCTCGCGGAGGACCTCAGCGGTGACGCCGGTGCCGGCGCTGACGCCCGCGATCGCGGCCTGTACGGCCTCGAGGGGGAGGCGCCGTCGGGTTCGTCGAGGTCGAGGTAGGCCTCGAAGCGGTTGCAGGTTGCGACGATGACCGCTCCGGACAGGCTCGGGTATCGCTCGATGATGCCGCCTGCCGTGCCGGGCGCGCCGACGGACAGCTTCTCGAGTACATCGAAACTCGAGTTCTTGTGGTTCGCGGACAGGCAGATCAGCACTCGGTGAGTCTACTTTGTCCATCTGGGCGTGGATCATCTGCGGAAAGCGCTTGGCTCCTGAAAGTTTGACAGAATTGACACAAATGAACCTCGACGCTCAACACCCCCTCGCCTCCGGACTCACCGCCGATTCCCGCCTCATCCGCGCATACCAGGGCACCCGCCCGGAGGCCACCCCCGTGTGGTTCATGCGCCAGGCCGGGCGTTCCCTTCCCGAGTACCGGTCGCTGCGGGTCGGCACCCGGATGCTCGATGCGTGCCTCGACCCGGAAATGGCCAGTGAGATCACCCTCCAGCCCGTGCTCCGGCACCAGGTGGACGCGGGAATCCTGTTCAGCGACATCGTGATCCCGCTCAAGCTCGTCGGTGTCGACGTCGAGATCGTCGCCGGGATGGGGCCGGTGCTCGGCAAGGCCGTCCGCACCGCCCGCGACGTCGCCGAGCTCGTCTCCCTCGACCCCGCCGTGCTCGAGACCACCCTCGACCCGATCCGGAAGGCCGTCGCCCGAACGGTCGCCCAGCTCGGCGGGACCCCGCTGATCGGGTTCGCCGGGGCGCCGTTCACCCTTGCGGCCTACCTCGTCGAGGGCGGCCCGTCCAAGGACCACATCCACGCGCGCACCCTGATGCACGCCGACCCTGCGGCCTGGGCCTCCCTGATGGACTGGACCGCAGAGGTGACCGGCCGCTTCCTGCGCGCCCAGGTGCTCGCAGGAGCGAGCGCTGCACAGCTCTTCGATTCCTGGGCCGGTGCGCTCTCCCTGGCCGACTACAGCCGGTTCGTCGCCCCGGCGTCGGCTGCTGCGATCGCCCACGTGCGCGATCTCAGCTATGCCGAGACCGCGCCCGGTGCGGACGCACCGATCCGGCGCAACGTCCCCGTCGTGCACTTCGGCGTCGGCACCGGCGAACTTCTCCACGAGATGCACGCCGTCGGCGCGGACGTCGTCGGCGTCGACTACCGGGTGCCGCTCGACGAGGCCAATCGCCGACTCGGCGGGAACGTCCCCCTGCAGGGCAACCTCGACCCCGCGCTCCTCGCCGCGCCGTGGCCCGTCCTCGAGGCGCACGTCCTCGACGTGCTCGAGCGCGGGCGCACCGCTCCTGCCCACGTGCTCAACCTCGGCCACGGCGTCCCGCCGCTGACCGACCCGACCGTGCTCACCCGCCTCGTCGCATTCGTGCACGAGGTCACTGCCGGCGCTCACGGGGAGACCGGAGCACCCGGGGCATCCGCCACCGCACCGAGCGAGCCGGCGTCCACGCCGGCCGCGTCCTGAGCCGGCGAGCGATGAGCGAAGCGCCGCGGGGCGGGCGGATGAGCGGCGTGCGTGACGTCGTCGTCGTCGGCGGAGGGGTGGCCGGCCTCTCGGCTGCCCGCGAGTGCGCCAGGGTCGGGCTGAGCGTCACCGTGCTCGAGGCTGGACGCGACCTCGGCGGCGCGCTCGCGAGCCACGAGGTCGCCGGGCTCACCCTCGACAGCGGGGCGGAGAGCTTCGCGGTGCGCCGCAACGCCGTGGCCGAATTCATCGAAGGACTCGGTCTCGCCGACCGGGTCGTGCAGCCGAACGCCGCCGGCGCGTGGCTCTGCCTGCCATCCGATCGTCCTGGCGGACCCGCGGTGAGCGTTCCGATGCCCCGGGCTGGCGTCCTCGGCATCCCCGGCTCCCCGCTCGCAGAGGACGTGCGCCGCGTGATCGGCTGGCCGGGAGCCCTGCGAGCCTGGCTCGACCGCCTCATGCCCGTGCTCACGATCGGCAGGGAGCACAGCCTCGGCGAACTCGTCCGCAAGCGGATGGGCCGCCGCGTCCTCGAACGCCTCGTCGAGCCGGTCACCGCGGGCGTCTACACCTCCTCAGCAGACGATCTCGAAGTCGACGTCGTCGCTCCCGGCCTCAACGCCGCCCTCACCGTGACCGGGTCGCTGTCCGGCGCCGTGCTCTCCCTCCGCAGCGCCGCTCCCGCCGGCTCCGCGGTCTCCGGGCTTCGCGGCGGCATGGCCGGCCTCGTGACCGCGCTCCGCGCCGAACTCGACCGCTTCGACGTCGAGGTGTTCACGGAGGCCGCCGTCACCAGCATCCGCCCCGTCACGGCCGGACCCTGGCAGGTCACGATCGCGCCCCGGCCGGAAGCCTCCGAAGAGTCCGATGCCCCCGAAAGCCCCGAGAGCCCCGATACCCCCGAAGCTACCGCCGCGCCAGGGGGCGCGAATCCGGCGACCTGCCAGAGACCCTGCCGGAGACCCTGTCGGCGCGGTTCGTCATCCTCGCGACGCCCGGCGCCCAGGCCCTCGCCCTCATCGCGCCGCTCGGACCTCAGCAGAAGGCGCTCGGCGCCCTGCACTGGCCGAAACCGACCCCGATCGAACTCGCCACCCTCGTGCTCGCCGCCCCTGAGCTCGACGCGCATCCGCGCGGCACCGGGGCCCTCGTCGCCGCCGGCGCACCCGGCATCACCGCAAAGGCACTGACCCACGTCACCGCGAAATGGGACTGGGTCGCCGAGACCGCGGGTCCCGGCGTGCACGTGCTCCGGTTGTCCTACGGCCGCGCGGGGCAGAAGAGCCCGAGCGCCCGCCTCACCGACGACGAACTCCTCTCCCTCGCCCTCGCGGATGCCTCCGCCATCCTCGGTACCTCGCTCTCCGCGGACCAGGTGCTCGGCTTCGACCGCACCCGGTGGGGCGACGCCCTCTCGCCGGCGACCGTCGGCGCCCGCGACCGCGTCGACCAGGTGCGTCGGGCCGTCGCGGCCCTCGAAGGGCTCGAGGTCACCGGGGCCTGGCTCTCCGGAACCGGGCTCGCCTCCGTCATCCCCGATGCCCTCGCGACCGCCGGCCGGACCCGTCGCGATGCGCTGGTTCTCTGAGCCGTTCTCCCCAGTAGTCCGGCAGTTTGCCCTCCACCGTTTCCGCAGGCGGGATACTCTGAGACGTACGTGAACGACGAAGAATGGAGTGACAGATGCGGGGAAAGCTTCTTTTTATCACCGGTGGACTCGTCGGTTACGTCCTGGGCTCCCGTGCCGGACGTAAGCGCTACGACCAGATCGTGGCCTCTGCCGAGAGCCTCTGGAACGCCGACCCCGTGCAGCGCCGCGTGACCGAAGTCCGCGACTTCGCCCTCGAGCGGGTCGGCGACGTGCCTGCCGCGCTCATCAACGCCGGCAAGAAGCTCGTCGGAACCCTCACGGACAAGACCGCGAAGGCCACGGATGCCGCGGGCCCAGGCCCCCGGTACGGCACGTCCTGGCCCACGAAACGCCCGGCAGCGTCAGCGCCGTCGGCCACCCCGACGGCGACCCCAGACCACGGCACCCCCGACCCGGGCGCGCCCACATCGGAAGCACCCTCACTGTGACCGGATCGCCGGCCGCGACCGGAACCCAGACCGACAGCGCCCGCGCAGCAGGGTTCGGCCCGCGCCCGCGCAAGACCCTGATCACCCTCGTCTCCGAGCTGCCCGGGCAGATCGCCGCGCTCATCCACGCCGAGATCGAGGCCTTCAAATCCGAGATGGCGGGCAAGGCGAAGAACATCGGCGTCGGCATCGGCCTCTTCGTCGTGGCCGGCGTGTTCGCATTCCTCGCGGTCATCGTCTTCGTCGCGCTCGCCGTGATCGCCCTCGCGCTCGTGCTGCCGCTCTGGCTCGCGACGCTCATCGTCGCGGTCGCCCTGCTCCTCATTGCCGCGATCCTCGTGCTGATCGGCGTCAACCGGGTGAAGGCCGGTACGCGCGCCGACCCGGACGGCCTCGCGGCAAGCATCCGCCGGGACGCAGACGCGATCAAGGGAGTCGGAGACTATGAGCACTGAACAGGACAAAACGACCGGTGCTGCAGCGACTCCGTCGAAGTCCACGCACGCGTTGCGCGCCGAGGCGACAGCCGCGCGCGCCCAGCTCGCGCTGACCCTCGACGCTATCGAGTACAAGCTCAACGTCCCGAAGCGGATGCGTGACCAGGAACGCCTCGCCCGGCGCCGCCTGCACAAGCTCGGCGAGGAGAACCCCACGGCACTGCTCGGGGTCGCCCTCGGCAGCGCCCTCGCGGTCGGAGCCGCGGTCTGGTTCGCGCTCAGGGCCGTCCTCGACGACTGAGGCCGGCCGGACGGGCGTGCCCAGCCGGGCGCCAGCTGAGTCTTTTGGCTCTGGTCACAAAAAAGTAGAGACTGTACTCATGACTCAGCCGGCTGCCGGAGAGGCAGTAACCTCTTCCCACCCCGCCCCCGACGCCGACACCCTCACCGGTGACGCAACGGGTGCGGCATCGCCCCAGGGCTTCACCCTTTTCGCGGTGCTTCGCAAGGACCCGACGAACCCGGACGACCTCGACGGCCGCGACGTACCGCACGCGGTCCTCGAGCTCGACGACATCGTCGAACTCGTCGAGGCGGAGGGCGTCACCGTCCGCGGCTTCTACGACGTGTCCGGCCTCCGCGCCGATGCCGACCTGATGATCTGGACCCACGCACCCGAGGCGGAGACCCTGCAGTGGGCGAACCGGGAGCTGCGCCGTAGCCGGCTCCTCAAGAGCCTGCTGCCGACCTGGAACGCGATGGGCGTGCACCGCGACGCCGAATTCAACAAGAGCCACGTGCCCGGCTTCCTCCGCGGCGTCGAACCGAAGGCCTGGCTGACCGTCTACCCGTTCGTCCGCAGCTACGAGTGGTACCTGCTCCCCGAGGCCGAGCGCAGCGCCATGCTCGCTGACCACGGCCGCAAGGGTGCCGCCTTCCGCGGTGCGATCGCGAACACCGTCTCCGCCTTCGCCCTCGGCGACTACGAATGGCTCCTCCCGATCGAGAGCGACGAGCTCACCGAGCTCGTCGACCTCATGCGCGAGCTCCGCAACACCGAGGCCCGCCGCCACGTGCGCGAAGAGGTCCCGTTCTACACCGGGCGCCGCATCTCCACCGCGGAACTCGTCGAGGTGCTCCAGTAGTGAGCGCGTACGACGCCATCCTCCTGGCCGGCTTCGGGGGACCCGAGGGACAGGCCGACGTGATCCCCTTCCTCCGCAACGTCACGGGCGGCCGCGGCATCCCGGAGGAACGCCTCGAAGAGGTCGCGACGCACTACCGCCACTTCGGCGGCATCAGCCCGATCAACGCCCAGAACCGCGTGCTCCGCGCCGCACTCGAAGCAGAACTCGACCGCCGCGGCATCGACATCCCCGTGCTCTGGGGCAACCGCAACTGGGACCCCTACCTCCGCGACGTCGTCGCCGAGGCGCACGCCAACGGCCAGGACCGCCTGCTCGCGATCGTCACAAGCGCATACAGTTCGTACTCCGGCTGCCGCCAGTACCGTGAAGACCTCGCGGCGGCGCTCGAGGTCACGGGCCTGACCGGCGTGGTGCACATCGACAAGGTTCGCCAGTTCTTCGACCACCCCGGCTTCGTCACCCCCTTCATCGCCGGCGTGAGCAAGGGCCTCGCGGATGTCGCCGCCCAGATCCCGGGCATCGACCTCGCCACCGAGGTGGAGGTCCTGTTCTCGACGCACTCGATCCCGTCGACGGACGCCGCGAAGAGCGGACCCGCCGAGCGCGGCTTCGGTGAGGGCGGCGCATACGAGGCCCAGCACCTCGCCGTCGCGCACACGGTGATGACTGCTGTCGCCGCAGCGGATGCCGCGGCGAGCGAGACCCCGTGGCAGCTCGTCTTCCAGTCCCGGAGCGGGCCGCCGAGCATGCCATGGCTCGAGCCAGACATCAACGACGCCATCCGGCTGCTCCCGGCCAGGGGCATCCGTGCCGTCGTGATCGTGCCGCTCGGTTTCGTGAGCGACCACATGGAGGTCATGTGGGACCTCGACAACGAGGCGACGGAGACCGCGCACGAGCAGGGACTGTTCTCGGTGCGCGTACCCACGCCCGGGGTCGACCCTGCATACGTGAGCGGGCTGATCGACCTCGTGGTCGAGCGCCTCGAGGACACGCCGGCAGCCGAACGCCCCGCGATGACCCCGCTCGGACCCTGGTACGACGTCTGCCGGCCGGGCTGCTGCGAGAACGTGCGCCTCGGCTTCAAGCCAGCCCTCGCCGGGATCGCGCCGTGAGCACGATCAGGATCGGCACCCGGGGAGCGCCCTCGCCCTCGCCCAGACCCAGGCGGTCGCCAACCGGATCGCAGCAGCAGCGGGCACCGAGGTCGAGCTCGTCGTGATCACGACCCACGGCGACACCTCGAAGGAACCCCTGTCCGGCCTCGGCGGGACGGGCGTGTTCGCGAGCGCCCTCCGCGAGTCCCTGCTGAACGGCGACTGCGACGCGATCGTGCACTCCTTCAAGGACCTGCCGACCGCGCTGTACCCCGGCCTCGTCGTCGGCGCAACGCCGCGCCGCGCCGACGCCCGCGACGTGCTCTGCGCCCGGGACGGACTGACCCTCGAGACCCTTCCGGAGGGCGCCAGGGTCGGCACCGGCTCCCCGCGCCGGGTCGCCCAGCTTCTGAAGGCCCGGCCGGACCTGCACGTCGTCGACATCCGCGGCAACGTGGACACCCGGCTCGGCAGGGTCGCCGCAGGCGACCTCGACGCCGTTGTGCTCGCCGCGGCCGGCCTCAGCAGGCTCGGCCTCCTGAGCGCGGTCGAGGGCGAGTACCTCGAGCTCTCCGACTGGCCGACCGCGCCCGGCCAGGGTTCCCTCGCGATCGAGGTGCGGGAGGGCAGGCTTGATCGCCCGCTCGGAACCGCGCTCGCCGCGATCAACCATGCGACGAGCCAGGCCACCACGACCGCGGAGCGTCTCGTGCTCGCGCGACTCGAGGCCGGCTGCGCGGCCCCGATCGGCGCGATGGCGGCGATCGACGACGGCCTGTTGTTCCTGACTGCCACGGTGTACAGTCCTGATGGTGCCCGAAGTATCGTGAGTTCGCACGCCGCGACGCCCGATTCACATTCCGTCACCCACCTGGTCGAGGCCGCCCAGGACGTCTCCGAGCGTGTGGCCCGTGATCTGATCCAAGGCGGGGCTGCCGATTTTGCCCCCATGAAGGTGACTTCTTAAGAAATGACCTGGCGCTACAAGACCCTCTCCAATCCCACCAAGCCGCTTGCCGGTTGGCGGGTCCTCGTCCCGCGCGGCGGCCCGTGGGGTGACCACGTCGCCGCGGACCTCCGCTCCCGCGGTGCGCAGCCGATCGTGGCCCCGATGATCAACTTCGCCGCGACCGACAACGCCCCCGCGCTCGACGCGGCGCTCGCACGCCTCGCGGACGGTGACTTCGACTGGATGACGATCACGAGCGCGACGACCGTCGATGTGCTCTCCTCGCACCGCGCCGTCGTGGCTCCCGGCACCCGGATCGCCGCCGTCGGCGAGACCACCGCGGCGGCTCTCATCGCCGCCGGCTATCGCGTCGATCTCGTCCCCGCCGAGGACAACTCCGCCCGTGGCCTGCTCGCCGAGTGGGAAGCCGCCACCCAGGGTGTCGTGCCCCTGCGCATCCTCACCCTGCGCTCCGAGATCGCCAAGCCCCTGCTCACCGAGGGTCTGCGCCGGATCGGCCACGAGGTCGAGTCCGTCGTCGCCTATCGCACGATCGGCGTTCCCGTGGACCCGCGGGTCGTTGCGGATGTCGCGGCCGGCAAGGTGCAAGCGCTCCTGGTCACCTCGGGGAGCGTCGCAGAACAGGTGCAGGAGCAGTTCGGACCTGTCCCCGAGACGACCCTCGTCGCCTGCATCGGTCCGCGCACCGCCAAGGACGCCGCGGCCCTCGGACTCCGCGTCGACCTCGTTGCGGAAGCCCCCAGCGCCGAGGCGCTCATCGAGGCCCTCTCGCACTTCGCCGAACTCCGCTAGCGCCTCAACCTTCCCGCCCTCCCGCGAAAGCGGGTGAATCGTCGGTTTGGGCGCGCGTGAACGACGATTCACCCGCTTTCGCGGCGGCTCGAGTGGTGTCTCGTCTGGCGTGGGTAGGGTGGATGGGTGATTACTCCAGTTATTCGGCCTCGACGGATGCGTTCGAGTTCCTCGCTCCGCCGGCTCGCCCGTGAGACCCGCATCCACCCCGCCGAACTCGTGTTGCCGATGTTCGTCCGCGAAGGGCGGGAGTCGGTGGACATCACCTCCATGCCCGGCGTGGTGCAGCACTCGATCGACAGTGCGCGCCGGGCCGCAGCCGAGGCCGCCGCAGCAGGTATCGGCGGCGTGATGCTCTTCGGAGTGCCGGATGTGCGCGACGCCATCGGCTCCGGCGCGACCGACCCGCTCGGGATCCTCAATGTCGCGACCCGGGCCATCGCAGACGAGGTCGGCGACGCGCTCGTCGTGCAGACCGACCTGTGCCTCGACGAATTCACCGACCACGGCCACTGCGGGGTGCTCGCGCTCGACGGCAGTGTCGACAACGACGCGACCCTCGAGCGGTACAACGAGATGGCACTGATCCAGGCGGCCTCCGGTTCCCGGTTGCTCGGGCTCAGCGGCATGATGGACGGCCAGGTCGCCTCCGTTCGCGAGGCCCTCGACGGTTCGGGATTCCAGGACACCACCGTCCTCGCATATTCGGCGAAGTACGCCTCCGCGTTCTACGGCCCCTTCCGCGAGGCCGTGCAGTCGACGCTCACGGGCGACCGGCGCAGCTACCAGCTCGACCCGGCCAACCGCAGGGAGGGCGTGCGCGAGGCCCTGCTCGACATCGAACAGGGCGCGGACGTCGTGATGGTCAAGCCGGCAGGCAGCTACCTCGATGTACTCGCAGACGTCGCGGCCGTGAGTGATGTCCCGGTCTGGGCATACCAGGTGTCCGGTGAGTACGCGATGATCGAGGCGGCCGCCGCCCAGGGCTGGATCGACCGCCGCCGTTCGATCGAGGAATCGGTGCTCAGCATCCGCCGGGCAGGCGCAGACGCCGTGCTCACATACTGGGCCGTCGAACTCGCCGTCTGGCTTACCGAAGGAAACCGCCCGTGATGACCCGCAACGACGAGCTGTTCGCCCGCGCCCAGCGCGCCATCCCCGGCGGCGTGAACTCGCCGGTCCGGGCCTTCCGCTCGGTCGGCGGCACCCCGCTGTTCCTCGTGAAGGCCTCAGGAGCCCACGTCACCGACTCAGACGGCCGCGACTACGTCGACCTCGTCAGCTCCTGGGGGCCCGCGATCCTCGGCCACGCGCACCCCGAGGTCGTCCACGCGGTCCAGGCCGCTGCAGCACTCGGCTTGTCGTTCGGTGCGTCCACTCCGGGCGAGACCGAACTCGCCGAGCTGATCGAGGGCCGCGTCTCGGCCGTCGACAAGCTTCGCCTCGTCTCGACGGGCACGGAGGCGACGATGACCGCCATTCGCCTCGCCCGCGGCTTCACCGGTCGCGAGCTCCTGATCAAGTTCGCCGGCCACTACCACGGCCACTCCGACGGACTCCTGGCCCAGGCCGGCTCCGGGCTCGCGACCCTCGCCCTGCCCGGTTCCGCCGGTGTGACCGCTGCGACTGCGGCGCAGACCCTCGTGCTCCCGTACAACGACCTCGAGGCCGTGCGCGCCGCGTTCGAAGCCCACCCGGGGAGGATCGCCGCCGTCATCACCGAGGCCGCCGCCGCGAACATGGGCGTGGTCGCGCCAGACCCTGGCTTCAACGCAGCCCTGACCGAGCTCGCGCACTCCTACGGTGCGCTGCTCATCATCGACGAGGTGCTCACCGGCTTCCGGGTCGGGCCGGCCGGGTACTGGGGCCTCGACAACGCGGGAGAGACCCCCGCGAAGCCGTACAGCCCCGACCTCTTCACGTTCGGCAAGGTCATCGGTGGCGGCCTGCCCGTCGCGGCCCTCGGCGGACGTGCCGACGTCATGGACTACCTCGCCCCCGCAGGCCCGGTCTACCAGGCCGGAACCCTGTCCGGGAACCCGGTCGCCGTCGCAGCGGGCATCGCGACCCTGCGCGCCCTCGACGACACCGTCTATCCGCGGCTCGATGCGACCGCGCTGCTGCTCTCGAACGCGGTCTCCGCCGCCTTCTCAGCAGAGGGTGTCGCGCACAGCGTGCAGCGGGCGGGCAACCTGTTCAGCTTCGCGTTCGGGGCGGATGCCGCAGCGCACCCCCACGGGACTACGCCGCCGTGCAGCGCCAGGAGGCCTTCCGGTACGGCCCGTTCTTCCACGCGATGCTCGACGCCGGGGTGTCACTGCCGCCGTCGGTGTTCGAGGCCTGGTTCGTCTCTGCGGCCCACGACGAGCAGGCGATCGAGTGGATTCTCGACGCGTTGCCCGCGGCGGCGAAGGCGGCAGCGGCGGCCGTCGTGCCCGACTGACGGAGCGCACAGTTCCGCGTTACTGCATTGTGAGGTTTCGACAGCGGGAATACCGGCCGAACGGGGCAGACTAGGCCTATGGCTTCCTTGCGCGTTCATCCCGATCGGCTCGAGGTACACCTGACGAAGGCCGAGAAGACGCTCGCCTTCCGCCGCGAGGACATCGTCGTCGCACGGACAACATCCGCTCGGTGACGATCACGGACGACCCGTGGATCTGGATCCGCGGGATCCGCGCCCCCGGCCTCGAGGTTCCACTCGTGCTCGCGGTCGGCACCTGGAAGTTCCACGGGGGCAAGGACTTCCTCGCGATCAAACGCCGCCGCCAGGCCGTCGTGATCGACCTCATCGACGAGGACTTCTCGCGCGTGATCCTCACCACCAACCACGCTCCAGACCTGATCGCCTCGCTCAAGCTGTAGCCGGTCGCGGTCGCGGGTCGCGGGTCGCGTGCTACGGGCGCACTCCGCTCGTGGTGACGATCTTCGTCCAGGGCCCCGGCGGGACGTCGGCCGCCTCGACGAACTGCCAGTCGACCGTGTCGTTCTCCCCGTTGATGTCGCTGAATCGCAGGCAGCCGTTCAGGGCCGGGGAGACGTCCATGCCCGCTCCGTTGAACTTCTTGTTGGCCGGCCGGGCATCGTCCGCACCGAACACGTATGCGGCATCGTGGTACTGGCCGGGCCCGGCGTCCTCGATCTGGCCGTAACAGGTCTGGCCGTTCGAGCGGATGCGGACCCACCTGTTCTTCATCAGGCTCACGGTGTCATCGCCCGCCGAGCCCGCGTACGCAGACTGGCCGGCCCACGGCACGACCTTCTCGCGGGTCGCGAACGCCTGGGCGTCGTTGAGGTCGTCGAACGGGAGATCGAGGTAGAACGGGTTCTCCTTCGGAGCCAGCTGGGTCGGGAAGTAGTCGTTGGCCGCCGTCCGCACCTCGGTCTGGCAGTCGTCCGCCGTGCGGACGCCGTCGCAACCGCCATAGCTCGCCATCCACCCCGAGTCATACGTCGAATAGACCTGGCTGCCGTCCGCGGCGTTCGGGTCGAAGATCTCGCCGACCCAGAACGTCGTCGAGACGATCCCGGTGTGCCAGGGGTACGCCCCGACCGTGGGAGCCGTCGGGGCCGCGCTCGCGGACGGCGCGGGGGAGCTGTGCTCTGGCCGGGTCGCGGAGCGGTCGACACCACGATCGTCAGCACGGCCAGAACCGTCAGGCCGATCGCGAGGAGACTGATCAGGAGTGCGCGCCGGCGAGGGGTCCCGCCCGCTGGCTCATCGTCTTCCGGCATTCGCCCTCCTCCAGCGCACAGAACGTCCACATCGGGTCGCCAGCCGATGGCGTTGAGATGCTACCCGGCCTCTCGCGCGCTCACGGATCATCTTCACCACCTTCCCAGCGGACCGTCGGCCGGCTCGCACCGGCCGCCGGCCGCCACCGCCCCGCTCAGTCGACGGTGACCGACTTGGCGAGGTTGCGGGGCTTGTCCGCGTCGAAGCCGAGCTCGACGGCGAGGCCGAGTGCGAGCATCTGCAGCGGAACGACGGCCGCGAGCGGCCCGCACGGTGCTCCGAGCGACAACGGGACTTCGACGCTGCTGCCCGGCCGGCCGATCGTGATGATGCGCCCACCGCGCGCGCGCACCTCGGCGATATTCCCGGCCAGCCGGGGATCGTCGTCGTCGATCACGACGACAGGGGTGCCCTCCTCGACGAGCGCGAGCGGACCGTGCTTGAGTTCGCCGGCCGGGTAGGCCTCCGCCCAGCGGTACGTGATCTCCTTGAGCTTGAGTGCGCCCTCCGCGGCGTATGCGACGCCGGCGCCCCGCCCGAGGAACAGGAACCCCTTGGCGCCCCGCACCTCCTCGACGAGGGGAGGAAGCAGCGCCCGCGCGGCGGCTGCGGCCTCCGCGAGTTGTTCCGGAATCAGGTACAGGTCGTTGACGAGCCGGTGGGCCCTGGCCACATCCATCCTGCCGCTCGCGACGAGCGACGAGATCACGAGCCCGGTGCCGACGATGACCTGGCAGACGAACGTCTTCGTCGCGGCGACACCGATTTCCGGCCCGGCCGCGCAGCTCACGACGGCGTCGACCTTGCGACCGAGCGTCGAGTGCACGTTGTTGACGAGGGCAAGCACCGGGGAACCCTCCGGTCCCTCCTCGAGGGCCCGGAGCACGTCCGCGGTCTCGCCAGACTGGCTGATCATCACCGTGAGCGTTCCCGGTTCGACGACGGAGCCCGCCGCTTCGCTCGCGACGACGGAGGAGTGGCCGAGCCCGCCGAGCCGGCTGAGTGCGGAACCGATGACCTCTCCTGCGTTGAGGGAGGTCCCGCACGCGACCACCCGCATCCGGTCGAACCGGGGCAGGCCGAGGTCGTTCCAGAGCTCGCCGGTCGCGATCCGGCCGCCGACCTCGTCGAGCAGGCGGGCGGCGGCCTCCGGCTGCTCCCGGATCTCGGCGGCCATGTGGTCGTCGGCCTCGACGGTCAGCGAGAACTGCGGCCGCGGCGGCCGCGGGATGGCCGGGGGAACCGGGGCCGGGATCCCGGAGTTGGTCCAGACCAGGTCGTTCGTGACCTCGACGACGTCGCCGTCCGCGAGGATGTGGAATTCGTCGACCCAGTCGCCGATCGCAGAGATGTCGCTCGCGAGGAAGATCCCCGCCGAGGAACGGGCAGCGAGCAACGGCGAGCGGTGTGCGGCGGCGACCATGCGCCCTGTCCGTGCGTCGAGGACGACGAGGGCCCACGAGCCGGTCAGCTGGGCGACCGCGGCGCTCACCGCTCCGAGCAGGTCGTCGGAGTCGAGCAGGCGGTCCTCGACGAGGTGGCAGATGACCTCACTGTCGACCTCGGAGGAGAACCGGTGCCCGGCATGCACGAGCTCGGCGCGCAGCCGGTCCGCGTTGTCGAGGATGCCGTTGTGAACGACGCTCAGGCGGCCCTCGCAGTCCTGGTGAGGGTGCGCGTTCTGAACGCTCACGCCGCCGTGGGTGGCCCAGCGGGTGTGGCCGATGCCGGTGCCTGCGAGCAGGGGCCGCCCCACTCCTCGACAAGCCCGGTGAGGGAGTCGACGCGCGAGATCGTGCGGAACACGGCCGTCGTGCCGTCTTCAGCGGACACGGCGATGCCCGCAGAGTCGTAGCCGCGGTACTCGAGGCGTTTGAGTCCCGCGACGAGATAGCCGGGCGCAGGTTCGATGGCGCGACAGGCGATGATCCCGCACATCAGAGCAGCCCGGGGATCTGGCTGCCGGCGGCGACGAGGCCGGGGGCGTGCGGATGCAGCGGCGAACCCGCGAGGGCCATGGCCTCGTTGGCGTTTCCGCCGCCCGCCGCGGCGCCGGCCACGTTCCGGATCACGTCGTCGAGCGGGGTACTCGGTTCGAAGTCGACGAGCTTCCGAGCGAGGCCGTTGTTGGGGACCCGGCGACGCATGTCCTCGTAGCCGGGGGCGTAAGCCTGCTCGTAGGGAATCAGGCTGATGTCGCTCGTCGAGCCGAGGACGTCGATCACGCGCTCGGCGAGGCCGAGGATCGAGATCTCCTGGGCGCCGCCCATGTTGACGGCCAGGCCGTACGCGGCCGGAGTCTCGGCGAGCCGGACGAGGGCGGGCACGATGTCGCCGACGTAGGAGAAGCAGCGGGTCTGTCGTCCGTCGCCGAAGACCGTGAGTGGCTCCCCTCGCTGCGCCTGGCCGACGAGATTGGGAAAGACCATGCCGTAACGCCCGGTCTGCCGCGGCCCGACCGTGTTGAACAGGCGCACGATGGCAACCGAGAGTCCGAACTCACTCCAGTATGCGTGCGCGAACGCCTCATCGATCCCCTTCGCGGCGGCGTAGGTCCACCGGGACTTGAGGGCGGAGCCGAGGATGCGGTCGGACTCCTCGTCGAGGCTGTCGGCGGTGTTCTTCCCGTAGACCTCGCTCGTCGACGCGAGCAACAGGGTCGCCCCCGCGGCGACGCACGCGTCGAGGACGTTCTCGGTGCCGTGGATGTTGGTGCGCAGGCTCGTCAGGGGCTCCTCGACGATGAGCTTGACGCCGACGGCCGCGGCGAGGTGGAAGACCCGGTCACGCCCGGAGATGAGGTCGGTGACGAGTGCCCTGTCGAGGATGCTGCCCTGGACGAACCGCAACCGCGGGTTGTCACTGACCCTGGCGAGGTTGCGGAGCGAACCCGTCGAGAGGTTGTCGAGCACGATGACGTCGTCACCCTGCTCCAGCAGGTATTCGGTGAGGTGGCTGCCGATGAAGCCGGCGCCGCCGGTGATCAATGATTTCACGGTGGTTCTCCGATCGAAGGGGTGGGCAGGGCAACGGATGCCGGGGGCCGAGCGGCCCCCGGCATCCGCCCGGGAAAGAAGGGGTCAGAGCTGCACGCGGCGGGGCAGGTCGGTGCGACGGTAGGTCGTGTCGAGCACGAGGACCTCCGGGGACAGCCATTCCCAGTCGACGTTGTCGTGGTCGGTGTGCAGGACCACGAGGTCGGCGCCGAATGCGTCCGGGTCGACCGTCGCGGTGAGCTCCCTGCCGTTCCTGAGCCGGACGGACCCGAAGAACGGGTCGTGGAACCCGACGTCCGCGCCCTGGTCGGCCAGCATGCTGAGGATATCCAGCGCAGGCGACTCACGGAGGTCGGCGACGTTGGGCTTGTAGGAGACTCCGACAACGAGCACGCGTGCGCCGCGGAGAGGCTTGCCCTGGTCGGCGAGGGTTTCGCGCACCCGCTCGAGGACCCGGCGCGGGCGGCCGGCGATCTCGCTCATCGCGTGTTCGATGACCGGCGCGTCGACGTGAGCCTTGCGGAGCTGCCAGAGCAGGTAGTGCGGGTCGCACGGGATGCAGTGCCCGCCGACGCCGGCGCCGGGGAAGAAGGGCATGAACCCGTAGGGCTTGGTCGCTGCGGCGTTGATGACCTCGATGACCGACAGCCCGAGGGCGAGGCACGCCTCGGCGAATTCGTTCGCGAGGGCGATGTTCACCGCCCGGAAGGTGTTCTCGAGGAGCTTGCTCATCTCGGCGACCTCGAGGGAGCTGACACCGTGGATGTTGCGGGCATAGCGGCCGAGGAGGGCGGCTCCCGCGGCCTGGCAGGCCGGGGTCGCGCCGCCGACCACCCGCGGCACGTCCTCGTGGGCGTAGCGGTCGTTGCCGGGGTCGATGCGTTCCGGGCTGAAGGACACGAAGATGTCCTTGCCTGCGGTCAGGCCGCGAACGAGCAGCGGGGTGACGAGGAGGTCCCTGGTGCAGCCGGGGTACGTCGTGGAAGTGAGCATCAGGAGCTGGCCGGGAACGGCGGCGTCGACGACCATCGTGCACGCGCTCGCGAGGATCTCGAGGTCGGGCGTGAGGTGTTCGTCGATCGGCGTGGGGACGCAGATGATGACCGCTGCCGCGTCGCCGAGGAGGTAGGTGTCACCCGTGATCTGGAAGTCGTCGCCCGACATCGCCGTCTCGAGGCGCTCCCGGTCTGACTCGAGGAGGTCGGCTTCACCGCTGCGGATCACGGCGAGCCGGCGTTCGCTCACGTCGACGCCGAGTACGCGGAGACCGGCGGCGTGCAGGGACAGCGCCGTCGGCAGCCCGACGTATCCGAGGCCCACGATGGCGACGTCGAAGTCGAACTGGGTGCGGGGGATGACCGGGATGAGCAGGGCGTCCGCGTTCGTGCGCTGGCGGCCCTGGTGCGTGAGCGGCAGGGAAGAGTCGTCGACGATTTCGATTGACATTCCAGGTCCTTTGTTCGGGTAAGTCTGTGTGGTTAGGTGCGGTTCGGTGGTTAGGTGCGGTTCGCGGATGCGCCGCCGTCAGTCGAGGAGTTTCGGGACTCGGCGAGGTGCGGCGTGTGGTGTTCCCGCGGCCAGTCTCTGCAGATGTTGCGATCCGGGCAAGCCATGGCCGGGACTCTGCGGGATCGTGTGGGCATCCCGCACCCGGATGTGGTTAACCGCACCTGTCTGCCGTCGCGGGCGCCCCGTCCCGCGTGTACGGTCGGACCACCGGAGCGACCCCGCGTCCGGCCGGTCGACGGAGAGTCACATGCTGAGCCTGGTCGTGGTGCTCGTCCTCGTGGTCGGGGTGAACACCGCCCTGTGGGGCACGGTCGGTCTGGGCCGTGTTGTCGCGCAGGCGTTCCGGAAGCGGCCGCGGAGTGCGCGCCACCGGCTCGCACAGCAGGCCGCTGGCGGGGCGGCCGCCGGAGCAGGCGGCCGCGTCACCCCGAAGGACGTCGCCGTGCTGATCGCGGCGCACAATGAAGAACTCGTGATCCGCAACACGATCCGCTCGGCCGCCAGGCTCGTGCCCGTCGGCAATATCTTCATGGCCTCGGACGCGTCTAAGGACACGACGGCGGTGATCGCGGAGGAGAGCGGGGCGAACGTCGTCGAGCTCCTGCCCAACCGCGGCAAGGCCGGTGCGCTCGTCGCCGCGATCACGCACTTCCGGCTTGCCGAACGCTTTGAGATCGTGATGCTGCTCGACGCGGACACGCAGCTCGCGGACGACTACATGGAGACGGGCCTGCCGTACTTCGATGATCCCGGGGTCGTCGCCGTCGCCGGCCGCGCCGCGACGGTGACGGACCCGCCATCACCGACCCGGCTCGGCCGTTTTCTCGTGGCGTACCGCGAACGCTTCTATGTGGTCGTGCAGTTCCTCCTCAAGTACGGCCAGGCCGCCCGCTTCGCGAACGTGGTGTCGATCGTCCCCGGCTTCGCGAGCATGTATCGCAGCCGGATCCTCGCCGACATCGACATTTCCGCCCCGGGGCTCGCGATCGAGGACTTCAACATGACATTCGAGGTGCATGCCAAGAGGCTCGGCCGCATCGCCTTCCACCCCCTCGCGGCGATCGCGTACACCCAGGACCCCGACACCTTCCGGGACTACACGAAACAGCTGCGCCGGTGGACGCTCGGCTTCTGGCAGACGGTCCGCCGGCACGGTTTCCGGTTCGGGACCTTCTGGGGAGCCCTCGCCCTCTACGTCTTCGAACTCGTGACGAGCAGCATCATGATGCTGATCTTCCTGCCGCTGCTCCTGATGTCGCTTGCGGCCGCGGCCTGGGGCGAGGTCTCGGCAGACCCGGTGTCGATCGCGGTCGCGCAGGCCGTCCCTCCGGCGTCCATCGTCATCGGGGTGCTGGTGCCGGACTACCTGCTCACGATCCTGGTCGTGATCGTGACCGGGCGGGTGCACTACCTGGTGCTCGGGATCGGCTTCCCGCTCGTGCGCATCGTCGACGCGTTCATCTGCCTCCGGACCATCCCGCAGGCCTTCTTCGGCCGGTCGAGCGGCACCTGGAAGAGTCCGGAACGACGGAGCAACACGGCGTCGACACCCGGGATCGCGGTCGGCGACGCCCTGCCGGGGTAGCGCGACCTGACCGGTCCCTTTCGATCAGACCATCCCGTATATCAGACCATCCCGCTTGCCGCACCGTCTGACAGCACCGTGCCGGTGCCGGAGAGCAGCGCGATCAGGTGCGACCGGGACTTGGCACCGAGCTTGTTGTATGTGCGGGTGAGGCGTACCTCCACGGTGCGCAGGGAGACGAAGAGCTCGGCGGCGATCTCCTTGTTGCGCTTGCCCTGTTGCACGAGTTCGGCGACGAGCCGTTCGTCGGGGGCAAGGGTCGCGAGGAGGGGATTGACGCTCGGGGCGTGGGTGCCGAGACGGACGGCATCCGCTTTTCTGGCCCACGGGATGGCACCGAGCTGGGTGAAGATCATCCGCGCGGCCAGGTACTGGTCTGCGCCTTCCCTGCCGTGCCCGAGGCTCACGAGCCGGTCGGCGAAGCTCAGGAGGGTGCGGCCCTGCTCGAATTGCGAATCGCCAGGCTGCCAGAGGCCGGCGGCCTGTTCGAAGACGGCGATGGATGCCTCGCCGGGTGTCAGCAGGGCCTCGGCCCGTGCCGTGGCGAGCACCGTCCACCGGGTGTGGAAGGGCCGGGCCCTGGCCCGGAACTCACGGAACTGGATCACGGCCTCCCGCAGCCGGCCGGACAGCACGTATGCCTCGATCAGGTCGACCTGGCTCCGGAGCAGCGAGGGGTTGCGGAATGCTGACCCTATTGCTCCGGCCCGGTGCAGGAATGCGATCGCATCGTCGAACCTGCCCTCCATGAGGGCGAACCGGCCCTGGTCTGCCACGAGCCGGGCGGCGAGAGCCGGATGGTCGCTCGTCGCGAAGCTGCGGTTGCAGAGCTCGATCGCCGCGTCCGCGCGCGCTCGGTCTCCGCGGGCCTGCCAGTACCAGGCCGTCAGCAGCTGGAGCGGGCGGCGATGCACCTGTTCCGTCCCGGATCCTGTGAGCGATTCGATGATGGCCATGGCCTCGAATTGGTTGCCGGCGAGGATCTCGTTCTCTGCGAGGTAGTACCTGGCCGTCTGCAGGACGATCGGGTCCGGCGGGGGCTCGAGGCCGACGACGGTGCGCAGCACGCGCCTGGCGTCGCCGTATCGGTCGATGAACGTGAGGCTGCGGCCGAGGACGGACAGTGCCCTGGCGCTCGTCTCCTCGGTCCAGCCGTGCCGGGACAGCCGCTCGAACATCCGGGTCGAAGGGCCGGGGTCACCCTCGAGAGCAGACAGCAGCAGTGCGGACAGCTCGTGGAGTTCGACGGACTCCGGGGTCGCGCTTTCGAGGAGGTGACGGCCCCTGGCGAGGGCTTCCCGCGCGGCGTCGACTTCCCAGCGCTCGGCGTGACTGAGGGCGCTCATGCCGAGCAGGCGCGCGAGGTCTTCCGCCCTGCCGCTCGCGCCGCGCGGTCCGACCCAGTCGTCGAGGTCGGTCGTGAGCAGCTGGTGGGTCGACATGAATTCGATCCCGCTGCGGAGGGTCGCGAGCTTTGTGACCGTGGCGATCGAGCCGGGCCTGCGCTGGCCGAGCCTGGCATAGCGGGCCGCATAGGAGAGTTCGCCCTGCAGGTACAGCGCCTCCGCGACCTCGAGCAGGGCCTCGGGGCTTCCGGTGGCGTCGAGCGCGAGGGCGAGGGCGCGTTCGGCGAGTTCGACGGACTGCCAGATCAGGCCCCTGCGGCCGAATTCGGCAGCGGAGGCGAGCAGTTCGTCCGAGGAGAGGCTGCCGGCATCCGCCCAGCTGCGGTGCCACGCGGCGAGGCCGGGATCCCCTCCGGGCGCGTCCTCGCTGCGGGCGGCACGGGCATGGAATTCGGCGCGGGTACCGGCGTCGATGGACCAATAGAGGTGGGAACGCAGCGCTGAGTCCGAAATCCGGAGGTACCGGCCGTCGCGGATGACGGTTCCCGCGGACAGGAGTTCTTCCAGGGCGCCGCGGATGGGGTCGCCGCTCTGGCGGATCGGATCCTGGCTGCTGAGGTAGGAGCAGGACAGCATCGCCAGGAGGAGGTGCTGGTCGTCCGGTTCCTGTGAGGTCCGGGTCGAGGGAGCGCGGGAGGCGCGGAACGGCAGGGCGACGGGGGCGGCGTTCCCGAGGTGCCTGCTGGTCAGGAGCCGGGCGTTCCTGGCGATTTCGGACGGACTTCCCGATGAGGAGGATGCCAGCATCCGCCGGAGTGCCTCGTCGGACTGGGGCCCGAGAAGCTCGGTGGCGAGGAGCATCGATTCGGCGAAGGTGAGGCGGTCGAGGGTGATGCGCGGGAGCGAGGCGAGCGGGCCGACGGGGGGCTCCGCGCACACGGTGCCCACGAGGCGCAGCCCCGTGCCGCCGAGGCGCGCCGCGACCATCGCGAAGACGGTCTGGCTCGGGAGGTCCATCAGGTCGAGGTCGTCGATCAGGAGGAGGGTTGTCTCGGGGGTGAAGTCGCGGATCAGGGCGAGGAGTTCCGCCGCGCGGGCGGCGAGCTGGGCATCCGCTTCGCCGGGGATGAGGAGTTCGCTCGAGAGCGCTGCGGCGGCCGGGGTCTGGAACGAGGCGACGAAGGCCGAGAGGCCGGAGAGCGGGAAGCCGGCTTCCGCAGGATTGATCCTGACTCGGAAGATCTCGATCCCGGGGATCGGTTCGACGGAGGCGAGCAGGCGCGATTTGCCGGATCCGGGCTCCCCGACGACCAGCATGGCTGACTCATGAGGGGCGGTTGCGAGTTCGAGGATCGCGCCCAGCGTGTCGCGGTGGATGCTGGACTTCATGCGACGACCCCAGGAATCATTCCGGGCCATTCCGGGGGTCGGTGAAGGAGTTCATTCATGAGACGGCGCTTCGTTTCGGGTAACGAGTGCGTGCGGATCACTCTGTTGGGGGAGTACAGCAGCCGCCTCGGGGATGAGTCGGTGCTCTGCATTACTACCTGTGTGCCGTCCCGGAATGGGTGGTCCGGGACCTGTCACCCCCGGTGAAGGGGGTTCCTGTTATGCAAGGTACGCTCATTTTCTTCCAAGGTATCCCCCACTAGTGGGGGATTACGGCGCGCCGAAAGCCTGGGGGTGCGCGGAGGGGCATCCGCTGTGATAGCGGTACTGGGCGGTTCTGCCACGACTAAATCGTGTTTGACCGCGCTATTCGTGGATCGCGACGACCGTGCGCCCGTGCAGCCGACCCGCGAGGATGTCATCGGCCGCCGGGATCGCTTCCTCGAGCGTGATGCTCGACGTCAGGCCGTCGAGGAGCGCCAGGTCGAGGTCGGATTCGAGCCGCGACCATGCCTGTTCCCGGAGGGCCAATGGAGCCTCGACGGAATTGATGCCGACAAGGCTGACCCCGCGCAGGATGAAGGGCATCACCGTCGTCGGGAGGTCGGCGCCCTGGGCGAGGCCGCACGCGGTGATCACGGCCCCGTAGTTCGCCTGGGCGAGGACATTGGCGAGGGTGGCGCTTCCGACGGAGTCGACGGCCGCGGCCCAGCGCTGGGCCTGGAGCGGTTTTCCGGGCTCGGAGAGGGTGCTCCGGTCCAGGATCGCCTCGGCCCCGAGGCCGCGGAGGTAGTCGCCGAGTTCGTCGACGCGACCGGTCGATGCCGTCACCCGGTAGCCCCTGGCCGAGAGCAGGGCCACCGCGATCGAACCGACTCCGCCTGCGGCGCCGGTGACGAGCACAGGGCCGGAGTCCGGCGTTGTCCCGGCGCGTTCGAGCGCGAGCACGGCGAGCATGGCGGTGAATCCGGCCGTGCCGATCGCGGCGGCCCTGAGGGCGCTGATTCCGGCGGGCAGGCGTACCAGGGACGCGCCGGAGACCCTCGCGCGTTCGGCGAGGCCGCCGTGGTGGGTCTCGCCCAGGCCTGAGCCGTTCAGGATGACCCGGTCTCCTGGCGCCCAGCGCGGGTCCTCGCTCGACTCGACGGTGCCGACGAGGTCGATCCCGGCGATGAGGGGCCAGGAGCGAATGACCCCGGGGCGACCGGCGAGCGCGAGCCCGTCCTTGTAGTTGAGGCTCGAGTAGTCGACGGTGATGGTCACGTCACCCGGCATCAGGAAGGAATCGTCGACGAGCGTGAGCGCCGCGTGCTGCGACGTGGCGCCGTCCTCCGCAACGGTTCGTTCGACGACGATGGCGCGGAACTGAGTCTCAGGAGTCATGCTCCGAGCCTACTTCCCGCCCCTCGCCCGCGTTCGGCCTAGTCGGTAGCATGAGCGCTATGACCGCCGCCGTCGTGCCAGAGAAGGTGCGGGTCGTGCCGCGCCGGCTCTCGGTGAGCGCGGGAATCGACGCCTTCTTCTTCGTCTTCGCGGGGTTCGCCGCGGTCTGGCTCGCCGTTCTGCTCGTGAACGAGAGTTTTCAGCTCGGCTGGGGTGCGCTCTGGTTCGCTGTGCTCTTCTGGGTGCTTCTGGCCTACCTTGTGCTTCCGCGGCTGCACCGGATCCTGACCCAGTTGTACGTTCCCCACTACTTCATCGGCAGGACCCGCACGAGCGACGGCCTCCTCGGCGACCCGGTCAACCTCGCTATCACCGGCACGGCCGAGCAGCTGCAGCAGGCGCTCGCCGCGGCAGGGTGGACGCGGGCGGACGACATCACGCCAGGCACGACCTGGAGGATGGTCTCGGCGACGCTCGCGAGGCGCAGCTATGACGAGGCGCCGGTCAGTCCGCTGTTCCTGTTCGACCGGATGCAGGACTTCGCCTACCAGCAGGAGGTCGCCGAGAATCCGGCCAAGCGGCACCACGTGCGGTTCTGGCGCTGCCCCGACGGCTGGCTGCTCCCCGGTGGGACGAGGGTCGACTGGCTCGCGGCGGGGACCTTCGATCGTGCCGTCGGCTTCTCGCTGTTCACCCTGCAGATCACGCACAAGATCGACGAGAACACCGACATCGAGCGGGACCACATCGTCGACTCGCTTCTGCACGCCGGCTCGGGGGCTCGGGTGCACCTGATCCGGGACTTCTCGAGCGGATACCACGCACGCAACGGCGGCGGCGACACGATCCAGACGGACGGCGACCTGCCCGTCGTCGATGTATCCGGCATCGCGGTCTCCGGCGCTGCGGCTGCACGTGCGGGGTCTGCCGCGCCGGAACCGGCACCGACCGCGGCAGTGGCATCGGCGTCGACGGTGGCATCGACGGCGGCACCGACCGGGAACGCGGTGCCGTCCGAGCCCGGCGCCCACCGGCGGCGGCCGGCATCGATCAGCGTCGGAGCGCTGATGCTCGGCGCGCGGGTCCTGTCCGGTCTCGGTGTCATCGTCCTCGCGGCGCTCGACTGGCCGGAGTTCGTCTCGGCCGTCGCCCTCGACGGCACGCCGGCGGGCACCGTCGACCCCGCGACGGCCGGGGTCGCCCTCGGGATCCTGCTGGCCGGCTACGGGGTCGTCCTCGCCCTCAACATCGGCTTCGCCGCATTCGTGTACTTCGGCCGGAACTGGGCACGGATCGTCGCGATGTCCTTCGCGACGGTGAGCATCGTCACGAGCTTCGTCGACTATGCCGTCAACGGGGCCGCGATCACCCTGCGGACCTCGCTCGTGAGCGTCACCTTCGACATCCTGATCCTGCTCGCCCTCTCGGCCAGGGACGCGAGGGAGTTCGCCCGCGCGCGGCCGGTCAGGAGTGCGCGGGGCAGGCGGGCGCCGTAGCGGCGCAGTCAGGGCAGACGACGAGCTGTGCGCGGCAGGACGGCTCGCGGCAGTTCTGCATCCGGTTGGTCGCTGCCGCGCAGCAGGCGCAGCGGCCGAGGACCGCGGTGTCCCCTGCGAAGTCGACGGACATCCGCTGGTCGAAGACATAGAGCGAACCGTCCCAGAGACCGGCATTCCCGTAGGCCTCGCCGTACCCCACGATGCCGCCATCGAGCTGGTAGACCTCGCCGAAGCCGCGGTCCTTCATCAGTGAGCTGAGCACCTCGCAGCGGATGCCGCCGGTGCAGTACGTCACGACCGGCCGGTTCTTGAGGTGGTCGTACCGGCCGCTGTCGAGCTCTGCGGCGAAGTCGCGGGTCGTCGCGACGTCGGGAACGACGGCGCCCCGGAAATGCCCGATCTCCGCTTCGAAGGAATTGCGGCCGTCGAAGAAGACCAGGTCGTCGCCGCGCTCGGCGGCGAGTTCGTGCAGCGCGGCGGGGGAGAGCCGGGTGCCGCCGCCCTGCACTCCTGCCGCGGTGACCGTGAGGTCGCCGGGAGCGCCGAAGCTCACGATCTCCTCGCGCACCTTCACCACGAGGCGCGGGAAGTCGAGGCTCAGGCCGGCCTCGTCGAGCCCGGTGCCTTCGCTCCACCGGAAGTCGATGTCGTGGAACGCCGGGTACTCGCGCGTCTTCCGCACGTAGCGTTTCACGGCCGGGAGGTCGCCGCCGATCGTGCCGTTGAGCCCGTCCTTCGAGATCAGGATGCGGCCGCGGAGGCCGAGGGCTTCGCACAGGTCGCGCTGCCAGAGCCGTACGGCCTCGGGGTCGGCGAGCGGCGTGAAGACGTAGTAGAGCAGGATCTTCGGAATGGCCACCGCGCCATGTTACCCGCCCTGGTTCGGTGTAACTCCTGCAGATTCCCGCGGTTGACGGCGGGCGCCCCGGAATCACGCGGCAGGAATTCCACCGCCGGGGAATGTGCAGGAGTTATGCCCAGGGGTTGGAGGACAGCCGGGTTTCCTCGAGGTCGAGCATGCGCTGGGCCCTCTCGATGAGGTGCGAGCCGTATGCCCCGGTCTCACGGGCGTTGAGCAGGGCGGCGCGCTCACGTGCGAGCACGTGCAACCGCAGCGCACGGTGCTGGTGGTGAGGGGCGCCGGTGGCCGGGGCCGCCGTCTCGTCGAGCGCCTGTGCGCGGCGGATGCTGTCCGCACGCACCCGGGACAGTGCCTCCGCGGTGAACGGTTCACCACCGTCCTGCGCGAGCGCAGGGTTGCCGAGGCTCTCGAGACCGGCCGCGCTGATCTGGCCGACGAGGGCTGCGAAGCCACGCTGGTCATCCGCCTCGGCGCTTCCGGTGAGCCCGAGCCTGCGGATCAGCAGCGGCAGGGTGCCGCCCTGCACGATCAGGGTCACGAGGGCAACGGTGAACGCGATGAAGATCAGCTGCGGCCGGTAGGGGATGCCGGTCGGCAGCGACTGCGCGGCGGCGAGTGCGACGACGCCTCGCATCCCCGACCAGCCGAGCACAGCGCCGTCCCGCCAGCCGAGGCTCTCGACCGTCTGGAAGTCGAGGTCCGCCCGCTTCCTGGTCAGCCTCCTGTGGGCCCTGGCCTGGGCGACGTCCTCGTGGCCGGCCGTGCGCAACCGCCGCAGTGCGGAGTCGACCTCCCGGCCGCCGGCGCGGGCCCTCCGCTCTTGTCGTTTGAGCTGGGCGATAAGGGGGACGACGAAGGCGCCCCGGACGACGACGAGGACGACGGTCGCGAGAAGTCCGATGCCGACGGCCTCGATGACGCTGACATGGTCCTCGTGCACCTCGCCGACCAGGTATTTCAGTTCGAAGCCCATCAGGAGGAAGACGCCGTTCTCGAGCACGAACTGGATCGTCCGCCAGTTCACCCGTTCGCTGATCCGCACCTCCGCCGTGAAGACCAGCGGCCCCCGATGCCCGGTCACGAGCCCGGCGACGACGACGGCGAGCACCCCGGACGCGTGGACGTGGTCGGTCGGGATGAACGCGAGGAACGGCACCGCGAATGAGATCGTCGTGTTGAGTACGACGTTCCCCAGGCGCGACCTCAGCCACACGGTCAGGTGCCCCACGACGAGACCGATCCCGATCGCGACTCCGACCGCGAACGCGAAGTCCCCGGCCACGCCGATCAGGGACACCCCGCCTGCCGTCGCCGCGATCGCACAGCGGAGCAGCACGAGGGCCGAGGCGTCGTTGAGCAGTCCCTCACCCTCCAGCAGGGTCACCACCCGGGGTGGCAGCCCCAGCCGGCGCCCCATCGAGGTCGCGGCGACCGCATCCGTCGGACTCACGACCGCACCGAGCGCGAGGGCGGCGGGAACGCTGAGTCCGGGCAGTAGCCAGTGGAACAGTGCTCCGCTCGCGACGGCGCTCACGATCACGAGCAGCACAGAGAGCCCGGTGATCGCCGTCGCGTTGCGGCGGAAGTCGTGCAGCGGCACGTTGACCGCCGCCGAATAGAGGAGTGGAGGGAGGACGACCGCGAGGATGAGCTCGGGCGGGAAATCGAAGGCCGGTACGCCGGGGACGAGGCTCGCCGCGATCCCGATGAGCACGAGGAGGAGCGGGGCGGCGACTCCGAGCCGCGGCGCGATGACGGCAACCGACACGATGGTCAGGATGCCGAAGACGCCGAGAAGGGGATAGTCCATTGCTGGACCGTAGCGAGCCGGGCTGGACCCGACCGCTGTGCGACCTTGGCGGCGCCTGAGGATCTTCGAAGCGAGGGCGCCTGGCGCCTAAACTGGGGGCAGCCCGCACAAGAACCCCCGCCGCCAGGAGGACCCATGACCACCGCCGATCCGCTCGCCGTCTACGGCGAGGTGCCGCTCTTCACGCTCTCGAGCACGGATGTGACCGACGGGGCACCGCTTTCGGCCGCGCAGTTCGGCGAGGAAGCCGGTGGCCTCGACCGGTCGCCGCAGCTGTCCTGGAGCGGGTTCCCCGCCGACACGAAGAGTTTTGCGGTCACTCTCTACGACCCGGATGCCCCGACCGGCTCTGGCTTCTGGCACTGGGCGGTCTTCAACCTCCCGGCCGCCGTCACGTCCCTTCCCGCCGGAGCCGGCGCCCCCGGCGGTGCCCAGTTGCCCGCCGGCGCGGTCACCCTGCCCAACGAGCTGCGGCTCACCTCCTTCATCGGTGCCGGCCCGCCGCCCGGAACCGGCACCCACCGCTATCAGTTCATCGTGCACGCAGTGGATGTCCCCACTCTCGACCTCGACCCCGGGTCGACTCCCGCCGTGCTCGGCTTCACCCTCCGGTTCCACACCCTCGGCCGCGCGGTCATCGAGGCGACCGGAGCATTCGGCGGGGCGGCGCTGCACCCCTAGAAGGCCTGTCCCCGACAGGAACATGAGGGCTTCTCAGGTCGCTCACACGCGCGGGACCTAGGTTCGTGCTGTGAACCAGATCCGCAGCACCCTCGCATGACCGCAGGAACCACCCTGAAACCCCGAGAAACCAGCCTCCGCCGTGTGCCCGTATGGGTCTGGCGGGCCTTGATGATCCGGCTCTCACCCGGCGAACTGCACAAGTTCAACCTCCAGCCGATCGATACTGTGGACTACCACATCGACGTCGACTACGTCGGGGATGAGAGCCGTGACCACCGGCTCGACGTGATGGTGCCGCACGACCCTGCCGGGCCGCTTCCGGTCTACGTGTACTTCCACGGGGGCGGCTGGACCTCCGGCGACAAGGCGCCGCTCACCAAGTACTGTGCGAGCCAGGCCGCAGACGGCATGGTCGTCGTCAACGCCAACTACCGGATGGCCACCCGGTTCCAGCTCAGGCACATGCTCGAGGACGGCAATGCGGTGCTCGACTGGGTGGCCCGCAACATTGCCGACTTCGGCGGGGACCCCACCCGGATCGTGCTCGGTGGGGATTCGGCCGGCGGTCACATCGCGGCGCTCCTGGCGGCATCCGCTTTCGAGCCGGAGCTCGCGGCCCACTACGGCATCGAACCCCACGTGGATCCGGGCAACCTCCGCGGCCTCGTGCAGCACTGCAGCATCGCCGACCTCTCGGTGATGTTCGAGCGCGGCTTCGTGCTGAGCCTCAACTTCCTGCGCATGCTGCTGCCCGAGCGGGGGCGCGGAGTCGTGCTGCGGGCCGCGGCGCGGTTCATGAACCCGATCGAGTGGCTCGACAGCGGGTTCCCTCCGGTCTTCGTCACGACGAGCGAACGGGACTACTTCTACCGGGCGAACCTGAACTTCATCGCGGCGCTCAAGCGCAGGTCGATCCAGGTGGACAGCCTGATCTACGACCGGCGACAGGCGAACACCCATCACACCTGGCAGCAGGACGCTCGGCATCCGGAATCGCAGGAGGTGTACCGCCGTCTCGGCGCGTTCGTCCGTCGCGTCGCGGCCCTGCCCGTCCCGGTCCCCGTCGCCGTCTAGGGACGGCGGGTCAGCTCTGGGCGCCGGTCGCGGCGAGGACGCCGCCGAGGCCGATCATCATGACCCCGCCGCCCGCTGAAAGCTTCTCCAGCCGTTTCGGCGACTTCGCGAACCAGTCCCGCGCCGAGCCGGCGGCGATGGCCCAGACGCTGTCTCCGGCGAGGGCGAGCACCACGAAGACCGTGCCGAGGGTGAGGAGTTGCAGCGGCACCGCGCCCGCACGGTAGTCGACGAACTGGGGAAGCACGGCGACGAAGAACACGATGGACTTGGGGTTTGTGGCGCCGACGACCGACCCTTCGGCGAGTAGCCGCCACCACGGCCGGGCGACGAGCGTGATGCCGCGGGTCCGGGTGACCGCGCCGCGGTACCGGATCGCGTGGATGCCGAGGTAGACGATGTATGCGGCCCCGACGACCTTGACGATCGTGAACACCACGATCGACTGGGTCACGATCGCGCCGAGGCCGAGCGCGACGGCCGCGATGAGGGGCAGCATCCCGAGGGCGTTCCCGAGCACGCTCAGGAATCCGCCGAGGCGCCCGAGCGCCAGGGAGCGTCCGATCACGAACAGCACGGTCGGCCCCGGAAGCGCGATGAGGGCGACGGAAGCGAGCGCGAAGGTGAGCAGGTGATCGATCGGGACCATACCGGAATGCTACCCAATCGCCCGAGGCGTTAACATCGCAGGATGCATATGCTGATCCGCACCCTCTTCCACGGCTGGCTGTCGAAGCGGGGCCCCCGCGTCGGGTCCTACGACGTCGTCAGAACCCGGTTCGTGACCCTCCCGACCGACCAGGACATCCTGCGGCACATGAACAACGGGGTGTACCTGTCGATCATGGACATCGCCAGGCTCGACCTGCTGCACCGTACCGGCATCTGGCCGATCTTCACCGCACGCGGCTGGTACCCCGTCGTCGTGAGCGAGACCATCAGCTTCCGTAAATCGCTCACCGTCGGCCAGCGGTTCACCGTCGAGTCGCGCATCCTCGGTTTCGACGAGAAGGCCGTCTACGTGGAGCAGCGCTTCGTGCGACCGGATGCCGACGGTAACCCCGAGATCCTCGCGCTCGGCTTCATCCGGGGCCGCTTCCTCAAGCGCAGCGGGGGCGTCGTCGGAATCGAGGAACTGCTCGCCGCCGTCGGACCGGCGCCCGCCGGCCTCACCGTCCCGGCGTGGCTGCTCGAGTGGAGCGCCGACGTCGCCCTGCCCGCGACCCGCGCGGCCGCGCCGAGTCTCTGGGAGTAGCCGGCGGCAGCGGCCGTTTCGGCAGCGGGCACAGCAGCTTTGGCGCGCCGACGTCCGGGAGGGCTCGCACCCTCGGGGACGGTCGGCAGGACTATGCGCGCGGCGGTGCGGGGACGGGAACGACCGGGGGCTTGTCCGGGACGATGAGCTCGGAGTAGTAGAGCTCGTGCGCGCCCGCGTAGTGCTCGTGGCCGGGCACGGGGTGCCCCGTGCGCATCGCGACGAGGCGATCCAGGTAGTAGTCCCAGAACGGCCCGACGCGTGCCGCATCCGCAGCGGAGTGCAGGCGCTGCCCGAGGGTGAGCGTGGTCATGCCCGCGCCTTCGACGAGGTGCAGGATCAGGTGCCTCGCCGCGTCCCCTTCGCCGAGGTTGATGGTGAACCGCTTCGGCGGGATGCACTTGAGGATCGTCACGTACGTCCACTCGGCATCCGTTTCGGAGAGCTTGAAGCGCACGGCGCCTGTCTCCGGCGCACCGGTGTACGTGCCGATCCACCCGGCGAGGCCGCCTGGCCGGCTGACGCTCGCCCAGACGTCGTCGATGGGGGCGGTGAAGAGCCGATCGAGCATGAGGTACAGCCCGTCCTCGCGATGGGCAAGGCGACCGGTGGGTTTGGCTGACATGGGGACCTCCGCGATGAGTGAAACACGAGCCGTGCCTTCAGGCTAAACCCGTTGGGCGTCCCCGTGCCACAGCATCGCCCGACGGCTCCGTCAGCGAGCCCCCGGCCGCGGGTTCGGCCGTCGTTTCAGTCGTCGAGCTCTGCCTCGAGGACCGCCATTGCGGCGTTGTGCCCGCCGATGCCGCTGACCCCGCCGCCGCGCCGGGCGCCCGCGCCGCAGACCAGGATGCGCGGGTGCCGGGTCGCGACGCCCCAGCGCTCCGCCGCGGTGTCCCTCGGGGCGTCGTCGTCGAGGAACGGCCACTCGAGGGGACCGTGGAAGATGTTCCCGCCCGGCATTGCGAGGGCGTGTTCGAGGTCGAGGGTCGTCTTCGTCTCGATGCAGGGCCTGCCGGCGGCATCGGTCAGCATCAGGTCCTCGATCGGCTCGGCGAGAACCGAGTTGAGCGAGGCGAGCACGGCCTCCTGCAGCCTCGTCCGGGTGGCGTCGTTGTTCTCGTCGCTCAGCCAGCGGTTCGGCGCGTGCAGGCCGAAGACGGTGAGGGTGTGTGCGCCGGATGCCGCGAGTTCCGGCGAGAGGATGCTCGGGTCGCTCAGGGAGTGGCAGTAGATCTCGCACGGCAGCCGGTCCGGGATGATCCCGCGGACGGCCTCGTCGTACGCGCCTTCGAGCTGGGTGTACGTCTCGTTGATGTGGAAGGTTCCGCCGAACGCAGCCTCGGGGGAGACCGTCGTGTCGCGGAGCCGCGGCAGCCGGCGCAGCAGCAGGTTGACCTTGACCTGGGCGCCCTCCGGCTTCGGGAGGGCCCCTGGCGCGTCCGCACGCGCGGCCCCTGTCGTGCCCCGGCCGCCGGCATCCGCTTCGAGGAGCTGCTCGAGCACCCAGGGGGCGACCCCCGAGAGCACGACCGTCCCGGCGACCTCGCGGATGCTGCCGCCGCGCCGGTAGCGCACGGTTCCGTCCGGGCTGACGCTCGTCACCTCGGCGTCGGTCACGATCCGGGCGCCCGCCTGCCGCGCCGCCTTCTCGAGTTCGCCCGTCACGGCGCCCATCCCGCCGATCGGAACGTCCCAGTCCCCGGTCCCGTTGCCGATCACGTGGTAAAGGAAGCAGCGATTCGCGGCGAGGTCGCCCGCCTCCGCCGACGTGAAGGTGCCGATCAGGCCGTCGGTCGCGACGACGCCGCGCACGAGGTCGTTCGTGAATGCCTCGGTGATGGTCCGGCCGAGCGGATGTTCGACGAAGCGCTCCCACAGGGAGTCGTCGCCGAGCAGGCGCCTGGCCTCTGAGCGGGTCGGCAGGGGTTCGCAGACCGTGGGGAAGAGCGCCAGGGCGAGCCGCCCGGTGTCGGCGTAGAAGGCGGCCCAGGCGTCGGAATCGGCTCCGGCGCCGATCCGGTCGAAGCTCGCCCTGGTGGCTTCGGCGTCGCCGTTGTCGACGAGGAGGCCGCCGGCCGGGTCGGCCGGGTTCGGCGTGTATGAGGAGAAACGCCTGCGGGCGAGGTCGATCTCGAGGCCGAGTTCCTCGATGATCCGCTGCGGCAGCAGGCTGACGAGGTAGGAGTAGCGCGAGAGGCGGGCGTCGACGCCTGCGAACGCCTCGGCGGAGACCGCGGCACCGCCGACGTGTTCCGCGCGCTCAAGCACGATCACGCTGCGGCCGGCGAGGGCGAGGTACGCGGCGGCGGTCAATCCGTTGTGGCCGCCGCCGACGATGACAACGTCATGAGTGGGTTCCGTCACGCCTCGAGACTAGCAACGGGTGCCGCAGCGTGCGGGCCGGCGCGGGACATCCGGCCCGGACGGCGATCAGGGAACGATGTGCCCGGCGGCGCGGAACAGCTCGTACCACTCGGCCCTGGTGAGGGTCACATCGGATCCCTGGGCCGCCCCGGTGACGCGTCCGGGGGTGGTGGTGCCGAGAACGACCTGCATCCTGGCGGGGTGGCGGAGGATCCAGGCGGTCGCGATGGCGATCGGCGGGACGCCGTAGTGGGCGGAGAGCCTGTCGATGACGGCGTTGAGTTCGGGGTACTCGGGAGAGCCGAGGAAGACCCCGTGAAGAAGCCGGCCTGGAACGGCGACCATGTCTGGATGGTGATGTCGTTCAGGCGGCAGTAATCGACGATTCCGCCCCCGTCGCGGGTCACGGCCTGCTCCTGCCCGCTCATGTTCGCGGCGACCCCCTGCGCGATGATCGGCGCATGCGTGAGCGAGAGCTGCAGCTGGTTGACGACGATCGGCTGGCGCACGTGCTTCCGGAGCAGGTCGATCTGGCGCGGTGTGTGGTTCGAGACGCCGAATGCCCGGACCTTGCCCGTGGCTTCGAGTTCGTCGAACGCGCGGGCGACCTCCTCGGGTTCGACGAGGGCGTCGGGGCGGTGCAGCAGCAGGATGTCGATGTGGTCGGTCCGCAGGGCTGCGAGGGACCCCTCGACGGATTCGATGATGTGCTCGTAGGAGAAATCGAAGTACGGCCCGTCCCCGACGATTCCCGTCTTGGTCTGGATCGTGATCTCGTCACGCTGGGAGGGTGAGCTGCAGCGCCTCCCCGAAGCGGCGTTCGCAGCCGTGCAGTTCGGAGCCGTAGATGTCGGCGTGGTCGAGGAAGTCGATCCCGGCGTCGCGGGCGGTGCGCACGAGTTCGCGGACCTCGTCGTCGCTCTTCTCCTGGATGCGCATCAGGCCGAGGATGACGTTCGGAGCGACGATATCGGTGCCGGGCAGGGTGAAAGTCTTCATGTGGATTCACGCTAGGCGAGGCGGGTACAGAAGTAAAACAACTGACGGTGATGCGATTGAGAAGGGCGAACGATCAATGTGTCGGCCGGGGCGGCGCGGTCGCCAGCGCCGCTCACCGCGGTCGCTGCTCCCCGCTGGCGTTGCCGATCAGGTCGGGTTGCTCGTCGGCTGGCGTTCGAGGGTGCCGATCTCTTTCCCGCCCTGGTCCGTGAGGGTCATCGTGGAGCCGTCGATGGTCGCGGACGTCGCGGATCCCAGCCAGGTATCGACACCCTCGCAGGCCATCAGGGTCGAGGCGATGGGCCCGAACTCGATCCGGTCCCCGCTCGTCTTCCAGGTGCCCACGAGCCGGTTGCAGCCGTCGGTGCCCGAGAGCGAACGGTCCTCGTGGAGCTCGAGGCTCGGCATCCGCGTGGCGTTGGGGTCGCCCCAGACGCCTGTCGCGGCGCTTTCGGCGGATGCCCCGCACCCGGACAGCGCGACGGCGACGCTTGCCGCCGCCGCGCCCACGAGAATTCGGCGGGCGAGGATGGTGATCACGGATGCTCCCATTCCGCACGCTGTCGCGGGCGTGCTCACCCCATTGAAGGCCCGCCCGTGACCACCGTCAAGGCGTGAGCATCGTCACGGCGCGACCGTCGTCACGGCGCGACCGTCGTCACGGCGCGACCGTCGTCACGGCGTGACCGCGCGGGCGAGCGCGTCGCGCACGGCGACGACGCCCGGCCGCTTCGTGCTCGAGCGGCGTGCCGCCGAGAAGAGGGTGCGGCGCGGGTGGCCGGGCAGGTCGACGAGGCGCACCGTGGGTTCGGCGCCGGCCCAGACCAGGTCGGGCAGGATGCCGACGGCGTTCCCCGATTCGATCAGGCGGATGTGCGCGATCAGGTCCGCGGTCTCGAACCGGACATCGGGTTCGAACCCGGCTTCGCGGCAGAGCTGGCTCGCCCACGACCGGGAGACGGTTCCTTCCGGTTCCATGACCCACGGCATCCGCGCCAGGCCTGCGAGATCAGCGCTCGCGCTCGCGGACGGCAGCGCGAGTCGCAGCGCATCCGTCGCCAGGTTGACCCTGTCGAGGTCCGCCCTGTGGGCACGCCCGTGCCCCGGGTACTGCTCGGCGAGGACGAGGTCGAAGTCCCTGGCACTCACTTCGAACAGGCCGCGCTCCGGCTCGCGCTCGGTCACCTCGACACGCAGCTGGGGGAATTCGGCGGCCAGGAGGGTCAACGCCCGGGGGATCACGGCGTGGGACGCGGACTGGAAGACCGCCACCCGCACGGTGCCCGAGACGGTCGTGAGCGAAGCCATCATCTCGGCCTCGGCGATCTCGAGCCGTTCGAGCAGGTGGGTGGTGTGGTCGACGAGGATCTCGGCCTGCGCCGTGAGCTGCACGCGGCGACCCACCTTGTGCAGGAGCTCGACGCCCGCCTCCTTCTCGAGCAGGGCGAGTTGCTGGGAGACCGCGGACGGGCTGTACGAAAGCGCCTCGGCGACCCCGGCGAGGGTCCCGCGGATCTTCAGTTCACGCAGCAGGCGCAACCTCCGGACGTCCAGCATCCCGTGCACCTTCCGCTCGGCTCCATTGCACACAAATCCTAACCACTACTCTGCACAAACGGTCGCTTTTACTTATCGGAAGTTCCCGCGACACTGGACTCAGATTCCGTCCCCCGGAACGGCTCCCGGCCGTTGCGCGAGCGAAAGACTACCCTCGTGACCATGAGCAACTCACCGTCCGTCGTGCACCAGGCCCAGAGCGCGGAGGTTGTCACGCTCGTCAGGAAGTGGCTCGCGGAGAGCACCGCCATTCCGGCGGACGTCTCCGCAGAACGCCTCGCCGGCGTGCTCAAGGACCCGAACGGCCTCGACTTCACGGTCGGCTTCGTCGACGGCGTCATGCGCCCCCAGGACCTCATGGTCGCCGGCTACAACCTGCAGGCCGTCGCGAAGAAGGCCCCCGGCTTCCTGCCAGGGTACCTGCGCGGCGCCATCGGCCTCGGCGGCGTGCTCGGCCCCGTGCTGCCGTGGGTCGTCATCCCGGCCGCCCGCAAGGTGCTGCGACAGATGGTCGGCCACCTCGTCGTCGACGCGACGCCGGACAAGCTCGGTCCCGCGATCGCGAGCCTGCGCGAATCCGGCAACCGGCTCAACATCAACCTGCTCGGCGAGGCCGTGCTCGGAGAGAAGGAAGCCCTGCGCAGGCTCGAGGGCACGAGGGAACTGCTCGCCCGCCCCGACGTCGACTACGTCTCGATCAAGGTGTCTTCGATCGCGAGCCAGCTCTCGATGTGGTCGTTCGACGAGGCCGTGACCCGGGTCGTCGAGAGGCTGACCCCGCTCTACGAGCTCGCCGCGGCATCCGCTGTGCCGAAGTTCATCAACCTCGACATGGAGGAGTACCGCGACCTCGACCTCACGATCGCGGTCTTCGAACGCATCCTGGACCAGCCCCGCCTGCTCGGCCTCGAGGCCGGCATCGTGCTGCAGGCGTACCTGCCCGACGCGCTCGGCGCCCTCCAGGGCCTGACCCACTGGGCGCAGAACCGGCGCGCGGCCGGGGAGCCCCGATCAAGGTGCGCGTCGTCAAGGGCGCCAACCTCGCCATGGAACACGTCGACGCGATCGTGCACGACTGGCCGCTCGCGACCTACGGCACCAAGCAGGACGCGGACACGAACTACAAGCGGGTGCTCAACTGGGCGCTGACCCCGCAGAACACGGATGCCGTCCGCATCGGCGTCGCCGGGCACAACCTCTTCGACGTGGCGTGGGCCCACCTCCTCGCCAAGCGGCGCGGCGTCGACGACCGGGTCGAGTTCGAGATGCTGCTGGGCATGGCGACGAGCCAGGCCGAGGCCGTGAGCCGGGACGTCGGCAGGCTGCTGCTCTACACGCCCGTCGTCAACCCGGCCGAGTTCGACGTGGCGATCAGCTACCTGATCCGCCGCCTCGAGGAGAACGCGAGCCAGGACAACTTCATGTCCGCCGTGTTCGAACTCACGACCTCGCCCCCGCTCTTCGAACGCGAGAAGGAGCGCTTCCTCGCCTCACTCCGGGCACTCGAATCATCGGTCGGCCCCGAGGCCTTCGTGCCAGCGCCGAACCGAAGCCAGGACCGTTCTGCGGTCACCCAGCTCGAGGCGACAGAGTCTGCGGCCGAAGCGGCGCAGCACACCGACGATGACCTCGGCCTCACCAATGCCGTGCTCGGCTTCACCCGCGGCTCGCTCAGCGACACGGCCGCGGTCCTGACCCACGCGGGCGCGGGCGACGTGGCCGCCGGCATCCGCCGTTTCCACAACGAGCCGGACACCGACCCCTCGCTTCCGGCGAACCGCGCGTGGGGGCGCCGGATCCTCGCCCAGGTCGAGGGGTCACGCCTCGGCATCGACACGATCCTCGCCGCCCGCGTCGATACAGAGGAACAGCTCGACGCCATCATCGACACCGTCGCCGCGAGCGGCAACGAATGGGGCCAGCGCCCCGGCGGGGAGCGGGCCGCGATCCTGCACCGCGCCGGCCTCGCGCTCGCCGCGAACCGCGACCGCCTGATCGAGGTGATGGCCGCAGAGACCGGCAAGACCATCGCAGAGGGCGACCCCGAGGTGAGCGAGGCCATCGACTTCGCGCACTACTACGCCGAGAGCGCCCGGGCGCTCGACGCCGTGCAGGGCGCCATCTTCGTGCCCCCACGCCTCACCGTCGTGACCCCGCCGTGGAACTTCCCCGTCGCGATCTCCGCCGGCGGGGTGCTCGCCGCACTCGCGGCAGGCTCCGGCGTCATCGTGAAGCCCGCGAAGCTCGCCCAGCGCTCCGGAGCGGTCATGGTCGAGGCGCTCTGGGAGGCCGGAGTGCCCCGCGACCTCCTCGCGCTCGTCGACCTCGCCGACCGGGAGCTCGGCACCCGGCTGATCGGGCACCCCGCGGTCGACCGGGTCATCCTCACCGGAGCATACGAAACCGCGCAGCTGTTCCGGAGCTTCCGCGAGGACCTGCCGCTGCTCGCAGAGACGAGCGGCAAGAACGCGATCATTGTGACCCCGTCCGCAGACCTCGACCTCGCCGCCGCCGACGTCGTCAAGAGCGCGTTCGGGCACGCCGGACAGAAGTGTTCCGCAGCGAGCCTCGTCATCCTCGTCGGTTCCGTCGCCAGGTCCGAGCGTTTCCTCGGCCAGCTCGTCGATGCCGCGACGAGCGTGCGGGTCGGACGACCCTCCGACCCGGTCACCCAGATGGGCCCGCTCATCGAACCCGCCAACGGCAAGCTCCTGCACGCCCTCACCGAACTCGGCGTCGGCGAGAGCTGGCTCGTCGAACCGAAACAGCAGGGCGAGGACGGCGCGCTGTGGTCGCCGGGCATCCGCACGGGAGTCGCTCCCGGTTCCTACTTCCACCTCACCGAGTTCTTCGGGCCCGTGCTGGGAGTGATGCATGCGCGCACACTCGAGGAAGCCATCCGCTTTCAGAACGCGGTCGACTACGGGCTCACCTCCGGACTGCACTCGCTCGATCCCGAGGAACTCGCGACCTGGCTCGAGACGATCGAGGCGGGCAACCTGTACGTCAACCGGGGGATCACGGGCGCGATCGTGCAGCGCCAGCCGTTCGGCGGCTGGAAGCGCTCGTCGGTGGGAGCAGGCACGAAGGCCGGCGGCCCGAACTATCTCTACGGCCTCGGCAGCTGGGTGACCAACCCGGGCAGGAACAGTTCGACCCTGCACCTGCGCGGCCTCGAACCGAGCGTCACGCAGCTCATCGAGGGGTCGCAGCCCGTGCTCGACTATGCCGACTTCGACGTACTGCGCCGCTCGGCCCTCAGCGACGCGCTCGCCTGGCGCGAGGAGTTCGCGGCGGTCAGGGACGTCTCCGCGCTCGGCGTCGAACGCAACCTGTTCCGCTACCGGACGTTGCCCGTCACGGTGCGCCTCGCCGAGGACGGCACCCTGTCGAACCTGCTGCGGGTGCTCATCGCCGCGACCCTCTCGAAGTCGCGTTTCACGGTGTCGAGCGCGCTGCCGATGCCGCCGATCGTGCGGGGCGCCCTCGCCGAGCGTGAGATCCCGGTCACGGTCGAGAGCGACGCCGAATGGCTCGCCCGCGCTGCAGCCGGCGGCATCACGACGAGCCGGGTTCGGCTGATCGGCGGCGACCCGCTGACCGGGGCGACGGATGCGGCGGCCCAGCTCGCGCACGCCCTCCGCGGCAGCCCCGACGTGGCCGTCTACGCCCACCCGGTCACCCAGGCAGGCAGGGTCGAGTTGTTGCCGTTCCTCCGTGAGCAGGCGATCTCGATCACGGCGCACCGCTTCGGCAACCCGAGCACCCTCTCCGCCGGCATCATCTGACCGCCCCGCCCCGCCCCGCCCGCTCACCCGAACCGCGAGAGCGGAGATTTGGCCCTTAAACCACGATGTTAAGGGCCAAAACTCCGCTCTCGCGGACGGGGTGGGCGGTCAGGGGGAGCGGCACACAGCCTGCATACGAGGAACGATCAGTTGAGTGGGGGATAATACCGGGGACCGTGGCGTGCCAGCGGCGCCGCAATTCGACAGGGGAACAGCACTTGGACGGAAACGCAACGACGTCGCACACAAACGTCGCGCTCTTGGCGGTCGCGAGCACCCTCGCACCGATCGTCACTACCTCGATCGAGATCGACCGTCGACTGCAGCCGGCCCTGAAACGCCTGCGTCTCCCGAGCGGCCTGCTCCAGCGCGTCGCCGGCGTCTACGAACGCCGCAACTGGGGCAGCGACCTCGCCTTCGACGACGCGGCCGTGTCAGCGGGCAAGCGTGCCCTGAGCGACGCGGGCGTCGAGCCGGGCCAGGTCGGTCTCCTGATCAACACCTCGGTCACCCGCAAGCACCTCGAGCCCTCCGTCGCCGTGCGCATCCACCACGGCCTCGGCCTGCCGTCGTCCGCCACCAACTTCGACATCGCGAACGCGTGCCTCGGGTTCGTGAACGGGATGACCCTCGCCGCGCAGCTGATCGACTCCGGCCAGGTCGACTACGCCGTCGTGATCGACGGCGAAGACGCCGACGAAATCCAGGCGAACACGATCGACCGGCTCGGGCGGCCCGACATCGGCCGCAAGGACTTCATGAGCGAATTCGCGAGCCTGACCCTCGGGTCAGGGGCGGCCGCGGCCGTCCTCGGACGTGCAGACCGGCATCCGGAAGGCCATCGCATGCTCGGCGGCGTCACCCGCGCCGCTACCCAGTTCAACGGGCTCTGCGTCGGCAGCGTCGACGGCATGTTCACCGACGCCAAGGCGTTGCTCAAGGGCGGCATGGAACTGGTCGTGTCGGCCTGGACGGAGGCGAAGCGCGACTGGAACTGGTCGAGCATGGACCGCTACATCCTGCACCAGGTCTCTGACGTGCACACCAACGCGATCGTGAAGGCCACCGGGCTCGACCGGGCGAGGGTGCCCCTCACCTACCCGCTGTTCGGCAACGTCGGGCCGGCGTCGATCCCGATCACCCTGGCCGAAGAGGCCAAGACCCTGCGTCGCGGCGACCGGGTGCTGCTCATGGGGGTCGGCTCCGGCCTCAACACCGCCATGATGGAACTGGCCTGGTGACCGGGCGCACCATGACCCACCCCCGGCAACAGCACCAGTACCGCCTGCCGCGCGCCGCGGCGACGCCCGCGCCGGCGTCCCTGCCGCCCGAGGGGCTGCCGGGACTCGACCCCGCGTTCTCGAGGCTGGTCGAGGCAGGGGAGCCGGGCGCCGGCATCCGCACCTGGCACCTGCTCGACAACGGGCCCGTGCTCGCGTCCCGCGGCATCACCCCGGTCGGCACGGTGCTGTGCGTGCACGGCAACCCGACCTGGTCGTACCTGTGGCGGTCGCTCGTGACGCAGGCGACGGATGCCGCCACGCGCGGCGAAGAGGCCTGGCGCGTGATCGCCGTCGACCAGCTCGAGATGGGCTTCTCCGAGCGCACCGGGACGGTGCGCCCGCTCGCCCGCCGGGTCGCAGACCTGGGCGACCTCACGGACGCGCTCGGCGCGGAACCGCTGGGACTCACCGGCCCGGTCGTCACCTTCGGCCACGACTGGGGCGGAGTCGTCTCGCTCGGCTGGGCGATCGACCACCCGGACCTGCTCGCGGGCGTGCTGCTGCTCAATACCGCCGTGCACCAGCCGGAGGACGCCGCGATCCCGGCGCCCCTGCGGCTGGCACTCCAGGGCGGCGTGCTCGGCACCGCGACCGTCACGACGCCCGCGTTCCTCGACACGACGCTCGCGCTCGCGCATCCGCCGCTGTCCGCCGCCGTCAAACGCGCCTACCGGGCGCCGTACCGGGGAGCGGCCCGCCGGGGCGGGATCGGCGCGTTCGTCGCCGACATCCCGGTCGGTCCCGGATCCGTCAGCACGCCGGAACTCGACCGCATCGCCTCTGGCCTTCGCGGCCTCGAGGTGCCGGCCCTGCTGCTCTGGGGTCCCACCGATCCGATCTTCAGCGACCGGTATCTCGACGATCTCCTCGACCGACTGCCCGACGCCGACGTTCACCGCTTCGAGGGGGCCGGGCACCTGGTGGCCGAGGACGTCGACTACGCCGCGGCCGCACTGACCTGGCTCGCCGACCGCGCCCCGCTCGCCGCCGTGCCCGCCGCCCTCACCGCCGCCCTCACCGCCGCCGGGCCCGTTCCGGTCGAGAGCGCCCGATCAGCTGGTCACTCTCGACCGGAACAGGACGTTTCGGACGGGGAACCCGCGCCCGAATCCGGCCGCGGCGACTACCGGCCGCTCTGGCACTACCTCGATGAATTCCGGGAGAGCGACGACATCGCCCTCGTCGACATGGCGCCCGGTCACGGTGCCGCCCAGCTCAGCGTCAGCTGGCGCGAGATGTCCGCGCGCGTGCGTCGGCTGGCCGCAGGGCTCTACCAGATCGGCGTCCGCAAGGGCGACCGGGTCTCGCTTCTCGTTCCTCCGGGCGCCGACCTCACGGCCGTGTTGTACGCCTGCGTGCGCATCGGCGCCGTCGTCGTGGTCGCGGATGCCGGTCTCGGCCTCCGCGGCCTGACCCGGGCCGTCCGGGGCGCGCGCCCAGACCACGTCATTGGAGCGACCCCCGGGTTGGTCGCCGCCCGGGCGCTCGGCTGGCCCGGCCAGAAGATCGCCGCGGTCACCCTCGCCAGGCCGCTTGCCAGGCTCCTCGACGTCTCCTTCACCGTCGCCGAGCTGGAGTCGCTCGGCGCGGATGAGGGCCTGCCACCAGAGCCCACCGCGGCAGACACGGCAGCCGTGCTCTTCACGTCCGGGTCGACAGGGCCGGCCAAGGGCGTCGTCTACACGAACGGCCAGCTCGCCGCGGTCAGCCGGGCGCTTCGCGAGCAGTACGGCGTGGGCCCAGGGACGGGCCTCGTCGCCGGCTTCGCGCCGTTCGCCCTCCTCGGCCCCGCCCTCGGCGCACGCTCGGTGACCCCCGACATGGACGTCACGTCGCCGAAGACGCTCACCGCGACCGCGGTGGCCGCCGCTGTCGCCGCGATCGACGCATCCGTCGTGTTCCTGTCTCCGGCAGCCCTCACGAACGTCGTCGCGACCGCGGCACGCCTCACCCCCGCCGACCGGGCGTCTCTCGCCGCGGTGCGCAGCTTCCTGTCCGCAGGCGCGCCGGTCGCAGAGCCGCTCCTCGCGGCCGCAGCGCGGTTGATGCCGGACGCGACAGCGCATACCCCGTACGGCATGACCGAGGGCCTCCTGATGACGGATATCACCCTCGAGGGCATCCGGGTCGCGACCGCGGCCTCCGCTGGCGGCGTCTGCGTGGGATGCCCGACCGGGACCACCCGGATCCGGATCAGCGCTCTCGACGACCGGGGCGCGGCCACAGGCGCACTGTCCGAGGAGACCGGTGTCACCGGTGAGATCGTCGTCTCCGCGCCCCACGTCGAAGACCACTACGACCGGCTCTGGCTCACCGACCGGGCCGCCAGGCGCGGAGCGATCGCGGGCGAACGCTGGCACCGCACCGGCGACGTCGGCCACCTCGACGCCGACGGCCGGCTCTGGGTCGAGGGCCGGCTGCCGCACGTCATCGTCACCGCGGAGGGCGTCGTCACGCCGGTCGGCCCCGAGCAGGCCATCGAACGCGTTCGTCTGACCCCGCGCGATGCGGTCACCGCGGGCATGTCCGGCAGGCCGAACCCCGGACACCCCGGTGTCGCCCGTGCGGCCCTCGTCGGGGTCGGACCGGTGGGCACCCAACAGCTGGTCGCCGTCGTCGAGACGAGCCCGCCCGCCTGGCGGGTCGGACTCGCGACGGAGGCACTCGCTGCCGCGATCCGAACGGCATCGCCGGCACCTCTCGCTGCGGTGCTCGTGGTTCCCCAGCTGCCGACGGACATCCGGCACAATTCCAAGATCGACCGCAGCCGGCTCGCCCGGTGGGCGGGCGGCATCCTCTCCGGCGGGCGGATGACGCGACCGTGACCCCGTTGCGGGTGCTCGTCACCGGGGCGAGCGGTTTCCTCGGTCGCGCGATCGCGGCAGAGCTGGTCGCGGCCGGACACGAGGTGAGCTGCTTCCAGCGGCGGCCGTCCGGCGTCGCAGGGGCCAGGGACCTGCTCGGTTCCGTGACCTCGGCCCGGGACGTGGATCATGCCGTCATCGGCATGGACGCCGTCGTTCACCTCGCGGCCAAGGTCTCCCTCGCGGGCGACCCGCGCGATTTCGAGGCCGTCAACGTCGGGGGCACCCGCTCCCTGCTCGCCGCGGCCGCGGATGCCGGGGTCTCGCGCTTCGTCTTCGTGTCGTCTCCCTCTGTGGCCCACGCCGGGACATCCATCGTCGGCAGCGATGCCGGCCCGGCGGATCCCGGTCGTGCCCGCGGCGACTACGCCCGGACCAAGGCCCGCGCGGAATTGCTCGCGCTCGACGCCGACTCTCCACTCATGCGGGTCGTGGCCGTGCGGCCGCACCTGGTCTGGGGCCCCGGGGACACCCAGCTCGTCGCCCGGATCGTCGAGCGGGCCAGGGCGGGGCGCCTTCCCCTGCTCGGGCACGGCGCAGCTCTCATCGACACGACCTACGTGGACAATGCGGCCACGGCGATCAGTGCAGCCCTCGACCGGGCGCGCGAGGTGCACGGCAACGCCTACGTGATCACCAATGGCGAGCCCCGGCCCGTCGCCGAGCTGCTCGCCGGCATGTGCCGGGCGGCCGGGGTCCGCCCACCGGCCTGGTCGGTTCCCGCCGCGCTCGCACGCGGCGGCGGCTCCGTGATCGAGGCCGCCTGGCGAGTGCGCCCGGGAGCCGACGAGCCCCCGATGACCCGCTTCCTCGCCGAACAGCTCTCGACCGCGCACTGGTTCGACCAACGCCGCACGCGCGCCGACCTGCACTGGACCCCCCAGGTGACCCTCGACGAGGGCTTCCGCCGCCTCGCCGCCGCATACACCTAGCTCCCCGCTTTCGCGGCTGGGCTGGGCGGGGCGCGTGCGGAGTGATCAGGGGCGGATGCCGAGCGCGGCCGAGACGAGCGCGAGCGCGTCGTCCGCGCCGAGGCCGAGCACGCGCATCCGTTCGGCGAAGTCGGCAGCGGCGCGTTGCGCCTGGCGCAGGGTCGGGTCGCCCGTTGCAGCGATGAAGGAACCCTGGCGGCCGCGGGTCTCGATCACCTCGCCCCGCTCGAGCTCGCGGTAGGCCCTGGCCACCGTGTTCGGGGCGAGTCCGAGTTCGTCGGCGAGCCGGCGCACGGTCGGCAGCTTGTCTCCGGGCGCCACGGCACCGGTCCGAACGGCCTCGAGCACCTGAAGCCGCAGTTGCTCGAACGGCGGCGTGGGGAATGCTCGTCGATGGTCAGCTTCATGGTGCCGCACCCGGTTTCCTTGTGTTGGTTATGTACCAAGCTAGCCCGCAGGGACCCGTGCGCGGAACCGCTCGCTGCGGCATACTCGGTTCCATGAGATTCACGACCGTCCTCGAGCTTTCCGGCAAATCGGCAACGGGCATCCGCGTTCCCGAGGAGGTCGTCGCGGGCCTCGGCCCCGGCAAGCGCCACGCCATCACGGTCACGATCGGCGGTCATACCTACCGCAGCTCCGTCGCCCCCTACCGCGGCGCATTCATGATCGCGCTCAGCGCCGAGAACCGTGAACAGGCAGGCGTCGCCGCAGGGGACGAGATCGAGGTCGACGTCGAGCTCGACACCGAACCCCGGGTGGTCGAGGTGCCCGCAGACTTCGCCGCAGCGCTCGACGAGCAACCGGATGCCCGGGCCGCCTTCACGGCGCTGTCGTACAGCAACCAGCGCGCCCACGTCCTCGCGATCGAGAGCGCGAAGACGCCGGAGACCCGCCTGCGCCGGATCGAGGCGGCCCGGTCCGCACTCACGCCGGCCGCACCGACTCCCTAGCCTCGGGCCCGCCGTCGATTCCCGGTTCGGGAAGTGCTTTCCACTCAGAGGGCATGACCGACCCCGTGTGGAGCGAGGTCGAACCGGATGGCTCGCTAGGCTCAGAAGGTGACCTGGCCCGCCGACCTCCCCGCCGAACTGGGCGGACTCCTGCCCAGCCTCATCGGGGTGCTGCTGCTGATCGCGGTCGTCACCGCCCTGCTTCGCGGCTTCCACGTGCCCCGCCCGTACGCACCCGCCCTCGCGATCCTCCGGGGCACCCTCCAGCTCGCGGCGATCAGCCTCATCCTGAGCGGCATCATCTCCGATCCGCTCTGGGTCGGAGTCGGGCTCAGCGTGATGTTCATCGCCGCCGTGAGCACGGTCAACCGGCGTCTCGGGGCGACCCGGCAGCACTTCGGCTGGATCGCCGCAGCGATGGGCCTCGGCATCCTTGCGACACTCATCGTGGTGTTCTCGGTCGGCGCCATCGAATTCTCGCCGCGGTATGTGCTCTCCTACGGCGGAATCATCATCGGCAACGCGATGTCGATTGCGACCCTGACCGGCCGGCGCTTCGGCGAGGCCGTCACCGAGCACTGGGACGAGGTCGAGGGCTGGATGGCGCTCGGGGCGACCCCGCGGCAGTCGACGCTCGACCTGGCGCGCCGCGCCGTCTATTTCGCGATCATCCCCACGACCGACCAGACCAAGACCACGGGCCTCGTCACCCTGCCCGGAGCGTTCGTCGGCGCGATCTTCGGCGGAGCCTCGCCCCTCGAGGCCGGGCGCTTCCAGATCGTCGTGCTCGCCGGCATCCTCTGCGCCGGTGCGATCACGGCCGTCACCCTGATCCAGTTCCTCGCGCCGATCCGCATGAAGCCCGCCACGATCCCCACCTAGTCACCACCGACGAAGACCGCTCTCGCGGGCAGCGGCGCGGCTACTCGGCGGCGCGGTGGATGAGCCGGGAGAGCACGATCGCGCTGCGGGTGTGGTCGACGTTGGGTGCGAGGCGCACCTTCTCGAGTGCGGCCTCGAGCCCGGGAATGTCCCGCGCCCTGATGTGTACGATCGCGTCGGCGCTTCCCGTGACGGTGCCTGCGTCGACGACCTCCGGTACGCCGGAGAGGATGCGCAGGAGTTCGTCGGGGGCGACGGTCCCTCGGCAGAAGAGCTCGACATATGCCTCGGTGCTCATGCCATCGATCGCGGGGTCGACCTGGATCGTGAACCCGCGGATGATCCCGTCGGCGACGAGCCGGTCGACCCGGCGCTTGACCGCGGAGGCGGACAGCCCGACGACCGAGCCGATGTCCCCGTAGCCCGCGCGCGCATTCTGTCTCAGAAGGTCGAGTATGCCGCGGTCGAGGTTGTCCATTCCGAGAGTCTAGGGGAATTCCGCGCACTGGCGTGGAATTCCTGCGCATATGCCGACGATCACGCCGATTATGCGCGCATATTGGCGTGCAACGTTGATTCACGCTGTGTGAGAATGAGCACGGCGTCTTTGCGCGGTGCCGTTCACCCGTTCGTTGTTCACTGTTCGACGTTCACGTTCGACCGCGCGGAGCTCTCATGAGTGACCTGGTCCGCCATCCACCCCGCGTTCCGATTCCGTCAGTAGCAGACGGAGCGCAGCCGAAGGAGACCTCATGACCATCGATCTCGACCCCACATCGACGCCGGAGACCGCGGCCACCGCCCCGGTGCGCACGGCCGTCAAGCGCACGGTGCTGATGTGCAAGCCCGACTACTTCACCGTCGTCTACCGGATCAACCCGTGGATGGACCCGGCCATCCCGACCGACACGAGCCTCGCCGTCGCCCAATGGCAGACCCTCTACGACACCTACATCGGCCTCGGCTTCGACGTGCACCTGGTCGACCCGATCGACGGCCTGCCCGACATGGTGTACGCCGCCAACGGCGGTTTCGTCATCGACAACATCGCCTACGGCGCCGCGTTCACCTACCCGGAGCGCCAGCCGGAGGGCCCCGCCTACATGGACTGGTTCCGCGACAACGGCTTCGACGTCCGCGTGCCCGTCGAGATCAACGAGGGCGAGGGCGACTTCCTGCTCGTCGGAGACGTCATCCTCGCCGGCACCGGCTTCCGCAGCGCCTCGAACAGCCACGAAGAGGTGTCGGCGATCTACGGCCGCCCGGTGATCACGCTCAACCTCGTCAACCCGAGCTTCTACCACCTCGACACCGCGGTCGCCGTGCTCGACGACACCAACATCGCCTACCTGCCGAGCGCCTTCGACGAGCAGAGCCTCGCCGTGCTGCGCGAACGCTACCCCGACGCCATCATCGTCACCGAGGAGGACGCGGCGATCCTCGGCCTCAACTCCTACTCCGACGGCTACAACGTCGTCATCGCCGCCCGCGCGAAGGACTTCGAGCGCCAGCTCCGCGAACGCGGCTACAACCCGATCGGCGTCGACCTCTCCGAGCTCCTGCTCGGCGGCGGCGGCGTCAAGTGCTGCACCCTGGAGCTGCGCCGATGAGCACCGACACGAACATCCGTCCGGACGCGAACCGGGCCGACCAGACGAAGGATGCCGCACTCGGCACGCCGGGACAGGCATCCGCAACGCCCGCCGCCTTCATCGCCCTCGAAGAGGAGCATGCGGCCCACAACTACCACCCGCTTCCCGTCGTCGTCGCGACCGGCGACGGCGCCTGGGTGACGGATGTCGACGGCAAGCGCTACCTGGACTGCCTCGCGGCGTACTCCGCGGTCAACTTCGGCCACTCGAACCCCGTGCTTCTCGATGCCGCCCGAGCCCAGCTGGGCCGGATCACGCTCACGAGCCGCGCGTTCCACAACGACCAGCTCGGCCCGTTCGTCACGGCTCTCGCCGAGCTCGCCCACAAGGACATGGTGCTCCCGATGAACACGGGCGCCGAGGCCGTCGAGTCCGGGATCAAGGTCGCCCGCGCCTGGGGTTACCGCGTGAAGGGCGTCGCGCCGGACCAGGCGAACATCATCGTCGCCGGGGGCAACTTCCACGGCCGCACCACCACCATCATCAGCTTCTCCGACGACGAGTCGGCCCGCGCCGGCTTCGGCCCGTTCACGCCCGGGTTCCGCACCGTCCCGTTCGGCGACGCCGCGGCCCTCGAGGCCGCGATCGATGAGAACACGGTCGCCGTGCTGCTCGAACCCATCCAGGGCGAGGCCGGCATCGTCGTGCCGCCCGCCGGGTACCTCCCCGCTGTGCGCGAGATCACCACGCGCCGCAACGTGCTCTTCATCGCCGATGAGATCCAGTCCGGTCTCGGCCGCACCGGAGCGACCTTCGCGTGCGACCTCGTCGGCGTCGTGCCCGACCTGTACCTCCTGGGCAAGGCCCTCGGCGGCGGGATCGTGCCCGTCTCTGCGGTCGTCGGCAACCGGGACGTCCTCGGCGTCCTGCAGCCCGGCGAGCACGGCTCGACCTTCGGTGGCAACCCGCTCGCCGCGGCCGTCGGCCTCGCCGTCGTGCGGATGCTGGCCGAGGGCGAGTACCAGGAGCGCGCCCGCGTGCTCGGTGCGCACTTGCACGAAGCCCTCAATGGCCTCGTCGGGCGAGGAGTCGTCGCGGTCCGTGGCGCCGGGCTCTGGGCCGGAATCGACATCGACCCGTCGCTCGCGAGCGGCCGCGCCGTGTGCGAGGCACTCATGGTCCGCGGCGTCCTGGCCAAGGACACCCACGGCTCCACGATCCGGCTCGCCCCGCCGCTCTGCGTGTCCGAGGCCGACCTCGACTGGGCCGTCGCCCAGCTCGCGGCCGTCCTCGACGGGTTCGCCGTCGCCTAGCGTCCGCGTCAGGTCGGCGCGAACTTCAACGAGTCGGCTCGGCTGAAACGGGCAGTATCGGCCTCGCTAGCTTCGCGTCGCGGTCACGCCCTCCGGCCGGGCGATACGGCTCAGCCGGGCCAGCTGGGTGACGTGCCCGGGCTCGAGCTCCTCGAGGGACTTCACGCCGAGCAGTCGCATCGTGCGGGTGATCTGCTCCGACAGGATCGCGATCGCCCGGTCGACGCCGGCCTCGCCGCCGGCCATCAGCCCGTAGAGGTAGGCCCGGCCGACGAGGGTGAACCGTGCGCCGAGGGCCACGGCCGCGACGATGTCCGCGCCGCTCATGATGCCGGTGTCGAGGTGCACCTCGAGGTCGTTGCCCACCTCGCGGGCCACCTCGGGCAGCAAATGGAACGGGATCGGCGCGCGGTCGAGCTGGCGACCGCCGTGGTTGGAGAGGATGATCGCGTCGATGCCCATTTCGGCGAGCCTGGCGGCATCCGCCACGTTCTGAACGCCCTTGACGACGACCTTGCCCGGCCACTGCGCCTTGATCCAGGCGAGGTCTTCGAAGGTGACGGTCGGGTCGAACATGGTGTCGAGCAGTTCGCCGACGGTGCCGCTCCAGCGGTCGAGGGAGGCGAAGGCGAGCGGCTCGGTCGTGAGGAAGTTGATCCACCACTCCGGGCGCGGCAACGCGTTGACCACGGTGCCCACGGTGAGCTGCGGCGGGATGGAAAAGCCGTTGCGCTTGTCGCGGAGGCGCGCTCCGGCAACGGGCACGTCGACCGTCACGAGCAGCGTGTCGAAACCGGCCTTGGCGGCCCGGTCGACGAGCGCCATCGAACGGTCCCTGTCCTTCCACATGTAGAGCTGGAACCAGTTGCGTCCTGTGGGGTTGGCGGCCTTGACGTCCTCGATAGCGGTCGTGCCCATCGTGGAGAGCGAGAACGGGATGCCGGCCTTCGCTGCCGCGTGCGCGCCGGCGATCTCGCCCTCGGTCTGCATCATCCGGGTGAACCCGGTCGGTGCGATCCCGAACGGGAAAGCGACCGGAGCCCCGAGCACGTCCCAGCCCGTCGAGACCGTCGAGACGTCGCGGAGGATGGCGGGGTGGAACTCGATGTCCTCGAAGGCCTGGCGGGCGCGCGCGAGCGAGATCTCCGCCTCCGCTGCCCCCTCGGTGTAGTCGAAGGCAGCCTTGGGAGTGCGCCGCTTGGCGATCGCGCGCAGGTCATAGATGGTGAGGGCGCTCTCGAGGCGGCGCTTCTTCGCGTTGAGCTCCGGCACCTTGAACTGCATGAGTGGGGCGAGGTCTTTGATCTTGGGGATGCGTCGTTGGACCATGGTCAGGATTTCCGTTCTGGGGTTGGGCAGGGCGGGTCGGGGGCTGCGGCGGTCGGGAGATCGGGTGATCGGTGGGTCAGGTCAGGTCAGGTCGGCTCGGGAGGGGAGCGGCGCCCGGACGGGGTCGGGATCGCGCGGTCCCGCCGTGAGAGCCGGGTCTCGGCGTAGTACCCGGCGATGTGGGCCTGGACGGCGCGGCGGGCCGCGGCGGGGTCGGCCGCGCGAATGCACGCGACGATCTCGCGGTGTTCGAGCCTGAGGCGGGCGGATGTCTCCGCCCACGACCCGAGCGCGGCAACGCCCGCACGTGCGTACGCTTCGATCGCACTGCGGAGTCCGGCCATGGTCGCGGTGATGACCTGGTTCCCGGTTGCCTCGGCGAGGGCGAGGTGGAACTGGGCGTCGAGCGCGAGGAACTCGGACTCGGTCCGGCCCGGCGCATCCATCGCGTCGAGGAGCTGTTCAGCCGGTTCGAGCGACGCCGGTTCGAGCGACGCGGGGTCGTGCGCCTCGGCGAGTTCGGTGACGACGGCGGCCTCGAGCACGAGCCTGGTCTTCACGACGTCCTCGACCGGGAAGCCCTGGGCCGCGACCTGCAGTCGCATCAGCGCGGACATCCCGCCGCCGGGAAGCGCCACGATGATCGCCCCCGATGTCGGCCCGGAGCCCGTCGCGGTACGGATGAGTCCGAGCACCTCGAGCACCCGGATGGCCTCGCGCACGCTCGACCGGCCGACGCCGAGGGAGGCGGCGAGGGAGCGTTCGGGTGCGAGGCGATCCCCGGGTCGCAGCCGACCCGAGAGCAACTCGCCCTCGATCGATTCGAGCACGAGTTGCCAGGCCCTGCGTTCGTCGGGGAGTGCGCCCTGCGCGGGCACGGCGTCAACGGTCACGGGCTCCTCCTCGGCAATGGGGTGGTGTCGGTCGTTGCGGCGGCGGCCGTGAGACGAAGCCGCTGTGGTCTGACCACACACTACACGGCGACGCCTGCCCGGGTCCAGCCCTCTCCCCAACCCGCCCCTCCAACCGCGAGAGTACGAAAATGGCCCCTTCACGTCGTGCGGAGGGGCCATTTTCGTACTCTCGCGGAGTTGGAGGCGCGAACCATTGCGATAGGGTTCCTCCAACCCGAGCACGTCCAGGCCAGGAGGCCCCATGACCGCGAACCCAGCTCCCCAGCTGATCGACCTCGAACTTCCGGCCGCGAACGGCGGAAGCGCCGGACTCCGCGCGGTGCTCGGAGTGCCTGCCGGCTCCGGTCCCTGGCCCGGGGTTGTGCTCGTGCACGAGGCCTTCGGCATCAGTGACGTGATGCGCCGGCAGGTCGAACGACTGGCGGCGGCCGGCTACCTCGCACTGATGCCCGACCTCTTCACGGAGGGCGGCGCCCGGAAGTGCCTCGTCGCGACCTTCCGCGCCCTGACCGCGGGCGAGGGGCGCGCGTTCGTCGACATCGAGAACGCGCGGCACGCGCTCATCGCCCGGGCGGACTGCACGGGTGAGGTGGGTGTGCTCGGCTTCTGCATGGGCGGCGGCTTCGCGCTCGCGGCCGCCACGCGGGGGTTCGCCGCGGCATCCGTCAACTACGGCCGGCTGCCGAAAGACCTCGACGCAGCCCTGGCGGGTGCGTGCCCGATCGTCGGCAGCTATGGCGGCAGGGACCGCTCTCTCGTCGGCGCCGCTGCCCGGCTCGAGGGCGCGCTCGAGGATGCCGGCGTGCCGCACGACGTCAAGGAATACCCCACGGCCGGGCACTCCTTCCTCAACGATGCCGAAACAGGCCCGGCCGCGGTGCGCTTCCTCACGCAGCGTATCCTCGGCGCCGGCCCCGACCCGGAGGCCGCCGCTGACGCCTGGATCCGCATCGAGGCGTTCTTCGCCGAGCACCTCGCCTCGGCCGCGGACCCCGCGCCCGCCGACTGACCGGTCTCAGCGAGCCGATGCGAGGGCGGGTTCGGTGGGAGTGACACCGGATGCCGCGAGCAGCTTCATGAATTCGCGCATCCAGCTGGGGTGGTCCGGCCAGGCCCTGCCGGAGACGAGGTTGCCGTCGACGACGCCCGCGCCGTTCTCGAACACGCCCCCGCCGAGTTCGACGTCGATCTGCAGGGCCGGGTACGCAGTGCTCGTGCGGCCGTGGAGCACCCCGGCGGCGGCGAGCAGCATCGGGCCGTGGCACAGTGCGGCGACGGGAGCGTTCCGTTCGAAGAAGTGCCGGACGATCCGCTTCGCGTCCTCGTCGTTGCGGATGTACTCCGGTGCGCGGCCGCCGGGGACGACGATGGCCGCGTAGTCGGCCGGGTCGACGTCCTTGAACGCAACGTCGGCGTCCCAAGTGTGGCCGAGCTTCTCGGTGTAGGTGTCGAAGCCGTCCACGAAGTCATGGACGACGAACTGGAGCTTCCTCTTCTCCGGGGCGCCGATATGCACCTCGAAGCCCTCCTCGAGCAGCCGCTGGTAAGGGTAGAACACCTCGAGGGTCTCGGCGGCGTCGCCGGTGAGAATGAGGATCTTGGTCATGACGTTCCTCTCTGAACGGTGTGAATCTGAACGTTGCTGAACTCAGCGGACGGGTCGTCCGTTGACGCCTTCAGTGTTCCCCCGACCGGCGCGCCGGGCAAGTGCCACCGGCGCAGGCCGGTGCGGAACAGCTGGGAAAGGGTCCAGGCCGGCTCAGACGAACATCAGCACGACGCCGAGGACCGCCGATGCGAGCCCGGTGCCGAGCAGGATCAGCCCGGTCAGGCGCAGGGCCTTGCCCTCCGATTCCGGGGCATGCGTCACCCCGCGGGATGCGTCACGGGAGTGGTACCAGACCTGCACGTCGTCGCCCGGCGCGAGCCGGTGGCTCTCGTGCGTGTTCGCGGCCCGCTCGTGCACGTCCCCCGAGCGGTCGAACCAGCGGATGACCGTGTGCGATCCCGAGGACGCGATCACGCCATCCGTGGCGACCCAGCCGCCCTTGACACCGCGGATCGCAAGCCCGAGGACATAGAGGACGGCGCCTCCGACGAACCCGACGAGGGTCAGGACCTCGCTGATGAGCCCGATGAGGTCGTGCGCGTCCATTCGCCCCACTCTCGCCCGCACGTCTCGTGCTCGTTCGCCCTGTGACCACGATCGTATCGTGCCCCGGCGCGGCGCCGTGAGGGTCCCCGATGCCCCTGATCCGGGGGCCAGCGGATACAGTCGAGAGATGACCACGGTCGAAAAACCCGTCCCCGCCCACAAAGACCGCAGCTTCTTCGGGCAGCCGCGAGCTCTCGCCAATATCTTCGGCGTGGAAATGTGGGAGCGGTTCTCCTTCTATGGGATGCAGGGCATCCTGCTCCTGTACCTGTACTACTCCGCCGCCGAGGGCGGCCTGGGGATCGAGCAGGCGACGGCCGCCGGCATCGTCGGCGCGTACGGCGGAGGGGTCTATCTCTCGACGATCCTGGGCGCCTGGATCGCCGACCGGGTGCTCGGCAGCGAGAGGGTGCTGTTCTACAGCGCCATCGTGATCATGCTCGGGCATCTCGCCCTCGCCCTCGTGCCCGGCGTCGCAGGCGTGACCGTCGGACTCTTGCTGATCGCGCTCGGCAGCGGTGGCTCGAAGGCCAATGCGACGAGCGTCGTCGGTTCGCTGTACACACGGGACGACCCTCGCCTCGACGCAGGCTTCTCGCTCTTCTACCTCGGGATCAACCTGGGCGCGTTCTTCGGCCCGATCCTGACCGGGCTCCTGCAGACGACGGCCGGCTTCCACTTCGGCTTCGGCCTCGCCGCCGTCGGTATGGCGATCGGGCTCACCCAGTATTCCTTCGGACGCAGGAGCCTGCCCGAGATCGTGCACCAGGTTCCGAACCCGCTCCCGCGCTCGCGCTGGACCCCCTACCTCGTCGGCGCGGTTGCCGCCGCGGCGCTCGTCGTGGTGCTCGTGCTTGTCGGCGTGATCACAGCGGACGGCCTCGTCACCCTCGTGATCGCCCTGACGGTCATCGCGACGATCAGCTACTTCGTCGTCATCCTGCGCAACCGACGGATCAGCATCGTCGAGCGCAAGCGGGTCTACGCCTTCATCCCGCTCTTCCTCGCGAGCGCCGTGTTCTGGTCGCTCTCCCAGCAGCAGTTCACCGTCGTCACGATCTACACGGACGAGCGCCTCGACCGACACTTGTTCGGATGGGAAATCCCGGTGTCCTGGATCCAGTCCTTCAACCCGGTCTTCATCATCCTGCTCTCCGGCGTCTTCGCCGCGCTCTGGACCCGCTGGGGTAGCCGCCAGCCGTCGACTCCGGTCAAGTTCGCGCTCGGCACCGCGGTGATGGGCGTGGCCTTCCTCGGCTTCCTGCCGTTCGTGGGCGGCGGTGCCAACTCGACGCCGATGCTCGCGATGATCGGCATTCTCTTCGTGCTCACGGTCGCCGAGCTCCTGATCGGCCCTGTCGGCCTCGCGCTCACCACGAAGCTCGCGCCCGCGCCGTTCCGAACCCAGATGGTCGCCCTGTTCTTCCTGTCGATCGCCCTGGGCACTGCCGTGTCCGGTTCGCTTGCCCAGTGGTACACCGAGGTCCCCGAGACGCTCTACTTCAGCGTGATCGGCGGCGTCGCGATCCTGTTCGGCATCGGGCTCGCGGTCTTCGCCCGTCCGGTGCTCCGCCTCATGGGCGGCGTGCGCTAGCGGGGTCCCTGCCGCCCTGCGTATCGGCGAGCGGATGCCGCTGGCCGGTCCTCCGGCATCCGTCGCCCCGCCGGTGCGGTCGCCGCCGCGCCGCTTTCGTCAGCCCGCTCCCGAAACGGCGGGCGCGGCCTGCCGAAACCGGCGCGGGCGCGACCTAGCGGGTCGCCTCGATGATTGCGATCTCGCGGGTGGCGGTCTCCACGTCGATGGGGTCGTGGTCGCGTCCGTCGCCGTCGTGGTGCACCTGCATGTGGGGCACGACCCCTCTGCGGTACCGAACGCGCAGGCTGCGGTACCTGATCAGCCAGAACAGCATGGCCCCCGCGGCCAGGATGCCCGAAAGAGCCGCGACGCCCAGCGCCCAGCGCGGGCCGAAGCGGTCGGCGACCCACCCGACGAACGGGGCGCCGAGCGGGGTGCCGCCGGCGAAAATGGCCATGTAGAGCGCCATCACCCGGCCACGCATCGCGGGCTTCGTGGTGGTCTGCACATAGGCGTTCGCGGTCGTCATGAGCGTGAGCGAGAACAGCCCGACGAAGACGAGCGAGACCGCGAAACTGAGATACGTGGGCATCACCGCGGCGATTCCGCACGCCACGCCGAAGAGCGCGGCGCCGGCGACGACGAGGCGCAGTCGCGGGCGGCTTCGACGGGCCGACAGCAGCGCGCCCGCGACCGAGCCGACGGCCATGATGGAACTCAGCAGCCCGAATTCGCCGGCGCCCATGTGGAATTCGACCGTCGCCATGGTTGCGGTGAAGATCGCGAAGTTGAGCCCGAAGGTTCCGATCAGGAAGACCGCGATCAGCACGACGATGATGTCTGGCCGATGCGCGACGTAGCGGAACCCGGCCATCAGCTGGCCCCGCTTCCGCGGCGCCCGCGGCTGGGGGCGCAGCTCGCTCGTGTGCAGCAGGGTCATCGCGACGACCGTCGCGGCGAAGGTGACGGCGTTGATCAGGAACACCCAGCCCGCGCCGACCGCGACCGTCAGCAGGCCGGCGACGGCCGGGCCGATCAGGCGGGCGCCGTTGAACGAGGCCGAATTCAGTGCGACCGCGTTGGACAGGTTGCTGTCGGGGACGAGCTCGGAGACGAAGGTCTGCCGTGCGGGAGAGTCGATCGCGGCGACGATCCCGAGTCCGAGCGCAAAGAGGTAGACATGCCAGAGCTGGGCGACGCCGGTCACGACGATCAGCCCGAGCCCGAGGGCCAGGACGCCCATCAGGCTCTGGGTCATGATCAAGAGCTTGCGCCGATTGAACCGGTCCGCGATCAGGCCGGACCACGGCATCAGCAGGAGTTGCGGCCCGAACTGCAGGGCCATCACGATCCCGACCGCCGTTGCGTTGTGGTCGGTGAGCATCGTCAGGACGATCCAGTCCTGGGCGGTGCGCTGCATCCACGTTCCGATGTTCGACACGAGGGCGCCTGCGAACCAGATTCGGTAGTTCGGGACGCTCAGGGAGCGGAACATGGTACTCAACTGTCGGTGAGCTCCTTCATGACGGTGATGGCCTCGGTGAGCACGCTGCGCTGTTCGGGGCTGAGCTTGGCGATGCGGAGGGCGAGCCAGGCATCCCGTCGGTTGCGGGTCTCGTGCATGAGGGTGCGACCGGAGTCGGTCACGGTGAGGATGATCTTGCGGCCGTCGTCCGTGGAGCCCGCCCGGTGGACGAGGCCGGCCGATACGAGCACCCCGACGGTGCGGCTCATCGAGGGCGGAGTGACCCGCTCATGCTCGCTGAGTTCGCGCAGGGTGAATGGACCGTTGAAGAAGAGGGAGCCGAGGGCGGAGAACTGGCTCGCGCTCAGCTCGTTGTCGGCCTTCTCCTGGCGCAGGCGACGGGCGAGGCGACCGTTTGCGACGCGGAAGTCATGGCTGAGCTCTGCAACGCTCGGCCGGTGTCCGGCGTGGGTGTCCGGCGGGGTCACGGCCGGTTCGAGCCTGGAATCCATAACTCATAACTGTAACCGTTTAGCAAGGCTAAGTATTCCCGTGAATTCTCCCGTTCTGACAGACTTCTCCCGTTCTGTCAGACTGGCCGCGTGCCTACCTATACGGATGACTATGGCGTCACCTTCGAGTACTACGTGTGGCCGGTGCCGCGCCCGCGGGCGGTCGTTCAGGTGGTGCACGGCGTCGGTGAACACGCCAACCGCTATACCGAGCTCGTCGGCCGGCTGAACGAGGCCGGCTACACCGTGTACGCGGACGACCACCGCGGCCACGGGCAGACCGGGCTGCGACAGTATGCGGGCGACACGACCAGGCTCGGACGGCTCGGCCCCGGCGGGTTGCGGGCCGCGGTCGCCGGCGTGTATCAGCTGAGCGGCATCATCCGCTCGGCGCACCCGCACCTGCCGCTCGTTCTGCTGGGGCACAGCTGGGGCTCGTTCATGGCGCAGATGATCCTCAACGAGCACGCGGATGCCTATGCCGCGGTGGTCCTGACCGGTACCGCCTATCGCTGGCCGGGCTACCTCAACGGCGGGGACCTCAATGCGCGGCACAAGCACCTCGGAACGACGGGCGTCGAATGGCTCAGCCGTGATCCCGCGGTCGCGGACGCCTTTGTCGCCGATCCGCTGACGACCATGACGCCGCTCGCGAAGCTCTTCGGCCTCCGGGAGGCCGCGCGGCTCTTCGGACGTCCGGCGCGCGGACTGCCGGCCGACCTCCCGCTCCTGATCCTCGTCGGCGGAGACGACACCGTTGGCGGGGAGCGCAGCGCAACCATGCTCAAGAACGCATACGCGCGACGCTCAGGGCTGCGGGACATTCGCCTGGTGGTATATCCCGGTGCCCGGCATGAAGTCTTCAACGAAACGAACCGCGCCGAGGTCTTCGACGAGCTGATCGGCTGGCTCGACAGGCAGTTACCCCCGGGGGTCGGCGGGATCGACGGTTAGGCTGGCCTCATGCATGGTGAATACAAGGTCCCTGGTGGCAAGCTCGTGGTCGTCGACCTGGACGTCGTCGACGACACGATCGTCAATTTCCGGCTGGCTGGGGACTTCTTCCTCGAGCCAGACGATGCCCTCGGGGCGATCAATGCGGCCGTGACCGGCCTGCCGGCCGGCACAGATGCTGCAGGGCTCGCCGCCGCGGTGCGCGCGGCCCTGCCACCCCAGGCCACCCTGCTCGGGTTCTCCCCCGAGGCCGTGGCGGTCGCGATCCGCAGGTCCCTCGCGCAGGCGAGTGGCTGGCGGGACTACGACTGGCAGCTCGTGCACTCCAAAGCCGTGCCCCCGGTGATGCAGATGGCGCTCGACGAGGTGCTCGCGATCGAGGTCGGCGAGGGCAGGCGCAAGCCCACGCTGCGGATCTGGGAGTGGACGGAGCCCGCCGTCGTCATCGGAAGCTTCCAGTCGCTCCGGAACGAGGTCGACGCCGAGCAGGCGGAGGCCCACGGCTTCACCGTCGTCCGCCGGATCAGCGGCGGCGGCGCCATGTTCATGGAGGCAGGCTCGGTCATCACATACTCGATCTACGCTCCCACCGCGCTCGTGCAGGGAATGACCTTCGCCGACTCCTACGCCTTCCTCGACGAATGGGTGCTCACCGCGCTGCGCTCGCTGGGCATCGACGCGCACTACCAGCCGCTCAACGACATCACGAGCCCGACCGGCAAGATCGGCGGCGCCGCGCAGAAGCGTCTCGGCAGCGGTGCCGTGCTGCACCACGTGACTATGAGCTACGACATGGACGGCGAGAAGATGGTGCAGGTACTGCGCATCGGTCGCGAAAAGCTCAGCGACAAGGGCATCACGAGCGCCGTCAAACGGGTCGACCCGCTCCGCAGCCAGACCGGCCTCAGCCGTGCCGAGATCATCGACAGGATGAAGCAGACCTTCACGACCCTGTACGGCGCGGTAGACGGGGACATCACCGAGGCGGAATACGCCGCCGCCGAGGCGCTCGTGGCGAGCAAGTTCGGCACCGACGAGTGGATCGCCCGCGTCCCCTGACCGACGGTCGAGGCCTGCTCGACGGGGGGACGGCGGCTACCGGCCGCGGGTCAGCAGGTCCTGGTATTCGGCGTGCTTGTCGATCCACGCGACGACATAGGGGCAGACGGCGACGACCGTCAGGTCAGTGCGCTCGCGCATGTCGTCGAGGGCCTGCTCGACGAGGATGCTCGCGAGTCCTTCGCCCCGGTGCCGGGGGTCGACTTCGACGTGGGTGAAGAGCACCCGGGAGCCGTCGATCTCATAGTCGGCGAAACCCGCGGTCGTGTCCCCGAAGAGCAGGCTGTACCGGGAGAGGGCCGGCTCATGCCGGAAGGTGGGCCGCGCGGTATCCTGCGTCGTCGCATCCGCCGGAGTCGTTGATTCGGTCGTCGGGGAGTCTGTAGTCATCCCCATAGAGTAAGCCGACTGACACAATGAGGGAATGCCAACCGCGTGGTCCCCGTCCTCCCCCAACCGTGTCGTCCATGCAGACAACCTCGAAATCCTGCCTGCCCTTCCCGACGGGGCGTTCACGCTGATCTATCTCGACCCGCCCTTTAATACCGGTCGCAAGCAGAATCGGCGCACGACCACTTCGGTGCGAGTGGCTGCGGTGACCGGGTCTGTCCCTGACCCGGCATCGGCGGACGCCCCCTGACTGGGGTCGCTGTGTCTTCGCCGCGAGCGGGCGGTTTGGCGGCCGCCGGCACCATCACGGGGTTCAAGGGGCAGCTCTACGAGCGGATCAAGGGCGACCTGCTCGGCTACGACGACCAGTTCGAGGACTACTGGGCCTTCCTCGAACCCAGGCTGATCGAGGCCTGGCGACTCCTCGCCGAAGACGGCACCCTCTACCTGCACCTCGACTACCGCGAGGCGCACTACGCCAAGGTCCTCCTCGACGCGCTCTTCGGCCGCGACTGCTTCCTCAACGAACTGATCTGGGCCTACGACTATGGCGCGAAGTCCAAGAACCGCTGGCCGACCAAGCACGACACGATCCTCGTCTACGTGAAGAACCCGCAGCACTACTACTTCGACTCGACGACGGTCGACCGCGAGCCGTACATGGCCCCCGGCCTCGTCACGCCGGAGAAGGTCGCGCGCGGCAAGCTGCCCACGGATGTCTGGTGGCACACGATCGTGTCGCCGACGGGCAAGGAGAAGACCGGTTACCCCACGCAGAAGCCGGTCGGCATCCTGCGGCGGATGATCCAGGCCTCGAGTCGCGAGGGCGACTGGGTGCTCGACTTCTTCGCCGGCAGCGGCACGACGGGTGCCGTCGCCGAGTCCCTCGGCCGCCGCTTCCTGCTCGTCGACCAGAACCCGGAGTCGATCCAGGTGATGCGCACCCGGTTCGCGGCCCTTCCGGAGGTCGAATTCCTCGACGCGTCCTGATTCCGGGCCGTCTGGGAGACTGGACGGATGAGACTCCGCATCTTCACAGAACCCCAGCAGGGCGCCAGCTACGACGACATCCTCGCGGTCGCGCAGGCCACAGAGGCGCTCGGGTTCGATGCGTTCTTCCGCTCAGACCACTACATGGTCATGGGCGACGGCGGCGGGCTGCCCGGACCGACGGATGCCTGGACGACCCTCGCCGGACTCGCCCGCGAGACCAGCCGCATCCGCCTGGGCACCCTCGTCTCCTCGGTGACCTACCGGGCGCCGGGGATCCTCGCGATCCAGGTCGCCCAGGTCGACCAGATGTCGGGAGGCCGGGTCGAGCTCGGGCTCGGCACCGGCTGGTTCGAGAAGGAGCACCTCGCCTATGGCATCCCGTTCCCGGCCAAACGCTTCGGCATGCTCGAGGAGCAGCTCGAAATCGTCACCGGGCTCTGGGAGACGCCTGTCGGCGATCGATATGACTTCACCGGTGAGCATTACACCCTCGTCGATTCCCCCGCCCTCCCGAAACCCGCCCAGCAGCGGGTTCCCGTGATCGTCGGCGGCGGCGGGGCGAAGCGCACCCCGGCCCTCGCGGCCCGCTTCGCGACCGAGTTCAACCTGCCGTTCCCCGAGTTCGCCGATATCCCCGGCAAGTTCGCCGGCGTGCGGGCGGCGTGTGCGACGATCGGGCGGGACCCGGGGGAGTTGCACTATTCCGTGGCGCTCATCGCGGTCGCCGGGCGCGATGAGTCCGAGTTCGCACGCCGGGCCGCCGCGGTCGGCCGGGAGCCCGCCGAGCTGCGCGAGCACGGTCTCGCCGGTACCGCCGCGGAGATCGTCGACCGTCTCGGCGCCCTCGCAGAAGCCGGCGTCGACACCGTCTACCTTCAGATCATGGACCTCGCCGACCTGGACCACCTCGACTTCATCGCCCGCGAGGTCGCACCCCGGCTTCCCTGAGCGTTCGAGCGCGGCTGTGGCCGGGCGCGAAGTTCCGCGAGAGTACACTTTCGGCCCCTAAACCGCGGGTTTAAGGGCCACAAGTGCACTCTCGCGAGCAGGGGGCGGTGCGGGGCGGATGCTGCGGAGCGGGTCAGGCGGACTCGCGCAGCACCAGGCTGGTCGGCATGATGTTGCGGTGCGGCACGGTCTCGTCGTCCGCGAGCAGGCGCAGGAGCAGGTCCGCCATTGCGAAGCCCATCTCCTTCGAGGGCTGGCTCACGGTGGTCATCCCGATCGGCCCCGAGGTGGCTGCCGGGCTGTCGTCGTATGCGACAACCGCGATGTCCCTCGGCACGGCCCTGCCCAGCTCGGCGAGGACGCCGAGCGCGCCGGTCGCCATCAGGTCACTCGCCACGAAGAGGGCGTCGATGTCCGGGCAGCGCTCGAGCAGGCGGCGGGTGGCCGCCGCGGCACCGGAGGCCGTGAAGTCGGCGTGCTCGACGGCATCCGTCGCGAGGCCCGCGTTCTCGAGCACCCGGCGGAACCCGGTGAGGCGGTCGATGCCTGCCGGCATGTCGACGGGCCCGGTGATCGTGCCGATCCGGCGCCTGCCGATGTCGACAAGGTGCTGGACGCCGCTCATGGAGCCCGCGATGTTGTCGACGTCGACGAAGTAGTTGTTCGCGCCGGAGTCGTTGGTCGGGCGCCCACCGAAGACGACCGGCATCGTGGATTCGAGGTCGGCGACGAAGTTGTCCCCGGTGTGGTGCGAGATGACGAGTGCCCCGTCGACGTTTCCCGCGCGCAGGTAACGCATGGTCTTGTGACGCGGGTCAGTCGAGGCGACCAGAAGGTTGAGCGTGTAGTCGCTCTCGTCGAGGCGCTGGGTGATGCCCTGCACGACGGCGGCGAAGTAGGGATCGCCGAAGAACTTCGTCATGTCTTCCGGCACGACGAGGGCGACCGACTGGGTCTGCCGGCTGGCAAGCGAGCGGGCAGCGCGGTTGGGCACGTAATTGAGCCGTTCGATCGCGGCCGTGACCGACACGACGACCTCCGGCCGCACCTTGGGCGACCCGTTGACGACGCGGCTCACGGTGGCGCGGGACACGCCGGCCTCGGCCGCCACCATTTCGAGCGTCGGCTGCGGCGGACGCGCGTTGCGGACTCCCGATGTCATGGGGTCAGTCTATTTGGATGCGCGCAGCGCGCTGGCACACCGGAGCCGGAGCGCCGTCCCGAGGCGGGCGCGGGGCACTCCGCAGGGTCGCGGCCGAATGGGTTTCGTGTCGCCTTGACAAGGGATCGGTGGGTGACCTAGTGTTGCGTTGATCAGTGAGAGCGCTCTCACACCAAAATGAGAGCGCTCTCACAACCCCGTTGGGCGGGCGCCTCTCCCTGAGAGCCACCCGCCAGGCGCCGGTCGCTTGCAACACACATTTCTCGCATTACACACACGCACAAACACGCACACAAAGGAGTGACAGTGAAGTTCTCACGACGCACCAAGGTCGGGGCAGCAGTAGCCTGCGCCGCATCCTTCGCCCTCATTGCGACGGGCTGTTCATCGGCAGGAACCGGCACCTCAGCCAGTGCCGCACCGGTCGAGCTGACCGTCACGACGTTCGGCACCATGGGCATGGATGCTCTCTACGCCCAGTACGAGGCCTCGCACCCCGGCATCACCATCAAGGCCAACAACATCGACACCGGTGGCAATGCCCAGACGGATGCCTTCACCAAGATCGCGGCAGGCAGCGGCCTCTCCGACGTTCTCGCCGTCGAGGAAGGCTGGCTGGGCGCGATTCAGAACGTCTCGAGCCAGTTCACCGACCTCAAGGCTTACGGTGCAGACTCGGTCAAGGACCGCTGGGTTTCGTGGAAGGTCGACCAGGCCACCGACAAGGACGGTCGCATCATCGGATACGGCACGGATATCGGCCCGGAGGGCATCTGCTACAACAGCAAGGCCTTCGCAGCAGCCGGTCTCCCGACCGACCGCGCCGCAGTCGCCACCCTGCTCGGGGGCAGCGGCTCCACCTGGGACAAGTACTTCGCGGTGGGCGAGCAGTACCAGAAGGCAACCGGCAAGGCGTGGTTCGACCAGTCCGGCTTCATCTGGAACTCGATGGTCAACCAGCTCCCCGAGGGCTATTACACCAAGGACGGCAAGCTCAACGTCGAGAACAACGCAGACCTGAAGTCCGCATGGACGAAGCTCGCCGCCGCAAACGCGGCCGGCCTCTCCGCCAAGCAGACCCAGTGGGACTGGAACAAGGGCACGTCGTTCACCGACGGCACCTTCGCAACCTTCATGTGCCCGGGCTGGATGCTCGGAGTCGTCCAGGGCCAGGTCAAGACCGCCGGCGGCGACGCCGTTGGCGCGACGGCCGGCTGGGACTTCGCCGACGTCTTCCCCGGAGGAGCCGCCAACTGGGGCGGTTCGTTCCTGACCGTTCCGACGCAGTCCAAGCACCCGAAGGAAGCCGCTGAACTGGCCACCTGGCTGACCGACGCCAAGCAGGAAGTCGCCGAATTCCAGGCGGCAGGCGCGTTCCCGAGCGTCACGGCCGCCCAGACCGATCCTGCACTCGCTGCGGGGACCGGCATCTCGGCCTTCTTCAACGACGCACCGATCGCATCCATCCTGAGCAAGCGCGCCGACGGCGTGAAGGCCCAGTACAAGGGACCGGATGACTCCACGATCCAGGAGAAGGTCTTCGGACCGTCCACGATCTCCCTCGATCAGGGCGTGTCAGGCGACAAGGCCTGGTCCGACGCCATGACGCTGTTCAACCAGCTCATCGTCAACAAGTAGCAGCAAGCATCCGCTCGGTGGGAGTGCCCCGGTACCTGCGCCCGCAGGCGCCGGGGCACTCCCGCTCGAAGGCAGAAAGCCACCATGACACTCACACGTGAACCAGAAGCCAGCAGCCCGCCGCGGCCCGACCGTACCGGTCGCAAGAGCGCCCTCACCTACAAGCACCGGCTCAGCCGCCTGGACGTGAAGCTCTCGCCCTACCTGTACATCTCGCCGTTCTTCGTGCTCTTCGGCGTCGTCGGCCTGTTCCCGCTGGTGTACACCTTCGTGGTGTCGCTCAACCACTGGAACCTGCTGAGCGGCCCGGGGAGTGGGTCGGATTCGACAACTACGCCGCCGAACTGAACGACCCGCTGTTCTGGAACTCGCTGTTCAACACGATGAGCATCTTCCTGCTCTCGAGCATCCCGCAGCTCATCGCCGCGACCTTCATCGCCGCGGTTCTCGACCAGAACCTGCGGGCCAAGACCTTCTGGCGCATGAGCGTCCTGATCCCGTACGTGGTGACTCCGGTCGCCGTCGCGCTGATCTTCTCGAACATGTTCAGCGAGCAGAACGGCATGATCAACCACCTCCTGAGCTTCGTCGGCGTCGATCCGGTGATGTGGAAGACGGATGTCTTCCCCAGTCACATCGCGATCGCCAGCATGGTGAACTGGCGCTGGACCGGGTACAACGCCCTCATCCTCCTCGCCGCCATGCAGTCTGTTCCGCGCGACATCCACGAATCGGCAGCCCTCGACGGGGCCGGATTCTTCCGCCGGTTCTTCTCGATCACGCTGCCGAGCATCCGCCCCACCATGATCTTCGTGATCATCACCGCCACCATCGGTGGCCTGCAGATCTTCACGGAGCCTCGCCTGTACGATGCGACGACCCCGACGCCGGGCGGCGCCCACCGGCAATTCCAGACCACCGTGCTCTATCTCTGGGAGATGGCGTTCCAGCGGCAGAACTTCGGCAAGGCCTCGGCCGTCGCCTTCATCCTGTTCCTCATCATCGTGGCGTTCGGCGTCCTGAACTTCCTGATTTCTCAGCGCATCGCCACCACGGATTCCCGCACGGACGTCAAGTCTGCGAAACGGGTGCTGCGGCGCAAGGCCGCGGCCGACCGGGAGGCTGCACTGGCGGCATCCGGAGCGGGCGAGCCCGTTGATTCCCCTCCATCCAGCACGCTCCCCACCGGCGCGAAGGAGCCCAGATCATGACCGGCACACTCACCCCAACTCCCACCGAGCCGGTTCGGCCGGCCCGGCCCGTCAAGCCCCGCGCCGAGAAGAACCCCGCCGGGCGGATGAAGGGCCACAAGGGCCTGGGGATCGACAGACGACCCGGTTTCCTCACGTACGGCATCCTGCTCGCCCTGTTCCTCGGTGGTGCGTACCCGCTCTGGTGGTCGGTCGTCGTCGGCTCGAGCTCGTCATCCGTATTGAGCCAGGAATGGCCGCCCCTCCTCCCGGGCGGACAGTTCTGGATCAACGTCGCCGCCGTCTTCGACACGATCCCGTTCTGGCAGGCGCTGCTCAACAGCGTCGTGGTGTCGACGATCATCACGGTCTCCGTGGTCTCGTTCTCCACGCTCGCCGGCTACGCCTTTGCGAAGCTGCGCTTCCGCGGCAGCAACGGGCTGATGGTCTTCGTCGTCGGGACCATGGCGATTCCCACCCAGCTCGGGATCATCCCGTTGTTCATCCTGATGCGTCAGTTCGGCTGGACCGGTTCCGTCGGTGCCATCATCATCCCGACCCTCGTCACCGCGTTCGGCGTGTTCTTCATGCGGCAGTACCTCGTCGACGTCATCCCCGACGAGCTCATCGAGGCAGCCCGTGTCGACGGCGCGAACATGATCACGACCTTCTGGAACGTCGCGGTGCCCGCGGCACGACCGGCGATGGCGATCCTCTCGCTGTTCACCTTCATGATGGCCTGGACGGACTTCCTCTGGCCGATGATCGTGTCCCCGCAGAACCCGACACTCCAGGTCGCGCTCAGCCAGCTCCAGTCCGCCAAGTACGTGGACTATTCCGTCGTCCTCGCCGGCGCCGTGCTCGCGACGCTTCCCCTGCTGATCCTGTTCGTCCTCGCCGGCAAGCAGCTCATCTCCGGCATCATGGCGGGCGCCGTCAAGGGCTGATTCCCGCCCGATCAGAAACGCGAAAGCGGGTGAATCGTCGTTCTCGAATGGTGAGAACGACGATTCACCCGCTTTCGCGTGCTACCGCCCGGGTCAGGCGAGGGCGGAGACCGCAGCCTGGACCGGCGTGCGGCCGGAGACCAGGTACAGCGTCTCCAGGGCGCCGGAGCCCGAGACGATGAGCGCGGCGAGAACCGCCGCGACGTCCGCGCGGGGGATCGTGCCGCGCACCTCCGGGATACCCGGACCGGTGTGCTCGAGGGTCACGAGCCCGGCGGCCGGCTCGTCAGTGAGACCGGCCGGGCGCACGATCGTCCAGGCGAGGTCCCGGCGCACGAGATCCTCCTCCGCGGCGAGCTTGGCACGGAGGTAGGCCACGAAGTCCGCGGGCACTCCGGCAGGCTCGGCGTCGTCGCGCACGAGGTCGGCCCCGGTCGACGAGACCTGCAGGAACCGGCGCACGCCTGCGGTCTCCGCCGCATCGGCGAGTAGAACGGATGCCCCCAGGTCGACGCTCGTCTTGCGCGCGTCGCCGCTGCCCCCGCCTGCGCCTGCGGCGAAGACGGCCACGTCGGCCCCGGACAGAACCTCCGCGAGCTCGGCGGGAGTCGTTGCCTCGAGATCGAGCACGACCGGGGTCGCGCCGTCGGTGCGGAGGTCGTCCGCCTGGTTCGGGTTCCGGATCAGTCCGATCACCTCGTGGCCGTCAGCCGTGAGGTCCCGGGTCAGAAGCCGGGCGATCTTTCCGTGTCCACCTGCAATTACAATACGCATCTCAAGGACAACGCCGCCGGGCGCTCCCGAATTCCCGCGCCCGGCATCCGCCCGCCAACCGCCCGTGTCGGGCGCCCGTGTCAGGCGCGGCCCGGGCGTTCGAATTCGTCGGTGTCGAGCCCCGGCTCGACGAGGGCTCCCATCGTGTCGGCGGCGTGCTGCGCGATCATGGCCTCGGAGGCCCGCTCGGTTGCCTGTGTCGCGGCGTGCTCGTCGGCCGCTTCCTGCATGGCGCTCGTCTTGCGGAGCGGATCGACCTTGAGGAAGAGGCTCAGTACGAAGGCGATCAGCACGACGACGAGGCTCACCCAGAACACCGTGACCGTGGCGTCGTTGAAGCCGACGAGGAAAGGCTGCGAGAGCCGAGGGTCCGCCGCGTTCAGGAACGAGGTGTCCCCGTCGAGGGCCGTCCCGAGCCCGGCCGGTTTCTGTAACAGGGCCAGGATGCCGGCGTTGGCTGGGTCGGCGAGCACGGCCGGATCTGAGGCGGCCGCCTTGACGCCGGCGACGATCGTCGGATTGCCGAATGCCGCGCCGAGGGTGTCCGGGATGCGGGTGAAGAGCACCGAGAACAGCACGGCGGTGCCGAGCGTGCCACCGATCTGACGGAAGAACGTCGAAGCGGATGTCGCGACGCCGATGTCCCGCGGTCCCACCGAGTTCTGGCTCGCGATGGTCAGCGTCTGCATGAGCTGGCCGAGACCGAGACCCACGAGGAGCATGCCCGTCATCATGAACCAGACCGGCTTGTCCGCGGTCGCGAAGGTGAAGAGCAAGAACCCGCCGGCCATGAACGCGGTGCCGACCGTGGGGAAGACGCGGTACTTGCCGGTGCGGGCGATGATCTGGCCGCTCACGATCGAGGAGATCATCAGGCCGAGGATCATCGGGAGCATCATGAAGCCGCTCTCGGTCGGGGTGGCGCCGTTCACGAGCTGCAGGTAGAGCGGGACGGTCATCATCGCGCCGAACATTCCGAAACCGACGAAGACGCCGAGCACGGTCGCCATCGAGAACGTCGCCGACCGGAAGAGCTTGAGCGGGATGAGCGCGTCATCGCCCATCAGCCGCTCGGCCACGATGAACAGCACGATGCCGAGCACGCCGGTCACGTAGCAGGCGACCGAGGTGAACGACCACCAGCCCCAGGTGCGGCCCTGTTCGGCGACGAGCAGCAGCGGCACTGCGGCGACGATGACTGTAACGGCACCCCACCAGTCGATCCGTACGGGACGCTTGAAGTGCGGGATGTGCAGGAAGCGGATCACGATGATGAGCGCGACGATGCCGATCGGGATATTGATCAGGAACACCCACCGCCAGCCGGTGATGCCGAGGATCGTCGTCGCGCCGGAGAGGACACCGCCGATGAGCGGGCCGATGACGCTCGAAATGCCGAAGACGGCGAGGAAGTAGCCCTGGTACTTGGCGCGCTCCCGCGGCGCGAGCATGTCGCCCATGATCGTGAGCGGAAGGGCCATCAGGCCGCCGGCGCCGAGGCCCTGGATCGCCCTGAATACCGCAAGCTCATACATCGAGTGCGACATCCCGGCCAGGAGGGACCCGATCAGGAACACGGTGATCGCGATCAGGAACAGCGGCCGGCGCCCGAAGATGTCACTGAGTTTGCCGTAGATCGGCGTGCTGATGCACGAGACGATCAGGTACGCGGTCGTCACCCAGGCCTGCAGCGACATTCCGTCGAGGTCGTCGGCGATGGTGCGCATCGACGTCCCGACGATGGTCTGGTCGAGAGCCGACAGGAACATCCCGGCCATCAGGCCGAAGATGACGAACAGGATCTGCCGGTGCGACATCAGGGGAGCGGAGGCGGACGAGGAGGCGGAAGCGGGAGGAGTTTGCATCGTCTGCAAAGTTACACGACGGGCAGGGAATCATCAACAGATTCCCGGACCCCGTTCCCGGCCGTTGGGGGGTGTTTCGGCACGCTCGTGGGGCGAGTCCCGGGACTAGGCTCATGAGCGTGCGTACAGAAGGTCAAACGGGGGGTTCACACAGGATGGGTTGGCGACGGATCACGGCTATCTCCCTCGCTGCCGTTCTCGTGGCCGGCGGGGCCGTCGCGCTCGGTTTTTTCGCGACGCACGCCCCGGCATCCGTCGCAACGGCGCTGCCCGGCGCGACGCCAGACCCCGGGTCTCCCGCGACGCACACGCCCGGCGACCGGCCGACACCCACGGATGCCGCGCGCCCGGCCCCGACCGCATCACCGACGCCGATAGCGTTGGTCCCGCGCTTCGACAAGGCGGCGCGTTCGCACGATGACCCGACCAGCATCTGGGTCGTCGTCGACAAGGACCGCCCCCTGCAGCCGGCCGATTACACCCCGCCGGATCTCGTGACCGTGCCCGTGCCGCACGTCTGGGAACCGCAGCTCCGCCGGGAGGCATCCGACGCCGTCGTGGCCCTTTTCGCCGCCTTCACGGCCGAGACCGGGCTGAAGCTGCAGTCGCAGAGTTCCTACCGCAGTTATCCCACCCAGGTCGCGGTGTACAACGACGACGTCTCGGCCCACGGGCAGGCCGTCGCGGACACGAGCACCGCCCGGCCGGGCACGAGCGAACACCAGACCGGCCTCGCGATCGACATCAGCGCCCTGCCGGCGAGTTGCTCCCTCGACGCCTGCTTCGGGGCGACTCCCCAGGGCACCTGGCTCGCGCACAACGCCTGGAAATACGGTTTCCTGCTCCGTTATCCGGAGGACAAGGTCGCCGTGACCGGCTACGCGTATGAACCGTGGCATTTCCGCTACATCGGCGTCGACCTCGCGACCGAAATGCACACGGATGGCGTGACCACTCTCGAGGAATTCTTCGGTCTCCCGGCGGCCCCGACCTATCACTAGGTCCGGCTCACGCATGGGTTTCGGAGGTTCCGCACAGGGTTCTGGCATGTGCGCGTGTTCGCATGTCGGGTCCCCGTCCGCCGTCCAGAAACGATTTCGTGCGCCCCCATACACGTCCTGAAGGTCCCGCCCGCTCCCGCCATCGCCGGGAAGATCCACTGCCCCTCCGCCCCATCAGCCCTCCACGGCCGACCGATTCGCCGTCCTCGGACTCCCTGTCGACAGGCTCCCTGGCGACCGCCGCCCGCTCCTCCGACTCCCTCGGCGTCGTCCGTTCCCGGCACCGCCTCGAGAAGGCGCCGTCCGGCCACCGCCCGCTGATCTGGCTGGCCGGCTCGGCCGCCGCCGCCAGCCTGTGCTTCGGCCTCTTCGTCCCGCTCTCGAGCCAGGCGTCCCCCGGGGTCGCCACCGCGGCATCCGCCCCACTCGCGGCCTCGCGCCCGGTGCCGGCGAGTGTCGTGGCCGCCGTGCCCGTCGTGGCCGGCAGCCCCGTCATCTACAGCGCGGTGAGCGCCGGCGACGGCGGCTCTGCCGGACCTGTCACCGGCGGAACGGTCGTGAGCGTCACCGGCTCCGGGCTCGCGGGAGTGTCGGGCGTGAGCTTCGGCGGCAACGCCGGCACCGTGCTCTCGGCGACCGACACGACGGTCACCATCTCGACGCCCGCGTCGACCGACTACGGCACCGGTTCCGTGGCGGTCTCGCTCGTTGACAGCACCGGGGCGATCGTTCCCGTCGCGAGCACTCCGGCGGATGCCGCGAACGCTGCCGCAGCGGCCGCGACAGCAGCCGCCGCGTCGAAGGCGTCTTCGGTCGCGTCGCTCTCGCAGGCGATCACGCCCCTCGTGGATGCCGCGGCCCCCTCGCCGCCGCGACCCCGACCCCGGCCCCGAGCGGCGCAGCGAGCGCCCTCGCGAGCACCGGCGCCGCGGCCGACACCGCACCCGCTGTGGCCGTCGCCGCCGGCGTGAGCCCGCTCACCTTCCAGTACGTCCCCGACCCGCGCATCACGGCCCAGATCGGCTACGTGCGCGCCCACTGGAACTCATACAACTCCGCCGTCTACGGCGCCATCGGCGGCAACGACTGCGTCAACTTCACGAGCCAGTCGCTGATCGCGCGCGGGTGGACGATGGACGCCGAGTGGTCCTATAGCGCTGCAGGCGCCGGATACAGCTCCGCCTGGTCGAGCTCGACCGCGTTCGCCGCGTACCTGTCCGCCCACCCCGAGCGTGCCACGCCGCTCACCGCCGGCGAAAGCAGCCGGGTCAAGGTGGGCGACATCGTGCAATTCGACTGGGACCGCTCCGGCGACAAAGACCACACCGGAATCGTCACCCGCGTCGTCAAGGACGCCTCGGGAACGCACCTCTATTACGCAGGTCACACCGAAGATAGCCTCGACAAGTCCGTCGAGGAATCCCTCGCGAACACCGGGGGAACGGTGAGCTACTGGAGCGTCGCCTAGCCCGGCGATTCAGCGACACTTCATAGCTTGGCGGGCAGTTTTCCCATTGAAGTGTGATTATCTGGATATATCCCCCCCAAATGAGACGAGGAATTCGTGCAGTTCACCCGACGCTTTCGCATCAGCGCAGCCGCGCTCGCGTTCGCTGCTCTCGTGATCGGCACCGCCGCCGTCGCATCCTGGGGCGACGACGATTCAGACTCGGCGCGAGCGGAGATCGCCACATCGGTGACCCCCACAGACACCGCGACCCCTCGGGCGACGCCGGCGGATGCCGGTGCTCCCGTCGCCGTCGACACCGCGCCTGTCGCGACCGCAACGCCGACACCCGCTCCGTCGCCCGTGACGACCGCCGCGCCCGCCCCCGTCGCGGCGGCTTCGACCGGCGGAGTGCAGGCCCAGGTCGACTACATGATCGCGCACTGGACGAACTACAACACGGCGGACTACGGCGTCGTCACCGACAACGACTGCGTCAACTTCACGAGCCAGTCCCTGATCCAGCGCGGCTGGGCCATGGACGGCAGCTGGTGGTCCAAGGGCACCGGCTCGTCCTTCACCCACTCGAACGCCTGGGTCAGCTCGACCGCGTTCCGCAACTACCTCGCGAGCTCTGGGCGTGCGACCGCGCTCACCGACCAGCAGCGCGACCAGGTCAAGGTCGGCGACGTCGTGCAGTTCGACTGGGACAACTCGGGCGACCGCGACCACACCGGCGTCGTGACCCGCATCGAGGGCAGCGGCGACGACATCGTCATCTACTACGCAGGCCACACCGACGACACCGACTACCGTTCCGTCGACTACGCGATCACCGTGAAGCACCCGGGCGCCACCGCGTACTACTGGAGCATTCCCTAACCACCGGCCGCGTCACACGACGGATGCCGCCGCCCGCGCCCGCCGACCGGCGAACGTGCGCGACGGCATCCGTCAACGAAAGTGTCTACGCGATGGCGGCGTCAACGATCGCCTTCGCCTCGAGCTGCACCTGGCGGAGGTGCTCCGGGCCCTTGAAGGACTCGGCGTAGATCTTGTAGACGTCCTCTGTGCCGCTCGGCCGGGCGGCGAACCAGGCGTTCTCGGTGACGACCTTGAGGCCGCCGATCGCGGCCCCGTTGCCTGGGGCGTGGCTGAGCTTCGCGAGGATCTTCTCGCCGGCGAGTTCGGTCGCGGTGATCGCGTCGCCGTCGAGCTTGCCGAGCTGGGCCTTCTGCGCGGGCGTCGCCGCGGCATCCACCCGGGCGTACGCCGGGTCGCCGAAGTGCTCGACGAGTTCGGCGTAGCGCTGGCTCGGGCTCTTGCCGGTGACGGCGAGGATCTCGGAGGCGAGCAGGGCCAGCAGGATACCGTCCTTGTCCGTCGTCCAGACCGTGCCGTCGAAGCGCACGAAGCTCGCACCGGCGCTCTCCTCGCCGCCGAACGCGACCGAACCGTCGATGAGCCCGGGCACGAACCACTTGAACCCGACCGGCACCTCCCAGAGGTCGCGGCCGAGGAAGCCGGCGACCCGGTCGATCATCGTCGAGGAGACGAGCGTCTTGCCGATCGCGGCGTCCGCGCGCCAGCCCTCGCGGTGGCTGTAGAGGTAGTCGATCGCGACGGCGAGGAAGTGGTTCGGGTTCATCAGGCCGCCGTCCGGCGTGACGATGCCGTGCCGGTCGGCGTCGGCGTCGTTGCCGGTGAGGATGTCGAAGTCGTCCTTGTGGGCGATGACCGAGGCCATCGCGGAGGGGCTCGACGGGTCCATCCGGATCTTGGAGTCCCAGTCCAGGGTCATGAAGCGCCAGGTCGGGTCGACCTTGGGGTTCGTGACGGTGAGATTGAGCTCGTAGCGGTCGCGGATCGCTCCCCAGTAGCCGACGCTCGCGCCGCCGAGGGGGTCTGCGCCGATGCGGATGCCGCTTGCCTTGATGGCGGCCATGTCGATGATGTTCTCGAGGTCGTTCACGTACGCACCGCGGAAGTCGTAGGTCTCGACCGCGCTCGGTTCGCTCATCTTCACGTCGACGAGTCCGCCGGCGATGAGCTCGTTGGCGCGCGCGGCGATCCAGGAGGTGGCGTCGCTGTCGGCCGGTCCACCGTGCGGGGGTTGTACTTGAAGCCGCCGTCGGTCGGGGGTTGTGGCTGGGGGTGACGACGATGCCGTCGGCCTCATCGGTGTTCCCTGCCCGGTTGTAGGCGAGGATCGCGTGCGAGAGCGACGGGGTGGGCACGTAGTCGTCGAACTCGTCGACGAGGACGCGCACGCCGTTGCCGACGAGCACTTCGAGCGCCGTCGTGTACGCCGGGGCGCTCAGCGCGTGCGGGTCCGTCCCGATGAAAAGGGGGCCCGTGATGCCCTGATTGGTGCGGTACTCGACGATGGCCTGCGTCGTCGCGATGATGTGGTTCTCGTTGAAGGCCGTGTTCAGCGAACTGCCACGGTGCCCGGAGGTGCCGAATGCCACCCGTTGGGCGGGCACGGTCACATCGGGTTTCAGGTCGTAGTACGCCTTGACCAGCGCGTCGACATCGATCAGGTCTGATTCCAGGGCCGGAGTGCCCGCACGTTCATTCATGTCCCCAGTCTGGCACTGCAAGTAGGCTGTGAGCCATGTCCGAGACGCGCAAAGCCAGCTACAGCTTCCTGGGGCCGGCGGGCACCTTCACCGAGGCGGCACTCGCCCAGGTGCCCGAGGCGCGCGGCCAGGCCTGGCGCTCCGTCAACAACGTGGGCGAGGCGCTCGCCGACGTCGTCTCCGGTCGCAGCGTCGCCGCGATGATCGCGATCGAGAATTCCGTCGACGGCGGCGTGTCCGCCACCCAGGACGCGCTCGCGAAGGTGCCGGACCTCCGGATCATCGGCGAGTATCTCGTGCCGGTGAACTTCGTGCTCGTGGCCAGGCCGGGCACGACGCTTGCCGACGTGAAGATCGTCGCCGCGCACCCGGTCGCATACGCCCAGTGCCGGAACTGGCTCGAGACGAACGTTCCGCACCACGGCCACATCCCCGCCTCGAGCAATGTGGCGGCGCCGACCTCACTGCTCGAGACCGAACAGGCGGATGCCGCGGTCGCCCCTCCGGGGATCGAGAACCATCTCGACCTCACGGTTCTCGCCACCGACATCGGTGACAACCCGAACGCCGTCACCCGGTTCGTGCTGGTCAGCCGCACGACCGTGATCCCGGAACGCACCGGTGCGGACAAGACGAGCCTCATCGTCGAGCTGCCGGAGGACCGCGCGGGGGCGCTCCTCGAATTGCTCGAGCAGTTCGCGACCCGCGGGGTCAACCTTTCGCTGATCCAGTCGCGTCCGATCGGCGACGCGCTCGGTCGCTACCGGTTCGTGATCGACGCCGACGGGCACATCCACGACGAACGCGTCGCCGACGCCCTGCTCGGCCTGCGCCGGTTCAGCCCGAAGGTGATCTTCCTCGGCTCGTACCCCCGGGCCGACCTGCAGCAGAACGAGTACACCAAGCGCTACGACGACGACGTCTACATCGGCGCGCGCGCCTGGCTCGACGCCCTCCTCCGCGGCGCCTGACCCGCCACCCCCGCCCCGCGCCCCGCCGCGCCGCTCCCCGGTCTCCTTCGGTCCGCGAGAGTACACTTTTGGCCCTCAAACCGCGGGTTTAAGGGCCAAAAGTGTACTCTCGCGAGCAGGAAAGCAGGCGGAGTGGGGCGGGGCCGGGGGCGTTACGCGGAAGCGGGCGCGGGCATCCGCACCGTGAGCGCGCCGGGGTCGGCACGCAGGGAGACGGCGCGCACCGGGCCGAACTCGTCGCCGTCGATCTCGAACTCCTGCGGGTGCTCGAGCACGATCCTGATCCGTGAACCCCGAAGCGTCGTCATCACCCGTTCGTTGCTCGACTCGCTCTGGGCGATGATCCTGCGCCCGACCGCGGAGCGGCGCAGCACGCCGTTCTCCCACGTCACCCTGCGCCAGATGGTCAGCCAGCCGAGGACGCCCTTGGGCTGCAGCACGGCGATGTCGAGAATCCCGTCGTCCACCTGGGCATCGGGCAGGAACTGGATGTTGCCCGGCAGGACCCCGCAGTTCGCGACCAGGATCGTGCTCACGTGCGCCGGCCGGTCGGTGCGACCCTCGAGGCTATAACGGATGCGGAATGGCTTCGACTTCGGGATCACCCGCATTCCGGCATCGACATACGCGAGCCAGCCGACCTGTTTCTTGAGATCGGCGCTCGTGTTGGCGATCATCTGGGCATCGAGCCCGAGGCCGGCCATCACCAGGAAGACGTGTTCGGCCTTCTCGCCCTCGGTGTCGGTGAGCACTGCGACGCCGAGGTCGATCGCCCGGTCCACGCCGCTGAACGCGATCTCCACCGCCGCATCGAGGCTCGCGAGCGGCAGCGCCAGGTTTCGGGCCAACAGGTTCCCCGTTCCGGCCGGCACGATCGCGAGGGCAACGCCCGTGTCGCGCAGGGCCTCGGCGACCGCGCGCACGGTGCCGTCCCCTCCCGCTGCGAGCACCACGGATGCCCCTTGTTCGATCGCCGTCCGGGTCGCCCGCTGACCGGCATCCGTCTCGGTCGTCGACAGCCACACCGTGCCCGACCACCCGGCGGCGGACTCCGCCGCTGCGACGCTCGCGCGGAGCTTGACCACGTCAACCTTGATCGGGTTGTACACGACGGCCGCTCGACGGCCGCTCGGAGTCTCACCGGGAGTATTCACGGGGTAAGGCTAGCAAGGCGCTCCGGCGGGCGCTTGTAGACTGGCACGGTGATTGATCCTGTACTGCTGCGAGAGAATCCCGATCTGATCAAGCGTTCGCAGAAGGCGCGGGGCGCTTCGGTCGAAGCTGTCGACGCCGCGCTCGCCGCGGACACGGCCAGGCGCACCTCGATCAAGGCCTACGAAGACCTGCGCGCCGCCCAGAACCAGTTCGGCAAGCAGGTCGCGAGCGCGCCCCCGCCGAGAAGAAGGCCCTCGTCGCCGAGGCCCAGGCCCTCGCCGCCCGGGTCAAGGCCGCTGCGGCGACCGCGACGGATGCCGAGGCGGACTTCACCGGGATCGTCCGCACCCTCGCCAATCCCATCATCGACGGCGTCCCGGCCGGAGGCGAGGAGAACTTCACCACGCTCCGCACCCACGGCGAGATCCCCACCTTCGACTTCGAGGCCCGCGATCACCTCGAGCTGGGCGAAATGCTCGGCGCGATCGACATGGCCCGCGGCGCGAAGGTGTCCGGAGCGCGCTTCTACTTCATGCGCGGCATCGGAGCCCGGCTCGAGATCGCCCTGATGAACATGGCCCTCGACCGCGCGCTCCAGGCCGGGTTCATCCCCTGATCACGCCCACGCTCGTCCGCCCGGAGATCATGGACGGCACCGGCTTCCTCGGCGAGCACGCCGACGAGATCTACTACCTTCCCGCCGACGACCTCTACCTCACCGGCACGAGCGAGGTCGCGCTCGCCGGGTACCACTCCGACGAGATCCTCGACCTGAATGATGGCCCGCTGCGCTACGCCGGCTGGTCCACCTGTTACCGCCGCGAGGCCGGCTCCGGCGGCAAGGACACCCGCGGCATCATCCGGGTGCACCAGTTCAACAAGCTCGAGATGTTCACCTACGTCCTCCCCGAGAACGCCGAGGCAGAGCACGACCGCCTCGTCGCCCTGCAGGAGGGCATGCTGCAGTCCCTCGGTCTCAGCTACCGCGTGATCGACGTCGCAGCGGGCGACCTCGGGTCGAGCGCGGCCCGCAAATTCGACATCGAGGCGTGGGTGCCCACCCAGAACGCCTACCGCGAGCTGACCAGCACGAGCAACTGCACCACGTACCAGGCCCGACGTCTGGACATCCGCTATCGCACCGAATCGGGCAAGACCGCGCCGGTCGCCACCCTCAACGGCACCCTCGCGACCACGCGTTGGATCGTCGCGATTCTCGAGACGCACCAGCGAGCGGATGGCTCGGTGCTCGTCCCCGAGGCGCTGCGGCCCTGGCTCGGCGGCCTCGAAGTCCTCGAGCCGATCCGATGACCGCGACCGTCTCGCCCTGGCTCGTCGCCCTCGACATCGACGGAACCACCGTGCACGAAGACGGTTCGATCAGCCCCGCCGTGCTCGAGGAAGTACAGCGGCTCACCCGCTCCGGGCACGAGATCATGCTCGCAACCGGTCGTTCGACGGCGGCCACCCTGCCGGTGCTCGAGCGCCTCGACATCACGCCCCGCTACGTGGTCTGCTCTAATGGCGCGATCACCCTGCGCCGGGACCTGACCGCGCCGACCGGGTATCGCCGCGAATGGGTCGAGACCTTCGACCCGAGCGAGGTGCTGCTCTCGATCCGCTCGCACCTCGGCGACGCACGCTACGCCGTCGAAGACGAGCACGGCTTCTACCGGTACACCGAACCCTTCCCGGATGCCACCATCGGCCTCGACAGTGAACACGTCGAGTTCGACGAGCTGCTCCGCCACGAGGCCACCCGCGTCGTCGTCATCTCGCCTGACCACGAGATGGAAGACTTCCTGCAGGTCGTCGAGCAGATGGGCCTCAACCGGGTGAGCTACTCGATCGGCTGGACCGCGTGGCTCGACATCGCGCCCGACGGCGTCAACAAGGCCACCGCAATGGAGCGGGTCCGAGCCGAGCTGGACATCCCCCGTGCCCGGGTGATGGCCGTCGGTGACGGACGCAACGACATCGAGATGCTCGAGTGGGCCGGGCTCGAGGGCCGCGGCGTTGCCATGGGCCAGTCCCCCCATGAGGTGCTCGCGGCGGCCGGGGAGATCACGGGAGCCGTGCTCGACGACGGCCTCGCCACGGTTCTCGCGTCGCTCTGACGCCGCTCCGGCACCCCTCCGAACCGCCTCGCTGCGGGCGTCCCAGCCTGCTGGCAGGGTGAGGAAGGCGCGATCGGCTAGAATCGGTCGGTATTCGTGTGTTGTCGACCGGGCGTTCTTCGCCGGACCGGGCCGCGAACGGGAGGGCTGTCCGAGCGGCCGATGGAGCCAGTCTTGAAAACTGGTGGACAGAAATGTCTCGTGGGTTCGAATCCCACGCCCTCCGCACGAACCCGTTACCCGGCCGGCACCACAGAAGGGATCTGAGTGAGCGACCAACCGAGACTCCGTTCCGCACGATCCCACAAGCTCAGCACCATCGCGCGGCACGGCCGGTTGAAGCACTCGAACCCGGTCGTCACCGTCGTCAAGTTCCTCGCAGCGGCCATGGCCGTCGTGCTCGTCAGCGGCGTCTCCGTCGCCGCGATCGCCACCCTCGACGTCGCATCGAGCGCGCAGCCCGGTGTGCACCTCGCCAACGAGACGAACGGCCCCGTCCCGCAGATCGGCGCCATCACAGGCGGCGTCAACCTCCTCATCGTCGGCAGTGACAGCCGCAAGGGCCAGGACCCGTCGTTCGGCCCGGAGGACTCCACCGGCGACCTCAACGACGTCACCATGCTCCTGCACATCTCGCAGGACCACACCAACGCCTCCGTGATCAGCTTCCCGCGCGACATGTTCGTGCCGATCCCGGCCTGCCCCGACCCGAGCGGCGGCACGTTCAATTCGATGAGCCGCCAGAAGATCAACACCACGCTCACGTACGGCGGGCTCGCCTGCACGGTGCTCACCGTGGAGAAGCTCACCGGTCTGACCATCCCCTTCGCGGCCGAGGTCCAGTTCAGCGGCGTGATGGCCATGTCCACCGCCGTCGGCGGCGTACCGGTCTGTGTCGCCGAGGAGATCCAGGACGAGTACACCGGCACCTTCCTCAAGCCCGGCATGCACACCCTCGAGGGTGTTGCGGCCCTGCAGTTCCTCCGTACCCGCCACGGTGTGGGCGACGGCAGCGACCTCACCCGGATCAACAACCAGCAGGTCTTCATGTCGGCCCTGGTGCGCACCATCAAGAGCGCGAGCACGCTGTCGGACCCGCTCAAGGTGTATTCGCTCGCGAAGGCCGTGACCGCCAACATGAAGCTCTCCGATAGCCTCAACAACGTCTCCGTGATCGCGTCGATCGCGGTCGCGCTCAAGGACATCGACCTGAACCAGGTCGTCTTCGTGCAGGTGCCCACCGGCGGCACGACCGGCGGAGTGCTCCCGCTCCAGCCCGACTTCAAGGAACTCTTCACCGCGGTCGCGGCCGACAAGGCCCTCAAGCTCGGCGGTACAACGGGGCGCGGCGCGACGCTCGACCCGAGCGCGACCGCGACTCCGACGCCCGCCGCGACGACGGATGCTTCCGCGACGCCCGATCCCACGGCATCCGCCGGCGCCACCCCGATCCCTACCCCGACGGACGCCACGACCCTGTCGGAGTCGGCGACCGGCCAGACCGCCGGGGAGCTGACCTGCTCCGTCGGCCGCACCCTCAACAACCAGTAGGCGCGGGCCTTCGGGCACCCGTGCAAACGGATGCCGCCGGTACGGTTATGATTACACTCGTGTGTTTGCTCGGTGAATTCTGCGCAGGCGCCAAGGAGACGTCGCATAGTACGGCTTAGTGCACCACCCTGCTAAGGTGGAGTACCCTTCACGGGGTACCGTGGGTTCAAATCCCACCGTCTCCGCACGTGTCTTCCCCCTACATCCCAGTGTTTTCAAGGGATGTGGGGGTTTTTCTTGGCCAAAATCCTCCCGTGGCAACACTTTGGCAACACTTGAGAACGTGGCAGCCTGATTCAGGAGGGTGGCAACGGCGTCCAGGTCGGCATCGAAGAGGTCCGCGTAGATGTCCAGGGTCATCGCGGCGGAGGCGTGGCCGAGCATCCGCTGCACCGATTTCACGTTCGCGCCGACGCTCACGGCGAGACTCTCGGCCGTGTGCCGGAGGTCATGGAGGGGCAGGTGACAGAGCGTGATCTGGCGATGGTCGACTGGCTGGGCATTGTGCGTTGGCGGAAGTCGATGCGATCCGGTGGGCCCTGGGCGCGATCTGGGCGACGCACGATGCGATCGGGCGGCAGCCGCCGAACCTGTTCCGGCAGACCACAAGGCATGAGGTCTCGGTCGCGACGGTCTCGGCCCGATATCTCGCTCTCGGCTGGCCATGCTCTTGAAGTGCCAACGTGGCTCGCGCAGTTGTCAGAGTCGAATCTTGACCGGAACGATAGACGAGGGCGCCGTCGGCCCTCTGCGATGCAGCTCCTGAACACCTGTTCCGATATTTGATGCGATGAGGAGTCGTTGAAGACCAAGGTGGTCGTGCGGCAGTTGGCTCACATGTGCTGCCGCACGACCCGTGGATCGTCCTTTAGCTTGCGCTGCGCGCTCCGACTACTCCGCCGTCGACGAGGAGGTCGGTGCCGGTGATGAAGGAAGCCGTCGGGCCGAGGAGGAAGGCTGCGGCGTCGGCGATGTCGTTCGGGGTTCCGAGTCGGCCGGCGCCGGAGGACTCGATCATGGCACGCATGACGTCGCCGTGTTCGCCGTTGAGTTCCTGCTGGCCGAGTGGGGTGGCGATAACCCCGGGGCTGATCGAGTTCACGCGGGCTCCGCGGCGGCCCCAGGCGACGCTCGCGGCCTCGACGCGCAAGATGTTGCCGCGCTTGGCGTAACCGTACGCCGCACCGGGGTCGGTGAGGGCGCTGATGAACGGCAGCTGCGCGAGACTGGCCGGGTCATCGTTAGCGAGCGCCTCCTCGTCCTGCTGTGTCAGGTCGATGCCGTATCCGGCCATGCTGGAAATGACGAGACCGGCACCGCCTGCCTCGACGACGGCCGCGAACTCCTCCAGCATGTTTGCCACACCGACCAGGTCGACGGCGGTGATTGCGGCGGCGGATGCCTGGACGGGCGACAGTCCGGCGGTGTGGATGACCTGGAACACGGGGCCCAGGGCCGCCGCCTCCGCCGCGAGCGCGGCCATCGATTCGCGGGAGGACACGTCGACCTTGCGGTCTGTCACGTCGTACCCGTCGCCGCGCAGGGCGGTGCGCACCCGGTCGAGGGCATCCTGGCTGAAGTCGGCGATGAGGAGGCGCTTGCCGGTGCCCTGGCGGCGGGCGATGAGCTCACCCATGCCACCGACCCCGATGACGACGACGACTTCGCCCCTCAACTTCGACGGGAGGTTGACCGGGGCTGCGAGGTCGCCCGCCTCCTCTTCGGCGTCTTCGGAGGGCGCTTCGCCGCCATTGGCGCGCAGGACGAGGTCATCGATCACGGACTGGGGCATCTGTCCCTGGCTGAGGCTGACGAGTTTCTGGAGCGCGAGCATGCGAACCGGCCTCAGCGCCAATTCGGTCTGTCCGCCGCCCGCGAGCAGGTCCCGGATCAGAGGAGCACCCACCGGATGCTTCAACCACTCGCCGATCGAGGACTTCGCGGTGAGGGGCTTGTCTGTCTTCGCCATGGGATTCTCCTTAGTTATTTCCGGTGATCGTGAGCTGTTGCTTCAGCCACGCGAGCGCGTCTGCAGAATATTTTTTTGCTATAGGAGCGCTGATGGCGACCGATTCGAAAGCGTGGGGTGCACCGGGGACGACGACGAGAGTGCAGTCGACGCCCGCCGCCGAGAGTCCTTCCGCATAGCTGCGGTCCTCTGTGAAGAACAGTTCGATGTCGCCCGTCCCGATCCACGCGGCAGGCAGGCCGGAGAGGTCACGACGTCGCGACGGCGCCGCGTAGGCAGGAACCTCGGGACCGCCGGGCGCGTCACCGAGGTACGCAGTCCAGCCGGTCAGATTAGATCGGTTGTTCCAAAGGAAATTGTTCTCGGCGTCTCGCGTGCGGTCTGCTGCCGTCCGATCGTCAAGCATCGGGCAGAACAGGAGTTGTGCGATGGGCTGCACCGGAAGTTCGTCGTGGATGCGCAGCGCGAGGCCCGCAGCGAGGCCCCCACCCGCGCTTTGTCCGCCTACCGCGATGCGCTCCGGGTCGATGCCGCGTGCTTTCGCATTGTCCTGCAGCCAGCGCCACGCCTGGAGGCAGTCGTCGAGTGGGGCAGGATAGGGATTCTCGGGTGCGAGGCGGTACTCGACGGACACGGTGACGATGTCGAGCTCGTCGGCGATCTGGATGAGGCGCGCGTCTTCCTGCGACGCCGCGCCGATCACCATGCCACCGCCGTGTAGGAAGAGCAATGCGGCGCCGGATCCCCCGAAGCGGGAGTGAAGACGCGCACGCCAGCACCTGGTCCGAAGTCGATCTTCTCGAAGGTCATTCCTGTGGGGCGCTTCGGTTGGGGCGCAGCACGGAGGAGTCGACGGATGGCCCTGATCCGCCACAGTCGCCCGGTCGGCAGGTTCGGGACGAAACGATAGATTGCGCGCAGTTCAGGGTTGAGCTGGGAAGCCTTGATGGGAATCTCCTTGGTTGCGCGGCGGATGCGATAGCGCCGATATTACGATACATCTGCCTCGTAATGCGAGTACGAACTTATACTAGACACATGACGAATGCTGCGCGAGGGAGACCCCGCAGTGAATCCGTTCGACGCTCCATCCTGGAAGCAGCCCGGGACCTGATCGCCGAGCGCGGCTATCAGCAGCTCAGCTTTCAAGCGATCGCAACGCGGTCAGGGTGCGGGCGCCAGACGATCTACCGGTGGTGGGCCTCCAAGGCCCTCATCGTCGCGGACCTCGTATTGGAGGGGCAACTCACGCTGCCCCAGCAACCGGTGCCGGACACGGGATCGCTCGACGTCGACTTGACTGAGTGGCTCGAACGGATCACGGCGTCCCTCCGGGACCCTGCCGTCGCCGCGCTCACGCGTGCGCTGATCTCGGCGGCCTCCGACGATCAGGGTCACGCCCAACTGCTGTACGCCATGACGACCGGTCCCTATCACCAGGGCCTGGTTGATCGGCTCGCGCGCGGCCAGTCGCTCGGCCAGCTTCGTGAGGCCGCGGACCCCGCGGCACTCGCGGATGCGCTCATCGGGACGGTGCTGTTCAGAACCCTCATCGCGGGTGCTCAGCCGGCGGGAGCGTCCGCCGTCATTCGGGCACTCACGGCTCCGTGATTATTCTCGCGCCGCGCCGCGCCGCGCCACGCCACGGCTGGCATGGACATCGTGGGCTTCGAGGTGCGGGACCGGGCTGTCGGAGCTAGTCACCAGGGCGGTCCTCGAGCGCGTCGAAGCTTGTGCTGATGATGTTGTCCGGCCAGGCCGACGTGTCATCGACAAGCGGATTTGGAACGTCATCGACAATTCCAACCTAAACGCAGTTTGTGTTGGAGAGTGAACGACGAATCAAAGTCGAGTTGGAACGAGATCTCAAATGCAAACGAGATAGGTGTACTAGGCAATCGAGAGGAGGCCCGTGCTCACATCCTGCCTGCAGCTCAAGCAAAATGCGTTTGTCGCGAGTGAGTCAACAGCACCCTAACTCCGTGAATCTACGGGATTCGCGGACCCTCGGCTGTGCTTCGAGCAGCCGGTTTCGACTACGGATCAGGAGGTCGGGAGCGACGACCGCGTCTGGGCTCCAAGAAGGGCCGTGGCAACAAAATGGCAACACTCGTACAAAAACCACGTGATCGAGCGACGTCCGAGTTATCGAACTTCCGCGTAATTATGCGGTTCGTGAGCGTCGAAGAGTCCAGATGATTGCTCGGCCAGAGTTCAAATCCCACCGTCTCCGCACTGTAAGGCCCCCGAGATCCGCGTAATTACGCGGAAGTCCGGGGGTCTTTTTCATTGCCCGGATTAGTCGGGGTCGGATTCGGGAGTACGGCCACTGGCGGAACCGTCCCGGAGCTGGGCCCAGTGGCGAAGCCGTGCGGAGATGGCTCGCTCATATCCCTCGGCGGAGGGTTCGTAGAAGGTCTGTCGGGGTATGCCCTCTGGGAAGAAGTTCGCGCCTGAGAACCCGTTCTCGGTGTCCGGGTCGTACTGATAGCCCTCGCCGTACCCGAGATCTTTCATGAGGCGGGTTGGGGCATTGAGGATGTGCGCGGGCGGCATCAGCGATCCGGTCCGCTTCGCGGCGGCGCGGGCCTTGTTGAATCCGCGATACACGCCGATCGACTTCGGCGCGGTTGCCAGGTAGATGACGGCCTGCGCGAGTGCGAGTTCTCCCTCTGGTGAACCGAGGCGATCATAGACGTCCCAGGCGGCGAGGGCCTGTTGAACGGCGTTCGGGTCGGCCATGCCGATATCCTCGGTGGCGAATCGGGTGATGCGGCGGGCGATGAACAGGGGGTCTTCACCGCCGTCGAGCATCCGTGCCAACCAGTACAGGGCTGCGTCTGGGTCGGAGCCGCGCATCGACTTGTGGAGAGCGGAGATGAGGTTGTAGTGGCCTTCCTGCGCTTTGTCGTATAGCGGTGCCCGTCTCTGCACGGCGGCCGCGAGGGCTGCCGGGTCGACGGGTGCGGGCAGGGCGTGTACCTGCTCGATCATGTTCAGCAGGTACCGGCCGTCACCGTCCGCCATCGCGATCAAAGCCTGACGCGCCTCATCGGTCAGCGGTAGCGGCTGACCGATGAGCGCTTCGGCGCGGGTGATGAGCGTGCTGAGCGCAACGTCGTCGAGGCGCTTCAGAACGAAGACCTGGGTGCGGGAGAGCAGTGCTCCGTTGAGTTCGAAGCTGGGGTTCTCCGTGGTCGCGCCAACGAGGATGACGGTACCGTCTTCGACGTAGGGAAGGAACGAGTCCTGCTGGGCGCGGTTGAAGCGGTGGATCTCGTCGACGAACAGCAGCGTGCCTTGACCGACCTCGCGCCGGCGCCGCGCTGCTTGAAACACTTTTCGAAGGTCGGCGACGCCGGCGAAGGTGGCAGAAAGGGGTTCGAACGCGAGGTTGGTCTGCTCGGCGAGAAGCCGCGCGATCGTGGTCTTGCCGCACCCGGGTGGCCCCCAGAGCACCATCGACATGAGTCTCTGTGCGTTGACCATTCGCCCGATCGGTGCGTCCGCCCCAAGAACATGGCCCTGCCCGATGACGTCGTTCAGGGTGCGCGGCCGGAGCCGATCAGCCAGCGGCCGTGACTCGTCGTCGATGTCGAAGAGAGACGGTGTCTCGCTCACGACTGCCGCTTGTCAAAATAGTGACCGCTCGTGATCGTGCCGACGCTAGGGGTGTGCTGCTGCAGCTGCCCGCGCGAGAGCGTCACAGTCCGCTCCGGTGGCCGAACAGTTCGGGATCGACCGGGCGTTTTGCGCGTGGCAGATTCTCGACCACGAGGAGGTAGGACTCGGTGACGAGATCGTCGATGAGAGACTCGTGCAGGTCTCCGCCTGGATTCAAGGTGATCCAGTGCTGCTTGTTCATGTGGTAGCCCGGCGTGATGTCCTTGTGCTGCTGGCGGAGAGCTCGGCTGTCTTCCGGGTCCGCCTTGACGATCACGATCGATTCACCAGTAATTTCGGTGATCAGCATGAAGACCTTTCCACGGACTTTGAATACTTCCCAGTCGGGTCCGAAGGGGTGCTCGAGCTCCGCGCCGGGAAGCTCCCCGACGCGCTCTCGGGCGTGTTGCTGGAGTGTGTCACCCTGCATGTCGTCCTCCTGGGGTCACTGCCCGTTTCTGGGCTTTCTGAATCTGCGTACAATGGTACATACTTTGTCTGACATCGAGGAGGTTGTGTGAGGAAGGGCAAGCCGAATGACCCGGAGCGCCGAACCCGGATCCTTCGGGCAGCACTGGAGGTCATCGCGTCAGAAGGCGTGCACGCGGCGTCATATCGACGCATCGCCGTGCAGGCCGGCGTGCCGCTCGGGTCCACGACGTACTATTTCGCCGACCTGGAGACGTTGATCGTCAGCGCGTTCGAGACCTTGAGAGACGGACTCGAACCGCGATACGCGGCCCCGATGCGCGACGCCCGTCTCGACACTGATGTCGTTGACGCGCTCGTGGCCACCACGTGCGGGTCGACAGCTCCAACGCTCACGGACATCCGCTTGTATGAGGAGATGCACCTCTACGGCGCGCGCAGTCCCCGGGTTGCGGAAGTCCTCCGCGACCTCCAAGAGGAGTCCCTCATGGTTCTTCGCCGCTCTCTGCCTGATGGCACGGCCCGTGCTGTCGACGCCCTCATGTGGGGGTGGTGGAGCTACCGGGCACTCCACCCCGGCGATCCGCTCGATCAGGGCATGGTGCGCAGCGCCTATCGAGCTCTGGTCGATATAGCCGTCACCCGCATGGAGCGCGGCGACCGGCGAGGAGTAGCCGAGAGCACCCCCGGCGTCTAACGGCGGGGGTGCACCGTGAGAACGGTCTTTCCGACAGCCCGTCGTTCATCCAGGGCGGCGACCGCTTCGGCGGCCTCCTCGAATGCCACCACCTCGTGGATCACCGGGGCGAGCGCGCCTCGAGCGACGACCGGTGCCAGGCGTTCCCATTGGGCCGTAAGCGAGACGGAGCAGGTCGGCATCAGTCCCTCCCACGCGACGCCGATGATGGTCGTGTTGTTCAGGAGCAGGCGGTTCACCTTCACGGTGGGGATGCTGCCGCCCGTGAAACCGAGAACGAGGAGCCGCCCGCGGGTCGCCAGCGCACGCAGCGAGTCGGTGAACCGTTCGCCACCGACAGGATCGAGCACCATGTCCACCCCGCGGCCGTTCGTGATTCTGCGAGTCTCGCTCAGGAAGTCGTGAGGCCGGATGACGTGGTCTGCCCCGACGTCTCGCGCCAGTTGCGCCTTTTCCGGCGTGGAGACGACGGCGATGACCTCGGCGCCGCGCAGCTTCGCCTGTTGGGTGAGTGCGACTCCGAGACCGCCCGCGGCGCCATGGATGAGCACCGTCTCGCCCGCACGGAGATTGCCGCGTTCCCCCAGGGCGAATTCTGCGCTCAGGACGTTGATGGGCATGGCCGCCGCCGCGATGAAGTCGATCTCATCCGGAAGGGGCAGGACGCGATCCGCAGGCGTGACCACAAAGTCTGCGAACGCGCCAGAACCGGCAACGCCGAGAACGCGGTCGCCGGCTGTGAATCCCGAGTCGGCATCGGCGTCGACGACGATCCCGGAGAACTCGCTCCCAATTGTGAACGGAACCGGGACGCGCAGCTGGTACTCGCCCCGAGATTGCAGCACATCCGGGTAGGCGATCCCTGCGGCATGAACCTCTACGAGCACTTCGCCTCGTGCGCGGACGGGAATCGGGATCGTGTGTGTTTCGAGTAGCCGGGGTCCACCGTGTGTGGTGTTCCGCACTGCCCGCATTGTCGTCGCACGTGAGTTCATACGTTCAATCATGCCGACAAGTGACTTTGCGTCGGCCGCCAGACCTGGGATCTTCCGCGCGCCAACAGAGCCCGGGGCGAAAGTCATCCCTGGAGCGGCACGGCGCCAGCGGTGACAGCCCCGAGAATTCAGGCGCCAGATTGGTGAATCAGCGCGATCCACCTGCGTCGACTCGACGCAGTTGCGTACCCACGATCAGAAAGAAGGCCCCGAGTCCGCCGGCGAAGGCGCTGACCCCGTAGGCGAGCACGGACGTCAGCAGCGAGGTGCGCAGCGATGCCCCTGTTGAAAGCGCCGCGCTCTGTTTGCGCAGCTCGACTGCCTCGTCGCTGGTCGCGTCAAGGCCTCTCAGGGCCGCACTGATATCGGCGAATGTGCGCCCACCCGCTCCGCGCTCAGCATTGTTCTTGATGACGAGCGCCTCGACGTAGGCCGTCACCGGCCCCTGCACCGTCTTGCCCGCGAGAATGGGCGCGTTGCCGGGTACTGTGATCTTTTCATCGCGCAGCTGCTTCGTGACCGTGAGCCACGCACCTGCTCCGACGGCGACGAAAAGCGAACCGGCCGCAATGGTAAGACCTGCGGTGCGGCGAAGGGCGATTGCAGTGGGCAACGACGACATCGATCATCCTTTCGTGAAGCGGAACACTCGAGTGTCACACAGTTCTGCATGCCGACTCCAGATGAAACTCGCTTGTGACGTGAGATCCGATTGCACCGAGCCCGCCGCCCGTCCCTGCTGCGTTCTGGTTGAACCGGTTGGCGTTAGACGGTCGCCGAACACGGCCATAGGCTGGTAAGCGGTCCGCCTCGCTGAACTGCGGGAGTCGCGGGCGGTTTGCTGATCCATTGTCCAGGAGGAATCCATGACCGAATTCGCCCCCGTTGATCCCACGTCTACCGACGCTTGGAGTCAGCTCGCCGGCATCGCCGAGGGATTCTCGCCTGATCTCCGCGAGTGGTTCGCCACCGACCCGGGACGAGCTGGTCGCTACACCTTGCAGGCCGGCGACCTCACGGTCGACCTGTCGAAGAATCTCCTGACCGAAGAGATCCTGGCCCACCTCGTGCAGCTCGCGAAGGACGTCGACGTCTCAGGCCGGTTCAACGCCATGATCACCGGCGAGCACATCAACGTCACCGAAGACCGTGCGGTTCTCCACACGGCGCTCCGCCGCCCGAAGAATGGCGCAGACCTCGTGCCGCCGACCGGCTTCGTCGTCGACGGTGCGGATGTCGACGCCGACGTCCACGCCACACTCGACAAGGTCTACGCATTCGCCGACAAGGTGAGGTCCGGCGCGTGGACCGGTATAACGGGCAAGGCCATTAAGACTGTCGTCAACATCGGGATCGGCGGGTCCGACCTCGGCCCCGTCATGGTCTACGAAGCGTTGAAACCGTATGTGCAGGCGGGCCTCGAGTGCCGCTTCGTCTCGAACATCGACCCGACGGATGTCTACGAGAAGACGGCGAACCTGGACCCGGAGACCACCCTTTTCATTGTCGCGTCCAAGACGTTCGGTACCCTCGAGACCCTCACGAACGCCCGGTTGGCACGCGAGTGGCTCTGGAACCAGCTCCTCGCCTCCGGCGCCATCGAGGACACTGACGCCGCCCGTGCTGCGGCCGTCGCCAAGCACTTCGTCGACCGTGTCGACCGCCCTCGACAAGGTCGCCGCATTCGGCATCGATCCCGAGAACGCCTTTGGATTCTGGGACTGGGTCGGCGGCCGTTTCTCGATCGACTCCGCCATCGGCACGTCCGTGGTCGTCGCCATCGGCCCGGACAACTGGCGCGAATTCCTGTCCGGTTTCCACACCATCGATGAGCACATGCGCACGGCGCCCCTCGAGCAGAACGTCCCGGTCCTGATGGGTCTTCTCAACGTCTGGTACTCCAACTTCCTCAAGGCCCAGAGCCATGCTGTGCTCCCATACGCCCAGTACCTCCACCGCTTCCCGGCGTACCTCCAGCAGCTCACCATGGAATCGAACGGAAAGAGCGTCCGCTGGGACGGGACAAGCGTCACGACCGACACCGGTGAGATCTTCTGGGGCGAACCGGGCACGAACGGACAGCACGCCTTCTACCAGCTCATCCACCAGGGCACGCGCCTGGTCCCCGCGGACTTCATCGCGGTCGCGAATCCCGCCCACCCGTTGAAGGATGAGACGGGCGACGGCGCCGCCGTCGAGCCAGGACAGGACGTCCACGGGCTGTTCATGGCGAACTTCTTCGCCCAGACGAAGGCGCTCGCCTTCGGGAAGACGGCCGCGGAGGTTCGTGCAGAAGGCACGGACGAGTCCGTGGTGCCGGCCCGCTCGTTCACCGGGAACCGTCCGACGACGTCGATCCTCGCGCCGGCCCTCACGCCGAGCGTCGTCGGCCAGCTCATCGCGCTCTACGAGCACATCGTGTTCACCGAAGGCACGATCTGGGGCATCGATTCGTTCGACCAGTGGGGCGTCGAACTGGGCAAGCAGCTTGCGCTTCAGGTCGCTCCCGCCGTCGACGGGGATGCGGACGCACTCGCAGCCCAGGACTCCTCGACGAAGGCCCTGATCTCGAAGTACCTCGAGCTGCGCAACTGACGCCGACCGGGTACGTCACGCATGGTGGCGTACCCGGTAGGGGTCTCCGGTCGCTCCTAGTCGTAGATGACCGCGAGACCCTGGCGCTTGAGTTCGGCGAGACCGTCGCGCATGGCCTGGAGCCGGTCGGGGGAGTGCCCTGTCCAGTCCTCGAGTTCGCCGACGATCGTGACCGGCTCCGTGGTGCGGTACGACAGGGTCGGGTTCCCGGGGAACTTCTTGTCCGTCACGTTGGGGTCGTCTTCGAGGGCACCCGTCGGTTCGACGATGTAGATCCGGCCGCGGCCGTCTCCGGCCGCGAGCTCGGCCCCCACGTCGCGGCATCCAGGGTCGCCGTCAGGTAGACGTAGTTCGTCGTCCGTCCCGCTTCGAAGTTGGACCCGCGCCCGGGCACCAACAGGTCCCCCACGGCCAGGTCGGCTTTCGTGCCGTGAAAGAGGGCCCCCGATTCGTGGACTTCGAATGGTGTGGGTTCGTTTGTCATGCGCACTCCCTGAAAGGTCGATTCACGATCGTACCCGGCCGACCCCGTGCGAGAACAGGGCGGTCAGGCGAACGTCCGGATGGCGCTCACCCGCAGGAGGTCGAGCCTGGCAGCATCCGTTGAGCCAGGAACCACCGTGTACACGACGATCTTCAGGTCACTCCCGGGCGCCGCAAGGACATCGCAATCGAAGGTGATCGGGCCGACGAGGGCGTTCTGCACGGTCTTGCGGGACTCGCGGTGTTCCCCGAACGTCGCCGAACTCCATAACCGTTCGAACTCCTCCGAGGTCGCGCGCAGGTCGGCGATGAGTTCAGAGAGCGCGGTGTCGTCCGGGTACCGGGTCGAGGCCACGTGAACATCGGCGACGAGGTCCCGATGGAACTCAACGAGGTGCTCCGGGCTGTGCTCGACGAACGACGGGCCCCCGGCGAACCGGTTCCAGAGCAGGTTGGAACCGCGTCCCGCCGCCGGAGCCTCACCGAACAAGGTCAGCCAGAGGTCGTTGACCAGCAGGGCATCCCAGGCGGCAGAGAAGACCGCGACGGGGACTTCACTGAGCCGGTCGACGATGTGCCGAACTCCCGGCGTCACGTGCCGGGGGACCATGGTCTTCGTCGGCACCGCTACCCCGCCGATGCGGAACAGGTGGTCCCGTTCGTCGTCGGTGAGTCGAAGCGCGCGGGCGAGCGACCCGAGCACCTGCGGTGACGGATGCGTGGCGCGGCCCTGCTCGAGACGAACGACGTAGTCGACGCTGAGGTTGGCGAGCATCGCGAGCTCCTCGCGGCGCAGCCCGGGCGAGCGTCGGTCTCCACCGGACGGCAAACCCGCCTCAACGGGAGAGATCCGGTCGCGCCACGCGCGAAGCAGGGAAGCGAGTTCTGGCATGGCTCCACTCTGCCCTTCCCGGCTGGGCAGCGGGTGGTACTGGCAATCCCAGCAAGTGTCGCGGGCACGCCCGCAGGCTGGAATCATGACAACAACACTCATCACCGGTGCCAACAAGGGCCTCGGACTCGAAACCGCCCGCCGCCTCCTCCGGGCCGGACACACCGTCTATGCCGGCATGCGCGACACGGCCAACGGCACGGATGCTGCGGCTCTCGGCGCCCACATCCTGCAGCTGGACGTCACGGACGACGAGTCCGTCGCATCCGCGATCGCCTCACTACCCGAGCTGGACGTTCTGATCAACAACGCCGGGATCGTCGGCTCGCACGCCGGAGTCGACGAATTCGGTGCGGACGACCTGGCCGCGGTCTTCGACACCAACGTGTACTCGATCGTCCGCGTCACCCGGGCCGCCCTGCCGCTGCTCAGAGCGTCCGGCAACGCCCGGATCGTCAACGTCGCCAGTGGGCTCGGGTTCCCGCGTTTTGTCACAGACCCCGCCCGCGTCGAATCGACGATCGCCGGCCTCGGCTACATGACGTCCAAGGCCGCGGTGATCATGCTCACCCTGCAATACAGCAAAATGCTGCCGTCGATGCGGGTGAACACGATCGATCCGGGCTACACGTCCACCGATCTCAACGGTCACAGCGGGCCGCAGACCGTATCCGAGGGCACGGATGCTGCGGTGGCGATGGCGACGATCGGTCACGACGGTCCGACCGGAACGTTCAGCGACCGTGACGGTCTCATCGCCTACTGACGTTCCGGGTACTGGCAGGACCTCCCACCCTCGAGGGATGTGACGTACCGTTTTGGCGTGGACAACAAGACCGAGATTCGTGACTTCCTGGTGACGCGGCGGGCACGCATCACGCCCGAACAGGCCGGGCTGCCTGACTTCGGTGGGAAGAGGAGAGTCGCCGGACTCCGCCGCGAAGAGGTCGCGATGCTCGCCGGGGTGAGTGTGGACTATTACGTCAGGCTCGAACGCGGCAACCTCGGCGGCGTCTCCGAGAGTGTCCTCGAGGCCCTGGTGCGTGCTCTCCAGCTCGATGAAACCGAGCGGGCTCACCTGTTCGACCTGGCACGGACGGCCAATGCTTCTGTCGGAACGCGGCGGCGACCAGCCGTCAGCCGGGTTCGCCCCGGTGTCATCATGCTGCTGGATTCGATCGCCGCACCGGCGTGGCTGCGTAACGGGCGGATGGACATCCTCGCGACGAACGCTCTGGGGCGCGCGTTGTACGCGCCGGTCTTCGACGGCCCGCTGACGCCCCCCAACACCGCGCGGTTCGCGTTCCTCGATCCGAGAGCGGTCGACTTCTGGCCCGACTGGAACCTGATCGCTTCCGGCACGGTCGCGACGCTCCGGGCGGAAGCGGGCAAGAACCCGTATGACAAGGGCCTGACCGACCTGATCGGGGAGCTCTCGACGAGAAGTGAGGAGTTCCGCATCCGCTGGGCTGCCCACGATGTCTACCAACACACGTCAGGGGAGAAACGGCTCCACCACCCCGTGGTCGGCGACCTCGAACTCACCTACGAGGCCATGCAGCTTGTGACGGACGAGGGGCTCACCCTGCTCGTGTACGGCGCCGAGCCGGGCACGAAATCCGCAGACGCCCTCGGCCTCCTGGCGAGCTGGGCTGCGACAGAGGCGCGGGAATCTCGCGCCCTGTCGATCGATGAGCACCACGTGGGCTGAGGAACCCCAGCCCGCCAACGAAAGGAAGAACCAGATGGACTACCGCCTCTTGGGACGCACCGGTGTAGAAGTGAGCCCCTGTGCCTCGGCACGATGATGTTCGGCGCCTGGGGCAACCAGGACGTCGACGACTCGATCCGGGTCATCCACCACGCCCTGGATGCCGGGATCAACTTCGTCGACACTGCCGACGTCTACTCCGGAGGCGGATCAGAGGAGATCGTCGGGAAGGCCCTCGCGGGACGTCGTGACGATGTCGTCCTCGCCACCAAGTTCTTCATGCCGATGGGGAAGGGCCCGAACCAGAGCGGCGGGTCTCGGAAGTGGATCATGCAGGCCGTCGAAGGCTCACTGCGCCGCCTCGGGACCGACTACCTCGACCTGTACCAGGTGCACCGCCCGAGCGCCGCGATGGACGTCGAAGAGACGCTCGGCGCGCTGACCGATCTGGTCAGGCAGGGAAAGGTCCGTTATATCGGCTCGTCGTCGTATTCCGGCAGCCAGATCGTCGAGGCGCAGGTGGCCGCACGCGACCGGAACCTCGCCAGGTTCGTCACCGAACAGCCGCCCTATTCGCTCCTCGTCCGCGGCATCGAGCAGGATGTCCTTCCCACGGCACGTCGCTACGGCATGGGCACCCTCACGTACAGCCCACTCGCCGGCGGGTGGCTCTCCGGCAAGTGGCGCAAGGACGCCGCTCCCGTCCCGACCTCGGCGGCACGCCCGAGCGCCCGTTTCGATATGACGAGCGTCGCCAACCAGCAGAAGCTCGAGGTCGTCGACGCCCTCGCCCGGGTCGCTGACGAGGCCGGTCTCACACTGATCCAGATGGCGATAGCATTCGTGATCAACCACCCGGGAGTCACCTCGGCGATCATCGGCCCGCGCACGATGGAGCAACTCATCTCGCAGCTTCCCGCCGCGGACGTGATCCTTTCCACCGAGGTGCTCGACGCGATCGACGCTCTCGTCGCCCCCGGCGTCACCTTGAACCCCGACGACAACAGCTACGGAGCGACCGAGCTCACCCCGGCCGCGCGCCGCCGCTGACGATCGCCGTCCTGTCTCCGCGAGAGCGGAGTTTGGCCCTTAAACCATGGGTTTAAGGGCCAAACTCCGCTCTCGCGGTAGGGCGGATGCTGCGAGGCCGACGATGAGACCGTGCGAAGGTCAGACCGTGCGCGGGGCCTTCGCGAGGTTGGCCTCGAGCTCGGCGGTGTTCTGGCGGATCACGTAGGCCGGGCGGTCGCGCTCGACGCGCCAGCTCTCGGAGAGCGGGCCGATGTTCACGGTGTCGAAGCCGAATTCGTCATACAGCTTCGTGACGAAGTCGGAGGCATCCGCGAAGTCAGACGAGGTCGCGAGCGCGCGCCGCGCCGGGTCGCCGGCGGGGTGCGCGTCTCCGGTGATGTCGACGGCCATGATGTGGTTGAAGCCCTTCGCGACCCGGGACGTGGGCAGGTGCGCCTGCAGCATGCCGGTGACGGTCGCCTCGCCCTTGTCGAGGGCGTCGATGTGGCCGTCGCGTTCGAAGTAGTAGTTGTTGGTGTCGATCACGATCTTGCCGGCGAGTGGCTCGACGGGCACGTCCGCGTATGCCTTGAGCGGCACGGTCACGACGGCGACGTCTGCGGCCTCTGCCGCCTGGACGGCGGTTCCGGCCGTCGCCTTCGGGCCGAGTTCGGCCACGAGGTCCGCGAGGGTCTCCGGGCCGCGAGAGTTGCTGATCACGACGTCGTAGCCGCTCTCGATCGCCTTGCGGGCGACCTGGCTGCCGATGTTTCCTGCTCCGATGATTCCGATAGTTGTCATGATCGCGACAACGAGGTCCGGGCGGAAAATGTTCCCGCATCAGCGAAAAGTACGCGCCTGGCGAAATCGTTCACACGGCGAATCGGGTGATGGCCGCGGCCGGCCCTCCGCCGGGAACGTCGTCGGCGCGGACCGCGAGCACCCGCGCGCCCGAGAGCAGGGCCCGGCGGGCGATCTCGTCCACGACGCCGTAGTTGTGGGCGTCGTCGACGTCGTCGAAGGTGATCGCACCGGATTCCTCGTCGACGTACCCCGGGATCTTCCGGTCGATGTCGACAACGAGGGTGTCGATGGCGCCGTAGGTGGCGGCACGGGCGATATCGCTGAGGTCGGTGGCGCCGCGGCCCTCGTTGAAACGGGCCTCGATCAGATCGGAGAGTTCACCGAGCTGGGCGGCATAGAGCCGGTCCAGCACGGGACGCGCGACGGCCGCGAGCTCCTCGGGAGTCCGTTCGTCGGGGTTTCCTTCGATGGTCGGGGCGGCGAGGAGCGGATACCCGCTGACCCCGCGGAAGATGCTGTTCAACGGTTCCGCGGTGGCCAGAATGAGTGGCAGGCCCGAACCCGTCACGAGTGGCCTGATCGCGGCATCCACCGATCGGGAATACTGGGCGAGGCGCACCTTCTGCCCCTCTGAGCCCTGGATGCGCCCGGACGGTGATCGGCCGCTGATCGACGGAAGACCGACGGCGCTCGCCGCGTCAGCAGGCAGGCCGGGCACGTCGACGACGTATGCTCCCGCGTCCGGCGAGACCTCGACCAGCCGGGCCGCATTCTGCGACACGGCGAGCACGAACGCCGTTTGCGGGAAGGTGATCGCCCGGAGCAGGGGCTTGATGTACAGGCGATCGGCCACCTCGAGCACGGAGGGGAGCACGTTGGGCACCCGAAACGTCTGCAGGTGGCCCGAGTAGTGGAAGATCGCGAGCGACCGCGACAGGTAGGACCAGAACTGACGGTCCTGGATGAGGTCCGCGATCGCGTCCTCGAGCTCTTCGACGGCGGCCCGGCCCGCCCCGGCCTCGGTGAGCTGCCGGGCTGCGGCCGCAACCTGGTTGCGGAGCTCGATCCGGGACGGTTCGGATTCGGTCGGAACCGGACTCGTGGGCAGATAGATCGAGACGCAGAACGGTTCCCGCACGGCCGCCAGCTGCCGGATCGACGTTGGATTGGGGATGTCGGTGTGCAGCATGTCTGGCCCGTACCTTCCGGAGAGTCGTTGTCTGGTTTCTCGTGCGTCCCCCGCGACGACGACAGTGTAGCCCCGGCTCCGGAGGGCCGCGCGGCGCATCCGTGCAGCTGCGGGCCGTAGTGTTCCAGTGAGGTCCGATCGCCAGGATGTCTGGTTCGGGCCGGTCGCGACTGAGAGGGATTGAACATGGAGTATCGCCGTTTGGGCAAGTCCGGGCTGCAGGTCAGCGAGGTGTCCCTCGGGTCGTGGGTGACGTTCGGCAAGCAGGTGCGCGAGGACGACGCGCTGGCGTTGATGACGCTCGCCTATGACTCGGGGATCAACTTCTTCGACAACGCCGAAGGCTATGAAGCAGGTGCATCGGAGGCCCTGATGGGGGCCGCGCTGGAGAAGCTCGGCTGGGACCGTGATTCCTACGCCGTGTCGTCGAAGGTCTTCTGGGGCGGATCGAAGCCCACGCAGCGGGGCTTGTCGCGCAAGCACGTGACCGAAGCCTGCCATGCCGCGCTGAAGCGCCTGCGGGTGGACTACCTCGACCTCTACTTCTGCCACCGTCCCGACATCGATACGCCGATCGAAGAGACGGTCTGGGCGATGCACAACCTCATCATGCAAGGCAAGGTGCTGTACTGGGGAACGTCGGAGTGGAGTGCGCAGCAGATCACCGAGGCCCACGCCGTCGCCCGTGCCCTGCACATCACGCCGCCGACCATGGAACAGCCGCAGTACAACATGTTCACGCGCCAGAAGGTGGAGAGCGAGTTCCTGCCGTTGTACGACACCTTCGGCCTCGGCACGACCATCTGGTCGCCGCTGGCCTCCGGGGTCCTCACCGGCAAGTACAACGACGGGGTTCCCTCGGACAGCCGGATGAACCTCCCGGGCTACGAGTGGCTCAGGGCGGAGTGGGAATCCGAAGCCGGGAAGGCCAAGCTCGAGAAGGTCCGCAGACTGGCGATCGTCGCCTCGGATGCCGGGCTGCCGTTGACGCACCTGGCGCTGCTCTGGTGCCTGCGCAACCCGCGGGTGTCGACGGTGATCCTGGGGGCGAGTAAGAAGGAACAACTGGCCGACAACCTCGCGGCCCTGGACTCGAAGGCCGCTCTGACCGCCGAGGTGGTCGCAGCGATCGAGGAGATCCTCGGCAACGAACCGCCTGCCCCCCAGCGCTACTGACCTCACCCGCGGGGCGCTGGCACCGTCCTTCGGTCGTCTTAGTGGACGAGGACCGCGACCGAAATGTCCGGCTGCGGGCGCGCGAAGAGATAACCCTGACCGTAGCGGCAGCCCATATCGCGGAGGAGCTCAAGCTGTTCGCTGGTCTCGATTCCCTCGGCGACGACGTCGAGTCCGAGGGAATCGGCCAGGTGCAGGATTCCGCGTACGATCGCCTGGTCGCGGTCAGAGGAGACAAGGTTGTCGATGAAGGTCATGTCGATCTTGAGTAGATCGACCTCCAGCGAACGGAGCTGGGCGAACGAGGAATAGCCGGTTCCGAAGTCGTCGATCGCGAGGCGGACGCCGAGATCACGCAGTTCGTCGAACGTGCGGGTCGCCGAATCCATGACGTCGATAACGGCGCTCTCGGTGAGTTCTAGCCAGAGCTGGCCGGGCGCCAGCCCGGTCTCGAGGAGGGCACGGCGAACGACGGTGCCGAAGTCCGAGCGCACGAACTGCCGCGCGGAGACATTGACGCTGACGGCTTGATCGGCATCGAGCGAAGTGGCCGCAGAACACGCCTGCCGAAGCACCGCGCGGCCGATGTCCCTGATCAGCCCGGTCTCCTCGGCGATCGCGATGAAATCGCCCGGCGCGACAATGCCGATTTCCGGTCGCCGCCAGCGCGCCAGGGCCTCGGCGGCCGCGACCCGCGGGTTCTGCAGGTCGACGATCGGCTGGTACCAGGTCTCGATCTCACTGCGTCCGACAGCAGTGCGAAGCCCGATCTCCGTGTCGACCCGCCGGCGGATGCGCCCGCGCAGGTCGTCGTTGAACACCTCATACCGGGCGCGACCCTGGTCCTTCGCCAGGTACATCGCCTGGTCGGCCTGCCGGAGCAGCGTCTCGGCGTCCTCGGTACCCGTGCTGACGGCGATGCCGATGCTCGTGTCGACCATTGCGGTCTGGTCGCCGATCTCAATGGGCAGGGACACCGCGGCTTGCACCGCCTTTGCGATCCGGCGTGCCTCCGCGCCCGTGCCGATGTCGGGACAGAGCACGACGAATTCATCGCCGCCGATCCGGGCGACCGTGTCAGAGGCCCGGACCGCCGCGCGCAGCCGGACCGCGATCTGGGCGAGGACCGCGTCGCCGGCGTGGTGGCCGAGGCTGTCGTTGACGACCTTGAAGCGGTCGAGGTCGATGAAGAGCAGGCCGACTCCACGGTGCGCCCTGGCGGCGAAGAGGAGTGCCTGGTCGAGCCGGTCGAGCAGGAGCAGGCGGTTGGGCAGGTCCGTCAGGGGGTCGTGGAAGGCGAGGTGCTCCACACGCGCCTCCGCCGCTCGCACGGCCGTGACGTCGGTGACGCTCAACAGGTAGCCGGTGACGCCGGTCGTGTCGAGAATCCGGGTGGCGCTCGCCTGCACCCATTTCGCCTCACCGGTCAGGGTCTGGAACCGGAACGTCGATTCAAAGGCGGCACCGGATGCGACGGTCGTCCTCCACGCGTCGATCACCCGCTCCGCGTCGTCGGCGTGGATGTTCCGGCCCCAGCCATCTCCCCGCGACGCCTCGACGCTCAGTCCGGTCATTCGCATCCACTGCTCGTTGGTTGTGACGACGCCGCCGCCGGCGTCGAATTGCACGATGCCGACGGGCGCGATGCGGATGAGCGCGTGCAGTCGCTCGGCGGTCCTGGCCAGTTCGCGGGTACGGTCGTGCACCGCGCTCTCCAGGGTTGCATTGGCCACGGCCAGGGCGTCGAAAGCGCCGTCCCGTTGGATGTCGAGCGCGCGGAGCCGTCCGGCCGCGATCCAGGCGACGCCGAGGACGAGCCCGATGGTGGACGAGACGAGCAGCGCGTTGCCGAATTCGGCGTCGAACCAGCCTTCTCGCTGGGCCCAGAGGCGCAGCCAACCAAGAAAGAACGGACCGAGAATGATAATGGGGAGACCGCTTCGGAGTAGCCGGCCCGCACTCCGGCGGTCGCGGACCAGGCCGACCAGCCCGATATCCGGTCGTTCGTACAGGATGGCCGCGGCGATCGCGCCCACGCAGAGAACGGTGAGCGTGGAGATGTTCAGCGGCCGGCCGGGGTCACTCACGGCCGATACTCCGTAAGCGGCGCTGAGGATCGTCAGGAGCACCAGCAACAGGGTGAGAACGGCGAAGCCGGCGGTGACGGCGGCACCCGCCACGCCACGGAGGCAGAAGGCGAGTCCGAGGAGCACGAGGGAGAGTGCGGTCCCGATCGCCATTCTTGGTGGCGAGCCACCGAGGCGGAGCCCCGGCAGGAGAACGTCGACGCCCAGGCCAACGCCCGAGACGTATTCGGCGAGGGTCAGTCCGCCGATGACGGTCGCGGCGGCGCCCAGCGCTGTCGCGACCGCCGGGCGGTCGGCGAGGGCGAGGGCGACCGCGAGAACGAGGAGCCCAACGATCGTTGTCGGCTTCATGACGTCGTGTGGCAACGCTGCGCCGGCCGACAGGTCGAGCATGTACCACCGGACCAGGGAGAAGAGGGTCACCAGGGCGACGAGGGCGGAAACGACCCGACTGTCACGGCTGACGCGCACCACCGCTCCCCCAACTGCCGGGCATTGGTGCCGGTCGACACTTGAACAGTACTGGCTTCCGATGCGGTGCCGTGCACGCAGTCCGGTTCGCCTCCGCGAGAGCGGGTGAATCGTCGTTCTGCCGCGCTCAGAACGACGGCTCACCCGCTTTCGCGAGGAAGGGGAGGTGTGGGGGCGGGCTCAGGCGGGCGACTCCCAGATTTCCAGCTGGATGCCGTCGGGGTCGCGCAGGTAGGCCCACTTGGAACCGATCAGGGCGCCGGAATCGAGAGTGACGGGCGGTGCGTTGAATACCGCGCCCTTCTCGACCAGGTCCCGGTATGCCGCGTCGAGGTCCGACACTTCGAGGCACACATGCGCGCTGCCGACATCACCATTGCTTCGATCGAAGTCGCGCCCCTCCGGGTTGTGGTATTCCAGGAATTCCAGGCGGGTGTTCCCGATCATGATCATCGAGAATGCCAGCGCGGCATCGTTCACCTGGACGCTGCGGGAGAGTGCCTCTCCCGAACCCTCGCTGACGGGACCAGGAGTGAGCCCGAACATTCGCGAGTACCACTCGAAGGAACGCTTCATGTCGCGCACCGTCACTCCGACGTGGTGCACTCCGAGAACCTGGAAGGCCATCTGACTCTCTCCTCTGCGTCCCGCCGCACTGCGGGTCGCTGTCGTCGTGTTGTCACTCGACTAACATTCTGCTGCGTCGGGATCGCTTTGTACAGTGTCACTACACAAGTGTGCACCGATCGCGCACGCCGGATCGCGGGGGATGGTCCTTCGCGGTGGTCGAGGACGATCCACCTTCCCCAAACCTCGGCGTTGCCGATTCTCGAATCGTTACCGGCAACTACTTGTGAACAGCTCAGGACTTTTGTAAAGTGACGCTCAACACACAGCGCGTGACATCGACGTTGCCCGGTGAGAATTGTTGGGAGAAAGCATGATCGACGCAACGGTGCGTGAACCGGCGAAGCTACTCAGTTCGCGACCTGTCGTCTCCAAGGGATTCGTCACCGTCGGCGTATCCACGGTGCTGCTCTTCGTGGTCTGCGCCCTTGTCGCGCCGACGAGCGTCTCCGGCGGGGCTGTGCTCGGGATGATCCCCTTCGCCGCCGTGCTTGCAATCGTCGGCCTCGGCCAGATGCTGGTCGTGCAGCAGGGCGGAATCGACCTCTCCATCCCCGGCGCCGTGTCGCTCGCCATCGTGATCGTCAGCCACGAGCCGGACGGTGACAACAGCAGGCTGTTGCCCGCGGTCGTTCTGGCGCTGGCCTACGCGATCGGGGCCGGCCTGCTCAATGGCTTCATGGTCGGCCGTCTCGGACTCAACTCGATCATCGCCACCCTGGGAACGAACGCACTGCTCTTCGGGGCCGTCCTGGGCATTTCCGGCGGCACGCCGCGCAGCACGACCAGCCTGCTGGCCGGAATCGCCGGCGGCCTGACCTGGGGCATCCCGAACTCAGCATTCTTCGCTCTCGCCGCGCTGGCGCTCGTGACCGTCATGGTCAAGCGCACGGTAGCCGGGCGGCGTTTCGAAGCCGTCGGGGCGAACCCGCTGACTGCCCGTGCGACGGGCCTGCGCGTGACGATCCATCAGTCGCTGGCTTTCGTGTGGGCCCAGCTGCTGTACTGCCTGGCCGGCATTCTGCTCGCCGGCATCACCAACCAGCCCACTGCCTTCCAGGGCGACGCATACCTGCTCCCTGCGGTCGCGGTCGTCGTGCTTGGCGGCACATCGTTGCTGGGTGGCCGCGGGTATCCCGTCGCCACGGTCATCGCGGCGTTGTTTCTGAGCCAGCTCGACCAGTTCGTGCTGTCACTCGGCGTGCCCTATGCGGTGCGCACCCTCGTGCAGGCGGCGGCGCTCGCCGTCGGCGTGGCACTGTACACGGTGGACTGGGCGGCATTCCGCCAGAGGTTCATCCGCAGGTCCCCCGGATCGGCACCCCGGCATGACTGCTACACACCGGGGACAAGGTTTTCGACGGAGCGGTCGAAATAGTGCGACAGAGGCGTCGCTCTCACAATGGAGGAAATCAAACATGAAACGTCCCAAGAGTCTCGCAATGCTCGTCATGTCCCTCGCCGCAGCTTCGCTGGCGCTCGCGGGCTGCAGCGGAACGTCATCGGGCTCGGGCTCCGGCTCGACGGCGGATGCCGGAACTTCTGTGGCAGGAGCACCGTCGTGGTGTGGTCCGAAAAAGATCTCCCTCGGTCTGCTCGACGGCTTCGGCGGAAACAGCTGGCGCCTGGTGACGACGGCGGCCGGTGCCGATGAGGCCAAGCTGTGCCCGAGCGTCACAAGCTACGAATACGCGGACGGCCAGGGCGACACCCAGAAGGCCATCTCGGACATCCAGGGCATGGTCGCCAAGGGTGTCAACGCCCTCGTCGTGTTCCCGGACGCCGGCCAGGCCATGCTGCCCGCCCTGCGCAGCGCATACAAGGCCGGCGTCGTGACCGTTCCCTACCGGGTCGACCCGGGCGGCAAGGACGGCGTGGACTACGACGCCTGGATCGGCGCGGACTTCGTGACCGATGGCAAGAACTGGGGTAACTGGCTCAAGACCAACCTCCCCGACGGCGGCAACATCCTCTTCATCAGCGGGCCGAAGGGCAACAGCCAGGCCGTCGACGAGCTGACGGGCATGAAGTCGGTCATCACCGACCCGAAGTACGTCTTCATCGGCGAGACGCCCGAGGTCACCAACTGGGACCCGGCACTCACCCAGCAGGTGCTCACCGCGGACATCGCGAAGTACCCGAAGATCGACGCCATCGTCTCGGACTTCGGCCCGTCGCTCGTGGGCGCCCTTCCGGCCTTCGCGAAGAGCGGGCGTTCCGTGCCGGCCATCGTCACCTCTGACGGAAACTCCCTCGGTTGCTTCTACACGGACAACAGCGCGGCCAACCCGGACTTCAAGCTGATGACGGTCGCCACCGGAAACGACAACGTGCGACTCGCCGTCGACTACGCGGTCGCGAAGGCGACCGGTGGCGTGCTCCCGACCGACACGGTCTTCAAGGCCCCGGCCTTCGAAGACTCCGTGAGCGGAAAGCCGAGCACCGTGCAGTGCAAGAAGGACCTGCCCGGCGACATCTACCTCTCGGCGAAGATGTCGCCTGAGGACCAGGCGGCCCTGCTGAAGAAGTAGGCCAACCGGTGCCGCCGTCGGGTCGGTCGCGACTGTCGCGACCGACCCGGCGGCTGGTTCGTTTCCCCACATTGCACAGACAGGAAAAGGTCACAACTGTGAACAACCACGACACCGTCGACGTGACGACGCCGGACAAGGTCGAGCCCGCCGCCCCCGCAACCCTCGTGATGTCCAACATCTCGAAGCTCTACTCCGGCGTCGCGGCCCTCTCGGACGTTTCCGTCGAGATCCTGCCCGGCGAAGTCCACGCCATCCTCGGCGAGAACGGCGCGGGCAAGTCGACGCTGATGAACGTGGCATCGGGTACGGCGCAACCCGACGGGGGCAGCATCACCTTCGAGGGCACGCCGATCGGCGTGCTGACACCGGCCATCGCCGTGCAGCTCGGAATCGCGATCGTCCACCAGCATCCCGCCGTGCTCCCGGACATGACCGTCCTGGAGAATCTGCAGGTCGCCCTGCCCGCCGCGGTCCTCGCGTCCGGTACGTCGCTGGAAGCCACTGCTCAGGCGCTGCTCGCCGACGCCGGCCTGAGCGTGCACCTTCAGGATCGCGTGGAACTCCTGTCCGTTGCCCAGAAGCACCTGCTCGAGATCGCCAAGGCTCTTGCCCTCAAGCCGAAACTCCTCATCCTCGACGAACCGACAGCGCCCCTCGGCCAGGGATCCGTCGACCTGCTGTTCGAACGTGTGCGGAGGTCCGTGTCGAACGGAACGGCCGTCGTCTACATCACCCACCGCCTGGCCGAAGTCCGTGAGCTCGCCGACAAGGTGACCGTGCTTCGGGACGGCCGCGTCCGCGGCAGCGCCCGCGTCGCCGACATCACCGACGACGAACTGCTCGCGATGATCGTGGGACGCAAGCTCGAATCGACCTTCCCGCCCAAGCACATCGGCTCGCCGGACGACGAGACGAACTTCTCGATCAACGGGTTGAGCGGCTCGGGATTCGCGAACATCTCGATCAGCGCCCGTCCGGGCGAGATCATCGGCATCGCCGGGGTCGTCGGAAACGGCCAGAGCGAACTGATGCGCGCGCTCGCCGGTCTCGACTACTTCATGGGAACGGTCGCCATCGCCGGCAAGACCTTGAACTCCCGGCAACTCCTGCAGGAGGCGGCATACATGCCCGCCGATCGGCACCGCGAGGGCCTCCTGATGTCCCTCTCGGTGCGCGAGAACGCCGCCGTCTCGGCACTGGCGAAGTTCAAGCGGGGACCGCTGCTCAGCCGCAAGCGTGAGTTGGGCACGGTGGCCGAGACGCTGGGTTCGCTCGCGGTCAAGGCCGCGTCGATGGATTCCGTCGTCTCCTCCCTGTCCGGCGGCAACCAGCAGAAGGTCGTCCTGGCGCGGGCGCTGCTCTCCGAGCCGCTGCTGGTCGTGGCCGATGAGCCGACGCAGGGCGTCGACGTGGGTGCCCGGGCCGAGATCTACCGGATCCTGCGTGAGGTCTCGGCCTCCGGCATCCCCGTCGTCGTTGCCTCATCCGACGCGAAGGAGCTCGAGGGGCTGTGCGACCAGGTCATCGTGATGTCGCGGGGGCACGCGCTCGAAGTGCTCCAGGGCGCTGCGATCAGCGAAGAACGCATGATCCACGCCGCCGTCCGCTCGACGACCCGATCGGTGTCCGTCGTCGCGGATGAATCGGTCTCGAAGCACTCCGGACTCCGTCGTTTCCTGCAGGGCGACTATGCCCCCGCGGTGCTCCTGGTCGGTGTCATTGCACTGCTCGGGTCGTTCCTGTTCAGCCAGAACGCCCGCTACCTCTCCGACTTCAACATCTACTCCGTGCTCACCCTCGTCACGGCGCTCGGTTTCATCGCTCTGGGGCAGACCATCTCGCTGCTGATCGGAGGTATCGATCTGTCCGTCGGGCCCCTCGCCGGGTTCCTGGTGGTGATCGGGTCGTTCTTCATCAACGACGACAAGACCGTGGTGATGATCGTCCTCGGATTCGTGCTCATGATCGTCGTGGCGGCCGTCATCGGGGTGGTCAACGGCTCGCTGATCAGGTTCGCCCGGTTCACTCCCATCGCCGCGACGCTGACCGTGTACATCGCGTTGCAGGGATTCAGCTTCCTGCTCAGGAGCTCCCCGGACGGGTACATCAACTCGACGGTCACCGGAATCATCGGGTGGCAGCTCGGGCCGGTGCCTGTCGCCTTCATCGTGCTCGTCGCGGCCACGCTCGTGACCGAGTTCTTCCTGAAGAAGCGACGCTGGGGCTGGAAGCTGCGCGCGACCGGGTCCAACGAGGAATCGGCGCGCAGGAACGGCATCAATATCAACCGGACCGTCATCCTCGCGTATGTGGCCACTTCACTGTTCGCGTTCGTGGGTGCCGTGATGCTGATGGCGCAGATCGGGGTCGGCGACCCCGCCCAGGGCGTCGGCTACACGCTCACGAGCATCACCGCGGTCGTGCTCGGTGGAACGAGCCTGCTCGGCGGGCGGGGCACCTTCATCGGCACACTCCTCGGTTCCATCCTGCTCGTGCAGGTCCTCAATGCGACGTCTTTCCTCGGCTTGTCCCAGATGTGGCAGTACCTGTTCCAGGGGCTCCTCATCCTGGTGGCGGCGATCGTCTACTCGGTCGCACGACGCAACAACAAGCGCAGGAAGACGTCCTTCGCGCTCAGGTAGGCCGCCCGGTCACCGGTTCCGAGACGACAGAGCGCCGAGCCCGATCCGGTCCCGGCGCTCTGCCATCTGTCTTGCGCTTCACTCTGCGGTGCTGAGCCCGCGGGTGATCTCGGCGATGGCCGACCAGTCAAGGGGCGCGAGTTCGGGATCGGCGAGAGCCCGCTCGAACATGTCGCGCAACACGGGCGCCGTCGGGAGCACGACGCCGCTCGCAGCAGCAGCCCGCTCCGCGAGGGACAGGTCCTTGAGGCCGAGCCCGACGCTGAAACCGGGCGGGCTGTATGCCTTGCGGGCGATCAGGTTTCCGTAGCCCGTGTAGACGCTGCCCGTGAACGCGGCATCCGTCAGGATCTCGACGAACGTCATGCCATTGACTCCACCGTGTTCGACCAGGGTCACCGACTCGGCGAGGGCCTGGAGCGCGTGGATGAGGTTGTAGTTCACGCCGATCTTGACCAGGCTTGCCGTGCTCGGCCGCTCGCCGACGGCCCAGGTGCGCTTGCCGATCGCGTCGAGGTACGGCTGCGCCCTGGCTATGGCGCTCTTCGTGCCTGCCGCGACCACATTGAGCTTCCCGGCCGCCGCGATATTGGACCGGCCGAGCACGGGAGCCGCCACGTAGTCGATCCCGGCGAGGGAGTGCAGGTCGGTCAGCCGATCCGTCGCCTCGACGCTGAGCGTGGCGCAGTTGATGTGCAGGGTGCCGGCCGGCGCATCCGCGAGGGCCTCCGCACTGAAGACGGCCTCGGCGGCAGCGTCATTGGCGAGCATCGAGATCACGGTACCGACGCTGAGGGCGTCGGCGATGGAGACCGCCCGGGTGGCGCCGGCCGCGACGAGGGCGTCCGCCCCACCGGTCGATCGGTTCCAGACGTGCACCGAATGGCCGGACTCGATGAGCCGGCCTGCCATGGCAGAGCCCATTTCGCCGAGTCCGATAAAGCTGATGTCCGACATAGTTCACGCCTTCCAGATTGTCCTGAGGTTTCCGGATCCCGGCCAGCGGCCGGGCGCTCCGTCGCGCCGGATTGGGGCGCAACCGCCCCTTTGTGCAGTTCCAGTGAACACTACCGTGAGTGCCCGGTCTGCTCAACGTGATTCCCTCCCGATGGCAGTGTTCGCTTGACAAGCCCGACGCCGCTGAGTTGAATGTCAACCAACACCTTGTGCAGTGAGACTGTACAAAATAGTATTGCTGCGATACCCCGGCCCCGACCGGACACCAGACTTCGTACTGCAAAGGAGCAGAACACGTGGGCATTCGACTTGCCGAAAAGACCGTCGTCGTCACAGGCAGCGCATCCGAGCTCGCCGAAATGGGGGCCGGCGACTCCCGCTTCGACTCGATGGCCGGCGACATCCTGATGGGCCGGCCTGCCGCGCCCGAAGACATCGTGCCCACAGCGGTGTTCCTGGCAGCGAGCGATTCCGACTGCATCACCGGTCAGGTCATCCCCGTCGAGGGCGGCATGATCCTCGTCTGATCCGGCAGCCCGCCCTCCGGCACTCTGCACGACACTCAGCAAAGGAATGACACGACCGTGACCACAGCCACTTTCGGAACCAACGCCGTCGACTGGGAGGAGCGCATCCAGTTCGATCGCCTGCGCACGGACAGGCTCGCCAAGCTCCGGCGCGAGTTGTCCGGCTCGGACCTCGGGGCCGTGCTCGCCTTCGACTTCTCCAACATCCGCTACATGTCGTCGACCCACATCGGAACCTGGGCCATGGACAAGCTCATCCGCTTCTCGCTGCTCACCCGGCACAGCGACCCGATCGTCTGGGACTTCGGGTCCGCGGCCAAGCACCACCAGCTCTACAACCCCTGGCTGCAGACCACGACGGCCGAAGCGGATGCCGACCCGCACGCTCCGCACCACGGCGCGGTCCGGCCGCGGGCCGAGAACGGTGCCCGCGCCGGAATCTCGACCCTCCGCGGAGCCTTCCACCCTGACGCGGGGATCGCCGAGGGCGTCGCCAAGAAGATCAAGCGCGAACTGGAGAAGTTCGGCCTGCAGAACGAGCCGCTCGGCGTCGACGTGATCGAGCTGCCCATCCTGATGGCCCTGCAGAAGGAGGGGATCCGCGTCGTCGACGGCCAGCAGGTGTTCCTCAACGCCCGGGCGGTCAAGACCGGTGACGAGATCGCGCTGCTCACGCAGGCCGCGTCGATGGTGGATGCCGCGTACGAATCCCTGTATGAATTCCTTAGGCCGGGCGTGCGTGAGAACGAAGCCGTCGGGCTGGTTTCCAAGGTGCTCTACGACCTGGGGTCTGAGTACGTCGAGGGAGTGAACGCCATCTCGGGGGAGCGTTGCTCACCTCACCCGCACGTCTTCTCCGACCGGTTGATCCGGCCGGGCGACCCCGCCTTCTTCGACATCCTGCACAGCTACCAGGGCTACCGCACCTGCTACTACCGCACCTTCGCGGTCGGGTCGGCGAGCCGGGCGCAGCACGACGCCTACAAGATCGCCCGCCAGTACATGGACAGGGCGATCGCGCTCGTGCGCCCGGGGGCCACCACCGCCGACATCGTCAAGGTCTGGCCGACGGCCCAGGAATTCGGCTTCCCCGACGAGGAAGCCGCCTTCGCCCTGCAGTACGGCCACGGCGTCGGCCTGTCCATCTGGGAGAAGCCGATCTTCTCCCGGCTCGTGTCCCTCGACCACCCGGAGGTGCTCGTGGAGGGCATGGTCTTCGCCCTCGAGACCTACTGGCCGTCCGCCGACGGCATCGGGGCGGCCCGCATCGAAGAAGAAGTCGTCGTCACCGCCACGGGGTGCCAGGTGATCACCAAGTTCCCGGCAGAGGACCTGCTCGTTGCCGGCCAGCGCTACTACAGCGTCGGGGGGCCGTTGTCCCTGGTGCGCGACTCCCAGTCGCACCTCAACACCGCCGCCGGTCGCGGCGAAGCCGAGTAGGGCGCCGATGCGCGCCGCGGTCTACCACGCTGATCACGATGTCCGCCTCGAGGAGGTGCCCGCGCCCGTCCGGGCTCCGGGCGAAGCGCTGCTCGAGGTGCTGCGCAGCGGCATGTGCGGAACGGACGCCACCGAGTGGAAGGCCGGCCCGCTCACCTTCCCGGTGCAGCACCGCCACCCCGTCACCGGCCAGACCGGCCCGATGATTCCCGGCCACGAATTCGTCGGGAAGGTCCTCGAGGTCGACGAGTCGAGCCACTTTTCCGTCGGCGACATCGTCGCGAGCGGTGCGGGTGTGTCCTGCGGCGTCTGCGACCGGTGTGCGGAAGGTCGCACGAATCTCTGCGACCGGTACTACACACTGGGGCTCAACACCGACGGCGGTATGGCCGAGTTCGTCTCCTGCCCGGAGAGCACCCTCGTCCTCGTTCCCGAGGGACTTCCGATCGACCTCGCTGGCCTCGCCCAGCCGCTCGCCGTCGGCCTGCACGCCGCCCGTCGATCCGGGGTGCGTGACGGTGACCGCGTGGTCCTGATCGGGGCGGGGGCGATCGGCTCCTTCGTGCTCGCCGGGCTGAAATCGCTCGTGTCCGCCGACGTGACCGTGATCGACTTCCCGGGGGCGCGGCTCGAGCGAGCCCGTCGCCTCGGCGCGACACGGGTCGTCGAGGCAGGTGCGGATGCCGCCGCCCGCGTCGCCGAGGCCATCGGGCCATTCGGCGCCGACGTCGTGGTCGAGGCCAGCGGGGCGCCCGGACAACTGAACAATGCCCTCGCGATGGTGCGCAAGGGCGGAACCATCCTCCAGGTCGGGCTGCCGTCCGCCGAGCAGCTGGTCGACATCCATTCGCTCGTCATGCGCGAGATCACCGTGCGGACGACGCTTGCGCACGTGTGCGGCACCGACCTCGCCCCCGCTCTGGGTATTCTGGCGACGACCAATCTGGGCACCGAACTTCTCGACTCCGTCCGACCTCTTGACGACCTCGCCGAACAGCTCGAGCGACTCGCGACGGGCCGGCTCGAGGGCAAGGTACTCTTCGATCCACGACAAGGGGCAGCATGAAGGCAGCAGTTTTCCACGGCGCGCACGACATCCGCATCGAAGACGTGGACGGGCCGCCACCCCTCGGCAGCCTCGACGTGCTGCTGCGGCCGTACTGGTGCGGCATCTGCGGCACCGATCTCCACGAATACGCTATGGGGCCGATCGTCATCCCCTCGCACCCGCATCCGCTCACCGGGGCCACCGCCCCGCAGATTCTCGGGCACGAGTTCTCGGCGGAAGTGCTCGAGGTGGGTTCCGGGGTGCGGTCGGTGCGCGTCGGCCAGCGGGTGTCCGTGATGCCGCTGCTGTACTGCGGCAGCTGCTACTACTGCCGCCGCGGCCTGAACCACCTGTGCCAGTCGATGGCCTGCGTCGGCCTGAGCTTCGCCTCCGGAGGAATCTCGGAACTCGCGGTCGTTCCGGCCAGTCACGTGAGCGTGCTGCCCGATTCCGTCTCCGACCTCCAGGGCGCCCTCGTCGAGCCGGGAGCCGTGGCCGCCTACGGAGTCGACACGGCGCAGGTCCGGCCGGGGGACACCGTGCTCATCACCGGCGCCGGTCCGATCGGCGCACTCGCCTCGCTCTACGCCTCGGCGCTCGGTGCCCGCGTGTTCATCTCCGAGGTCAATCCGACCCGCGTCGCGCTCGCGAGGAGCCTGGACGTGGGCGAGGTGATCGATCCGTCCAAGATCGACGTCGCCGCCTGGGTCAAGGACCAGACCGAGGGAATCGGCGTCGACGCGGTGATCGAGTGCTCGGGCAACGAACGGGCCCTCCAGACGGCCATCGCCTCGGTGCGCTCGGCCGGGCGCATCTCGCAGACCGGCCTGCACACCAGGCAGGCGGCCATCGACCCCATGGTCCTCTCCGAACACGACATCACCCTCGCAGGCACCTGGTGCTATCCCGTCACGGACTGGCCGCGCATCATCGACCTGATCGCCCGCGGCCGGTACCCGGTCGAGAAGGTCGTGAGCGCCCAGATCAGCATGGCGGATGTCGTCGAGAAGGGCTTCGAAACCCTGCTCTCGCCGACCGGCGACCAGGTCAAGGTCCTCGTCAACGCACGCTGACGTCGATTCACACGGCTGACCTCGATCCACACTGACGCGCACCCCTCGCGCACCCTCTCCGTCCCCACGATTGGAATCCCGTTATGAAAGCGCTGCGCTTCGCGGAACAGAATGTTCCCCGGATTGACGAGCTGCCCATCCCCGCGATCGGAGCCGACGAAGTGCTCGTCGCCGCGCGATCCGTCGGGGTCTGCCACTCCGACATCGACCTGCTCGAGGGTCGGTACATCATCCCGTTCGAGTACCCGATCATTCCCGGACACGAATGGTCCGGTGAGGTGGTCGCGGTGGGAAACCGGGTGCAGGACTTCGCGGCCGGCGATCGGGTCGTCGGCGAGTGCGTCATCGGGGAGGACCACTTCGGGTTCTCGATCAGCGGTGCGGCCGCGGAGTTCTTCGTGGCCAGGCCCGAATGGCTGCACAAGCTTCCCGCGAGCGTGTCGTACACGAACGGCGCTCTTGTCGAGCCGTTCAGCGTCGCGTACTACGCGCTGATGCGGGTCGGGAACGTCAACGCGAGCGACACCCTCGTCGTGCTCGGTGCTGGACCGATCGGACTCGCCGTCACCGCGGCCGCCTCGGCCCTCGGCGCCGTGACGATCGTCGTAGAGCCTTCGCCAGAACGCCGCGATGCCGCGCTGCGACTCGGCGCCCGCCACGCCGTGCACCCCGACGATATCGTCGAGTTCCTGAACGAGCAGACGGACGGGCGCGGAGCGGATGTCGTCGTCGAGGCGAGCGGCCGGCCGGCCGTCATGGCCCAGGCGCTCGAACTCGCCGCCTTCCGGGGCCGGGTCGCCTACATCGGCATCGACGTCGGGCGCGAGGCGCCGGCGAAGCTCGGGCTCATCCAGTCCAAGGAGCTCAAGATCACCGGTTCGGTCGGCTCGCCCGGAGTGTGGCCGGAAACCCTGCGCTTCCTCGCTCACACCGGAATCGACCTGAGCCCGCTCGTCACCCAGAGGTTCGGGGCCGCCGACGCACTGGGCGCCCTGGAGGCCGCGCACCACCCGGCGACCACGATCAAGGCGCACATCGAATTCGACGCCGTGCTGCCCGCATAGCGAACAGATCTGAACGACGGATGTCCCGGACGAGCGCTGCTTGTCCGGGACATCCGTCTTTGGGGTGGGGGAAACGGCCTAGGGGATGATCTTCGCCGCGCGGTACCGCTCCACCTTGTCGAGGAAGCTGTCCGGCGTGGACCGGAAGCCCAGGAACCCGGCTTGGCGGCTCTTGTTCATGTCGGTGAAGCACTCGATGTTGCGGCCGAGGTCGCTGTCGGTGTGCCACCAGGAAGCGAGGCGGGTGACGTCCGTTTCGACGAGTCCTTCCCGTTCGGCGATGGCGCTCCAGACCTCGTCCTTGCCGGCCATCTGCGCGGTCAACGGGCGGGGTTCGCCCTCGAAACCGGCCCAGGGAACATCGAAGATCGCGGCGACCCGCGGCCAGAGCCAGCGCCAGCGGAAGACGTCGCCGTTGGCGATGTTGAACGCTTCGTTGGCACCCTCCGGGTGCGTGCCCGCCCAGATGATCTGCTCGGCGAGCAGGTCGACGTCGGTGACGTCTGTGACGCCGTTCCACTGGGTGGCTGAGCCGGGAAAGGTGAACGTCAGCCCGAGTTCCTTGCAGATCGCGGCGTAGACGGAGAGGGTGAGCACCATGTTCATCGCGTTGTCCGTTGCGAACCCGAAGACGGTGTGTGCGCGGTGCACGCTCCAGGTGAAGCCGTTCCGGGCGGCGGACCCGAACAGCTCGTCCTCCTGCGCGTAGTAGAAGTTCGGCTGCGGCAGCCGTAGCTCGTCCTCGTGGAACGGGGTCTCCGCGGTGACGCCGGTCGCATAGTTGTCGAACGGGCCGAGGTAGTGCTTGAGCCCGGTCATCAGGGCCACGTGCCTGACCGACTTCTCGCCTTCGAGCGCCGCGAGCACGTTGCGCACGAGGGCGCTGTTGACCTCGATGTTCTCGGTCTCGGTATCCCGCTTCACCCACGCCGTGATCACGACGAGTTCCGGTCGGGTGCCCGTGAGCGCGGCGGCGAGGGACTCGGGGTCCAGGAGGTCTGCCGTCACGGCGGTGATGCCGGGCGTCTCGGAGTGGCCTCGCCTCGAGAGGCCGGTCACGTCCCAGCCCGCGTCGACCAACTGCTTCACGACCGTCTGGCCCGTGATGCCCGTCGCTCCGACGATGAGCGCGCGCCGCCGGGGAACTGTTGAGGGGGATGTCACAAGTCGATCCTTTCCTGATGGACGGGACTTCCTTGTCGCCGTCCTGAGGTGTTCAATGATACTTAACATTGGAATTCCCGGCAAGCCGCGCCGGAACCGCCAGAACCGCCGATTTGGCCCTAGTGGCGGGGTATTCGGGGCTCTTCCTGTGTATATTTGTCCGTACTCACCTTTTTTCCGGAGCGTGGGGTGTATAGCCGGGCTTCAATGATGATGCGAGGCAGGTCCTCGTCGTCGTCATGCTGATGTGTGACAGAGGAACATGATGGACAATTTAGGGTCTCGGCTGAAAGACATCAGGCTCAAGGCCGGCCTGACGTTGCGCGAGCTGGCCAGACAGGTCGACGTTTCGCCCTCCTTCGTCTCCCAGATCGAGAACGGCAAGTCACAGCCGTCCGTCGCGACCCTGTATGCCTTCGCCCAGTTGCTGAACGTGTCCGTCGACGACCTCTTCGAGAGTAAACCGGCCCTCGACCCTGGAGTTCCGGCAGTCCACCCCGAAGAAGTCCTGAATCGGGGCGACGTGACGAATCCCTCGGAGGCGTGGCATCCGTCCGAGTATGCGAACCGGGTCTCCGTGGTGCATCCCTCTCATCGGTCGCGGCTCAACATGGCCGCAGGGGTCAACTGGGAACGTCTTGCCGCCACGCCGGAGCGCGACGTCAACTTCATGAAGATCGTCTACGCGCCGGGAGCCACGTCGACGGACGAGGGCGACACCGTCTCCCACGCCGGCTACGAGTACGGCTATGTCATCGCGGGTGAGTTGCAGGTGACGATCGGCGACGAGGCATTCACGCTGCATGCGGGCGAGTCGCTCGGCTTCGATTCCTCGATCCCGCACAGCCTGAAGAACACCGGAAGCATCGACGTCCAGGGAATCTGGTTCGTTCACGGCGCGCACGCTTAGCCGATCCATTCCGTAAGGCACGCGTCAGGCGTTCGGTTGACAGCGATGCTGGAGCCGTCGTAGCCTGTGTGTTAAGGAATACTTAACGGGTGTTCACTCTCGTCTTAGACGACGACACCCTTCCTTGATATCACGACGATGTGAGCCGGATGACCGGCGGAAAAGGACCAGACCTCCATGGATCTCGGACGCGGCCTCGGCCACCTGTCATATTCCACCCTCGTGCACGCGGGCGACACGTGGGCGGAGATGAAGGAGAGCCTGCACACCTTCGTCCCCGACGTCAAAGCCCGGGTCTCGCCCGATCAGCGCTTCGGGGTCTCACTGCGCATCTCGGCCGACTCGGCGAAGACCCTCGCAGCAAACCCTGGAGAACGGGCAGAGCTCCGGACATTCCTCGACGACAACGACCTGTACGTCTACACGGTGAACGCGTTCCCGTATGGGCCGTTCAAGGGCGATCTGGTGATGGAACGGGTCTATGAACCGGACTGGTCGACCGACGACAGGGTCGCATATACGAACTCGGTCGCGGACATCCTCGCGGAGATCGCTCCGGCGGACGTGAGCCCCAGCATCCAGACGGCCCCACTCGCGTTCGCTCCGAATGTCACGGACGACGACTACGTCGCCCGGTTCACCACCAACCTGTTCCTGGTCGTCGCCCACCTCGTCGAGCTCGAGGCGCGCACGGGTCGGCGGGTCAAGCTCGCCCTCGAGCCGGAGCCCGCGTGCTTCCTGGAGACCACGGCGGAGACCGTCGCGTTCTTCACCGAGCGGGTCTACTCGCCGCAGGGCATCGCCGAGCTCGCCCGGCTCGCCGGGCTGCCCCTGTCGGAGGCCGAAGGTGCGATGCGCCGATACCTCGGCATCGTCTTCGACATCGGCCACCAGTCCGTCGGATTCGAGGATATTCCGGCATCGCTCCGCAGCCTGGTCGACGCCGGGATCCCGATCTTCAAGCTCCAGGAGGCGGCGGCGCTCTGGGTCAGGGACCTCACTCCTGCACTCGTCCCCCAGCTGCGCGTCTTCACCGACACGATCTACCTGAGCCAGACGACGATGCGCCAGGACGGTGCGGTCACGAAGTTCCTCACCCTCGGCGACGCGCTCGACGCGTTCGAGGAGCACCCGGTGCCCACCGAGATCCGCACCCACTTCCACGTTCCGGTCTTCCTCGAGGAACTCGGCCCGTTCGTCACGACGCGGTTCGCCGTGCAGCAGGCGCTGCAGATGCACCGTGAGACACCGCTCTCCGACCACCTGGAAATCGAGACGTATACCTGGGACGTGCTCCCGGCGCACCTCAAGACCGGCGACATCACCGACTACGTGACCCGCGAACTCGAGTTCGTCCGCGCCGAGCTGCTGGACCCCCGTCCATGAGGGCTGCCGTCTTCCACGGAGCCGGCGACATCCGCGTCGAGGAGGTCACGGCTCCCGAGTCGCCCCGCGCCGGCGAAATCCTGGTCAGGCCGTTGTGGTGCGGCATCTGCGGCACCGACCTGCACGAATACGCCCAGGGCCCGATCGTGATTCCGCGGGAACCGCATCCGCTCACCGGGGCGTGCGGCTCGCAGATTCTGGGCCACGAATTCTCGGCCGAAGTGGTCGAGGTCGGCGACGGGGTGACCGCGGTGCGGCCGGGCGAGCGGGTGTCGGTGATGCCGCTGCTGTCCTGCGGGCACTGCTACTTCTGCCGCAGGGGACTGAACCACCTCTGCCGCACCATGGCCGCCGTCGGGCTCAGCTACCAGTGGGGCGGCATCGCCGACCTCGCCATCGTTCCCGCCGCGAACGTCACAGTGCTCCCCGACGGCGTGTCCGACCTGCAGGGCGCCGTCGTCGAACCGGGCGCTGTCGCGGCGTACGGGGTGGACACCGCCCGTGTGCGCCCCGGCGACAACGTGCTCATCACCGGGGCCGGTCCGATCGGCGCCCTCGCGTCGCTCTACGCAGCCTCGCTCGGGGGGAACGTCTTCGTCTCGGAGGTCAATCCGGTGCGCGCGACGCTCGTGCGCAGCTTCGACGTCGGAGTGGTGCTCGACCCGACCGCCGTCGACGTGCCGGGCTGGCTTCGCGACCGGACAGAGGGTATCGGTGTCGACGCGGTGATCGAATGCTCGGGGAACGAGCGGGCGCTGCAGGCGGCGATCGCCTCGGTACGTTCTGCCGGGAGGATCTCCCAGACCGGGCTGCACACGAAGGCTGCGGCCATCGACCCGATGGTCATCTCCGAGCACGACATCACGATCTCGGGCACCTGGTGCTTCCCGGTCACCGACTGGCCGCGCATCATCGACCTGATCGACAGGGGTCGGTACCCGGTGGAGAAGGTCGTGACAGCCCAGATCGCGATGAAGGATGTCGTGGCCCAGGGCTTCGACACGCTGCTGTCACCGACCGGCGACCAGGTCAAGGTGCTCGTGCGCGCCGGCTCGTGATGCCGCGCCCCGAGTGGCCGCCTACTGGGCGAAGAGCGCCGGATGCGTGGACAGCTCGAGCCTGGTGCGGCGGATGTGGCCGGCCAGCATCCGCTCGGCCTCGTCGCCGTCGCCGCGCCTCAGCGCCCCGACGAGCAACTGGTGTTCGTAGTGGACGGCGCGGTTGACATCGGGCCCGATCAGGGTCGTGAAAGCGCGTCGATAGTGCTGGGTCGAGTTCCATAACCGGTGGATGGTCTCGCCCAGGATGGACGTCACGGCGCCGGAGTAGGAGAGCAGGTGGAACTCGCGGTCGAGGCGCAGGAACGTTTCGACGTCCGTGCCGGCCTGCATTTCATCGGCGAGTTCCTGCAGGCGGCCGAGGGTCTCCGGCGACAGATTGGGCAGGCTGTAGCGCAGCAGCAGGGGTTCGATGCGCTCGCGGATCTGGTACATCTCCTCGCACTCCGCGAGGCTCAGGTGGGAGACCCAGGCGCCGGTGTTCGCGACGAGGGTGACGAGGCCATCGGATTCCAGGATGCGCAGCGCCTCGCGAACGGGGAGCCGGCTCGCGCCGAACTGTTCGGCGACGTCCTCCTGGCGGATCCGGGTGCCGGGGGCGTATGCGCCGGACAGGATCTCGTCCCGCAATCGCGCGGCGATACGGCTGCCGGCGCTGCCGTCGCGGCTGGGGGCGCTGGCCATGGGGTCCGTCCGGTCGGTGGTGTCGGTCATTCGGCGGGGTGGGCCGGATGCCACAGTTTAGTGGCAGCATCCTTTTCGTAGGCCTTGCCGTCCGGGTAGCTCACGAGCTCGAACTGCATGCCCCAGGGGCTGCGGAAGTAGACCCAGCGCTGGCCGGTGCTCCAGCTGGAGCTCGACGTCGGTGCACCCATGATCTCCACACCGTGCTCCCGCAGGTGCTCGAGGGCGGCATCGAAGTCGTCCACGTAGAACGCCAGGTGATGCCCGCCGATGTCGCTGTTCCTCGGTTCGGGAGCTGCGGCATCCGCCGGTTCGTACTGGAAGACCTCGAAATTCGGCCCGTGACCGCACCGGAAGAAGCGGAGTTCGCGCATCACCGTGCGCGGGTGCACGCCGAGGTGCTCGAGCATCCACTCGTCGTCGGGGTGGGCGAACGGCCCGAGCGCGTAGACGAGCTCGCCAGCCGATCACGTCGACCAGGAACCGCTCTGCCTCGGCGAGGTCGGGGACCGTGAAACCAATGTGTTCCGTGCCGCGCAGACCCGGGATGCCGTGGACCATCGAGAACTCCTTCGTTCGTCGTTGATTTCTCTCATTGTATCCAAAGACCCGAAATGCGTGCATCCAGATCGGAGATATTGCGAACAATCCTTGGCATTGGATTCAATCAACGATACAGTGTTGGTCACATGTAGTCGATCCCCGCGATCGACACGACCAATGGAGACCGGCACATGCCTGAACGACGACGTTTGGATCCCCTGGCCCCGTGGATCGAACTCAGCACCACGGCGCAGGACTGGGCGAGTGCGGACCCGGCACTCCTGGCCACCATGCTCGGCCAGCTGCATCTCATCCGTGCCTTCGAAGAAACCGTGCTCGAACTCGCCGGCGAGGGCCTCGTGCACGGGCCAGCGCACTCCAGCATCGGCCAGGAGGGCGGGGCGGTCGGCTCGATCGTCGGCCTCGGGTCGACGGATGCGATCAACGGCTCGCACCGAGGGCACCACCAGTTCCTCGCCAAGGCGATCAACCATGTCTCCGGCGGCGCCCTCGACCCCGCGGCGCTCGTGACCGCGGACATTCAGACCGTGCTGCAGCGCACCCTCGCCGAGATTCTCGGGCTCGCCCAGGGCTACTGCCGGGGCCGCGGCGGCTCGATGCACCTGCAGTGGTTCGAGGCCGGCGCGCTCGGCACCAACGCGATCGTCGGCGGCGGGGTTCCGCTCGCGGCCGGCAACGCCTGGGCCCAGAAGCACGCGGGAACGACGGATGTCACGGTGAGCTACTTCGGGGACGGCGCGACCAACATCGGCTCGGTCCTTGAAACGATGAACCTCGCTTCGGCGTGGAAGCTGCCGCTTGCCTTCTTCATCGAGAACAACCTCTACGCTGTGTCGACCACGGTGGCCGAGTCGACCGGTGAGCCTCGGCTCTCGGCCCGCGCGCTTGGGTTCGGCATTCCCAGCTGGCGCGTCGACGGTATGGACCCGCTCGCCGTGCACCTGGCGACGAAGGAGGCCGAGCAGGTGATGCGGTCCGGCCAGGGACCCGCTGTCGTCGAGGTCGAGGTCTACCGCTTCTTCCACCAGAACGGACCGTACCCGGGCAGCGCCTTCGGCTACCGGACCAAGGAGGAAGAGACGGCGTGGCGGGCCCGTGACCCGCTGGACCGGGTCGCCCGCGAAATGATCGCGCTCGGCCAGATCGACACGGCCGGCATCGCCGCGGTGCGCGAGCAGGCCCAGTCCGCGATGCGGGATGCAGTGGCCCAGCTGCTCGAGGCCGACCCGGAGTCGGCGGGGAAGCGCCGGATCCGGCCGGAGCTCTGGCCCGACGTCGACTTCGTCAATGTCGGGGTGCGGGGCGACGCGAGCGAACTGACCGGACTGCGCACGCTCGAGCCGACCGAATACCGGGGCGAGCTCGAAACGAAGAAGTTCGTCGACGCCGTCGCCGGCGTGATGGACCGCCGCATGGCAGAGGACGCACGGATCGTCGTGCTCGGCGAAGACGTGCACCGCCTCAACGGCGGCACGAACGGCGCCACCAAGGGGCTTGCGAAGAAGTTCGAGGGCCGTGTGCTCGGCACGCCGATCAGCGAGAACGCGTTCGCCGGCCTCGGCGGCGGGATGGCGCTCGACGGGCGCTACCGCCCGGTCGTTGAATTCATGTATCCGGACTTCATGTGGGTGGCCGCCGACCAGGTCTTCAACCAGATCGGCAAGGCGCGGCACATGTTCGGCGGCGAGAATCCGGTGCCCCTCGTGCTGCGCACGAAGGTCGCGATGGGAAGCGGCTACGGCTCGCAGCACCTGATGGACCCCGCGGGCATCTTCGCGACGAGCCCCGGCTGGCGGATCGTCGCACCGTCATCGGCGGCTGACTACATCGGCCTGATGAACACCGCTTTGGCCCTGCAGGACCCGGTGCTCGTCATCGAGCATGTCGACCTCTATGCCGACAGCGGTGACGTGCCCGCCGGCGACCTCGACTACTTCATCCCGCTGGGGAAGGCGGCCCTGCGCCGTGAAGGCACCGACGTCACCGTGATCAGCTACCTGTCCATGGTCAAGCACTCCATCGAGGCCGTCGACCTGACCGGCATGAGCGCCGACGTCGTCGACTTGCGCTGGCTCGACCGGGCCTCGATCGACTGGGAGACCATCGGCACGAGCATCCGCAAGACCAACAGCGTGCTCATCGTCGAACAGGGGCCCGCGGCACGTCGTATGGTGCCTGGCTGTCCGATGAGATCCAACGCCGGTTCTTCGACTACCTCGACCAGCCGGTCGAACGCGTGACCGGCGGCGAGGCAAGCCCGAGCATCTCACGCGTGCTCGAGCGGGCGGCCATTGCGCGCACCGAGGACGTCGTCGCCGGCCTCGAGATCATCAAGCTCGGTCTGGGAACCCGCTGATGGCAACGCTCGTGCGCATGCCGGAGGTACTCGCCAATGCCGCAGAAGCCGCCATCCAGACCTGGCTGGTGAAGGTGGGCGACACTGTGGCGATCGGCCAGCCGCTCGCCGAGATCGAAACGGAGAAGGCGGTCGTCGAGTACCGCGCCGAGACGGAAGGTGTGCTCGCGCGCGTCATCGTCCCCGAGGGCGTGCCCGTCGAAGTGGGCGTGCCGATCGGCGTGATCGCCGCCGTCGGTGAGGCGGAGTCGGACATCGATGCCTTCCTCGCCGGGGACGTCCCGGAGCAGGCAGGGCCTGCGACCCCGGTGACGGCGGCCGCGGAGGCGGCGACGCCGGTCGGAGTGGTCCCGGCCGAATCGGCCCCGGACGGGGCGCAGGTACCGCTCGCCGCAGCCAGCGGCCAGCGTCAATTCGCCAGTCCGCTCGTGCGCCGCATCGCCAGGGAACGCGCGCTCGACCTATCCCGCGTCGTCGGCAGTGGCCCGAACGGGCGGATCGTGCGCCGAGACCTCGACACCCTCAAGCCCGCGCCCGTGACTGCAGCCGAGTCCCGGCCCGAGCCCGTCATGCCTGTGGCGTCTCCTGCGGTGTCCGTTCCAGCGGCACCCTCGGCCCGCACCACCGGCACATCCGTGGTCGACGCCTCCGGATTCACCGATGTTCCCCACACGGGGATGCGACGGGCGATCGCGCGCCGCCTGACCGAGAGCAAGTCGACGGTTCCACACTTCTACATCACGGCGGACTGCCGCGTCGAGCGCCTCCTCACCCTCCGCGGCGAGATCAACGCGACGTCGCCGCGGAAGATCTCGGTCAACGACTTTGTGGTCAAGGCAGTCGCGGTAGCGCTCGTCCGGGTGCCCGCGGCGAACGTGATCTGGACCGAGACCGCTACGAGACGATTCGAGCACGTCGATCTCTCGGTGGCGGTGTCCACCGAAACGGGACTGCTCACTCCGGTCCTGCGTGGCGTCGAAGGCCTCACGCTGGCGAGCATCAGCGAGAGGGTCGCCGACCTCGCCGGACGGGCGCGGAAGGGGAAGCTGAGGCAAGAGGAACTCGAGGGCGGCAGCTTTGCCGTCTCGAATCTCGGCATGTTCGGGGTCGACCAGTTCTCGGCCATCCTGAACCCGCCCCAGTCCGGCATTCTCGCCGTCGGCACCGCGAAACAACGGCCGGTCGTCGACGCGGGACAGCTCTCGGTCGGCACCGTGATGACCGTCACCCTCTCGGCCGATCACCGTGTGGTCGACGGTGCGGTGGCCGCCGAATGGATGGCGCAGTTCGTGGCCTGTATCGAGAATCCACTCTCTATAATCATTTGAAGTCGGCGGGCTCTGATGACCGTCGACTTCCCCGTGAGCAAAGGCGCGCATATGGATCCCCGACTCGAACGTCTCGTAGCAGAGCGGGCATCCCTTGCCGCGGAATCGGAACGGCTGGCCGCGCTCCTCGCTGCAGAACGGAGCGGCAGGGCGCTGCGAGCGATCTCCCTCGCCTACGGGACGGGCTGCAAGGATGACTTCGAGCGGGAGCGCCAATGCCGCGCGGATGAAGAGCAGATGAAGCAGGTGCGTTCCCTCACTCGCGCCCTCGATCGTCAGTACCACCATCTGACCACAAGCGCCCGCGCCGCCCGCGAAAGCGGGTGAATCGTCGTTCTGTCGCGCTCAGAACGACGATTCACCCGCTTTCGCGCCAGGGAAAGCGGGCGTGCCGGTGATCTCGTCGGCGTTGTCCGCGATCCAGTCCATCAGGGGGACGAGGCGGTCGGCGAGCTCGTGGCCCCTGGCCGTCAGTTCATAGTCGACGCGCGGCGGGATCGTCGCCTGCGCCTCCCGGTTCACGAAGCCGTCTGACTCGAGGGTGCGCAGGGTCGATGCGAGCATCTTCTCGCTGATGCCCTCGATGGACCGCCGGAGCTCGCCCCAGCGGAGCGAGTCCTGCTGCAGGGCGAGCAGGATGAGCACGCCCCACTTGCTCGTGATGTGGTCGAGCACGGTGCGCGTGGCGCATTTGGCCGGGTAGACGCCGGCGACGGCGCCGGGACGCGCCCGCGAGACGTCGAAACTAACCTTCATGCAGGTAGCTTACCTAAAGGTGGGTACCTGTGCGCGGGAAGGTACTCGACCGTCCCGTGGTTGACTCTGACACGCCACCGAAAGGACAACACATGTCATACATCGTCACCGCCACCTCTGGTCACCTCGGCCACCTCATCGTCGAATCCCTCCTCGCCCGCGGCGCGGCCCCGGAGAGCATCGTCGCGACAGCCCGCAATGTCGACAAGCTGTCCGCTCTCGCCGCACTCGGCGTGCGCACCGCAGTCCTCGACTACGGCAACCCCGAGACCGTGACCGCCGTCGTCGAACCGGGCGACGTGCTGATGCTCGTCTCCGGCAGCGAGGTCGGCCAGCGCGTGCCGCAGCACACCGCCGTGATCGCGGCCGCCCAGGCCGCCGGCGTCGGGCGCATCGTCTACACGAGCGCCCCGAAGGCCACGACCTCCGCGCTCCTGCTGGCCCCGGAGCACAAGGCGACCGAGGAGTTCCTGATCGCCTCGGGGGTCCCCTTCAGCATCCTGCGCAACGGTTGGTACACCGAGAACTACACCGGTGAAATCGAGAAGGCACGCCAGGCCGGCGAGATCGTCGCGAGCGTCGGCGACGGCCGGGTCGCGAGCGCGAGCCGGGCCGACTATGCGGATGCCGCGGCCGCGGCCATCCTCGACGACTCGCTCGCGGGCAAGACCCTCGAGCTCTCGGGCGACCACGCCTGGGACTTCGACGAACTCGCAGCCACGATCGGAACCCTCATCGACTCATCGGTGGCCTTCCGGAACCTGACACCCGCAGCACACGCGGAGCTGCTCGCGTCCTTCGGCCTCGACGAGGGCACGGTGGGCTTCGTCGTCGGTCTCGACGCCAACATCCGCGACGGGCTGCTCGGCGAGACGAGCGGCGACCTGGCCCGCCTGATCGGACGGCCGACGACGCCGCTCGCGGAGGGCCTCGCCGCGAGCGTCTAACCTCGCCTGTCCCGGCCCGGCCATGCCCCGGAGGTGGACCTGACGGCATCCGCCCCGGCCATGCCCCGGGGGTGGACGCGGCGGCATCCGCCCCCGGGTCGGTAGGCTGTGCGATTGCAGAGATCGCACTGCACACACCCGAGCAGACGCAGATGAAGGACCCGACGATGAGTGGCAGTACCGAACGCCTGTTCCGTTTCGAGCGGGTGGAGTGGGACGACCCGCGCGCCGCCGTGCTGCGCGCGCGGATGGACGTGGAGATGACCGCGCGCTACGCCGGCCCTGGCAGCCCCGAACTCGATGACGCCGTGACCGCGGCGCTCAGGATCGACCCCGCCGACATTCTCGCGACCGTGCTCGTGGTCGACGGCGACGGCACCCCCATCGCCCACGCGGCCCTGCGCACCCATGATGGCGACTGGGAGGTCAAGCGCGTGATCGTCTCCGACGACCAGCGCGGGCGCGGGGTCGGCCGTGCCCTGATGAACGAGCTCGAGCGCATCGCCCGTGCCGCCGGCGTGCCGCGGCTCATCCTGCAGACCGGCAGCAAGCAACCGGATGCGGTCGCCCTCTACGAGAAGATCGGCTACACGCCGATCCCGATCTACGAACCGTACATCGAGGCGATCCCGCACTCGTTCTGCTTCGAGAAGCTGCTCGCCTGACCTGCACCGCTCCACATTCCCGCGTCGCCCCGCATCCGCTCGCCCCGCCGTGCCGCGAGAGTGCACGTGTGGCCCTGAAGGCCGCTTGACTTTGCCTGCGATTCAACGGCCGAAAGCGCACTCTCGCGAACGCCGGCGCGGGAGACGCTCCGTCGAATCGAATCGGTGCAGTGCGGGGCGGTGTCGTTTTTGGCGGCGTTGTCGGGAACGACGTCAGGCGAGCCGGGGGTCGACGTGCAGTTTGGGACCGAGGCCGGCGCCGGCGGGGCGATGCCCGGCCAGGATCTCTCGCACACCGCTGAGCCCGACCGTCGCGGCGACGAGCGGGCGCGGGTCGACGGCACCGCTCGCGTAGAGGTCGATCGTGCCCCTGAGCCCCGGGGAGGCGCTCAGGATGCCGACCGCCGTCACGTCCTTGAGAGCGAGGGTTCGGGTGTCGATCAGGCTCGGGCTGCCGGCGAGACCGACGTAGACCACGCGCTTCCCCGGCTCGACCAGGTCGAGGGCGCGGGCGGGCAGGGCGGCCGCGTTGGAGGCGTCGATGACGGCGTCGAAGGGCGACTCCGGCAGGTCGGCGTCGGTCCAGACTCCGTCGAAGCCGAGGCTCCTGGCGTAGTCCAGTGAGCGCGCGGACCGTCCCATCACGTGCACCTCTGCACCCTGCTGCCGGGCGAACAAGGCGATGAGCAGACCGATCGTGCCCGCTCCGAGGACGAGCGCCCGGTCGCCGGGTTCCAGTGCTGCACCCCGAACGGAACGCAGCGCGTTGCCGCCCGGTTCGACGAGCGCGCCGAGCACGTCGTCGGCGGTGTCGGGCAGCTCGAACAGCGAGGTGGCGGGCACCGCGAGCTGTTCGGCGAGGGCACCGGGGAAGCCGCCGAGGATGCCGACCTCGAAGCGGAACTCGCAGACATGCTGCAGGCCGCGGAGGCACCGACGGCACACCCCGCAGCCGAGCATGGTGTCACCGGTGACCCGGCGACCGAGCCACCGCCGGTCGACGCCTGCGCCGAGCGCGGTTACGGTCCCTGTCCACTCATGGCCGATCCGCATCGGGTACCGGGCCTTGCCGTCGTGCAGGTACTGCATCTCGCCGGTGAAGAACTCGACGTCGGTTCCGCAGACGCCGACTCTCGCGACATCGACGACGACCTGGCCGGGCCCCGCAACCGGCGGGGCGACATCCTGCACGGATGCTTCCCCGGGCGCGGTGATGACAAAGGCCTTCATGGTGCTTCCTTTCGGCGTGGATCACGAGATCAGCCTGGGAAGCTCCACGAGCTGGTACGAAGCGGGTTCGGGTGCGCGTCAGGCAGGCTTCGCGTACCGGCCGATTTCCTGAAGCGCCCAGGAGTTGCCGTCAGGATCGCTGAAGTACGCGTACTTGACGCCACCCATGTCGTGGATCTCGGTGATCTGCAGGCCACGGTTCACGAGTTCGTCCCGTGCTGCGCCGATGTCGGAGACGACCAGGTGCAGGTTCTTGACCGTGCCGTGCTCAGGTCCGTTCCCCATGCCGGTCCCGATGACCACGGAGCACGCCGAGCCCGGAGGGGTCAGCTGCACGATCCGCATTCCGTTGCCTGGCTGCACATCGTGATCCAGGTGGAAGCCGACAACATCCACGTAGAAGGCCTTGCTCCGTTCGACGTCCGCAACGGGCAACGGCACAAGCTCCAGTCGCATGTCCATGGTCGTCACTGTATCAAGGAGCGACAGCCACTCGCGGCGAACGGCGCCGCGGCGTAGCGTGGCCTCGTGACACCGTCCGACAGCTTCTGAGGAGGAATCGTGACCACCCTCGACAACCGGCCGAACACCGCTCTGCTCGTCATCGACGTCCAGACCGGTTTCGTGAAAGACGCCTACGATCGGGACGCGATCGTCGGGAACGTCAGCACCGTCGTCGACAAGGCGCGAGCCGCCGGCGTCGACCTCATCTGGGTGCAGCACCACAACGACGACCAGCCGCAGGGGAGTGCTTCCTGGCAGCTCGTACCCGAACTCGTGCGCCTCGAGGCGGAACCGCTCGTGCACAAGGCGTACGCCGACGCCTTCGAGGACACCGACCTCGAGTCCGTGCTCGCCGAACGCGGCATCGGCGGTCTTGTGATCGCCGGTGCGCAAACGGATGAGTGCATCCGGTCGACGCTCCACGGCGCGATCGTCCGCGGCTACGACGCCATCCTCGTCAGTGATGCCCACACCACCGAGGACCTGAGCGGCTTTGGTGCGCCGCCGCCGGACCTGGTGATCGCCCACACCAACCTGTACTGGGAATACCACACGGCCCCCGGGCGGACAGCGGGCACGGTGACCACTGCCGACCTTGACTTCACGGCGCCGTCCTCCTGAGGCGACCGGGCCGGCGGACGGAAACAGCGCTTCGATCGAGGCTGGGAAATCGCCGGGACGGACTTCCGTGGCCCGCGGGGGCGCAGCACACTGGATGCCGAAAGTGGAAGCTCAAACCTCGCGCGACCCGAACGTGGAGTGACGAATGGGCAGAATTACGCAGGCCTCGATAGTGCGACCGGGTCGGATCGGAAGGCGAGCCGGCGTCGGCATCCTGGCGGCGGCGCTCATCGTCGCGGGTGTCACGGCGGCCGCGCCGCGCGCCGAGGCGGAGGTCCGGACAGTAGCAACCGCTGCCGCTGCCGCGCACTCCGTGTCAGAGACAGTCCCCGCTGCCGCGGCAGTGTCCTCGGTGAAGGCCCTCGACTCCGACCAGGTCATCACCGACCCGGCGTGGTTCACCGCAGCCTATGCCGAGGGATTCCGGCTCTACATTCTGGCGTCGACCGACTGGGGCACCTGCACCCCCGCGGCCCACGCCCAGCCGCAACTGCAGATGGCCCTCGACGCCGGGCTGAAGGTCGCCGCATACACCCGCAATCCCGCCTGCTGGCAGGCCGGCATCGCTGCGACGGGTCCGTACAGCACCCGGCTCCAGTTCTTCGCCCTCGACATCGAGACCGGCAGCCCGCCCCTCACCCGGGACATGATCACGGGGGTGCAGGAGCTCGGAGTGCGCCCGGTCGTCTATAGCGGAGCGGCGATGTGGCCGCTCCTGATGGGAGAAACGACCCAATTCTCCGACGTCGCCCTGTGGGACACCGCAACCGGTCCCCTCGACTATCCGAGCTGGACTGCCGACGTCCTCGCACCCGAACCGGTGCCGTACGGCGGCTGGAATGACTCGGGCAACCTGCGGATCGGCGTGCAGCAGGAGTTCGAGCGCACCCTGAACGGCGTCAGGGTCGACCTTGATTCCTTCGACGCCGAATTCCTGTATTGAGACGGCCTCCCGCCGGTGCCGCCCTCTACTGACGCGAGAAAGCGGATGCCGCGAGCACCTGCTCCGGGGTCGGCCGCACCCCGGTGTACAGCTCGAACTGGTGAGCGGCCTGCAGCGCGATGACCTCGGCCCCGGTCACGACCCGCTTCCCGGCCGCACGCGCCGCGCGGATCAGGGCGTTTCCGCCGGAAGGGCGACCACATCGAAGACGGTCGTGGCCGCGTCGACGGTGCCGAGCGGGTATGCGAAGCTCTCGGACTCTGCGCCACCGCTCATCCCGATCGGGGTCACGTTGACGATCAGCGGTGCGGTCTCGGCTCCCGGGTCCGGCAGCCACCGGTAGCCGAGCTCGTCAGCGAGCAGGCGACCGCTGGTCTCGTTGCGGGCGATGATGGTTCCGTCGGAGAAACCGGCGTCCCGGAAGGCCGCACCGACGGCCTTCCCCATTCCACCGCTCCCTCGGAGCAGGAACGGTGTGCCCGGATCGATGCCGTGCTCGGCGATGAGCTCGGCAATGGCCAGGTAGTCGGTGTTCGACGCCTTCAGGACCCCGTTGTCGTTGACGATGGTGTTCACCGAGCGGATGGCGGTCGCGGAGGCATCCATCTCGTCGACGAGCGCGATGACGTCCTCTTTGAAGGGCATCGACACGGAGCAGCCGCGGATGCCGAGCGCCCGCACGCCGCCGATCGCCGCGGTGATGTCGGTTGTCGTGAATGCCTTGTAGATGAAGTCGAGGCCGAGCTCGTCGTAGAGGTAGTTGTGGAAACGGGTGCCGATGTTGCTCGGGCGGGCCGCGAGCGAGATGCACAGCTGCGTGTCCTTGTTGAGCGCTGGTTTCATGGTTCTTCTCCCGGGATGAGGTGCGGTCTTTCCACGGTAACCCGGACGCCCCGTCCGAAGGTCCGAGACGGGGTCGAGGAGATCGGGTTCAGGAGATGACCGAGGCTGTCCCGGACACCACGATGCCGCCGGTCTCGGGGATATCGACGGTGAGCAGGCTCGGGCGGCCGACGTGACGGCCCTGGTGGATCAACACTCGCGCCGGGGCGTCGACGAGGCCCAGCGCCCGGAGGTAGCCGCCGACGGAGGCCGCCGCAGAGCCCGTCGCCGGGTCCTCGGTCATGGTCCCGACCGGGAAGAGGTTCCGCGCCTCGAACTCGAGCGGCCCCAGCACGCGGAGGGTCGTCACGGTGCCCGCCCAGCCCTCTGCGTCCATCAGGGCACGCACCTGGGCAGGGTCGAACCGGAAGCCGTCGAAGGTCGCCGTCTCCGCGAAGACGAGCACGGGGTGCACGTTGCCCGCGAAGGCGAGCCGGGGCGGGTAGTCCGGGTGCAGGTCGGCGGTGTCGACGCCGAGCAGCCGCAGCAGGTGCTCGAGCACCGATGCCCCGATCGGCTCCACCCGCGGCTCGACACTCGTGAACGAGGCCACGATCCCGTCAGCGGTGCGCCGGGTGGCGATCCTCACCTCCCCGATCTTCGTCTCGAACACGAAGGATTCTGCGTCACCGCGGCCGGCGAGCGCAACGGCGGTCGCGATCGTCGCGTGACCGCAGAACGGCACTTCCGCCGTGGGGGAGAAGTAGCGGATGCCCGCTCTTCCCGGGTCCTGCGGGGTCGGCGGCCGGGTCAGGAACGCGGTTTCCGCGTATCCGAGCGCCGCCGCGATCCGCTGCATCTCGGCGTCGGGGAGCGTGCTCGCGTCGAGCACGACACCGGCCGGGTTGCCACCGGTGGGCTCGGCGGCGAAGGCGGTCAGGCGCAGGATCTCGGTCTCGTCGGACATGCTCAACACCCTAGGCCACCGGTGCGACGCCGCCCCGGGGGTGCAAAGCTGAGAGACATGATGATCAGCAACACGGATGCCGCCGGGCGAGTCGAACCCGACTGGGTGCGCCACGCGATCTGGTGGCAGCTGTACCCGCTCGGTTTCGTCGGTAGCTACCCGATCGCCCCTGGCGAACCCGTTCCCGGTGCCGGCGAGCACCGCCTGCTGCGGATTGTGGCCTGGCTCGACCATGCGATCGAGCTCGGCGCATCGGGCGTTGCCCTCGGCCCGGTCTTCGCCTCGACGAGCCACGGCTACGACACGAGCGACTACTACCGTATCGACCCGCGCCTCGGCGATGAGGCCGACTTCGACACCCTCGTCGCCGAAGCGCACGCCCGCGGGCTGCGCGTGCTCCTCGACGGGGTGTTCAACCACGTCGGCCCGGATTTCCCGCGCTACCGTGAGGCGATCGAGCAGGGCCCCGGAAGTGCCGCGGCCGCCTGGTTCCAGGCGGGAACCCGGGCCGGCCTCCCGGGAGGCGAGGCCGGTTTCGGAACCTTCGAGGGGCATCCGGGGCTCATCAGTCTCGACCACGGCAACCCGGAGGTCGCCGACTACGTGACCGGCGTCCTCGAGCACTGGCTCGACCGCGGCGCGGACGGCTGGCGGCTCGACGCCGCATACGCGGTCCCCGCCGAATTCTGGGCCGGGGTCCTGCCGCGGGTGCGGGAACGCCACCCGCAGGCGTGGTTCCTCGGCGAGGTCATCCACGGCGACTACCCGGCGATCGTCTCGGCGGCCACCCTCGACTCCGTCACGCAGTACGAGCTCTGGAAGGCGATCTGGAGCAGCCTCAACGATCACAACCCGCACGAGCTGGCCTGGTCGCTCGGCAGGCACAACGGCTTCCTCGACAGCTTCACCCCGGCGACCTTCGTCGGCAACCACGACGTCACCCGGATCTCGACCCGCCTCGAGGATCCGCGGCACCTCGCCCACGCGCTCGCCGTGCTCTTCACGACCGGAGGAACCCCGTCGATCTACGCGGGGGACGAATACGGCTACGCGGGCCTGAAGACCGAGGAGTACGGCGGCGACGACGCGATCCGGCCGGAGTTCCCGGCGGACGGCCCTCCGGCGCTCACCGACACCGAACGCACGGTCTACCGGCTGCACCAGGACCTGATCGGGCTGCGCCGGCGGCATCCGTGGCTGCACGACGCCCGAACCCGCATCCTGGACAGCGGGGCCGACCACCTCGTCTACGAGGCGCGGGCCGGTGACGACACGCTCGTCGTCGCGCTCAACCTCGGCGACCAGCCGTGCGGCGTCGACCTGGGCTGCTCGGGGCTGACCCAGCTCCTGCCGGGGGCACGCCGGCGCCGCTGGGGCCGCGTGTCACGATCGCGCCGCACGGCTGGCAGGTGCTCGCGCCCGCCGCGAGCGACTCGGCACGGTAGACCCGATGCGGTCGGGGCCGGGGCGGCGCGGCCCCGGTCAGCGCCGCTGCTCGAGGCGCAGCGTGGCCAGAGGCACGTTCAGGAAGTCGATCAGGGGTGTCAGCGCCTCGAAACGTTCGATCACGAGCGTGAGGAAAGCATCCGTTTCGGCCACCGATGCCGGCAGGGTCGCGAAGGCGGCCCACTGGCGGCGGCGCAAGAGGTCGACCGCGGGGTGATCGACGGGGTATCCGCGCGGCGGACGCACCAGCGGATTGCCGTCGGCGGGGTCGAACATGCCCGTGAGCCGGGGATCGGCGAGCAGGGCGCGAAGCTCCCCGTGGTGCGCGACGATGTGGTCGCGAATCGCCGTGAGCTGCTCGGGGAGGGCGCATAGCTGCCGCCCGCGACCAGGACCTCGTGGCCGGAGACGCTGAGGAAGTAACCGGCACCGGTCTTCTCCGAACCCCCGAGAGGCCAGGACGCGGCGACGTTCGTCTTGTACGGGGACTTGTCCTTCGAGAACCGCACGTCGCGGTAAATGCGCATGATCGCCTTCTGCGGCGGCCGCACGTGCCCGGGCGCGAATCCCGCGAGGGACTCGTTGACCCGGTCGACCAGGTCGAGCATCGGCTCCCTGACCTCGCTCAGGTACGCCGGCTTGTGTTCCTCGAACCAGCCCCGGTCGTTGTGTCCTTCCAACTCGCGCAGGAACTGCAGCGCCTCACCGGAAAAGTGCGTTGTCATACTCTCGCCTCCTCTCGTAGTCTGGCAGCACCGGTGGTCGGGCCGACGCCCGAATGCGGTCGAACGCTGGTCAGCGTCAGTGGCCCGTGCTACTTTTTGCGGCATGGAGCAGAGAGAGCTATTTCTTCAGTCGGATGCCGCGTTGCGCTCCGTCATCGACCGGATCACGCCGGAGCAGCTGACCCTGCCGGCTCCCGCGGAGTGGACCAGCACGGAGAATCCCACGATCAGGGACATCCTCGCCGCGCACGCGCGCGACGAGGCCTGGGTCGGGGACGTGCTCGCGGGCCACACCATCGAGGAAGTCGGTGACCGCTTCAACGGTGACCTGCTCGGCGCGGACCCGATCGCGAGCTACGACCGGCTCAACGACGAGGCCACCGCCGCCGTGCGGCAGGACCTCGATCCCGCGGCGATCGTGCACCTCCAGTATGGCGATTACCCGCTCGCCGAGTACCTGCAGCACACGAGCATCTACCGGGCCTTCCAGGCGTGGTCGATCGCGAACTACCTCGGCCTGGAGTACGCGCTGCCGGCTCCACTGGTCGACTTGCTCTGGGAGCAGATCCTGCCCCAGGTGGACGCCTGGCGCCAGTATGGAGTCTTCCCTCCCGAGGTCGAGGTTCCCGCCGACGCCGACAAGGAGACCCGGCTGCTCGGCACGACCGGCTTCTGGAAGCCCAGCCGCAGCACGGACTGACCGGCGCCAACCGACGGGGTCCCTCGGCGCCCGGCTGCTACTTTCCCGAGGAGAGCCCGTTGTAGTGGTGCTCGAAGACCAGGCTCGTGCGCGTCGAGGCGACCGCGGGGTTCGCCGACAGGTTCTCGAGCACGAAGTCGCGCACATCGTCGGAGTCGCGGGCCACGAGATGGATGATGAAGTCCTCTGTGCCGCCGAGGAAGAAGACCTGCACGACCCGCGGCATCGCCCGGATCTCGTCCCGGAACGCCGGGATCTGCGTGCGCGCCCCCGAGCGGATGCTGACACTGATCAGCGCCTGAAGGCCGAGCCCGAGCGCCTTCGGGTCGACGAGCGTCGTGAACCGGGTGATGATGCCGCGCGTGACGAGGGAGCGCACCCGGGCGATGCACGTCGATTCCGCGATCCCCGCCGCGGTCGCTAGCCGGCTGTTGCTCATCCGCGAGTCGGCCTGGAGGAGGGCCACGAGCGTACTGTCCACGGTATCGAGTTCATCGCCGCCCCGAATCCTCTTCGTTTCCGTCATGCGTGGGCCCCTCTCAACTGAATATCGCGCTGTCTTTCGACCAAGTATCGCGGATTCCACGCTTGTCACGTGCACGAAACGAATACCGAGCATTATTTTCCCTATCCACCGGTAAGTCCGGCCCAAACCGCAGACGGAGCTCCCCATGAAGGTCGGCATCCCCACCGAGATCAAGAACAACGAGAATCGGGTGGCCATCACCCCGGCCGGCGTGCACGAACTCTCCATCCGCGGCCACGAGGTCATCGTGCAGGCGGGCGCCGGCGTCGGCTCCGGGTTCAGCGACGACGCCTTCCGCGTCGCGGGCGCGGCCATCCTCGGCACTGCCGCCGAGGTCTGGGCCGCCGCGGAGCTGCTGCTCAAGGTCAAGGAACCCATCGAAGCCGAATACCCGCTGATGCGCGACGGGCAGGTGCTCTTCACCTACCTGCACCTCGCCGCGTCCCGTCCGACCACGGATGCCCTCCTCACCTCCGGCACGACGGCGATCGCCTACGAGACCGTCCAGCTCGCCGACCGCAGCCTGCCGCTGCTGTCCCCGATGAGCGAGGTCGCCGGGCGCCTGTCCGTCCAGGTCGGCGCGTTCCACCTGATGAGCGCGAACGGCGGAAACGGCATCCTGCTCGGCGGCGTCGCGGGCACCCCCAAGGCGAAGGTCGTCATCATCGGCGGCGGGGTCGCAGGTGAGCACGCCGCGGCGAACGCCCTCGGCATGGGAGCGGACGTCACGATCATCGACCTCTCGATCGCCCGGTTGCGGCAGCTGGAGAACCGGTTCACCGGCGCCATCCAGACGCGCGCATCCACCCGCTACGAGATCGCCGAGCAGGTCCGTGGCGCCGACCTCGTGATCGGCTCCGTGCTCATCCCCGGGGCGCAGGCGCCGAAGCTCGTCACCGACGCCATGGTCGCCACGATGAAACCGGGTTCCGTGCTCGTGGACATCGCGATCGACCAGGGCGGCTGCTTCGAGGGATCCCACGCCACGACCCACGACAAGCCCACCTTCGCCGTGCACGACAGCATCTACTACTGCGTCGCCAACATGCCGGGAGCAGTCCCCGCGACGTCGACCCGTGCGCTCACCAACGCGACCCTGCCCTACGTGATCGCGCTCGCCGACAAGGGCTGGAAGCAGGCCATCTCCGACGATGCCGCACTCGCCAAGGGCCTGAACGTGCACGCGGGCCGCATCACGAACGAGCACGTGGCCGCCGCGTTCGGCGCCCCGGTCCTGACCCTCGCGGAGATCGTCGGCTAGCCGACGGTCCACGCTGCGAGGGACTCGACCGTGTCGAGGACCTCGCTGCCGTCGGCATCCGCGAGCTGGATGCGGAAACTCGTCGCGGCCCGCGCGGTGCACACCGTCAGGACCGCACGGGAACCGTCCGCGGCGTTCGCCCAGCGCAGCTCGAGCACGTCCCTGCCATAGGCCGACCAGGTGAACTGGCCGTCGAACGCGGGATGGGCGGAACGGAGCCGCACGAGGCCGAGCTGGGCGCGGGTCACGTCGCTCGCGAGCGCCTCCTCGACCTCGGCGGCCGGGTAGCGGTGCCGGTTCACGTCACGCCCGCTCCCGGTCTCGGCGAACTGCTCCCGGTCGTCGAAACCGCCGAGCAGGCCGACGTAGTAGGTCTGCGGGCGTCCGGGCAGGAAGTGCTGCACGGCACGCGCGACCAGATAGGCGACGACGTCGCCGCCGAGCGTACTGAAGAACGTGGCATTGATCTGATGTGGCAGGGTCGACCATTCCGGCACGACCGAGGCGACGGATGAGTGCCCGTGCGTGGCTTCGGCGGCTCGCGCGAACACCTCCGCCATTTCCGCTTCGCTCAGCAGTCCCGGCCGTCCTCCGGCCGGACCGGCGTCGATCACGCCGATGCCGTCGTGGGTGTCGAGCACCGTGACCGCGTTGGCCGGACGGATCTCGAACCAGTGCGCGAGGCGGTCGACCGTGCCGGTGCCCAGGGAGTGCAACAGGAGCGGCGCGAGCGCGAAGTCGTAGACCCAGTCGACGAGGGGCGCGATCGCGAGCTGCTGGGCGTAGTGCCCGTGCACCTCGACGAGCACGGCGAGGTTCTCCGCGCGGGCGAGGTCCGTGACGACCTCGAGGAAGGCGAGAGTCTCCGGGGTCATGAAGCTGTCGGTGCCCGGGGTCTTCACGGCGTAGCCGACCGCGTCGAGCCGCACCGTCGATACGCCGCCGTCGGCGAGCACGCGGAGCACCCGGCGCAGGTAGGCGATGGCGACCGGGTTGGCGACGTCGAGGTCGACCTGGCTGGGCAGGAACGTCGTCCAGACGAGATGCCGGGAGCCGTCGGAACCGCGGTACCCCGTGAAGGGCAGTCCTGGCCGCGGTCGGTAGAACGCCGTCAGTTCGGCCTCGGTTGCGCCGTGCGGGAAGACGGTGCCATAGGTGAGGAACATGCCGTCCCAGGGCGACTCCGCGCCGCGGGCCAGCCAGTCGGTGAACTCCACCGAGGACGCCGAGACGTGGTTGACCACGAGATCGGCGGTCAGCCCGCGGTCGCCTGCCAGGTCGCGGACCTCGGGCCACGTGCCGAGGCGTGGATCGACCGCAGTGTGGTCGACCGGGTCGAAGCCGGCATCCGCCCCGTCGAACGGCACGTAGAACGGCAGCACGTGCACACTGCCGAAGTCCCGCAGGGGCCCGTCGAGGAGCGCGGCCAGCGCGGGGATCGTGCCGCCGATACGGTCGGCGTAGACGAGGAGTTCAACGTCGGTCATGGGTACCTGCCTTCCCTAGAGCCGCCACCCTACGCTGCACGGTCAACTCGCGGGTGAACCCAGGGGAGCTGCGGTGACCGGGGCGACGGGAGCGGTTCCGACGATGTGGGCGTGGATTTCCTTCGTGAGCTCATGAACGCGCCGGGTGAGCTCGGTGTTGGTGAGCAGTTCCTGGTCGCTCATCTTGAAATCATGGTCGGCCTTCGCCTGCTGGAATCCGGCCTGCCGGTTCTGGCCGATCATCACGAACGTCGAGAGGAAGATGGCCTCGAGAGACACCACGAGGGTCAGGGTCGGCCACGGGCTCGGTTCGAAGAACAGCATCCAGCCGGCGAACACGACGGCATGCAGGTAGACGAACCGCATCGATCCCGCGAAGGCCGTGACGGCATCCGCGATGCGCAGCTGCACACTCGCGGCACGACGCTTCGCCTCAGCGAGCACGATCGGGTGGTGGTCGCCGGTCGCCAGGATGTGCCTGGGGAGGATGGACGACAGGTGCGGGGTAGCCGCGGTGCTGGTGCTCATGCCCCGAGGCTACCCGGCGCGCGTGCTATTCGGGCACGACCAGTGCGGGGGTGTCCTGGCGCAGCGTCTCTCCGCGGAAGAAGCTCGGCCTGGCCAGGAAGGTGAGGCCCATGACGGCGAGTCCGAGTACGAGCAGGCCGACGCCGATCACGAAGACCAGTCCGATCCCGAAGAGCTCCGAACCGCTGCCGAAGTCGGGGCTCCAGGCGCTCACGGCGGTCTGCACGAACACGACGGTGAGGATCAGCCCGCCCGCCGCCGGCACCAGGAGCCGCAGGAAGAAGTTGCGCACACTGGAGAACAGGCTCTGGCGGAAGTACCAGACGCAGGCGAAGGAGGTGAGTGCGTAGTAGAAGCAGATCATCAGCCCGAGCGACTGGATGGTGTCGTTCAGGACGTTGACGCTGATGATCGTCATGACGGCGTAGAACCCGGCCGCGATGGCCCCGGCTGCGATCGTCGCGAAGCCGGGCGAGCCGAAGCGCTTGCTGACCCTGGCGAAGTGCGGCGGGAGGGCGTGGTAGTGCGCCATCGACAGCAGGGTGCGGGCAGGGGAGGCCATCGTCGACTGCAGCGAGGAGGCGGAACTGGCCAGCACGGCCATCGACATCAGGATCGCGACCGGCCCCATCACGGGTCCGGCGATCGCGGCGAAGATGTTGCCCTGGTTGTCCGGGTTGCTCAGGCCGATTCCCTCGGCGCCGACGCCGGACACCATCATGGTGGCCACGATCAGCACGAGGTAGAGGCCGAGCACGACGAGGGCGGTCAGGGTGCCGGCCTTGCCCGCGGTCCCCTTCGTTCCCTTGGTCTCCTCGTTCACGGTGAGGCAGACGTCCCAGCCCCAGTAGACGAAGATCGCCAGGGAGATGCCGGCGGCCAGCTGGCTGAAACTGTCGACCCTGGTGGGGTCGAACCAGGTCCAGTCGAAGGCGAGCGCGGTGGTGGACGCACCGTTCGTCGCGTTGACGATGGCCGAGACGCTGAAGATGAGGAGGACGACGATCTGGAAGCCGACCATGCTGTACTGCACGAGCTTGGTGGCGTGCAGCCCGCGGTAGCTCACCCAGACGGCGAGGGCCACGAAGACGAGACAGGTTGCGATGTTGATGAAGGTATTGTCGGCGAGCGCGGCGAGATCCGGGTTGGCGAAGACCTCGCCGAGGAAGACGTAGAAGAAGCTGACGGCCACGCCGGCGAGGCTCGAGAGCACGATGATGTTGGCCGCGAGCATGCCCCAGCCGCTCATCCAACCGACGAAGGGACCGAACGCCTTTGTGGTCCAGGTGAAGGAGGTTCCGCTGTCGGGGGAGTCGGCATTGAGCTCCCGGTAGGCGAGGGCGACGAGGATCATCGGGATGAACGCCAGGATGAACACGGCCGGCAGCTGCTTGCCGACCTCGGCAACGGTCGCGCCGAGCGAGCTTGTGAGGCTGTACGCCGGGGCGACGGAGGAGATGCCGAGCACGACGACGGCGAGCAAGCCGAGCTGCCCGCCTTTGAGGCCCTTCTTCGTGATGCCGTGCTTGCTCCCCGCCGCGTCGTGCAGCGTTGAGCTGTGCACGAGGTGGACGTCGGTGAACGGCTGCGATGAGGTCGGCGCCGACCCTCGGGTGGACTGCTGGGTCATGTGTGGTCCCTTTCCTCGGGCCGGGCGCATCGACGCGCGAACGGCCCGTTCGGGTACTGCGGTGTATCCGATGGACTAAATGAATTGAGTTCGTTTATTCTGGGGGTGAGTCAGGCGGATTGCAAGCACTTACCGCAGATTCACCGGCGGGCGCCAGAGCGGCGCGTGTGGTTAACCGCAAACTTGCGTGGTAATTCGCAGGTAAACCGCCTTTTCCGGCGCTCTGCTTGTTCGGGGATCAATCGCTCAGCACACTGGGCGCAGGTGCTGGGATTCCGGGATCAGTCACGATTCACTCGACCTGAACGCCTTCACGTCCGTTTCGACCGTGTACATTGCGAGCGGAACGAGCTACCAGGATGCCCTGGTCGGCTCGGCGTTCGCCGGGGCGAAATCGGCGCCGCTGTATCTCACGCCGGCGACGTGTGTGCCCCGGGCGACGCTCACCGCGATCATCCGCCTCGGCGGGACGCGGGTGGTCCTGATCGGAACGGCCACCGCCCTCACCGGAGACGTCGCGGCACTCAAGCCGTGCCCGTGAGCGAGCGATGCCGCGAGCTCGGCAGGGCCGGCGGCGCTCGCGGCACCTCGCACGGCAGGACGTGGCCGGGCGGATGCTCAGGGTCGGCGCAGGCCGTCGATCCGGTCGACGAGGGCCTCGAGTCCGAACTCGAACGCGACATCCGCCCGCGCCCTGCCCGCGTTCTGCTGCCCGTGCCGCACCGCTGCGCTGAAGATCGGGCTCGACTCGGCGAGCGCACCGGTCTCGAAGATGTCGGCCGGAGCCGTCACATCGAAAGCCGCGCCGAAGATGAACGACTCGAGTGCGACGATCGATGGCACGATCTGTGCAGAAGGCACCCCGGCGGAGGACAGTCCCGCCGCGACGGTCTCGTACATGCGCAGGGTTTGCGGTGCGCCCGTGACCGGGAGCACCGCCACAATCGAGATCAACGGAACGTGCGTTGCGAAGATGTCCCGGTACGACCAGGCCCAGCGGCGCAGGGCCGTGTCCCACGGCTCTGAGCCGAAGCCGGCCACATCGACCATCGTCATCACGTGGTCCTGCAACCACTGCAGTACGACGTGCTTCGATGCCGCGTGGTTGTACAGCGCGGAGGGAGCCACTCCCAGACTCCTGGCCAGGCCGGACATCGTGAAACTTTCGTAGCCGGCCGCCCCGATCAGCCGGAGGGCCGCAGCGGTGATGCGCGGCTTCGTCAGAACCGTCTCAAGCGGCCTTCCGGCCCTGCGATGACCGGCGTCGTCTGCGTCGCTCATCGGGCTCTTCTCTCGGTGGGCAGTCTCGGTGGGTGGCCTCGTTACAGTACATCACCCTGGTGACGCATCACCCAGGCGACGACACGGGGTCAGGTCGCACTGTCGAGGAGAACCTGAACGAGTTCGTCATAGCGGATCGGCCGGGAGTTAGAGGAAACCCTGCGCTAAATGGCAGCCGCGTGCGACCAGCCACTGCGGCTGCACCGGTGTTTCCACCCCTCGGCGACGATCTCGAGCGACGGGGCGGTTGCGAGGCCGATCGCGAGGTCGATGACGGGTGCCTCCGCCGCGTCGACACCGTCAGTAACGGTCTGGAAGCCGTTCAGGCGGTCCACTCGGCGACTTCGACGTCGTCCTGATGGACGTGTACATGCCGATCGTGGACGGGCTCGAGGCCACCTGGCGACCCTTCGGGCGGAGCTCGACCGCGGCAACCTGGTGCAGGCCGCGTTCATCGCCCACCGGCTGCGCGGGAGCAGCGCCACGATCGGGGCAAGCGGGCTCGCCGCCGTATGCGGGGAGATCGAAGCATCCGCCAACCATGGTGGACCGGTCACGGAGGATCACCTGGCCAGGCTGGAGGCAGTCATCGCCGAGGTGACGGCGGTGCTCACTCCCCACCTCGCGGCCACGCTCGACGCGAGGTGACCCTGCTCGCCGGGCAGCATCAACCGTCGACCGGGCAACGGTCAGAGTCTGTTCACCGGGGGTACCCGTCACTGTTACCGGCACGCCATACCGTGTGAGCAGTGGCAACATGAGCTGCCGCTCCGAGTGCTCCATCGCACAGTTTTGGGAGAATCCTCATGAAGAGACAGACCTCCGTTTTCACCTCGACCACCCTTGTGACCGCACTGGTCGCGAGCGTCATCCTCACTGGATTCGGCGGTGCCGCTCTAGCGGCCTCAGCCGATGACGGAAACGACAGGGCCCGCGCCACCAACGTCATCTACCTCCTGGGCGATGGCATGGGTCGCACCCACGTCACCGCCGCCCGCGAACGCTACTACGGCGCCGCAGGCAAGCTCGCCATGGAAACGCTGCCTGCCCAGGGCTTTGTCAGTACGTACGCCGTCGAGAAGCTCTCCGGCCAGCCGGGTGCCACCGACTTCAAGCCCAATCCGGTGACCGATTCGGCCTCTGCGGCGACGGCATGGTCGTCCGGTGTCAAGACTTACAACGCGGCCCTCGGCGTCGATGCCAAGGGTACGGTCGTTCCCACGATGATGGAACTGGCCAAGAAGGCCGGCTACCGCACCGGAAACGTCTCGACCGCTGAGATCACGGATGCCACTCCCGCCGGCCAGATGAGCCACGCCCTCGCCAGGGGATGCCAGGGTCCGGTGTACTCCGATGCGGCCTGCCAGGACCTGTCGATCACGGGGGCAGCCCTCCCGACGAGCGACGTACGGGTCACCCCCATCGCCGACCAGATCGCCCGCAACGGCACGGCCGACGTCATCCTGGGTGGCGGGCTCAGCCGTTTCGATGCCGCTGACGAGACGGCGCTCAAGGGGCAGGGCTACTCGGTCCTCGGCTCCATCACCGGCCAGTCGATCGCCACGAAAGCCGACCTGGCCGCCGCCTCCGGTGCCAAGGTCTTCGGACTCTTCAACAAGGGCAACCTGACCGTTGAGAAGACCAAGCAGGACAACCCGTCTTCGGTCCAGGCGCAGGAACCGACCCTGTCGGAGATGACGAGCAAGGCCATTGACTTGCTGCAGAAGGGCAAGAACAACGCGGACAAGAACGACCGGAGCGGAAAGGGAGGCCAGGGGTTCTACCTTCAGATTGAAGGCGCCCTGATCGACAAGCGCTCACACGCCAACGACGCCGCGCAGACCCTCGGCGAAATGAAGGCATTTGATGACGCGGTCGCCATCGTCAAGGACTTTGCCAAGCGAGACGGACACACCCTCGTCATCGTGACCGCGGACCACGAGTGCGCCGGATTCAACATCATCGAGAAGGGCACCTTCACGAACGCCGAGGCCGGGACTCCGCCGGCCAACGTCGACAGCGGGAACTCTGCGAACAACTCCACCCCGACCCGGCCGTCCAATTCCAAGGATGCCGCCCGCTCAACGGGCATCGTGAACGGTGCCGGCGCCGCAGACCCGAAGAACTTCGGGCCGGCGACCTTCCGGACCCCGACGGATGCGGCGGGTGTCGTCGACGGCTCCCCGGACGCCGGACTCTGGTTGACCTATCTCTCCGGCAATCACACCGGGGCGGATGTCCCGGTGTTCGCCACGGGACCCGGGTCGGATCAGCTCCAGGGCACGATCGATAACACGGCGCTCTTCGGGATAGTCGGGCGCGCGCTCCGAGTGGTGTAGTCGGACCTCGCATGAAGACCAGATCCGGAATCGCCGCGGCGCTGAGTGTCGTCGCCATCTGTGCGGTCGTCGGCGTTGCCGTGTATGCGGCGGCGACCGGCGCCCACAGTGACGCGCAAACGGCCGCCGCGACGCAGTTCACTCCTCAGGCGATCTTTGCAGGACTGACACCGTCGACCGGGAACCCTGAGCTTGAGAGCCTGAATCTGGTGCACCCGAGCCCGGGGACGATCGTTGCGGCGGCCGGTCCCTTCGACGACCGGTTCGTGCTCGAGGGCCTCACCTTCGACGGGGGTGCGGTATCGGGTGCCGTACGTGTGACGAGCGACGTGAGCGACGTGCTCGACCTCGAGGTGCTGGCCGGGTTCTATGACGCCGATGGTGTCCTGGTCGGCAGTGGTCGTTTCGTCCACCACCTGAGCGAGGACACCACCCACACCGAGCCGCCGATAGAACGTCAGGAGTTCACAATCGCGGTACCCGGGGATGTGTCCGGCCGGGCCGTGGCCGTGTCGATCGGGGTCCCGGTCCTCGTCAACGAATGACCCGGTGAGTCGCGGGCCGGCCTGTTCCCCGTGTGCGTTCGCAGGCCGGCCTGTTCCCCGTCATGAAGCACCCGCGCTGCACCATTCCTGGTGCGAGCATCGCGACCTCACGCGAGCCCCATTGGGATCAGACCCGGTCATCGTCGCGGAGGATCTCGTTCTTGCTGGTGAGGGGGATGGGTTTCTGGTCGGGGTCGAGTCCGGGTGGTGGGGTGAGCCAGTACTGGCCGGTGTCGTCGCGGGTGATGTGCCAGTGTTCGTTGTGGAGCCTGAGGTGGTCGGCCCGGCAGAGCAGGATGCCCTGGTCGAGGTTGGTCTGGCCGGTGTCGTCTTTCCAGTGTTGGATGTGGTGGGTTTCGGTCCAGGAGGGTGGCCGGTCGCAGCCGGGCCACATGCAGCCGCCGTCGCGGAGGGAGAGGGCCGCGCGTTGGGCGGGGCTGAAGGTGCGTTGTTCGCGGCCGAGGTCGACGCCGTGGCCGTGGTCGTCGAAGGTGACATCGAGGAGTCCGCTGTCGCACCGGTTCCGTTCCAAGGTCTCGGCCGAGACCGTCACCGCGGTCCCCTCGATGACGCCGGGCTGGAGCGCGGGTGCCGCGGTTTCGGGGTTCGCCGCAGCGTCGGCTGTGGGTGACGGGGCCTCGGTTGGCGCGGCATCGGTGGGTGTGGTTCCCGTTGGCGCGAAACCGGTGGGTGTGGCGCTGGTGGGGCGGATGGTGATCATGCGGACGGCGGGGCTGCGTCCTCCGGCGATGCGTTTCGGGTCGGCTTTCACGCCGAGTTTCATCAGGGCCAGGAACGCGTCCGCGGTGAGCTGTTCGGTGGTGCGCGGGTCGTCCTGCACCCGCTTCGCCCACGCGGCCTGCTCCTTGTCCACGAAGCGGACCCCGCCCCGGCGGGGGCTGGTGATGGCGTCGTAGGTGTTCATCAGGTACTCGCCGTCTTCGGGGGCGAACAGGCCGACCATGCGCACCTGTCCCGTGTTGAGTCGCCAGAACCGCAGCGACCGGTCGTCGTAGACGGCTTTCTCGCGGGCGGCGATGCCGGCTTCATCGAGCACGTCCCGCACCCTTCGGGCGCGCTTGAACAGCTGGTCCGCGTTCAGGGTTCGCGCTTCGGCGAGGAGCCGGGCCAGGGCGGTCGCGAGTTTCTCCGCGGTGATCGCCCGGTCCAGATCGCCCAGGCCCTTCCGGAGCGAGTCTGCCTTCTCAACACTGAGCCAGCCTTCTCGCAACGCCCGGCCGATCGGCGCGTGCCACGGCGGAACCGCGGCAGCAGGAACCGGCGGGTCGACTGGCGGCAGGTCTGGAGCGGCCTCGTTGAGGGGCGGAGTCCCGTCGAGTAACTTCTGCGCCTCGGCGGCTTCGCGGGCGGCCTTCTGGGCGGCGTCGGCCTCGGCCAGCAGCCGGCCCACCCCGAGGAGCTTGACAGCATCGCCCTTGCTTGACCCAGACACGCTCTGCAGCAGGTCTTCCGGAGTCCGGAAGCCTTGCCGGGCCGCGAGGCCCTTCCCGCCGAGTTCCGGACGGGACCGCCGGGCGAGTGTCGCGGCGAACCAGGCAGCCTGGGTGTCCAAGGCCCGCCGGGCTCCCGCGATCAACACGTGCCCCTCGAGCACCGCCTCGTCACTGAGAGTGTCGACAGCGGCGGACGAACCACCCAGCCCGGTGACGACATCCGCCATCGACCGCAACCCGCCGAGAACACCGCCCTGCACCCGTTCGCCATGCGGCTGATCGGGTGAAGCGGGTGACTCGGGAAGGTTGATCATGCCCCCACGCTACGACCAACCACCGACACTCTCTGAGCATGGCTCAGGTCTGTGGAAACTAACTCTGATCAGGTATCTGGTGAAGACAGGGTCGCTCGATCACCCGCAGGCTACTCGTCGTCGACCTCGGCGCGCGGATGCCGTTTCGCGTCGGCAGGGGGAGGTCGCCGGGCGTGCTGACTTCCTCGCCGGTCTCCGCGTTGACGGCGGTCTGGCCGGGCGGAAGGTTCGACAGGTCCGGCGCGATCATCGTCGGCATCAGCTTGGAGTCCGGCAGTCCGAATCGAGGAATCGACTCCGCTTCGGTTGTGGCGAGCACGAGGTCGTCGGACTGGCGCGGCAGGGTGCGGCCGCGGAAGAAATTCGGGTTGACCGCCCACCAGACCAGCATCACGACCACACCGAGCACCAGTGCGCCGATCCCGACGACGGCGACGGCGCCGATGCCGAAGATCGTGACGTTGTCCCCGTTATCGTCGGTGAGCCAGTCGACCGTGGCGTACTGCTGCAGCCCGTAGACGAAGGCCGCGGTCAGCATCAGGCCGCCGAGCAGTGGGAAGAGGCCCCGCATGATCACGTTCCGGAACGACGACCACATCGACCTGCGGTAATACCAGACGCACGCGAAACCGGTGAGCCCGTAGTAGAAGGCGATCATCAGGCCGACGGAACCGATCAGCGCCCCGAGCAGCTGGACACTGATCAGGGTGAAGAGCAGGTAGAACCCGATCGAAATGCCGCCCATGGCGAGGGTGGCCCAGGTCGGGGTGAGGTACCGCGGGTGGATTTTCGCGAAGCGTGCGGGCAGGGCGCGATAGACACCCATCGACAGGGCCGTGCGGGCGGTGGGCAGGATCGTGGTCTGCGTCGACGCGGAGGCCGAGGTGAGGATCGACGCCGAGAGGAGGAGCATCGCGAGGTTGCCGAGGGTACTGTCACCGAACAGCGCCGGCCCGATCGCGGCGAAGACGTCCGCCGAGTTCGCGTCGTTGCCGAGTCCCACACCGTCGGTGCCGACGCCCGCGAAGGCGACCGCCGCGACGGTCACGAGGGCATAGGTGCCGAGCAGGAGCAGGGTACTGATGATGGCGGCCCGGCCAGGGGTCTTGCTCGGGTCGGCCGTCTCCTCGTTGACGGAGACGGCTGTGTCCCAGCCCCAGTAGATGAACACGGCGGTCAGCACGGCCGGGGCGATCACGCTGCCGAAGTCGAGCGTGAACGGGTTGAACCAGTCGAGCGTCGGGGTCAGCGAGTAGCTTTCCGCGCTCCCCGTGTACACGCGGATGAGCGCGAAGACGGCGAACATGATCAGCACGACAACCTCGATGCCCAGGAGCACGTACTGGATGCGGGCGGAGAGTTCGATACCGCGGTAGCAGATCCAGGTCATGATCACGATCCAGAGCACACCGGCGACCGTCGACCAGAACTGGTCGTTCGCGAGGTCGGCGACACCCGTCAGTCCGAGGTCGCCCATGAAGGTGAATGAGTAGGAACCGGCCACCTGTGCGAGGTTGGCCATCACGATGACGTCTGCGGCGATGATGCCCCAGCCACCGAGCCAGCCGGTGATCGGGCCGAACGCACGGGTGGCCCAGGTGAAGGTCGTTCCGCAGTCCGGCTCCGCCTTGTTGAGTTCCTGGTATGCGACCGCGATGAGGTACATCGGGATGAAGGCGAGCAGCACGATACCCGGCGCCTTGACGCCGGCGAGAAGGGCTCCGCCGCTCGCGACGATGAAGCCGAGGCTCGCGGCGAGGCTGTACGCGGGGGCCGTTGACGCCATTCCGACGACGACGCTCGACAGCAGGCCGAGCGCCCCGCCTTTCAGCCCCTTGCTGTCGACCTGGTCGGAACGTTTCTCGCCGGCTTGGGACGAAGCGCTATCGGTCATCGGTACTCCCCACGTGAGGGCCGACCGGGGTCGGCAACAGGGCGGAACAGGACGAACGCGGTCCCTCAGCGGTGAGCGATCGTGATTGACACCGTTCTACCCCTGTTTCCCGCGGCCCGCACCTGCCCAATGTTCCGGTTTCGCATGTTTCTGGGCCGAGGGAGGGACCCGCGATCACCAGTCGGGCAGGAATTCCTGCCACACCGCCCGACGGTCCCCGCGGGGATCCGACTCGACGCGGTCCTCCGCATCGATGATCAGGGTCAGGCGGTCCTCCTCGGTGAAGCGGGGCCAGTCGGCGTCGGGACGGCCGGTGAGCGCGAAGTGCAGCCAGTTCCGGCGCATCCGCTCGCCCGCGTTGATGAAGAGCTCGCGACCGCCGAGCACGCTCATGATCCGGGCGACCGGCAGGTCGGTCTGGTCGAACAGGGCGAAAAGCTCGATTCCGTGGGTCGCGCCGAATCCGAGCATGTGCATCAGGCGCGGCGCGAGGTCGAAGCGGTAGACGTACACCGGCGCGACCCTGGAGTGCAGCTCCCCGAGCTGCAGGCTCGGGTACCAGAACACGAAGTCGCTGCCGAAATCGACCGAGCCGCGCAGCGGTGACAACCCCGCGTACACCGCGCGCATCGCCTCGTGTGAGCTCTCCGGTGCCTGGTCGAAGATGGCGCTGATCCGGGGAGCCGAATGCGGCAGGATGTCGACCCTGCCGCGGAAGAGGGTGCCTTCCCGCTCGTTGGAGCCGATGATGAGCGGGACCCGGTGTTCGCGACCGGCGCGGAAGGCATCGACCGGGCGTTCCGGCAGGAAGTCGCCGTCGACGACGGGCACGAGGCAGAAGGTGCCCGGGTTCGAGTCCGGGGTCCGGGTCTGCACCGCGATGACAGCCTGGGAGATCACGTCGGCTGGTGCCATGGCGAGCAGCTCGTCCGGGGCCAGGCCGACCGCTCCGGCGTCGGCTTCCGTGAGCGTCCGCAACTCCTCGACGACCTCCGCGGCCCAGGCATCCGTGAGTTCCCGCGAGAACGCGGCGTTGGACGGCGAGCTCTGGGCGATCGCGCGCGCGAAGAGCCCCTCGGCCGCCGGTGTCGCCATCAGTGTGATGACGGCGTTCCCTCCCGCCGATTCCCCGAACACGGTGACGTTGTTCGGGTTCCCGCCGAAGGCGCGGATGTTGTCCCGCACCCAGCGCAGGGCGGCGACCTGGTCGCGCAACCCGAGGTTGCTCTCAATGGGGTGGTCCGGCGTCGAGTATCTGGTGAAGTCGATGTAGCCGAGCGCCCCCAGGCGGTAGTTGAAGCTCACGTAGACGACGCGGCCGCTGCGCACGAAGCGCTCGCCGCGGCCGGTGAAGTCCTGGGAGGACCCCACGCTGTACCCTCCGCCGTGGATGAACACCATCACCGGCAGGCCGAGCCGGCGCGGGTGCCCCGCGGCCGGGCGCATGACATTGATCGTCAGGCAATCTTCCCCTGAGGCGCTGCGCGGCCCGTGCGCCCGAAACTGCCCGCGGTGCGGTTGTGAGGCGATCTTCCCGAACCTCGAGGCGTCACGGATGCCTGCCCACGATTCCACAGGACGCGGCGCCCGGAAACGCCCGTCGCCGACCGGTGGCGCCGCATACGGGATGCCGCGCCAGGCCAGGATCCCGTCCTCGTGCACTCCGCGCACGATCCCGCCGCTGACGCGGACGTCGAGCCGGCCCCGGGGGAGCGAGACGGAGCGAAGGGGGCTCCCAAACCGGGGCCGGGGCCTGGATGCGGTTCATCGTCGAGGGTCACTGCTGTGGACATGCGCTCCTCCTCGTGGGAATCTTCTGGAGTTGTCTTGGTCCTTCGTGTGGGTGGTGGGTCTGGGTCTGGGTCGGGGTTCTGGTGGGTTCTGGCGGGTACCGGGTTCGGTTCAGCGGTACTCGGGGTTGGGCTCGAAGCCGAAGCGCTCGCCGGAGTCCCAGTCCTTGCGGAGGTTCCCGTAGGCGGGGAAGCCGCCGTTGGCCTTCAGGATCGCCGCGAGGTGCATCAGGTTCCAGGTCATGAAGGTCGTGTTGCGGTTGGTGAAGTCGTTCAGGGGGCCGCCGGACCCGGCGTCCAGGTAGCTCGGACCCGGCCCGATCTCGCCGATCCAACCGGCGTCCGCGGCCGGCGGGATCGAGTAGCCGATGTGCTGCAGGCTGTAGAGGATGTTCGACGAGCAGTGCTTCACGCCATCCTCGTTGCCGGTGATGATGGCGCCGCCGACCTTGCCGTAATAGACGTACTGGCCCTTGTCGTTGAACTCTCCACTCATCGCGTAGAGCCGCTCGATCACGCGTTTCGTCACCGAACTGTTGTCGCCGAGCCAGATCGGGCCGCCGATCACGAGGATGTCCGCCGTCTGCACCTTGTCGAAGAGCGCCGGCCAGGCATCCGTCTTCCAGCCGTGCTCCGTCATGTCGGGATAGACGCCGGTCGCGATGTCGTGGTCGATCGCCCGGATCGTTTCGGCGTAGACGCCCTGCTCGTGCATCAGGTTCATGCTCAGGTCGATGATCGCCTGGGTATTGCTGGCTTCGGGGCTGCGCTTGAGCGTGCAATTGATGAACAGGGCACGCAGCCCGGAATAGTCGTAGGCCTGGGTATTACGGCTCGGGGTCATGGCGCCAGTGTTGCACCCGCTCCGCGCACCGGCTACCCCGGGGCGCGGGTTCACTTCGTCCGGGATCCGGGGTTAGATTGCCGGGTGACTCCTCGCGAACGCCGCATCCTGATCGTCGCCGTCCTCTCCTCCTTCGTCGCGTTCCTCGACGGGTCCATCGTCAACGTCGCACTCCCCGCGATCTCCCGCGAACTCGGCGGCGGCCTCACCCTGCAGCAGTGGGTCGTCGACGGCTACCTGCTCTCCCTCGGCGCCCTGATCCTCGTGGCCGGCTCGCTCTCGGATACCTTCGGCCGGGTGCGCGTTCTGCGGGTCGGCCTGATCTGGTTCGGGATCACTTCTCTCGCGTGCGCCGTCGCACCGTGGGGCGCCGCCCTCGTCGTCGCGCGGATCCTGCAGGGCGCTGCTGCCGCCCTTCTCGTTCCGAGCTCCCTCGCGCTCATCACCTCGACGTTCACCGGTCCTGCCCAGGGCCGGGCGATCGGCGTCTGGACAGGCTGGACCGGCATCGCGGGCATCGCCGGGCCCATCCTCGGCGGCGTCCTGGTCGACACGAGCAGCTGGCGGCTCGTGTTCGCGATCAACGTGCTCCCGATCGTGGCGACCCTCATCGTGCTCGCCGGAGTGCGGGAACCGGCGCGCACCGCTCCGGCCGCCCGGATCGACGTCGCCGGGGCCTGCCTCGCCGTCGTCGGCCTCGGCGGTCCCGTTTTCGCGCTCATCGAGCAGGGTCGGCTCGGCTGGGGCAGTCCCATCGTGTACCTGCCGCTCGTCGTCGGGCTGCTCTCCCTCGCCGCGTTCCTCTGGTGGGAGGCGCGCGCTCCGCACCCGATGATGCCCCTCGGCCTCTTCCGGGTGCGCAATTTCTGGGCAGGCAACCTCGCGACCGTCGGCATCTACGGTGCGCTGAGCCTCGGTTTCTTCATCTTCGCCGTCTACCTGCAACAGGTCGGCGGCCTCTCGGCGACGAGCGCGGGACTCGCGGGCATCCCGGCGACCCTGATGATGCTGTTCTTCTCGACATTGTTCGGCGGGCTCGCCGGCCGGTTCGGCCCGCGACTCTTCATGACCCTGGGTCCGATCGTGGCGGGCATCGGCTTCCTGATCCTGACCCTGGCCGTTCCCCCGGTGGATGTCTGGCGCACCGTGATCCCCGGCATCGCCGTCGTGGGCCTCGGGCTCTCGATCACGGTGGCACCCCTGACGGGCGCCGTGCTCGGCTCCATCCATCCTGAGCAGGCCGGAATCGGCTCGGCGATCAACAACGCCGTCTCCCGGGTCGCCGGACTCATCATGATCGCCTTCGCCGGCACGATCGCCGGCGAACAGCTCGGCGTCGCCGGGTTCCAGCGGGTCCTGCTGGTCACCGCCACGCTCATGTTCGCCGGCGCACTCGTGTCGTGGCTCGGCATCCGCACCCCGAAGAGCGGGGCGGATGCCGCAGCGCCTGCGGCAGGGGAACCCGCCTGAGCGCGGCATCCGCGCCTCTCCCACCTGCCCTCGAACGGGAGGGGCCGGGAAATCTGTTATAGTTTCTAAGTTGTCTTCGCGAAGGATTTCGCCTGACACATGCGCTCGTAGCTCAACGGATAGAGCATCTGACTACGGATCAGAAGGTTGGGGGTTCGAATCCCTTCGGGCGCACAGGACAAAAGCCCCGCACTCACTGAGATGCGGGGCTTTTTTGTGGCTGTCCGCGGGATCCGCGGCCGAGCCCCCCAGCCGCGTCTCACTCGCCCAGGCGCCCGGGTGGAGCTGCGCGCACGTGCATCCGCTCGCCCTGGCGGCCGAAGAGGGTGAGGAACTCGACGTCGCCCGGACCGACCCGGCCGAACCAGTGCGGCGTGCGGGTGTCGAACTCGGCGGCCTCCCCGGCCGGGAGCACCAGGTCGTGCGTGCCGAGCACGAGCCGGAGGCGGCCCCGGAGCACGTAGATCCACTCGTATCCCTCGTGCACCCTCGGATCCGGCTCACGCTCCGCTACCGTTGCGGGGATCAGGTGTTTGAACGCCTGCGGCCCGCCGCTCGCGCCGCGGGACAGCGGCACGATCGTCTGGTCGCGGTGCCGCGTCGGCCGGAGGTGGATGCGCGGGTCACCCGTCTCCGGCGCCCCGACCAGTTCGTCCAGCGGAACGCCATAGGCCCGCGCCAGTGGCAGCAGCAGCTCGAGTGCGGGACGCCGTTGCCCGGATTCGAGCCGGGACAGCGTGCTGACCGAGATGCCCGTGGCGCGCGACAGTTCGGCGAGTGTCATACCGTGCTCGCTGCGCCGCGCCCGAAGGAGCGGGCCGACGGCGGCGAGCATCGTCTCCGTTGTGGCGGAAGTGTCGTCCATGGGTCGATCTTGCCACTTCGGCAAACGGGCTTGGCGATTCCGTCGATCCTGTCCGAGCATCGAAGCAGGAGGTCTGCCATGACACACGAGGAACACCCGTTCGGCCGCGACTACTGGGAGGAGCGTTACGCCGCCCCAGGGCTGGCGTGGAGCGGCGACCCGAACCCCGTGCTCGTCGCCGAAGTGACACCGCTCGCGCCGGGCCGCGCCCTCGACATCGGCAGCGGGGAAGGCGGCGACGCACTCTGGCTGGCGATGAGCGGGTGGCACGTCACCGGTGTCGACATCTCCACGAACGCGCTCGACAAGGCACGTGCCCGGGCGGAGTCCGTCGACGGACCCGCCGCGGCGCGCATCCGCTGGGAGCAGCACGACCTGACGTCCTGGTCGCCAGAGCCCCGCTCATTCGACCTCGTCACTTCGCAGTTCATGCACCTGCCCGAGAGCGCCCGAAGCGTGCTCTTCCGGGCCCTCGCGGCGGCCGTCGCGCCGGGCGGCACGCTGCTCATCGTCGGTCACGACGTCTCCAACGCTGATGCAGGCGAGCACCGGGCGCACTTCCGCGAGCTGATGTTCGGGGTCGACGACGTGCTCGCCGCGATCGACGGCGCGGAACTCGAGGTCGAGGTCGCCGAATCGCGTGAGCGGGAGGCGCCCGCCCCCACGACGGCGCGACCCCCGTGCGCGACGTGGTGGTCAGGGCGACCCGGCCGGTCAGGCCTCCGGCAGCAGGATGAACGGCGTCCGGCCGTGGGTCACACCGTTCACCTGCAACTCGACGGCGTGCTCTCCGGGGTAGTAGCGACGGGTGGTGATCGCCCGGAGCGAGTGCCCCTTGGTCAGCAGCACGACCTCGCCTGGCTCCAGGGTCAGGGTCGTGAGCTTGAACGTCTTGCCGGTGAGGGTGCCGTTCGCCTTCTGGTGGTGCAGGACATAGTCGACGGCCAGCCGGGTGGCCACACGGGCGTTGTTGCGGATGCTTGCGGTGAAGTCGACCGTTCCGCCGAACGCCACCTTCGTCTCGGCCAGCACCGGGCCGGCCACCGTCACATCGGCCGCATGGAAGCCGAGCTGGGCGAGGGCGGCAGGATTGCCTCGCTTCACGAGGGTGCGCAGCGCGTGCCGCACGAGCCGGGCGGTGTGCCCGTCCGGCTCGGCGAGCCACTCGGCCGTCGTGGCGACCGCGAGCTCCGGCTGCTGCCTGCTCAGGTCGTTGAGATGGTTGGCGACCGACCGGCGCACGGCCTCGTCATCGTCGCGGTAGAGCGCGTGCAGGATCGGCAGGGTCGCGGTCGGCTCGGCGAGGATCCCCGGGACCCGCCGAGCCCAGGGCAGGAACGGCCGGGTGCCCTCGGTCGCGAGCCTGCGCACGTCGACGTCGGTCGAGGCGGTCCAGCCCAGCACGACCGGGAGCGCCCGCTCGAGGTCGTGGTCGAGGAGTAGCCGGATCGCGAACTCGGAACTGAGCCGGCCGGTGAGCTCGGCGAGCATGCCCAGGGCGTCGTCGAAGGCGGCATCCGTGCCCGCCTCGATGCCCTTGACCGCGATCGCGGTCGACACCGGCCAGATCAGCCAGCCGGTGAACGGCGCGGTTCCCGACGCGGCTGCGCGGATGGTCGCGGCGAATGAGTCGTAGCCGCCCGGCAGGTCTGCCAGCAGGGCGTCACGCAACAGGTCGCTCCGCTCCCGCAGTGAGAGCGGGTCGAGCGCTTCCGTGGCTGCGCGCAGCGCGGTGAGCGGCGCGTGCGGTGTGACGGCCTGGATCGCCGCGGTGAGGGCGACCGCGGTCGGCACTCCGATGAGTTGGTCGGCGAAGGGCATGGGGCTCCTGGTGCTGGTGTAGCGGTGTACCCCTCCAGCGTGCCAGATTGCGGTCGCGCCGAACACCCCGCCGGTTTCTTCCGTCCGCGCCCGCAACGGCGGGCGCGGTGTGCCGAAACCGGCGCGGGCGCGGTGCCGGTCGCGGTGAGAAGCGGATGTCTCAGGCGCGGCCGGCGTCCGCGCTCGCACCGCGGCGCCGAAGGGCAGCAGCCCCCTCCCGGATCCCGAGGAACACGATCGCGGCACCGAGCACGAACGCCCAGTCCAGGACGCCGAGCCCGCTCGTGCCGAAGAAGCCCGCGACCACCGGCACGTAGACGATGACGAGCATGATCGTGATAGCGAGGGCGACTGCATACCAGAACGAGGGGTTGCTGAACTGGTACCTCGTGAAGAACCCGTGCACGCTGCGGCGCTGGATGATGCTGACGAGCTGGCAGACCATGATCGTGACGTAGGTGATCGACATCGCCTGGGCGAGCGGCAGAGCGGGCACGGTCTGTCTGAACGGGTCGATGCCGTTCCGGTCGTAGAACAGCAGGTAGTTCGTGATGGCGAAGATGCCCATCAGGGCACCGCACGAGAGCACGTCGACGATCGACCGTCCGTTCAGGATCCGGGCGCGGGAATCCCGGGGCGGGTCCTTCATCGTCTCCCCTTCGGCGGGGTCCTTGCCGAGCGCCGCGATCGGGAAGATCTCCCCGAGCAGGTCGATCGCGAGGATCTGCAACACGTTCAGGGCGAGGGGCACGCCGAACAGGGAGGCCAGGGCCAGGCTCGCGGTGTTGACCACGAACTCGGCGATGTTCGAGGTCAGGCAGCTGAGAACGCCCTTGGTGATGTTGCGGTAGATCGTCCGTCCCTCGGCGATCGCGTTCACGAGGGTTGCGAAGCTGTCGTCGAGCAGCACGATCTCGGCGGCCTGCTTGGCCACATCCGTCCCGGAGGCGCCCATCGCGACCCCGATGTTCGCATGCCGCAATGCTGGCGCATCGTTGATGCCGTCGCCGGTGACGGCGACGATGTGCCCGGAGGCCTTGACGAGGTCGACGATACGCACCTTGTCCTCCGGCGCGACCCTGCTGAACACCGTGCCGCCACCGAGTGCGTGACGGAGAACCTCGGCGTCGGGCATCGCCGCAAGCTCCGCGCCGGTGACGATGCTGAGCCCGTCGTCGCCAGAGAGCCCGGCCTGGTGTGCGATGGCCTCGGCCGTGAGGGAGAAGTCGCCTGTCACGATGTTGACCTTCACCCCGGCTGCGAGCACGGTCGTCATGGCGGCGGGGACGGCAGCGCGGATCGGGTCCTGCATCGAGACGAGTCCCAGGATGGTCAGGTCGCGTTCGATGACATGGATGTCCCCGCTGGCGGCATCCGCTTCGGTGAGCACCCGCGTCGCGAAGACGAGGTTGCGGAGTGCGCGGCCCGCCTTCTCGGTGTGCCGGGCGAGCAGGGCCGCCCGGTCGGCGTCCGTGAGCGAACGCACGGCGGTGCCGTCGTCGATCAGGGTGGCCCGGGCGAGCAGGCTTTCCGGGGCGCCCTTCGAGTATGCGGTGAGCACTCCGTCCGGGTCCCGGCGGATGCTGGTCATCAGTTTCCGGGTGGAATCGAACGGCAGTTCGTCGATCTCGGGGCAGCGGGCGCGCAGGGCCTCGAGGTCGACTCCGGCCTTGCCGGCCGCGACGAGTAGCGCGCCTTCCGTCGGGTCGCCGAGGATGCGCCAGTCGTCGTCCCCGGCAGGGGCGACGAGGCGGGCGTTGTTCGCGAACACCCCGACGGTGAGGAACGCGCGCAGCCGGGCCGTTGCCGTGTCGCTCCGGGATTCCGGCTCGAAGACGCCGACGGGCGCGTAGCCGATCCCGGTGACCCGGTAATCGGCGCCCCCGACGACGAGTTCGCTGACCGTCATCTCGTTCTTGGTGAGCGTGCCGGTCTTGTCGGTGCAGATCACGTGCGTCGCCCCGAGCGTCTCGACGGAGCTGAGCTTCTTGACCAGGGCGTTCTGCCGGGCGAGGGTACCGGCCGCGGCGGCGAGCGCAGTGTTGACTTCGGCGGGCAGCCCCTGCGGGATGAGGGCGCAGGCGAATCCGACGGCGAAGAGCATCGCCTCGCGGAGCGGAAGCTCGGACTGCACGGCGATGACAAGCACGACGAGAGACACCACGGCGACGCCATAGCTGACGTACTTCGCGATCTTGCCCGTCTCCACCTGAAGTGGGCTGCGGGTCTGCGGGGCCGACTGGCTGAGCCGGGCGATTCGGCCGAGCTCGGTGTGCATCCCGGTCGCGGTGACGAGTCCGAGCGCCTCACCGGTGGCGACGCTCGTGCCCGCGAAAGCCAGGTTGTGCCGGTCCGCGAGCGGCACCTCGTGCGGGATCGGCCGCGCGTACTTCCGGGTCGGGTCGCTCTCCCCTGTCAGGGCGAAGTCGTTGGTGGAGAAGGCGGTGGTGTCGACCAGTCTCACGTCGGCGGGTACTGAGGCGCCTTCGGTCAGGCGCACCACGTCCCCGGGCACGAGCGCCCGGGATTCGATCTCGGTCAGGGCGCCGTCCCGATAGACCTGGGTGGTCGGGTCGACGAGCCTTTCGAGCGCCTCCATGGTCTTCTCCGCGCGGTTCTCCTGGACGAAACCGATCAGGGTGTTGAATCCGACGAGTGCGACGAGGACGCCGGCGGTGCCCAGGTCGCCGAGGAACCCCGTGATGGCGGCGCTCGCGAGGAGCAACACGATCATCCAGTCGGCGAACTGGCGCAGGTAGCGCCTCAGCGTGGATTCCTTCTTGAGGGTGACGATCGCATTGCTGCCTGCGCGGATCCGCCGCTCGTCCGCGGCGCCGGTCGTGAGGCCGGAGCGGGAGCTCCCGAATGCGCTGAGCACCTCATCAGCCGTTTCCCGATAGATCGACGCGGCGGGGTCAGCAGAATCGGCAGGGTGGAGCTGCGGCAAGCTCATGGACCAAGGCTACGCTTCGGCCCGGGCGGCGGATGCCGGCGCCCACCGGCCGGGGCGTCCGCGCTCAGTCTCCGCGGGCGGTGGTCTCCTGCACCAGCGGGGCCGCGTGCACGAGGTATCCCACCCCGCGTCGGCGGGGAAGGAAGCCTGCCGCGGATCTGCGGCGACAAGGAGTCCTCCTCCCCGGTCACGACCAGACCGGCAGAACTGTTCGCCGATTCGCTCAGGCAGTGCAGCCATCTCTCGTTGATGCTCGGGGCGTGGCCGCCGGAGAACCGGAAGTAGAGCGGAATCGACGGGTTCAACCACGCCGAACTGTGACCGCCGGATTTCCCGACATCGGGCCAGGAGAGCAGGAAGCTCTCGCCCCTGCGGAGCTTCTGCACGATCACGATCTGCAGGTGAGCGAGAATCCGATCGTCGAAATCGACGATCATCCCCTTGTACATCAGATATCCCATGGCGCGCCATTCCGGATCGGCCTGAGGCCCAGCGCCATCGATGTCGCCTCGAAGCATATTGCCCAGTTATACGCGTGAGAATTCGTCACTACAACCAATTAAGCGAGCTTCTAGGCAACCTTCGGATCAGGGGAAAGACGGCGTGGCAGCGCGTGAGGGCGGGGCCGGTGGACCGGGCGTACGCTGTGCTCGTCGGCTGCCGCAGAGGGTGCCAACGGGGAGAATCTCATGACACAGGCCAGGAAGAACGTCGCGAAGCGATCGGCACGGAAACGGGCCTGGAGCGACCTCAGCCCCCGGGAGCAGACCGGGGTCCTCGTCGCCGGGTCGGTGCAGCTGGCGCTCGCCGCGACAGCATGGGCAGACCTTGTGAAGCGGCCCGCCGCACTCGTCAACGGACCCAAGCTCCTGTGGGCCGCCATCATCGGACTGAACTTCGTCGGGCCGATCGCCTACTTCGTCTGCGGCAGGCGGAAAGCACCCTCGGCAGGACCAGTGCCGGCAGCGGTCACCGTGCCCGCGGCGCCTTTGGCGCCCGCGGAGCCCGACGCGAGTCCAACGCCCGCACCGACACAGTCCGAGTCCGCCTCAGTGACCCCTGTGGTCGACGAAGGCGAGCCGGGGCCCGTGCCGGGGCTTGCCTAGGCTCCCCGAGGCCTCCAGCAGGCGGACGACCCGGTAGCGATGCGGCTGCCAGATGCGCATCGCGGAGACCATGAGCGCGTCGTCGAAGTCCGCGTCGAACAGGGTATGGCCGATCGCCCCGGCGAGGTGGTAGTCCCCGACCGAGAGCGCATCGGCGTCGCCGAACGCCCGCTGGGCGACTTCCGCCGCCGTCCACTCGCCGATCCCCGGCACCGCCCGCAGCCGCGCGCTCGCCTCGGCCGCCGACAGGTCGCTCGCCGCTTCCAGCTGCCGCGTCACGGCGAGGCAGACCATCACCGTGCGGGACCGCATCGGGTCGACACCGGCCCGATGCCACTCCCACGAGGGAATGAGCTGCCAGGCCCGTGCCGAAGGCGGCACGCGCATTCCGGCAGGTGCCGGGCCGGGAGCAGGTGTCCCGTGCGCGCGGACGAGGGTGCGGAACGAGGCCGTCGCCTGCAGGCTGATGACCTTCTGTTCGAGGATCGCGGGAATGAGCGATTCGATGACCCGCCCGGTGCGGGGGATCCGCAGGCCGGGCCAGCGCCGGTGCGCATCCCGCACGAGCGGATGCTGCGCCTCGAACCCCGAGGGATCGTCGCGCTCCCCGAGAAGTTCCGGTGCGTCCTCGACGGCCTCCCTCGCGCCCTCGCCCCACGCCTCGCAGCGAAGCTCGGTCAGGCCGGACTGGGTCAGGCGCAGGGTCGCGGGTCCCGATCGGGTGAGCGTCGTGCGCCACACGGCACCGTCCAGGCTCACCTGGAAGGTGGGGTCTGTCCGGCCCCGGCGCAAGCGGGAGAGAGTGAGCCCGACATCCGTCGGATGGGCGGGCTTCCACCGGCTCGAGCAGTCCGCCGCCCCCGGTGCGTTGTCAGGTCCCGTCGCTGTGCCCACCCTGACAGCCTAGGGACTGCGTACGACACAGGCGCGTTCCCGGAGGCTCACTGCGCTTCGGGTGCGCTCCGAACCCCGGACCCTGAACCTTCGAACACCGGGTGCCGGGTCAGTGCGCCCCGACCGTGAGGTGCTGCTTGCGAATCGGCTCGATCCGCACGCTCGTGCGTTCGCAGCCCGAGCACTTGAGCACGTAGAGCGGCAGGGTGACCTGCTTCGCGTGCGCGGCGTTCGGCGTGAGCTGTGCCGGCGAATGACAGAACGGACACGTGATCAGCATGGTTGGGTCCCCTAATCCTCTTACCCGCCACGGTTTGTAACGTGTACTTCAACGGTAGCTCTCGAAACCGGCCGTGGTACCCCCTAGACGGATGTGACGAAGTATGTATCCAAACCGAAACGAAACGTATGCCGCATGGGTGCAGGCGCGCCGGCCGACGGTTCTCAGCGGTCTCAGTCCGTGTCGGAGCGCTCGACGACGAAGTCCGTGCCCGGGTAGACGACGCTCTGGTGGCCCTCGCCGAAGCGGACGAGGTACGGCGGTTCGCCGTCTGGCCCGCGGACCTCGATGATCTCCCCGTGCTTGTCCGGTGTCTCGACCGTCCGGCCGCGAATGATGATCCTGTCGCCGATGATTGCGTGCATGGTCACGAACCTCCTGCGGCTCACGCTACGCCGGGGCGGCGGTTCTCAACAGGGCAGGTCCTCCGGCGGCGGGCAACCCGCCGGCCCGATCCGGAGCCGGTCGCACAGGGATGTGAGCTGCTCGAGCTCTTCGTTGGAGAGGGCATCGCCGAAGCGGGCCGAGATCGACCCCATGTGGTCGACTGCGACACTGCGGAACAACGCGTACCCGGCATCCGTCAGCTCGACGATCGCGCCGCGCCCGTCGTTCGGGTCGGTGAGTTTTCGGATATACCCGCGCGAGGCCAGGCGATCGATCAGGCGACTCACGCTCGGCTGGGTGAGCAGCACGTGCTGGTTCAGGTCACGCAAGCGGATGCGCCGGTCCGGCTCCCTCGAGAGGTTGAAGAGCACGTCGTACTCGTTGAAGGAGATCTCGCGGGACGGGAAATCGCTCGCGAGGCTGCGCATAATCGCCACCTGCGCGCGGAAGAGCGACTCCCAGGCGGATACTGCGGCCGCTCGATCCGTCACCGGTCCTCCTCAGTCGTGTCTTCCCAGACTAGAGAATCTACGCCAACCCTCGCTGCACGCCTCTTGGCGAATTCGCAGAAAGAATACAGCCGCACAGCTAGCTTTCCGTTACCGGTTCGTTATATATTCGTTGTGCGTCAACCGTTTGCTGTGGCGGAAGACGCGAAATGTGATTGCAGGACACTCTTGGTGCAAGGGAAGAGGGTCGGTCGTTAAGCCTCTACGACCGGCCCTCAATCACGTTAACGGCCCGTCCGCGTCATGAACCCGCCGCTCGTCGCGCATCGCGCACGGCCGGGGAGAAGGCCTAGAAGATGTCGGGGCTCGGCGTCGTCGACTGGCGGATGGAGACATCCGCGTGACGGTCGAAGCGGTAGCCGACGCCACGCACCGTGCGCACGATGTCTTCGTAACGGCCGAGCTTGGCGCGCAGGCGGCGGACGTGCACGTCGATGGTGCGCTCGTTGGGTGCGTCGTCCTCATCCGCGGCGTCCCAGAGCTTTTCGATGAGTTCGGCACGCTCGATGGTGCGGCCCTCACGCAGCACGAGGTACTGCAGGAGTTCGAATTCCTTGTAGGTCAGCGCCGCGGTCTCGTTGTCGAGCACCACGCGCTTGCGGGAGATGTCCACGACGACGCCGCCGGCGGCGCGGTCCGGGTCGGCCACCGTGCGGTGGCGGGCCAGGGCGGCGGGGTCCTGGAGGGCGAGGCGCACGACGTCCACGTCGCGACCGCCGGCACCTGCCGGCGCGAGCGCCACGGCGGCGTGGGTTTCCGCGTTCGGGGCGAGTTCCTCGGTGAGGGCCTTGAGCGCCTCGACGATGCGGTGCAGCGAGGTGCCGGCCGCGGCGGCCTTGGCCTCGTCGATGCCGACGTAGAGGACGAAGCCGCGGGCCTCTGTGCCCTCCGGCACGGCGCGGATGCGGGGAGCAGCGGGGGCAGGCGCCAGGGCGAGTGCCGGGCGGGCGTTGTGGATGGAGCGGGCGGTGTCAATGTGTGCGAGCGACATGGCAGGAGTCCTTGGGAATGATGATGCTGGGGTGAACCCGGCGCTCTGCGCGGTTGTGGGTTCGACAATGGCCGTTGCGACCGGGTGCGGAGCGTACGAAAGGCTCCGGGAGTTCAACCGACTGACTCAGAACCGCTCAGTGCAGAGGCACGGGGTGCTACTGCGCGGGGTTCGGAGGCGAGAGGGGAACTCGGCGATGATGTCGCGATTCAGCGGCACATTCGGCAACACTCGGCGCGCATGCCGGGCATCATCATGCCGGCATTCCCAAGGGCCTCGAGGGCGGTCAGGGGGCGGTGAGGGGTTGTCATAACTGTGAGTAAAGCCCACTGTTACGGCGTGTGTCAACTTTGTGACGCAGGAAGCCAGGAAACCTGCTGCATCACGTTCGCCCCGGTCGGGTCGAACGGGAGGATCCGTGCTCGATGGGCACTTCATCACATGTTCCTCGATGGAAAGGCACTTCATCAAAGATTCGTGAAAGTACTGCGCTGCGACGCCCGTGTGTCGCAGGACCTGCGTGTTCCGCCGGCGTGGTCGCAACCGGCGGAACGGGTGGACTGTGCCCTAGACGAGTCCGTACAGACGGTCGCCGGCGTCGCCGAGTCCGGGAACGATGTAGCCGAGCTCGTTGAGGCGTTCGTCGACGGCGCCGAGAATGATCGACACCTCACGACCGGGGAACGCCGCCTCGACGGCGGCGAGACCCTCTGGCGCCGCCAGGATGCAGATGGCGGTGACGTCGACGGCGCCGCGGTCGAAGAGGAACTTGATGGCCGCGATCAGCGAGCCTCCGGTGGCGAGCATCGGGTCGAGCACGAAGCACTGGCGGTCGGAGAGGTCGTCGGGCAGGCGCTCGGCGTACGTGGTCGGCTGGAGGGTTTCCTCGTTGCGGGCCATTCCGAGGAAGCCGACCTCTGCGGTCGGCAGCAGCTTGACCATGCCCTCGAGCATGCCGAGGCCGGCGCGCAGGATCGGCACGACGAGCGGCTTCGGGTCGCTGATCTGCACCCCGTGGGCCAGCCCGACCGGGGTTTCGACGGTAATGTCTTCGACCCGCACCCCGCGGGTTCCCTCGTAGGCGAGGAGCGTCATCAGCTCCTCCACGAGGGAGCGGAAGAGCGGTGAGGAGGTGCGTTTGTCCCGCAGAACCGTCAGTTTATGGGTGATGAGCGGATGGTCGGCTACATGGACTCGCATAGGCTCAATCTACTAGCTGGGGGAGGTATCCGGATGGGCGAGCAGGCTCGCGAGCACCGCGAATGGATGCGGCTTGCCCTCCGGGAGGCCCGCGCGGCCCTCGAGACGGGTGACGTCCCGGTCGGCGCGGTCGTGATCGATGCCTCCGGTGTCGTCGTCGGCCACGGCCGCAACGACAGGGAGGCACGGCAGGACCCGACCGGTCACGCCGAGATCGTCGCCATCCGGGCCGCGGCCGCCGCTCTCGGCGACTGGCACCTCACCGGCTGCACTCTGGTGGTCACGCTCGAGCCCTGCGTGATGTGCGCCGGCGCGATCCTGGCCGCGCGGATCCCGGTCGTCGTCTTCGGCGCCTGGGACGAGAAGGCGGGAGCAGCGGGCTCCGTGTACGACGTGCTGCGCGACCGCAGGCTCAACCATCGTGCCGAGGTCTACGCGGAGGTCGACGCCGAGGAGTGCGGCGCCCTCCTCCGGGAGTTCTTCAGCGATCCAGCCCGTCGAGCCATTCGCTGAACAGCGCGCGGGACGCATCCTGCATCGTCCCGGCGTAGAGGTCGCGCTCGGCGCGCAGCGTTTCCGGGTCGAGGCCGGCCGCGGTGACCTCCGCGGCCGAAGCGCGCAGCCAGACCTCGTGCATGGCCGGTGTCACTTCGGGGTGGAACTGCACCGCGAGCGCCCAGTCGCCGATACCGAACGCCTCGTTGCCGTACTGCGGCGAACCGGCCAGGCGTGTCACGCACTCCGGAAGGTCGAAGGTGTCGCTGTGCCACTGCAACACCGGGACGCCGGCCACGTGGCGGAGCGGCCCTGTGGCGCCGAGGCTCGTCGGTTCGACCGTGCGGAAGCCGATTTCGTTGGTCGGCCCGGGGTAGACCCTGGCGCCGAGCGCGTTGGCCATCAGCTGCGCGCCGAGGCACACGCCGAACACCGGGCGCTCGGCGGCGAGCCGGTCCTGCAGGATCGTGATCTCCCGGGCGAGCGCCGGGAATCGGTCGATCTCATACGCGCCCATCTCCCCGCCGAGCACGACGACGAGGTCGGCGGAGGTGGGGTCGATCGTGCTGAGGTCGTCGCTGAGGATCTCGACGTAGGTCACGGAATAGCCGTGCTCGTGGAGCACGGGCTCGAGGTTGCCGAGATGGATGGTGGCGTCGTGGCGCAGCACGAGTGCCGTCCGCGTCCCAGCGACCGGTGCGGCATCCGTCGCCGGCGCGGCAGGCACTGCGCTCATTCCCGGCCCCGGATGATGATGGTGTCGGTGAGCGGGCCGTGCTGGCTCGGGTCGTGGAACACGTCGGGCTCGAGATAGATCGCGCGGGCGCTCGGCATCGCCGCCCGCACGCGTTCCTCGATCACGTCGATCGACGCCGCGACATCCGAGAAGCGCAGCTCGGCGTCGAACGCGAGCTTCGCGGCCACGAGCAGTTCGTCCGGCCCGAGGTAGAGCGTCTTCATGTGGATGATGCGCTGTGTCTCCGGGCCGTTCAGGATCGCGCGCTGGATCGTCGCCGTGTCGGTGGGTCGGGCGCCCTCGCCGACGAGGAGGCTCTTCGTCTCGATGCCGAGCACGATCGCGACGAGCACGAGGAGCACACCGATGCAGATGGTCCCGATCGCATCCCAGATCGGGTCGCCGGTGACGATGGTCAGGCCGACGCCGAGGAATGCGAGCACGAGGCCGCTGAGCGCCGCGACGTCTTCGAGCAGTACGACGGGCAGCTCGGGGGCCTTGGCGTGGCGGATGAACTGCACCCAGGTCTCCCCGCCCCTGGTGTGGTTCGACTCCTTGATCGCGGTGCGCAGGGAGAACGACTCGAGGCCCATCGCCACGAGCAGCACGAGGATCGGCAGCCACGGCACGTCGAGGTGGTGCGGGTCCTGCAGTTTCTGCACCCCTTCATACAGCGAGAAGACGCCGCCGATGGAGAACAGGATGATCGAGACGACGAAGGCGTAGACGTAGCGTTCGCGCCCGTAGCCGAACGGATGCTCCGTGTCGGCGTCCTTCCGCGACTTACGGGCTCCGAGCAGCAACAGGAGCTGGTTGCCGGAGTCTGCGAGGGAGTGCACGCCCTCCGCGAGCATCGAGGACGAACCGGAGAACGCCCAGGCGATGAGTTTTGTCGCGGCGATGCCCAGGTTCGCACCGAGTGCAGCGATGATGGCCTTGTTCCCCGAAGATGCGCTCATGCAGCAATTCTAGGAGGCCCCCGAGGCTGCGAAACGCCCCGAAAAGTAGACTGGCTGCATGACCGAGACTGCCGCCACCGCGGTGCCCCCCACCGTCCTGCCCACCATCGCGTTCCTCGGAGCCGGATCGATGGCGCGCGCCGTCCTGACCGGGCTGCTGACCCCCGCCGTGACGGTCGAGGGCGGCATCCGGGCCACCAACCGCACCGCGGAGAAGGCGGCAGAGCTGCACGACCTGCCCGGGGTCACCGCCTGGGCGACCGCGCTCGATCCGGACGCCAACCGCACAGCGGTCACCGGGGCGCGCATCGTCGTCGTCGCCGTGAAGCCGGCGATGGTGCCAGACCTGCTCCGCGAGATCGCGTCGTCCCTCGCGCCGGGCACCCTCGTGGTGAGCGTCGCGGCCGGCGTGACGATCGCCACATTCGAGGCGCTGCTGCCGGCATCCGTCGCCGTGATCCGATCAATGCCCAACACCCCTGCCCTCGTCGGCAAGGCCGTGACCGGCCTGAGCGCAGGCAGCCGTTCCACGGCGGCCGACCTCGACCTGGCCAGGGCCCTGTTCGGCACCGTCGGTTCGGTGCTCGTCGTCCCGGAGGACAAGCTCGACGCCCTGAGCACGATCAGCGGCTCCGGCCCGGCATACGTGTTCTACCTGATCGAGGAGTTCACCCGCACCGCCATCGACAAGGGGTTCACGGCGGAGGAGGCCGCGATCCTCGTCAACGGCACCTTCCTCGGTGCGAGCACCCTCCTCGCAGCAAGCCCGCTGTCGCCGGGCGAACTGCGCCGCCAGGTCACGAGCCCGCACGGCACCACCGAGCGCGCGGTCTGGGAACTCGAGAAGGGCGGCCTCAAGGAGCTCTTCGACCGGGCGACGGATGCCGCACTCGCCCGGGCGCGCGAACTCGCCGCCCCCACCGACTGACCCTGTCCCGGACAGCCGTTGCGGGCCCTTCCGTAGTATCCCTTCGTGGGAATGACTAGCCTAAAGGTATGGCAGACATCTTCGGCGTGGTGGCGGACTCGACTCGACGCGAAATATTACGCATTCTCCTCGAGCGATACAACCAGTCCGGGGCGGTCGGCGGCGAGCTCAGCGTGTCTGACATCGTCGTGCAACTCGGCCTCAGCCAGCCGACGGTCTCCAAGCACCTCAAGGTGTTGCGCGAGGCGGGACTCGTCGGCGTACGTGAAGCAGGGCAGCACCGTTATTACCATCTCGACTATGCCCCCCTGGAGGAGATCGAAGACTGGCTGATCCCATTCCTGAGCGTCGATTTTGATGCCGCAACGGAGGAGGAAGCCGAAGAGGCCGAGGGCCTCAAGGAAGAACAGCGGGCGTTCGCGACCGCGATCGGCAAGGTCTTCGCCGATACCTCATTCCAGGTCGCGCATGCGGTCAAAGACGTTAAACCGCGCAAATGGCGGAAGAACGAATAGAACAACCAGCAGTACTCGACCGGCAACCGCCGACCGAGCGTCGAGTGTCGCGCTTATCCGCTAGACTGGCACTTTCGTGTCTGTCGCGAATCTCGCGGCGAAATCAAATCTTGTGAGGTCCGTGTGGGTTCTGTAATTAAGAAGCGACGCAAGCGTATGGCGAAGAAGAAGCACCGCAAGCTGCTTCGTAAGACCCGCCATCAGCGTCGCAATAAGAAGTAGGACGGCTTAGCCCGTCCCCAAGCGTGAGCGTTAGGTCCTTCCGGGCCTAGCGCTTTTTGCTTGTGCGGACGCGGTTCGCGCGCGCCGCCCGGCGGATGCTCGCGCGCTTCATCCGCATCACGGGCCAGTCGCGCGCCGCCGCATACCGCGCGAGCGCAGCGTCCGGGTTGACCACCACCGGGTGGCCGACGAGGTCGAGCAGCGGAATGTCGTTGTGGGAGTCTGAGTACGCCCAGCAGTCGGCGAGGTCGACGCCGCTCGCCGCGGCGCGTGCCCGTGCCGCCTCGGACTTCAGGGCGCCGTGACAGACCCCGGCGGTCAGCCGACCCGTGAAGATGCCGTCGTCTGCCTCGAGCACGGTTCCGAGCGCGCCCGTGAAGCCGAGGCGCTCGGCGATGACGTCGGCGACCTCCTGAACGCTCGCGGTGAGCAGCCAGACCTCGTGGCTGTTCTCGAGGTGCCGTCTGGCCACCGCGACCGTCTCCGGCCAGAGCCGGCGGGTGAGCTTCGTGTCGAAGATCTCCTCGCTCAAGCGGATGAGCTCGGCCTGTTCGAATCCCACGGCGACCTCGAGGGCACGCAGCAGCACCGTGGAGAGGTGATCGCGGTTCTCGCCGACCGCGAGGAACCGGGCCTGCTTCCAGCCGAAGGAGGTGATGTCCCTGCGGGTGATGATCCCGCCCCGCCACGCGGCGACGCCCAGATGATAGAGGCTGGCCCCTCGCATCAGGGTGTTGTCGACATCGAAGAACGCGATGGCGCGCGGGGGAGTGGCTTGGAACATCTCCCTTGGAGTCTAGTTGGGTCACCATGCCGTCCCCGGCTTAGGCTGGGTGCATGGCTACTGCACTGCTCACCCTGATCGGGAAACCCGGATGTCACCTGTGCGACGATGCGCGTGAGCTCGTCACGGGTGTCGTCAGGACCCTGGACGGCACACCGGGAGCGCCCGAGATGGCCATCGAAGAGCGTTCGATCCTCGACGACGCGGCCCTGAGCGACCTGTATCTGGAGGACATCCCCGTGCTGATGATCAACGGCACGGTGCACAACTACTGGCGGATCGATCCCGACCGCCTCCGCACGGCCCTTCTGGCCGTGAAATGATCCGGCACGTGGTGTCGTGGCGGCTCGCCGCGACCGAGCCCGCCGCACGTGCGGCCGATGCGGCCGCCATCGTCGAGCGCCTCGAGGCCCTCGTCGGCGTCGTCCCAGAGATCCGCACCCTGCAGGTCGGCACGGATGTCGTCGGGAGCCCCAACTGGGACGTCGTGCTGATCGCGGACTACGAGGACCTCGACGCGCTCGCCCGCTACCAGGTGCACCCGGCCCACGAGGCCGCCGCGGCGTTCATCCGCTCCGTCGCCGCCGAGAAGGCAGCCGTCGACGTCCAGTTCTGACCCGTGCGGTTCTGAGCCGGCCGGAAACGCCGAAACGCAGGAGCTCCGGGCTGCTGAGGCGGTGTGAGCCTCAGGGCGCCGGAGCTCCTGCGTTTCGTTGTGCCGCTTGGACCCCGGCGACCTACGGCTCGAGACGGGTCGGGCCGCGGAACAGGTAGGTGACCTCGCGGATGCTGGCCTGGTGCAGCATCAGCATCAGCACCCGGGCGAGGCCCATGCCGAAGCCGCCGTGGCTGGGAACGCCGTAACGGAAGAAGTCGAGGTAACCGCCGAGCTCTTCCGGGTCGAGGCCCTTCTCGATCGCCTGGGCGGTGAGCACGTCGATGCGGTGCTCACGCTGCGCGCCGGTCGAGATCTCGGTGCCGTTGAAGATCAGGTCGTAGCTGTTGGTGATGGTCTGGTCGTTCTCCGGACGCATGTGGTAGAACGGGCGGATGCTCGCGGCGTAGTCGGTCAGGAACACGAACTCGTGGCCGTAGGTCTCCAGCACGTACGCGGCGATCTGGCGCTCGCCCTCCGGGTCCATGTCGTCGTCGTCGCGCGGCACCTCGTAGCCGCGACCCTTGACGATCTCCTTGGCCTCGGCGAGGGGGATGCGCGGGAAGGGCTGGGTGGGAACCGTCACCTCGACGCCGAACAGGGCCAGGACTTCTTCGCCGTGCTTGGCCTTGACGGCCGTGAAGCCGGCGACGAGGAGCTCCTCGTGCAGCTGCATGACGTCTTCGTGGCTGTCGATCCAGCTGATCTCCGCGTCGACGCTCGTGAACTCCGTCGCGTGACGGCTCGTGAACGACGGGTCGGCGCGGAACGCCGGTCCGACCTCGAAGACCTTGCCGAAGCCGGCCGACTGGGCCATCTGCTTGAAGAACTGCGGGCTCTGCGCGAGGTAGGCCTTGGTGTCGAAGTACTCGACCTCGAAGAGTTCGGCCCGGGACTCGCTCGCGCTCGCCATCAGCTTCGGGGTGTGCAACTCGATGAAGTCGTGTTCGATCCAGTACGTGCGGAGTGCGTGCTCGAACGTGGTCTGGATGCGGAAGATCAGGTTCTGCTTCGGCTGGCGCAGGTCGAGGAAGCGCCAGTCGAGGCGCTTGTCGAGGCTTGAGTCTGCGGCGATCGGCGTCTCGGGGATGGCGGCGGTGACGACCGTAAGCGTCGCGAGCTTGATCTCGATCCCGCCGAGCTTGACCCGTTCGTCGTGCTTGAGCTCACCGGTCACGGTGATGAAGCTGCCCTGGGCGAGCGTGGAGATCGTGGAGGCCGGCTCGTCGGCGACGACGGCACCGTCGGCATCCGTCGTGCGGGGGTTCACGAGCTGCACGGCACCCGACTCGTCGCGCAGCACGACGAACTGCACCTTCTTCTGGTCGCGGACCGTGTCGACCCACCCCGAGACCGTCACGGTTCCGTTAGAGAGGGCGGCCAGGTTCTTGATCAATACGCGCGAAGTCACCGGATAAGTTTAGCGGCACCGGCTCTCGGCTAATTCATGGGCACCTCCTCCGTAGAATGAGCGGGTGGTAGCCAGCCAGATCCATCTCGTCCGTCACGGTGAAGTGTTCAATCCTGAGCGCGTGCTGTACGGCAGGCTGCCCGAATTCCGGCTTTCCGACCTCGGCGCCGCCATGGCGACCGCCGCTGCCGTCGACCTCGTCGAACGCGGCCGGCCGGTGCGCCGGGTCATCGCCTCCCCCTGCAGCGCACCCGCGAGTCCGCGGCGCCCATCGCCGCGGCCTTCGGCCTGCCCGTCGAGATCGACGAGCGCATCATCGAGCCGACCAACAGATTCGAGGGCAAGCGGATGTCGGGCGAGCACGGCGCCCTGCGCGACCCGCGCAACTGGCCGGCCATGCTCAACCCGCTGCGACCGAGCTGGGGCGAACCGTACCGGGTGATCTCGGCACGGATGCTCGCGGCCATCGACGAGGCATACAACTCCGTGACCGACGGCGACGTCGTGCTTGTCAGCCACCAGCTGCCGATCTGGATGGTGCACCGCGCCCTCGCCGGCGAGCGGCTCCCGCACGACCCGCGCGGCCGACGCTGCGCCCTGTCGAGCATCACCACGCTGTCGTGGCGGGGCGAGGGACTCGTGGAGATCAGCTACGCGAACCCGGCGGCCGCGCTGCAGGCCGGGGCCACGGATGTAGGAGCGGTGTGAAGGCCGGTCCCGCGAACGGAACGCACCCGCGTCGGCGCCGCGCCGCCGGCCTGGCCGGCCTGACGGGGCTGCTCGCGCTCGCGCTCGTCCTCACCGGCTGTTCGACAGACCCCCTCGCGGACCAGTACCGCGCCGGAAGCAACAAGGGCTTCATCGCCGGCGACGGCAGCGTCACGGAGATCCCGGCCGCCGACCGCGGGGCCGCCGTGACCTGGAGCGGCGTCGATGAGACCGGCGCCACCGTGTCGAACACCGACTACGCCGGAAAAGTGCTCGTGGTCAACTTCTGGTACGCGAGTTGTGCGCCGTGCCGGGTCGAGGCCCCTGACCTCCAGAAGCTCAACGCCGAGTTCTCCGGCAAAGGAGCCGAATGGCTCGGCGTGAACGTGCGCGACCAGGCCGCGAACGCGATCGCGTTCAACCAGAGCTACGGCATCACCTATCCCTCGATCATGGATGTCGACGGCGGGGCCATGCAGCTCGCCTTCAGCGGCAGCATCCCGCCGAACGCGGTGCCGACCACCCTCGTGCTCGACAAGAGCGGCCGGGTCGCCGCGCGCATCCTCGGCGCCCTGTCGACGCCCTCGATCCTCGAGACCATTGTGCGCGACGCCATCGCCGAGGTCCCCGCGGCGTGAACAATCCCTTCGGCGAAATCGTCTTCAGCGGCCAGCTCCTGTTTGCGATTCCCATCGCTGTACTCGCGGGGCTCGTCTCCTTCGCGTCCCCGTGCATCCTGCCGCTCGTGCCCGGCTACCTCGCATACATCGGCGGATTCACCGACGGCCGGTCGACCGCCGGTCGCGGCGACCGGCGCGGCCGGAACCGGCTCCTGGCCGGCGTCGGGCTCTTCGTGCTCGGCTTCACGCTCGTCTTCGTGCTGACCGGGGTCGTCTTCGGCGCGGCAGGCTTCTGGCTCAACCAGTACCGCGACCTCGTCACCCGGATCGCCGGCGTTGTCGTGATCCTGCTGGGGCTCGTCTTCGTCGGCCAGTTCGCGGCCCTGCAACGCACGGTCAAGACGAGCTGGCGCCCGCGCGCGGGACTTGCGGGCGCCCCCGTGCTCGGCGCGGTCTTCGCCGTCGGCTGGACCCCGTGCACCGGTCCGACGCTCACGGCGATCAACTCGCTCAGCCTCACCACGGGCTCCCCGTGGCAGGGCGGCCTGCTCGCGCTGTTCTATGCGCTCGGACTCGGCATCCCGTTCCTTCTCATCGCGCTCGGCCTCAACTGGGCGACAGGGGCAGTGTCGTTCCTGAAACGGCACGTCCGCGCGATCAATCTGTTCGGGGGCGTGCTCCTCGTCGTCATCGGCGTCCTCATGGTGACCGGCGTCTGGAATGCCTGGCTCCTCGACCTGCAAGGAGTGATCGGCAGTTATGTCCCGGCCATCTGACCACTACGATTCCCCAGCGCCGGCCCCGGCGTCCGACGATGTCATCCAGCCCAGGCTCGGCCTCGTCGGCTGGCTGCGCTGGTTCTGGCGCCAGCTCACCAACATGCGCACCGCCCTGTTCCTGCTGCTCCTGCTGGCGATCGCCGCCGTGCCCGGTTCGCTCGTTCCGCAGCGCAGCTCAGACCCGAACGGTGTCACCCAGTACTTCGCGGACAACCCCGACCTGGCTCCCGTGCTCGACAAGATCCAGGCCTTCGACGTCTACTCCTCCGCCTGGTTCTCGGCGATCTACCTCCTCCTGTTCATCTCGCTGATCGGCTGCGTGATCCCGCGCACGAAGCACCACTTCCAGGCGCTCCGGGCCCAGCCGCCGCGCACGCCAGCGCGGCTCATGCGGCTCGCCGGCTTCACCGAACGCACGGCTCCTGCCAGCACGGATGCGGCGGCGGCGGTCGACTCCGCCCGCTCGCTCCTGAAGAAGAGCGGCTACCGCGTCGCCCTGTTCGACAGCGCGCCGGCACGCGGCGGGCGGGAATTCTCGGCGTCGGCCGAGCGCGGCTACCTGCGCGAGACCGGAAACCTCGTGTTCCACTTCGCGCTCGTCGGCATCCTGATCACTGTCGGCTTCGGCAGCGGCTTCGGCTTCAGCGGCCAACGGGTGCTCGTCGAGGGCCAGACCTTCGTGAACACCCTGCTCGCCTACGACTCGTTCAGCCCGGGGCGGTTCTTCAGCGACTCGAGCCTCGAGCCGTACAAGCTCACCCTCGACGACTTCAGCGTCACCTACGAGACCCAGAACCTCAAGGCGTACGGCCAGGCGATCGACTACTCCGCTGCCGTCAGCGTCACCCGCCGCGGCGAGGCCCTCCAGACCGGCGTCGTCAAGGTGAACGCCCCGATGCGCACCGGCGGCACCGATGTGTACCTGCTCGGCAACGGCTACGCGCCCTCGATCACCGTCCAGGACCCCAACGGGGTCGTCGTCTTCACCGACGCGGTGCCGTTCCTGCCGCAGGACGCGAACCTCACCTCGCTCGGCGTGATCAAGGTGCCGGACGGCCTCAGCGAACAGCTCGGCATGATCGGCTTCTTCTACCCGACGCAGGCCGCCAGTTCGACGGGCGCCTTCTACTCGTCGTACCCGGACCTCGAATACCCGATGCTCACCCTGAACATCTACTCTGGCGACCTCGGGTTGAACGCGGGAGTGCCGACATCCGTCTACTCGCTCAACACCGACAAGATGACGCGGCTCACCGGTGGCAAGACCGGCGTGAAGTCGCTCGAACTCAAGCCGGGGAGACCCAGCAGCTGCCGAACGGACTCGGCTCCGTCACGTTCAACGACGCGCACCCCGGCGCCGCCGCGAACGATTTCTCCGGCTCGGTGCTGCGGTTCGCGTCCTTCGACATCCACCACGACCCGACGCAGGTCTGGGTGCTGTCCTTCGCGATCCTCGCCCTGCTCGGGCTGCTCACGAGCCTGTTCGTGCCGCGGCGGCGAGTCTGGGTCAAGGCGATCGAGAGCGAAGACGGATCGCTGACCCTCGAGTACGCGGGACTCGCCCGCGGCGAGGACCCGGCCCTCGAAGCGGCCGTGACCGACATCGCAGACCGCCACGGGCGACTGCTGGTATCCTCCACATCAGCCGTCCCGGCAACCGAACAGAATTAGGCTGACCACGTGAATCTCAACGAGCTCTCGATCCTGAGCCTGTACTCGGCGATGGCCGTCTATGCGCTCGCCTTCATTTCCTTCGCCTTCGACCTCGCCAAGCGCTCCGCGGCCGTCAAGACGGCGGACGAGGCGACGGGCCTCGCGGCGCTCGCCTCCGTACCGGTCGGCGTCGGCGCGGCTAATGGGGCGCAACCGGCGGGCAGGGACGCGACCCTCGATCCGGGGAAGCCTGCCGGCAAGGCCGGTGCCGCGGCATCCGCCGGAACGATCGTCAACCGGATCAGCGCCCGCATCGCCAACGACGCCGCCACCCCGTACGGCCGCTCGAAGAGCCTGCGGATCGGCGTCTCGCTCACCGTGCTGGCCTGGGCGATCCACTTGATGGCCGACGTGCTGCGCGGCTTCGCCGCCGGGCGGGTGCCGTGGGCCAACATGTACGAGTTCGCGATGACGGGCACCCTGCTCATCGTGACCGTGTTCCTGATCGTGCTCACCCGCGCGGACCTGCGCTTCCTCGGCACCTTCGTGACCGGGATGGTGCTCGTGCTGCTCGGCATCGCGGCGCTGCGCTTCTATGTCGAGGTCGCCCCGCTGCCGCCGGCGCTCCAGTCGGCATGGCTCGTGATCCACGTCTTCGTCGCCTCGCTCGGAACCGGTTTCTTCGCGCTCGGCTTCGCGCTCTCCGTAGTGCAACTGCTGCAGTTCCGGCGGGAGGCGCTCGTCACGACCGCCGGCCGGGTGCGCCTCCGCTTCCTCGCGACGCTGCCCTCGGCAGCGACGCTCGAGAACCTGGCGTACCGGGTTCACATCATCGGCTTCATCCTCTGGACGTTCACCCTGATGGCCGGTTCGATCTGGGCGGAGAAGGCCTGGGGCCGTTATTGGGGCTGGGACACCAAGGAGGTCTGGACCTTCATCATCTGGACCATCTACGCCGGCTACATCCACGCCCGTGCAACCAGGGGCTGGCGCGGTTCCCGCTCCGCGTGGCTCGCGATCGTCGGTTTCAGCGCCGTGATGTTCAACTTCGGCGTCGTGAACGTCTTCTTCAAGGGACTGCACGCATACTCGGGCCTCTAACCCGGCATCCGCCAGGGCGGCTCAGTCCGTGATGGCGTCCGTGATGGCGGGTTCGGCGGCGAGCAGGGCGTAGCAGCGGCTGAGGCGGGCGAGCCACCAGGCGCTGCGCTCGGCGGATGCCGCGTAGCGGTCGAGCAGGTCGGCGTCGGGCACGACGCGGCGAACCGGGATCCGGCCGTCGACCGGCAGCAGCGGGTCGTGGGTGACATCGGCGGCGAGCAGCGAGGCGGTGCCGAGGCCGCAGTCGAACTCGAGGCCGGGGATCGCGGCGGCGAGGTGCGCGCCCATCGCGATGCCGACCGAGGTGTCGAGGGCACTCGAGACCACGACGGGCAGGCCGGCCAGCGCAACGAGGTCGAGTGCGACGTGAATCCCGCCGAGCGGTGCCGCCTTGATCACGAGGATGTCGGCAGAGCCCGTGGTCGCCACGAGCAGCGGGTCCTCGGCGCGGCGCACGCTCTCGTCGGCGGCGACGGGGATGCCGAGGTAGTCGGCGGAGCGACGGCGGATCTCGGCGAGTTCCTCGATGCTCGCGCACGGCTGTTCGACGTACTCGAGGTCGAACTCGCCGAGGGCGTTCAGGGCGTGTTCGGCTTCGTCGAGGTTCCAGAGGCCGTTCGCGTCCACACGGATGCGCCCCTCCGGTCCCAGCACCCGGCGCACGGCGCGCACGCGGGCGACGTCTTCTGCGAGGGTCTGCCCGGGGGCGGCCACCTTCACCTTGGCCGTGCGGCACCCCGGAAAGCGGGCGAGGACATCCGCCACGAGTTCCGCGTCGATTGCAGGGACGGTCGCATTGACCGGGATGCTCTCGCGCAGGAGGGCGGGCGTCGGGGTCCAGCCGAAGTCGATCGCGGCGCGCAGCCAGGCGACGGACTCTGCGTCGTCGTACTCGGCGAACGGCGCGAACTCCGTCCAGCCCTCCGGTCCTTCGAGGAGGAGTGCCTCGCGGGTGTCGATTCCGCGGAATCGGGTGATGAGCGGCAACGCGACAATGCGGGCCGTTCCGAGCAACTCTGCGAGTGGGGGAAGCATGCTTCCAGTCTGCCAGCCGGGCGCGGGTGCGGGCGACCGTGCCGCCGCACGCGTCGGGGCGTGCGCGCCAGAAGCGCCGCTCCGCGCCAGGCCTGCCGGGCGCGGAACGGCGCAGTGGGCGCGCGGCGGAGCGGACCGTGCGGGAGGCTAGAGGGAGTCGTGGTTGAAGGCGCCGTCGACCTCGAGGTCGAGGTCGTCCCCGTTGGTGGGTTTGACGTCGATAACCGCGAACGCGATGCCGGGCGCGATCAGGAGATAGGCGTCCTCGAAGCGGCCGCCGCCGCTGTTGACCGGAAGCCAGTACGGCTGGCCGGACGTGACGGCCGCGTTGATCTCATTCCGGAGCGACTCTGCGGACCGGCCGCCCAGGGAGTACTGCTGACCGCCATAGACGATGTCGATGCGAATCATGGTTCATCCTTCGTCGCGAGCACGGATGCCGGCCGGTGCGGTTCGGGGACGAGCTGCAAACCGCCAGAGGAGTTGGCGGTCAGCATGAGCGCCTCCACCCAGTCGCGATTGAGGCTCGGCGAGCGACCGCCGAAGTATTTGAAGGCGAGCGGGATGGCCGGATGCAGCCAGATCGTGCTGCGACCGTCGCCTCCGGACGGGTCGTCCCTCCACGTGAAGTAGAAGCACTCTCCCCGGCGCAGCTTGGCTCCGATGACCACCTGGATGTGCGCCAGGATGCGATCATCAAAGTCGGCCGTCACCGTCGAGTTATAGGTGAGCTTTCCCATGATTCCCTCGTTGGCGCGTCATAAGGAATTATTGCTACAAAATCGAGACGTTGCCAATGCTCAGTTCGGGGGTCCCCCGGAGAGCCGTGGAAAAGTTCAGTGCCGTGGAAAAGTTGGGTCACGCCGGAACCGGGTTGTGCGGGTGCTCACGCACCCGCACAACCGGTCATCGACGGACCAGGCCTGCGGGCATCTAATCGCGCAGGTACCGTTCGAGCCGAGGCACGTGCAGGAGGGCCAGCGCGCGCTTCTCGATCTGGCGGACCCGCTCCCGCGTGACGCCCTGGATGACGGCGATCTGGTCGAGGGTGCGCGGTTCGTCGCCGTCGAGCCCGAATCGGGCCTTCAGGATCGACCGCTCCCGCGGCGGCAGCGCGTCGAGGTAGAAGCAGATGTCCGCGGCACGCAGCGTGACCGTCGCATACTCGTCCGGCTGCGGCAGGTCGTCGTCGATGATGAGCTCCGAGATGTCTCCGACGCCGTCACCGACCGGGGAATGCAGGGAAATCGGCTCATTGTCGTACTGCAGCAGCCGCGAGACGTCGCGGATGGGGATCTGCGCCGCCTCGGAGAGCTCCTTGAGCGAGGGGTCGCGGTCGAGGGTGCTCGTGAGGTCGCGGCGGATGCGCTTGATCTTGTTGAGCTTCTCCGCGGTGTGCACGGGGATGCGGATCATCCGGGACTTGTCGGCCATTCCGCGGTGAATCGCCTGGCGGATCCACCAGGTCGCGTAGGTGGAGAACTTGTATCCGGTCATGAAGTCGTACTTCTCGACCGCTCGGACGAGGCCGATGTTGCCGTCCTGGACGAGGTCCATGATCGGCACCCCGCGGCCGGAGTAGTGCTTGGCGATGCTGACGACGAGGCGGAGGTTGGCTTCGATGAAGTGGTTCTTCGCCCGGCCGCCGTCGTGGGCGAGCCAGGCGAGTTCCCGGGAAAGCTCGTGGTCGTCGACCCCGTGCGCGAGCTTCTCTGCGGCGAACAGGCCGACCTCGATCCGCCGGGCGAGGTTGACCTCATCCTCGGCGCTCAGGAGGGGCCCTTGCCGATGCGGCGCAGGTAGTCGCCGAAGGCATCCGTGGATGCCCTGCTGTAGCGGGACGCTGCCGTACTGCCGGCCGAACGCTGGGATGAGCCGGCCGGGTTGATCGAGGGAGCGGGGCGCGGTAGGAGTCGGGAGAATCGAAGTGGTCGTGGGCCGGTGCCGACGTGTTCATCGTGACGGTCACGGTCGCACCGCCGTTCCGATGGCGTTCTGGTGTTTTCTGGTGTTTTCTGCCGGGGTCATGCGGATGCTGACGGCGCTGATGGTGCTGTGGGTTCGGGTTGCCACGTCGTTGTGGAGTGGCAGGTCGATCGGGGCTTTTGACTGTGTGTCTAGGTCGTTCATGACTACCTCCGGGTCTCACTGAGACCACAAGTACACATGGTGAAAATGAGGCGCTCAAGGGGGTTGACTTTGCCACCACAAAAGGGGTATTTCTCATTTTCACCGGCGTGTCGTTTGGTTTTTCAGGCCTGAGTATGTGTGAGAGCGCGCCCATCCGCGCGCTGTCCAGCCGGCACCCCTCGGGTCCGCGCGTGGGGTCCGCCGCGTAGGCTTGCAGCATGATCGAACAGGTGTCTGAAATCTTCGACCCGAGCCAGTGGAAACTCGTCCCGGGCTTCGAGTCCCTCACCGACGTGACGTACCACCACGACCTCACCGGGCAGATCGCGCGCGTCGCGTTCAACCGCCCGGAGGTGCGCAACGCGTTCCGGCCGCACACCGTCGACGAGCTGCAGGCCACCCTCGAAGACGCCCGGATGAACCCGCGCATCGGCGTCGTCCTCCTCACCGGAAACGGCCCGAGCCCGAGGGACGGCGGCTGGGCGTTCTGCTCGGGCGGGGACCAGCGCATCCGTGGCCGCGACGGCTACAAGTACGCGGAAGGCGAGACTGCCAGCGGCATCGACAAGGCCCGCAGCGGCCGACTGCACATCCTCGAGATCCAGCGCCTGATCCGCTTCATGCCGAAGGTCGTCATCGCCGTCATCCCCGGCTGGGCCGCCGGCGGCGGGCACTCCCTGCACGTGGTCTGCGACCTCAGCATCGCGAGCGCAGAGCATGCCAAGTTCAAGCAGACGGATGCCAACGTCGGCTCCTTCGACGCCGGTTACGGCAGCGCATACTTCGCCCGCCAGGTCGGGCAGAAAGCCGCGCGCGAGGTCTTCTTCCTCGCCCGCGAGTACTCCGCCCAGCGCGCCCTCGAGATGGGCGCGATCAACGCGGTCGTCCCGCACGCCGATCTCGAAAACGAAGCCATCGATTGGGCTCGCACGATCCTGACCAAGTCGCCCACCGCCATCCGCATGCTCAAGTTCGCCTTCAACGCCGTCGATGACGGACTCGTCGGCCAGCAGGTCTTCGCGGGCGAAGCGACGCGGCTCGCCTACGGCACGGACGAGGCCGTCGAGGGCCGCGACGCGTTCCTCGAGAAACGCGACCCCGACTGGGGTCCGTACGACTGGCAGTTCTAGTCCCGCCGTGACACGGATGCTCCGGGTCGTCTCCGTCGACCGGCCGCTCGACCTCCTCGACCTGCTCCGCGAGGCCCTCTCCGGGCGCGGGGACGCCCTGCTGCCCGTGCCCGTGCCCGTGCCCGTGCCCGTGCCCGTGCCCGTGACCGTTCCGGACGGCACGGCCGTCGTCATCGAGACGAGCGGTTCGACAGGCGTGCCCAAGCGGGTGCTGCTCGGCGCGCCAGCCCTCCTGGCGAGCGCCGCGGCGTCGAGTGCGGCGCTCGGCGGGCCCGGCCAGTGGCTGCTCGCCCTGCCCGCCCACTACGTCGCGGGCGTCCAGGTGCTCGTCCGCTCGCTCGAGGCGGGGACCACGCCGATCGCGCTGGCACCCGGTCACTTCGACCCGGCCGCCTTCTTCGAAGCGGCGACCCGGCTGACCGCGCCGCTGCGCTACACCTCCCTTGTGCCGGTGCAGCTCGCCCGCCTCCTCGACGCGGTCGACGCTGACGACCAGGGCGGGGCCGCGGAAATGCTCGCACTCCTGCGCCGCTTCACGGCGATCCTGGTCGGCGGCCAGGCCATGCCCCCTGCCCTGATCGAGCGCGCCGCCTCGCTCGGCATCGCGGTCGTGCGCACATACGGCTCCTCTGAAACGGCCGGCGGATGCTGTTACAACGGTCGCCCGATCGGCGACACGGTTGTGCGCGTCGTCGACGGCGAGCTCGAGATGTCCGGCTCCGTGCTCGCCGACGGGTACCTCGACGACCCGCTCCGCACCCACGACCGCTTCACCGAAGACCATGGCGTGCGCTGGTACCGCACCGGCGACCTCGGCGAGGTCGACGCCGTGACCGGCCTCGTGCGCGTGCTCGGCCGCGCGGACAACGTGATCATCTCGGGCGGAGAGAAGGTCTCCCTCGACGCCGTCGAACGCGTGGTGCGCGCCCTGCCCGGTTTCGCCGACGCGGTGATCGTGGGGGTGGCGGATGCCCGGTGGGGCCAGGTGCCCGTCGTCGCGGTCCCGGGGTCGCACTCCGCGGTGCCGGCCCGGTCGCGGGGCGAGGCCTCGCGCACGTCGCCGACCGCAACGCCGTTCAGCTCGCCGGAGACGGAGGCAGACACGGCGACGGCCCGACTCGCAGTCGTGAAGGACGCCGTCGCATCCGCCCTGGGCAAGGCGGCCCGGCCCGATCGCCTGCTTGTGGTCGCCGAGATCCCCCTGCTCGTCTCAGGCAAGCCCGACCGGCTCGCCCTGCAGGGCATCGCCGACGCCGGCCCCGTGCGGGCCTAGCCGCGGTCACTGGCCGTGGGCTGAGCCGCGGGCGCATGCGCTGGCCACGGGCGTTGATCTGCGCGCGTCGCGCGAGGGTGCCGACTCGCGGCATCCTCTTATCAAGTGCCCGGTAACATGAAAACGTGGCACAGGGAGCGCGGCCGGTCAGGCCCAAAATGCAGCGATTGAATCCTTCGGAGACCCTCGGGGCACCGGCGTCCGCCGGACAGTCGTCCGGAAAACAGGCGGGTAAGCCAGCCGGGAAGGCAGCGGGCAAGCCCGCCAACTCCGGTCGATCCGGAAACCCGGCGAAGCGGAACGGAGCAGAGGCGCACGGCCGCTCCGGCCCGGCGACGGCCGGCGACTGGATCTCCGGCGCGCGCCTTCGCACCCTTCCCCTCGCGATCGCCCCGGTCGCCCTCGGCACCGGCGCGGCCATCGTCGCGAGCGACCCGGGCGTCTTCCACCCGGTCCGCGCCCTGCTCGCGCTCATCGTGGCACTCTGCCTGCAGATCGGCGTGAACTACGCGAACGACTACTCCGACGGCATCCGCGGCACCGACGCCTACCGCGTCGGCCCGGCCAGGCTCACCGGCGGCGGGGCGGCGAGGCCGCGGTCCGTGCTCACGGTCGCCCTCGCCTTCTTCGGACTCGCCGCGCTCGCCGGTCTCGTGCTGGTCGTCCTGAGCGGCCAGTGGTGGCTGCTGCTCGTCGGCGCCGCCGCGATCGTCGCAGCCTGGTTCTACACCGGCGGCAAGCGTCCTTACGGCTACTTCGGCCTCGGCGAGCTGTTCGTGTTCGTGTTCTTCGGACTCGTCGCAACCGCGGGCACGACCTTCGTGCAGGTCGGAACGGTGAACCTCGAGAGCTGGCTCGGCGGGGTCGCGATCGGGCTCATCGCCTGCGCCGTGCTGATGGTCAACAACCTGCGTGACATCGTCCCGGACAAGGCGTCCGGCAAGCGCACCCTCGCGGTGCTGATCGGCAACCTGCCCGGCCGGATCGTCTTCTGCGTGCTGCTGCTCGTGCCATTCGTGATCGCGGCCTTCTTCGCGCTCTTCTACCCGCTCGCCTGGTTCGTGCTCTTCGTGCTCCTGCTCGCCCTTCCGGCGTGCCTGATCACCGTCACAGCGAAGACCGCGGCCGAGCTCATCCTGGCGCTCAAGCTCACGAGCTTCAGCGCGCTCCTGTACGGCCTGCTACTGGGCGCTGCCTTCGCGTTCTGACGCCGCTGACCCAGCGGTCGTGACGGGCGCAGCGGATGCCGCGGCCCGCGTCGTCGCCAGGCCGGCGGCATCCGCGGCCTCGGCAGAGGCGACCGCGGCAGAAGCAGCGGCGTCGGCGGCACGGTCGATCGCCGCGTCCTCCGACTCCGCGTCGGGATGTACGACCTCAGCGGTGGGGTGCCGGGCCGTGTACAGGTCGAGGGCGACCTGCTCCCTGGGCTTCCGCAGGAAGATGTACGACAGGCAGAGCCCGATCAGGGCCGCGACGATGGCGGAGACCCACCAGACGATCGAGAGCATCAGCAGTACCGCGAGGGGTACTGCGAACATGAGGATGCGGTAGACCGAGTAGCTCAGCCAGGACGGGACAGCTTTCATGCTTTCAGCATAGATTGTGGTTCCGATCGTTAGATTTGCGGACCTCTGCGTACTCACCGATCTCTCGGGTGATCGCCGTAGAATGAGCGGATGGTAAAGGTGTGGCTTGTCGTAGGAATTGCGGTCATTGTCGTGACCGTCTATGCGCTCGTCGAGTGTGTCACCTTCGACCGCGGTCGGATCCGCGGATTGCCGCGCTGGGTCTGGGTCTTTGTGATCGTCCTGGTCCCCGTCGTCGGCGCCCTGCTCTGGCTGTTCATCGGCCGTGGCAGCAACCAGAGTTCCGCGCCCGGTCGCGGCCCATCGCGGCAGCTGGCCCCCGATGACGATCCCGATTTTCTGAAGAGCCTCGGCCGTGACCGGCTCCAGGAGGAGCGCATCCGCCAGATGGAGCAGGAGCTCGCCGACCTCGACAAGCCGGACGCGACCGACAAGCCAGACCGACCGGGCAAGGGCCAGAACTCCGGCCCCGGCAAGGGGCAGGCCGCCGGCAACGCCGGGCCATCGACGGGCCAGTCCACCGGCCCGGCGAAGGGTCCCGCCGCAGCCGAACCCAAGAAGACGACCGACCCTGGCGAGGGCGAACTGCCTGGCCGCCGGGATGCCTGACCCGATCCTGACCGACACCGCGGCCGTGGGTGAAGGCCTGCCCTTCACCAGTCCGGCGGCCACCGGCAGCCCCGCGACCGATTTCAGCGTCGCCCTCCTCGGCGCGTTCGTGAGCCGCGGCATCCGCGACATCGTCGTGAGCCCCGGTTCCCGCTCGCAGGCGCTCGCCCTGGTCGCCGCGGAACTCGAACGCCTCGGCCTGGTCCGCCTGCACGTGCGCATCGACGAACGCGGCGCCGGTTTCCTCGCGCTCGGCCTCGCGGTCGAGACCGGCGTGCCCGCCCTCGTGATCTGCACGTCCGGCACCGCCGTCGCCAACCTGCACCCCGCGGTGCTCGAGGCCCATCACTCCGGGGTGCCCCTCATCGTGCTGACGGCCGATCGCCCCGTCGAACTCCGCGGCATCCGCTCGAACCAGACGACCGTGCAGACCGGGCTCTTCGGCGTCGCGACCCGGCTCTGCCTCGACGTACCGGCCCCCGGTGCTGCTGCGATTGCTGCTGCCGGTGCCCCGGCCGGCCATGCCGGCGATGCCACCGAGTCCCGTGCCGACGGTGCGGGCCGTTCTTCCGACGCTGTCCGCGCTGCCGAACTCGCCGCCCGGTCGATGGATGCCGCCACCGGAGGCCGCTCGCTCGACCCCGGTCCCGTGCAGCTCAACCTCGCCTTCCGGGAGCCCCTCTCCGCCCCCGTGACCCTTGAGCGCTCCGCCGACCCGGCCGCGACGACGACTGAGCCGCCGCTGAGCCACGGCCAGACCGACGGCTCACCCGCTTTCGCGGTGAGCGGTGACGTGGTGACGGGTGACCAGGCCGCACTCGTCGTCGACGGGGGCTGCGCACCGTCGTGGTCGCCGGCACAGGCGCGGGGAGTGCTGCAGAGGAGTTCGCCCGGGCCGGAGGCTGGCCACTGCTCGCGGAGGTGTCGAGCAACGCCCGCTTCGGGCCGAATCTCGTGGCCGCATACCGTGAGCTGCTGCAGGCCGAGGACTTCGGCGGCAGGGTCGAGCGCGTGATCGTGTTCGGACATCCGTCGCTGAGCCGGGAAGTCCCGGCCCTCATCCAGCGGGACGACGTCGAGACGATCGTCGTGGCCCCGACCGGCGCCGAGTGGTACAACCCTGGGCACCGGGTGCGCACGTTCGCCCGCACGGCGCGTGTCGGCGCATCCGCTTCGTCCGAGGCGGAAACCCGCGACGGCCGGGCCTGGCTCGGCAGCTGGGTGATGTCGAGCCGGCGCGTTCTCGACGCGGCGACCGAAGACGCGGATGTCCCCTTCGGCGCCCACGGGATGACGCGCGCCGAATTCGCAGCCCTCCGCGCTCCCGTCACCCGGAGCATGCTCGTCGACGCCGTCTGGCGGGCCTCCTGGCCGCACGACCGGCTGGTGCTCGGCGCGTCCCGGTTGATCCGCGAGGCGGACCGGCGGGTGCCGGGCAAGAAGATCTCCGTGCACTCGAACCGGGGCCTCGCGGGCATCGACGGCACGATCGCGACCGCGACGGGTATCGCGCTCGCGAGCCAGGCGTTCCAGCACGGCAGCGAACCGCGCTCGACCGGCACGACCCGGCTGCTCCTCGGCGACCTCGCCCTGTTGCACGACGCGGGATCGATGCTCCTGGTCCCGGGCGAGGCGCGGGCGCGGCTGCAGGTCATCGTCGGCAACGACGGTGGCGGAACCATTTTCGACGGGCTCGAGGTCGCGGCATCCGCCCCCGACGACTTGATCAGCAGGGTGCTCTACACACCGCAGGGCGTCGACCTCTCCGCGATCGCCGCAGCATACGGCTGGGAATACGACCGGGCGGCGACCCGCAGCGAGCTCGAGCGGGCGCTCACCGCGCCGCCGCTCGGACCGAGCCTGCTCGAGGTGCCGCTTACGCGCTAGGTTTTCTCCATAGCCTTACGCGGGCCCGGCTGCACAGTCTCAGTCTTCCTGCGGTTTTCGACGAAGGGTGCATCATCATGAGCGGACTCAACCAAAAGTTTTGGGATTCAGACCCGATCGAGACGCTCCGCGTCGGCCCCGGATTCCGGCTCGCCTCCGTCGACCCCGACGCGACGCCCGGCTTCGACGGGGTCGTGAAGAAGAACGCCGACAAGGCGCTCGCCTCGGGCGTGGGTCTGCTCGATTCGCTTCAGGAGAAGCTCTACGCCAATAGCCGGGCTTCCGCAGACGACGGCGGTGGCCGCAAGGTGCTCCTCGTGCTGCAGGCCATGGACACCGCAGGGAAGGGCGGCATCGTGCGGCACGTCGTCGGGTCCGTCGACCCGCAGGGTGTGCGCCTCACCGCGTTCAAGGCACCGACAGCGGAAGAACGCGCGCACGACTTCCTCTGGCGGGTGCGGAGCCGCGTGCCTGGGCCCGGCCTGATCGGGGTCTTCGACCGCTCGCACTACGAGGATGTGCTGATCGCCCGCGTGCACGAGCTCGCCCCCGCCGAAGAGATCGAGGCCAGGTACGGGCAGATCCGCCAGTTCGAGCAGGATCTCGTCGACGACGGAACAACGATCGTCAAGGTCATGCTGCAGATCAGCTCGGCAGACCAGAAAGAGCGGCTGCTCGAGCGCCTCGAACGCCCGGACAAGCACTGGAAGTACAACCCGGGCGACGTCGACGAGCGGATGCGCTGGGCGGACTACCAGACGGCATACCAGCTCGCCCTCGAACGCACCTCGACCCCCGACGCGCCGTGGTTCGTCGTTCCCTCGGGCAAGAAATGGTACGCGCGCCTCGCCGTGCAGCACCTGCTGATCGACGCCCTCGAGCGTCTGGACCTCGACTGGCCGCCCGCCGCCTTCGACGTCGACGCCGAAAAGGCGCGCCTCGCAGCCACCTGACCCGTCCCATCCGCCCACTCCTCCCGTTCATCCCGCGAGAGTACGAAATCGGCCCTTATGGGGCCGTCTTTAGGGCCATAAGTGTGCTCTCGCGGTTCACGGCGCTGAGCGCTGAGCGCAGAGCGCAGCGGAGGAGGAGGGGAGTTAGCCGAAGGCCTCGACGATGGGGCGAAACTTCATCCGGGTCTCGGCGAGCTCGCGGTCGGGCTCTGAACCGAGGACGATGCCGCAGCCGGCGTATGCCGTGACGTCGCCGCCGGGAGTGACCTGGGCGCAGCGCAGCGCGATCGCCCATTCGCCGTCGCCGTCCGCTCCGACCCAGCCGACCGGCCCGGCGTACCGGCCGCGGTCGAAGGGCTCGAGTTCGCGGATGAGCGCAAGCGCTGCCTGCGTCGGCGTTCCCGCGACCGCCGCCGTCGGGTGCATGGCGGCGATGAGGTCGAGGGAGGTCGATCCGTCGGAGAGGGTTCCCTCGACATCCGTCGCGAGGTGCCAGAGGTTCGGGAGCTTGACCGTGAACGGCAGCTCGCTCGTGAGCAGGTGCGAGGTATGCGGGCGCAGCGAGGCGAGCACGCTCTGCACCGCGAAGGCGTGTTCGTCGCCGTCCTTCGCGCTCGTCGCGAGCGCGGCGGCGGCCTCGAGGTCCGCTGCGGCGTCGGCGCCGCGCGAGACGGTCCCGGCGAGCACCCGGGCGTTGACCTCGCCGTGGTCGGCGCGGATCAGGGTTTCGGGGCTCGACCCGACGAGTCCGTCGACGGCGTAGGTCCAGCAGTCCGGGTATCCGAGGGCGAGTTCGCTGATCGTGCGGCGGAGGTCCGACTTCGCCGGAAGGTGGCCGCGGAGGTCGCGGGCGAGCACGACCTTGTTGACCTCGCCGGCCGAGAGACGCACGACCGCCTCATCGACGGCTGCCTTGTATGCCTCGGGCCGCAGCGTGCCCGAGAGCAGCGAGATCCGGTACTCCGTGCCCAGCGGATGCAGCGCCACCGGAATTTCCGGAGGAGTGCCGCCGGTCGGCCAGATCCGGGTGACCCAGCAGAGACCGTCCTCACGTCCGACGATGACCTCCGGAACGAGCAGCACGCTCGTCTCGGCGGATTCGTCGTCGAAGGCGAAGGTTCCGAACGCCAGCAGGCCGGTGCCCGTTCGCGCGAGGGGATCGGTCACCGTCGCAGCGGCGACGACGTCCCGCCACGCACTCGCGGCATCCGTCATGCGGGTCGGGCCCGAGAATTCGAGCCGCAGCGCCGAGCCGAGGCCGGCGAGGCCCTGGTTGCGGCGCATCCAGAGCAGCGGCTTCTGGGCGTCGAGGAGAAGGACCAGTTGTCGAATGTCGGCAATGGGAGTGGTTTCAACCGTTAGGGCCTGCACATTCACTTGCCCAGCCTATGCCAGCCGCCACGACGACCGGCTTCCCGGACTCCAGACTGCCCCTATCACCGGCTTCGCAGGATCACCGGGGAACGGCAACCTAGACTGTTGGAGTGAACAGAGCAGACCTCAGTAAGCAGCCGGAGCAGGTCGCTGCCATGTTCGATCAGGTGTCGACGCATTACGACCGCACGAACGCGGTGCTCTCGGTCGGAAACGCCGCCCTGTGGCGGCTCCAGGCGACCCGCGCCGTCAACCCCCAGGCCGGCGAGCGCATCCTCGACATCGCCGCGGGCACCGGCACCTCGAGCGTCGCGCTGACCCACACCGGCGCCCACGTCGTCGCCGCCGATTTCTCCGCCGGCATGATCGCGGTCGGCCGCGAACGCCAAGCGAGCAACCCGCTCGTCAAGTTCGTCCAGGCCGACGCCGACGGCGCTTCCGTTCGCCGACAACGAATTCGACGCCGTCACGATCTCCTTCGGCCTCCGCAACGTCGTGGAACCGCGCAAGGCGCTCGCCGAGTTCTTCCGCGTCACCAAGCCCGGCGGCAGGGTCGTCATCTGCGAGTTCTCCACCCCGCCGAACCCGGTCATCCGCAGCGCCTATTTCGCCTACCTCAACCAGGTGATGCCCCGGGTCGTCAAGCTCGCCTCCTCGAACGCCGAGGCGTACGACTATCTCGGCGAATCGATCGCCGCCTGGCCGACCCAGCCCGTGCTGAGCGGATGGCTCCGCGAAGCCGGGTACGAGTCCGTCGCCTACAAGAACCTCACCCTCGGAATCGTGGCGCTGCACCGCGGCGTCAAGGCCGCCCCCGCGGCAGTCCCCGCCGACTGAAACTCCCCACCCAATGGATAGGCTGTCAGAGTGAAACCGAGTCTTCCCCTGTTCCGGCGCGGCTCCTCCGTGACGAGCCAGATCGGCCTCAGCGATCGAATCTTCTCGACAGCGGATGACCGGGGCCTTGCCGCCGGAATCGACGCCGGTCTCGAGCGGGTCGAGGCGAGCCTCTTCGCCGAGATCGTCTTCGCAGACGAGATCGCAAGCGTCACCACCCGGTACCTCCTCGAAGCCGGCGGCAAGCGGGTTCGCCCGATGCTTGCCCTCCTCACCGCCCACCTCGGCAGCGGTGGGATCACCGACGTCGTGACCGCGTCGACGGCGATCGAGATCACCCACCTCGCCTCGCTCTACCACGACGACGTCATGGACGACTCCGGCCAGCGCCGCGGCGTCCCGAGCGCCCAGACGGTCTGGGGAAACTCGGTCGCGATCCTCACCGGCGACCTGCTGTTCGCCAGGGCGAGCCAGCTGATGGCCAAGCTCGGCGAGCGGGCCATCCGCCTGCAGGCCGACACCTTCGAACGCCTCGTCATGGGGCAGCTGCACGAGACCGTCGGCCCGCACGCGGGCGACGACCCGATCGAGCACTACATCTCGGTGCTCGCGGACAAGACCGGTTCGCTCATCGCGGCAGCGGCCCAGGCCGGCATCATCTTCTCGGATGCGCCCGACGAATTCGAACAGCCTCTCGTGAGCTTCGGCGAGAAGATCGGCGTCGCGTTCCAGCTCATCGACGACGTGCTCGACCTGTCCCCGCAGCCCGAGGCGACCGGGAAGGTGCCAGGCACCGACCTGCGTGCCGGGGTCGCCACCCTGCCCCTGCTCAGGCTCCGCGAGCGCGCCGCCGACGAGCCGGCATCCGCGGCCCTGCTCGAGCGGCTCGAGCGGGACGTCATGAGCAGCCAGGGCACCCGCTCAGAGGCGGCCGACTCCGCGATTGCCGCGCTGCGCGACCACGAGGTGACCGCACAGACCCTCTCAGAGGCCCACGGCTGGGCACACGACGCCGTTGCTTCCCTCGCTCCCCTGCCCGACGGGTCCGTCAAGAAGGCGCTGACCCGATTCGCCGACACGATCGTCGAGCGTTCAAGTTAGAAAGGTCGTCATGACCGAGAAGCGCCCCACCGACCAGCAACCCGCGAAGCTGCGCCTGGCGATCGTCGGGGCAGGGCCGGCCGGCATCTACGCCGCGGATATCCTGCTCAAGGCGGAACGCAACTTCGAGGTCTCGATCGACCTGTTCGACCACCTCCCCGCGCCGTACGGGCTCGTACGCTACGGGGTCGCGCCGGACCACCCCCGCATCAAGGGCATCATCACCGCCCTGCGCGACGTGCTCGACCGCGGCGACATCCGCATCTTCGGAAACGTGCGCTTCGGGGTCGACATCACGCTCGACGACCTCAGGAAGCACTACAACGCGGTCATCTTCGCGACCGGCGCCGTGCGCGACGCCGACCTCAGGATCCCCGGCATCGACCTCGTCGGCTCCTACGGCGCCGCCAAGTTCGTGAGCTGGTTCGACGGCCACCCCGACTACCCGCGCACCTGGCCGCTCGAAGCGAAGCAGGTCGCCGTGATCGGCAACGGAAACGTGGCCCTCGACGTGGCTCGGATCCTCGCGAAGCACGCGGACGACCTGCTGCCCACCGAGATCCCGGCGAACGTCTACGACGGGCTCAAGGCCTCACCCGTGACCGACGTGCACATCTTCGGGCGTCGCGGACCGACATCCGTGAAGTTCACGCCCCTCGAACTGCGTGAGCTCGGCGAACTGCCCGACGTCGACATCGTCGTCTACGACGAGGACTTCGACTACGACGACGCCGCGCGCGCCGCCGTTGCGAGCAACAAGCAGGTCTTCGTGATCGACAAGGTGCTCGGCAAATGGCGCGAACGCGCCCACAAGCTCGCCGAGGACCCGCAGGCGGGCGCGAGCCGCCGGCTGCACCTGCACTTCTTCGCCAAGCCCCTCGAACTGGTCGACGACGGCACCGGCCGGGTCGGCGGCATCCGCTACGAACGCACAGCGCCGGACGGCCAGGGCGGCGTCGTGGGCACGGGGAGATCCGCGAGCTGCCGGTGCAGGCCGTGTACCGCGCGGTCGGGTATTTCGGCTCGCCGCTGCCCGGGGTGCCGTTCGACAAGAAGCACGGCGTGATCCCGAACCGCGAGGGGCAGGTGCTCTCCAAGGGCGACCCGTCGTCTGGTGCGGGCAGCGCCAACCAGCAGCTCTACGGCGTGTACGCGACCGGGTGGATCAAGCGTGGGCCTGTCGGCCTGATCGGGCACACCAAGTCCGACGCGATGGAGACCGTGCGGCACCTGATCAACGATCTCGGCAACTGGTGGCGGCCCGAATCCCCGTCGGAGGAGAGCGTCGTCGCGCTCCTCGAGGAACGCGGCGTCGAGTACACGAACCTCGACGGCTGGCACCGCCTCGACCAGCACGAGCAGGCGCTCGGCGCGGCCGAGGGCCGGGTGCGGATCAAGGTCGTGCCCCGCGACGAGATGGTCGCCATCTCCCGCGCCGTCGCGCCAGCAGCAGTGACCGCCTCGGCCTAGAACCCGAGCAGTTCGCTGACCACCTCGCCGAACACGGCGAGGTGGGCGTCGACGTCCGCTGCGGTGGTGTCCGGGCTCATCAGCGCCATATCGTGGAACGGCGTCAAAAGGATGCCCCGATGCCTACCGGAAGTTGACGAACTGCAGGGCGACGTCGAGGTCCTTGCCCTTGAGCAGCGCCATCGTGGCCTGCAGGTCGTCGCGGCTCTTCGAGCTCACGCGCAGCTCATCGCCCTGGATCTGGCTCTTGACGCCCTTGGGGCCCTCGTCGCGAATGATCTTGCCGATCTTCTTCGCGTTCTCCTGGTCGATGCCGGCCTTCATCGAGGCCTCGATCCGGAATTCCTTGCCGGAGGCGTACGGGTCGCCCGCGTCGAGGCTGCGCAGCGAGATGCCGCGCTTGATGAGCTTGGACTCGAAGACCTCGAGGATCGCCTTGACACGCTCCTCCGAGTTCGCCTTCATGAGCACCTTCTCGCCGCTCATCTCGATCGAGGCGCCGACGTTCTTGAAGTCGTAGCGCTGCGCGACTTCCTTGTGGGCTTGGTTGAGGGCGTTGTCGACCTCCATCGGGTCGACCTTGCTGACGATGTCGAACGTTGAGTCTGCCATGACAGCAATGTTATCGGCGGATGCTTCGCCCGGCATCCGCACACCGGCTCACGCACCGGGCATGCCGGGCTCATCGGGAACTGATAGCCGCTGGAGGCCGCGGCCATAGCCCTGCTGCGTACCGTTGCCGACGCGGCAGTCAGAAGCCGCGCACGAGCTATCGAGGAGACCATGAAACGGCCACAGTTTCTCACGCACATCCGCCCACGAACCTGGGTGGTTGCCGGCGTCATCGTGCTCGCCCTCGCGGGCGGCAGCATCTACTGGTTCGGATTCGCCGTTCCGGCGAACACCAAGTCCACGGTCGCCGCTCCCATCACCACCGCAGCGAGCCTGACGACCATGCAGAAGACCGTCGACAGCGACGGCACCGCGACCCCGACCGTGAACGACTCGGTCAGCTTCGCCGTGTCCGGTACCGTCACGGCCGTGCCGGTCGTCGCGGGGACCACCGTGACCGCTGGCCAGGTGCTCGCAACCGTCGACACGCTCAGCCTCGACGCCGCCGTGCTCGAAGCGCAGGCGACGCTCGCGACCGCGAAGGCGAAACTCGCCACGAGCGTGAGCGACAGCGATGGAACCGCCGCTGCCGTCGCTCAGATCGCGGCCCAGACGGCATCCGTCGCCGTCGACGAGGCCGCCGTCGTGACCGCGCAGGCCGCAGTCGCCGGTGCGACCCTCACCGCCCCCGCCGCCGGCCTCGTCACCGCGGTCAACGTCGCCGTCGGCGACGTGATCTCCTCGGGCAGCTCGGGCAGTTCTGGGGCAGGGGAGCCACGACCGCCTCGACCGCCTCGACCTCTACGAGCACGGCCGACTTCAGTATCGTCGGAACAGACTCGTGGTCGCTCTCCCTCGCCATCGGCGAGTCGGACATCGCGAACGTCGCGGTCAACGACCAGGTCGAACTCTCCCTCGACGACGGCACCGCGTTCTTCGGAACCGTGCAGTCCGTCGGCATCCTGCCGTCGACGACCTCCGGAGCGGTCACCTACCCCGTCGTCGTCGCCGTCACCGGCGACCCCGACGGCCTCTACGACGGCGTCGCCGTCACGGCCAAAATCGTCTACGAGCGTCGCACCAACGTGCTCACCGTCCCGAGCGCCGCGGTCACGACCGCGGACGGCGTCTCCACGGTGAAGACCCTCGACGCCTCCGGCACTGCGGTTGCGACGACCGTCACCGTCGGCGAGACCGTCGGCAACGTCACCGAGATCCTCACCGGGATCGCAGAGGGCGACGAAGTCGTGGTCGTGACATTCACCCCTGGCTCCGGCAACAGCGGCTCGACGACCGACCGGCAGAGCGGCGGCAGCGGCGGATTCCCGTCCGGCGGCCCGCCCTCCGGTGGAATGACCCAGGGAAACGGGTCGAACGGTGGTTGAGCCGCTCGCGAACCCGTTCGCCCCCTGCCCGCGCCCCAGGCGGCGGTACCGTCCGCAGCCCTGCCCGCCCACCCGTGGGTGCTCGAAGCGGATGCCGCAGGCCCCGTCATCGAGCTCATCGACGCCGGAAAGACCTACAAGTCCGGCACCATCGAATTCGAAGCGCTGAAAGGGATCAACCTCGCCATCCACGAGGGCGAGTACGTCGCCATCATGGGGCCGTCCGGCTCCGGGAAATCCACCATCATGAACATCCTCGGCTGCCTCGACACCCTCACCCGCGGCCAGTACCGCCTCGGCGGCACCGACGTCGAGGAGCTCGACGAGATCGAACTCGCGAGCGTGCGCAACCAGCAGATCGGCTTCGTCTTCCAGGGCTTCAACCTGCTGTCCTCGCTCCCGGCCTGGCGCAACGTCGAACTTCCGCTCGTCTACGGGCACGTCCCGCGCGAGGAACGCAGGAAGCGCGCGAGCCGCGCCCTCGAACGCGTCGGCCTCGGCGACCGCCTCGACAACAAGCCTGGAGAGATGAGCGGTGGCCAGCAGCAGCGCGTCGCCGTCGCCAGGGCCCTCGTCGGGGAACCGACCATGATCCTCGCCGACGAACCGACCGGAAACCTCGACTCGGTGTCGACCCGCGACGTGCTCACCCTGTTCGACGAACTCAACGCCCTCGGCCGCACGATCGTCCTGATCACCCACGAACTCGAGGTCGCCCAGCGCGCCCGCCGCATCGTTTGGGTCAAGGACGGCGCCATCATCAGGGACGAGGTGAATGCGGCATGACCTGGATGGAGAGTTTCCGCACCAGCTGGAGCGCCGTCTACTCCCACGCCCTGCGTTCGATGCTCACGATCCTCGGCATCCTGATCGGCATCGCCGCGGTCATCCTGACCGTCGGCCTCGGCCTCGGCACCCAGCTCGACGTCAGCGCCCAGATCAGCTCCCTCGGCAGCAACCTGCTCATCGTCGCCCCCGGCAGCAGCACGAGCACAACGGGAACCCGCGGCGGCTTCGGCACGAGCGCGACACTCACGATCAAGGACGCCGAGGCCCTCAGCTCCACCGTGAACGCCCCCGACATCTCCGGGGTCGCCCCGGAGAGCACCACCTCGCTCTCGCTGACGGCCAATGACACCAACTGGACGACGACGGTCACGGGAACCACGACCGCGTGGACCTCGGTGCGGCAGCGCACCCTCGCCCGCGGCTCCTTCTTCACCCAGGCCCAGGCGGATGCCTCCGCAGCGGTCGTCGTGCTCGGCTCGGAGACCGCCGACGAACTCTTCGGCACCCAGAACGTGGTCGGCCAGTCCGTCGTGATCAGCGACAAGACCTTCCAGGTGGTCGGCGTGCTCGCCACGGCGGGCTCGGATTCCTCGAGCAACCTCGACGACGTGGCCATCGTGCCGTTCAGCACGGCGGCCACCGCCCTCGTCGGCGGCACCTCGAGCAATGCGGTGTCGACGATCTACCTGCAGGCCGCCTCGGACACGCAACTGTCCGCCGCGTACCAGGAGGCCGACGCGCTCCTGCTCAACCTGCACTCGATCTCCTCGACGGACGACGCCGACTTCACCATCAGCAGCCAGGACGCCCTGGTCAGCACCGCGACAGCGGTCTACCAGACCCTGACGATCCTCCTCACCGGCGTCGCCGGGCTGTCGCTCCTCGTCGGCGGCATCGGCGTGATGAACATCATGCTCGTCTCGGTTTCCGAGCGCACCAGGGAGATCGGCCTCCGCAAGGCGCTCGGCGCCCCGCCGTGGGCGATCCGGCGCCAGTTCCTGATCGAGGCCGCCATCCTCGGGCTGTCCGGCGGAATCCTCGGTGCCGTGATCGGCGTCGTTGCCGCCCTGACCCTGCCCGCGGTGATCGGAAGCTCGATCGTGGTGTCCCCGCTCGCGGTCGGGCTGTCCATCGGCGTGGCGATCGCCATCGGCATCGTCTTCGGGGTCTACCCCGCCACCCGGGCGGCCAAGCTCGCGCCGATCGATGCGCTCAGGAGCGAGTAGCCATGCGCGTCAACCGAACCCACGCCCCGCACGACTCGCCCGGCAGGCAGAACCCGCCCCGGGCATCCGCTTCAGCCACCGTTCCACGTCCATTGGAGACCTCATGACCCGCACTCGACCGACCACCCGTTTCGCCACCAACTTCGGAGTTCTTCTCGCCCTCGGCGGAGTGCTCCTCCTGACCGGCTGCGCCGCGGGGGCGAGCACGGCCGCGGTCCCGGCCGCCTCGTCAGCCCCGGCGGCCTCGGCTGGTGGGCAGGGAGACGGGGGCATCACCGGCACCATCGCCTCCGTTGCCGCCGGCATCCTGCAGGTTCAGGATTCCAGCACCCAGACCGCCGTGTCGTACACGGCCGCGACGACGATCACTGCGACCGTGACGGGCGCCCTGACGGATGTTTCCGTCGGCCGTTGTGTCTCCGTCTCCGGCTTCACCGCGGCGAGCGGTACGACGGTGGCCACCGCCGCGACGAGCGTGACCGTGACCGACGCGGTGGATGGAGCCTGCACGACGGGCAACCGCGGTGGCGGCGCGGGCGGAACGGGCGGGGCCGACGGCACCATGCCGAGCGGTGCCCCCGATGGGACCGCACCGACCGATATGCCGACTGACATGCCGACGGACATGCCGACCGACGGCGCCACCGGCGCCCCGGGCGGGATGACAGGAGGTTTCCCGGTCAGCGGACTCGTGACCGCGGTCACCGCCGACTCGATCACCATCGACGCCGTTGGCATGGGAGGCACGGACACGACCTCGACCGCGGTCACCGTCGCGTCCACGACCACGTACCTCAACACGGTCGCCTCCGACTCGAGCGCCCTCGTCGTCGGCGCGTGCGCCGTGGCGACCGGCGCCTCGGACACGAGCGGCGGCTTCGCCGCGACCGCCCTGAAGATCTCGACCGCCACCGCGGACGGCTGCGTCTCGCGGTCGGGCTTCGGCGGCGGAACCCGTCCGAGCGGGAGCACCTCCAATGAGTAGGACTCCCTTCGGCGCCTCCCGCAAGGCGGCCCGCGCGGAGGCTGCGGCAGCCGCAGCCGCAGCGGCCGCAGCCGGGGCTTCGCCTGCGACCGCGAAATCCGTCAGGACGGCCCGATCGGCGAAGGCCGTCGTGAAGCGCCGCCGGCGCCTGATTGCCCTCGGCGCGGTCACCGCCGTGCTCTGCGCCTCGGGCGGCGGGGTCGTCTACGCGATGAACCGCACGGACAGCGGCAACTTCCGCACCGTCGTCGCCGCAACGGGAACGGTGAGCCAGTCGCTCGCCGTCACCGGGACCGTCGCACCGACCACCAGGAAGGATGCCGCCTTCTCCGTCGGCGGGACCGTCGCGACGGTCGACGTCGCGGTCGGGGCCATCGTGACCGCCGGTCAGACCCTCGCGACCCTCGACGCCACGGATCTGGCCGCCGCGGTCACGAAGGCGGAGGAGACCGTCACCGCAGCCGAGCAGACCCTCACCGACGACCTCGACTCCCAGACCGCCACCGCGACAACCGCGACCACCGCGACGTCGTCGACGTCGTCTACGGCCGTCGCGACCGGGTCCTCGTCGGCGGCTTCAGTGTCCGGGGGCACCACGGACACGAGCTCGGGAACGACGGGAGCGTCGACCGGCTCGACCCCGACCGTTTCGAACGCGGCCGTGACGGCGGCCGTGACCGCGGTCACCGCAGCCCAGGCGGCGCTCCTCGCGAAATACACCGATGCCCAGACCGCGGTCGCCGCGAGCGACGCGACCATGGCCTCGACCGACGAGACCTGCAAGCCGTTCATCGACGCGGCACTCGACGACGCCGCGACGACCGACACGAGCGCGACCGACACGATCACCGCCACGACGGATGCCTCGCCCACCGCCACCGCCACGCCGACCCCGACCCCGACCCCGACCCCGACCCCGACCCCGACGGCGACCCCGACGGCGACCGCTGACCCTGCGACCGCCGCCGAGCGACTCGCCGCCGCGAAGGCCGACCTGGCCGCCTGCCAGACCGCCATCACCGCGGTCCTCGCCGGCCAGAAGACCGTCGACACGGCCCAGCAGGACGTGCTGACGCTCGTGACCGCGCTGAACTCCGCCGTCACCGGCCTCACCGACGCCGTCACGGCGGCGAATGCCGCCACGACGACCGCGACGACCGGAAGCTCAACCGGGACCACGGGAGCCACCGGCACCGGCACGACAACGGGTGCGACCGGCACGACAACGGGTACAGCAGCAACCGCGGGCACCACGTCCACCGCCACCGGAACCACCGGGACGACCGGAACCATCTCCGGAGCCGGCACGGGCTCGACGGCGACGACGACGGTCGCCTCGGCCGAGACGATCGTCGCCGACCGGGCCGACATCGCCGCGGCAGGGGCTCAGCTCGCCATCGCCCAGAAGCAGGCCACCCTCGCCACCCTCACGACCCCGTACGCCGGAACCGTCGCCGCGGTGGCGATCCTTGCCGGCGACACCGTCTCGGCGGCGTCGACCACCGCCGTCATCACGATCCTCGGCAATGACGGCTACGTCATCGACTCGACCGTGTCCCTCGCGAGCGTCGCGAGCCTCGAGGTCGGCCAGACCGCGAAGATCGAACTCGCCACGACGGGAACGGAACTGACCGGGGTCGTCAGCTCCATCGGCATCCTGAACGTCTCGACGTCGTCGACGCCGAAATATGCGGTCACCCTCGCCGTCGACGCGACGGACGCCACAATCCTGACGGGGGCCTCCGCCCAGGTCACGGTCGCGATCGAGAGCACGGATGCCGTGCTCACCGTGCCGACCTCTGCCGTGCACCGCGACGGCTCGGCATACACCGTCGACCTGCTCGTCGCCGGTACCTCCACCTCGACGACGGTCACGGTCGGCGCGGTCGGCACCGAGCTCACCGAGATCGATTCCGGCCTCGTGGCCGGCGACGTCGTGATCCTCGCCGACCTGGACGACGCGATCCCGGGGACCGCGGCCGACACGAGCTCGAGCCTCACCAGCCTCGGCGGTTCGAGCAGTGGAAGCAGCACCGATTTCCAGGGCGGCCCGCCATCCGGCGACTTCAGCGGCTTCAGCGGTGGCACCCCGCCCCAGGGCTGAGCCCGCGTTCCGAATTCAGGAGACGGCCTCGGATTCCGGCCAGAACCGGTCAGAAAACCGGTTCAGCCGGGCGCAACTCCTGAATTCGGAACGGGGGCGGCGGTGGATTCGACGCGGGGCGCGAACGGGTGAGGTTCAGCCCTGGGCCGGGCGGGCGGTGCTCGACCGCACCATCAGCTCGAACGGGATGGCGGTGTCGAGTCCGACCGGGTCGTGCTTTCCCGGCTGCAGCTCGTCGAGCAGGATCTCGACGGCCTTGTCTCCCTGCCACTGCGGGAACTGGGCGATCGTGGTCAGCCCGAAGAAGTCGGCGAGGTCGTGGTCGTCCGTCCCGACCACGGAGACGTCCCGCGGCACGACCAGCCCGAGGTCGCGCGCGGCGAGGATGCTGCCGATCGCCATTTCGTCCGACGCGGCGAAGATCGCGGTGGGACGCTCGTGCGGGTTGCCGAGCAACTGCTTCGCGGCCTGGTACCCGCCGCGGACCGTGAAGTCCGCCGCCTGGAACAGGGCGGGCGTCGGCGTGATGCCCGCGCCGGTCAGCGCGAGCTCGTAGCCGAGCCGCCGGTTCGTCGGCAGGTGGAAGTCGAGGTCTAGCTCGAGGTTGCCTCCGATATGCGCGATCCGGGTGTGCCCGAGCGCGAGCAGGTGCTCGGTCGCGAGACGGGCGACGGCAACATCGTCGATCGTGAGGGTACGCACCCCGGGGATCGGACCGCCGATGCCGACGAGCGGCTTCTTGAGCGCGTGCAACCGGGCCACCTCATCCGGGCTCAGCTCGAGGGAGACCGCGATGACGGCATCCACTCTCTGGCGCAGCAGGAAGTGCTCGAAGACGCTGCGGCGTTCGTCGTAGTCCCCGGCGAGGCTGTAGAGGGTGAGGTCGAAACCGCCGCGGAGCAGCGCCTTCTGCGCGCCCTCGACGACATTGGAGAAGAACCAGCGGTCGAGGAACGGCACGACGACGCCGATGTTCTTCATCCGACCGGATGCGAGGCTTGAGGCGTTCGAGGACACGACGTAGCCGAGTTCCCCCGCAACGGTCTCGACCCGGAGCCGGGTGGCCGGGGAGACATGCCCGTTGCCGCTCAGGGCGCGGGACACCGTCGCTGTGGACACGCCCGCCTGGCGGGCGACGTCGTCGATGCCGACCATGCGGCTCCTCACAAGTCAGGGGGAAATGGCCCTTCAGCGATCATATCGAGCGGGCGCATCCGCCAGCCGTCAGCGACGGTTCCGGACGCAATTTCGCACGGGGGCAATTCCCTTGTATTCTGTCTGAGCGTCTCCGGTCAGGTGGTTTCACATGGTCGGGTGCGCAATGGCAAGTTACCCAAGTGGCCAAAGGGATCTGACTGTAAATCAGCCGTCGTAGACTTCGGGGGTTCGAATCCCTCACTTGCCACCACCCAATGCCCCCGGAAACCCCGTGTTTCCGGGGGTTTTTGCGTCTCCTTCCCGGCTCTCCCCTGCGTCATCTACCGTGGAACCATGACTGCTCCCGCCCCGACCGAACTGCTCCGCCTCGCCAAGGACACCGCGCTCGTCGCGGGGAGCTGGCCGCGCGGCGACGCGCGGAGGGTGTCGAGGTGGCCGCGTCCAAGTCCTCGCCGGAGGACATCGTCACCTTCGCAGACCGGGAGACCGAGAACCTGATCCGCGCGTTGCTCGCCGAGGCGCGGCCGAATGACGGCTTCTTCGGCGAGGAATCCGCGGCGACCCCCGGCACCTCCGGCCTGACCTGGGTCGTCGACCCGATCGACGGCACGGTCAACTTCCTCTACGGGATCCCCGCCTGGGGCGTCAGCATCGCCGTCGTCGAGGGCGACGACCCGGCCACCTGGACGACCGTGGCCGGCGCCGTCTTCAACCCGGCGCTCGGCGAACTCTTCACGGCCTCGGCGGGCGGCGGCTCACACCTCAACGGCAGCAGGCTCCAGGTCAAGACCGGCGTTCCCCTCAACCTCGCACTGGTCGGAACCGGGTTCTCCTACCGGGCGGCCATGCGGCTGCGGCAGGCGAACGTCGTACACGGCCTCATCGGCCGGGTACGGGACATCCGCCGGATCGGTTCGGCCGCGCTCGACCTCTGTTCGGTTGCCGCGGGGCGCCTCGACCTCTACTACGAGCGCGGGCTCAACCCGTGGGACCAGGCCGCTGGCGCGCTCGTCGCCCGCGAGGCCGGCGCGCGCGTCGGAGCCTTCGGCGAGGACCGGGAGGGAATCGACCTCCTGATCGCAGGGGCACCCGACCTGTACGCCGACTTCGAGCCGATACTGGCCCCACTCTTCAGCGAATTCATGAGTTCTCAGGAACGGTGACGCGTCGGCCGCCGGATGCCCGCCGATGCCGGGGTGACAGCGGAAATCCGGCCGAAACAGCGCCCCCAATAGTGACGGCAAAATACCCCGTTTTGGGGTGTCATTACGTGCACAGGAATGGAATATTCGGGCCTCGCGGGCTAGCCTGTAGTGATTCGTTACTTTGGCCAGGCCAAGACGACCACTCTCTCGCCACTGTCAGCCCCGCCGAAAGAATTCACCCGACTTTGTCTTCTCACTCCTCCACACCGCGTGAACGCGCGCGTGCCGCGAGTGACTCTGGAAGCCCGGCAGTGACCGATTCTTCCGCTCCGGCGCAGCCCGTCCAGCAGGCTGTGCCCGTCCAGCAGGCTGTGCCCGTGCATCCGGCCGCACTGACCCGCCGGGAACTGCGCGAGCAGGAACGCCTCGCCGCGACACCCCTGGCCGCTGCACACCGCGCCGCAGCAGCCGACGCACTCGCCGTTCCCGCCGTTCCGAACGCCGCGCGGCCGATCGAACTCAGCGCCGACGCCGTGCAGGTTCTCGCCGATGAACTCGCCGAACCCGAACTCGCCGCCGTGACGGTCAACGACACCGACCGCCTGATTGCTGCCCCGGCCGCGGCGGACGCACCCGTGACCGACCTCGACCAGCTCCTGACGGATGCCGGGACGCCGACCACTTCGATCCCCCTGCCGACCAGATCCCAGGTTCGCGCCGCGAAGTCCGGCCACGGTTCCGCCCGTGCCGCCGGGGCGATCCGGGCCCTGGACGACGCCGGCCAGCCGGTCCGCCCGTCTCGGACCGGGTCGCGGACCGCCTCTCGGGCACTCCGCAGCGGCACGATGAAGCAGCCGACCCAGCGACCCGCCGTCCAGGCGCCGTCCCAGCGGCCGGCACCGAAGCTGCGCCGCCTCGCCACGACGGGCGTCACGGTCGTCGCCATGGCCTTCGTCGCCCTGATGGCCGTGTCGACATCGCTTCCCGCCGAGGCGCTGCTCTCCTCGGCCGACGTGCAGGCCGCCGCCCGGCTCTCCACGCAGACCTCACCGGCCGAGCCGGCCCAGACGCTCAGCATGGACGGCGGCACGGACACGATTTCCGTCACGCGTGACGGCTTCGAATCGAAGTCGATCGCCGAGGTCGCAGCGGCGAGCGGCATCCGCATGGAAGCGACCTTCACCAACAACCCGAACGGCACGATCCAGTGGCCCTTCGCGGTCGGCGTGCACATCGGCGACCGGTTCGGTTATCGCAACTGCGCCGGCTGTTCCGCTGACCACCAAGGCCAGGACTTCAACCCCGGCATCGGCGCCCCGATCCAGTCCATCGCCGACGGCGTCGTGAGCTTCACCGAAGACGGCGAAGGCAGCCTCGGCGTGCATATGATCATCGACCACGTCATCGACGGCAAGGTCGTCTCGAGCGTCTACGCGCACATGATCCACGGCTCGATGCTCTTCAAGACCGGCGACGTCGTCAAGGTCGGCCAGGTCATCGGCAAGGTCGGTAACACCGGAATGTCCACCGGCCCGCACCTGCACTTCGAGATCCGCCTCGGCGGCAAGGACGGCGTCCACGTCGACCCGCTCGTCTGGCTCCGCGCCAACACGAACTAGAGCCCCCGCGCGCCCGGTGGCGCCAGCCGGTGGCGCTAGTCGGTGGCGTCGCTCGTGCGGCCGCGATCGATGGCTTCGAGCAGGCTCGTCGGCAGCGCGAACGGGGTGAGTCCGGCGATGCTCAGCAGGTCGTCCCCTGCCCGCACCGTGGGTTCGAGGGCGACGACCTGGTTGTGCAGGCGTTCCATTTGGATGTCCAGGCGATTGGCGACATCCGCTGCCTCTTTGAGCTCGGCGACGAGGTTCGCCGGCACGACGCCGCGGTACTTGTAGAAGATCTTGTGCTCGAGGCTCGCCCAGAAATCCATCGCGACGGTGCGGATCTGGATCTCGACGGTGACCGGCTCGACCCGGTCGGACATGAACACCGGGATCGCCACGATCAGATGCAGGCTCTTGTAGCCGTTCGACTTGGGGGCGGCGACGTAGTCCTTGACCTCGAGGACGGTGACGTCTTCCTGGCTGGTCAGCATGTCGAGCACCCGGTAGGTGTCGGAGATGAAGCTGCAGGTGACCCGGATGCCCGCAATGTCCTGGATCTGCCGGCGGATGTCCTCGAGGTCGAGCGGGCAGCCCTTGCGGAGAGCCTTGTTCAGGATCCCCTCCGGCGACTTGATCCGCGAGCTGACATGCTCGATCGGGCTGTAGTCGTGGATGGACGCGAACTCTTCCTTGAGGATGTTGATCTTCGTCATCATCTCGTCGGTCGCGAACTTGTAGGACATCATGAAGCGGGTGAGCTCGGTCTTGATCTCATGGTGGCGCGCCTTCTCGGCGTCGCTCTCGGCCTGCATCTCAGCGTGTGTTTCCGCGTGTGTCTCGACGTAGGCTCCTGCACGGGACACTGCGCGAGCCCCAGACCGGGTTCCTGGCCCTGAACCGGACTCGACGACGAGGTCGGTATCCGTGCTCTCCTGTGCGACCAGGTCGGTATCCGTGCTCTGCTGGATGCCGGCGACGCTGTCGGTCTGTGGGGCGGTCACGGTGTGCTCCTTCTACGGGCTCCCAATCGGCGCCGCTCCCTCAATCCTCCCACTTCGGGCTGAACGGCAGCCGCTGAGGTGTCGCATATCGATGTTCGCGCGGGTCGCGAACATCGATATGCGACACCTCAGCTGAGGGAGGGTGGAGTTAGGCGCGCAGCCAGGCCGTGGTGTCGCCGGGCAGGGTGCGTCCCGTGAGCGGTTCGCTCGCGAGCAGCACCTCGCCGGCGGGCAGCGTGACGGATGCCGCCCCCGTGTTCGCGACAACGGTCACGCTGCCGTTCGTGAACGCCACGACCGCGTCACCGAGCCCGTCCAGCCCGTTCAGCCAGGACACCGAACCGAGCCCGAGGCCGTGCTCCTTGCGGAGCCGGAGGGCGAGCTTGTAGAGCTCGAGGGTCGACGTCGGCACGCCTTCCTGCACGTCGCGGGCGAGTTCGCCCCAGATGGCCGGCTGCGGCAACCAGCTGGCCGCGGTCGGGCCGAAACCGTAGGACGGCGCAGAGCCGACCCAGGGCAGCGGCACGCGGCATCCGTCCCGGCCGTAGCGTTCACCGTTGGTACGGAACCAGGTCGGGTCCTCGCGAGCGGTGTCCGGCAGGTCGACGACCTCGGGCAGGCCGAGCTCCTCGCCCTGGTACAGGTAGCTCGAGCCGGGCAGGGCGAGCATGAGGGCGGATGCCGCCCGCGCGCGACGCAGGCCGACGACGGTATCGGGAAGGCCGACCGTCTTCGGGCCGATGCCGTGACCCTGCAGGTTGTCGCCCGTCAGCGCGAGGCGCGAAGCGTGCCGGACCACGTCGTGGTTGGAGAGCACCCAGGTGCTCGGCGCCCCGACCGCGCTGAACGCGGCGAGGGAATCGTCGATGACGCGGCGGAGGGCTGGGCCGCCCCAGAGAGTCTCGAGGTAGGCGAAGTTGAAGGCCTGGTGCATCTCGTCTGGGCGCACCCACTCGGCGACGTGGCTGAGCGGGTCGACCCAGGCCTCGGCGGCCAGGATCCGGTCGCCGGGGTACTCGTCGAGCACGAGCCGCCAGTCGCGGTAGATCTCGTGCACTCCGGGCTGCGCCCAGTACGGGGCGGTCGCGGCGGACTCGGCGACGACGCCGGGCTCGAGCGCGGTGGCTCCGCCCATGCTGCCGCCGTCGGCGGGGGAGTGTAGTCAGGGAGGCCTGCGGCCTTGATCATGCCGTGTGCGACGTCGACCCGGAAGCCGTCGGCGCCGCGGTCGAGCCAGAAGCGCAGCACGTCGCGGAACTGTGCGCGCACCCAGGGGCTCTGCCAGTCGAAGTCCGGCTGGCTCGAGTCGAAGAGGTGCAGGTACCACTGGCCAGGAGTGCCGTCGGCCTCCATGACGCGGGTCCACGCGAGACCGCCGAAGACGGATTCCCAGTTGTTCGGCGGCAGCTGGCCGTTGACGCCCTTGCCGTCGCGGAAGATGTAGTGCCCGCGCTCCTCGCTGCCTGGGCCGGCCGCGAGGGCGGCCTGGAACCAGGGGTGATCGCTCGAGGAGTGGTTGGGCACGAGGTCGACGATGACCCGGATGCCGAGATCGTGCGCCGTCGCCTGCAGGGTGGCGAAATCGTCGAGGGTGCCGAAGAGTGGATCGACGTCGCAGTAGTCGGCCACGTCGTAGCCTGCGTCGCGCTGGGGCGACGTATAGAACGGTGAAAGCCAGATCGCGTCGATCCCGAGATCGCGCAGGGCCGGGAGTCGGCTGGTAATACCGGCGAGGTCGCCCATACCGTCGCCGTTCGAGTCAGCAAACGAGCGCGGGTAGATCTGGTAGATAACGGCGGTACGCCACCATTCGGAGCCTGTCATGACGAAAACTTTACTGCATGGAATCCCTCATGAAAGCGTTTGCAGAAATCTATGCTTAAACGATTCCGACAAACTTTCAAATACCATCGTGCTTTGAATTGCCAATCAACAGTCGATCGACTAAACATGTAAACGCTTGCACTTTTATTTGTTCGTTCTATGAGAGGCACACCAATGATGGTGAAGAAGAAAGCCCTGCTTGCCGCCGGCGCCGTACTGGCCGCCGCAACACTGGCCCTGACCGGCTGTTCAGGCGGAGGGGCCGCCTCGACAGCGAGCTCCACGGCCGCCGCCGGCTCCGGAAGCCTGACCGTCTGGGTCGACGCCGACCGCGCACCCGTGCTCAAGGATGCCGCCGCAGCGTTCACCCAGGAGACCGGTGTCGAGGTGAAGCTGGTCCAGAAGGACTTCACCAAGATCCAGGACGAGTTCATCGCCCAGGTTCCCACCGACAAGGGCCCGGACATCACGATCGCCGCCCACGACTGGCTCGGCAACTTCGTCGCCAACGGCGTCGTGCAGCCGGTCGAACTCGGCCAGACACCCCGCCAACTACCAGAAGGTCGCGGTCACCGCGATGAGCGTCGAGGGCAAGACCTACGGCGTCCCGTACTCCATCGAGAACATCGCGCTGCTCCGCAACACCGCGCTCGCCCCGGCCGCCCCCGCCAGCTATGACGACATGGTCGCAGCGGGCAAGGCCGCCGGCACCGAGTTCCCGTACCTCGTGCAGCTCGGCCCGGACGCCGACCCGTACCACCTGTACCCGTTCCAGACCTCCTTCGGCGCCCCGGTCTTCGGCACCAACGCCGACGGCAGCTACAACGCGAACGACCTGTCCATCGGCAACGCCGGTGGCGAGGGCTTCGCGACCTGGCTCGGCGCCCAGGGCGCTGCAGGCAACCTGAGCCTCAACGTCACGAGCGACATCGCCAAGGAGAAGTTCCTCGCCGGGGCCTCGCCGTTCCTGATCACCGGCCCGTGGAACGTCCCCGACGCCCAGAAGGCCGGCATCACCGTCGCCGTCGACCCGATCCCCTCGGCCGGCGGCCAGACCGCACAGCCGTTCGTCGGCGTGCAGGGCTTCGTCGTGAGCGCCAAGAGCAAGAACGCCCTCGCCGCGAACGAGTTCCTGGTCAACTACATCGGCAGCGAAAAGGTCCAGACCGCCCTCTACAAGGTCGGCGGGCGGGCTCCGGCCAACACCGCGGCCTTCGAGGCAGCCAGCTCCGACCCGATCACCGCCGGCTTCGGCAAGGTTGCGGCCACGGCCGTCCCGATGCCGAGCATCCCGCAGATGGGCAAGGTCTGGCAGTTCTGGGGTGTCACCGAAGCGGCGATCATCTCCCAGAAGGGTGACCCGGTCGCCCTGTGGCAGAAGATGACCGCCGACATCCAGACCGCCATCAAGTAACGAAGCGCCACAGCACCACAGCACCACAAGCACCACAGCACCACAGCACGACGGATGCCCGTCCCCGTCCCCCGAGGACGGGCATCCGCTCACCAGCACAACCTGCACCCGAGAAAGCGGACGACGATGACCACACCACGCACCGAGCAGGACGCGGCGCAGCTCCGGCAGACGAAACGCTCCCGGCGGGCCGCCCGGGTCGCCGAGGCCGCCTCCGCCGGGGTCAAGGTGCTCCTCGTGAAGATCGTGCTTCTGGGCATCGTCGACGCGATCAGCGTCTACGCACTCTTCGTGCTCGTGATGAAGCAGGACTGGGTCGTCGTCGGCCTCGTCGCCTTCGTCACCCTGGTCGTCAACTGGATCTACTTCAGCCACCAGAAGCTCCCGGCCAAGTACCTCGCGCCCGGGCTGATCTTCCTGCTCATCTTCCAGATCTTCGTGATCGGCTACTCCGGCTACATCGCCTTCACCAACTACGGCACCGGTCACAACAGCACCAAGGCCGACGCGGTCAACGCGCTCATCGTCTCCTCGCAGGAGCGGGTTCCCGACTCCGCGAGCTACGGCCTCACCGTGCTCGAACAGTCCGGCGAGTTCAGCTTCCTCGTCACCGACCCCGACGGCACCATCAGCGTCGGTTCGGCGACGAGCCCCTCCGGGTCGTCACCGACGCGACGACGGATGCCACGGGCAAGGCCACCGGCCTCGCCGGCTACACGTCGCTGCGCTTCGCCGACATCGTCGCCCAGCAGCAGGCGATCGCCGCGCTCTCCGTCCCCGTCTCGGACGACCCGAACGACGGGTCCCTCCGCACCCCCGACGGGTCGAGCGCTTACCTCTACGTCTCCGACCTGGTCTACTCCGCCGCCGACGGCACCATGACGAACAGCAGCACCGGCGTCGTCTACGCCGACAACGGCAAGACCGGCTCCTTCGTGGCGCCGAGCGGCGAGGAACTGCTCCCCGGCTGGAAGGTCGAGGTGGGCTTCGCGAACTTCGTGCACGCCTTCGGCTCCGAGTCCATCCGCGGGCCGCTGATCAGCGTCACCCTCTGGACCTTCGCCTTCGCCTTGCTCTCGGTGCTGACCACGTTCGGGCTCGGGCTCTTCCTCGCGATCGTCTTCAACGACCTGCGGATGCGCGGACGGAACGTCTACCGGGTGGTGATGATCCTGCCGTACGCCTTCCCAGCCTTCCTCTCCGCCCTCGTCTGGGCGGGCATGCTCAACCCGCAATTCGGCTTCGTGAACCAGGTGCTCTTCGGCGGGGCGGACATCCCCTGGCTGACCAACGAATGGCTCGCGAAGTTCAGCATCATCTTCGTCAACCTCTGGCTCGGCTTCCCGTACATGTTCCTGGTCTGCACCGGGGCTCTGCAGTCGATCCCGACCGAGATCCAGGAGGCCGCGACCGTGGACGGGGCGAGGCCCTGGCAGGTGTTCCGGCTGATCAAGCTCCCGCTGCTGCTCGTCTCGGTCGCGCCGCTGCTGATCTCCTCGTTCGCGTTCAACTTCAACAACTTCAACCTGATCTACATGCTCACCGGCGGCGGTCCCCGAGACGTCACGGCCGGCGTGAACGTCGGGGCCACCGACATCCTGATCTCGATGGTCTACAAGGTGGCCTTCGTCGGCGCGAGCCGGGACTACGGGCTCGCGAGCGCGTTCTCGATCATCATCTTCCTGCTGGTCGCGCTCGTGTCGATCGTCAGCTTCAAACAGACCAAGGCGCTAGAGGAGTTGAACTGAGATGCGAATCGCAGCCCCCAAAACCAGTGACCTGTACATCCCGACCAAACGACCGTTCAACTTCGGCCGGTGGTTCTCCCGCACCGGCTGGCGGCACCTCGTTGGCGCCGTCATGGTCGTGTTCTCCGCATTCCCGCTGCTCTACGTGCTCTCCGCGTCGCTGCACCCGGGTGGCACCCTGATCACGGCGAACGGCCTCTTCAACGAGGTCGACCTCGGCAGCTACTCGACCCTGTTCAACCTGCCGCAGCAGCCATACGCCGCCTGGTACGGCAACACGCTCCTGATCGGAACGATCACCTCGGTGTGCACCGTCTTCCTCGGAGCGCTCGCCGCATATTCCTTCTCCCGCATGCGCTTCCGCGGGCGTCGGGCGGGGCTGCTCATGCTCGTCCTCGTGCAGATGTTCCCGCAGCTCCTCGCCGTCGTCGCGATCTTCCTGCTGCTCAGCGGCATCTCGGACATCTTCCCCGCGATCGGCCTCGACACCCAGATCGGGCTGATCATGGTCTACCTCGGCGGCGCCCTCGGCGTGAATACCTACCTGATGTACGGCTTCTTCAACACGATCCCCGCCTCGATCGACGAGGCGGCCAAGATCGACGGCGCCGGCCATGCCCGGATCTTCTTCACGATCATTCTGCGGCTCGTCGCCCCGATCCTCGCGGTCGTCGGCCTGCTCTCCTTCGTCGGCACGACGAATGAGTTCGTGATCGCGAGCATCGTGCTCATCACGCCGGAGAAGCAGACGCTCGCCGTCGGCCTCTACCAGTTCGTCTCCCAGGAGTTCTCGAGCAACTACTCGGTGTTCGCCGCCGGAGCCGTGCTCGCGGCGCTGCCGGTGATGGCCCTGTTCCTGTTCCTGCAGAAGTACATCGTCGGCGGGCTGACCGCCGGGTCCGTCAAGTAATCGGCACGATGCGCCCGCAGCCCTCTGCAGAGCCCCATCACGACGGGTCACCGCTCTACGTCTCCACCCAGACTCCCGCGCTCGGCGAGAGGGTGCGGGTGCGGGTGCGCGTTCCCCGGCAGTTCGGCTGTGTCAGTGCCGTCTACGCACGGTCCAACCCAGACAGGGAGCCTCGATTCAATGCGGCGCACCTGCTCGGCACGGTCGACGGCACGCAGTGGGTCGACGGCGCCCAGTGGTGGGAGGCCGAGGGGCTCGTGGAGAACCCGGTGCACGGTTACCGGTTCCTCCTCACGCGGGTCGACGGCAGCCATGCCTGGCTGAACGCGAGCGGCGTGCATTCCATCGAGACGCTCGACTCGGAGGACTTCAAGCTCGTCACGTTTGCTCCGCCGCCCGAGTGGGCGCGGTCGACCGTGATGTACCAGGTCTTCCCTGACCGGTTCGGCCGGTCCGCGAGGGCCGACGGGCGGGAGGCACCCGCGTGGGGCATCCCGGCGGGCTGGAGCGACGGCGTCGACAGGGAACAGCCCGGTCGTTCGCACCAGTTCTACGGCGGTGACCTCGACGGCGTGGTCGACCACCTCGACCACCTCGCCCGACTCGGCATCACCCTGATCTACCTGACCCCGGTGTTCCCCGGTGCCTCCAACCACCGCTACGACGCCTCGAGCTTCAGCGAGGTCGATCCCCTGCTCGGCGGCGACGATGCCCTGGTCCGGCTCGTCGGTGCCGCGCACGCGAGCGGCCTCCGGGTGATCGGCGACCTCACGTCCAACCACTCGGGCGATCGCCACGACTGGTTCCGGGCCGCGCACCGCGCCCCGGCGGCCCCTGAGGGTGCCTTCTACTATTGGCTCGACGAGGAGCACGACGGCTACGCCTCCTGGCTCGGTGCGCGCAGCCTGCCCAAGTTCAACTGGGCCTCGGCAGAGCTCCGGCGGCGTTTCATCGAGGGCCCCGACTCCGTCGTCGCGCACTGGCTCGAGCCGCCCTTCAGCCTCGACGGCTGGCGCATCGACGTCGCCAACATGACCGGGCGGATGCTCGGCGACGACCTCAACGCCGAGGTGCGCCAGACCATCCGCCGCACCATGATCGAGGTCAACCCCGACACGATCCTGCTCGGTGAAAGCACCAATGACGCCGCGAGCGACTTCCAGGGCGACGCCTGGCACGGCGCGATGACCTACGCGAACTTCACCCGGCCGGTCTGGGGCTGGCTCTCGAAGCCGAACAGTCCCTCCTCGTTCTTCGGCCTGCCCTATGGCACGATCCCGCAGTACACCGGGGTGCAGTTCGTCGAGGCGCATCGCCGCTTCACCGCGGGGTTCCCCTGGCGCACGCGGCTCGCCACGATGAACGCCCTCGACACGCACGACACGCCTCGCTTCCGCACTCACGCCCTGGACGGAGCCGTGCCGGTGGCGTTCGGGCTGTCGGTCACGTTGCCCGGTATCCCGGTCGTCTTCGCCGGGGATGAGTTCGGCCTCACCGGCGACGACGGCGAGCACTCGCGCACGCCGATGCCCTGGGCGAGCGCGGGGGAGCCGGCGGTCGCGGAGACGATCGACCTCTACGCCGCCCTGATCCACCTGCGTACCGGCCACCCGGCCCTCAACGGAGGCTCGATGCGCTGGCTGCACGTCGACGACGACGTGCTCGTCTTCGTGCGCGAAACGGGCGATGAGTCCGTGCTCGTGCTGGCGGCACGGGCGCCCGGTGCGGTGTCCCTGCCGGCCGGAACACTGGCGGGAGCGGATGCCGCGATGCGGCTTCTTGGCGACGCCGAGCTCGTGGGCGCGACCGACGGCATCCGCCTCACAGCGCCCGGCCCGTCGTTCACGGCCTGGGCGCTTCCCGGGGTGCTCGTGCCCGTTGGGTGAAACGGTCACGGGGAGGGCGGCGGAGATGATAATGTTTACCGGTTGCCGAAATTCAGGGCGCAACTTCTGAAGAGAAGTTCTGCCCCCTTAGCTCATTGGTAGAGCACTTCCTTGGTAAGGAAGAGGTAGTGGGTCCGATTCCCACAGGGGGCTCAGGCTTGGGCGGTCGTGAGGCCGGCAGGTCGTGGCGGGGTAGCTCAGTTGGTTAGAGCACCACGGCTCATAATCGTGGTGTCGCGGGTTCAATTCCCGCTCCCGCTACACATAGCCCCGGACTTCAGCGAAGTCCGGGGCTTCTTCGTGCCATCCAGAGGCTCAACCCCACACAACCCCGCACTTTGGATTGTGCTGTCGATCACCACGACTATCGGCGCCGCTTCCCTCGGGCCGCGAACTCATCGTCTAGTTCGATGTTCTGGCTTATTCCGCACGGCGCGCATCGTGATGTTGCCCCAGCATCCAGCCGGCACCGAAGGCGAGCACGACCAACCCGACGATGAACACCACCATCCCGATCTGATTCTGTGGCGAGAACAGCCCGCCCGGCGGGAGGAATGTCGAATCGCTGAGCGGCGCATACGCGTACCAGCCGAAGCTCGCTTGATTGCTCGGCAGAAGAAGAAGCACAAGTCCGATGACGGCCGCCACGGCGCCGAGGACGACCATCGATACGCTCACCCGACGCGAGCGGTTTGACTCGGAAACGTTGCCTTGCCCAGCCTCGATCTCGTCCATGTGGCCATGCTAGGGGACCGATCCCGGACGCGACGCCTCAACCGCGCCGCCGCGACTACCCCGCGAAGTCGCCGAGCGCGAGGCGCTTCACGACCTCGGTGAGCACTCGGGCGCCCGCGACGAGGTCGGTGTCGTGGGTGAATTCCTTCTCGTTGTGGGACACCCCGTCCACGCTCGGAACGAAGATGAGGATGACGGGGACCGTTTCCTTCAGATTCGTGGCGTCGTGCCCGGCGAGGGTGAGCACCCGCATGCTGTCGAGGCCGAGTTGCTCGGCGGCCGTCTCGGTGATGGCCAGCCCGGTCTCGAGAAAAGGTCCGCTCTCCCAGACGCTCGAGGCGAGGACCTCGATGCGCACGCCGGTTTCCGACTCGATGGCGCGCATCCGCTGTTGCAGAATTTCAAAGGCGCTGGCGAGGATGCTGGATTCCCGGGCGCGCAGGTCGGCGAGCAGCCGCACTTCGCGTGCAATGGTCACGGGGGAGTTGGGCCCGACCGTGAACTCGCCGACGGATGCGTGCAGCACCTCGTCGTCGAACTCGCGGACCAGCTCGTTGATCGCGACGACGAGCTTGGAGGCACCGAGAAGGGCATCGCGGCGGTCCCGCATCAGGGTCGAGCCGGTGTGGGACTGCTCACCGAGTACGACGATCTCGTATTTGTACGCGCACCAGGTGCTTGCGACGACTCCGATCGGTACCCCGGCGTCTTCGAGCGTGCGGCCCTGTTCCACGTGGATCTCGGCGTAGCCGGCCACATCGGGTCCGACGAAGCCGCCGCGGCCGCCGATCGCGTCGAGCGCCTCCCGCACGCTCGTGCCTCTCGGGTCGGTCGTCGCCAGGGCGACCTCGAGGTCGAGTCGGCCGGTGAAGACCGCGCTGCCCATCATGCTCGGCTTGAACCGTGAGCCCTCTTCGTTGAACCAGTCGACCACGGCGATGTTGTACCGGGGCGTGATTCCCGATGCCGCGAGATCGCGGTGTGCGCGGTGCGCGGCGTGCCCGGCGGCGAGCACGCCATATGCGCCGTCGTACCGCCCGGCGAGGGGCTGGCTGTCCAGGTGCGAGCCGAACAGCACGTACGGCGCGCCGGGCACCAGCTCGAGCAGGCCGAAGATGTTGCCGATCGTATCGACCTCCACCCGGAAGCCGCGGTCGGCCAGCCAGGCAGAGAACCAGGACCGCGTCTGGCCGTCGGCGGCGCTCGCCGCCTGACGGTCGACGCCGCCGCCGCTGGTCGCGCCGAATTCGGACATGGTGTGGAAATCGGCCAGGAGTGCTGCGGCATCCGCCTCGGTGTTCGCGTCGACAATCGTGTTCGTGGTCATCGTCTAGCTCCAGTCTCTTTGCAGTTCCATGGTCGAGCAGTGCACGCTGCCGCCGTTCTTGAGCATCTCGCGGTAGGCGACGGGCAGGACCTCGACGTCGTGCCGGTCGCTGAGGATCTCGGCCGTCCGCGGGAAGTGGTCGGGCATGATCACCTTGCGGCGATCGAGGGTGAGCATGTTGCACGCCCATTCCTCGCGGGGATCGACCTCGATGGTTTCGATGCCGAGGTCCCACAGCTGTGCCATGTAGTCGTAGGGCGCCAGCCGCGGGTTGACGAGGGCGAGGTCGTCGTCGAGCATGACGGCGCACATGTCCAGGTGGATGAGGTATCCGGGCAGCGTGACCCGCTTCAGGGTGATGCCGAATTCCTCGAGGATCCTCGCCAGCTGCCGGTACCCTTCCGGGTTGCAGCGCACCGAGGTGCCGAAGAACGCCGTGTCCGGCCGCACCTTCTGGAAACTGCCGCCTTCGGCGAGGCCGGAGCCGGTGACCGTGCCGAGGATGGGCATCCCCGCAGCGGCGACCGTTGCGGTGATCGACTGTTCCTCCCCCGGCGCATCCGCGGGGCGAGGCGCCCGATGATCGCTCCGCCTGGGATCGTGATCAACGGGTCGCGGGTGTACACAGACTTCGTGAACGTGGCGGGAAGCTCGGGGGCGAACACCACCTCGACGTCATTGCGGGTGAGGGTGCTCACGAAGTCGTCGTACTGCGCGTTGAGGAGGTCGAGGTCCGGGGTGTCGCGCCCGGTCCAGTACCAGCGCAGTTCCGGGTCGACGAGGGCGCCGAGTTCCTCGTTGTAGGTGTTCGCCCGCACATTCGCGAGGCCCTGGCTCGGCCGTCGCATCAGCACGGAGCGCAGCCGGCCGACCTCGTCTGCGGCACCCCAGCGCCGTCCCCAGGTCGCTTCGAGTTCCCCGGTGTCGCCGAACGCGGGGAGGGCCTCCGGTCCGAGGAGCCGGTGGAACTTTCCGTCGGATATCTCGAGGGTGGAATCGATCTCGTGCATGAATGCTTCTTTCGGTGACTGGGTGTGGACGCGTGTCGATATGGTCATGGGCGGATGTCGTGTCCGGCTCCTACGGGAACCTCACGACCTCGCGGAGAGGTGCTCGTGCACGGCCAGCCATGTGCCGCCCCGGTTTTCCAGAACGATCGACTCGCGCTCGGCCAGGGTCTCCACGGTGCCGTCGACGCTGACGGTGCTGGCGACGTCGTGGCTGAACACGGCGACCTCGCCGAAGACCTGGATCCGACGCTCGCTCGAGACGCAGGAGAGCACCCGGAAGTCGTTCTGCTGTTCCCACTCGTCCCACAGCTCTTCGTAGGCGGCCCGGGATTCGAGCCGCGCGGGCGCCGAATGGAAGAGGAACGTCGCCTCCGGGGCGAACCGGGAGAAGTACGCGTCCCGCCGATGGTTTCCGAAGTCGGAGATCAGCGCGTCTGCGGCGGCGAGGGCGTCGGCGGCCGGGGTGCCGAGGTCGGCCACGTCGTTGCTCATGAGGCGCGCCGTGCGGCGGCCCTGGCGTGCACGCGGGCCGCGCTCGAGGCGTGGTCGGTCACGACGTCCTGGAGCGGCGCATTCGAGGAGGGAACGAGCCGCGGGCCTTCCTCGCCGAACACGTACCGGGGTTCGGGGAAGATCCAGAGGGCGCCGAGGTAGAGCACGGCTCCCGCGACGACGGCCGTCACGAGGCTGAGGTCCATGCCGCCGCCCAGGGCGCTGAACGGGCCGACGATGACGGGCGGGTAGTTCGCGAAGAGGAGTCCGATCACGGCGGCGCCGATCCAGGCGACCATGCCGCGCCAGTTGACGCCGGAGTTGAACCAGTAGATGCCACCGGTCTCGCCCTTGTTGAAGACCTGCAGGTTGCGGGCATCGAAGTGTCCGCGACGCGCGATGAAGCCGATCGCCATGATGACCATCCAGGGTGTCGTGGTCACGATGATGGCCCCGATGAACGCGTTGACGGCACCGAGCAGGTCGAAGAACAGACGCCCGGTGAGGATGAACAGGAACGCGATGACACCGATTCCGATGGTGGCCTGCACCCGGCTGAAGCGAGGCACGACCGAGGAGAAGTCGAGGCCGGTGCCGTAGAGCGAGGTGGTGCCCGTCGACAGTCCGCCGATGAAGGCGACCACCATCAGGAGCACTGCGTACCAGATCGGGGAGGCCTGGATGAGGGCGAAGACGTAGTCGGCCTGGCCCGCGACGATCGTGGCGGTGGCGACGCCGAACAGGAACGGGATGAGGGTGAGGGCCTGGCCGAGGAAGGTGGCGAGGAGGAGCTTGCTCGTCGGCGTCGATTTCGGGTATGTAACGCGACCAGTCGCCGAGGAACGCGCCGAAGGAGATCGGGTTCGCCATCACGATGAGTCGCCGAGGCGACGAAGGTGGGCCAGAAGCCGCCGAGGGCGAGGGCATCGGGCCCGGGGTTGTATCCGGCGTCGAAGGTGCCGGAGAACGCGACGAACGCAAGCAGGATCAGGGCGGTGTTTGCGATCACGGCGGTCTTGTTGACGAGGAGCATGAACTGGAAGCCGAACACGACGACGACGATGACGATCACGCCGATGACGCCGTAGACGAGGGTGCGGAGTCCGACGGAGTCCTCGATGCCGGCCAGGCGGTTGAGCGCGCCGACGAGGGCATCACCGCTCACCCAGACCGAGATCGAGTAGAAGGCGATCGCGGTGAGGAGGGACAGGAAGGAGCCGACGACGCGGCCGCGAACGCCGAAGAACGCGCCGGACGAGACGGCATTGTTCGTGCCGGTGCGCGGGCCGAAAAGGCCCATCGGCATGAGGAAGACGGTGCCGACGAGCACCCCGGCGACGGTGGCGAGCACGGCCTGCCAGAACGAGAGGCCGAGCACGATCGGGAAGGTGCCGAGCAGAACGGTCGCGAAGGTGTTGGCGCCACCGAACTGGATGCGGAGGAGGTCGACCCACGTCGATGTGCGGTCAGGGTGTGGAATGGTGTCGATCCCGTGGGTTTCGACCTCGGTGATCTTGGGGCGGGCATTGAGCACGGCGGTGCCGGAATCGCCGGCGCCAGTGTTGCTGCTGGTCATGGTGAACGCCTTGTCTTTCGTAGCGGGTGGGGTCTCCGACTGCGCAGAAGAAGTTGAGATGACATTACGTTCACTGGGAGAAAATTGATAGATATGCAAGAATTATTTACCATGACGAAACAATCGATTGTCGATCTCTCCGTCCCCGTCGGTGCGGGCACGCAGGTCTACCCGGGGGATCCGGTGCTCGAATTCTCCGTGCACAGCACCATCGAGCGAGACGGCTTCAATCTGCTCAACGTGTCCATGGGGTCCCAGACCGGCACCCACGTGGACGCCCCCTTCCACTTCAGCGAGACCGGCCTGAAGATCGACGAGATCCCGCTCGAGCGCTTCGTCGGACGCGGCGTCATCGTCGACGCCCGGGCCGCAGGGCCCCGCGGCCGCATCGGCTGGGAGTTCATCGAGCCGGTCGCCGACCAGGTGCGACCGGGCTCGATCATCCTCCTGCAAACCGGCTGGAGCGAGCACTACGGCACCGACCGGTATTTCGAGAACCCTTTTCTCGATGCGGATGCCTGCCGTCGCCTGATCGGGCTCGGCGTGCGAACGTTCGCGATCGACGCGATCAACATCGATGAAACCCCCGATGAGACCCATCCGGGTGAGGGATTCCCTGTGCATCACCTCATCGCAGACGTCGACGGCGTGATCGGGGAGAATCTGACGAATATCGCGGCAATCGACTTCCCTGCGCCGGTGATCTCGCTTCTTCCGATAGCTTTTGAAGCGGCAGATGGTGCTCCGGTGCGAGCGGTAGCGATTCGGCTCGAACCGTAGGGACGTTGAAATGGCACGTCAGATTCCGATTGGAGCGCGGCTCCGCGCAGCCCGGCAGGCCAAGAACCTGACCCTGGAGGCGGTCTCCACCGCGGCGGGAGTCACCTCGGGGTTTCTGAGCCGCATGGAACGCGACCAGGTGTCGCCCTCGGTTTCCTCCCTCGTCGCGATCTGCGATGTCGTCGGTCTCCGGGTGGGAGAACTCTTCGAGGCGCCGGCCACCCAGATCGTCCGTGCCGGTGAGGGGGCGCCGATCAACTTCGGGGGCCAGGGCGCCGAGGAGTTCCTGCTGACGCCGGGGGTGCAGACCCATATGCAGGTGATCCACTCCCGCATCCAGCCGGGGGTTCGGCGGGCCCGGACCTCTACGAACTGGAAAGCGAGGCGGAGTTCGTGCTCGTCCTGGCCGGTTCTCTCGAGCTGGTCATCGGCGAAGACGTCTTTCTCCTGGCCACGGGTGACGCGATGACATTCCGCGGCAGGGATCCGCATCGCTGGCGAAACCCCTCGCCGGCGGACGCCTGCGAAGTCATCTGGATGCTCGCCCCGGCGCCGTAGACGCACATCGCCGGCTCGCGTCCGCAGGCTTGCCCCGGCACCGCGCCTCAGCCGGGCAGGGGTTGCCTCAGCGCGCCGAGCCGGCTGCCGTGGCCGCAGGCACCTCGACGAGCCGGCCGGTCGTCACGTCGTAGATGTAGCCGTAGACCGGGATTCCCGCGGGAACGAGCGGATGCGCCTTGATGCGTCCGACGTCCTCCAGAACGCTCGACGCCTGGTCGGAGATCGTCAGCCAGTCGACGTACTTCGCCTCCGCCGAACCCGGGCCGGTGCCGACGTCGTAGAAGCCGGCCTCGCCGAGGGCGGCCGTCTCCAGGCTGTTGGCGAGCAGTCCACGGATGACTTCGTCGGTGAAGAATTCCATCCCGCAGTTGGTGTGGTGGATGACGAACCATTCCTTGGTGCCCAGGAGCTTGTAGGAGATGACGAGCGAGCGGATGGCGTCGTCGGAGGCACGCCCGCCGGCGTTGCGGATCACGTGCGCGTCGCCTTCGCTCAGACCCGCGTACTTGGCCGGATCGAGGCGCGCGTCCATGCAGGTGAGGATCGCGAAGCCCCTGGCCGGCGGCAGGGCGAGCTCTGACTTGTCGCCGAATGCTTCGGCGTATGCGCTGTTTGCGGACAGGACTTCTTCGAGAACGGTCATGGATGCGTCCTTCACGATGGGGGTAAGCCGCCTCGGCTGGCGGACTTTGTGAAAGCGTAGTCAGCGATGCCGGAGCGGAAAGCCTTTGTTGCGCATTGTTCCGGGGAAGTCGTCCACTTCGTTGTCGGGCGGTAGCTGACGTGCATATCGCAAGAACTCGCGCCTTGATCCTGGTCGCAGCTCACATATAAGTTCTCCGGCCATTTCAGCTGACCGGGAAGCTCGGAAGGCGTCGTCGGTTTGATTCCCGCTCCCGCCACACTGACCCGGACTCCGTCGGAAGTCCGAGTCATTCTTTGCCTGAGAGGGGGTCAGTAGGACCCGGCAGCTCCGGTCGGGATGGCGCCGGCGAGCAGCGCCGCGCTGCCGGAGACGCCGAGGCGGCTCGCGCCCGCTTCGATCATGGCGAGGGCGTCGTCGAAGCTGCGGACTCCGCCCGACGCCTTCACCTGGGCCCGGTCGCCCACTGTCTGCTTCATCAGGCGCACCGCATGCACAGTGGCCCCGCCGGCGGGGTGGAAGCCGGTGGAGGTCTTGACGAAGTCGGCGCCCGCGGCCACGGACGCTTCGCACACGGCGACGATCTCGGCGTCGGTCAGGGCCGCGGATTCGATGATGACCTTGAGCACCTTCGGTGCTGGGACACTGGCACGCACGGCGGCGATATCGGCCTGCACGTCGGCGAAACGGCCGGCCTTGGCCGCGCCGATGTCGATGACCATATCGATCTCGTCGGCGCCTTGCGCGATGGAGAGGGCGGCCTCGGCGGCCTTGATGGTGCTGTGGTGCTTGCCACTGGGGAAACCACAGACGACCGCGACCTTGAGGTCGGCCCCTTCCGGGATGGTGAGCGGCAGCATGGAGGGAGAGACACAGACAGAGTAGGTGCCGAGTTCTATGGCCTCGGCAACGAGGGCGGTGACGTCGGCGGTGGTGGCCTCCGGCTTGAGCAGGGTGTGGTCAATACAGCGGGCGATGCTGATGGTGTCGACGAGGGAGGTTGTCATGGGTGGGTCCTTAGCTGGTGACGAGTTCGGGGGAGATGTGCAGCGCGGTCGATGCGCTGAATTCCTCGATCGAGGCGACGCGACCGTCCAGGTCCAGTCGGCGAAACCAGGCATCACCCCGACCGGCTTCGATGGCGATGTGGGAGGTTCGGGAGATTCGGGAGCGGAGCGCTGTGCGCAGCACCGACCCTCTGAGCCTGTGATCTGCCCAGACATTCACTCTACGCTGGACGGCATGCGTTCAACCGGAGCCGTCGATACCGAGGTGGTTCTCCTCCGGCGCGGACGACGACTCGAATATGTCACCCTGGGCTGGAACGTCGTTGGGGTCGCCATCCTGGCCGTACTCGGCGTGACCGCATCGTCTGTCGCCCTGGTCGGATTCGGACTCGACAGCCTCATCGAGATCGGTGCCAGTACGGTCGTGCTCTGGGAACTGTCCGGCACGGGGAGACTCGTCAGCAGCGTGCGCTGCGGATGATCGGTGTCGCGTTCGTCGCGCTCGCCGCATACCTCTCCGTGCAATCGACCGTGGCCCTGGCGTCGAACCACCATGCGTCGCCGAGCGTCGCCGGAATCGTCTGGACGGGCATAACGGCCGCTGTCATGTTCGCACTGGCGTTCGGGAAGGCCCGGACCGGCCGCGCCCTCGGAAATCCCGTGCTCGTCACGGAAGGCCGAGTCACTCTGATCGACGGTGTGCTGGCCGTCGCCGTACTCGCGGGGTTGGTCCTCGACCTCGTCCTCGGCTGGTGGTGGGCCGATCCCCTCGCCGGCTATGTGATCGTCTACTACGCGGTCCGTGAAGCCATCCACATATTCCGGCCATGATCCCGTTCTTGTCGGTCGCCTGGTCACTCCCCGCATCGGCTGCTGTGGCTTTTGGGCCGTAGCGATAGCTGCGGCGGCCGGACAATGTAGCAGTCCGGTGAGGGGGACCCGCCGGTTCTAGAACGGTGTCGGGTCGTCGGGGTCGTCGGGTGTGGGGTCGAGGTTCCAGACGTCAACGATCGGGGCTGGCGGTTTCGGTGCGGGTTTCGGTTTCCGGGGTGGTCTCATGTCGGCGGAGGGTTCGACGATGTAGCTGTACCCGGCCGGGGAGGTCCATTCGATGCGGCCGTCGCCGAGGTGCCTCGGCGACCACCGGGTGTAGCTCTTCACCGCGTGGTGATACGGGCAGAGGTGGGCGAGGTTCATCGCGTCGGTCTCCCCGCCGTGCTGCCACTCCACACTGTGGTCGAGGTCTGATCGTTTGGCGGAGCGCCGGCAGCCCGGGAAGGTGCAGGTTTCATCCCGCACCTCCAGCCATTTCTTGAGCGCGGCGGGTGGTTTGTAGGTGTCGCGTCCCATGGAGAGCACGACGCCGGTTTCCGGGTGGGTGAGGAGCCGGGTGAAGCTCGGCGCCCCGGCCGCGAGACGCCTCGCGGTGTCGGGTTCGATGGGTCCGTACCCGGACAGATACCCGGGTTCCTCGCTCTTCCCGAGCAGGGTCAGCACGGGGACGGTCACGTTGACCTGCGCGGCCACCCCGGCACCGAGTCCGTCCGGGGTGACCCCGCCGATCAGGACGTCGGTGAGCACATCGGCCGCGATCTGGGTCAAGGTGCGGACCTCGTCCGGGCCCTGCAGGGTCAGGGCGAGGTCGAGGGTGCGGTGGTAGGCGGCCTGCACCTTCTCGGCATCCCCGGTCAGGTACAGCGACGCCATGCCGTCGTTGAGGGCCTGGAACACCACGTGCCGGTCCTCGACGCTTTTCTGGTGCCTCGCGGTGATGGTTTCCGGGTGGGTGCGTTCCCGCACCCTTCGGGCCCGGTCGGCGAGCTTCGCCACGGTCAGCACTTCCGCGTCGGGCACGAGGACCTCCTCGAACACGGCCCGGGCCCGGGCGGCCGCTTCCGGGTCATCATCGACCCGGATGCCCCAGGCCTGCTCCATGATCACCTGGGCGTGCCGGTAGCTGATCGCCCCGGAGGCCAGGGCCTCCCGGGTCACGGGGAGGTCTTCGGCGAGGGTGCGGCTGGCTTCGATCAGGGTCTCCGCCGTCCGGCGCGGGAGCCGCAGCAGAGCGCTGACCTCGCACGTGAACTCCTCTTTCGTGGCTTCTTCCGGAGACCACGGCGGGCGCAGGCCGCCCGCCCGCACTGCGGCGTCCGCCCGGGCCCGGCCGACATCGGCGAGCACCCGTTGGGCGGTGTAGACCGCGGCGGCCCGGCGAGCGGTGGCCTGATTGATTTCCCGGTCCGCGTCCCGGATCGCGTCATAGAAATCGGCGAGGGCGGCTCCACAAGGCTCAGATGCCGGGGGTTCAGGTACGAGTCGGGAGGGGTCCCGGGCGGGGGTTCCGCCGTGCTTTCCGAACGAATGGTTGAGGGTTCTTCAGCTGTCATACCGGTCACTCTACGGAGGACCACCGACATTCCACCGGCATCCGCACGCCCGCAAATCACCTGTGGATAACCCGGTCAGAAGCACTTTGTTGAGGAGTGGCCGTCTCGGAAACCGGTAGTCTCGCCGACGTCGCGAGTGTGGTCGCCCATGCGTCTGAGAGACTGTGCGGATGAATACTTCATCACCGGAGAACGGCTCGAGGGCGGGTGCCCTCGCCAACCGGGGAGTCCAGGCGGCGCTGGTGTCCGCGGTGCTGTTCGGTGCCGGGACACCGCTCGCCAAGATCCTCCTCGGCGAGGTCAGTCCGTGGATGCTGGCCGGCCTGCTGTACTGCGGCTCCGGGATCGGCCTCGGCCTGATCCGGGTCGTTCGCCGGTCGCCCCGGGTGCGGCTCAGCCGCGCCGAGTGGGTGCCGCTGACGGGTGCGATCCTGTTCGGCGGGATCTTCGGCCCTGTGCTCCTGATGCTCGGCCTCTCGAACATGCCGGCCTCGGGCGCATCGCTGCTGCTGAACGCCGAAGGCGTCTTCACCGCACTCCTGGCCTGGTTCGTCTTCAAAGAGAATTTCGACCGGCGCATCGCCCTCGGAATGCTCGCGATCGTTGCCGGGGCCGTCATCCTGAGCGCTCCCGGCGGGGCGAACTTCGGAAGCGCCTGGCCGTCCCTCGCCATCCTCGGCGCGTGCCTCTGCTGGGGCCTCGACAACAACCTCACCCGAAAGATCGCACTGACGGATGCGACGTGGCTCGCCGCCGTCAAGGGTTCCGTCGCCGGCCCGGTCAACCTGGCGCTCGCCTTCCTCCTCGGTGCGCACCTCCCGGCAGCTGGAAACATCGCTGCGGCCCTCGTCGTGGGGTTCTTCGCCTACGGCATCAGCCTGGTTCTCTTCATCGTCGCAATGCGCCATGTGGGTACGGCGCGGGCCGGGGCGTACTTCTCGATCGCGCCATTCTTCGGCGCGGTGCTGGCCATCATTCTCGGTGACGCCGTGACGTGGCCTCTCGTCATCGCCGGCTTCCTGATGGCTGTCGGGATCTGGCTTCACCTCACCGAGCGCCACGAGCACGAGCACACGCACGAACCGATCACGCACGACCACTGGCACACTCACGATGAGCATCACCAGCACGACCATGCCGAGCCGGTCTCGCCGGGAACCTGGCACAAGCACGAACACACGCACCAAGCCATCACCCACACGCACGAGCACTACCCGGACATGCACCACCGGCACGAGCACTGAGCCTGACAGATTCCGATTCGGCCGTTTCTGCGGTCCCCCTCGCCGCGCTGAGCGTACCGTGAGGAGGGAGGGACCGTCGCGGCTTCGCCGAAGAAGCTGCACCCTTGACAACGATGTTGGCGGATCCACTCAACCAAGGAGGATACCGCTACGTCAATCCTGACTGTCCCAACGATTAAGACTGCACCACCAGCATCCGCTGCACCCGCCTCTCCGGCGCCGCCCCGCGCATCCGTTCGATATCGCCGCCTGTTCGAACCGACGAACCTCGGGTCGATGGAGCTCAAGAACCGATTCGCGATGGCGCCGATGGGGCCCCTCGGTTTCTCCGATGCGGAGGGCGGCTGGAATTCGCGCGGCATCGAGTACTACGTCGCGCGAGCCCGCGGCGGCGTCGGGCTCATCATCACGGGAATCACGCCCGTCACCAACCCGGCGGAGAAGTTTCCGAACGGCAGCGTGCCGATGCCGATGCGGAATCCCGGTGCGTTCCTCCGCACCAGCCGTGAACTCGTCGAGCGGGTGCACGCCTACGACGCCAAAATCATGCTGCAACTCGGCGCCGGCTTCGGTCGGGTCATCATGACCGCCTTCCTCCAGGGCGGCGCGCAGCCGGTCGCGCCGTCGCCGATCAAGCATCGGTGGTCAGAGGCCATCTGCCGCGAGATGACGGTCGAGGAGATCCACGCGACGGTGCGGAGCATGGGCGATTCCGCGATTCCGCGGTGCTCGCCCAGCGCGCCGGGTTCGACGGCGTGCAGATCCATGCCGTGCACGAGGGGTACCTCCTCGACCAGTTCGCGACCTCCTTCTATAACCAGCGCACGGATGCGTACGGCGGAAGCCTCGACAACCGGTTGCGCTTCGCCCGCGAGATCGTCGACGAAATCAAGGAACGCTGCGGCGCCGACTACCCGGTCACGCTGCGATTCAGCCCCAAGTCGTTCGTGAAGGACTGGCGAGAGGGCGGCCTTCCCGGGGAGGACTTCGTCGAGAAGGGTCGCGACCTCCCGGAAGGTCTCGAGGCCGCGCGCCTCTTCGAGGAGTACGGATATGACGCCCTCGACATCGACGTGGGCACCTACGACTCCTGGTTCTGGAACCACCCGCCGATGTACCAGAAGAAGGGCCTCTACGTGCCCTTCGCCAAGGCGGTCAGCGATGCGGTCGGCATCACGGTCATCTGCGCCGGCCGGATGGACGACCCGGACGTCGCGCTCGCCGCGGTCGAGGACGGCGCGACGGACCTCGTCTCGCTCGGCCGCCCACTTCTGGCCGACGCCGACTACGTCAACAAGCTGCACAGCGGGCACCAGAACCTGATCCGCCCGTGCCTCTCCTGCCAGGAGGGGTGCATGGGCCGGATCGAAGCGTTCGCCGCCATCAACTGCGCGGTCAACCCCCAGTGCGGACGCGAAGCCGAATGGCGCCTGTACCCGGCGCTCCGGGCCAAGAACGTGATGATCGTCGGCGGCGGGGTCGCCGGCTGCGAGGCGGCCAGGGTGCTCGCGTTGCGCGGGCACGTGCCCGTCATCTATGAGGCCTCCGCTGCCCTCGGCGGAAACCTGATTCCGGGAGGTGTCCCCGATTTCAAGGAGGACGACCTCGCGCTGATCCGCTGGTACGAGGCCACGCTCGCCGAGCTCGGAGTCGAGGTGCACCTGAATGCGCCGGTCGACGAGACGATGATCGAGGCATCCGCCGCGGACGAGATCATCGTCGCCACCGGTTCGGTGCCACGGCTCTTCGCGCTGCCGGGCGGCGTGCCGGTGTTCTCGGCCGCCGACGTGCTCGAGGGCGTCTCGGACCCGGGCGCGACAACCGTGATCGTCGGAGGCGGCCTCGTCGGGTGCGAGCTCGCCCTGCACCTCGCCGACCACGGGGTGAACGTCACGATCGTCGAGCAGGCCGAGGACATCCTCGACGTGTCCGGGCCGCTGTGCGAGGCGAACCACATGATGCTGCACGAACTCATTCCGTTCAAGGGCATCGCGACGGTGACGTCGGCCACGGTGCTGCGTGCGACACCGCAGGGCGTCGTCGTGGTCGTCGGCGGCATCGAGCGGGAGATCGCGAGCGAATCGGTGATCCTCTCGGTCGGCTACGCCTCGAACAACACGCTGTACCGGAGCATTCTCGATTCCGGCAAGGAGATCCACCTCCTCGGCGATGCCCGCAGGGTGTCGAACATCATGTACGGGATCTGGGACGCCTTCGAAGTCGCCTCCGGCCTGTAGGCGGCGACCTTCGCGCACCGAGCGCGGGTGTTGCGCCGTTCCGCTGGTGGTGCGCCACCCGCGTTGCGGCGGAGCACCCGCGCTCGGTGCGTCCGGCACGCCCGCGGCACTGTCCTAGCCATTCCTGTGGAACACTAGTATGGTAGTAGTCAAAGCAACCAGGGACCATCCGTCTCGGGACGAGCTCCATCCCCAGGAAGGTGGCGACAATGACCGTCGCACACGCACCAGCACAACCCAAAGCACACGCCGGCACGTACAAGCTCGTCCCGGAGAATAAGGGCAAGACGCTCGAGCAGATCCAGGTCGAACTGACAACGGCGGGAGCCAAGAACTGATGCTGATGCTCACGACCGAAACCATGCAGAACCTCGCCGCGTTCGAATCGGCCGGTATCACCGTGCCGCACTTCGACCGCGCCGCGGTCACGCGAGCCACCACGGCGAACCCGGCCTGGATCCACTTCGGCGGCGGGAACCTGTTCCGCTGCCTGCACGCCTCGCTGCAGCAGCGACTGCTCAACGCCGGTGAGAGCGAGACCGGAATCGTCGTCGTCGACACCTACGACGACGAACTGATCGAGACGATCTACCAGGGTCGCGACAACCTCTCTTGACCGTCGTGATGAAGGCGAACGGGGACATCGAAAAGGAACTGATCGCGAGCATCACCGAGAGCCAGTACCTCGCGGAGTCGAACCCGGCCGGCACCGCGCGGGTCAGGGCGATCTTCGCGAACCCGAGCCTGCAGCTCGCCACGGTCACGATCACCGAGAAGGGCTACAACCTGAAGGGCCCGGACGGCGAACTTTCCGGGCTCGTGCTGGGGGACATCGAGGCGGGCCCGGACCACGCGCGGCACACCATGGCGCACCTGGCCTCGCTTCTCCTCGAGCGCTACCGGGCCGGCGCGACCCCGATCGCGATGGTCAGCACCGACAACTTCTCGCACAACGGCGAGAAGCTCCGCGACGCGATCCTCGTGGTCGCCCGGGCCTGGAAGGACAGGGGCTTCGTCGACGACGGGTACCTCGGCTACCTCACCGACCCGGCGAAGGTCGCATTCCCCTGGAGCATGATCGACCGGATCACGCCGGGCCCGTCGGCCTCCGTCGCCGGCGAGCTGCAGGCAGCGGGATTCGGCGACACCGAGATCCTGGTCACGCAGAAGCACACGACGACGGCGCCCTTCGTGAACACCGAGGAAGTCAACTACCTCGTCGTTGAGGACACCTTCCCGAACGGCCGTCCGCCGCTCGAGAAGGCCGGCGTGTACTTCACCGACCGCGACACCGTCAACAAGGTCGAACGCATGAAGGTGTGCACCTGCCTCAACCCGCTGCACACGGCCATGGCGATCTACGGATGCCTGCTGGGCTTCACGTCGATCGCCGACGAGACCGCAGACGCCGACATTTCGGCCCTGATCACGGGGATCGGCTACCGGGAGGGGCTCCCCGTCGTGACGAACCCCGGCATCATCGACCCGAAGAGCTTCCTCGACCAGGTCGTGGGGGAACGGCTGCCGAACAAGCGCATCCCGGACACCCCGCAGAGGATCGCCTCCGACACCTCGCAGAAGGTCGGCATCCGCTTCGGCGAGACGATCAAGCTCTACCGGAACGCTGGCGCCCCCGACGATCTGACGTTCATTCCGCTCGCCATCGCCGGCTGGTGCCGCTACCTGCTCGCACTCGACGACGGGGGAGAGCCGTTCGAGCTGAGCCCGGACCCGATGAACGAGCACCTGCGCCGGTACGTGAGTGACATCAGGCTCGGGGACCCGGCAAGCGTCGGCCGGCGGCTGCATCCGATCCTCTCCAACCGGGACATCTTCGGGCTCAACCTGTACGACACCGGACTCGGTGCGCGGATCGAGGGGTACGTCGAAGAACTCGTCGCGGGCCCCGGGGCGGTTCGCAGCACGCTGCACAAGTACGCGAGCACCACAAGCAACAGCACCACAAGCAACACAGAGGAGACAGCATCATGCAAATGACATTCCGGTGGTTCGGACCCGACGACGACAAGATCACGCTCGGGCAGGTCCGGCAGATTCCGGGCGTCGAAGGTGTCGTCGGCGCCCTCTACGACGTCCCGGTCGGCGAGGTCTGGCCCAAAGCCAAGATCGCCCAGCTGAAAGCACAGATCGAGGAAGCCGGGATGAGCCTCGAGGTGATCGAGAGCGTCAACATCCACGACGACATCAAGATCGGGCTCCCGAGCCGCGACGCGTACATCGAGAACTACAAGGAGACCATCAGGAACCTCTCCGAGTTCGGTATCAAGGTTATCTGCTACAACTTCATGCCGGTCTTCGACTGGGTGCGCACCGAGCTGGCCAGGACGCTTCCCGACGGTTCGACGACGATGGCCTATGACCAGTCCATCGTCGACACCATGGACCCCGAGGGCATGGCTGCATCGGTCGAGGGCGACTCGAACGGATACGTCATGCCGGGCTGGGAGCCCGAGCGCATGAAGGGCCTCAAGGCCCTGTTCGCCCAGTACGCGGATGTCGACGAGAAGAAGCTCTCCGACAACCTGCGGTACTTCCTCGAGGCGATCATCCCGACCTGCGAGAAGTACGACATCAAGATGGCCATCCACCCGGACGACCCGCCCCGGCCGATCTTCGGCCTCCCCAGGATCGTGAAGAACTTCGACGACCTCAAGGCCATCGTCGAAATGGTCGACAGCCCGCACAACGCGCTGACCCTCTGCACCGGCAGCCTCGGTGAGAATCCGGAAAACGACGTTCCCGCGCTCATCCGCTATTTCGCCGGTCGCGACCGGGTGCCGTTCGCCCACGTGCGCAACATCAAGCACCTCGGCAACGACAACTTCGAGGAGGCCGCGCACCTTTCGGAGATGGGTTCGCTCGACATCTACGAGATCATGAAGGCCTTCCACGACGTCGGCTTCGACGGGTACATCCGTCCGGACCACGGCCGGATGATCTGGGGCGAGACCGGGCGCCCGGGCTATGGCCTGTACGACCGTGCGCTCGGAATCGCGTACCTCAACGGGCTGTGGGAAGCCATCGACAAGGCCTCCAGGGCCTGAGCCGCCCGGTTGGTGGGCCCGGACTTCCGGGCCCACCTGACTGCGCCGTACCATGCAAGAACACCAGCGCCTCATACTAGAAAGATGACGATGGATTCGGGAGCGTTTCGGGCCAGGCCCGCGACCACACGGCGCAACGCCCGCACGCACGCCCTCGAGATCATCCGCCAGAAGATCATCACGCTCGACCTGGCCCCCGGCACCCGGCTGTCCGAGAACGAGCTCGCCGGCCAGCTCGGGCTGTCCCGCACCCCGATCCGCGAGAGCCTCATCCTCCTCGCCGAGGAGCAGCTCGTCTTCGTGGTCCCTCAGGTCGGAACGCTCGTCGCGCCGATCCTGCTCTCCGAGATCGAGACGGCCCAGTTCGTGCGGGAATCCCTCGAGCTCGCTGCCCTGAACGAGTCGGTCGCCCGCGCGACGCCCGACGACATCGCCGAACTGAACGCGATCATCGACGCTCAGCGGATCGCGGACAGCCGCAAGACCCAGTCCGGCTTCTTCACCCTCGACGAGGACTTCCACGCGACCCTGATGGGCATCAGCGGCCACGGCTCCGCCTGGCGGACCGTCGCCCAGGCCAAGGCGCACCTCGACAGGGCGCGGCACCTGTCGTTGTCCTTCACCGGGATGAGCGTGTTGATCGACCAGCATGAGGTCATCACCGACTCGCTCGCGGCGGGCGATGGGGATGCGGCCGCGAGCGCCATGCGGGAGCACCTGCGCCGTGTCTTCAACGACATTGCCGCAGTGCGGCAGACCAACCCGGAGCTGTTCACCCTCGACCCGTCCCAGTAGGTGCGCGGGACGCCGGCCAGGTGGCACGCCGGGTCGCCAGGGGCATCCGCTGCCCGGTCGCATAGACTCGCGTCTATGCGAACAGACCTTGCCGGCCCCGATCCGGACGCGCTGCGGCCGCTCGACCGCGCGGCCGCCGAGGACATCGCCCGGGGCCTGCGCGCGATGGCCGACCCGACCCGGGTGCAGTTGCTCGGCATGATCGTCGGCCGGCCGGACGGCCGCGCACTCGTCGGCGAACTCGCCACGGCACTCGGACTGAGCCAGCCGACCGTCAGCCATCACATGCGCATCATGACCGAGGAAGGCCTGCTCGCCCGGGATCAGGTCGGGCGTCAGGTCTGGTATTCGGTCGTGCCCGAGCGGGTCGGCGACGTTCTCGAGACGACCAGGAGCGACACCGACCCGATCGCGGCCGTCGTGGCCGCGCCCGTGCTGGCGCGCATCACGGACGACCTCGCGACCCGGTTCCGGGGCACGTTCTCGCACGAAACCGTCGGCCGATACGTGCGGGAGAGCTACGAACTCCTCGCCCGGCAGGCGAAGATCACCCGCTATCTTCCCTCGTTCACGGCGCGCTTCGCCGGCGACCGACTGCAGTCGCTGGCCGCGGTGGATGGCCGGAATGCGACGAACGGTCTCTTCGCGACGGACGCGTCCGACGCGTCGGGCGCGTCGGGCATTCCGGGTTCTCCAGGCTCTCCGGACGTTCCCGACGTTCCGGACGTTCCGGACGTGCTGTTCGTCTGCGTTCAGAACGCAGGACGATCCCAGCTCGCCTCGGCCATTCTGCGGTCGCTCGCGGGGGATCGCGTGCGGGTCCTGACGGCAGGGTCGGCTCCGGCCGGCCGGGTCAATCCGATGGTCGTCGCCGCGCTCGACGAGATCGGCGTTCCCCTCGCGGGCGAGTACCCCAAGCCGTTGACGGACGAGGTCGTCCGGGCGGCGGACTACGTGATCACGATGGGCTGCGGCGACGCGTGCCCGGTCTATCCCGGCCGCACGTACCTCGACTGGGACCTCGCCGACCCCGTCGGACTCCCGATGGAGGGCGTCCGGGCGATTCGCGACGAGATCGAGGCGCGGGTCAAGGCCCTCCTCGCCGACCTCGACCGGATGCGGCTGCCCACGACCTGAGTGTGCCCTCCGAGACGTACCTTTTCCGGTCGAGAGCCACCGGCAGAACGGGAACACTCGACCGGAACGGTGCATCTCGACCGTCCATCTCACGGTGGCAGGCAGCGGCAGGGCGCATGGAACAATGACGTATGACCGTGCGGGCTTCGAGGTGGCTGATCGTACTTGCGGCCGTGTGCTTCGGGACGACGGGCACCGCTCAGGCCCTCGGCGCCCTCGGCGGTGCCCAGGCGAGTGCGACGTCTCTCGGCGCGGCGCGCATCGTGTTCGGCGGCGCGCTCTTGACGATCCTCGCGTTCGCGGTGGCGCTCGCTGAGCGCCGGAGGCGGTCGGCCGGGGCCGACCGCGACGGCGACAGCGACCGCGAGCCGGGGCGCGTCCGCGGCCGGCTGCGCGGCTCGAGCGTGGCGCTCGTGCTCCTCGGGGCTGCGGGCGTTGCCGCGTACCAGCCGGCTTTCTTCACCGGGACCGCGCAGAACGGGGTCGCGGTCGGCACCCTCGTCGCGCTCGGATCCGCTCCCGTGCTGACGGGACTGCTCGAGTGGGGCTGGTTCCGCCGGCCCCCGGGCATCCGCTGGGCGTGTGCGACGTTCGTTGCGGCGACGGGGGTGGCAGCGCTCTCCGGGCTCTACAGCGGGGGAGGCGGCCCCGTGACGGCGCTCGGGATCGCGGGCTCACTCGGTGCGGCCGCGTCCTACGCCGTGTACACGCTGAGCACCAAGCTGCTCCTCGATCGCGGCTGGTCGCCCACCACAGCCATGGGCGCCACCTTCGGTACGGCCGCCGTGCTGATGCTGCCCGTGCTTCTCGCAAGCAATCCGGCCTGGCTCGCCCAACCGGCCGGGCTGGCGACGGCCGCGTGGCTCGCGGTCGTGACGACGGCCCTCGCATACACCCTGTTCGCCCGCGGATTGCGGGGCCTGCCGGCCTCGCAGGTATCGACACTCACGCTTGTCGAACCCGTGACGGCGACCGCACTCGGAATCTTTCTGCTGCACGAGGACTTCACTCCCGCGACCATCTGCGGCATCCTGCTGCTTGTGACGGGACTCGCGATCCTTACGGTGCCCCGGCGGATGCCGGTGCGGGCCGGGTGAGGTCCCTGCCGTACTCGAGCCGCAGTTCCAGTTCGTTCATGACCAGGGCGGCGAGGTCGCCCAGGGTCTCGATCTCGGCATCCGTCACGGTTCTCGGCTCGAAGTCGAGCACGCACAGCGTGCCGAGGTTGAATCCGTCCCGGGTGCGCAGCGGAACGCCCGCGTAGAACTGCAGGCCGAAACCACCGGAGACCAGGGGATTCGCGAGGGCGCGGACATCCGTGCGCGCATCCTCGATCACCCAGGGCCTGTCCTGCATGATCGCCGAGGCGCACAGGCCAGGGTCTCGGGAGATCTGTTCGAGGTCGAGCCCGGCATGGGACTTGAACCAGATCCGGTCCTGGTCGACGATGCTCATGATGGAGATCGGCACCGAGAAGATCCTGGCGGCGAGTGCCGTGATCCGGTCGAAGGTTCCGTCCGGAGGCGTGTCGAGGATCTGCAGGCGCGCGACCGCAGCCATCCGCCCTGCTTCGTCCGTCACGAGGGGACTGGTTTCCTCGCCCCGGTGCCTGCCCGTCTCCGTGATCACGGCCTGGCGGAGCGCGAGCACCACCTCGCCGATGTCCGGCCGGTCGGCCGGGTCCCTGGCGAGCATGGTGGACAGCAGGTCGCGCCAGGCCGGCGATATCGACGCCGGGATCACCGGATCGCGCAGGAGTCGGGCGACGGCCGCCGGAACCGGCTGGCCGGGAAAGGCGAGTTCCCGGGTGAAACACTCGAGGAGCACCAGTCCGAGAGCGTAGATGTCACTCGGCGGTCCCACTTCCTCGCCTCTGGCCTGCTCCGGGCTGAGGTACGCCGCCGTTCCCGACGTCATGCCGCCGTTGGTCAGGCGCTCACTCGCCGGGGACAGCGCGATGCCGAAGTCGGTGAGCTTGGCGCGCGCCCGGAACCGGCTGCTGTACTGGGCGAGGAGGATGTTCGCCGGCTTGATGTCCCGATGCACGATGCCTCGCCCGTGGATGTACTCGAGGCCCTCGGCCAGGTCATAGCCGACCTGGGAGATGTTCCGCACCGACAGCGGACCTTCGAGGAGTCGCTCCCGGAGGTCGACGCCGTCGATGAGCTCCATCACCAGGAAGATCTGGCGTCGGTCGGGCGTGGCCCGGTGCACACCGACGTCGAAGAGCGTCACGAGGCTATGGTGACTGAGGCTTGCAAGCACGTTGATCTCGGCCTGCTGGCGCTGGATGTCGTCCTGTTCGATGGCGACGGTCGTGAATACCTTGATCGCGACATCCCGGCCGAGCCTGTTGTCGGCGGCCCGGTAGACGGACGCCATGCCGCCGCGTCCGATCAGCTCCTTGAGCTGGTAACGGCGGCCAAGAAGCCCTGTGGGTTTCGCGGTCATCTGACCCTGTCAGTGTCGAGGTTTCGGTTCGCCGGGATATCCCGAACCTGGGAAATTCAGATCAGCGGGTCGCGCTCGGTCGTCTGCCGGGTGATCTGTTCACCGCTGGCAGGATCGACGGCGGACCGAGTCGTTGAAACAGACTGTCGCCGCCGCGTGATCAGCACGATGCCGAGGATGACTCCGACAAGTCCGGCGAGCATCAGGATGTAACCGATCGTCTTCAGGTCGATTCCCGCGACCTGGAGATCGACGGCGAATGCAAGGATCGCTCCCACGACAAGGAGGAAGATTCCGGCGCCAATGCTCATCGTGTTGTCCATTCTTCGGGATGCGGCGAGGCCGAGTCCGAGCGATCCGGTGTCGTACAGTTGCATCAGATTAGCCTAGGTACGCCGAAAAGAGAACCGGTGGGCGCGCTCAGAATCCACGGTCCGCCGGCAGTCCGGCGGGTCCGGACGAGGCGGGGGCACTCGTCAGGACCTCGGGGAGGACGCTGCCGATCCAGCTTTCCGCGGTCCACCCCGTGAGCGGCGAACCGGTGACGACGATCGTGCCGGTATTGCTGAGCGGATTGTCCGACACGTAGCCGGCGTGGAGGTTGCTGCAGGAGTACCCCGTCCAGGCGCGCAGGATCGCTCCGTGGCTGACGAAGGCGACGGTCTCGTGCCCGAGATCGTCGGCCTCCGTCACGACCCGGTCGAACCGGGCGAAGGTGTCCCTGCCGGACTCTCCTCCGGGCATCACGGTGTCGAGGTCGCCGTTCGCCCAGGCCAGGAACGTCGTGCAGTACGCGTCAACGGCGGCCCGGTCGTGGCGTCCCTCGAGGTGGCCGGCTGCGACCTCGCGGATGTCCTCGCGGACGCGGGCCTCGAGTCCCCGTGCCGCCGCGAGCGGTGCCGCGGTCTGCTGGGTGCGTACGAGGGTGGAGACGTAGAGGGCGTCGATCGTCACCGATTCGAGGGCGGCCACGAGATTCCCGGCCTGCTCACGGCCGAGCGGCGTGAGGTCGGCGCCGGGGTGCGCGGTATCGAGGAGACCACCGACGTTGGACACCGTCTGGCCGTGCCGGATCAGGATGAGGCGCATGGTTACCTTTCGGGACGCCCTGTCGTCGGGCATCCGCTTCTAGGATGCCCAACGATCGGCCCTCGCAGAAATCAGACGGTGAGAGGAGTCAGCCAGGTCAGCTCCGATCCCTCGCCCTCGATCAGGTCGCCGAGGGCTGCGTTGAACGCGGCCCCGTAGGCCGCCGTGATGTGCGCCTGGAACGCGTCGGCGTCGCGGTACACCTCGTACACGAAGAACTCGAGCGGGTCCGAAACGCGGCGGTGCGGGTCGAAGGTCACGTTGCCCGGCTCCCGGCGAACGTCGACGGTCAGGCCGGCGAGGAGCGCGGCCACCTCGTCCCCGCGGCCGGGGAGGGCGGTGAATTCGGCGTACAGGGCGACGGGCTCGCCGGGATGCGTGGGCGGTGTGATGGTCATGCCTTCCTGGCCCCGGTCATGATCGCGACGGCATCCGTCATGGAATGCGACTGCGGCGTGATCGTCGCGGCGCACTTGCCGAGTCGCTGGATGTGGATGCGGTCGGCGACCTCGAACACGTGCGGCATGTTGTGGCTGATCAGGATGACCGGGATGCCCCGGTCGCGGAGGTTCTTGACCAGCTCGAGCACCTGGTTCGACTCGCGGACGCCGAGGGCCGCGGTCGGTTCGTCGAGGACGACGACCTTCGAACCGAAGGCCGCCGCCCGAGCGACGGCGACGGCCTGGCGCTGACCGCCGGAGAGGTTCTCGACCGCGACGGTGACGTCCTGCAGGGTGCTGATGCCGAGGTCGCTCAGTTCCTGCTTCGCGCGCTTCCGCATGCCCTTCGTGTCGACCATGCGGAACACCGAACCGAGCAGGCCCGGGCGCCGCAGTTCGCGCCCGAGGAACAGGTTCGAGGCCACGTCGAGGGCCGGGGACACGGCGAGGGTCTGGTAGACCGTCTCGATGCCTGCGGCGTGCGCGTCCTGCGGCCGCTTGAACTGGACGGGCTTACCGTCGAGGGTGATCTCGCCCTCGTCGGCGACTTCTGCGCCGGTCAGGCACTTGATCAGGGTGGACTTGCCCGCGCCGTTGTCACCGATGATCGCGAGGACCTCGCCGGGGTAGAGCTCGAGGCTCACGCCGTCGAGGCCGACGACACGGCCGTAGGTCTTGACGAGCTTCTTCGCCGTGAGGATCGGCTCGCGAACCGGGGCGGGGCGGCCGCTGCCGCGGCATTGCCATCGAGGAGGGTCATTTGCGTACCTTTCGAATCCACTGGTCGACGGAGACCGCCAGAACGATGAGCACGCCGACCGCGAAGGTCTGCCAGAGCACGTCGAGACCGGCGAGGGAGAGCCCGTTGCGGAAGACGCCGACGATGAGGGCGCCGAGGAGACTGCCCCAGACGGTGCCGCGGCCGCCGAAGAGGCTCGTGCCGCCGATGACGACGGCGGTGATCGAGTCGAGGTTGAGGTCGGTTCCCGCGTTGGGTGAGGCCGCGTTGCTGCGGCCGATCTGGATCCACGCGCCGATCGCGAGGATGGCCCCTGCCGCGAGGTAGACGCTCATCAGCACCCGGCTGACGCTGATGCCGGCCAGGCGGGCGGCTTCCTTGTCATCGCCGACGGCGTAGACGTGCCTGCCCCACGCTGTCTGCGACAGGATGAACGCGATCACGATGTAGAGCACCAGCATCATCAGCACGCCGACGGTGAAGTTCACCCCGCCGACGGAGAACGTGGTCCCCGTCCAGGTCAGCAGGTCGGGCATGTCACCGCCGCGAACAGTCGCTCCGTTCGTGTAGAGCAGCGTGAGCGCGAGGAAGATGTTGAGGGTGCCGAGGGTGACGATGAACGGGGAAGCCGCAGTCGGGTCACGAGGAACCCGTTGAGGGCGCCGGCTGCGAGCGCGACGACGAGCCCCGCGAGCAGGCCCAGAACCGGCGAGACGCCGTTCTGCACCGTGAACTGGGCGATCACCATCGAGCTGAGCACCATCACGGCGCCGACGGAGAGGTCGATGCCCGCGGTGAGGATGATCAGGGTCTGGGCGATCGCGAGGGTGCCGACGACGGCGACCTGCTGGGTGATCAGGGAGAGGTTGGCCGGGTTGAGGAAGCGTTCGTTGAGCATCCCGAACACGATGATCGCAAAGACGAGCACGACGGCCGGGCTGATCGCCGGGTAGCGGTGCATGAGGCCCCGCAGCCGGCTGAGGGGAGTGGTGCGGTCGAGGAATTCCTCGGCCAGGTCATGCGGGCCCGTTGCCGGGTGCGCGGTTTGGGTGGGCTGGGTCACGATGGGCTCCGGTTTCCTAAACGCCTACGGGGAAGCCCCGTGGGATGCCGGAATCGATTCTCGGCACCCCACGGGAGCGGTAGTGGAACGGGTCAGCCCCAGCAGATGCCGGATGCCTTGGTCGTGTCGATCGAGTCGACCCCGGTCTGGGGTGCGTCGGTTACGAGCGCGACCCCGGTGTTGTAGAAGTCGAGGCCGGGGCTCGTCGTCGGCTTCGCGCCCTTGTTGACCAGGTCGACGATCGCCTGCACGCCGAGCTCGGCCATCTTCACCGGATACTGTTGCGCGGTCGCGCCGATGATGCCGTCCTTGACCTGCTTGACGCCGGCGCAGCCGCCGTCGATCGAGACGACGATCATGTCGGTCTTGCCGGCGGCCTTGAACGCCTGGTATGCGCCGTATGCGGCCGGTTCGTTGATCGTGTAGACGACGTTGATGTTCGGGTTCTTGCTCAGCAGCGTCTCTGCCGCGGTGCGGCCGCCGTCCTCAGCGCCGTTCGTGGGTTCGTTGCCGACGATCTCGTAGTCGCCGCCGCTATACGTGCCCGTCTTGGCCTCGTCACCGTTCTTGGCCTTGTCGGCGGTGTCGATGCCCATCCCGTCCAGGAAGCCCTGGTCGCGGTTGACGTCGACGGAGACGATCTTGTCGCCGAAGAGGTCGAGCATGGCGATGGTGGCCTTCTGGCCTGCGAGCTTCGCAGCGGTCCATTTTCCGATGTCCTGGCCGGCGAGGTAGTTGTCGGTCGCGAAGGTGATGTCGACCGAATCCGGGTTCGTCGGCGGCGTGTCCAGCGCGATCACGAAGAGGCCGGCGGCGCGGGCCTTGACGAGGGCGTCTTCGACGCTGGGGCCGGTCGGGGTGATCAGAATCCCCTTGTCGCCCTTGGAGATGGCGTTCTCGACGGCCGTGATCTGGCTCGCTTCGTCGCCGTCGGCCTTGCCCGCTGCGAGGGTGAGGGTGACGCCGGCCGCATCGGCGGCCTTCTTGGCGCCGTCTTCCATCGCGACGAAGAAGGGGTTCGTGGTGGTCTTGACGATGAGCGAGACGCGGATCGGGCCGGACGCTGCTCCTGTTGTGGAACTGCTCGAGGCGTTCGAGGAACAACCGGCGAAGCCGATCGTGGCGAGAGTGGCTACCGAAGCGGCGGCAATCATCCGCTTCATGGTGGATGGTGTGGTCGTGCGATTCATCTTTGAATCTCCTCTTGGTGGGGGAGGGTGCTCCCTGACAACGATGTCAGTGATCATCTTTAGTGCTAAATGTAATAAGGTCAAGTGCAATCGTGAGGCGGAGACCAAACTGTGACATCGATGTCAGAAACGGAAGACTGGGCGGCGGGCCCTGCGCACGCCGTCGATCCGCGTGCCCGCCCCACGATGAAGAACGTCGCAGCGCTCGCCGGGGTGGGCGTGAAGACCGTTTCCCGTGTGATCAACGGTGAACCGAACGTCTCGACCGCCACAATAGCCCGGGTGCGTGCCGCCGCCGAGAGCCTGGACTTCCACCCCGACCTGCACGCGGGCAACCTGCGCAGGGCCGACGGCCGCAGCAGCACCCTGGGCCTGCTTGTCGGCAGCGTCGGCAACCCGTTCTCCGGCGCCGTGCACCGCGCGGTCGAGGACGCGGCCAACGCCCGCGGGGTCGCGGTCTTCGCCTCGAGCCTCGACGACGACCCCGACCGCGAGGAGGTCGCGGTCTCCGCCTTCCTGCGCCGCCGCGTCGACGGCCTCATCCTCACGACCGTTTCGAAGAGCCAGGGCTATCTCCTGCCCGAACTGCGCCGCGGCACCCCCGTCGTCTTCGTCGACCGCGAGCCGGCCGGTGTCGAAGCGGATGTCGTCGTGAGCGACAACGCGGCGGGTGCGGCCGCCGCGACGCGGCATCTCCTCTCGTACGGGCACCGGAGGATCGCCTTCCTCGGCGACCGGACCGATATCCAGACGGCGCAGGAACGCCGCCGCGGGTTCCTCGAAGAGCTCGGGCGCGCCGGGGTCGCGACCGTCGACATCCCGATCGTCACGGGCCTGCACGACGAGGACGCCGCGAACCGCGCGCTGATCGCGTTGCTCGAGTCGGAGCATCCGCCGACCGCCGTGTTCAGCAGCCAGAACCTCATCACCATCGGCGCGGTGCGCGGCCTGCGCGAGCGGGGCGCACACCACACGGTCGCGCTCGTCGGCTTCGATGACGTGCCTCTTGCCGACCTGCTCGAACCGGGCGTCACGGTCGTCGCGCAGAACCCGCACGAGATCGGCCGGCTCGCTGCCGCACGGATCTTTGCCCGACTCGACGGAGACCGCTCCGCCGGGAGAACCTATGTTGTACCAACCGAGCTGATCACTCGCGGATCAGGGAGATGAGACCGAAATGACAGAAAACCAGACAGCGCCAGGCACAGAGACTGCGGGTGCGGGGGCGACCCGCCCGCGCGTCGTCGTCGTCGGCGACGCGCTCATCGACGAGATGCGCGAACCCGATTCAGTGCAGGAGTTCCCCGGTGGGGCGGCGCTCAACGTCGCTGTCGGCCTCGCCATCCTCGGCGTGCCGACGACCCTGATCGCGATGGTCGGCGACGACGCTGACGGCGCCGTGCTCCGGGACTTCATCGCCAGCTACGACGTGGAGCTGATCGCGACGCCCGGACCCTTCGGGAGCTCCCGGGCGACCTCCGACCGCACCGACGGTGAGCCGAGATACGCCTTCAACGAAGCCGCGCAGAAGCGGCGCATCGAATTCGGTCCCCGGGAGCGCGCCGCCCTCGATGCCGCGCCGCTCGTCGTCGTCAGCTGCTTCCCGTTCGACGACACCGCGCAGACGGATGAGTTCCTCGCCGCGGTCGGCGACGGCGAGCACCGCCTCGTGATCGACCCGAATCCGCGGGCAGGGATGCTGCACGACAAGGCCCGCTTCGTGGAGAACTTCGAGCGCGCCGCAGCGAGCAGCCTGCTGACCAAGGTCGGCGACGAGGACGCGGAGCTCCTCTACGGCAGCAGCCTCGAGGAGTTGCGCGAGCGCCTCGTCGCGAGCGGAACGCACCACGTGCTCGCGACCGCTGGCCGCGCAGGGGCCTCGATCAAGACCGACGACGGCCTGCTCGTGAGCGAGCCGATCGCGTCCTTGCCCGGCGCGGTCGTCGACACCATGGGCGGCGGCGACGCGACCCTGGCGTCGAGCGTGCAGAGTTTCCTCAGCGACGGCGTCCCGACGGATGCCGCAGGCTGGCAACATCTGCTCGCGAGCGCCATGCACATCGCGGCCGCGACCTGCCGCTCGGAGGGAGCCCTGCTCCGCGTGCCGCCCGCCCTCTGAGCCGCGCCGCCGAGCGGCCGTGAGGTGTCGCAGATCGACGTTCCCGGGGCTCAGGAACCTCGATATGCGACACTTCAGCGCGTGGGTGGCGGGCCTCGTGAGGTGTCGCAGTTCGACGTTCCCAAGGCTCAGGAACGTCGATATGCGACACTTCAGGGCGTGCGGGGGTCGTTCAGGCGGGGTCGACGGCCGTGAGGAGCGGGATCTTGGGTTCGCGGCCGTCGCCGGAGGACTTCCCGGTCAGGCGCCGCCCGATCCACGGCAACACGTAGCCGCGGTAGTAAGCCGCGGTGCGCATCCGCTGGGCCGCAGGGGCCGCAGGGGCCGCAGGGGCCCCCGACGCATCCGTCGCCGACCACTCCGCAGGAACCGGTACGCCGAGAGCCGTGAGCACATTGGACGCGATCAGGGTGTGCCCGCTCGCGTTCAGGTGCAGCTTGTCCGCCGACCAGTACCGGGTGTCGGTGAGCCGGGCATCCGCCCAGTTCTCGACGAGCGTGACGCCGGGCCGGGTGAATGCCGCGCGGGCGGCGTCGGCGAGCTGGTCGCCGCGGCGCTGCATGAGCGCACCGAGGGGAGCTGCTTCGAGGGGTTGCCGCCGCTCAGCACGAGCATGTGCGCGCCGTGCGCAAGCCCGGCCTCGACGACCTCGCTCATCAGCCCGACCACGCGCGAAATCTCCACGCGCGGGCGCATCATGTCGTTGCCGCCGCCGCAGATGGACAGCAGGTCGGGCGCCTGGACGAGCGCGGGTTCGAGCTGTTCGGCGACGATCGGGCCGAGCAACCGGCCGCGCACGGCGAGGTTCGCGTACGAGACCGGGGCAGCGGATGCCGCGGCGAGCCCGAGCGCGACGAGGTCGGCCCAGCCGCGCAACCGCCCGTCGGGGAGTTCGTCGCCGACCCCCTCGGTGAAGCTGTCGCCCATGGCGATGAAGCGCTGGTACATCCGACCCCCTGTTGCTGCGGGCGTGCCCCGCATCCGTCACCAGCGCGATGTTACCCGCCCGCGGCTGGGGTCAGCGCTCGGGGTGGCTGTGCTTCGTTCCGTGGCTGTGCTTCGTGCCGTGGGTCTGTTCTTCGCCCTGGCTCGGGTCGCGGGAGAGCTGCCAGCGTTCCTGAAGCACATCGCGGGCCTGCTGGGCGGCGCGGCGCACCTCCTTGTCGGGGTCGCGCAGGCGCTGCACGATCGTGGGGAGGTTCTCCTCGGTGCCCTGGGCGGCGAGCGCGTGCAGGGCGGCGGCGCGCACGCGCGGCACCTCGTCCGTCGTGAGACGCACGAGCTTCGGGGCGACCTGCAGCTCGCGCAGCTGCACGACGCGGGCGCACATCTCGCGCACCCGCCAGGCCTGGTTGTTCAGCCCGACGACGATGTACGGCGCGGCCGACTCTCCCCAGACGTAGAGCAGCGCACGCGCGCCCCAGAGCTCGGGCCAGTACAGCGCAGGGGCGCCCTCGAGAATGCCGAGCGCGTGGCGGCCACCGGCGTAGAGAAGGAAGTCCTTGCCGGCGTTCTTGGCGCGCAACAGGGCCACGGAACTGTCGACCACCGCGGTCTCGCCGTAGTGCTCGACGGCCGCGTGGATGCGCTCGGCCGTCGGAAGGTCGATGGGAAGGTCGGGGTGTGGCTCTAATTTGTTATGCATAGCACTCCCCACGGTACTGCCCGGGAGGCCACGGGGCCACTACGGCCGCGTCACATCGTGCGTGCGCCCAGCATCCGCTCGAAGCCGGTCGCGTGCTCGTAGACGCCGTAGTTGCCGATCTCGGTGTAGCCGAGGCTGCGGTACATGGCGAGAGCCTCCGGCTGCCGGTAGCCCGTTTCGAGGCGCAGCCGAGTGTAGCCGAGCTCGAGCCCGAGCGATTCGAGGGCGCCGAGAACCGCGGCGGCGTACCCCTGCCTGCGGTAGGCGGGGCTTGTCCACAGGCGTTTCGCCTCGCAGGTGTCGGCATCGAACCGACGGATGCCGCCGCCCGCGACGGTCACGTCGCCCTCGCGCAGCACGATGAACCCGCCATCGGGTGCCGCGAAATCCGCGGCCTTGTCCTCGAGAACGTCATCGCCGCCGCCGTACCGCAGCGTGTATTCGCGATTGAGATCGCTCAACAGGGGGACCACTTCGGCGTCGGTCAGGCGTACGCGTACAAATTCCACGGATCCAGTCTGCCCGGTAAACTCCTCGTGTGTCTGTCAACCCCGAACTGCAGGGCCGGGTCTTCCCGCCCGTCGCCCCTTATCTCGTCGGTCGGGAGAAGGTGCGGGAGTTCTCCCGTGCCGTCTTCGCGCGCAACCCGATCAACCACGACCCGGCGGCCGCCCGTGCGGCCGGCTACGCCGACGTCGTCGCCCCGCCGACCTTCGCGGTCGTCGTCCAGGAGGCCACCCTCGCCCAGCTCCTCGCCGAGCCCGACGGCGGGATCGACTTCAGCCGCGTGGTGCACGGCGAGCAGCGCTTCACCTTCAGCCGCCCGATCGTCGCCGGTGACGAACTGACCGCCACCCTCTCCGTCGCGAGCGTGAAGAGCCTCGGCGGCCACTCGATGGTCACCGCGGAGTCCCGCGTCGTCGACGCGACCGGCGCCCACGTCGTCACCGCGACATCCACCCTCGTCGTCAGGGGAGACGAATGACCCAGGAACCCGCGGCCACGCCCGCACTCGATGAGCTCACCCTCGGCCAGATCGTCGCCACCGGCCTCTTCCCGCTGACGCGCGATTCCCTCGTGCGGTACGCCGGGGCATCCGGTGACTTCAACGCCATTCACTACCGCGACGACGTCGCCGTCTCCGTCGGCCTGCCCGGCGTGCTCGCCCACGGCATGCTCACGATGGGCCTCGCCGTGCAGCCCGTCGTCGACTGGGCCGGCGACCCCGCCCGAGTCGTCGACTACCAGGTGCGCTTCACCCGCCCGGTGCTCGTCGATCCCACGCTCGGCGCCGTCGTGTCCGTGGTCGCGAAGGTCGGCCGCATCGAAGCGGATGCCGGCATCGTGCGCATCGACCTCACGGTCACCGCGAACGACCAGACCGTCCTCGGCAAGGCGCAGGCACGCGTCTCGCTCGCCTAGGCCCCCGATGACGGACCCCGCTTTCGGTTCGGTGCCCGCACCAGCGTCGGCGCCCGCGTCCGGGCAGGCCGAAACGGACGCCGGGCACGGCGTGACCGCCGGTATGGTGCCGGCGGATGCTGCGCCGACGACGTTCGCCGAACTCACCACGATCCGCACCGGCGGGCGACCGCTGTTCCTGCTCGCGCCGGAGACGGAGGACGAGCTCATCGAGACCGTTCAGGACGCCTGGGCGTCCGGCGAGGACTGGCTGCTGCTCGGCGGCGGCTCGAACACCGTCGCGGCGGACACCGAATTCGACGGCACAGTCGTGCGAGTGCTGACCCGCGGCATCACGGTCGAGCGTTCCGCCGACCGCGTGCTCCTGCGGGTCCAGGCCGGTGAACCCTGGGACGATCTCGTCGCCCACACCGTCGCGCAGGGCTGGTCGGGGATCGAAGCCCTCTCCGGCATCCCCGGTTCCACCGGGGCCGCGCCCGTGCAGAATATCGGCGCATACGGCCAGGAACTCGCCAACAGCCTCGTCGCGATCGACTTCCTCGACTACGAGAGCGGCGAACGGCGACGCATCCCCGCCGCAGAACTCGAGCTCGGCTACCGCACGTCGCTGCTCAAGCACGGACTCCGCGGCCTCGTCGTGGCTGTCGAGCTGGAGCTGTGGGACACCGCGGCCGAGGCATCCGTTCTCGGGGCAGCGCTGAGCCGCCCCCTCGCCTTCCCCCAGCTCGCGGACGCCCTCGGCGTGCATGTCGGCGACCGGGTGCCGCTCGCGGACGTGCGCGCGACCGTGCTGCGGCTGCGTGCCGCGAAGGGGATGCTGCTCAACCCGGGCGACCCGGATGCGACAAGCGCCGGCTCGTTCTTCACGAACCCGATCGTCTCCCTGAGCTTCTCCCGGACCCTGCCGGAGTCCGCGCCGCGCTGGCCGCTGGACGACGCCGAGCTTCCCGATCGGGTGATCCCGCTCGAGGACTACTACGGGATCGGCCCCGTGCCCGGCGCGGTCGAGGTTGTTCCGCTCGTCAAGCTCAGCGCGGCCTGGCTCATCGAGCATGCCGGAATCTCCCGCGGCTTCCGGTTGCCCGGCTCCCGCGCCGCGGTGTCGAGCAAGCACACCCTCGCCCTGACGAACACCGGCGGCGCGAGCGGCGAGGAGATCGCCCAGCTCGCCCGCTTCGTGCAGCAGCGCGTGCAGGCGGAGTTCGGCGTGATCCTGCAGCCGGAGCCTGTGCTCGTCGGCCTCGGCCTGTAGTTCCTGGTTTCGCTGCCGCGCGCCTGCCGGCATCCGCTCTCACGCGCCAAGTGCGCCGCTCCGCGCCAGGCATGCCGGTAGCGTAGCGGCGGAAATGGCGCGCGGGACGGGCGGGGCGCTCAACCGGCATCCGAGTCCGAACTCGGGGGCCGGTCAGGTCGCGCGGCGAGCGGCCGCGGCGATCCCCGCGACGATGAGCACGAGCCCCATCAGGATCACGCCGCCAAGCAGCCACAGCGCGGGGTCGGTCTCGCCGGGCACGATCGTGCGGTAGATGATGAAGCCCGAGAAGGCGAGCATCACCGTTCCCCAGAAGATCGTGCCGAAGAGCGGATGCCTCCGCCGCGCCGGCGCCGTCGGCCACGTCTCCGGGGTGGTCGCGCCCGGAGCCGCGTAAGCGGGCGCAGTCGGCGCGGTCGGCGCGGTCGGCGCCGGAGGTGTGGGCGGCGGCGTCGAGCCGGACGAAGGGGTCGCAGCTGCGCTCGCACCCACAGCGGCACTCGGTGCCAGAGGCATCGCGCTTTCCCGCGGTGCGGTGAATGCGGTGAACTCCGGAATGACCGGCTCGGCCGGGAGTACTTCGGTCTCGGCGTTTCCGGAACGGTCCGTCGTGTCGAACGGGAGCACTTCCGTATCGGCCTCCGAGATCGGGAAGGGGATGGTTGCGTTGAGGGGAGCACCGCGGTCTCGGGTGCGGCGGAATCGGATGATGCGGTGGTCTTGGGGGAGCCGGCGGACTCGGGCGATTCGCCGGTCGCGGGCGGCTCTGCGGAACCGCCGGGACGGCCCGAACCGGTGGACGGGGTGACGGGATCGGTCATGGTGGACTCCTAGCGTGCGGTGCCGACGCGGGCGCCGGACTGGGTGAGGTCGACCTGGCCGGCGAACGACCAGACCCGAACATGGGTGACGGCCCGGGCATCCGTGGCGTTGACGGTGCGCACGTCGCGGATGAAGACGCCGGCGCGCTCGGGGTCGCCCGATTCGCCGCCGGTCGTCACGACGCCGGCGAGGAGGTTGACCTCGACCTCGACGGGTCGGTCGCTCGGCAGCACGAGCGTCGTCACACCGAATCCGAGCCAGACGTCGATCGTTCGGACGTCCTTCGCTGGGGCGTTGTCGAGGGCGCTGAGATCGACGGTCGGAGTGCCGGCGAACATCGCGTAGCCGGGGGAGCCCCGGCCGAGGACGAGGGCACGGCCCAGTTGTGGGTGCCGGCGAAGGCGAACTGGGTGCCCTGCGGCATCCAGCCGAGGGCGACGAGGGTGAGCGCGGCGAGGAACGCGAGCCCGCCGAGGGCCCCGCTCTCCCGGCCGCGGATTCCGGACACGATCATCCCGATCGCCGCGACGCCGAGGGCGACGGCGAGGCCGAGCACGAACGCGGAGTTCGACCAGACCCCGTGCGCGTAGACGAACGCTGCGATCGCCCCGGCGAGCAGTGCGAACCCGAGGGTGATCGCCGAGAGGGCGGCGCTCGGCCGGCGGCCGCGGCGCCAGGCGGCGTGTTCGGCCTGGCGCTGGCGCTGGCGCTCCTGCCAGGCGAGGTTCTGCTCGCGCAAGGCGCGGTTCTGTTCGGAGCGCACCCGGTTCTGCTCCTGCCAGGACTGGTTCGCTGCCGTCGCGCTCGCCGCGGTCGCCGGGTACGCGGCGGTTGCGGGCGTGCCCGGTACGCCCGGGTAAGCGGATGCCGCAGGGTAGGTCTCCGGCGTCGCCGACGGGATCCCGTTCCGGTGCCGGTAGTCGGTCTGGTACGGATTCTCGGTCGCGGAAGGCGTCGCGGTCCACGACGATTGGGGAGCGAAGCCGGCGGACGCGGCAGGGCCGGCGGTGCCGGCAGAGGCCGCGGCGCCGGGCGCGGGTGGAGCCGGCGGAGCCGGAGGAGCGGGGGCGCGCCGGGCGCGGGCGGGGTCGAACCGGCATCCGCCGCTGAGCCGTAGCCCGAGGTGGGGCGCGGGCGCTCGCCCGGACCGGAACCGTAGCTGCCGCCGTTTCCGCCGCCGGAAGACCCGCCGTTGCCAGGACCGCGGCGCACGAGGTAGAGCACGAGCCAGACGATGCCGGCAACGACCGCGAGGCCCCACGCTGCGCTCAGCGACGTGCTCAGCCAGCCGGGCATGCCCCAGGCCGCGGGAGGGCCGTCCCACCAGAATCCGCGGGTGAACGGCACGACGGTGAGGAGGAGGACGGCGCCGATCCCGATCATGGCGGGCTCGAAGCGGCCGCGAAGGGCTTCCTCGGCGTGGATGCGGCCGAGTGCGTTGGGGAGCAGTGCCCAGCCCACCGCATAGACGAAGAGCACGGGCGCCCCGAGCACGGCGAGCACGAACGCGATGCCGCGCACGATGATCGGGTCGAGTCCGGTGCGGCCGGCGATGGCGCCGCAGACCCCGGCGAACCAGCGGTCTGCGCCGCGGACCATGCCGCTGCGGCGGATCCAGTCGAAGAAACGGGTGAGCTGGTCTGGACCCGACGGGCCCGGGCCGGCCGGGTATGTCGGATTACGCGGTTGATCGGTCATAACTTCACTCAACCACCCGCGATGGCGCGCTGCTATGGGGGAGAACCCTGAACGGACCCTGAGATCTGGCCGTACCGGATCGGGGCGGCCTTCGGGGTGCTTGGATGAAGACATGAGAACCGAGCGGATGTCCCGGCCGCGCCAGCGGATCATCGCCGGCGTCTGCGCGGGGTTCGCTGAGCACACCGGGTTGTCCGTGACGGTGGTGCGCACCGCGACGCTGCTGCTCATCCTGGCCGGCGGGGCCGGCGCGCTGCTCTACGCCTGGCTCTGGGTGACGACGCCGACCGCGACGGCGAACCCCGTCCGGTTCGGGGCCGCCGAGCTCCCCAAGGCGAGCCTCGCGCGGCCGGCGCCCGGGTACGCCGGTTCCCCCGGCTCCCGCCACGGCCTCGGCGGTCCCGCGGATGCCGCGGCCGAGCGAGCCGCCGCCGCCGCGTCCTCGGCCCGGTCGGCTCCGATCACGGAGATCCTGCTCGGGCTCGCGCTCCTCGCCGCCGGTCTCACTCTCGTCGCGAGCCGGCTCGGCGCCGACATCCCGCTCGCCGTGGTCATCCCCGCGATCGTCGTGCTGTCGGGGACCGCGCTCGCCTGGCGGCAGTTCGCGGACATCCGCGGCGGTTCGGAGCAGCACTCGTCCGCCCTGCTCGTGCGCGCGCTCGGCGCCCTCGTGCTCGTCGCCGTCGGCATCCTGCTGTTCTTCGTGACGAGTGACAGCCCCGACGGGTGGACGGTCGTGATCGCATCCGCTTCGGTGCTGCTCGGCGTCGTCGTCGTGATCGCGCCGTGGCTCGTGCGGCTCTCGCGCGACCTCGCCGACGAGCGCGCGGGACGGGCGCGGGAGGCCGAGCGCGCCGAAATCGCCGCGCACCTGCACGACTCGGTGCTGCAGACGCTCGCACTGATCCAGCAGAAGGCAGGGCCGCAGAGCGACGCGGCCCGGCTCGCCCGCGCCCAGGAGCGGGAGCTGCGCGAGTGGCTCTTCACCGGGACCGGGACCGGCTTCGGCACTGCAGCGAGCACTGCCGCAGGAACGGATACCGGTGCGGGCGGGGCCGGCGGCATCCCCGACGTCGATCTCCCGACGGCCCTCCGCCGGATAGGGGCGGAGCTCGAGGCCGACTTCCCGGTGCAGTTCGACATCGTGAGTGCGGGCTCGAGCCTCGGCCCAGCCCCCGAGGGGTTGCTCGCCGCGGGGCGCGAGGCCATGCTCAACGCGGCGAGGCACTCCGGCGGGCCGGTGTCCGTCTACCTCGAGACGGGCGCGAACGCGGTGAGCCTCAGCGTGACCGACCGCGGCCCGGGCTTCCGGCTCGACGACGTGCCGGACGACCGGCACGGCGTCCGCGAGTCCGTCATCGGGCGGATGCGCCGCCTCGGCGGCACCGCGCTCGTGCGCCCCGGCCCCGGCGGCGCGGGCGCGGAGATCCTGCTCACCCTGCCCACGGCGCCCGCTCCCGCAGACCCTGCCCTCCCGCACCCAACCAATTCGACGGACTTTGTGATGACAACGCACCTGAGCGGCCCGGAAACGATCGAAGACCCGAAAAACTCCGTCGAAGCGGTTCACCCCGACCGGACCCTGCCCGCGGCAGCGGATGCCGACGGGAGCCGCCCATGAGCGAGCCGCACGGCACCCCAGGCCCCGGCACCGATCCCGGAAGCGCGCCCACCCTGCCCACCCTGCCCACCCTGCCCGCCTCGACCGCCGGTCTCCCCGTCGTGATCGTCGACGACCACTCGATCTTCCGCTCGGGCCTGCGCGCCGAACTGGACGCGGACATCCGCGTGCTCGGTGAGGCCGCGACGGTCGACGAGGCGATCGCGCTCGTGGTCGCCCTGCAGCCGCGGTTGGTGCTGCTCGACGTGCACCTGCCCGGCGGGCGCGGTGGCGGCGGCAGCGAGGTCATCCACGACGCCGCGCACCGGGCGCCGCACACCCTGTTCCTCGCGCTGAGCGTCTCCGATGCCGCCGACGACGTGGTCCGGGTGATCCGGGCGGGGGCCCGCGGCTACATCACCAAGAGCTCATCGGGGGCCGAGGTCTCCGAGGCCGCCCGCCGGGTCGCCGACGGCGACGCCGTGTTCTCGCCCCGGCTCGCGGGGTTCGTGCTCGACGCGTTCGGCGCGGTCGCCGGCGAGACCGCAGAGACGACGGAAGAACTCGACCGCCTCTCCGCGCGGGAGCAGGAGGTCATGCGGCTGATCGCCCGTGGCTACACCTACAAGGAGGTCGCCGGGAGCCTGTTCATCTCGCCGAAGACCGTCGAGACGCACGTCTCAGCGGTGCTCCGCAAGCTGCAGCTCTCCTCCCGTTACGAACTCACCGCCTGGGCGCTCGAGCGCAAGCTGCTCTAGCCCCACTGCCGAGCCAAGCAGGCGGCGGAGACCGGGCTACAGCAGCCCGAGTTCCATCGCCCGGGTCACGGCGCGGGTCCGGTCGCTCACCGCGAGCTTCTCGAAGGCGTGCAGCAGGTGCGTCTTGACGGTCGCCTCGCTGATGAACAGGGACCGGCCGATCTGCGGGTTGCTCTCGCCGGCCGACACAAGCCGGAGCACGTCGAGTTCGCGGGCAGACAGGCGCGGAGCCGGCGCGGCATCCCTGCGCACCCGGTGTACGAGCATCGCCGCGATCGACGGTGCGAGCGCGGTCTGGCCGCGCGCGACCGAGCGCACGCCCTCGATGATCTCCGCCTGGGGCGCGGCCTTGAGCAGGTACCCGCTCGCTCCGGCCGCGATGGCCGCGAGGATCTGGTCGTCGCTCTCGTACGTCGTGAGGACCAGCACCCGGGTCCGCTCGTTCGCCGCGACGATGAGCGCGGTCGCCGCGACGCCGTCGAGCAGCGGCATCCGCAGGTCCATCAGCACGAGGTCGGGGTTGAGCGCGGCCGCGAGCGCGACGGCCTCCTCGCCATTGCCTGCCTGCCCGACGACCTCGATGTCGCCGGCGCCGCCGAGCAGGAGCGCGATACCGCCGCGCACGATCGGGTGGTCGTCGGCCACGATGACGCGGATCATCGCTCGTGCCTCGCCGATTCGACGGAGATCGTGGGGTGCCCGGCTTCCGCCGCCGGCACGGTCACCCGCAGTACGGTGCCGCCGCGCTCACCGGCGCCGACCGTGAGCCGGCCACCGACGAGGGCGAGCCGGTCGCGCATCCCCGAGAGGCCGAACCCGTTCTCCTGGGCGGGAGCATAGGCGCCGAGACCGCGACCGTCGTCGGTCACGGTGAGGACGGCATCCGTGCCGACGTGTTCGAGACGAACGGATGCCGCCCCCGCGCGGGAGTGCTTGCGCACGTTCGCGAGGCCTTCCTGGGCGCAGCGGAGCAGCACGACCTCGTTTTCCCGGTCGAGCCCGTCGAGCCCGGTGTCGGCGAGGATCACCCGCACCTGGATGCCGGTCTCGCGTTCGAAGCGCCCGGCGAGGCGGCGCAGGGTCTCGGCCAGGGTCGAATCTCCGACCCGCACGGGCGACATCGCCGCGACGAGGCTGCGCGCCTCGGTCAGGGCCTGCCGGGCGGTGTCTTCGATGAGCTCGACGGTGGGCCTCGCCCCGCTGTCCGGCCCGAGCTCGCTCCCCGCGCGCTGCGCGAGCATCACGAGGCTCGTCAGGCTCTGGGCGATGGTGTCGTGGATCTCCCTGGCGAGGCGTTCCCGTTCGGCCGCGCTCCCGGCGTCCCTGTGCAGGGCGGCGAGTTCGTCCTGGGCGAGGCTGAGTTCCTCGTAGAGACGCCGTTGGGTGCTGCCGTCGCGGGCGATGCGGGTGATCCAGGCGCCCATCGCGATCGCGAACACGAAGGAGATCCCTTCGGTGGCATACGCCTGCCCGAGGGCCGCGGGAGTGCCGCCGATGCCCAGCCAGAGACCCGCCCCCGCCGATGCCGCGAGGAGCGCACTCAGGGCGACGGAGACGAGGAAGGAATCGGTGAGCGTCCAGAGCAGCGGGAAGGCGATCGCCTGGAGCGTCGCCAGACTCGGATTGAACGCCGCTGCGACGCCCACGCCGACGATCAGCACTCCGCGGAAGACGGTCGCGGCCAGTGCGACCGAACCGGTCCGTCCGGTCGGGCAGGCGATCGCGCGCCGTCCGAAACCGACATAGCCGATGCCGATCGCGACGAGCGTCGCGAGCGCGCCGATCCGCGACAGCTCGTGCCCGTACCGGTACTGGTCGGCGGCCGCGAGCACCCCCATCAGCAGCAGTGACCCGCCGACGGCGACGTCCCACCAGCGCAGGGTCGTCATGGCCGGAATCCTCATGCGCCCAGCCTCCCACGCTCGCCGTGACCGGGGAACATCGGTTCAGCTGTCCTTGCGGATCCAGCGGAACGTCACCCTGCTGAGCACGAGCCCGACCACGAGCCAGATGCCGAGGTTGAGCGCGACGAGGGGGAGGTCCCAGACCCCGTTCTGCTCGAGGCTCGCGAAGCTGTCCGGCAGGAACACCGAGCGCATCCCCTGCGCCATCCACTTGAGCGGGAACAGGCTCGCGACGTTCTGCATCCAGTCGGGCAGCACGTAGAACTGCAGGTAGACGCCCGAGATGAACTGCAGGATCAGCACGATCGGGATCACGACGGCGGTCGCGCTCTTGCCGGAGCGCGGCAGCGCCGAGAGCGCGATGCCGAGGAACGCGCAGGCGATCACACCGAACAGGAAGACCCAGGCGAAGGTCAACCACTTGGCCGGGTCGGTCGGCAGGGCGATGTCGAGCACGAACCGCGCGACGAGGATCAGCAGGGCCGCCTGAATCGTGCCGGTGACGAGCACCTGCCCGATCTTCCCGATGAAGTAGCTCAGCGGGGACAGCGGGGTGCCGCCGAGCCGTTTGAGAGTGCCGTCGCTCTTCTCGCCGGCGATGTCGACCGCGAGGTTCTGCACCCCGGAGAGCAGCATCCCCGCCGCGAGCATGCCCGGAAGGTAATACGCGCCGACACTGACGCCGCCGCTGCCATCGGGCGCGCTGCCAATGTTGCCGGCCGAGCCGAAGGCGGCCGTGAAGATCGCGAGCATGATGAACGGGAACAGGAACGTGAAGAACACGCTGTCCGGGGTGCGGAAGTACATACGCGCTTCGTAATACACCCGGGCGAGGCCGAGCCTCAGCACACCGTGGCGGGCCGAGCGGATGCTGCCGGTCCCGGCAGTCGTGTCGATCGCGGTCATGCGAGCACCTCCGTGCTGTCGTCAGAAGCAAAAGCAGAAGCTGAACCAGCGGACGCCGCCGCAGTGGTTTCCGCGCGGTTCTCGCGCACGAGACCGAGGTAGACGTCCTCGAGGCTCGGGCGGATCACCTCGAGTTCGGCCGGTTCCGCGCCGCCCGCCGCGCCGCCCGCCGCGACGATTTCGGCGACGACCCGGCCAGGCTGGTCCGTGCGGATCTCGTGGGCCTGCCCTGCGGCGTCCCGCCAGCGGACCAGCGGCACCCGGGCCTCTGCCCCGCCGATCTCGTTGATCGCGCCGATGTCGATCAGGCGGCCCCCGGTGATCACCCCGGCGCGGTCGCCGAGCTGGGCGGCCTCGTCGAGGTAGTGGGTCGTGAGCAGGATCGTGGTGCCCTCCGCCTTCAGGCTGCGCACGAGGTCCCAGAACTGGTGACGTGCCTCGGGGTCGAACCCCGTGGTCGGTTCGTCGAGGAAGAGCAGTTCCGGCCGGCCGATGATGCCGAGCGCGACATCCACCCGCCGGCGCTGCCCGCCGGACAGTCGGCTGATGCGGGTCTTCGCCTTGTCCTCGAGGCCGACGGCCGTGATCACCTCCGCCACCCGCCGGGGGTTCGGGTAGAGGCTCGCGAAGTGCGCGAGCTGCTCGGCGACCGTGACGTTGCCGCTCTCGCCGGTCGACTGCAGCACGATGCCGAGCCTGGCCTTCCAGTCGAGGCCGCCGTGCTGCGGGTCGGTGCCGAGCACGCTCACCTCACCGCTCGTGCGATCGCGGTAGCCCTCGAGGATCTCGATGACCGTGCTCTTGCCTGCGCCGTTCGGGCCGAGGAGCGCGAAGGTCTCCCTGGCCGGATGTCGAAGCTGATGCCTGCGACGGCCTCGAACGCGCCGTAGGACTTGTGCAGGTCGCGCACGCGCACGACGGGGTCTGAGCTGCTCGCGGGAGTTGTGGTCTTCATACCGAAAGAATCCCACCAGAGGCCCGGGAACGTAAGCGTCCGCCCGGCCGACCCTGGCATCCACCGGTCGGTGGATGCGGGGCCGGCTGCGACGTCAGGCGAAGAGGCGCTGCAGGCGGCGGATGCCCTCAAGCAGTTGGTCGTCGCCGAGCGCGTATGAGAAGCGCAGGTACCCGCTCGGGCCGAACGCTTCGCCGGGAACAGCGGCGACCTCGGCCTGGTCGAGGATCAGGTCGGCGAGCTCGAGGGAGGTCGTCGGCGTGACGCCGCCCCAGGTGCGGCCGAGCAGCCCGGTCACGTTCGGGTAGACGTAGAACGCGCCCTGCGGCGTCGGCGTGACCATGCCGGGAATCTTGTTCATCTCGGAGACGATGAGCCTGCGGCGCCGGTCGAAGGCCTCCCGCATCGCGATCGCGTCGTCCTGCGGGCCGGTGAGCGCGGCGATCGCGGCGCGCTGCGACACGTTGGACACGTTCGAGGTGAGGTGCGACTGCAGGTTCGCCGCCGCCTTGATGGCATCGAGCGGGCCGACCATCCAGCCGAGGCGCCAGCCGGTCATCGCGTACGTCTTCGCGACGCCGTTGACGAGGATGGTGCGGTCGGCGAGGGCCGGAACGGCTTCGACGATCGAGACCGCGCGCACGCCGTCATAGGTGAGGTTCTGGTAGATCTCGTCGGTGATGACCCAGAGGCCGTGCTCCTCCGCCCACTCGCCGATCGCCTTGGTCTGCTCCGGAGAGTAGACCGCGCCGGTCGGGTTGGAGGGCGAAACGAAGAGCAGCACCTTGGTGCGCTCGGTGCGGGCGGCCTCGAGCTGCTCGACCGTGACGAGGTAGCCCTGGTCGCTTCCGGCGAAGACGTCGACCTGGACGCCGCCGGCGAGCCGGATCGACTCCGGATACGTGGTCCAGTACGGGGTCGGCACGATGACCTCGTCGCCCGGGTCGAGCAGGGTTGCGAAGGCCTGGTAGACGGCCTGCTTGCCGCCGTTGGTGATGACCACCTGGGCGGGGGAGACTGCGAGGGCGGAGTCGCGGAGCGTCTTCGCCGCGACGGCCTCGCGCAGGTCGGGAAGACCCGCGGCCGGCGTGTACTTGTGGTTCTTCGGGTCGCGCACGGCGAGAAGCGCCGCCTCGACGATGTGCGCGGGCGTCGGGAAGTCCGGCTCACCCGCCGCAAAGCTGATCACCGGTCGACCGGCCGCCTGCAGGGCCTTGGCCTTGCTGTCGACCTTGAGGGTCGCCGATTCCGCGATGGAGCCGATCCGGGTAGAGATTCGCTTGAGTTCGTGAGCCACAGAACGAGCATACGGTGGCCGCACCCGCGCGGCCAGCATCCGCCCCGGCGGCCCCAGCTTTACAGTCGTGCCGGTGTGACCTAGACTTGATCGAGGTAGTTGAAATCTGCCATGCTTTTTTGCGCCTTTTTCTCGAGTATTTTTCGGGGGGTGGTGTGAGTTCGCATGGCGATCCGGCTGCATAGGGTGGTGGCTCAATTGGTAGAGCAGCGGTCTCCAAAACCGCAGGTTGCAGGTTCGAGTCCTGTCCGCCCTGCAAGTCGGTGGCATTTCCGTCGGCCCATGAAAGGTGTAACAGGTGGCCCGAAAAGTTGTCGACGAACCCAGTGAGGAAATCGTCGCAGACGCACGACTCGCTCGCGACGGCAAACGCGGTCCGTTCGCACGGATGTCCCTGTTCCTGAAGCAGGTGATGGCGGAGCTTCGCAAGGTTGTCACGCCGACCCGCAAGGAACTGCTGAGTTACACGGCTGTCGTGCTGGTCTTCGTAGCGATCATGATGGCGCTGGTTTCCGCCCTCGACTGGGTGTTCGCACTCGTCGTCACGTACGTCTTCGGAACACCAAGCGGCTGACCGGCCGCCGCCAAGGCGGCTGACCGCACGGCCAGGATTCACGGCAACGCTGCGCGGGACACGTCTTCGTGCCCGCGCACTACATAAGGATTGAGATTTAGTGACTGAGACGAATCACGACGACGCCGACTGGGCCACCGCCGCCGAGCAGGCGTCTGACGACGACGAAGCACAGGAAGGCAACGTCCACGAAGCGGAGGAAGAGTCCGTGGAGGCCGCCGAACAGGTAGCCGTCCACGTCTTCGACCCCAGCGTCGGCGTTGAAGACAACCTCGACGCCGCCCTCGACGCCCTCGCCGGCGCGGTCGACCCCGCAGCCGACTCGGAGGTCGACGACGCCCTGGACATCGACTCCGTCGACGAGGCCGAGGCTGCCGCCGAAGCCGTCGACGACGAGGAAGATGTCGACGGCGGCGCGGACACGGCCGATGCAGAAGCCGATGCGGCCGACGCTGCTGACGCATCCGCTGAGCCCGTCGACGAAGACCCATACGCCGAGTTCCGCAAGGAACTCCGCTTCCAGCCCGGCAAGTGGTTCGTCATCCACTCCTACGCCGGCTTCGAGCGTCGCGTGAAGTCGAACATCGAGAACCGCAAGCAGTCGATGGCCATGGAAGATTTCATCTACCAGGTCGAGGTTCCGATGGAAGACGTCGTCGAGATCAAGAACGGCCAGCGCAAGATGGTCACCCGCGTGCGTATCCCCGGATACGTGCTCGTCCGCATGGACCTCAACGAGGACAGCTGGTCCGTCGTCCGGCACACGCCGGGTGTCACCGGCTTCGTCGGCAATGCGCACAACCCGACGCCGCTGCGCTTCGAGGAGGCCTTCGGCATGCTGAAGAGCCTCGTCGAGATCCAGGACGTGCCGTCCGCCAAGGGCGCGGGCACGCACGGCAAGATCGCGACCCGCGCACTGCCCGCCGAGATCGACTACGAAATCGGCGAGACCATCACGATCAAGGAAGGCTCGTTCGCGGGCCTGCCCGGCACGATCAGCGAGATCAAGGCGGAGAGCGGCAAGCTCATCGTCCTCGTCTCCCTGTTCGAGCGTGAGACCCCGGTCGAGCTCAGCTTCGACCAGGTCACCAAGCTTTAGTAAGTTTCCCCACCACCGGGGCCCGTCCGGGCCACCGGGAGAGTTGCCTCACGGCCGCTCGTCATCATAAAAGAAGGAAGAATCATGGCACCGAAGAAGAAGGTTACTGGTCTGATCAAGCTTCAGATCAAGGCCGGCGCCGCAAACCCCGCACCGCCCATCGGGCCGGCACTGGGCCAGCATGGCGTGAACATCATGGAATTCTGCAAGGCATACAACGCCCAGACCGAATCCCAGCGCGGCAACGTCATCCCGGTTGAGATCACCGTGTACGACGACCGTTCCTTCACGTTCATCCTGAAGACCCCGCCCGCAGCGGAGCTCATCAAGAAGGCCGCCGGCGTCACCAAGGGCAGCGGAACCCCGCACACCGTCAAGGTGGCCAAGCTCACCCAGGCGCAGGTCCGCGAGATCGCCGAAGCGAAGATGGTTGACCTCAACGCCAACGACATCGACGCCGCCGCGAAGATCATCGCCGGCACCGCACGCTCCATGGGCGTTACGGTCGAGGCCTAACCTCAACCAGGCATCCGCCACCAGCAGTACGTGGAAGAGCCGGCCAGGCTCGCACCACACTCTCAAATCTTTATATTCAGGAGATTCACATGGCACAGAAGTCAAAGGCCTACCGGGCCGCGGCCGAGAAGATCGAGGCCGACAAGTTCTACACCCCCACCGAGGCCGTCACGCTCGCGCGTGAGACCGGCTCCGCGAACTTCAACTCGACCATCGAGGTCGCATTGAAGCTCGGCGTCGACCCGCGCAAGGCTGACCAGATGGTCCGCGGAACCGTTATTCTTCCTCACGGTACCGGCCGCGTGTCGCGCGTCATCGTCTTCGCAACCGGCCCCGCGGCCGAGGCAGCCATCGCTGCCGGCGCCGACGAGGTCGGTGGCGACGAGCTCATCGAGAAGGTCGCCGCCGGTTACACCGCCTTCGACTCCGCGGTTTCGACCCCGGAGCTCATGGGCAAGGTCGGTCGTCTCGGTAAGGTCCTCGGCCCGCGTGGCCTCATGCCGAACCCGAAGACCGGAACGGTCACGACCGACGTCGCCCGCGCCGTCAACGACATCAAGGGCGGCAAGATCGCGTTCCGCGTCGACAAGCACGCCAACGTGCAGTTCGTCGTCGGCAAGGCATCCTTCACCGCCGAGCAGCTGAACGAGAACATCACGGCAGCACTCGAGGAGATCGTCCGCCTCAAGCCGAGCTCGTCCAAGGGCCGCTACGTCATGAAGGGCGCCGTCTCGACGACCTTCGGTCCCGGCATCCCGCTCGACGTCAACGCCATCTAAGCACCGGCACCAGCACCACAACGAAGGGCCCGTCGCAAGACGGGCCCTTCGTCGTACCCGTCTCGTTCTGGCGACGGTCAGTCAGAGACGGATGTCGGGCGCGGCTTCCCCGGATCGACGACTCCGGGTGCGGCATTGCCCGGATGTGCGCGGAGCAGCGCCGCGACCGCGATCGCATCACCCTCCGGCTGGTGCGAATTCGTGTGCGGCTTCGCGATGAACAGGTAGAGCAGGCCCGCGCCCATCACGACCGCCAGCCCGATCAGCACGATCCAGTCGTCGAGGAAGACCCCCGTCTTGCCGGGCAGCGCCAGCAACACCATCGCGAAGACACCGTAGGCGAGGGCGACCACGTTGACGACGAAGCCGGCCCTGCCGAGGTTGAACGGACCGGCCGGACGCCAGCCCTTGATCCTCTGGCGGAGCGCCGCGAGCACGACGGACTGGAACGCCACGTAGATGCCGATCACCGCGAATGCCGTGATCTGGGTGAGGCTGCCGCCCGCGTAGATCAGCAGGCAGAGCGCGAGCGGGATCGAGCAGGCGACGATGAGCGCGTTCACCGGGACGGCGGTGCGCGGACTCACCTTGGACAGCCAGGCGTGGCCGGGGATCATCCCGTCGCGGGCGAAGGAGAACATCAACCGGCTGGCCGCGGCCTGCAGGCTCAGCACGCAGGACAGGAACGCCGTGATCGCGACGACCAGGAAGAGCTTGGCGCCGACGGTTCCGAGCGAGGCCTCGAGGATCGCCGGGATCGGGTCGATGTCGTTGCCGTCGACCACCGCCTGCAGGTCGGGTGCCGCCATCACGTAGCCGCCGAAGGAGAACAGCGCGGAGACCCCGCCGACGAGGATGGTCAGGATCATGGCCCTCGGGATGCCCCTGGCCGGGTTCGCGACCTCCTCGGCCACGTCCCCGCAGGCTTCGAAGCCGTAGAACAGGAACAGTCCGGCGAGTGCCGCACCGAGGAACGCGACGGCGTAGTTGCCGTCGCCCTCGACGCCCATCGTGCTGAAGAAGACGCTGAACTCCTGCTTGCGCTGGAAGATCAGCAGGTAGAGCCCGAGCCCGATCACGCCGATGAGCTCAGCGCCGAGGCCGATCCTGGCGACCCGGCCGAGCATCTTCGTGCCAGAGAAGTTGAACGCGAAGGCGACCAGCAGGAACAGTACCGAGAGGCCCAGCGTGACCTCCTTCGTGACCGGCGCGTCGATCAGGCTGCCGAGGAAGCCGCTGCCGAACTCGGCGACGGCAGTGATCGTGACGAGCATCGCCCAGACGTAGACCCAGGCGGCCATCCAGGCGTATCGCTTGCCCCAGAGCCGGCGGGTCCACGGGTAGATCCCGCCGGCGATCGGGTACTGCGAGACGACCTCGCCGAAGACGAGGGCGACGAGCAGCTGGCCGGCGCCCACGATCAGGATCCAGAAGATCGAGGGCGGCCCGCCCGTGCTGAGGGCGAGCGCGAAGAGGGAGTACACGCCGACGAGCGGCGAGAGGTAGGTGAAGCCGAGGGCGAAGTTGGCCCACAGCGACATCGAACGGTGGAAGGAATCCTCGTACCCGAGCACCCTGAGGTGCTCCTGGTCACCGATTCCCCTCGCGGCGGGCGTCTTTCCGGGCTGATCTGCGCTCATCATGACCTTTCGGCTGCGGTGCATCCTGACGTCGTCGGCAGGCTGTGTGTGCCCACCATAGTGACACCATTGCGAGAAAGCTATAGAACCGGATGTTTGCCCCGAAAGGGGTGGATCAGCCGATGTAGCTCATCACGTGCTTGATGCGGGTGTAGTCCTCGAGGCCGTACATCGAGAGGTCCTTGCCGTAGCCGGAGTGCTTGAAGCCGCCGTGCGGCATCTCGGCGACGAGCGGGATGTGCGTGTTGATCCAGACGCAGCCGAAATCGAGGCGCTTGGCCATCCGCATCGCACGCGCGTGGTCCTTCGTCCAGACCGAGGAGGCCAGGCCGTACTGCACGTCGTCGCCCAGGCGAGCGCCTCGGCCTCGTCGGTGAACTTCTGGGCCGTGATGACCGGTCCGAATATCTCGTTCTGTACCGCGTCGTCGCCCTGCCGCAGGTTAGAGACGATCGTCGCCTCATGGAAGTAGCCGAGGTCGCCCTGGCGGTGCCCGCCGAGCGCGATGTCGGCGTGGTCGGGCAGGCCCGCGATGACGCCCTGCACCCGGGCGAGCTGGTCGGCGCTCGAGAGGGCGCCGAAGAGGATGCCGTCCTCGCGCGGGCCGCCGGTCCTCGCGTTCACCCGGGCGTACGCCGCGAGTGCTGCAACGAACTCGTCGTGGATTCCGGCCTGGACGAGGACCCGGGTGGCGGCGGTGCAGTCCTGGCCGCCGTTGTAGAACGCGGCCGTCGCGATGCCCTCGACGGCGGCGTCGATGTCGGCGTCGTCGAACACGATCACCAGGGCGCGTTGCCGCCGAGTTCGAGGTGCACGCGCTTGACGTCGAGCGCCGCGGTGCCCGCGACCTCCATGCCGGCCCGTACGGAACCGGTGATCGACACCATCTGCGGGATCCGGTCGGCGACGAGGGCGCGGCCCGTGGTGCGGTCGCCCATGACGACGTTGAAGACGCCGGCCGGGAAGAACTCCGCGGCGATCTCGGCGAGGAGGAGCGTCGAGACGGGTGTCGAGTCCGAGGGCTTCAGCACGACGGCGTTTCCGGCAGCGAGGGCGGGGGCGATCTTCCAGATCGCCATCATCATCGGGTAGTTCCACGGGGTGACCTGCCCGATCACGCCGATCGGCTCCCGCCGGATGAACGAGGTGTGGTCCTTCAGGTACTCGCCGGCTGACTTGCCCTCGAGCACGCGGGCGGCGCCGGCGAAGAAGCGCACCTGGTCGATCATGACGTCGGCCTCGTCGCCGACGAGGCCGGCACGCGGCTTGCCGGTGTTCTCGCTCTCGACGTCCGCGATCTCCTCCGCACGCTCGGACAGGGCATCGGCGAACTTCAGCAGGGCGAGCTGGCGTTCGCCGGGCGTGGTCTCGCCCCACGTCTCGAACGCGGTCGCCGCTGCGGAGTACGCGGACGCGACATCCGCTTCTGTCGACACGGGGGTGCGCGCGTAGACCTCCTCGGTTGCGGGGTTCACGATGTCGAGCTGCTCGCTCGCTGCGGAGGCGACGTACTGCCCGTTGACGAAGTTACGGAGTTCACGGATGGACATGCGCAGGCCTTTCCCAAGCGTCTGGTCGGCGCTGGCCAGGGCCGCGGCGCCCGGGGCGGAGTTCCCCAGAGGCCGACGATACCCTAAATCATCCCAAATGCAATCTTTTATTCCGGTGGGCGCCGGACGATCACGTCGAAGGGAATCCCGGGGCAGGGCACCCGGTCATAGCCGGTGAGCGGATGCCCCGGGTTCGGCACGATGTCGCCCGCGGCGAGCGTGGCCTCCGTCGAGATCATGACGCGGCCGACCGCGTTGACGAGGGCGGCGGGCGCGCTGAGTCCGAGCAGGACCGGAAGCAGGGCCTGCTCGAGACGGGTGACCGACACGTCGGCCCCGATCACGCCGACCGTGCCGCCGTCGACCTGCACGGGGAGGGTGAGGGTCACGATGAAATCGAAGGTGCACAGGTGGTCGACGTACGGACCCGTGACGTGCGCCCGCCCGGTGGCTTCCGGCACCCGGTACCACTCCAGGCCGCGGAAGTCGCGCAGGTATTCGGTGTGCACCCGCGCCGCGAGGTCGAGCCGGGTGGGGGAGAGCGTCGTGCCGAGCAGGGGGTTCGACGCGAGCGGGCCGAGCCACCAGGCGAAATGCGCGGGGCGGCCTGGCCGGTAGTCCGCTGTCGCGATGAAGCCCGCGCCGACCAGGAGGGCCGGTGCGCCGTGCGGTGCCGCGCCGTGCGGTGCCGTGCCGTGCTGTCCTGTGCCGTGCTGTGCCGCGTCCCGGTGTGCGGCCGGTTCGGCCTCGCCGAGGAGGGCCGGCACGACGAGCGTCTCCACGAGGGCGTCGAGTTCGGTCGTCGTCGTGAGCGGGACCGCTGCGGCGACCCGGTCCCGCCAGTCCTCGAGCACCGTGAACACGTCGGCGACCGCGTCGCTGACGGCGGCGGCGCAGGCCTGGGGAGCGAGGGGGCCGGCGTCACGACCGGTGTTTCAGGCGCTGACAGCGGATGCCGCATGGAGCGTTCCTCCCCGTTCGATCCTGGTCTTCGCGGCATGCAGCCACTCGGCGAGTTCGCGCACCTGCCCGGCGACGAGGGTGCGGGCGTGCGGGCCGTCGCCACTCCGGATCGCCGCGACGACGTCCGTGTTGCAGGCAGCGACACTGGCGCGCATCGACGCGTCTGCGAGCCCGAGCAGGAGGAGCGGGCCGAACTCGGCCTGCAGCCGGACCTGTTCGCGCACGAGCCGGGCCGACTGGCTGAGTACCGCGAGTTCGAGGTAGAAGCCGCCTGCATTGGCGCGGGCGCCCGCGTCGCGGTCCCAGTCGGCCTGGGCGAGCCACTCGGAGAGTCGATCGGCATCCTGCGGTGCCGCGCGAAGCGCGGCCCGTTCCGCGCAGCCTTCGATGATCGCGGAGAAGTAGACCGCGAGGTCCGAGAGCTCGACGTGGGCGACGCCGCGGAGCCGGGTGTGCAGGAGCGTCTCGTCCGGGGCATCCGCCTGGATCACGAAACTGCCGCCACCGCGGCCGCGACGGGTCTCGACGAGGCCGGTCTCGCGCAGGATCACGAGGCCCTCGCGGACCGTGATCAGGGCGACACCGAAACGGCGGGCGAGCTCCTGCTCGCTCGGCAGGCGTTCGCCCGCCGTGAGGACGCCGAGGATGATGGCATCGGTGAGGCGACGGGCAACCTGCTCGGCGCGGCCGGCCTCGATGAGCTGGGCGAAGATCGCCTCCCTGGCGCCGGGTCGCAGCTGTGCCTCCATAGACTTCAATGTAGCCGACGGTGGCATGCTGGGAACTGTCGGACGGGTGCCGGAACCGAAAACATTCGGTATAGGATCACAACTGAGTCCCGTCGGTGTTGCCGGCCGGACGCGTCGATGGGGACCGAGGTGAGCTGATGCCGCACGAACCGTCGGCCCGCGCACCCCGGCTGAGGGTCGCCGATTTCTCGCGCGTGCTCGCCGGGCCGTATGCCACGATGATGCTCGCCGACTTCGGCGCCGACGTGATCAAGATCGAGAGCCCGGCCGGGGACGACACCCGGCAGTGGTTGCCGCCCACGGATGCCCAGGGCGCGTCCACCTACTTCGGTGCGGTCAACCGCAACAAGCGTTCGGTCGTCTGCGACCTCGGCACCGTCGAGGGACGGGCGGCGGCCTGGCGCCTCGCGACCACGGCGGATGTCGTGGTCGAGAATTTCCGGCCCGGCGTGATGGAGCGGTTCGGCCTCGGCTACGAGGCCGTGCGCGCCGCGAACCCCGGCGTCGTCTACTGCTCGATCACGGGCTTCGGTGCCGGCGCCGGCGCCCGGCTCCCCGGCTACGACCTCCTCGTGCAGGCCGTCGGCGGGCTGATGAGCGTGACCGGCCCGGTCGAGGGGGAGCCGAGCAAAGTCGGCGTCGCCCTCGTGGACGTGCTCGCCGGACTCAACGCGCTCAGCGGCATCCTGCTCGCGCTCCGCGAACGCGATTCCCGGGGCGATGCCGGCGCGGCCGAGGCCACCGGCCCGGGCAGGCCCTCCGGAGGGCGCGTCGAAGTCGACCTCCTGACGACCCTGCTCTCGGCGCTCACCAACCAGGCGGCGGGCACCCTCGCAACCGGGCACTCTCCGGCCCGCCTCGGCAACGCCCACCCCAGCATCGCCCCGTACGAGCTCTTCGCGGCCTCCGACCGCGACCTCGTGATCGCCGTCGGCACCGATTCCCAGTTCCGCACGCTCGTGCGCCTCCTCGGCGCACCCGGCCTCGCGACCGACCCGCGATTCCTCGGCAACGCCGACCGGGTGCGGCACCGCGCCGACCTCCGGCCCGCCCTCGAAGCCCTCCTCCGTGCCCATCCCGCGGCGCACTTGGTCGACACGCTCACGGATGCCGGGGTGCCAGCCGGACTCGTCAACTCGATCAGCGAGGCCTTCGCCTTCGCCGAGGGTCTCGGAACCGCGTCCGTCGTCGAGCTCGTCTCGGGTTCGGACCCGCGGCGCGTCAGCCGGCAGGTCGCCAATCCGATCCACCTCGGCGACCGTCCGGCCGACTACCGGCTGCCTCCGCCCCGGCTCGGCGAACACGCAGGGGCCGACTGGCTCGAGCCGGACGCTCACAGCGCCCCCGGCGCGGCCGCTTCGGCGGAGCCGGCACCGGCACCCGTCCCCGCACCCGCATTCAGGCCCACTCCCGCACCACCCACCGCGCTCCGCCGAACCGAACAGGACCTCTCGTGACCGCATCAGGCCGCCCCACCCCCTCGTCGCCAGCCCCTCGTCGACTCGGTCTTCGATCTCGACGACCTCCTCGCTCCAGAAGAGGTCGTCTGGTCGCGCAAGGCCCGCGCATTCGCGACCAACCGCATCCTGCCCACGATCGAGCAGGACTTCGAGGACCGGTTCTTCCGCGCCGAACTCGTCCCCGAACTCGGCGCGGCCGGCTTCCTCGGAATGCATCTCGAGGGCTACGGCTGCGCGGGCGCGAGCGCCGTGAGCTATGGCCTCGTCTGCCTCGAACTCGAGGCTGCCGACAGCGGCTGGCGCACCCTGGTCTCTGTGCAGGGCTCGCTCGCCATGTCGGCGATCCACAAGTACGGGACTGAGGACCAGAAGCAGCGCTGGCTGCCCGGCATGGCCGCCGGCTCCCTCATCGGCTGCTTCGCTCTCACCGAACCGACCGGCGGCAGCGACCCCGCCGCGATGCGCACGACCGCCAGGCGCGACGGTGACGACTGGGTGCTCACTGGCACGAAGCGCTGGATCGGCCTCGCGAGCGTCGCCGACGTCGCAGTGGTGTGGGCGCAGACGGATGCCGGGGTGCGCGGATTCCTCGTTCCCACCGGGACGGCGGGGTTCACCGCGACACCGATCGCCGGCAAGCTCTCGATGCGCGCATCCATCCAGTGCGACGTCACCCTCGACGGGGTGCGCCTGCCCGCCGATGCCGTCCTCCCCGGCGCCACGGGGCTCTCCGGCCCGTTCAGTTGCCTGAACGAGGCGAGATTCGGCATCGTCTGGGGCGCGATGGGGGCCGCCAGGAGCTGCCTCGACGCTGCGATCGCCCGGTCGCGCAGTCGTGAGGTGTTCGGCCGCCCGATCGGGGCCATGCAGCTCACCCAGGCCAAACTTGCCGACATGCTCGTCGAGTACGAGAAGGGCGTCCTCCTCGCCCTGCACCTCGGCCGGCTGAAGGAACGCGGCACCCTCTCCCCGGCCCAGATCAGCGTCGGCAAGCTCAACAGCGTGCGCGAGGCCATCCGGATCGCCGGCCTCGCCCGGTCGATCCTCGGCGGCGACGGGGTGACGAACGAATTCCCGGTGATGCGTCACCTCGCCAACCTCGAGTCCGTCCGCACCTACGAGGGCACGGACGAGATCCACCAGCTCGTGATCGGTCGCGCTCTCACGGGGATGCCGGCGTTCTGACCCGGCCAGGGCACCGGCGGGTCGTTTCCGGCCGTACCCCCACTTCGCGGCGGGCGGGCCCGCCCGGCCCTTCGCGCCGTCGTCGCCGGAACGCCGTGTGTCATAGTTGAAACACGCGTACGTGGCGACGAGAACATCGGGTGGAAATAGTGTCGGTAACAGGCGGACAGGCCGCATTCGCATACCTGCGCGGCCGTATCCTCTCCGGTGAGATCCCGGGGAACGCCACCCTGCGCGAGCAGGCGCTCGCCGAAGAACTCGGCGTCAGCCGCACCCCGATCCGCGAAGCGCTGCGGAGGCTCGACGAGACCGGCCTCGTCGAGTTCGTGCCGAACAAGGGCGCGACGGTCATCGCCTGGACGACCGAGCAGATGCGCGAGACCTACTACTTGCGGGCCATGCTCGAGAGCCGCGCGGCAGGCCTCGCCGCGGTGCGGATCTCCGACGGCGACCTCGACCGTCTCGCAGAACTGATCACCCTGATGGACGACGTCGTGCTCGCGAAGGACGACGCCGGCATCTCCCGGCTCGGCGAACTCAATGCCGAGTTCCACCGCATCATCGTCACCGCCGCCGCGAACGCCCAGCTCACCCGCCTGACCGTGTCAGTCGGCCGGGTACCGCTGATGGCGAAGGCCTTCCGCCGCGACAGCGGATCCTTCCGCGCGGTGAGCAATCACCATCACCGCGACATCCTGGCCGCCCTCCGCTCGCACGACGCGCTCTGGGCCTCGACGTCCATGCGGTCGCACATCCTGGCTGCACGCAATTCGGTGCAGAGCTGGGACCAGGGCGACGATTCCGCCGTCACGCCTGGCGCCGCTCAGCCCGCTGACGCCAATCCGCTCGACGCGGAGGCGATCGACGCGGCCGACCTGGCCGACCTGGCCGACTTCACTCCGTAACGCGCATCCCGGATCTCGGCCACAGACCCCTGCAGGGCGATCCGGCCGGCCTCGACCACCGCGACCCGGTCACAGGTCTCCGCGACGATCTCGAAATCGGTCGATGCGACGAGGAGCGCGAACTCCTTCGCGTGCCAGAGGCCGCGCAGCAGGGTGGCGTGCGCGGCCCGGGCGTCCGGCTCCAGGCCCGCACCGGGGAGACCGCGATGACGAGGGCGGGGTCGCCGGAGAGGACGGCGGCCAGGACCACCCGGTGGAGGACGACGGGGTCGAGGTCCTGCGGATACTGCCGGGCCCTGGCGGCCGGATCGACGACACCGACCAGGTCGAGCAGGTCGACGATGTGCCGCTTCGCGACGTCCGGGGTGACGCCGATGCGTTTTGCGGAGGGCGCCGGCGAGCTGGTTCCTCACCGACCGGGTGCGGTCGAAACTGCTGAGCGGGTCGGCGGGCAGGTAACCGATCACGGTGCCGAGCAGGCGTGCCGCCGGGCCGCGACCGGGTCCGACCAGTTCCACGCCCTCCACGAGGATCGAGCCCGCCGCGATCGCGGCGCCCTCCGGGAGTTCTCCCGCGATCGCGAGCGCCACCGAGATCGCGCCGGCGGCCACGGTTCCGACGAGGCCCAGGGACTCGCCGTGGGAGACCGACAGGGTGATCGCATCCACCCGGGCAAGTGTCGTTGTCGCCGACGAGACGCCGAGCCCGCGCACGTCGAGCACGGAACTCACCCGGAAGGTGTGCGAAGGCACGGGATCCTCGTCCGGGTGATCGGCGTTGGCCGTGGCAGCGGCCGGTTTCCCGGCTCCGGTCGCAGCGACGGCGAGCTCGGGATCGGGGAAAGGGGTCACGGCCGGGCCAATCATTACGTCTCCCAGTGCTGTATGCAATCTTGACCACATCTTCCGCCAAATTCCCGAGAATGTCGAATCAGCTCCCCGAAATTTCGTCACTTTGCATACATGAATAACGGCCGGTGTGGCGAAACAATCCCGCAACATGAGGCGACTACGCTCCGACCATGGTTGACCTGTTCACCGGCTACGGTGCCACTACGAAGAGTCGGAAACGGACGGGGTCAGCGAGCGCCTGGGACGAGATGTTCCCGGATCCGTCCTCGCTCACTCCGACGGAAACGCGTGCCGCGTACAAGGACGTCTACGGCGCCCTGGCCAGAATGACCCAGGAGGAGCTGCGGGGCCGCACGGCGGCGCTCGCGAGTTCCTACCTCGCCCAGGGCGTCACGTTCGACTTCGCCGGGGAAGAGCGTCCGTTCCCGCTCGACGCCGTTCCGCGGGTGATCGAGCAACCGGAGTGGGTCACCGTCGAGGCCGGCATCAAGCAGCGCGTGCTCGCCCTCGAGGCGTTCCTCGCCGATATCTACGGGCCCCAGGCCGCCGTGCACGACGGCGTCATCCCGGCGAGCCTGATCAGTTCGTCGAACCATTTCCACCGGCAGGCCGCCGGCATCGTCTCGGCCAACAACGTGCGCATCCAGGTCTCCGGCATCGACCTGATCCGCGATGAAAAGGGCGCGTGGCGGGTACTCGAGGACAACGTCCGGGTGCCCAGCGGTGTGAGCTATGTCATCTCCAACCGTCGCGTGATGGCGCAGACGCTCCCCGAACTCTTCGTCTCGATGCGGGTGCGCCCGGTCGGCGACTACCCGAACAAGCTGCTCCAGGCGCTCAGGGCATCCGCCCCCGCCGGGGTCGACGACCCCAATGTCGTCGTGCTCACCCCGGGCGTCTTCAACTCCGCATACTTCGAGCACACCCTGCTCGCCCGGCTGATGGGCGTCGAGCTCGTCGAGGGCCGCGACCTGTTCTGCTCGGGCGGGCGCGTCTGGATGCGCACGACCGCGGGCCCCACCCGGGTCGACGTGATCTACCGCCGGGTCGACGATGAGTTCCTCGACCCGCTCCAGTTCCGCGCGGACTCCCAGCTCGGGTCGCCCGGCATGCTGATGGCGGCCAGGCTCGGGAACGTCACGATCGCCAACGCGGTCGGGAACGGTGTTGCAGACGACAAGCTCGTCTATACCTACCTGCCCGATCTCATCCGCTACTACCTCGGCGAAGACGCGATCATCCCGAACGTCGACACCTGGCGGCTCGAGGATCCCCTCGCGCTCGAAGAGGTGCTCGACCGGCTCGACGAGCTCGTGGTCAAGCCCGTCGACGGGTCGGGGGGCAAGGGCCTCGTGGTAGGGCCCGCCGCGTCTAAGGCGGAGCTCGCGACACTGCGGAAGCAGCTGCTGCGGGACCCGCGCGGCTGGATCGCGCAGCCCGTCGTGCAGCTCTCGACCATCCCGACCCTCGTCGAGGACGGTATGAGGCCGCGCCACGCCGACCTGCGCCCCTTCGCCGTGAACGACGGAACGGATGTCTGGGTGCTGCCGGGCGGGCTGACCCGCGTCGCGCTCCCCGAGGGTGAGCTCGTCGTCAACTCGAGCCAGGGCGGCGGGTCGAAGGACACCTGGGTGATCGGCCTCGAACCCGATTTCTACCACGAGTCCTCCGCGCGCAACATCCAGGGCCTCGTGGCCGACCAGGCCGCGAACACCCAGGCGGCGGCGGCGGGCACGCACCCCGTCGACCACTCGCCGCAGGACAAACCGCTGGGCAACAGCGACCAGCAGGAGCAACAACAGCAGCAGCAGCAGCAGGGGAGGCAACCGGTGTCCGCAGGGGCGCCGGCGGCATCGAAGTCATCGGCGCAGGAGGACCGGGAATGTTGAGTCGCATTGCAGAAAGCCTGTTCTGGATCGGACGGTACATCGAGCGCAGCGACGGCACCGCCCGCATCCTCGACGTGCACCTCCAGCTTCTGCTCGAGGATCCCTGGATCGAGGAGAACCTCGCCTGCCGGTCGCTCCTCCAGCTGATGGGCAGCCCCGTCCCCGATGAGGGAGAGCTGACCCGCAAGGACGTTCTCGCCACCCTCGCCATGGACCGCACGCATCCGGCTTCGATCGCGTACTCGATCACCTCCGCACGAGAGAACGCCCGTCGTGCGCGGGAGATCGTGCCGACCGAACTCTGGGAGTGCCTCAACACGACGAGCGCGCGGATGCCCCGCAAGGTCGCGAGTGAGAAGACCCACGACTACTTCGCGTGGGTGCGGGAGCGCGCCGCGCTCGCCGTCGGGATCGTCGAGGCCGGTGCGAGCCGGGACGACGCCTGGCATTTCTTCACCCTCGGGCGCAGCCTCGAGCAGGCCGACATGACGGCACGCCTCCTCGCGACCCGGTCGCTGACCGAGGCGAGCGGGCCGTCCTGGACGACGATCCTGCGTTCCTGCGGCGCGTACGAGTCCTACCTGCGCACCTACCGCGGAGTGCCTTCTGCCCGGAACGCCGCTGAATACCTGCTGATGGACCGGTTGTTCCCCCGGTCCATCGTCTTCTCCGTTTCGCGCGCCGAACAGTGCCTCCGCGACCTCGAGCCGCGCACAGACCGGGCCGGCGTCACCGGCCAGGCCCAGCGGGTGCTCGGCCAGATCCGCAGCCAACTGGAGTACCGACCGATCATGGACATCCTGAACGACCTGCCGCTGCAGATGATGCGCGTCCAGGACGCGACGAGCACCGCCTCCGAAGCCATCGGCAACCGGTACTTCCCCAAGGGGAACGTTCCGACCTGGACAGGGAAGCCTCGTGAACCGCCTCAGGATCCGGCACACGACCGGGTACCGCTACAAGGGCGAAGTCGCCGCGTCATACAACGAGGCGCGGATGCTGCCGGTCAGCTCGGTCGACCAGTTCGTGCTGTTCTCGAACCTCGAGATCAGCCCGGCGGCGGGCAACCACTACTACGCCGACTACTGGGGCACCCGGGTCTCCTCGTTCGAGGTGCTGACGCCGCATTCCGAGCTGATCCTCACCGCCAACAGCCTCGTCGAAGTCCGGCCGCGCGAGCACGAGACCCACGAACACAGCTGGGTCGACCTCGCCGCGGACGCCCTGCGCACCTCGACGCTCTTCGAACATTCCCGGCAGACCCGCCTGACGAAACCGCCGATGGACGTCGAGGCGCTCGCCGCCGCGATCGCCGCGCGCCACACGAGCTCCTGCTCGGCCGCCTACGAGATCTGTGCCGCGATCGGCGACCAGATGCAGTACGTCCAGGGTGTCACGGGCGTGCATTCGACCGCCGAGGAGGCCTGGAACGACCGTCGCGGGGTCTGCCAGGACATCACGCACATCGCCCTCGGAGCCCTGCGCTCGGTCGGGATCCCGGCCCGGTACGTCTCCGGCTACTTGCACCCGAAGCCGAACGCCGAGGTCGGCGAGACCGTCACGGGCGAATCCCACGCCTGGGTCGAGTGGTTCTGCGGCGAGTGGCGCGGATTCGACCCGACGAACCTCATCGAGATCGGTGACCGGCACGTCTCCGTCGGCCGCGGCCGTGACTACAACGACGTGCCGCCGCTCCGCGGCGTCTACGCAGGCTCAGCGGGCTCCCAGCTCTTCGTCACGGTCGAGATCACCCGCGAGGCCTGATCGGCCGGGCGGGAACGGCGGGCGCGGGCTGCGGCGACCAGCATGACGGCGAGACCGGCCACGGTGACGACCGCGCCGGCCCAGATCGGCGAGGTGTAGCCGAGGCCCGCGCTGATCGTGAGGCCGCCGAGCAGGGCGCCGAGCGCGTTGCCGAGGTTGAAGGCGGCGATGTTCGCGCCGGAGGCGAGCGTGGGCGCCTCGCTCGCGTAGCTCATCACCCGCATCTGCAGGCCGGGGACGGTTGCGAAACCGAACCCGCCGAGGAGGACGAGCGAGGCGATCGTCGCGCCCTGGCTGCGCGCGGTCAGCGCGAAGGCGACGAGGACGACGGCGAGCGCCGCCAGGACGACGATGAGGGTCCGGTCGACGGAACGGTCGGCCGCCTTGCCGCCGAGGACGTTGCCGACGAACAGGCCGACCCCGAAGAGGACGAGTAGCCAGGGCACGCTCGCGGCGGCGAAGCCGCTGACCTCGGTGAGGGTGAAGGCGATGTAGGTGAACGCGCCGAACATGCCCCCGTAGCCGAGCACGGTCACGGCGATCGAGAGCCAGACCTGGCTCGAGCGGAAGGCCCTGAGCTCGCCGCGGAGACCGCCGGCGCCGACCGTGGCGTGCGCGGTCGCGGGCACGAGCGTCGCGATGCCGACCAGGGCGAGCACGCCGATCGCGGTGATCGCCCAGAAGGTCGCCCGCCAGCCGAGGTTCTGGCCGAGGAGGGTTCCGAACGGCACGCCGAGCACGTTCGCGACGGTGAGGCCCGTGAACATGATCGCGATGGCACCCGCCTTCTTCGTCGGGGCGACCATGTCGGCGGCGAGCACCGAGCCGATGCCGAAGAACGCACCGTGGCAGAGGGCGGCGACGATGCGGCCGAGCATCATCACCGGGTAGGTCGGTGCGAGCGCCGAGATCAGGTTGCCGAGGATGAAAAGCCCCATCAGCGCGATGAGCACGTGCTTGCGTGGCAGCCGGGTGACGGCAGCGGTGAGGCCGAGTGCTCCGATGACCACGCTCAGGGCGTAGCCGGAGATGAGCCAGCCGGCCGCCGCCTCGCTCACGCCGAAGTCGGAGGCGAGGTCCGGCAGGAGGCCCATGATGACGAACTCGGTGAGTCCGATGCCGAACCCTCCGAGGGCGAGGGCGAATAGACCAATGGGCATGCGGGAGACTCCTTGGGGGCGGAAAACTGTACTTACGCGGTCATGCTGCGTACGCTGTTAGTTGCAGGCGCGTCATTAATACTTGCACACGCTAGATAAACGCGCAAGCAACTAGTTTGTCGACGAGGTCGACGGAAATCGGAGTGGACCATGGGCCTCGAAGACGACGCCGTCGAGATCCGCGCCCAGGGCTGGCGCACGCTCGCCGCGCTGCACGGCCTCATCGAGGCGGCCCTCGAGCGCGCGCTCCAGGGCGGTGCCGAGCTCTCCGTGATCGAGTTCACGGTGCTCGACGCGCTCAGTCGCCAGCACGGCTGGCACATGCGGATGCAGCAGCTCGCCGGCGCGACCGCGCTCAGCAGCAGCGCAACGACCCGGCTCGTCAACCGGCTCGAGGATCGCGGCCTGCTCACCCGCATCCTCTGCGCCGACGACCGCCGCGGAATCTACACCGAGCTCACCGCGACCGGCCAGGCCCTGCTCGCGGATGTCCGCCCCCTCTACGACGACACACTCGCGACAGCCCTCGCCGAGGCCGAGGCAAAACCCGAACTGGCCCCGCTCGTCGAGGCCCTGCACCGCGTCCCCGACACCGTCCCCGTGGCATAGCTCCTGCAGATTCCGGAAGACCGGATGCCCGGCCCCGGAATTCCGCGGAACTGGCCGAGCTGGAAATCAGCAGGACGATCGGCATCCGCTCAGAGGCTGGGGGAGTGGGATTCCAGGAACTGGTAGACCTCGGTCTGGTCGACGCCGGGGAAGGTGCCGGTCGGGAGGGCGGCGAGCAGGCTCGTCGGGGTACGCGCGGCCGGCCAGGCCTGGCCCGCCCAGCGCTCGGCGAGTTCGTCGGGGGCGCTGCGGCAGCAGGTCTCGTCCGGGCAACGGGAGACGGCCCGGTTGTTCGTCTCGCGGCCGAGGAACCACTTCGTCTCCGAGAACGGCACGCCGACGCTCACCGAGTACTCACCCTCCTTCGCCTTCGCGATGCGGGAGGTGCACCAGAAGGTGCCGGACGGGGTGTCGGTGTACTGGTACCAGGGGCTGAACCGGTCGGCGACGTCGAAGACCGTGCGAGCGGTCCAGCTGCGGCAGACCGTCGTCCCTTCGACGGCGCCGAGGGCGTCGCTCGGGAACCGCACTGAGTCGTTCTCGTATGCCTTGATGATCGTGCCGGACTCGTGCACCTTCATGAAGTGCACCGGGATGCCGAGCCGGGCCGTCGCGAGGTTCGTGAACCGGTGCGCGGCCGTCTCGTAGGACACCGCGAAGGCGTCGCGGAGATCCTCCATCGAGATGTTGCGCTGCGCCTTGGCCTCGGTCAGAAGTTTCACGGCGTCGTCCTCCGGCAGCAGGATCGCCGCCGTCAGGTAGTTGGTCTCGACCCGCTGCCGGAGAAATTCCGCATAACTTGTCGGCTCCTCGTGCCCGCAGAGTGCGCTCGCGAAGGCCTGGAGGATCGGCGAGCGAGTGTCCCGGGATGCGCTCTGCTCGATCGGCAGGTAGATACGGCCGTTGCGCTTGTCGGTGACCGATCGCGTCGAGTGCGGCAGGTCCGCGACGTAGTGCAGGGAATAGCCGAGGTGCGCGGCCATGTCGGCGACGACCCGCTGCGGCACCGGCCCGCCCCGGTGGCCGACCGCGCCCAGCAGTCCGGCCGCCTGGGCCTCGAGCTCGGGGAAATAGTTGTCCCGCGCGCGCATGATGCCGCGCAGTTCCGCGTTGGCCCGCCGCGCCTCCTCTGGCGTCGCCGCCCGCTCCCGGTGCAGACGCTCGATCTCGTGGTGCAGGGTGAGGATCGTCTGCAGCGCCTCATCGCTGGTTGACCGGCCAATCCGGATGTGCGGCAGCCCGAGGGCCGTGAAGACCGGCCCCCGCTGGGCCCGTTCCACGGCGATCTCGAGGGCGGCACGCTCCGAGGGCGCCTCCGTCTTGAGCAGCTCGTCGACGGTCGTGCCGAGCGCGGTCGCGATCGTGCGCAGCATCGACAGGCGCGGCTCGCGTTTGCCGTTCTCGATCATCGACACCTGCGACGGCGCCCGCCCGACGGCGGCGGCGAGGGTGTCGAGGGTCATCCTGCGGGAACCCCGCAGTTCACGGATGCGCCGGCCGAGAGTCAGGGCGTCGATCCCGTGCTCGTCGGGTTCCGGCTGGGACAGGGCGGTGCGCAGGGAGGGATCGGCGGTGATCATCGCACCATGTTCACACGGTGCAGAACTTCACGCAAGCAGAAGAACTTCATTTCTTCTGTCATTCCAGGAGAGGTTCGGGTCGCTCAACCACCGCAGAGTAGGTGTCACAGGCAAGCAATGACGCAAACCCAAGGAGACAGCATGACCGAGAACGCAGCCCGCCCCGGCGACCAGACCCAGACCGCCGCCGAACTCGCCCTCGAGTGGGCGGCCGACGCACGCTGGAACGGTATCCGCCGCGACTACACCGCGGAGGATGTCATCAGCCTTCGCGGCTCGGTCCGCGAGGACCGCACTCTCGCCCGCCGCGGCGCCGAGAACCTCTGGAAACTCATCCACCAGAACGGCACGGCGGAGAACCCCGAGTGGGTGCGCGCCCTCGGCGCCCTCACCGGCAACCAGGCCGTGCAGCAGGTGCGCGCCGGCCTCAAGGCGATCTACCTCTCCGGATGGCAGGTCGCCGCCGACGCCAACCTCTCCGGCCAGACCTACCCCGACCAGTCGCTCTACCCCGCGAACTCCGTCCCCTCGGTCGTGCGCCGCATCAACAACGCGCTGCTCCGTGCCGACCAGATCGAGTCGAGCGAAGCAGCCGCGAACGGCGGAACCGGCACCGGCATCGACTGGCTCGCGCCGATCGTCGCCGACGCCGAGGCCGGCTTCGGCGGCCCGCTCAACGCCTACGAGCTCATGCAGTCGATGATCGAGGCCGGAGCGGCCGGCGTGCACTGCGAAGACCAGCTCGCGAGCCGAGAAGAAATGCGGCCACATGGGCGGCAAGGTCCTCGTCCCGACCGGCCAGCACATCCGCACCCTGAACGCCGCCCGTCTCGCAGCGGATGTCGCCGGCGTGCCCACGATCATCATCGCGCGCACCGACTCCCTCGCGGCCACGCTCATCACGAGCGACATCGACGAGCGCGACCAGGAGTTCCTCACCGGCGGGCGCACCGCGGAGGGCTTCTACGACACCCAGAACGGCATCGACGTCGTCATCGCCCGCGGTCTCGCATACGCGCCGTACGCCGACCTGCTCTGGGTCGAGAGCTCGGAGCCCGACCTCGAGCTCGCGCAGCGCTTCGCCGCCGAGATCCACGCGCAGTTCCCCGGCAAGAAGCTCGCATACAACTGCTCGCCCTCGTTCAACTGGAAGTCGCACCTCGACGATGCCCAGATCGAGGCGTTCCAGCGCGAGCTCGCGAAGGCAGGCTACGCCTTCCAGTTCATCACCCTCGCCGGCTTCCACGCCCTCAACCACTCGATGTTCACCCTGGCCAAGGACTACTCCGAACGCCAGATGAGCGCATACGTCGAACTCCAGGAGGCCGAATTCGCCTCCGAGGCAGACGGCTACACCGCCACCCGCCACCAGCGGGAGGTCGGCACCGGCTACTTCGACAAGATCGCCACCGCGCTCAACCCCAAAAGCGCGACGCTCGCCCTCGTCGGTTCCACAGAGGCCGAGCAGTTCTAACCCGATCCACGCCTGACCCGTCTCACCCCGAGCGGATGCGGCCACCCGGCCGGCCGCATCCGCTCACCGCCCCGAACACCTCGACCTCACCCTCCAGAAGGAGAAACCCCATGAATTCCCCCTGGCGACGACCGACACGGTCGCCCCGACCACGAACACCGGCAGCTTCGCCATGATCCAGCCGCACCTCGAGGTCACCGGAGACCTCGGTGCCCGCTACGACGAGATTCTCACGCCCGCTGCGCTCGACTTCGTCTCGGAGCTGCACGACCGCTTCGCGGGCACCCGCCACGACCTGCTCGCGACCAGGCTGCGGAAGCGCGTTGACGCCGCCAACGGGCGCGACCCCGGCTTCCTCACCGAAACGGCGCACATCCGTCGCGACCCGAGCTGGCGCGTCGCCGGCGCGGGCCCCGGCCTCGAAGACCGCCGCGTCGAGATCACCGGCCCGACCGACCGGAAGATGGCCATCAACGCGCTCAACTCCGGTGCCAAGGTCTGGCTCGCCGACCAGGAGGACGCCACGAGCCCCACCTGGGCCAACGTCATCGAGGGCCAGATCACCCTGTTCGACACCGTCCGCGGGCAGCTCGACTTCACGAGCACAGAGGGCAAGGAGTACACCGTCACGGGAGACGCGACCGGCGCGACCCCGACGATCGTGATGCGCCCGCGCGGCTGGCACCTCGTCGAGAAGAACATCAGCTTCGTCGACCGGGCGAACCGCACGATGAACGCCTCCGGCAGCCTCGTCGACTTCGGACTGTACTTCTTCCACAACGCCCAGCGCCTGATCGAGGGCGGCAGCGGACCGTACTTCTACCTGCCGAAGCTGGAGAGCCACCTCGAGGCCCGGCTCTGGGACGACATCTTCAGCCACTCCGAGGACGCGCTCGGCCTGCCGTACGGCACGATCCGCGCGACCGTGCTGATCGAGACGATCCAGGCCGCCTTCGAGATGGAGGAGATCCTCTACGAACTCCGCGACCACTGCGCGGGCCTCAACGCCGGCCGCTGGGACTACATCTTCAGCATCATCAAGACCTTCCGCGCCCGCGGGCGCAGGTTCGTCTTCCCCGACCGCAAGCAGATCACGATGACCGTGCCGTTCATGCGCGCGTACACCGAGCTGCTCGTCTCGACCTGCCACGGCCGCGGCGCGTATGCCATCGGCGGCATGAGCGCCTTCATCCCGAACCGGCGCGACCCGCTTGTCACGGAACGGGCACTCGAGCAGGTCGCTGCGGACAAGAAGCGCGAAGCCGGCGACGGTTTCGACGGCACCTGGGTCGCCCACCCCGACCTGATCCCGACCGCCCAGGCCGAGTTCGATGCGGTGCTCGGCGACAGGCCGAACCAGCTCGACCGTACCCGCGACGACGTCAGCGTGACCGCCGCGGAACTGCTCGACGTCGCATCCGTCGGCGGGCAGATCACCACCGCCGGCGTGCGCGACAACATCACGATCGGGCTGCGTTACATCGAGTCCTGGCTGCGCGGCGTGGGGGCCGCGGCGATCGACAACCTGATGGAGGACGCCGCGACCGCGGAGATCTCCCGCTCGCAGGTGTGGCAGTGGATCCACGACAACTCGGTCACCGCCGAGGGCGTGCGCATCGACGGACCGTGGGTGGACGGCCTGGTCGCCGAGGTGTTCGCCGGCCTGCCCCGCACTCCCGGCGACCGCTTCGACGACGCCCTGTCGGTCTTCCGCACCTCGGCGCTCGAGCCCGAGTTCCCGACCTTCCTCACCGTCGGCGCATACGCCCGCTACCTGTAGCGGTCCGTCCCACCTCCGCGAAAGCGGGTGAATCGTCGTTCTGACCGCTGGTTAGCGACGTTTCACCAGCTTTCGCGGGCCGGCGGGGTCGGTAGGGTGGGGACGTGATATCGATACGAACGGCGGGGGCGGCGGATGCCGGGGTGCTCGCCGAACTCGCGGCTGCGACCTTCGCGCTCGCGTGCCCTCCGCACACGACTCACGAGGCGATCGCGGCCTTCGTGCGCGACGTTCTCTCAGAGTCGAACTTCGACGCCTACCTCGCCGACCCCGGGCGGATGCTGTTCCTCGCCGAAGACCCGGAGACCGGTCTTCCCCTCGGCTACACCATGCTGATCTTCGGCGAGCCCGGTGACCCTGAGGTGCTCGCGGCCATCGGCATCCGCCCGACCGTCGAGCTCAGCAAGTGTTACCTGCGCGCCGAAAGCCACGGGCGCGGAGTGGCCGCAGCGCTCATGACGGCGACACTCGACGCCGCGCGGGATCGCGGCGCGCGGGGCGCCTGGCTCGGGGTGAACCAGGAGAATGCCCGGGCCATCCGTTTCTACGGGAAGCACGGCTTCGCGCGGGTCGGCACCAAGCACTTCCTGGTCGGCGACCGGTACGAGGACGACTTCGTCCTCGAACGCGCCCTCTGACCCGGCGGCTCAGGCCGAGGGAACCGGGGCGGGCGCCTTCGCGGCCTTGACGTACTCGTAGGCGGCCAGAGCCGCGCGCCGGGTCTCGCCGAGGTCGACGAGCGGAGCGGGGTAGGCATCCGTGCCGATTTCGGGCACGTACTCGCGGATGTACTCCCCGTGCGGGTCGAATCGCGCCGCCTGCAGTTCGGGGTTGAACACCCGGAAGTAGGGTGCAGCGTCCGCGCCCGTTCCGGCGACCCACTGCCAGCCGAACGGGTTGCTCGCGCCGTCGGCATCGACGAGGGTGTCCCAGAACCAGCGCTCGCCCACGCGCCAGTCCACCAATAGATTCTTGGTGAGGAATGAAGCGGTGACCATGCGTACCCGGTTGTGCATACTCCCGGTCTGCCACAGTTCGCGCATCCCGGCGTCGACGAGCGGAATGCCGGTGCGGCCCTGTTGCCAAGCCTCGAGCACGCGGTCATCGAGCGGGGGCCACGGGAAGCGGTCGAACTCGCGCTTGAGATTCTCGGTCGCGAGCTCGGGCGCGTGGAAGAGCACGTGATAGCTGAACTCCCGCCAGCCGAGTTCGGTGAGGAACCGCTGCGCGCTCGACGCGGTGGCGGCATCCGCCCCGCGGAGCACCCGCTGGGTGGCGTGCCAGACCTGGAACGGGCTCACTTCGCCCCAGCGGAGCCGCGGCGACAGGCGGCTCGTTGCGGCCTGGGCGGGGGCGTCCCGTTCGTCTGCGTAGCGCGCGAGCGACTCACGCAGGAACGTGTCGAGCGCCTCGGCGGCGAAAGCCTCGCCCGGCTGCCAGGCGGCACGGAGCCCGGCGGCCCAGTCCGGGCGGGTGGGCAGGAGGCCCCAGTCCTCGAGCCGGTCAGAGGGCAGTGTCCCCGACCCGTCGTCGATCGATTCCGGCGCCGGGTATGGCTCGCGCGGGGGCGGCCCGGCGACGCACGCCCGCCAGAACGGCGTGAACACCGAGTACGGGTTGCCCTGTCCCGTGCGGATCGTCCACGGCTCGAACAGCAGCGAACCGGCGAAGCTCCGGGCCTCGACGCCGTCGGCGTGCAGCCCGGCCTTGATCGCGGTATCGACCGCGCGCTCCGCAGCCCCGTAACGGCGGTTCCAGAACACGGCCCCGGCTCCCGTGGATGCCGCAAGCGTGCCGATCACATCGGTCGCCGGCCCGCGCCGGAGCAGCAGCCTCCCGCCGAGTGCCTTCAGTGAGTCGCCAAGCGCATGGAGGCTGCCGTGCAGCCACCAGAGGGACGCCCCGCCGAGCGGCCGGACACCCGGGGAGTCCTCGTCGAGCACGTAGACCGCGACAATCGGGAGCCCGCGTTCGACGGCCGCATGCAGCGCCGGGTTGTCGGCGAGGCGGAGGTCGTCGCGGAACCAGACGATCGTCGGCCCGGTGCCCGAGGCTGGGCTCACGCGCCCGTTCCCGAGACTCCGACATCGGAGATGCGGAGCACGATCTTGCCGCGGGTGTGGCCCTCTTCGATCAGGCGGTGAGCGGCCGGGCCTTCCGCGAGTTCGAAGACGTGGTCGATGTGGGGCCGCACCGCGCCGTCGTCGATCATCTTCGTGATCCAGTCCAGGGCGTCCGCGTCGGCCGCGACCTTGAATCCGGTGGCCCGCACGCCGGCGGCCTCGGCGTCCGCCTGCAGGGTCGGCCAGCTGCCGCTCGGCGCATTGACGAGCACCCCGTCGGGCCGGAGGATGCGGAGCGACCGCGTGCCGGTGTCGTCGTGCACATTGCCGATCAGGTCGATCACGGAGTCGACGTCGGCGAGCACCTCGTCGAAGCGGATGCTCGTGTAGTCGATGACCTCGTCGGCGCCGAGCTGGCGCAGGAACTCGGCGTTGCGGGGCGAACCGGTCGTGATCACGTACGCGCCGAAGGCCTTGGCGAGCTGGACCGCGAAGTGGCCGACGCCGCCGCTGCCGGCGTGGATCAGCATCCGCTCGCCCGGGGTCACCTCGGCGATGTCGACGACCATTTCCCACGCGGTCAGCGCAGCGACAGGCACGGCGGCGGCCTCGATGTGGCTCAGCGTCGACGGTTTGCGGGCGACGCTCATGCTCGAGACGGCGACGTACTCGGCATAGCTGCCCGTCGTGCGGGGGAAGCGGGTCATGCCGTAGACCTCGTCACCGGGCTGCAGAGGGAAGGCCTCGTACGGCGAGCTCACCACGATTCCGCTGAAGTCGTAGCCGAGCACGGCGGGGAATGCCGGGATCGCCGCCGCCACGCCCGAGCCGGCCCGGGTCTTCGCGTCGATCGGGTTGACGCCCGCGGCGACGACCCGCACGATGAGCTCGTCGAGCACGGGAATCGGCGTCGGCACGGTGTCCAGATGTAATTCCTCGGCCGCGCCGGTGCGGTCGATGACGAGGGCACGCATGGTCGGAGGCACGTTCGTTGCATTTCCCATGAGTCCATTGTCTCCCGGCGGGCACCGGGTGGACAGCCTGAGAAACCATCGGCCACCGGCCGGATTCGGTTAGGGACGTGACTCGATCTGGGGGTGCGAAAACGACGGATGTGCCTCACCTTGGGGGCTTGGAGGTCTGGATTTGCCGTGTCGCGCCGTCATAGTCTGTCCACATAAAGGGGGACCGAAGTCCTCATTTAGGGGGACCGTTCGAGTCGAGCTCCACCGGGTGACCGGCGTGGCTTTGGCCTGTATCCGGTGACCCGTTGCCCGAGTGGAGTTTCGCGCCGCACCCGAAGTGGCGCGATCCTTCCCGCCCGGGCAACGAACGAACTGTCCTTCCCACATTGGTCGGCCGAATCTCGGCCTGCAACTACCCTGATGCCCGTCGCGGCGTCGAAAAGGATCCATCATGAACAAGCTTCTCAAAGGCTCCCTCGCTGGCGCGGTCGGCGTGGCGCTCCTCCTCGGCGGTGCGGGCACCTTCGCCTCGTGGAACTCGACGGTGACCGCTGGTGGCGCTGCGACGATCGCGGCCGGCACCTTGTCCGTTACCGAGCCGACGCCCGCCGCGCCCGGAACCTGGACGAGCACGGTGGGAACGAACGCGCCGGTCCCGATCACGAGCATCGCGGCATACAAGGCAGTCCCCGGTGATGTTCTCACCTACACCAAGGTGCTCAACATTTCAGCCACAGGCGACAACCTGAAGGCGACGCTGTCCCTGAGTGGGGCCGCGATCACTGCGACGTCGTCGAGCACATTCGACACGAAGCTGGCGACGGCACTGAGCAGCAGCGCCGCCCTCACCGCCAACTTGACCGCCGTTACCGGTGGATACTCGGTCGTCAAGGGAGCGACAACCGTGACGGTCACAGCGACCATCACCTGGCCATTCGGCACCTCCGTCGACAACTCCGCCCAGGGCGGTTCCGTAAATCTCAGCAACTTCTCGGTCCTCCTGACCCAGATCTAGTCGGTCCCGCCGGTGCGTCTGGTCTCGGCCAGACGCACCGGCTTCCTAGCCTCAGAAACACTGTTGGTCGATGAATTGGGGTGCACATGTTTCCCCTCCAAACGTCTTCCCGCATGGTTCGGATCCAGTCAGTCCTTCGAAAAGGCCTGCGAGCCGCGACGCGTGTCCCCTCTTTTCGGACCATCGTCTCGACCGCGGTCTCTGTGGCGGCCGCGATCTGCCTTGCGGTCCTCGGCGCTGGTGGCTCATACGCATACCTCAATGCGAGTGCCCCGGTGTCTGCGGCCACGACCATCAAATCCGGCACCGCGACCCTGACCGTGTCCACTCTCACCCTGCCGACCAGCGTGCTCTACCCGGGCGTCACGGTCAGTGCCCCGGTCACCGTCACCAACGTCGGTAACGTTCCGCTCGCACTCCGGATCGCCGGATTCACTCCGCCGGTTCCGGCGACGACCCTCTCGGCGTCCCTGAGCATCGGCCTCTTCGTCGGTACCTGCCCGGTCGCGCCTGCCCCGACCTGGACCGCAGTCCTCAACACCACCCCGGTCGTCACGAGTCTGGGCAAGACCCTCCCCGTCGGCGGGTCCACCACCCTCTGCGTCTCCGTCACCCTGCCGCTGTCCGCCCCTGCCACGGCCCAGGGCCTCTCCGCCGCGAACTTCGGCATCGTCATCGACGGAATCCAGGCCTGAGCCATGTCCACCGTGCAGCGCCGCGCTCCTCGCATCCGTTCGCCCAAACGGATGCTGGCGCTCGCGTTCACCCTCTTCCTTACCCTGGCAGGCACGAGCGTCGCCCAGGCGAGCTGGACCGCGCCGGGGGTGACCGCAATCGCGTCCGTCACGGCCGGCAGCCTGTCCGTCACGCAGACCGGCTTCGACACGCTTGCCGTCCTGTATGACTCGAGCACGCTGTCGGTCACCAAGGTCGTGACCGTTACGAACAAGGGGAACATCCCTGCGCCGTACACGCTTACGCTGACTGCTCCCGCGACGACACTCGCGACCAGCGTCGACCTGCAGACCTGGCCCGTCGCCTCGGCGGCGTCCTGCTCGACCGGGGCGACCTCGACCAGTCCCACCGGCCAGCACTGGACCTCGGCACTGACCTTCTCCGGCAGCGGCGCGACCGCGCTCGCCGTGGGAACGTCCGCATACTTCTGCGTGCGCAGCACGATCACGCAGGCGCAACGCTTCGCACTCGTCGGTATCTCCGCAGTGCCGACCGTCACCCTCACCTCGAGCGTCGGCAACTGGGCGATCGCCCCGCTCGCCATCTACGCGACCCAGACGGTCGCGAACACCCTGACACCCGGCGCGCCCACTTCAACCACGACGGACCACACGGCGACCCTGACCTGGGCCAAACCCGCCGACACCGCAGCCATCATCACCTACCAGGTCTTCCGCAACGGGACCCTGATCGGGACGACGACGGCGCCCACGGTGACCTACACCGACACCGGGCTCGACGTCGGCACGGCGTACAGCTACACGGTCAGGGCCCTCGATGCGGCCGGCGATGCCTCGCCCCTGTCCACAGCTGCAGTCATCGCGACCGCCGGCCCCAATTCCGGGGCCTGGTACAAGGTCAAGAATGCGACGACCGGACTCTGCATCGACGGCGAGAACCAGTCGACGGCGGCCGGAACTGCGATGATCAGCTTCGGCTGCAAGTCGACCGGTTTCGACAACCAGTCCTGGAACTTCTCGAACCCTGCCGGTGTGTCTGCGGTGAAGGCGAAGTACGCCCTCAGCTCTTCTGGGATACCGGCAGGGGCGCCGCCGCCGGCCTCGCCGCACAACTCCAGAATGCCGGGACCTCGAACCAGAGCTGGCGCATCACGGCCGTCGGGGCTGTTGGAAGCGGTACCTACCGCTTCGTGAACGACAGCGGCCAGTGTCTCGACGTCAGCGGGCAGACCACCGCAACGAACAACATCCAGCTGGAGCAACAGCCGTGCGGTGTTCTCGGGCTGGCCAGCCAGACCTTCACCATGACGTGGGTGGGCTGACATGCGCCCGCACCCGATCCGGGGTCGCCGGGTCGCGGCATCCGCCCTCGGAATCGCTGCGCTCGCGATGTCACTCGCCGTTTCGGGCGTCGCAGCGCCGGCAAGCGCCTCGGCTGGCGCCACTCCGATCGCCCCCGTCGACCTGCTCCTCAGCACCGATGGCGTGACGTTCGCGACGACGCTCAACGCCGGCCTCTTCGACGGCCTCGGCCTGCTCGTCCCGCGCGGCAGCCAGCAGGCCGCCCTCTGGGTGCGCAACCCGACCGCCGCGCCGGCCGAGGTGCGGGTGAGCGCGCACAACGTGCTGCTCCCGTCCGGCGGATACGCCGATCACATCACTCTCGCCGCGTGGAACTCCGGAACCGGCGACACCCTCACCCGCACCCTCCGCAGGCTCGACAGCTGCGCGATCGTCGTGCCCTCGCAGCCGATCGCGGCAGGCGGAACGATGAAACTCGTCGTCACGTTCACGATGGCGGATGTCTCGGGGACTGTCGACCAGGGAGCGAGCGCGAGCCTGGGCTTGCTCGTGGCGATGCGGGATGCCGTTGCCGGCCCGTTCGCGGCAGCCCCGTGTGACGACCCGGGAACGGTCGTGCCGGCATTTCCCGGCGCTCCGCCGACGCCGGTGTCCCCGACCGCCACGACTCCGACGGCGTACCCGGCAGTCGTCGGCAGCGGAATCCTCGCGCACACCGGCGTCGAACCGCCCGCACCCGTGCTGGTCGTCGGCGGGTTGTTGCTCGGGATCGGCATCTTTCTCCTGCTCGCCCGCCGTCGCCGCCCTGAGGAGGACCGCGAATGACCGAGACCCGGATCGATCCGACTCCCGAGCGGGCGTTGGCGCCCGAACCGTCCGGCGACGCGGCGAACGGACCCGCGGCAGCCGTTCCCGCCACCCCCGACGGGCCACCCACGCCGGAGAAGAGCCTGCTGCACTACCTCGGCCTCGCGGCCAGTGGTGCGATCCTGCTCCTCGTCGTCGCCATCGCGCTGCTGCTGATCGTGGTGCCCAAGGCCACGGGGTCGACGCCGCTCACCGTACTGACCAGCTCCATGGAACCCACCCTGCCGCCGGGAACGCTCATCATCGTGCGTCCGGTCACCCCGGACGAGATCCGCATCGGCGACGTCGTCACGTACCAGATCCGCTCGGGGAGCCGGGCGTGATCACCCACCGGGTCACCGCGATCAGCTCGAGCTCCGAAGGCGGACGTACCTTCACCTTCAAGGGAGACAACAACAGCGTCGCCGATGCAGACCAGGTGCTTCCGGTACAGATCCAGGGGCGCCTCTGGTACTCCGTGCCGTGGGTCGGCTGGGTCAACAACGCCGTCAACGGCCAGAGCCGCAGCTGGATCGTGCCCATCGTCGCCGGGCTGCTGTTCGCCTACATGGGATACATGTTCGCGAGCGGCGCCGTGTCCGCGCTGCGCAAGCGCCGCCGCGCGGCCGCCGCCGTGGCCGCCGGGGCCGCGAGGATCGCGTCTACGCCCGAGCCTGCTGCGCCCGGGTCGCCATTGCGTTGAGCACGTCGATCAACTGGTTCGCGTAACCGACCAGGATCGCGATCTGGTCCTCGTCGCGTTCGATCCAGCGGCATTCCGGCTGCGACCGGATCGGCACGAAGTCCCGGTGCTGCTCCCAGACCAGCAGCGTGCGATCGGCGCCGAGCACGTACTGCTGCCACCAGACCTGCCGCATATAGGAGCGCGGGATGCTGCGCCACGCCTTGTTCGTCGTCTTGATCTCCGAGAGTTCGAGCGTCCGGGCATCCGTGCCCACGCCGTCGGGGGTCGCGAGGTGGCGGCGGTGGCCGGCGGCATGGAACAGGGTCGTGCTCGGTTCGATGCCGTAGTTGTCGAGTACCCAGGACGCGATCACGGGCTCGCGGGCGCGACCGTGGTCGGTGTAGGTGTTGCCGCCGAAGTTGCTGCCGTTCATCTTGTCGTTGGCCGCGTTCTGCACCGATTTGGGAGTGGCGAGCTTGGCGACATCCGTGGCCGTGATGCCCTGGTTGCGGGCGCGCATCCAGGCCGCCCAGTCCGTTGAGTCGCCGACGATGCGCAGCAGGTGCGGTGCGATCGCCGGCGCGGCGACTGCTGCGGTGACGGCGGCGACGGATGCTGCGGCTGCCGAGGAGACCGTGAGTGACCCTGCCGGCTCAAAAAGCGGGAGCAGGGTATCGGTCACCCTCCCCATTGTGCCAGCCGCGACCGCCGTTCCCGCCCAACCGATCCGTCGAATTGGTTGGGCGCGGGGTGCGAACGATGGGGCGGCAGGGGAGGGGCAGAGCGGGCGCGAACCCCATTCACAGGAGCGCCAAGGCCCCCGCATAGGCTTTTCATAGAAAGCTCGCGATACTGAGATCTATGAGCACACGTGAAACAGACCACTCGACCCGCGGGCCGCGTCTCCATAAGGCCGACGGAAGCCCCATTCGAGTGCTCGTCGTCGACGACGAACCCACGCTCACGGATTTGCTCTCGATGGCCCTCCGTTACGAGGGCTGGGAGGTGCGCACCGCAGGCGAGGGACGCCAGGCGCTGACCATCGCCCGCGAGTTCCGGCCGGATGCGATCGTGCTCGACATCATGCTTCCCGACATCGACGGCCTCCAGGTGCTGCAGCGCGTGCGCGCCGACGGCTATGAGACTCCCGTTCTCTTCCTGACCGCGAAGGATTCCCTCGACGACCGCATCGCCGGCCTCACCGCGGGCGGCGACGACTATGTCACCAAGCCGTTCAGCCTCGAAGAGGTCGTCGCCCGGCTGCGCGGCCTGATCCGCCGCTCGACCCTGGCCGTGTCGGACTCCGTCGACCCGCGCATCTCGGTCGGTGACCTCACCCTCGACGAGGACAGCTACGAAGTCTCCCGGGCCGGCGACGCCATCGAGCTCACCGCGACCGAATTCGAACTGCTCCGTTTCCTGATGCGCAACCCACGCCGCGTGCTGAGCAAGGCCCAGATCCTCGACCGGGTCTGGAGCTATGACTTCGGCGGCAAGTCCTCCGTCGTCGAGATCTACATTTCGTACCTGCGCAAGAAGATCGATGCGGGACGCGAGCCGATGATCCACACCGTGCGCGGTGCGGGGTACATGCTGAAAACCGCGTGATGACGCCGACCGACCGGCCGGATGCGCTCGACCCGGCTGACGCGGCTGACCCGACCCACGCGGCTGACGCGGCTGACGCGGCTGGCGCGGCCGGCGCGGCCGACCGGACTGACCCGTTCGGCCCGGCCGGCTCGACCGTCCGACCCGGCCCGCAGCATCCGTCGCGGCGACCGCAGTGGCTCCGCCGCCCGCGGTGGCTGCGGCGTCCGCTCTGGCTGCGACCCGGACGCGCCCCTGGACCCTGCGCCGCCGGCTCGTGCTCGCCGTCGTCGGGCTGCTCGCCCTCGTGAGCATCTCGATCGGTGTCGTGAGCGTCACGGTGCTGCGCGCCAACCTGCTCGCGGGCCTCGACCAGCAGGTGAGCTCCGCCGCCGAACGGTCGCACTCGATGCTCGAGGGCCGCCGCGACAACGACCTCGGCGCCGCGCTGCCGGTGTTCGTGCCCTCCGCGAGCGTCATCCTCAACGGCCCCGGCCAGCCGGGCACTCTCGCCCTCGTCTTCTACGATTCCACGCTCACGGCCGGCTACACCGACGACACCGGCACGATCGTCGCACTCACGGCCCACCAGGTCGACCTCCTCGTGCAGAAGGCCGATATCCTCGCGAGCCAGACCGGTACCGCGCAGCCCGTCACCGTCGACCTCGGCGGCGATGTCGGCAACTACCGGATCCTCGCAAGTTCGAGCCGCACCGGCACCCTCTCGATCGTCGGCCTCCCGCTCAGCACGGTCGACGGCACCGCGACGCAGCTCGCCATGATCATCGGCGTCGTCTCCCTCGCTCGGTCAGTTCATCGTCGTCGCGATCCTGCGATGTGGATCGTGCGCCTCGCACTTCGCCCGCTGCAGCGCGTCACGGCAACGGCCGCCCGCGTCTCGGAGCTCCCGCTCGACCGCGGCGAGGTCAGCCTCGTCGACCGGGTCCCCGCCGCGGACACCGACCCCCGCACCGAGGTCGGCCAGGTCGGCTCCGCGCTCAACCGCATGCTCGACCACGTCGACCTCGCCCTCGAGACCCGGCAGGCGAGCGAGAACAAGGTACGGCAGTTCGTCGCGGATGCGAGTCACGAGCTCCGCACGCCCCTCGCCTCGATCCGGGGTTACTCCGAGCTCACCCGGCGCTCCGGCCAGGAGCTGCCGCCGGACGCCCTGCATGCCCTCAGCCGGATCGAATCCGAGTCGGTTCGGATGACCGGGCTCGTCGAGGACCTTCTGTTGCTCGCCCGCCTCGACGAGGGCCGCGAACTCGAACACGGCACCGTCGACCTCACGAGCCTGCTCGTCGACGTCGTCAGCGATGCGCACGCGGCCGGCCGAGACCGGGTGCTCAACCTCGAGCTTCCCGATGAGCCGATCCAGGCCATTGGCGACACGCCCCGGTTGCACCAGGTCTTCACCAACCTGCTCGCGAACGCGCGCATCCACACCCCGCCGGACACGACCGTCGAGGTCGCGCTGTCCGAGCAGGACGGCCGTGCGATCGTGACCGTGACGGATGACGGCCCCGGCATCCCGGCGAACCTGCAGACGACCCTCTTCGAGCGTTTCGCCCGCGGCGACAGCTCGCGGTTCCGCGGAACCGGAAGTACCGGACTCGGCCTCGCCATCGTCCAGGCTGTCGTGACCGCGCACCAGGGAGAGGTCACGGTGTCGAGCCGGCCGGGCCGCACCGAGTTCCGAGTGTCGCTCCCGCTCGCCTGACCCGCGGCGTGGCGCGGGCTACGGGGTGTTGAGCTGGGCGAGGAGCGTGGCGAGCTGGTGCAGGTCGTCCGTCGGCCAATCGCTCAGGCGCTTGTGCACGATCGCGGTCTCACCGTTTCGTACGGCGTCGAGTTTGGCCCGTGCCAGGTCTGTGACGGCGAGGAACCGGGCGCGGCCGTCGTCCGGGTCGACTTCCGTGCGCACGAGACCGAGTTCGCAGAGCTGCTTCGCCTGGCGGCTGATCACGCTCTTGTCCACGTAGAGCGCAGCGGCGACCGCGCTCGAGTGCGTCGGCCCGTAGCGCTCGATGTGGCGCAGGAGCTTGAACGCGAACGGCTGCAGCGACGCGTCGATGAAGAGCGCGGCATCCCGCATGCTCGCCCGGATCAACCCGGCGAGCACGCTCAGCTGCTCCTCGACCTCGGCGATCGCCGTCGCCGACTCAGCGCCCGGTGCGTCCTCCCGCTCGTCGGTGTGCGTGGACGCTGTCGGAGTCCCCTGGATCATGGTCACAGACTACTGACTCTGTGCGCGCCGGGCTGGTCGTCCCGCGGCAGGTGAATCACCCCGGTCGGGTTGTTGAGCCCGGCGGGGGCGAGGCCGGCGGATGCCGCGCTCACCTCGATCAGGATGTCTTCCATCTCCTCGACCTCGGTTTCGCGCTCGGCAGCGCGCCCGGCTTTGTCCTCTGCGGCGCGCTCCGCGGCAGTCACGCCGGTGTGCCCGGCCGACGTGCCGTCCCCGGAACCTTCGCGGGCCCTGGCAATGCCCGTCTTCCGGCCGAGGGACGCGTTCGGCAGCAGGGTGACCATCACGAGGGTGATCACGGCGAGCGGGATGCCGAGAAGGAAGACCGTGCCGACGCCGGACCCGTACGCGGATTCGACGAGGGTGCGCACCGCGGCCGGGAGGTCCGCGATGCGCGGGATGGCGCCGGAGCCGAGCGCGCTCGCCGCGGCCATCTTGTCGGCGGCGCTGAGCGCGCCGACGCCGTCGGTGATGTGCTGCGCGACCGCCGTGCCGAGCACGGAGCCGAGCACCGAGACGCCGATCGTTCCACCGAGGCTGCGGAAGAAGGTGACGCTGCTCGTGGCGACGCCGAGGTGCCTGACCTCGATCGAGTTCTGCACGACGAGCACGAGGTTCTGCATCAGCATGCCGAGGCCGGAGCCGAGCACGAACATGTAGACGCCGACGAGCACGAGATCGGTCCGGTAGTCGAGGGTCCCGAGGAACAGCAAGCCGACGATCACGAGCGCTCCGCCCGAGACCATGATCGCCTTCCACTTGCCCGTGCGGCTGATCAGGGTGCCGAACGTGACCGAACAGATCAGGTAGCCGCCCATCATCGGGATGGTCAGCAGGCCGGACTGGGTCGGCGTGGCTCCCCGGGCGAGCTGCATGTACTGGCTGAGGAAGACGGAGGTGCCGAACATGGACACGCCGACCGAGATGCTCGCGATCACCGCGAGGGTGAAGGTGCGGTTCTTGAACAGGGTGAGCGGGATGATCGGCTCGCTGACCGTGAACTCCACGAACACCGCGGCGACGAGCAGCACGACAGCGCCGCCGACCATCAGGAACGAGGGCACGGATGCCCACTCGAACTGGGTGCCGGCGATGGTCACCCAGATCATCAGGAGCGACATGCCCGCAGTGATGAGGATCGCGCCGAGGTAGTCGATCTTGACGACCCGCTTGACCCTGGCCGGGAGGTGCAGGGTGCGCTGCAGCAGGATGATCGCGAGGATCGCGACGGGCAGTGCGATAAAGAAGTTCCAGCGCCAGCCGAAGGCGTCCGTCACGACACCGCCGAGGAGCGGACCGCCCACGGTGCCGAGGGCGAGGACCGCGCCGAAGAGACCGGCATAGCGGCCGCGGTCACGGGGGCTGATGATGTCGGCCATGATGATCTGGCTGAGCGCGGCGAGGCCGCCGGCGCCGAGGCCCTGCAGCACCCGGAAGCTGATCAGGGTGCCGGTGTTCTGCGAGAAGCCCGCGAGTGCGGAACCGAGGACGAACACCACGAGGGAGAGCTGGATGAGCAGCTTGCGGTCGAAGAGGTCGGCGAACTTGCCCCAGATCGGCGTGCTCACGGTCGTCGCGAGCAGGGTCGCCGTGACGACCCAGGTGTATGCGGACTGGTCACCGTGCAGGTCGGAGAGGATGAGCGGCAGCGACGTGCTGACGACGGTCCCGGCGAGGATCGAGACGAACATGCCCATCAGCAGGCCGGAGAGGGCCTCGAGTACCTGCCGCTTCGACATCGGCGTGTCCGAGTCGCGGTGGGGGAGGGGCTGCCGGTCCTGCGGGTTCTGCGGTGGAGCGGTACGAACGGATGAAACGCGAGACATGAAACTCCTGGGGCGTGTAATTGACAAGCATCAACTATATCTCGATAGTGGACTCAGGTCAACTACCTATGCCGTTCCGCTCACGGGCTGAGGGGCGGATGCCGCGATTTGCGCCCGCCAGCGGCATCCGTTACAGTGAACGAAGCCAAAGACCGCCGGTTGTCGCTGCCCAGTAATGGACGGTGACCGAAGGTTCACTCATGTGAACAGCCCGCGCAGGAATCGAAGTTCAGTTTCAGTTCGCAAGGACTGCTCAGCTCCGGCGCTTGCGCTGGGGCTTTTTCATGTCTGCGCCCCGGGCTACCGGCACATGAAACCAAGAGGAGCGCCATGGCGAACAAGGAAGCAACGGTCGCCGAGCTGACGGAGAAATTCCAGAGCTCGACCGCCGTTCTGCTCACCGAGTACCGCGGTCTCACTGTTGCGCAGCTCAAGACGCTGCGCGTTTCCATCAGTGCGGACGCCACGTACGCCGTGGTAAAGAACACGCTCACCAAGATTGCGGCCAACAACGCCGGCATCACGTCGTTTGACGACGAACTCGCCGGCCCGTCCGCCATCGCCTTCGTGCACGGAGACCCCGTCGCCGTCGCGAAGACCCTGCGTGCCTTTACCAAGGCAAACCCTCTCCTGGTAGTGAAGGGTGGTTACTTCGACGGTAGCCCGCTCACTGCCGAAGAGGTAGGCAAGCTCGCCGACCTCGAGTCCCGTGAAGTGCTGCTGGCCAAAGCTGGCCGGCGCGTTCAAGGCCTCGCTGTTCGGAGCCGCATATCTGTTCAACGCACCGCTTTCGAAGGCTGTTCGCACCATCGAAGCACTGCGTGAGAAGCAGGAGTCCGCGAACCAGGCATAGGCCTGCTAGCGGTGAGTAACTAAGAAACTATAGGGAGAATAATCATGGCAAAGCTTTCCACCGAAGAATTGCTCGAACAGTTCAAGGGCCTGACCCTCATCGAGCTTTCCGAGTTCGTCAAGGCGTTCGAGGAGACCTTCGAGGTCACCGCAGCAGCCCCCGTCGCCGTCGCCGGTGCCGCTGGCCCCGCCGCCGCCGTTGAAGAGGTCGAAGAGCAGAGCGCCTTCGACGTCATCCTCGAGTCCGTTGGCGACAAGAAGATCCAGGTCATCAAGGTTGTGCGCGAGCTCACCAGCCTGGGCCTCGGCGAGGCCAAGGCCGTTGTCGATGGCGCGCCGAAGGCCGTCCTCGAGGGCGTCACGAAGGAAGCCGCCGAAAAGGGCAAGGCTTCCCTCGAGGCCGCCGGCGCCACCGTCACCCTCAAGTAGTCGGGCCCCCAGGGGGTTCACTCGAGGTCGACAGGCGTCAGCCGTTCGATTCGCAACACGCCGAGGGCGTCGCATCCACTGGATGCGGCGCCCTCTGCTGTTCAACCCGACCGAACCCGGGCGCGGGCCGATGTCCATAGCCGGGCTATGGACATAGATAGCCAAGCTATGTACAGTGGGGGAATGCCTTCTGACCTTCCCGCACTCCTCGGTGACCTGATCACCGTGAACCACCGGCTCACGCGGGTCGCCGCCCACGCCGCGGACAGCCGGGAGTCGCCGGCCGTCTGGCGCACCCTGAGCGTGCTCCGCCAGCTCGGCCCGATCCGCCTCGGCGAGATCGCCGCCCGCAGCCGCATCTCGCAGCCGACCGCGACCAAGCTCGTCGCACACCTCGTCGAACGCGGCTGGGCCGCCCGTCTCGCCGACCCGCTCGACGCCCGCGTCACGAGCACCGTGATCACTGCTGCCGGCGACGCAGCGCTCTCCGCCTGGCGCAGCGAACTCGCCGAAGCCCTCCTGCCGATGTTCGACGGGCTGGCGGATGCCGAGCTCGCCACGATCCGCAACGCCGCGACAGCCTGCGCGAACGCCTCGACCGGCAGCGAGGTGCCCGTGGAGCGGGTGACTACCGCGGCCGTCACTACGGCACGTGTGCCTGCGTCTGAGCCTGGCCGTCCGGCCGGAGCCCGCGCATGAGCCGCGTGACCGCGCTGGCGGAACACGGAACCCCTGCCGCAACCGACGTGCAGGGACGACGGGAAGGCGCCGGCAGCATCCTGCACCAGCCGACCGCGGTCTGGGCCGTCGCCTTCGCGTGCGTGATCGCGTTCATGGGCATCGGCCTCGTCGACCCGATCCTGCCTGCGATCGCCCGCGACCTCGCCGCGAGCCCGACCCAGACCGAGATGCTCTTCACGAGCTACCTCGTGATCACCGGGATCGCGATGTTCTTCACGAGCTGGCTGTCCAGCAGGATCGGCGCCAAGCGCACCCTGCTGATCGGCCTCGCGCTCATCATCGTGTTCGCGCTCGCCGCCGGCCTGTCGCAGAACGTCGAGACCATCATCGGCTTCCGCGCCGGCTGGGGCCTCGGCAACGCCCTCTTCATCTCGACCGCGCTCGCGACCATCGTCGGCGCGGCATCCGGAGGCACGTCCTCGGCGATCATCCTCTACGAGGCGGCCCTCGGGCTCGGCATCGCGATCGGCCCGCTCATCGGCGGGCTGCTCGGCAGCATCAGCTGGCGCGGGCCCTTCTTCGGCAGTGCGGCGCTGATGGCGATCGGCTTCGTGGCGATCATCGGGATGCTGAAGAAGGAGCCGCAGAAGCCCGCGCCGATCCGGCTGTCCGCACCCTTCCGGGCGCTCGCCCGGCCGGGGCTCGGCATCCTCGCGAGCGCGGCCCTGTTCTATAACATCGGCTTCTTCGTGCTGCTCGCGTACACGCCGTTCGCGCTCGTGCCGCTCGGCCTGGGCAGTGCGATCACCCTCGGCCTGGTCTTCTTCGGCTGGGGCATCTCGCTCGCCGTCACCTCGGTCTGGGTCGCCCCGCTCCTGACCAGGCGGATGCGCCGCAGCCGGGTGCTCTGGCTCGTGCTGCCCCTGCTCGCCCTCGACCTCGCGGCAGCGGGCGTGCTGATCGGCTCGGCCACCGGTGTCGTCACGTGCGTCATCGTCGGCGGGCTGCTGCTCGGCGTGCTCAACACCGTGCTCACCGAATCCGTGATGGAGGCGACCGACCTGCCGCGCCCGGTAGCGTCCTCCGCCTATTCGGGCGTGCGGTTCCTCGGCGGGGCGATCGCGCCGCCTGCCGCAACCCTGCTCGCGGAGTTCTTCGGGCCGGCGGTCCCGTTCTACGCCGGGGCGGCATCCGTTCTCGTGGCCGTCGCGATTCTCGTGCTCGGCCACCGCCACCTCGCCCGTGCTGACGGTGCGATGGAGGACGAGCTCGAAGAGGCAGAGGCGATCGGCGCCGGAGACAGCTAACTGCGTGGCCGGTGCGGGCCGCTCGTGCTCGACCGGATCACGAGGTTCGTCGGCAGCACCGTGAGGTATCCGTCTTCCTCGAGCCGCGCGTCCGCGTCCGTCGGGCGCGCGAGTTCGGTCAGGAGCGCGCTCACGGCGAGGCGTCCCTGCCTGCGTGGATGCTGCTCCAGGGTCGTGAGGCGGAACATGTCCGCGTACGGATGCCCGTCGATGCCGATCACGGACAGCTCGGCCGGCACCTGGATGCCGAGTTCCCGCGCCGCGACGATGACGCCGATGGCGATTTCGTCGCTCGCGGCGAAGATCGCGGTCGGACGGGTACGCGGGTCGCCGAGCACGGACAACCCCACATCGTAGCCGCCGGGCATGCTGAATTCACAGGGGTAGAAGCATCGGTCCGTCGAGCGGCCTGCGTCGCGCATGGCAGAGTAGAAGCCACTCAGGCGCTGGCTGTGCACCCGGAAGTCCATCTCGTCGATCGGATCTCCGCCGACGTGCACGACGTCGACGTGGCCGAGGCCGAGCAGGTGTTCGGTCGCGAGCCGCGCTGTCGCGACATCGTCGATCGCGATCGTGTGCACGTCCCTGATCGGCCCGCCGATGCCGATCAACGGCCTCCCGAGGCGGTGAAGTCGATCGACCTCCGCCTCGCTCAAGGCGACGCCGACAGAGATGACCCCGTCGAACCGCTTGCGAGCGAGGAAGTACTCGAAGACGCTGTCGCGTTCGGCGGACGCTGCCGGGAGATTGTAGAGCGTCATGTCGTAGCCCTCTGCGAGCAGGGCCTGTTCCAGGCTCTCGAGCACCTCGGAGAAGAACCACCGGCTGATGAACGGGATGATCACGCCGACGTTCTTCGTGCGCCCGGTCACGAGGCTCGCGGCGTTCGGCGAGGCGACGTAGCCGATCTCCTCGCGGCCGCGACGACCCGGAGCCGCGTCGCCTCCGAAACGTAACCGCGACCGCTGAGTGCGCGGGATGCCGTCGCTTTTGCAACGCCTGCGAGGCGTGCCACGTCGGCGATTGCGCTCACGACTCGTCCTCCTTTGGATCGGTAACGAAAGAGTAGCGCTCCTTTCGCTGTTACTGGAACCGGTTCCAGCAGAAAGGGCTGAACTGTGACACTTTTAATGCCCGCGTGTGCGTGGTCGCGCGATCATCGCCGGAATCTTTGCGATTTCGTGACAAAGATTGTCTTGCCAATCCCGCTGACCTCCCGTAGTTTGTGATGTGGAACCGGTTCCTTACTTACGAAGGCAGGGGAATCGGATACCGGGCACGATCCCGTATTGCAGTTCTTGATTCCCGCAGTACATTCCCGCAACACAGTCCCGCATCACATTTCGGTACGTGAACCGCATAGCTCGCGTACCCGCATCACTCAATGAGGAGAAACGCATGAGCGTGAAGCAGCACCGCCGGCTCTATCTGCCGCTGGCCACCGCGGCCGTGGTCGGACTCGCCCTGACCGGATGCACAGGCGACATCGCCGCATCCAGTTCGTCGTCGTCCAACTGTGCCGACTACGCGTCCTACGGGACGTTCAAGGACAGCCCCGAGGTCAAGATCGGTGGCACCATCCAGGACGTCGAGGCCGATCGCCTCGTCAATTCCTGGGCCGACTTCCAGTCCTGCACGGGCATCAAGGTCACCTACCAGGGCACGAAGGAATTCGAAGCCCAGATCGCGGTGCTCGCCGAGGGTGGCAACGCTCCCGACATCGGCATCATCCCGCAGCCGGGCCTCTTCAACAAGCTCGCTGCTGCCGGCTTCCTCAAGAAGGCGCCGGCCGCCGTCGAGGCGAACGTCGACAAGTGGTGGTCGAAGGACTGGAAGGGCTACGGCACCGCAGCTGACGGCACCTTCTACGCCGCCCCGCTGATGGCGAGCGTCAAGGGCTACGTCTGGTACTCGCCCGCGGAATTCAAGGCCAAGGGCTACGAAATCCCGAAGACCCTCGATGAACTGACCGCACTCACCGCGAAGATCGCGGCCGACGGCGACCACAAGCCGTGGTGTGCCGGTGTCGGATCAGGTGACGCAACCGGCTGGCCGGGAACCGACTGGGTCGAGGACTACGTGCTTCGCCAGGCCGGCGCGGACACCTACGACAAGTGGGTCACGCACAAGATCCCGTTCAACGACCCCGCCATCGTGAAGGCGTTCGACTCCGTCGGTGCGATCCTCAAGAACCCGGACGACGTCAACGGTGGTCTCGGCGATGTCTCGTCGATTATCTCCACGCAGTTCGGCGACGCGGGCCTCCCGATCCTCGACGGTAAGTGCTCCCTGCACCACCAGGCCTCGTTCTACGAGGGCTTCTGGAAGAAGGCGGACGGCTCCGCGGTGACGGTTTCCCCCACGGGCGATGTCTACGCGTTCCTGCTTCCCCCGGTCAAGGCCGGCGGCGACCAGGCGGTCACCGGTGGCGGCGAGCTCGTCGGAGCCTTCAAGACGAGCGACGCGATCACCGCGACGCTCACCTACCTGTCCAGTGACACCTGGGCGAACAACCGGGTCAAGGAGGGCGGCGTGATCAGCGCCAACACCGGCCTCGACCCCGCGAACGCCTCGAGCGACCTGCTCAAGCAGAGCATCACCATCCTGCAGGACCCGAAGACGGTGTTCCGTTTCGACGGTTCCGACCTGATGCCCGGTGCCGTCGGCACCGACTCGTTCTGGAAGGGCATCGTGTCCTGGCTGAGCGGCGACAGCAGCCAGAAGGTCACGGACACCATTGAGGCGAGCTGGCCGAAGAGCTAGTTCCCCGGGGCATCCGCTAGCGGATGCCCCAACCGGGGCGGGGCCTGCCGAGAAGTCGGCGGGCCCCGCCACCCGCCTCCCGCACGACCGCACCACCTGCACCACCCACACGACCTCCACGCGACCCCTCGCACGACCGCTTCGCGCACGATTGAAGGGACCGGCCAATGACGACCGCAGACTTACTCGGAAAGATAATCCAGGTAGTGGGGGCACTGGCAGCGTTCGCGCTTGTCATCGGTCTCCTGCTTTTCCTGATAGACAGGGCGCCCAAACGCGGGCGCGACTATTGGCAGCTGACTTTCTTCATCGCGCCCGCCCTCCTCCTGCTGCTTGCCGGTTTGATCTACCCGGCATTCCGCACCTCCCTCCTGGCGTTCACCAACAGTTCGGGTGCCTATGTCGGCGCCGAGAACTTCGTCTGGATGTTCACCCAGCCGGCTGCTCTGATCACCCTGGGCAACACCCTGATCTGGGTTGTCGTCGTGCCGACGATCTCAACGGCCATCGGCCTCGGCTACGCGGTCTTCATCGACAAGTCCCGGGGAGAGAAATACTTCAAGGCCCTCGTCTTCATGCCGATGGCGATCTCCTTCGTCGGTGCCGGAATCATCTGGCGCTTCATCTACGACTACAAGTCGGGAGGAAGCGACCAGATCGGCCTCCTGAACCAGATCGTGGTCTGGCTCGGCGGCCAGCCGGTGCAGTGGCTCCAGACCTCGCCGATCAATACCTTCCTCCTGATCATCGTGATGATCTGGATCCAGACCGGATTCGCCATGGTCATCCTCTCCGCAGCCATCAAGGGGGTCCCGACCGAGCAGATCGAGGCCGCCGAACTCGACGGAACCAACGCCTGGCAGCGGTTCACCAACGTGACGATCCCCGGCATCCGCGGCTCGCTCGTCGTCGTGATCACGACTATCTCGATCGCCACCCTCAAAGTCTTCGACATCGTACGCACGATGACCGCCGGTAACTTCAACACGAGCGTCATCGCCAACGAGATGTACACGCAGGCATTCCGAGCCGGTGAGCAGGGCCGTGGCGCTGCGCTCGCGATCGTGCTGTTCCTGATGGTGCTGCCGATTGTCATCTACAACGTACGAATCATGCGCAAGCAGAGGGAGATCCGATGAGCGACAACGTAGTCGACCTGCCCATCGTCGGCACCAAGAAGAATGCCCTCGAGGTCGTCACCGTCGGCACCAAGTCGGCCAGGGTGAAACGGCGCCTCACATCGCGCACGGCGACGGTCGTGTCGCTCGTCATCGCGATCCTCTGGACGCTGCCGACCTTCGGCCTGTTCGTGTCCTCCTTCCGGCCCGCCGGGCTGATCACCACGACGGGGTGGTGGACCATCCTGCAGAACCCGGGCTTCACGCTCGACAACTACAAGGAGGTGCTGCTCTCCACCTCGCAGTCCTCCCCGCAGCTCGGCGCGTACTTCGTGAACTCCCTCGCGATCGCGATCCCCGCCACGATCTTCCCCCTCGTGATCGCCTCGATGGCCGCGTACGCCTTTGCCTGGATCAAGTTCAAGGGCAGTGGCGCACTCTTCGTGCTCGTGTTCGCGCTGCAGATCGTGCCCCTGCAGCTCGCGCTGATCCCGCTGCTCCAGATGTTCACCGCGATCCTGAAGCCCGGGCAGGAGGCGCTGCACCAGCTGATCCCGATGATCCCGGCGCAGAACTACCTGCCGGTCTGGATCGCGCACACGATCTTCGCGCTGCCGCTGGCGATCTTCCTGCTGCACAACTTCATCTCCGAGATCCCGAGCGAGGTCATCGAGGCGGCCCGTGTCGACGGCGCCAGCCACGGCCAGGTCTTCTTCCGGATCGTGCTGCCGCTCGCGGTGCCCGCGCTCGCGTCCTTCGCGATCTTCCAGTTCCTCTGGGTCTGGAACGACCTGCTCGTCGCCCTGATCTTCTCGGGCGGCACGCCGGATGTCGCCCCGCTCACGCAGCGCCTGGCCGAACTCACCGGTACCCGAGGGCAGGACTGGCAGCGCCTCACGGCCGCGGCCTTCGTGTCCCTGATCGTGCCGCTCATCGTGTTCTTCAGCCTGCAGCGCTACTTCGTGCGCGGCCTGCTGGCCGGCTCGACGAAGGGCTGACCAGGCCCGGGCATCCGCTCGAACAACAACTGTGCCCGTAACGGACACCTATGCCCCGCGCAACGGGAACAGGTGTCCGGAGCGGGCACAGTTGCGTGCCCTGCAGGCGAGCGGATGCCGCCGCGGCGACGTTTAGGCTGGCTTCATGAGTGCAATGCACGGCCACGGTGGCGGGTCGGCCCCTCCGGCCGGCCTGGACAGTACGGACGCCCGCGCGGGCGGATCAGCGGCGGTGACCCCGTCGCCCAGCGCGCCGAGAATGCCGAAGCACCGCGGATACCGAACCTCCTCGGCAGGATTGCCGCGCTGTTCGCACCGCACCGCACCGCGCTCACTGTCACCGTCGTGCTCGTGATCATCAGCGCCGCGCTCTCGGTGGTCCCGCCTCTGCTCGTGCAGCGCGCCTTCGACGAGGGCCTGTTCCCGCCGGGGGAGAGCCCAACCTGCCCCGCCTCGCGACCCTCGTCGGGCTCATGATCGCGATCTACCTCGGTTCCCAGCTGCTCGGGGTGTGGCAGACCTGGCTCACCGCGAGTGTCGGCAACACCGTGATGGGCGCCCTGCGCGTACGACTGTTCACTCACCTGCAGGCCATGGAGCTGAGCTTCTTCACCCGTACCAAGACCGGGATCATCCAGTCGCGGCTGCAGAACGACGTCGGCGGCGTCGCGAGCGTGCTCACGAACACCATCTCGAGCCTGCTCGGCAACGCCGTCACCGTGATCGCCGCGTTCGTCGCGATGCTCCTGCTCGACTGGCAGCTCACGATCGTCGCCCTGATCCTGATGCCGATCCTCGTGATCGCCCAGCGCCGCGTCGGCCAGGTCCGCGCCCGGATCGCGGCGAAGACCCAGGAATCGCTCTCCGACATGACCGCGATCACGCAGGAGACCCTGAGCGTCTCCGGGATCCTGCTCTCCAAGAGCTTCACCAGGCAGCAGGCCGAGATCGGCCGCTACTCGGACGAGAACGACAACCAGGTACGACTGCAGGTCAGCCAGCAGATGAGCGGCCAGTGGTTCTTCGCCATGGTCAGCATTTTCCTCTCGAGCATCCCCGCGATCGTCTACCTGGTCGCCGGCCTGCTGATGAGCAACGGTTCCGCCGACATCACCGCAGGCACGATCGTCGCGTTCACGACCGTGCAGTCCCGGCTGCTGTTCCCCCTGCTCGGCCTGATGCGGGTCGCACTCGACCTGCAGACCTCGAGCGCCCTCTTCGCGCGGATCTTCCAGTACCTCGACCTCGTCCCGGCGATCCAGGATTCCCCGGAGGCTCTCGCGGTGCCCGAGACCGGCCCCGCCACCGGTCGCGTCGAATTCGATGCCGTCACGTTCGCCTATCCGGATGCCGCCGGTGAGTCCCGGCCCACCCTCGACCAGGTCTCGTTCACGATAGAGCCCGGCCAGTTCGCCGCGTTCGTCGGGCCGTCCGGCGCCGGGAAGACGACCGTCTCCTACCTGATCCCCCGCTTCTACGAGGCGACGGAAGGGCGAGTCCTGTTCGGCGGCATCGACGTGCGCGATCTCGCCCAGCAATCCCTCGTCTCCCACATCGGCATTGTGAGCCAGGAGACCTACCTCTTCCACGCGACGATCGCCGAGAACCTCCGCTATGCGAAACCGGATGCCACGGCGGACGAACTCGAGGCCGCCGCCCGGTCCGCGAGCATCCACGACACGATCGCGTCCTTCCCCGCCGGCTACGACACGGTCGTCGGCGAGCGCGGGTACCGGCTCTCCGGCGGCGAAAAGCAGCGCATCGCCATCGCCAGGGTGCTCCTGAAGAACCCGGAAGTGCTCATCCTCGACGAGGCGACGAGCGCCCTCGACGCCATCTCCGAGCGCGTCGTGCAGGCGGCACTCGACACCGCGTCCCGCGGCCGCACCACGATCGCGATCGCCCACCGGCTCTCGACGATCGTCGCGGCCGACGTGATCTTCGTCGTCGACGGCGGCCGGATCGTCGAGAGCGGGACCCACGGCGGCCTGCTCGCCGCGAACGGCGTCTACGCGCGGCTCTACTCCGAGCAGGTCGCGAGCCCGGGCGCCGTCTCGGGTGCTGTCCCGGCCGTGGCCCCGAGCACCCCTGTGATTCCGCCCCGCCCGCTCACCGACGAGCGGTACTAGAGTTGAAGGGTGCTCGTCCGTCTGAAGTGTCCGTGTTGTCCGGGTCGCTGACCGACCCCTGACGCCCCACCCCGATCACTCCTCGCCCGTCCCGTGCGTGAGCCCCAGGCCGTGCGGTGACATTCACGACACCTCGACGAAGGATCTTCCATGAAGATTGCAGACACCATCCTCGACCTCATCGGCAACACGCCACTGGTCAAACTCAACAAGGTCACCGAGGGGATCGGCGCGACCGTGCTGGTCAAACTCGAGTACTTCAACCCGGGCGGCTCCGCGAAGGACCGGATCGCCACCCGAATCATCGATGCCGCCGAACGTGACGGCCTGCTGCTGCCCGGCGGAACCATCGTCGAACCCACGTCCGGCAACACCGGCGTCGGCCTCGCCCTCGTCGCGCAGCAGCGGGGCTACCGGTGCGTGTTCGTGCTGCCGGACAAGGTCGGCGAGGACAAGCGCAACGTGCTCACCGCGTACGGCGCCGAGGTCGTCGTGACCCCGACATCCGTCGCGCCCGACGACCCGGAGTCGTACTACAGCGTCTCCGACCGGCTCGCCCGGGAGATCCCCGGCGCCTTCAAGCCCAACCAGTACGCCAATCCGAACGGGCCGCTCAGCCACTACGAGTCGACAGGTCCGGAGATCTGGCGCGACACCGACGGCACCGTCACCCACTTCGTCGCGGGCGTCGGCACCGGCGGAACGATCACCGGCACCGGGCGTTACCTCCGCGAGGTCTCCGGCGACACGGTGCGCATCATCGGCGCGGACCCGGAAGGCTCGGTCTACTCCGGCGGCACCGGCAGGCCCTACCTCGTTGAAGGCGTCGGCGAGGACTTCTGGCCTGCGGCATACGACCCCGCCGTCGTGCACGAGGTCATCGCCGTCTCCGACGCCGAATCCTTCGCCATGACCAGGCGCCTCGCACTCGAAGAGGGCATCCTCGTCGGCGGTTCGAGCGGCATGGCCGTGGTCGCGGCCCTTCGCGCCGCGGCGACCCTCCCGGCCGACGCCGTCGTCGTCGTGCTGCTGCCCGACGGCGGTCGCGGCTACCTCGGCAAGATCTTCAACGACAAGTGGATGCGCAGCTACGGCTTCAGCAACGCCCCGGCCGGGCACACCGTGGCAGACCTCCTCGAGAGCAAGACCGGCACCCTGCCTGCCTTCGTCTACGTGCACCCGATCGACACCGTGCGCGACGCGATCGAGGCCATGACGGTGTCGAGCGTCTCCCAGCTGCTCGTGTTGACCGCCAAGCCGCCGGTCGTGATGGGCGAGGTGCTCGGCGCGATCGACGAGCGCCACTTGATGGAGCTCGTCTTCTCCGGCGAGGCGAAACTCACCGACAAGATCAGCGCCTACGTCGGCGATTCCCTGCCGATGATCGGCGTCAACGAACCCGTCGCGTCCGCCCGTGCCGCCTTCGCCCACGACGATGCGCTCCTCGTCACCGCCGATGGCAAGCCCCTCGGCGTCATCACCCGCCACGACCTCCTCACCTACCTCAGCGCCTGAGCGCCCACCACCAAAGGACCCACGGATGCCCAGCACCCCGAACTTCGACACCCTCGCCATCCACGCCGGACAGGAATTCGACCCGACGACCGGAGCCGTCATCCCGCCGATCTACCTGACCTCGACCTATGTGCAGGAGAGCATCGGCCACCTGCGCGGCGGCTACGAATACAGCCGCGGCGGGAACCCGACGCGCACCGTGCTCGAGACCCTGCTCGCCGCCCTCGAGGGTGGCGCGCACGGCCTGTCGTTCGCGAGCGGCCTCGCCGCGGAGGACACCATCCTGCGTGCCCTGCTCGCACCCGGCGATCACATCGTGCTCGGCAACGACGTCTACGGCGGAACGCACCGCCTGATCAACACGGTGCACGGCGCGGTCGGCATCCGCAACACGACCGTCGACCTGTCCGATCTCGCCGCCGTCGAGGCCGCGATCATTCCCGGTGAAACGAAGATCCTCTGGGTCGAGACGCCGAGCAACCCCCTCATGAAGATCAGCGACATCGAGGCGCTCGCCACGCTCGGGCACCGTTTCGGCGTCACCGTGATCGTCGACAACACGTTTGCGAGCCCCGCCCTGCAGCATCCGCTGGCGTTCGGCGCCGACGTCGTCGTGCACTCGACCACCAAGTACCTCGGCGGTCACTCCGACGTGCTCGGCGGGGCCCTCGTGATCAATGACGATGCGCTCTACCAGAAGGCGCAGTTCCTGCAGTTCGCCACAGGACCCGTCTCCGCACCCCTCGACGCCTGGCTCACCGTGCGCGGCATCAAGACCCTCTCGGTGCGGATGGACCGGCACTGCTCCAACGCGCAGGCGATCGCCGAACACCTCGACGGCCATCCAGCCCTCGAAGCCGTCTACTACCCCGGCCTGCCGAACCACCCCGGCCACGAGCTCGCCAAACGCCAGATGAGCGGCTTCGGCGGCATGCTCTCGATCGCGTTCGCCGGCGGGGCCGCCGCTGCCCGCGCCTTCGCCGAGTCCACGAAGCTCTTCCAGCTCGCCGAGTCCCTCGGTGGCGTCGAGTCCCTCGTGAACTACCCCGCCGAGATGACGCACGCCTCGGTGCGTGGAACAGAACTCGAGGTCGCAGACAACATCATCCGCCTCTCCGTCGGTATCGAGGACAAGGCCGACCTGATCGCCGACCTCGACGCTGCCCTCGCCGCCGTCGCCCACCTCACCCGCCCCTAACGGATTCGGCTGCGGCCGGTGCGGGCCGCAAGTTGGCAGGAATTCGACGGAGTGTGTCACGTCTGCCATTTCGCCGGGGCATGGTCGTCCGGCAGCATAGGACCATGACCCAGCCGATGGATGCCCCCGTGAGCCCCGCCCCCACCGGCTCCGGGAGTCTGGGCCTGCTGCAGGGCACCGCGCTGTACATCGCCGCGGTCCTCGGCACCGGGATCCTGGTGCTGCCCGGACTCGCGGCCGCTGCGGCAGGGCCGGCCTCCCTGCTCGCGGTTCTGATCGTCTTCGTGCTGTCCATCCCGCTCGCGGGCACGTTCGCCGCCCTCGCCGCCCGATACCCGGACCCCGGCGGCGTGGCGAGCTACGTCCGCACGGCCCTCGGCCAGACATGGGCGCGGATGACCGGCTACTGGTTCTTCTTCGGCGTCGGCTTCGGCGCCCCGGTCGTCGCCATGCTCGGCGCGGAATACGTCGTCGCGATCCTCGGGGTGGAGCAGGCCGCCGTACCGATCGTCGCCCTCCTGATCCTTGTTCCACCGTTCGTGTCCAACTACCTCGGTGTCCGGGTCTCCGGAGCCGTTCAGCTCATCCTCACCGGAGCGCTGCTCGTCATCGTCATCGGGGTCGTCACCGTCGCCTTCCCCGCCGCAGAGCCCGGAAACTTCCAGCCGTTCCTGACCCACGGCTGGACCGGCGTCGGCGCCGCCGTCAGCCTTTTCGTCTGGGCCTTCGCCGGCTGGGAGGTCGGCACCCACATCGCGGGGGAGTTCCGCAATCCCCGCCGCGTCATCCCGGCGGCGACGGCGATCGCGCTCGTGGTCGTGGGCGCGGCCTACCTCGCGCTGCAGTACGTGACGGTCGCCGTCCTCGGCGGCGCTGCGGGAACGGGCGCCGTCCCCCTGCTCGCCCTCGTCGCCCAGGCGCCCGGCGGCGTCGGCCCGGTCTCGGTCGCGGTGATCGCAGCGATCGTCGCCCTCGGGGTGCTCAACGTGTACCTGGGCGCGTTCGCCAAGCTCGGCGCCTCGCTCGGTCGCGACGGCGACCTCCCGCTCTGGCTCGCCCGCGGCGTCGAATCCGGCGGCGTCCCGCGCCGCAGCCTCTCCGTGGTCGCCGTGCTCACCGGTGGGTACTTCACGATCATGGTGACGCAGCACCTGCCCCTGTCGGTCTTCATCCTGATCCACACGAGCTCCATGGTCGCGATCTACACTCTCGGCATGATCGCCGCCGTGCGCCTCCTGGACCGCTACAGCCTCGGCTGGTGGCTCGCAGCGGTCAGCGTGGCCCTCACCGGCGCGCTGCTCGTGCTCGCGGGCCCGAACCTCCTCGTTCCCGCCGTGCTCGCCCTCGTCGCCGTCGTCATCGGCCGGGTCAAGAAGCGCCGGACGAACCCCCTGCGCTCCCGCACACCCGAACATTCGCCCGGAAGCGCTCGCTCAACACGTCCCCGCCCAACCCGAACCGCCCAGGAGAACACATGACCGTCGCCCGTGCCCGCCTGATCGATCTCAGCCACACCATCCGGGCGGGCCTCGTGACGTACCCGGGGCTGCCGGCTCCCGTGATCGAGCCCTTCCTCACCCGTGCGGCCTCGCGCTCGGCCTACGCGCCCGGCACCGAATTCACCATGGACGTGATCACCCTGATCGGCAACACGGGCACGTATCTCGACAGTCCGTACCACCGGTACGAGGGTGGAACGGATCTCGCCGGCCTCGACCTCGATACCCTGGTCGATCTCCCCGCCGAGGTATTCCATCTGACGGATGCTGCGGCCCGTGGCATTCCCGCAGCGGCATTCGCCGAGCGAGGCTCCGGCCTGGCCGGTTCGGCCGTGTTGATCCACACCGGCTGGGACCGCCACTTCGGCACCCCGGAGTACAGGGCGGGGGCTCCCTTCCTGGCCGAAGACGCCGTCGGGTTCCTCGTCGGTGCCGGCGTCGCCCTCGTCGGGATCGACTCGCTCAACATCGACGACACCGAGGGGAGTGGGGAGAGGCCCGCCCATTCGGCCCTGCTCGCAGCCGGCATCCACGTCGTCGAGCACCTCACCGGGCTGGGGGACGTACCGGCCTCCGGCGGGACGTTCTCGGCGGTACCTCCGAAGATCGAGGGCTTCGGCACTTTCCCGGTGCGGGCATTCGCGCGGGTACCCGGCCCGGTCCGCTGAGGCCGGATTCCCGCTATGTGACGGTCACATCGCGCCTCCCCGGCGGTGCATACTGGGGGTGCGTAATTTTCTTGTGACCGTGCTCATAGACGAGGCCCCGATGACTGCTGAACTGCCCACTGGTCGGGCTCCCAGCATCCGGGACGTTGCACGCCTCGCCGGAGTCTCGCATCAGACGGTGTCGCGAGTACTCAACAATCACCCGAGCATCCGAGATTCGACCAAGGCCCGCGTGCTGCAGGTGATCGAGGAGCTCCAATACCGACCCAACCGGGCGGCCAGGGCGCTGTCGAGGGGGCGATCGCGCACGATCGGCGTGCTGTCGGCCTCCGGGGCCCAGTACGGCCCCGCGAGCAGCATCGCCGCGATCCAGGATGCGGCGCGGGAGGCGGGCTATTACGTCAACACCGCGAACCTGACCTCGGTCGACACTGTCTCGATCGAAGCGGCACTCGACCACCTGATGTACCAGTCGGTCGAGGGGATCGTGGTCATCGCCCCCCAGGTCCGCGTCTTCGACGTCCTCGAACAGCTCTCGATCGAGGTGCCGTATGTCACACTCCAGTCGACGGGCCGGCCCAATGACCACGCACTCTCCGTCGACCAGATCCACGGTGCACGACTGGCCACACGGCATCTCATCGACCTCGGGCACCGGCGCATCTTCCACCTCGCCGGGCCGCAGGACTGGATCGAGGCCGAGGCGCGGATGCGCGGGTTCCTGGAGGAAATGGGGGCGATGGACGTGCCGACGACCGCCCCGATCCTCGGGGACTGGACGGCGGACTTCGGCTATCACGCCGGGCGCGAACTGTTGCGGCAACGCGACTTCACCGCCATTTTCTCCTCGAACGACCAGATGGCGCTCGGGATCATGCACGCGGTCAGGGATGCGGGGCTCGACATCCCACGGGATGTGAGCATCGTCGGGTTCGACGATATTCCGGAGGCGCCACACTTCTGGCCGCCGCTCACGACCGTGCGCCAGGACTTCGCGGAACTGGGCCGCCGGTGCATCGCCCTCCTGCTCGGCACCATCGCCGGTGACGACCCGGATAAGTTCCGCGCACCGATCATTCCCGAGCTCATCGTCCGTGGCTCCACAGGGCCCCCTGCCTTCTGAATCCGGCGCGTTTCGGGTGGTTACCAAAACGCAACCAGCCACTTTTTCGCCCTGACTTGACAAGGACGCCCACTGCGGGCGTAGTGTGAGCACAGCGATTGTGACCGTTCACATTTCGTGACAATGTAAGTACGCACGTGAGTACGCAGACGGCCATGGCCTCAGCACCGCATGACAAAGGAGTCGAATTTCGTGATCGAGAACGCACAGGCCGCGCCCGCAGCCGACGCATCCGCCGAGATCTCTGTCATCGGAGGCGATCGCCGACCGAACGCCCTCACGCGCGGTGCGGGTATCTCCACCGGTACGGTGGCGTTCGCATGAGCACCTACGGACCCCAGATCGAGGTCGCGATCGCTCGCATCCGCGCCGATGTCGCCGACCTCCACGCCGAACTCACCCGCAACGGCCTCGTGGTCTGGACCGGCGGCAACGTCTCCGGCCGCGTTCCGGGCGCAGACCTCTTCGTGATCAAGCCGAGCGGCGTCGACTACGCCGACCTCGCCCCGGAGAACATGATCCTGTGCGACCTCGACGGCGCAGTGATCCCCGGCACCCCCGGCTCGGACCGTTCCCCGTCGAGCGACACCGCCGCCCACGCCTACGTCTACCGCAACATGCCCGAGATCGGCGGTGTCGTGCACACGCACTCCACCTACGCGACCGCCTGGGCCGCCCGCGGTGAGGAGATCCCCTGCGTGATCACGGCCATGGCCGACGAGTTCGGCGGCCCGATCCCGATCGGCACCTTCGCGATCATCGGTGACGACACGATCGGCCGCGGCATCGTCGCGGCCCTCACGGGACACCGGTCCCGGGCCGTCCTGATGCAGAACCACGGCCCATTCACGATCGGAAAGGACGCCAGGGACGCGGTCAAGGCCGCGGTCATGGTCGAAGACGTCGCCCGCACCGTGCACATCGCCCGCCAGGGCGGCGCACTCATCCCGATCCCGCAGGCCGCGATCGACTCCCTCTACAACCGCTATCAGAACGTCTACGGACAAGCGCCGCAAGGAGCACTGAAGTGATGCCCGCTCTCTCCACCACTCTCGACCCCCACGATTTCGCCGCGATTGCTCGCACCGAGCTTCTCGTGACCGATAAGACCACCACCCTTCGGGATTTCACCCGCTAGGTGCGTTGGAACCAGGCCTACTACCGACTGGCACAAGGCCTGTAATCACATAGCAGCACCAATACAACTGCCATCAGAGTTGATAACAGATCCACGAAAGGTAATTCAGTGAAGACAAGTAAGGTCCTCGCAGGCATCGCTGCCATTGGACTCGCACTCTCCCTCGCTGCCTGCTCCGGCGGACGTGGCGACACAGCCACCACCACCGCTGCAGCGGGCGCCAACGCCGGTGCACTTGTCGGCGTCGCAATGCCCACCAAGTCCAGCGAGCGCTGGATCAAGGACGGCGACGCTGTCAAGGCCTCCCTCGAGAAGCTCGGCTACAAGGTCGACCTCGAATACGGCGAAGACAAGATCCCCACCCAGGTCCAGCAGATCAGCAACATGCTGACGAAGGGCGCGAAGATCCTCATCATCGCGTCGATCGACGGCACCGCGCTCAGCGACCAGCTTGACCAGGCCGCAGCGGCCGGCGTCAAGGTCATCGCGTACGACCGCCTGATCAACGGCAACAAGAACGTCGACTACTACACCACGTTCGACAACAACGAGGTCGGCGTGCTGCAGGCCACGAGCCTGCTCACCGGACTCGGCGTGCTGGACAAGGACGGCAAGGACACCGGCAAGACCGGCCCGTTCAACGTCGAACTCTTCGGCGGCAGCCCCGACGACAACAACGCCACGTTCTTCTTCAACGGCGCCATCTCCGTCCTGCAGCCGTACATCGACAAGGGCGTCATCGTCGTCAAGAGCGGCCAGGTCAGCTTCACCCAGGTCGCCACCCTGCGTTGGGACCCGGCGACCGCCCAGAAGCGGATGCAGAACCTCATCGCGAGCACCTACTCCGACGGCTCCAAGGTCGACGGCGTGCTCTCCCCGTATGACGGTCTCTCCATCGGCATCATCTCGGCTCTGACGAGCTCGGGATACGCCACCGACAAGCTCCCGATCATCACCGGTCAGGACTCCGAGGCCGCTTCGGTCAAGTCGATCATCGCCGGCCAGCAGTACTCCTCCATCTACAAGGACACGCGCCAGCTCGGCGACGAGGCCGTGAAGATGGCTGACGACCTGCTCAACGGCAAGACCCCCGAGGTCAACGACACGAAGAGCTACAACAACAAGGTCAAGGTCGTCCCGACCTTCCTGTTCGCTCCGCAGGTCGTTACCAAGGACAACTACAAGGCCCTGCTCGTCGACACCGGTTACTACACCGAGGCCGACCTCAAGTAGGTTCTTCGCTCCACCGGCAGTGGCGGCGGGTCACCCCGCCGCCACTGCCAGCACCGAAAGCACCAGCACCACAACCACCACCCACCCTCTCTCCACCGGAAGAAGAAGTAACGGTGACAACGAATATTCTCGAGATGCGCAGCATCACGAAAACCTTTCCCGGAGTGAAAGCCCTCCAGGACGTTTCCCTCGCGGTGAAGCGAGGCCACATCCACGCGATTTGCGGTGAAAACGGTGCAGGAAAGTCCACCTTGATGAAGGTGCTCTCCGGCGTCTACCCGCACGGCACCTACGAGGGCGAGATCGTCTTCGAAAATGAGCCGGTCGCCTTTAAATCCATCAATGACTCCGAGGCCTCAGGCGTCGTCATCATCCACCAGGAGCTGGCGCTGAGCCCATTCCTCTCCATCGCCGAGAACATCTTCCTCGGCAACGAGCAGCAGAACAACGGCTGGATCGACTGGAACAAGACCAACATGGAGGCAGCCAAGCTGCTCGCCAGGGTCGGTCTCAAGGACAACCCGATCACCAAGATCCGCGACATCGGCGTCGGCAAGCAGCAGCTCGTGGAAATCGCGAAGGCCCTGTCCAAGGAGGTCAAACTCCTGATCCTGGACGAGCCGACCGCAGCACTCAACGACGAGGACTCCGCGCACCTGCTCGACCTGATGAAGCACCTCAAGGGCCAGGGCGTCACCTCGATCATGATCAGCCACAAGCTGAACGAGATCAAGGCCATCGCCGACGAGGTCACCATCATCCGTGACGGCAAGCTCATCGAGACGCTCGACATGCACACCGATGACATCTCCGAGGAGCGCATCATCAAGGGCATGGTCGGCCGCGACCTCGGCAGCCGCTACCCCGACCACACGCCGAACATCGGTGAGGAACTCCTCCGGGTCGAAGACTGGAACGTCTACCACCCGCTCGACCACCAGCGCCGGGTTGTCAAGGACGCGAACATCACCGTCAGGGCCGGCGAGATCGTCGGCATCGCCGGGCTGATGGGCGCGGGCAGGACCGAGCTCGCGATGAGCGTCTTCGGCCACAGCTACGGGCACAACATCTCCGGCACCGTGTACAAGAACGGCGTCAAGATCAACACGAGCACGGTAGCGAACGCCATCGATCACGGCCTGGCGTACGCAACCGAGGATCGCAAGCGGTACGGTCTCAACCTGATCGAGGACATCAAGCGCAACATCTCCACGGTGGGCATGCACAAGATCGCCAAGCGCGGCTGGGTGGACTCCAACCAGGAGATCGTCGTCGCAGAGGGCTACCGCAAGAGCATGAACATCAAGGCTCCGACGGTTGAGGCCCTCGCCGGGAAGCTCTCCGGCGGAAACCAGCAGAAGGTCGTGCTGTCCAAGTGGATGTTCTCCGACCCGGATGTCCTCATCCTCGACGAGCCCACCCGCGGCATCGACGTCGGCGCCAAGTATGAGATCTACGGAATCATCAACCGCCTCGCCGACGCAGGCAAGGGCGTCATCGTGATCTCGTCCGAACTGCCGGAACTGATCGGCATCTGCGACCGGATCTACACCATCTTCGAAGGCCGGATCACGGCGGACGTCGCCCGCGGGCAGACGACGGCCGAATTCCTTATGCAAAACATGACCCAGGAAAGGGACAAGGACAAGCGATGAGCGTGTTCAGATCTTCACTTAATTACCTCGCCGGCCAGCTGCGGCAAATCGGCCTGTTCATCGCCCTGATCGCGATCGTGATCTTCTTCCAGGTGGCCACCAACGGCATCACCCTGAAGCCGATCAACGTCACGAACCTGATCGTGCAGAACAGCTACATCCTGATCCTCGCCGTCGGCATGGTCATGGTCATCATCGCCGGCCACATCGACCTCTCGGTCGGTTCGGTCGTCGCCTTCGTCGGCGCCATGTCCGGCGTGATGATCACGCAGTGGAATGTGCCGTGGTGGCTCGCGATCATCCTGTGCCTCGGTGTCGGCGCCCTCGTGGGAATGTGGCAGGGCTTCTGGATCGCCTACTTCGGGATACCGGCCTTCATCGTGACCTTGGCCGGTATGCTCACCTTCCGTGGGCTCACCCAGATCGCACTGCAGAACAAGCAGATCTCGCCGTTCCCCGACGAATTCCGCGCCCTCGGCAGCGGATTCCTCCCCGACCTCGGCGGCGGAACCAGTGCTGTCGAACCGCTGACCCTCGGTATCGGCATCATTGCGACGCTCTTCCTGGTGCTCCAGGGCATCCGCCAGCGCCGTGCCCGCGCGAAGTACGACGTCGAAGACGAGCCGTTCGCCTGGTTCCTCACCAAGCTGGTGTTCACCGCAGCGATGATCCTCGGCATCACGTACCTGCTCGCGAGCTACCGTGGCACGCCCATCGTCCTGATCGTCCTCGGCGTCCTGATCGTCGTCTACGCATCCGTGATGTCGAACAGCGTCTTCGGCCGCCACATCTACGCCATCGGCGGCAACCTGAACGCCGCTGCACTGTCGGGCATCAAGACCAAGCGCGTCACCTTCATGCTCTTCGTGAACATGGGCGTCATCTCGGCACTCGCCGGGCTCGTCTTCACCGCCCAGCTCAACCTCGCCAACCCGAAGGCCGGTGACGGCTTCGAACTCGACGCCATCGCCGCCGTCTTCATCGGTGGCGCCGCGGTCACCGGTGGTATCGGTACCGTCACCGGCGCCATCATCGGTGGTTTCATCATCGGGCTGCTGAACAACGGCATGTCGATCCTCGGTGTCGGAACGGAGTACCAGCAGCTCATCAAGGGCCTGGTGCTGCTCGGTGCCGTCGGTTCGACGTGTACAACAAGCGTCGCTCCGGCGGTCGCTGACCCGCACAAGCACGCGAGAGCGGGCCGGTCGTCTTCGGACGACCGGCCCGCTTTTGCGCCTGCGATCTGCCTTTTGTGTATCCGACCAGCCGTTACCCAAGCGTGACACGTCGCGGCAGCAGGGAGCCTGTTGCTCGCGGCCACTGCCGGTTACTATCTGTGGCATCTGGCGCAAGGAGCACAATGATGTCCACCCAGCACGTCATGAACGACGAGCCCGTCCGCGCGGACGGGCCGGTCATTCTGGAAATGCGATCGATCACGAAGGAGTTCCCCGGGGTCAAGGCCCTGTCCGACGTGTCCCTCACCGTGAAGGCCGGGGAGATCCACGCCATCTGCGGTGAGAACGGCGCAGGCAAATCCACCCTCATGAAAGTGCTCTCCGGGGTGTACCCGTACGGGACCTATGACGGCGACATCGTCTACCAGGGCAGGACCGTGCATTTCCGGGACATCCGCTCGAGCGAGGAAGCCGGGATCGCGATCATCCACCAGGAACTCGCGCTGATCCCCGAGCTGTCCATCACCGAGAACATCTTCCTCGGCAACGAGCCGACCCGGTGGGGCGCGATCGACTGGATCACGGCCAAGAAGACCGCCCTCGAACTGCTCGCGCGGGTCGGGCTCCGCGAAGATCCGGACACCCTGATCAAGAACATCGGCGTCGGCAAGCAGCAACTCGTGGAGATCGCCAAGGCGCTCAGTAAGTCGGTCAAGCTCCTGATCCTCGACGAGCCGACCGCGGCGCTCAACGAAGCGGACTCGCAGCACCTGCTCGACCTGATCCGGGGTCTCAAGGGCAAGGGGATCACGTCGATCATGATCTCCCACAAGCTCAACGAGATCGAACAGGTCGCCGACTCCATCACGATCATCCGTGACGGGAAGACGATCGAGACCCTCGACGTGGTGCGGGACGGGGTCAACGAGGACCGCATCATCCGCGGCATGGTCGGCAGGAGCCTCGAGAGCCGCTTCCCCGACCATGTCCCGAGGATCGGAGAGGTGTTCTTCGAGGTCAGGGACTGGAACGTGCAGCATCCGCAGGTCACCGAGCGGATGGTGGTCAAGAACTCGAGCCTAACCGTGCGGCGCGGGGAGATCGTCGGCATCGCCGGGCTCATGGGAGCCGGCCGCACCGAACTCGCGATGAGCATTTTCGGCCGGTCCTACGGCACCTTCCTCTCCGGACGGATGTTCAAGGACGGCAAGGAGATCGAACTGAGGAACGTGGCAGAGGCCATCGACCACGGACTCGCCTATGTGAGTGAAGACCGCAAGGCGCTCGGCCTCAACCTGCTCGACGACGTGAAGCGTTCGATCGTGTCCGCGAAGCTCTCCAAGATCTCGGCCGGTCCCGTCGTCAACGACGGCAAGGAGTACTCGATCGCGGAGGGCTACCGCACGAGCCTCCGGATCAAGACGCCGACGGTCGATTCCGGGGTCAGCAAGCTCTCCGGCGGCAACCAGCAGAAGGTCGTCCTCGCCAAGTGGATGTTCACGGACCCCGACCTGCTCATCCTCGACGAACCCACCCGGGGCATCGACGTCGGCGCCAAGTACGAGATCTACGGCATCATCCAGAACCTCGCGGCGCAGGGAAGGGCGTCATCCTGATCTCCTCGGAACTCCCTGAGCTCCTGGGGCTCGCCGACCGCATCTACACGGTCTTCGAGGGTGCGATCACGGACTGCATCCCCGCGGCGGAGGCCGACCCGGAGACCCTGATGAAGAGCATGACGAGCGCCAGAAAGAAGGTTCGCAGCTGATGACTACCGAGACCACGACCACGAGCGAGGCGCGCAGCGCGCGGAAGCTGTTCGGCGGGGAAACCTGCGTCAGTTCGGCATCCTCTTCAGCCTGATCGCGATCATCCTGCTCTTCCAGTACCTCACCAACGGCCTGACCCTGTCCTCAGGAAACCTGATCAACCTCGTCAGCCAGTACTCGTACATCCTGATCCTCGCCATCGGGATGGTGATCGTGATCATCGCCGGGCACATCGACCTGTCCGTCGGGTCCGTCGCCGCGTTCGTGGGCATCGTCGTCGCAACCTCGATGAAGGACTGGAACCTGCCCTGGCCTCTCGCCATCCTCTTCGGCCTCTTCGTGGGCATGCTGATCGGGGCGTGGCAGGGTTGGTGGGTCGCCTTCGTCGGAGTGCCGGCCTTCATCGTCACCCTCGCCGGCATGCTCATCTTCCGCGGCGGCAACCAGCTGATCGGCAACGCGAACACGGTGCCCGTCCCCCTGGCTTCACCACCATCGGCTCCGGGTATCTTCCGGAGGTGGGGCCGTACACCGGGTACAACAACCTCACCCTCCTGCTCGGGCTCATCATCGTGATCGCCGTGATCTGGCGGGAGATCCGGGCGCGCCGCGTGCAGCGGATCATGGGTTCGACGCCGTCCCCGCTCTGGGCGAGCGTCGTCAAGGTCGTGCTGCTCAATGCGGTCGTCGTCTACGCGTCCTTCCTCTTCGCGGGCGGCCGCACCGGAACGAGCTTCCCGGTCTCCGGGATCATCCTCGGGGTGCTCGTGCTCGTGTACTCGTTCGTCACCCGGAACACGATCTTCGGCCGTCACGTCTACGCGGTCGGCGGAAACAAGCTCGCCGCCGAACTCTCCGGCGTCAAGTCCCGCCGGATCAACTTCCTCGTGATGATGAACATGTCGATCCTGGCCGCCCTCGCCGGCATGATCTTCGTCGCCCGCTCGGTCGCTTCCGGACCGCAGGACGGGCTGAGCTGGGAGCTCGACGCCATCGCCGCCGTCTTCATCGGCGGTGCGGCGGTCTCCGGCGGAATCGGCACGGTCACGGGCTCCATCATCGGCGGTCTCGTGATGGCCGTGCTCAACAACGGGCTCCAGCTCCTCGGTGTCGGAAGCGACCGGGTGCAGATCATCAAGGGTCTCGTGCTTCTCCTCGCCGTGGGGGTGGATGTCTGGAACAAGAAACAGGGCCGGCCGTCGATCCTCGGGTTCATGACCCGGAACCGGAAGACCACCCCGGCTCCGGACGAAGCGCCGATGGTCGTCCCCGACTCCGGGACGCCGGACACGGCCAGACCGCCGGCGAGCATGCCCTCCTGATCCGCGGCATCCGCATGACCTCTCCCGACCTCGCTCCACACCCTGCACAGCACAATCCCTGCTCCACCACATTGAGTAGAAAGCGATCGAACATGCGAAAACTCCTTGCGACTACAGCGCTCGCCGCCGTAGCCCTGATGGCACTCTCCGGGTGTTCCACCCGCACCGACACCACGGGCGGTTCCACAGCGGCCGCCGGATTCCCGGCGGACTCGGTGATCGGCGTCGCGCTTCCCTCGAAGACCTCTGAGAACTGGGTCCTCGCCGGAGGCCTCTTCGAAGACGGCCTCAAGACGGCCGGGTTCAAGGGCGACGTGCAGTACGCCGGCGCCTCGACGACGGTCAAAGACCAGCAGGACCAGATCTCGGCGATGGTCACCAACGGCGCCAAGGTCATCATCATCGGCGCGGCAGACGGCGGCCAGCTCGGCACCCAGGTGAAGGCGGCGAAGGACGCGGGTGCGACGGTCATCGCCTACGACCGGCTGATCCTCAACACGCCGGACGTGGACTACTACGTGGCGTACGACAACTTCAAGGTCGGTGAGCTCCAGGGCCAGGCCCTCCTCGATGGGCTCGCTTCCCGGAAGGCAGCCGGGCCGTACAACATCGAGCTCTTCTCCGGTTCCTCCGACGATGCCAACTCCGCGGTCTTCTTCAACGGCGCGATGAGCATCCTCCAGCCGAAGATCGACGACGGCACCCTCGTCGTCGCCTCCGGCCAGACCGACATCAAGCAGACGGCGACCGCCGGCTGGAAGGCCGAGAACGCGCAGAGCCGGATGGACTCGCTCCTGACCAGCACCTACGGGGACAAGGCCCTCGATGGCGTGCTCTCCCCGAACGACACCCTGGCGCGGGCGATCATCACCTCGGTGAAGGCAGCAGGCAAGCCCATCCCGATCGTGACCGGCCAGGACTCCGAGGTGGAGTCGGTCAAGTCGATCATGGCCGGTGAGCAGTACTCCACGATCAACAAGGACACCCGCCTGCTCGTCGCCCAGGCCATCAAGATGGCGCAGGCGTTGCAGAAGGGCGAGGCCGTCGACGTGAACGACACCAAGTCGTACGACAACGGCGTCAAGATCGTTCCCGCCTACCTGTTGCCTCCGGTCATCGTGACGAAGGCCAACGCGGCAGAGGCCTACGCGAACGATCCCAAGCTCTCGCCGCTCACCAAGTAACAGATATCGCATCATCCGGCGGAGCCGGCCCCGGCCAGGGGTCGGCTCCGCTTGCATGAGGGGCCTCGGTTATGAGCGTTCACAATCGCCGAACGGATGCCGGGGATCCCCGCTTCACAGGAGATAGAAAAGATATCGGGAGGGCTTGTGAACGCGCGCTTGTGAGCGCTAACATTTCGACATCGACCAGAACGACCTGGTCGCCCGGCACCGAGACACGCAGCAGAATGTTCCGCCGGGACGCTAAACAAGGAGGTTTAGTCACATGATCAGGAAGATGATCGGAGCGGTCGCCGTCGGCGCCTTTCTCCTGGCCCTCACGGGATGTTCCACTGCCGCAGACACCAGCTCGACGGGCGCTGCGAAGGCGCCGGGCGACATCGTCGTCGGCTTCGCCCAGGTCGGCGCGGAGAGCGGCTGGCGGACCGCGAACACGAAGGACATCCAGGATGCGTTCGCCGCGTCCGGAATGCAGCTCAAGTTCTCGGATGCGCAACAGAAGCAGGAGAACCAGATCAAGGCCATCCGCTCGTACATCACCCAGGGCGTCGACGTCATCGCGTTCTCTCCCGTCGTAGAGACCGGCTGGGACGCGGTCCTGAAGGAAGCAAAGGACGCCGGGATTCCGGTCGTCCTCACGGACCGTGCCGTCGACTCGAAGGACGACAGCCTCTACGTGAGCTTCCTCGGTTCCGACTTCATCAAGGAAGGCGAGAAGGCCGGCCAGTGGGTCGTCGACGAGTACAAGAACCAGACCGATCCGGTCAAGATCATCCAGCTCGAGGGCACGACGGGCGCGGCTCCCGCCATCGACCGTGCGGAGGGCTTCGCGGACGTCATCAAGGCCGATCCGAAGTTCCAGATCGTCGCATCGCAGACCGGCGACTTCACGAGGGCGGGCGGAAAGCAGGTCACCGAGGCGCTCCTGAAGTCCAACCCGGACGCCACCCTGATCTTCGCCCACAACGACGACATGGGCCTCGGCGCGATCGAGGCCGTCGAAGCGGCGGGCAAGGTGCCGGGGAAGGACATCAAGATCGTCACCATCGACGCGGTGAAGGACGGCATGCAGGCGCTCTCCGACGGCAAGATCAACTTCATCGTCGAGTGCTCTCCGCTTCTCGGCAAGCAGCTGGTCGACATCGTCAAGAAGGTCGTCGCGGGGGAGAGCGTCGAGAAGCGCATCCTGACGGAGGAGACGACCTTCACCCAGGAGCAGGCGACTGCCGCACTTCCCACCCGTCAGTACTGAGCGGATCCGGTACCGCTTCGCCGCTCTCCGGCGGCTCGGATCGGCAGGCCATCCGGCCGGCCGGTCCCTGCCGCCGGGAACCGGCATCCGCTCGCACGACGATGAAGAGAGAACGTGAATGAACGCACACGCCCCCGTCGTCGAGATGACGAACATCTCGATCTCCTTCCCCGGCGTCAAGGCCCTCGACGGGGTGAACTTCCGGATGTTCCCCGGCGAGGTGCACTCGCTGCTCGGGGAGAACGGTGCAGGCAAGTCGACCCTGATCAAGGCGCTGACCGGTGTCTATGCGATCGACAGCGGCCCGGCCGACAGTGGCGAGATCCTGCTCGCCGGCAACCGGGTCTCGTTCGCGGGCCCCGCCCAGGCCCAGAATGCCGGGATCAGCACCGTCTATCAGGAGGTGAACCTGCTCGGAAACCTGAGCGTCGCTGAGAACATCATGCTCGGTCGGGAACCCCGCCGGTTCGGCGGCATCGATTGGCGGGCCACCCGGCGTCGGGCTGTGGAACTCCTCCGCGGCCTGCACCTCGACATCGATCCCGGTTCACTGCTCGGTTCGCACTCGCTCGCTGTCCAGCAGCTCGTCGCGATCGCCAGGGCCATCGACGTCAACGCGAAGGTCCTGATCCTCGACGAGCCGACGTCGAGCCTCGACGCCGACGAAGTCGCCGAACTCTTCCGGGTGATCCGCGAGCTCAAGGCCGAGGGCGTCGCGATCCTCTTCGTCTCCCACTTCCTCGACCAGGTCTATGAGATCTCGGACCGCCTCACGGTACTTCGGAACGGCAAACTCGTCGGCGAATACCGCACGGCAGAGATCCTGCGCCTCGACCTCGTGCAGAAGATGATCGGCAAGGAACTCGCGATCCTCGACGCCCTCGAGCGGCGGATCGTCGAGCCGGGAGGCGGGGAAGACGACGAAGTGCCCCTTCTGGCCGCGACGGCGCTCGGGCGCAAGGGGTCCATCGCGCCGGTCGACCTCCGGGTCTACACCGGCGAGGTCGTCGGGCTCGCCGGTCTCCTGGGCTCCGGGCGCACCGAGCTCGCCAGGATCCTCTCCGGCATCGACCGACCGGACTCCGGGGAACTGGTGATCGACGGCACGCCGCACCGGTTCCGAACGCCTCGTTCGGCCCTCGCGCGGGGAGTCGCCTACTCCTCGGAGAACCGCCGCGCCGAGGGCATCGTCGAGGACCTCACCGTGCGGGACAACATCGTGCTCGCGCTGCAGGCCGACCGCGGCTGGTTCCATCCGATCTCTCGGAAGCGCCGCGACGAGCTCGCGGTCAGCTACATCCAGGCCCTGAACATCCGGCCGGCCAACCCGGACGCCATCGTCAGGAACCTCTCCGGAGGCAACCAGCAGAAGGTGTTGCTGGCCAGGTGGCTCGCCGTCGCGCCGCGGCTGCTGATCCTCGATGAACCGACAAGGGGCATCGATGTGGGCGCGAAGGCCGAGATCCAGAAACTCGTGGTGAACCTCGCCGAAAACGGGATGTCGGTGCTGTTCATCTCGGCGGAACTCGAGGAGGTGCTGCGCCTCAGCAGCAGGATCGCGATCATGAGGGACCGCAGGCTCGTCGCCGACATCGTCAATGACGACCTGACCGTTGACAGCCTCCTGGCCATCATCGCCGACGGCGAACTGACGGCGGTGGAACGATGAACCGGATGTTCTCGAGCCGCTTGTTCTGGCCGGTGGTGATGCTGCTCGTCCTGTTCACCATCAACCTCGTCGCCTTCCCCGGCTTCTTCAGCCTCGAGGTCAAGAACGGGCACCTTTTCGGCAGCCTCGTGGACATCGCCCGCAACGGCGCGCCGACCCTCATCATCGCGGTCGGAATGACTCTCGTCATCGCGACGCGTGGGATCGACCTCTCCGTGGGCGCCGTGTGCGCGATCGCGGGTGCCGTGGCCTGCTCGATCATCCTCGGTTCCCCGGAACCGGGCAGCATCGGCACGGTCGCGGTCGCCGTGATCGCCGCGCTCCTGATCGCCCTCGTCCTCGGCCTGTGGAACGGGTTCCTGGTCGCCGTGCTCGGGATCCAGCCCATCATCGCGACCCTGATCCTGATGACCGCCGGGCGCGGCGCGGCGATGCTCATCACGGAGGGCCAGATCCTCACCGTGAACAGTCCTCCCTTCAAGGTCATCGGGTCCGGATTCGTCCTCGGCATCCCGGTTTCCGTCGTCATCGCGGCCGTCATCTTTGCCGCAGCCGCCCTGCTCACCCGGCGCACGGCCCTCGGGCTCCTGATCGAATCGGTCGGAATCAATCCGGAGGCGAGCAGGCAGGCCGGCGTCCGGTCGCGGGGCCTCTTGATCACCGTGTACACCTTCTCGGCATTCGCGGCCGCCATCGCCGGCCTCATCCTGACCTCGAACCAGACGGCGGCCGATGCCAACAACACCGGCCTCTTCATCGAACTGGATGCGATCCTCGCGGTGGTGATCGGAGGAACCTCTCTCGCAGGCGGCCGGTACTCACTCCTCGGCACCCTCGTCGGCGCCCTCGTCATCCAGACCCTCGTCACAACGGTGTACACGGTCGGCATCCCACCCATCGCGACGATGGTCTTCAAGGCCGCGGTCGTGACGGCCGTCTGCCTGCTGCAGTCGCCAACGACGAACGCCACGTTCGGCCGCTGGCGCCGGTCACTCGGCCGGGGACGTCCGGGCACCCGAACCGCCGAAAGGGCGTCCGTCTCATGAGCATCGACACCTCCTCCGCGCCCGTCGACGCGGGCCGCCGACTGCTCGGCCGGGTCTCGTCCGCGTTCACGAGCCCGAAGTACGGCCCCGTCCTCGTGACCCTCGTGCTGCTCATCGCCATCTTCGCGATCGGTGGCAGCCGCTATCGTGGCTTCGTTTCCGGGCCCGTGATCCTCAACCTGTTCGTCGACAACGCCTACCTGATCGTGTTGGCGGTCGGGATGACGTTCGTGATCCTGACCGGGGGCATCGACCTGTCGGTCGGGGCCGTCCTCGCCCTGTCGACCATGATCGCCGCGAGCCTGCTCCAGTCCGGCTGGTCTGCCTCGGTCGTGATCCCGCTCATCCTCGTGCTGACATCGGTGCTCGGACTCCTGGTCGGACTCATGATCCACATCTTCAAGATCCAGCCGTTCATCGCGACCCTCGCCGCGATGTTCCTCGCCAGGGGACTCTGCTACGTGATCAGCAAGGACTCGATCTCGATCACCGACCCGGTCTTCGTCAGCCTCGCGCAGACCAGGATCTCGTTCGGCGGTCGCATGAGCATCACGGCGAGCGTCGTGATCGCCCTTCTTGTGGTCCTGGTCGCGTTCCTCGTGCTGCACTACTCCCGGCTGGGCCGCACCGTCTACGCGATCGGCGGCGGGGAACAGTCGGGCATGCTGATGGGACTGCCGGTGGCCAGGACCAAGGTGCTCGTCTACGTGATCAGCGGATTCTGCTCCGGCCTTGCCGGGGTGCTCTTCACCTTCTATACGCTTTCGGGATACAGCCTCACGGCGGTCGGCACCGAACTCGACGCGATCGCCGCGGTCGTGATCGGCGGGACCCTGCTCACGGGTGGGTACGGCTTCGTGCTCGGCTCTGCGCTCGGCGTGCTCGTGCTCGGCACGATCCAGACGATCATCACCTTCGAAGGCACCCTCAGCTCGTGGTGGACCCGGATCTTCATCGGCGGGCTCCTCCTCGTCTTCATCGTCCTTCAGAAGGTCCTGACGGCACGCCGTCGATAACGCGTCCGGCGAGAGCGTGTCGGCCACGGCACCCGCGCGTGAGCCAGAATAAGGGGACAGAGAGACGATGCGTTGAACACGCATCGGTGGGAGCCGATGAGCCTGGTGAGCAAGGACGATGAGAAGGCGCGCGTCGCCAACATCTTCGACGTCGCGCGGCTGGCCGGCGTCTCGCACCAGACGGTCTCCCGGGTGCTCAACGACCTTCCCAATGTGCGCCCCGCGACACGGGAACGTGTCGAGAACGCGATCAAGCAGCTCCGCTACCGGCCGTCACCCGCTGCGCGCGCCCTCGTCACCCGCCGCTCCCGGACGATCGGCCTGATCACAACAGGAGGACCGGACTATGGACCCTCGAGCACCGTCCTGCGGTTCAACGAGGCGGCGAGGGACGCCCGGTACGCGGTGAGCATGGCGAGCATGCTCGAGTCGGACCCGGAGTCGTTGCGTTCCGCCGTTGAGCTCCTCCTGCGGCAGAACGTCGAGGCGATCGTGCTGATCGCGGCGCACCGCAGCGCCCTCGAGGCCGTCAGGGGCATCGAACTCGGGGTGCCCCTCATCGCGGTGGAGTCGAGCGGCCGCGGCGGATTCCACCGGGTCGGCGTCGACAACTACCGCGGTGCGCGGATCGCCGTCACGCACCTCGCCGAACTCGGCCACACCAATATCGTGCACCTCGCCGGACCGGCCGACTCCGTCGACGCCATCGAACGAGCCAGGGGCTGGCGTGACGAACTGGGCGACCGCGGCCTCATCGCGAGGGAACCGCTGATCGGCGACTGGTCGCCGGCGAGCGGGTTCCGCCTCGGCATGGACCTGATCGAATCCGGCTCCTATGGCGACTTCACGGCCGTGTTCGCCGGCAACGACCAGATGGCACTCGGACTCATCCACGCCCTCGTCCGCAACGGACTCGCCGTGCCGGACCGCGTGAGCGTCATCGGGTTCGACGATATCCCCGAGGCCGCGTTCTTCTCCCCGACACTGACGACCATGCGCCAGGACTTCGACGAACTCGGCCGCAACATCCTGAGCACCCTCCTCGCCGTGCTCGAGGACGAGGAGGCGCCCGACCTGCCGAGCTCGGTCCCTGAACTCGTCGTCCGCGAGTCGACCGCCCCGCGCGCCTAGCCGCTCCCGGCGGCGACACGCCCGCGCATCCGTTCGTGGCGGTGGTTTCGTCTCGGGGTGAGCGCTCGTTGGCGCGCCGCGAGTCGCTACGCGCGCCCCGGGGAGGGGTGCGTTCGTGCGGGCTCCGGCATCCGTTCGTGGCGGTGGTTTCGTCTCGGGGTGAGCGCTCGTTGGCGCGCCGCGAGGCGCTACGCGCGCCGCGAGGCGTGATGCGCGCACCCGAGACGTGACGCGCGCCCCGAGGTGGCGGGTCCTCAACGGGGCGGATGCGGCGGCGACTGTCCACGACAGTCGCGGCAGCCGAGCGCGCCTGGGTGGTACCGCCGAAACTCGGGCGATGACAACTCGACTCGACACCCTCGCTGTTCGCTACGGTGAGCTGATTCCAACCGGGGCCCTCAATGCCACTGGCCTCAATTCCACGGCGATCGATGCGCTGCTCAGAGACGGCACGCTGGTGCGCATTCGGCGGGGGATGTTCGTCTGGGGAGCACTCTGGCGGGAGTCGGACCCGGACGACCGGTACCGGTTGTTCGTTCGGGCTACTGCCGCGTGCGCCATGCGACCCCTTGTTCTGTCGCACATCTCGGCAGCCGCGCTGCACGGCCTCCCGTACATCGGTCTGTGGCCACGCGAGGTGCATTCCCTCAATCCGGAAGCCACGGGTGGGAGCCATGCCCGCTTCCTGACGGCGCATCGCGGAGCGCCCGCGCCCGACGCTGTCGAGGTGGCCGGATGCACCGCGACATCGCTCGTCCGTACCCTCGTCGACGTCGCCGCAGGAACGAATTTTCTGACGGCCGTGGTCATGATCGACCACGCGCTCCGGGTGGAACAAGCGCGGGTCGCTGACGATTTGCGTCTCGGACGTGCGGGGGCTCGAGCGATCTCAAAAGATGACCTGCTCACCGAACTGGCGCTCGTGAATCCGCGGCGCGGCTATCGGCAGGCCGAGGTGGCGATCGACTTCGCCAATCCGCTCTCGGCCAATGGGGAGAGTCGCTCAGCCGGGTGCGCTTGTTCGAGCTGGGCTTCGTCGTGCCCGAGTTGCAGGTGTGTTTTCCGAACGTCCGTGGGCACGACTACTGGGTCGACTTCTACTGGCGTGCCGTGCGGAAGATCGGCGAATTCGACGGGCATCAGAAATACACCAGGGGGCGAATCCTGGCGGGACGCGATCCGGCTGAGGTCGTCGTGAAGGAGAAGACGCGTGAGGACGCGCTTCGGGACCGCTCAGACAGCTTCATGCGCTGGGACTGGAGCCTGGTCGAGTCTCCCCGGCGGTTCCACGAGTTTCTGATCGAACACGAGGTGCCGCGGGTGGCGACACGCCCGCGGTGAGTTATCCACAGAGGTGCGAATGCTGATTCTGCAGGATGTGGATAACCCGGCGATTTCCGCGGGAAAGCGGGCCTCCGAATGCGCCAGCCTGTTGACAACATCACGAATGTCGGTGGATAACTACATAATTGTAATTACCGCATGTAGTGGCCATTCCCATTGGGAGGCACTACATGTAGTATTGATCTCCAGCACAGCAACGCCGCAACACCCGTGACATCCCGCGTTTCGCAGGGCCGCATCGCACTTGCACAGTCGTACTGGCGCACTCACTTCTGAACCACTACTCTTCTGAACCACGAGAAAGGCCTTCCACATGGCAATCACGGTTTACACCAAGCCCTCCTGCGTGCAGTGCACAGCCACCTACCGGGCCCTCGACAACAAGGGCATCGAGTACGAAGTGCTCGACCTCTCCGTCGACGAGAACGCCCTCGAGGCCGTCAAAGCACTCGGCTACCTGCAGGCGCCCGTCGTCATCACCGACGAGGACCACTGGTCCGGCTTCCGCCCGGACAAGATCAACGAACTCGCCGCACGTCTCGCCTGAGCGGTCTGCGCTACGGGACTGAAGCACGCGGTTCGAGAGTGAGGCCGGCATCCAATGGCTGAGATCGTCTATTTCTCCAGCACCTCGGGGAACACCCAGAGGTTCGTGGAGAAACTCGGCCGGCCTGCCGCACGCATCCCGTTGTACGCGCGCGACGAGCCGCTCCGGGCGACGGAGCCCTATGTGCTCGTCGTGCCGACCTATGGCGGCGGCGAGGCCAGGGGAGCTGTGCCGAAGCAGGTCATCCGCTTCCTGAACGACGAACACAACCGTTCGCTCATCCGCGGCGTGATCGGCGCGGGCAACATGAACTTCGGCACGGCATTCTGCATCGCGGGGGACATCATCGCGGCAAAGTGCAACGTGCCGCATATGTATCGATTTGAAGTATTGGGAACTCCGGATGATGTGCGCATCGTTCACGACGGATTGGAATCATTTTGGAAGCAACAGCCGTGAAAGTAGCCCCGCACGCGCAGGTCGCGCTGGCGATGGACTATCACTCCCTCAATGCCATGCTCAACCTCTATGGGCCGAACGGGGAAATCCAGTTCGATAAGGACAGGGAGGCGGCCCGGGAGTTCTTCCTGCAGCACGTCAACCAGAACACGGTGTTCTTCCACTCCCTCCGGGAACGCCTCGACTACCTGGTCGAGAAGGAATACTACGAGCAGGCCGTGCTCGACCAGTACTCCTTCGAATTCATCACGAGGCTCAACGACCTCGCGTACTCGAAGAAGTTCCGCTTCCAGACCTTCCTCGGTGCGTTCAAGTACTACACGTCGTACACGCTCAAGACCTTCGACGGCAACCGGTACCTCGAGCGTTTCGAAGACCGCGTCGTCATGACCGCACTCGGCCTCGCCCAGGGCGACGAGAAGCTCGCGACCGGCCTCGTCGAGGAGATCATCGCCGGCCGTTTCCAGCCCGCAACGCCGACGTTCCTGAACTCGGGCAAGGCGCAGCGCGGCGAACTCGTCTCCTGCTTCCTGCTCCGCATCGAAGACAACATGGAGTCGATCGCCCGCGGCATCAACTCCTCGCTCCAGCTCTCCAAGCGCGGCGGCGGCGTCGCGCTGCTGCTCAGCAACATCCGTGAGTCCGGCGCCCCGATCAAGCAGATCGAGAACCAGTCGAGCGGCATCATCCCCGTGATGAAGCTCCTCGAAGACTCCTTCAGCTACGCGAACCAGCTCGGCGCCCGCCAGGGTGCCGGCGCCGTGTACCTGCACGCGCACCACCCCGACATCATGCGCTTCCTCGACACCAAGCGTGAGAACGCCGACGAGAAGGTGCGGATCAAGACCCTGTCGCTCGGCGTCGTTATCCCCGACATCACCTTCGAGCTCGCCAAGAAGGACGAGGACATGTACCTGTTCTCGCCCTACGACGTCGAGCGCGTCTACGGTGTGCCCTTCGCCGACATCTCCGTGAGCGAGAAGTACCACGAGATGGTCGACGACCCGCGGATCAAGAAGTCCAAGATGAAGGCGCGCGACTTTTTCCAGACCCTCGCGGAGATCCAGTTCGAGTCCGGCTACCCGTACATCATGTTCGAGGACACCGTCAACGCGGCGAACCCGATCAAGGGCCGCATCAACATGTCGAACCTGTGCTCGGAGATCCTCCAGGTCAACACACCGACCACGTACAACGAAGACCTGTCCTACGACACCATCGGCAAGGACATCTCCTGCAACCTCGGGTCGATGAACATCGCCCTGTCGATGGACTCGCCGGACTTCGGCAAGACCGTCGAAACCGCGATCCGTGGCCTCAACTCGGTCTCCGAGCAGAGCCACATCGCCTCGGTTCGTTCGATCGAAGACGGCAACGACAAGTCGCACGCGATCGGCCTCGGCCAGATGAACCTGCACGGCTACCTCGCCCGCGAGCGGGTGTACTACGGCAGCGAAGAAGCGATCGACTTCACGAACATCTACTTCTACACGGTGCTGTTCCACGCCCTCCGCGCCTCGAACACCCTCGCCATCGAACGCGGCCACGCGTTCGCCGGCTTCGAGGACTCGACGTATGCCTCCGGCGCATTCTTCGACAAGTACACCGACCAGGCGTGGGTCCCGTCCACCGCCCGCGGCGCCGAGCTGTTCGAGAAGGCCGGGGTGCGCATCCCGACCCAGGCCGACTGGGCCGAGCTGAAGGCATCCGTCATCGAACACGGCATCTACAACCAGAACCTGCAGGCCGTGCCGCCGACCGGGTCGATCTCCTACATCAACAACTCGACCTCGTCGATCCACCCGATCGCCTCGAAGATCGAGATCCGCAAGGAAGGCAAGCTCGGACGCGTCTACTACCCGGCCCCGTTCATGACGAATGACAACCTGGACTTCTACCAGGACGCCTACGAGATCGGCGCGGAGAAGATCATCGACACCTACGCCGCGGCAACGCAGCACGTCGACCAGGGTCTCTCGCTCACGCTCTTCTTCAAGGACACCGCGACGACCCGCGACATCAACAAGGCGCAGATCTACGCGTGGCGTAAGGGCATCAAGACCATCTACTACATCCGTCTCCGCCAGATGGCCCTCGAGGGGACCGAGGTCGACGGCTGCGTCTCGTGCATGCTCTAGGCACAGCACCCGCTTCATCTACTGTGGATGCTGTAATCACAGTGCACGCTGACTCGTCCGATACCGGCCGAAGACTGAGACAGGCCGAAAAAGGAACACGAAATGATTGACAAGCTCAAGCTCATCTCGCATGTCGATGCGATCAACTGGAACAAGATCGAAGATGAGAAAGACGTCGACGTCTGGAACCGGCTGACCAACAACTTCTGGCTGCCGGAGAAGATCCCGCTGTCGAACGACGTGCAGTCCTGGAACCAGCTCACCCCGGTCGAGCAACAGCTCACCCTGCGCGTGTTCACCGGCCTGACCCTGCTCGACACGATCCAGGGCACCGTCGGCGCAGTCTCGCTGATCCCCGACTCGATCACCCCGCACGAAGAGGCCGTCTACACGAACATCGCGTTCATGGAGTCCGTGCACGCCAAGAGCTACTCGTCGATCTTCTCCACCCTGAGCAATACCAAGGACATCGACGAGGCGTTCCGCTGGTCGACGGAGAACGTCAACCTGCAGCGCAAGGCCTCGATCGTGATGGACTACTACCAGGGCGACGACCCGCTCAAGCGCAAGGTCGCCTCGGTGCTGCTCGAGTCGTTCCTGTTCTACTCGGGCTTCTACCTGCCGATGTGGTTCTCCAGCCGCGCCCGCCTGACCAACACGGCCGACCTCATCCGCCTGATCATCCGTGACGAAGCGGTGCACGGCTACTACATCGGCTACAAGTTCCAGAAGGGCCTCGAGGCGGCGACGCAGGAGCGTCGCGACGAGATCAAGGACTACGCGTTCAACCTCGTCTTCGAGCTCTACGAGAACGAGGTGCAGTACACCCAGGACCTCTACGACACCGTCGGCCTGACCGAGGACGTCAAGAAGTTCCTGCACTACAACGCCAACAAGGCCCTGATGAACCTCGGCTACGAGGCCATCTTCCCCAAGGAGGTGTGCGACGTGAACCCGGCGATCCTGTCCGCGCTCTCGCCGAACGCCGACGAGAACCACGACTTCTTCTCCGGGTCGGGCTCCTCGTACGTGATCGGCAAGGCCGTCAACACGGAAGACGCCGACTGGGACTTCTAGCCCTGGTGTTGTTTCGCGATTTAGTTGGCCATTTCGCAAATTAGTTGGCCATTTTCGCATCTGACTTGGCCACGTGGGGCAGCGATGCTCCTTCAGCTAATTGCTTTCCCGATTTGAAGGGGCGCTGCGAATGGCGAACGTAAAGCGACCTCTACCTATTGAATTGTGCACGGGTTGGCCGGAGAATCCTTCGGACAACCCGAGCGCAGAGGTTGTGCGTCAGTTCGCCCTGAACGTTCGAGATGCAATCGGCGACAACAGCGCGCGGTCCGTTGCCACAGAATGCGGGCTCAGTCACGTAACGGTTCTGAATGCGCTCAACGGCAAGAGTTGGCCGGACGCATGGACCATCACACACCTCGAGCGCGGGCTGAACGCTGAGCTCTGGCCGCATGCTGCAATCAGAGCGGAGATGACATGAAACATCCCTACCGAATCGCGAGGCAAGCGCACTTAGGCGATTTCCTCGACGAACTCCGAACCGCAGGCTTAATCGCCTGGGTCTGGAGCTACCCTGGCTCCAGCGGGGAGTACACAATCACCGAGAACGGCAAGCAGCCACGGCTGTACGGAACGAGAGAAGCCGAGCTGTTGGCCGAGCGTTACGCCGCGCGGGCGGCGACGGTTTGGTTTCCCGTGCCACACCCAGGTGGGCGGGACCAGCTGACCGAAACGCAGAAACGCATGGAAGCTGCACGCCACGAGATTGCCCACGCCAGCGGTGACGATGAGTAGCTCGTCGCGCGTGGGCGCTCCAAGATAGAGCGCCGCGTACGCAGCGCCATGACGCATGTGACCCAACTTTGCTTCACACAGAGGGCCACCGACGGCGTTGTCTGTAGGTGCAAGTAGGGTGGCAAAAGACCGCTCAGGGACACTGAAGCGGGATTTTATTTTGAAATCAGGGGGAAAAGTTGACGAGGAATACGCTCGCCGAAGCTGCGTTGGAACGACCAACGATTTCGATTTACCAGAATTCTGAACATATAGCCGGTCTCGTGCAGCAGTTGCTGGACTCCCCGCTTGTCACCTCGACCATTGAGGAGACACATAGCGATTCGTCGAAGACTAAGTCGGGCGACGCTGATGCGACGTTGACGGCAGACGCTACGGCGAAATTCCCGTTGGTCGGCAAGGCTACTGTTGCGGGCGATATCACTCTGGCCGGCTCCCTCGCAAAGGCCGTCAGCACTGGCTCACGGTCCACGCAGTCGTTTGTGTACTCGCAGGCCTTCTACCTGAACGTTGTTCGCCGTGCGTTGAAGGAGAAAGGCTTACTGCGCACCCTTAGTTCCGTTGCTGACGCCGAGTCAATTGAGGGTGGCGAGTTCGTGGAGTATCAAGCCACTTTCAGGCCATCAGAACTTGTGACAATCATGGATGTTGTTACCCCCGAACTCGTCTCCCAGATCGCGAAGTTCATCGTCAAGAAAAAGAGCTTGCCCTCTTCAATGACTATGGCGACCTGGAGAAGGTACGAATTGCTGCCCTGAAGATGGAGCATACTGGGACGGCGCAGGGGGACCTCTGGGGAGACGTTACGAGAGCAGTTCAAGCTGACTTTCGACGGGACAAGACCCGCGAATACTACGGACTCGTGGGGAGCGATGACGACACGTTCACTGCAGTCACTATCTGCGACAACCCTCATTTCGTCGTAGACGATGAAGACAGGATTCTCGACGGCGTGTTCACTGTTCTCGGGAAGGCAATTTCCCCGGCCGAAGAGAATGTTCCGGTTCTTCAGAGAAACAAGCTTCTCCGCAACGTGAACCCTGACGGTGTTGACGCTCTGATTGCCGGCATGAAGGCGACCCTCAGCTCACAAAGCCCAGCAAAGTTCGGCGGCACCACCGTTGACGCATTGCTCAATCCAGAACTCACTTCCCGTATCGCAGGGAAGTCCATTCGAATCATCCCGCTAGCGATTTACGCGTAGACAGCAGCCAAGCGAAGTCCATTGAAGGGCGGTCAATTGTTCCCTCGTCACCGACTCGGTTCTACTCACACTTAGCAGGGCTCATAGCAATGGATAAGTAACCAAGAATCGGTATGCTCGCTGCATGACCACGTCTAAGGAGAAGTCGCACTGGCTGGCTATCCACTACGAAGAACGCACTTGGCACAAGGTGCAGGACGAGTACGGCTCACGCACCCAAAATCGCCTGGCCTCAGGCCCATACCTTGCGTCGGTGCCCGCGTTCATCGCTGATCTCCAGTTGCCGCTCGACACCGAGCTGCAAGCCCTGACCGAAGAGGCCGTGAGTGAGCTGGCTCGGTTCGATGCGGAAGTCGGTCACCTCACAGCACCATTCGCGGCCGTTCTCCTTCGCGCCGAGAGCGCTGCCAGCTCAGAGATTGAGCACCTGACCAGCGACGCACGGGAGATAGCCCTGGCGGAACTCGGTGAGCGGGCCTCAGAGGATGCGCAGCTCATCGCCGACAACGTCCGAGCTATGCAAGTGGCTCTGGCCATGGCCGAGTCGATCGACGGCATCGCCATCCTGGAGATGCACCGCGCACTCCTCGAGCACAGCAACCCGCGCATCGTCGGGCATTGGCGTGACCAGCAGGTTTGGATCGGAGTCAATAGCGTGGGGCCGCACTTCGCACAGTTCGTCCCACCACATCACGATCGGGTCCCTGCGCTCATGGACGACCTCGTTGCCTTCGCCAACCGCGTCGACCTTCCCGTGCTCGCTCAGACGGCGATCGCTCACGCCCAATTCGAGACCATCCACCCATTCCCCGACGGCAACGGGAGAGTCGGTCGCTCTCTCATTCAGGCGATGCTGCGCGGGGGCGAACTCACGCGGAACGTGGTTGTTCCGGTCTCCGCGGGGCTGCTCCGTGACACCGGTCGATATTTTGATGCCCTGAGCGCGTACCGGTCCGGAGACGTCACCCCGATAGTCCGTTCCATCGCGGAAGCATCGTTCGCAGCGGTGCACAACGGTCGCATCCTCGTGGCTGACCTGGAAAACGTGCAGGCGGAATGGCGCGGGCGCATCCGCGCGCGACAGGACTCAGCAGCCCACCGGCTCGTGGGCATTCTGCTGCGCCAACCCGTGCTCGGCGCAGCGGCAGCCGCGGCTCAGCTGGGCATCTCGACCGTCAACGCTCAGGTCGCCATCGACCGTCTCGTGGACGCCGGCGTCCTGACTCAGATCACAGACGGGCGACGGAACCGGATTTGGCTCGCGCCGGACGTCATCCGGGTCCTCGACGAGTTCGCTCCCCGAGCGAAGCGGCGCCGATAGTCCGGCGAGGAGCGCACGTACACGACGGCGGAGGTCGACGAGGAGCTAAGACTGGATTTTTGACAGACAAAGTGCCCCACAACAACTAAAATTGACAGTTACACCTGTCAAACCGAGAGGAGCAACCATGGTCACCGGACGTTCACACGTACGCACGCGTCTGCTCACGGAGCTCGGCTCGAACATCTCCCGTTGGCGGACACTCCAGGGCCTCAGCGCCACGGTACTGGCCGAGCGTGCCCACATCACCCGGGATACCCTTCGAGCTATCGAGACCGGCACAGGGGCTCCCCGCATCGACTCGCTGCTCGCGGTGCTCTTATCGCTTCACATGGCCAACACCGTCGTTGCGAGTACCGACCCCTGGAACTCGCTAGCGGGACGAGCGTTGATGGACGAACTGATCGGCACGCCAAACGAGCGGCGGTGGATGACCGAACCACCCGATGGGCCGATCCCGATCGCACGCCGCGACGACCGCTAGACGTCCGAATTCATTCCTCATCTGAACACCGAGCCAGGCCAAGGAGGCCGTCATGAGCGCATCGGCTGCTGATAACAGCGCCGCGTCCAAGGCTCGCCAGCGTGCTGTCGAGGACGCTGTGCATAGCGGCGAGATGGAAGGCCTCAGCGTTGGCGACGAGTTCACTGCAGACGCCGCTGAGTACGCCCGTGGCACCATAAGCCTTACTGAGCTAGGCCGCCGAGTCCGCGCGCGCAATGGCGTTGCCTGAGCCCGCTGAGGTGTTCGTCGACCCGTATGTAGACCCGGCGACGGGGATACTGCGCAACCGGGTCAGCGCCACGGCACAGGTCATCCTCGATGCACACGAAGCCGAGCTCACAGCGCTTGCTGCGATCGAGCTAGCAGAGCACCCGATTAAGCCAACAGGCGATCTTCGCCAGCTGCGAGCTATCCACAAGCGGCTACTTCATGACGTCTACGACTGGGCGGGGAGCTACGCACTGTCGATCTGCGCAAAGGTGGCAGCCCAGCTGCAGAGTTCTTCATGCCGGTCTCGCGCCTCGAGTCCGGCGCCGGGTTCGCCTTTCAGGAGCTCGCCGAAGAACACTTTCTCCGAGGCTTAGAACCAGAGCAGTTCGCGAGGCGTATCGCGCATCACTACGACCAGGTGAATTACCTGCACCCGTTCCGCGAAGGCAATGGGCGGGCGCAACGGATCTTCTGGACGCAGATTGCCCAGCGGGCCGGCTACGAGCTGGACTGGCGCGGCATAACCGGCGCAGCGAACGACCAAGCATCGAGGGAAGCGATGGAGAAGCAGGATCTCGATGGGCTTCGGGAAATATTCCGCGCGATCGTGAAACCACTAGGTGCGACCAAGTAGTTCCAGAAGAGCCGTATCAGTTGGCAGCGACTCAGCCGGCATTGACGAAAGCGCGGGCCGCCGCCATCACGTCACGAACTCGGCCCTCGGCGATTACCTCTGCCGGCGCCGCGTCTCTGAGCTGGGTGTTCATGCCGATAAACCAGGCCCGTACGACCTCGTCGGAGTCGACCTCGGCCAGCAGCTCGACGATCTCGAAGGTGTCGCGCAACAACTGCTGGGCGTGCATGGTCGGCTTCGCCTCGCCTGCGAACCATCGCGAGACTTGCCGCGGGGTCTTCCCCGTGATGACCGCGACGACATCCCGCCCCAGGACCTTCTGAAGGCGCGCCACGATCGACGGTAACGCCAACGCAACGGATTCCTTGTGCGCCGAGCGCCGCAGCGGGCGCATTGCTGAGTCTGTCATCCACTTAGCGTACAAAGCAGTCAGCCCAAGAGACAGGGTGAGGTCACCAGATACGACATTATGTGTCGATACGAGCAGTGACACGGCGTTCTCCGCTTTATCGCTCGAAGGCGGCAGGACATCTTCACTGTGATTACTGGGGCGGCAGATACTAACGAATAGCCCGCGTATTCCTGCGGCTCTGCCACCCGAAACGATAAAATCATCATGATCCGATGGGGGCCAACGATGACCGAGAGCCCACCCGACTCCTCCGGGTTGCGAAGCAGGAAATGATGAGCGAAACCACGAATTACGGAACCGTCGGCGGGGAAGACATTACCGATGCGGTGATCAATTGCCTCGTGCAAAATGCCGAGGCGGGCTTTCCCGGCGTCACTCCCCGCCGAGCCACGGGACGGCCTGCACATCAAGAGATGAGGCCCAGCATGTCGCAAGCGAATCCCGCAGCCGGGCGCTGACTGCTTGAAGGGATCAGCTCACGAAACGGAATAAATAACACGCTAAGACTGGCTGGCGCGTGAGCTGCGGGTTTTCTCGGAATCCGTCTATGAGGACTGATGTGAGAATCTCGTTTCGAGAAGTACTTTCGAGAACGGGACTTCTTTGATTTTCCGTGTAGTGCGGTCACCCAACTTGATCTTCTTTTTTCCTCGTTTTCGAGAACAAGGCCAAGAAGTAATGAAACGAACAAGTATGTCCGCAAGGGGAACCCTCAAGAGCGGCCGTTGCGGTTGCGTTACACTTTGAGATTGTTTCGGTCGACGCTAATGCCGTCGATCTGCTCCAGCTCTCGCGCCAACTGGAGCTGCCAGTTATTGGTTTCTCGATCGATGTACACGAGGCCGCTCAGATCTGATGGCAATTCAACGTTTCCTTCGGTAATGGCGATGACCTTGCCGCGTTCGAGGCGTCCGAAGAAGTATCCGAGTTCAAACACGACGTTCTGTCGCGCGCGCGGCTTTGATTCGCTGGCTCCTGCCTTGGAACCTTGATCGTCCGGTGTCAGAAGCACAATGGCCGCGGCGGCCCTGGCTGCGTGTGTCTCGAACTTCTCAAGAACGGTCTGGCCTTCGTTGGCTTGCTCATGCAGGATCGTTGGCTCTATTCCAGTCAGCTGCTGGACGACTCGGGTGACATGGTACTTCGCTGCGTCGTCGTGGCCGTGAACGATGAAGATCGTCGGAACTGTGGGGATTACCGCAGGCACTGTCGCTCCGTTCATTTCGGGCTTGACTGCCGCCTCAAGTCTTCTGCCCTCGATTGTGCTGATGACCTCAAGATAGTTGTGCGCGTCCTGCAGGTCTCGGTAGGGGCGAAGTCTCGAACCGCGTAAGCTCGTGACCCACTTCGTATCCACTTCCGAAAAGCTGAACGGGCAGTTGTACTCATGGTTGAGGATCTGGCTCGTCACCGTATCGGAGAGTGCCGTCGGTTTCTCGCGCGTCGATTTTGATAGCCAGCTAGAGGTGAACTTGTCCAGCTGCACCAGCTCCGCCGTAGCTTTGGTCGGGTCCGGTGTCAAGCCCTTCTCCCAGTCGGCCAGCATCGCCACGACGCTAACGATGGCTTCAGCCACTTTCGGATTGATCTGCTCAACTTCGGTGAGTCGGATAATGCCTGCAAGGCTCAAACCGACAGTCGAGTCCGCAGTCGGTTCCTCATGAAAGTCCGAGTCCCAGACGAGGCCGTAGCGGCGACCATCGTTGGTCGCCGGGCCAATCTTTGGAAGCGACCGGTAAATCTCAAGGCAGGAAGAAGAGTCGATCTCAGGTGCTTCACGGTCGAGCATTCGCTCGACGTAGTCCCACGTCGGCCAATTCCCATACCCGCCAGGTCCCTGGCGTGAAATCTCATCCCAGATGATCCTGAGCAGCTTGATTTGGAGCGGCGTGAGTTCATCATCAAGCGCCGTGGCGTGGCGCGGTGGTTTTCCGATGTCCATAATTGAGCCCTCCGCCTTCTGAGTCAATCTTCGATGCCAGGACGGGAACATGGTTGATGCCACTCCGACGTGCCTCCGCAGCGCGGACGAACCACGCAAACGAGTGCATCTCGACCAGATCGGGTGCGCGTAAGCCGCGGACACAGATTCAGCCGCCAGACCCTCGAGCCAGGGAGCGCAGTTGGCGTCGCATTTGGGAACCCTCACCGGGATTGCGTCGAGTCCGGTGCGCCGGCGAGTTGGCCTTTGGGATCGGTGATTCTCGAAGGGAGCACCGGCCCGGAGGGTTCTAGAGTTTGGTCATTTGGCGCAGGGCCCGGATGTGGGATTTATACGCCGTTCGGCCGTCCCTCGTCAGTGCCACCCACGTCCAGGCGCGTCCGCCGGATGTCCGTTTGAAGACGCGCACATAGCCTGCCTCTCTGAGAGTGGCGAGATGCTTGCTCAGTGACGAGTCGCTGATTCGCAACGAATCGCGGAGAGCAGAAAACTCCGCCTCCACCACCTCAGACAAGAAAGCGCAGATCGCCAATCGACGGGTGGGATGAATGGTCTCGTTGAGTTCGGCTGTCCCAGCCACGATCGTCATCTCCTCATCGAGGACGACAACGTTCGTTCGAATACCCATCCGCTTGCCACCAACAGCACGCAGACGACCGCGCCGGCAACCCAGGCAACCCACGTGACACCGAGCTTGATGACGAAATACCAGCCTGCTGCCAAAGTCGCAAGGCTGAGTATCGCGAACACGACGGCATAGCCCGTAGCACGGCCGTGACCGAATTCCGTTGTCCGGGTGCCCGTCACGGCTCGTCGCGCAATCTCCAGAAGAGTAGTAGAAACAACCATCGCCAGCACGGCAATGCTTCGGCCAATTCCTTCGGCTAACAGCACGGCAACGGCCGCCGCACCGATAACGACTCCGTCCGCCGGGTAGTACCACCACGGCGACCGAGAGCGTCGCACAGCCACCCGACGTGACGCGTCAGCGACCGCCAGCGCTTCCTCGGCAAGGCGTTCATTTTCCATACAGGAAAGTGAACATCCGAATCGACGGCATGTCAACCCGTTCGGGAGTCCCAAGCTGCACGACGGCCAAAAGGACCTGACCCGCGCACCGCAAGCCGAACGTTAAACGTTCTCTATCAACCAACGCAGGGCATCGCCCCCGAGATCCCGATCTGAGAAGATTTCCCCAGTGATGCCCGCTGCGACTGCAGCCGTTGTTGGCCCTGCCCAGACCTTTCTCAGACCGGCACGGACGGCCACCCGCGCAGAGGCAGGATTATTGGAGAGTACACGGGCGGTGATGGCAGCCGAGTCATTCTGTGCTCTGACGGCAGCGACCGCAGCAAGGGCGATTTCCGTCGCGAAACCTCGCCCCCACGTCGCCGGGGAGAGGCGGTACCCGAGGTTCCAGACGAGCGCTGGAGTCATGTTCACGCCGCCCGTACCTATGAACGTGCCAGCTCTCAGCGCATCGTCCGACCCCGGGTCGCCCACGCGAACCGCCCATTGACCAATGTCATGTTCTCGCCGGCTCTTGATGGCGTCGTCGACGATCCTTCTGGACTGCTCTCGAGTGTTGTGACGACCCACGGGCAAGTGCAACCACGTGTCGGGATCGCTGTAGACGCCAAAAACTGAGTCGAGATCGTCAGGAGTCAGAGGTGAGAATGCAAGGCGAGCGTCCTGCGCTAAATCTAAATTCGTCATCGAGACCATTGTTCCCAATCGCACCGACACTGAGCTGCGGGCTGTCCGCAAGCCGGACGGTCAGCGCGACGAATTTGCGGCCTTCCCGTCCGATGGCATCGCGTGCTGATGCTGTGTCAGTAGGGAACCTCTTGCGGGACGGTTCCACGGTGGTGTGATCGGTCTTTCTCAGAACAGCAGACGTTTCTGCACCCCGGAGTTGGATATGAAGGGGTATTGCTCTAGACCGCGAATCGAACGGGTTACCGCAACGATTGCAACTGCGTGTCGTACTTCGTTGTTTCGCCCTCAGTCCAGACTTCGACGAAATAGGTGAGGTGGAGCTTTGTCCCGTCCCATTGCATCGCGTGAGCGAATTGTCGCGATTCCGTGTGGACGCCCGGACTGTCCATAGTTTGTGTCCAGCCGTTCGCTGCCAGTGCCTGCGAGTAGAAGGCGAGGACCTCGCGCTGCTGGTGCGTTGTCGTCCCGGATATACCGGTCGTGGCCACGTCGCCGCCATCGAGCCCGAATTGAACCCGTCCCGGGACATTGTTGATCCGGACATCGGTGCTGCCCGGGTAGGTCAATGCGGCTTCGGGTTGTTTGGCCAGGCTGTCGATGGATTGTCCAGGCACGCAGCCAGTCAGAAGCATGCAGATGCTGGCGGCGGCGACCGCGCTCAGGAACCCAGATGATCTTCGCATCGGTCTCCTGGTCTGCTGCGTCGCGTTCGTCACTGGATTACCGCAACGATTCAAGGTGAGTTTCGTACTTCGTTGTTTCACCCTCAGCCGTGACGGCGACGGCATACGTGAGGTGGAGCTTCGCGTTGTCCCACTGCATCACGTGAGCGGGTTGTCCCGACGCCGTCTCGGCGTACGGACTATCACTGGTTTGTGTCCAGCCGTTCGCTGCCAGTGCTTGCGAGTAAAAGGCGAGGACCTCGCGTTGCGTGTGCGTTGTCGTCCCGGATATTCCGGTGACGGCCACGTCGCCGCCATCGAGGCCGAATTGAACCCGTCCCCGGTCATTGTTGATCCGGACATCGGTGCTGCCAGGGTAGGTCAATGCGGCTTCGGGTTGCTTGGCCAGACTGTCGATGGATTGCCCGGGCACGCAGCCAGTCAGCAAGAGCAAACACATGCTGGCTGCGGTCACCACGCTCAGAAACCGAGATGCTCTGCGCACGTTTTTCCCTGTCACTTCGGATCATCGAGGTAAACGCTGCGGCCTGTTTGCCCGTTGATATTGACGGTCACGTACGTTGAACCCGGAGGCGCCGGCTTCAACGCGAGGTCGTAATACACAGGGAGGTACGGGGACCCGGCTTGGATAGTCACTGACACGTAGCCCCACCCGTCTCTCCCGCTGATGACGATGGGGTCCGCGCTGCTTGATCCTATGGATCCTGTGGCAAATGTTGACTCCGTGGGAAATCCGAATTGTGGGTAGGTCCGGCGGTAGTAATCCAGGAGCGCGGAGGGACTGCCTGGAGCGGCGAAGACGGTCGCGACCCCGGCGTCCTTCGCTATATTCGGTTCGGAGCTTCCGAGGTACTCGGCTCGGTCGAGCAGATCACCACCGGGTGGAGGATCGTTGAGGATGGGAACGACCCGAATCTGTGAAACTGTTTTCCCCGCGTCGGGCGCGTTGAACGAGCATCCCGCCACCCCGAGCACCACGGCCACGCCGACACCGAACACGACGCCTAACCTCACGCAACCACGCATGCTCAGGCCCCCGCTCGAGTGACGATTCATCCTGTGATCTCAGTTCCCGATGCTCTCACGCAGACCCGTAGCGTTCACGCAGCGAACGACGATCGCGGCGCACGATCCACAGCCGCAGCTACTTTCTAGCAGTGCACCAGGAACTCAAACCAGCCCCCAAGAAAGGGCAACCGATTCAAAACATCGCAAATGCGGATCGCCACCCAGAACAAGAGAACCGCTCAAATCTCCGCCCTCCTCAACGACCCATCTCATATAGGCGTAAGAGGGACGGTCAGCGCGACGAATTTGCGGCCTTCCCGTCCGATGGCATCGCGTGCTGATGCTGTGTCAGTAGGGAACCTTGAGTGACGCGCACGGAGCATGAATTGCGGAGGCAGGAGGTTGCCCAACTGGGGTGCCACGGAGGGGTAGCTGTTGAGACGGGCGAGTGGCTAGAGTCCGATCACGGAGTAGTGGCGTTCGATTCCCGCGGTGGCGTGACCCCACTCGCTGCTGGCGACACGTTCCTGGTGGGCTTCAAAGGCGGATGCCTGCTCGAAGCGCTCTTCGACCTGCCACACCAGGGGATTGCTCGTCCGGGTGACGTTGAACGAAAGGCATCCCGGTTCGGCGCGGGTGAGGGCAAGGTGCAGTTGTAGGTGTTCCCGGACAGTTCCCGCTTGGTCTTGGGTGAGGCAAACAAGCTGCCCGCTGAGGGACACCTCGCCGCCGACTAGCTTCTTCTTCATCTTGAAATTGGTCAGCTGCACGCCGGCCGTCATCGAGTGCTGTTCTGCCTCGACGGTGAATCCGGAGCGCTCAAAGACGGGGCGGGCTGTAATGCTGACGTCAGCTGTCAGCTCCGTCAGATGCTCCTGGCTCGCTCGGGCCTCCGCATGGCCGATCAGTTGCCGTGCCACCCCGCGTCCTAGGTAGCGAGGAGCGACGAACATCATGTCGATATATCCCTCAGAGTCCACGTCGGAGAAACCCGCCGGCACACCATGCACGGTCGCCACGTAACTGTTCCGTGCCTGCATCGCCGTATGCCAAGTGGATAGCTCGCGTGCTTCTGGCCGAGCCCACGCCTGAATCTGTTCCGGTGAGTAGTCGGCGGCAGCGGTCTCGGTCACTGCGGCAAGGAAGATCGCTAACGTGTCTGCGGCATCCGCGTGACCATACGGTCGAATGACAACGACCGGCCTGTCGGTAATTGTGTTCAGTTCCACAGAATCAGCATCCCACGGCGATCGTTCATGACCGTGCGGCACTTTCGGCGACCGGTCGTAGACAACGGTTCTCGTTTGCTTCCCAATTCCGGCAAGCTGGAGCTATGCGAATCTCCCACCTGACTTCGGCAGACACGGAGGCCGTCATTTCACTCTGGCACCAAGTAGGACTGACCCGACCTTGGAATCCGTCCGAGCGGGACCTGCAGCGCGCCCTCGACGGCCGTACTTCCACGGTCTTTGGAGGTTTCATCGATGAGCGGTTGGTTGGCACCGTGATGGTCGGGGAAGACGGTCACCGTGGTTGGATCTACTACCTCGCCGTGGATGAGAGTCAGCGCGGAACCGGGCTGGGGCGACAGTTGATGACGGTTGCCGAAGATTGGCTTCGCCAACGAGGCGCCGTGAAGGTTCAACTTATGGTCCGCTCAGCCAACGAGGCAGTGCTGGGCTTCTACGACCACCTCGGCTACGAAGACGCCGACGTCCAGGTGCGATCGAAATGGTTGGTGTAGCGAGCATCCCGCAGACCGAACCCCAAGCGGACATCCGCGATTTCGCTCCGACAGAGGTTCAAAGCGTGTCCATCGCCAGCGCTGATGGGTGTGCAGCTCAGCGAAGTGAGCGCAGGTAGCGTCTGCGCGCGATGCGTTGGGCGATGAGCAGCAACGGGTAGAGGGCTCGCCAGGGCTGTTGTGGCGCGGGGCGCGTGAGTGAGCGCACGGTTAGACGCACCTCGTCGCCGTGTCGGTGCACGATGAACGCTTCTTCGCCGCTGACGGGGGCCCCGGCATGGTCCGGTACGCGAAGCCGACCCGGTCGAGCTCCTTGACGACGGCCACGACCTCCACCGGCTCAACGACGGTTACCTTGAGTAGACGTGCGGTGACGACGACGCGATCGCCCTGCGAAACCGGGCTGGTCGAGTCGACCGCAAACCCGCTTGCCGTTTTCACCCGCCATCGGAGTACGTCCCGGGCGACGCGCTCCCAGACAGAGTCACCACGTCCCACGACCGCCGATACCTCCGAGCGACGGTATCCCCGGTCGCTCGAGGGCCAGTCGCGAAGCTCAGGGCTGGTCATGCGTCACGTCCTTCACCCCGTCCAACGGGCTCTTGACCGGTGCCTCGCTCGTGCAAGTGTCCGCGACGTCGCGAACGCGAGCCACTGATTCGCAGATCGCTCCAGCTGAAGCCCTCCGAATCGGGCAACGCGTCGCGGATTTGTGCGTCGTTGAAGGCGAGATGTGGACGGAGATCGTCCGGTAGCTCCGCAGCCGGAAGAGCAGCGTCCGTGACGCCTTCGGCCAGCATTCTCGCTTGGGCTTTCGCCAGAAGCGGCACCGTCATCGCCCATTCTGTGAACTGCGCCAGGACATAGTGGAACGCGACTGGCAAACGTACGATGACCAGGCGGCGGTTGAGAACTCGGGCAACTCGACGAGCGGCTTCGCTCAGCAGCAGGGTCTCGCCGCCGCGGACGGCGACGGTTTGATCTGTCAGGCGAGCGTCGAGCGCGGCGACCAGAATGTCAACAAGCTCACCAACCGGGACGGGGCTGATCGACTTCTCCCGAAGTCCAACAGAGGCGAAGATCGGGATCGTCTGGATTGTGCGGCTGAGGTGATCGACGAGGTGGTCGCCGCGGCCGTAGATCATTCCCGCTTTCAGAATCGTGTAGTCCAACCCTGAAGAACGAATCATCTCCTCGGCCGCCCATTTTGACTCGTGGTACGGCGAACCGGATCCTGGGCGGGCGCGCAAGAAGCTGAGCATCACGATCTTGCGGACGCCCGCGCGTCGTGCCGCTTCGATCACCGCGGCCGTGCCTTGCACGTGGACACGGTTGAAGGTCTGCTCACCTATTTCACGGTTGATGCCTGCGCAATGAGCCACCACGTCGCAGCCCTCAAACGCCCGTGTCAGCGCATCCACATCATCGACGGGCGTGCCAGAGCGGCGAGACACGACTGACACGTCGGACGCCGCGAATCGTTCCGCGAGGTGGCTGCCGACGAATCCGGTTCCACCAGTAATGGCTACTCTCATAGTCTGACTATGGCGTACCCCGCAGCTACTCGTTACAACCTTGTCCGTCCCACTCGCACAATGCGCTTGGCCCACCCCCTTCCGAAGCCCTCCCAAAAGACGGACGGCTATCGACGCGGTTCTTGAGCAATTCGGCCGCAGCGATCAATCTGCCCTTCATGAATGAACTATTGATTGGCTACGCACGCGTATCCACAAACGAACAAGACCTGACCGCTCAACAGAACGCCCTTGAACGGCTCGGAGTCAGGCCAGCTCTCATCTACACAGATCACGGCCTGACCGGCACCAACCGTGCTCGCCCCGGCCTTCGAGAGGCTCTCGCCGCGTGCCGCGGCGGTGACACGCTAGTCGTTGCCAAGCTCGACCGGCTGGCGCGTTCCCTTCGAGACGCCAAAGACATCATCGACGAGCTCACCGCCAAGGATGTGAAACTCAGCATCGGAGGATCTGTTCACGATCCCAACGATCCTGTCGGGCGGCTCCTCTTCAATGTGCTCGCAATGGTTGCCGAGTTCGAGTCAGATCTCATCCGAGCCCGAACCCGTGAAGGCATGCAGGTAGCGAAAGCGAAAGGGCGACTGCGCGGAAAACCACCCAAGCTCTCAAACGCACAGCAACGGCACCTGATGGAAATTCACGATGCTGGAACGCACTCCACCGCAGAAATCGCCGAACTCTTCAACGTCGCCCGCTCGACGGTCTACCGAACCATCCAACGACAATTGGCACCAAAACACTGAACGCAACTATCGACGTTCCCGTTGCACCGAGACCAAGTCCTGCAACGGGAATGCCTTGCGGGCGATTATTCGTGAACGTCAGCTTCGGCTGTTCCGAGTTTGCTCACGGGTCGGATCATCGCCAGGCGCGGCCAGGATTCCAGCCCTCGCGCGGCTTCTGTCTCCATTCGAGCGCCCATAGCCGAGCCCCAGTCACGTGGCAAGAAAACACGGAAGCCGAGGCGCTCATAGTATGGCGCGTTCCACGGAACGTCTCGGAATGTGGTCAGCGTCACAGCGGGGAGTCCGCGTTCACGTGCCCAAGAGTCAGCCACGACAATCAGTTGCGCTCCGATTCCGCGACGTGCATGCTCCGGGTGGACCGTGACCTGCTCAATATGGGCAGCTCCGTCCACCTGCTCCAGGAGCAAGTAGGCGACGATTACACCGTCGACGAGCCACACAAACGCTCCATGGTCCGCGACGAAGCGTTGGAAATCCTGCCTGCTGATCGGTTGATCATCGGCGACTATCGCCATGTTGATGTTGCGGAACGACTCTCCGGCGGCTCGCTCGATCTCGGTGATCCGGAAGTGGTCCTCGAGACTGGAAAGACGTCGCACCTTTCGATTCTCCCATTCCCGCTCAGGACCTACTCGCACAGGAACCCTCACTGCTGATTGACCTCCTGTCGTGCTTCCCACGAAGCAGTCTGTAATCGCGAGCCCCACGCCGATTGTGTCTTGCCTATTGTATTTTCTGGGTGAGACAATGGGGCATACACAAAGGAGCGTGCATTGTGGAACTACTTAGTGACCTCATGGAAAATCTGAGCCAATCAACGTGGCTGGCGTCCGGCGGCCTCGTTGTCCTTTCGATTGCCATCCTTACGTGCGCGAGACTGGGTGGTCCCCGAAAACTGGTGGTTAGGCGACTCGTTTCGTCGATTGGCCTTCCCGTTGACGAAAGAGCAGACCAAGCGGTTAGCGCCGCACAAGGTCGACGTGCCGTCGGCATCGCGATAGGTGGCGTGGTCGGCACGGTCTCGGCAACCTGGTTCGTGTGGCTCGTGGGCGCTGATCGCGACGGGCCGGCGCCTCTCTTCCTGATCGGAGCATATGCCGTCGCGGCCTCACTCGGTCGCGCGGTGGCGTCGATTTCGGGGGAAGCGAAGAAACTGGGCGGGACCGACCATGTTGCCCACGTCCGGTTCAGGAATCTCAGCGACTATATCCCCGGTTGGGAAAGGGTTGCCGCCCGCACAATGGTGGGAGTGGCCATCGCCACCCTCAGCTTTGAAATGGCGCTGCCATGGATCGCTACCGACGATTTGGGGCAAGTCTTTCCCGAAACGTTCAGCGTGGCAGCGACGGCAACTCTTCTGGCCGTTGTGGCGCTGATCGGATTCGAGGTCGGGGGCAGACTGATTCTGCGAGTTCGACAGAGTCAAGGATCAGAATTGGGTTTGGCGTGGGATGACCTGCTGCGTTCGTTCGCAGTCCGCGACCTGGCCACCGCTGCGTTTCTATTGGGAACCTTTGGAGTCTTCTTCGCTGTTCAGGAGGTTCTGATGGCCATGAACCCCATAGACCCGCCGTTCATTGCGTCTGCTGCGGGCTTCAATCTGGTGGGCACATTCGTGGTCATCGCCGCCGCGTTGGAGTCTCTGCTGCCACGACCTCGGCAGCACATCCTCCGTCGCCGGTACCCTGACCTGGTCAGCGTCGGTGCCCAATGATTCTCCGAATTGATGCAGCGTCTCCGACACCGCCGTTCGAGCAACTCCGGCTACAGATACTCACCATGATAAACACTGGTGCTCTCGTCCCCGGAACGCGTCTGCCCACCGTTCGGGCCCTTGCCGCGGACCTTCGTCTGGCACCGAACACAGTCGCCCGGGCATACAAAGAACTTGAAGAAGCTGAATTGCTGCAGACCAGGGGCCGAGCTGGCACCTTTGTCAAAGCTGGTACAGACACGGCGGCCCATCACGCGGTCAAAGCCGCGCGCGACTACGCGGACCTGATGCGGAAGCTTGGGGTTACAGGCCAAGAAGCCATTTCCTACATCAACGCCGCCGTGCAGAACTCCGGCCTGAGCGAGACAATAGACTCCCGGCCGATCCCCATAGGCGATGAGGCCACCCCCGAAATCTAACAATCGGGTAAACCGGGCAAGTCCAGAGCCATTTCTAATGGTTAGTAGCTGGCCTGGGGCTGGCTGGCCGGGAGCGCCGATGCTGTGTCACATGGGAACCCTCAAAAGCAATCCTTCGCAGTCATTCCGTGAGTACCCCTTCGGATTGGCCATTGACGGGTGCGTAGGGTGAGGTCATGCGAAATGAACGAGGGTTGTTCCCTTGGTGGGTCACACGAGTGTTCTTTTCCCTCGGCGCTATGTCGATCTTCTCTTTTGTTTTCCAGGTGCTTCTTCGATCAGCAAGTCCCTATTCTTGGGTCCTGATTCCGGTCGGTCTTGCTCTTATCGCGGTGTCTGTCCGTGGCCCCTGGGACAGTGAGGCTAGCGGTCGGAATCGGTCCGTTCTCGGATTTAAGGCACGGCCTGGTCCCGACCAGGATCGCTAGTTGGCGCTCCGCAGAACTTCGCCGTAGCGGCTCGGGTTCGGAGCGCCGCGGAAGGATCCTTGAGCAGGGCCGCCGCAAGGTCATCGAGGACGAGCGATGCAGCTGTAGGCGGTGCCGTTATCTGCCGTGAATCCACGAAAGGAAACGTTCCTTTCGTGAGCGTCGTTTCCGTGCCACAGCTTCGGCGCTCAGCAGTGGCCGCCAACCAAAGTGCTCTCGTTCAAGTCTCTCCTCTTCGACTCCAAGGGGCACCCACTCGAATTCCCATTCACGCGCCAGTTCTTCGAGGTAACTGCCGTCGTCAATGTAGTTGTCCCCCGGGGCGTCTGGTTTGGGAGAAGGGTCAATCACCATGACCCACCAGTCGTCCTTGTGTTCCGGATAGATATAGGCGTAACGACCGGCCCACGGACCCGCTTGGATCCTGGCGATGCGTCCTTGCTCACCCCAGAATTCTTCCCCAAGCCACATGCTCAGACCCTACAGCGCTAGCCATTGGGACATGCGAACCACCCCGGCCACCGCTGGACATTTGCCGACGCGGGCAATGGACGCTGATCTGCCGAGCTCCCTAGCCTGCCCGCAAGCCGGACGCTCAACGGACACTCCCGCGCCGTTACTGGGCTCCGCAGCACGCCTTGAAGCGAGGTGCCCGTATAGCCCGCCCGTAAGCTTTTCGCACTCAGGTGCGTCAAATGCACGAGGTCAGGAAAGGGCCTGAGGCTCCTTGGCGTGTTATTTATTCCGTTTCGTGAGCTGGCCCCTTGAAGAGCCTGAATACGTGGCGACGGAGCCGAGTATTCGGGAGATGACCAGGCGCCTGAACGCTGCCCTGGGCGAGACGCTCGTCGCCGTGCTGGCTGACTCGAAAGATGCCACGGCCTCGCACGAATGGGCCACAGAGGGCGGCCCACAGCCGCGACCAGAGGCAATACCACGACTCGCTTTTGCCTACGAGCAGTGGCAGAAGATCGCCGAGGTCGAGGGCGAGCAGGTCGCCCGGGCGTGGTTCATCGGGGCGAATCCATGGCTGGACGACGACACCCCCGTCAACGCAATCCGCGAAGGTCGGCTCGAGGAGGTCGGCCACGCTGCGCAGGCTCTCGTCGACGATTCATTCAGCGGCTGAGGCTGAGGCTACGCACCGCTCCATTGACGATCGACCCGTGACGAGGGTGTCACCCGCATAGCTAACTGTGGAGCACCCATGGATGCGCCGCACTCGCGACCCGCTGCAGGAAGCCATACAGTGAACGCCATGCATGACGCGCCCAAAGAGACCCTGCTCCCCGCAGACAGCTTCCTGGGAACCGGAATCCTGTGCGCCCTAGACATTGACGGCGTGTTGAACACCATCGACGTCGAGCAGTGGGAGCGCAATCGCCGGACCGGGCAATCATTCGAGAAGGCGATGCCGCCTGTGGTTGACGGCTTCGAGCGTCGTCATGTCCGCACCGCTCACGGTGACAAGTACTGGGTGGACATCGACCCGAAGGTCATTGACGCACTCGATAAATTTATCAGCGCCAATAACATCGAACTCGGTTGGCTGACCACCTGGGGCCCGAACGTGCTTGCCTTCATTGAGCAGGCGCTCGACGGGAAGCTGGCGGGTGGATTCGTGCTGGCCAAGAAGCCCGAGCGCCGCCGCGGCGCCGTACCTGCGGAATGGAAACGTGCAGCGCTCCGTGCCCGGATCGAGAGCACCGGGCAGCCTTGGATCTGGGCGGACGACGAGGAGATCGCGATTGGTCGCACCTGGCCGGACTTTGACGATGACCCGATCTTCGCTGTGCCGCACTTGATGGTCGAGCCGGCGCCCACGATTGGGCTCACTGTGGACCACGTCGTTGCCATGGAGCGGTTCGCTGAGTCACTCTGAGCCACAAGATCATTGACAGATATAGTCCGACATCGGACCACATTTGTATGCACCTCTCTACGTCTCAACCGCGCAGGTCCTGATTGACGACGTCTAGGCGCTGAAGGAGCCAATCACCACTCTTCTTGCTCTTATTCGTGTTTAGCAAGGACAAGCACCATCTAGGCCGAGTTGGATGATCTTGACTGACGCATCCAGGCAGCGATGGCTTGAAGTGAGCCCTCGCGGTCGCAACGCGCACCGAGATGCTGCCTAACGGTACCGATCGGCGGCATGCACTCGAGGAAGACATCTAGCCGGTTACGAGCTCGCTGTCGTGGCGAGAAAAGAAACTACTTAGCGGCGGGCGACTGAGAAAGCTTGACGATCCACTTTGGCGTCTCCACGCCGCCGCGGCGGTCTGCGTTCACTCGAACACGCGCGGCTACGGCCTGAGCTTTCGGGCTAGGTCGACTGTCACTCTGACGTTGCTGAATCTCGTTGATCGTCATGGTGGGCCTCCTGTTCCTGTACTAATTATGCGTGAGGTAGCCTGAAAATACCACGCCTGATTGCAGGACGGATTTCGTTGATGGGTAGTTGATGGAGTGGCACCTACGCGCATCGGGTGGCCCGGGAATACGCGGAAGTTCCACGAGATTTTCGTTGACTACTGACCACTCTCGGCGACACAACTCGGCCGGCGCCTGATGACACGGTCTTCCCGCCTCGATCTCTGCTCGACAGCCAGCGGCGTTCTCGGTCATTGGCAGAGCGGGGCCGAACGGGAGTGCTGTGCGGTGCCTGGAAAACAAGAAACCCCCGCAATAGCGAGGGGCATCTGAGGTAGTCACGCCGGTCCATGCCCGACGCTCATACCGGCTACGTTACAGTCAATCAGCCATAGAGGCGTTGCTTGGGCGAGCACAGCGTCACATACATAGGGTTAATACAGATTAATAGAGATTGATAGAAATAGTCGTGTGCCAGGGAGCGAAGATGATCACCATCACAGAGAGCGACGGGCGCGGTCTTCCTCATCGGCGCGATCGTGGATCTCGGCGACTCGCTCGGCCATTCCAGGCTGCGCCAAGAGGGCGTCGAGGCGGTCGTTCCCATCGACAAATTTCTTAGCCAAGTTCATTCCTCCCTGTCGCTGCGCAGAAAATGTGACTTCAGTATCCTACGAAGAAGAAGTCACGGCGCGAAGGAGTCCCGAATGCCCGACGCAACGACCAACACCGAGGTCCAGAAGAGCCTCCAGGGCCTCCGTGATGCCGCCGAGGCACAGGGTCACGACGATGAGCTAGTGGTCAGCCTTCTTCGAGAAATGACTGACTTGATAACGAAGCGCCAGCCCCGTGGTGGCGCGCTCTCTGACGAGCAGGTCGCGTTCCTGATCGAGTCGGGAGATTTCACCGAAGAAGAATTCGCCGAGACCGAGGCCAGCCTCGCACGAGGCGACTTGGTGAAGCTGGAGCGCACGACTCGGCTGGGGGCCATCACTGATTCGCTCAGTGTTGCCGAGGTTGCCCAGGTGCTGAGCGTGGACGCAGCACGCGTGCGCCGGCGCCAAGCCAAGGGCGACCTCTACGCTTTCCTGGCCGGCGGCAAGCGCCGCTACCCTCTCTGGCAGTTCACCGGCGATCCAGCGCAACCGGTCCTCCCGGGCCTCACGGTGCTGGTACACGGTCTCCCGGCAGACATGCACCCCGCGAGCATCAAGGGGTTCATGAGGACCCCACAAGAGGATCTGCGGGTCGACGGCGAACGGATGACACCGGTGGACTGGCTGCTGAATCGCGGCGACGCACAGGCGCTCGTGTCCATCCTGGGGAGCTTCCTGCAGATGTGAGACCCCGCTCGGCGTTCGTGCAGCCCAGGTGCCGGCTATCGGTTTCCGGACACGCGATTAGCCGACCTAACCGTTCCGCTGACCAGCGAAAGATACTGATCGGCAGTCCAGCAAACAAGTTGAGTCGCAGACTCTGACCGTTTCAGCCAGCACGCTCGACCATCAGCATCGTCCCGGCTCGCTTGCCGAGCCTGAACCGACGACCAAGTTCCGGTCCACCAGGGACAACAACTTCTACGAGTGCCTCGATATCAATCTTCTTGCCGGAGGCGGAAGGAGTGACCTCCCGGACCCGGTACCCGGTGCCATCCCAGAGCGTGATCAGGTCACCAATTCGGACATCGGCAGCCGGGCGTCGATCAGAGTGTTCCATGCCCTAAGCATGCCCTGCTCTGCGAGTCGGTCGGGGCGGTCACGGTGATGGCCCCGCCGTCGGAGTGAAGCGTTGTCACGGTCTCTCCTGAGGCGCATCTGGTGGCCAGAATTGTCTCCCACGCGCCACCATGCGCGGCCTATGGCGCGCTTCGCGCCCGGGTTCACCCAGCGATAGGCTCAGAGGTAGGTTCGTCGTCAACTTTGCCTGAAGTCGCGAACGCTACCTACGTAATGGGGGACAGACGATGTCGCGGCTTACAGATCTCCTGCGCGCTGCGAAGCAGCTGGACCCGCAGCTGGGTGCCGATCTCGAGGAAGAGCTCAAGCCTCTTCAGAAGCGCCTGCCATTCGGGTTGAACTTCGAACGCCACGCGCCCGAGGCCGTCGAGCTGGCGGGGCACAAGATCCGCAAAACGAGCAAGGTCCGAGTCCTTCCTCCTCGCGGCTCGACCGCGCGCGGTGACCAGCGGCTGTGGCGCGTTGAGTCCATTTCGGGCGACATCGCCGAGATCTCACTCTTCGACGCGGCCGAGCCCGAGAACACGACGGTGCCGGTCGATGATCTCGTGCTCGTTGCAGAGTTCCGTGACCGGATCTACCCGGGCCTGCGCCCCGACGGCACCGTCGAGCGGGGCGGGGACAAGCCGTTTCACACCGTCATCAACGGCGAGAACTTCCACGTCTTGGAGCAGCTGACCTTCACTCACGAGCACGCTGTGGACGCGATCTACATCGACCCGCCGTACAACTCTGGCTCTCGTGACTGGAAGTACAACAACGACTATGTCGAGGGTGACGATCTCTACCGCCACTCGAAATGGCTGGCCTTTATGGAGAGACGCTTGAGGATCGCCAAGCGACTGCTGAAACCCGAAGACTCAGTTCTGATCGTCACGATCGACGAGAAGGAGTACCTGCGCCTCGGCTTGCTCCTTGAACAGACCTTCCCTGAGGCGCGGATCACGATGGTCACGTCGTCAATCAACGGTGCAGGTTCCACCCGGAGTGGGACTTTCAATCGCTCCGCGGAGTACCTGTACTTCGTTCAGTTCGGCGCTTCCGCGCCTGTGGCCTTGCCACTCGCCGAAGAGTGGAATCCCGTCGCGACGCGGAACAAGAATGACATTCGCTGGAACTTGCTGATGCGCTCGGGGACGCAGCCGTTCCGCACCACGCATCCCAATCTCTTCTATCCGGTCTACGTTACAAATACTGATGACGGTCCTGTGTTCGATTCGGTAGGCGAACCGTTCTACGGTGAGGGCTGGAAAGAACAAGCTTCGCCGGATGGCACTACGGCCGTTTGGCCAATCAGGCGGGACGGCCGAGAAGGCCGATGGCAAATCAGCCCAACCGCGCTGCGTGAGCTGATCGGTAGCGGAAGCGCGCGCTTGGGGAGGTGGAACGACTCACGGACGACCCCCTACTACCTAAAGCAAGGTGAGCGCACGAAAGTTGCGGACGGAACGTTCAAAATTTCTGGTCGGCGCACAGACGGCTCAATTATTACGGACAGTTCTGACTACCTCGCAAGGTTCGTGCCGACCGATGTTTGGCGCATCTCATCGCACGACGCGGGAAACAGCGGTTCCCGTCTCATCTCGACACTGATGCCGGATCGGAAGTTCCCGTATCCCAAATCCCTGTACGCGGTAGAAGACGCACTGCGATTCTTTGTTTCGGACAACCCCTCCGCAATTATCCTCGACTTCTTCGCTGGCTCCGGGACGACTGCTCATGCGGTCATGCGCCTCAACAAGCAGGATGGCGGCACGCGGCAGTGCATATCAGTGACGAACAACGAGGTATCGGCCGAGGAGCAGGCGAAACTCCGCGAGGGTAGCCTCCGCGCCGGGGACCCCGATTGGGAGACGTGGGGCATCTGCGACTACATAACCAAGCCGCGCATCCGCGCCGCAATCACAGGTCTCGCCCCGGACGACGTACCGATCAAGGGGGACTACAAGTTTGTCGACGAGTTCCCAATGTCCGACGGCTTCGATGAGAATGCTGCTTTTTTCACGCTCACATATGAGTCACCGTGGATGGTCAGCAACGATCGTGCATTCGCGGCAATCGCGCCGATGCTTTGGTTGCGCGCCGGCGCTCAAGGTAGCCGAATCGACTCGCTGGATGATGGCTGGACCATCGCAGAGACGTATGGCGTTCTCAAGGATCTCGACCGGTCGTCCGAGTTCGTCGCCGCACTGAAAACGGTCGAAAACTTGCGCATCGCGTACATCGTCACCGACGACGAGGGCCGCTATCAGCAGGTCGCAAATGAGCTCCGCGGGATAGAGACGGTCCGCCTTTATGAGGACTATCTACGCAATTGCGAGAGCACAGGAGACTACTGATGCGTTACACGCTCAAGGACTATCAGGACGACGCCGTCGGCGACACGCTCCGCGAACTCGCCTCGGCGAGAGACTTCTATCGCAGCGCGAGCAAGCGTGTATCTTCGGTCGCGCTAACGGCCACGATGGGAGCGGGTAAGACCGTCATGGCCGCCGCGGTGATCGAGGCATTGTTCTGGGGCAACGACGATTACAGTGTGTCACCGGACCCTGGCGCCGTGGTGCTGTGGTTCAGCGACGACCCCGCGCTCAACCAGCAGACCCGGCACAGGTTAGAACAGGCATCGGACCGTCTCCGCAATCGGCTTGTGACGGTCGAACACCCTTTTCGGTACCCAAAACTGCATGCCGGGCACGTCTACTTCCTCAATACGTCGAAGCTCTCGAAGAACAGCCTCCTTGTGCGAGGCCACGATGACTCGAACACCCTCGATGGTGTGTCAACGCACCCAGACACAGTGCCTTTCACGTTCTGGGACACGCTGCGCAATACCATCGAGGACGAGGGGCTCACGCTCTACATGGTGCTCGACGAGGCCCACAAGGGTATGGGCAAGCGCCCCGTCGAAACCCCCACCATCGTGAAGCGGCTCATCAACGGGCACGGCAGCGTGCCGCCAGTGCCGATCGTCTGGGGCGTCTCTGCAACTGTCCAGCGGTTTGAGGAGGCGATGTCCGCCGCGGAGGTCCAGTCGAACCGAGTGCACCTCGGTACGGTGCAGGTCGACCCGGTCCGGATCCAGGAATCAGGGCTACTGAAGGACGACATCGTCCTGGACTTCCCCGCCGAGACGGGCGACTTCAACACCGTGCTTCTGCGACGGGGCGTGCGCAAGGTCAAGGCGCTGTCCGCAGCGTGGGCTGTATACGCAGCCGAGCAGGGCGACGAGGCGATCAAGCCGTTGATGGTGCTCCAGGTACCGAACAAGCCCGCTCCCGATGAAGTCGCCTCCGCCATCGACGTGATTCACGACGAGTGGCCCGAGCTCGAATCCGACGCATTCGCGCACGTCTTCGGAGATCACACCGCCCAGACGTTTGGCGCTCACAGCGTGCCATACATCTCACCAGAACGGGTGCAGGACGCCACCTACGTCCGCGTGCTGCTCGCGAAGGATGCGATCAGCACTGGCTGGGACTGCCCCCGTGCCGAGGTGATGGTTTCATTCCGCCCTGCAAAGGACGAGACCCACATCGCGCAACTCCTCGGCCGGATGATCCGTACCCCGCTCGCTCGCCGCATCGAGGGTGACGATCTGCTGAACAGTGTCGAGTGCATCCTGCCGAAGTTCAACAAGGCCACAGCCAGCCTCGTGATCGAGAAGATCATGGGCAACGATCTGATGGGCGGAGGAGGCACCGGTCAGCGCGTGCTGGTTGACCCGAAGCTCATGACGCCAAACGCAGTGGTGCCTGACGAGGTCTGGACTCTGTTCAGCGCCCTTCCTGCGGAGACGCTGCCGCGCAAGCACGCCAACCCGATCAAAAGGGTGACCTCGCTAGCGCACGCGCTTGCTGCTGACCAGCTCCTCGCTGACGCTGGAAAGCTCGCCCACGAACGTCTTCATGGTGTGTTGAATGGAGTCGCTGCCCAGTACCCGAAGGACATGGCCAAGGCCGTGGAGGACGTGCTGACGGTCGCAGGCACCACGCTTCACGGGTCAGCGCGTTATGGCACACGGGCTGACGGCGCGTTCATCGAAGTCGCGGACGACAGGGCCATTCAAGACTCCTACCGCAGCGGTGCGCGGACGATCACGCCTGACGTCGCGCGCACATACATCGAGCTCCTGACCGAGGACGCCGAGGACGAGGAGGCGTTCCGCGATGCCCACGTCAAAGTCGCCTCTCTCGCGATGCTGCCGCAGACGCGCCCGGCGCTCGATGCCGAGGCCGACAAGATCGCAGCCGAATGGCTGAACCAATACCGTGTTGCGCTCAAGTCGCTTCCTGAGTCCCGCCAGAGCCTTTATGCCGAGATCACGGCGATGAGCACTGATCCTCAGCTCATCTCGATGGCCTTACCGAGAAATCGCCAGGAGGAGACGAAGCGCGCCGTCGGCGAATCAGAGCAATTGCTCGATCGTCGACCTCTGCACCTGCTCGCAGACGAAGTGGGCATGTTCCCTGTCGGCAAGCTCAACCCGGACGAGGTTGAGGTTATCGACACGGAGATCGCGCACGGCGACATGCTCGCCTGGTACCGGAACCCGACCGGGGGACGGGACTCAATGAGCATCGCCTACCAGGACCGCCATGGTGACTGGCGCACGCTACGGCCTGACTTCCTGTTCTTCGTCAACACCGAGTTCGGCGTGCGAGCGAGCATCGTCGACCCGCACGGCTCATGGTTGCCTGACGCGGTTTGGAAGCTGCACGGCATGGCCCGTTTCGCCGAGGTCTATGGCGACCGGTTTCACCGGATCGAGTCCATCTCGCGGATCGACGGCGAGTTCCGTGTGCTCGACTTCAAGCTCGCCGAGGTGAGAGCGAAGGTCCTTGCCGAGTCTGACGCACGGTTTGCCTACGACAACGCAGCGGTGGCGTACTAACCGTGGGCAAAGCGAGCAGGCTGAAGGCCGACCGTGCGGCGAAGAGATGTCCGGCCTTAGAACGTCAGTCACCGGAAGACGAGCTAAGTGCTGCTGTCGTGGTTGTCGGCGAGCTCTTCGGAATTGAAGCAGACTGCGCGTCGGCAGCAGGTCTTCTAGTCGAAATCGGTGCGCAACTTGGTCACGTGCTCCGACCGCGACCTGTCTCTGTGATCATTCGCGAGAAGACGACGAACACGCTCCTGACGATGGGCCCGAGAGCGAGTGAGAAGTTCAGCGCCGAGCAGCTGTCGCGGATGGAGAACCATCGACCGGGCGGCCGAGACACGGGCCACATAGTTGTGACTTCTGACGATCACCGGCTGATGCTCGACCCCAACATGCGACAGTTGGGCAGCCATGGAATCAACGCGCCGAGTATCGTAATTCGCGTCCGCAGCACGGAGCCTGAATCAGGTGAGTGGGAGTTCAGCAGCGAGACCCTGGACCTCATCTACATCGTTGACGACGGGAACGAGGCGCTGCTGCCGCCCTATGAGAATGCGCGCCGCGAAAGCGTCGACTATGCCCGAAAGATTGCGGATGACATCCGCGCGGGTGTCGATCCAGTTTCGATCGCCGCTCGAATTAGGAAGAGCTGACGAAGCGCCACCGATGTCACCTTTTTCGTTCGAGAAGATGAAAGGTTCGTCATGCAGGTCAGATCCGAGCTCAGGACGTTCACTCCGACCGAACTCGCGGGAAGCATCAGAACTGAGTTGTTGATCATGGAGGGATCTACGTCGGATTCTCTGAGCCTCGAGTCCGAGCTGACTGCGCAACAGGTGCGGGATGTCATCACGGCAATTCCGGTACTTGTTTGGGAGCAGCCGTTCGACAGCTTCGACCAATCAGCGCGTGAGTCGGCGACGCTCCTGGAGCTCATCGACATACACGACGGCTATGCCTTACCTATGACTCTGAAGTGTGCCGAATCAACCCATTTCGCAGTTGAGGATGGCTATCTTCGGTTCTCATCTCCGTCGCGTGACCTGGGATTCTTGGTCGGCCAGCGATTCAAGATTCACGAACGTTTGGCGTGGTTCCTAGGCCGATGCCAATCAATCTCGATCGTAATATCTTCACGCTGCGCCATTCAAGTGCGGAGCATCTCAAACGATGGGGAGCGGCCTCGTGTTGCTGTGCACCGCGGGAGCTTTGATTCGAAGCAGTATTCAGCTCTCGTTCTTCATTCGGCGGATTGGTCGGAGGCGTTCATGGCAAACACAAGTCATTACGCGGGATCAGCCGATGATTCCGACCACCATTGCCGGACATACTTGGCAACACCAGAAGAGATTGACATCCCCCAAGGAATCGTCTATCGCGGAAGTTGTCTGGGTTGCGGAAGTGCGGGGCGTAGTACCGAGCACTGCACACCAAACTGGATTGCATCGGAGCACAAGGTAGTGCCCGTGACAGCACCGATCTTCTGCGCCCAATGCAACGGCCATTTTGGGAATGAACTCGAAGAACCGATTTCAACCCTGATCCGCAGTGGAAGTCTCGTTCGTGAACTTGGATCAGAACTATTCATCCGTTGGGCGATCAAGACGGCGCTCGCCCTATCCACTGCATCAGACTCGCCCATCGACGAGTCATGGATGCGGGCGATCCGCCTCGGGAAGGTGCCTGTGGGCTTCAGCGTTTTCGCCGATACGACAGTGAGAATGGCACCGGGGTACCTCTACATCGTCACGCAGTTCTCGCGGTCGTTCGTGGAACGAGGAGCATTCCTCTTCACGTACGCAATGGATGGGCTCTTGTTCATTGTTCTTCGTGACACCACCGGTGCTATTGAACTCCCAGAATGGTCGAGAGTGCATCCGTCTGAGGTCGCCCGCAAACGGCAGCCGGAGGGACCGGATCTCAATAAGCTTCATTTCCAGATCATGGAGGCCATGACTGGCCGCGAGATGGGGCATGTCGAATCTCGAGCCAAGCCAGTCCGCTCCAAACGGGCTTAAGGCCAGGTCGCGGGCATCTAGCTGCTTCGCCCTCTTTGAGCTCGTCCATCAGGGTGCACCTCAGTGAGCAGGTCGAGATTCCTCCAAAATAGCGTCAATCAGGGTAGGTGATTGATATGATTGGACAGAAGCGACGGGGGATCTTAAGCATGACTGGACACAAAGGGCAAGTGGTTGGCTACGTGCGCGTCAGCGCCGCCGACCAGAATGAAGCGCGGCAGGTCGAAGCACTCGGCCCCGTGGACAAGATGTTCTCCGAGAAGGTTTCGGGTAAGAACGCCCACGACCGGGCACAGCTCCAGGAGATGCTCGCCTACGTGCGAGATGGCGACAAGGTACGGGTGAAGTCACCGGACCGCCTGGCCCGTTCGACGACAGACCTTCTCGCGCTCGTCGAACAGCTCAAGGGGAAGGGCGTTGCTCTGGAGTTCGTCGACAACCCCGCCTTGAATTCGGATACCCCGCAAGGGGAGTTCATGCTCACTGTTCTCGCCGCTATCGCTCAGCTGGAGCGCAAGACCATTCGCGAGCGGCAGGCAGAGGGCATCGCAATCGCCAAGCGTGACGGCAAGTACGAGAAGTCACCGAAGCTAGCACTGGACCAGATCGCACAAGCACGCGAGCGGATCGACGCTGGAGTGCCGAAGGCGTTGGTGGCCCGCGACCTAGGAGTGTCGCGCCAGACGCTCTACGCCGCGCTGAACGGCTCAGGGAAATACACTGCGCTGGCGGGACTCTAGAGCAATGTTGCCTCGCACGGACAAAGGCGAGCACCTCTCCCGAAGCGTGGCGGCAACTGCCGGCCGAAGGCGTTCCTGGCCGCCCGGCGTTCGCGCGGACCAACCCCGCGCGCGGCCCTTGTCGCTTTCCGCGCTCGCACACTACTCATCCGCGCCCAGGTCGACACTCGCCGTCATCCCGTACGGGGAACGGTCTGCGGACGACGGAATCCCTCTTACTATTCGGCTCGTGTTCCGCAAAGATCGCCACCAACCTTCGGCAGCGCTCGGGGTCGGTGGTGAGGCCATTGTCCAGGCCCCACAGCCAGTAGTCCACGCTGCGGTACAGGACCCATTTCCATGCCCGTTCGCGGTCGAGTTGTGCCTCGCGGACGACGGTGTCGAAGTGGAACAAGACTTCAGCATCATCTTTCATCTCGTCCAGCCGAGTCCACAGGATCCGGGCAAGGTCGTATTCGATGTCGCCGCGAAGTTGTACGGGGTCTACGGCCAGCCATGGCTCTCGTGTTCCAGCGAGGACCTGGTCGAAGTGGAGGTCGGCGTTGACAGCGTCATCGTGCGGAGTGGAATTCAGATCCCGGGCAATCGTGAGTGTTCGTTCGAGGATGGACCGATCGAACGGCTGGTCAAGCCGTTCCCATTCCGCAGCAAGCATGGGGCTTCGGGCAGCGACCACATCCGCCGTGGAGACCGCGGTCACGATGACATCCAACACCGTGTCGAGGAACTCCTCGGCGGCCTTGGGGTGAGCCGGCGCGTCAGTAGTGCTACCGCAGCAGCGTCCAGTTCTGATTTCGAAGGCTCAAGGGATTGACGTCGCCCAGGTTGGTAATTATTATTAACGCATCGAATTGGTTTGCATCATAGGGAGCAGCCATGGATTCGCTAGTGCACGCAACGACTGGCCACTTCATTGTGGTGACGGAGTCGAGTAGTCGATACCTCATTGATTTCGGTCGCCAAATTCTCGTTCGTCTCCCGAAAGTGGGCGACGGGCTGTACGAGACGATGCGGGGCGACCGCCACCCGGTCCAGCTGCTTCATCCAATGGAATGCGTTGTTGGTCGAAGCATGTGGCTGAGAATCAACCTTGGCGTTCCGGGTGTTCTGTTCACAGACAGGACGACATCAACGGTGGTTGCCATCGTCGAAGTCCCCGACGATAGCGGTGGTCAGGAACTTAATTTATTGGTCTGTGTCCTCAGCCAAGGCGCTGAGCGGGTCAACGGTGTTCCGGAGGCGCTCGCGGGGGAGGCTGGGCCAGATGGAGACTGTTGACGAGCTCACTGGTGACGAGGGCGGCATCTTGCGCGTGACGACCCTCGGTAGTACCCACATCGTCAACCTCATGCGGGGCACCATCACCCGCATCCCAGGCGTCGGACGGAGTGCCCGCATCAACGATGTTGAACGCCCACTGCGCACCCTTGACGCATGCAAAGTCGGTGAAGTCGGGCGGTGGACGATGATTTCAGACGACTACCTCACCGAGTGCTACTGGCATCACACCTCGACTATCCAGCGCATCGAACGCCTCACGGGGATGGAGCTCGTGAAGGCGACTGCTGAGGTCGCGCTCCAAAATATCGCTGCCGGCGATGGCCTGTTCACCGCTTCTGAGGTCGCTGAGATGATTGGCGAGAGCGACGCGCCTGTGCGCCAAATGTTTACGTCCGGCCAACTCATCGGTCTCACGTGGAAAGACGAGCTGGCCTTCCCTGGGTGCCAGTTCGGGCCCGACCATGATCAGGTCGCGGCGTTCGTCCAGCCGCTCATTGCCGCCGCTGCCGAGTTCGGCTACTCACTCCGAGGCTTGACGTTTTGGCTCTACTCGCCGACGAAGCACTTTGGTGGCGCGCGACCAGTGACGTTCATTGACGACCCAGAGGCGCTGGAGTCAGCCTTTCGCGCACAGGTGGGTGTCGAATGGTGACGCAGGGAGTCTCCCTTGACGAATTGGCCGAAGTCGGGCTTGAACCGGTGCGCGCCCAAGCGATGGGCATCATACGCGCTGAGAATTCGACACGCCGACCATCTCCTGCGAGACCGCGTCAACACGGGTGTACTACTGGGAACGTGAGCGGCACTCAATTTCGGACGCACTTCGTTGCAGGGCAATAGGTATCCCGATGTCGGGCGCACTGGTAGCCAACGCGCAACTGACTCAGGCGCCGGGAACAGACGCCCCCGATGTAATCCTCTCGTCGACCATTCGCTGGTTCGATTCCCAGAAGAAGAAACACGCTGCCAGGCCCACCCCAGCTCTCCTCCACGAGCACTTCGACACGAACACAGCGAGTCGTGTCGGCGCGAAGTATCCAGGGCGACGTAACTTCCACGGCAGCTACTGGTTTTCCGGCACCGCACAGCATGTGAAATTTGAATCCGGATTCGAGCAGACAGCGCTCATGGTCCTCGATTTCGACGGTGACGTAGCGGGAGTCGCCGCCCAGCCCTTCCTCATCGACTTCGGGAGCAAGCAAACGCCATCTACTCACGTCCCGGACCTCTTCTTCGTTCGCCGAGACGGGACGCAAAGTGTCCTCGACGTTCGGCCCGACATTCGGGTGGACGAGAGAGCAAAAGCGTCATTTCTCGCTACTCGCGAAGTTTGCGAAGGCATCGGATGGAACTACGACGTTTTCGCTTGGATAGAGCCCACCTACCTCAAGAACATTCAATGGCTCGCGAGATACCGCCACCCGCGGAATGCGCCTCCGGTCGAGTTCGGGCTCCGGCTGCTTGACTATTGCGCGCAACCGCGACGAATCAGCGACCTTGCCGCCGCATTTCCGCAGTGCAATCCCGCTCGAGTCCTTGTCTGGAGCTATCACCTTCTCTGGCGCCGAGCCCTCACCGTAGACATGCGTGCACCGCTGTCACCGCAACATCTCATTCAGGCGGTGCAGTATGCCTAGACAGGTGCAGCTCGGCAGCGAGCTCACCCTCGACGGAGCTAACTACCTCGTTGTTGAAATTGCGAACTCGACGCTCACGCTGCGGAACCTCGAAACTCGCGACCGTCGGCATATGCACATCACCGAGCTCTTCATGCGCGGGCAACTGGAATCGACAGAAACAGTGCCGATAGCAAGCGACGCAGACATATCTTCAGTCGCGACCATGAATCAGAAAGCGAACGACGATGCCGAGTTCTGGCGCGAGCATGTTGAGGAAGTGCTCTACGGGCGCAGATATTCGGCCGAACCGAGCGAGAAGACGCGGGTCAGATACGACCCGGGCGTGCGTGCTCTATATCGTCGTATTGAATCGAAGGTCACTGAACTGTCGCGGCCGCCGTACCGGCTGAAAGTTTCAGCGCGGACAGTCCGGCGGAAAGTCCGTCGATACGAGACTCTGGGGTTCGCGGGTCTTGTCGACAAGCGGCTACTCCGCACCGAAGGGCCACTCAACCGCGCAGACGAGCGCATCGTGGAAGTCCTGCAAGACGCAGTGGAGGACCAAACAAACCGGTCCAGCGTCACCCGAGGCAAAGTCATCGGCGACGCGGTGAAAGTGCTCCGCCGGCGATACGGCAACGACTTGAAACTCCCGCACATCTCGACGATGTACCGGTATCTGGACGAACTCACCGCCGGAAAAGAGACCTTCGGGCTGGCCACATCTCGACGGTCACGCGCCCGAAGCCCCAAGCACACTTACGGGCAACTCAGGGCCACTCGACCAGGAGAATACGCGCAAATCGACTCGACGAAGATGGATGTACTTGCACTAGATGAGCAGGGCAGGACTTGCCGCGTTACCGTCTCCATCATCATCGACGTGTTCACGTGCAGCATCATCTCGTTCGTGATGCGTCCCGAGGCATTGAAAGGCGTCGACCAGGCGCTGCTTCTCGCTCGAGCATTCGTGCCGGCGCCTTTCCGACCACACCACACTGAACAGATGAAAATGGCACAGTCGGGCCTCCCCTTCGAACACTTGCTCTCACTTGACGAGAGATTCGCAGATGCGCTCGCGATGCCGTACATCGTTCCCGAGACCATCACAACCGACAACGGCAGCGACTTTTTGACCCCCACATTTACTTCCGCTTGCGCAAAGTACGGCATCGCCATTTTGGAGTCGGCAACCTACTCGCCAACTGACAAAGCCAAAGTTGAAAGAACATTCGGCAGTATCAACAGCCTGTTCACTCAACACCTCAACGGATACGTCGGCAACTCGCCAGGAAACAGAGGCTACAAAGTTGAAGGACAACGCCTGTACTCCATCGTGACCTTGCAAGAAATCTTCGAAGAGTGGATTGTCCGCATATGGCAGAACCGCCCCCACCGGGGATTGCGCGACCCGCTCGCACCATCAATCTTGTTGACACCAAACCAGATGTACACGGCGTCTATCGGTGTGTCGCCAAGCCTCACACTCCCCGTTTCGGAGTCCGACTACATCGAGCTGCTCCCGTCGACCACGCGCACCATTCAAAGAGATGGAGTGCACATTGGCAATCGCGTATACGACTCCGAACAGCTGCATCCATTCCGCGCGACGAAATCGCCACGAAAATCAGATAAGGGGAAGTGGGAAGTCCGATTCGACCCATACAGCCCAGCCGTGGTGTGGGTGCGGAACTACGAAAAGGCCACATGGATGGAATGCGGTTGGAAGAATATCGACAGCTTCAACTCACCCTTCTTCACCGAAACCTGGCAATCCGCGCGCGAACTGGCCCGGGCGCAAGGACTGGGAGGAAGCGTCGACCACATCGTTGCGCTCCAACAGATTCTTGAACGCCGGGAACCAGAACTTGCAAAGGCTGCCACAAAGAAGGGGCGGAAGGAGACTGCCGACAAACTGGTTGCGCGTGACTATGTGCCTCGTCCGGAGGCTATGGCAGTGCCAAGACGCGAAGCTCTCAACCGGCTGCCGTACGTTGACCGAACCCTAGCGATAACAGGCACGAAACCCGACGGGTTAATGGATGGGAACGAGTCGCTCTAATGAAACTGCTTGATGCTTCGCCAACTGAATCCGTCACTGATCTGCCCACGCTGGAGGCGCGCCTGAGACGAATCTCGAACAGGCCGAGAGTCTTGACAGCGGAGGAGTATCTGCGACTGAGCGGTGAGGAGAGAGAGGTGTACGACGACGCTCGAATGCTTTACCTCAACCGCGACCTAACCGTGGACACTCCGGCTGTCAAAGCCGCGCTGACTGATATACGGCGCCTGCTGCTCACAAACTACGGAAAGCCTGCAGGGCGACACGGGCTGTTGCTCAGCGGGCCTTCTCTAGTTGGAAAGACGCACACAGCCTTCGCGATTCTCCACGCTGCTATGAATCGGTATTTGGCTGACTATCCGGAGCCACGCGCCGAGGGAAGGATTCCTCTCGTTTACCTCGAGGTTCCGGCCGTCGCAACGGCGAAGTCCATGATGCAGCAGTTCTGCAACTTTCTAGGAATACCCAGAGGCCCCAGGTACACGCTCGAAGAACTCACCTATATGGCGACCCAAATCATGCTTCGAGGAAAGACAGCCCTCATCGTTGTCGATGAGGTTCACAATCTTAGTTCCACATCGAAAAACACCAGAGACGCCATCCGTGCTCTCAAAGGCCTTTCGAACGTGCTCCCTGCCACGTTCATCTACTGCGGTCTGAACCTCGAAGGGAACGACCTACTTACAGGCGACGAAGGAATGCAGATTGCAGGGCGGTTCACGCTCCGCCGGATGTTGCCGCACTCATACGGCTCCTCGGATGCTCGTGACAATTGGACATCGACTGTTGAAGCGTTTGAATCAGGGCTCGGCCTAATCAAAAGTGAGGGGCGATGCCTTGAGGGTGAAGAAGAGTACCTCTTCAGCAGGACCAACGGGTCCATCGGCTCTCTCGGGTTTCTTCTGCGAGCGGCGGCCATCGAATTGCTCTTCGCCGACTCTATCCACGAGCACGGCGAGGAGAGAATCACACGCGAATTGCTGGACTCAATCCCTCTAGATATCGCCGCTGAACGCGGAGCAATCGCTTAAAGCTAACTGATGATGACGCAGATGGGTGAGCTTCCAATGCGGACGCGAGTCCGTCACCTCGAAACCGTAGATAGCTTTTGGGACAGGCTTAGCCACGCCAATTCAATTGAATTTCTGACCCATTCGCGACTCGAACACGGCAGACGTCAAGTTGTCGATGGTGCCGAGGATGCGGAGAACAATTTCGTAAATTCAGTGGAAGACCTCGGGAAGCTGCCAAGGGGTTGGTTCGAACGCCAACGTTTGGCGGCGAGCCCAAGCTGCTCGGCTCACGCGTGTGACTGCGCGGCGCTCCTCGGCGATAGCTTCTTCCTTTGCGTTCTTTGCGCCGCGGGTGTGAGCATCGCCCAATGCGCACATATCGGCGGATTCGTGTGTTCTCAGCACAACCGTTGGGTAGGGCCCGGCACTGACCCGTCATCTCAGATTTCCGTTGACGCTTTCCCAAGCTACCGCCGTGCTAACCAAACCCTGGCCCACCTTGCGCGCCTTCCCAATTTCGATACCTACCAGTTCACGACGCTTTGGAGAGTTGTCTGTTCATGGGCAGAAATCGACGGACACAACGAGGCTTTCCCGCTCGCAGCGCACCCAAAATACGACCGTGAATCTCACCGGTATGCGGAGACATTCCCCACAACGGTAGCGCTCCTGAAACAGCTGCTTTCCGGGCGATTCTTGACAAGCCTCCTAAGCCCGACCAACACCAAAACCGATGTGCTCGACCTGTTGGGCGAAGTGCTGGTCCGGGAAGTGCGCGGCCCCACCGGCAGCTTGGCGGAGGAGCTGCGAATCTGGTTGCGCCCAACCTTCTTCCGGGTGGCGACCGCGACGCGGGATGAGCCAGACGGGAAACGGGAAGCTGCGTATCCGGTTGAAAAAGTCTGGAGGCATGACCTATGCCTGGACGGTATCGACTACTCGGCTTGGCCACAGCTTCGCTCCGGCGTGATGCCAGGATTCCCGGAATTTAACAGCCCTGACTCCCCAATGCATATTGAACCCGTGTACACACGCATGGATAAGCCGAGCGCCTATAGTTCCTTGCGCAACACGCGGGGCGATTTGCGCATGGAGTTTTGGTGGCACGGCCTCGGCCGGCCCTTCGACACCCTCAGAAGCGGGGACAGTGGAAACTGCACCTGGATTTGCCCTAACGGGCATGTGACCACATCCATGTGCGAGGTGAAAGTAGCAGCGGCAAAGGCGGTCTGTGCATTCTGCAACCAGAAGCGTCCAATACCCGGGCTGAGCGATTTGGAAGCGACGCACCCGTTCACGGCGAGGTTCTGGAATCCGATTCGCAATGCGCCCCGCGAAATTCACACGGTATCGGCTGGCTCAGCATATGACGCTTGGTGGCGCTGTCCAGACCGAGGTCATGAGTTTCAGCGACCCGTCTACCAGTTCGTCGTTCATCCAAGCTGTCCAGGGTGCGGAGACCCCCATCGATACCGTGCCGTCATAGATGTTCGCTCGAAGTACCCACAGTTCGCTCGGCAATGGGACCCCGAAAGAAACTCTTCGCCAGAACCGCCACCACTGGTAGACGAGTACCGCAACGAGGTTTGGTGGATTTGCGATAAAGGGCATCCCTTCAGCTCGACGGTTCGCGACCGACAACGGCGAGACGGCAACTGCCCAATCTGCACCTCAAGACGCTTGCTGCCCGGGGTAACTGACCTCGGGGCCGTGTACCCATCGATTGCAGTCGAGCTTCACCCAACACTTAATGATGGCCTGCGTGCAGAGAACATCTTTGCCCATTCGCAGAAGAAGCTCTGGTGGCTCTGCCCAAACGGGCATGAGTACCAATGCGTTGTCGCGGTCCGAACCCGACACTGGGTGGGCTGCACAAAATGCACAGGCAGACGAATTGTTGAAGGCGAGACAGACCTCGGAAGCGCAGTTCCAGAAGTTGCATCCCGGTGGCATCCGACGATGAACGGGGCACTCACGCCTGCCGACGTGCACCCTGGCTCAGCTCAAAAGGCTTGGTTCACGTGCCGCTGTGGGAAACCGTACCAAACCGAAATCCGGATGATGCGCCCTGACAGATACTGCCGGAAATGCACCGACTATCTCCGGTGGCACGCTATTGCAAGGCGCGAGGGTGTGGGCGCTTCGCTCTAGAGTCGAGATGTGGCTAACTCGACCTGCCACGTACTTCGACAACGTCAGCTTGGCGGGCACGCCCAAGGCCTACGGGCTTGGCATTGGCACTGCCGATGGTACATTCTCGAGAGACTGGGGTCTGTCGGCTCCGATCGCCAATATTCCGGCTGATGGTTGGTCACTGCCGCTGACGGGTCTGGTCACGTTCCCGACAGGCGGCATATATCACCTGCAGACCCAGGCGGACGACGGAACCCGGATCTGGATCGACGACAACCTTGTCCTTGATGACTGGAAAAACGCGGCCTCCCATTGGTCCCCGGACGGCAACGTAACAGCGACAGCCGGCAGACATCCCGCATCAGGGTGGAGTACTTCGATACCGCTGCCACAGCCAGCCCCCGGTTGTACTGGACGGGGCCAGCCTGGCGTCGCGCGCGGTTCCGGTGAGCTCATCCCCATGAGCTCGCTACGCCCGGGCCATTGACAAGTGGCCAAGTCAGATGCGACAAATTTGACAGTTCTTAGTGAAATCGGTGGCCAACTCCTTGCGAAAGTGGCCAACTAAATCGCGAAACGACACCTGGACCGGTAGGACGGCGGAAGGCCGGGAGCGCACTGCGCCCCCGGCCTTCCTCGTTCGCTCCGGCCGGCTAGTGGGCGGCCGTGGCGTCGGCGTGGCCCGAAGCGTCGTGCCCCGAAGCGTCGTGCCCCGTGTCCTGCGCTGCGCCGTGTGCCAGGTGCTCGGCGATCTTCTGGATCTCCGGGCCGTAGGTCCCGGTCCCGGCGTCGGTGGCGATCTGCTGGGCAGCGGCATCCTGCTGCTCCGCCGGCAGTGCCTTGAGCGCGGTCAGGGCGCTCTGCAGCTCGACCGGGAGCTTGTCGAACAGGGCGGGGTTGTCGACAAGGCTCAGGGCGAGCTTGGTGACGGCGGGACCCGCGTCCGTGGTGTCCGTCGCGGTGTCGCCGCCGGCGCCGGGGGTGCCGGCGTCGAGGCTGCCCTCGAGCGCTGCGTGCAGGGCGGCGCGCAGCGGATGCTCCGGGTCGGCCTGGATCGCAACGGCGAGCGCCTGCGCCTGCCCGCCATAGTTCCCGGCGAGAGCCGACGTGGCGATGAATTCGGCGGCGGCGGTGCGGTCCCCGTCCGAGGCCTGCGTGAGGGTGGTCAGGTCGGCCTGCAGATTCGCAGGCAGGCTCGCAAAGAGCTCGGCGTGATCGGAGATCGTCGCGGCGACCTTCTGGGCCTTCTCGCCGAAGTCCTGTCCGTGCGCGAGGTCCCCGCGCAGCTCGTGCGCGACGGAGCTGAAGAACGAGGCGCCCGGGGTAGCGGGGGCGGATGCCGACGGGGTCGACGGGGTGCCCGGTTCGGCGGTTCCGCCCAACGGGCTGGCCGTTGCTCCCTGCATGCCGGTGCCGAGCAGGGCACCCGCGGCGAGCACGGAGGCGGCGCCGATCGTGAGGCGCTTCTTTCGAGAGGTGGCGGTAGCCGAGGAGTTCTTGTTCTGGGTCACAGTTATTCCTTTCGATTGCGTGCGGCCGACGGTGGGTGCAATCCAGGGCGGGCCCGGATGGCGAACCGATGCCGGCAGCACGTGGCGAGTCTAGGCAGCCCGGTCGGCCAGACCCTCCGTGTCTGCTGGGTGCCCAGCCCAGGAGACGGATGAGTGTTGCCAGGACTTCCCGCCCAATGTCGGCCGTCGTCCGGCAGGCATCCAGGGTCAGGTTGCCGCTCTCACCGGGCGTTTCCGGGGCCGGTCCAAGCGCGCGACTCTCCGTGGATGGCGACACCGGGTCCGGGCCCGGCGGTGCAGGAATTACGCTCTCGGCTGAGTCGGCGGCCGCAGCGTGTCCCTCGTTGGGGGACTAGTGCTCAACGTGAGGATGTGTCACCATAGACAGAATATCTCATTACCTGGTTCCACCCGTTGAGTCTGACGAACAGTCAGCTCCGGCGACGTACGCGCGACACTGAAGTGATTTGACACTGGAGTTACCGGGTTCAGCACCACGATCTGGTACTTCGGAGTCCCCTTAAATGAACAAGAATCACCTGGCGGCAGCGCTTGCGCTTTCGCTGGCTATACTCGGCCTCATCGCCCCCACGAACGTTTCTTCCGCCCAGGCGGCGACGCCGTCGTCCGTCAAGGTCGTCGACTCCGCGAACATCATTACGGACCCGGCCTGGTTCACACAGGCGTACAACGAGGGTATCCGTCTCTACGTGATGCACTCGACCGCGTGGGGCAGCTGCGCCCCTGGGAGCACACACAGGCCCAGCTGAAGATGGCGCTCGACGCCGGCCTCAAGATCGCCGTCTATACCCGGGATGCGACGTGCTGGCAGGGCGGGATCGCCGCGGCCGGCCCGTACCAGTCGCAACTGCAGTTCTTCGCCCTCGACGTCGAGACCGGGAGCTCGCCGGTCACCCGCGCGATGGTCGACGGGGTGCGTGCGATGGGTGTGCGGCCGGTGATCTACAGCGGTTCGGGGATGTGGCCGAGCATCATGAACAACAGCGGCGCCTTCGCCGACGTGCCGCTCTGGGACACCAATGCCGGTGCGGTGAACTACAGCGGCTGGCTCGCCGACACGGGCGCGCCCGCTGCGGTGTCATACGGCGGCTGGAACACCGCCGCGAATCCGCGGATCGGCGTGCAGCAGAAGTTCGAGCACAACCTGAACGGCGTCCTCGTCGACCTGAACTCGTTCGACGCGACCTTCCTCGGCCTCGGTGCCACGGCGCCCGTGGCGCCCGTGGTCGTGGCGCCTGCGCCGACGCCGACGCCGACGGCCACTCTCACCCCGACTCCGACTCCCACGCCGGCGCCGGCGAAGGTTCGGATCCACCACCGGCGCTGACGCGGGCATCCGCTCGCCCGCCGGACCGAGCGCGGGCGTTCCGCCGCCACGCGGGTGGTCGACCACCCGCGCAACGGCGGAAGACCCGCGCTCGGCGATGCGCTCGGGGCGCGGGGGTGCGGCGGGGGGTCAGTCCTCGTCGGGGATGACGACGAGAGTCACCGGGATGTTTCCGCGCGTGGCGCGGGAGTACGGGCAGACCTGGTGGGCCGCCTCGAGCATCTCCTGGGCGACGACGGGGTCGACGCCGGGCAGCTGGGCCTCGATCGTGACCTCGAAGTCGAAGCCGGTGGCCATTCCGCCGACGAGGTGCACCTCGAGTGAGACGGCGGAGTCGGTGACGCTGACCTTGCGCTGGCGGGCGACGCCCTTGAGCGCGTTGTGGAAGCACGCCGCCCAGCCGCTCGCGAAGAGCTGCTCGGGGTTCGTGCCCGCGCCGCCGTCGCCGCCCATTTCGGCCGGAATGGACAGGTCGAGGTCGAGCTTGTTGTCGCTCGTGACGACCTTGCCCGTTCGTCCGCCCCAGGAAGTGGCGGATGCGGTGTAGACGGCGGTGCTCATTGTGTCTTCTTTCGTGGTGGGCCGGGGCAGACTGGGGGTGGCCCTTGTGGAAGTGCTTCGTATTCGAAACAACTAGGAGCGAGTCGTGAGTATTCCCCCATCGGGCGGTGCGAATCCGGGCGATCCTGAGCGGATCGGCGCGGCCCCGAGTGTGTCGCCCGCGGAGATGCGAGCCTGGGCGGCCATCGTCGAGACCGCGAACATCGTGCAGTTCGCCGCAGACCGCCAGTTGCGGGATGCCGTGGGCCTGACCCTTGCCCAGTTCGAGATCCTGCTCCGGCTCCTCGAGGTGCCAGAGGGGCGGTTGCGGATGACCGACATCGCGGACGCGCTGACGGTGTCCCGCAGCGGACTCACTTATCAGGTCGCCCGGCTCGAGGCCCTCGGGCTCGTGGAGCGACGCCCGTCACCCGGCGACGAACGTTCCGTCATCGCGCACATCACCGCAGCGGGTCGGGCAGCACTCGCCGCCGGCGGACCGGGTTACGTCACGCTCGTGCGTGAGATGCTCTTCGACCGCATCGGGCCGGAGGAACTCGCGACGGTCACCGAGATCCTCGGCGACGTGCGCGCGCAGCTGCGGTCACGTCCGAAGCGGTCGGCGTTCCGGCGTTCCCGCGGCGCTGCCGCTGCGGGGGATTGACCTCCCGGCGCCGCTCACGCCGTCGGGATCAGCTCGGTGCGGGGCACGGCTGCCCGCCGACGAGATTGAGGCAGGACGCGAACACGGAGGGGTACGGTTCACTCAGCGAGGATCCGAACCAGGTGTTGTAGAACAGCCAGAAATTCAGGTTTCCGTGCGTCGAGCATCCGCCTCCGTCGCCGTTCGTGTCGGCGAGTGCCGCGGCATCCGGCTGGTACGGGGTGTAGTTGTACAGGTTCGCCGTGGCCTGGTTGCGGATCTGAACCGTCGCCGCGCCGCACGCGGCGTCGGGGTTGTACGCGACGCTGACCGCGCCGACCTTGTAGGCGCGTTCGGGCTCCTGGGTGTACTGCCGGAACTGCCACGCGGCCCGGTAGACCTGGTTGAAGAAGCCGAAGTACTCCGCGGCGCAGTCGGCGGTATCCGGGCAGCCGTAGCCCGTCGCCCGCAGGTAGCCGGATGCGCTGGGCCGGGTCAGCAGGGACTGTTCCTTCTGCAGCAGCACGAGGAGAACCCGCGGGCTGATCGTGCAGGCCTCGGCGACCTTCTCGATGATCGTGCTCGCACGCTCGTTCGGCTCGCCCGCGTACGCAGCGCAGTGGCCGGGGCCCTGCGCGGGTTCGGACACGGTCGACTCGCGGTACTCCCAGAGGCACGGCGACTCGTCGCGTCGCACACAGTTCCGGCCTTCCAGGAAGGACTGCACCTCGTCGGTCGTCATCGCATTGGGGTTGAAGAAGTTGTAGTCACTGATCAGGGCGCCGGCGTCGAAGACGGCGGGATCGGAGGGCGCCGTCCGCGGCACGACGACCGAGCGCACGAGGAAGCCGCCGGCCACGATCGCGGCGACCGTCGCGACGGCGATGAGGATTCGTCGCTGGGAGGCGCGGAGAGGCATGACTCCACCCTAACCGGGCCCGGCAAACGATCGGGGCCGGAGAGGTGCCAGCGCCAGGGCTGACGCGGGGCTGACGGTGCGGGGTGGCCGCGACGGTTTTTCTCGCGGTCGGGGGTGTTTTCCGTCGCGCCCCCTTTGCCGGGAGTAGCGTGGGAGCATGTCAGGCATCGATGCAGACCAGTCTCCAGCTCCCACCGGCAGTATCGTCGTCGGGCACGACGGCTCCGACTATGCGAACCATGCGCTCGCGGTCGCCCTCGACCTCGCCGGGCCGCTCGGCGCATCCGTCGTCGTCGTCCGGGCCTGGTCGATCGACACGGCCCCACGCCCGGCCGACTGGAAGTTCGGCTATGTTTCGCCCCTCACCGACTACGCCGGCGCGGTACGGGAGAAGCTCGAGGCCGATGCCGGGCCGATCGCGGCGAAGCATCCGGGAGTGCCCGTCGAGTACCGGGCGGCGTACGCGACGCCGCTCAGCTGCCTGATCAGTGTTTCCCGCGGCGCACGGATGCTGGTGGTCGGCTCCCGCGGGCGCGGCGGCCTCGCCGGGATGCTGCTCGGGTCGGTCAGTGAACAGTGTGTGCGACACGCGGACTGCCCTGTGCTCGTGGTGCGGCCCGGCGTACCGGCCTGAGCGGCCCCTAGCGTCCGGCCGCGGGGCTCCTGAGGTCGGCGACCGACGCCCGGGGGATGAGTTCCGTCGGGAGTTGGATGTCCTCGACCGGCTGACCCGGTGACTCGATCTCGGCCACGAGCCGTTCGACGGCGAGCTCTCCGAGTTGCTCGACCGGGCGCGCGACGACGGTGATCCCCGGGACCATGTATGCCGCCCACGGGCTGTCGTCGACCGTGACCAGGGACACTTCGCGTCCGATCGCGAGCCCCCGCGAACCCGCGACCTTGAGCACGGACAGCGCCATGTCGTTGTTGGAGGTGAAGATGACCGTGGGTGGGGAGGCCAGGTCGAGCATCTCTGCGACCGCGGCCTCCGATGACTCGGGGACGTCTTCGCTGAAATGCCAGACCTGGTCTTCGGGAGGGATGCCCGCGTCCCTCTCGGGGGCTCACCAGCCCAACGGCGGCAAGATCTACCTCGACGGCGTCGAGCGGACCTGGGGTTCGCCCCGGGAGGCGCTCGAGGCCGGCGTCGAAACCCTCCACCAGGACTCGGGGCTCGCCCCTCACCTCACGGTGTCGCAGAACGTGTTCCTCGGCCGGGAGAAGACCGTCAAGGGAATCTTCGGCAAGATGGGCTTCCTGGCCCGCAAGGAGATGGAGCATGACGCCCACGAGGACCTCGAGCGCGTCGGGATCGCCGTTCCGGCATCCGACCGCCCGGTGTCCCAGCTTTCCGGCGGTCAGCGCCAGGCCGTGGCGATCGGCCGCGCCGTGGCGTGGGCGCGCCGCGTGATCATCCTCGACGAGCCGACCAACCACCTCGGTGCACGGCAGGCCGGCGAGGTGCTGCATGTGATCAAGGCCGCGAAGGCGAAGGGGCTCGGCGTGATCTTCATCTCGCACACCCTACCTCATGTGCTCGAGGTCACCGACCGGGTCGTCGTGCTGCGGCTCGGCAAGATCGTCATGGATGCCCCCACCTCGGAATTCGACGGGGATCGCCTGATCGGTGTGCTCACCGGAACCATCCAGACGGTCAGGGTCGAGGGCGACTGACCCGCCGGTCGGACGCTCCGGGAAGCAAACGAAGCAGCCCCCTGGCGGCGCACTGCAGACACTCGCAGTGCTCCGCCCGGGGGCCGTCTTCGTGTCCTGAGACCGTGCGCGCTGGTCTCAGACGCTCGTGCGGAGCAAACCCCCGACATCCGTTTCCGCCCCGCCCGCTTCGGCGCGATTGGCCTCCAGCCAGGCGGTCAGGTCGGCGGCCGACAGGGGACGCGAATAGCGGTAGCCCTGCACCCCACCCGTGCCGAGGGCCTCGAGGAGACGTTGCTGGTCAAGCCGCTCGACGCCCTCTGCGACCGTCGCGACGCCGAGCTGGGCGCACAGCCGCACGATCGCCTCGATGACGGAGCGGTCGAAGGGATTGGACACCGCGCCGGCGACGAAACTCATGTCGATCTTCACGATGTCGACGGGGAGCGCGCGCAATGACGTCAGGGAGGCATAGCCCGTGCCGAAGTCGTCGATTGCGATCCCGACGCCGAGCGCTCCGATCGCGCGGAGGCGACCGATCGCGGCGGGGGAATCCAGTACGACGGTCTCGGTGAGTTCGATGATGAGATCCTTCGCGAGGGTCCCGGTGTCGGCCAGGCAGCCGATGATCGAGTCGACGAACCCCTCGCGGTCGAGCTCGTGGGCCGAAACGTTCACGTGCACGGCCACCGTCGCTCCAGGATTGGCCGTCCGCCATGCCGCGGCGTCGAGGCAGGCGCGTCGCATCACGAAAGCGCCGATACCGATAATCGCTCCGGTCCGCTCGGCGACATCGATGAAGTCACCGGGGAAGAGCAGGCCGCGTTCCGGGTGTTGCCAGCGGACGAGGGCCTCGACGGCGGTGCACTGCAGCCCGGGGAGATCGAGGATGGGCTGGTAGTGCACGACGAGCTCGTCGGCGGCCGCCGCGGCCGCGAGCTGCCATTCGAAGGTGACCCTGGGATTGTCCACGCGGAGGAGGCCAGGCTCGAAGACCTGGACGCGGTTCTTGCCGTTGGCCTTCGCCGCGTACATCGCCACGTCCGCCTGGTGCACCAGATCCTCGATGTCGATCCCTGCTGCTGCTGTGGCGATGCCGATGCTGACGCCGACTTGCGCGGTGTTCCGCTCGAGGGTCACCGGTTCGGCGATCGACCTGCCCAGGTCTGTGGCGATGCAGAGGGCATCGGAATCACTCTTGCCGGCCAGGATGATGGCGAACTCGTCGCCACCGAGCCTGGCGCAGATGGCATTGCTCCCGGTGTTTGACCGCATCCGCTCGGCGACCTCGATGAGGAGTTCGTTTCCGGCCCGGTGTCCGAGAAGGTCGTTGACGTCCTTGAAATCGTCGAGATCGAGGAAGAAGATGTGGACGCCGCTGGCATCGTCGACCGTGCCCAGGATCGCGGTGAGCTTGGTCATGAACGACGCACGGTTGTTGAGACCGGTAAGCGGGTCCGAACTGACCTGGACCGTGAGCTCCCCCTGGACCGTACTGTTGCGGAGGGCCAGCGAGACCTGGTTGGAGAGCGCCCGGACCGAAACGAGGGCCTCCGCCGGGATCTTCCCGGGGGCGCCAACGAAGATCCAGGCATTCGCCTGCGCGTTCGAGGCGAGGCAGGCCCAGGCCAGGGGAGCGCCGACGGCGGAATCCAGTGCGCTCGGGTCCGCGATGGTCGAGCCCGTCGTGGAGCCGCCGCTGGATGTGGCGACGACCTCGGCCGGGAGTTCCGTGGGCAGGACGGCGAATTCGCCCGACGAGCCAACTACCCGGAGTGCGGGACCGTCGCGTACGACCCGGACGACACGCAGTCCGGGGGTCGCGACGCAGATCTCCTGGGCCGCGGCCCAGCCGATGACCCAGATGTCCGCCTCGTCGACGACGCCGAGCAGCAGGGATCCGGTCGCCGCGAGTTCGCGGTCGCGGCGCATTGACTGTTCCATGGACCGCAGAACGATGCTCAGTTGGCGCACGATCACGAAAGTGAGGAAGACGGTCGGAATCGTGCCCAGGGTGGTCGCGGGTAAGATCACGGCGGTCGGCCCATGCACCGGGGCCCACAGTAGGACCGTGGTGACGAGTCCAAGCGAATAGAGGGTGCAGCGAACGAGGGACCTGGTCGTGGAACCGTAGAGTCCGCGCAGCCAGACGGCGCCGAAGACGACACCGAGTGCGGCAGCGGGATCCGGCAGCGCGAGGGCGAGTGCGACGAAGGCGACGGAATCGATCAGGTCGAGAATGAGCGGAACCCGTCCCGTGACGAACCCGTAAGACCAGGAGGCGATCAGGACGGCCCCGGTCGTGAGGGCGATGAGGAGCGCTCCTTCAGTGTCGGAGGCCAGGATCGCGGGGATCGTGAGCAGGAGCGTGGCGATCGCGAGCCAGGTGAAGAGCCACCGGGTGCCCTCCGTCATTCCTTCCGGGCGGCGAAATGGATTCCAGAGCCTGGAGAAATGGGCTTGTGGATGCTGTGTGCCGGTCATGTGAGGCCGAGTCCCGTCAGTGTGTAGGCCGGCGAACCCAAGGGTCCCGTGCCTTTGCGACCCCGCCTTTCGACGGGTGTGCCTGTATGAGACCGCAGAAATGGGTGCTTCCTCACACAGGCCAAGCCTAGCCGCCCCCTGCCCGAGGGCCATTCCGGTCGAGAGCGACCGGTGTTGCGGTCACTCTCGACCGGAAAGGAGCACCCATCCGTGTCGGGTAAACTCGAATGTCGGATTTGAGGGGTGTTTCGGTGGTCGACCTGGAGCTTGAACGGGAACAGAACTACGTGGCAACGCTGTACGCGCGTCTGGACGCGCTGCAGCGGGAGGCCGAGGACCAGCTGACGGCGGTGCGGTTGCTCGACGTCGGCGGAAATCATCAGACCCGCTCCGAGCGGGACACCTTTGCGCGCCTCTACGAGGACCGGATCGTGCAGTTGCGGGAGATCGACGACCGGCTGGCGTTCGGCCGGCTCGAACTGGCCGCGGACGACGCGAGCGGCGACTCCGTGTTCCGCTACATCGGCAGGGTCGGGCTGCGCGACGAAGACTTGCAGCCGATGCTGCTCGACTGGCGGGTGCCGCAGGCGAGTGCGTTCTATCAGGCGACGGCCGCGACCCCGCTGGGAGCCAGGGCCAGGCGTCACCTGCAGTCCAGGGGGCGGACCATCATCCGGATCGAGGACGAGATCCTCGACGCCGAACGCCTCGGCGGAGAATCCTCCGAACATCAGGGGGAGGGAGCGTTGCTCTCCGCGCTGACCGCCCAGCGCACCGGGCACATGCCCGACATCGTCGCGACCATCCAGGCGGAACAGGACCGGATCATCCGCTCTGACCTCGCCGGAGTGCTCGTCGTCCAGGGCGGGCCGGGCACGGGGAAGACCGCCGTCGCGCTGCACCGTGCGGCGTACCTGCTCTACACGCATCGCGATCGCCTGAAGCACAACGGGGTGCTCATCGTGGGGCCGTCCCGCTCGTTCCTGCAGTACATCGAGGCGGTGCTGCCGTCGCTCGGCGAGACCGGGGTGGTTCTCTCAAGCGTGGGGCAGCTGTACCCGGGCGTCGAGGCGACCCGCGAGGACGTCCCCGCCGTCGCGGCGCTCAAGGGCCAGGCTTTCATGGCCGCGCTCATCGCCCATGCGGTGCGCTCCCGGCAGCGGATCCCGGTGGGGCCCCGTCAGCTCGAGGTCAACGGCGACAAAATCACCCTGGCCCCGCAGCTCGTGGCGAACGCGATCGCCAAGGCGCGCGAGGGCGGCAAGCCGCACAACCTCGCGAGGGTCACCTTCGTGAAGACCGCGATCGGCGCGCTCGCGCGCGACTGGCTGCGCCAGCTGCAGCAGGGCGGCGCCTCGATGGACGAGTCCGACCTGCCGATGCTGCGCGAAGACCTGCGGCTCGGCACATGGCGTGCGCGTCGCGCTCAACACCGCGTGGCTGCCGCTCACCCCCGAGAAGCTCGTGCAGGATCTCTACGCACGCCCGCAATGGCTCGCCGAGCTCACCCCGGGCTGGAGTGCGGAGCAGAGGGCGCTCCTGCACCGGGCCAGGGACGCCGAGTTCACGATCGCCGATATCCCGCTGCTCGATGAGGCGGCCGAGCACCTCGGCGAGTACAACGTCGTCGACGCCGCCCAGAAGCGCGAGCAGAAGGAACAGCGCAAACGCGACATCGAGAATGCCGAACTCGCAATCGCGAACATGGACGTGAAGGGTCTCGTCAACGCGCGCGCCCTGGCAGACAACTTCGCTGAGCTCGGCGACCGGGCCACGACCGCCGAGCGTGCGGCCGTCGACCGCACCTGGACATACGGCCACGTCGTCGTCGACGAGGCGCAGGAACTCTCGCCGATGCAGTGGCGGCTGCTGCTGCGCCGGGGGCCGCGCCGGTCGTTCACGGTCGTCGGCGATATCGCGCAGGCCGCATCCGCCTCAGCATCCGGCAGCTGGAAGGAGGCGCTCGCGCCCATCCTCGACGCCTCCCTCGAGGCCGGGCGCTGGCGCCTCGAGGAACTGACCGTGAACTATCGCACACCCCGCCAGATCGCGACCGCGGCCGAGGAGATGGCGATCGCGCACGGGCTGCCGGTGACGCCCTCGCGGGCGGTTCGCGCGAGTGAGTGGCCGATAACCGTCGAAGCGGATGTCGCGGCAGCGGTTCACCGCGAGCGCGCGCTGCGTGCGGGCGGTACCCTCGCCGTGATCGCTGCCGATGCGGCGCTTGAGGCCGTCGGGGCGGAGCTCTCGGCGGAGTTCGGGGACCGGGTCGGTCTCGGCGCCCTCGGGCTCGGCAGGGAGATCGCACTCCTCGGGCCTCGCGACGCGAAGGGCCTCGAGTTCGACGCCGTGATCGTCGTGGATCCCGCAGGCATCGTGGCCGCCTCGGAGCGCGGGGCCGGATCGCTGTATGTCGCCATGACCCGCGCGACGCAGCGTCTCTACCTCGTCGCCGACCTGAACTCCGCGCTGCCCGCCGGCCTCACCCGCTGACCCTCGCCCGCTGAGCCTCACCTTCGCGCCGCCCGTGAAGTTCCGCGACGGGACCGCGCCGGGCGGGCGAGGCGGCGGGGTCAGGGGCTGGGCGCCTCGAAGTAGAGGTGGGCGTGCGCCCGGCATCCGTCGTTGAAGGGCGCCGCGCAGTGCGGGCAGCGTGTCGCGGCACGGTAGTCGGTGATGCTCAGGGTGCGGAGGCAGGCTCCGCAGAGGATCGCCTGCTCCGCCCAGAGCGCGACCGGCCACTGCCGCGCGGCATGATCGGCCGCGGCGGCGTGGCAGAGGTGGCAGGGGTAGAACCGGCGGCAGCAGTAGAACCGGATCGCGACGACATCCGCCGCCGTGTTGTAGTGAACGCACCGCGTCTCGTCGTCGACGGGCTCGCCGAACACCTCGAGGTCGGTCGTGCCCAGCAGTTTTCGGCCCGGTGGCTGCACCAGCGGCCGCCTACTTCTTGGCGGCTGCGGTGACCTGGTCCTGGACGAAGGTGGAGAACACCGTCGCGTCGGTCAGGGAGCCGGTGTAGGCGACGCCGTTGACGAGCACGGTCGGGGTTCCGGCGACCTTGGTGAGGGTCGTCGAGTTGGGCAGCGGGCCGGCGAGGGCGCGCTTGGTCGCATTGCCGACCCAGGACTTGAAGGCACCGTCAGTGATGCACTTCGTGATGCCGGCGTCCGTGGCTCCCGCGGTCGTGACCAGGCTCACAAGTTCCTGATCCGTCAGGCCGGCGGTGCTCTCAGCGGGTTGCTGGGCGAACAGGGCGGCGTTGACGGCCGGGAATGCGGCGGGCTGGTAGTTGGCCACGCACACGGCGGCGTTCGCTGCCCGGGTCGAGTACTTCGTCCCGGCCGAGTTGGCGTCGAGGATGGAGATCGGGTGGTACTCGAGCGTCGCGTTGCCCGCGGTGACCCAGGAGTTGATCGCGGTGCCGTTGGTGGTCTCGAACTGGCCGCAATAGGGGCACAGGTAATCGGCGTAGACGACGATGTTCGCAGTGCTCGTGAGCGTGGTCTGGTCGGTCGCGACCGGCGTGGCGTCCGCGGCGAGGGCGGCCGTCGGGACGGCGGTGATGGTCGTTCCGTCGCCGGTGAGCAGGACCCCATCGCTGGCCATGTTCAGCGGGCCGGCGGCCGCGGGGCCGTTGCTGTTCACGATGACGAGGGCAACGACGACGGCGATCGCAACCAGTCCGGCACCGATGCCGCCTCGCAGGAACAGCTTGTTTCGCTTGTCCTTCTTCTGCTGGGCTTCACGCATCAAGCGGGCGCTCTCCCGTGCCGCATCGCGGCGGTCCTTCTTCGGGGGCGTGCCTTTGCCGGGGAGGTTGCTGTTCATAGACCCTGTACACCGTTTCGTCGCGAGTGACTTATCGAATCTAGGTTAGGCCGTCCACCTCCACGCCCCGTGCCATCGGGCTGGGAGCCAGCTGTGAGGAGGGTTAGAACCAGGTGCTGAGGTGCGGCGGCTGCCCTGAGCGGAATGCGGCGTCGACCTGCGTCGCGGCATCCTCCGTGTGCTCGGTGACCCTGCCGGCGCGGCTCAGCACGACGGCGCTCGGGCCGCCCAGGTAGAGGGCGGAGAGGGCGGCGACCGAGAGGCTGAGGTGGGCCGCTCCCGCCGGGGTGGCCTCGCCCGCGGCGAGCGGATGCGCCGAGCCGGCACCGTCTGGAGAGACAGTGAGCAGGAACTCGCCCCCCGCGATGCCGAGGTCGTCGGAGACATCGAGGAGGAAGACGCCGGGTGCGGCGTATCGGCGGTGCTCGAGTGCGGCAGGCACGTCGAGGAGGCGCAGCCAGAGGTGGTCGCGTTCGGCGGAGGCGCGCACGGCCCGGGGGTTCTCGAGCTGCCAGACGAGGGGCTCCGCGGTACTCCGGAGCGGGGCGGAGACCTCTCCGATGAGGTCGAGGTCGAGCAGGAAGCGCCAGAGTGCTGTGTATGCCGCGTCGGTCGCCGCGACCAGGTCGACGACGTCGAGCCGACCAGGGTAGGCGTCGCCCTCGAGCGTGACGCTGTAGACCGCGAATCCCTTCGGTCGGCCGGTCGGGTCGTCGAAGCGCACCGTCTGCCGCGTCGGGGTGGCGGCGGTCGTCGGGGTCGGGGCTGCCGCCTCGGACGGCTCGGCCAACGCGGGGGTCGTGAGTCCGAGGATCTGGTCCCAGAGGCTGTCGCGACGGTCGACGTCACCGGCGCCGCGCCTTCTGGCGGCGTCGAAGATCGCCGGGGCGTCGTGGCGCAGCGATTCGGGGAGACGAAGTGCAGCCGCCCCGTGTCCGTCGGGGCTGCCGGGGCCGGCCGTGCGTCGCCGGTGGTGATGGTGATGCTTGCCTGGTGCGCGGCCGGCCCGAACCCGTATCGCGCGTAGATAGTGGCCTCCGACACGGTGAGCATGGCGAGTGGCAGGCCGAGCCCGTGCGCGGTGCGGAGCTCGGCGGTGAGCAGGGCGCGGGCGAGGCCTCTGCGGCGGTGCGTCGGCGAGACGGTGACCGAGCTGATCGCCCAGGCGGGCAGCGTGCCGCCGCCGGGGACGCTCAGGCCCATCGGCCAGGACCGCACCGTCGCGACCGGGGTGAGCGGATCGGCAGCGGTCGCGTCGAGGACGGCCGTCACGCGATCCCCTGCGGTGTTCGCCAGGCGGCGGACAAGTTCGTTGTCGTCGGGCGCGCCCTCGTGGAAGCCGCGCGCTGTCGCGCGGTGCCAGTGTCGCCGGGCCTCGGTGTCTGCGGCGTCGATCAGGCGCAGTTCGAGGCCGCCGATCGCGAGCACGGCCGCCGATTCCTCGTCGATGGGCGTGCGTGCGAAGTCGGGTGCCGTGTAGTCGTTCACGGCCCTACTGTACTGGCCGGGGACCGGCCGGAGTCAGCTCGCGACGGTCGCGGCTGGCGTCCCGGGCCCGGGGACCGGAGGGACGAGCGCTCGTGCGACGGCCGCGCGGCCGACGGCGGCGAGGGACTCCGGCCCCGCCTCGGAGTCGATCTCGCCGCGTGGCACGGTCGCGAAGCCGAGGGAACGCTCGCCGAGTACGATCACCCGGCCACCGCCGGCCTCGAAGGAGCGCAGCTCGTCCGTGAGCGGAGTGCCGTCCGTGTCATCGGGGGACGGCGGTCCGGCGAGGATCAGGATCCGGGGCGCTGCCCGCGCAGGGATCGGACGAGTGCGAGTTCACGGTCGGGATCGCCTGCCGTGACGGTCACCGTGACGGTGAGTCCGGCATCCGCTGCCGCGTCGATCACGCCGGATGCCAGGAATGCGTCGCGCGGGTCCGCGATGTCGGTGACGACAAGGGCGACCGTCCGGGTGCTTCCCGTGGCAACGGCCTGCGCCGAGAGGTTGGGAGTGTAGCCGAGCTGGGCGGCGGCCGTGAAGACCCGGTCGCGGTAGTCCCCGTTGACGGTGCGGGTGCTGCCGTTCAGGGCACGCGACGCGGTGGCGAGGGACACGCCAGCCGCGGTGGCCACGTCGAGCAGGGTGGGTAGCCTGGATGACGGACTCATCGGTCCATCCCCTTCCTGGGGACTGGCGGGCCGGGTCGCGGTTCGGGTCGCGGTTCGGCAGGTGCTTGTCATTGTGGCACGCCGGGCGCGGGGAAGGCGTGTGCGGGCCTGAGACTCTCCTGCGGAACCGGGAATTCCCCCGGCGGGGCGACCGGGGGAATTCTGCCTGCCGGCAGTGGCTGCCGGGCGTTCGGAACCTAGTTCAGCGCGAGTGCCGACCAGGAGACCGGCGGCAGGATGACGGTGAGTACCCCTTCGGTGAGCAGCACGCCGTCGAGGGGCTTCAGGCCGACCCGATTCTGGTCGGCGAGTGTGTTCCTGGCGTAGACATCCGCATCGTGCAGGGTGACCGCTTCGGTGAGGAACGTCGCGTCGAGGCCGGAGACGTCGATCGACACCTGGATCGACTCCGTCTGGCTGCGGTTCACGAGGAAGACGGCGGATGCGCCCGTCTCGGCATCGAAGGTCGCGACGGCGTCGACGAGGGGCGCTGCACCGTAGAGGGCCGTGTCATAGGTCCCGGCATCGATCCGGGGCTTCAGCACGACGCCGCGGGCGAGTCTCGAGGTCACCGAGAACGGGAAGAACGTGGTCTGGCGCCAGCTCGCCCCGCCCGGCTCGGTCATGATCGGCGCGATGACGTTGACGAGCTGCGCGAGAGAAGCGGATCCGACCCTGTCGTGGTTCTGCAGGAGCGTGATCAGCAGGTTGCCGAGCACGACGGCGTCGGCGACGGAGTAGACGTCCTCGAGCTGCCGCGGCGCGTGGCGCCACTCCTCGTTGACCTCCTCCGAGGCCTGGTGCTCGTCGAGGTACCAGATGTTCCACTCGTCGAAGGAGAGCTGGATGGTCTTCTCGCTGCGGAGCTTGTACTTGACGTGGTCCGCCGTGGCCTTCACCGTCTCGATGAAATAGGTCATCTCGAGGGAGGACGCGAGGTACGAAGCGAGGTCTCCCTTGCGCTCCTGGTAATAGGCGTGGCAGGAGACGTAGTCGACGTATTCGTAGCTGTGCTCGAGCACGACCCGCTCCCACTCCCCGAAGGTCGGCATCGCAGAACCGGAGGAGCCGCAGACGACGAGCTCGAGGCTCTTGTCCGCGGTCTTCATGGCGGATGCGGTGCGAGCCGCGATCTTCCCGTAGTCGTCGGCAGACATATGGCCGATCTGCCAGGGTCCGTCCATCTCGTTGCCGAGGCACCACATCCGGATGTCGTACGGCTCGACCGCGCCGTTCCGGATTCGCTGCTCGCTGAGCGCCGTCCCGTCGGGCTGGTTGGCGTATTCGAGAAGGTCGAGGGCGGCGTCGATGCCGCGGGTGCCGAGGTTGACGGCCATCATCAGCTCGGAGTCCGTCAGGGCGCACCAGCGGGCGAACTCCTCGAGGCCGACCTGGTTGCTCTCGAGCGAGTGCCAGGCGAGGTCTCGGCGCACCGGTCGGTCCGCGCGCGGTCCGACGCCGTCCTCCCACTTGTACCCGGAGACGAAGTTGCCGCCGGGGTAGCGGATGGTCGTCGAGCCGAGCTCCTTGACGAGGTCGACGACGTCGAGCCGGAACCCGTCGGCGTTGGCGGTCGGGTGGCCGGGTTCATAGATGCCGTCATACACGCACCGGCCGAGATGTTCGACGAAGGAACCGAAGATCCGGCGGTTGATGGGTGCCACGACGGCTGAGCGGTCGATGACGATTGTTGCCTGTGTCACGCGAGGAAAGTCCTTTGGAATCGAGATGGGTGGAAGAGGTGCGGATGCTTACTTGACGCTGCCGAGGGAGAGCCCGCCCTGCCAGTACTTCTGCATCGTGAGGAAGGCGATGATGAGCGGGATAACGGAGACCAGTGCTCCGACGATGACGATGGTCCAGAGCGACTGCCCGCCAGTGTTGACGCCGGCCTGGGTCTGCAGGGCGCCGAGCCCGACGGTGACGGGGAACAGGTTCGGGTTGGAGAACATCACGAGCGGCAGGAAATAGTTGTTCCAGGTGCCGACGACGCTTCGAGCAGCAGCACGGTGACGAGGGCCGGGCGGAGCAGGGGAGCGCGACGCGGAAGAAGATCCGCAACTCGCCGGCCCCGTCCATCCTTGCGGCGTCGATCATCTCGTCCGGGATCGCATCCTGGGTGTAGACCCGCATCAGGTAGACGCCGAAGGGATTGAGCATGGACGGCAGGATCACCGCCCACATCGTGTTCGTCAGGTGGGTCGCGCTGAACATCACGAACATCGGGATGACGAGGGCCGTCGCGGGGACCATGACCGAACCGAGCACCAGGGCGAAGAACGGGGTGCGCCCGGCGAAGCGGTACTGCGCGAAGCCGTAGCCGGCGAGCACCGAGATGACGGTCGCGCCGATGCCGCCGGTGAGGGCATAGAGGAACGAATTGCCGAGCCAGTGCCAGTACAGCCCGTTCGAGTACGTGAACAACAGCTGGATGTTGTCGATCAGGTTGAACTTCCCGAACCAGAGCGGGCTCGTGTCGCCGCTGAAGAGCGTCGCCTGGTCCTTGGTGCTCGCGACGATGAGCCACCAGAACGGAAGCGCGAAATAGAGGATGAGGCCGACGAGGACGAGGTGCGGCAGGACGCGACGCCCGCCGGCCCGGCTGGCCTCGCGGGAGGCATGGGACCGCTGCTTCTCCGGTCGCGGTGAGGTGGTCGAAACGAGCACGGTCATGAGTTCAGTCCGCTCTTTTTACGGGTGAAGTGCAGGAAGATATAGGAGCCCACGAAGACGACGAGCCCGAGGGCGAACGAGATCGCCGAGGCGTAGTTGAATTGCGAATAGGAGAACGCGAGCGTGTATGCGTAGATGTTCGGCGTGTACGAGGCGGTGATCGATCCCGAGGCCATGCTCCGCAGGATCTGGGGCTCCGTGAAGAACTGCAGGGTTCCGATCAGGGCGAAGACCAGGATCAGGACGAGCGAGGACGAGATCATCGGGATCTTGATCCGGAGCGCGGTCTGCCAGGCGTTGGCGCCATCGATCTTGGCCGCCTCATAGATCGAGGTGTCGATGCCCTGGAGCGCCGCGTAGATGATGATCATGTAGTAGCCGGCCCACTGCCAGGTCACGACGTTCACGAGGCTGCCGAAGATGTTGTCCGGCGACAGCAACTGCGGCGCGTTGAGGCCGAACCAGCCGGCGACCTCTGCGGCGGGGCCGAAGCTCGGGCTGTAGAGGAAGCCCCACATCAGGGCGCCGATCACGGCGGGAACCGCGTAGGGAACGAAGATCATCAGCCGGGAGAACTTGGAGAACCGGCTCGTGATCGAGTCGAGCAGCAGGGCAGCGCCGAGCGAGACGAGCATCTGGATCGGGATCAGGATGATCGAAAACCGCACGACGAGCCAGACGCCCTCGAGGAAGAGAGGATCGGTGAAGGCCTTGGCGTAGTTGTCGAGGCCGACCCAGTGGGTGCCCGTTGCCACGGTCTTGTTCTGCAGGCTGAGGATGAAGGCGTAGACGAGGGGCGTGAGGAGGAAGAGCACCAGGAAGACGGCGAAGGGGGCCACGAAGAGCCACCCCCAGCGTGCACGCCGGGCGCTGACGCCCGATCCGAGCCGGCCGGGTTTTTTCAGGAAAGCACGGTCCGGGGTGACGGAGCGTCTCTCGATGGTTGAGGACAACATTGTTCCTTTCCAGGGGCCGGGTGGTCGGCCGGTGCGTGAGCCCGGCCGACCACCGTGGGTCCGGGTTATTTGACCGTGTACCCCTGTGAGGTCGCGTACTCCGTGACGGCCTTCTGGTACGTCGCGAGGGCATCCGCCGGCGTGGCGGCACCGCTCGAGACCGAGTTGACGGCCTCGGTGAGCTTGTCGTACGCGAGGTTCTGGAACGGGCTGACCTGGAAGCCGCTGTAGTCGTTCGCGGCGGCGAGGAAGACGTCCTTGTTGATCTGCTGGCCGCCGAAGAAGTCGTAGGCGCGATCGGTGAAGTACGAGGAGGTCAGGATCGGCTTCCAGAGCGGGAAGAGTGCGGCCTTTTCAATGCCGAGCTTCCAGGCCTCTTCGGTTCCGAAGATGTCCTTCGCGACGGTCGCGGCGGCATCCTTGTCCTTGGCCTGGCTCGTCACCGAGAAGGCCGATCCGCCGATGTTGACCTGCTTCGGCGTTTCGCCTGCCCACTGCGGGATCGGGGCAGCCTGCCAGACGGCACCGCTCTCGGCGCCGGTGAACCCGGCGAGGTAGCCGGGCAGCCAGGCCGCCGCGATCGTCGAAGCGTAGGTGCCGTCGACGAGGTGCGTGTTGTAGTCGGTCGTCGACGCGTCCTCTGTGCCGACAAGGCCCTTGGAGACCAGGTCCTGCCAGTAGGTGAGGACCTTGAGGCTCGCGGCGTCGTTCAGGTCGACCGTGACGTTCGTTCCGTCGACGGTATAGGGAATCGAGCCGGCCTGCGCGAAGAGCGCCTGCTGGTATGCCCGGCCGTTGCCGGCGAAGTCGGTGATCATCGAGGTCGATCCGGCATCCTTGAGGGCCTGCGCGGCGGCCGCGTATTCTTCCCAGGTCGTCGGAACCGCGATGCCGTACTTGTCGAAGATGTCCTTGCGATAGAGCATGCCGACCGGTCCGCCGTCGACGGGGATGGCGTAGACGCCTGCCCCGCTGGACTCGTCGGCCCAGGCGCCCTCGGAGTAGTTCTGCTTGATGTCGGCCGTGTAACTCGTCAGGTCGGCGAGGGCGTCCCGCGGGATGTAGCTCTGCACGACCTCGGTCTCGAGCATGATGACATCGGGAGCACCCGAGCCGGCCTCGATGGCCGTCGAGAACTTGGTGTACTCGTCATTGCCCGCACCGACGTTGGTCCAGCAGACCTGCACCTTGTCATGCGTGTTGTTGAACAGGTCGACGACCGATTCGAATTCGGGATACCACGCCCAGACGTTGACCACGGTTGCGGCAGAGTTGACGATCTTGTTTTGGCAGCTTGCTTCGGCCGCCCCGGTTGAGCAGCCGCTGAGCGTTGCGGCGAGCATGATGGTGACGCCCCCGTTGCCAGAATCTTTTTCACTTGTGTTGGTCCATTCCCGGTGTGCAGACACCCTTGTCTCGGTATTGGCGACGGGATCCGCTGAGCCGATCGCATCGTTTACATCGTTGTAAGTAAACGATGTAACTAGATTCTGTCGAGGCGGACATCGATTTGTCAAGCGGTCTGACCCAGATCGTCACAGGCTGCCGTGATCAGGCCGGATCCCACCCACCGCCTGCCATACAACGTTGTACTATGCGAGGAGACGAACGCTGCTGCGAACGTCGCCCGAATCGGAAGGGGCTCCATGGCGGCAACACTGCACGATGTGGCACAAATCGCCGGAGTCTCGATCAAGACCGTCTCCAACGTGATCAACGATCACCCCCACATCCGCCCCGCCACCAAACAGCGGGTGCTCGAGGCCATCGCCGAGCTCGACTACCACCCCAATCTCTCGGCACGCAGCCTGCGTTCCGGACGGACGGGCATGATCGGCCTCGCCCTCCCCGAGTTGTCCCTGAGCTACTTCGCCGAGCTCGCGGATGCCGTGATCCGCTCGGCGGAGCGCCATGGCGTCACCGTCCTGATCGAACAGACCGGGGAGACCGGGACCGGGAGATCGGCCTGCTCTCGAGCCCCCGGCGCCAGCTCACCGACGGCCTGATCTTCAGCCCTCTCGGCATGGGCAACGACGACGCGGACTTCCTGCGGGTCGGCTACCCGCTCGTGCTGCTCGGGGAGCGGATCTTCAACGGGCCGACCGACCACGTCACGATGCGCAACGTCGATGCCGCGAGGGCGGCGACCGAACACCTGATCCGGCGGGGACGGCGCCGGATCGCTGTGGTCGGTGCGCACGAGGGCGAAGTGATCGGCTCGGCCGGCCTGCGCCTGCGCGGGTACCGGGAGGCCCTCGAGGCCGCCGGAATTCCCTTCGACCCCGCCCTGATCGGGTTCACGACCCTGTGGCACCGCTCGAACGGCGCCACAGCGACGCGGGAGCTGCTCGCCTCCGGCGTGGAGTTCGACGCCGTGTTCGGACTCAACGACACCCTGGCCCTCGGCGCCATGCGCGTGCTCCAGCAGGCTGGGCTGCGCATTCCGGAGGACGTGGCGCTGATGGGCTTCGATGATCTCGACGAGACCCGGTACAGCCTTCCGACGCTCTCGACGGTCGATCCCGGGAGGGCAGAGATCGCCGAGACCGCCGTGCGGGTGCTGCTCGAACGGATCAATGCCACCGCCCCGGAGGCGCCGAGAGAGTTCCTGGCCGACTTCCGGGTGATCGAGCGTGAGTCCTCGGAATCGCGCGAACCGGTGACCGTGCCCGGGGCATCCGAAGAGCGAGGACAGGAATCATGACGAGCGAGACCACGACGGCGGGACCCAACCCCGCGCCGAGCGGCGAGCAGTACGAGATCGCGGGACACGGCTACCGCGCGGTCGTGACCGAGATCGGCGCGTGCCTCCGCCTGCTGCAGTACGAGGGGCGCGACCTGGTCGTGAGCTTTGACCGGGACGAGGCCATGGTCGGCTTCCGGGGCGCTCTCGCGGCACCCTGGCCCAACCGGATCGCGGACGGTCGCTACCCGGTAGACGGAGTGGCCGTGCACGTGCCGGTCAACGAGCCGTCGCGGGACTGCGCGCTGCACGGGCTCGTGTTCGACCGGGCCTGGCGGCTGCTCGCGCAGGCTCCCGGCGAGGTCGTGCTCGGACTCAGGCTGCCCGCCGGTCCCGGCTATCCCTTCCAGCTCGACTTCACGGCCCGGTACGCGCTCGCCGCGGATGGACTGACGACCACGATCGAGGTGTGCAACTCCGGAGCGGGCACGGCGCCGTATGGCGTGTGCCCGCATCCGTACCTGCGCGCGGGGGATTCCCCGCTGGACAGCTGGACGCTCATGCTTCCGGCCGACCGGTTCCTCGAGGTCACACCGGACCGGCTGCTGCCGGTCGGAGTCGTCGACGTCGCGGCCGGCGACGGTGCCTTCGACTTCCGGGAGCCCCGGGTGCTGGGTGCGACGGAGATCGACCATGCGTTCACGGGCATCATCCAGGACTCCGGCGGGCGCGCGACCCTCGAACTGCGGGAGGCCGACGGACGCGGTGTGGCCATGAGCTTCGGGCCGGAATGCCCGTGGCTGCAGGTGCACACCGCGGACCTGCCGCTGCCAGGGGTCACCCGGCTCGGCCTCGCGGTGGAGCCGATGACGTGCCCTCCTGACGCGTTCAACTCCGGCATCGACCTCGTGCGTCTGGCGCCAGGAGACACCCACGAGGCGAGCTGGCGGATCAGCGCGCTCTGACCCGGCAGGCGGGGTGGGTCGGAGCAGGTGGGTCAGACGCGGTGGGCGGCGTACTGCGAGCGGATGACGGGGCGGAAGTCGATCGCCGGCTCCGCCGCGAGCGAGATGCGCCACTCCGGTCGCGCTCCCGTCAGCGCCCACGCCGCCTGCACGGCTGCGCCGTCGGCGACATACTCGCCAGGGGCCGGAACGACGACGGGGTTGTCGAAGAGCTGCGCCGCGATGCCGCGGACGGCCGGGTTCTGCGCCGCGCCGCCGATCAGGAGCACCCGGGAGACGACGACACCCTGGCCGCGCACGGCCTCGAGGCCGTCAGCGAGCCCGCAGAGCAGGCCTTCGATCGCCGCGCGGGCGAGGTTCGGCCGGGTGGTCGAGGCGAGGGTGAGCCCGAAGAGGGTCGCGGTCGCGTTGGGCAGGTTCGGGGTGCGCTCGCCTTCGAAATAGGGCTGGAGCACGAGGCCGTTCGCGCCGGCCTCCGCCTCGAGGGCGAGTCGGCCGAGCTCGTCGTGGTCCACGCCGAGGAGTCCGCGCACCGCGTCGAGCACGCGCGCGGCGTTGAGCGTCGCGACGAGCGGAAGGAAGAGCCCGCTCGCGTCGGCGAACCCCGCGACCGTGCCCGTGGCATCCGTTGCCGGGGTCGCGGTCACCGCGAAGACGGTGCCGCTCGTGCCGATCGACACGATGACGTCGCCGTCGCCCGCTCCGAGGCCGAGGGCGGCGCCCGCGTTGTCGCCGGCGCCGACGCCGACGACGATGCCGGCGGGTACCCAATTCGACGGGGATTCCAGGTCGGTGAACGATGTAGTGGTCGTCTCAGGTGTCGAATCGGCACGATCTCCGTCGAATTCGTCAGGGGAGGCGAGGCTGAGTGCGACCGTCTCTCCGGCGATCTCACCCGGGCCGAGCACGCGCGGCAGCACGGCCGCGTGCCCGAGGGCGCGCTCGAAGAGGTCGAGGTCGTACTCGCCCGTGATCGGCGACCAGTAGCCGGTGCCGCTCACATCGGAGCGGTCCGTGGTCAGCGCCGTCAGGTCGGGGCCGAGAGGGCTCTCGTCGGCCGGGCCGAAGCCGCGCAGCCGCCAGGTGAGCCAGTCATGGGGGAGCGCGACCGCGGCGACGCGCGCTGCGTTGCCCGGTTCGGCGTCGCGCAGCCAGCGCAGCTTCGTCGCTGTGAACGACGCGACCGGCACAAGGCCGGTGCGCTGGGCGTATTCGGCGGCGCCGACCTCGTCGATCAGCTCTGCGGCTGCGGGGGCGCTGCGGGTGTCGTTCCAGAGCAGGGCCGGGCGGATGACGCGGCCGTCGATGTCGAGGACGACCATGCCGTGCTGCTGGGCCGCGATCGAGATCGCTGCGACATCGCCCAGTCCGCCGGCGTCGGCGACGGCGGCCTGCAGGGCCTCCCACCACTTCTGCGGGTCGACCTCGGTCCCCTCCGGATGCACGGCGCGACCGCTGCGAACGAGCGCACCGGTTTCCGTGTCACGAACGACGACCTTGCAACTTTGGGTCGAGGAATCGACTCCGGCAACCAGTGACATGACTACATTCTCCGCTTCGAGAGGGGTGGGGTGCGAGTGAGGACGTGCGGGCGCGGCGGGCGCGAACGCGCCCCGGCCGGTTTGTCGCGCCCCCAGATGAGCGTGACACGCCGGCCGGGGCGCGCAGGTGGTGCTGTGCTAGTTGCGGGCGCCGAGCAGGTGCTCGAGGGCCAGCTGCTGCAGGCGAACGAAGCCGAAGCCCTTGCCGCCGAAGTACGCGTCGGTGTCGAAGTCTTCGTAGGAGGCGCGGTCGGCGAGCAGGTCGTCGTAGGTCTCGCCTTCGCCGAGGGTCGGCAGCGCGAGGTCGGGCACCTTGGCCGCGGCGAGCATCTGCTGCACCTCGGGGTCGGCGCGGAAGGACGCGGCGCGTTCCTTGAGCAGCAGGTACGTCTGGATGTTGGCCCTGGCGGAGTCCCAGACGCCCGTGATGTCCTCGGTGCGGCTCGGCTTGTAGTCGAAGTGGCGAGGGCCCTCGTAGGTCTGGCCGCCGTTCGGGCCGCCGTTTTCGAGCAGGTCGACGAGAGCGAAGGCGTTGTGCAGGTCGCCGTGGCCGAAGACGAGGTCCTGGTCGTACTTGATGCCGCGCTGGCCGTTGAGGTCGATGTGGAAGAGCTTGCCCTGGTACAGCGCCTGGGCGATGCCGGCGGCGAAGTTGAGCCCGGCCATCTGCTCGTGGCCGACCTCGGGATTCACGCCGACCAATTCGGGGCGCTCGAGGGTCGTGATGAACGCCATCGCGTGACCGATCGTCGGCAGCAGGATGTCGCCGCGGGGTTCGTTCGGCTTGGGCTCGATCGCGAAGCGGATGTCGTAGCCCTTGTCGGTGACGTAGTCGCCGAGCAGGTTGACGGCTTCGCGGTAGCGGGAGAGGGCCGAGCGGATGTCCTTGGCCGAGTCGTACTCCGCGCCTTCGCGCCCGCCCCACATCACGAAGGTCTTCGCGCCGAGTTCGGCCGCGAGGTCGAGGTTGCGCAGCACCTTGCGGAGGGCGAAGCGGCGGACGCTGCGGTCGTTCGAGGTAAAGCCGCCGTCCTTGAAGACGGGCTCGCTGAACAGGTTCGTCGTGATCATCGGAATGATCAGGCCGGTGTCTGCACACGCCTGCTTGACGCGGTCGATCTGCGACTGGCGCTTCTCTTCCGTGCAGCCGAACGGGAACAGGTCGTTGTCGTGGAAGGTCAGGCCGTACGCCCCGATTTTCGCCAGGTTCTCCACGGCGTCGACGACGTCGAGCGGCGGACGAGTCGGCCCACCGAAGGGGTCAGCGCCGTTGTAGCCGATGGTCCAGAGGCCAAAGGAGAATTTGTCTGCGGGGGTGGGCGTGATGGCCATGAGGTTCCTTGTCTGTCAGCGACGTTGATGATTTGTTGTATCTATAAACATATTAGGGGAAAAGCGGATGCCGCGCTACCGTCTTCCGGCAATCGGTGCGACCGGAACGGGCCGGTCGGGCGGGGCTTCAGCGCGGGGCGACGGTCGCCGCGGCCACGAGGGCGCGGGTGTGGTCGACGGTGCGCACGGGCCCGGTGAGCCGCAGGTTGAGGGGTGCGGCGACGAGCGCGCTCGAGTGCCCGAGCCGCAGCTCGAGAGCACCTGGTTCGACGATGCGGTCGCCGTCCCTGCCCGTGAACGCGGACAGGTCGGCGTGCACCGTGAACTCGACGCGTGCGCTCGCACCGGCATCCAGCTCGACCCGCGCGTACCCGATCAGCCGGTTCACCGGGCGCACGACCGAGGCGACCGGGTCGTGCAGGTAGAGCTGCACCACGTCGGCCCCTGCGAGGGCACCCGCGTTCGTGACCGTGAGGGTGACCGTCGTTGCGGCATCCGTGGTCATCGAGGCCGCGCCGATCGCGGCATCGGTCCACTCGAATCGGCTGTAGCCGAGACCGTGGCCGAAGGCGAAGCGTGCGGTCGGGTCGAGGTTGGAGACCTCGTTCAGGCTCCCGAGCGGCGCGGCGAGGTACCCGCCGGGCTGGCCGCCCGCGTGGTTCGGTACGCTCACGGGCAGCCGGCCGGACGGGTTGACCCGGCCGCTGATCACGCCCGCGAGTGCCCCGGCGCCCTCCTCGCCGGGGAAGAACGACTGCAACACGGCCGCTGACCGTTCGGGTGCATCGTGCAGGAAGTGAGGGCGTCCGGCGACGAGCAAGGTCACGACGGGGGTTCCGCTCGTGAGGACCGCGTCGAGCAGCCGCCACTGCCGACCGGGCAGTTCGAGCGACTCGGCGTCGCAGCCCTCCCCGCTGGTCCCCCGCCCGAACAGTCCGGGCCGGTCGCCGAGCACGATGATCACGAGGTCGGCGTCGGCTGCGGCACGTGCGGCTGGCGCGATGCCGGTCTCGTCGGTCCCATCGACGGTGACGCCGGGCGAGTATGTCACGGTCGCCAGGGGGTACTCAGTGCGAACTGCTTCGAGCACGGTGCGGATTTCGATTCCGATCGGCACCTCGGGGTGCAGGGTGCCGACGTGGCCGGGGAACGAATAGCAGCCGAGCAGGTTGAGCGCGTCGTCGGCATTGGGGCCGACGACCGCGATCCGCAGCGGTGAGCCGGTGGATGCCGGCGCGAGCGGCAGCAGGCCGTCGTTCGTCAGCAGCACAACCGATTGTTCGGCGATCCGGCGCGCGACGCTCCGGCTCGCGGCGGGATCAAGATCGACCCGCCCGCGCACGGCCTCGACGTCGGCGAGGTCGGTCTCGGTCCAGCCGGCCGGGAGCGGCGACCAGTCGGCGTCGAGCAGGCCGAGGTCGAGCTTCTGCAGCAGCACACGCCGGGCTGCGCGGTCGATGTAGTCGGTCGGGAGCCGGCCGGCCTCGATCTCGGCGAGGAGCGGTTCCGCGAAGGTCTTGACGGTCGGCAGCTCAACGTCGACGCCGGCGCGGAGGGCCTGCACCGCGGCATCCCCCAGGTCTCGGCGATCGCGTGCAGGGTCTTCAGGAAGGCGATGCCGAAGTAGTCGGCGACGACCGTTCCGGTGAAGCCCCAGGTGTCGCGGAGGAGCCCGGTGAGCAGGGTCGGGTCTGCGGCGGTCGGCACGCCGTCGATGTCGGTGTACGCGTGCATCACGGAGCGGACCCCGCTCTCGCGCACCGCCATTTCGAACGGCGGGACGAGCACGTCGTTGAATTCGCGGCTGCCGATCGAGACGGGGGCGAGGTTGCGGCCGGCCTTCGATGCGGAGTAACCGATGAAGTGTTTGAGGGTCGCGACGATGCCGGCGGACTCGAGACCGCGCACATAGGCGGTCGCGATGGTGCCGACGAGGATCGGGTCCTCTCCGATGGTCTCCTCGACGCGGCCCCAGCGGGCGTCGCGTACGACGTCGAGAACGGGAGCGAGGCCCTGGTGCACTCCGACGGAGCGCATGCTCGCGCCGATCCGGCCCGACATCTCCTGCACGAGGCCGGGGTCGAAGGTCGCGCCCCAGGCCAGCGGCACCGGGTATGCGGTCGCGCCCCACGCGGTGAAGCCGGCGAGGCACTCCTCGTGGGCGAGGGCGGGGATGCCGAAGCGGCCGGCCGCGACGATGCGACGCTGGCTGCGCGCGAGGGAGACGACGCCGACGGCGGCGTCGACGGGCCCGGAGCCGAACGGCCGGGTCAGCTGGCCGAGGCCGTGCGGCAGGAGGGCGTCGAGGTCGAGGACGTCCTCCATGTCGTGCTGGTACGGGGCGACGCCGCCGCCGTCGTTGGAGGCGCCGACCCAGACTCCGTAGAGCTGGGCGACCTTCTCGCGCAGGGTCATCGCGGCGAGGAGGGTGTCGACGCGCTCGGCGGGGGAGCGTGCGGTGTCCTGCCAGGCGTGCGGCGCTGCATCCACCGGGGAAGGGGCTGGGGAGAGTGTGTCGGTCATGATTACTTGCCTCCGACGCCCATGAGGCCCTGAACAAGGGCGCGCCGGGCGAATAGGTACACGAAGAGAACCGGGAGCATCGAGAGCAGCACGGCCGCCATCAGCCCCGGAATGTTGACACCGTACTGCGACTGGAAGTCGAACAGTCCGAGGGTGATCACCTTGGTCGAGGCCGACTGGGTCAGGATCAGGGGGAACAGGAAGCCGTTCCAGGCCTGCAGCGCGGAGAAGACGATGATCGTCGAGATGCCGCTCTTGGAGAGGGGAAGCACGAGCTGGAAGAAGCTGCGCATCGGCGTCGCACCGTCCATGGCCATGGCCTCGTAGAGCTCCGGGGTGATGTCGCGCATGCTGCCGGTCAGGATCAGGGTGCAGATCGGCAGGCAGAACGCCGCCGTCGGCAGGATGATGCCGATCAGGCTGTCGTAGAGCCCGGCGACCGAGATCAGGTAGAAGATCGGCACGATGACGGCCTGAGCCGGGATCGCGAGTCCGAGCAGGAAGGTGCGGAAGATCAGCGAGATTCCCCGGCTGCGGCTGCGGACGACCGCGTAGGAGAGCGGTGGGACGACGAGCACGACGATCGCGACGACGCTCACCGTGACGATGACGGTGTTCCACACGTAGGTGAGGAACCCGCCCGTGACGAGGGCGCCGAAGTTGTCGAGGGTGAACGAGCTTGGCAGAGACAACGGGCCGGCGGATGCGTAGCCCTGCTGCGTCTGGATCGTCGCCGTGACCATGACGTAGATCGGGACGAGGACGATCAGGAGCCAGATGATGCTGCCGGCCCCGGCGAAGTAATTCGGTCTGGGCTTCATCAGATGCCTTCCTGGGCGCTGTTCATCTTGTCGTAGCCGGTCGCCCTGACCATGATGAGCGAGATGGCCGTCGCGATGACCACGAGGACGAGCGCGATCGCGCTGCCGACGCCGAAGTCGAAGGACTGGAACGCCTTCCGGTACATGTAGTACGGCGTGATGGTGGTGTCGGTGCCCGGCCCGCCCTTGGTCAGGATGAGCACGGTGTCGAAGGTGGTGAGGCCGCCGACGACCATCAGGATGCCGGAGGTCACGATGGTGTTGCGCAGCTGCGGCAGGGTGATGCTGAAGAACTTGCGCATCGTGCCTGCGCCGTCGATCTCGGCGGCCTGGTAGAGCACGGGCGGGACCGACCGGGCAGCGCCCTGGTAGAGCAGGGTGTGCAGCGGGGTGAACTGCCACGCGCCGACGAAGGTCAGCACGGCGATCGCGCCGGCCTGGCTGCCGAGCAGGTTGCCGTCGCCGCCGAAGATCCCGGCCAGCTGGCCGGGGATGCCGAAGTTCGGGTCGAGCAGGGCCCGCCAGAGCACCGAGACGGCCGCGGAGGAGAGCAGCAGCGGGATGAAGTAGATCGCGGAGAGGACGGCGCGGTTCTTCTGCTGTCCCGCGGCCCAGACGCCGAGCAGGATGCTGAGCGGGGTCTGGATGACGACGCCGAGCAGGGTGAGTAGGGCGCTCAGCCAGAGGCTCTGCATCATGACCTTGTCGCCGAGGAGCTTGTTCCAGTTGTCGAGCCCGTTGAACTCGGGAGAGCCGAGGCCGCTCCAGCTCGTGAAGGACATCACCGCGACGCCGATGAGGGGGACGATCGCGAAGAGGGCGAAGAAGATTGTGGCGGGGAGGGCCCAGGCGAAGCCCGGGCGGCCCACGTTGGGGCCGCCCGAGTGCCGTGAGCGCCCGGTGGTTGGACGCTTCATGGTCAGTTACCTAGAGTGCCTGCATCGCGGAGATGAAGCCGGCGACGTCGAGCTTGCCGGTGAAGAACTGCGAGACCGCGGTCTTCATGTCGGCGGATGCCGACTGGGGGTAAGCCTGGTCCCAGGAGAGCTGGAACGCGGGTGCGTCCTTGACCAGGTTGAACTGGAAGGTCGCGTATGCCGGGTCGGCGGCCTGGTCGAGGAACTTCTCGGTCGTGGTCGTCGTGGGGAGGTTGCCGATGCCGAGCTGGGCCTGGACGAACTCGTCGGAGTACATCAGCTTCAGGAAGTCGCGGGCGGTGTCCGGGTAGCGGGTGGCCTTGATGACCGAGTAGTAGTTGTTCGTGTTGCCGACGAGGTCGGCGCCGTCACCCTTGCCATCGGCGATCGACGGGAAGCCGGTGTAGCCGAGGTTGGCTTCGGTCCACGCCTTGTCCGCGGTCTGCTGGGTGGAGTACTCCCACGAGCCCATGAGCTCGAAGGCGGCCTTGCCGGTGCGGAGCAGAGCGGGCGAGCCGCCGTCGACGAAGCTCACGGAGTCGAAGTTGGTGCCGAAGGCGCCCGCGTCGATGAGGGACTTGAGCTTGGTGAGTGCTGCCTTGCCGTCGGCGGAGTCCCAGACGGTGGTGTCGCCGCCGATGGCCTTCGTGAGGAGGTCGGGGCCGGCGACACGGTCGAAGAGGTACTCGAACCACATCAGGGTCGGCCACTGGTCGGCGCCGCCGAGGGCGATCGGGGTGATGCCCTTCGCCGTGAGGACCTTGACGTCGGCGAGCAGGTCGTCCCACGTCTTCGGGGCGGTGATTCCCGCATCCGTCAGGACCTGCTTGTTGTTGAACAGGATGACCGGCTGGGTGCCGCGCATCGGGATGCCGTACGGCACGCCGTCGATCGCGGCGGCGTTGAAGACCGAGGGCAGGAAGCTCGACTCGAGGGCCGGGTCCGACTTGATCATGTCGGTGAGGGGGAGGAGGAGGTTGGCCTTCACGAACGGCTGGATGCTGCCGCCGCCCCAGTTGAAGAAGACGTCGGGCGCCGCGTCGGTGCTGATGATCGTCTGGAGCTTCTGCTGGTAATTGGCGCCGGGGATCCGGTCGAGGATGACCTGGACCTTGGAGGTGGCGTTGAATTTGTCGACCATGGCCTGCTCGACGGTGTTACCCGCGTCTCCGTAGACGGCGACGTGGATGACATTCTCCGGACGGTTGCTGTTGGCTGTGCTGCCTGATGTGCCGGAGCACGCGGAGAGCGTGACTCCCAACGCGATTACTGCGGATGCGGCGACGGCTCGTTTGAGCCACCTGCTCGTGTTCGACATTGAACGCCTCTCGAAAGTTTCGGCAAAGTTGCCGAAAGTGATTAGGATGACTGGAGTCTATGGCGCAGGGTTTGTTGCGTCAAGCGACAAACCAAACGGATGCACGGAGCCGAGGCTTCGGGGAAGAATGAGGCCATGTCGATCGTCGAAGAAAGCCGGGAGAGTCCGGACCGCGTGACCCTGTCGGCGATCGCCGCGCTCGCGGCCGTGTCGCTCTCCACCGTGTCCAAGGTGCTCAACGGCCGCGGCGACGTCGCCCCTGCGACGCGCACCCGGGTCGAAGAGCTGCTCTCCCGCAACGGGTACAGCCGTCGCGGCGACGCCGCAGCCTCCGCGCCGTTGCTCGAGCTCGTCTTCCACGAGCTCGAGAGCGTCTGGGCGATCGAGATCATCCGCGGGGTGGAGCGCGTCGCGCGGGCGAACGGGCTCAGCATCGTCCTCACCGAGAGCGGCGACAGGCACGCGCCGTCCGTGGAATGGATCGACGGCGTGATCGCCCGCAATCCGGTCGGCGTGATCCTGGTCTTCTCGGACCTCTCGGGGAGCAGAAGCAGAAGCTCGCGACCCGCGGTATCCCCTTCGTGGTCGTCGACCCGGCGGGGGAGCCGACCCCGGACGTTCCCTCGATCGGCTCGGCGAACTGGTCGGGCGGCCTCGCGGCGACCCGGCACCTCATCGACCTCGGGCACACCCGGATCGGCATGATCGGGGGTCCGGTCGACATGCTGTGTTCGGTCGCGCGGATCGGCGGGTACCGTGCCGCGCTCGAAGCGGCCGGAATCGCCTACGACTCCTCCCTCGTGCTCGACGGTGACTTCCACCCGGAGGGGGCCCGGGTGCGCGCGGTCGAGCTGCTCGACCGGCCGGACCGGCCGACCGCCATTTTCGCGGGGAGCGACCTCCAGGCCATGGGCGTGTACGAGGCGGCCAGGGCGCTGGGGCTGCTCATCCCTGCCGACCTCTCGGTCGTCGGCTACGACGACCTCCCCTCGCCCGGTGGGTCGGGCCGCCGCATGCACGACGATCCGGCAGCCGCTCACCGAGATGGCGGAGGCCGCGGCGAATCTCGCGGTCAGCATGCGGCATTCCCCTGGCGGCACCGTGCAGCGGATGGATCTTGCGACGAGCCTCGTCACGCGGCACAGCACGGCCCCTCTCGCCTGACTCCCAACCGATTCGACGGACTCTTCTGGTCCATTTCGCGGGGGAGCGGGTGTGAAGGGCTTTCCGGGCAGAATCCCCGTCGAATCGGTTCGGTCAGGGCGTGGCGGATGCCGTCGGCACGTAGTCGAAGCCGGTGACCGTGACCGGGTGGCCGGGCTCGCCGCTCACGAAGGGCCCGACGACGGTGCCCACGAAGCCGCCGGCGCGCTCGGTCGTCAGGAGGGCGGCATCCGTCACGGCGACGACGCGCGTCTCGCCGGCGACCGTGACCGTGAAAGCGACCCCCGCCGCAGACAGCTCCGCGGTGAGGCCGAGCAGGGAGCCCGGTGCGACGGGGTCGAGCGGCACGCTGCCGAGGACCGTGTCAGCCCCGTCCGCGCGCGCGATCGCGGTCGCAGTCCAGCCGGCCGGCGCGTGCGCGAGCTCGATGCGCAGGCCGAAGTTCTCGCTCTGCCGCAGGGCGAGCCCGGCCGTGACCCCGGGGTACGGCAGCACCAGGCGGAGACCGGCCCGCACGTCGGGATGCCGCAACCGGTACCCCAGGAACGCGGCCGGCGTCCTCGTCGCGGGTCGTGGCGCCGATGTCGACCCGGCCGGGTCCAGGGCCGGCGGCGCAGGAGGCTCGAGGTGCAACCCTGCCGCAGAGGTGTGCGCTCCCGGCACCGGCCCGCGCACGCCGAGCCAGTGCGCCGCGAGCGGCCCGACCGGGAATGTGTCATGCAGTTCGGCCGGGGTCGGCGCATCCGCGCTCGTGAACGGTGTGTTTCCGCGCTCGCCGAGCCGGCCTGCACCCGGGTTGACCACGGGCCAGCCGGACTCCCAGGCGACGGGCGCGAGGAAGGTCTCCCGTCCGAGCACGTGCCCGCCCGCGCGGCTGCGCACGCCGAGGGCGAGGGCCCACCAGGAGCCGTCCCCTGCCTCGACGAGGTCGGCGTGCCCGACGTTCTGCACGCTCGCGGTGGCTCCCAGCTGGCGGTGGCTGAGGACCGGGTTGCCGGGGTTCCCGACGTATGGGCCCGTGACGGACCGGGAGCGGGCGACCGAGACGGCGTGGTTCCGTTCGGTGCCGCCCTCGGCGGCGAGGAGGTAGATCCACCCGTCGTGCGCGAAGAGGTGCGGGCCCTCCGCCCACACCGCCCCGGCAACCGCGCCATTCCAGAGGATGTGCTCCTGGCCGAAGAGTCGCCCGGCGACCGGGTCGAGCTCGCGGAGCCAAATCTCGGTCTGGCCGGGGTATGCGCCGGGTTCGACGAGGCGGCAGCCGGCCCACCAGACCCTGCCCTCGTGGAAGAAGACCGTCGGATCGATGCCGCGCGCGCCCTCGAGGAACACCGGATCGGACCAGGGCCCGGCCGGGTCGGTCGTGGTGAGGAAGAACGACGCGTCCGCCGCGCCGCCGACGACGGTGCAGGCGAGGAAGAACAGACCGTCGTGATGGCGCAGGGTCGGCGCGTAGAGGCCGCCGGAGTCCGGCACCCCGGCGAGGTCGAGCAGGCCGGCCTGCCCGGTGCGGTCGATCGCGTGGCCGAGGGGTGTCCAGGTGACGAGGTCGGTGCTCGAGTGCAGTGGGAGACCGGGGAAGTACTCGAACGACGAATTGGCGAGGTAGAAGGTGTCGCCGACCCGGCAGACCGAGGGATCGGGGTACATTCCGGGCAGGACCGGATTCGCGAAGACCGTCATGCTTGACCACCCTAGTGACCGGACCGCCGGCATCCGTGACCCCTGACCCGTTTAAGTCGATTCTCACAACAAATCCGGGACGGGGTGGTTCTGGTCCGTTGGTTCATGGGTCAGACTGTGCGACAAGACATTTATTATCGGGAAGCGAGGTCGGCGCCATGGCGAGCATCCACGATGTTGCGCGGGTTGCCGGTGTCTCGATCAGCACGGTGTCCTACGCGCTGTCCGGCAAGCGGTCGATCGCGGCATCCACGCGCGTGCGCGTCCTCGATGCCGTGGAGAGTCTCGGCTATCGTCCGAACGCGGGGGCCAGGATGCTCGCGGGCACCCGCACCAACATCTTCGCCCTCACGGCGCCTTTTCACGCGGACACCTATGCGCCGGCCCACATGGCCTTCGTGCTCGCGGTCGCGCAGGCCGCCCGCGAACACGACTACGACGTGCTGCTGCTCACCCAGGACGAGGCGACGAGCGGACTGCGCCGGGTGGCGTCGAGCAGCCTCGTCGACGGCATCATCGTGCTCGACGTCGCGGGCGATGACGACAGGGTCGCGGTCATCCGCGAGCTCGGCGTGCCGGCGACCTTCATCGGGATTCCCCGGGATGCTGCCGGTCTCGTCTGCGTCGACCTCGACTTCGAGGCCGCTGCGGCGCTCGCGGTCGAGAAGCTGGTGGCAGCCGGGCACCGGTCGATCGGCCTGATCGGGCACTCTCCCGGCGTCTATGCCCGCGGCTCGAATTTCCCGCCCCGGTTCCGCGACGGTTTCTTCGCGGCCGCTGCGGCCCACGGGGTCGAGACGGCGTTCGTGATGCCCGAACGGGACGGCCCGAGCGTCCGGATCGCCCTCGATGCGCTCTTCGCGGAGCGCCCGGACATGACGGCGCTCGTCCTCCATGCCGAGGAGAGCATACACACCGCGGTTCTGGACGTGCTGCGGGAACGCGGCCTGCGGGTGCCGCGGGATCTCTCCGTGCTTGCGGCCTGCGCGAGCTTCGAGACCGATCACTTCGAGCCTCCGCTCGACACGATTCCGCTCGTCGCCGCCGACTCCTGCTGGCGCGCGGTCACGCTCGCGATCGAGCAGGTGAGCGGTCCGATCGAACCCCGTATCGAGCTCGTCCCTCCGCGTTTCTACGAGCGCGGCTCGATCGCACCGCCGCCGGATCGGCCAGGGGCCTCCCCGCGATCCTGACCCGCTCCCGACCCGGGAAGCCGGGTCCCACCACCGGATCTTCTCCGGGAACGGTGCGGAACGCTCCGGGACCTGTACCCTCCAAGTGGGGGAGCTTCGACGGGTTCCCGTGGTCGCATTCCTCGGGCAAAGGTGACGATAGACGACTACGAGGCACTCGTGGCAGAACGGGACCTCCTGCGAACCGCAATCGACCGGCTCCCCGCCCTGATCGGGCACTGGAACAACGACCTCCGTTGCGACCTCGCCAACACCGCGTACGGCATGCTGCTCGGCGGCGACGCCGCGGCAATGCGCGGCCGGCATATCAGCGAGGTGCTCGGCGCCGAGCTCTACGCGAGCAACTTTCCCATGGTGCGTGGTGCACTCGACGGAATCCCGCAGCATTTCGACCGGACCCTCGTCGACGCCGGTGGCGTGACGCGCCACCTGCAGGTCGACTACCAGCCCGACATCGCCGGAGGCTTCTTCGTGCAGGTTGCCGACGTCTCCGAGCGGATGGCGGCGCAGCAACGTCTCGGGGAAGTGCTCGAATTCCAGAACGCCGTCCTCGAGACCACCCCCGACCTGATCACGGTGTTCGACCTTGACGAGGAGAAGCTTCTCTGGGCGTCGAAGTCCCTGAGCGAGACCTACGGCTACAGCGTCGAGGGCCTGTCGGATCCCGCGGAGCGGGACCGCGCCGTTCCAAGCGAAGACCGGGGCATCTACCGCGCTGCCCAGGAGCGAGTGCGGCTGGCCCTCGATCACGAGGTCGTGCACTGCCGGCACCGGATGGTGACCGCCGACGGGCGCAGCCTGTGGGTCGAGCGCGGACTCACCCCGTTCAAGCGCAACGTCGAGGGCCGCGTCACGCAATACCTGAGTGTGTCGCGCGACATCACGGGACTCGTCCACGCAGAGCGCCAGCTCGACAGGGCCGCGAACCACGACCGACGGCTTGACCGGCCTGGCCAATCGCCGGCAGTTCATTTCGGCCCTCGAGGAGGCCGTCGGCCGGGAGTCCGGTGAGGTGGCGCTGGTCTACTGCGACCTCGACGACTTCAAGTCCATCAACGACCGGCATGGTCACGCCGTCGGCGACACCGTGCTCTGCCTGGTCGCCGAGCGACTGAGTGCCGTAGTCCGGCCCAGCGACCTCGTCGCGCGCCTCGGCGGAGATGAATTCGTCATCCTGATCACCGGCGGGATTCCCGAGGCGTCCGCCCTCGTCGAGCGCATCACCGAGCGGATGCGCCCCGTGTTCCCGATCGGAGACCTCACGCTCGCCGTCCGGGCCAGCATCGGCGTGGCCATCGGGGCCCCCGGCGCGAGCGCGGAGGATCTGTTCGCGCGGGCGGACGCCGACATGTACCGGATGAAGCCGGGTACCCCGCGGCGCGCTCTCCGTGCGCGGGTGCGCCGCGCCGCCGTCGGTCGTCGATGACGTCCCTGAGGTGTCGCATATCGATGTTCAACCCGCGTGTGAACCTCGATATGCGACACCTCAGGTGGAGGATCCGGGGGATCGCGGCCGGGCCGGATGCTCGCGCGACGCGGATATGTTGCGAATATCAACAAACAACTTGTGCCCGCATCCGCAGGCCCCTATGCTTCAAAGCGACCCAATGTCGAAGCGTTTCGGCGGGCGATAAGCACAGCAATTATCGAAGCGTTTCGATTCGCTCGCGCTCGGGTCGTCATCGGCGACAGGAATCGGTGTCGCCACTACAAGGAGGTAGAAAGTGAGATTAGGAAAGCGCGCCCTCGCTGTCGTCGCAATGACGGCAGCAGCGGCACTCTTGACCGGCTGCGCAAGCGGTTCAACCGGCGGATCCACGAGCGCCAGCTCGGCTGGCCCCGTCGACGGCACGGGGAAGACCCTGACGCTCTGGGACTTCGAGTCCGATACCAGTGCGATGGGAATCGCCTGGAACGAGGCGATCAAGGTCTTCGAGAAGGAGACCGGCGCGAAGGTGAAGTTCGAAGCGAAGAGCTTCGAGCAGATCCGTTCGACCGCGAGCCAGGTCCTCAACTCCGACCAGGCCCCCGACATCCTCGAGTACAACAAGGGCAACGCCACCGCCGGCCTGCTCGCAAGCCAGGGGCTGCTCAGCAACCTCGACGACTACGTCAGCCAGTACGGCTGGGACGCGAAGCTCGCCCCCTCCCTGCAGACCACCGCCAAGTATGACGAAAACGGCATCATGGGCTCCGGCTCCTGGTACGGCGTTCCGAACTACGGCGAATTCGTCGAGGCCTATTACAACAAGGACATGTTCGCGAAGTACAACGTCGCGATCCCGACCACGCAGGCCGAGTTCGAAGCCGCACTGAAAACCTTCAAGGACGCCGGGATCACCCCGCTGGCGGAGTCGGCAGCCGAGTACCCGCTCGGCCAGCTCTGGTACCAGCTTGCGCTGACCAAGGCAGACCGCAGCTTCGTCAACGACTACCAGCTCTACACCGGTGACGTCGACTGGCAGGGCAAGGAACTGACCTACGCGACCAACACCATCAAGGACTGGACCGACAAGGGCTACATCTCCAAAGACGCCACCGGGACCAAGGCAGAGGATGCCGGCACCGCGTTCATCGCTGGGACGAACCCGATCTTCTTCTCCGGCAGCTGGTGGTACAACCGCTTCACGACAGAGATCAAGGGCTTCGATTTCGGCACCTTCCTCTACCCCGGCGCCACGATGTCTCCCGGATCCAGCGGAAACATGTGGGTCGTCCCCGAGAAGGCCAAGAACAAGGACCTCGCCGCCGCATTCATCGACATAACGATGCGCCCGGAGATCCAGGCCCTGATCGGCAACAACGGTGGCGTCCCCGTCGCCGCGAACGCCTCGGACATCACGGACCCGAAGAGCCAGGAACTGATTGCCAACTTCAACACGCTCACCGCGCGCGACGGCATCGGCTTCTACCCCGACTGGCCCACCCCGACCTTCTACGACCAGCTGAACGCCGGCCTGCAGGAGCTCATGAACGGCACCAAGTCGTCCAAGGACGTCCTGACCGAACTCGGCACCGAATACAACGACGGCATCAAGGACATCAAGAAGTAGTCCGCCGCGGGTCGCGCCTCCCCGGCGCGACCCGCACCCCTCTTCCTGCCGCGCAGGCCCGGCGTCGTGGCTGCGCGGCAGACCCCTGAACTGAAGAAAGGCAAGGCGATGGTTATGACAGCCCCGCTGGCCACTGAGACAACCGAATCGCACCCGCCCCGGCCGGGCAAGCCTGCGGGCAAGCGCGTTCGCCGCGCACCCGTGCAGAGCCTCATCCCCGGTGCGGGCGGCAAGGGTTTCTGGCTCTACCTGGTGCCGGGCCTGCTCCTGCTCACCATCATCGTCCTGGTTCCGCTGGGCTGGAACTTCTTCCTGACCTTCACCAAGTACCGCGGTATCAAGCCTCCGGTCTGGATCGGCCTGGACAACTGGACCAAGCTCTTCGGCGACGACGTGTTCTGGACCTCGTTCGGGAACTCGATCGCCATGATCGTGGCCATGGTCGTCGTCCCAACCCTGCTCGGCCTCGTGCTCGCGGCCATGCTCTTCGACCTCGTCGGCAAGAAGTTCGGCGGCAAGATCGCAAGCTTCCTCCGCGCCACCTACTACCTCCCGCAGATCCTGCCGACCGTGATCGCGGCGATCGTGATCGGCTGGATCCTCCGCCCGGAGAACGGTGCCCTCAACCAGGTGCTCGGCGCCATCGGACTCAGCGGCCTCGAACACAACTGGCTCGGCAGCCCGGACACCGCGATGGCCTGCATCATGGTCATCATGATCTGGGTCCAGCTCGGCTACCCGATCGTGATCTTCATGGCCGCCCTCCAGCGCGTCGACCCGGAACTCTACGAGGCTGCGGAGCTCGACGGCGCCAACTGGTTCCAGCGGTTCCGCGCCATCACCGTCGGCATCATCCGCCCGGAGATCTTCGTCGTGACCCTGACCTGCACGATCGCAGCCCTCAAGGTGTTCGGCCCGATCTACGCACTGACCCGCGGCGGGCCGGGCACATCGACCATGGTGCCGAGCTACTACTCCTACAGCGAGTTCTTCCAGAACCAGCAGGTCGGCTACGGCGCAACGATCGCAACCGCCCTGACCGTCGTGGTCGCCATCGTCGCGATCATCTTCATCACTTTCCAGACCCGGCTCGAGCGCCAGGACGAGGAGCGCTAGCCATGACTACCCTGACCGACAAGATCCGTCCCCGCCGCGATTCCGGCGCCCCGGAACCCAAGCCGCTCAAGCTGCCCAAGGTGCACACCCGCAAGACCACCGGCGACTGGGTCATCCTGTTCATCGCCATCATCATCGGCCTGTTCATCGCGATCCCGTTCGTGATGATCGTGATCAACTCCTTCAAGTCTCCGGCCGACTACAACAGCTCCGGCCCCCTTGCCCTGCCGAGCAACCTCTACTTCGACGGCATCATCAACTTCTGGACCAGGGTCAACTTCCCGGAGAAGCTCTGGAACAGCGTCGTCATCTCGAGTGTCGTCGCCGTGGCCGCCGTGCTGCTGTCGATGTTCAACGCCTACGCGATCGGGATCGGCCGCATCCGCGGTCGGACCTGGATCGTCGTCCTCATCCTGCTCGCCAACATGGTGCCGCAGGAGGCCCTGCTCTACCCGCTCTACTTCATGTTCAAGCAGGTCGGCCTCTACGACAACATCTGGGCCGTCATCATCATCTTCACGGTCATCCAGAGCGCCTTCGGCACCTACCTGCTGTCGAGCGTCTACGGAACCTTCCCGAAGGAACTCCTCGAGGCGGCCTCCCTCGACGGCGCGAGCCGCTGGCAGATCCTCTGGCGCGTCGTCTACCCGATCAGCCGGTCGACCCTCGCGGTGCTCCTGATCTTCTTCTTCATCTGGACCTGGAACGAATTCCTGATCCCGTTGACGTTCCTGGTCAGCAACGCGAACCAGACGGTCCCGGTCGCGATCAGCGTGCTGCAGGGCGATCGCCTGATGGACGTCACCACCACGAGCGCATCCGCATTGCTCGGCCTCCTGCCGACGCTCGTCTTCTTCCTCATCTTCCAGCGCACGCTGACGCGTGGCATTACCGCAGGAGCAGTCAAGTAATGAAGTTCACCGATGGATTCTGGCACGTGCGACCCGGCGTCACGCCGCTCTATGCGCAGGAGGCGTACGACCTCGAGGTCGTGCCCTGCGCGACGGGTGACGGCAACGCACTGCGGATCGACGCCCCCACCAAGGTCATCGCCCACCGCGGCGACGTGCTCAACCGTGCCCTGCTCTCGGTGACGCTGTCCTCCCCGCTGCCCGGCGTGATCCGGGTGCGGGTGGCCAAGAACACCGGCGGAGCCACGGAGCCCGGGTTCGAGCTCGACGGCGCCGTCACCGGCAGCGGCATCGTGTCCGTCGACGCGGACGGTGGGACGGTCACGAGCGGCCCCCTGACCGCGCGCATCGACAGGGGAGCCCCTGGAGCCTCCGCTTCGAGGCCGACGGGCGCACCCTGACCGAGAGCGGGCCGAAATCGATCGGCTACCTGCAGCTCGCCGACGGCGCGCCGATCGCGGCGGAACCCACCGGGGTCTCCGGCGTCACGGAGACCGGGCTCGCCGCCGCATCCGCTTACGTGCACGCGCGGCTCGGGCTCGGTGTCGGCGAACTCGTCTACGGTCTCGGCGAACGCTTCGGCCCTCTCGTGAAGAACGGCCAGACCATCGACATCTGGAACGCCGACGGCGGCACCTCGAGCGAGCAGTCCTACAAGAACATCCCGTTCTACCTCACCAACCGGGGCTACGGCGTGCTCGTCAACCACGCAGAGCACGTCTCCTTCGAGGTCGGCACCGAGTCGGTCGAACAGGTGCAGTTCTCCGTCGCCGGAGAGTACCTCGAATACTTCGTGATCTACGGGCCGACGCCCAAGGACGTGCTCGGCCGCTACACGGAGCTGACCGGGCGCCCGGCCCAGGTGCCGGCCTGGTCGTACGGCCTCTGGTTGTCGACCTCGTTCACGACCCAGTACGACGAGGCGACGGTCAACTCCTTCATCGACGGCATGGCCGAACGCGACCTGCCGCTCTCGGTCTTCCACTTCGACTGCTTCTGGATGCGCGAATTCAACTGGACCGACTTCGAGTGGGACCCGCGGGTGTTCCCGGACCCCGAGGGGATGCTCGCCCGCCTGCACGGCAAGAACCTGCACGTGAGCGCCTGGATCAACCCGTACATCGCCCAGCGCGCCCCGATCTTCGCCGAGGCCCAGGCGGCCGGCTACCTCGTGAAGAGGGTTGACGGCTCCGTCTGGCAGTGGGACTTCTGGCAGGCAGGCATGGGCCTCGTCGACTTCACCAACCCGGATGCCGTCACCTGGTTCCAGGGCAAGCTGCGGCACCTGCTCGACCAGGGCGTCGACGCCATCAAGACCGACTTCGGCGAGCGGATCCCGCTCGACGTGGTCTGGCACGACGGTTCAAGCCCGGAGCGGATGCACAACTGGTACACCCAGCTCTACAACGCCGCCGTGTTCGAGGTGCTCCAGAAGCACCACGGCGTCGGCGACGCCGTTCTGTTCGCGCGCTCCGCGACCGTCGGCGGCCAGAAGCAGCCGGTGCACTGGGGCGGGGACAACTCCTCGAGCTACGAGTCGATGGCGGAGACGCTGCGCGGCGGGCTCTCGCTCGCCCTCTCGGGCTTCGGGTTCTGGAGCCACGACATCGGCGGCTTCGAGGGCATGCCCAATGCGGCCGTGCTCAAGCGCTGGCTCGCCTTCGGCCTGATGTCGAGCCACTCCCGCCTGCACGGCTCCACGAGCTACCGGGTGCCGTGGCTCTTCGACGACGGCACGGAGGAACCGGGCCAGAGCGCCGTCGACGTCACCCGTCGCTTCACGAAGCTCAAGCTCTCGCTGATGCCCTACCTGTACCAGGTCGGCCTCGAGGCGCACCGCACCGGCATCCCCTTCATGCGACCGATGCAGATCGAATTCGCCGGCGACCCCGCGGTCGACTATCTCGACCGCCAGTACCTGCTCGGCCACGACCTGCTCGTCGCTCCCGTCTTCAGCGAGGCCGGCGACGTGTCGTACTACCTCCCCGCCGGGACGTGGACGAACTACCTGACCGGCGAGACCGCGGCCGGACCGGCCTGGCGCCGCGAGACCCACACGTTCGACAGTATTCCGTTGTGGGTGCGGGAGGGTGCTGTGCTCGCGACGGGCGCCAGGGACGACCGGCCGGACTACGACTACACCGATGACGTCCTGATCACGGTCTATCCCGGCGGCGACGCCACCAGGACCGTGCTCGTGTCGGATCCGCTCGGCGATTCCGTCGTGACCTTTACGATTGTGGAAGACGGCGACGGGGTCACGGTGCAGAGTGACTCGGACGCCGCGTTCCGCGCCAGGCGCGCGGGAGGCGACACCTCAGCATCCGCGAATCGAAAGGCCACCCTCTCATGACCGATTCCCGCCAGGGCAACCCGGACTACCGCGACTCGGGGCTGGAGTTCCCCGCCGGATTCGTGTTCGGTTCGGCGACGGCCGCGTACCAGATCGAGGGTGCCTTCGATGAGGATGGCCGCGGCCCGTCGATCTGGGACACCTTCAGCCACACGCCCGGCGCGATCCTGAACGGTGACACCGGCGACAAGGCGAGCGACCACTATCACCACCTCGAGGAAGACCTCGACCTGATGCAGCGGCTGGGCCTGCACGCGTACCGGTTCTCGATCTCGTGGTCCCGGATCCAGCCCACCGGCCGCGGCCCGGTCAACGAGAAGGGCCTCGCGTTCTACGAGCGGCTCGTCGACGGGCTGCTCGAGCGCGGCATTCGTCCGATCGCGACGCTCTACCACTGGGACCTCCCGCAGGCCCTGGAGGACGAGGGCGGCTGGACCAACCGCGAGACCGCGTACGCGTTCGCCGAGTACGCGCGGATCATGGGCGCGGCTCTCGGCGACCGGATCGACACCTGGACGACGCTCAACGAGCCGTGGTGCTCCGCGTACCTGGGCTACGGCTCCGGGGCGCACGCGCCCGGTCGAACCGACGGTGCGGAGGCGTTGACCGCGGTCCACCACCTCAACCTCGCGCACGGGCTCGCGATCACGGAACTCCGGAAGGTCGTCACGAACGACCCGGACTTCTCGATCACGCTCAACCTGCACGTCGTGCGAGGCGAGGGCCCCGGTGGGCCAGAGGCCGTTCGGCAGATCGACGGCCTCGGCAACCGGGTCTTCCTCGGTCCGTTGCTGAAGGGCGAGTACCCGGCGGATGTCCTCGCCGACACCGCAGCGATCACCGACTGGTCCTTCGTGCGGCCCGGCGACACCGAGATCATCCACCAGCCGATCGACGTGCTCGGCGTCAACTACTACTCGACCACGCGAGTGCGGCTCTGGGACGGCGAGGCCCCGCGCCAGAGCGCCGACGGCCACAAGGACGCCGCCGGCTCTCCCTGGCCCGGCGCCGACCGGGTCGAATTCGTGCAGCAGGCCGGCCCGTACACCGATATGGGCTGGAACATCGAGCCCGCGGGCCTCGAGGAACTGCTCGTGTCGCTCAGCGAGGAATTCCCGGACCAGCCGCTCATGATCACCGAGAACGGCGCAGCCTTCCCGGACACCCTCGTGCAGGAAGCGGACGGCCCCGCCGTGCACGACCCGCTGCGCACCGACTACCTGCAGCGGCACTTCACCGCCGCACACCGGGCCCTCGCGCGCGGCGTCGACCTGCGCGGGTACCAGGTCTGGTCGTTCATGGACAACTTCGAGTGGGCCTATGGCTACTCGATGCGGTTCGGCATCGTCTACGTGGACTACGACACCGAGGTGCGCACCCCCAAGGACAGTGCCCTCTGGTACGCGAAGCTCGTCGCCACGGGAATCATCCCCGCCGCCTGATCCCCGGAGGCTGATCCCGCCGCCTGATCCCGCTACCTTCCGGTCGAGAGTGCCCGTTTCCGCGGTCGCTCTCGACCGGAAAGGTCACTCTGGCGCGCCGGGAAAACCGTGCACGCGCACGGTTTTGCGGTTTGGTGCAACAAATTCGGTTCCGGCCCTGAATTCTCACGTTGTAATTGCCAGATCTGCGTCCCTGGCCCAAAAGAGGGGGTGACTCGGGGCCGAATCCTGTTATATGTTGGATGCGTCAACATAAGCGCGTGTCGCCATGTTGATGACAGCGTTACAAGGGGGTAATGGTGGTTTTCCTGCCGCCTCCTCGTGCGATCACAGCATTCAGAGCAGAAAGCAGATCATGACGAAAACCAAGAGGCTGTTCACGATTGTCGCTACGGGGGCCGTTGCGCTCTCGCTCGCGGCGTGTTCAACGGCCACCACATCAGGGACCGGAAGCACCACGGCAGCAATCGCGGACTGCAACGTCGGCATCTCGATGCCCACGAGAAGCCTCGAGCGCTGGATCAACGACGGCGAAGGCCTCAAGACCAAGCTCGAAGGGGCCGGCTGCACCGTCGACCTTCAGTACGCCGACAACAAGACCGACCAGCAGATCAGCCAGATCCAGAACCAGGTCGCCGGCGGGGCCAAGATCCTCGTCGTCGCAGCGATCGACGGCAAGGTACTCGCACCGGCACTCGCCGACGCGAAGAAGCAGGACGCCACGGTCATCGCCTACGACCGCCTGATCAACGGGACCGCCGACGTCGACTACTACGCGACGTTCGACAACTACAAGGTCGGCCAGCTCCAGGGGCAGTTCATCGAGAAGGAACTCGGCCTCAAGGACGGCAAGGGTCCGTTCAACCTCGAGCCCTTCGCCGGCAGCCCCGACGACAACAACGCCAAGTTCTTCTTCTCCGGCGCATGGGACGTGCTCCTGCCCTACGTGACGAGCGGCCAGCTGGTCGTCCCGAGCGGCAAGGCTCCGAAGACGAACGACGCGTGGACCACGATCGGAATCCAGGGCTGGGCGTCCGACAAGGCACAGGCCGAGATGGACAACCGGCTCTCCTCGTTCTACGGCAACGGCGCCAAGGTCAACGTCGTGCTCTCCCCGAACGACAGCCTCGCGGTCGGCATCGAAGCCTCCCTGAAGTCGGCCGGCTACACCGCAGGCACCGACTACCCGATCATCACGGGCCAGGACGCGGACAAGGCGAACGTCAAGGCCATCCTCGCGGGCACCCAGTCGATGACCGTCTGGAAGGACACCCGTACCCTGGGCGCCCAGGTCTTCACGATGATCCAGTCGATCGCGGCCGGCACAACGGTCGAGGTGAACGACACCAAGACGTACGACAACGGCAAGAAGGTCGTCCCGTCCTACCTGCTGGCCCCTGAGGTCGTCACGAAGGACCTCGTGCAGACGAAGCTCATCGATTCCGGGTTCATCAAGGCATCGGACGTCGGCCTCTAAGCCGTACCGAAGAAACCGAATTCCGTACCGACTGCGGTGGTGGCGGGGCCCTGGGCTTCGCCACCACCGTGGTCGGTACGCACCCGAACGACGTATTCGCTGACAGGAGCGACACACATGAACGGTCCGATTCTTCGGATGATCGACATCGGGAAAGACTTCAGCGGGGTCAAAGCCCTCGACTCAGTCACCCTCGAGGTCGAGCGCGGCAAGGTGCACGGCATCTGCGGTGAGAACGGCGCAGGCAAGTCGACGCTGATGAAGGTGCTGAGCGGCGTCTACCCGCACGGCAGCTACGACGGCACGATCGAATTCGAGGGGGAAGAGGCCCAGTTCAGATCGATCAACGACAGCGAAGCGGTCGGGATCGTCATCATCCACCAGGAACTCGCGCTCAGCCCGTACCTCTCGATCGCGGAGAACATCTTCCTCGGCAACGAGAACGCCACCCGCGGCGTCATCGACTGGAACAAGACCAACCTCGAGGCCGCGAGCCTGCTCGCCCGGGTCGGTCTCGACGAGAACCCGGCCACGAAGGTGCTCGAGCTGGGCGTCGGCAAGCAGCAGCTCGTGGAGATCGCCAAGGCGTTGTCGAAGCGGGTCAAGCTCCTGATCCTCGACGAGCCGACCGCGGCTCTCAACGACGAAGACTCCGACCACCTGCTCGACCTGATCGAGCACCTGCGGGGCCAGGGCATCACGAGCATCATCATCTCCCACAAGCTCAAGGAGATCCGCCGGATCGCGGACACGGTGACCGTGATCCGGGACGGCAAGACGATCGAGACGATCGACATGCACGGTCCCGACGCGACCCAGGCCCGCATCATCCGCTCGATGGTCGGCCGCGACCTCAACAGCATGTTCCCGCCCAGGGACCCGAAGATCGGCGCAGAGATCCTCCGGGTCGAGGACTGGAACGCGTACCACCCGGTGGACACCAGCAGGAAGGTCGTCGACAACGCCTCGTTCACCGTGCACGCGGGCGAGGTCGTCGGCTTCGCCGGGCTGATGGGCGCGGGCCGCACCGAACTGGCCATGAGTATCTTCGGACGCTCGTACGGCACCAACATCACCGGCCGGGTCTTCAAGAACGGCACCGAGATCTCGGTGCGCACGGTCGACGAAGCCATCCGCAACGGAATCGCGTACGCGACGGAGGACCGCAAGAAATACGGGCTCAACCTGATCGGCGACATCACCGTGAACGTCTCGGCGGCGGCGCTGGCGACCCTCGCCCGGTTCGGCGTGATCGACCGCCACCGCGAGTACAAGGTCGCGGACGACTACCGCAGGCGGATGAACATCAAGGCGCCGAGCGTCTCGTCGATCACCGGCCAGCTCTCCGGCGGCAACCAGCAGAAGGTCGTGCTGTCGAAGTGGGTCTTCACCGGCCCCGACGTGCTCTTCCTCGACGAACCGACCAGAGGCATCGACGTCGGCGCCAAGTACGAGATCTACGGCATCATCAACGAGCTCGCCGCGGCAGGAAAGGCCGTCGTCGTCATCTCCTCCGAACTACCGGAGCTTCTCGGCATCTCCGATCGCATCTACGCGATCTCCGAGGGTCGCATCACCGGCGAAGTCGCCGCGAAGGATGCCACCCAGGAAAGCCTCATGCACCTCATGACTGCGGGAAAGGACTAGACCGCAATGACCACCACCACCCCAGCCACGCGCAAGCCCCGGCTGGCCATCAACTTCCGCCAGTACGGCATTCTCGCCGCGCTCGTCGTCATCATCGTTCTGTTCGAAGTGCTCACGAAGGGCCGGCTGCTGCTGCCCGGCAACGTGAACAACCTCATCCAGCAGAACGCCTACGTGTTGATCCTCGCGATCGGCATGGTCGTCGTGATCATCGCCGGCCACATCGACCTCTCGGTCGGCTCCGTCGTCGCCATGGTCGGTGCGGTCTCGGCCATCGCGACGAACCAATGGGGCTTCCCGTGGTGGGCGGCCGTGTTGCTCGCCCTCGTCGTGGGTGCGGTCGTGGGCGCCTGGCAGGGCTTCTGGATCGCCTTCGTCGGCATCCCCGCCTTCATCGTGACCCTCGCCGGCATGCTGATCTTCCGCGGCCTCACGCTCGTCCTGCTGACCGGTGGCACGATCAGCGGGCTGCCGGACTCCTTCACGGCGATCGGCGCAGGTTGGTTGCCCGGAGTGCTGGGTGAGCTCGGCGGACGGGACACCCTGACTCTCGCCCTCGGCGCCATCACCTGCATCGCCCTCGTCGCGCAGCAGCTGCGCACCCGTGTTACCCTGCGGCGCCTCGAGCTGCCCATGGAATCCGTCGTGCAGATGGCCGTCAAGTCCGGCATTGCGGTCATCGCGATCATGTGGCTGGCCTGGCTGCTCTCCGGCTACCGCGGCACCCCGATCATCCTGATCATCCTCGCCGTCCTGATTCTCGGCTACACGTTCATGCTGAACCAGACCGTCTTCGGCCGTCACGTCTACGCGATCGGCGGCAACCTCTTCGCCGCCATGATGAGCGGCGTGAAGACCAAGTGGGTCAACTTCTACGTCTTCGTCAACATGGGCGTGCTCGCCGGACTCGCCGGCGTGGACAGCACGGCCCGGGCAGGCGGCGCCGTGGCTTCGGCAGGGCAGAACTACGAACTGGACGCCATCGCCGCGGTCTTCATCGGCGGCGCAGCCGTTCAGGGCGGCGTGGGAACGGTCGTCGGAGCCATCGTCGGTGGCCTCGTGATGGGTGTCCTGAACATGGGACTGTCGATCCTCTCGGTGGATGCCGCGTGGCAGATGGCCATCAAGGGTCTCGTCCTCCTGCTCGCGGTCGCGTTCGACATCTTCAACAAGCGGCGCAGCGGCGGACGCTGACCCCGGGGCGCGGGCGGTAGCCTTGTGCAACACGCGCGGACGGAGGAGTACCAGGTGCAGGGAAACAACCACGACGACATCCGTCGGCACAACCTGTCGGTCATTCTGCGCCTCGTCCACCGCAACGGGCCCACCTCCCGCGCCCAGCTGACCCGCCTCACCGGGCTGAACCGGTCGACCATCGCCGCCCTCGTCGGCGAGCTCGCCCAGCTCGGCCTCGCGGGGGAGCGGGACCCGGACTCGACGAACCAGGTCGGCCGGCCGAGCCCCATCGTGCACGTGGCCGCCGCGGTCGTCGCCCTCGCCGTGAACCCCGAGATCGACGCGGTCACGATCGGGATCGTGGGCCTCGACGGCACCGTGCACCGCCGCATCCGCTACCCGACCGAGCACACCCCGAGCCCGACGGAGGCCGTCAACATCGCCGCAGCCGTCATCGACGGGATGCGCGGCGAGCTCGAGGCCCGGTTCCGGGTCGTCGGCATCGGTGTCGCCGTTCCGGGCCTCGTGCGCGCCCACGACGGGCTCGTCCGGCTCGCCCCGCACCTCGGCTGGATCGACGAACCGCTCACGGACATGCTCGAGCAGGCCACCGGGTTTCCCGTCGTGGCCGCGAACGACGCGAGCCTCGGGGCGCTCGCCGAACGCTACTTCGGCGCGGGCAAGGGCATCACCGACCTGATCTACCTGAACGGCGGGGCAAGCGGCATCGGCGGCGGCATGATCGTCGGCGGCCTGCCCGTCGGCGGCGTCGCCGGCTATGCGGGCGAGTTCGGCCACACCCGCGTGAGCGGAAGCTCCCGCGTCGACTCCGCGGGGATCACGGGAACGCTCGAGGCCGAAGTGAGCCGGGAGGAACTGCTCGCGGTGCTCGGACTCTCCGGCTCCGGCGCGGACGCCGACGAACTCGAACGCGCCCTGCTCTCGACGGAATCCGCCGAGGTCCAGGCCGAGGTGCACCGCCAGCTCGACTTCCTCGCGGTCGCGCTCGGCGGGGCGATCAACATCCTCAACCCGCAGCTCGTCGTACTCGGCGGCTTCCTCGGCGCGCTCTTCAACGCGGATCCCGAACGCCTCCGCGCGGCCGTCGGTACCTGGTCGCTGCCGTCCTCCTTCGGGAGCGTGCGGATCACCGCGGCGGAACTGGGATCGAACCTGTTGATGATCGGTGCAGCGGAGCTCGCCTTCGAGGGCATCCTCGCCGACCCGAACGGGTTCGGCGTCTCCGACTGATCCGTCCGGCGTGTCGCGGTCCGGCGGGAATAGCCGGAGGGGCGCCCGCCTTGGCACCAGTGGGCGAGAGTGTCTTTCGTCGTGTGCACCCGGGCGCACGACAGGCGCGGTGACCGTCCGGCCTGCACCCAGCATGCGTCCCAGCGCCAGCCCCCAGCACCCACAGTGAGGACACGTCCGCCGTGAGCACCGCCACCGCCCCCATTTCCGTCGTCCGGCATCCCGGAGATGCCCTGACCCGGCCGCAGCGCCTGGTCTACGTGCTCGTGCTCGGAGCCCTCACCGCGCTCGGCCCGTTCACGATCGACCTCTACCTGCCCGCGTTCCCCACGCTCGAGAGCGAACTCGGCGTCTCCGCTGCGGCCATCCAGCTCACCCTGACCGGGACCATGATCGGCTTCGGCTTCGGCCAGCTCGTCGTCGGGCCGTGGAGCGACCGGGTCGGTCGGCGCCTGCCTCTGCTCCTCGCGACCGGGTTCCATATCCTTGCCAGCGTCGGCGCCGCACTGTCCCAGGACATCGTCTGGCTCGGCGTCTTCCGGGTGCTGATGGGCTTCGGCGCGGCGGCGGGCGCGGTCGTCGCCCTCGCGATGGTGCGTGACTTGTTCGGCGGCAAGCCGCTCGTGCGGATGCTGTCCCGGCTCGCCCTGGTCAGCGGGCTCGCCCCCGTGCTCGCCCCGGTGATCGGGTCGCAGCTCCTCCTCGTGATGAGCTGGCGCGGCATCTTCTGGGTGCTCGCCGGCTACGGCGTCGTCGTCGTGGTGGCGGTCGCGTTCCTGATCGTCGAAACCCTCCCGACGCTGGAACGCCACGCCTCCGGGCACAACACACTCGCCCAGCGCTACCGGGCCGTGCTCGGCGACCGCACCTTCGTCGGGGTCGCGATCATCGGAGCGATGACCTTCACCGGGCTGTTCTCCTACCTCTCCGCCTCGCCCTTCCTGTTCCAGCAGGTGTACGCGTTCAGCCCGCAGCAGTACGGGGTGCTGTTCGCGGTGAACTCGCTCGGCATCGTCGCGGGCGTGCAGCTCTCCTCTGTGCTGATGCACCGTTTCAACGTCGCCCCGCAGTGGATCATCGCCGTATCGACGATCGTGCTGCTCACGGCGGCGATGGCGATCCTCGTGCTCGACCGCGCCGGCGCCGGCCTCTGGGGCACCCTCGTTCCGCTCTGGGTGTTCATCGCCGCGTGCGGCTTCACCTTCCCGTCGGCGCAGGTGATCGCGCTGGATGCGCACGGTCACGAGGCCGGGACCGCCGCGTCGCTGCTCGGCGCGGCCAACTTCGGGGTCGCGGGGCTGATCTCCCCGATCGTCGGACTGCTCGGGGTGGGCACCGCCGTGCCGATGTCCGCGGTCATGGGCGTGACGGCCGTTGTCTCGATCGTCGTGCTGTGGACCCTCGTGCGGCCGCGGTCGCTCGGGACGCTCGACGCGGCCTGAACCGCGCGGCCCGCGCCGGGCGCGACGTAGGCTGGACGCAGGTGCGACCTGGCACCCTGGGGACTCTCGATGCAGCCGGACCCGGCCCGCGGCATCCTGACTCGCGGGAAACCGAGCAAAGGACCCCGCCCTGACCACCGAATCACTGACCGTGATCACCGCCGCAGACCTGCGGGCGACCGGGAGGCACCCGGGTGATGCGCTGTCCCGCGGGCAGCGGCTCGTCTACGTACTCATTCTCGGCGCGCTCACGGCGCTCGGCCCGTTCACGATCGACCTGTACCTTCCCGCGTTCCCGACACTGCAGAGCGAGCTCGGCGTCTCGGCGGCCGCCATCCAGCTCACCCTGACCGGCACCATGGTCGGGTTCGGGCTCGGCCAGCTCATCGTCGGGCCGTGGAGCGACAAGGTCGGCCGCCGACTGCCGCTCATGCTCGCGGCCGGCTTCCACATTGCGAGCAGCGTCGGCGCCGCGCTCTCGCCCGACATCGTCTGGCTCGGTGTCTTCCGCGTGCTGATGGGCTTCGGCGCCGCGGCGGGCGTCGTCGTCGCCCTCGCCATGGTGCGCGACCTGTTCGGCGGCAAGCCGCTCGTGCGGATGCTGTCCCGACTGGCCCTGATCAGCGGACTCGCGCCCGTGGTCGCTCCTGTTCTCGGCTCGCAGCTGCTGCTCGTGATGAACTGGCGCGGCATCTTCATCGTTCTCGCCGGGTACGGCGCTGTCGTGATCGCCGCGGTCGCCATCTGGATCGTCGAGACCCGGCCGGTGAACGAGCGCCACCACGCCGGGCACAGCACCCTCGGCCAGCGTTACCGGGCGGTGCTCGGCGACCGCACCTTCGTCGGGGTCGCGATCGTCGGCGCGATGACCTTCACCGGGCTGTTCTCCTACCTGTCGGCATCGTCGTTCCTGTTCCAGCAGGTCTACGCGTTCACGCCGCAGCAATACGGGGTGCTGTTCGCGGCGAACTCCCTCGGCATCGTCGTCGGGGTGCAGACGAGCTCCCGGCTGATGCACCGCCACAACGTCGCCCCGCAGTGGATCCTGGCCTGCTCGACCGCCGCGCTCGCCGTGTTCGCGACCCTGATGCTCGTGCTCGGCCTCGTCGACGCCGGGCTCTGGGGCGTGATCGTGCCGCTCTGGTTCTTCATCGCGGCGTGCGGATTCACCTTCCCCTCCGTGCAGGTGATCGCGCTCAACGCGCATCCGCACGAAGCGGGCACGGCGGCGTCCCTCCTCGGGGCGGGCAACTACGGGCTCGCGGGTCTCGTCTCGCCGGTCGTCGGGATGCTCGGGGTCTCGACCGCGGTGCCGATGGCCGCGGTCATGCTCGGGACCGCGCTCGCATCGGTGTGCTCCCTGTGGTTCGTGTTGCGCCCGCGGACGGTCCCGCGCCTCGCCCACTGAGCGCGCCCGCCGGGCAGCTGCGGCCGGTGCGGACAACTGCGGCCGGTGCGGACGACTGTGGCTCGTGCACGGGAAACAGGTGTCCGTGGCGGGAACGGGTGCGGGGGTCCGCCCCGAGGTCGGCCTAACATGGCCTGATGGACGATGACAGCGCCCGCGCACCCGAGCCAGACCCTGCACCCGCCGTCGCCCCGGAAACCGCGGCGGCCCCGGCGGCGCGACGCGTCGCCCGGCGCTGGCCTCTCCTCAGCGGTCTCGTGGCGGTACTCCTTGCCGCGGGCCTCGGCGCCCTGATCGTCTTTCGCGACAACGGGAATCCGCTCGTTATCGACACCGAGTGGATGGCCGAGATCATCGAGCACCGGGCGCCGATCTGGGAGTACGCCTCGCTCGTGATGAACTTCCTCGGCGCGGGAATCGCCGGGGTCGTGATCATCCCGATCCTGATCCTGGTGGGACTGCTCCTGCTGAAACGTCCCTGGGCGGCGGGCTACTTCCTGGTGGCAACGATCGTCAGTTCCGGGCTCGTGCAACTTCTCAAGAACCTGTTCGGCCGCGCCCGCCCTCAGGACATGCTGGTCACCAGCGATTTCGGTTCATTCCCCTCCGGGCATGTAGCGAATGCGGCGACGATGGTCGTCTGCCTCGCCCTGATCTTCCCGAAAGTGTGGGTCTGGGTGGCCGGCGCGGTCTGGGCCGTCGCGATGATGGTCAGCCGCACCTACCTCGGCGCGCACTGGCTCACCGACACCATCGGCGGCCTGCTGCTCGGCATCGGCGTCGCCGTGCTGCTCTGGGCGCCCCTCGCCGCGAAACTGGACGGCGAGCGCCGGCTGGCCCGCCGGCATCCGCCCGCCCCAGAACCGGTTCGGCACCCCTTGTGAGGCTTGTGTACCCGGGACGGGTGTTTCGGGCCGTTTGAGGCGAAAATTCCGTCGAATTGGTCGGGATGCGGGGCAGACAACGGCGGATGAGCGCGGTAGCGTCATCGAATGAGAATCCTCCTTGTCGGGGCGGGCGGCGTCGGAGACGCGTTCGCGAAGATCATCGCCCGCCGGTCGTTCTTCGAGCGGTTGATCGTGAGCGACTACGACATCGGCCGGGCGGAACGGACGATCGCCGCCGTCGCAGCGAAGTACGGTGACGAGAGCGCGGCCCGGTTCACAGCGGCCCAGATCGATGCGGGGGATCCGGACCGCGTCGCATCCGTCGCCCGGGAACACGGCGCGACGCACGTGATGAACGCGGTCGAGCCGAAGTTCGTGCCGAGCGTGTTCGCCGGGGCGCTCGCCGCAGGCTGCGACTACCTCGACATGGCGGCGAGCCTTTCCGAACCGCACCCGACCGACCCGTACCACGAGACCGGCGTCAAGCTCGGCGACGACCAGTTCGCGCTCGCCGCAGACTGGGAGACCGCCGGGCGGCTCGCCCTCGTCGGGATGGGCGTCGAGCCGGGGCTGTCCGACGTGTTCGCCCGGTACGCCGCAGACCACCTGTTCAGCGAGATCGACGAGCTCGGCACCCGCGACGGCGCCAATCTCGTCGTGCGCGACGAGTCCGGTGCCGAGATCTTCGCGCCCTCGTTCAGCATCTGGACCACGATCGAGGAATGCCTGAACCCGCCGGTGATCTTCGAGAAGGACCGCGGCTGGTTCACGACGCAGCCGTTCAGCGAACCGGAGATCTTCGACTTCCCGGAGGGGATCGGCCCGGTCGAGTGCGTGAACGTCGAGCACGAAGAGGTGTTGCTGATGCCGCGCTGGCTCGACGCGAAGCGGGTCACCTTCAAGTACGGGCTCGGTGAGGAGTTCATCGGCGTGTTGCAGACCCTGCACCGCCTCGGCCTCGACAGCGTGACCCCGGTGCGGGTGCGCAGTGAGTCCGGGCCCGTCTGGGTCGCGCCCCGCGACGTCGTCGCGGCGAGCCTGCCCGACCCGGCCACGATCGGACCCCGGATGACCGGGAAGACCTGCGCCGGGGTCTGGGTCACGGGCACAGGGGTCGACGGGGAGCCGCGCGAGGTGTACCTGTACCACGTAAGCGACAACGAGTGGACGATGCGCGAGTACGACGCCCAGTGCGTGGTCTGGCAGACCGCCCTCAACCCGGTGATCGCCCTCGAACTGCTCGCGACCGGCGCCTGGAGCGGACTCGGTGTGCTCGGTCCCGAGGCGTTCGACGCGAAACCGTTCCTCGACCTGATGAGCGCGAGCGAGGAATCCGGTGGATATGGCGAGCCCTGGGGGCTGGAAGACCGGCTGGTGCGGCCCGCTTCCGCGGCCGACCCGGCATGATCAACGGCGAGGTCTCGTTCTGGTGGAACCAGCTCGGCCGGCCGACGCAGCGTCCGCCGCTACCCGGTGCTCTCCGCGCCGACGTCTGCATCGTCGGCGCCGGCTACACCGGACTCTGGACCGCCTACTACCTGAAGAAGGCGGCGCCCGGCCTGCGCATCGTGATCCTCGAGCAGCGTTTCGCCGGTTACGGGGCCTCCGGGCGGAACGGCGGCTGGCTGACGAACTCGATCACGGGAGGACGCGAGCAGTATGTCGCCACCCACGGGCGGGACTCCGCGGCCCGGTTCCAGACCGCGATGAACGACACCGTCGACGAGGTGATCCGGGTCGCCGCCGCCGAGGGCATCGACGCCGACATCGTCAAGGGCGGCGAGTCCACCGTGGCGTGCGACGTGCCCCAGCAGCGGCGGCTCGAGGCGAGCGCCCGGGCCGAACAGGAGTGGGCGGAAACGGATGTCGAGCTCCTGACGGCTGCGGAGGCATCCGCTCGCGTGAACGTCGTCGGAGCCACGGGAGCGATGTGGCACCCGCACTGCGCTCGCATCCACCCGGCGAAACTCGCCGCCGGACTCGCCGGGGTCGTCGAGGCACTCGGCGTCGAGATCTACGAGGACACCACCGTGACCGAGATCACGCCGCACCGCGCGGTCACGGCGCGCGGGGTCGTCGCCGCCGACGTCGTCGTGCGGGCGACCGAAGGCTTCACCGCGGGACTGCGCGGCCTGCACCGGGCCTGGCTGCCGATGAACTCGTCGCTGATCGCGACGGCGCCGCTCGCGCCGGCGGTCTGGGAGAGCATCGGCTGGGACGCTTGCGAGACCCTCGGCGATATGGCGCACGCCTACATGTACGCCCAGCGCACCGCCGACGACCGCATCGCGATCGGCGGCCGCGGGGTGCCGTACCGGTTCGGGTCGCGGACGGACTCCGACGGGCACACCCCTGCGGGCACGGTCGACGCGCTGCGCGGCATCCTCAACCGGTTCTTCCCCGCGACGACAGGGGTGACGATCGACCACGCCTGGTCCGGCGTGCTCGGGGTTCCTCGGGACTGGGCCGCGACGGTCGGCCTCGACCCGGCGACCGGGCTCGCCTGGGCGGGCGGGTACGTCGGAACCGGGGTCGCGACCACGAACCTGGCCGGGCGCACGCTGACCGAGCTGATCCTCGCGCGGGCCGCCGGGAACGCACCGGGCGGTGCGGCCGGTGGTGCGGCCGGTGCTGCGGCCGCGCTGAGTGAGCTGCCCTGGGTCAACCATCGGGTGCGGAACTGGGAGCCCGAGCCGCTGCGCTGGCTTGCGGTGACCGGGCTGTATCGCGCGTACGGGATCGCGGACCGCGCCGAGCACGGCGGCCGCCGCACGACGACCTCGCCGCTCGCGACGATCGCCGATCGCGTCTCGGGCCGAGGCCACTGAACCGATTCGACGGAGTTCTTGGGTGTCGAACGCGTGGGAGCGCGGTCGCGGCGGACGCCCTGGGTCGGGCCGGCCGCGGATGTGGTCTACTCGAGGCATGAACGTTCCGCCGGCGCCCCGTGCGCCCGATGCTTCCGCCGAAACTTCCGCCGAGACCCTCGTGGCCGCATACCGGGTCGCGTTGGCCGCGGCCGACGCGGCCGCGGTGAGCGTGCGTGCGGCGCGCCCCGAAGACCTGCCCGCGGTCGTCGCGCTCTTCGAGCGCACCTGGGGTGCCGGACGCAGCCCGGACGCCTCCCTCCTGCGCGCCCTCGACCACGCCGGTAACACGGTGCTCGTCGCCACGAGTGACGCCGATGCTGCACCCGCGTTCGTCGGGGCCGCACTCGGCTTCCTCGGCTGGACGGGCGGCATCCACCTGCACTCGCACATGACGGCCGTCGCCCCCGGGCTGCGCGGCGGCGGGGTCGGCTACGCGCTCAAGCTCTTCCAGCGCGCGGTCTGCCTCGAGCACGGCGTCGACGAGATGCGCTGGACCTTCGACCCGCTGATCCGCCGCAACGCGCACTTCAACCTCGTGAAACTCGGGGCAGAGGTGACCGACTTCCACCCCGACTTCTACGGGCGACTCGACGACGCGATCAGCGGCAGCGACCGCAGCGACCGGTTCGAGGTGCGCTGGCGCCTCGACTCGCGTCGGGTGCGTGCGGCGCTCGCCGGTTCCCCGCGGCCGCAGTGGAGCAGCGCCGAACCGACCCGCGACGGGCTGCCCGCCCCAGAACCCCTGCGGCTCGACCCTGACTTCGAGCGACTCCGCGACGACGCACCGGATGCCGCGGCCCGGCAACGCACCGACTCCCGCGTCGTGTTCGCCGAGGCCTTCTCCCGCGGCCTCCGGCCCGAACTCGCCGGCGACTCCTGGGTGTTCACCTCCCGCCCCGCAGACCCCGCCTGACCCGCCTCGCCCCGCCCTATCTCCCCCGACACGCCGCCCTTCGTGCGCGTGTGTTCCGCGAGAGCGCACTTGTGGCCCTTAAACCCGAGGTTTAAGGGCCACAAGTGCGCTCTCGCGGCCGGGATCTTGGCGCACGGATCGCGTGTGGGACTAGGATCGCGCCATGAATCCGAGCGACGCCGCCGATCACCTGTCCGAACTCCAGGCCGCAGCCGAGGCCGCGGTCGCCGCGGCCCGCCAGGCGCAGGCCGACGCCGAAGCCGCCCTCGCGAGAGTGCAGGCTGCGGCCGTTCAGGAGCAGGCGGATGCCGCGACGGCGACCGCCCAGACCGGGTCCGGCCCGGCGGCACCGGTGCCGGCACCCGCGGCACCCGCGGCACCTGCGGCGCCCGCGGCACCTGCGGCGCCCGCGGCACACGCAACACCGCTCACGGCCGCCCAGGTCGACGTGATCCGGGCCGGCTACGCCTTCAGCGGGCCGGCGCTCGAGATGGGGGCCCTCGTCAACGGCGACGCCCTCGCCGACGTGCCGATCCGGATCCCGCTCGCGATGACCAACCGGCACGGCCTCGTCGCCGGCGCCACCGGAACCGGCAAGACCCGCACCCTGCAGGTGCTCGCCGAGCAGCTCTCCGCGCACGGCGTGCCCGTGTTCGCCGCCGACATCAAGGGCGACCTGTCCGGGGTCGCGACCGCGGGCGTGCCGAACGACAAGCTGCTCGCCCGCACCCGCGGCATCGGGCAGGACTGGGCCGGCCAGGCCGCCCCGACCGAGTACTTCTCCCTCGGCGGCACCGGCCGCGGTGTACCGGTGCGCGCGACCGTCGCCGGATTTGGCCCGCTGCTCTTCAGCAAGGTCCTCGGCCTCAACGACACCCAGGAGTCCAGCCTCGGCCTCGTCTTCCACTACGCCGACCAGGCCGGCCTGCCGCTGCTCGACCTCACCGACCTGCGCGCGGTCCTGAGCTTCCTGACGAGCCCGGCAGGCAAGGCCGAGCTCGCCGGTCTCGGCGGACTGTCCCCGGCGACCGTCGGCGTGATCCTCCGCGAGCTGATCACCTTCGCCGACCAGGGCGCCGACGTGTTCTTCGGCGAGCCCGAGATCGACACCCGGGAGTTCCTCCGCACCGCGCCGGACGGCCGCGGCGTGATCAGCCTGCTCGAGGTGCCCGGCGTGCAGAACCAGCCAGCGCTCTTCTCGACGTTCCTGATGTGGCTCCTCGCCGACCTCTACAACGACCTGCCAGAGGTCGGCGACCTCGACAAGCCCAAGCTCGTGTTCTTCTTCGACGAGGCGCACCTGCTCTTCGCGAACGCCTCCAAGGACTTCCTCGCGTCGATCACCCAGACCGTTCGGCTCATCCGCTCGAAGGGAGTCGGCATCTTCTTCGTCACCCAGACCCCCAAGGACGTGCCCGGCGATGTGCTCGCCCAGCTCGGCTCCCGTGTGCAGCACCAGCTGCGGGCCTTCACCCCGGACGACGCGAAGGCGTTGCGGGCGACCGTTTCGACGTTCCCGAACTCCGGTTACGACCTCGAAGAGGTGCTCACCGGGCTCGGAACCGGCGAGGCGATCGTGACGGTGATGAACGAGAAGGGCGCCCCGAGCCCCGTGGCCTGGACGCGGCTGCGCGCGCCGCAGGGGTCGATGTCTCCGACTGCGGATGCCGCGATCGAGTCGGCCGTCGCGGCCTCGCCGCTCCTGGCGACATACGGCGCCGCGATCGACCGGGAGTCTGCGCGGGAGATCCTCGCGACCAAGCTCGAGGCGGCGAACCGGGCCGCGGCCGAGCAGCAGGCGGCAGAGCAGGCGGCGCTCGATGCGGCGAAGGCGGCCGCGGAGCGCGAGAAGGCGGACAAGGCCGCCGCGGCGCAGGAGGCGAAGGATGCGCGGGCCGGGGAGCAGGCCGACCGGAAGGCGCAGGCCGAATACGACCGGCTGATGCGGCAGACCGCGGGCCCGGCGCGCACCCGCACGAGCGCGAAGCCGCAGAAGAGCGTGCTCGAGGAGGTGCTCGGGTCGTCCGTGACGAAGTCGATCCTGACCGGGGTCGTTGCCGGCATCTTCGGAACCCGCCGCCGGCGCTGAGCCGCCGCCCGGCATCCGCTCAGCTTGTGTGGGAGGTGTAGCGGCGCTCGAACCAGTAGAGCAGCTCGGGCCGGGACCGGTTGAGGTCCTGCAGCGTCATCGGTTCGGCGACCCGCACGATCGGCGCGTCGAGCTGTTCGACGATCATCTCCATCGCCCCGCGCGAATAGAACTGGCCGCGCATCCGCAGCAACAGCCGGCCGTCGAGTCCCGTGATGAACAGCTGCGGATGCGTGTCGAGCGCGCCGCTTTCGTAGAGGTCGAGCAGCACGATGGTGCCGATCACGGACTTGTCGTAGCTCGTGACCCTGCCCAGGAAGCCGCGTTCGGAGACGCCGTCCCTGTCGACCCAGATCACGGTGCGGAAGAACGCGATCGCGGCGAGAACGCAGATGGCGACGAGGATGATCTGGCCGACGAAAACCGGTCGCCAGGAATCTGTCGGGATCGTGAGCCAGTAGAGCACGGCGGAAACCGGGGCGACGAGGGCGAGCACGGACAGACCGGACTGCCGGAGCAACCGGCCGTGCGGTCTCAGAGCGTGCGCCCGAATGAGCGGTCCCCCAGTGACTTTCACCTTAAGCGTTCCCCCTAGCCGGTGTACCCAGATTATCGCGAATGAGAGAGCGTGCCGGATAGCCACCTTAAAGGGGACAGCACGCCGCACCCCGGTGCCCGGGTGCGTGCGGGCGAGACGCCGGAACCGGGCGGCACGAGGGGATCGTGCCGCCCGGTGCCGGGTGGAGGCTGCGGTGCAGCCGGTCGTGCGGGCCGGGTCAGTGGCCGAGGATGCCGCCGAGGTCGATTCCGGTGCCGGTGCCGTTCGTGGCGCCGGTGCTGCCGGAGCCGCTGAGGGCACCGTCGACGATGTCGCTGACGCTCGCACCGATGTCATCGACCGACGCCGAGGTGCCGTTGCCGGCCGGAGCGGTGACAGGAGCGGTGACGGGCGCGGTCGTGTCGGTGGTGAGCGGAGCGGTCACGGGAGCCGTGACGGCCGTGTCGTTGCCGGAGGCGACCGGGACGTCATTGCCGGACGCGACCGGGACGGAGGTGCCGTTGCCGATCGAGGCGCCGTTTCCGACGGAGTTGCCCGAGACGACCGGGCCGGAAACCAGCGGGGCGTTCAGCACGCCGCCGCCGAGGGCATCCGTGCTGGTTCCGTTCGCGCCGGACCTGTTCAGGCCGGACCCGTTCGCGTCGATGCCGCGCAGCGCGTCGTTCAGCAGGCCGAAGTCGACCGTGTTGGCCAGGCTGCTGCTGTCACTGCCCGAGGGGGCAGACCGTACCGGTTTCCGCTGCCTGCGCCGGGGCGACGAAGCCGCAGACGATGAGGGCGGATGCCGCGACTCCGGTGATTCCGAATGCGGTGAGACGCTTCGTGATGGTGTTCATGAGAGCTCCATTTCGTAGTTCTGGTCCGGCCTCGGGTATTCCCCGGGCCGCACAAGTAGTCCGGAGCCCTCGTCGAGGCGGATTGGAATCCGTAGAGTGGGCTCGTGCCAGACTCTCCCAGCGCGCACCGCCGCGCGCAGCCACCGAGATTCCGGGCGCACCCGGCCCAGGCCGGCGTCGCGGCCTTCGCGCTGGCGATCCTCGTCGGCACAGCGCTGCTGATGCTGCCGATCGCGCGGGTGGGTCCCGGTGGGTCGAGCCTGCTCGAGGCGATCTTCACCGCGACGAGCGCGGTCTGCGTCACCGGGCTCGTCGTCGTCGACACCGCGACGCACTGGGCGCCCTTCGGGCAGGTCGTGATCATGCTCCTGATCCAGGTGGGCGGCCTCGGCATCATGACGTTCGCGTCCGTCGTCGGGCTCTCGGTGCTGCGGAAGATGAGCCTCCGCTCCCGGATCACTGCCGCTGCCGAGGTCAAGAGCGTCGGACTCGAGGACGTGCGCGGTCTGGTGCTCGGCGTCGTGGGGACATCCGTGCTGATCGAGCTCTGCGTCGCCGTGGTGCTGAGCCTGCGGTTCCTCTTCGGCTACGGCGAGCCGCTCGGGAGGGCGCTCTGGCTCGGGCTGTTCCACGCGGTGTCCTCGTTCAACAACGCGGGGTTCGCCCTGTTCAGCGACAACATGATCTCCTACGCGACCGACCCGTGGGTCTGCCTCCCGCTCGCCGCGGCGGTCATCCTCGGCGGTCTCGGCTTCCCCGTGCTCGTGCAGCTGCGCCGGTACCCGCGCCTGCCGCGGAAATGGGTGATGAACACCCGGCTCGTGCTCGCAGGCACCGTTGTGCTCCTCGTTGCAGGCGCCGTGTACCTCACAGCAGTCGAGTGGTCGAACCCGTCGACCCTCGGGCCGTTGGGCTGGTCGGACAAGATCCTGGTCGGATTCTTCCAGTCGGTCCAGGCGCGCACGGCGGGCTTCAACAGCATCGACTGGGGCCAGATGGACTCGGCGAGCCTGCTCGGCACCGACGTGCTCATGCTGATCGGCGGCGGCCCCGCCGGAACCGCGGGCGGCATCAAGATCACGACCTTCGCCGTCCTGTTCTTCGTCCTCGTCGCGGAGATTCGCGGCGAAGGGACGGTCACCGTGTTCGGCAAGCAACTCGCCCGCTCGGTGCAACGCCAGGCCATCACGATCGTGCTGATCGCCGTGGCCGTGATCGCCTTCTCCACCGTCATCCTGATGCTCCTGACCGATTTCAGCCTCGACGCGCTGCTCTTCGAGGTGATCTCTGCCTTTGCTACCGTGGGGCTCTCGACCGGCATCACCGCGGCCATTCCTCCCGGCGGGCAGGTCGTGCTGATGCTGCTCATGTTCATCGGCAGGCTCGGCCCGATCGCCTTCGCGTCCGCCCTCGCACTCCGGCAGCGGCCCAGCACCTTTGAACTCCCCATAGAAAGGCCGATCATTGGCTAAGTTCTCCCTCTTCGGGCGTCGCTCGTCCTCCCGTCTCACCCCGGAGGACGCCGTTGTCGTGATCGGCCTCGGCCGGTTCGGCAGCTCCCTCGCCCTCGAGCTAATGAAAAGCGGCACCGAGGTGCTCGGGATCGACGGCGATGCCGATATCGTCCAGGCGCACAACGGCCTGCTCACCCACGTCGTGCGCGCAGACTCGACGAAAGAGGAGACCCTCCGCCAGCTCGCGGTCGCCGACTTCAGCACAGCGGTCGTCGCGATCGGCGGCGACATCCAGGCGAACATCCTCACGGCGTCGCTGCTGCTCAAGCTCGGGATCGGCAACATCTGGGCCAAGGCGGTGAGCGAACCGCACGGCGCGATCCTCGACCAGCTCGGCGTGACCCACGTGATCTATCCGGAGAAGGACATGGGCAAGCGGGTCGCGCACCTCGTGCGCGGGGTGATGCAGGACTATCTCGAGATCGGCGAGAACTTCGCCCTCGTCAAGATGGCGCCCCCTCGCGTGATCGTGGGGGTCTCGCTCGGCGAGTCCCGGGTGCGTCCGGTGCACGGCGTGACCGTGACCGCGTTCTTCCACGAGGGGGCCGGCTGGAGCTACACGACCCTCGAGACGGTTCTCGAGGCCGGCGATGTGATCCTCGTCGCGGGGGAGACCGAGCGGGTCGAGGCGTTCAGCAGGCTGCGCTAAGGCCGGCGCAGAGGTTGGCGCCGCGTAGGCTCGCCCTATGAGTAGTGCAGCAGTGGCCGCCGCCCGCTTCGTGACAGAGGCCGCGATCGGGACCCGCGTCGTCGTGCGCCGCACCATCGAGGGCGGCGTGACGGATGCCGTCGGCTACCTCCGCGCGTGCGGTCCGGCCGACTGCGTGGTCGAGACGAAACGCGGTCTCGTCACGATCGTGCTTGCCGAGATCGTGGCCGCGAAGGAAGTGCCGCCGCCGCCGGCGCCGCGTGCGCCCCGGCATCCGTTCGCCGACTGACGAGTCTTTACTGGCGGAGAATGGGGGATTCGAACCCCGGCTGTGGGCGCTGTGCGCTCACCCGGTGATGAATCTTTACTGGCGGAGAATGGGGGATTCGAACCCCGGCTGTGGGCGCTGTGCGCTCACCCGTTGATGAATCTTTACTGGCGGAGAATGGGGGATTCGAACCCCCGAGGGCTCTCACCCAACACGCTTTCCAAGCGTGCGCCATAGGCCACTAGGCGAATTCTCCTGGCCGGTCATTTCCCGAAGGTAACAACCTCGAAGAATCTTACCTGTTTCTGAAGGCACTTGAGAACGCGCTGCGCAGGGACCTGCTTTTGGCTCGGTGCGGCTTTGCGCATAAACTGGGAACGGCTCCTCGCGTGGCGCTATCTCAGCCAACTCCCCCAGGACGGAAACGTAGCAAGGGTAACTGGGCTCTGGTGGGTGCGCGAGGAGTTTTTTCATGCCCGCGCGGCCTCGAAAAGCCGTTTCCGCAGGGCACTCTGACGCCCACCCGGGCCGAGGCCTGGGCATGCCGCGCACTAGTCACTACGCGCGCGTCGCATACTGCGCACAATTCCGTGATAACGATTCCATATCTACTCATAGACTGGGCTATGCGCGGATCGCGCCCCGACAGTGCCGGAGGCACCCATGGTCAACACGTCCGATAAAACCTTCTTGTGGCCCACCCAGCAGCCACGTCCGCTGAGCGATGAAGCGCTCGCGAGCGTAGACGCCTGGTGGCGAGCCGCGAATTATCTTTCGGTAGGGCAGATCTACCTGCTCGACAATCCGTTATTGCGGGAACCGTTGACCCGCGACCACATTAAGCCCCGCCTGCTCGGGCACTGGGGAACGACCCCCGGACTCAACTTCATTTATGCCCACCTGAACCGCGCGATCCAGGAACGCAAGATCAGCACCCTTTACGTCACCGGCCCCGGCCACGGTGGGCCCGGCATGGTCGCCAACGCATACCTCGACGGCACGTACACCGAGATCTACCCCGGTGTCGAGCAGAGCGAACGCGGCGTCAAGGCCCTGTTCCGCCAGTTCTCCTTCCCGGGCGGAATCCCGAGCCACGCTTCACCGGAGACCCCCGGTTCGATCCACGAGGGCGGCGAGCTCGGCTACGCGCTCAGCCACGCTTACGGCGCCGCGTTCGACAACCCCGACCTGCTCGTCGCGGCCGTCGTCGGCGACGGCGAGGCCGAGACCGGACCGCTCGCCACCAGCTGGCACTCCAACAAGTTCGTCGACCCGCTCGTCGACGGCGTCGTGCTGCCGATCCTGCACCTCAACGGGTACAAGATCGCCAACCCGACCATCCTCGCCCGCATCCCCGAGGAGGAACTCCTCGACCTGATGCGCGGTTACGGCCACAAGCCGTACATCGTTTCCGGCGGATTCAACGAGGAAGACCCGCTCCTCGTCCACCAGCGCATGGCCGAGACCCTCGACGAGGTGCTCAACGAGATCGCCGACATCAAGGCCCGCGCCCTCGCCGGCGACACCGAGCGTCCGCGCTGGCCCATGATCATCCTGCGCACCCCCAAGGGCTGGACCTGCCCGACCACGATCGACGGCCTCAAGGTCGTCGACTCCTGGCGTTCGCACCAGGTGCCGCTCAGCAACGCCCGCGACACCGAGGCGCACACCCGCCTCCTCGAGGGCTGGCTCGCCTCCTACCGTCCCGAAGAACTGTTCGACGAGTCCGGTGCGCCGGTCGCGAAGATCACCGGGCTCGCCCCGGACGGTGAGCTGCGGATGAGCGCGAACCCCGTCTCCAACGGCGGCCTGCTCCGCAAGGAGCTGCGCCTTCCCGACTTCCACGACTATGCCGTCGATGTTCCCTCCCCTGGAGCCACGACGGATGAGGCCACGAAGGTCCTCGGAACCTGGCTCGCGGATGTCATCAGGGACAACCCAGACAACTTCCGGATCTTCGGGCCGGATGAGACAGCATCCAACCGTCTCGCCCCCGCCGTGTTCGCTGCGACGGAGAAGACCTGGAACGCCGAATACCACGAGGGCGACACCAACCTCGAACGCGCCGGCCGCATCATGGAGATGCTCAGCGAGCACCAGTGCCAGGGCTGGCTCGAGGGCTACCTGCTCACCGGTCGCCATGGCCTCTTCAACTGCTACGAGGCCTTCATTCACATCGTCGACTCGATGTTCAATCAGCACGCGAAGTGGCTCAAGGTCACCCGCGAGATCCCGTGGCGCCGCTCGATCTCGAGCCTCAACTACCTGCTCTCCTCGCACGTCTGGCGCCAGGACCACAACGGCTTCTCCCACCAGGACCCGGGCTTCATCGACCACGTCGTGAACAAGAGCGCGGATGTCGTGCGCGTCTACCTGCCCTTCGACGCGAACACGCTGCTCTCGATCTACGACCACTGCCTGCGCAGCGTCGACTACGTGAACGTCGTCGTCGCAGGCAAGCAGCCCGCGCCGAACTGGCTCACCATGGACCAGGCCGTCGCACACTGCGACCGCGGCCTCGGCATCTTCGACTGGGCAGGCACCGAAATCGCCGGCACCGAACCGGATGTCGTCCTCGCCGCAGCCGGAGAGGTCCCGACCCTCGAGATCCTCGCCGCCGCCGCGATCCTGCGCGAAGCGATGCCCGACCTCAAGGTCCGCGTCGTCAACGTCGTCGACCTGATGCGCCTGCAGTCCGAGGCGGACCACCCGCACGGACTCAGCGACGCCGAGTTCGACGCCTACTTCACCGCGAACAAGCCGATCGTGTTCGCATACCACGGGTACCCGTGGCTGATCCACCGCCTGACCTACAAGCGCCACGGACACGCGAACCTGCACGCCCGCGGGTACAAGGAAAACGGCACCACGACGACACCGTTCGACATGGTCATGCTCAACGACCTCGACCGGTATCACCTGGTGATGGACGTTATCGACCGCGTCCCCGGACTCGGCGCGCGCGCCGGTGTTCTCCGCCAGGAGATGCAGGATGCCCGCCTCCGCGCCCGCGACTACACGCGTGCGTTCGGTGAGGACATTCCCGCGGTCACCGAGTGGGTGTGGGATGCGAACGGCATCGGCGCCACCCCGGTCGATGTGGGACTTTCCACAGGTGGGGATAACGTCTAATCGTGGCTGACAGTATCTACATCACCTCCGCCGAGGGTTATACAGGCAAATCTACGATCGCGCTGGGTGTTCTGGACACCCTGCTTCGTTCGGTCGAACGGGTCGGCGTTTTCCGTCCCGTCGCCCGTTCTTCCAACCATCCCGACTACGTGCTCGAGCTCCTGCTCGAGCACCTCTCCGCAGGCAAGGCCGCAAGTGCGACCGCTGCAACGAGCACCCCGCTCACCTACGACGAATGCGTAGGCGTACATTATGACGAAGTCCACCTCGACCCCGATGCGGCACTCGGCCGTATCGTGCAGCGTTACAAGGCCGTCGAGGCCCAGTGTGACGCGGTCGTCGTCATCGGAAGCGATTACACCGACGTCGGCAGCCCCACCGAGCTCGCCTTCAACCTCCGCATCGCCGCCAACCTCGGCGTCCCTGTGCTGCTGGTTCTCGGTGGACGCGTGGGCTCCGGCCAGGGCGAGACGCTCAACCAGGATGACAGGCTCGGCCAGAGCGACCCGCGCACGCCGGACGACATCCGCCAGTTGACGGATGTCACCATCGCCGAACTGCGCAACGAGCACGTCTCGCTGCTCGGCGTCATCGTCAACCGGGCAGATCCGACGCGCCTGGACGACGTGATCGGCGCCGTCCGCGACGTCGTCGACGCCCCCGGAAGCGAACTCGCGAACGTGCCGGTCTGGGCGCTTCCCGAGGACCCGTACATCGTCGCACCGAGCATGAAGAGCATCCTCAAGGCCGTGAAGGGAACCCTCGTCAAGGGGGACCCCGCGCTCCTGTCCCGTGAGGCCCTCGGAGTCGTCGTCGCGGCGATGTCGATGGTGAACGTGTTGCCCCGCCTGTTCGACGGGGCCGTCGTGCTCATCCCGAGCGACCGTCCCGATGTGCTCCTCGCCGTGCTGATGGCGAACTCCTCTGCGACGTTCCCCTCGATCGCGGGCATCATCCTCGTCGGCGGCTTCGACCTCCCGACGGAGATCGAACAGCTCGTCGAGGGGCTCGCTTCTTCGGTGCCGATCATCCGTACCGAACTCGCGTCCTACGAGGCCGCGGTGCGCATCACGCACACCCCCGGCCGGATGGCCGCGGATTCGCAGCGCAAGCTCGACACCGCGCTCGCCCTCTTCGAAGGCCACGTCGAGGCATCCGTTCTGCTCGACCGCCTCAAGGTGAGCCGCGCCGACGTCGTAACGCCGCTCATGTTCGAGTACACGCTGCTCGAACGTGCCCGGAAGAATCGCAAGCGCATCGTGATGCCCGAGGGGAGGACGACCGCGTGCTGCGCGCCGCCGCGACCCTGCTGGCCCGCGATGTCGCAGACATCATCATTCTCGGGGAAGAGGTCGAGGTCCGCTCCCGCGCGATCGGGCTCGGCATCGACATCGGGAAGGCCCAGGTGATCAGCCCCTTCAACGAGGAGCTCCGCACCAAGTTCGCCACAGAGTACGCCCGCCTGCGCGCCCACAAGGGCGTCACCATCGACCAGGCCAGGGACGTCGTCACCGACGTGTCCTACTTCGGCACGATGATGGTGCAGATGGGACTGGCCGACGGCATGGTCTCCGGTGCGACGCACACCACGGCGCACACGATCCGCCCGAGCTTCGAGATCATCAAGACCCGCCCGAACACGTCCGTCGTGTCGAGCGTGTTCTTGATGGCCCTCGCGGACAAGGTCCTCGTCTACGGTGACTGCGCCGTGAACCCCGACCCGACCGCAGAGCAGCTCGCCGACATCGCCATCTCCGCTTCGGAGACGGCCGTCGAGTTCGGCATCGAGCCGCGCATCGCGATGCTGTCGTACTCGACAGGCGAGTCGGGCAAGGGGGCGGACGTCGACAAGGTCCGCGCCGCGACCGCGCTCGTCCGCGAGCGTCGCCCCGACCTTCTCATCGAGGGCCCGATCCAGTACGACGCGGCAGCGGATGCTGCTGTCGCCGCTGTGAAGATGCCGGCTTCGGCCGTGGCCGGCCGGGCCACCGTCTTCATCTTCCCGGACCTCAACACCGGCAACAACACCTACAAGGCCGTCCAGCGCAGTGCTGGCGCCCTCGCGCTCGGCCCTGTCCTGCAGGGCTTGCGCAAACCGATCAACGACCTTTCCCGAGGAGCACTTGTGCAGGACATCGTCAACACCGTTGCGATCACCGCAATCCAGGCGGCGTCACTCGACTCCGCTGCCGCCGCTGCTGCCGCGACTGCGACGGTCTCAGCATGAGCGCCGTCCTGGTCATCAACTCCGGTTCCTCGTCGTTCAAGTACCAGCTGATCGACATGCAGACGGAGACCGAGCTCGCGAGCGGTCTCGTCGAGCGCATCGGTGAGGCGAGCGGGCACGCCCGTCACACCGCCGCCGGTTCCGACCGCGTCGAGCAGACGCTGCCGATCCCGGACCACACCGCCGGATTCGCCGTGATGCTCGCCGCGTTCGCCGCCAGCGGCCCGCAGCTCAGCACGGCGAACCTTGTGGCCGTCGGCGCACCGGGTCGTGCAGGGTGGCAGTATCTTCCAGGGTCCGACCGTGATCGATGACGAGGTGCTCGCCCAGATCAGCGCGCTCTCCGACCTCGCGCCGCTCCACAACCCGGCACACGTTCAGGGCATCAACGCGGCCAGGGCACAGTTCCCGGACGTGCCCCACGTTGCCGTCTTCGACACGTCGTTCCACCAGACGATGCCGGCACCGGCGTACACCTACGCGATCGACACCGCGCTGGCCGCCGAGTACGGCATCCGTCGTTATGGAGCACACGGCAGCTCGCACAAGTTCGTGTCCGAAGCCGCTGCGGAGTTCCTCGGCCGCCCGCTCGCCGAGCTCAAGACCATCGTGCTGCACCTCGGAAACGGGGCGTCGGCGTGCGCGGTCGACGGTGGAAAGTCCATCGACACCTCGATGGGCCTCACCCCGCTGCAGGGACTCGTCATGGGTACCCGCTCCGGCGACATCGACCCCGCCGTGCTGTTCCACCTGCACCGCAAGGCCGGCATGTCGATCGAAGAGCTCGACACCCTGCTGAACAAGAAGAGCGGCATGCTCGGACTGACCGGCAACGGTGACATGCGCGACGTCGAGGACGCCGCGATAGCCGGGGACGCGGTCGCCCAGGCTGCCCTCGACGTCTACTACCACCGCATCCGCGGTTACGTGGGCAACTACATCGCCCAGCTCGGTGGACTCGACGTGATCGTCTTCACCGCCGGTATCGGCGAGAATTCGGGAATCATCCGGGCCGGCGCCCTCGCCGGACTCGAATTCCTCGGCATCGAGATCGACCCGGCGAAGAACGACCCGTTCTCCCGGGTCGCCCGCGTCATCTCGACCGATGACTCGAAGGTCACCGTGCTCGTCATCCCGACGAACGAGGAGCTGGAGATCGCTCGCCAGACCCTCGCCGTCATCTAGCAGCACCGAAGTCGACGGCCGCTCCCTTCGGGGGCGGCCGTCGCGTGCGTGAACGCACCCCGCTACTGCTCGCGAGAGTGCACTTTGGCCCTTAAAACGGCGGTTTAAGGGCCAACAGTGCGCTCTCGCGAACGGGGCGTGGCGGATACCTCAGGCGGTTCTGGGGGCTGTGCTTCCGCGCACCACGAGGTGCGTGTGCACGATCGTGGTGCCAGGAACGGACGCACCGGGGGAATCGATCTGCCGCAGGAGCTTCTCGATGCAGAGCCGGCCGACCTGGGCGAAGTCCTGGTGCACCGTCGTCAGTGGGGGCCAGAATTCACCGGACTCGCGCATGTCGTCGAAGCCGACGACGCTCACGTCGGCGGGCAGGGCCCGGCCGGCCTCATGCATCGCGCGCATCACACCGAGGGCCATCTGGTCGTTGGACGCGAAGATGGCCGTGACGAGCGGGTCGGCGGCGAGGGTCACCCCGTGCACGTAGCCGCTCTGCGCACTCCAGTCCCCTTCGAGCACGTGGGGCACCGGGGCACCGGCCGCCTTCAGGGTGTTGCGCCACGACGCCGTGCGGCGACCGGCCGAGAAGGAGGACTCCGGGCCGGCGATGTGCCAGACCGTGCGGTGACCGAGGTCGAGCAGGTGCTGGGTGGCCAGGCGGGCGCCCTCGGTCTGGTCGGTGTCGACGACCGTGTACCGGGAACCGGCGTCGGAGTCGACGATGACGACGGGAAGCCCGGTCGGCACGGTCACGTCGATCCGGTCGAGCATGTGGGCTTCCATGATGATCACGATGCCGTCGACGGCCTGCTCGGCCAGCCGGGTCACGGCGCCGGTGACCGCACCCTGGGTGGGTCTCGTCACCGGGATGAGGGTGATCGAGTACCCGGCCTCCGCAGCCGCCATCGCCACCGCGTCGAGCGTGCGCATGTTGCCGAAGCTCGACAGGGTGAACATGATCACGCCGATGGTGCTGAACCGGCCCGACTTGAGGGCGCGGGCGGCGCTGTTCGGGCGGTAGCCGATCTCATCCATGGCCGCGAGCACGCGGTCCCGGGTGTCGGAGTCGACATTGCTGCGGGCGTTCACCACTCGGGAAACGGTCTGGGACGAGACGCCGGCCAGGGCCGCGACATCCGCCATCGACGGCAGGCGCTGCACACCGCGGGTCAGGGGACTCTGGGGAGTCGGGTGAGTCGGGTGACTCGGGGGAGTCGAGGGCGCGGAGGTGCCGGCGCCTTCAGCGGGGCTGATCTTTGCCACGTTCCCTCCCGGGTCCCGGAAAATGCTTCCGTATGTTTACGTAAACATGCTAGCGTGCTTACACGTCATGTTTACGCAAACATGACCAGGAACCTCGAACTCCATCATCCGCCGCACCACACTATCGAGTCAGAGAAACAGGAATGACGACGCTGTCAACGCTCACCCCCAGTGGCCAGGCGCTTTCCGGCCCACGGAAGCCGCACGTGCAGAAGCGCGACTGGACCGGCTGGAAGTTCATCGCCCCGTTCATGGTCGTCTTCACCCTCGTCCTGATCGCTCCGGTACTGTATTCGATCTACCTGAGCTTCTTCAAGGAACAGCTCGTCGGGGGCAACTCCTTCGTCGGCTTCGCGAACTACGGCCAGGCGCTCACGGATCCCCAGTTCTGGGAGTCGATGGGGCGGGTGACCCTGTTCTTCGTCGTGCAGGTTCCGATCATGCTCGGCATCGCACTCTTCGCCGCCCTCGCGATCGACAGTGCGCGCCTGCACCTGTCCAGCTTCTTCCGCATCGCGATCTTCCTGCCGTACGCCGTTCCCGCGGTGGTCGCCACCCTGATGTGGGGCTTCATGTACGGCACGAAGTTCGGCCTGGTCGGCAACCTCAACGACTTCTTCCACCTCGCCATTCCTGACCCGCTCGGGAGCAGCTGGGTGCTCGCGAGCATCGGCAACATCGTCACCTGGGAATTCATCGGCTACAACATGATCCTGTTCTATGCGGCGCTCCGGGTGATCCCGACCGACCTCTATGAGGCGGCCTCCCTCGACGGCGCCGGCGCCTTCCGCATCATCCGCAGCATCAAGATGCCGGCGCTGCGTCCCGCGATCGTGATCGGCGGCATCTTCTCGGTCATCGGCAGCTTCCAGCTCTTCAACGAGCCGAGCATCCTACAGTCCCTGGCGCCCAACACCATCTCGACCTACTTCTCCCCGAACATGTACGCGTACAACCTGTCGTTCGCGGGCCAGCAGTACAACTATTCGGCCACCATCGCGATCATCGTCGGCCTCTTCACTGCCGTCATCGCCTACATCGTGCAGAACTCCGGTTCGCGGAAGGAGGTCTGAGATGTCCACCACTGACCAGGCCAGAGTGAACGTGCCCGCAAGCCAGGCCAGGGCCCCACGGATGTCCCGCTACACCCGGACGAACAAGTCCAACCAGGGCCTGCACACCAAAAAGTCGATCCTGCTCACCATCATCATGGGCGCGCTGGTCCTCTACAGCCTGCTGCCCTTGTTCTGGCTCTTCGTGAACTCGACCAAGACCCAGGCCGAGCTGCTCAACTCCTTCGGCCTCTGGTTCAGCGGCCCGAACGCCCTCTGGGACAACATCGTCGCAACCGTCACCTACAACGACGGAGTCTTCGTCCGCTGGTTCGGGAACACCCTGATGTACGTCGTCGTCGGGGCGGGAGGGGCCACCTTCCTCGCGGCACTCGGCGGTTATGGACTGGCCAAATTCAACTTCCCGGGCAAGAAGGCCGTCTTCGCCGTCGTGCTCGGTGCCGTGGCGATCCCCGGCACGGCCCTCGCGGTCCCGACCTTCCTCATGTTCAGCCAGATGGGCCTCACGAACACGCCCTGGGCGGTCATCCTGCCCTCGTTGATCAGCCCGTTCGGCCTGTACCTGATCTGGACCTACGCCCTCGATGCCGTGCCGACCGAGGTGCTCGAGGCCGCACGCATGGACGGGGCAGGCGAATTCCGCACCTTCTTCACCATCTCCCTCAAGCTCCTCGCCCCAGGCCTCGTGACCGTGCTCCTGTTCACCCTCGTGGCCACCTGGAACAACTACTTCCTGCCCCTGATCATGCTGAGCGAACCGACCTGGTACCCGCTCACCGTCGGACTCAAGCAGTGGAGCAATCAGGCCCAGACCGTCGGCGGCGACGTGATCTACAACCTCGTGATCACCGGTTCGATGCTCACAATCATCCCGATCGTCGTCGCGTTCCTGTTCCTGCAGCGCTACTGGCAGTCCGGCCTCGCCGCCGGCAGCGTCAAGGCGTGACCCCCCCGACCCATTCGACCGCACCACCTGTCCCGCATCGCAGTTCATCCATTTACAAGGAAGTGAAAGGCATTTCATGAAAGCACCACACAGCACCAGGAAGGCACTGCGTCGCACCGCGGTCGTCGTCGCCACCGGACTCGCGCTCAGCATGTCCCTCGCCGCGTGTTCCGGATCCGGAACCGGATCGACAGCATCGTCGACTGCCAGCGCCGCGGACATCACCGCGGCCCTGAACGAGAAGTCGACCATCACCGTCTGGGCGTGGGCCCCGGCCGTGGAGAAGATCGCCGCGGCGTTCGAGAAGGAACACCCGAATGTGACCGTCAAGGTCGTCAACGCGGGAACCGGCAACGATCAGTACATCAAGCTCCAGAACGCGATCAAGGCAGGGTCCGGCGCGCCGGACATCGCCCAGATCGAGTATTACGCGCTTCCGCAGTTCGCGTTGTCCAAGTCGCTCGCCGACCTCAGCGCATACGGCTTCGACTCGTACGCGTCCGAATACACCGACAGCACCTGGGGATCGGTCAAGCTCGGCGACGGCATCTACGCCCTCCCGCAGGACTCCGGCCCCATGGCCATGTTCTACAACAAGGCCGTCTTCGACAAGTACGGCCTCACCGTTCCCACCACCTGGGACGAGTACGTCGCAACGGCCAAGAAGCTGCACGAGGCCAACCCGAACGCCTACATCACCAACGACACCGGCGACGCCGGCTTCACCACGAGCATGATCTGGCAGGCCGGCGGCCAGCCGTACACCACGACGGACTCCACCAAGGTCAGCATCAACCTCCAGGACGCGGGCTCGAAGAAGTTCGCAGACACCTGGAACACGCTGCTCAGCAACGACCTCCTCGCCGCAACGCCCAGCTGGAGCGACGAATGGTACAAGGGCCTCGGCGACGGCACCATCGCCACCCTCAACATCGGTGCCTGGATGCCCGGCAACCTCGAGTCCGGTGTGAAGGAAGCCGCCGGTGACTGGCGGGTCGCACCGCTGCCGACGTACACGGCAGGCGACAAGGCAAGCGCCGAGAACGGCGGCGGTGGAGATGCCATCCTCGAGCAGAGCAAGAACAAGCTCGTCGCAGCCGGTTTCCTCCAGTACATGAACGAGGGCGCGGGCACCCAGATCTCGATCGACGCCGGCGGATTCCCGTCGACCGTCGCCGACCTGAACTCCGACGCGTTCCTGAACGCCACGAGCGACTACTTCGGCGGCCAGAAGATCAACCAGGTCCTCGTGCAGTCCGCGAAGGACGTCGTTCCCGGCTGGAGCTACCTCCCGTTCCAGGTCTACTCGAACAGCATCTTCAAGGACACGGTCGGCCAGGCGTATGCCGCCAAGTCCGACCTCAATGCCGGGTTGACCGCGTGGCAGAAGGCCACCGCGGACTACGGCAACCAGCAGGGCTTCACCGTCACCAGCAAGTAGCATCCTGCGCCACCGTCGGAGAAGGGTGGGCCTGGACCAGGCCCACCCTTTTCCGTCGCCTTCACCACCGTCGTACCGAACAAAGAGGATCTTCTCCCGTGTTGCACGCCCGGCTCAGCATCACCCGCGACAACGTTGTGGCACCCGTTTCGCCCCGGATCTTCGGCTCCTTCGTCGAACACATGGGCCGCGCCGTGTACACGGGCATCTACGAGCCCGGTCATCCCGCCGCGAATGCGGAGGGATTCCGCCAGGACGTGCTCGACCTGGTGCGGGAACTGAACCCGAGCCTCGTCCGCTATCCCGGAGGCAACTTCGTCTCCGGCTTCCGCTGGGAAGACAGCGTCGGCCCCCGCGACACGCGCCCCGTGCGCCTCGACGTGGCGTGGCACAGCATCGAGACCAACGAGGTCGGCCTGCACGAATTCGCGGCCTGGGCGGAGACCGCGGGCGTCGAGGTGATGCAGGCCGTGAACCTGGGCACCCGGGGCGTCGCGGAAGCCGCGGCCCTGCTCGAATACGCCAATCACCCGGGAGGCACCACCCGCTCCGAGGAGCGCAGGGCCAACGGTCGCACGGAACCGTTCGGCATCCGCGTCTGGTGCCTCGGCAACGAAATGGACGGCCCCTGGCAGATCGGCCACAAGACCGCCGAGGAATACGGGCGCCTCGCCGCCGAGACCGCCCGGGTGATGAAATGGGTCGACCCCACCATCGAACTCGTCGTCGCCGGCAGCTCCAACGCCGAAATGCCCACCTTCGGCAGCTGGGAACGCACGGTGCTCGGGCACACCATCGACCTCGTCGACCACATCTCCCTGCACGCCTACTACGAGGAGAAGCCCGGCGACCTCGGCAGCTTCCTGGCCTCCGGCGTCGGCCTGGACCGCTTCATCGGAGACGTCGTCGCGATCGTCGACGACGTGGCGGCGGAACGGGGCGTCGACCGCTTCATCGGCATCAGCGTCGACGAGTGGAACGTCTGGTACCAGACCCGCTTCAACGAGGTGGACAAGGAGGACCTGCTCACCGGCGACTGGAACGCCCACCCCCGGCTGATCGAAGACGAGTACAACGTCAGCGACGCCGTCGTCGTCGGTTCCCTGCTGATCTCCCTGCTGCGCAACAGCGACCGGGTCTCGATGGCCAACCTCGCCCAACTCGTGAATGTGATCGCCCCGATCAGGTCCGAACCCGGCGGACCGGCCTGGCGACAGACCACGTTCTTCCCCTTCGCGTTGACCGCGGGCGCAGCCCGCGGCGACGTGCTGGCCACCGCGATCCACTCCGACACCTACGAAACCGTCGCCCACGGCACCGTCGACGTAGCGGATGCCGCCGCGACGGCCACCGACGACGAGGTCGTGCTGTATCTCGTGAACCGGTCGAGCACCACCCCGCTCACCCTGGACGTGGACCTGGCCGGGGCACCCGCCGGAGCGATCCGGTCCGCGCGGAGCGTGCACGCCCCGGACGGCGGCGACCGGTTCAGCACGAATGCCCTCGATCATCAGGAGACGGTGGCACCCGTCGAGCTCACGGGCCTGACGCTGTCGGAAGACGGTGCCCGCCTCACCGCGGTGCTGCCGGCACTGTCCTGGTCCATCGTCCGCCTGGCCGCCCGGAGCGCGTCATGAGCACCGTGAGCGCGACCATCGCGGCAACATCGACAGCGACCCGCTGGGTGCGCTGGCCGGATGCGCACACACTCGCCGACGGCACGGAGAGCCTGGCGTCCGGAACCGCCCGTATCGCATACGGCGCCGACTACAACCCCGAGCAGTGGCCGGAGGCGGTCTGGGCCGACGACATGCGGCTGATGCGCGAGGCCGGCGTGAACATCGTCAGCGTCGGCATCTTCTCCTGGGCGCTGCTGCAGCCCACCATCGACAGCTGGGATTTCGGCTGGCTCGACCGCGCCCTCGACCTGCTGCACTCCAACGGCATCGCCGTCGACCTCGCCACCGCAACCGCGAGCCCGCCACCCTGGCTGACCGAGGCGCACCCCGAGGTGCTGCCCGTGAACCGGCTCGGCGAGACCATCTGGCCCGGCGGCCGCCAGCAGTGGCGTCCGACCTCACCGGTCTTCCGCCGGTACGCCCTGGCCCTCGTCGAGAAGATGGCCATGCGCTACGCCGACCATCCCGCACTCGCCATGTGGCACATCAGCAATGAACTCGGCTGCCACAACGTCTACGACTACTCTGACGACGCCGCTGCGGCCTTCCGCGGCTGGCTCGCAGGCCGGTACGGCTCGCTCGTCGAACTCAACCGGGCCTGGGGCACCGCGTTCTGGTCCCAGAACTACTCGAGCTGGAGCCAGATCCTGCCGCCGCGCCTCGCCGCCACCCACCCGAACCCCACCCAGCAACTCGACTTCGCCCGGTTCTCCAGCGACGCACTCAAGGACTACCTGGTCGCCGAGCGCGAGATCCTGCGGCAGGCGACTCCCGAGGTTCCGATCACCACCAACTTCATGGTGATGGGGGAGACCCGCGGCATGGACTACGCGGACTGGGCCGACGAGGTCGACATCGTCTCCAACGATCACTACCTGCTCGTCGCAGACCCGGAGGCCTTCGAGGAGCTGTCGTTCTCGGCCAACCTGACCGGCCAGATCGCGCATCGTGCGCCCTGGTTCCTGATGGAGCATTCCACCAGCGCCGTGAACTGGCAGCCGGTCAACCAGGCGAAGTCGCCCGGCCAGCTGCGCCGCGACAGCCTCACGCACGTCGCGCATGGCGCGGACGCGGTCTGCTTCTTCCAGTGGCGACAGTCGCTGGCCGGCGCCGAGAAGTTCCATTCCGCGATGCTCCCGCACGCGGGTGAAGACAGCACCGTCTTCCGCCGGGTCGCCCGCTTCGGCGGCGACCTCGCCGGCCTCGCCGAGGTCGCGGGAAGCCGGACCCGGCAGGCCCGCATCGGCATCCTCTTCGACTGGGACTCGTGGTGGGCCTCCGAGCTCGACTCGCACCCCACCGAGCTGCTGCGCTACAAGGCCGAGGCGATGACCTGGTACACCGCGGCGCTCGCGAACGGGCTCCAGGCCGACATCATTCCCGCCCGATCGGTGCTTCACGGACCCGGCCTCGACGGCTATGACCTCGTGATCGCCCCGATGCTCTACGTGGTCACGGCAGACCTCGCGGAAGCGCTCACCGGCTATGTGACCGGTGGTGGCCACCTCACGGTCGGCGTCTTCTCCGGCATCGCCGACGCCGACGACCACATCCACCCCGGCGGCTACCCCGGTGCCTTCCGTGAGCTGCTCGGCGTGCGCGCAGAGGAATTCGGCGGCCTGCTCGCCGGCCAGGCCGTCGGACTGTCCGGCGACCTGCCCGCGGGCTCGACAGGGACGCTGCTCACCCACGACGTCACCGTGCGGAACGACGTCGACGTGCTCGCGCGCTTCGACGACGGCCCGTTCCCCGGCGTGCCGGCCATCACCGGCCGTGCCGTCGGTGCCGGACGGGCCAGCTTCGTCGGGACGGTACTCGACAGGGAAGCCCTCGTCGCCCTCGTCGGTCGCTTCGCCGCGGATGCCGGCATCGCCTCACCGCTGCCCTCCGACGTGCGCGGCACTGTCCAGCTCGCCGTGCGTGAGACGGACACCCTCGAGTACCTCTTCTACATCAACCATTCCGCGCATGCGGTCACGGTGGCACTCACCCCGTTCGATGGATGCCTCACGGCCGTCGATCTCGGAGGAAGCACCCTGGCCGCCGGCTCGCTCACCCTCCCGGCGACCGGGGTCGCCGTGCTGAGCCGGCCGCGGGCGGGGAGTGACCGTGGCCGACTTCGCGATCGGCGAGACCGACTTCCTCCTGGACGGCACGCCGTTCCGGGTGCTCGCCGGCGCCATCCACTATTTCCGGGTTCATCCGGACCACTGGGCGGACCGGATCCACAAGGCCCGGCTGATGGGGCTCAACACGATCGAGACCTACGTGGCGTGGAACGCGCATTCGCCGGTTCGCGGGCAGTTCCGCACCGATGCCGGGCTCGACCTGGCCAGGTTTCTCGACCTCATCGCGGCGGAGGGGATGTACGCCATCGCGCGGCCGGGTCCCTTCATCTGCGCCGAGTGGGACAACGGCGGCCTGCCCGGCTGGCTTTTCCGCGACCCGGCCGTCGGCGTGCGGCGCAACGAACCGCTCTACCTCGCGGCGGTCGCCGAATACTTCGGGCAGCTGCTGCCGATCGTGGCCTCCCGCCAGATCGACAGGGGCGGGCCCGTCATCCTCGTGCAGATCGAGAACGAATACGGCGCATACGGCGCCGACAAGGACTACCTGCGTGCGCTCGTCGACCTCAACCGGGCCGGCGGCATCACGGTGCCGCTCACCACGATCGACCAGCCCACCGACCAGATGCTGACCGACGGCAGCCTTCCCGGCCTGCACAAGACCGGCTCGTTCGGGTCGCGGGCCACCGAACGACTGGCGACCCTGCGCCGCCACCAGCCGACGGGGCCGCTCATGTGCGCCGAATTCTGGAACGGCTGGTTCGACCACTGGGGAGCCCACCACCACACCACCTCCGCGGAGGACTCGGCCCGTGAGCTCGACGCCCTGCTCGCCACCGGCGCTTCCGTGTCGCTCTACATGTTCACCGGCGGTACCAATTTCGGCTTCACCAACGGGGCCAACGACAAGGGCGTGTTCCAGCCGACGGTCACGTCCTACGACTATGACGCTCCGCTCTCCGAGAGCGGGGAGGTGACGGAGAAATACCTCGCCTTCCGCGAGGTGCTCGCCCGGTACGGGCCGGTGCCGGCCGAACTGCCCGAAGCCGTTCCGGCGGCGCCCGCCTTCGAGGTCGAGCTCGATGAGTCGGTGACGCTCTGGGACGCTCTGCGCGAGCTGGCGGACCCGGCCGCCGAACCCGTGCCGGGGCTGCCGAGCATGGATGCCCTCGGCCAGTACACCGGATTCGCGCTGTACCGCAGCAGGCTGGCCCCCGGCGCACATCTGCTCTCCTTCGGCGCGATCCGCGATCGCGCCCAGGTGTTCGTCGACGGCAATCCCGTCGGCGTTCTGCAGCGCGACCACCACGACCGGTCGATCAGCCTGCCGAAGGGGTCCACGCTCGACCTCCTCGTCGAGGACCAGGGCCGGGTCAACTACGGCCCGAGAATCGGGGAGGACAAGGGCCTGATCGGCCCGGCGACCCTCGACGGGGCGCCGCTCGGGAACTGGCAGGTGCTGCCCCTCGACCTGGACGGATTCGCCGCAGCCGGTAGCCGGCTCTTCGCCCAGCATCCGCGATGCTCCGACGGGGGCGGCGAGCGCGATCTCGATCCCGACCTGGACGTCGATCTGACATTCGCCTTCGACTCGCTCCGGGCCGCCGAGCCCGCCGCGGACACGGTCGCCGTGGAGGCCCCGGTCGGCTCGCTGAGCGGACCCGCGTTCGCGCGCGGCTCGTTCGACGCAGAGCAGGGACGCGACCTCTTCCTCAGCACGGCCGGCTGGGGCAAGGGCCAGGCCTGGATCAACGGGTTCAACCTCGGGCGGTTCTGGGACCGCGGACCGCAGAGCACCCTGTACGTGCCGGGCCCGGTGCTGCGGGAGGGCAATGAGCTCCTCGTGCTGTTCCTGCACGGAACCGGAAGCAGCCGGGCCCGCTTCGTCTCCCGCGCCGACCTCGGCCACACCGATTTCTAGCGGTCTCCGCCCGGGACCCCGGCCCCCGGGCGGGACTGTCAGCGGTCCCGGCTACGATTGACCCGTGGTTACCGCCCTGTATCGCCGCTACCGGCCAGAGACCTTTGCCGAGATGATCGGCCAGTCCCAGGTGACCGAACCCCTGATGACGGCCCTGCGCACGAATCGGGTGAACCACGCGTACCTGTTCAGCGGCCCCTCCGGCTGCGGCAAGACCACGAGTGCGCGCATCCTCGCCCGCTGCCTCAACTGTGCAGAGGGCCCGACCGACACCCCGTGCGGTGTCTGCCCGAGCTGCGTCGAGCTCTCCCGCGACGGTGGCGGCTCGCTCGACGTCGTCGAGATCGATGCCGCGAGCCACAACGGCGTCGACGACGCCCGCGACATCCGGGAGCGCGCCATCTTCGCGCCCGCCCGCGACCGCTACAAGATCTTCATCCTCGACGAGGCGCACATGGTCACGCCGCAGGGCTTCAACGCTCTGCTCAAGATCGTCGAAGAGCCGCCGGAACACGTGAAGTTCATCTTCGCGACGACCGAGCCCGAGAAGGTCATCGGCACGATCCGCTCGCGCACCCACCACTACCCGTTCCGGCTCGTCCCGCCGGGCCCGATGCTCGAATACGTGCAGACGCTCTGCGAGAGCGAGAAGGTCGCCGTCGCACCCGGCGTGCTTCCGCTCGTCGTCCGCGCCGGCGGCGGGTCGCCCCGCGACACCCTCTCGCTCCTCGACCAGCTCATGGCCGGTTCCGACGACCACTCCGTGGATTACGACCGCGCGGTCGCCCTCCTCGGCTACACGAGCGCGTCCCTGCTCGACGAGTCGATCGACGCGATCGCCGCCCGCGACCCCGCCGCAGCCTTCGACGCGGTCGACCGGGTCATCCAGACCGGCCAGGACCCGCGCCGCTTCGTCGAAGACCTCCTCGAGCGCATGCGCGATCTCATCGTCGTCGCCGCAACCTCCGCAGCGGGCGCGTCCGCCGTGCTCCGCGGGGTTCCGCAAGACGAGATCGAGCGGATGGCCGTTCAGGCCGCCAAGTTCGGCCCGGCCGAGCTCTCCCGCACCGCCGACATCCTCAACACCGCACTCACCGAGATGACCGGCGCGACCTCGCCCCGGTTGCACCTCGAACTCATGATCGCCCGCGTGCTGATCCCCGCGAGCGACGACTCCACCCGCGGCGCGCTCGCCCGCGTCGAACGGCTCGAGCGCCGCATCGGTGTTGGTAGGAGCGCTGTGGGTGCAAGCGATGTCGGTACAAGCGGTGCCGATACGAGCTCGGCCGCATCGGTGGCTCCCAGCTCCGCGACGCCCGCCGTTTCGTCTCCGACGGATGCTTCGCACGCCCCCGATGCACGCCCCGTGCCGGTCGCCGATCGCGGTGCGCCTGCGCCCGAAGCCCCCGTGACCCCCGCGGTCTCCACTGTTCCCACGAGCCCTCCGGCAGGTCAGGCATCCGTCGCGCCGGCCGTCGTTGCCGCGGCCCGCCCGATCGGGCCGGTCACGTTCCAGCAGGTCAAGGACGCCTGGCCAGAGGTCCTCGAGGCCGTCCAGACCGCCAAGACGAGCGCGTGGCTCGTGCTCTACACGGCGAACGTGCTCGAATTCCGCGACGGCGACCTCCTCGTGCTGTCGTTCCCGAGCCAGAAGGATGTCGCCGGCCTCAAGCAGTCAGCCGCGCCGGGGGAGGGCGTCGGCGACTACCTCAAACGGGCGGTCAATTCGGTCCTCGGCTTCACGCCGCGCCTCATCGCCAAGGTCACCGAGCCCGGGGCATCAACCCCCGTCGCCGGCCCGTCAGCTGTGCCCAGTGCGTCGCCCGCGCCAGAGCCACAGACATCGAGCCCTGCCGCCGCCGCGTCGCAGGCCGCACCGCCGGCCGCTGCGGTGAGCGACGGCGCCGCCGACACACCGTTCGGACGCCCGGACGCGTCAGCATCACCGACCGGACCCTCGGCCACCGCAGGGTCCAACGCCCCGACCCGGGCATCCGCTCAGCCGGCATCGGCACCGCGGTCCACCCCCGTCGAGCCGACCGGCTCCGTCACCGCCTGGGCGACCGTCGCGATTCCGGGCGCGGGCGACGCGTCCACCGGGGCGACGGCCCCCGCGACCGCACCTGCCGCGACCGCTGCCCCTGCCGCCGCTGCACCGAACGCGGCAACACCGGCACCCTCGGCTCCGGCGGCGCCCGGCCCCACGGCATCCGCTGCCCGACAGGGTGAACCGCCATACGACGACGAACCGCCGCCGTACGACGACAGCGACGTGCCGCCGGACGAGGACACCCCACCGGACCGCAACGCGGGCTCGGCCAGACAGGGTCAGAACCGGTCGCCCGCGCGCCAGGTTCCTCCCGCACCCGAGGCGCAGCCGGCACCGGTCGATCGCAACGTCACTCACACCGGGCCGAACACCATCGCCCCGAACGGCAGGCGCAGCCCGGCCTTCGAGGAGAAGCAGCGCTACGGGGAATCCGTCGTCCGCGAGGTCCTCGGTGCGACCTTCCTCGAAGAACAGCCGTACGAACCGGCACCCCGAACCAGAGGCGACTGACCCATGTACGAAGGAATCGTCCAGGAACTGATCGACGAACTCGGCCGCCTGCCCGGAATCGGGCCGAAGTCCGCGCAGCGTATCGCGTTCCACATTCTGCAGACCGAGAGCTTCGACGTCACCCACCTCGCCAATGTCCTCCTCGAGGTGCGCGACAAGGTGCGCTTCTGCGAGATCTGCGGCAATGTCTCCGAGCAGCCGACGTGCATGATCTGCCGCGACCCGCGCCGCAATCCCGCGATGATCTGCGTCGTCGAAGAGGCCAAAGACGTCGTGGCGATCGAGCGCACCCGCGAGTTCAAGGGGCTCTACCACGTGCTCGGTGGCGCGATCAGCCCCATCGACGGCATCGGGCCAGACCAGCTCCGCATCCGCCAGCTGCTGCAGCGCCTCTCCGACAACACCGTCCAGGAGGTCATCATCGCGACCGACCCGAACCTCGAGGGCGAGGCGACGGCGGCCTACCTGTCGCGCCTGCTGACGACCCTCGAGATCACGGTCACCCGGCTCGCCTCCGGCCTGCCCGTCGGTGGCGACCTCGAGTACGCCGACGAGGTCACCCTCGGCCGTGCCTTCGAGGGTCGCCGCACCGTCTCGAGCTGACCCCGGCTCCACGCCCGCGTGCGCGGCGTCACATTGCCGGTGCCGAATACATCAGCATTTAGGATGGAAGACGGGGCTATGCCCGCCATGCCCGCAGACCCGAACCCCCAGGAGCGCCACGTGAGCTTGATCGTGCAGAAGTTCGGCGGATCATCCGTCGCAGACGCCGAAAGCATCAAGCGCGTCGCCAAGCGCATCGTCGACACCCGCAAGGCCGGCAACGAGGTCGTCGTCGCGGTCTCCGCGATGGGCGACTCCACAGACGAGCTCCTCGACCTCGCCCACCAGGTCACCCCGATCCCGGCACCGCGCGAGCTCGACATGCTCCTCACTGCAGGCGAACGCATCTCCATGGCCCTTCTCGCCATGGCGATCAAGAGCATGGGCTACGACGCGCGCTCCTTCACCGGCAGCCAGGCCGGCATGATCACCGACGCGCACCACGGCGCCGCGCGCATCGTCGACGTCACGCCCGGTCGCATCCGCTCGGCTCTCGACGAGGGCGCCGTCGCGATCGTCGCAGGCTTCCAGGGCTTCAATCGCGACACCATGGACATCACGACCCTCGGTCGCGGCGGCTCGGACACCACGGCCGTCGCCCTCGCCGCCGCCCTGAACGCCGACATCTGCGAGATCTACACGGATGTCGACGGCGTGTTCACCGCGGACCCGCGCGTCGTTCCCCGGGCGCACAAGCTCGACCGCATCTCGAGCGAGGAAATGCTCGAGCTCGCCGCAGCCGGCGCCAAGGTCCTCTACATCCGGGCCGTGGAATACGCCCGGAGGCACGGGGTGACCCTGCACGTGCGCTCATCGTTCAACAACAATCTCGGCACGATCGTGTACAACCCCGACACGACCGACCCGGCGACCGCGCTCCCGGATGGAACCGTTGGCACGCCTCCCGTTACCAGTACGACCGAATCCCTGATCGGAGAAAAAGTGGAAGAGCCCATCATCGCCGGGATCGCCGCCGACCTCAGCGAGGCGAAGGTGACCGTCGTCGGCGTTCCCGACATCCCCGGCAAGGCCGCGCAGATCTTCAAGATCGTCGCGAACACCAACGCCAACGTCGACATGATCGTCCAGAACGTGTCCGCCGCCTCGACCGGGCTGACCGACATCTCCTTCACCCTTCCGAAGTCGGAAGGACAGCGGGTCCTGACCGCGCTGACGAACGAACGCGGAAACGTCGGGTTCGCGAGCCTGCAGTACGACGACCAGATCGGCAAGCTCGCCCTCGTCGGCGCGGGCATGCGCACCAACACCGGTGTCTCCGCGAAGCTGTTCGCCGCACTCTACGAGGCAGGGATCAACATCGAGATGATCTCGACGAGCGAGATCCGCATCTCGGTCGTCACCCGCGCGGACACCATCAACGAGGCGCTCCGGGTCGTGCACACCGCGTTCGACCTCGACGACGACGCCGAGGCCGTCGTCCACGGCGGCACCGGCCGCTGAGCCGCGCCGCCCCGGCATCGCCGGGAACCGAGCCACACACACCGCGTCACCCGCAGTCAGACCGTCAGACAGCACGACAGACAGATACTAGGGAAGAAACCGTGAGCAGCACAGCAGGAATCCACATCGGAGTCGTCGGGGCAACCGGCCAGGTGGGCGCCGTCGTCCGGCACCTGCTCGAGCAGCGGGACTTCCCGGTTGCGGGCATCCGCTACTTCGCCTCTGCCCGTTCGGCCGGAACCACCCTGCCGTGGAAGGACGACCGGATCGTCGTCGAAGACGCCGCGACGGCCGACCCGACCGGGCTCGACATCGCGATCTTCTCCGCCGGGGCGACCCTGTCCAAGGTCCAGGCCCCCCGGTTCGCCGCTGCCGGCGTCACCGTGATCGACAACTCGTCCGGCTGGCGGATGGACCCCGACGTTCCCCTCGTCGTCAGCGAGGTCAACCCTGAAGCCATTCACCACGCGGTCAAGGGCATCATCGCGAACCCGAATTGCACCACGATGGCCGCGATGCCCGTGCTCAAGGTCCTGCACGACGAAGCCGGGCTGCAGCGCCTGATCGTGAGCACCTACCAGGCCGTATCCGGCAGCGGGCTCGCCGGTGCCCAGGAACTGGCCAGCCAGATCCGCGCCGCCGCGCACAGCGACAACCTCCTCCAGCTCGTCCACGACGGGTCCGCCGTCCCGATGCCCGAACCCGTGCTGTACGTGCGCCCGATCGCCTTCGACGTCGTTCCGCTCGCCGGTTCGATCGTCCACGACGGACTCTTCGAGACGGACGAGGAAAAGAAGCTGCGCAACGAGAGCCGCAAGATCCTCGAACTGCCCGACCTGCTTGTCTCGGGTACCTGCGTGCGGGTGCCGGTCTTCACGGGCCACTCCCTGTCCATCAACGCCGAATTCGCGAACCCGCTCTCGGTCGCCCGTGCGCTCGAGCTGCTCAAGGATGCTCCGGGCGTCGTGCTCACGGACGTCCCCACTCCGCTCGAGGCCGCGGGCAAGGACCCGAGCTTCGTCGGTCGGGTCCGCCAGGACCCCGGAGTGCCGGATGGGCGTGGACTGGCCCTGTTCATCACCAACGACAACCTGCGCAAGGGCGCCGCGCTCAACGCCGTCCAGATCGCTGAACTCGTCGCCGCGGACCTGCTCGCGTCCTGACCGACGGTGACTTTTCCGGTCGCGGAGGCGACCGCCGGACCGCGTGCACTACTGTGGAACACCATGGGCGGGTATCGCGTTTCAGAGGGCGTGCGGCGCGTGATCATCGCACTCTTCGCGACCATCGCCGGCGTCGTCGTGGTCTCCACGATCCTGTCGCTGACCGGTCAGCCGGGGTCCGCCTGGTGGGTCGCCGCCACCGGTGTCTTCTGCGCCGCAGCGCTCAACGTCTGCTGGGTGCGCCTGGGCCCTGAACGGCATCGCAGCCCCGTCGTGAGCCTGCCCATCCTGGTGCTGCCCGTGCTCTACACCGTCGTCAGCCCGCTGGCCGCGGCCGGCGCCATCGTCCTCGGAGTGCTGCTCATCGTCCTGGTGCGCTCCCGACGCGTCGACGTCGCCCTCTACAGTGCCGGACTCGCGGGAACCGGCAGTGCCGCGGCCGTCGCCGTCCTCGCAGGCGCGACCGCCTTCGGCCTCCCCAGTTATCTCGCCGCCGGTTGCGCCGGCGCCGCGTATGTCGCGCTCGTGGCGATCATCGAATACCTGCGGATGGTGTTGGTCCGGCCGATCGCGAACCGCACCGGCCCCCTGATCGCGCCGGCGCGGCTGGCGCTGATGTTGCTCGGCTGTGCACTCCTGTCCGCGCTCGTCGTGCTCTTCCACGACGCAGGCCTGGCCGTCAGCCGGGACCCGATCGTGTTCGTGATCGCAACCCTGCTCGCCTTCACTCTCGCCGGCGTCGGGATCAAGCTCATCGGCCGCGTCGTCACGATGCGAAGCCGGCTCACCGGCCTCATCACGGGCGCTGCGGCGCTCGGCGCCGCCGGGCGCGAGGACATCTCCGCCGGCCGTGTCCAGTCCGGGCCTGAGGACGATGCCGAGGCGACCTCCCGGGTCCTCGCACTGCTTCACGAGGCCGTGCGGACGACCATCGGCGTCGAGTACGTCGCCGTGCGCGACCACGCGGCGCGCGTCGGGGAGATCAGCGCCCCCATCCTGCTGTCCGAGTCCGACACCCGGTTCGTCGTCGCGGGCCGCGAGCCGATGGGTGGCGTCTTCACCGCCGACGACAGGAGCGCACTCAACGCCCTCGCCCGCGCGGCCGAACTCGCGATGAGCGCCCACTACAACATCGGCGGCCTCACCGCCCGCGCCAACACCGACCCCCTCACCGGCCTGCCGAACTACCGGGCCTTCCAGACGGCGCTCGCGAACATCAACGACCACCGTGACTACTCGGAGGCCCTCGCCGTCCTGTTCCTGGACCTCGATGACTTCAAGCGCCTCAATGACCGGCACGGGCACCAGAGCGGAGACGACCTGCTCAGGGAACTCGGCCGCAGGCTGCGCATGGTCGTGCGACCGAGCGACGTCGTCGCTCGCGTCGGCGGCGACGAATTCGTCGTGATCCTCACTCACCTGGCCTCTCTCGGCGAGGCGAAGGAGATCGCCGAACGCATCCTCGAGACCTCCGTGCAGCCGCTCACCCTCGGCTCGAGCAGCTACACCCCGACGCTCAGCATCGGCCTCGCCTATTCGGCCCACCGGGAGACGGATGTCTCCCAGCTCGTGCAGGACGCCGACCGGGCCATGCTCGCGATCAAGAAGTCGCGGCGCCGCGGCGGACCGGCCAACGAGAGCAGCATCAACATCTCTAGCCACCGCTCCTCCCAGATCAACGACATCATCGCGCACGCCATCGACGAGGACCTCCTCGAACTCGCATTCCAGCCGATCGTCAGCCTCGTCACGGGCCAGATCTGGGCGTTCGAGGCACTTGTCCGCTACAACGACCCCGTTCTCGGCCCGCTTTCGCCGCCGTCCATCGTGGAGAAGGCCAAGGGACTCGGCCGGATGGACGCCCTCACCCGGCAGGTCGCCGTGAAGGCCATGGCCGCGGCCGCCGACTTCCGCCTCGTCGAACCCCGGGTCACCTGCATGGCCATCAACGTCGAGGCCGGGCAGATCGTGCCCGACCGGGTCGGCACCTTCATGGAGGACCTCGCCGGACGGTATCCGGGAATCTCGCTGTGCCTCGAACTCAACGAGCGTTCCGTCGCCAGGGTGACCCCCGCCATCCGCTCGCAGGCCGACCGGCTGCGCGACCTGGGGCTGCTGATCGCCCTCGACGACTACGGGTCCCAGGACTCCTCGGTGGACGCGCTCGTGCGGATGCCACTGGACATCCTGAAGATCGATCGCAGCCTCGTCGATGACCTCGACGACATCCGCCAGCGTGAGGTGCTCACCGCGCTGCAGGGCTTCGGCGACAACCTCGAATACTCGATGATCGTCGAGGGCGTGGAGAACGAGGCGATGGTCAGGCACCTCGCTGCCATCGGCATCCGCAGCGCCCAGGGCTTCCACTACGGCGTTCCGGAGAGCTTTGAGAAGACCCTGTCCCGTCTCGAGCGCTATGGGGCCGCAGCGGTCGTCCCCGCTGGCGACCTCCCGATCGGTCCAACCGTTGGAGCAGAGACTCCTGCTGCAGCCCCGGCGACCTGACCGATAGTCTCAGTCCATGAGTGAGACCGGGATGGACCGAGCGGTGAGGTCGAATCTTTCGCGCCTCGACCGTTCCGTCTTCCTCTCCCAGCTTCTCCTCGCCGGGGCGACCCTCTTCCTCGTCGCTGTCACCGGGCTCACCGCGATCCAGCGGCTGAGCTCCCCGATGTTCTTCCTCGGCGTGCTCCTGATCTTCATCGTCACGGCCGTCAGCGCCCTCGTCACGTGGAGCGACCACTCCAAGTACTGGATCGTCCTGCTTCCCGTCGTCGACATCATCGCGATCGTGCTGATCTGGCAGGCCGCGACCGCGATCGGCGCGAGTTTCCTCCTGGTGCTTCCCGTGATCTGGCTGTCGACGCACTTCGGAGCGCGGGGTGCGACGGGGAGCGTCATCCTGGCGGCCGTCATGATCTGGGGCGGGACCCTGTTCCGTTCCGTGCCCATTTCCCTGGCCGACGTTCCCCAGCTCGCGATGATACCGACCATGCTGGGCTTCGTCGCGGTGACCACGCACCTGACGACCAAGCGCGCCGCGGCGCAGCGGGTGCTCCTCACCCAGCAGGCCGGCCTGTTCGAGTCGGCCCTGCGACGTTCACGCCGCCAGGAGCAGACCCTCGACGAACTCTTCAACGCTGTGGACTTCGGGGTCGTCGGATTCGACCGTGCCTCCACGGCGAATTTCCTGAACCGTGCCCAGCGCGAGCTGCTCGCCCTCTATGGCACGACAGACAACCGGCCGGCAGTCGTCAGCACGGTGTTCCACGAAGACAGGGTGACCCCGTACGACGAGGTGGACCGGCCGTACTCCCGGGCGCTCCGCGGGGAGACCATCGACCGCCTCACCGTCTGGGTCGGCGAACCCGGCCAGCAGCAGGCTGCCCTCCTGGTCTCCGCGCGACCGATCACCGACGAGAACGGCGACTACGACGGCGGTGTCATGGTCTCGCGCGACGTGACCGCGGAAGTCAGGGCGATCCAGGCCCGCGACGACCTCGTCGCCTCGGTGTCCCACGAGTTGCGCACACCGCTCACGTCCATCCTCGGCTACCTCGAACTCGCTCTCGATGACGAACGTCTCGACCCGTCGACCAGGGGCATGCTCGAGGTCGCGTCGAAGAACTCCGACCGACTGCTCGAGATGGTCTCCGGGCTGCTCACCGACGCGAGTGATTCGAAGCACGAGCCTCCGCTCAATGTCGCCCCGTGCGACCTGGCCGGGATCGTCGCGGACGCTCTCGAATCCGCCGGCCCTTCGGCCTCCAAACGCACCATCGGGTTCGACGTGGAGGCCCTTCCCGCCGTCACTGTCGAAGCGGATGCGTTCCGCTTGCGGCAGGTCGTCGACAACGTCCTCTCGAACGCGATCAAGTACAACGTCGAGTCCGGGCGGATCGGGGTCACGCTTGCCGTCGCCGATGGGCTGGCGGAACTGCGGATCTCGGATACCGGCAGGGGGATGACCGTCGAGGAACAGACCAAACTGTTCGACAGGTTCTACCGTGCGGACTCGGTACGGAATTCGAGCGTGCACGGCACCGGGCTCGGGCTGAGCATCAGCAGGGACATCATGCGCAAGCACGGGGGCGACCTGCGCCTCGAATCCACCAAGGGCAAAGGCTCGGTGGCGGTCTTCACGCTACCCCTGACGTCCGTCGCCAGCCGATAGACTGCCCTCAGAAGGGGGCCCAGCACTTGGACTCGACCACGCTCTTTATCGTCAGCGCGCTCATCGTCGTGCTCTGCGGGGTGTCGTTCATCCTGAACACGGCCCTCAACCGCAATGACGCGGCGGGCAAGCTCTGGAGCCTCGCCTTCATCGCAGGGATCGCCGTGGCCTTCGGCTACGGTGTGGCGATCATCGGGGCATCGAACTGGTGGGGTCTCGTGGTCGGCAACGTCGGCCTCGTCGTGCTGTCCGGGGCGTTCTGGAGCGGTTCCCGCCTCTACAACTCGCGGGAGTCCCTGCTGTGGACCGTCGGAGCGGCCGGAGCGGTCGTCGCGATCTGGACGCTCGTCACGGCGCCGGGCGGCGACGGCTGGGGCGCCTCAGGGGTGACCTGGGCGGCCATGGCCGCCTTCGGCGCCCTGGCCGGTTCTGAGGCGCTGCGGGGCAGGCTCGGCAGGAACATCAACGGCAGGATTCTGGGTCTGAGCCTCTGGATCCTGACGGTCTACACATCGGCGCGGGTGGTCGCCCTGATCGTGCTCGGCCACGACCACCCGGACTTCTCCCGGTTCTTCGGAACAGGATCTGCGTCGATCGTCAACATGTCCCTGATCGTGGTCGGTTCCATCGCCATTTCGATCCTCCGCGCCGAGAAGCTCGGCAACAACGCCGTCGGGGACTTCACCGATGGCATCCACTCTGCGGCGGGAGTGATGACGTCGGGTGCCTTCGTGCAGGCGGCGACCGACCACATCGAGAGGGCGGACCGCTGGCAGCTCGGACTCGCCGTGATCGGTGCCGACATCGACAACCTCCCGGAGATCAACACCGCCTTCGGGCGCGCCGCAGGTGACGCGGCCATCGCCCGGTTCGCCCAGACTCTGCGGTACAGCGCGCCCGTGATGGCCCTGATCGGGCACCCCGCCGCCGGCAGCTTCCTCATTCTCGTCAGTGTTTCGTCCGCCACGGAGGCCCGGAGCATCACCGAACGCATCCAGACCGCGCTCGTCGACGAACCGGTCACGGACTCCTATCGCATCCGCCTGACCGCGAGTTTCGCCATCGCGGACACCTTCGACCACGGCTACGAGCTCGGCGTACTCACGTCGGCCGTCACCGAGGCCATCCGCACGCTCAAGCGCGGCGGTGGCAACGACATCACGGTCGTCTCCGAAGCGGCCTGAGACCCGACGGACCGAGTCGCGGAAGCCGGCCGACCGGCGGCTATCCGGCGGGGGTGAGCGCGACGGTGATCTCGTCGCTCGCCGTCGACTTGGCGAATGCCGCCGAGGTCGGCGTCGACTGCACGAGGACCTCGTAGGTGAATGCGAGCGTGATGCTCGTCGCAGCGGGGTCGACCGCGGGCAGGATGAACGTCTGGCTGTAGCTGTACGGCGTCTTGATCAGGTAGCCGGGCGCGATCGAGGCCTGGTCGACCGAGGCGGGCGGGGCGGTCAGGGGGCCGCTGGGGCCCTTCACGGACGCGGCGACGCTCACCCGGGAGAGGTAGACGGCCTGGCCGTCGTCCGTTCCGAGGGTTCCGATCAGAGAGAAGCTGATCGGCTTGTTCGCGGCGGGTGTCCATTCGCCGATGTTGAGCGTCGACCAGTAGTTCACGGCGAGGGTGACATCGCCGGCCTTGAGGTTGCGGGTCGTCGAACCGGTCGCGAGGTCATTGATCACCGGAATGATCGGGGCCACCGAGAAGGTGGCCGTCGGCGTGCTCGAGGCGAGACCCGTCGACCAGGGTGCCTGGCCGCATCCGCTCAGAGACGCTGTGAGCAGAAGACCCAGACCGAGCGCGGCAAGCACTCGTGAGAGGGAACGAGCAGGCATGAGGACTCCCGTGGATCGTGGTTCAAGCCCGAACAGGGGGCTGCGCTTGAGCTTATCTTGCGGAGACCTTGACCGGGGGTGTGGCAAAAGTTGCGGTTCGGATGGGAGAGTAAGACCTGTGAACGAGAACCCCCAGAATTCCCCGTATGTCAAGGCGCAGCCCCCGGTTGACCCTTCCCTCGCGGCCTACGCGAACGATTTCACGGAAATCGTCGACGCTCTGCCCGTGTTCCGCCCGACCATCGGGTGCATCGTTCCTGCGTACAACGAAGCGGACTCCATCGCTTCAGTCCTGGATTCCCTGCTCGCCCAGACCCGTCTTCCCGACGTGATCCACGTCGTCGTGAACAACACGACGGACGACACGGTCGAGATCGCCAGCCACTACGCCGGCCCGCACATGCGGATGACCGACGGTGTCGAGCAGTTCACCGAGATCTTCGTCCACGACATCGGGGAGAACCCGGACAAGAAGGTCGGTGCGCTCAACTACGGCTTCTCGCTCATCGAGGGCTGCGACTACCTCCTCGGCGTCGACGGCGACACCACCGCAGACCCCCGCGCGGTCTGGCACCTCGAGGCCGAGATCTCCTCCGACACCCGCGTCGGCGGCATCTCCGCCATTTACAGCATCGACGACAGCCAGATCGACGGCACGATGGGTAAGTTCCTCATCGCCGGCCAGCGCACCCAGTTCGCCGCCTTCAACATGCAGAACATGCTCCGCGGCCGCAACATGGCCGTCCTCGGCGGGCAGTTCTCGATCTTCTCGATCCGGACCCTCCAGGAAGTCATGATCGACAGCAAGCAGTCCACTCCGTGGGTGAAGGACAGTGAGGTCGAGGACTCCCTCCTCTCCCTGCAGATCAAGAGCGCCGGCTACCTGACCAAGATCAGCGCCCAGGCCCGCGCCAACGTCGGCGGCATGACGACCCTGCGCGGCCTCGACGCCCAGCAGGTCAAATGGAACTTCGGCGCCATCGAGCTGATGTGGCCCGGCCAGCGCGGCGACACGAAGGGGCAGCCCTTCCACCCCAACCTCCGGCTCCGCTGGATCGAGAACTTCTCGATGGCCGTCAACATCGTCACCCGTGGTCTGTTCATCATCTTGCTCGCCGCATCCCTGTCGATCGGCGCCTTCGTGTTCAGCCCGGTCTGGCTGATCCCGCCGCTCGTCGCACTGCTGCTCAACTTCCGCACGGCCTGGTCGATGAAGAACCGCAACGGGCGGGACTTCTTCTTCGCGCTGGCCTGGTTCCCCGCGGAGATCTACATGTGGGTGCGAATCGGACACTTCCTCAGGGCCTGGACGAAGTTCGCGAGCAACAAGCAGGTCGACAACTGGGCGGAGCAGGCCAAGGCAGAGCGCGGCTCCGGAAACGCCTTCCTTTTCCCGCTCATCTTCGCGACGGCCTTCTTCGCCGCGCTCGTGTTCATCTGGCTGCAGCTGCCCGTGGTGGCGCAGTCGACGGTCCTCTGGATCGGCTGGCCGATCCTCGGCGTCACCACCATCATCCAGACCCTCACCATGTTCGGCACACTCGTCAAGCGTCACCGGGGCTACCGGGTGTGATCGCCCTACTCGAAGACGGGGCGCTCGAGACGCTGCTCAACCAGGTGGGCGGCGATACCTCGCTGCGTCACCGATTCCTGCGCGACTTCGTCGCCCTCTGGCCCAGCCGGGCCGAACGGCTTGCGGAGTCCCTCGCCCGGCCTGACCTGGAAGAGGCGCACGTCGTCCTCCTCAGCATCCGTTCGACGAGCACGATGGTGGGAGCCGTCGTGCTCGAAGCGACCGCTGCCCTCGTGCACAGTGCGCTCTCGCGCAATGATCTGCCGGGCTGCCTGCAACACATGCGGCGGCTTGTCGAGGTGGGCGAAGCCACCTGCGCCGAGCTCGCCGTGCTGACGACCAGGGCAGAAGACGCCGAGCGCGCCCAGAAGGCCTGGCAGGCTCAACAAGGGCAACAGCAGGCTCAGTATGAGCAGCAGTCCCACTTCGGCGACCGTGCAGTTCAGCCGCGGCGCTGGGAATTCCCCTCCACGCACGCTCACTGAAACAGGGACGAGCCTCAGGCCCGCCCCTGCGGCATTCCGGCGGAGTGCCGGGCCTCAGTCGTCTTCGGAAGCCGCCAGCCGGTAACCTACGCCGCGCACGGTCTCGAGCCAGCGCGGGGTGGTGAGGCTGTCGCCGAGCTTGCGGCGCAGGTTGCCCATGTGCGCTTCGACGGCACGCTTGTCGGCCTCGTTCACGTAGTACGCGGTCACGTAGCTTTCGCCGCGCAGGAGGAGCGCGAGGTCCGCCTTGCTGCGCACGCGGCGCTTGGAGTCGAGCAACGCGGCGAGCAGGTCGAATTCGGTGCGGGTGAGGTCGAGCTCCGCCGTGCCGAGTACCGCGAGACGCATTTCCGGGCTCAGGCGCAGGCCGTTGTGCTCCATCCAGTCCGCGGCGTCCGGAACGGCGGGCTGCGGCGCGATGAGTGCGAGCGCGTTCGAGGGGGCGGATGCCTGCAGCTGGGCCACCGGGGGAGCCTCGGGCGTCGGGGCGGGCGCCCAGCCCTGCGGGGGCGCCGGCGCATACTCGACCGGGGCGGGGACCCAGCCAGACGGCCCGGGGACGTATCCGGGCGGTGGGGCCTGCTGATACTGCACGGGCGGCGCGGCCTGCTGCGGTGGCGCCTGCTGGTACTGCGCGGGCGGCGCCTGCTGATACTGCGGTGCCCGCGGCCGCTGCGGGGCCTGCTGGTAGGTCGTCGGCTGCGCAACGGGCGGCTGCTGGTAGTGCGGAGCCGCTGCGGCCGGCGGGTACTCGACCGGAGGGCCCTGCGCGTATTCCGGCGCGGATGCGGCCTGCGCGTAGTCGGTGGTGGCGTGCTCTGAGGTCGCATACTCGGCCGGCGCTGCCGGGAAGCCGGAGTCGTCGGAAGCGTCCGCAGACGGGGCATCCGCATAGGTCGAAGACGGTGAGACGAGGGCCTGACGGGGACGACGCATCATGGCGTCGATCCTGGCGCGCAATTCGCGCGGGCGGAACGGCTTGGTCATATAGTCGTCTGCGCCGGCCTCCAGGCCCTGCAGGGTGTCGATTTCCTCGTCGCGCGCGGTGAGCATCACGATGTAGGTCGAGCTGAAGGCGCGAATGCGCTTCGCGGTCTCGAGGCCGTCCATACCCGGCATGCTCACGTCGAGGGTCGTGACGATCGGGTCGTACGCCCGCACCGCGCGCACGCCGTCGACACCGTTGCTCGTCGCGATTGCGTCGAAACCGGCCTGGGTCAGCACGGCCTCGAGGAGATGACGGATATCGTCGTCGTCCTCGATGATGACAGCAACGCGCCGCTCACTCTCCGTTGTTTCCATGATCTATCTCCTAGCTGCTTCGGCCTGCGACCGAAAACGAACAATGAACGGTGTGCTGTCGAGGGAGTGCCGGCGGCACCGGGGCTTACCATCCGGCGGCCTTGGTGAGCGCGAGTGCCTGGGCGTTCCACCAGTCCCCTGCCGTGGGGCCGCCGTTGCAGGTTCCGTCGCTCTCGCCCGGCTGCTTGATCCAGAGGTTCGCATCCTGGGCGCCCTGGTTCGAGACGACGGAGGGCAGGACGCCGAGGGCGCGGCCGGGGGGATTGCACCACTCGCCGTTCGAGCCCGCACCGTTGCGGGAGGTGTCGATCACGTAGTGGGCGCCGTCGGTGAGGTCGGAGACCTGCTGTGCATACGCGTGCTCGGCCGCGGAGTCCATGTAGTTGGACACGTTCGTCGCGAAACCGCGCACGGAGGCAATGCCCGAGCGGTTGAGCAGCCCGGCCATCGCGGACGGGGCGATCCATTCGGAATGGCCGGCGTCGAGGTAGACCGTTGCGCGCGTGGGTGCGAGGAGGTCGACCGCGGTGTGCACCTCGTGAACCCGCTCCTCGACGTTGTTGCACTGGGTGGCGAGGGAGAGGGCATCGGGCTCGAGGATCACGACGGCCTCGCGCAACGTCAGGCTCGTCGCGATCGCCTGCACCCAGCCGGGGTATTCGAGCACCGAGAGTCCGCCGGCCGAGAAGTTGCCGCAGTCCCGGTTGGGGATTCCGTAGAGAACGAAGACGGCCGTCTTCCCGTTTTTCATCGCGGCATCTGTGATGGTCGCGACCTCTTCGCCGACCGTGTCGAGCGGATACTTCTCCGGCGTCAGCCAGATCGCCGCGGGCTGGGCGGCGAGCCGGCCCAGCGCCGTCGCCTCGGCCGAGGTCGCCCCGGACCTTTCGGCTGCATCCGCTGCGGCCTGCGCCGCCGAGGAGGACGGATTAACGTAGAACGAGGTGGTCGCCAGCGGGTTCACGGTCTGACCTCCGGGTACCTGCAGGGCGAAAGCGCTGACGAAAGTGCCGAGGGCAAGCACGGGCACCGCCAGGGCGATGATGCCGAGGACGAGACCTGTACGCGAGCCGGACGAATGCACGAACCCACCCTATCGGGGGGTTATACAGATATGTTACGCAGGAGTATCGTCTGACGGATCTTTGTTCCGTTTTGGTGTCCCATTTCGCCCCCAGTCCGGGGTGATCGGCGGTATCGGGCGCGGTCAGGCGCCCGTGCGCGCGGCGTTACACTCGAACGTGTGAATCCAATGGCGCAGGTTGATGTCGTACTTATTGGTGGCGGCGTCATGAGCGCCACTCTCGGCACCTTGATCAAACAGGTGCAGCCCGACTGGAGTATCGAGGTCTACGAGCGCCTCGGCGAGGTCGCCCAGGAGAGCTCGAACCCCTGGAACAACGCGGGGACCGGTCACGCTGCCCTGTGCGAGCTCAACTACATGCCCCAGGCGAGCGACGGAAGCGTCACCGCCGACAAAGCCGTGAGCATCAATGAGCAGTTCCAGATCAGCCGCCAGCTCTGGTCGTCCCTGGTTATCGACGGCGTTCTGCCCGAACCGACGAAGTTCATCAACTCGACGCCGCACATGACGTTCGTGCACGGCAAGTCCAACGTCGAGTACCTGCGCAAACGGTTCGCGGCGCTCAAGGACCAGCCGCTCTTCCACGGGATGGAATACAGCGAAGACCCGGCCGTCATCGGCACCTGGACCCCGCTGCTCACGAAGAACCGCCCGAAGAACCAGCGCATCGCCGCGACCCGGATCGCCTCGGGCACCGATGTCGACTTCGGCGCACTCACCCGCTACCTCTTCGACGACCTCGCAGCCAAGGGTGTCGGCGTCCACGTCAACCAGCAGGTCACCGGCCTGAAGAAGCTGACGGACGGCACCTGGCGGCTGAACCTCCGGCGCCTCGTCGGCGGGCACCCCAGCACGGTGAAGGCCCGCTTCGTGTTCGTGGGTGCCGGCGGCGGCGCGCTCGCCCTGCTGCAGCAAAGCGGCATCCCCGAGGCACGCGGCTTCGGCGGGTTCCCGATCAGCGGCCAGTTCCTGCGCACGACCAATCCCGCGGTCGTTGCCCAGCACCAGGCCAAGGTTTACGGCAAGGCCGCCGTCGGCGCCCCGCCGATGTCGGTCCCGCACCTCGACACCCGCCACGTCGAGGGGGAGGCCTCGCTACTGTTCGGGCCCTTCGCGGGGTTCACCCCCAAGTTCCTCAAGTCGAGCACCTGGTTCGACCTCCCCTTCTCTGTCCGTGGGCACAACATCGGCCCGATGCTCGCCGTCGCCCGGCACAACGTCGGCCTGATGAAGTACCTCTTCGGCGAGGTCTTCGCGTCCCGCACCGTCAAGCTCAAGGCCCTGCAGGAGTTCATGCCGACGGCGAAGATGGCCGACTGGGAGCTCATCACCGCGGGCCAGCGTGTCCAGGTGATGAAGAAGGACCCGAAGGAGGGCGGAGTGCTGCAATTCGGAACCGAGGTCATCACCTCGGCCGACGGCAGCATCGCCGGCCTGCTCGGGGCATCCCCCGGGGCATCGACCGCGGCTCCGATCATGGTCGACCTGCTCAAGCGCTGCTTCCCCGAGCAGTACCCGGCCTGGGAACCGCGACTCCGCGAACTGATCCCGAGCCTCGGCACGACCCTGTCGGACGACCCCGCCCGCGCCGCAGCCTCCCTCGCCGCGACCGCCGCGACCCTGCACCTCACCAACCCCTGACCGATCCCCAACCCCTGACCGATCCGACGGAGTCGGGCACGATCTCCGTCGAATCGGTGAGGGCGGATGCCGCGTCACCCTTGCGCAAGTATCGAACGTGTGTTCGAATGTATGCATGCGGTGGAGCGGGCAGGAACTCACGACGGAACAAGCGGGCGCGCTTCCCGGCCTTGCCCGGCTGAACAACCTGGTGCGGAGCGTGCGCACCCCCGAGTTCGCGGGGATCACCTTCCACGAGATCCTGGCCAAGTCCGCGCTCAACCGGGTGCCCGGCCAGAGTGCCATGCCGTTCGGCTGGACGATCAACCCCTACCGAGGCTGCTCCCATGCGTGCACATACTGCCTGAGCCCGGAAACGCTCATCCTGATGGCCGACGGACGGCAGAAGCCACTCTGGGAGGTCAGGGTTGGCGATGCGATCATGGGCACGGAGACCGTCGGCGCCTACCGGCGGTATGTGCAGACCACAGTGCTCGCTTCCTGGGACACCCGGAAGCGCGGCTACCGCGTCATCCTCGCTGACGGCACCGAGCTCGTGGCCAGCGGAGACCACCGCTTCCTCACCGAGCGAGGGTGGAAGTTCGTCACCCGCGCCATGCGCGGGGACGGTCAACGTCCCTACCTGACCGAGAACAACAAACTCATGGGTTTCGGGCTCGTAGGGCCCGCCATTGACCGGAAGCTGTCCATCGCCGGTGCAGCCGTGAAGTCCGCGGCTTTGCTTCAGGTCGTGTCCGTCGAGGATCTGGGGACCACGATGGACATGATCGACATCACGACCGGGACCGGCGACTTCATTGCGAACGGGGTCATCAGCCACAACTGTTTTGCCCGCAACACGCACACGTACCTCGACCTCGACGCCGGCAAGGACTTCGACAACGAGATCATCGTGAAGGTCAACGTCGCGGAGGTTCTCCGCAAGGAGCTCGCCAGGCCCGCCTGGGAGCGCAACGCCGTCGCGCTCGGCACCAACACCGATCCCTACCAGCGTGCAGAGGGTCGCTACCGGCTGATGCCGGGCGTCATCGCGGCGCTCGCCGACTCCGGCACCCCGCTCTCGATCCTGACCAAAGGCACCCTGATCCGGCGCGACCTCGATCTGCTCGTGGAGGCGAGCACGCTCGTGCCGGTCGACCTCGCCCTCTCGATCGCGATCTACGACGACGAGCTGCAGTCAGCGGTCGAGCCGGGCACCCCATCCACGGCGGCGCGCCTCGCCACGGTGACCGCCATCCGGGAGCGCGGCCTGCGCTGCTCCGTGTTCATGATGCCGATCCTGCCGTTCCTCACGGACACCCGGGCGCACCTCGACGACGCCCTCCGCCAGGCGAAGGCTGCCGGGGCCTCCGACGTGATGTACACCGCGCTGCACCTGCGGCCGGGGGTGCGCGACTGGTTCATGCAGTGGCTCGCGAGGGACCACCCCGACCTCGTGCCCCGCTACCACGAGCTCTACGGTCGTAACGCCTACGCACCCAAGGGCTACCGGCAATGGCTCGCGCTCCGGATCAAGCCGCTGATCCGGGCGCACGGGCTCGAGCACGGGCTCGAGGATCCCGTCACCGGCGGCGTCCGCTCCCGCGCGCTCGCCCGCCCCGCGCCCGCCGTCCCTGCGTTCCCTGGCGAGCCCGTGCCCGGCCCGGGGTTACTCATTGCGGGTGAGCTCCCACCTGAGCTGCACCCGACCCTGTTCTGAACTGCGGCTCCGCACAGCGGATGCCTCGCTGCGCCCCCGCCCCGGCTGAGGTGTCGCAGATCGACGTTCAACGCCCACGCGAACCTCGATTCGCGACCCTTCACGCCAGAAGGACTCCACCGGATGCGATAATCGACGGAGAACGGAGCGGCAATGACCCTAGGCCTCCCCGACCATCTGGTCGGTACCTCGGTCGGGCGTGCCCTGGCCCAGGCCACGCACTGGTTCGGCCTCACCTGCCTGGTCGGTGCCCTCGTCTCGATCGCCGTTCTCGGCATCAGCCACCCGAGCGCGCAGATCGGCGTGAGCCTGATCGGGATCCTCTCGATGGCGATCCTCCTCTTCCTCCTGTCCCGCCACCGCACCGTGCTGCTCTCGGTCGCCTACCTTCTCGTCGGCTCCGTCGTCACCTACGTCGTCAGCGTCACCCTGCTCGGGCTGCCCGAGCTCTTCCACAGCTCGGACGTCTTTCTCGTGTCCATGCCGAAGATGGCGCTGCTGATGGTCGGCGGCGTCGGAACGGGCGCCCTCGTGGGCGTGCTCTGGGGCACCGCCGGCTTCATCCTCGCCGAAACCGTGACCGTCCTCGCCGCCCTCGAAACCGGGGTGCCCTATCACCCCGATGCGTTCACGGTGTCGACGTACCTCTTCCTCGTCGGGGTGATGCTCGTGAGCGGCCTCGGCCGGCGCAGGCACCGTCCCGTCCAGCTCGCCATGCACCGGGCGCTGCAGGAGGACCAGTCCCGGCTGCTGCGGCACGAACTCGACGTGCGCGCGGTCGCCCTCAGCCAGGACACCACGCTCAACCAGCTTGTCGCGCTCGTGCACGCCCACCCCGGGCCACTCGGCCCGCACCTGGCCGCAGGCATCCGTGAGACCGTGGACACCCTGCACGGCACCAGCTGGCTCACCGACTCCGACGAGCGACTTTCCGGACCGGACGGCTGGCTCGACAGTGCCGTCTACTCCGCGATCGAACGCTGCCGTGACCGCGGCCTCGTCGTCGAGGTCACGGGGGAGCGCGCCGCCCTCGGCCGCCTCGACGCGGTCGCCGACCGCGAGCTCGGCCTCGCCGTGCAGCAGTGCCTGATCAACGTCATCCTGCACGCCGGCATCGTCTCCGCCGAGGTCGTCATCGAATCCACCGACCGCGATCTCTCGGTGATGGTGATGGATGCCGGCCGCGGCTTTACGGAATCGGAGACCGGCGCCGACCGCCTCGGCCTTCGCCAGGCGGTGCGCCGCCGGATCGAGCGCCTCGGCGGCTCTGTCACGATCATGACCCGTCCCGGTGCAGGCACCTCCGTGCTCCTGACGGTGCCTGCGTCTCCCGGCGACGCCGTCGAACGGCCCGGCACCGGTGCGGCAAGCGGCCCGGCATCCGATCCGGCCGGCGACACCGCGAGCGACGCCGGGATCGGCTGGCCGCTATGAGCCGCAGCTCCCTGACCCAGCAACAACTCGATCCGCTCGGAGCCCTCGCCGCGTGGCCACTCGCGCCGGCGATCGCCGCGATCGTCACGGTCTCCGCAGTCACGGCCACGATCACCCAGGCCGGCCAGACCGGCAACGCGCTCCTGGGCTCCCTCGCGATCGCGGCCGTCACCCTCGCCGCGATCCTGCTCGTCCTCGCCTCCCGCCCGAGAAACGCACCGTTCCGCGCCGCCGCGCACGTGGCCATCGCCGTGCTCGCCCTCGCCGCCTACCTGCTCGAACAGGCCTCGCGCTGGAACCACAACGCCCTGATCCAGGACGACTTCGGTCCCGTCGCGATCGGCCTTCTCCTGCTCGGCCTCGCCCCCTACCGACCGTGGCGCCAGATCGCGGCCTCCGCCGGGGTCCTCGCGCTCGTCGTCGCCGCGGTGACCTGGGTGCAGGCGCCCTTCCACTCCATCGACGTCGCCCCCGTCGTCTTCGCCGCCGTCGCGGTCACCCAGGTCCTCGCTCCCGCGCTCGCCGGGGCCGCCTACTCCCGTCGCCTCGTCGGCTCACTGCTGGCCTGGCAGACGGATGCCCGCCGTGCGATCATCGAGCGCACCGAGGAGACCAGGGCCCGCGTGGTCAGGGCCGTCGTCGAGCAGCAGCGCACCGAACTCGCCGCCGGCGTGCTCCCGCTGCTCACCGAGGTCCTCGAACGCGGCGAGATCACCAAGGCCGACATCACCCGGGCCGGTGCGCTCGCCGCCGACGTGCGCAAGGCGCTCCTTCGCGAGCTCGACAAGACCTGGCTCGACGCGGCCATCGCGAGGAGCGCGCGGCACTCCTGGCCCGCGGCATCACCCCGCTGCTCGTGGTCGCCGATCCCGACCGCCGCGCCGCCGCCTTCCATACCGACCAGCGCGCCGCGACCGCGGCCCTGCTCGGCGCCCTCTGCTCGGCGCCGGGCTTCGACCCCTGCAGCCTCGTCGTTCAGGTCACCGCGGGCGACGAGTTCCGCGGCACCGGGTCCCCGCGGCCGGCCCTGACCCGGTCGCCGCTCACCACGACGTCCGAGATCCCGCTGAGCACCTCCCCGCTCCGCACGATCCCCGACCGCGGACCCCGGCGCGAGACGCCCCCGGGCGCCGGCGCCCCGGCATCCGCCCCCCGGCTCGACCAGGTCACGATCCAGGTCGGCATCGACCTGCCCGCCCGGGCCGTTCGCGCCCTGCTGCGGCCCTACCTCGGCGTCCTGCACGTGGTGTTCGGGCGGGTACGCGTCTCCACGAGCCGGGCATCCGGTCGTCGTCCGCTCATGACGCTCGAGTTCGACGCGGAACACGGCCCCGAACGCCGACGCGTCGCACGCCCAGTACGCTGAACTGACCCGGGGCAGACGAACGCGCCGGGTGGCGCAGAGGGGGATTCCAGGTACCGTGGCAAAACTGTACTTTCGCTATGGAGCGATGAACAGCGGCAAGAGCACGTCGATGCTCCAGGCCGCATACAACTACGAGGAGCGCGGCCATCGTGTGCTGCTCGCCAAGCCGTCTGTCGACACCAAAGGTGATCGGGGCATCCTCTCGCGCCTCGGCGTGACGCGCGGCGTCGACTTCCTGCTCACCCCTGAGACGGATGCCTACGCCCTCTTCCAGGAGCACCGCGCTCAGGTCGTCGCCCGCGACGGGCTCGACGTCAGCGCCCTCCTCGTCGACGAGGCGCAGTTCCTCACCGAGGCCCAGGTCGACGACTTGCTCCGCATCGCGATCCTCGAGAACATCCCCGTCCTGGCGTACGGGATCCGCACCGACTTCCAGACCGTCGCGTTCCCCGGCAGCCGCCGCCTGCTCGAGATCGCGCACAGCCTCGAAGAACTCAAGACCATCTGCCGCTGCGGGCGCAAGGCCGTCTTCAACGGCCGCAAGATCGACGGGCGCTTCGTCTTCGCTGGCGACCAGGTCGCGATCGACGGGGCCTTCGTCACCTATGAGTCCCTGTGCGGCTCCTGCTACCTCGAGGAGAGCGGCGGGCGCCTCGGCCATCGGGCCATGAACGAGGGGAGGGGGCGCCCGGCTGTCTCTCCAGAAGACCTCGTCCCTGGCGAGACTGCGAGCGCCCCACATGCCCCCCGGCGCGTTCCCCCGGTTTCACCCTAGGACCAGCACATCACCGTCGAAAAGCCGTCACTTCCGGTGGCACCCGAACACGCACGCCGGCGGCAGGAACACCATCCAGCTTCACCGCACCGCAGGCGCCGTCCCCGTACGGCCTGACCGAAAGTTTCTCGTGCCCAGCTATCGCATTGCCTTGATCGATGACCACGAGATCGTCGCGCGCGGTTTCGCCGCCCTCTTCGGGGCGCTCCCGGAGATCCAGGTCGTCGCAACGGTCGCTTCGGTGACCGAACTGCTCGAATCGACCGCGCAGGCCAGCCACCCGGTCGACCTCGTGATCCTCGACCTGCGGCTGTCCGACGATTCGGCCGTCGGCGACAACGTCGACCGGCTGCGCTCCGCCGGTTCGGCCGTCCTCGCCTTCACCGCGGGCGACGACGCCGTGCTGATGCGCACGGCCGCCCGCAGCGGGGTGCTCGGCGTGGTGCGCAAGTCCGAACCGACGGCGGTGCTGCTCGACGCGGTGCTCCGCGCCGCCGCCGGGGAGCCGATCCCCTCGACCGAGTGGGCTGCCGCCCTCGACGGCGACCCCGAGCTCAACGACGCCGGGCTCAGCCCGCGGGAACGCGAAGTGCTCTCCCTCTACGCGGCCGGCGCGAAGGCCCCGCTCGTCGCCGCCCGCACCGGCCTCGCCGAGGCGACCGTGATCGACTACATCCGCCGGGTCCGTTCGAAATACCAGCGCGTCGGGCGCCCGGCCAACACGAAGATCGACCTGTACAAGCGGGCCCTCGAAGACGGCATCCTGCCGGTCCCCGGCCAGCCGTGAGGCGCGGCCGGCGCCCGCTCGCCGGCCTGACCGCCGCCGAGCGCCTCGCCCGGGTGCTCTATACGTCGATCGGTCCCACCGCGGTGGTGTTCTGCCTCCTCAGCCTGGGCTCCTTCCTCAGTCAGGTCTGGGCGCCGCGACCCCTTCCCGCGATCCTGATCTGGGCCCTCGTCTTCGGGCTGCCCGTTGCGCTCGGTGTGCTCTCCCGGCGGGCGTCGCTGAGACTGCTGCGCCGGATCGCGCTCGCCGAGGGCGTCGTGTTCCTCGCCATCCTCGTCTTCTGGTTGTCGTTCCGGGCCACCCCGCTCCCGGCCGGCGCGGACATCCCCTGGGCCCTGACCTTCACCGGGGTGCCCGTCCTCGCCGTCGGCGTCGCCACCCGCGACCGCGTGGGCTGGGCCTATCTCGTCGTCGTCTGCGCGCTCAGCGGCCTCGTCCGCGCCGCGACATCGACGGATCCCCGGCCGGTCCTCGTCGGCCTCGAAGACGCCGTCTACTCGATGCTCCTCGTCGGCGTCTTCCTCGGGCTGATGATGGCGGCCCGCCGCAATGCCGTCCGGGTCGACGCTGCGACGGTCGCCACCCGGGCGGACATCGCTGCCGCCGCGGCGGGAGTGGCCCGCAGCCGCGAGCGCGTGGCGATCGACGCGCTCGTGCACGACAGCGTCATCTCCACCCTGTTGATGGCCGGCCGCGGCGGCATTCCTGCCGCAGCCCTCGCCGAGCACGCCGCCACCACCCTCGTGCGCCTCGACGCGGTCAGGGACCGCGCCCCCGGGCAGCTCGTCCCCGGCCCGGAACTGACCCGACGACTCGAAGCCCTCGCCGCGCAGATCACGCCCGACGCCGTCGTCAACTCCGACCTCGACGACCGCTCAGTAGTGACGGCCGCAGCCGCGACGGCCCTGCTCGGCGCCGTCGGCGAGGCCCTGCGCAATTCCCGGGTCGCTGCGGGGGTCGGCCTTGACCGCCCGGTGCAACGCAGCGTCACCGCACGGATGCAGGGCCCCGGCCTCCGCATCACCGTCCGCGACGACGGGGTCGGTTTCGATCCCGCCGGCGTCCCGGCCGAACGCCTCGGCATCGCCCGCAGCATCGTCGAGCGGATGCGCCGCGTGGCGGGAGGGGCGGCCACGGTCTGGTCGCGGCCGGGCGCCGGCGCCGAGGTCGTGGTCTCCTGGACGCCGGAGGCGACGACACTGGCCATGCCGGTCGCCCCGGGAACCCCGGCAACGCCCGCAGCCATCCCGCTGCTCGTCACCCTGCCGCGGAGCCTCGCCCTCGTCCTCCTCACCGTCTTCGCCGCGGTGCACCTGCTCCTCGCTTTCGGAGACCCCGGCCCCGCCGCAGGCCGGCCCCTCACCGCCCTCGGCCTGCTCCTGATCGTCGCCGCCGCGGCGTGGCTCCTGGTCATCGTCCCCGACCCGATTCCCCGCCGGGCCCCTGTCGTGGTGATCCTGCTCGCCACCGCGGGGGCCGCGCTCGCCTCGGCAGTCGTCGCCCCGGCATCCGCCCAGCCGTTCGCGCACTGGGCGTTCGGCGCCGTCACCCTGCTGCTCGTCCTGCTCGCCACCCGCGGTCGTCCCGGTCCGGCCTGGGCCGGCTACGGCCTGCTCGTCGCGGTCGGCCTCGGCTGGGCGCTTCTGAACGGGCTGGGCGTCGCCGACGGCCTCACCCTCGTGGTGCGGCACGCCGCCACCCTGCTCGCCGGGGCGGTCTTCGCCGTTGGGCTCACCCGTTCGACCCGCACCCTCGCCGTGCTCAACCGGGAGCGCGCGGTCTCCATCGCGACGACCGCGAGCGCCGAAGCGGGTGTCACCGAACGGGAATCGGAACTCGCCCGAGTGAACGCGCTCGCCCGGCCTGCCCTCGAGCGCCTGGCCGGCGGGGAAGACCTCGATCCGCCGCTCCGCGCCGAGTGCCTCATCGTCGAGGCCACCCTGCGCGACGCCATCCGGGCCAGGACGCTCTTCGTCGAACCCGTGATCACCGCCGCCCGCGCCGCACGGCTCCGCGGCGTCGACGTCACCCTGCTCGACGACTCCGGCGGACGGCCCCCGAGGTGCTCGCCGCGGTCGCGGGCATCGTCGCCGGCCAGCTCGATCTGCTCGACGCCGGTCGCCTCACCGCGCGGCTCCTCCCGCCCGGCCGTGACGACGTCGCTTCCCTCGTCGTCGAGTCCACGGGCACCCGGATGCTGACGGTTTCGCCGGTCGGAAAGCTCCGCACCCCCTGATCGTGGGTCTGTCCCGGACTCGAATGCGGGGTTAGCGTTGGGCGTTACCAACTTTCCCGGGCGTGGATAGATTTGCTGCGTGCGCTCGCGGTTCTCTGCAGCTTCAGCCGGCGGGGGAGGATCACGTGGCTTCACTGACCGAGATTCTCATCCTGCACGGGCTGCTGCCGATCGAGAAGCTCGACACCCTCATGGCCGGTGACCCGGCCGACGAAAGCGCCGTGCGTGCACTCGTCGACTCCGGGGTGATCACCGAGGCGCAGTTCGCCCGTGCCCGCGCCGAGCAGGCCGGCCTCGCCTTCGTCGAACTGATCGACTTCCCCGTCGACCGGCTCGCCGTCGCCCTCGTCACCCCGGCAATGAGCCGCAGGCACCAGGTGCTGCCGATCGCGATCGAGGGCGGCCGCCTCGTGCTCGCCATGGTCGACCCCGGCAACGTGTTCGCGATCGACGACGTGCGCGAGTCCGCACGGATGCGGGTCATCCCCGTCGTCGCAGAGAAGAACGACCTGCTCGCCGCGATCGCCCGCTACCACCGCGCCGACGACGAGCTCAGCAACCTCACCACCACCATGGAGGACGAGCAGGCCACCGTCGAGGCCGCATCGGCCTTCGGCGTCTCCGACTCGCTCGACGACGACGCCCCGATCGTGCGCTTCGTCAACCTCCTCGTCAGCCAGGCTATCCAGGACAAGGCCTCGGACATCCACATCGAGCCCGCCGAGCACAACCTGCGGGTGCGGTACCGCATCGACGGGGTGCTGCACGAGATGCAGCGGGCGCCCAAGAGCATCCAGAACGGCGTCATCTCGCGCCTCAAGATCATGAGCGACATCGACATCGCCGAGCGTCGGAAGCCCCAGGACGGCCGGATGTCGGTCAGCCACGCCGGCCGCCAGATCGACCTCCGCGTGGCGACCCTGCCCACGGTCTGGGGCGAGAAGATCGTCATGCGAATCCTCGACAACTCCTCGACGACGATGGACCTGCACGACCTCAACCTGCTCGAGCACAACTACGAGGCGTACAGGAAGTCGTACACGAAGCCCTACGGGATGATCCTCGTCACGGGCCCGACCGGGTCCGGCAAGTCGACCACCCTGTACACCACGCTCAACTCGGTCGCCCGCCCGGAGATCAACGTGATCACGGTCGAGGACCCCGTCGAGTACCGGATGAAGGACATCAACCAGGTACAGGTGAACCCCAAGGCGGGGCTCACCTTCGCGAGCGCGCTGCGGTCCATCCTCCGCAGCGACCCCGACGTCGTGCTCCTCGGCGAGATCCGCGACCACGAGACCGCGCAGATCGCCATCGAGGCGTCGCTCACCGGCCACCTCGTGCTCTCGACCCTGCACACCAACGACGCGCCGAGTGCGATCACGCGCCTGACCGAGATGGGTATCGAGCCCTTCCTCGTCGGCTCCGCCCTCGACTGCGTTGTCGCCCAGCGCCTCGCCCGCCGCCTCTGCGACCGCTGCAAGGCCCCCGCAGAGGTCACCGTCGAGCGCCTGAACCAGCTGCGCTTCGGGTTCGACCCGACCCAGCCGCTGCCGGTGCTCTACCAGCCCATCGGCTGCCAGAACTGCTCGAAGACCGGGTACCGAGGCCGGCTCGCCGTGCACGAGGTCATGACGGTCTCCGAGAACATTGAACGGCTCGCCGTCGACCGCGCCTCGAGCGCGGACATCGGCCGGGCCGCCCGGTCGGAGGGAATGATTTCCCTCCGTGATGACGGCTGGGAGAAGGTCCGCATGGGCCTGACCTCGATCGAAGAGATTCTGCGAGTTGTTGCATAGCGCTCGTCGCATGCCGAAAGGAAAGAACGCATGGACAAGCCCATCTATGAAATTCCGGCCGTCGAGCCGGGAGAGAACGTCTCCTGGTGGGACCAGATCGCGGCCGGCCCCGCCGAGAGCGCTGCCCTCGAGAAGGCGGATGCCGAGCGCACCGCGGCCGAGCAGGTCGCGGCCGAGCGCACCGCACGCCTCCAGGCCGCGGTCGACAGCGCGGCGGCCGAACGTCGCGGCGCCGGAATCGACGAAACCGGCGGCCACGGCTTCGAACGCCGCAGCGTCCGTCGCGCCGAACCCGATTTCGCCCCGGCGCCCCTCCAGGGATTCGCGGCCCCGGCGGCATCCGCTGACGAGGACCTCGACGACATCGATGTGAACCAGGCCGGACCGCCCCGTTCCGCGATCGACTACACGCTTCCGCTCCCGGTAGCGGCCCCGTACACGCTCCCGCAGCCGGTGGCCGCACCGCACACTCCCCTGGGCACGCAGCCGATGGAGCCGCCCACCGGGACACCTTTCGTCGTTCCCTTCGTTGTGCCCACTGCCGCCGCCGAGCAGGAACGGGTCGCCGACCCGGCGCTGACCCCGCCGCAGCCGTACGTCTCGCAGAACGCGCGCCCGGCCGGTCGCCGCGCCGCGATCCAGGCCGAGCCGGAGACCCACACCGAAGGCGCCCGCCCGCATTCCCCCGTGCACGTCGGCCCCGACGGCCGCCCCGCCGACCAGGACCTGATCGACGCCCTCCACCTCGTGCTCGAGCTCGAGGCATCCGACCTGCACATCACCGTCGGCGCCCCGCCCACGATCCGCATCGACGGCGCCCTGCGCCCGATCGAGGGCCTCCCGGCCTGGATGCCGGAGAAAGTCAGGACGGCCCTCGAGAGCATCATCTCGCCCGCAGACCTCGCACGATTCGAGGACGACCGCGAGCTCGACTTCGCGTACACCGCCGCCGGCGCCCGGTTCCGAGTGAACTTCTACCACCAGCGCAACTCGATCGGTGCAGCCTTCCGGCTCATCCCGCGCGAGATCAAGCCGCTCAAGGAACTCGGCGTGCCCGAGTCCGTCGGCCGATTCTCGCTGCTGCCCCGCGGTCTTGTCCTGGTCACCGGGCCCACCGGTTCGGGTAAGTCCACGACCCTCGCCGCGATGGTCGACCTGGCCAACAGCACGAGGCCCGACCACATCGTCACGGTCGAGGACCCGATCGAGTTCCTGCACAAGCACAAGAAGTCGCTCGTCAACCAGCGCGAGGTCGGCCACGACACCAAGAGCTTCGCCGCCGCGCTCAAGCATGTGCTGCGCCAGGACCCCGACATCATCCTGATCGGCGAGCTCCGCGACCTTGAGACCATCTCGGTGGCCCTGACCGCCGCCGAGACCGGCCACCTCGTCTTCGCGACCCTGCACACCCAGGATGCCGCCCAGACGATCGACCGCATGATCGACGTGTTCCCGCCGCACCAGCAGGGACAGATCCGTACCCAGCTCGCGGCGACCCTCCGCGGCGTGGTCTGCCAGACCCTCGTCAAGCGCGCCAACCAGAAGGGCCGCGTGGTCGCGACCGAGATCCTCGTCACGACACCCGCCATCGCCAACCTCATCCGCGAGGGCAAGACCCACCAGATCACGTCGATGATGCAGGCCGGTGGCGGCGAGGGCATGCACACCATGGACCAGCACCTCGCCGACCTCGTCGACTCCGGCCAGATCACCCGCCAGGCGGCCCTCGACAAGGCCCACGACGTGGAGAGCCTGCAGCAGCTGATCAAGCGCGCCGACACGACGACCGACGACTCGTCCCGGACTATGGGCAGCGGTGGCGTCGACTACGGCGACACCTACTCCATCCCGCAGCGCTGATGTCGACCGCGCAAGCCTGGGCCTACGTCGGTCGCGACAACAACGGCAAGACCGTCAAGGGCAAACTGGATGCCGCGAGCGAGGGGGCCGTGGCCTCGCGCCTCGGCGCCATGGGTATTTCGCCCGTCTCGATCAAGGTCTCCGCCGAGGGCACCGGCCTGAATCGCGAGATCAATATCCCCGGTTTCACGAAGGGCGTCGGCCTCAAGGACCTCGCGATCATGAGCCGTCAGATGGCGACGATGATCGGCTCCGGACTGTCCCTGCTCCGCACGCTTAACATCCTCGCGGAACAGACCGAGAGCAAGCCGCTCGCCAAGATCCTCAAGCAGGTGCGCGACGACGTGGAGACCGGCGTCTCGATCTCCGAGTCCTTTGCGAAGCACGGTCGTGACTTCCCGCCGATCATGATCAATATGGTGCGGGCGGGCGAGACCGGCGGCTTCCTGGACCGGGCCCTCGAGTCCATCGCAGCGAACTTCGAAAAGGAAGTCAAGCTGCGAGGGACGATCAAGTCGGCACTGACCTACCCGGTGATTGTACTGATCATGTCGCTCGTCTCCGTCTTGATCATGCTCATCTTCATCGTTCCGATCTTCGACGACATGTTCAAGGGCCTGGGCGGCGGACTGCCGCTCCCGACTCAGATTCTCGTCAACGTGTCCCATTCGATGATCTATGTCGTGCCCGTTCTCGTCGTAGGCGGCGTCGCGTTCAGCATCTGGTGGGGCCGGAACAAGAACACCGAACGGGTGCGTCGAGTCAAGGACCCGATCCATGCTCAGGCTGCCGGTCTTCGGCAGCCTGTTGAAGAAGATCGCCGTGGCCCGGTTCAGCCGCAACTTCGCGAACATGATCGGCGCCGGCGTACCGATCCTGCAGGCACTCAAGATCGTGGGCGAGACCTCAGGAAACTGGGTGATTGAGAACGCGCTCGTCAAGGTAGCCGAGTCCGTGCGCCAGGGCCAGTCGATCTCGGCACCACTCCTGGCACAGCCCGTTTTCCCCCGATGGTTACCCAGATGATCGCCGTCGGTGAGGACGCCGGCTCTCTCGAGACCATGCTGAACAAAATCGCCGACTTCTACGACCAGGAGGTCGAGTCGTCCACCGAGCAGCTCACCGCCGCGATCGAACCGCTCATGATCGCCTTCCTCGGGGTCGTGATCGGCGGAATGGTCATCGCCCTGTACATGCCGATCTTCAGTCTCGCCGGCGCGATCAAATAGGACACGCCGCGATCCGCCCTCGTACTGGGGGTGCGATTGCATGCAATACCCCTCATTCATGGGTCGCCGCTGAAAAGACCCTGCAAATACGCTTGGAGTCCGATCGGGCCCGATGGCCGGTTCCACACCTAACTGAATGGATCTCACAGTGGTCACTCGCGCGCTCAACGCCCTCAACCTCCGCCGCAAGAAGCTCGACGAGAACGAAAAGGGCTTCACCCTGATCGAGCTCCTCGTCGTCGTCATCATCATCGGCATTCTCGCCGCGATCGCAGTCCCGGTCTACCTGGGAGTCCAGAGCAACGCCAAGGACAGCGCGATGAAGGCTGACCTCGACGGCCTCAAGACCGCCGTGATCGCTTTCCAGAGCACGTCCGCGACGCAGTCCCTCCCGGCCAACATCGCTACGGATCTTGCTGGAACGGTGACCGTGAACACCGCGAACTACACGACGCAGCCTGCCCTGACGGTCACAGCCGCAGCCGCCGGTGCACCCGCGAAGTTCTGCATCATCGCAAAAGCAACTAATGGAAATTTCGGGATGGTGTCCGGAACTACGGCGCCGGCAATCTCGGCCGCCGCGCCTACCTGCCCGTAGGCACGATGTAGCCAGATCGCGGCGGGCGTTGCGACAGCAGCGCCCACCGCGATTTTGTCTATTCGGTCCGACTTACGGTGTGAGGACCGACCAACTGAACCAAAGAGATAGATGAGCGGCGCCCGGAGGGCTTTCATGCGCACAATTTGTGCCACATTGCGTCCCGCCCTTCGCGGACTCCGGCGGTCAGACGGTCTGTCCCTCATCGAGATCATGGTCGCCATGATGATCTTCGCGATGATCGCGCTCGGCGTCGGCTACGCGATGGTCAGCACCCTTGCGCTTTCCCGTGACAGTACGTCGCGTGAAACAGCGTCCGGCATTGCCTCGAGCGAGATCGATGCGGCCAGAGCACTCGGCAATCCGTTTTCCGTGCTTGATATCCCCGCGCATACGGTCACCACGGCAGCCTCGGAAGATTACATTGTCACGCGAACGACCGCGTGGGTCACTCCCGCGGGAGCAGCGTCGACTTGTGGAACGGGGGGCGGGGCTCTCCAGTACAAGCGCATCACGATCACCGTCAGCTGGCCGAATATCCGTCCAAACTCGCGCCCGGTCGTCGTCGATACCCTTCTAGCGCCAAGCGCCCGGATAAATGATCCGACGAAGGGCACCCTGCTCATCTCGGTAAAGAACGCTCGTGGCCTGGGGCAGCCCGGGGTGACCTTCACGGCGGTTTCAGCGCTCGGTTCAGTCACGACTACTCCGACGGATGCCGACGGCTGTGCCTTTGTGCTTCAAGCGGCACCCGGCGACTATGCCGTGAAGCTCACGACCACAGGCATGATCGACTCGACGCAGGTTGCGAATCCGGTCCTCACGCGTACGGTCGCGGCGGGGACAAGTGCCTCTTATTCATTCCAATACGATACGGCCGTGCGGTTCACTCTCAATTACGCGTCCAATATCGTAGCTCCGCTGCCGAAGATCCCGATCGATCTCGACTACACCTTCATCAACAGCCTGGGTAATTGGGCACTCAAAGCGACGAGCAACCACGTCGATCTGCACCCATACACGGTCGGCTATCAGACATTCGCTGGCAAGTTTGCAGCGACCGGATGCCCTTCTCCTGACCCGGAAGCCTGGGCCCCCGACACTCGTGTGACGCCGGCGCTCGTTGCGGTTCGCGGAGCCATTGCGGCACCTGTCCCGGGCGTCCCAGTCACAGTCAACGTGCCCATGGGCGGCGCCACCGTGACGTCTGGGACGGCAGGCTGGCTCACTGCCGTATCGGACCCGGCCACCCCGGTGCCCGGCGAACCCTCATGCCTCACCTCGGCGACAACCACGATGACCTATAACTTCGGCAACATCGTGCCGTCGTCGGGTACCGTGCGCATCGCGCTTCCTTTTGGTTCCTGGAGACTCTTCACGAGTACGAGTAGCGGAGGGGCACTGACTCAGCTGCCCCAGACACGAGTGACCTTGCTCACACATGGCCTCCCCGGACGCTACCGGCCTGTTCGTTCTGGACCCGCGATGAGGCCGGCCGAGCCGATGCGTCGGCCCGAAACCGAATCGGGAATCACCCTTGTTGAGCTTCTCGTGAGCATGATGCTTCTGGGCCTGATCCTTGCGATGGCTTCCGGACTTTACTCGAGCGTCGTCCGCTCTGTTTCGATAAGTCGATCCCTGGACAGCAGTACCCGGGTGGCGTCGACTGCGGCCAACGAGCTCGGTCAGGTGATCCGCTTCGGCACGACACTGAAAGTGGCCGGATCGAGTATCGCTTCGTCAGCATTCAGCTTCGCGGGCCGAGAGAGCCTGGTGCTCTTCAGCAATACCGACGTCGACGCCTTCGCGAGTGTGGCTGTTCGTCCTCCCAAACCCACGATGATTCGGTTCTCGATCGACCCCACGAGCCGCGCCCTGATCGAAAGCCGATGGACAGCGACGGCCTCCGGGGCAGCCTGGGTCTTCGCCGCGACGACAACTCCCCCGAACTCAAGCCTCAATCTGGGCTCGAGCTTCGTTGACCCCGGCGCGGGAGCTCCCCTTTTCAGCTACTTCGACAGCAGCGGCGTTGTAATTGCCGCGCCGACCACCGGAAGCATGGTCTCAGCAGATCTTGCCCGCATTGCAACCGTTCTGCTCACGGTCCGAGTTCAGGGCAACGGCGGAGCAGGCGCTGCGCCGGTCGTCATCGAAAACACAGTTGAGGTGGTCTCGTGATGTGGCTGCAAACCAAGGTCCAGAAGCGCATCCATCATGAAGAGGGCGGAGTCGCCCTTGTCGCCGTCATTGGTCTGGCGATTGTGATGCTTCTCCTGGCGGCCACCGCACTAAGTTTCACCGCTAGCGGCACCGTCAAAGCGCGCAACGATCAGGATTCGACTGCCGCACTCGCGGCGGCCTACGCCGGCGTGGACGAATACGGCAGTCGACTGTCCAACGACAGCACCTACGAGAAGTTCGGCAATCCGGCCGCCCCCTTCACTATCGGGACCGGAAGCACGACGACCGTTTCGATGCCCGCGCCTGGCAACGAAAACCCCGCCTTCGGTGTGGGAAGCGCGGGCACCTGGGGAACCGTCGCCGGCGCTGGAGGTCGGGCGTCGTTCCGCTACGAGGTAGACAATTCCCTCTACTCTTCATCCGGAATCGTGCGGATCCGATCCACCGGCAAAGTCGGCGCGTCGACCCGCAGCATTGTCGCCAACCTCAAGCAGAAAGGGTTCATCGACTTCCTCTACTTCACCAATTACGAATTCATGGACCCGCAGATTACGGGAAGTACCCGGTGCGTCGACCCTGCCGATGTGCGGCACGCCCCGCACGACCCGGATTGCACGGAAATTCAATTCGCAAGCGGGGACATCCTCGATGGGCCGGTTCACTCCAACGACCAGATGCGTATTTGTGGAGCGAAGTTTCTCCAGGGAGTAACCACGAGCAGTACGTTGACACCGAATTACGTCAACACCTGCCCAGGAACCCCAATCGTGTTCGGAACAGGCACCCCGGCCCCCACGGGTCCCGTGTGGGCCCCGTCTCTTGACATGCCGCCCACAAACGCGTCCATGCCTAACGAGACGCGCGTCGACTTGCCCGCGGACGTTCCGCGGCCGGGGTGCATGTACACCGGACCGACCACGATCACGTTCGACGCGACTGGTCATATGCGCGTCATTTCTCCGTGGACAAAGTTCACGAGGCCGTCGTACACCGTGGGAATTCTGAGTCAGAATCCTATCGAGTGCGGTGACCTGGCCTCATTGAACTCGCCAGCAGGCGCCCTTGTGACCGTTCCGGATCAGAACCTGATTTTCGTTCAAACCGCTTCGTCGACCTCAACCGACCCAAACTACTGGGCTCCGGGAGCCACGCCCGCCAACTTCAGCTGCACCGGCAGCGGTGGAGACCAGGGCTGGACCTATGGTTCCCCGGTTGCCCTGCGCTACCCGGTGGCAACCGAGGATCGCGCACCGACGTCCACGTCTGCCCTTCCCGCCTACCAGTGCAGGACGGGCGACGCCTTTGTGAAGGGCGTCGTCAAGGGTGCGGTCACGGTTGCAACCGATAACTTCATTTACGTCACGGGTAACCTCACCTACGTCGATCCAGCCTTCGACGTTCTCGGGCTCGTCGCGCAAAATGCTGTGTGGGTGTGGAACCCGATGGATTGCCCGGCCTCCGGCGGACGCTCTGCCTGTACGGAAGTAACCACGGCCAATGGAGGAGCGCCCCTCGGCGACAGGGAAATAGACGCTGCCATCCTGTCGATAAATCACACGTTCCAGGTGCAGAACTATGACACCGGTGGCAGCCACGGCACACTAACGGTCCTGGGAGCTATTGCGCAGAAGTTTCGCGGTACCGTCGGCACCGGCACCGGCACCACCGGTTTCCTGAAGAACTACAAGTACGACAGCCGCCTGCACGGGGCAGCGCCGCCCAAGTTCCTGGCCCCGACATCGACGACATACGGCGTGACCCAGTACGTCGACGTCGCGACTGCATTTGCTGCGGATGGGACGGCGCTGCCGTGACATCGACTACCTCGGCTGACGTTCTACCGGTCATCGTCGCATTGTGCGCCGTCGTCGGCCTCGTCGTCGGTTCCTTCCTCAATGTCGTGATCTACCGTGTTCCGGCAGGCCTCTCGATCGTGTCACCGCCCAGCGCGTGTCCGCGCTGCGGGGCCTCCATCCTTCGACGGGACAACATTCCGGTGGTCTCCTGGGCTCTCCTGCGTGGCAAGTGCCGCGACTGCCGGACGCGGATCTCGGTGCGGTATCCGCTCGTGGAAACCGGAACAGCCGTCTTCTTCGTGGTGGTCGCCGTCTACGTGTGGACTGGTGCGTACGCTGGCCAAGTTGGACCCGACAGCGCGGGTGCGTCCTGGACCCCCGCGGTGCTCGTTTTGCTCGCGGTCCTGTATCTGGCGGCGGTGAGTATCGCACTGGCACTGATCGACCTCGATACCAATCGGCTGCCAAACAGGATCGTGCTGCCGAGCTATCTCGTCGGAGCAGGGCTGCTCGGGTCGGCATCAATCGTGACGGGTGACTATACGGCGCTGATCCGTGCCGGCATCGGTCTCGCAATCCTTTGGGCCCTGTACCTGGTCATGGCGCTCGCTTATCCAGGCGGAATGGGTTTCGGCGACGTCAAACTCGCCGGTGTGCTCGGACTCTACCTCGGCTACCTCGGCTGGGGGCCCCTTGTGGTTGGTGCCTTCGCGGCCTTCCTGCTGGGCGGGGTTTTCGCGATCGGCTTGCTCGCAACCCGACGCGCCAATCGCAAGAGTGGAATCCCTTTTGGGCCCTGGATGCTGGCGGGCGCGTGGGTCGGAATCTTCTGGGGAAACCAATTGTGGAACAGCTACCTGAGCTTCATCGGCATAACACAGTGACGGAACGCAACATCGTTGCTCGTAGTGACGTCCAAATCAGTAGAGGAATGACAACGTGACAACAAGCATCGTGGGGATAGACATCGGAAGCTCGGTTCTGCGAGCCGTCGAAGTGAGCGACCCGCAATCTGTCAAACCGATCCTGCTCCGCTACAGCCAGATTGGCCTGCCGGACGGAGCGGTCAACAGCGGCGAGGTCATAGAACCGAACACCGTTGCCGCAGCGCTCAAGCAGCTTTGGTCGTCCGGCGGGTTCAAATCCAAGAACGTCGTGCTCGGCATGGGCAACCAGCGGGTGCTCGCCCGCGACCTGAGCGTCCCAAAAATGTCACTCGCCCGCATCCGCGAGACCTTACCGTTCGAGGTGCAGGAAATGCTTCCGATCCCGGTCGCCGAAGCCCTGCTCGACTTCTACCCGATCTCCGAATCCGAGGGTGAAAATGGACCGGTCGTCAACGGGCTGTTGATCGCGGCGGTTAAGTCGGCTGTGCTCGCGAACGTCAAAGCCACTCAGCTCGCGGGACTGATGACTGTCGACGTAGATCTGATTCCATTCGCCTTGACTCGCATTCTCGTGAGCAGACCGGGCATCGCCGGCACAGTCGCGTTGGTCGACATCGGTGGCAGCACCACGAGTGTCGTCATCGCGACGAACGGGGTTCCGCAATTCGTGCGAATTATTGCTACAGGCGGTGATGACATTTCGCGAGCCCTGCAGGACGAACTCAAGTCGACTCCCGAACAGGCAGAATCCGCCAAGTGCGGTCTCGGACTGGCCACCGGAACAGTGCCCGAGGCGGACAAGCGTGCTGTGGAAGTCATTTACAAGATAGCCAGTGAACAGTTGACGAGCCTCCGCAACACCATCAGCTATTTCGTCAACACACGGCCGACCAATCCGGTGGGACAGATCGTGCTCAGTGGGCGCGGCGGGCAATTGCGCGGGTTGCCCGAAGCACTCGCCGAGATGACCCGAATGCCCGTGGTCGTCGGTGACCCGTTTGTCACGGTCGGTCTCGCGCGGGACGTCGACGCGAACGACCTCAGGCTCAGCGGGTCTACATTTGCCGTGGCGCTCGGCCTCGCCTTGGGAAGTGCGGCATGAGCCGCGCCAGCAAGGCCGCGGAGCTCATCGTCGGCGGTGTGCCCCGTGTAGATCTTCTCCCCCGGAGATCTACAAGGAACGTGCTGCTGCCGTCATCCGGCGGCGCCTGCTGATCGGTGTTTTCGGTGTGATCGCCATCATGGCCGTCGGAACCGGCGCCTCGACCGTGCTCGCACTCCAGGCCCAGGGTCAACTGGCGGACGAACAGGCACGCACCTCGAGTCTCCTCGCCGAGCAGACCAAGTACATCGAAGTTCGATCCGTGCAGGCGAAAGTCACGCTTGTGCAGGCGGCCCAGCAAGTGGGCGTGTCGACGGAAATCGACTGGAAGAAATACCTCGACAGCGTGCAGGCGACTCTGCCGTCCACCGTTTCGATCGACACGGTGACTCTCGACTTTGCCTCCCCGATATTTGCCTATGCGCAGCCCACCGCGCCTCTGCAGGGCGCCCGCGTCGGTACCGTGAAGTTCACCGCGAAGAGTGCAGTGCTGCCTGACGTCCCCACCTGGCTGAACGCGCTCTCTACTCTGCCGGGATTCGCTGACGCATTGCCCGGGTCTGTGACTCTGGATGCGACCACGAAGACTTACACCGTCGACATCACCATGCACGTCAATGATGCCGCGTACGCCAAGCGCTTCGCGACTGTGGGGAAATGAACATGGACAAGAACAGAATCTGGGTTATCGGGTCAGTCGTCGTCATGGTTGCCGTCCTCGCGATGGGCCTGTTGCTGGGAATCCAACCACAGCTCACGGCGGTCGCGACAGCCGATCAGTCGCGCGCCGCCGTGGAGGCGTCGAATGCAGGGCAAGCAACGGTACTGGCCAAACTCAAATCCGACTACGCCGGTATCGATGCGCTCAAGGCCGAGCTGGTTCCCCTGCAGGCTTCCGTGCCGAGCGGCACGGAGATGCCGAGTTTTGTCACTCAGCTCGATGCGCTCGCCGGGTCAAAGTCGGTGACTCTGACCGGCATGACCGTGTCCGATGCCGTTCCGTATGCGGCTCCGGCCGCACTCGCTTCAACTGGTACGAATAGCGCCACGACCGGAACACCCGCGGCCGTCATGCCGGTCACGAACGCGCAGATCACGGCAACGACTTTCGCTTCGCTCGCGGTGTCGATCACGGTCACAGGAAGCTACGCCCATGCCCTCGACTTCATCAGCGGACTTCAAAGCGGTCAGCGGCTCTATTTGGTGACGGGGATCACGACGGCACCTCTCGCCGCGGACTCGACCACCGACGCGAAGACGAGCGCGACAGGGGACATCACGGCCACAATCACCGGCCTCGTCTACGTGCTCGTCCCACCCGCGACTGCGGCGACACCCGCGGCGACTGCGGCCGCGACGCCGACGCCTACCCCGACGCCCGCGGCGAAATAGCCCCGAACGGCCGCCGCACCGAATCACAAATCGCGCGGCCAAGCTCCCGATCGGGGGCCGGGCATGTTGTTATGGTTGCTGCAGAGAGCTACGGCCACCCGGCCCGCGAGGAGTGCAGCATGAGCGACCCGACATCAGACGAGCGCAACACGACCCCCGAGACGGATGCCCCGACGGCCGCGTACGCGCGGTCCGAGACGGACCCGACCGACCAGCCGGCTCCGAGCGAGCCGGCGCACGCCGCCGCAGTGCCCGCTGACGAGTCGGTACCGGCACCGCTCGCCGAGCCCGCAGCATCCGCCCCCGTCGCCCCTGTCGTCGTCCCCGAGCCGGTCGGCGAGCCGATCTCCTACGAGACCCCCACGGCCGTCTCGGCCGAGGCCGCACATGAGGACGCCCAGGTCGCCACGCAGGACCAGACGGCAGCGGAGCATGCTCCCGTCACCGACTACACCCCCGGCTACACGCCCGCGGTTCCCGTGCAGGCGCCCGCGGGCCCCATCTACATCCAGGCCCCGGCCCCGCCCGTCGACAAGGGCAACCGGGGTGCCGGCGTGCTGCTCGTGCTTCTCGCGACAGTTGTGTACTCCATCGTCTACGCGCTCGTCGCCTTTGGCATCGCCGGGGCCGGCAGCGGCTCGGTCGCCGACGCCGCCGCGAAGTTCACCGACTTCATCGTGCTTCCGGTCTTCTACGTGCCCGCCGTGTTCTTCTTCATCGGGTTCTCCCTGCTCGTGCTGATCGTCAACCGCGGCGGCTGGTGGGCATACGTGCTCTTCGGCTTCCTCGTGGCCGTCATCGTGTACTTCTCCTACATCGGAGCGGCGCTGCTGACCGTGCAGGCCTGGAACTTCACCCCGTCCGAAGCGGTCCGCTTCATCACCGCGCAGTGGCTCAGCCCGTACGCGATCGCCGCCGCCGTCGTCGCCCGCGAGGTGCCGATCTGGTTCGGCGCCTGGATCGCCCGCCGCGGACGCACCGTCACGGCCCGCAACGCCGCCGCCCGCCAGGACTACGACCGCCGCCTCGCCGAAGGGCCGCAGCTCTCCCGTCCGCAGTAATCCCGAACAGTCCGAAGCCGGCCGGCGGAATCGCCGTAGCGGGGGAGTGAGGCCTGAGCGATGCGCGACTATCAGCGATACGCGGCCGTCGTCGCCGTGTTCGCGGCCGTGCTCTACGCGGCGCTGCTCGTCGCGGCCTTCGGCATGATCAGCCTGCTCGCCGACATCGAGGTCATCCCGGTGACGGATGCCGGCCCGCTCGTCGGTCCCGGAATGGCGGCGGCGGCCGTGCTGCTGGTTTTCGCTCTCCTGCTGTGGCTCGGGCTGCGGGCATCGCCGCGCCGCCAACGGGTGGCGCTCGGGTACGCGGCCGGAACCGGCATCGCCGCGTTCCTCGGGTTCGTCGCCGCCGGCTCCGTGCTCTATCCCCTGGGAAACGGGCAACTGTTCAGCGGGCTGACCTTCGCCGCGGCGGTGCTGCGCGAGCCGTTCGCGGCGACGACCGGCATCCTCGCCTTCGTCGTCACCCTGCTGTATTCGCTCGTGCTCGCCTCCCGCATCAACGAACACGGCCGGCCGCTGTGGCCCTGGGAACGCCCGGACGAATAGGGCGAAATCTCCCCGCCGAACACCTGCGGCATCGAGTAACCTTAATGTCCATGGATGGTTCCATCGAAGCACGCGTCGGCGATGTCGTCGACGACTGGCTGAGCTGGCTCCCCAAGTGGCGACCCGGCACGCACACCCGCAGGACGCGGCTGTGCCGCACCTGTTTCGGTTCGCCCGTCATCCGCGCCGCCGGCCTCACGACCGATGTCCCACACGCGGTGCAGCACGCCCTCGCCATGCGCGTGAAGGCTGTGATTGACGGCTCCGTCGACGCGTACACCGAGTCCACCCTCCCGCTGCTCAGCCGGGAGATCCGTGCGAACGAGGAACGCAAGGCCGCCGTCGCGAGCTATCGCCCGGCCGACGGCCTCGACCCCGAGTTCGCCGGCCTCGAGCTCGACCCGCCCGCCGAACGTGAGGCGCCCTACCTCTTCACCTTCGCCGAACTCGCGCGCCCCGCCTCCCCGGCCGCGTTCGTCGCCGAACCGGCGCCACTCACCGCGGAGGAGAAGGCGGCAATTCGCGCCGAGCTGCGCCTCGCCGACGAGTACGCGGCCGAGGTCGGCGGCCAGGTCTGCATGGCGTTGTACCGCCATCGTGAGCGGATGCGGGCCGCGGTGAACGAGTTCGTCGAGCCCTGGGTGCAGTCCCTGCTCGCCGATCTCGACAGCACCCTCAACTCCCCGCTCTGGCCTCACGGCCTGTGAGTCGCGGACGAGTGGGGGACAAGCCGCGTGGGCCACGCGCGTGCCCGGCCCGCCGCATCCGCTCGACGGAGGCTCGCCATTTGACCGGGCTACCCGAGGGGAGTTAGTATTTCGGGGTGTGCGCTTCGTCGTGCGCTTGAGTCATGCCATCGCGATCTCGTCGTGCCGCACCTTGGGCGCCCAGACACGGCACGCATGCTGGGTTTGCTCACCGAGCAGCCCCCACGGCATACCCACTGAAACGCGCGGAACTTGTTCCGCGTGCGCCGGCGGGTCCAGATGAACTCGACAAGGACCGGAAACGGAACGAATCGAATGCTAACCATCAATGAGCTGTCACCGTGCAGCAATAACAAGGAGTAATTAGTGCCAACCATTCAGCAGTTGGTCAGGAAGGGCCGCAGCCCCAAGGTCACCAAGACCAAGGCTCCCGCCCTCAAGGCCAACCCGCAGCAGCGCGGCGTGTGCACCCGCGTGTACACCACCACCCCGAAGAAGCCGAACTCGGCTCTCCGCAAGGTCGCCCGCGTCAAGCTGTCGAACGGTACCGAGGTCACCGCCTACATCCCCGGCGAGGGTCACAACCTGCAGGAGCACTCGATGGTGCTCGTGCGTGGCGGTCGCGTGAAGGACCTCCCCGGTGTTCGTTACAAGATCGTTCGCGGCGCACTGGACACCCAGGCTGTCAAGAACCGCAAGCAGGCTCGTAGCCGCTACGGCGCCAAGATGGAGAAGAAGTAATGCCTCGTAAAGGCCCAGCGCCCAAGCGTCCCGTTATCGCTGACCCGGTATACGGCGCCCCCATCGTCTCCCAGCTCGTCAACAAAATCCTCCTCGACGGCAAAAAGGGCCTCGCCGAGCGCATCGTTTACGATGCACTCGAGGGCGTCGTTGCCAAAAACGGTGCGGATGCTGTCGTCACGCTGAAGAAGGCGCTCGACAACGTGCGCCCCACCCTCGAGGTGCGTTCGCGCCGCGTCGGTGGTTCCACCTACCAGGTGCCGGTCGAAGTCAAGCCGCACCGCGCCAACACCCTGGCTCTCCGCTGGTTGACCAGCTACGCCAAGGCCCGTCGCGAGAAGACCATGACCGAGCGCCTCACCAACGAGATCCTCGACGCGTCCAACGGCCTCGGTGCCGCGGTCAAGCGTCGTGAAGACACACACAAGATGGCCGAGGCGAACAAGGCCTTCGCACACTACCGCTGGTAGTCGCGATCCGGTGAGCGAGCGGGGCGGGTCACCCGCCCCGCTCGCCCACCGGCTTGTCTTGTTTCGCCCCACACACCCCCAAAAAACGTCCGGAGGACACCCGTGGCACTTGATGTGCTCACCGACCTGAGCAAGGTCCGCAATATTGGCATCATGGCGCACATTGACGCTGGCAAGACCACCGTCACTGAGCGCATCCTGTACTACACGGGTGTCAACCACAAGATCGGCGAGACCCACGACGGCGCCTCGACCATGGACTGGATGGCGCAGGAGCAGGAACGTGGCATCACGATCACCTCCGCTGCGACGACCTGTTTCTGGGCCGGCAACCAGATCAACATCATCGACACCCCTGGCCACGTTGACTTCACCGTCGAGGTGGAGCGTTCGCTCCGCGTCCTCGACGGCGCGGTTGCCGTGTTCGACGGCAAGGAGGGCGTTGAGCCCCAGTCCGAGACCGTCTGGCGCCAGGCCGACAAGTACGACGTTCCCCGCATCTGCTTCGTCAACAAGATGGACAAGCTCGGCGCGGACTTCTTCTACACCGTCGACACCATCGTCAAGCGCCTCGGCGCGAAGCCGCTCGTCATCCAGCTGCCGATCGGCGCCGAGAACACCTTCGAGGGTGTTGTCGACCTCGTCGAGATGCGTGCACTGACCTGGCGCGGCGACTCCAAGGGTGACGTCGAGATGGGATCCCACTACGAGATCGAGGTCATCCCGGCCGACCTCGTCGAGCAGGCCGCGGTTTACCGCAAGCTGCTCCTCGAGACCGTCGCCGAGACCGATGACGACCTCATGGAGAAGTACTTCTCCGGCGAAGAGCTCACCGTCTCCGAGATCAAGCACGCGATCCGCAAGCTCACGGTCAACAGCGAGATCTACCCGGTCCTCTGCGGCTCCGCGTTCAAGAACCGCGGCGTCCAGCCGATGCTTGACGCCGTCATCGACTACCTCCCCACCCCGCTCGACGTGCCGGCCATCGAGGCCCACGACGCGCGCGATGAAGAGGTCGTCGTCATGCGTCACTCTGATGCGTCCGAGCCGTTCACGGCCCTCGCGTTCAAGGTCGCGGTGCACCCGTTCTTCGGTCGCCTCACCTACATCCGCGTCTACTCGGGACACCTCGACTCCGGCGGCCAGGTCATCAACTCGACCAAGGGCAAGAAGGAGCGCATCGGCAAGATCTTCCAGATGCACGCCAACAAGGAGAACCCGGTGGCCTTCGTGACCGCCGGTCACATCTACGCGGTCATCGGCCTCAAGGACACCACCACCGGCGACACCCTGTGCGACCCGAACCACCAGGTCGTACTCGAGTCGATGACGTTCCCTGACCCGGTCATCGAGGTTGCGATCGAGCCGAAGACGAAGCAGGACCAGGAAAAGCTGGGTCTCGCGATCCAGAAGCTGGCCGAAGAAGACCCGACCTTCCGTACCGAGCAGAACCAGGAAACTGGCCAGACGGTCATCAAGGGAATGGGTGAACTTCACCTGGACATCCTCGTCGACCGCATGCGTCGCGAGTTCAACGTCGAGGCCAACGTCGGCAAGCCCCAGGTCGCGTACCGCGAGACGATCCGCAAGGCCGTCGAGCGTCACGACTACACCCACAAGAAGCAGACCGGTGGATCCGGCCAGTTCGCGAAGATTCAGATCGCGATCGAGCCGCTTGAAATCACTGCCGAAAAGGGTTACGAGTTCCTGAACAAGGTCACCGGTGGCCGCATCCCCAGGGAATACATCCCCTCGGTCGACGCGGGCATCCAGGACGCCATGCACGTCGGTGTTCTGGCCGGCTACCCGATGGTCGGCGTTCGCGCCAGCCTGCTCGACGGTGCCGCGCACGACGTCGACTCCTCGGAGATGGCGTTCAAGATCGCCGGTTCGATGGGCTTCAAGGAAGCCGTCCGCAAGGCGAACCCTGTTCTTCTCGAGCCGCTCATGAGCGTCGAAGTTCGTACGCCTGAGGAATACATGGGCGACGTCATCGGCGACCTCAACTCCCGCCGTGGTCAGATTCAGACCATGGAAGACGCGAGCGGCGTCAAGGTCATTCGTGCCTTCGTTCCGCTTTCGGAGATGTTCGGTTACATCGGCGACCTGAGGTCCAAGACCTCCGGGCGTGCCGTGTACTCGATGACCTTCGAGAGCTACGCCGAGGTCCCCAAGGCTGTTGCCGAAGAGATCATCCAGAAGAACAAGGGCGAATAGCCTGGGGCCCTCGGGCCTTTTCCGGGCCTTCGGGCCGAATCGCTTCGGCCTCCCGGCCCGAGTAACATAAGTACACAAATCCAGCAGTTTCACCGGCCGCAAACCAGCGGGCGGTGAAGCCGAGAGTCCTGAGGAGGACCCACAGTGGCCAAGGCCAAGTTCGAGCGGACTAAGCCGCACGTAAACATCGGAACGATCGGTCACGTTGACCACGGAAAGACCACGCTGACTGCAGCGATCTCCAAGGTCCTTGCCGACACGTTCCCTTCCAAGACCAACGTTCAGCGCGACTTCGCGTCGATCGACTCGGCTCCGGAAGAACGCCAGCGCGGCATCACGATCAACATCTCCCATGTTGAGTACGAGACCGAAAAGCGTCACTACGCTCACGTTGACTGCCCAGGTCACGCTGACTATGTGAAGAACATGATCACCGGTGCTGCGCAGATGGACGGCGCGATTCTCGTTGTCGCCGCAACTGACGGCCCGATGGCTCAGACCCGTGAGCACGTTCTTCTCGCCAAGCAGGTCGGCGTGCCGTCCCTGCTCGTCGCGCTGAACAAGGCCGACATGGTCGACGACGAAGAGATCCTTGAGCTCGTCGAGCTCGAGGTTCGCGAACTCCTCACCGCCCAGGGCTTCGACGGCGACAACGCTCCTGTTGTCCGCGTGTCGGCGCTCAAGGCGCTGGAAGGCGACCCGAAGTGGGTCGGCAACATCCTGGAGCTCATGCAGGCCGTTGACGACTACTTCCCGGAGCCCGTCCGCGACAAGGACAAGCCCTTCCTCATGCCGATCGAGGACGTCTTCACGATCACCGGTCGTGGCACCGTCGTCACCGGCCGCGCCGAGCGTGGAACCCTCAAGATCAACTCCGAGGTCGAGGTTGTCGGCATCCGCCCGACGATCAAGACCACGGTCACTGGTATCGAGATGTTCCACAAGCAGCTCGACGAGGCATGGGCCGGCGAGAACTGTGGTCTTCTTCTTCGTGGCACCAAGCGCGAAGACGTCGAGCGCGGCCAGGTCGTCGTCAAGCCGGGTTCGGTCACGCCGCACACCGACTTCGAGGGCACCGCGTACATCCTGTCAAAGGAAGAGGGCGGCCGTCACAACCCGTTCTACGCGAACTACCGTCCGCAGTTCTACTTCCGTACCACCGACGTCACCGGCGTCATCACGCTGCCCGAGGGCACCGAGATGGTCATGCCCGGCGACACCACCGACCTGACTGTCGCGCTGATCCAGCCGATCGCCCTGGAAGATGGACTCGGCTTCGCTATCCGTGAAGGTGGCCGCACCGTCGGCGCCGGAACCGTGACGAAGATCATCAAGTAGTTCTTCACCACCTGCACCACTGAAACGGGTCGGTCCTTCGGGGCCGGCCCGTTTTTGCGTCCCCGCGAGACCCTTGTCGTGGGCGTGCCCCGGTTCTATCGTGGGTCGCGGTCGCACTGAAGCGGCCGGACTGGAGTGGATCATGGGACTGGACGACATCACGAAGAAGGCCCAGGAGTTCCTGGGCGACAGCAAGGTCACCGAGGCCCTGCACAGCGAGCAGGCCGAGGACATCAGCGACAAGCTGCTCGACGGCACGGCCGACGCGGATCAACAAGGTCACCGGCAACAAGTTCGAAGACCAGATCGAGCAGGCCCGCGCCGCCGCCGACACTCACGTCGGCACCGACTAGCGCTCGCGCGGCGAGCGTCCGCAGCGAGCGTCCGAGTCGGCCGCGGCGCTCAGGATGCACCACTCGAGCGCGGGTGTTCCGCCGTTCCGCGGGTGCTGTGCCAGGCGCTGAACGGCGGAACACCCGCGCTCGAGTCTGAACGCAGTCCTCCACAGGAGTGGATGTCGTCGGTAACGCACGAATGACGCCTTCGACCTCCAGATGTGCTCCGTGGGTCACATGCTCTGCAGCATGACTGAACACATTCCACCGGACCACCCTGCGGACCACTTGTTGTCCTAGCCGACTATCAGCATTGGGGGAGGCTGACGGGAAGATCAAGTACTTCGATCCCGTCATGAGGGACGGGCGTACGCCCGAGGAAGTGCTGTGGGATGAAAAGCGCCGTGAAGATGGGGTGCGTCGGCAGGTGCACGGCTTCACTCGCTGGGGTTTCTCCATTGCGTTGAGCAGGATGCGCTTTGCGCGGGCGTCTGCTGGAGCTTGGGCTGCCTGTTCGGAGACCGGGCCTCCGCACGTGGTGAATGGCGTGTCTGTATCGAGCGCGGGCCCCGGCAGAGGGAAACGAGCGCGAAACGGGCAGCGAAGCGCTGGAAACGGGGCGAAAGGGGGCCGAAACGCGCGACACGCCGGTCGCGACACGCCCGGGTTGCACAAAGACCTACCCCTGTGGCAGACTCTTCTAGTTCAACACTTTCGACTGCCGCGCTGCACGCGGTGTCGGGATCACTGCCAGGCAGTGCATAACCGGTGTCCACAGGGCGCACGGTTAGGCCGCGGGTAGCAGAACAGAGCTTAAACCAACAGCCGGGAAAGCATGGGAAATCCATGCCTTCCCCCATGCCCCGGTATGGAGAAGCGGTTGGCTCGGTTCAAAGTCGTGCGGCTGGAAGGCTGCGGGACGAGGAATCGAAATTGACAGATGAACAGTGGTGCGACAGCAGCAGTGCTACTACGGCGTCCAATGCAGCCTTCGGGATGTACGAAGCCTTGACAAGAAAGAGAGTTCGACATGGCGGGACAGAAAATCCGCATTCGGCTTAAGTCTTACGACCACGAGGTCATTGACATCTCGGCGCGCAAGATCGTCGACACCGTGACCCGTGCGGGCGCGACAGTCGTCGGCCCCGTGCCGCTTCCGACCGAGAAGAACGTGGTGTGTGTCATCCGTTCCCCTCACAAGTACAAGGACAGCCGGGAGCACTTTGAAATGCGCACCCACAAGCGTCTGATCGACATCATTGACCCCACCCCGAAGGCCGTCGACTCGCTCATGCGTCTCGACCTTCCGGCGGACGTCAACATCGAGATCAAGCTCTAGGGCCCGCGATGTCTTACTCCGATACCAAGACCACCAAGGGTCTCCTCGGCAAGAAGCTCGGCATGACCCAGGTCTGGGACGAGAACAACAAGCTCGTTCCCGTCACCGTCATCGAGATCTCGCCGAACGTTGTCACCCAGATCCGCAGCAAGGAAATCGACGGCTACGCCGGCGTCCAGATCGCTGCAGGCGCCATCGACCCGCGCAAGGTGAACAAGCCTTCCGCCGGACACTTCGAAAAGGCGGGCGTCACGCCTCGCCGTCACCTCACCGAGCTCCGCACCGCGGATGCCGCTGACTACACCCTGGGACAGGAACTCACCGTTGACGGTGTCTTCGTTGCCGGCTCCAAGGTTGACGTCATGGGCACGAGCAAGGGTAAGGGTTTCGCCGGTGTTATGAAGCGTCACAACTTCAAGGGTGTCTCCTCCTCCCACGGTTCCCACCGCAACCACCGCAAGCCCGGTTCCATCGGTGCTTCCTCGACCCCGAGCCGTGTCTTCAAGGGCATGCGCATGGCCGGTCGTATGGGTGGCGAGCGCGTCACCGTGCTGAACCTCAAGGTTCACGCCATTGATGCCGAGAAGGGCCTCATGCTGGTCAAGGGTGCCGTTCCCGGTGCCAAGGGCCGCCTCGTATTCGTCCGCACTGCCGTGAAGGGAGCGTAACCGCATGGCCACCACGCTCGATCTCATCGATGCAACCGGCGCAAAGTCCGGTTCCGTTGAACTGCCCGCCGAAATCTTCGACGTCCAGACCAACATCCCCCTGATCCACCAGGTCGTCGTCGCGCAGCTCGCTGCCGCACGCCAGGGCACGCACAAGACCAAGCGCCGCGGAGAAGTTTCCGGTGCCGGTCGCAAGCCCTTCAAGCAGAAGGGAACCGGTCGCGCTCGTCAGGGCTCGATCCGCGCGCCCCAGATGACCGGCGGTGGCATCGTCCACGGACCGACGCCCCGCAACTACGAACAGCGCACCCCCAAGAAGATGATCGCGGCAGCACTGCGCGGATCGCTTTCCGACCGCGCCCGCGGCGACCGTCTCCACGTCGTCACCGCACTGTTCACTGCAGAGACGCCCAGCACCAAGGGCGCCATCACGCTGCTCACCCAGATCGCCAGCAGCAAGCACGTGCTGGTCGTTCTCGAGCGCACCGATGAGCTGACACTGCGCAGCATCCGCAACCTCCCGACGGTGCACGTGCTGTCCTGGGACCAGCTGAATGCCTACGACGTTCTCGTCAGCGACGACATCGTCTTCACCCTGGGCGCGTTCGACGCGTTCGTGGCGAGCAAGACCAAGAAGGAAGAGGTGTCCGCATAATGGCTACCCCGATCAACAAGGATCCCCGCGACGTCATCATCGCTCCGGTCGTCTCTGAGAAGAGCTACGGCCTGATCGACGAGGGCAAGTACACCTTCATCGTGGACCCGCGCTCGAACAAGACCGAAATCAAGCTCGCGATCGAAAAGATCTTCAAGGTGGAGGTCGCTTCGATCAACACCATGAACCGCATCGGCAAGACGCGTCGCACGAAGTTCGGTCAGGGCAAGCGCAAGGACACCAAGCGTGCCATCGTCACGCTCAAGTCCGGTTCCATCGACATCTTCACGGCCGTCGGCTAAGCGGCGCGGACTAGAGGAATAAGAAATGGCTATTCGTAAGTTCAAGCCCACGACTCCTGGTCGTCGCGGTTCATCTGTTGCGGACTTCGCAGAGATCACCCGTTCGACCCCGGAGAAGTCCCTGCTTCGCCCCCTGTCCAAGACCGGTGGCCGTAACAACCAGGGTCGCATCACCACCCGTCACATCGGTGGTGGACACAAGCGTCAGTACCGTCTCATCGATTTCCGTCGTAACGACAAAGATGGCATCAACGCCAAGGTCGCTCACATCGAGTACGACCCGAACCGCACGGCGCGCATCGCGCTCCTGCACTTCGTTGACGGCACCAAGCGCTACATCATCGCCCCGAACAAGCTGAACCAGGGCGACATCATCGAGTCGGGTTCGGGTGCTGACATCAAGCCCGGCAACAACCTGCCGTTGAAGAACATCCCCACCGGTACCATCATCCACGCGGTCGAACTGCGTCCGGGCGGCGGTGCCAAGATGGCCCGCTCCGCCGGTTCGTCGGTTCGCCTCGTTGCGAAGGATGGCATCTACGCCCAGCTGCGCCTGCCGTCCGGAGAAATCCGCAACGTCGACGCCCGCTGCCGCGCCACGATCGGCGAGGTCGGCAACGCCGAGCAGTCGAACATCAACTGGGGCAAGGCCGGCCGGATGCGCTGGAAAGGCGTTCGCCCAACCGTTCGTGGTGTTGCCATGAACCCGGTTGACAACCCACATGGTGGTGGCGAGGGAAAGACGTCCGGTGGACGTCACCCCGTCAGCCCCTGGGGCCAGAAAGAAGGCCGTACCCGGCACCCGAACAAGGAAAGCGACAAGCTCATCGTTCGTCGCCGTACTGTCGGCAAGAAGCGTAAGTAGGAGTAGACGATGCCACGCAGTCTCAAGAAAGGCCCTTTCGTTGACGACCACCTGCTTCGCAAGGTTGTCCGGGCGAATGAAGCCAGCAGCAAGAACGTAATCAAGACCTGGTCGCGCCGTTCTATGATCATCCCCGACATGCTCGGGCACACCATCGCGGTTCACGACGGACGCAAGCACATCCCGGTGTTCGTCACCGAGAGCATGGTCGGGCACAAGCTCGGCGAGTTTGCGCCCACCCGCACCTTCCGTGGTCACGTGAAGGACGACAAGAAGGGCCGTCGCCGCTAACGCGGTGACGTGAAGGAGGAGAAGAAATGGTGGAGTCGATCGCACGCGTGCGTCACATCCGCGTTACCCCCAGAAGGCTCGTCGCGTCGTCAACTTGATCCGCGGCAAGCAGGCCCACGAGGCCCTGGGAATCCTGAAGTTCGCAGCGCAGGGCGCCAGCGACCCGGTGTACAAGCTGGTGGCCTCGGCCATCGCGAATGCACGAGTCAAGGCCGATGCAGCGAACACATACCTGGACGAGCAGGACCTCTTCGTGAGCCAGGCATTCGTTGATGAGGGTACGACCCTCAAGCGTTTCCAGGCCCGCGCACAGGGTCGCGCATTCCAGATCAAGAAGCGTACGAGCCACATCACTGTTGTGCTCGCCACTCCTGAGGAGGGTACGAAGTAATGGGTCAGAAAGTAAACCCGTATGGCTTCCGTCTGGGAATCACGACCGACCACGTGTCGCGTTGGTTCTCTGACAGCACGAAGCCGGGCCAGCGTTACAGCGACTTCGTCGCTGAAGACGTCAAGATCCGCCGCCTGCTGAGCACGACCCTCGACCGCGCGGGAGTTTCGCGCATCGAGATCGAGCGCACCCGTGACCGCGTTCGCGTCGACATTCACACCGCCCGTCCGGGCATCGTGATCGGTCGTCGTGGCGCCGAGGCCGAGCGGATCCGCTCCGACCTCGAGAAGCTCACGAGCAAGCAGATCCAGCTCAACATCCTCGAGGTCAAGAACCCTGAGGTCGACGCCCAGCTCGTTGCCCAGGGCATCGCAGAGCAGCTCTCCGCTCGTGTGGCTTTCCGCCGCGCGATGCGCAAGGGCCTGCAGGGCGCCCAGCGCGCCGGCGCCAAGGGTGTTCGCATCCAGGTGTCCGGTCGTCTCGGCGGCGCTGAGATGAGCCGCTCGGAGTTCTACCGCGAGGGACGCGTGCCACTGCACACCCTGCGTGCTGAACATCGACTACGGCTTCTACGAAGCCAAGACCACCTTCGGCCGCATCGGCGTGAAGGTCTGGATCTACAAGGGCGACATCACCAACAAGGAACTCGCCCGCGAGCAGGCCAACGCTAAGTCGTCCCGCCCCGAGCGTCGTGACGACCGACCCCGCCGTGCGCCCCGCGCAGAGGCCGCGGCGCCGGTTGCAGCAGGAGTTGAGGCATAACCATGTTGATTCCACGCAGAGTCAAGCACCGTAAGCAGCACCACCCGGGCCGCACCGGCCACGCAACCGGTGGCACCGAGCTGTCGTTCGGCGAGTACGGCATCCAGGCCATCACCCCCGCGTATGTGACCAACCGTCAGATCGAGTCCGCTCGTATCGCGATCACCCGTCACATGAAGCGCGGCGGCAAGGCCTGGATCAACATCTATCCTGACCGCCCGCTCACCAAGAAGCCGGCCGAAACCCGCATGGGTTCCGGTAAGGGTTCTGTGGAGTGGTGGGTCGCCAACGTGAAGCCGGGTCGTGTGCTCTTCGAAATCGGCGGTGTCACTGACATCGTCGCCAAGGAAGCGCTCACCCGCGCCATTCACAAACTGCCGTTGAAGGCACGCATCATCAAGCGCGAGGAGGGCGACGCATAATGGCGATCGGATCCAAGGAGCTCGCCTCAGTCGAGCTCGACACTTTTGAAAACGAACGACTGTTCGACGAGCTGAAGAAGGCCAAGGAAGAGCTGTTCAACCTGCGCTTCCAGTCGGCCACCGGTCAGCTTGAAAGCCACGGCCGCCTCCGCGCGGTCAAGCGCGACATCGCTCGTATCTACACGGTTCTCCGTGAGCGCGAGTTGGGCATTCGCCCGACGCCCGCACCGGTCGAAGCGGCCGTCAAGGCCGACAAGGCAGAGAAGAAGCCCAAGAAGGCCCCTAAGGCTGCAGAATCCGAAACGGATGCTGTCGCTGAGGCCGTCGAAACGAAGGAGGCCTAGTCATGGCGAAGACTGACGAAACGGTCGTCGCAGCCGAGGCAGAAGCTCTCGTTCGCGGCTACCGGAAGACGCTGCGCGGCTACGTGACCAGCGACAAGATGGACAAGACCATCGTTGTCGAGGTCGAAGACCGCGTGAAGCACCCGTTGTACGGCAAGGTCATCCGCCGTACGTCCAAGCTGAAGGTCCACGACGAGGCGAACATCGCCGGCGTCGGAGACCTGGTCCTGATCAGTGAGACCCGTCCGCTGAGCGCCACCAAGCGCTTCCGCCTGGTCGAGATCCTCGAGAAGGCCAAGTAAGCCTCGCGCTTACTTGATAGAAGGGTATAAAAAGTGCTTCAGCAAGAATCACGACTCAAGGTTGCCGACAACACGGGTGCCAAGGAACTGTTGACCATCCGCGTCCTCGGTGGCTCCGGTCGTCGTTACGCAGGCCTCGGTGACACCATCGTCGCCACCGTCAAGGACGCGATCCCGGGCGGAAACGTCAAGAAGGGCGACGTCGTCAAGGCCGTCGTCGTTCGCGTCAAGAAGATGACCCGTCGTCCAGACGGTTCGTACATCAAGTTCGATGAGAACGCCGCAGTGATTTTGAAGAACGACGGTGACCCCCGGGGCACCCGAATCTTCGGACCGGTCGGTCGCGAGCTTCGCGACAAGAAGTTCATGAAGATCATCTCGCTGGCACCGGAGGTTATCTAAATCATGGCCAGACTCAAAAGGGTGACCTCGTACAGGTCATCAGCGGCCGCAGCCAGGCACGCGGCGGCGACCGTGGCAAGCAGGGCAAGGTCATCGCCGTGCTCGTGGAGAAGAACCGTGTCCTCGTCGAGGGCATCAACTTCGTCACGAAGCACGTTCGTGTCGGCCAGACCCAGCGCGGCACCAAGACCGGCGGCATCGAGACCATGGAGGCGCCGATCCACGCGTCCAACGTGGCCATCGTCGACCCGGAGACCAAGAAGCCGACTCGCGTCGGCGTCCGCATCGAAGAGGTAACGAAGGACGGCGTCACCAAGACGGTCCGCATCCGTTACGCCAAGAAGTCAGGGAAGGACCTCTGATGACCGACACGATCGTTGCTGCGGGCGAAGCGCCCGTCAAGACGCTTCCGCGTCTCAAGCAGAAGTACCGCGACGAGATCTCCGCCAAGCTCTCCACCGAGCTCGGTTTCACGAACGTTCACCAGATTCCGAACCTCGTGAAGATCGTCGTCAACATGGGTGTCGGCGAGGCAGCTCGCGACGGCAAGATCATGGATGGCGCCGTCTCCGACCTCACCAAGATCACCGGCCAGAAGCCGCAGGTCACCAAGGCCCGCAAGTCCATCGCGCAGTTCAAACTGCGCGAAGGACAGCCCATCGGAACCCACGTCACCCTCCGCGGCGACCGCATGTGGGAATTCCTGGACCGGCTTCTGAGCCTCGCCCTTCCCCGTATCCGTGACTTCCGCGGCCTCTCGGACAAGCAGTTCGACGGTGCAGGCAACTACACCTTCGGTCTCACCGAGCAGGTCATGTTCCACGAGATCGACCAGGACCGGATCGACCGTCTTCGCGGTATGGACATCACCATCGTGACGACCGCCAAGAACAACGAAGAAGGCCGTGCGCTGCTCAAGGCGCTTGGCTTCCCCTTCCAGACGGCCGAGAACACCAAGTAGTACCGGCTAGTTTTGAACCCTGGGGCTGGACAACCGTCCAGCCCCACCACGACCAAGGTCGTCACCCGTGTAACGGATGAACGAAACCAGGCGAGAAAGGCACCACAAATGACAATGACAGATCCGGTCGCAGACATGCTGACCAGACTGCGCAACGCTAACTCGGCGTACCACGACACAGTGTCGATGCCGCACAGCAAGCTCAAAGCGCACATCGCAGACATCCTCAAGGCGCAGGGTTACATCTCCGCCTGGGATGTCAAGGATGCAGAGGTCGGAAAGACCCTCACGCTGAACCTCAAGTTCGGTCCGAACCGCGAGCGTTCCATCGTCGGCATCAAGCGGGTTTCCAAGCCCGGCCTGCGCGTGTACGCAAAGTCGACCGAAATCCCCACCGTTCTCGGTGGCCTCGGCGTTGCCATCCTGTCCACCTCCAGCGGTCTGCTCACCGACCGTCAGGCCGAGAAGAAGGGCGTAGGCGGAGAAGTTCTCGCCTACGTGTGGTAGTCGACAATGTCACGTATTGGAAGACTCCCCATCCCGATCCCCGCGGATGTCACGGTTGCCACTGAGGGCCGCCTCGTCAGCGTCAAGGGCCCGAAGGGTGAGCTTGCGCTCACCGTCGCCAACCCGATCCAGGTGTCGATCGAAGACGGCCACGTTGTCGTCACCCGTCCGGACGACGAGCGCGCATCGCGTTCGCTGCACGGCCTGACCCGCACCCTGATCGCCAACCAGATCATCGGGGTGACCGTGGGTTACACCAAGGGCCTCGAGATCGTCGGTACCGGTTACCGCGTCGCCCAGAAGGGCACCGCGGTCGAGTTCGCCCTTGGCTTCTCACACCCGGTCCTCATCGAGCCGCCCGTCGGCATCACCCTGACCGTCGAGGGCGTCAACCGCCTCACGGTCGGTGGCATCGACAAGCAGGCCGTCGGCGAGGTCGCCGCCAACATCCGTAAGATTCGCAAGCCTGAGCCCTACAAGGGCAAGGGTGTGCGTTACGCCGGCGAGATTGTTCGCCGCAAGGCCGGAAAGAGTGGTAAGTAACCATGGGTCTCGGAACTAGAGGTAAGAGCAAGGCCGCTGCCCGCGGACGCAGGCACACACGTCTTCGCAAAAAGGTCGTTGGGACGGAGCTTCGTCCCCGTCTCGTCGTCACCCGTTCGGCTCGCCACGTCTTCGTGCAGGTCGTCGACGACAGCAAGGGTTTCACCCTTGCGTCGGCATCCACGCTCGAGACGGACATGCGCACCTTCGATGGTGACAAGACCGCCAAGGCCCGTAAGGTCGGTGAACTCGTCGCCGAGCGCGCGAAGGCCGCCGGTATCGACGCCGTCGTATTTGACCGTGGCGGCAGCAAGTACGCGGGACGCGTCGCTGCCATCGCCGAGGGAGCTCGAGAGGGTGGATTGAACCTGTGACCGCTGAAACCAGTAACACAGCAGCCAAGGAGACCGTGGTGGCCGCTGAGGCACCCGTCGAAACCGCTGCGTCAACCGCTCCGGCACAGAACGAGCCTCGTGAGGCTCGTCGTGGTGGCCGTGAGCGCAACCCGAACAAGGATCGCGGAAGCCGCGACGCCGACAAGAGCCAGTTCCTGGAGCGCGTTGTCACCATCAACCGCGTTTCCAAGGTGGTGAAGGGTGGTCGTCGCTTCAGCTTCACCGCCCTCGTCGTCGTCGGTGACGGCAACGGACTCGTCGGCGTGGGATACGGCAAGGCCCGCGAGGTCCCGACCGCTATCTCCAAGGGCGTCGAGGAAGCGAAGAAGAACTTCTTCCGCGTTCCCCGCGTCGGCCTGACGATCCCGCACCCCGTCCAGGGCGAAGCCGCAGCGGGCGTTGTCCTGCTGCGTCCCGCCGCTGCCGGTACCGGCGTTATCGCCGGTGGCCCCGTCCGCGCCGTGCTCGAATGCGCCGGCATCCACGACGTCCTGAGCAAGTCGCTCGGTTCGTCGAACACCATCAACATCGTCCACGCCACCGTCGAGGCACTGCACCAGCTCGAAGAGCCGCGTGCCGTTGCCGCCCGTCGTGGCCTCGCGTACGAAGACGTGGCCCCGGCCCGTTTCCTGCGCGCCGACGCCGCGGCTGCTGCTGCAGCAGCGGCAGCAAAGGCAGGTGCCTGATGGCTCGCCTCAAAGTGACACAGATCAAGTCCAAAATTAGTGAGAAGCAGAACCAGCGCGACACGCTTCGCAGCCTGGGTCTCAAGCGCATTGGCGCTGTCGTGATCCGCGAGGACAACTCGCAGAACCGCGGCTATGTCAACACGGTTGCTCACCTCGTGAAGGTCGAGGAGATTGACTAATGGCTGACGAGAAGGACGCTGCCGCCAAGGCAGCAACCAAGCCCGCCACCGCAAAGAAGGCTGCCCCCAAGGCTGCGGCCGCGAAGACTGCACCCGCTGAGAAGCGCGAGCAGGTGCTGAAGGTCCACCACCTTCGCCCCGCTCCCGGTTCGAAGAAGGACCGTATGCGCGTCGGCCGCGGTGAAGGATCCAAGGGTAAGACCGCGGGTCGTGGCACCAAGGGCACCAAGGCACGCTACAACGTGCGCATCGGCTTCGAGGGTGGGCAGATGCCTCTGCACATGCGTACCCCGAAGCTGCGCGGGTTCAAGAACCCGTTCCGCGTCGAGTACCAGGTCGTCAACCTCGACCGTCTTGCCGAGCTCTACCCGAACGGTGGCGATGTCACCATCGCCGACCTGGTCGCCAAGGGCGCCGTTCGTGACAACGAAAAAGTCAAGGTGCTCGGTAACGGTGAAATTGCCGTTAAGCTGAACATTGCGGTCGACAAGGTCTCCAGCTCAGCTGAGCAGAAGATCGTCGCCGCGGGTGGCTCAATCAAGTAAGTCCGTAGACGCTGATCGAGCTTGTCGGGCGTCGCCATCGTTCATTCGATAGCGGCCCCGGCAGGCTCGTTTCACGTTAGTAACTGGAGGCCTTTTGTTCAGCGCCATAGCGCGGATCTTCCGCACGCCCGACCTTCGTAAGAAAATCGGATTCAGCCTCGGTATCGTGGCTCTGTTCCGACTGGGCTCGTTCATCCCCTCTCCCTTTGTGGACTTCGGAAACGTGCAAGCGTGTCTCGCGGCGAACCAGGGCACCAGTGGCCTGTACGAACTCGTCAACCTGTTCAGCGGTGGCGCGCTGCTGCAGCTGTCGGTCTTCGCGCTCGGCATCATGCCGTACATCACGGCCTCGATCATCGTGCAGCTCCTGCGCGTGGTCATCCCACACTTCGAGACCCTCTACAAAGAGGGCGCGTCCGGGCAGAGCACGCTCACCCAGTACACGCGCTATCTCACGATCGCCCTCGGCATCCTCCAGTCGACGACGCTCATCACGGTCGCCCGCAGCGGTGCGCTGTTCGGCACCTCCTCCAGCTCCGAGTGCTCGCAGCTCATCACCAACGACGCCTGGTACGCCATCATGCTCATGGTCATCACCATGACGGCAGGCACCGGCGTCATCATGTGGATGGGTGAGCTCATCACCGAGCGCGGCATCGGCAACGGCATGTCGCTCCTCATCTTCACGTCCATCGCGGCCCGCTTCCCGAACTCCCTCGGCTCGATCCTCAACCAGAAGGGCCTCGACACCTTCCTGATCGTGATCGCGGTCGGACTGCTGGTCGTCGCGGCCGTGGTGTTCGTCGAACAGTCGCAACGACGCATCCCGGTGCAGTACGCCAAGCGGATGGTCGGACGACGCACCTACGGCGGCAACAACACGTACATCCCGATCAAGGTCAACATGGCCGGCGTCGTCCCTGTGATCTTCGCGTCCTCGCTGCTGTACCTGCCGGCCCTGATCGCGCAGTTCAACCAGCCGGCTGCCGGACAGGCCCCGGCGGCGTGGGTCTCCTGGGTCACGAACAACCTGACCAAGGGCGACCACCCGCTCTACATGCTGATGTACTTCCTGCTCATCGTCGGGTTCACCTATTTCTACGTCGCGATCACCTTCAACCCGGAAGAGGTCGCCGACAACATGAAGAAGTACGGCGGATTCATCCCCGGCATCCGTGCCGGACGCCCGACGGCCGAGTACCTCGACTTCGTGCTGACCCGGGTGACCCTGCCCGGTGCGCTCTACCTCGGCCTGATCGCCCTGCTGCCGCTGATCGCATTCTCGGTGATCGGAGCCGACCAGAACTTCCCGTTCGGCGGCGCCAGCATCCTGATCATCGTCGGTGTCGGCCTCGAGACGGTCAAGCAGATCGACTCCCAGTTGCAGCAGCGTCACTACGAAGGGCTCCTCCGATGACCCGCTTGCTCGTGATCGGCCCGCCCGGCGCCGGCAAGGGCACCCAGGCGGTTCGCCTGGCCGCTGCCTTCGGTATCCCCGCCGTCTCGACCGGCGACATCTTCCGCTTCAACGTGACGAACCAGACCGAACTCGGCCTCAAAGCCAAGGCGTTCATGGACAAGGGCGCCTACGTGCCCGACTCGCTGACCAATGAGATCGTCGCCGACCGGCTCGCCCAGGCGGATGCCGCTGGCGGTTTCCTCCTGGACGGTTACCCGCGCACGCTCGAACAGGTGCACGAGCTCGACCGCCTGCTCGACGCCGAAGGCACCGCACTCGATGCCGTCGTCCAGATCTCAGCGGACACCGACGAGGTCGTCGCCCGTCTGCTCAAGCGCGCGGCCGAACAGGGCCGAGCGGACGACACGGCCGACGTCATCCGTCACCGTCTCGAGGTTTACTCGGAGCAGACCGCTCCGCTTATCGACGTGTACGGGGCCCGCGGGCTCGTTGTCACCGTTGACGGCCTCGGTGCCGTCAATGCGGTGACCGAGCGCATTCTGAGTGCCCTCGCGGAGCGCGAGCTTCACGCCGTCGACATCAACACGGACGCACCGAGCGCGTCCTGATCCGTTTGCGGGGAACCAGGCAATGAGCCTTCGTCGATCCATCTACAAGTCGCCGGCACAGTTGCGGCTGATGATCGCACCGGGCCTCGCGACCGCCGCGTCCCTCGACGCGGCCCGCGCTCTGATGCGGGCCGGTGTCACGACCCTCGAGCTCGATGCGGCCGCAGAGGCCGCAATCGTGGCCCGCGGCGGCCTGCCGAACTTCAAGCTCGAGCAGGGTTACTTCCACACGGTGTGCGCGAGCGTGAACGAGGACGTCGTCCACGGCATCCCGGGCGCCCGTGTCCTCGCCCCTGGCGACATCGTCTCGATCGACAGCGGCGCGATCCTCGACGGCTGGAACGGTGACGCCGCCTTCAGCTTCGTGATCCCGGACCCGAGCAGGCCTGAGGTCGTGGCCGAACGCCAGAAACTCTCCGACGTCACGGAGCAGTCCCTGTGGCACGGGATCGCCCGCCTCGCTGAGGCGCGGTACCTCAACGAGGTCGGCGACGCCATCGAGGACTACATCGAGTCGCAGGGCAGCTACGGCATCCTGACCGACTACGTCGGCCACGGCATCGGCCGGTCCATGCACGAAGCCCCTCCTGTCTTCAACTACCGGGTGCGCCAGAAGGGACCGGAGGTCAAGCCCGGACTCGTCGTCGCCATCGAGCCGATGGTCGTGCTCGGATCGATCGACACCTTCGTCCGCGACGACGACTGGACCGTCGCGACGAGTGACGGCCTCGCGGCCGCGCACTGGGAGCACAGCGTCGCCGTGCACAAGGACGGCATCTGGGTGCTCACCGCCGAGGACGGCGGCGCAGCCCAGCTCGCCGCCCTCGGCGTCATCCCCGTCCCCATCCCCTAACCACCCCGCCGCCGCCCCAACACGCGCGCGTACCTCCGCGAGAGCGCAATTTTGGCCCTTAAGACCCGGTCTTAAGGGCCAAAAGTGCACTCTCGCGGGCGGGAGACGGCGCGCCGGGGCGCGGCATCCGCTAGCCAAAGGCCCTGATTAGCGGGAAGATGGAAGTGGGCAGAGCCCGCCGAAGAAATGAGCAGGTCAATGAGGATTCTCGTAGTTTGCGGTGCCGGGGCGTCCAGCGCCTTCGTCGCCCATCGCATCCGCCACACAGGTGAGGCCAGGGGTCTCGAACTAACGGTTCACGCCGGCAGCGAATCCGACCTTCCCGGGTCATTGGACCCGATCGACGTCTTGCTCGTCGGCCCGTATCTGGCCCCGCGTTACGAGAAGATCCGCGCGGAGGCGATCAAGCGGGGCGTCGGCGTCGCGCTCCTGCCCGACACCGTGTTCGCCTCCCAGAACGGCGACGAGGCACTCGACCTCGCCATCTACGCGTTCAAATCGCGCGGCTGGGCGGAACTGCGCGCCTGATCCCGGTTTCCCCGTGAGGGCTACTGGTCCATCAGGTGCACGAGCTCGTCGATGAAGGATGCGAAGTCGACCGACCTGCGGACCAGCCGCTGCACGTCGTTGCGGTCGGAGAAGACCTCGACGAACTGGTCGAAGACATCCTGGAAGCTCTTGCGCCCCGCGGCGCTGAACGCCACGAGCGCGACGACGTTGACCCGAGCCTCGCCCCAGTCCATCGGGGTGTCGTTGATCACGATCGCGATCGACGTGCGGTTCGCGGTCATCGACATCGAGTGCGGCACGGCCAGGTTGTCGGTGAACGCCGTCGAACTCATCAGTTCGCGCTCGATCGCGCCGACGATGTACTCCGGCTCGATGATGCCCTGCGCGGCCATCCGGTCGCCGAGCGCGCGGATCATGGCGTTTTCGTCGTTCGCGTAGAAGTTGTGCGAGAACAGCGAGGCGTCGAAGAACTGCAGCAGGTCGTCCTTGAGATGCGCGCGCCTGCGCAGCCGGCGCACCCGGCTCGCGGCCTTCCGGACCCGCTCGATGTCGGCTTCGGTCAGGAACGGCTGGATGACGATGATCCCGTCACCGAGGCTGCCCGGATCGATCGTCGTGAGCACGAGGTCGGCCTCGAGCCCGCTCCAGTCCACGTCGCTCCTCGTGACGACGGAGACGACCTCGAGCTCATCGCCGAGGACACGTTCGATGCGTTCCCGCAGCAGGACGTGCATGTCGTAATAGTTCGGGCAGACGATAGCGCAGCTGACGAGGTCGACCCGGCGGGACTGCTGCTGCAGGTGCGCGCCGACGTGCATCGCGATGTACGCGATCTCGTCGTCGTTGATCACGATCCGCTCCTGGCGCTGCAACTGGCTCGCGATGTACACCGCGAGCTCGTAGATCATCGGGTAGCCCGTCTTGATGGACCGGGTGAGCGGATTGTGTGCGAATGACCGGTCCTGGGCGCGGTTGATCAGGTTCCGAACGTGCAGGGTGAGCCGCACGATGAACGTCTCCTCGGTGAGGTCGACGAGGAATTCCTCGCTCGCCTGCGTCACGATCTGCCTGACCGCGTCGAGGTCCTCCGGGCGCACGAAGTTCTCGATGAGCTTCTTCGCCGGCTGGTCGTGACCCGGCGTGATCACCCGGGTGGTGAGGAGGAGTCCGATGTAGTCGAGGTCCCCGAGCGCGAGCTCGACGTCGAAGTGCCGCTTGATGAGCACGGCGAGGGCCCTGGTCATCTCGTCAGGGGGAGTGGCCTCCGGCTCGGCGGGGAGCGGCGCGGCGCGCTTGGTGACGCGGTCGACGGCGATCGCCACGTGCAGGAGCACGTCGTTGGTGCCGTACTCGTTCACGAAATAGCCCTGGGCGTCGAGCATGGCGATCAGGTCGGTCTTGAACGCGCTGAGGCTCTTCGACGCGAACTCGCGCTGGATGGTCTCGAGGTTGAGCATCCCGCGGTCGGTCTCCTCGCGGAACATCCGGCTGAGCAGCCGGCGCCGGTCCGTCTCCGATCCGGCCAGGGTCACGACGCTGCCGCGCCTCCCGAGCGTGAGCCCGGTCTCCGGCAGCAGCGACCGCACCCGGGCGAGATCGGCCTCGATCGTCGAATCACTCACGAAGAGCTCCGCCGCGAGGCTGTACACGTCGAGGCCGCTGTCCGACTCGGTGAGCCGCCTGACGAGGGCATAGAGCCGGTTCTGCCTGGTGTCCGGCTCGACCGGCTTGCGGCTCGACCGGAACACGGCGTACGCCTCGAGATCCAACCGGTACCCGGCCGTCCCCGATTCGATCACGTCGAGCGGATGCGCCGCCGCCTTCACGTTCGTCACGTAACTGCGCACGGTCCGAGGGGTCACCCCGAGGTGGTCGGCGAGTTCGCCGGCGGTCACCCAGACCGGCGTCTGCGACAGATACTCCAGCATCCGCGTTTGTTTGTCGCTCATCGCACAAAACTCCACATTGTCGTAGCTAGTCAATCATGCTGCACCCCTCCGGTATTCCCGCGCCGTGTTTCCGGGGTGCGGAAACAGCTCTACTGGCCGGGGCCAGGCCATCGGACGAAACTGAAAGAGTCGAAACACCGAAAGGCTGAGTCAATGAGGATTCTTGTGATCTGTGGTGCGGGCGCGTCCAGCACCTTCGTCGCGCTGCGGATGCGCCGGACCATTTCCGAGCGTGGCCTGGTCGCCACGGTCGCCGCGGCCAGCGAAACAGAACTCCCCGATGCCCTCGACGGCATCGACGCCCTGCTCGTCGGCCCGCACTTGGCCGCACGATTCCCCGAGATCCGGGCGCAGGCGGCCGAACACGGCGTGGGCTGCGCTCTCCTGGCCGACACGATCTTCAAGGCCCGCGACGGAGCCGAAGCACTCGACGCGGCGCTCGCAGCCGTGGCATGACCCAGTACAGCACTCCACTCTCCACCGGAAGGAACCCCACCGATGATTGAACGCACAGTTCGAATCGGCTCGGCGAACGGCCTGCACGCCCGCCCCGCGAAACTCTTCACCAAGGCGGCAGCCGACTCCGGCGTCAAGGTCACCATCGAAAAGGCCGGCGGCAAGGCGGTCAACGCCGCCAGCATCCTCGCCGTGATCTCCCTCGGCCTCGGCAACGGCGACGAGGCCACCATCGCGACCGTCGACGACGGGGCCAGTGCCACCCTCGACACCCTCGTATCCCTGCTCGCCGCCGACCACGACCTGCCTGCCGCGGACGCGGCGGCCTCCGAAACGCGGGTCGCGGTATGAGCCTCGCGACGGCATCCGCCACGTCCGGCACCGACCTGACCGGAACCGGCATCGGCCAGGGCGTGGCCATCGGCCGGGTGCTGCGGATGCCCGAACCGCTCCCGGAACCGACCGACACCCCCAGCGCACTCACCCCGGAGGACGAAGGCGCCCGAGCCGCGGCCGCGCAGCGTTTTGTCGCCGTCGACCTCGAAGGCCGCGCCGAACGCGCAGGCGGAGCGGCCCAGGAAGTCCTCGAAGCCCAGGCCATGATGGCAGAGGACCCCACTCTCGTCGACGACCTCACCGAACGGCTCGCGACCGGCAAGACCGCGGAACGCGCCGTGTTCGAGGCCTTCTCCGCTTTCCGCGACCAGCTCACCGAACTCGGCGGGTACCTCGCCGAGCGTGCGGCAGACCTCGACGACGTGTCCCAGCGGGTCATCGCCCAGCTCGGCGGCCGGGCAGCCCCCGGCGTGCCGGAGCAGGAAGAACCGTTCATCCTCGTCGCCCACGACCTCGCCCCCGCCGACACCGCGCTGCTCGACCTCACCCGCGTTCTCGGTCTCGTCACGAGTGACGGCGGCCCCACCTCCCACACCGCGATCCTCGCCCGCGACAAGGCGATCGTCGCGATCGTCGGCGCCGCAGGGGCAACCGACCTCGCCGACGGCACCCTCGTGATCGTGGACGCCGCAGCCGGCACCGTGACCGTCTCCCCGACGGAGGCCGAAGTCGAAACGGCCGAAGCCCGCATCCGTGCCCGCGCCCTGCGCGCCCAGGCCCCGACCGGCCCCGGCCGACTCCGGGACGGTACCCCGATCCCGCTCCTCGCGAACCTCGGTTCCGCCGACGGCGCCGCCAGGGCCGTCGAACTGGGCGCGGAAGGTGTCGGCCTGTTCCGCACCGAGTTCCTCTTCCTCGGCTCCCGGAACGCACCGACGATCCTCGAGCAGGCGGAACAGTACGCACGCCTGCTGCATGCCTTCCCCGGCAAGAAGGTCGTGGTGCGTGCGCTCGACGCCGGAAGCGACAAGCCGCTCGCGTTCCTCAACGACGCAGCGGAGGAGAACCCCGCACTCGGCCTCCGCGGCCTCCGGGCCCTGCGCGCCTCCGAAGACATCCTCCGCGAACAGCTGACCGCGCTCGCCGAAGCGGATGCCGCGACCGACGCCGACGTCTGGGTGATGGCGCCCATGGTCGCAACGGTCGAGGAGACCACCTACTTCGTGGAACTCGCCCACAAGCTCGGGCTCAAGACGGCCGGCGTCATGGTCGAGATCCCCTCGGCAGCACTCCTGGCCGACCGCATCCTGCAGCACGCGGACTTCGCGTCGATCGGCACCAACGACCTCACCCAGTACACCCTCGCCGCCGACCGTCTCCTCGGTTCCGTGGCGGGCTACCAGAACCCGTGGCACCCCGCCGTGCTTCGCCTGATCGGAGAGGTCGGCCAAGCAGGCCGCTCCAGCGGCAAACCGGTCGGGGTGTGCGGAGAGGCGGCGGCGGACCCACTGCTCGCCGTCGTGCTCGTCGGACTGGGGGCCACGAGCCTGTCCATGTCCTCTGCGGCACTCTCCGACGTCCGGGCGGAACTCGCCCGGTTCAGCGCGGAGGAGGCCGGGCAACTCGCCGCGGTCGCCCTCGCGGCAGACGGCGCGGCATCCGCTCGCGCCGCGGCGACGAAGCTCGCCGCCACCTTCTCTCACACGGACTAGTCCGTGCGAGTCGTTTCACCGCTCACCCGCAATCACAACCCGAACACACAACGAAAGGCAGAGAAATGACGACGACGTCAACTGACACGAAGAGCGGAGGCGGAGCGCGCGTCCACGTGCAGCGCTTCGGCACCTTCCTCAGCGGCATGATCATGCCCAATATCGCGGCGTTTATCGCGTGGGGCCTCATCACCGCGTTCTTCATCCCGACCGGCTGGACCCCGAACGAGACCGTCGCCAAGATGGTCGACCCGATGATCTTGTACCTGCTCCCGCTCCTGATCGCCAACACCGGTGGCCGGATGGTCTACGGCGTCCGCGGTGGCGTCATCGCCTCGATCGCCACGATGGGCGTCATCGTCGGCAGCGCGATCCCGATGTTCATCGGTGCGATGATCGTCGGTCCGCTCTCCGCCTGGCTCCTCAAGAAGCTCGACAGCCTGTGGGCGGGCAAGATCCGCCCCGGTTTCGAGATGCTCGTGGACAACTTCTCCTCGGGTATCCTCGGCGCCATCCTCGCCCTGGGCGCGTTCTTCGGAATCGCTCCGGTCGTGACCGGCTTCAGCACCATGCTGGAGGGCGGAGTCAACTGGCTCGTCTCCAACAACCTGCTGCCGCTCGCGAGCATCCTCGTCGAGCCCGGCAAGGTGCTGTTCCTGAACAACGCCATCAACCACGGCGTGTTCACCCCGATCGGCGTGCAGCAGGTTGCTGAATCCGGCAAGTCGCTGCTCTTCCTGATCGAGGCGAACCCCGGCCCCGGCCTCGGCCTGCTCCTCGCGTTCTCCTTCTTCGGGGTCGGACTGGCCAAGGCCAGTGCACCCGGCGCGATCATCATCCAGTTCCTCGGTGGAATCCACGAGATCTACTTCCCCTACGTCCTGATGAAGCCGATCCTCATCCTCGCCACCATCGGCGGCGGCATGACCGGCGTCGCGATCAACGTCGCGTTCCACACCGGCCTCCGCGCCCCGGCCTCGCCCGGCAGCATCTTCGCCGTGCTTCTTCAGACCGCACCGGACAGCTACGTCGGCGTCGTCCTCTCGGTCATCGGCTCCGCGGCCGTGTCGTTCCTGATCGCCTCCGTTATCCTCCGTGCGAGCCGCAAGCGCGACATCGCCGCCGGACTCGACAACGACCTCACCGAGGCCGTCGCGAAGACCGAAGCCCTCAAGGGCAAGTCCTCGAGCGTCCTCGGCAACCTCGCCGCTGCGGGCACCACGGATGCCGCCACCGCGGCCGCCGCAGGCCACCAGCTGAGGAACATCGTCTTCGCGTGCGACGCAGGCATGGGGTCAAGCGCCATGGGCGCCTCCGTCCTGCGGAACAAGATCAAGAAGGCCGGTATCGAAGGAATCACGGTGACCAACCAGGCCATCGCGAACCTCGACGGCACCGCCGATCTGGTCATCACCCACCAGGACCTCACCGCGAGGGCCCAGCAGAAGTCACCGGCATCCGTGCACGTTTCGGTGTCGAACTTCATGAACAGCCCGAAGTACGACGAGGTCGTCGAATTGCTCCAGAGCAAGGCGGACTCAGAGGCCACACTGTGACCGATCAGATCCTCGAGCCCGGCAACGTGGTGGCCGCGGGAACGGCCACCACGAAGAACGACGCCATCAAGGAGGCCGGCGCACTGCTGGTCGCCGCGGGTGCAGTGACCCAGGCGTACGTCGATTCGATGTTCGACAGGGAGGCGAGTGTGTCGACCTACATGGGCAACTTCCTCGCCATCCCGCACGGCACGAACGAGGCGAAGGAGTCGATCCTTCATTCGGCGCTCTCCCTCGTCCGCTATGACACGCCCATCGACTGGGACGGCAACCCGGTCCGGTTCGCAGTCGGGATCGCGGGGCTCAACAACGAGCACCTCGCGATCCTCTCGAAGATCGCCATCGTCTTCTCGGACGAGGACGAAGTACAGAAACTGATCGATGCAGGAAATGCAGGAGAGATTTACGCTCTCCTCGAGGAGGTCAACGCAGAATGAAAGCAATTCACTTCGGTGCAGGCAATATCGGTCGCGGATTCGTCGGCCTCCTGCTTCACGACGCCGGATACGAGGTGGTCTTCGCCGATGTGAATGCTTCCCTGATCGACGCCCTCAAGGCCGCGACGACCTACTCGGTGCATGAGGCGGGGAGGAGTCGACCACTCGCGTGGTCGACAACTTCCGCGCCATCAACAGCGCGACCGACGAGGCCGCCCTGATCCAGGAGATCGCGACGGCCGACATCGTCACGACCGCCGTCGGCCCGACCGTGCTGCGCTTCGTGGCCCCGGTCATCGCCGCCGGACTCGCGGCCCGCGACGCGTCGCTGCCCCCGCTCGCCGTGATGGCGTGCGAGAACGCGATCAACGCGACCGACGTGCTCGCGGAACAGGTCTGGCTCCACGTGGCAGAGGGAGATCGCGCGGCCGTCAACGCCCGCGTCGCCTTCGCCAATACAGCCGTCGACCGGATCGTTCCCGGGCAGGCGGACGGCAGTGGCATCGACGTCACCGTCGAGGCCTTCTACGAGTGGGTCATCGAGCGCGGCGCCTTCAACGGCGCCGTGCCCGTGATCCCCGGTGCGACCTTCGTCGACAACCTCGCGCCCTACATCGAGCGCAAGCTGTTCACGGTCAACACCGGCCACGCAACGGTCGCCTACCTCGGCTCCGTTGCCGGCGTCACGAAGATCTCGGACGCCCTCCTGGTACCCGAGGTGCTTGACGGCGCCCGGCGCGTCCTGGAGGAGACCAGCGCCCTCCTGGTGGCCAAGCACGGGCTCGACGAAGCCGCCCAGCGCGCCTATCGCGAGAAGATCCTGGTTCGGTTCAAGAACCCGGCCCTTCCCGACACCGTGCAGCGCGTCGGACGCCAGCCGCTCCGCAAGCTCAGCAGGCACGAACGCTTCATCGGCCCCGCCGCGGAGATCGCCGAACGCGGCACCCGCCCGACGGCACTGCTCGAGGCGGTCGGCGCAGCCCTCCGCTTCGACGTGGCGGACGACGAGCAGAGCGTCGAACTCCAGGCCAAGCTCCGCAGCCTCACGGCCGCGGGCTTCGTGACGGATGTCTGCGGGCTCGACGCGACGCATCCGCTCTTCTCGGACGTCGTCACCGTCGTCGAAGGCGTGCAGCGCACGCTCTAGGTCCGTCAGGCTCAAAAAGCACAATCGGCACTGAAGCGACACAACAGCACGATTCCGCACTGAAACGGGCGGCGGCAGCAGCAATTGCCAAGGGATTATAGGGAAGAATTGCCAAAAGGCAACTTCATACCATAGAGTAAATCCTTGGTGTCTGATGCCGTCGCCTGCGGCGTGTCTAGAGCACCATATCCCCGCACGACCAGCAATCAATACCTAGTGATAGTGAGTTATGGCCAAAAAAGACGGTGTCATCGAAATCGAGGGCGCAGTAGTCGAAGCTCTTCCCAATGCGATGTTTCGCGTTGAGTTGACGAACGGCCACAAAGTTCTTGCCCACATTTCGGGCAAGATGCGTCAGCACTACATCCGCATCCTTCCTGAGGACCGCGTGATCGTGGAGCTGAGCCCTTACGATCTGACTCGCGGCCGGATCGTCTACCGCTACAAGTAAGAAGTTGCTGTAAGTAACGGCCCGCGGCATTCCGCGGGTACGAAGACAGCGAATACAAGGACACACCATGAAGGTCAAGCCCAGCGTCAAAAAGATCTGTGACAAGTGCAAGGTCATCCGCCGCAACGGCAACGTGATGGTCATCTGCGAGAACCCGCGTCACAAGCAGCGTCAGGGTTAGCCGGTGGGAGTCTGTCACCCGACAGGCTCACCCTGGTGAACGATTCAACTGAATACAGAAAATAGCAGTGCCAGGAACCCCGCGAGGGGGACACCATCGGTTGGAGGCCGATGAACGGGCACTGCTACAGACCTCCACTCATATACAGGAGAAGCCATAATGGCACGTCTAGCCGGCGTTGATATTCCCCGCGATAAGCGCGTGGAAGTTGCACTGACTTACATCTTTGGTGTTGGCCGCACGAGGGCACTCAAGACCCTCGCCGACACTGAAATCGATGGAAACATCCGAGTCAAGGACCTGACCGACGAGCAGCTCGTCGCCCTCCGTGACTACATCGAAGGAACCTTCAAGGTTGAGGGTGACCTCCGCCGTGAGGTTGCCGCCGACATCCGCCGCAAGGTCGAGATCGGCAGCTACGAGGGAATCCGCCACCGCAAGGGCCTGCCCGTCCGCGGCCAGCGCACCAAGACCAACGCTCGCACCCGCAAGGGCCCGAAGCGCACCGTAGCCGGCAAGAAGAAGGCGCGCTAGGCCTCGGCCTGGCCCGTCTCGCCTTTAGGATTCAGGAGAAATTCATGGCAGCACCCAAGTCGGCCGTTCGGAAGCCGCGCAAGAAAGAAAAGAAGAACGTCGCCGTGGGCCAGGCCCACATCAAGAGCACGTTCAACAACACCATCGTCTCGATCACCGACACCACCGGTGCGGTCATCAGCTGGGCGTCCTCAGGTGGAGTTGGCTTCAAGGGTTCGCGTAAGTCGACCCCGTTCGCCGCACAGCTGGCAGCCGAGTCGGCCGCCCGCCAGGCGCAGGAGCACGGTATGAAGAAGGTTGACGTGTTCGTCAAGGGACCCGGCTCAGGCCGCGAAACCGCGATCCGCTCCCTTCAGGCCGCCGGCCTCGAGGTTGGCTCGATCAACGACGTGACGCCCCAGGCTCACAACGGTTGCCGTCCGCCGAAGCGTCGCCGCGTCTAAAGCACCCGCACTGGCCGGGTTCGTCCTCGTGACGACCCCGGTCGCCGCGGATCGCCGGGCCTGGACTGCTCCTCACGGAGCGGTCCAGGCCCCGCGCGATTCTTTTTCTTTCACACTCAACACCTCGCCTCGCAAGTGTCATATAGCGGACACTTTGCCGAAAGGAATCAATAGTGCTTATCGCACAGCGCCCCACGCTCACCGAGGAGAACATCTCGGAGTTCCGGTCCCGGTTCATCATTGAGCCGCTCGAGCCTGGCTTCGGTTACACCCTCGGCAACTCCATGCGCCGCACCCTGCTCTCCTCGATCCCCGGAGCCGCTGTCACCAGCATCCGTATCGACGGCGTGCTGCACGAGTTCAGCACGGTTCCCGGTGTCAAGGAAGACGTCACCGAGATCATCCTGAACATCAAGGGACTCGTCATCTCGAGCGAGCACGACGAGCCGATCACCGCGTACCTGCGCAAGCAGGGTGCCGGCCAGGTCACCGCCGCCGACATTTCGGCTCCGGCCGGCGTCGAGGTGCACAACCCCGAACTGGTCATCGCCACCCTGAACGACAAGGCGAAGTTCGAACTCGAACTGACCATCGAGCGTGGCCGCGGCTACGTGTCGGCCACCCAGAACCGCAACGAGTACTCCGAGGCCGGCCAGATTCCGGTCGACTCGATCTACTCGCCCGTGCTCAAGGTGACCTACCGCGTCGAGGCGACCCGTGCCGGTGAACGTACCGACTTCGACCGCCTCGTCGTCGACGTGGAGACCAAGTCGGCGATCTCGCCTCGCGACGCCATCGCATCCGCCGGTCGCACCCTGACCGAGCTGTTCGGTCTGGCCCGCGAACTGAACACCGCGGCAGAGGGCATCGAAATCGGCCCCGCGCCGGTCGACGCCGTGTTGTCGACCGAACTGTCGATCCCGATCGAAGACCTCGATCTGTCGGTTCGTTCGTACAACTGCCTCAAGCGTGAAGGCATCAACAACGTCAGCGAACTGGTCGCCCTCTCGGAGACCCAGCTGATGAACATCCGCAACTTCGGACAGAAGTCGGTGGATGAGGTCAAGGACAAGCTCGTCGAGCTTGGCCTGTCACTGAAGGACTCGGTGCCCGGATTCGACGGCGCCCACTTCTACAGCGGCTACGACGAAGAAACCATCTAAAAGCAGTCTCCCGACTGACTTTTGACTTTTGATACTGGAGATTACTAATGCCCACGCCCACTAAGGGAGCCCGCCTCGGTGGCGGCCCGGCACACGAGCGCCTCATGCTCGCCAACCTTGCCGCCTCGCTGTTCACCCACAAGTCGATCAAGACGACCGAAACGCGGGCCAAGCGCCTTCGTCCGGTCGCCGAGCGACTGATCACGTTCGCGAAGAAGGGCGACCTGCACGCCCGTCGTCGCGTTCTGGCCACCATCGGCGACAAGACCGTCGTGCACGAGCTCTTCACTGAGATCGCACCCCAGGTCGCCTTGCGCGAGGGCGGCTACACCCGCATCACGAAGCTCGGCTTCCGTAAGGGCGACAACGCTTCGATGGTCCAGATGGAGCTCGTCCTCGAGCCCGTCACCCCGAAGGTCAAGTCCGCGAAGACGTCCGCCGCTGCAGCTGCTGCCGTCGCGCCGGTCGTCGTCGAGGCCCCCGCCGAGACCGAGGCCGTCGTCGACGCCCCGGCCGAGGACGAGGTCGTTGCCGAGGCTCCCGTCGAGGAAGCCAAGTAACCCACGCTTCACCCGCTTCACCTGGAAGGGCCCGACTTCGGTCGGGCCCTTCTTTTTGATCTCCTAGGACACTGGGCGGAGGACGACGGGGTCCTGGCCGAGCCGGTAGGGGTCCCGGCCGTGCAACGGATGCTGGGGGGCGAGCCAGTCCAGCGCGGACGCGATGCAGTCGGCGTAGATCCGCCCTCCCGTGGGACCCGGGTGGATGTTGTCCCCGGCCAGGACGTCGGTGTGCGGCGCGATCGCGTCGTGCCAGCCGGCGATGCCCACGAGGCGGTGGTGGGCGGCGAAGCCGGCGAGTGCATCGTTCACGCCGGCCGTCCAGTCCCGGTCGGCGAAGGCGGTCACGAGCACGAGCTTCCGGTCGGGGCCGATCGCAGCCTCGATCGCGAGCAGCTCATCCGTGGTGATCGGCCCGTTCGTGCCGAGCCCGACGACGACGACCGGACGCAGCGTCCCGGCGGCGGCCTGGGCGGCAAGGATGTCCGGAGCCGCGCGCATGCCCCGGGACACGGCGGCGTCGATCAGGATGCCCGGGAACCGGTCTTCGAGCTCGGGTGCCGAGGCGAGCATCACGGAATCGCCGACGGCCGAGATCAGGTCGCCCGGTGCGACCGGCGCGGGCGCCGCGGTCGGGTCGCTCTTCCGCTCGGCGTCCTCGCGCTTCCGGTCGGCCTGGGCGGCTTCGAGCATGTGCCGGCCGCTCGTGATCCGTGCCTGCGCACTCGTCTCGGCGGGTGCGACGACGACAGCGGCCGTCGTGCCGCCGACGAGGATCAGGCCGACCATCGCTGCGACGCCGACGACCGCGAGCCGGGACCACGACTCGGTCGCGAAACCCGACAGGGAGCGGATGCCGCCGCGCAGGCCCCTGCGCCGCACCGGCTGCTCGAGCCACCGATACGAGGCTGCGGCCACAAGCACGGCGACGGCGGCGACGAGCAGGTGCACCTCGACGCCGGCGGCCGGCCAGGCGACGCCGGCGAGCACGAAGAGAGGCCAGTGCCAGAGGTAGATGCCGTAGGACCGTTCGCCGATCCACCGGAGCACCGGGGTGTCGAGCCAGCGGCCGAAGCGGGCGCCGCGCACGGCGGCCCAGATCACGACGCATGACAGCAGGCTGATAGCGGCGAGTCCGCCCCGGTACGCCAACGGGCCCGCGGCGGGCAACCACGCCGCAGCCGCACCGATGCCGAGCAATGCGGCGAGGCCGAGCCAGGGGCGCAGCCGGGCGGGGGAGGCGAGCCGGGAGGCGAACCGGGTGAAGCCCGCTGGGCCGGTGCGGGCGGCACCGGCGTTGGCGTTGCGGGTCGGTGCGCCCAGGCCGTTCGGGTGCCGCAGCAGCAGCGCGAGGGCCGCGCCGGCGAAGAGCCCGAAGCTGTGCGTGTCCGAGCCGTAGTAGACCCGGGTCGGATCGGAGCCCGGCTGGAACAGGAACCCCATCCAGAGCAGGGAGAGGAGGCCGAAGGTGCACACGACCGCCAGGCTGATCCGGGCGCTCCGGATCAGCAGCACCGCGAGCAGCGCAAACGGCCAGACCAGATAGAACTGCTCCTCGACGGCCAGGGACCAGAGGTTCCGGAACAGCTCAGGACTCGTCGCCGAGAAGTAGCTCGCGGAGCCTGCGATCGACACCCAGTTGTAGCCGAACGTGACCGCGCCGAGAACTTGCCAGCCGAGGCCGACGAGCACGTCGCCCCCGAGCATCCACGCCACGGTGCAGCAGAGCAGCACGAGGGGAACGAGCGGCGGCACGAGCCGGCGCACCCGGCGGCTCCAGAACCGGCGCAACGAGATCCGGCGGGACCGGGCATATTCGTCCACGAGGAGACCGGTGATCAGGAACCCGCTGATCACGAAGAACACGTCGACGCCGACGAAGCCGCCGGGCAGCACCTGTGGGAAGAAATGAAAGACGAGCACAACGCTCACGGCGATGCCGCGCAGGCCGTCGAGGCCGGAGAAACGGCGCGAATCCCGAGTCTCAGAGTCCGGGCGCAGGGATGCGGGAGTGCGGTAACTGAGTTTCATAGCGGTGAGCGGAGCCGATCCGGGTTCTACGATACCCGGCCCGGCACTTACACTTACCTCCGTGAATCTTCCTGCCGCCCCTGTTGTCTCCCCGCTCCCGGAGAACACCCGGATCAGGCTGGACATCGCCTACGACGGCACCGATTTTTCGGGATGGGCGATTCAACCAGAGCTCCGCACCGTGCAGGGCCAGATCGAGGCAGGACTCGCCACGATCCTGCAGAGCTACCCGCCGTATCCGTCCCTCATCGTCGCCGGGCGAACGGATGCGGGGGTGCACGCCCTCGGTCAGGTCGCGCACTTCGACCTCACCCCCGACCAGGTCGGGGGCCTGCTCCGACGGGGAAGGGGCCGGACCCCTGCGACGCTCGCGGTGATGGTGCAGCGGAGGCTCGGGGGGATCCTGGTGACCCAGCCGGAGATCGTGATCAAGGCATCCGCCGTCGCACCCCCGGATTCGACGCTCGGTTCTCGGCGAACTGGCGCCGCTACGAGTACCGGATCGCCGACTCGGTGCTCGGGCACAACCCTCAGGACCGGCTGCGCACGACCTGGCACGGCTTCGCGCTCGACCTGGAACCGATGCAGGTGGCCGCGGCGTCCCTGCTCGGGCTGCATGACTTCGCGACCTATTGCAAACCCCGGCCGGGCGCCACGACGATTCGCACCCTGCAGGAGTTCAGCTGGCGGCGGGACCCGGACGGCGTGCTCGTCGCGACGGTGCAGGCGGACGCCTTCTGCCACAGCATGGTGCGGGCACTCGTCGGGGCCTGCGTCGCGGTCGGAGAGGGGCGGCTCGCAGGGGAGCGGCTCGCGACGCTGCGGATCAACCGGGCCCGCACGAGCGAGTTCAAGGTCATGCCGCCGCAGGGCCTCACCCTGCTCGCGGTCGACTATCCCGCCGACGACCGGCTCGCGGCCCGCGCCCTCGACACCCGTGCCCGGCGCGCCCTCGACGAGGACGAAGAGTAGCGCAGCGCGTCGCCGAATCGCGCAGGCGAATTGCGCCAACGCTCCCGGCGGACTAGCATTGACCCTTGGTGTCTGTGCGTTGCAGCCAGGCACACGAACGTGAGCCCTCCATCGATCGTGTTCCCCGTCGGGGAACACACCCGGAGCGGGATTCACGAACACCTCCGTTCGAACAAGAAAGCAGCACAACAGTGACGCGCACTTATACTCCCAAAGCAAGCGAAGTCCAGCACGACTGGGTCGTCATCGACGCCACAGACATCGTGCTCGGTCGTCTTGCCAGCCACGCCGCCGTTCTCCTCCGGGGGAAGCACAAGGCAACGTTCTCTCCCCACATGGACATGGGAGACTTCGTCATCATCGTCAACGCCGAGAAGATCGCCCTCACCGGCAAGAAGCTCGAACTGAAGATCGCATACCGCCACTCCGGTTACCCGGGCGGCATTTCCGCCCAGAACTACTCGGAGATGCTCGAGAAGCACCCGACGCGTGCGGTTGAGAAGGCGATTCGCGGCATGCTGCCGAAGAACTCGCTCGGTCGCGCCCAGCTCGCGAAGCTCAAGGTCTACGCAGGCCCGGAGCACCCGCACGCTGCGCAGCAGCCCAAGCCGTACACCCTCTCCCAGGTCGCTCAGTAGCGCCGGCCACCAGACTTCTCGACTCTAAGAAAAAGGATTCACACCATCGTGGCGAAGATCGCAGATCAGATTGACCAGGCTCCGGAGAGCTATTCCACCGAGACCCCGGCCGAAATCGTAACCAAGGCGCCCCGCGCCGTCCTCAACGTTCCCGGCGCAGCCGTGGGCCGTCGCAAGCAGGCCATCGCCCGCGTGCGCATCGTTCCCGGCTCGGGCACCATCACGGTGAACGGTCGCGAATTCGGGGACTACTTCCCGAACAAGCTTCACCAGCAGCTCATCAACGACCCGTTCAAGGTCCTCGACCTGATCGGCAGCTACGACGTCATCGCACGCATCACCGGCGGTGGCCCCTCCGGCCAGGCCGGCGCCCTGCGTCTCGGCATCGCGCGTTCGCTCAACCAGATCGACGAAGAGAACAACCGCGCCATCCTCAAGAAGGCCGGCTTCCTCAACCGTGACGCTCGCGTCAAGGAGCGCAAGAAGGCCGGACTCAAGAAGGCCCGTAAGGCGCCTCAGTTCTCGAAGCGCTAGATCGATAGTCGGCGCCGACATGCCTCGACTTTTCGGCACCGACGGTGTTCGGGGCCTGGCCAACCGTGATCTCACGGCTGGCCTGGCCCTGGGCCTCGCCCAGGCGAGTGCCGCAGTTCTCACCCAGGGTCGCCGCGCTGAATCGCGTCGAGCCGAGGGTCGCCGTCCGGTGGCCGTCCTCGCGCGTGACCCGCGCATTTCCGGCGAATTCCTCGCCTCGGCAGTAGCCGCGGGCCTCGCCAGTTCCGGTGTCGACGTCCTTGACGCCGGCGTCATCCCCACGCCGGCCGCGGCATTCCTGATCGCGGACATCGGTGCGGACTTCGGCGTGATGATTTCCGCCTCGCACAACCCCGCCCCCGACAACGGCATCAAGATCTTTGCCTTCGGTGGCACCAAACTTCCCGACGACGTCGAGGATCGTATCGAGGCCCACCTCGACCACGACAAGCTCACGCCGATCGCCGGCGATGTCGGCCGGATCTCACGCTTCGCGGACGCAGAAGACCGCTATGTCGTGCACCTCCTCGGCACCCTCCCGCACCGCCTCGACGGTATCCACGTCGTCCTGGACTGCGCCAACGGCGCGGCCGCGGGCGTGTCCCCACAGGTCTTCACGGATGCCGGCGCGCAGCTGACCGTCATCGGCGCCCACCCGAACGGGCTCAATATCAACGACGGGGTCGGCTCGACCCACCTCGACAACCTCGCGAAGGCCGTCCTCGAGCACGGTGCCGACGTGGGCATCGCCCACGACGGCGACGCCGACCGCTGCCTCGCCGTCGACCGGCACGGCAACATCGTGGACGGCGACCAGATCATGGCGATCCTCGCCGTCTCGATGGCCGAGCGCGGCGTCCTCAAGGACCGCACGCTCGTTGCCACCGTGATGAGCAACCTCGGCCTCCGGAGGGCCATGGCGGCCAACGACATCCGCATGATCGAGACCAAGGTCGGCGACCGCTACGTGCTCGAAGAGCTCAACGCGAACGGCCTGTCTCTCGGCGGGGAACAGTCCGGACATGTCATCATGACGGACTTCGCGACCACCGGTGACGGTATCCTCACCGGACTCCACCTCGTCGCCGAGATGGCCCGCACCGGCAAGCCGCTCCACGAGCTCGCCGCCGTGATGACCGTGTTCCCGCAGATCCTCGTGAACGTGCGCGGCGTCGATCACCACGCGCTGAAATCCGACGAGGTCATCGCCGCCGCCGTGCGCGAGGCCGAAGCCGAACTCGGAGACACCGGCCGGGTGCTGCTGCGTCCGTCCGGCACCGAGCCGATGGTGCGCGTCATGGTCGAGGCGGCCGACCAGGCCACCGCCGACCGGCTTGCGCACTCCCTCGCCGACGTCGTGCGCCTGCGCCTCGCCCTCGACTCCCTCTAGGACCCGGGCCCGGTCGGAGCGAACGAGCGGTAGAGAATGCCGCGTTCGACGAGCGTCCAGGCCGTGCTCACCGTGAGGTAGAGCGTCGCGGCCAGCGGGACCACGCTCGCGAACACAAGCGTCAGGAACGGGAGCCAGCTGAGGATTGCGGCGAGCCGTGCTGCAGCGGGCCGGGCTGTCGGCACGACCGGAGAGGCGTATCGCGCAGCCAGTCGTCGAGAGAGCCCCGCGGTCAGGGCGATGACGGCGAGGAGCGCTCCGAACAGCATGAGTCCGGGCCAGAAGACCGGGGTGGTGCCCAGAAGCGCAAGGAACGACGTGCCGAGCGGGACGCCGCCGAGCTCCTGAGCGAGGAGCGGATTCGGTTGTCCGTTGATGCTGGCGAGGACGAAGAGCGCGTACACGGTTGACACGATCGGCGCCTGCAGGAGCGTCGGCAGGCATCCGGCCAGAGGCGACGCCTTCTCGGCCGCGTAGAGCTCGGCTGTCCTGCGGTTCAGCAGCTCGGGGTCGGCCCGGTACCGGCGTTGCAGCTCCCGGAGTTTCGGGGCGAGGCGCCTGCGGACGAGCTCGGCGCGCACCTGGGCGCGGCCGACCGGTACGAGAACTGCCCGCAATAGGAGCGTGACCAGGACGATGACGAGTGCGGTGCTGCTCGCGCCGGAGATGGGTGCGAGCGCGGAGGAGAAGGTGGTGACGGCCGCCGAGGCGGCTTGGAGCAGGGCTGCGACGGGCGCAACGGAATAGAGGTCCACGGAGGATATCCCAACGGTCGGAGGAAGAGGGGCGCGTCTGCGGTCGCGCTGCCTCGCCCTGCGTTGGAGTTGCCGGCTGAGGTCTAGGCGACCGCGAGCGGCCGGGCCGGTGCGCGCGGGCGTGGACGCCCGGCGGTGTTGGGATGACTCGGTGCGGCGAGTTCGCTGAGCACCTCGCGGTGTCGGTGGGAGCGGCGGCCGACTGTGATCTCGAGGGCGTCGGCGGCCGTGAGCCGGCACTGGACGCCGATCACGAGCGCCAGGCCGAGTACGGCGACGCCGGCGAAGAACATCATCCCCGGTTCGGTCGGCACGAGGATGAGCGCGAGCAGCGGACCGGCCAGGTACAGCACCAGCGCGGTGTAGGCGGCTCTCACGATCGCGCCTCCAGGCGGGTCGGCCAGAACGATTGGTGAGTCGACTCTACGCCGCGGAGTGAAGCAATTCGACGGAGATTTTCGGTTCTGAACCGGTCTACCCGGTCTCCCACGTATCGGAAAGCCAAAAACCCGTCGAATCGGTCAGGGCTGCGGGCGGATGCCTCACCGCTCAGAGCTTGCGGAGCAGCACCTTCGACACGGCGTGGTTCTCGTCCTTGCGGAGCACAAGGGTCGCCCGGGAGCGCGTCGGCAGGATGTTCTGCACCAGGTTGGGCTCGTTGATCTCGTCCCAGATACGGCGGGCCTCCCGGCGGGCCTCGTCCTCGGTCATCGTCGCGTACCGGTGGAAGTACGACTTCGGGTTGCTGAACGCGCCGCGCTGCAGGCGCAGGAACCGGTCGACGTACCAGCGGGCGATGTCCTGGGTGCGGGCATCCACGTAGACGGTGAAGTCGAAGAGGTCGCTGACCGTGAGCCCGTGCCCCGTTGTCGGCGGCGCGAGCACGTTGAGGCCTTCGACGATGAGGACGTCCGGCTGGCGCACCACGATCTGCGCGTCGGGAACGATGTCGTAGTTCAGGTGCGAATAGAACGGAGCCCGCACCTCGGCGGCGCCGCCCTTGACGGCGGACACGAATCGGAGCAGGGATCGCCGGTCGTACGACTCTGGAAATCCCTTGCGAGCCATCAGTCCCCGCCGGGCCAGTTCGGCGTTCGGGAAGAGGAACCCGTCGGTCGTCACGAGTTCGACCCGGGGAGTGTCCTCCCAGCGGGCCAGCAGTTCGCGCAGGAGCCGGGCGATCGTCGACTTGCCGACGGCGACGGACCCGGCGACGCCGATCACGAACGGGGTGCGCCGGGCACGTTCGCCGAGGAAGTCGCTCGTCGCCCGGTGCAACTGGCTTGCTCCAGCGGCATAGAGGTTGAGCAGGCGGCTGACGGGCAGGTAGACATCGGTCACCTCGCCGAGGTCGAGCGGCTCGCCGAGGCCGCGCAACTGCACGATCTCGGTCTCACGGAGGGGGAGCTGGGTGGTGGGTGCAAGGGCCGCCCAGTCCGCTCGATCCAGCTCGACGAACGGTGTGGTGTGGCCGTTGTTCCAGAGGCTCGCGGCTGGATCGGACATTCCACACAGCTTAGTCGGACTAAAATCGGGGCTATGTGCGGAATCGTGGGTTATGTCGGGGAAGATAAAAGCGTCGAGGTCCTGATGAGGGGGTTGCGGAGACTGGAATACCGGGGGTACGACTCGGCGGGGATCGCGGTCATCGACGATGACGGCGTGCTGAACACCAGGAAACGGGCCGGTAAGCTCGCCATTCTGGCCGGGGACCTCGAAGGCAACCCGATGAACAACGGCCGTACCGGCATCGGCCACACCCGCTGGGCCACCCATGGCGGACCGACCGACGCGAATGCGCATCCGCACCTCGGTGACAACGGCAAGCTCGCCCTTATCCATAACGGCATTATCGAAAACTTCTCCGTTCTCAAGGAGGAGCTCCTCTCCGAGGGCTTCACCTTCGAGAGCGAGACCGACACCGAGGTCGCCGCAGTGCTGCTCGGCCGCGAATACCAGCGCCTCGGCGACCTGAGCGCCGCGTTCCTGAGCGTCGTCGGCCGCCTGGACGGCGCATTCACCCTCCTCGCGGTGCACCAGGACCAGCCCGGTGTCGTCGTCGGCGCCCGTCGCAACTCTCCGCTCGTGATCGGTCTCGGCGACGGGGAGAACTTCCTCGGCTCCGACGTCGCAGCGTTCGTCGAGTTCACCCGCCGGGCCGTCGCCGTCGGCCAGGATCAGATCGTCACGATCACCCCTGAGGTCGTCACCATCACCGACTTCGACGGCAACGCCGTCGAGTTCGAGGAATTCGACATCGCCTGGGACGCCTCCGCCGCCGAAAAGGGCGGTTGGTCCAGCTTCATGGCCAAGGAGGTCTCCGAGCAGCCGGACGCCATCGCCAACACGCTCCTCGGCCGCATCCACGAGGGCCAGGCCGTCGTGCCCGAGCTCGAGGCCTTCGGCGACGACGTGCTCGCCGGCATCCGCCGGATCGTCATCGTCGCCTGCGGCACCGCGGCGAACGCCGGCTACGTCGCCAAGTACGCGATCGAGAAGTGGACCAGGGTGCCCGTCGACGTCGAGCTCAGCCACGAGTTCCGCTACCGCGACCCGGTGCTGAACCCGGAGACCCTGATCATCTCCATCAGCCAGTCCGGCGAGACCATGGACACCCTGATGGCGGTCAAGTTCGCCAGGGAGTCCGGCGCCAAGGCCATCTCGATCTGCAACACCCAGGGTGCGACCATCCCCCGCGAGTCCGACGCCGTGATCTACACGCACGCCGGCCCAGAGGTCGCCGTGGCCTCGACGAAGGGCTTCACCGCCCAGATCGCCGCCCTCTACCTCTTCGCCCTGCACCTCGCCCGCGTGCGCGGCAGCATGACCGAAGCGGATGCCGCGGCCCAGATCGTCGAGCTGCAGGCCATTCCCGCAAAGATCGCGACCACCCTGCTCCAGGAGAGCGCCGTGCACGAACTCGCCGCCTGGATGTCGGACACCCGTGCCGTGCTGTTCCTCGGCCGCCACGTCGGTTTCCCGATCGCCCTCGAGGGTGCGCTCAAGCTCAAGGAACTCGCGTATATCCACGCAGAGGGCTTCGCTGCCGGCGAGCTCAAGCACGGTCCGATCGCGCTGATCGAGCCCGGCCAGCCCGTCTTCGTCGTCGTGCCGAGCCCGCGCGGTTCCGCGCACCTGCACCCCAAGGTCGTCTCGAACATCCAGGAGATCCGCGCCCGCGGCGCTCGCATCATCGCGATCGCCGAAGAGGGCGACGTGGCCGTTCTGCCGTTCGCGGACACCGTACTGCGGATCCCGCTCGCCTCGCCGCTGTTCGAGCCGTTCCTCGCGGTCGTGCCGATGCAGATCTTCGCGATGGAGCTGGCAACGGTCAAGGGCCTCGACGTCGACCAGCCCCGCAACCTCGCGAAGTCGGTCACGGTCGAATAAGCGCGGACGGAGTGGGGACGGGCAGGCGGTCGCGGGCGTGATTCGTGGCATCGGCGTCGACATCGTCGACCTCGACCGGTTCGACCGGCAGGTTCTGCGCACGCCCGGACTCGTTCCCCGGCTGTTCGCGGCCGCAGAACGCGGCCTGCCCAACCACTCCCTCGCGGCGCGGTTCGCGGCCAAGGAAGCACTGATCAAGGCGCTCGGCGACAGCGCGGGCACGAGCTGGCAGGAGATGGAAGTCGTGAGCGACGCGCACGGTAACCCCGGATTCCGGCTGAGCGGGGTCATGGCCGAGGTGCTGCGTGCGCGCGGCGTCGACTCCGTGCACCTCACGATGACCCACGATGCGGGCGTCGCCTGCGCCTTCGTCGTGCTCGAGGGTGCATCGTGAGCGAGTTCCGCGAGGCCGTCATCGACCTCGGTGCGATCGCCGCGAACGTCGCCCACCTGCGCACCACGATCGGCACCCCGCATTTCATGGCCGTCGTCAAGGCCAATGCGTATGGCCACGGCGCGGTCCCCGTCGCCCGCACCGCCCTCGCCGCGGGGGCCGACTGGCTCGGCGTCGCCGATCTCACCGAAGCGCACGCGCTCAGGGACGCCGGCATCGAGGCCCCGCTCCTCGCCTGGCTGCACGGGCCCGACACGGACTTCGAGGCCGCGATCGCCAGGGACATCAACCTGGGTGTCTCGTCCGCCCGCCAGCTGCGGACCATAGCGGATGCCGCCGGCCGGCTCGGCCGCGTCGCCAATGTCCACCTGAAGCTCGACACCGGCCTCAGCCGCAATGGCCTGAACGGGCCGGACTGGGCCGAGGTCTTCGCGCTCGGCTCCGGCTTCGAACGGGACGGCCTCGTGCACGTCCGCGGCATCTTCAGCCATCTCTCCAACGCCTCCCCGGCCGCGGACGACGAGGCCGTCGCCCGCTTCAGCTCCGGCCTCGACCTCGCCGCAGCGGCAGGGCTGACCCCGGAGCTCGCGCACCTCGCGTCGACAGCGGCCGCCCTGCGCCTGCCCGCCGCCCGGTTCTCCATGGTGCGGATCGGCATCGGCCTCTACGGGTTGTCCCCCTTCGACGACGCGAGCCCGCGGGAGCTCGGCCTTTCGCCGGCGATGACCCTCCGCGCGAGCGTCGCCGCCGTGCGCCGGGTGCCTGCGGGAGCGGGCGTGTCCTACGACTACCTGTGGCGTGCCCCAGAGGACGGCAATCTGGCCCTCGTCCCGCTCGGTTACGCGGACGGTGTGCCCCGCGCGGCGTCCGGCTCTGCGCGGGTGAACATCAACGGCCGCGGCTATCCGATCGTCGGACGCATCGCGATGGACCAGTTCGTCGTGAGTCTCGGCCAGGACGGTGTCGACGTCGGGGACGAGGTCGTGCTCTTCGGCGACCCCGACGTGCGTGGGGGAGAGCCGGAGCCGGTGCCGAGCGCTGCCGACTGGGCGGATGCCGCCGGCACGATCAACTACGAGATCGTCACCCGGATCGGGCACCGCGTTCCGCGCAGCTACCGGGCTGTCCTCAGCGAGAGCGGGGAGCCCGCGCGATGAACCGCCGGGTGATCCCCGACGCCGCTGCGATGCACTCCTGGGGTGTCCGCGTCGCCGCTGAGCTCCGCGCGGGCGACCTGCTCGTACTGACCGGTCCGCTCGGCGCGGGCAAGACCACCTTCACCCGCGGCCTCGGCGTCGGACTCGGGGTACGCGGCGCGGTGACGAGCCCGACCTTCGTGCTCGCCCGCACACACCCGAGCCTCGTCGGCGGCCCGCCGCTCGTGCACGTCGACGCCTACCGGCTGCAGGGCGCGATGGAACTCGACGACCTCGACATCGACTTCGAGCATTCCGTCGTCGTGGTCGAGTGGGGCCGCGGGCTGCTCGATGGGGTCGCGGACTCGTGGCTCGACATCGAGATCGAGCGGCCGACGGGCGCATTGCAGACCGGGCCGGCGGGCGCGGCCGGCTCCGCCCGGGCATCCGCCGCACCCGGCCTGGACCTCGACGTCGACCTCGACGAGCCGCGCACCGTCACCATCACCGGGTTCGGCCCCCGCTGGGCCGCGTTCGAGGGCGCATGGCCCGGGGAATAGGCTGAACAGGTGCTTCTCGCCATCGATACCTCCGCCGGAACCAGCGTCGCGGTCGTCGACGGGGTCCGCGGCGTGCTCGCGGACATCGACACCGCAGACACCATGCGCCACGCGGAGGTGATCGGCAGACTCATCGCAGAGTGCCTCGACCGGGCGAACGTGCGGGTCGCCGACCTCACCGGTGTCGTCGGCGGCATGGGCCCTGGCCCATTCACCGGTCTCCGCGTCGGCATCGCCGCTGCCCGCGTCTTCGCTCTCGGCGCCGGCCTGCCCTTCCTCCCCGTGATCAGCCACGACGCCATCGCCCTGAGCCGCTTTCGGGCCGGCCACACCGGCGGCCTCGTCGTCGTGACCGACGCCCGCCGGCGCGAGGTGAACTGGTCGGCATACAGCGGGGCGGATGCCGCCGGCCTGCCCGTACGCCTCGCCGCGCCAGGGGTGGCGAAACCGGCCGTCCTGCTCGAGCCCGACTGGGTCTACGCGGGCCTGGTCCGCGCGGACGCCGTGACCGTTCCGGCCGCCGACCTCGGCAGGGTCGCCGAACTGCTGCTGGCCAACGACCGTGCCTTCGCGACCGACGCCGCCTTCTACCTGCGCTCGCCCGACGTCACCCTCTCCAACGGTCCGAAACGGGTGAGCTGAGTGACCTGGCAGCTGCGCCGCGCCCACGCGGGCGACCTCGACGGCATCATGGCCCTCGAGACCCGCCTCTTCGAGAACGACGCCTGGTCCGCGGAGGGCATGCTCCGGGACGTGACCGACCCGGACTGCTACTACCTCGTCGCGGTCCCGCCGGACGAACCCGACCGCATCGAGGCATACGCGGGGCTGCTCGCGCCGCGCGGGGCGCTCGAGGGCGACATCCAGACCATTGCCGTCACCGAGACGGCCCGCCGGCACGGTCTCGGCGGCACCCTCGTGCAGAGCCTCGTCACCGAGGCCCGCAAGCGAGGCATCCGCGAGGTGTTCCTCGAGGTCCGCGCCGACAACCCCGGCGCCCAGCGGGTCTACCTCCGGCTCGGCTTCGAGGAGATCGGTGTGCGCCGCGGCTACTACCAGCCGGACAACGTCGACGCGCTCGTGATGCGACTCGCAGTGCCGCCCGCGGAGGCGGCGCTCGCCGCGCCCGACCCGGTGCAGTCCCCGACCGACCCGACGGATGCCGCGGAGGCGACCGAATGAACCGCGACAACCCCCTGGTGCTCGGCATCGAAACCTCCTGTGACGAAACCGGCATCGGGATCGTCCGCGGAAGCCGGCTGCTCTCCAACACGATCGCCTCATCGATGGATGAGCACGCCCGGTACGGCGGCGTCGTACCCGAGGTCGCGGCGCGCGCCCACCTCGAGGAGCTCGTCCCGATGATCCGGGCGGCGACCGAGGACGCGGGCATCCGCCTCGAGGACGTCGACGCGATCGCCGTCACCTACGGCCCCGGCCTGTCCGGCGCGCTCATGGTCGGCGTCGGCGCCGCGAAAGCACTCGCGATCGCCCTCGGCAAGCCGATCTACGCGGTCAACCACCTCGTCGGCCACGTCGGTGCCGACGTACTCCAGACCGACGCCGATCCGGGCACGGAGCCCCTCGAATACCCGACGATCGCCCTCCTCGTCTCCGGAGGGCACACCTCGCTCCTCCTCGTGCGCGACCTCGTCTCCGACGTCGAACTGCTCGGCGAGACCATCGACGACGCGGCGGGGGAGGCCTTCGACAAGGTCGCCCGCATCCTCGGCCTGCCATACCCCGGCGGCCCGCAGATCGACCGCGTCGCGCTCGGCGGCGATCCGGCGTACATCCGCTTCCCCCGCGGCCTCAGCCATCACAAGGACATGGAACACCACCGCTACGATTTCTCCTTCTCCGGGCTGAAGACCTCGGTCGCCCGCTGGGTCGAGCAGACCCGCGACGCGGGGAGACCGTGCCGCTCGCGGACGTCGCGGCGAGCTTCCGCGAGGCCGTCATCGACATCCTGCTCACCAAGGCCGTCGCCGCGTGCACCGACCTCGGTGTGCCGCGACTTCTCCTCGGCGGCGGGGTGATCGCGAACGCGCGGCTCCGCGAGCTCGCCGTCGAGCGAACGGATGCAGCAGGCATCGCCCTGCGCATCCCGCCGCTTTCGCTGTGCACCGACAACGGCGCCATGATCGCCGCGCTCGGCGCCCAGCTGATCATGGCGGGTCACGAGCCGTCCACCCTCGACTTCGGTGCGGATTCAACGCTCCCTGCTTCCGTCATCCAGGGCTGAAAACCGCGTCCCATCTCCGGTTCCTATGCATCCGCGATACGCTGGACGCAACAGACATGGCGCGTCATGGGCGTTGACACCCGTTCAATGAGGGTGCAACTATGGCACCGCCAGCTGATCGAAGCCCAAAGGAGCCGTTAGTCATGACCGACCCGAACCAGCCTCCGGTAACCCCGCCCCCGGTGAACCAGCCCCCGATCTACCAGGCGCCCGCCGCGCCCGAATACCAGGCACCCGCCGCGCCGGCGTACCAGGCACCTGCCGCCCCCGCGTATGGCGCACCGGACACGTACGGTCAGCAGCAGTACGGCCAGCAGCAGCAGTACGGCCAGCCGCAGGCGTACGGCCAGCAGGCCTACGGCCAGCCCCTCGCCCAGGACAAGTACAACGTCCTCGCGATCGTGTCGCTCGTGTCGGCGTTCTTCGTCTCTCTCGCCGCGATCATCACCGGCCACATCGCCCTCAGCCAGATCAAGAAGACCGGAGAAAAGGGCCGCGGGCTCGCCATCGCCGGCCTCGTTCTCGGCTACCTGGGCATCGTCGCCGGCATCATCGGCGCGATCCTCTTCATCGTGCTGATCAGCACGGCCTCGACCAACGGGTACTCCAGCTACTGACCCACTGGATCGTCCCTGCCGGCCTGTCGTCACGACTGACCTGCCATCACCGTTGACCCGTCAATGAAGTGGAAAGGAACAGCTCATGAGTGATCTGAACGCCCCTGGTGCCTCGGGAATCCCTCCGGTTCCCGAGGTTCCGCAGGTGCCCGACGTGCCGCACGTGCCCGAGGTTCCCGAGGTCCCGCAGATTCCGCGCGGCGAGTCCACCGTGGCCGCTGCAGGGCCCCCGGAACGCAGCCCGTGGCATCCGGCGGCGATGGGTTCGCCGGTCCGCCGTTCACGGATCCTCCGACCGCCGGTCCAGCGCCCGGCGGTCCTGCCTCCGCCGGACCGCCGTCGCCGCCGCCCGGTTACGGGTATCCGTACCCGCCCGCCCCGGGGACGCAGGCTTCGACCCGCCAGCCGCTGCTCAGCATCCTCTCGCTTGTCGCAGGTGTCGTCGGACTGCTGGGCCTCCCGATCGCCTTCATCCCCTTCGTCGGCGGGGTGCTCACCCTGCTGCTGCCGGCCGCGGCCATCGTGCTCGGGGCGCTCGGTCGCACGAAGGAACCGCGCGCACGTGCCCTGTGGCTCACCGGCCTGATCACGGGCATCGTCGGCGTCGCCCTTTCCCTGCTGAGCATCGTCGTCTGGATCATCGTCTTCGCAAGCATGCCGAGTACCTACTAATATCGCTGAGAGCCCGTTCCCCGGGCGAAGTGAACGGACCGGGAGGCCGCAGTGACGGATGCACGACGTCCCACCGCCGGTGACGACCTCCGCTTCGAACTGACGCGCCCGCCGGAGGAGGTCACCGGCGAACTCGACTACGCGTCGACCGTCACCGCTCCCACCGAATGGGTGCCGTACGTCTACACCGAGTCCGAGCTGCGCGCCCTTGCGCGCAGGCGCGCCCGCTCTCTCGCCTCCCTCTTCTTCGGCGCCGTCGGCCTCGCCGGCGCCGTCTTCGTGGTCTGGACCGCGCCGCTCTCGCTCGCGGCCGTCGTGCTCGCCGTCTGGGCGAGCCGCACCGAACGCGCGGCCGTCGCGATCTGGGCCTGGGGCCTCGGCACCGGTCTCGCGGGCCTCGTCATCGCCGCCGGCTGGATCGTGCTGATCAGCCAGGGCATCAGCCCCATCCCGCACTGAGCTCCCGGCGTTGAGTGCCCGGCGCTGGGTGCCCGGCGCTGAGTGCTCAGCGCGGCGGCTGCACCCGCTCCACGAGCAGAGCGAGCCTGTGGCCGCCCGCCCGGGTGAGCACGAGAGTGGCGGACTCGGACCCGTGCAGCTTCAGCCGGGTGCGCAGCACGGCCGGGTCAACGTCCACGCCGCGCTTCTTGATCTCGAGAGTCCCGATCCGACGCTCCTTGAGCGCGAGCCGGAGTTTCTTCTCGTCCACCGGCAGCGACTCGAGCACCCGGAACGCCGTCGCGAACGGGGTCTCGTGCAGCGACTCTGAGCTCAGGTATGCGATGCCCTCCCCGAGCATCAGCGCGTCCATGCTGCGGGCCAGGTCGCCGATCAGCCGCGCCCGGATCACGGCGCCATCCGGCTCATACAGGTAGCTCCCGGGCACGCCCGCCTCTCCGGGCACGGTCTCGACATCCGGACTGTCCGCGGCCGCGGTCAGCTCGTGCCGGCCGTCCCTGCCCAGGAGCAGGGCCGAACGGCGGATGCCCTCGCGAGCGAGAACGCCGAACCAGAGTCCCATCTCCACGAGCTTTCCGTCCACGGACACCCACTGCGCTTCCGCGGCGGCGGGAATGGCGTCACGGTCGTGACCCGGACCGAGCTTCACTCCGATCGGCATCCGCTCGCTCAGTCCGAAGACGAAGTCGAGGTTCGGCGAATAATCCTCCGGGCGGGTCAGCCGGGAGGTATTGCTGTGACCGGCCGTACGGCGGGCCGGGTCGAGCCAGGCAGCGTCGAAGCCGGTGAGGTCGAAGGTCTCCGCGTCGCCGTGCACGACGGCGGCATTGTCGAAGGGGGCGAGGTTGTAGCTCGCGACCGTGGCCGTGACCTCGTCCGTGTCCACGGCGGTCACCTGGATGTCGAGCGCGGCGAGGGCCATCGAGTCGCTGCCGATCCCGCTGCCGAGATCGGCGACCCGGTTCAGTCCGGCAGCGGCGAACCGGCCGGCGTGCAGCGCGGCGACGTTCAGGCGGGTGGCCTGTTCGAGACCGGCCTCAGTGAAGAGCATCCGCCCGGCGAAGTCGCCGAACTTGGCCACGGCCTTCGCCCGCAGCCGCGATTGGCCGAGCACCGCGGTCACGAGTCCCTGAGGATGGCCGGCCTTCCGCAGGTCGCTCACCAGCCGAACCACATCGGAGGCGTTGTCCCAGGGCGGAAGCGAGTCCAGCAGGCGCAGCCCCTCGGGGGACAACAGGTCAACAAGCTCGGAGCGTTCCATTGTCCAAACGATATCAAGCCATGGCCGCCGCGCCCGGAACGCCCGAGTCTGGCACTCACGTTGCGTGAGTGCCAGAAGCGCCCTAAACTCGCTGTTAGCACTCTCGCTGTGAGTCTGCCAACCAAGTCTTAGCTAAGAAAGAGGTCAACCGTGTCGGTCTCCATCAAGCCGCTCGAGGATCGCATCGTCATCAAGCAGGTCGACGCCGAGCAGACCACCGCATCAGGTCTGGTCATCCCTGACACTGCCAAGGAAAAGCCCCAGGAGGGCGAAGTTGTCGCCGTCGGCCCCGGCCGCATCGACGACAACGGCAACCGCATCCCGCTCGACATTGCCGTGGGCGACAAGGTCATCTACTCCAAGTACGGCGGAACCGAGGTCAAGTTCGGTGGCGACGACCTCCTCGTCCTCTCCGCACGCGACGTGCTCGCCGTCGTCGTCCGCTAGGGATTCGTTCCAGGCGCCACGCACGACCGCAGTACACGTACGAACAACACAAAATCCCGGAGGCCTGATCATCCGGGATTTTGTGTTGCCAGGTCCGCCCGAGCGCGGCCCGCACCACCCAACACGTCCAGGCAGGGCACGCCCGCGAAGGGGAATCGTTGTGAGCAGGACACGGAGCCAGTCGGCCGAACCGACCAGCGGACTCGCCTTCGCGACCTCCGCGTACGGCCTCTGGGGCCTGCTCCCGCTCTTCTTCCTGCTGCTGCACCCGACGGGACCCTTCGAGGTCGTGGCCTGGCGCGTGCTCTTCTCCCTGGTCTTCTGCCTCGCCCTAATCACCGTCACCCGTGGCTGGCCCGCCCTGCTCACAGTCCTCCGCCGCCCGAAGACGGTCTGGGTGATGGGCCTGGCCGGCCTCCTGATCTTCGTCAACTGGCAGACCTACGTCTTCGCGACGCTGACCGGGCACGTGGTCGAGGCCGCCCTGGGCTACTTCATGAACCCGATCGTCACGGTGCTGCTGGGCGTCTTCGTTCTGCACGAGCGGTTGCGGCGCATCCAGTGGATCGCGGTCGCGATCAGCGCGGCCGCTGTGCTCGTGCTGACGCTCGGCTACGGGGCACTCCCGTGGATCTCGCTCGTCCTCGCCCTGTCCTTCGGGTTCTACGGGCTGATCAAGAAGAACGTCGGACCCGGCGTCGGCGCGCTCACCGGCCTCACCCTCGAGACCGCCTGGCTGATGCCGATCGCGGTCGCGGAACTCCTCATCGTGGGCGCCGTCACCGGGCTCACCTTCGGCACCGTGTCGCCGTGGCACACCGTCGGCCTCGTCTCAACGGGCGTCGTGACGGCCGTCCCGCTGCTGTTCTTCGCAGCCGCCGCCCGCCGCCTGCCGCTCAGCCTGCTCGGCCTCGTGCAGTTCGTCGCACCGGTGCTGCAGTTCCTCGTCGGGGTCTTCATCCTCGGCGAGCCGATGCCGCCGGAGCGCTGGGTCGGCTTCGGGCTCGTCTGGGTCGCGCTCGTGATCCTCACGGCCGACATGGTCGTCACCGGACGCGCCCCGCGGCGAGCATCCCCCGAACCCCTCTGACCGGCGATACGCTCGGAGCATCCCACCTGTGAAAGGACCACGGATGCCCTTTCCAGCTCTGAACGTCACCTCGCGACCCCGGGGGCTCACGTCTGCCGGTCTCGCGCTCACCGTCGTCGCCGCCGCGCTGCTGCTTTCCGGGTGCACCGCAGGGGACGCCCCCGTCGTCGTGACCAGCACTCCGACCGTCGCCGCGACGGTCGCGCCGACCGGCGACGGCACGCTCCTGATCGGCACGCTGTTCCCGATGACCGGGGAAGCGGGAGCCGCAGTGACCGGCGCCGCTCAGGTTGCCGGCACCGAGCTGGCCGCCCGCGAGATCCTTGAGCAGGCCGTGCCCGGCACTCTGCCGATCCAGCTCGTGCATCGGAACTCGACGGGGAACGTCGCGGCCGCGGTTGCCGACCTGGTGGCGCGACACGTTGACCTCGTTCTCTGGGACGCGACGAGTGCGGTGCCCGCTGATGTCACGGCATCCGTCGCCGCAGCGGGCATCGCCCTGCTGCCTCTGAACGACTTCACGAACGGCGGCACTCCGCTCGCAGCAGACGAGGCCTTCGCAGTGCGCCTGCGCACCTCGGACCCCGGGCTCGCCGACACCGCCGGAGGCGGGGAAGCCTTCGACGGGGTGGTGCTCGCGGCCCTCGCCGCGAGGGAGGCAGGCGACGACGGCGGGCCCTCGATCGCCCCGGCGCTCGACCGGGTCAGCCACGGCGACGCGGTGTGCGCATCCTGGGCATCCTGCATCACCGCCCTCGGTGAGAAGAAGCAGATCGCATACCAGGGCGTGACCGGGCGACGCTCCTAGTACAGCACCTCGTCCGACGGCGTCCCCCAGAGCAGGTGCCGGTGGTGTCACGAATCGCTAACGATGTTCTCTTTGCGCGGCAAGAAAACATCCTCGAAACAAAGTGATCCTAGGTTGGAGCCTAATAACGCGAGTGGGCCTCACCCGGAGGCGTACTTACGCGTGCAAGATGAAAGGGTACCCAGGATGATTAAATCCAAGCACGCCCTCCGGACCGCCATCGTGGCGGGAGCAGGCGTCATCGCCGTCATGCTCTCCGGTTGTGCATCCGGCGGCGGTTCAACCGCTACCACGACCTCGGCTGCGGCCGCGTCCTCGTACACCGACGCAGCTTGTGCGAGCGGAGCGTCCACGGACAAGTCGCTGGTCGTCGGCTCGATCCTCCCGATCACCGGTAGCCTCGCCTATCTCAACCCGCCGGAACTCGCCGGCGTCGGCCTCGCCGTCTCCGACATCAACGCCGCCGGCGGCGTCGACGGCAAGGACGCCTGCGTCCTGGCCACCGACTCCGGTGACAGCACGGACCTGACGATCTCGACCGCGTCCGCCCAGAAGCTCATCGCGGCCAAGGTATCCGTCGCGATCGGCGCCGCGTCCTCGAGCGTTTCGCTCAACGTCGTCGACTCCTTCGCCTCCGCCAAGATCGTCCAGATCTCCCCGGCCAACACCTCGGCCAAGCTCAGCGGCTACGGTCCGTTCTACTTCCGTACCGCACCGCCGGACTCGGTCCAGGGTTCCGCGCTCGGCCAGCTCATCACGGGTGACGGCAACGCCAAGGTCGCCTTCCTCGTCTTCAACGACTCCTACGGCACCGGCCTCCGCGACTTCACGCAGGCCAGCGTCGAAGCCTCCGGCGGAACCGTCGTCTATGGCGGCAAGGGCAACGGCCAGGAATTCCCCCCGGCCAGACCACGTTCTCGTCCGAGGTGACCGCTGCGAAGGCGACCAACCCTGACGCGATCGTCATCCTCGCCTTCGACGAGACCAAGTCGATCATCCCCGAGCTCAAGGCCCAGGGCGTCGACCTCTCCAAGGTCTACCTGTCCGACGGCAACACCGCCGACTACAGCAAGGACTTCGAAGCCGGCACGCTGACCAGCGCACAGGGCACGATCCCCGGCGCATACCCGGCTGATGACTTCAAGGCCAAGCTCGTCTCCTGGTACAAGGACACCCAGAACGCAGCTCTCGGAGACTTCTCCTACGCTCCTGAGGCCTACGACGCGACCACCCTCTCCGCCCTCGCGGCGCTGAAGGCCAAGTCCACCGTCTCCGCCGACATCCAGGCGCAGCTCGCGGCCGTTTCCGGCGCGAGTGGCAAGGGCACCAAGTGCAAGAGCTACGCCGAGTGTGCACCGCTCGTCACCGCCGGAACGGACATCCAGTACGTCGGACAGTCCGGCGTCGGCCCGTTCAACTCGCACAACGAGCCGTCGAGCGCCTTCATCGGCATCTACAAGTTCGACAAGGACAACAAGCCGGTCTGGCAGTCCGCCATCGAAGGACAGACCTCCTACTAGCAGGAGAGTGCTGATCGTCGGCTGAGGCCGGACGAACACAGGGAGCGGGGTCGGGCGAAAGCCCGGCCCCGCTCTTTCGTGCGCCCGCCCCCGCGCCTCCCCGCCCCGCGCCTCCCCGCCCCGCGCCTCCCCGCCCCGCGCCTCCCCGCCCCCGCGCCTCGCCGTGCTCGCCAGCATCCGCTCTTTCGCTGAGGTGTCGCAGATCGACGTTCGCCGACCCCGTGAACCTCGATGTGCGACCCCTCAGCGAGGTTTCCAGCCGCACCGGCGCCGGTTTCGGCAGCCCGCGCCCGCCGTTGCGGGAGCGCCTGAGCAGACGGGCGCAGCGGCGGATGTCGCCGGGGACACGAAAAGGCCCGTGCCTGCCCCCAGGGGGCTGGCACGGGCCTCTCGGCGGTGCGGGCGGGTCAGGAGATGATGACGGGCTTCTCGTCCTTCTCAGCGTCGACGTCCTTGGCGAGGGTGCCGAGGTAGAGCTCGATGACCTTGGGGTCGTCGGCGAGCTCGCGGCCGGTGCCTGTGTAGGCATTGCGGCCCTGATCGAGCACGTACCCGCGGTCGCAGATCTGCAGGGCGGCACGCGCGTTCTGCTCGACCAGCAGAATCGTGACGCCGGTCTTGTTGATGCGGCGGGTGCGGATGAAGGTCTCGTCCTGACGCACCGGGGAGAGGCCGGCGGACGGCTCGTCGAGGAGCAGTACGGACGGGTCCATCATGAGCGCACGCGCCATCGCGACCGACTGGCGTTCGCCGCCGGAGAGCGAACCGGCGCGCTGGTTGCGGCGGTCGGCGAGGGCGGGGAACAGGTCGAAGATCGCGTCGAGACGCTCGACGAGCAGCTTGGGCCGCAGGTACAGGCCCATCTGCAGGTTCTCCTCGATCGTGAGGGAGGGGAACACGTTGTTGTTCTGGGGGACGAAGCCGACGCCGGCCTGCACGAGGCGGTTCGCCTTGAAACCGGTGATGTCTTCGCCCTTGAGCGTGACGTTGCCGCTGCGGACGGACACCAGTCCGAACAGTGCCTTGAGCAGCGTGGACTTGCCCGCGCCGTTCGGGCCGATGATTCCGATGAGCTCACCGGGGTAGACATCCAGGTTGCAGCCGTTGAGGATATTGACCCCGGGAACATAGCCGGCGACGAGATCCGTCGCTTGCAGGACCGGAGCGGGAGAGCCTGTGGGTACAACCATGACTACGCGTCGCCTTCCGTGCGGTTTTCGAGTTCGACCTCTTTGGCCAGTTCCTCCGCGACTTCGTCCGTGAGGAGCGAGTCGTCGCCGAGGTCGGTGTCGTGGTGCGCGCCGAGGTAGGCGTCGATCACGGCCTGGTCGTCCATGACGGTGGCCGACGGGCCCTCAGCAACGACCTTGCCCTCGGCCATCACGACGACCCAGTCGGAGATGTGCCGCACCATGTGCATGTCGTGCTCGACGAACAGGACGGTCATGCCCTCGTCGCGGAGAGACTTGATGTGCCCGAGCAGCGACTGGGTGAGTGCGGGGTTGACCCCGGCCATCGGCTCGTCGAGCATGATCATGGTCGGTTCGCTCATGAGCGCCCGCGCCATCTCCAGGAGCTTCTTCTGGCCGCCGGAGAGGCTGCCGGCCATGTCGTTCTTCTTCTCGAGCAGCTTGAATCGCTGCAGGAGGTCCTCGGCCTGCGCCGTGATCTCCCGTTCGCGCGCGGCCCAGAGCGGCTTGATCACCGCGGCGAAGAGGTTTTCGCCTGGCTGGTCCTTCGCGCCAAGGAGCATGTTCTCGAGCACGGTGAGCCTGCTGAGCGCCTTCGTGAGCTGGAAGGTGCGCACCATGCCGCGCTGGGCGACCTTCGCCGCACCCATGTTGTTGACCGAACGCCCGTTGAACATCGAGCGGGCGGCCTGGTCGGACTTCGGCCCACCGATGAGGCGCGGAGCGGAGCTCGGCTTGTCGAAGCCCGTGATCAGGTTGAAGAACGTGGTCTTGCCCGCGCCGTTCGGGCCGATCAGGGCCGTGATGATTCCGCGCTGTACCTCGAGGTGCGGCACGTTGACGGCGGTCATGCCGCCGAACTGGCGCACGATGTTGTCGACGACCAGGATCGGGTCTGGCTTGGGGACGCCGGGAAGGGGGAGACGGCGGCGACGCTCGCGGTTGCGGCTGCCGCAGCGGCTGTCGGGGCGACGGTGACTCCGAGATCAGTTGACATTGAAGCTCAGCTCCTTCTTGTTACCGAGTACACCCTGGGGTCTGAAGATGACCACGAGCATGAGCACCACACCGATCAGGATCCAGGAGAACTGTTCGGCCTGCTGGCCGTTCATGATGCTGTCCGGCACGAACTGGCCGGCGACACCCTGCACGAACAGGCGCAGGGCGAAGAAGATGATCGAGCCGAGCACGGGCCCGAACACGGTCGCGGCGCCGCCGAGCAGCAGTGCTGTCCACACGAAGAACGTCATCGAGCGTCCCATGCTGTCCGCCTGAACGGATGCCGGCAGCACGTAGATGATGCCGCCGAGCGCTCCGATGGTGCCGCCGAGGATGAGCGCCTGCATCTTGTAGCTGTAGACGTTCTTGCCGAGGCTGCGGATCGCATCCTCGTCTTCCCGGATGCCGCGGAGTACGCGACCCCACGGGCTGCGCATCAGCAGGAACACGAAGAGGCAGAGGATCCCGACGATGGACCACGCGACCAGGCGGATCCACCAGCCGTTGGAGCCGGTGTTGTCGTAGGTGAACGGGCCGAGGGTGGTCTGGCCGTCGCCGAGGAAGGAGAGGTCGGTGAACGGGCCTCGGTAGCTCTGGCCGGTGAGACCGTTCGAGCCGCCGGTGATGTCGGTGAGGAGCGACGAGCGCCCGATCATCCGCACGATCTCTGCGGCCGAGATCGTGACGATCGCGAGGTAGTCACCGCGCAGCTTCAGCGTCGGAACGCCGAGGATGAGTGCGAAGACCGCCGCGGCGACGAGTGCGATCAGCACGGCGGGGAACAGCGGGATCCCGGCGACGATGGAGATGGCGAAGGCGTATGCGCCGACGAGCATGAACCCGGCCTGGCCCATGTTGAGCAGGCCGGTGTAGCCGAAGTGGATGTTGAGTCCGATGGCTGCGATGGCGAGTGCCGCCGTCGATGGCGAGAAGGCGGAGGCGGCAATCGCCGTCAGGGTCGTCAGAAATTCATTCACGGTCTTGTCCTTCCTAACCGATGCGCTCTCGGCGCCCGAAAATGCCTTGTGGCCTGACGAGCAGGACGAGGATGAGAATGAGCAGTGCCGTGGCGTACTTGAAGTCGCCGGGGAGCACGAGGTTCGTGAGCTCGACGACCATGCCGATGATCATCGCGCCGGCGAGGGCGCCGAACGCGGTGCCGAGGCCGCCGAGGGTGACCGCGGCGAACATCAGCAGCAGCAGCTGCAGGCCGGTCTGCCAGTTCACGCCATTGAGCACGAGGCCGAGCATGACGCCGGCGAGACCGGCGAGTCCGGCGGAGGCCGTCCAGACCAGGCGGATGATGGCGTCGACGTCGATCCCGGAGGCCGCGGCGAGCGAGGGGTTGTCCGAAACGGCGCGGGTGGCCCGGCCGATCCGGGACCGGAGCAGGAACAGCCCGACGAGGATGATGACCGCAACGGCGATGCCCATCGCCCAGAGCGACTGAACCGAGAGGGTGATCGGGCCGATTTCGACGGTGACCGGGTTGGCCTTGTCGATCCGGACGGTCTTGGCCCCGATGAAGAACTGGAACGCGTACTGCAGCGCGATCGAGAGCCCGATGGTCACGATCATCAGCTGGGTGTTCGGCAGGCCGCGCTTGCGCAGTGGCTTCCAGATCAGCGCATCCTGGAAGTACCCGGTCGCCGCGCAGACCGCGACGGTGAGGAAGGCGGCGAGGAAGAGGTTGAGACCGAGCTGGTTGGCGAGCACGAATGCCAGCAGGCCGCCGAGGGTCACCTGCTCGCCGTGGGCGAAGTTGCTCAGCCCGGTCGTCCCGTAGATCAGCGAGAGGCCGACGGAGGCGAGGGCGAGCAGCAACCCGAGGCGGATGCCCGACGCGGCCTGCTGGAGGAAGCGCTCCCACGTGACGGAGCCGGTCGTCGCGGAGTCACCCGTCGACGGGGCAGAGGTCGAGAGGCCGGTGCTTTCCCCGCTGACCAGCTTGAAGATGGTGCCGGCGTTGCGACCCAGGCCGCCATTGACGGTTGCCGGGTTGGCGATGCTCGGGTCGAGGGTGTTCCCGCTCGGCAGGCTCGTGGTGTCGAGGGTGACGGTTGAGGGGCCTGCGACCGTGATGGCCACGCCCCACTTGCCCGCGGCATCCGTCACGAGGTTCTCGGTCGTGTCACCGTTCGTGACCGTGAGCCTCACGCCGACGGCGGGGTCGCCGTTGCCCTGCTTGATCGTGCCCTGGATACAGCCTGTGGTGGCATTGGCCACACACGCCGTAGTCGGGACGGCCGTCGCCGCGGAAGCACTCGTCGCGCCGAGGCCCATCAGGCCCAGACTGGCGACTCCGATGAGCAGGAGACCGGCGAGCATCCGCCGGGACGACAGGAGGCCTGCCGTACGTGTTCGCTGCATGAATGGTGTCAAAACGTAACCTCCGTGAACGGGCGGGGCCTCGGGGTGGTCGAGGGGAAAAACTCGGGTGAACCGGCCCCTGCCAACTTCTTCGTCGACAGTACGTCCCGATTATGTCGCAAATGTTTCGGAGTGGTCCTCGGAATCGTTTCCGTCCTCAAGGAATGCGCACGCGGAGAAGTCGCTTAACATTGGGGAACCGGTCGTTTCCAGGAATTCCCGGACTCTTCTGTTATTTCTCTGCACCAGCAAAAGGGGTTTCATGGATCAGCCAGATCCGTTCGGTTTCACCGGGCTTACCTACGACGACGTCCTGCTCCTGCCAGGCCACACCGACGTCATTCCCAGTGAAGCAGTGACAATGTCGCGGTTGACCCGGAGAATCAGCGTCGCGACGCCCCTGCTTTCGAGCGCCATGGACACGGTCACCGAGACCAGGATGGCCATCGCCATGGCCCGCGAAGGGGGCTCGGTGTCCTGCACCGCAACCTGTCGATCGCGGACCAGGCCGAACAGGTCGATCTCGTCAAACGCAGCGAATCCGGGATGATTACCAATCCGGTAACAACTTCGCCGGAGGCCACCGTCGCGGACGTCGACGCCCTCTGCCGGCAGTTCCGGATCAGCGGACTCCCCGTCGTCGATGGAGACGGCGTGCTCGTCGGCATCATCACGAACCGCGATATGCGCTTCGTCACGGCCACCCAGAAGCACACGATGCGGGTGCGCGAGGTGATGACGCGGATGCCGCTTATCACCGGCAAGGTCGGCATGGCGCCGATGGACGCGGTGGCCATCTTCGCCACCCACAAGATCGAGAAGCTTCCCCTCGTCGACGACGCCGGCCGGCTCACCGGCCTGATCACCGTCAAGGACTTCGACAAGAGCGAGGAATACCCGCACGCGACGAAGGACGACGCCGGCCGGCTGCGCGTCGGCGCGGCCATCGGCTTCTTCGGCGACGCGTGGCAGCGCGCGACCGCGCTGCTCGACGCGGGGGTCGACGTGCTCGTCGTCGACACCGCCAACGGCGACAGCGCCGGCGTGCTCGAGATCATCCGCCGGCTCAAGACCGACCCGGCCTTCGCGGCCGTTGATGTCATCGGCGGCAACGTCGCCACCAGGAGCGGCGCCCAGGCGCTCATCGACGCGGGCGCGGACGCGATCAAGGTCGGCGTCGGCCCGGGCTCCATCTGCACGACCCGCATCGTCGCCGGCGTCGGCGTCCCCCAGATCACGGCGGTCTACCAGGCCTCCCTCGCCGCGCGTGAGACCGGGATCCCGGTCATCGCCGACGGCGGACTGCAGTACTCCGGTGACATCGCCAAGGCGCTCGTCGCCGGCGCGGACACCGTCATGCTCGGCTCGCTCCTCGCCGGCTGCGACGAGAGCCCGGGAGAGCTCGTTTTCGTCAACGGCAAGCAGTTCAAGACCTACCGCGGCATGGGCTCGCTCGGCGCGCTGCAGACCCGCGGTAACAAGACCTCCTATTCGAAGGACCGCTACTTCCAGTCGGACGTCCCCTCCGACGACAAGCTCATCCCCGAGGGCATCGAGGGGCAGGTTCCGTACCGCGGTCCGGTATCCGCCGTCGCGTACCAGCTCATCGGCGGCCTCCGCCAGTCGATGTTCTACGTCGGCGCGCGCACGATCGACGAGCTCAAGCAGAAGGGCAAGTTCGTGCGGATCACCTCCGCCGGGCTCAAGGAATCGCACCCGCACGACGTGCAGATCGTGGTCGAGGCCCCGAACTACCGTCGCTGACCGGGTCGCGCCGGCACACCCAGCCGGGTGCCGGTGCGGCTCAGGTCGCCGCGGCGATCCGCGAGACGGCCTCGCTGAGCACCTCGGGTGAGCAGCCGAAGTTGAGCCGGGCGAAACCGGCGCCCGGAGTGCCGAAGAGCAACCCGGGGAGCAGCGCGACCTTCGCCCGCTCGAGGGCGACCGCTGCCGGATCATCGCCCCAGCCGAGCGAGCGCAGGTCCAGCCAGGCCAGATAGCCCGCGCGCGGCTGCTCGTAGCCGACCCCGCCGAGATGCGCGTCGAGGAGCCCGGCCAGCAGTCCCCGGTTCGCCTGGAGCGCGGCGAGCGCGCCGTCGAGCCACGGGCCGCCGTCACGGAACGCCGTGGTGCTCGCGAGCAGCCCGAGGTGGCCGGTGCGCTCGCGGATGCCGGGCGGCAGGGCGGAGGTGAGCAGGCGCATCCGTTCGGAGGCGGTGACGATGAGAGCGCAGGTGAGCCCGGCGAGGTTCCAGGCCGTGCTCGCGCTCGTGACGCAGACGCCGTGCTGGGCCGCGGCAGGGGACACCGTGAGGTACGGGGTGAAACTCTCGGCGCTGTAGGCGAGCGGTGCGTTCACCTCGTCGCTGACCACGAAGGCCCCGTACCGGTCGGCGAGTTCGGCGAGGGCCGTGAGGTCCTCGATGCCGTGCGGGTGGCCGAGCGGGTTCTGCGGATTGCAGAGCAGTACGGCGCGGGCGCCCCGGCGGAGCGCGGCTTCGAGGCCGTCGAGGTCGAGCGTCCATCCGGTCTGGCCGTGCAGGAGCGGCACGTCGACGACCCGGCCGCCCGCCTCGGGCACGAGGTCGAAGAACGGCGGGTAGACCGGGGAGTGATCACGACCTCGTCGCCCGGCTCGAGGATCATCCGCAGCACCTCGACGACGGCCGAACCCACTTCGTTCGTCGCGACCACCTGCCCGGGGTCGACCGGCCAGCCCCAGCGGCGGGCGGCGAAGCCGGCGAACGCCTGGGCGAGCGGCTCAGCGGATACCGCGTAGCCGGTGTCGCTCCGGCGCACGGCCTCGAACAGGGCGTCCCTGATCGGCTCGGCGAGCGGGTAATCGAGTTCGGCGACGAAAAGGGGCAGCACGTCGTCGGGAAAAGCCCGCCACTTGAGGCTCGTGCGTTCGCGCAACAGGGACAGCGGTTCGGCTTCAACGTTCATGACAGCAGCTTGCACCTCCTGTGCGGGCGGCGCACCCGTTGATTGCCTCGCTGAGGTGTCGCATATCGAGGTTCGCGGGCGCCACGAACGTCGATCTGCGACACCTCACGAAAGCGGGGGCGCGCGGGTCAGGGGACGGTCGCGGTGCCGCTCGCGGTGGCGCTGTTGCCGCCGAAGTCGGTCACGGTCAGGTCGACCCGCAACCGGCTGCCCGAGGGGAGCCTGGCGAAGGCGTAGTGCAGGGCAGGGAGGTCGGCGTAGAGGCCGTAGTCGCTCGTGCCGACCCAGCTCTCGGTGCCGTCGCCCTGCACGTTGAGCCGCTCGGGCACGATGATGCCGTCCGGGTCCGCGGTGAGCTCGCCGTAGCTGCCGAGCTTGTCGTCGTAGGCGAAGTAGGTCTCGTTGAGGATGTCTCCGCTCGTGCCGTCGAGGGTGAGACTCAGGAGCACGTCCTGGTAGGTCTCTCCCGCGACGTCACCGGGAGAGTAGTACGCCATCGGCACGTCGATCGTGACGGAGCCGGACCCCGACGTGGCAGTGCCCGTGTCGTCTCCGAGCTGCGCGTACGCGGGCGTCGTGTCGGTGCCGTCGGCCAGGGTGAGCTGGGTGAGGTCGTACCCGCCATGCACCAGGCCAGACCCGCCCGCGTCCACCGTCGCCGGCCGCTCGCCGAGGTAGGTGACCGAGCCGTCTGCCTCGATGAGGCCGTACCGGACGGATGCGCTCGCCGCGTTCCCGAGCCCGGCCGGGTCGAGCGCGGCGCTGATGCTCAGTCCGTCCGCGCCGAAGGAGACCTCGGCGTCACCCCCGGTGAACCGGGTCTTCTGGTCGCCGGGGATCGCACCGCCGGCGGCGTAATAAGAGGTCAGGAAGTCGAGCCAGCCACCTGCAGTGCCGAGTGCACGGTAGTCCTCTGCGAAATAGGCCTTCTGGGGCGGGAAGTAGATCGACAGACCGGTGGCGCCCGCGGTGGACTGGCCGTCGACCTTGTCGACCACCGCCGAACTGATCGCCCGTACGAGCGCATCGGCAGCGTCGGCTTCCGCGGTGTCGCCCTGCCCGATCTCGCCGGCGAGGAGGCCGAGGTCGGTCATGAACGAGTCCTCGGCCGGATCGGGGCTGCGCCCGAAGCCGAGGGTGCTCGCGAGGGTTCGGCCCACGACGGGAGCGAGACCGGCCCCGCGCCCGACCAGGCTGCTGCTGAACGAGGCGAGGGCGGCATCCACCGCCGGCAGCTTGCCGAGGTCGATCAGGGACAGGGTGATCTCGGCCGCGTCGCCCTCGGTTTCGGCCTGGGAGGAGAACCCCTGGATCAGCGCGGAGCCGAGCTCGTCGACGGTGGCGCCCGCGGCGGCCGTCTCGAGGGCCGTGTAGTTCCAGCCGTGACCCGGCTCGAGCTCCTGGGAGGCGAGCAGGCGATCCGCGCGCGGGGCCAGGGTGCTTGCGACCTCGTAGGTCGCCATCAGGCAGGCGTCGAAGCCGAGCAGGTCGAGCTTCGCCACACCGGCCGCGCTCAGGCCGCTGCCGATGGCGTCGTTCAGTTCGGCGAGGCTCAGCGAATCTCCGTCGGCGGACTCGTCACCGCCGACGCCCGGCCAGGATGCGCCGTGATCGGAGATGATCACGGCGTAGTGCTCCGCGGGGTACGCGCTGATGCCGCGGGTGATGAAGTCGGAGAGCACGGCGGGGTCGCCGGTGTCCACGGGGCCGAGGTCGTCCATCACCTCTGCGCCGCCGGGCAGGACGTGCAGGAGCTTCCCGCCGGCCCAGTCGGGCTGGCCGAGCACGGGTTCTGCACTGTAGTCCGCCGAACGGTCGACGAGGGCGACGAGATTGAGGCCGTCGTGCGAGCCGACCTCGCCCATCTCGCCGAGGTCGGCCATCATGAACGGCTCGAGGTCGGTGTCGGCGATCGAGTAGGTGAGAACGGTCCAGCTGCCGGCGGCCGGGCCGTCGCCGCTGTCCGGCTCGACCGGGCTGCCCGTCGTGCACGCGGCGAGACTGACGACCAGGGCCAGTGCGGCCAGCGCCGCGACGGTCCTGCGTGTCACTCCTGCAGATTGTGCCGTTCGCACAGCTTGCCCCGCTACAGGCCGACGTAGGGGATCATCGCGGTCAGCGCGGCAGCGGCGAGGAAGATCACCACGCCGGTCGACATCAGCACGAGCTGCACCTTGAACTGGCGCACGAGGGCGGCGATGCCGAGCAGGAACAGCGAGATGGACATCAGCACGGTGTTGAGGGTGAGCCGGTCACTGAGGCTGTTGTACTCGTCGCCCTGGCTGATCGTCGCGACCGACTTCGCCTGCGTCTCGGAGTAGCCGCCGAAGAGGGTGCTCTGGTATTCCTCGTCGTCGAGCGGGCTGTGGTACACCGTGGCGTCGGCGGTGTTCTCGGCGTCGGCCCGGGCGATGGCCGCGGCGAAGTCCGTCGAGACGGCCTGGAAGGTCAGGGTGTCGTACTTGCCCGTCGCGTCGGCGGCGATCGCCGCATCCGTGCTGTCCTTCTCGATGTCGAGCTCGGCGAGGCGGTTCCAGACCTGGGTGTCCTCGAGGAATTGCTGGTTGGCCTCGAGATAGAGCGACTCCGCCTCGGTGGACTGCGTCGAACCCTTGGTGTACGCCCCGGCCATCTGGCTGTCGTAGAGCGCCGCCTGGAAGGAGGCATAGGCCGTTGCGATGGAGACGAGGCCGAGGAGGACCGCGATCACGAGCTCCAGGTTGCTGAACATCAGGTTGAGGCGAGGCTTCGCGGACTCGGTGGGCTTTTCGGACGACATCGGGTGCTCCTGGTGCATCGGGCAGGTTTGCGGGCCTCACCTGCGGGATTTGCGCCAGCCTAGCGGTTCATACCCTCCGGTTACGGGCTGCGCCTAAGCTGGGGGTATGGAAATCGAGATCGGCCGCTCCAAGCGCGCTCGCCGCGCGTACGCCTTTGACGACATCGCGGTTGTGCCCAGTCGGCGCACCCGCGATCCCGAAGACGTGAATGTCAGCTGGACGATCGACGCGTATGAATTCGCGATCCCGTTCCTCGCAGCCCCGATGGACTCCGTAGTCTCCCCGACGACGGCGATCATGATGGGCCAGCTCGGCGGCATCGGCGTGCTCGACCTCGAGGGCCTCTGGACCCGCTACGACGACCCGGAACCGCTCCTCGCCGAGATCCGCGAACTTCCGGCCGACCGGGCGACCGCACGCATGCAGGAGATGTACTCCGAACCGATCAAGCCGGCCCTCGTCACCGAGCGGCTCGCCCAGATCCGCGCCGCCGGGGTCACCGTCGCCGGAGCGCTCTCCCCGCAGCGCACCCAGGAACTCTACGAAACCGTCGTCGCCGCAGGCGTCGACCTCTTCGTCATCCGCGGCACCACGGTGTCCGCCGAGCACGTCTCGCTCAACCAGGAGCCGCTCAACCTCAAGAAGTTCATCTACGAGCTCGACGTACCCGTCATCGTCGGCGGTGCGGCCACATACACGGCGGCCCTGCACCTGATGCGCACCGGCGCTGCCGGCGTGCTCGTCGGCTTCGGCGGCGGCGCGGCGTCGACCACCCGGGCCTCGCTCGGCATCCACGCCCCGATGGCCACGGCCGTCGCCGACGTCGCCGGCGCTCGCCGCGACTACCTCGACGAATCCGGCGGACGCTACGTGCACGTCATCGCCGACGGCGGCCTGAGCACCTCCGGTGACATCGTCAAGGCGCTCGCCTGCGGCGCGGACGCCGTCATGCTCGGCACCACCCTGGCCAGGGCGACGGATGCCCCCGGCGGCGGATTCCACTGGGGCGCCGAGGTGCACCACCCGCAGCTGCCCCGCGGCAAGCGGGTCGAGGTCGGCACCGTCGCCCCGCTCGAGACCATCCTGTACGGCCCGACGCCGATCGCCGACGGCACCGCCAACCTCGTCGGCGCCCTGCGCCGGTCGATGGCGACCACCGGTTATTCGACCCTCAAGGAATTCCAGCGCGTCGAGGTGGTTGTCGCGCCGTACCGAACGAACTAGCGTCGAGGTACGCACCACCACCTCGATGGGAGTACGCACATGGCAACAGGGAATTCGGTCACGCGGTCGAACAAGCTGGGACCGGCGGAACGCGCCGCGGCCATTGAGAGGCTGAAATCCAAGGAGGTCGACATCCTCGTCGTCGGCGGCGGGATCGTCGGCGCGGGCAGCGCCCTCGACGCCGTCACCCGCGGACTGAGCGTCGGCATTCTCGAGGCGCGAGACTGGGCCAGCGGAACGTCGAGCCGGTCGTCCAAGCTCGTGCACGGCGGCATCCGCTATCTCGAGCAGCTCGATTTCCGCCTCGTTCGGGAAGCGCTCACGGAGCGCGGACTGCTCCTGCAGCGGATCGCCCCGCACCTGGTCAAGCCCGTGCGCTTCCTGTACCCGTTGAAGAAGCGGGTCACCGAGCGCTTCTATGTGGGTGCGGGCATGCTGCTCTACGACATCTTCTCGTACACCGGTGGCCGGCCGCCCGGCGTCCCTCACCACCGGCACCTGTCCAAGCGCCAGGTGATGGGCATGATCCCGAGCCTCGACGCCGACGCGACGGTCGGCGGTATCACCTACTACGACGCGCAGGTCGATGACGCCCTGTACACGGCGTCGCTCGTGCGCACCGCCTCGTTCTACGGCGCCCACGCGGCGAGCCGGGTGCGGGTCGAGGGCTTCATCAAGGTCGGCGAGCGGGTCGTGGGCGTGCGCGCGCACGACCTCGAGACCGGCGAACGCTTCGAGGTGCGCGCGAAGCAGGTCGTCAACGCGACAGGCGTCTGGACCGACGACACCCAGCGGATGGTCGGCGAACGCGGCACCTTCAAGGTGCGCGCGAGCAAGGGCATCCACCTCGTCGTGCCGCGTGACCGGTTCCAGTCGGCGATGGGGCTGCTGCTGCGCACGGAGAAGAGCGTGCTCTTCGTGATCCCGTGGGGCAGGCACTGGCTCATCGGCACCACCGACACCGACTGGCACCTCGACAAGGCGCACCCCGCGGCGACGGCCGCCGACATCGACTACCTGCTCGAGCACGTCAATTCGGTGCTGCGGGTGCCGCTGACCCGCGAGGACGTCGAGGGCGTCTACGCAGGTCTCCGGCCGCTGCTCGCCGGGGAGTCGGAGCAGACCTCGAAACTGTCCCGCGAACACCTGGTCGGGCACTCCGTTCCCGGTCTCGTCGTGATCGCCGGCGGCAAGTGGACCACATACCGGATCATGGCGAAGGACGCCATCGACGCGGCCGTTGACGCCCTCGACGGGAAGATCGCCCCGTCAACGACGCACGAGATCCCGCTGCTCGGTGCGGAGGGGTACAAGGCCGCGTGGAACAAGCGCACCCGCATCGCGACGGCATTCGGGCTGCACACCGTGCGGGTCGAGCACCTGCTCAACCGGTACGGTACCCTCACCGACGAGCTGCTCGACCTCATCCGGGAGAGCCCTGAGCTGATCGAGCCGCTCCCGGGAGCCGACGACTACATCCAGGCCGAGGTCGTGTACGCGGCCGGCCACCTGGGCGCCCTCCACCTCGAGGACGTCCTGGCCCGGCGCACCCGCATCTCGATCGAGGCCTGGGATCGCGGGGTCTCCGCGGCGCCGGTCGCGGCCAGGCTGATGGCCGGCGTGCTCGGCTGGGACGCCGAACGCGAGGAACGCGAGGTCGCGGTCTACCTCAAGCGCGTCGCCGCGGAACGTGCCTCCCAGCTCGAACCCGACGACGAGTCCGCCGACCGGGTGCGCCTCGAGGCTCCCGATATCGTCCTGACCGAGCGGTCGGCGATGGGCGACTCCGTCACGCACTGACACAGGCGACACCACCACCGGGCGGATGCCGGGCGCACGTCGTGCGCCCGGCATCCGCCTGTGCCCGGCCGGGTGACGGGCGGCTTCGATAGACTAGGGCCCACTTGCCCATAATCTTCAGGAGTCGTAACCATGGTTGACGTTCGGCGGGTCAAGCTTCCCGGAGTGGGTGTGCTGCACACCTTCATCACCGATGACGGCGGCAAGGTCGGCGTCATCGCCCACCGCTCCGGGCACAGCAGACCTCATCACCTTCGCGGACGACGAGGGCGGTCCAGACGCGAGCAAGGTCTCCCTCCGCCTCAACGAAGACGAGGCGCACACCCTCGCCGAACTCCTCGGCGGCACCCAGATCACCGAGTCGCTCACCGCGCTCGACCAGATCCCCGGTCTCAGCATCGACTGGTTCACGGTCGACTACGAGGATCACATCGCCGGCCAGACCCTCGGCAACCCCGCCGACCGCGGCATCGCCGGCCTCACGGTCGTCGCCGTCGTGCGCGGCGAGTCCGCCAACCCGGCACCGGCCCAGGACTTCCGGGTCTTCCCCGGCGACACCCTCGTCGTCGCAGGATCCCCGGAGAAGGTCGCCAAGGCCTTCACGTTCTTCCGCACCGGTGAACTCAAGGCCAAGACCGTCGACGCGCCCCCGGGGGCTAACCAATGAACCTTGGCACGGACCTGATCACACTCGGCATCCTGCTGGTCGTGGCTTATGTGCTCGGGCGCGCCGCAAAACTGATCGGCCTGCCGTCCATCCCGATCTACATGATCGTCGGCCTGCTCGCGAGCCCGTACACCCACTGGTTCCCGCTCGACTTCCACTCCGCAGACATCGAGCTCATCGCCGTCTTCGGGCTCATCCTGCTCCTGTTCAGCCTCGGCCTCGAGTTCGACCAGGAGGAGTTCTTCAACGACGCCGGGAAACTGCTGCTCTCCGGCGGCTCCTACGTCGTGATCAACATGGGCATCGGGTTCGCCTTCGGGATGATGGTCGGCTGGGGCACCCGGGAGGCCCTCGTCATCGCCGGCATGACCGGCACCTCCTCGAGCGCGATCATCACCAAGCTCCTGATCGAGCTGCGCCGGCTCGCCAACAAGGAGACGCCGATGATCCTCGGCGTGACCGTGGTCGGCGACATCTTCATCGCGGTGTACCTGTCGATCGTCTCGGTCGTGCTGAGCGGCAAGACCGAGAATGCTGGCCGATCGTGCTGCAACTGAGCATCGCGTTCCTCTTCCTCGTCGTGATGTTCTCGCTCGCCCGGTGGGGCGGACGGGTCGTGTCCCGCCTGGTCCGCACCAAGGACGACGAACTCTTCACGATCCTGTTCTTCGGGCTGGCCGTGCTCTTCGCCGGCATCGGCGAGATCATCGGGGTGACGGATGCGATCGGCGCGTTCCTGATCGGTGTCGTCCTCGGCGCGAGCACCTACCGCACCCGGCTCGAACGTGTCGCCGTCCCGTTGCGGGACATCTTCGCCGCGTTCTTCTTCCTCAACTTCGGCCTCGCGCTGCACATCAATGAGTTCGGTTCGGTCATCCTCGTGGTGCTCGCGGCGGTCGTGATGACCTTCGTGCTCAACCTGATCTCGGGGATGCTGCTGGCCCGGTTGCACTCGATGGGAATCTCCGAGGGGCTCAACGCCGCCGCGATCCTGGTGAACCGCGGAGAGTTCACGCTCATCCTCGCGACCCTCTCTGTCGGAGCGGGCCTGAACGGGCTACTCCAGCCGTTCGCGGGACTCTACGTGCTCACCATGGCCATCCTCGGTCCGCTCTTCGCCGCCAATTCCGAGAGGCTCGGCGCCCTGCTGCCCGGACGCCGCCGGAAGCGCGCGGGCGTCCGGCCCGACCGCGACCCGATGCACGCCGAGGAGTTCCGGCTCGTCGACGCGGCGACAGCGGGCGCGCTGAGCGACCAGGACGCGCAGCGCGCCGCCGCCCACCTCGGCGACCAGCCGCTGCCTTCATCACGGCCGGAGCCGCGGAAGCGCACGGACCACGACCGCCGCGCCGACCACGACGAACGGGCGGAACAGGCCGAACGCGGCGAATACGTCAAGCACGTGGTGGATGACGGCATCGACGAACTCGACGGGCCGACACCGCTGCCTGCCTCAGTCCGACCGAACACGGCCCCGCGCCCGAGCGCACGCGTGAACCCAGACCCAGACCCAGATGCCGATGACGAGACGCAGGCGCACGCACCTGCCGACGTGCATGTTCCTGCCGACTCGCACCCCGCCGCCGCCCCGGAATCGGACCGGGATTCCGGCGTCGATTCCGGCCAGGCCGCAGAGGCCGACGCAGACGCCGACCCGATGGCCGACTACGCCAAACGACTTTCGCGCACTCGCGCCCAGAGGGACAAGCCGGCACCCGACGCCGGGACAGGTGACTACCAATGATCCGCATGATGCTCCGCCCCCGCTGGATTCTCGCGCTCCTGCTCGCCCTCGCCGTCGCGGCCGGCTTCGCGGCGCTCGGGCGCTGGCAGCTCGAACGCGCCGTCGCATCCGGTGTGGTCGTCGAGAAGACCACCGAGACCGTGAAACCCCTCGCCGACGTCGTGACTCCCGGAGGCGCCCCGCGTGACGCGGCGACCGGCCAGCTCGTCACCGTCGACGGCAGTTACGTACCCGGCGACGAGCAGCTGATCAGCGACCGGTCCAACGACGGCGCCTCCGGCTACTGGGTCGTGAGCCACTTCATCGTCGGTGCGGCCGGCAGCGGAAGCAGCGCGGGCGCGAGCATCGCCGTCGCCCGCGGCTGGGCTCCGGACGAGGCGACAGCCCGGTCGACGATGGAAGGCCTCGCGTCGGCCCCGGCCAACCAGGTCGTCACCCTGGCCGGCCGGTTCCTCCCGACCGAAGCCCCCGTCGTTCCCGCAGACGACCGTGACCCGCACAGCATGACGACCGTGTCCACCGCGGCCCTGATCAACCTCTGGGCCGGCTTCGACGGCACAGCGGTCTACCCGGGCTACATCGTCGACGGGACCGCGGCATCCGGTCTCACGGGAATCGATTCGCCGGCACCCCTCACGGATGCCTCCCTCAACTGGCTGAACATCTTCTACGCCATCGAGTGGGTCGTCTTCGCCGGCTTCGCCGTGTTCCTCTGGTACCGCCTCGTCCGGGACGCCTGGGAGCGCGAGGAGGAGCTCCGCGAGGAAGCGGCGATATCCGCCGGTTAGAATTGGCGCATGCCACTCGAACCCAAACGCGCTGATATCCCCAGCATCCCGGGGGCGTTGAAGCTCTACCAGACGTCCTCGATCATCACCGGCGTCTTCCTGCTGCTGCTCTGCGCCGAGGTCATCCTCAAGTTCGGCTTCCAGTACGAGCTCGAGCTCGGCGGCCCGTACGGGCTGCTCGTCCCGCGCGACACCGTCACCGCGTTCAATCTGAGCACCGCGATCCTGATCATGCACGGCTGGTTCTACGTGTTGTACCTGTTCGCGGACTTCCGGCTCTGGAGCCTGATGCGCTGGCCGTTCAGCCGGTTCCTGCTGATCGCCCTCGGCGGCGTGATCCCCACCCTGTCCTTCTTCCTCGAGGGCCGCGTCGCCCGCGAGGTCCGCGCCTGGCTTTCCGCCAGGGCACTTTCCGACGCCGAGGGTGCGGAGGCCCGTTCATGACTGCAGTTGCCGACCCGACCGTGGTCGTGACTCCGACGGAGGCGTCCGGCATCGACCGACCCGTGCTCGTGGTGGACTTCGGCGCCCAGTACGCCCAGCTGATCGCGCGCCGCGTGCGCGAGGCATCCGTCTACTCGGAGATCGTCGCACACTCGATCACCGCTGCGGAGGTCGCCGCGAAGAACCCGGTCGGGATCGTGCTGAGCGGAGGACCCTCGAGTGTCTACGCCGAGGGCGCCCCGACCTTCGACCCCGCGATCTTCGACCTCGGTATTCCCGTGCTCGGCATCTGCTACGGCTTCCAGGTGATGGCGACCGCCCTCGGCGGCGAGGTCGCCCACACCGGGCTCAGCGAATACGGGTCGACCCCCGTGACGGTCGCGAGCGGCGACAACGTCCTCCTCGCCGGGCAGCCGAACGAGCAGACCGTGTGGATGAGCCACGGTGACTCCGTCTCCCGCGCCCCTGCCGGCTTCGCGGTGCTCGCCTCGACCGGCTCGACCCCGGTCGCCGCGTTCGCGAACGACGAGCGCCGCCTCTACGGCGTGCAGTGGCACCCCGAGGTCAAGCACACCGAATTCGGCCAGGACGTGCTCGAGAACTTCCTGCACCGCGCCGCCGGGATTCCCGCCGACTGGAACAGCGGCAACGTCATCGCCGAACAGGTCGCGAAGATCCGCGCCCAGGTCGGCACCGGCAAGGTCATCTGCGGGCTCTCCGGCGGCGTCGACTCCGCCGTGGCCGCGGCGCTCGTGCACAAGGCCATCGGCGACCAGCTCGTCTGCGTCTTCGTCGACCACGGCCTGCTCCGCCAGGACGAACGCCGCCAGGTCGAGGAAGACTACGTCAAGGCCACCGGCGTGCGCCTCGTCACCGTGGACGTACGCGAGCAGTTCCTCGCCGCGCTCGAGGGTGTCAGCGACCCGGAGACCAAGCGCAAGATCATCGGCCGCGAATTCATCCGCACCTTCGAGCAGGCCCAGGCCGAACTCATCAGGGAGGCCGCGGAGAAGGACGGCGACCCGATCCGCTTCCTCGTCCAGGGCACCCTGTACCCCGACGTCGTCGAGTCCGGCGGCGGCAGCGGCACCGCGAACATCAAGAGCCACCACAACGTCGGCGGCCTGCCGGAAGACCTGAAGTTCGAGCTCGTCGAACCGCTCCGCACCCTGTTCAAGGACGAGGTGCGTGCGATCGGCGCCGAACTGGGTCTGCCGCCGGAGATCGTGCAGCGCCAGCCGTTCCCCGGTCCAGGCCTGGGCATCCGCATCGTCGGTTCGATCACTTTCGAACGGCTCGAACTGCTGCGGCACGCGGATGCGATCGTGCGCGCCGAGCTGACCGCCGCCGGCCTCGACGGGGTCATCTGGCAGTGCCCGGTCGTGCTGCTCGCGGATGTCCGTTCCGTCGGCGTCCAGGGCGACGGCCGTACGTACGGTCACCCGATCGTGCTGCGCCCGGTCTCCTCTGAGGACGCGATGACGGCCGACTGGACCCGCCTGCCGTACGACCTGCTCGCCCGCATCTCCAACCGCATCACGAACGAAGTGGATGGCGTCAACCGCGTCGTTCTCGACGTCACGTCGAAGCCGCCGGGAACCATCGAGTGGGAGTGAGCGCTCCCCGCTGAGCGACTCCCGCTGCAGCACGAAAGAAGCACCCTCGTCGTCGAGACGAGGGTGCTTCTTTCGTAACCGGGCGAAGGCGGTGCGTTTCCGGTGCGCTCCGGGTGGCGATCACCGGAACGTGACAGCTGTCATGGGGCAGCGGTGACAGGAGGGACTTCCGACGTCGTGGCATCCGCGTGAGGATGAGTGGGAAGCGTCGACGGGAGCCGCTTCGGCTCTCCGTCGTCTCCCGCGGAGGCCTCCTCGCGGCGGCAGCCGGCCGGGCATTACGGTCGGGGCGTCGTCCCCGGACGAAGGTGACGCCCATGGATTCCACGGTTCCGGAAACACGCGGGTTCGATGATGAGCCGCGCTCGCCGGGCGCTGCGCCCCGGAGCGTCCCTGCCGAGGAATCCGCACCGCGGCACCGCATCCACTCCGACGGCGATGAGATCGCCGCGGAGGCCATCGTCCTGTTCCGGAACGCCGCGGCCCGGCCGCGCGTCGAAGCCGTGTACACCGGCGCGGACGGCTGGGTCGATGTGCCGGGACGCGCCGTGTTCACCCGTGCGCTCGCGGATCACTACCGGCAGGCGGGCGTCGCGATGGTCCGGTTGGCCTGGCGGTTCCGCACCCGCACCTTCTCGATGAGCCGGGCGACCGCGCGGCCCGGCGGGCCGGACGGGCAGTGGCGCGTCGAGGCTTCGTCCTCCCGGCACTGACCGCCCGGGCGTTGGTCGGGACTTCTGGGCAGATCTCCACCCCGTTCGGGGGTTTTTCGCTGTCGGTGTTTGCTAGAGTCCATACGCGACCTTCCACTTCACAACTGCCGTGATCGCGGGCAGTCGTCCGACGTCGGGAGGGGGCAGGGATGAGCTTCGACACCACCCAGCCCGCACTTCCCGCACCGGTGAAGGGGCAGGGCTCGCAGATCCGGGTGTTGCTCGTCGAGGATCACGTCCTCCTGCGCACGGCGCTCCAGGCCGTCTTCTCGCTCGAAGCCGACATCGAGGTCGTTGCCGCGATCGGCGACGGCGCCGAGGTCCTCTCGACGGTGCGCCGGACCGCTCCCGATGTCATCGTCCTCGACATCCACCTGCCGACGATCGACGGCCTGGGGCTGTTGCCGCTGATCCAGGCCGCCGACCCGCGGGTGAAGGTGCTGCTGCTCGCGAGCCATCCGCGCCCCGGTGACGTCCGCCGCGCCATCCAGGGCGGCGTGGACGGCTTCCAGCACACGGACCTCGCCTCAGAGCGCCTGATCGCGGTCATCCGGAAGATCCGGGCCGGCGAACGCGTGGTCGACCCGCAGCTCGCGATCAACGCGATGATGCACGGAGAATCACCGCTCACCGCGCGGGAGACCGAGGTCCTTTTCCTCGCGGCGGGGGACGGAGTGCCCCAGAGGTCGCACGCGCCCTGCACCTGAGCCCTGGGGCCGTCCGGAACTACCTCTCGGCGGCATCCGCCAAGCTCGGGGCGAGCAACCGGTCAGAGGCGATCCGCATTGCGACAGACAAGGGCTGGATCTGAGCCGGCCTCCGGCTCTGCGACCCCTGCCTTAACGACGTGAAGTCGGAGATTTTCCTGACGAAAATCTCCGACTTCACAGTGTGTGCGGCGAGGTCCTGCTCTCGCCAGGGTGCGAGCGAGCTAGTTTCGCGAGATCGCGAAGAGGCGGAGCAGCTCGACGTAGAGCCAGACGACAGTCACCATGATGCCGAACGCGCCGGACCAGCCGTACTTGCGGGCGACCCGGTTGTTGACGCCACGCTGTATGAAGTCGAAGTCGAGCACGAGGGAGTACGCGGCCATGAGCACCGCGAGGATTCCGATCGCGACGCCGAGCGGGATGCCGAAGATCTTCACGTTGCTGCTGAGGCCGAACGGGCTGTCGACGGCACCGAAGGCGACGAGGCCGAAGTTGAGCATCGAGAACACGAAGTAGCCGACCATCGCGATCAGGAAGACCTTGGTCGCGCGCTTCGAGGCGCGGATCTTGCCGCTTGCGAACAGCGCGAGGGTCACGCCGACGACCACGAGGGTCGCGAGCACGGCCTGTACGACGACGCCAGGGTAGATGGCCTCGAAGATGTACGAGATACCGCCGACGAAGAGGCCTTCCGCTGCGGCGTACGCGAGGATCAGGCCCGGTGACGGCTCCTTCTTGAAGGCGTTGACCAGGCCGAGCACGAGGCCGGCGATCATGCCGAGGAACGGCAGGAACGGCATCGTGGGAGTGAGCAGCCAGCTGGCCGCTGCTGCGACGAGCAGAAGGGCGAAGCTCAGCGTGGTCTTCACGATGGTGTCTTCGTAGGTCATCCGGCCGGTGTCCTGCGAGCCTGCGGACGGCGCTTCGTAGATGCGCTGCAGGTCAGCTTCGGTCAGGCCGTTCGCTGCCGCGGATCCTTGTGCGGCAAAGGCGGGATTGCGCGAGAATGCGGGGTTTGAGGATGCCATGTTCCTAAGATCTCAATCAGCTCGGGTATTGTCAACGCCGGGGATCCGGCACTACGCCGGTGGGCGTTTCTGAGAGTCTATTCAGCCCTGCTGGGCGTCTGCCTTGTAGATCCTGAGGGGTTGTCCCCGGTGTCGCCTGTTCCGGCCGTTTCGCCGGCCGGCGGCGGATTGAGCCGCGCCCAGCGTCGCCGTGCGAGAGCGCGGGCGACCCACGCCGCGGCGATCACGGTCACCGACCCGGCCACGTCTCCGACCCAGTTCTGCGACGAGTTGTGCAGCGACAGCTTGAGGGCGAAGCTCACGACGACGGGGGCGAGCAGCACGAGGTAGCTGATCCCCGGCCGGTGCCGCACGAACAGCCAGCACGCGAGGAGTACGGCGAACGCGCCGGTGAAATCGGGGCCGGCCAGGAGCGTGAGCGCGGCGATTTCCGCGGGGAGGATCACCAGCAGTCGCCGCCAGAGGGCCCCGGGCAGCGCGAGCCAGCCGAGCAGCTGCACGGCGGGCCCGATGGCGAGGAAGAAGAGACTGTAGGTGCTCGTGAGGTTCGTCGCGGCAACGCCGAGGGCGATGGCAGAGACTCCGAGCGTGAGGCGGGCGCGATACACCGCCGGCGAGTGGCGCCGGGTGTCGGGTTCCCTCCAGAGTGTCATGGCTTCGAGTCTGCCAGCAGCGCGTATGGTCAGGGAATGCAACCGATCGTGATCGGTCACCGCGGGGCGAGCGGTTACCGGCCGGAGCACACCCGCGGCGCCTATGAGCTCGCGGTTGCCCTCGGTGCGGACGCGGTCGAACCCGACGTCGTCGTCACCCGCGACGGCGTGCTCATCGTGCGTCACGAGAACGAGATCTCCGCGACGACGGATGTTGCGGCCCATCCCGAATTCGCCGCTCGCCGCACCCGGAAGGTCATTGACGGCATCCGCATGACGGGCTGGTTCACCGAGGACTTCACTTGGGCCGAGCTGCGCACCCTGCGAGCTCGCGAACGGCTGCCGGCACTCCGCAAGGCCAGCGCGTCCTTCGACGGCCGATTCCCGCTGCTGCGGTTGCGCGACGTGTTCAAGCTCATGGACCGGGTATCCAGCCGGGCGAGGCGCCCGGTCGGCGTCGTCGCCGAGATCAAGCACGCGAGCTATTTCGAGTCGATCGGCCTCCCTGTCGACGAACTCTTCGCCGCCGAGGTGAACACCGCCGGCTGGAACGCCGGCGACGGACGGCTCACGATCGAGAGTTTCGAACGCACCCTGCTCGACCAGGTCTACGCACGCGGCATCTATGGGAAGCGGATCTTCCTGCTCGAGGCGACGGGGAAACCGGCCGACCAGGTGCGCCTGCTCGGCCGCTCGGCCCCCGACTACGCGGACTACCTGACCGACCAGGGCCTCTACGGGCTGAGCGGTCTCGTCGACGGCGTCAGCGTGCCGAAGTCGCTCGTCCTCGAGATCGGGGCGGACGGACACGTCACGGGAGCTTCCGATCTCGTCGACGCCGCCCACGCCGCCAACCTCGAGATCTACTGCTGGACCCTGCGCCCGGAGAACGTGTTCCTTGCGAAGACCTTCCAGCGCGGGCGGTTCCGCGCCGACTTCGGCGACTGGCAGACCGAGTTCCGCACCATCATGGGCACCGGGATCGACGGGGTCTTCGCCGACCACCCCGACCTCGCCGTGGCGGTCCGTGACGAACTCGCCGCAGAGGCCCGCGAAGACCGCTGACCCGGGCGGCCGCCGGTCGACGTGCCTCCGGTCGACGTGCTGCCGGCAACGCCGGCAGGCGGCCGGGTGCCCCTGCCGGTGTCAGGGGCACCGCTTGGACTTGGAGGCGAGATGATGACGCCCTTCGACCCGGACAACACCCCCGCACGCACTTCTTCGGCAACGCCGATAATCCTGGACGGCTACGGCCCCGGCCGCCCCGATGGCGAGCCCGGCCAGCGGCAGAGTCCCCTGCTCGACGGGCTCAACCCGCAGCAGCTCGAAGCCGTCGAGTACCGCGGGCCGTCCCTCCTCATCATCGCGGGTGCGGGCAGTGGCAAGACGAGCGTGCTGACCCGCCGCATCGCGAGCCTGCTCGAGACCCGGGAGGCCTACCCGAGCCAGATCCTCGCGATCACCTTCACGAACAAGGCCGCCGCCGAGATGCGCGAGCGGGTCAAGGTCCTCCTCGGCGAGGGTTCAGAGGGCATGTGGATCTCGACCTTCCACTCCTCCTGCGTCCGCATCCTGCGTCGCGAGGCAGAGAGCGCCGGCCTCTCCTCGAGCTTCAGCATCTACGACTCCGCGGACACCAAGGTCACCCTCAAGCGCATCATCAAGTCGCTCGACGCCGACACGTACGGATTCACGCCCGGCAACGCCGCCGCGAAGATCTCCAAGCTCAAGAACGAGCTCGCCGACGTCGATTCCTACGCCCGCAACGCCAACCTCAGTGACCCGCAGGAGGTCATGTTCATCGAGATCTTCCGCCAGTACACGCAGCGCCTGCGTGCGGCGAACGCCCTCGACTTCGACGACCTGATCGGCGAGACGGTCTACCTGTTCCGCGCCTTCCCCCGCGTCGCCGCAACCTACCGGCGGCGCTTCCGGCATATCCTCGTCGACGAATACCAGGACACCAACCACGCCCAGTACTCGCTCGTACGCGAACTCACGCTACCCGTCACCGCAGAGCTCGCCGACGAACTCGAGGCGACCGGCGTGCACGTGCGCAACCTGCGCGAGCCGACTGGCGGCATCCCCGGTGCCTCCCTCACCGTCGTCGGCGACTCCGACCAGTCCATCTACGCCTTCCGCGGCGCCGACACCCGCAACATCAGCGAATTCGAACGGGACTTCCCCGGCACGAAGGTCATCCTGCTCGAGCAGAACTACCGCTCGACCCAGAACATCCTCTCGGCGGCGAACGCCGTGATCGGCCACAACTTCGACCGCAAAGACAAGAAGCTGTGGAGCGCGGGCGGCGACGGCGAGAAGATCGTCGGCTACACCGCGTACAACGGTCACGACGAGGCCCAGTTCGTCGCGGACGAGATCGAGACGCTGCACGGGGCCGGCATGGCGTACCGGGACATGGCCGTGTTCTACCGCACCAACGCCCAGACCAGGGCGCTCGAGGAGATCTTCGTCCGCGCCGCCGTGCCGTACCGGGTCGTCGGCGGCACCAAATTCTACGAGCGTGCCGAGATCAAGGACGCGCTCGCCTACCTGATCGCGGTCGCCAACCCCGACGACGAGCTCGCCCTGCGGCGCATCCTGAACACCCCCAAGCGCGGCATCGGCCCCGCAACGGAGACCGGGCTCGGCAGCTTCGCCGAGGCCAACCAGATCAGCTTCCGCGAGGCGATGCGCGATTCCGCGTCCCTCGGACTCGGCCAGAAGGTCACCGGCGCGATCCTGCAGCTGGCCGGCGTGCTCGACGAGGCCGCCCTCAAGATCGACCCGGCGTATCCCGGCGGGCCGGTGAACGTCTCCGAGCTGCTGACCTTCGTGCTCGAGGGCAGCGGGCTGCTCACGGTGCTGCGCAACAGCCGCGACCCCCAGGACGAAGCGCGGGCGGAGAACATCGAGGAACTCGTCGCCCAGACGAAGGACTTCAACCGGGAGAACCCCGACGCCGGCCTCGTCGACTTCCTCACCCAGGTCTCGCTCGTCGCGGCAGCGGACGACCTCGACGACGCCTCGGGCACCGTCTCCCTGATGACCCTGCACACCGCGAAGGGCCTCGAGTACGAAGCCGTGTTCCTGACCGGGGTCGAGGAGGGGCTGCTGCCCCACCAGATGTCGGCGAACGAGCCGGGCGGCCCCGCCGAGGAACGCCGCCTGTTCTACGTGGGCATCACCCGGGCCCGGCAGCGCCTCTACCTCTCGCTCGCGATGACCCGCGCCCAGTTCGGCGAGATCAACGTGGCCATGCCGAGCCGTTACCTCCAGGAGATCCCGGCCGCGCTGATCGACTGGAAGCAGTCGCCCGGCATGGCCAACTCCCGGAACGGCACCCAGTCGCGTGCGCTCAATCGCAGGGACGGCTTCGGCGGCGGCTTCAACTCCACCCGCAGCGGTTTCAGCGAGCTGCCGCCCGCCCCGAAACCGAAGACCGAGTGGGCGAACGCCGTCACCCAGGTCCGCGACAACGGCGACCTCGAGCTCGCGGCCGGCGACCGGATCCGGCACTCGAGCTTCGGCGACGGGCGCGTCAACCAGGTCACCGGCGAGGGCACCAAGCGGGTCGCACACGTCCAGTTCGATACGGCGGGCGCAAAGAAGCTCCTGATCAAGATCGCGCCGATCGAGAAGATCTAGTGTCGGAGGGACTCCTCGAACGGGTGCGTTCGCTGCGCGCGCTCGACATCGAAGTGGCCGTGCGAGCGAGCCTCGCGATGGCACTCCCACTGGTGCTCCTCGTGGTCTGGGGGCGCCTCGACTGGACCGCCTACGCGTCCTTCGGTGCGATGACGGCGCTCTACGGCCGCAACGAGCCCTACCGGCTCCGTGCCCGCACCATCAGCATCGGCGGGGGATTCCTGCTCGTGAGCATCACCCTCGCGCTCATCGTGGCCATCGCCGGTGCGAGCCTTCCCCTCCTGACCGCCGGCCTGCTGTTCGTCGTGGCCGCCGGCATCCTGATCGCCGCGACCGCCGGGCTCGTGCCCGGCACCCCGCTGTTCTTCGTGTTCGCGTTCGCGGTCTGCGCCCAGGTGCCGACGCCCGCGGCGGAATTCGGACCGCGGCTGCTCGTGGCGGTGTGCGGTGCGGTCTTCGCCTGGTTGCTGACGATGTCCGGCTGGACGCTCCGGCGGCTCTCGGGGGACCGGTCTGCCGTGCTGTTCAAAGGTCTGCCGCGGCGGCCGCGCCTCTGGCCGCGGGCCGTCACCGATCCGCAGGTCTGGCTGGCGATCCTGCAGAACGTCGTGGGCGTGCTCATCGCCGGCGGTCTGGCGATCGCCGCCGGAATCGGGCACCCCTACTGGGCCGTTGTCGCCGTCGTCGCCGTGCTGCCGCCGCCCCGGGCGGCCCACTCGATCTCCCGGGCCGTGCACCGCGTGGTCGGGACCGCACTGGGCGTGGTCGTGACTGGCCTCGTGCTGTTGCCTGGGCCATCCGTCGCGTGGCTCGTGGTCGTGATCGCGGTCAGCCAGTTCGGCGCCGAGATCCTGGTCGGCAAGCACTACGGCGCCGCGCTGCTCTTCATCACCCCGCTCGCCCTCTCCGTCGTGCACCTCAGTAGTCCCGTTCCGGTGCCCGCCCTGCTCGTCGACCGCATCGTCGAGACCGCACTCGGGGCGGCGGTCGCGATCCTGCTCGTGCTGCTCTTCCGGTTCGGCTCCGGAAAGCGGACCGGCGCAGCAGCATAGGCGGCAGGTGAGGCGGATTTCATAGCCGGCACATAGGCTTCCGAAAGGCTCCCCATCGGAAGCGGCCCGATGCTCGGAACATGAGCCTCGACACCAGACCCCTGCGCCTCCAGCAGCGTCTCCCCGAGACGACGCACACCCGCCGTCAGCCCGCCCCACGCGTCAACCCGAACTACCCGAGACGGATGCGCCTCGCCGACACCCTGCAGGTGCTCTGCATCGTCTCGGTCGCGCTCGCCGTCGCCCTCTTCCTCGGCTCCGGTGGGGCCGCCCGCTTCGGCACCCCCGCGGACGCCCTCACCTCGATCGGCATCGTCACCGGCCTCGTCGGCACCGACCTGCTGCTCGTGATGACACTGCTCGCCGCCCGGCTGCCCGCGATCGACCGCGCCTTCGGCCACGACAGCGCCATGGCGCTGCACCAGTCCCTCGGCAAGCCGGCCCTCTACCTGATCCTCGCCCACGCGGTCTTCCTCATCATCGGGTACGCCCTCTCCAGCGAGGTCAACGTGTTCGCCGAAACGTGGAACATGCTCACCCAGATGCCGGACATGCTCCTGGCCTTCATCGCGCTCGGGCTGCTCGTGTTCGTGGTCGTCACGTCGCTCGTCATCGTGCGCCACAAGCTGCCATACGAGGTCTGGCACATCGTGCACCTGCTCTCGTACGTCGCCGTGCTCGCCGCACTGCCGCACATGCTGACCGCCGGTACGGTCCTCGTCGCCGGCTCGCCGCAGTGGTACTACTGGCTCGCCCTCTACGTCGCCGTGGCCGGATCTATCGTGGTCTACCGGGTGGTGCTCCCGATCGTGCGGTCGCTGCGCTCCCGGCTCGTCGTGGCCGGCGTTGATCGAGAGGCGCCCGGTGTCGTGTCGATCCGTCTCTCCGGCCGCCGGCTTCACCACCTGCAGGCGACAGCAGGCCAGTTCTTCATCTGGCGGTTCTGGACGCCCGGGCAGTGGTGGCAGGTGCACCCGTTCTCGCTCTCCGCCGCGCCGGCCCACAACTCCCTCCGGGTCACGGTGCGCGCCCTCGGCGACGGTTCGACCGACCTCGCCTCGGTGCCGGTCGGGACCCGGGTGAGCTTCGAAGGCCCGTACGGGTTGTTCACCGACCGGGCCAGGACGAGCCCGCGGATCGTGCTCGTCGCCGCAGGCATCGGCGTCGCCCCGATCCGGGCGCTCCTGGAAACGGCGACATTCGCGCCGGGCCAGGCGACCGTGCTGTTGCGCTCGCACTCCGTCGCGGACAGCTACCTCGTCGACGAGATCGCCGAGCTCTGCCGCGTGCGGGGAGCCGAGTTCCGGATCATCGCGGGCAAGCGTGCGCCCGGAGCCCACAGCTGGCTGCCCGGTGACGCCGTCAACGCGCGGATCTCCCTCAGAACCCTCGTCCCGAATCTCAGCGAATCGGACGTCTACATTTGCGGTCCACGGCGGTGGACCGACGAGGTCGTGCGGGATGCCCGCTCGGCCGGTCTACCCACGCAACAGATCCACTTCGAAAGGTTTGACTGGTGAGAAAACGAGCAGCGGCTGCGGCCGCAACAGCGTCCCTGTCCGTACTGGCAATCGGGTGGCTGGTCGGAACACCGGCCGTCGCCTCCCTGCAGAACACCCTGGGCGGATCCGCGACGGATGCGACGGTGTCTGCCGCCGCATCCGCCCCGGCCGTTTCGACCCCCACAGCCACGGACACGGCGCCGGCGGTCGCCACCGCGACTCCGACCGCGACCGCGACGGCTACCCCGGCCGCGGCCGCCCCGGCGGCCGGCGTCACCGGAACCTTCACCGGTTCCGTCGTCGCCACTCGGTTCGGGAACATGCAGGTCTCCGCCACGATCGCGGCCGGCACGATCACCGACGTCACTGCGCTCCAGCTGACCGACAAGGATTCCAAGTCGGTCCAGATCAGCAACCGGGCCGCCCCCGTGCTCAAGGCCGAAGTGTTGAAGGCACAGTCCGCCGCGGTGGCGAATGTGAGCGGCGCGACCTACACGACCCAGGGGTACCTCACCTCGTTGCAGGCGGCGCTCGACGCTGCCGGGTTCTAGCCGAGGGCATCCGTTTCGCCGGGCAGAGGGGAACCTGTGAACTCGTGCAGCGCACATTGGCGACGCACAGGTTCCTCTCAGGTCCTCGATAGAGATTCATTGGATTCGCCGGGGATGCTCACCTTATGAGCCTCGACACGCGCGCACGCCCGCACCAAGCCAGGCCGCGCATCCACCCGAATTACCCGCGGCGGATGCGACTGGCCGACAGCCTGCAAATCCTCGCGGTGGTCTCGGTGGCGCTCGTCGTCGCGGTCTTCCTCGCCGACGGGGGAGCGGCCAGGATCAGCACACCCGCCGACGCCATCACGGCACTCGGAATCGTCACCGGGCTGGTCGGCACCGACCTCCTCCTCGTGATGATGCTGCTCGCCGCGCGGCTGCCCGCGATTGACAGGGCGTTCGGCCACGACAGCGCGATGGCGCTGCACCAGTCGCTCGGCAAGCCGGCGCTCTACCTGATCCTCGCCCACGCCGTGCTGCTCACCATCGGGTATGCGCTCGTGCAGCCCGCCGGGTTCTTCGACGAGGTCTGGATCATGTTCTCGTCGCTCCCGGACATGCCGCTGGCCTTCCTCGGGCTGGGCCTGCTCATCGCCGTCGTGGTCACCTCGCTCGTCATCGTGCGGCACAAGTTCCGCTACGAGGTGTGGCACCTCGTGCACCTGCTGTCCTACGTCGCCGTGCTCGTCGCGATTCCGCACCAGCTCAGCGTCGGCACCCTGTTCCGCGAGGGATCGCTGCAGCGCTACTACTGGCTCGCCCTGTATGCGGGCGTTGCCGGGTCCATCATCCTCTTCCGCTTCATCGTGCCGATCGTGCGATCGCTGAGGGCCCGCCTCACCGTGGTCGGAGTCGACCAGGAGGCCCGTGGGGTCGTCTCGATCCGCCTGTCCGGCCGGCAGCTGCGCAGCCTCAGGGCGAAGTCCGGCCAGTTCTTCATCTGGCGGTTCTGGACCCCCGGGTTGTGGTGGCAGGCGCACCCGTTCTCGCTCTCTGCCGCGCCCACCGGCTCGTCCCTCCGCATCACCGTCCGCGGGCTCGGCGACGCGTCTTCCACGCTCCCGCGCGTGCCCGTCGGCACCCGGGTGAGCTTCGAAGGCCCGTACGGGCTCTTCACCGACTTCGCCCGCACCTCGCCGCGGATCGTCCTGATCGCCGCGGGCATCGGAGTCGCCCCGATCCGCTCGCTTCTCGAGACCGCCACGTTCGCACCCGGGCAGGCGACCGTGCTCCTCCGGTCGAGCACCGTCGACGACACCTACCTCGTCGATGAACTCGCCGCCCTCTGCCGCGCCCGTGGCGCCGAACTGCGCATCATCGCCGGCAAGCGCGCCCCGGGAACCAGCAGCTGGCTCCCCGGCGACGCGGTCCAGGCCCGGATCACCCTCGCAACCCTCGTGCCCAAGCTCCGCGAGGCCGATGTCTACATCTGCGGGCCACGCAAGTGGACGGACGAGGTCGTGCGGGACGCCCGGTCGGCAGGCTTGCCGACCCGGCAGATCCACTTCGAAAGGTTCGACTGGTGAGGGCCCGCGCAGTCAGCCTGGCCACCCTGGCGTCCCTGTCCGTGCTCGCAGTCGGGTGGCAGGTCGGCGCCCAGGCGAACGCCTCGATGCAGGCGCTCTCGGCGCCGCAGGCCGCGCCCGCGACGATCCCGGCTCCGAGCGCCGGCCCGGCAACGCCGACGCCGGCCGCCTCAGCACCGGCAGTGTCCGGTCCGGCGACGACGTCTGCCGGTTCAACGACCACGGTGCCGACAGCGGCGGCGCCCGCTCCGGCCGCGCCTGCCCCTGCGGCGCCTGCCCCGGCGGCCCGACCGACGGGGACCTTCACGGGATCGTCCGTGCAGACCCGGTTCGGCCCCGTCCAGGTCTCCGTCACGATCGCCAACGGCACGATCACCGAGGTCACAGCCCTGCAGCTGACCAACGACGGCGGCCGCTCCGTCGCGATCAGCGCGCAGGCCGCCCCGATCCTCCGCTCCGAGGTGCTCTCCGCCCAGTCCGCGAAGGTCAGCAACGTCAGCGGAGCCACGTACACGACGAGGGGCTACCTCACCTCGCTGCAGGCTGCGCTCGACACGGCCGGGTTCTAGATCGTGCACCCGGCAGGGGCGCCGCTAGCGTTGGCGTCATGGACGCGCAGACCTTCGAGACCATGGGCACCGTCGTGAGCCTCCGCATCGGCAGCACGGCACGCGGCGGCGCCATGCGTGACGGCGGCCTCGGTGACGGCGGGACCCGCGCCGTCACCGAGGCCGCCGCCCCGGACGCGGCCCTCGCCGCCGTCCGCACGGTCTTCACCCGCTGGGACGAGCGTTTCAGCCTGTACCGGCCCGACTCGGAGATCAGCAGGATCGCGCGGGGGGACATCCGTCTCACCCAGGCGAGCGCCGAGCTACGGGACTGCTACGCGATCGCGCTCGACTGGCGCGACCGCACGGACGGCGTATTCACGCCGCACCGCGCCGACGGCGTGCTCGACCTTTCCGGGGTCGTGAAGAGCCTCGCGATCGCGGAGGCGGGGAGGCCCTGCGGGGTCTCGGACTCTCGGAGTGGTCGGTCAATGCGGGCGGCGACCTGCTCGTGAGCGGCGACCAGTCACCGGGCCAGGACTGGGTCGCCGGAATCGTCGACCCGGCAAGCCGGCATGAACTCCTGGCCTCCGTGCCGCTCGTCGCCCCGGTGCGGGCCGTCGCGACCTCGGGAAGTGCCGAGCGCGGCGAGCACATCTGGACCAGCGCGGGCGGCGGACCCTCGCCGTACCGGCAAGTCAGCGTGATCGGTCTCGACATCGTGACCGTCGACGTGCTCGCCACCACGATCATCGCGGGCGGCGAGGCGGCACTGGGCCGCAGCATCGAGACCTTCCCGATCGAGGTCCTCGCGGTCCTGCGGGACGGTTCGCTCGTCGCCACAGCCGGGCTTCGCTCCGGCCAGAGCTGAGCCGCAGGAGGGTTCCCGAGGGTTCCGGACGGTTCCGCACCGATTTCCACCGGTTGTGCACAGGGACGACCCGGCCCTTGTCGGTGGCGGGGCGGGAGCGTACCGTTGCTCGCGCGGGGGCACCCAGCGGGGGACGTCCCTCTTCCGACGAGGAGGCAGCCACAATGAGAATTGACCCGGACGGGCTCTGGCCACGGCGAACGGACTCCGGCAGCGACGGTCTCGACGAAGACCGCGACATCGACGACGTCGAGCTCACCCTCGAGGAGGGCCTGGTCCCGGAAGACGACCCGGACGATGATCTCGACTGGTCGATCGACGCTGACGACCGCGTCGTCGACCAGGACGACGAGGACGAGGACGACCGCGGTGTCGACGAGCACAGCATCATCGACATCGATGATGCCGAGGAGTTCGACGACGTCGACGACTACGAACGGTAGACCGGGACGCACCGGGGACCGCAGAGCCTGAACCCGCCGTCCAGGCCGTGCCCGGCTCGGGCATGGCTGGACGGCGGCGGGCTCGGCGCGTGCCGGCTCAGCTCGGGCGGAGCAGGCGGTGGTCCGGGTCGAGGGTGCCGAGCAGGCTGCCGCAGATCTCGGAGAGTTGGCTGACCTGACCGGGCGTCAGGGAATCGAAGACGACCGAGCGCACCTCCTCGACGTGGCCGGGCGCGCTCGCGACGACCTTGGCCCAGCCGGCCTCGGTCAGCTGGGCGATCGAGGTGCGGCCGTCGCTCGGCGAGGCGCACCGGGTGAGCAGGCCCTGGACTTCGAGCCGGGCGATCACGTGCGACAGGCGGGACAGCGACGAGTTCGTGCGTGCGGCGAGCTCGCTCAGGGCGAGGGAGCGCTCAAAGCTCTCCGAGATCATCGCGAGCACGTAGTACTCGAAGTGGCTCAGCCCGGCATCCCGTTTCAGCTGCGTCTCGAGTCGCCCCGGCAGGAGCATGGTCACGGCCATCAGGCGCAGCCAGGCCTCGCGTTCGTCATCTGTCAGCCAGCGCGGTTCGGTCATGCCGAGAATTCTACCGGTTAACTTGACGGTTCAACTAAAGAGTCGTAGTCTTTAGTTGTTGCTTCAAGTAATTGTGACGGGAATCCCGCCGGAGGCAGCATCCATCTGACACTCTTCCGGAGGAAAAACAACTATGACGAACATCACGATCATCGGCAGCGGCAACATGGCTCGCGGCATCGGCACCCGTGCCGTCGTCGCCGGAAGCGGCCTCCAGATCCTTGATCGCGACCCGGCCAAGGCTGCGTCCCTCGCCGCCGAGCTCGGCGCCCAGGTCACTTCGGGCACTCTCACCAGCCCGCTCACCGGTGACATCGTGGTGCTCGCGCTCCCGTTCGACGCAGCCAAGGAAATCGTCACCACCCTCGGTGCCGCCCTGTCCGGCAAGACCGTGATCGACATCACCAACCCCGTCGACTTCAGCACCTTCGACTCCCTCGTCGTCGCCCCCGGCACCTCCGCCGCCGAAGAACTCGCAGCGCTCGCCGCGCCCGGAGTGACCATCGTCAAGGCATTCAACACGACCTTCGCCGGTGCCCTCGTCGCGGGCACCGCCGCGGGCCTCCCGCTCGACGTGTTCATCGCCTCCGACTCCGACGAGGCGAACGCGACCGTCTCCGCCTTCGTCACCGCCGCCGGCCAGCGTCCGATCGTCGTCGGCCCGCTGCGTCGTGCCCGCGAGCTCGAGGGCTTCCAGTTCCTCGTGATGACCCTGCAGGCCAACCCGGCCTTCGAGGACTTCAACTGGAACACCTCGCTCAAGGTGCTCGTCTAACCGATTGATCCCCGCCACAGCCAGCGCCCGCATCCGCGGAGCGCTGGCTGTGGCGTCTCTTGGCGGGTCGGGGACCTAGGCTGGGCCCGTGACCTCCCGAGACCCGTTGCCGAGGCGCCGGGCTGTCTGGTATCTCGTGGCTGCCGCCGCGGGAGTCACCGCCGGGGCGCTCGCCCGGCTGCTGTTCGCGGTGCTTCCCGCGCCCTGGGACACCCTCGCGAACACGAGCGCGCTCTGGGGCCTCGTGCCGTTCCTCGTCACCGCCGGGTTCCGGGTGCACGGCAGGGCCGCGGCCGGAGTCGGGGCGGTCGGCCTGCTGACGATGGTCTCCGTGTGGGTGCTCCTGGCGCCGCAGCCGGCTCCGCCGCGCATCCTGCTGCTGTGGGGCGCCGTCGGCGTCGCCGCAGGGGCGTTGTGCGGATGGGCCGGCGCGCTGGCCAGCAGCCCCCTCGCGGGGCAGCGGATCGTTGCCGCGGCGATCATCGGAGGGCTCGTCCTCGGCGAGGGCCTGTACGGCATCGTGCTCATCGGCGGCCCGCAGTGGTGGTGCGAGGCCCTTGCCGGAGCCGGGTTCGCCGTCGCCTGGGGCGTGACACTGCCGGAACGGATGCGCGCGCTCGGCGCCGCGGCGCTCGTCGCGGCCGCGCTGTTCGCGGCCTTCCTCGGCTACGACGCGATCGCGGCCGGCTGAGGCTACTGGACCTGCGTCGAGGCCCGACGACGTGCCTGGATCCGGCGCACAAGCACCGCGATGCCGCGCCAGCCGACCAGGAACAGACCGAGCACGATCGCCGTCACGACGATGAAGCTCGGCTGAACGCCCTGGCCGCTCACGACCCGGAGCAGCAAACCGCCCGCGACCGTCCAGAGCCAGACACCGAGCCCGGTGTAGACGATCCGCTGCGGGGCGTGCCAGGCGCGCATGATCAGCCAGCCGATCGTGAGGCCGCCGAGGAACGGCCACCAGGTCGCCAGCACGCCGAGCAGGTCCTCGCCGTGGCTCGCGCGGCCGATCGCCGCGAAGACGAGCACAAGGGCGGCGTCGATGCCCGCCGCGAGCAGAGCGGATGCTGGGAGCGTGCGTGGTGAGGACATGGCACCAGCCTACGGTCAGACCGAGGTGCCGATCAGGCCGCCGATCGCCCAGGTCACGCCGAGGGCGAGCAGGCCTCCGACGAGGACACGCGAGATCGCGCGGCCGCGGGGGCTGCCGCCGAGGTAGGCGCTCAGCCAGCCGGTGACCACGAGGGCGACCGCTACGGCCAGGAACGTGGCAGGCAGCCGCCACGCCGGCGGTGGCAGCAGCACAGCGAGAAGCGGCAGGATCGCACCGACGGTGAACGCGAGCGCGGATGCGAACGCCGCGTGCCACGGGTTCGAGAGTTCCTCGGTGCCGATGTGCAGTTCCACCTCGAGATGCGCGGCGAGGGCGTCGTGCGCGGTGAGCTCGTCGGCGACGCGTCGGGCCGTCTCCACGCTGAGCCCCTTGGCCCGGTACATCTCGGCGAGCTCGGCGAGTTCCTGCTCCGGCAGGTTGGCGAGCTCCCAGCGTTCCTTGGCGATCAGGGTGCGCTCGGTGTCGCGTTGGCTGCTCACCGAGACGTATTCGCCGAGGGCCATCGAGATCGCCCCGGCGAGGAGGCTCGCGACTCCGGCGATCAGGATCGCCGCGGAAGCCGGCGTGGCCGCGGCGACGCCGACGACGAGTGCGGCGACGGAGACGATGCCGTCATTCGCGCCGAGCACACCGGCGCGCAGCCAGTTGAGCCGTTCGGCGTGGCCGGGGGCGTGCGGTTCGATGCCGTGGTCGAGTTCAGTCATGCCGGAAGTCAAGCAGCCCCCGGGCTTTCGCGCTACTCGCGGAGGCGCGGGACCGCCCTGATCCTGTCGTCCCCCTGTCCGCCGTCCCGATCGTCCCCGCCCCGACCGTTCGTGGTGCGTCGATCCCGTACGTCGCATTGCCGCGCCGGGCCGTCGTGCTGGAGGATGGACTCGTGATCCTCGTGGTCGTGCTCACTCTCGCGTCCGCGCTGTCCTATGGCGTTTCGGACTTCTTCGGAACCCTCGGCGCACGGCGGTTCGGAGTGATGCCCGCGACAACCCTGACCTACCTGTGGGCGACGGTCGCGCTCGTCGCGGGCCTGTTGGTCGTGGGCGGGACCTGGTCGGAGGGCGCCGTGTTCTGGGGTGCGGTCTCGGGGGTGGCGGCTGTTGTCGGCTTCGTGCTGTTCTACCAGGCGCTCACCGTGGGTCCCGTGAGCGTGCTCTCCCCGGTGATCGGCCTCCTGGTCGCCGGTGTGCCGGTCGGCGTCGCGACCGTGGGCGGCACGCGGCTCTCTGGTGCGGCCTGGATCGCCGTCGGTCTCGCCCTCGCGAGCGCGGTGCTGGTGTCGACCTCGCGCCGCGACGGGAGCGTGCGGGTGTCCCGGCAGGCCTGGATCGTCGGTATCGGTTCCGGGATCGCGTTCGGCCTGTCCGTCGTCGCGCTCTCCTTCGCCCCCGGATCCGCCGGTCTTGTCCCGGCGTTCGTGGAGATCGCACTCGGTCTCCTGCTCCTCCTGGTGCTCGGGATGTGGCGCCGCAGGTCCGCCGGCCGGCGCCCGTTCTCGCTGGGTCCGCTTCGGTCGGCCGGGCCGCGCTGGATCGCCGGGAGCATGGTCGCCGGCGTGTTGCTCGGCATCGGGGACGCCCTCCTGCTCATCGCCCTGTACTCCGGCAACCTCGCCGTGGTCGGCGTGCTGGTCGCCCTGTATCCGGTTGCGACGATCCTGTTGTCGATCGCGGTCCTCGGGGAACGCCTCACGCTGCCGCAGTCCATCGGCGTCGGCACCGCCCTCGCCTCCTCCGCCCTCTTCGCGCTCGGCTGATCCCCGCATCCGCCCGCCGGGCCGACGACGGCTCCGGCCGAACGCGCCAGTTGCGCCGCTTCGCGCCAGGCATGCCTGGCGGGCACCGGCGCAACGGGCGCGCACGAGGCGGAAGGCCGCGCGGGCGGATGCGCGGCACAGGCTAGCCGGGAGGGGCGGTGCCGGCGAGGTCGGCGAGGGCGTCGTGGTACTGCCGGGTGCGGTAGTACTCTCCGTGGGTGCCGACCGCGCCCGTGTACCCGCTCGTATCGATCTCATCGGCGAACCGGTCGATCGGGTTGCCCGGCGCCCGGTTCGACCAGGCCGGGAAACCGAGCGGATCGGTCGCCCGCCACAGGCTGATCCAGCGCCGCACCGGCAACGCGGCAGCGGGCGAGGCCGCTTCCGGCACGGGCGGCGTCGCCAGCGCGTCGGCCAGCCACGGGTCCGTGCTCCACAGCCGGGGGCGCAGGCAGGGCAGGGTGCCGAGCACGTCCGGCCCGAGGATCTCGGGAAAGAACCGCCCGAAGTACGGCCGCACCTGCACGCCGAAGCTCAACAGCGTGACCCGGTCCCGCCGCGCCGACCAGTCCGGGTGCGCGGCGAGGGAGAAGAGGGCGGCGACCGCGACGACCGCGCCCATGCTGTGTGCTGCGAGCACGACCTCCCGCTGGCGCGGTGGTGTCCCTTCCTCCCTGCCGTCCAGCCACCAGAGCACCCGGCGGCAGACTTCGGGTACGGCCCGTTCGGTGTAGCAGGGAGCCCCGAGCGGATGCCCGGCGCGCGGCAGGAAACAGGCGAGGTCCCAGACGATCGCGAGCGGCCTCGTCGCCCGCCCGGGAGCCGGGGGGATGATGAGCCCGGCGAGGACGAGCACGGCGACGCCCGCCCATCCGGCCATCGACACGTCGAGCCACGCGAGCAGCCCGGGCGGTGCGGTGATGCCGCCGGTCGGGACGGACCCCGGTGCCGTTGCCGCGGCATCCGCCGGCAGCAGTCGGGGCACGACGGCGGTGAGAACCTCGGTCGCGAAGAGGGCGAGGAAGCCGGCCGAGGCGACGATCCCGGTGACCGGTTCGACGAGGTGCAGGCGAGCCGCGAGCGCGCGCTTGCGGTCGCGCACGGGGCGGAGCAGCGTCACGAGTTCGGCCTCGGATCCCGCCGGCATCGGGGTCTCGCCACCGGGGACGCCCGGGCCGTCGGGTCCACCGAAGCCGGGGTCTCCCGCGTGGCCGCCGGCCGCTCCCGCGGCGTCCGTTCCCGTACCGTCGCCGGACCCGGGCGAGAGGTCGTCCGGGCTCCACTCCGCGACGCGGGGGCCGACCCGGCGCGGCCGGATCAGGGCGCAGGCAACGGAGAGCGCCGCGACGGCGAGGAGCGCGAACGCGAGCCCGCCGAACCACGGGTACACGCCCGGCACGGTCAGGAGGGGCGTCGCCGGCGACCCTGCGGCATTCGTCGGCGCACCGAGGAGGGCGCTCGCACCGGCCCCGCCGTTCAGCCAGGTGCCGACCCCGACGGTGAGGAGGCTCGACAGGATGAGCCCGATGGCGAGCGCGAGGGTCAGGAACACGGCGGGCGCGAGGCCGTGCCACGCTTCGAACCGGAGCCGGCCGCGCGGGGCGGGGTAGCGGAACACGGCGCTCGCCACGACGCAGGCGAGCATGCCGCCGAGGAGTGCGAGCAGCGTGATCGAGGAGACCGGGGAGACGGAAGCAACCGCGGCTGCCGTGCCCTGGGCCGATCCGGGGGTCGCCGCCCCGTTGTCCCCAGGGGCGGGCGGGGCGAGCCCGAGGACGAGGAGCGCCGCGAGGTGTGTCACGATGCCGAGCAGCACGAGCGCGGTGTGCCACCGGGCGCCTGGAGTGCGCGCGATGGGCTCGACGGGAAGGGTGCGCGTGCAGACCGCGGTCACGAGGGCGGCCAGGAGCAGGGTCCCCGCGACCAGGAAGACGACGCCCGCCGCCGTTCCGGACGCGCCCGCGCGCACCCCGTCGCCCCCGCCGGCCAGGGCGGCGCAGGAGAGCAGCGAGGTGAGGCTCAGCCCGGCCGCGAGGTGGGCGAGCGAGAGCCGGTGCGTTTCACCGCGCCGATTCCAGAGGTGCGGGGACTCCAGCAGCGGCCGGGGCGTTTCGGCCGGCGTGCCGGGTCGCCCGTCCGCCGGGCGGGCGCCCGGTCGTGCCGCCGTTGGCGGCCGGGCGGCGAGATAGCGGTCGGCGACGTCATACCGCAGCCGCGCGCCGTTCGAGAGCTGCCAGATCCCGAGGATCATCGCGATCGGCGCGAGCGAGAAGACGGCCATCCGCTGCCCGGTCGTCCACGCGGCGAGGCCGCCGAGCGCGCCGGGCAGCCCGGAGCAGACCAGCGCCCCGTCGACGTAGCACTGCCGGGCGAGCAGGTCGATGCCGAGGTTCGCGACCGTCGCGACGAGCAGGAGCGTCAGCAGCACGCCGAACAGGCGGATGACCCCGGCCCGGACGCTGAGGCCGCGCGGCACCGCCTGGGTCGGGAGCCTCCAGCACCAGGCGGCAGCGTTGGCGATCGAGAACGGGAGCAGCAGGGCCCAGCCGATCCGGGCGAGTGCGGCGATGACCGCCCAGACCGGCCCGGCCCCACCGGGGGTGCTGCGCACCAGTCCGCCCCAGGAGTATGCCTCGCGGCGGATCCGGCGAGGGACGTAGCCGCGCTGCTCCGCGGCATCGGCTGCCCGGCGATGACGCCGGAGGGAATCTGGAGTCGGCGTCCAGAAGCTGCCGAGCACATCGCCGGCGGCGAGCTCGACCTCATCCGGCGGCAGGTCGAGCAGGGCGAACGGCGAGGTGTTGTTGATGCCGTGCACCCGCAGTTCGAGAACGTGCGGGGGAGCGGATGTCCTGAACGGTCCGGCCATGCGCGGTCCTTCCGGGCGGCGGGGGTGTGGCTGGCATGGTACTGCCGTCCGGAAGGTTTGGCGAGGCAGGGGCATGTGGGACGCTAGAGTTTGAACTGGTCAGATTGTCTCGACGTCGAGCTACATTCGATGGCGGACGCTGTGCCGGCACACCCCTCGTACCCAGCAGGAACGCTAAGACGCGGATTGGACAAAGCAGCGTGGACCTTTACGAATATCAGGCAAGAGACCTGTTTGAGCAGTATGGAGTCCCGGTTCTGCCGGGCATCATCGCGGACACACCCGAGGAGGTGCGCGCCGCAGCGGAGAAGCTCGGCGGTGTCGTCGTCGTCAAGGCCCAGGTGAAGGTCGGCGGTCGCGGCAAGGCGGGTGGCGTCAAGGTCGCCAAGACCCCCGACGACGCCTTCGCGGCCGGCCAGGCGATCCTCGGACTCGACATCAAGGGCCACACCGTCAACCGGGTCATGGTCGCCGGCGGCGCGCGCATCAAGCAGGAGTTCTACTTCTCGGTGCTGCTCGACCGGTCCAACCGCTCGTACCTCTCGCTCGCGAGCTACGAGGGCGGCGTCGAAATCGAGGTTCTCGCCGTCGAGAAGCCCGAGGCGCTCGCCTATGTCGCGATCGACCCGAACCTCGGGATCGACCTCGAAACGGCCCGGCGCATCGCGGTCGAGGCGAAGTTCCCCGCCGAGCTCGTCGAGAAGGTCGCCCCGGTCTTCGTGCAGCTCTACAACGTTTTCAAGGGCGAGGACGCGACTCTCGTCGAGGTCAACCCGCTTGTCCTGACCGAAGAAGGCGACATCATCGCCCTCGACGGCAAGGTCACCCTCGATGAGAACGCCGGCTTCCGCCACCCGAAGCACGCCCTGCTCGAGGACGCGGCAGCCGCCGACCCGCTCGAGGCCAAGGCCAAGCTCAACGACCTCAACTACGTCAAGCTCGACGGTGTCGTCGGCGTGATCGGCAACGGCGCCGGTCTCGTGATGTCCACGCTCGACGTGGTCGCGTACGCGGGCGAGAACTTCGGCGGCGTCAAGCCGGCCAACTTCCTCGACATCGGCGGCGGAGCATCCGCTGAGGTCATGGCGGCCGGACTCGACGTCATCCTCGGCGACCCGCAGGTCAAGAGCGTCTTCGTCAACGTCTTCGGCGGCATCACCGCCTGCGACGCGGTCGCCCGCGGCATCGTCGGCGCGCTCGCCGAGCTCGGCAGCGCCGCGAACAAGCCCCTCGTCGTGCGCCTCGACGGCAACAACGTCGAGGAAGGCCGCCGCATCCTCACCGAGGCCAACCACCCGCTGGTCACCTTGGCCGCCACCATGGACGAGGGCGCCGCCAAGGCCGCCGAGCTCGCCTACGCCGCGAAGTAAGGGATTTTCGAACATGTCTATCTTCCTCAACAAGGACTCCAAGGTCATCGTCCAGGGCATCACCGGCGGTGAGGGCACCAAGCACACCGCCCTCATGCTCAAGGCAGGCACCCAGGTCGTCGGCGGCGTCAACGCCCGCAAGGCCGGCACCACCGTCGTGCACGGCGACGTCGAACTGCCCGTCTTCGGCTCGGTCGCCGAGGCGATCGAGAAGACCGGGGCGGATGTCTCGATCGCCTTCGTCCCACCGGCCTTCACCAAGGACGCCGTCATCGAAGCCATCGACGCCGAGATCCCGCTGCTCGTCATCATCACAGAGGGCGTCCCGGTGCAGGACTCCGCCGAGTTCTGGGCATACGCCAAGGCCAAGGGCAACAAGACCCGCATCATCGGGCCGAACTGCCCCGGCATCATCACGCCGGGCGAAGCGCTCGTCGGCATCACGCCGGCGAACATCACCGGCAAGGGCCCGGTCGGCCTCGTCTCCAAGTCTGGCACCCTGACCTACCAGATGATGTACGAACTGCGCGACCTCGGCTTCTCGACCGCGATCGGCATCGGCGGCGACCCGATCATCGGCACCACGCACATCGACGCCCTCGAGGCCTTCGAGAACGACCCGGAGACCCTCGCGATCGTGATGATCGGCGAGATCGGCGGCGACGCGGAGGAGAAGGCGGCGGACTACATCCGGGCGCACGTCACCAAGCCCGTCGTCGGCTACGTCGCGGGCTTCACGGCGCCGGAGGGCAAGACCATGGGCCACGCAGGGGCGATCGTCTCCGACGGCGCAGGCACCGCCCAGGGCAAGAAGGAGGCCCTCGAGGCCGCAGGGGTCAAGGTCGGCAAGACGCCGAGCGAGACCGCGACCCTGCTGCGCGAGGTTCTCGCCGCACTGTAGCCCGGCATCCGCTCGCAGAGCCAGAAGAGGGGCCCGCCACCACGGCGGGCCCCCTTTTTCGCGCGTCACGGCGGGGGCGCGCGGGCCGGTCAGGCGGGCGAGGTAGGCTCCCACCGGATGAACCGCTTAACGACAGCCCTGCTCGCCGCACTCGAGGCGCTCATTGTCGTAGCCATCGGAGTGGGCGTCTCCCTGGTGCCCCTGACCATCCTGTGGGCCACCCAGTACGGCCTCTCGGTCGACTGGCTCGTCTTCTGGCGCGCTTCGGTCACGGTCTGGCTGCTCGGCAACGGCGTCGACCTCGCCGTCCAGCTCGACCCCACCATCGTCGCCGCGCTCGGCCTGCCCGGCGCGGAGGCCCCGTTCTCGCTCACGATCGCGCTCCTCGGCTTCGCCGTGCTCGCCCTGTTCCTCGGCAGGCACACCGGCCGCCGCGCGGCGGACTCGCCGCACCGCTGGACCGGCGTCCTGACCGCGATCCCCGTCTATGGGCTGCTCGCGACCCTGCTCACCCTCACCGTCGGCACGGATGCCCTGCAGCCGTCGATCCCGCAGGGCGTGCTCCTGCCCACGGCCGTGTTCGCCGCCGGGGTGTTCATCGGCGCCCGCCACCGGACCGAGTCGCCAGAGCATCCGGTTGCCGGCCAGGCGCCTCACCTGCAGGGAGCTCCGGCTCACCCGGCTCCTGGTCGCCCGGCAACCGGCCGTCCGGCCTGGCTGCGCGCCCTTCCCGCGCTCCCGGCCCTTCCGCGGTCGCCCCGGCTGCCCGAGGTGCCCGCCGAATGGCGCTCGGTTCTGGCCGGAGCCCTCCGTGCCGGCTTCGGCGCCGCGACCGGAACGGTCGGCGTCGCGGCCCTCGCCGTCTTCGTGCTGATCCTCGGCAACTTCGCGACGATCATCGGCCTCTACGAGACCGTGCAGGCCGGGGTGATGGGCGGCATCACCCTGACGATCGCCCAGCTCGCGCTCATCCCCAACCTCGTGATCTGGGCGGCAGCCTGGTTCATCGGGCCCGGCATCGCCGTCGGCCTCGGGTCGAGCGTCTCCCCGGTCGGCACCGTCCTCGGCCCGGTACCCGGACTGCCGCTGCTCGGCGTGCTCCCGCACGGCAGCCTCGCCTTCGGGTTCCTCGGGCTGCTCGTGCCCGTTCTGATCGGCTATCTCACGGCTTTCGCAACCCGGCAGCGCCAGCACCGTGCGGGCGAGCCCGGCGCCGATCGCGGCCGGCTGGCTCTCACCGGAGCACTGGCCGGTGTCGTCGCCGGCATTGTCCTCGGATTGCTGGCCTGGTGGTCCGGAGGGGCCCTCGGTCCAGGCCGGCTCGTGGACGTCGGGCCGAACCCCTTGCTGGTCGGCGCTTTCGCCGCGCTCGAGGTCGGCGTCGCCGCTGTTCTCGGAATGCTGACGCCCCCGATCCGGCGGCGCGGGGCCACCTCCGGCGCCACGGCCCCCGCCGCGGCCCCACCGGCGAGGACCGGCAAACGATAGGCTCGTCCAGTGCTGTCATTGGTCGTATTGATTTCCGGCGGGGGATCCAACCTCCGTTCCCTCCTGGAAGCGTGCCAGGACGCCGAGTACCCGGCGCGGGTCGTCGCGATCGGGGCAGACAGGGACGCGGACGGCCTCGACCTCGGTGAAGAGTACGGCGTGTCCACCTTCACGGTTCCGTACAGCTCGTTCGAGTCGCGCGAGGAGTGGGGCGACGAACTGCTCGCCGTGATCCGGCAATGGACGCCGGATCTCGTCGTGCTCAGCGGCTTCATGCGTCTCCTGCCCGCCAGGGTCGTCGCCGCACTGACCCCGAACCTCCTCAACACGCATCCGGCCTACCTGCCCGAATTTCCAGGAGCCCACGGGGTGCGCGACGCGCTCGCCGCCGGCGTCCCCGAGACCGGAGCCAGCCTCATCGTCGTCGACACCGGTGTCGACGACGGGCCCATCGTCGCGCAGGAGCGGGTGCCGGTGCTTCAGGACGACACCGAGGACTCCCTGCACGCCAGGATCAAGATCGTCGAACGGCGCCTGCTCGTGCAGGCCGTTCTCGACATCGCCAACGGAAACACGAACCTCAAGGAGCACTCCCAGATATGAGCGGGCACAGCAACGACCAGAGCCTTTACCGCGAACGCGATGTCGTCCCGGTGCGGCGGGCGCTCATCTCGGTGAGCGACAAGACCGGCCTGGTCGAGCTTGCGGCGGCCCTCGTGGCGACCGGCGTCGAAATCGTGTCGACGGGGTCGACCGCGGCGAGCATCCGTGCCGCGGGCTTCGCCGTGACCGATGTCGCCGCCGTCACGGGCTTCCCGGAGTCCCTCGACGGGCGGGTCAAGACCCTGCACCCCGGAGTGCACGCCGGCATCCTCGCCGACCTGCGGCTCGCCGCCCACGAGGCCCAGCTCACCGAGCTCGGCATCGCGCCCTTCGAACTCGTCGTGGTGAACCTCTACCCCTTCGTCGAGACCGTGAACTCCGGCGCACCCGCTGCCGAGGTCATCGAGCAGATCGACATCGGCGGCCCCGCACTTGTGCGCGCCGCGGCGAAGAACCACCCGAACGTCGCGATCGTGGTCGACCCGGAGAACTACGGCGAGATCGTCACCGCCGTCTCCGCAGGGGGAACGACGCTCGAGCTGCGCCGCAAGCTCGCCTCGCTCGCCTTCGAGCACACGGCCGGCTACGACCTGAGCGTCTCCGCATGGTTCACCGAGAACGTCTACGACCAGTGGCAGGACGACACCGAGGCCCTCGATGAGGCCATCCTCGACGAGTTCGACGCCGTGATCGGCACCGCCTTCGACGACGAGGGCCCCTTCCCCGGCACCCTCGCGATCGAGGCCACCCGCGGCAGCGTGCTGCGCTACGGCGAGAACTCGCACCAGGCCGCCGCGCTCTACCTCGGCGAAGGCGGAGAGGGCATCGCCCAGGCGGTGCAGCGCCACGGCAAGGAGATGTCCTACAACAACTACGTCGACGCCGATGCCGCCGTGCGCGCGGCCTTCGACTTCGCCGAACCGGCCGTCGCCATCATCAAGCACGCCAACCCGTGCGGCATCGCCGTGGCCAACACCAAGGCGCCGGATGCGATCGCCTCGGCCCACAAGCGGGCTCACGACTGCGACCCGGTCTCCGCATTCGGCGGGGTCATCGCGGCCAACCGAATCGTGACCCTCGGCATGGCCGAGACCGTCAGCCAGATCTTCACCGAGGTGCTCGTCGCACCCGGCTTCGAACCGGCCGCGTTCGAACTGCTCAGCCAGAAGAAGAACATCCGCCTGCTCGAGCTTCCGGAGAACTACCACCGTTCCTCGCTCGAGCTTCGCCAGATCTCCGGCGGGTTGCTCGTGCAGGAGACCGACTCGTTCGAAGACTTCGACTCCTCGACCTGGACCCTTGCCGCCGGCGAGGAGGTCGACGCGGCCACCCGCGCCGACCTCGAGTTCGCGTGGAAGGCGTGCCGGTCCGTGAAGTCGAACGCGATCCTGCTCGCCCGCTCCGGGGCATCCGTCGGCGTGGGCATGGGCCAGGTCAACCGGGTCGACTCGTGCCACCTCGCCGTGCTGCGCGCCGGGGACAGGGCCGCCGGCTCCGTCGCGGCCTCCGATGCGTTCTTCCCGTTCGCCGACGGACTGCAGGTCCTCCTCGAGGCCGGGGTCACCGCGGTCGTACAGCCAGGAGGTTCGGTGCGCGACCCCGAGGTCATCGCCGCTGCCGTAGAGGCCGGCGTCGCGATGTACTTCACCGGAGAGCGCCACTTCTTCCACTGATCCGCGGAGGCTCCTGCCAGCGGGGTCTGGCACGATGGAAGGGTCCGGTTCGCTAGTCGGCGGTCCGGTCGAAGGGACACCCGTGCCGCTGCTCGACGGTTTCATCGAACCCACCTTTCTGATCGCGTTCGTCGTCGCGGTGATCAGCGCCTTTGTGATCACCGCGGTCGCCGCGCTCGTCTTCCGGATGGCCGCGCGCAAGCGGGCCTGGGCGCGCGCGTTCATCCGCCTGTGCCGGCGTCCCTTCCGGATTGTGATCCTGATCGGCGCCCTCTGGATCGTGACGTCCGTGTACCTGACGACGACGCCGGACCTGACCCTCGCGGTCGACTTCATCATGCGCGCCCTGTTCATCGCGGCGGCGACCTGGCTCGTCGCGGCGCTGATGTACTTCTTCGAGGAAGTCATCGCCGCGCGGTACCGCATCGACGTGCGGGACAACCGGGTGGCCAGGCGGGTCCGCACCCAGCTGCGGATGCTCCGCCGGATCAGCGTCGTCGTGGTCATCGTCTGCGCGATCGGCACGGTGCTGCTCAGCATCCCAGGGGCCGCTGCGGTCGGGGCGAGCCTCTTCGCCTCGGCGGGTCTCCTGAGCGTCGTCGCCGGCCTCGCCGCCCAGTCGAGCCTCGCCAACGTCTTCGCCGGCATGCAGCTCTCCTTCAGCAACGCCCTGCGCGTCGACGACGTCGTCATCGTCGAGAACGAGTGGGGCCGGATCGAGGAGATCACCCTCACCTACATCGTCGTGCACATCTGGGACGACCGCAGGATGGTGCTGCCCTCGACCTATTTCACGACGACGCCGTTCCAGAACTGGACGCGCCGCACGAGCGAACTGCTCGGCTCCGTCGAGTTCGACGTCGACTGGAGGGTCAGCACCGGGGCCATGCGCGAGGAGCTGAACCGGATCGTCGTCCAGACGGAGCTCTGGGACCGGCGCGTTGCCGTGCTGCAGGTGACGGATGCCGTCGGCGGCTTCGTCCGCATCCGTGTTCTGGTCTCGGCCGGGGACGCCGCGATGCTCTGGGACCTGCGCTGCATCGTGCGAGAGAACCTCGTCGGGTGGCTCGTCGCCGAGAACCCGGACGCACTCCCGCTCGGCCGCGTCGAGGTTCGGCAGCCGGCCCGCCGCCCCACGACGTCGGCCACGAGCGCCCCGAGGGAACAACGCCCCGTCACCGAGGCACCCGGCCTGTTCTCCGGAGACTCCGAAGCCGTGCACCGCGGCGAGGAATTCACCCGCTCGATGCCGATCCAGGAGATCAGCGACAAGAAGCTCTGACCGGCGGGGCACCTGCGCGCGGCCGGCGAAGCCGCACCCGGCGAGCCCATACACTGTCGGGATGGACATCCCCGCATTCGAACCCGCCGCTCGCCGGATCGCCCTGGTCCGTCGCCCCGCCGACAACCTCGCCGAGGGCCAGCTCACGCACATCGAGCGCGTCCCCGTCGACCTCGGGCTCGCCCGCACCCAGTGGGCCGGCTACGTCGCAGCGCTCGCCGCGGAGGGCTGGGACGTGATCGAGGTCGAACCGGCCCCGCTGCTCCCTGACTCGGTCTTCATCGAGGATGCCGTCATCTCCTTCGGCGACATCGCCGTGCTGACCAGCCCGGGGGCCCCGAGCCGCCGGGACGAGACCGCGGGGGCGGAGGCCGCCGTCCGCGGCCTCGGCATCCCGGTGCACCGCCTCGCGCTGCCCGGCACCCTCGACGGCGGCGACGTACTCAAGATCGGCCGGACCGTGTACGTCGGCCGCAGCCTGCGCACGAACGACGCCGGCATCGACCAGCTCCGCGACATCCTGGTCCCGCGCGGTTACACCGTCGTCGCGGTCCCGATCAGCAAGGTGCTGCATCTCAAGTCCGCCGTCACCGCCCTGCCCGACGCGACCGTGATCGGCTATCCGCCCCTCGTCGACGACTCGACGGTGTTCGAACCCTTCCTGCCCGTCCCGGAGGAGTGCGGCACCGCTGTCGTTGTGCTGGCCCCGGACGCGGTGCTGATGTCGAGCGCGGCCCCGCGCTCGGCCGCCCTGTTCGCCGCCCGCGGTTACCGCGTCGTCACCGTCGACATCTCCGAATTCGAGAAGCTCGAGGGCTGCGTCACCTGCCTGAGCGTACGCATCCGCTGACCGGGAGTCCGCGGACCCGACTCTCAAAGAGGTGCTTGCGCCGACGCACGGTGGGGTCGTAGTCTGGAAGGCTGCCTGACACGGGGAGCACAACGAGGATTCGACGCGCTCAGGAGGCCGACATGACACAGACAGCACAGCCACAGCTCGCTGGGAATGCGATCACCGGCGCTGGCTCTGCCGTGGGCGTCCACGACAACGCGGCCTAGCCACTCCATCCGCATCGCGCGTCGGCTCCCTCCTCCAGCACCCCGCCCGTAACCCGCAGCCCGCGACCGGCGTCCCGTCGTCGCGACCGTATGGAAGCGCCCAGCTTCCCGCCCGCCGTCGAACGCGACTCCGACGCGACTTCTTCGACTCCTCGACGCCCAGCGCACCCCGCTGGCGTCCATCGGCACCATGTATCCGAACAGGCTCCACTCGTGACCCAGATCACACCAACCACTCCCATCGAAACCACACCACCCACTCCCATGGACACGACTCCGAACCCACCGACCGCCTCGACGCCACCCAGCACACCTGCTGCCACACCGGCAGCGGCCCCTGAGCAGCCCGGGAAGCGCGCGAGCACGCTGCGCACCCTGCTGCGCCTCTTCCCCTACGTGCGACCCGCGTTGCCCCGGCTCGTGCTGGGCATGATCGCCGCGCTCCTGGCCGCGGTCGTCGCCCTCGCGATCCCGCAAGTGCTGCAGGGCCTCGTCGACGGCGCCCTGTCCCGGCAGGACCCCGCCGGAATCTGGCCCGCCGTGCTGGTCGTCCTCGGCCTCGGCGTGCTCGAGGCCATCCTGATCGCCCTCCGCCGCTGGTTCGTGCTGGTCCCGGGCACCCACGTGGAGGCGAGCATGCGGAACGCGCTCTACGCGCGCCTGCAGGACCTGCCGGTTTCCTTCCACGATCGCTGGCCGAGCGGACAGCTCCTGTCCCGCGCGGTGAGCGACCTGAACCTGATCCGGCGCTGGATCTCCTTCGGCCTGGTCCTCCTGGTCGTCAATATCGTCACGATCGTGATCGGCGCCGCCGTGCTGGTCTCGATGAACTGGATCCTCGGCGTCGTTTTCATCGCCTGCTCGATTCCGCTCTGGATCGTCGGGTACCTGTTCGAGGAGAAGTACTCCGTCGTGGCCCGGCGCAGCCAGGACCAGGCCGGCGACCTCGCGACGGCCGTCGAGGAGTCCGTGCACGGCATCCGCGTGCTCAAGGCGTTCGGGCGCGGCGGTTTCGCGCTCAAGAACTTCTCGCAGCAGGCGGAAGACCTTCGTGGCACCGAGATCGAGAAGGCGCGCGCGATCGCCGGCATCTGGCTCTGGCTCCTGATGGTGCCCGATGTCGCGTTCGCGCTCTGCCTCGTGGTCGGAGTCTGGCTCGCCGCCCAGGGTGACCTCAGCGTCGGTGGCCTCGTCGCATTCTTCGCGACGGCGACCGTGCTGCGCTGGCCGGTCGAATCGATCGGGTTCCTGCTGTCGATGACGTTCGACGCCCGCACGGCGACCGACCGGTACTTCGACGTGCTCGACGCCCCAAACAGCATCACGGACCCCGACAGGCCCGTCACGCTCGCCGAGCCGCGCGGCCGACTCGCCTTCGAGGACGTGCACTTCCGCTACCCCGACTCGCCGGCGCGCTTCCCCGACCTGCTCGACGGCGTCAACCTCGTGCTGCAGCCGGGGAGACCATGGCCCTCGTCGGGCTGACCGGCTCGGGCAAGTCCACCCTCACCGCACTCACCACCCGCCTCTACGACGTCACCCAGGGCGCGGTCACGCTCGACGGTGTCGACGTGCGCTCGCTCGGCCGCGAAGACCTGCGCGGCCACCTCGCGATGGCGTTCGAGGACGCGACGCTGTTCTCGGCATCCGTGCGCGACAACGTGCTGCTCGGCAGGCCGGAGTTCGCCGAGCGGTCGGCGGCAGCGGATGCCGCGCTCGAGGAGGCCCTGCAGGTCGCGCAGGCCGGCTTCGTGCGTGACCTGCCCGACGGCGTCGACACCCTCGTCGGCGAGGAGGGCATGAGCCTCTCCGGCGGCCAGCGCCAACGGATCGCGCTCGCCCGCGCGGTCGCGGCGAAGCCGGCGGTGCTCGTGCTCGACGACCCGCTTTCCGCGCTCGACGTCGACACCGAGTCCCTCGTCGAGGCCGCCCTCCGCGAGGTGCTCGCCTCGACGACGGCGCTCATCGTCGCGCACCGGCCGTCGACGGTCACCCTCGCCGACCGGGTCGCCCTGCTCGAGGACGGCCGGATCACCGCGGTCGGCCGGCACTCCGAGCTCCTGCGCACCAACGAGCACTACCGGTTCGTCATCTCGAGCCTCGAAGACGAAGAACGGCGCGACGCCACCAGGCAGGTCGCCAGGGACGAATCGGCCGCACGGACAGAACAGACCGAGCGAGAGGAGGCCGCACGATGAGCGTCACCGGAGTCGAAGGCGAAGAACGCAACAATTTCACCGCGTCCGAAAGCAAGCAGATCCGGGCGCGCTCGCTGCGCCTGCTCGGTTCCCTGCTCCGCCCGGTGCGCTGGCGGGTCACCGCGGCGATGCTCGTCGTGGTGCTCTCGACCGCGGCCCAGGTCGCCGGTCCCGCCCTCATCGCGTTCGGGATCGACAAGGGACTGCCTGCCCTCCTCGCCCAGGACTGGCTCCCGCTCGCGGCGACCGGCGGGGTCTACCTCCTCACCGGCGTGATCGGGGCGATCCTGATCGCCTGGTACACGATGATGTCGGCCAGGATCAGCCAGGCAGTGCTGATCGACCTCCGCAAGCGGGTGTTCCTGCAGACCCAGCGGCTCAGCCTCGAGTTCCACGAGTCGTACACCTCCGGGCGGATCATCTCCCGGCAGACCAGCGACCTCGACGCGATCCGGGAACTGCTCGACTCGGGTATCAACCAGCTCGTGCAGGGCGTGTTGTACATGGCCTTCACGGCGATCGCGCTCGTGAGCCTCGACGGCGTCAGCGGGCTGGTGCTGCTCGGGTCCCTGGTGCCGCTGTTCGCGCTCACCCGCTGGTTCCAGGTGCGGTCGCAGACGTTGTTCCGGCGGTCGAGGACCGCATCGGCGAGCCTGATCGTGAAGTTCGTCGAGACGATGACGGGCATCCGCGCCGTCAAGGCGTTCCGGGCGGAGAGACGCAACGAGGAGGTCTTCGGCGAGCTCGTCGAGGACTACCGAAAGGTGAACGGCCGGGTGATCCAGCTGTTCGGCATCTTCGACCCCGGCCTCATCCTGATCGGCAACGTCGCGGTCGCCGTCGTGCTCCTGCTCGGCGGATTCCGCGTCGTCGACGGGCAGCTCGCGATCGGTGCGCTCCTCGCGGCGCTGCTCTACACCCGGCGGTTCTTCGATCCGATGGAGGAGATGGCGATGTTCTACAACTCGTACCAGTCCGCCGCGGCGGCGCTCGAGAAGATCTCCGGCGTGCTCGAGGAACTCCCCGGCGTGCCGGACCCGGTTGCCCCCGTCGACCTGTGGGAGGCGCGCGGCGCCGTCACCTTCACCGGGGTGCGCTTCGAGTACCAGTCCGACCGGGTGGTTCTGCCGACCTTCGACCTTGCGATTCCCGCAGGGCAGACGATCGCCCTCGTCGGCTCGACCGGGGCAGGCAAGTCGACGCTCGCGAAGCTGATGGCGCGGTTCTACGACCCCACCGACGGCCAGGTGCTGCTCGACGGGGTGGACCTGCGCCGGCTGCACCCCAAGGACCTCCGTCGCGCCATCGTGATGGTCACCCAGGAGGCGTACCTGTTCAGCGGTTCGGTCGCCGACAACATCGCGATCGGCAAACCGGACGCCTCTCCCGCCGAAATCGTGGCGGCGGCGCGTGCCGTCGGCGCGCACGAGTTCATCGAGAACCTTCCCGGCGGATACGACACCGACGTGAACAAACGCGGTGGCCGGGTGTCCGCCGGGCAGCGCCAGCTGATCTCGTTCGCGAGGGCCTTCCTCGCCGACCCGGCGGTGCTGATCCTCGACGAGGCGACGTCCTCGCTCGACATCCCGAGCGAGCGGCTCGTGCAGCAGGCGCTGCAGACCCTCCTCGCCGACCGCACGGCCGTCATCATCGCGCACCGGCTGTCCACGGTCGCGATCGCAGACCGGGTGCTCGTGATGGAGCGCGGGATCATCGTCGAGGACGGCGCGCCCGACGACCTGATCGACGGCACCGGACGGTTCGCCCAGCTGCACGCGGCCTGGCGGGAATCACTCGTGTAGCGGCATCCGCACGCGTTCACAGCGGATGCCGGTCCGCGAGAGTACGAAAATGGCCCCTTCGCTGCGCGCGAAGGGGCCATTTCTCCGCTCTCGCGGAACAGCCCGTCAGGAGGTGACGGTGAGGAAGAGGTCGCCGGCGGCAAGGTCGGCGCCGTCCGTGACGGCATCGGCGAGGTCGATGTTCTCGTGCGTGCGCTCGAGGATGATGACCGGCACGATGGGATTGCGGCCGCCCGCCTCGACGGCCGCGGAGTCCCAGGTCACGATCACGTCGCCGGCTGCAACCTGATCGCCCTGCTTCGCCCGCAGGGTGAATCCCTCGCCGCGGAGCTCGACCGTGTCGATGCCGAGGTGGACGAGGACGCCGATCCCGTCGGGGGAGAGGATCACAAAGGCGTGCGGGAAGACCTTGAGCAGCCTGCCGCTGATCGGCGCAATCGCGTCGACCATGCCCCGCGGCGGGTCGATCGCGGCGCCGGGACCCACGATCGCCTGGGCGAACGTGGGATCGGGGACCTCGGCGAGGCCGACGGCGCGACCGGGCACGGGCGCGAGGACGACGACGGGCGTCACGAGGACGACGGGAGCCCCACGGCTCACAGGAGGTCTTCGATGTCTTCGGCGAGGTTGTCGGCCTCTGGTCCGACGACGACCTGGACGATGGTGCCGGACCGGAAGACGCCGTGGGCGCCGGCCGCCTTGAGCGCAGGCTCGTTCACGAGGGCGGGGTCCTTCACCTCGGTGCGCAGTCGGGTGATGCACGCCTCGATCTCGACGAGGTTGCCTGATCCGCCGAGGCCGGCGAGGATTTGCTCCGCTTTGGTGCTCATGGTGTTTCCTCCAGTGATGGTGGGCCGGGAACCGGCTGCAGCGGCTTGGATACGCGCGAAGCGTTCCGGCCGTGAGCCAAGTCTGCGCCCTGTCTGATTCGGTTTCGGGTGTTCTCGGAGAACCCGAGCGGCTGGGGGTCTTGACAAGCAGGGTGCCGCGGCTTCATCATCGAACTATTGGATCGTACCAGTACGGACCACAAAGCGAAAGTGGTCCTATGCTGGTATCTACACACCCCAACCTTTCGGAGGACGCAGCGAGATGACCGACATCGATGAGGCCCCGGTTCTGGAATCAGGACCGGTCTCCAAGCACGCCCAGCTGCGCTCGATCCTGGAGGAGCTGGTCGAGACCAGCCTCGCTCCCCACGCCGCGATCCCGCCGGAGCGGAAGCTCATGACGCGGTACGGAGTCAGTCGCTCGACCGTGCGCGAAGCGATCCGCCAGCTCGTCGAGGAGGGCGTGCTCTACCGGGTGCAGGGCAAGGGCACCTTCGTGGCCGGCGAACGCGTGCAGAGCGACCTGCACCTCGCGTCCTTCACGGAGGACATGCGCCGGCGCGGCCTCGTCCCCGCGACGATCGTGCGTTCGTCCCGGTTGATCGAAGCGCCCCTCGCGGTACGGGCCGCCCTCGGACTCGGCGCGGGCGCCCAGGTGCTGGAGATCGAAAGACTCCGGCTCGCCGACGGGGTGCCGATGGCACTCGAACGCGGCTACTACCCGGCAGAGCTGCTCCCCGAGCTCGGCGCCAAAGACCTGACCCGGTCCCTGTACGCGACGTTCGCGACCGAGTATGGCCTGCGTATCGACAACGCGGAACAGGCCGTTTGGGCGGAGGGCGCCGACGCCCTGCTCGCGGCTACCCTCGGCATCGCCGCCAATGCCCCCGTGATGGTCTTCCGTCGGACGTCGTCCGCCGGGTCCGCCTTCCTCGAACACGTCACCTCGTGGTACCGCGGCGACCGCTACCAGATTCACATGACCCTCAACCTGCAGCACCAACCCTGACCCACAGACCATCCACGCAACATCCATACCGACAACGCACCACCAGGAGGAAATCAATGTCCAGCATCACCGCCGACGCCGGGACGAAAAGGCCGTTCCCCGGCCTCGCGCAACTTCAACGAGTCGGTCGCAGCCTCATGCTGCCGATCGCAGCACTCCCCGCGGCAGGACTCCTGCTGCGCCTCGGCCAGCCCGACCTGCTCGGGCGCATCCCGGGCTTCGAAACCGGTGCCGCCGTCATCGCCTCGGCCGGCGGTGCGCTCTTCGACGCCCTGCCGCTCCTCTTCGCGGTCGGCGTCGCTATCGGCTTCGCAAAGAAATCCGACGGTTCGACAGCCCTGGCCGCCGTCGTCGGCTACCTCGTCTTCTCCAAGGTCGGAGAGGCAATGTCGCCCCTGGTTCTCGGACTGCCCGCAGAGGGCGGGAAGCAGGTGCTGGTCAATTACAGTGTCCTCGGTGGCATCCTGATCGGCATCACGTCGGCCCTGCTCTGGCAGCGGTTCCATCGGATTTCTTTGCCGAGCTACCTGGCCTTCTTCGGCGGCCGCCGGTTCGTCCCGATCATCACCGCAGGCACGGCGCTGGTACTGGGAGTCCTGCTGGCCTTCGTCTACCCGGCCTTCGCGACCGGTCTCTCCGGCTTCGGCGAGTTCGTCTCCTCGAACAACATCTGGGGCGGTTTCCTCTACGGCACGACCAACCGGCTGCTGATCCCGGTCGGGCTGCACCACATCCTCAACTCGGTGATGTGGTTCGTGATCGGCGACTTCAACGGCGCCCACGGTGACATCGCCCGGTTCTTCGCCGGCGACCCCACCGCCGGCTCCTTCATGACCGGGTTCTTCCCGATCATGATGTTCGCGCTGCCGGCCGGCGCCCTCGCCATCTGGCAGGAAGCCAAGCCGTCCCAGAAGAAGATCGTCGGCGGCATCATGCTCTCCGGTGCGCTGACCGCCATGCTCACCGGCGTCACGGAGCCCCTCGAGTTCTCCTTCATGTTCGTCGCGTTCCCGCTCTACCTCATCCACGCGGTGCTGACCGGTTCCTCGCTCGCCCTCGTGAACGCCCTCGGGATCAGGGACGGGTTCACCTTCAGCGCGGGCACGTTCGACTACGTGCTCAACTTCGGCCTGGCCGAGAAGCCGCTGCTGCTCATCCCGATCGGGCTCGCGTACGCCGGTATCTACTACTTCCTGTTCCGCTTCGTGATCCGCAAGTGGAACCTGAAGACCCCCGGTCGCGGCGAGGACGAGGTTCCCGACGCGACAGTGCCCGACTCCGCGTCGTCCACGACGGTCTAATCCCACCAACGCCGGGGTCGCGGGCGAGCCCGTGACCCCGGCAGCACCACCACGCACCATCATTGTGAAACTGGAGCAGAACATTGGCTGAAGTAATCGTCCTCGACACCGAGACCGCAGCGGGAACGCTTGCTGCGGCATCCATCCGTGCCCTGATCATGCGCAAGCCGGATGCCGTCCTCGGCCTGGCCACCGGGTCCACGCCGCTCTCCGTGTACGCGGCGCTCGCAGCCTCCCTCGCGGAGGAACCCCTCGACATGTCCCGCGTGCGCGGCTTCGCCCTCGACGAATACGTCGGGCTGCCCGCAGGGCACCCGGAGAGCTACCGCGCCGTCATCACCCGCGACGTCGTCGTGCCCCTCGGTCTCGACCCCGCGAACATCCGCACCCCGAACGGCGACGTGGCCACCCTCGAGACCGCGGGACTCGACTACGAGGCCGCCATCGTCGCGGCCGGCGGCGTCGACGTGCAGATCCTCGGTATCGGGCAGACCGGTCACGTCGGCTTCAACGAGCCCGGCTCCTCCTTCGCGTCCGTCACCCGGATCAAGACCCTGACCGAGAAGACCCGGATCGACAACGCGCGCTTCTTCGCCTCTCCCGATGACGTGCCGATCCACTGCATGACCCAGGGCCTCGGCACGATTCGCCGCGCCAGGCACCTCATCCTGCTCGCGTTCGGCGAAGAGAAAGCGGATGCGATCGCGTCCGCCGTCGAGGGACCGGTCTCATCGAGCAAGCCCGGTTCGGTCATCCAGCTTCACCCGCACGTGACCGTCCTCGTCGACGAGGCCGCGGCATCCCGCCTCGCCAACCGGGACTACTACGCATACGCATACGCCCACAAGTACGCCTGGCAGGGAATCTAACCCCGTGGCCGACTCGATTCTGCTCAGCGCCGGCACGGTCGTCGCCGCGGACGCCGTGCACACCCCGGGCTGGGTCGAGGTCAGGGCCGGACGGATCATCGCCGTCGGCGCCGGCCTCCCGCCGCGCGTCGCCGATGCCCACTACCCGGACGGGATCCTCGCCCCCGGCTTCGTCGACGTGCACAATCACGGCGGTGGCGGATTCAGCTTCAACGATGCCGACACGGAGATCGCGGCGGCCGGGATCGCGGCGACCCACCGGGAACACGGCACGACCACGCTGATGGCGAGCCTCGTCACGGCACCGCTCGATGAGATGGAACGCCTGGTGGCCGGCCTCGCCGACCTCGTCGATTCCGGCCTGCTCGCAGGCATCCACCTCGAAGGACCCTGGCTGAGCCCGATCCATCGGGGCGCCCACACGGCGGAACTGCTCCGGGTGCCCGACAGGGGCAGCATCGACCGCCTCATGCGCGCCGGCCGCGGCACGGTGCGCATGGTCACGATCGCCCCTGAGCTCCCTGGCGGGCTCGACGCCGTCCGGCGGATCGTCGGATACGGCGCGGTCGCCGCGATCGGCCACACCGACGCCAATGACGCCATGACCAGGCAGGCGATCCAGGCGGGGGCCACGGCGGGCACGCATCTCTTCAACGCGATGCGTCCCCTGCACCATCGGGAACCCGGGCCGTCCCTCGCTCTGCTCGAGAACCCCGCCGTGTTCGCCGAACTGATCGCAGACGGGGTGCACCTGCATCCCGCGGTCGTCCGCTTCATCACGCAGAGCCCGTCGCGACCGGTGTTCGTGACCGACGCGATGGCCGCGGCCGGGGCGGACGAGGGCGAGTACACCCTCGGCGGCCTCCCCGTTAGCGTGCTGGACGGTGAAGCGCGCCTCGCGGACGGGACGATCGCCGGCAGTGTCCTCACCTTGAGCGAGGCCGTCCGGTTCGCCGTGCACGCGGCAGGGGTCGACCTCGCCACCGCGGTGCGAGCGGCCACGCAGAACCCGGCCGACATGATCGGCCTCACCGACTGCGGCCGCCTCGCCGCGGGGCAGCCGGCCGACCTGATCGTCCTCGATGCCGGGCTCTACGTCACCGCGACCATGCGGTCAGGCGACTGGTGCCTGCCGGCCTGAGCCGGCAGGGGAGACCGGCCTAGGCGAAGCCCCAGGCCTTCTCTTCGTCGCTCGAGGCGTCCGACAACGGGATGCCGATCAGCGGGCGCGGCGCCGGCCCGAGCGGGTGCAGGCTGGGATCGGGGGCGCGCACGGCCTGTTCCTTGAGCTCGACGAAGATCGCGTGGGTCGGCGTGGTGCCGATGTTCACGCCGGCGTGTTCCTGGGCGGGGAGCCAGGCGGTCTCGCCGGCCGGGAGTTCGACGTCGACCTCCCTGCCTTCGAAGGAGAGCCTCCGGGAGTATGCGCTCAGCGTGATCATCACGCTGTCTGGGTGCTCGTGCGGGTTGGTGGTGTCGCCGGGGGCATCGAGGAATTCGAGCACGCGAACGCGGTCGTTTTCGAGCAATACCCGGTAGACGCCGGGATCCGTCACGAGCGGATCGAGGGACTGTGTGGCGTTCTGTTCACTGGACATGCCGCACGCTAACACCGTTTGCCTGCGACTCGCTAGGAGAAGCCCCAGACGTTCGCCTCATCGTCGGTGTCCGGCGCAGACGGGGCGGCGGACTGCGGCCCGAGCGGCGGCTCGTCCGTGCGCCCTCGGGGATGCCGCGCCGGCTCCTTGAGTTCGATGAAGATCGAGTGCGTGTCGGTATGGCCGGTGTTCGCACCGGTGTGTTCCTGGGCGGGAAGCCATCGCGCGACCCCGGCGGGAAGCTCGACGTCGACGGCGCGGCCGTCCGACGAGATCCGCCGGCTGAATTCGCTCAGGGTGACCATGACGCTGTCCGGATGCCGGTGCGGCGCGGTCGCGGCACCGGGCGTGTCCCGGTATTCGAGGACGCGTACCCGCTCATTCTCGAGGATCACCCGGTAGAGGCCGGGATTGGTGACGACGGGGTCCTGAAAGCCTTCTTCACTGTCCATGCCGGCACCGTACCCGGTGCCGGCGGTGCCCGCGAGGGGCAGGTCAGGTCGGTGACCAGCGCGCAGCCCGGTAATCGACCCGGTAGCCGGACTCCGCGGTGCCCAGGAGGACGAGCGGGGTGCCTTCTTCGCGGTAGTGCGGCAGCGCCCTGGCCTCGTGTGCGACCGGCGGGTGGCCGCCGGCCCGGATCACCCGCCACCAGGGGACATCCGCCCCATAATGCGCCATGATCTGGCCGACGACACGGGCGCCGCGAGAGCCGAGCACCGCCGCGACGTCGCCGTAGGTCATCACCCGCCCGGCGGGAATCGAGTCGACGATGCCGAGGACATGCGTGACGAAGTCGCTGTCGGGGGCGAGGCGCATGGCCGGCGGGACCGTCTGGTCGCTACAGCTTGAGCGAACCGATCATCTCGCCGTATGCCGTCTCGCCGATGTCGACGAAGCCGATCCGGTGGAAGAACGACTCCGGGCCTTCTTCGCCGGGTTCCCAGATCACGGTGATGTGGTCGAAGCCCCGCTTCCTGGCCTCCTGGGCGAGTGACTCTGCTGCGAATTTGCCGACGCCCTTGCCCTGGGCGCTCGCGTCTACGTTGATCCTCCAGATGCAGGCCCGGAATTCCTCGTGCTCCGAATCGGGGTCGAAGTTGCCGTGGATGAACCCGGCCACCTCGCCGTCGAGCAACACGACGCGCTGCCACGCGGTCGCGGGATTGATCACGGAAGCCGCCACCGCATAGGAGACGGGAGCGATGTACAGCTCCTGGCCCGGTTTGAGACTGAGGCTATTGGCCGCAACAATGTTGCGTGCGGACAGTTCTTCCAGACGTAGTTCACCCATGGCAACAGGCTAACCTGCGGCCGACCGGCGTGGTAGTCGGGTTTTGTGCGCCGGGCAGGACCGGACTGGAAACTGTCTCGATGTCGAGACAGTTGCGGGGGCCTTGTAGAATTGGCTCGGCCACGTGGCCGGTACCATTCTGAGGAGAATTCATTGGCGAAGATCAAGGTTGAAGGCACCGTCGTCGAGCTCGACGGGGACGAGATGACGCGCATCATCTGGCAGGCCATCAAGGACACGCTCATCCACCCGTACCTCGACATCGACCTCGAGTACTACGACCTGTCGATCCAGAAACGCGATGAGACCGACGACCAGATCACGATCGACGCTGCCCACGCCATCCAGAAGCACGGCGTCGGCGTGAAGTGCGCGACCATCACCCCGGACGAGGCCAGGGTCGAGGAATTCGGCCTCAAGAAGATGTGGGCGTCTCCCAACGGCACGATCCGCAACATCCTCGGCGGAACGATTTTTCGTGAGCCGATCATCATTTCCAACATCCCGCGCCTGGTTCCCGGCTGGAACAAGCCGATCATCATCGGACGCCACGCCTTCGGCGACCAGTACCGCGCCACGAACTTCCGCTTCGAGGGTGAGGGCACGCTCAGCATGACCTTCACACCGAAGGACGGCTCGGAGGCGCAGACCTTCGAGGTCTTCCAGTCCCCGGGCAGCGGTGTCGCGATGGGCATGTACAACCTCGACAGCTCGATCCGTGACTTCGCCCGTGCCTCGCTCAACTACGGCCTCGTGCGGAACTACCCGGTCTACCTGTCGACCAAGAACACCATCCTCAAGGCATACGACGGCCGGTTCAAGGACATCTTCCAGGAGATCTTCGACACCGAGTTCAAGGCCCGCTATGAGGCTGCCGGCCTCACCTACGAGCACCGCCTGATCGACGACATGGTCGCATCCGCCATGAAGTGGGAAGGCGGCTACGTCTGGGCCTGCAAGAACTACGACGGCGACGTGCAGTCGGACACCGTCGCGCAGGGCTTCGGCTCGCTCGGCCTGATGACGAGCGTGCTCTCCACTCCCGATGGCAAGGTCGTTGAGGCAGAGGCAGCGCACGGCACCGTGACCCGCCACTACCGCCAGCACCAGCAGGGCAAGCCCACCTCGACGAACCCGATCGCCTCGATCTATGCCTGGACCCGCGGCCTCTCGCACCGGGCCAAGCTCGACGGCAACCCGGCGCTCGCCGAGTTCGCCGAGACCCTCGAGGACGTCGTCATCAAGACCGTCGAAAGCGGCCAGATGACCAAGGACCTCGCATTGCTGGTCGGCCCGGAGCAGGGCTACCAGACGACCGAGGAATTCCTCGCCGCCATCGGGACGAACCTGCAGACGCGCCTGGCCTAACCGGCCCCGCTCGTCCGGGAGAGGCCCTCGACCCCTGGGGTCGGGGGCCTCACCCGTGTGCCGATCACAACGGTTCCGTCGACGTCGTCGTGGTGCGCGGTACGGGGGAGCAGGCCGTTCCTGGCGAACAACGCGCTCGTCACCGGCGCCTGGCGCGCACTCGTCTCGATCAGGAGATGGCCGCCGGGGGCGAGCCAGCCTGCCGCCGCCGCCGCGACCCTTCGCTGCACGTCGAGCCCGTCAGAACCGCCGTCGAGCGCCAGCCGGTGCTCGTGCACCCGGGCCTCCGGCGGCATCCGCTCGATGGAGCCGGTCGGCACGTAGGGCGCGTTGACGAGCAGGAGCGCGATCCGACCGCGCAGGGCCAGGGGCAGGGGGGCGAAAAGATCGCCCTCGACCACGGTTCGGCCAGGGAGGTTGACGCGGGCGCAGCGGACTGCGACCGGGTCGAGGTCCGCCGCCAGGAGGTCGAGCCCCAGCCCCGGCAGGGTCGAGAGCAGGGCGGCACCGACCGCTCCCGTGCCGCAGCAGAGGTCGACGACGATCGCACCGGGACCGGCGAGCCCGGCGGCCTCGCGTACGAGCGCCTCTGTGCGTCGCCGCGGCACGAAGACCCCGGGTTCGACGTGCACCCGCAGCCCGCAGAACAGCGCCCAGCCGAGGACGTACTCGAGCGGCTCCCCGCCCACCCTGCGCTCGAGCAGGTCCTCGAGCTCGTCCGCCGACCGGGCCTCGCCAACGAGGAGCTCCGCTTCCTCCTCGGCGAAGACGCATCCCGCCGCGCGGAGGCGTTCGACGACGCCGGGGAAGGCCGCGGCGGGATCGACAGGGGACATCGGAACCTTTCGGGTATTGCGCGCGGCATGCGCACGGGAGTCGAATGCCCATAAAATCAGTGCAGGAGACATAGTTTCTCACCTGGACGAGAAAGCGGCGCGGCATGGCACCTGAATGGCATTCGGTGTCCCGCACGCGACCCTCGCGTCGGATGCGGCGCCGCGGGTGAACGCCATGGAACGGATCATCGACGAGGGCCTCCTCATCGCCCTCTCCGCGGTGCGGATGGCCGTGAAGAACCACATCATCGTCGGGGCTCTCCGCGAGCACGACAACTTCGACGAATCGTCCTACCGGACGGTCGCGCGCGATGAACTGCTCCTTCTTGCGGCGCAGAACGAAGAGGATGCCGCCCGCGTCGCGCAGGAAAGACGGGAACTCGCGTCCCGGCGCTGGTCGCAGGGCTTCACCGAGGATGAGCGGCTCGACATCGGCAGGCTCGGCCGCCGTCGTCGCGCCCACAAGGGTCTCGCGCTCATCCTGCACGCGGTCGCGGACGACGACAAGAAACTGGCCGCGATCGTCGAGGACGCGCAACACGACGCGAGTTATGAGATCCGGAAGGCCCTCGCCGCACGCCTGATCCGCCAGACGATCGACGGCCACGCCCCTGGCTACGCGCGGATGCGTGAGGAGCGGATCAAATACCTGCTCGCGATCGACTTCGCGATGCTTCGGGACCGGACATCCGGAACGAATCCATAGCGATTCTTCGGTTTTCACTCTGGCGGCTCACCTAGGATTGAAACAATTCAGGTCGTTGCTCTTGCTCCATTTTTCCCGCCCGATTTCCCGCCCGGGATGCGCCCCAGGTCGACGACGACCATCGGTCATCGCACGGGAAAGAACACCATGACAGGCTTCGCACACGTCCTCAAACCGGGTCGCATCGGTACCCTCGAACTCCCGAACCGGGTGATCATGGCGCCGATGGGCACCGAGATGGGCACCCCGGAGGGGCTCTTCACCGCTCAAGAAATCGCGTATTACACCGAACGCGCCCGCGGGGGCACTGGCCTCGTGATGACCGGCATCAGCGCCGTCTCCGAGGACTACGAGACGCTCAACGCCGGACTCTGCTGCGTGCACACCGATGCCGCGCTTCCGGGCCTCACCGCCCTCGCCGACTCGATCCACGCCGTCGGCGGGCTGGTCTCCCTGCAGCTCACCGCGGGCCTCGGGCGCAACATCAACGTGATCGACCCGGACCGGCTGCCGATATCCGCCTCCGACAACCCGCACTATGCAGACCCGAGCGTGCTCTGCCGGCCGCTCGAGATCGACGAGATCCACCTGCTCGTCCGCCGCTTCGGCGAAGCCGCTGCCCGCGCCGCCGCCGCGGGGATGGATGCGATCGACATCCATGGCCACACGGGCTACCTGATCGACCAGTTCATGAGCGCCTGCTGGAACCGCCGCACGGATGTCTACGGCGGCAGTGTCGAGAACCGCTGCCGGTTCGCGACCGAGATCATCGCCGCCGTCAAGGCCAACGCGCCCGGCCTGCCCGTCAGCTTCCGCCTCTCTGTCAACCACCGTTTCGCCGGGGGCCGCACGACGGCGGAGGGCCAGGCCATCGCCGTCGTGCTCGCCGCGGCTGGGCTCGACCTCATCATCGCCGACGACGGGTCATACGAAGCCATGGACTACGTCTTCCCGCCGTACTACCTCGGCGACGCGTGCATGGTCCCGGCGGCCCGCGCACTCAAGGACGTCGTCTCCATCCCGGTGATGGCCGTCGGCAACCTCACCCCGGAGAACGCGGAGGCCGCCCTCGCCGCGGGCGACGCCGACTTCGCCGGCATCGGGCGCGGACTGATCGCGGATCCGGAGTGGGCGGGCAAGCTCACCGCGGGCGATCGCGCGGACATCCGCCCGTGCATCCGCTGCAACTCGATGTGCGTCGGCAACGCCTTCTTCGCCCTGCCGCTCGGCTGCGCCGTGAACCCCCAGGTCGGCTTCGAACGCGAACGCCGCGTCGAGAAGGCGGATGTCCTCAAACACGTCGTCGTGATCGGCGGCGGCCCCGGCGGACTCGAATCCGCACGGGTCGCCGCGCTCCGCGGCCACTCCGTCGACCTCTACGAGGCAGGGCCCCAGCTCGGCGGCGTGCTGCTGCCCGCGGCGACCCCGGAGTTCAAGAAGGAACTGCGTGCGATGATCGGCTGGTGGGAACGCCAGTTCACCCACCTCCCCGTGACCGTGCACCTCGACACGACCATCGACGCGGACTCCCTCGCGACGTTCGAGGCCGACGAGATCATCGTCGCGACCGGTTCTCTTCCGCTCCTGCCGCCCATCCCCGGCCTCGACGGTGCGAACGTGATCGACGTGCTCGACTTCCACCGTGGCGTCCCCGTCGGCCATAGTGTCGTCATCGCGGGTGGCGGCCTCTCGGGCTGCGACGCCGCCCTCGAACTCGCCGGACAGGGCTGCAACGTCACGATCGTCGAACTCGCCGACGAGCTCGCCCGAGACATGATCGTGATCAACCGGATCACCCTGCTGCGCGAACTCAGTGAGAAGGGCGTCCGGATCCTCACCGGGCACACCGTCACCTCCGTCGACGCCGACGGCCTCACCGCGACCGGCCCGGACGGCGCCGTGCACGTCACCGCGTCCACGGTGATCGCGGCCTTCGGGGTGCGTCCGAACACGGCGCTCACGCTCGCGCTCGAAGGGCGAGCCAACGTGCATCCGCTCGGCGACTGCGTGCACCCGGCCAAGGTCGGCGAGGCCATCAACGCGGCCTTCCTGACCGCGCTCGTGCTCTGAGACGCCCGCCCTCGAGACGGATGCCCGGCGCTCGTCGCCGGCCGGGCATCCGCCCCGGACAGGCGAGCCTCACCTTGCTGGCGGTGAACGGGGGACGGGACAAGACTTGAAGCATGTCCCGTCTGTTCGCCGCCGTACGGCGGTATCCGCTCGTCGCCGCGACCATCGTGCTCGGGGTGGTCGGAATCGGGCTCGCCCTCGCCGGCTTCGCCGACAGCCTGGCCTGGCTGTTCGGCGGTTTCGGCCTGTTCGTCGCCGCGATCTCGGCCGTGGGCATGGTCAAGCAGCTGCGCCACGGCAGTTTCGGCGTCGACCTGCTCGCGATCACCGCCATCGTCGCAACGGTGCTCGTCGGCGAGTACGTCGCGACCATCCTGATCGTGCTGATGCTCACCGGGGGCGCCGCCCTCGAAGACTTCGCCGTGAACCGTGCCAAGCGCGAACTCAACGCCCTGCTCAACCGGGCACCGCAGATCGCGCACCGCCTGAGATCCGCAGATGACCTGGCCGACGTCGAGGACCTGCCAGCCACGGCTGTGCAGCCGGGTGACCTCCTGCTCGTGCGCCCGGCCGAGATCGTTCCCGTCGACGGTGTGCTCGAGTCCGCCAGCGCGGCCTTCGACGAGTCCTCGCTGACCGGGGAGAGCCTCCCCGTTGAACGCAACAAGGGCGAGGGCATCCTCTCGGGGTCGATCAACGGCCAGGCCGCCGCCACCATCCGCGCAACCGCGACCGCGGCGAACAGCCAGTACCAGCAGATCGTGGCCCTCGTCGAGGAGGCCTCCGCGAGCAAGGCACCCGTCGTCCGGCTCGCCGACCGGTACGCGGTGCCGTTCACCGCGGTCGCCCTGTCCCTGGCTGCCCTCGCCTGGATCCTGACCGGTGAGCCGGTCCGCTTCGCCGAGGTGCTCGTCGTCGCCACCCCGTGCCCGCTGCTGATCTCTGCTCCGATCGCGTTCATGGGAGGCATGAGCCGCGCGGCGCGCAACGGAATCATCGTCAAGGGCGGCGGGGTGCTCGAAGCGCTGTCCCGCGCCAGGACCATCGTCTTCGACAAGACCGGAACCCTGACCCACGGCACCCCCGCCATCGCCAGGGTGCTGCCCGCCGCCGGCTTCGACGCCGACGAGGTGCTGGCGCTCGCCGCGTCCGCCGAACAGTACTCGTCACACGTGCTCGCGGCATCCGTGATCGCGGAGGCTCGCAGCCGCGGCCTCGAGCTCCTCGCGACCGCGACGGCGAGCGAGGTGCCTGCACACGGCGTCGTCGCCAGGCTCGACGGCCGCGAGGTGACCGTGGGCAAGCTCTCCTTCGTGGCGGAGACCGCGCCGGCGGCCGTCGCCGCCCCGCTCGACGGCGGGGAACTCGCCATCTACGTCGCCGTGGACGGGAGCTTCGCCGGCAGCATCGTCGCGAGCGACCAGCTGCGCGGCAATGCCCGCCAGACGATCGACGCCCTCGGGGAGCTCGGAATCCGCAACACGGTCATGCTCACCGGGGACGCCCGGCCGACGGCCGAGCACATCGCCGCGCTCGTGGGAATCACGAACGTCCAGGCCGACTGCCTGCCTGTCGACAAGGTCGAGGGCGTGCGGGCGATCACGGAGCGTCCGGTGATCATGGTCGGCGACGGTGTCAATGACGCTCCCGTGCTCGCGGTGGCGGATGTCGGCATCGCGATGGGCGCGCGCGGCGCGACCGCGGCGAGCGAGTCAGCAGACGTCGTCATCCTGATCGACGACCTCTCGCGCACGGCCAGGGCGGTCGCGATCGGGCAGGACACGATCCGGATCGCGTTGCAGAGCATCTGGATCGGTATCGCGCTGAGCCTGGTCCTGATGGTCTTCGCCGCGTTCGGGCTGATCCCGGCGACGATCGGGGCGCTCCTGCAGGAGCTCGTCGACCTCGCGACGATCCTCAACGCGCTCCGTGCGATCGGCGGGCGGCGGGATGCCGCGCTCGCTGCCGGGAGCGTACCGGTGCACCGCGAATCAGCGACGGCGCTCGCGCGCTGAGCCGCGGCATCCGCCCGCGCGGCGACACCGCCGCGACGGCCTAGCCTGAGTAGATGCGCCTCTTCCGCCCCCGCACGCCGCCCACAGGGGCGGATGGGCAGCCGCGACTCTCCCGGGACGTGCTCGTCCTCGGCGTGATCGCCTTCTTCGTCATGGTCGGTTTCGGCGTCGTCGTCCCGGTGCTCCCGGTCTACGTGCGCAGCTTCGGCGTCGGCAACCTCGAGATCGGCGCGGTCGTCTCCGCGTTCGCGCTGATGCGGTTCGTCGCGAGCCCGTTCTGCGGGCGCCTGATCGACTGGGCGGGGGAGCGGACCATCCTCGCGGCGGGCATCGGCATCGTCGCACTCTCGAGCGGGCTCGCGGGCATCGCCCAGAACTACCCGCAACTGCTCCTGTTGCGCGGGGCAGGAGGCATCGGCTCGGCGATGTTCACCGTCTCGGCGATGACGCTCCTGCTCGGCTCGACTGCTCCGGGCATCCGCGGCCGCGCCATCGGCTTCTATCAGGGCGGGTTCCTGCTCGGCGGCATGGCCGGCCCCGCCCTCGGCGGCCTGCTCGCGACGATCTCGCTCACGGCGCCCTTCTTCTTCTACGCCGGCACGCTCGCGATCGCCGGTGTGCTCGGGCTGCTACTGCTGAGCCCCGGTTATCGCAACGCGACGGCGGATGCGTCCGGCGCGTCGGCGCCCAGGGTCCCGTTCCGCGCTGTGCTCGCCGACCCCCGGTTCCGGGCCGCGTGCCTGGCCAACTTCGCGCAGGGCTGGACCTCGTTCGGTGTGCGCAACGCGCTGATCCCTGTGCTCGTCGTCGAGGTGCTGCGCGGCCCCAGCTCCTGGACCGGTGTGGCCTTCGCTGTCGCGGCGGTCGCCCAGACCCTCGCACTCGCGCCCGCGGCCCGCTTCGTCGACACCGTCGGACGCCGCCCGGCGATCATCGGAGCCTGTCTGCTCGCCGCCGTGACCATCTTCGCGGTGCCGTTCGCGCCGAACATTGTGGTCCTCACGGTGCTGCTCTGCGTCTACGGCGTCGCGTCGGCGTTCCTCGGTACGGCTCCCGCCGCCGCGGTCGGCGACGCAGCGGGGGCAGGTGGCGGACGCCCGGTCGCGGTCTTCTCGATGTTCTCCGACTTCGGCGCGATCATCGGCCCGCTCGCGGCGGGCCTGCTCGCCGATTCCGTCTCGTACCCGGTCGCGTTCGGTGTCGGTGCGCTGTTCTTCCTCGCGACGAGCGCCCTCGCCCTGCGGATGCCGCGCGAGACTCGGGCGGTCCGTCCCGCCTGACCGCCCGGACGCGAGCGAGCTAGCGCAGCTCGGCGCGACCGGAGAGGACGCCGCTGACCGTCGCGACGACCGCGAAGACGCCGCCGATGATCGGCAGGCCCATGTCCCACCACGCGATCGCGGCGGCGCCGAACACCGCGATCTCGATGATCGCCTTGCCGAACGGGTCAAGCCGGAAGACGGCCTTCGGCGACCGGAACAAGGCCCAGAGGACGATCGCGAACGCGGGGGCGACGATGCCGACGAGCAGCGCGGGCCACGGGAACGGCCAGGTCGTGAAGCCCCAGACCGCGAGGGTGACGAACGCGAACAGTTCGAGCAGGAACCGCAGAACGTCGTTGAACCCGATCTTCGGCAGGGCACGGGAGTCAGTCACCCGCCCATCTTATCGATCGCGCGCCGCGGCATCCGGCGGCAGGGCCACGGGTGGCCTGGTGCCGAATTCAGGAGTTGAGCCCCAATCGGGCCGGATTAGGCCGGATTCTGCCCGGATTCGGGGCCAACTCCTGAATTCGGAACACCCCGGCGGGGTCTGGGGCCTGGCGGATGCCGGCGGCTACTTGAAGATGATCGTCCGGGCCCCGTCGAGCAGCACCCGGTGCTCGGCGAACCAGGTCACCGCCTGCGTGAGGGTGCGGCTCTCCTCGTCCTGGCCGATCGCGACGAGCTCGGCCGGCGTGCGGGAGTGGTCCACCCGGACCACGTTCCTGCTCGATGATCGGGCCTTCGTCGAGGTCGCGCGGTGACGTAGTGGGCCGTGGCACCGATCAGCTTGACCCCGCGCGCGTGGGCCTGCTTGTACGGGTTCGCACCCTTGAACCCCGGCAGGAACGAGTGGTGGATGTTGATGGCCCGGCCCTCGAGGACCGCGCACAGTTCAGGGGACAGGATCTGCATGTACCGCGCGAGCACGACGAGCTCGATGTCGTTGTCCTCGATAGCCTCGATCACCCGGGCTTCGAAGGCGGCCTTGCTCGCGGCATCCGTGATGGGGAGCGATTCGAACGGCACCCCGTAGAAGCCGACGAGGTCGCGCAGGGTGCCGTGGTTGCTCAGCACCAGCGGGATCTCGATCGGCACCTGGCCGCCCCGGTGTCGGAAGAGCAGGTCGTTCACGCAGTTGCCCGCCGTCGAGGCGAGCACGAGGGTGCGGAGCGGGCGGCCGACGACGTCGATCACCGACGTCATCGCGTAGCGCTCGGCGACGGGTGCGAGCGCCGCCGTGAGCGCCTCGCGTGAGGCGGGAGTCTCGATCTGGAGTCGCATGAAGAACCGGCCGGTGTCGGCGCTCGTGAACTGCTGGCTCTCGGTAATGTTGCCGTGAGCCTGCACGATGGCGCCGCTCACGGCGTGGACGATGCCCGGCTGGTCGACGCAGACGAGGGCGATGACCCAGTGGTGGTGTGCGGGCAGCGGAGTGGAACTAGTCATCCGTCTAGGCTATCGGCTGCTGTCAGGCTGTCGGTTAGGCTGGATGCGGCCGGCACAAGCGACAGGCCCCGGGCGCGCACGCTGCGCGCACACGATCCGGCTGGCGCCGGCCCGGCCCCGCGCGGGCTGCAGGCCCAGCCCTCTGTGAGCACACCCATGTCCCTGACTTCGCCGATCGAGCTGCCCCGCTTCGATCCCGCCAACTCCGCCACCGCGCACTCCGACCGCCCCCGCACCGGCTCGGTCGCCTCGACGCCTCCTGCCCGCTTCCCGTGGATCGGGCTGCTCGCCCTCTCCGGTGCCGTGTTCCTCTCCGTCACCAGCGAGATGCTGCCGACCGGCCTGCTCCCGGAGATGAGCGGATCGCTCGGAGTGCCGCAGTCGCAGACGGGCCTGCTTGTGAGCTGGTTCGCGTTCACCGTCGTGCTCACGAGCACGCCGCTGGCCCTGCTCACGAAACGGCTGCCCCGGCACGGACTCATCGTGTTCGTGCTCCTCGTTTTCGCGCTCAGCAACGTGCTCACCGCGCTCGCCCCGAGCTACGAACTCGTCGTCGCCACCCGGGTGCTCGGCGGCCTCGCCCACGGCCTGTTCTGGGGCGTCGTCGGGGCGTACTCCGCCCACCTCGTGCCCAAGGAACAGATCGGTCGGGCGATCTCGATCACGATCTCCGGCGGCACCCTCGCCTTCGTCTTCGGCGTGCCGCTCGGGACGGCGGCCGGGCATGCGCTCGGCTGGCGGCTGTCCTTCGTGCTGCTCGCCGTGCTCATGCTCATCGGCGCGGCCCTCGTCTGGCGGTTCCTGCCGAAGGTCGAGCACTACGTCTCCCCGCCGCGCGGCGACCAGGGCGTACCGGCGCAGGCAGCGGATGCCGCGGTATCCGCCCCCGATGCCCCGGACGCGAGCGCTGCGCCGCTCGAGACCACGTCAGCAGCCGTGACCGACCAGGCAGCCGTGACCGACCCGGCCCCGACAGCAGCCCCGCGCCCCCAGGCGCCCGCGCGCCGGGACCCCACGATCGCTCCCGTCGCCCTGATCTGCGTCATCGCAGCCCTGATCATGATCGGTCACTACTCCTTCTACACGTACATCGCGCCGTTCCTGATCGACGGCCTCGGGGTCGATCCGTCCGCGATCGCTCCGTTCCTCTTCGCCTACGGGATCGCCGGTGCCGTCGGACTGCTCCTCAGCGGCACGGTGTTCGCCGCCCGGCCCCAGCTCGGCATCGTGCTCGGCCTCGTCGTGAGTGCGGTCAGCGTCTCGGCGCTGAGCATCTGGAGCGGCATGCTCCCGGTCGCCATCGTCGCGTTCCTGCTTTGGGGCATCGCGTTCGGAGCGCTCCCCGCCCTCCTGCAGACCCGGCTGATGCACACCGCCTCCCGTCGCATCCGCGACACCGCGAGCGCTTTCTACACGACCGCGTTCAACACCGGGATCGGCGGCGGCGCCCTCCTCGGAGGGATCCTCCTCGAACGCTCGGGCATCACGTCAGTGCCGTTCGTCTACGTCGGGATCCTCGTCGCCGCGCTCGTGCTCGTGCTGGTGAGCCAGCTGGTGATCCGCCGCCGCTCGGCCGCGTAGCGCGGCATGCGGTGCCGCGTGCCTAGCCATGTGCGTAGCCGCGTGCGTCCCGCCGTGTGCCTCCGCGTGCGTCCCGCCGTGCGTCGACGCGAGCGCACCGCTGTGCGCTCCCGCATGCACTCCTGCGAGCGGATGCGCCGACTCGCGCACCCGGCGCACGGATGCCTCGAGGGCCGTCACGGCGACCGTGGTGGCGGGAGGCGGCGGCCGCACCGGTATTTCCGCCACCGCGTAGATGCTGCGGGCGGCGGCCCGCCGGTTGCTGCCCCTGACCCAGTCGGTGAAGTAGATCTTCGGCAGGATCTTGGCGACGGCCAGGACCACGTAGATGACGGTATTGATCCCGACGAAGGCCGAGAAGACGGCGAAGAACTCTGAGGCGAGGATCGTGTCGGGCAGCAGGATGCCTGCGGGCACCTGGCTGAGGACGTGGACCGGCATCAGGCGGCGCTCCCGGTTCCGACCTGCCTGCTCGCGTGTTCCCAGTCCGCCTGCCTGCCGAGGGTGATGTCGACGATGCCCTTGACGTAGACCACGTTCAGGAACATGTCGAAGCAGAGTTCGGGGAGCACGGTGACCGCGAGCAGGCGGGCCCGCCAGCCGCCCTTCCACACGGTGACCACGCGTTCGGTGACGAAGACGAGGCCCAGGCAGAGCCAGAACGGGAACCAGATCCAGGTGCTGACCGCGAGCAGGGTCAGCACCATCAGCGACAGGAACGAGGTCAGGGCGATGACGCTGTACCCGATGCCGAGTTGCTGCGCCCAGTAGCGGAGGGTCGCCGGGGTCAGGCCGTAGGTGCCGATATTCTCGAGGGCGCCGCGTTGCCAGCGCAGGCGCTGCTGCCAGAGCGCGGGGAGCGTCGGCATCAGCTCCGTCACCACGGTGCACTGGGTGGGGGAGGTGATCAGTCCGCCGAGGGACTTCAACGCGAGGGTCAGCTCGTTGTCCTCGGTGAGCGCGTACGTGTCGTAGACGTCGCCGGGCACCCCGGGAATGGTGACACCGCGGTTCTCGGCCACGGACCGCAGCGCGAGGGGCCGGAACAACGACGCCGTCCCGGTCAGGACGAAGACGCGGCCGCGCCGCCTGGCGAGTTCCCGCGAGTAGCGCACGTATTCGTTGCGCTGCAGCAGTCCGAGCAGGCCGAACCCCGGCTCCCCGTAGAAGAGGCCCCCGATCGCCATCAGGGCGCGATCGCTCGTGAACCGGGTGACCGCCTCGGCGAGGAAGCCGTCATCGAGCGCGGTGTCCGCGTCCATGATCATGACGACGTCGTTGTCGAGCTGTCCGGGCAGGACCCGTTTGAGGGCCTGGTTCAGGGCACCCGCCTTCTTCTGGGTGTTGCCCACGGATTCGACGACCTCGACGCCGTGTGCACGGGCGATGGTGACGGTGTCGTCGGTGCAGTTGTCCGCGACGACGATGACGCGCTCCGGCGGATGCGACTGGGTGAGAAGGGAGGCCAGGGTCACAGGGAGCGACAGGGCCTCGTTGTGAGCCGGGATCAGCACGGTCACCGTCACGGGCCCGGCGAAGACTCCTGCCGGCGGGACCATCACGATCTTCGGTGCGAGCGGGGTCAGGTGCGCGTTGGAGGACCGTCGGGACCGGTTCGTCGCGCGGCGTTCGAGCAGGGCGATGCCTGCGGCGAAGAGCACGGAGAGGGCGATGGCGCCGAGGATCGCCCGGGGCCCGGCGCGCTCGGGTCGTACGACACCGGGAGCACGCCGAAGAGCACGATCCGGGAGGGGGCCGCACCGGGGCGTGCTCGCCGGAGGCGACCAGGAACCAGAGCACGGCCGCCGCGCCCGTGGCGAGTCCCGCGATGACGAGGCCCACCGCCCGGCCCAGTTGTTGTGCCCCCATGCATCAGATCGTATCGGGCCGTGCGGAAGATTGTGCACAATATCGCGTGGTACCGCAGTGTCCCGGCGGGTGCGGTGCGGTGCGGCGTGGTGCGGTTTAGCGGGGAGGCCGCCCGGTCCCGTTCTCGTCGGCGAGCGGCCGGTTCGCCTTGATCGGGAAGGCCCCGGTCTTGCCGTCGCGGGCGAGCGCGATCTGCAGGATCCGGCCGCGGCACGCATACCAGCCGACCACGAGCGCCGGGATGATCACGATCAGGGAACTGATCGTGAGCGTGCCGACCGGCCAGTCGAAGGCCATCAGCACGAGAACCGTCGCCAGGAACCCGAGGCTCGCATAACCGGTGTATGGAGCCCCGAACAGGCGGAACGCCGGCCGTTTCAGGATCCCGCGCTTCGCCCAGGCCTGCAGGCGCAGCTGGCAGAGCACGATCATCCCCCACGCGCTGATGATCCCGATCGCCGCCATGTTGAGCACGATCTCGAACGCCTCATCCGGCACGATCGCATTGAGGCCGACACCGAGCAGGGTGACGAAGCCCGTCAAGAGGATGCCGCCGAACGGCACCCCGGTCCGGCTCACCTTTCCGGCGAAGCGCGGCGCCGATCCCGCGAGCGACATCGACCGGAGGATCCGTCCCGTCGAGTAGAGGCCGGCATTGAGCGACGACAGCGCCGCGGTCAGCACGACGAGGTTCATGATCACGTCGACCCCGCCGACGCCGATGCTGCCGAAGAACGTCACGAAGGGGCTGACGCCTGCCTGGTACGCGGTGTACGGCAGCAGCAGCGAGAGCAGCAGGATCGAGCCGACGTAGAAGACCGCGATGCGCACGATCACGGTGTTGATCGCCTTGGGCATCACCGTCTCCGGATGGGCGGTCTCTCCGGCGGTCGTGCCGACGAGTTCGATCGAGGCGTAGGCGAAGACGACGCCCTGCACGACGACGATCGAGGCGAGCACCCCGTTGGGGAACCAGCCGCCGTTGTCCGCGATCAGGCTGAAGCCGGCCTCCTGGCCCGGGATCGGGGTGCCGAAGATCACCATCCAGGTGCCGACGAGCAGGAAGGACACGATCGCAACGACCTTGATCAGCGCGAACCAGAACTCGAGCTCGCCGAAGACGCTCACCGACAGCAGGTTGAGGCACAGCACGACCGCGAGGGCCGTCAGCGCGTAGAGCCACTGCGGCACGCTCCCGAACGGCGCCCAGTACTTGGCGAAGAAGTTCATGTACAGCGCGACGGCGGTGACATCGACGATCGCCGTCATCACCCAGTTGATCCAGTACAGCCAGCCGGTGACGAACGCGGCCTTCTCGCCGAAGAATTCGCGCGCATACGAGACGAAGGAGCCGGACGACGGGCGGTGCAGGACGAGCTCGCCGAGTGCGCGCAGGATCAGGAACGCGAAGAACCCGCAGATCGCGTAGACGAAGACGAGGGAAGGACCCGCTGAGGCGAGCCGGCCGCCGGCGCCGAGGAAGAGCCCGGTGCCGATCGCGCCGCCGATCGCGATCATCTGCACCTGCCGGCCCTTGAGCCCCTTGTGCAGGCCCGCATCCTCGTGCACGCTCGTCGCATCGTGGATGTGCTCGAGCGGCGTCTCGACGGGCAGGCCGTGGTGCCCGTGCTCGTGAGGCTGCGCTGGCTCTGCCTCAGCCCCTGACCCGGTCGGATCGGGGCGTTGCGGCCCCCGGATGGCACTCGTCATGGGGGCACTTCCGATCCAGTTGCTTTTCGCCCACCCTACCCGTGGGGCGCCGGCGCCCCTAACAGGGTCCGTCCACCGGGCACTCGGTAGACTGGTTTTCCGTACCCCTGACCCGAGAAACAGAGCCGGAGGCCGCATGACGACGATCCTCCTCGCCTTCCTGGCGCTGTCCGTCCTGACGCCGGCGCTCACCCGCGTGCTGTCCACCAAGGTGTTCTACCTGATCGCGCTTCTGCCTGCGGCGGCGTTCGTCTTCACGCTCACGCAGACCGCGACCGTCACGCGCGGAGGTTCCGAAACCTCGAGCATCCCGTGGATCCCGCAGCTCGGCGTCGCGCTGTCCTTCCGCGTCGACACCCTCGCCTGGCTGCTCGCCCTCGTCGTGACCGGCGTCGGCGCCCTCGTGCTCGTGTACTGCGCCCGCTACTTCGACGCTGACGAACCGGCGCTCGGCCGCTTCGCAGCCTGCCTCCTCGCCTTCGCAGGCACCATGTACGGGCTCGTGACCGCGGACGACGTGGTCGTGATGTTCATGTTCTGGGAGATCACGAGCGTGCTCTCCTACCTGTTGATCGGCCATTACACCTTCCGCAGGGAGAGCAGGGGCGCCGCGCTCCAGGCCCTGATCGTGACGACCTTCGGCGGACTCGTCATGCTCGTCGGCGTCGTGATGCTCAGCGTCGAGGCAGGGACGACCTCGCTCGCCCTGCTCGTCGCCCAACCCGTCACCGGCCCGGTCGCGACCTGGGCCATCCTGCTCATCCTCGTCGGGGCCCTGTCCAAGTCGGCTCTCGTCCCCTTCCACTTCTGGCTCCCCGCCGCGATGGCCGCCCCCACCCCGGTCAGCGCCTACCTGCACGCCGCCGCCATGGTCAAGGCCGGCATCTACCTCGTCGCCCGGCTCGCCCCCGGGTATGCAGACACCGAGGGGTGGATGCCGGTGCTCATGACGATCGGCGTCTGGACCATGCTCGTGGGCGCCTGGCGTTCCCTGCGGCAGCACGACCTCAAGCTCGTGCTCGCCTACGGAACCGTGAGCCAGCTCGGCTTCATCATGGTCGTCGTCGGATTCGGCACCCGCGACGCGGCGCTCGCCGGGGCCGCGCTCCTCCTCGCCCACGCGCTCTACAAGGCGGCGCTCTTCCTCGTCGTGGGGATCATCGACCACCGCGCGGGCACCCGCGACCTCCGGAAGCTCTCCGGAATCGGCCGCAGCGACCCGGCGCTCGCCGTGATCGCGCTCGTCCCCGTGGCGTCGATGGCCGGACTTCCACCCCTGCTCGGATTCGTCGCCAAGGAGGCCGTCTTCACGGCGTTCCTCGAGGCGGCACTGCACGGCGACGGCTGGGGCTGGGTGGCGCTCGCCGGCACGGCGGTGGGCTCCCTGCTGACCGTGGCGTACAGCATCCGCTTTTTCCACGGCGCGTTCGGAACGAGGGGGCGCTGGTGCAGACGGCCCTGCACCCGAGCCGCTGGGACATCCTGATCGCCCCGGGACTACTCGCCGTCGCGACGATCGCGCTCGGCCCGCTGGCCGGCCGGCTCGACCCGCTGCTCGCGCCGTACGCGGACACCGTCCCCGGCGGAGGGCACGCGCACCTCGCCCTCTGGCACGGATTCGAACCCGCCCTGGGCATCACCGCTGTCGTGCTCACGCTCGGCGCCGTGATGTTCTGGAAGCGTCGCGGGGTCGCGGTGCTGCAGGAGCGGGTGCCGGGGGCCGTCGACGCCGGTCGGGGCTATGGGCTGCTGGTGCGCAGCGTCGATCGCACCGCGGCGAGGCTCACCCACTTCGCGCAGCGCGGCGGCCTGCCGCAGTACCTCGGCACGATCCTCGTGGTCTTCGTGCTCGCGCTCGGCTTCGCCTCCCTGGTCAACCGCACCTGGCCGGACTCGGTCGTGCTCTGGGACTACCCGGGCCAGGTCATCATCGCCGTGATCATGGGCGTTGCGGCGATCGCGGCGTCCCGCTCAGGGCAGCGGATGACGTCGGTGCTGCTCGCGGGAGTCACCGGCTATGGCCTCGTGGCCCTGTTCGCCTTCCACGGCGCACCCGACCTCGCCCTGACCCAGGCTCTCGTGGAGACGATGACCCTCGTGGTCTTCGTGCTCGTGCTGCGCCGGCTGCCGGCGAGGGTCACCCGCCCGAACGCGCCGTTGCATCGCAGGCGCCGCGCCCTGATCGGGGTGCTGGTCGGGGCGACGATGGGCACCATCGCCATGATCGCCCTCGGCGCCAGGCAGGCGCCGAGCATCGCGCTCGAGCTGCCGCGCCTGACGCTCGAGGCGCACGGCACCAACATCGTCAACGTCGCACTCGTCGACATCCGGGCCTGGGACACGATGGGGGAGGTGTCCGTGCTCATCGTCGTCGCGACCGGCGTCGCGAGCCTGCTCTTCGTGTCCGGGCGCACCGAGACCCTGCCGCGTCTGAAGGGCTCCCGCACCCAGCGGTCACCGCGCAACCGTCGCCGCGTCGTAGCCGACCCGCAGGCCTCCTCGGCCGGCCACGCCGTCACCCGGCAGTCCTGGCTGCTCGCCGGGCGCACGATCAAGCCGGAGGACCGGTCGATCCTGATCGAGGTCATCGTGCGGCTTCTCTTCCACCCCGCGATCGTCGTGTCGGTGTTCCTGCTCTTCGCCGGGCACAACGCGCCAGGGGGCGGATTCGCCGGCGGGCTCCTCGCCGGGCTCGCCCTCGTCGCCCGCTACCTCGCCGGAGGACGCTACGAACTCGGCGAAGCCGCCCCGATCGACCCGGGCAAGATCCTCGGCCTCGGAGTGATCCTCGCCGTCGGCACCGCGGTCGCCTCACTGTTCGTCACCGGGATCCCCCTGCAGTCGGCGTACGCGAGCGTCGACGTTCCCGTGCTCGGGCACCTCTCCTTCGGCACCTCCACTGTTTTCGACATCGGCGTCTACCTCGTCGTGATCGGCCTGGCACTCGACATCCTCCGCAGCCTCGGCAGCGAGATCGACCGGCAGAGCGAGGCCGGTGAGGCTCCGCCCGCCGGGTCCGACGCCTCCGCGACCGGTTCCGGCTCCGATGCCGCGGGTGCCCCGGTGTCAGAACCGGGCGCGGAGCCGGTGCCGGAGGTGGTCCCGTGAGCGCCTCCCTGACCCTCGTCGTCGTCATGGCCGTGCTCTACGCGGCCGGCGTCTACATCATGCTCGAGCGCAGCCTGACCCGGGTGCTGATCGGGTTCGTGCTCGTCGGGAACGCGACCAACCTGCTGATCTTCATCATGAGCGGCCGGCCGGGCAGCTCGCCGATCATCACCGGAACCGCGAGCGATGCCGACATGGTCGATCCCGTGCCGCAGATCCTGATGCTGACCGCGATAGTGATCAATTTCGGCGTGACCGCCCTCATCCTCGCCCTGGTCTATCGCGCCTGGTGGCTTGCCCAGCTCGGCGACGAGGGCGACACCCTCACCGACGAGCACGCTGCGGAGACCGCGTCCTCCGCGGAGCAGGACTTCCGGTCCTCCGCGGACGATGACGCGGCCGTGCGCGCCTCCCTCGACGCGAGCGATCACGACGACGCGAGCGATCACGACGACCCCGACGATCACGACGACCCGGACGACTACGATCACGACGACGGAGCGCCCGCCCGCCCCGGGAACACGGATGCCGCCCGATGAACCTTGCGACCATCCTCGTCCCCCTCGTCGTCGCCGTCCCGCTGCTCGGCAGCGCGATCACGCTCGCCCTCGGCCGGCGCACCGTGACCCAGATCGCTGTCGGCGTCGCCTCGCTGGCCACGGTCGCCCTGATCAGCGCCACGCTCCTCGTGCTCGTCGACCAGCAGGGACCCGCCGTCGTGCACGTCGGCGGCTGGCAGGCGCCGTGGGGGATCGTGCTCGTCGTGGACCGACTCTCGGCTCTCATGCTGCTCGTCTCGGCCGTGATGCTCCTCGGCGTGCTGCTCTTCGCCGTCGGCCAGGGCATCATCGACGGCGACAGGGAAACCCCCGTCTCGATCTTCCACCCGACCTACCTCGTGCTCGCCGCCGGGCTGTTCAACGCCTTCATCGCCGGTGACCTGTTCAACCTCTACGTCGGCTTCGAGATGCTGCTCTCGGCCAGCTATGTGCTGCTCACCCTCGGTGGTACCGGTGCGCGCATCCGTGCCGGCGTCACCTACATCGTCGTGAGCCTGGTCTCGTCGATCCTCTTCCTCAGCTCGATCGCCCTGATCTACGGCGCGACGGGGACCGTGACCCTCGCCCTCCTCGCCGAACGCATCCCCGCCCTGCCCGGAGACGTGCAGGGCATCCTCGGGCTGATGCTCCTCCTCGCCTTCTCGGTGAAGGCCGCCGTGTTCCCGCTGTCGTTCTGGCTCCCGGATTCCTACCCGACCGCACCCGCCCCGGTCACGGCGGTCTTCGCGGGCCTGCTCACCAAGGTCGGCGTCTACGCGATCCTGCGCACCCAGACCCTGCTCTTCCCGAGCAACCCGTTCCAGGTGCCGCTCCTCATCGTCGCCGCGCTCACGATGCTGATCGGCATTCTCGGCGCACTCGCCCAGGCCGACATCAAGAGGCTGCTGTCCTTCACCCTGGTCAGCCACATCGGCTACCTGATCTTCGGCATCGCGATCGGCACCCCGCTCGCCCTCGCCGCGACGATCTTCTACGTCGTGCACCACATCAGCGTCCAGACCACCCTGTTCCTTTCGGCCGGGCTCATCGAGCGCGTCGGCGGCACGACTTCCCTCGCCCGGCTGGGCGGCATGCTCAAGGCCGCTCCCGTCGTCGCAGTGCTGTTCTTCATCGGCGCGATGAACCTCGGCGGCATCCCGCCGTTCTCCGGCTTCCTCGGCAAGTTCGCCCTGTTCCAGGCCGGGGCCCAGCTCGGCACCCCGCTCGCGTGGGCGGTGATCGGGGCGGGAGCGGCCACCTCGCTCCTGACCCTCTACGCCCTCGCCCGCGCGTGGAACATGGCCTTCTGGCGCCCGCGCCGCGAGGTCGAGAACTACGACTCGGCCATGCTCGACCGCCTCACCGACGACCCGCACGACGACGGAACGGTCGTGACCAAGACCGTCTCCCGGCTCATGGTCGGCGCGACCGCCGGGCTGCTCGTGCTGACCATCGGGCTGACGGTCTTCGCGGGTCCCGTCTTCGACTTCGCGGCGCGGGCCGCCGCCGATATCGAGGCCCCGAGCGACTATGTCGACGCGGTCTTCCCTGGCGGCACACCGTGACGACCCGCGCGGAGCGCCGCGCCGCCCTCCTGAACCAGCTCCCGCTCTGGCTCGGGCTCGTACTGCTCTGGATGCTGCTCTGGGGCAGCTTCTCCTGGCTCAACCTCGTGACCGGAGCCCTGCTCGCCGCGCTCGTCTCCGTCGTTTTCTACCTGCCCGCCGTGCAGCTGAGCGGCCGGATCAGCCCGGCAGGCGCCCTCGCGTTCCTGCTGCGGCTGTTCGGCGACATCGTGCGCGCGTCCGTGCAGGTCGCCTGGCTGGCCCTCAGGCCCCTCAGGAGGCCCGCCGGTCCGGACAGCGCGATCATCGCGGTGCCGCTCCGCACCCGGAGCGACCTCATCCTGACCTGGACGGCCGTTGCGACCTCGATCGTGCCCGGATCGATCGTCATCGACACCGACCGGGTGAGCTCCACGCTCTACCTGCACGTGCTGAACGTGCGCACGCACGCCCAGATCGACCGGTTCCGGGTGAGCGTGCTCGCGACCGAGCGGCGCATCGTGCGCGCGTTCGGCTCGCGCGAAGACCTCGAACGACTCGCCCTCGGCGATGCTGTGGCCGCCGTTGCGGCGGCAACGGGCGCCGTGGCCGGGGACGCGCGCGCGGCATCCGCTCGGAATGACGACGACAGGGACCGCCGGAACCTGGACGACACGGGAAAGGAAACCTGATGGGAGTCGTCGTGATCGTAGCCGCCGTGCTGTTCGGCGCCGGGGGACTGTGCGCGGTGTACCGCATCATTCGCGGCCCGTCTGTCCTCGACCGCGTGATCGCCTCCGATGTGCTCGTCGCGACCGTGATCTGCGCGCTCGGCGCGGAGATGGCGATCAACCGGCACGTCGACACCCTGCCGGTGCTGCTCGTGCTCGCCCTGTTCGCGGTGCTCGGCTCGCTCGCCGTCGGCCGCTTCCTCGGCGGGAAGGAGCACTCGTGACCGCGGTGATCGGCGATGTGGTCACGGCGGTGCTCGTGCTCTCCGCCGCCCTGATGTGCCTCGCGGCCGGCGTCGGCCTGCTGCGCTTCCGGGATGTGCTCAGCAGGCTGCACGCGGCGACCAAGCCGCAGATCTTCGGCCTCATCGCCGTGACGGTGGATGTCGCGGTCAACAACTTCACCCTCGGCACCGTCACGCTCTCGGTCGCGATCGTGGCCTTCCAGGCGCTCACCGCCCCGATGGCCGCGCACCTCATCGCCAGGGTCGCGCACGACACCGACCGGTTCCGGCCGGAACTGCTCGTCGTCGACGAGCTCGGACGCGCGAACCGGCGCGGAGACCGCGGCGCCTGATAGGATTTGCGTGTCGCAACTGGCGTAGCACGAAAGATGGGTCACCATCGGGGAGCGACTGACACGGTTAGTGGCCGCACGCCTGGGCCACGACGATTAATTCAAGTCTGAGGAGACCCGTGTCCGAATCTGTGCCTGGTACCACGCTGCATTCCACCTTCAACGAGCCGCTTGAGGTCGTCGACCCCGAGATCGCCGCCGTCCTCGAACTCGAACTGGGTCGCCAGCGCGACTACCTCGAGATGATCGCGAGCGAGAACTTCGTGCCGCGCGCCATCCTGCAGTCGCAGGGCTCCGTGCTCACCAACAAGTACGCCGAGGGCTACCCGGGGCGTCGCTACTACGGCGGATGCGAGTTCGTCGACGTCGCAGAGGAGCTCGCGATCGCGCGGGCCAAGTCCCTCTTCGGCGCAGCGTACGCGAACGTGCAGCCGCACTCCGGTGCCACCGCGAACGCCGCTGTGCTCTCCGCGATCGCAACGCCCGGCGACACCATCCTCGGTCTCGAGCTCGCCCACGGCGGCCACCTCACCCACGGCATGAAGCTCAACTTCTCCGGCAAGCTCTACAACCCGGTCGCGTACGGCGTCGACCCGGACACCTTCCTCGTCGACATGGACGTCGTCCGCGACAAGGCCCTCGAGCACAAGCCGAAGGTCATCATCGCCGGCTGGTCGGCATACCCGCGCCACCTCGACTTCGCCGCGTTCCGCGCGATCGCGGACGAGGTCGGCGCCCTGCTCTGGGTCGACATGGCGCACTTCGCCGGGCTCGTCGCCGCCGGCCTGCACCCGTCACCGGTGCCGCACGCCGACGTCGTGTCCTCGACCGTGCACAAGACCCTCGCCGGCCCCCGGTCCGGCTTCATCCTGTCCCGGGACACCGCGCTCGCGAAGAAGCTCAACTCGAACGTGTTCCCCGGGCAGCAGGGCGGTCCGCTCATGCACGTCATCGCCGCCAAGGCGACCGCGTTCAAGCTCGCGGCCGAGCCGGAATTCAAGGAACGCCAGGAGCGCACCCTGCGCGGGGCCAGCATCCTCGCCGCCCGCCTGACGGCAGACGACTCGCGCGCCGCCGGCGTCGACGTGCTCACCGGCGGCACCGACGTGCATCTCGTGCTCGCCGACCTGCGCCACTCCGAGATCAACGGACAGCAGGCCGAGGACGCCCTCCACGAGGTCGGCATCACGGTCAACCGCAACTCGGTGCCGTTCGACCCGCGCCCGCCGATGGTCACGAGCGGCCTGCGGATCGGCACGCCCGCCCTCGCGACCCGCGGCTTCGGCGACGCCGAGTTCACCGTCGTGTCCGACGTCATCGCTGAGGCCCTCAAGCCCGGCGCCGACGTGCAGGCGCTCCGCGCCCGGGTCAAGACGCTCACCGAGGCCTTCCCGCTGTACCCCGGCCTGCACCAGTAGCGCACGCCGCATCCTGCACCACCACCCCTGACGAATTCGACGGAGTTTTTGGGAAACACGCACGTGGGAAGCCCGTTTTCGGGGTTTTCGACCAGAAACTCCGTCGAATTGGTTCGGCGAACGCGGGGGTCAACCGCGCTCGAAAGCACCAAACGATTGGATCACGCATGACGGCAATCACCCTCGACGGAGTCGCGACCGCGTCCGCCGTGAAGACCGAACTCATCGCCCGTGTCACCGAGCTGCGTGCGCACGGGATCGTTCCCGGGCTCGGCACCCTGCTCGTGGGCGATGACCCGGGTTCACGTTCGTACGTCGCGGGCAAGCACCGCGACTGCGCCGAAGTCGGCATCGAGTCGATCCGCATCGACCTGCCCGCATCGGCGACGACCGCGGATGTCCGCGCCGCGATCAAGGACCTGAACTCCAGCCGCGAGGTCACCGGCTACATCATCCAGTTGCCGCTTCCCGTCGGCCACAACGAGAACGCCATGCTCGAACTGATCGACCCGGCCAAGGACGCGGACGGCCTGCACCCGACCAACCTCGGCAGGCTCGTCCTCGGCATCGAAGGCAAGCTCAGCTCGCCGCTGCCGTGCACGCCGGCCGGGATCGTCGAGCTGCTACGCCGCTACGATGTGCCGATCGTCGGCCGCAAGGTCGTCGTGATCGGCCGCGGGCTCACCGTCGGGAGGCCGCTCGGCCTGCTCTTCACCCGCAAGGGCCTCGACGCGACCGTCACCCTCACCCACTCGCGCACGGTCGACCTGCCGGAGGAGGTCCGCCGCGCGGACATCGTCGTGGCCGCGGTCGGTGTGCCGCACCTGGTCCAGGCTGACTGGATCAAGCCGGGCGCCGCAGTTCTCGACGTCGGCATCACCCGCCTGGTCGACCCCGTCACCGGCAAGGGCGTCCTCACCGGCGACGTGCACCCCGACGTCGCAGAGGTCGCAGGCTACCTCTCCCCGAACCCCCGCGGCGTCGGACCGATGACCCGCGCCATGCTGCTCGGCAACGTGGTCAAGGCCGCCGAGCGCGCCCTGCTCTAGCCCAGCCCCGCGCTTCCCAGCACCCGCCGCGTCGCCCCCGGGAAACGCTCGCGTGATCGCTGAGGTGTCGCATATCGACCTTCGCGTCGATATGCGACACCTCACGGAACCGGCCCGGCCGTCCCGGGCGGGTCAGGCGAGGGCGGCGGTGTGGAGGGCGGCGTGGTCGAGGTAGTTCGCGGCATTCTGGCGGATGCCCGCGACCTCGGCATCCGTCAGGGGTCGGCGTACCTTGGCCGGGACCCCGGCGACGAGCGAATACGGCGGCACGATCGTGCCTTCGAGCACGACGGCCCCGGCCGCGACGAGGGAACCCGTACCGATCACGGCGCCGTTGAGCACGGTCGCCTTCATGCCGATCAGGGCGCCGTCCTCGACGACGCAGCCGTGCAGCACCGCGCCGTGCCCGACGGACACGTCCCGGCCCACGATGAGCGGGAAACCGTGGTCGACGTGGCAGGAGACGTTGTCCTGCAGGTTCGAGCCTGCCCCGATCCGGATCGGTTCCGCCTCCGCGCGCAGCACCGAGTTGTACCAGACGCTTGCGTGTTCGGCGAGGATCACATGCCCCACGAGCACCGCACCAGGGGCGACGAACGCGGAGTCCGCGATGCTCGGCCCCGGCCGGTCGGGAAGAGTGATGATGCGGGCGGCGCTGTCTGCAGTCATACGCGCCAGCCTAGTGCGGCATCCGTCCCGCGCCCTTCCCCTGTCTCAACTCCAGAAGTGGCCTGCGCCGAATTCAGGAGTTGAGCAGTCCTGGCCCCGGGAAAGCGCTTGTGCGACCCGAAACGGGCCGCAACTCCTGAATTCGGGACGGGATAGGCTGGCGCGATGGTGAACACCGCACACCCCGCCGTCGACCGCGTGCGGGAGGCGCTCGCCGCCTTCGGGCTCGCGCCGGACATCCGCTGGCTCGATGAGGCGGCGACGACCGCGCAGCAGGCGGCCGACGCCCTCGGCATCGAGCCGGGCGCGATCGCCAACTCCCTCGTCTTCACCCTCGACGGCGAGCCGTTGCTCGTGCTGACCTCTGGAGCTCACCGCGTCGACACGCAGTGGCTTGGCGAGAGGCTCGGCGGCACGATCGGCCGGGCGTCGAAGGAACTCGTCAAGAGCGCGACCGGGCAGGTCATCGGCGGCGTTGCGCCGGTCGGGCATCCGAGTCCGCTCCGCACCCTCGTCGACGTCGACCTGGATGGGTATCCCGAAGTGTGGGCGGCGGCCGGCCACGCCCACACCGTCTTCCCGACCAGCTTTGCCGAACTGCTCCGCATCACTGCAGGAACGGCCGCGCCCGTCACCCCGCCCGAATCGGCATAACTCCTGCAGGTTCCCGGCCGTCTGCCGTGCCGCCCAGTGTTCTACTGGCAGCGCCGCAGCGGCCGGACCGATGTGCAGGACGGGGAAGCCGGGGAGGGGTCAGCCCTCCCGGCCGGCGCCGTCGGCCGCGCGCACCACGAAGGTGTCCGGGGCGCCGAACCCGGCATCCGCGAACGCGGACCGGACCGCAGCGGTGACCGCCGGGATCAGCTCGTGCGGCGTGAGCGCGATCGCGGCACCGCCGAAGCCGCCTCCCGTCATCCGCGCGCCGAGGGCACCCGCGCCGCGCGCCGCGACGACCGCGAGGTCGAGTTCGGGAACCGAGATCTCGAAGTCGTCGCGCATCGAGGTGTGCGAGGCGTCGAGAAGCGCGCCGATCGCCGCCGGGCCGGACTCGCGCAGCGTGCGCACGGTGTCGAGCACCCGCTGGTTCTCGGTGATCACGTGCCGCACCCGGCGGAACGTCTCGTCGTCGAGCAGCTCAGCGGCCCGCGCGAGGTCGACGACCCCGAGGTCGCGGAGCGAGTCGACCCCGAGCAGCCGGGCGCCGAGTTCGCAGGATGCCCGGCGCGAGGCGTACCCGCCCGTCGAGTGCTCGTGGCTCACCTTCGTGTCGATGATCAGCAGCTCGAGTCCCGCCGCGTCGAAGCCGAGCGGAACGACCTCTGACTCGAGCGTGCGGCAGTCGAGGAAGACCGCGGAGTCCTTCTCTCCGAGCAGGGAGGCGGACTGGTCCATGATGCCCGTCGGCGCCCCGACGGCGCGGTTCTCGGCGAGCTGGCCGACCCGGGCGAGGGTGCGCCGGTCGAAGCCGAGCCCCCAGACGTCGTTGAGGGCGACCGCGATCGCGCTCTCGATCGCAGCCGACGACGACAGGCCGGCCCCGATCGGCACGTCCGAGACGATGTACACGTCGAAACCGGCCGCCGTCGACAGCGGCGCCCCGAATTCGCCGAGCGCCCAGGCGACTCCGAGCGGGTACGCCGACCAGCCCGCGAGGATGTCGGGGGTCAGCCCGTCGAGGGAGACCTCGACGATCTCGTCGGAGAACGAGCTCGCCACTCGCATCAGCCGGTCGCTGCGTGCGGCCAGCGCAATCACGGTGCGCCGGTCGATCGCGAACGGCAGTACGAAGCCGTCGTTGTAGTCGGTGTGCTCCCCGATCAGGTTCACCCGTCCGGGCGCCGACCAGAGGCCGTCCGGCTCGCCGGCGAAGCGATTGGCGAAACCTGCGGTCGCTGCGGAATCGAGGGCGCTCATGCGCGGGCCTCGCTTGCGGCATCCGCAGCCATCGACCGTTCGACGGCGGCACGGATGCCCGCAGCCGCCTGCTCGGGAGTGACGTCGCCGATCCACGCACCCATCGCAGCCTCCGATCCGGCGAGATACTTCAGCTTGTCCTCTGCCCGGCGCGGACTCGTGACCTGCAGCATCAGGCGGATGTCGTCCCGGTGAGTGTGTACGGGGGCCTGGTGCCACGCCGCGATGTACGGTGTCGGCGTCGAATAGATCGCGTCGATGCCGCGCAGGAGCCGCCGGTAGAGCACCGCGAGTTCGTCGCGTTCGGCGAGGCTCGTCGCCGCGAAGTCGGGGATCTGGCGGTGCGGCAGCATGTGCACCTCGATGGGCCAGCGGGCCGCGAAGGGCACGAACGCGGTCCAGTGCTCGCCGCGGATGATGACCCGGTCGGCGGCCTGTTCGCTTGCGAGCACGTCGGCGAAGAGAGTGGGACCGTAGGTTTCGAGCGACGCGATCACGCGCTGGGTGCGCGGGGTGACGTACGGGTACGAGTAGATCTGGCCGTGCGGATGCCGCAGCGTCACGCCGATCGCCTCGCCGCGGTTCTCGAAGGGGAACACCTGCTGGATGCCCGGGAGCTGCGAGAGCACGTGGGTGCGCTCGGCCCATGCCTCGATCACGGTGCGGGCCCTGGTGACGGAGAGGCTCGCGAAGGAGCCCTCGTTCTCGGGGCTGAAGCAGACGACCTCGCAGCGCCCGACTGAGGTGCGGGTGCGCCCGAGGCCGATCTCGGAGAGCTCGGCGAGCCCTGCCGGCGCGTTCGCGTCGGTGAGCAATGGCCCGAAGGACGGCGACTTGTTCTCGAACACGGCAACGTCGTAGTTGCTCGGCACCTCGCTCGGGTTCTCCGGCGTCGACGGCGCGAGCGGGTCGAGGTTCGCCGGCGGCAGGAACACCCGGTTCTGGCGTGCGGACGCGATCGAGACCCATTCGCCGCTGAGCGGGTCCTGGCGCATGCTCGCCGTCGGCGGGCGCGGGTCGAGCTGGCGGGTATCGGCGGCGCGTTCGGGCGAGAGCCGCGTGTCCGGGTCGTCGAAGTAGATGAGGTCCCGGCCGTCGGCCAGGGTGTGGTGGTGACGGGTGATTCCGGGTGCGGCGACGAAGCCTGCGCTATCCATGACGGTGTCCATAACCCTCACCACGTTAGCGGATCTGCGCAACCGAAACCAGCGGTTTCTAATTGATAACTAAAAGAAAGTAAGCGAAGATGGGGTTATGACATTCGAGACGCCGGCAGACCGCGAGCTGCTCCCGCAGCACCAGCGCAGGGAGCAGATCCGCCGGCTCGTCGACGAGCGCGGCTTCGTGCGGGTGAGTGAGCTGCGCGAGGCCTTCGGTGTGTCCGGGGTCACCGCGCGCGCCGACCTCGACGCACTCGAGACGGAGGGGCTCGTGCATCGGGTGCACGGGGAGCGGTGCCCGCGCTGGCCCAGGGGTCGACGCTCGCCGCGGACACCGAGCCCTCTTTCGAAGAGTCGCTCGGGGCATCCGTGATACCGAAGCAGCAGATCGGGGCGCTCGCCGCATCCCTCGTCGTGAGCGGGCAGAGCGTGATCCTCGACGTCGGCACGACCAACCTCGCCATCGCCCGTGCCCTGCTCGCCCGTACGGAGCTGAGCGACGTCGTCGTGATCACCAACGGGCTCAGTATCGCCCTCGAGCTCGAGCCCGCCATCCCGCGCTTCACCGTGATCGTCACGGGCGGTTCGCTCCGGCCGTTGCAGCACTCCCTCGTGGAGCCGCTCGCCGCGACCGTGCTCAGCCAGGTCCACGCCGACCTCGCCTTCATCGGCTGCAACGGCGTCGACGCGGGAGGCGGGGTCACGAACATCAACCTGCCGGAAGCCGGCGTCAAGACCCTCATGCTCCAGGCGGCGACCCGGGCGATCGTGGTCGCGGACGGCTCCAAGCTCGGCCGGGTGCACCTCGGCAGGGTCGGCCCCCTCGATGCCTTCGATTCCCTGCTGACGGATGCCGCAGCGCACCCCGATGCGCTGGCCCGGCTCCGCGAGGCCGGACTCACCGTGCTCCAGGGCGAATAGGCTGGTCCCATGCGCGCAGCCACCGGAACCCAGTACGAACTGACACACGAGACCCCGGACGGGCGGGCCACGGCGACGATCACCGAGGTCGCCGCCGGGATCCGGGCCTATGCCCTGAACGGCATGGACCTCGTGGAGACCTTCGCTGCGGCGGTCGAGCCGCCGATGTCTGCGGGCATCGTGCTCGTGCCGTGGCCCAACCGCATCCGCGACGGGATCTGGCGGCACGGCGAGGACAGGCAGCAGCTCAGCATCACCGAGCCCCTCCTGAACAACGCCATTCACGGACTCCTCCGCTTCACCCCGTATCGCCTCGTCGAGCGGGACGCTGCGGCCGTGACCCTCGCCGCGACCGTGTTCCCCCAGTCCGGCTTCCCGTTCCAGCTCGACACGAGCGTGACCTATGCCCTCACCGACACGGGCCTCGAGGTCACCCACACCGTCCACAACGTCGGCACAGAGAACGCCCCCGTGGCCATCGGCGTGCACCCGTACCTCAAGATCGGCGACGTCCCCACAGAGGACCTCGTGTTGCGCGTCGACGCGGACACGCACCTCGAAGTGGATGCCCGGCTCAACCCGACCGGTGTCGACACCCCGGTCGGCGGCACCGGCTACGACCTCCGTGCCGGTGTGCGCGTCGCCGATCTCGCGCTCGACGACGCCTTCGGCGGCGCCGGACGCGAGCACTCGCTCACCGCTCCGGACGGCCGCAGGGTCACCGTCTGGGGCGACGAGAACATGCGGTACGTGCAGGTCTTCACCCCGACCGAGTTTCCCGTCACGGCGAGCGATGGCGCGAGCCCCATGCCCGGCCGCGCCGTCGCGATCGAGCCGATGACCGCGCCCGCCGACGCATTCAACTCGGGGGCCGGCCTCCGCTGGCTCGCGCCGGACGAGTCCTGGACCGTGCGCTGGGCCATCCGCCCGACCGGATTCCAGGCCTAGGGTCGCATCCATGGCGCTGACGCGCGAACCGACGCCGGGCCGGTCGACACCCGGTCGGCCGAAGCCCCGCGGCACCAGGCGGCGCCGTACCGCTGTGCTCAGCCCCGCAGACGCGGCCCGGCTGGTGGCCCTGGTCAGGATGAAGCGGCTCGCCCTCGCGCTGCTCCTCCTGATGGCGCTCGTCTTCGCGGTCTCGTTTGCGCTGCAGGATCGTATTCCCGCACTGCACTACGTCAGGGCCGCCGCCGAGGGCGGCATGGTGGGCGCCCTCGCCGACTGGTTCGCCGTGACCGCGCTGTTCCGGTATCCGCTCGGCCTGCGCATCCCGCACACCAACATCATCGCGAGCCGTAAAGACGAGATCGGCGCGAGCCTCGGCGAATTCGTGGGTACCAACTTCCTCTCCGAGCAGGTCGTCCGCGGCAAGCTCGACTCGATCGGGGTGTCCAGGAGACTCGGCACCTGGTTGAAGCTGCCAGACAACGCCAGCAGGCTCACCGAGGAGATCTCCGTCGCCGGCACCGGGCTGCTCACTCTCCTGAGCGACGACGCGATCAAGGACCTCATCGAGACCGTGGCGCGCGAGCACCTCGTGCGTCCGGAGTGGGCGCCGCCGATCGGCAGGGTCGGCGCGCGCCTGCTCGCCTCCGGGCAGCAGCACGCGGTCGTCGACCTGCTCCTGGATCGCGCGGAGGCCTGGCTCGAAGCCCACCCGGAGGCCTTCGGAAAGGCCGTGTCCGCTCGGCTGCCCGGCTGGCTCCCCGGCTTCGTCGACCGCCTCGTCGACGACAGGGCGCACCGCGAGGTACTCGGGTTCGTCGCCGCCGTGCGGGCGGATGCCGCGCATCCGCTTCGCGAGGCCATCGACCGTTACCTTGTCGAGCTGGCCGACGACCTCGAGCACGACCCGGCGATGATCAACCGGGTCGAGACCCTGAAGCTCGAGCTCCTGGACAGCGCCCGCCTGCGCGAGTTCGCGAGCGAGACCTGGGAGGCCGTGAAGGTGTCCCTCGTGGCGTCGCTCGGCGACCCGTCGAGCGACCTGAGGGACGGCATCCGTGCGACCGTGATCGAGGTGGGCGAGCGGCTCGCCGGCGACGGCGCGCTCGGAGGGCGCATCGATCGCTGGATCGCCGACTCGGTCACGTACCTCGTGCGGACGTACCGGGACGAGATCGCCGGTGTCATCACCGAGACGGTCGAACGCTGGGATGCCGCGGAGACGAGCGAGAAGATCGAGCTGCAGGTCGGACGCGACCTCCAGTACATCCGGATCAACGGCACCGTCGTCGGCTCTCTTGCGGGGCTCGCGATCTTCGCCGTCGCCCAGGCCGCCGTCACCCTCCTCTAAGCCGGGCGTCTAGGCAAAGTACACCAGAGCAGAGCGGAGCCTCCGCGGCCCGACGCGGCGAGGCCCCGACCGGTATCACCCGGTCGGGGCCTCGCCCGGTCACGGTGGCTGCTCAGGCGGCGCGGCGCAAGCGGGTCGGCGCTTCCGTATCGAGCGGATGCCGCGTCCCGGTCGGTCGTGCCTGCGCGCGTGCCGCGGCGGTCACGATGCCGCCCTGCGGGATCCGGATGTCACGGTCGACGACGGCTCCGCTCTGTACCCGGGCGCCGTCTCCGATCCGGGAGTGGCTTCCGAGACGGGCGGCCGCGCCGATCACGGCGTCGACGCCGACGTGCACGTTCTGGCCGATGAAGGCCCGCGCTCCGACAAGGGCGTTGTGGTCGATCCAGCTGCCCGGTCCGATCCAGGCCTCCGCACCCACCTTGGCTCCGCTCTCGACGTATGCCGTTCCGGAGATGAAGGCGGACGGGTCGACCCGCGCCCCGCCGGAGACCAGTCCGCGTCCGTTCGCGTGCCGGCGGTACTTTTCGATGGTGCCGGTTTCGGTCTCGACTTCTTCGTTAATTCTTTCCACGTGCGACCTCCTTGAATTGTCGCGTCACCCCGCAGCTCCCGCTCCGCTGTGTGCCCGCAGCGCGCGTGGCGCGACTGCGGAGCAACAAGTCTGGCGGCTGAGCCCGAGTGCTGACCGTGTCAACGCTGTGTGCTCCCCGAGAATTCCCCGGGCGGTCGCCCTGCCTGCCGCCTGGAGGCGACGCCCGCAGCCACGGTCGCGACACCGATCGTGATCAGGGCGCCGAGGATCAGAGCGGCCGCCTCGCCAGGCGCAAGCAGCTTCAGCTGGGTCCCGATCGTCGCCGCCGCAACCGGCACGCCGAGCTGGGCGGCCGCAAGCAGACCGTACGGCAGTGGCAGGCCGAGCAGCCGGGCCGAGGCATGCGCGACGACGGCGCCGAAACCGAGGACGAGACCGAGCAGGACCATTCCGGGCCGGGCCAGGAGGTCGAGCACGTTGAGCGAGGCGCCGAGCCACACGTAGAAGAGCGGCCCGAGGAAGCCGTCGGCGATCGCGAACAGTTGCCGGGCAAGGCGCCTCGGCTCTCCGACCATCGCGACGGCCAGCCCGAAGGAGAACCCGGCGAGCATGATCGAGACGTGGCTCACCACCGCGAGGGCGGCGAACGCGAACAGGATCGTCAGCTGCACCCGTAGTTCGAGGGCGAACTTGCGGTCCTCGGACACCCGGTGCAGCCGGAGCCGGGCACCATTCTTCTCGAGTCGTGACAGCACGAGATACAGCAGCGCCGCGGATGCCGCGACCGCTGTGGCGCCGAGCGCGGCCGAGCCTGCATTGGCCGGGTCGATCACGATCGGCAGGGCGACGATCGCAGCGACGTCGGCGATCGCGACCTGCGCGGTCACCTGCAGCACCGACGGGCCGGTCAGTTTCAGCGAGTCGATCACCGGCAGCACGAGCGCCGCAGACGACGACGCGAGCAGCACCGCGTACAGCGGCGCATGCCCGGTACCGAAGAGCACCGCCGTCGCCACGCCGAGCACGATCGCGATGACGGCGGCCAGACCGGCCCTGGCCGTGCCCTTGCCGAGCGCCGAACGGATACCGGCATCACGCACCGGGACGTGGGTGCCTGCCACGAACATGATCAGTGCGAACCCGACGTCAGCAAGCAGGGTCAGGGTCGGATCGCTCGAGTCGACGAGGCCCAGCCCGGTGCGGCCGACGAGGATTCCAGCGAGGAGCTCGCCGAGCATGACCGGAACCCGCCAGCGCTGCGGGGTCGCCAGCAGCGGGCCGAGCAGGCCGACCAGGGAGATGATCGCAAGGGTCTGGAACGTCATCGGGGTGTCCGGACAGGCAACCGGCAGTGCGCCATGGCGCGGTTAGAGCGTCAGGTCCGCCAGCTGAACCGGGATGTCGGTGTTCTCGTTCGTGAGGTAGGTCGCGCAGACGCGGTGGTATCCATCCGCGATGTGCAGCGGAACCGCGGCAGGCAGATTGCCGCGCACGAGCAGGATCGGGCCCAGCCGGCGGCCCTCGCGGATCAGCCTGAGGTAATTGGCGACGTGCGGGTTCTCCGGCGTGAGCAGGGGAGACCGGCTGCGCGCAGGATGTCCTTGGCCTTGTGGAAGGTGATGGGCGCTGCCTCGAGGGCGAGCGAGGTCGCCTCGACCGCGTGCTCGTTCACGAGCAACCGCAGGTAGTCGGCCGCCTTCGGGTAGTTCTCCGGGATGGGCTCCTCGAGCCACTTGACCTTCCTGGGCATTGCGACTCCTCGTGCCGGGCATCCGTTGGTGGGGCGATAGCCTGAGCGTAGTACGAATGGGTGTGCCCATTCGAGCGGCTCGGGCCGATGGCCTGAGGATCGGGAGAAGACACGTGCGGCGAGAGAGCGGTCCAGCGGCGGCCTCGCTGATCCCGCCGTTCGCCTACGTCACGTCGGCCGCCGGCTTCGTCATCGTCATCAGCGGCCTGGTGGATGCTGCGACCTCGGCAGGGGGCGGGCTCGGCTCGCTGTGGACCTGGCTCTGGACCCTCGTGGCCGCCGTGGTCTCCGCGCTGCCCGTCGCGTTCGGAGCCCGGTTCCCGCGCTGGGTCGGGCTCGCGGGAACCCTCGTGTTCTTCGCGGTGACCGCGCTGCAGATGGCGGTCTCGACTGCCCCGATCCTGTCGGTGAACAACCTGGTGCTCTACCCGATGTTCGCCTGTTATCTCGGCTGGTTCTACCGTCCGTTCGTGTCGCGACTGGCGGTCGGATTCGCGTTCGGGGCCTCCGGCATCGCGCTCGCCGTGAATCCCTTCGACGCCGTCCAGATCACCTGGGTCAACCTGGCTCTCGCGTCGCTCTTCTGCCGGGAGGCCGCTGGGTATCTGCGGGCCAAGCTCGACCGGGAGATCACCACCGACCCGCTCACCGGCGTCCTGAACCGGTCGGGGCTGGATGCCCGTCTCGACCTCGAGCTCGCCAGGGGAACGCGTACCGGGCAACCGATGACCGTCGCGATTCTCGATCTCGATGACTTCAAACGCCTCAACGACGAGCACGGGCATGCGGAAGGGGATCGCGTGCTGGTGGCCTTCGCGGGCTGCCTGAGACGCAACACGCGACCCTATGACTCGGTCGTGCGCCTGGGCGGTGATGAGTTCCTGCTGCTGATGACGTCCACGACGGTGGAGCAGGCCAGGGAGATGCTCGCGCGGATCTCCGCACCGGGCGGTCTGGACTGGTCGTCGGGACTGGCAGAAGCCCGCCCCGGAGATGACGCCCACAGCATCCGCGAGCGCGCGGACCAGGAGCTCTATGCCGAGAAGCGGCGCAAACGGAGCGGCCGCATGGGAGTCAGCGGGGGCTAGGCGAGCCCGCCGTTGGTGAAGATGACCTGGCCGTTGACCCAGCGGGCGGGGCCGGCGAGGAACGCGACGGTCTCGGCGATGTCGGTGGGCTGGCCGAGCCTTTCCAGGGGGACGGCCGCGGCGAGGTTCGTGATCGTGGCCTCGTCCTTGCCGTTCAGGAACAGGGCGGTCGCGGTCGGGCCGGGGGCGACCGCGTTGACGGTCACGTCCTTGCCGCGCAGTTCACGGGCGAGGATGAGCGTGATGCTCTCGACCGCGGCCTTGCTCGCCACGTAGGCGCCGTAGCCGGGGAACTGGGTGCGGGTGACGGAGGTGGAGAAGTTGACGATCGCTCCGCCCGGGCGGACCCGGCGGGCCGCCTGCTGGGAGATCACGACGGTGCCACGGATGTTGGTGCGGTAGATCCGGTCGAGGTCGGCGAGGTCGAGGGTCGCGATCGGCGAGAGGAGCATGATGCCTGCCGTGTTCACGACGACGTCGATCCCGCCGAACTCCGCCTCCACCGCGTCGAACGCGGCCGACATGGCTCCCTCGTCGGCGACGTCGCCGCCGATCGCGATGGCGCGGCCGCCCGCGGCCTTGACCGCGGCGATGGTCTCATCGGCTTTCGCCTGGTTGCCGGCGTAGTGCACGCCGAGGGCGAAGCCGTCGTCTGCAAGTCGCTCGACGACGGCGCGTCCGATGCCGCCTGACCCGCCGGTGACGAGGGCGACCCGGGAGCCCTGGATGGTGGGATTGGTGCCGATGGTACTCATGGGGGATTCGCTTTCTGGTGCACTGCGGTGGTGCGCGCCCTGTTTCGGGCGCGACGGATGACGCCCCGGCGGGACGCCTGAAGACCTGCGGTGGGGCTGGCTGTCAGTCGGAGGGCGACGAGGACTGGATGCGCTCCAGCCATTCGTCGAGCAGCCCGGCCTCGCGGCCCGTGAAGAGAGCAGGGGGCAGGGTGGGACGGCTCGTGCGGAGGGTGATCGCCGCAATGCGGGCGGATTCGCCGGCGTCCGGAGCGGGCGCGGTGTCGGATACCAGCCCGCCGAGGACGATGTCACGCATTATCGACGAAATGGCCGGGTCGGGATAGAGCGCAGGGCGGAGGATCAGGGCGAGAGCGACTCCGGTATTCGCCGCCATCACCACCCGTGCCGCGATCTCAGGAGCAACGCGCAGCCGTCCCTGCGCGGCCAGGCGTTCGAGCACGCTCTGGAGGAGTCGCATGGCTTCGTTCGCTGATTCCGCCTTGGCGACGGATCCTGACCCGAACAGGAGCCGGTAGGCGTTCGGCTGGGCGAGGGCGAACGCATTGTGGCTGTCCCAGCCGGCCCGCAGGTCGCTCAACGGATCGGCGGATTCCTCGGCTGCGCGCTTCATGCCCAGGTACTGGTCCCAGACCTGATCGACCGTGGCCGCGAGCAGGCCCTCCTTGTCGCCGAACAGCCGGTAGATGACCGGTTGCTGCACTCCCGCCGCTTCGCACACGGCGCGCGTCGAGATGTCCCCGCCAGGGGACTGCGCCAGCAACTCGGCCGTCGCGTCGATTATCACTGATCGTGTGCTCATGTGACTGACGCTAACACGAGAGTGTTATCACCGCAACCGCTGCGCACATACTGCTGCTAACAGCACATTCTGCTGCTAACACAAGAGTGGGCCCCGTCGGGCTCGAACCGACGACCCAATGATTAACAGTCATTTGCTCTACCAACTGAGCTAGAGGCCCGCGGTAAATAATCTACCGTGGATTCGGGCAAGGTTTTTCTGGGTACCGTGGGGAGGGTCCCCTCACGGACGGATTCGCCCCGCGAGGCCCCACCAGACACGCACCCAACACGCACGAGCCACGCACGAGACACGGAGGATTCGATTGGCAGAGGACTTCCACAAGCCCACCCAGTTCTCGGGCAGCAAGTTCGAATCCTTCGAGGGTGGCCAGGATCCGGCGGCAATCAGCCGCGTCGCGCATGAGACCGCTCATGCGCTGCTCGCCCGGGTGCGGAACGACCCCGATCCCGAGGTCGTCGAGCGCCTCGTCGCGTACACCGACGAACACGGTATCGACGCGGTCGCAGAGCTGTGGTCGCGCGCAACGCCGCGCAGCCTGCCCGGCGCGCTCTGGCGGATCTACCTCGTCCGCCTGCTCATCCGCCAGGATCCTGAAGGCACGTCGTTCCTCTACCAGCGCGGCACCGAGGTCACCGTGGCGATCGACCCCGTCATCGCCGGAGCCGCCGCGCCGACCGGACCCGCTGAGATCATCGCCCTCGCCGACCAGATCCTCCGCGGCATCTTCACGGGCGACTTCGCCGTCGCGCTCGACCGTGCCGCAGCGTTCTGCCGGGTCATCGCAAGCGGATGCGCGAGTGTCGCCGACGACCTTGACGCGACGGAACTCGCCGCATCGGGGGTGTCCCGCGCCTCGGAGCTGACCACTCGCGCCCTGCGGTTCTCGACGACGGCACAGGAGTTCGGATCGTGCGCCCGGTTGTGGCGAAGCGATTCGCTCGACTAGGAATAAACATCCGTCCTCGTCGTTTACACTGGATGCTGGTCGGGCCGCAGTAACCCCGGGCTCCAATATTCGCCGCTCTGAGCGGCCTCGCGCCGAGAGGCGTTCTGCGGCCCGGCCTTCAGCCTTTTCTGACCAATCCATTTCGTGTTCGGCGCCGAACACTAGTCATGGAACGGGATAAGACCTGACATGCTGGTTCTCATGACTGCTGACTTCGCCGCTGACACCGAGTCGACAGCGCCTCCCTCAAAAGAGGAGCTGCTTACCCGGGTCGCCACTGGCGACCAGGCGGCCTTCGGGGAACTGTACGACCAGATGGCCCCTCGGGTGCTCGGTCTGGTCAAGCGCCTGCTCATCGACCACGCCCAGTCGGAAGAAGTGACCCAGGAGATCTTCCTGGAGATCTGGCAATCGGCGACGCGGTACGAGCCGGCGCGTGGCGGGGCTTCCACCTGGATCATGACCATGGCGCACCGTCGTGCGGTCGACCGGATCAGGTCGTCGCAGGCCGGCCGCGACCGGGACACGAAGATCGGCATCAGAGACCTCGCGGTTGCCTACGACGACGTGTCCGAGACCGTAGAAACACGAATCGAGCATGAAAGGGTGGAGAAGGCGATGTCCAGACTGACCGAACTGCAACGCCAGGCGATCAGTCTTGCCTACTACGGGGGCTTCAGCCAGAGCGAAGTCGCCGCCCAACTGCATATCCCGCTCGGGACCGTGAAGACGAGGCTCAGGGACGGGCTCATCCGCCTTCGCGACGAACTGGGCGTGGCATCATGACCGGCACCGAGAACACCGGCACCCCGGAGCGCAACCCCGGCGAGCTGTCCGGCGCCTACGCGCTCAACGCCCTCGAAGCCAGGGAGCGCGCCGCCTTCGAGGCGCACCTGGAGTCCTCCGAAGAGGCCCGAATCGAGTCCGCCGAACTGAGCGACACGGCGGTGGCCCTGGGCCTCGCGACCGCCCCCGTGCAGCCCTCAGCCGCCCTCAAGGCCTCGCTGATGGCGAAACTCTCCTCGACCCCGCAATTCGCCCCCTCGCCGGGCCGGCGAGCACCCGGACGACAGCGCCGGCAGCGGATGCCGCCCCCGCGGCTCCCGGCCTCGCCGCCGTCCCACCCGTTCCCCCGTCCGCAGCCGGCGTGGGCAGCCGCTCGGGTTCCGGCGCGAGCGCAGCAGAGCGGGCCAGAAAGCGCTGGTTCCAGCGCCCCGCGAGCCTGCTGGCCGCTGCGGCCGCTGCGGTCGCCCTGTTCATCGGCGGTACCTTCGTCGGCCTGGGACTGGCCGGCACCTCGGGCACGTCCGATTCCTTCGCGGCCCAGCAGGCGGCATCCCTCGCCCAGCTCAACGCGGCACCCGACGTGCAGCGCGCCTCGGCGACGACCGCGGACGGCCACCAGGCCACCCTGGTCTGGTCCGATACAAGCAGCCTTTCGGCGCTCGTCGTCGACGGCCTGCCTGCGCTTTCCGGCGACAAGGACTACCAGCTCTGGTACATCGGAGCCGGGGGAGCGGTCTCGGCCGGTCTCCTCGACACGAGCGTCAGCGCGAGCGGCGGAACCGCCTGGCGGGTCCTCGACGGCAGCCTCACCTCAGGCGACACGATCGGCATGACCGTGGAACCCAAGGGCGGCTCGAAGCAACCCACCACGACGCCGATCGTGGCCATCCAGAGTTCCTGATCCGCAACTAGGCTCGGGGCATGACGCTGCCATTCACCCTTCTGATCGACCCGGTGCCCGCCGATTCCGCCCAGGCGGACTTTGCGGGCACCTTCCACGAGATGGATTCGGCCGCTCCGGCTCTCCGGGTGGGGGAGCTGAGCACCCAGCGCGGTGACGGCATCTTCGAGACGCTCAGCGTCGTCGACGGGCACCCGCAGGAGGTCGAGGCGCACATCTCCCGCCTGCGGCACTCGGCTGAGATCTGCGACCTCCCGGTGCCGAACCCGGCGCAGTGGCGAGAGGCCATCGCCTACGCGGTGGCGCGGGTTCCGCACGACGGCGAGCTCGCCCTCAAGTTCGTACTCAGCCGCGGCGTCCAATCCGGGCCTGCACCGACCGCGTGGCTGCACGCGACCCGCGCGCCGGACCACTCCGCCGCGCGCGAGAACGGGGTGCGGGCGATCACCCTCGACCGTGGGTACCCGCGCGGGGTCGCCGAGGTCGCCCCGTGGCTGCTGATGGGTGCGAAGACACTCAGCTACGCGATCAACATGGCCGCCCTCCGCGAGGCGCGGCGCCGTGGGGCCGACGACACGATCTTCCTCACGCACGACGGCTACGTCATGGAGGGCCCGACGTCGAGCGTGGTCATCCGTTCGAACGGCGTCTACGTGACGCCGGCGCCGAGCGGTGCGATCCTGCACGGCACCACCCAGCAGAGACTCTTCGAGCACCTCAGGGAGCAGGGCGAACCGGTGGAGTACCGCGACATCACGGTCGCGGAGCTGCGGGCGGCGGATGCCGTCTGGCTGTTGTCGAGCATCCGCCTGGTCGTGGCCGTGACCGAACTCGACGGCCTGCCGCTCGCGACCGACCTGCCGCGCACCCGCGTCTTCAACGCGTACCTGCTCGGCCGCACCGACTAGACCGCCGAAGCGGTCGGGGCAGGCGCGGGTTTAGCCGAAGCGACCGGAGACGTAGTCCTCGGTCGCCTGCACCGACGGGTTGGAGAAGATCGTCGTGGTGTCGTTGTACTCGATGAGCTTGCCCGGCTTGCCGGTGCCTGCGATGTTGAAGAAGCCGGTGCGGTCGGAGACCCGGGATGCCTGCTGCATGTTGTGCGTGACGATCACGATCGTATATTCGGCCTTCATCTCCTCGATGAGGTCCTCGATCGCGAGGGTGGAGATCGGGTCGAGGGCCGAGCACGGCTCGTCCATCAGGATCACGTCGGGCTGCACGGCGATCGCACGGGCGATGCAGAGCCGCTGCTGCTGGCCGCCGGAGAGGCTCGAGCCTGGCTTGTCGAGGCGGTCCTTGACCTCGTTCCAGAGGTTGGCGCCCTGGAGGGACTTCTCGATGAGGGCATCCGCGTCCGACTTGGAGATGCGGCGGTTGTTGAGCTTCACGCCGGCGAGGACGTTGTCGCCGATCGACATGGTCGGGAACGGGTTCGGCCGCTGGAACACCATGCCGACCTGGCGGCGCACGAGTACCGGGTCGACGCCGGGGCCGTAGAGGTTGTTGCCGTCGATGAGCACCTCGCCCGTGACGTAGGCGCCCGGGATGACTTCGTGCATCCGGTTCAGGGTGCGGAGGAAGGTGGACTTACCGCACCCGCTCGGCCCGATCAGGGCGGTCACCGTGCGGGGCTCGATCGTCAGCGTGACGTTTTCGACAGCGAGGAACTTGCTGTAATAGACGTTGAGGTCGTTGACTTCAATGCGCTTGGACATGTGATCCTTCGAGTTGCGGCCAGCGGCCGGGTGGAGCCTAGCGGCCGAGCTTGGGGGAGAAGATTCTGGCGATGAGCCTCGCGAGGCCGTTCAGGAGCATGACGATGAGCACCAGGGTGAGTGCGCCGGCCCAGGCCCTGTCGAGATACGCCTGGGTGTCCGTGCCCTGGTTCGCGTACTGGGTGTACACGAACACCGGGAGGGTCATCATCCGCTGGCTGAACAGGTCGTAGTTCATGCTCGCCGTGAAGCCGGAGATGATCAGCAGCGGGGCCGTCTCGCCGATGACCCGGGAGATCGAGATCATGATTCCCGTGACGATGCCGGCGATCGAGGTCGGAAGCACCACCTTGAGAATGGTCAGCCACTTCGGCACGCCGAGGGCGTACGCGGCCTCGCGCAGCTCGTTCGGCACGAGTTTGAGCATTTCCTCGCTCGAGCGCACCACGACCGGGATCATCAGCACCGAGAGAGCGATGGCACCGCCGAAGCCGAAGCGGATGCCCGCATCCTGGAACAGCAGGGAGAAGAACGCGAAGGCGAACAGGCCTGCCACGATCGAGGGGATGCCGGTCATCACGTCCACGAAGAAGGTGATCGACTGGGCCAGCCGGCCGCGTCCGTACTCGGTGAGGTAGATAGCGGCGAGCAGGCCGATCGGCACCGAGATGAGCGTGGCGACGCCGGTGATCTCGAGGGTGCCCATGACGGCGTGCAGGGCGCCGCCGCCCGCGCCGACGACGTTGCGCTGCGACTCGGTGAAGAACGTCGGGGTGAGGAAGGCCGGCAGCCCGTTAACGACCGTCGTGAAGACCAGTGAGATCAACGGCAGCAGTGCGATCACGAAGGCGGCGGTGACGAGGGCGGTGACGAGGCGGTCCTTCGCCCGGCGCACGCCTTCGACGGCGTAGGAGAGCGCGTAGATGGCGACGCAGTAGAGCACTGTGCCGAAGAAGACCGTGCCGACGATGTTGAAGCCGGAAGTGGCCCCCGACAGCTGGAGCACCAGGAAGACCGCTCCGGTGACGATCCAGCTTGCCAGCAGGACGTAGAGCGTGGAGTTCCTGGGCAGCTTGCCGGCGGCGTATGCGTTGGCCTGGGGCGTGTTCGCGGCCCGGGTGGCGGTCGTGCTGCTCATCAGTTCGCTCCCGAAAAGGCCTTGCGGCGGTTGATGATGTAGCGGGCGATCATGTTGACCGCGAGGGTGATGACGAAGAGGATCAGGCCGGTGGCGAGGAGGATGTTCACGCCGACGCCGTGCGCCTCAGGAAAGTTCAGGGCGATGTTCGCGGCGATGGTCGTCGGGTTCTGCGAGGTCAGCAGTTGGAAGAGCACCGTCGGGCTCGGCGAGAGCACCATCGCGACCGCCATCGTCTCGCCGAGGGCGCGGCCGAGGCCGAGCATCGAGGCGGAGATGATACCGGAGCGGCCGAAGGGAAGCACCGCCATTGAGATCATCTCCCAGCGGGTGGCGCCGAGGGCGAGGGAGGCTTCCTCGTAGAGCACCGGGGTCTGCAGGAAGATCTCCCGGCAGAGTGCGGTGATGATCGGAAGCACCATCACCGCGAGCACGATGGCGACGGTGAGGATGGTGCGCCCGGTGCCGGAGACCGGTCCGGCGAAGAGCGGGAACCAGCCGAACCAGTCGACGAGGTTCGCGTAGAACGGCTGGACGAGCGGGGCCAGCACGCCGATGCCCCACAGGCCGAAGACCACGGACGGCACGGCGGCGAGGAGGTCGATGACGTAGCCGAGGCCCTGGGCGATCCGCCGGGGGCGTAGTGCGAGATGAAGAGGGCGATGCCGATCGCGAGCGGGATCGCGATGATCATGGCCAGCAGTGCCGACCAGAGCGTGCCGAAGGCGAGCGGCCAGACGTAGGCCCAGAAGTTGGTGAAGCCGCCGCTGAAATCGGCGGGTGCCGCGACGAAGGCCGGCAGGCTCTGGACGAGCAGGAACCCGGCGACGGCGGCGAGAACGGCGAGGATCAGGCTGCCGGCGACGACGGTCGCCGTTGAGAAGATCACATCGCCGGGACGCTGGGGGGCGCGGATTCGATCGCGGGCAACTACGGAGGTCATGCCGGGCGTCTCCCTGAGGTTCGGGTGGTGGAGCGAAAACGATGCGCGGTCCGGGGGCCGTACACCCCAGTCTGCCCGGTCCGGGCCGCTGGTACGACGCGGGCCCTGGCCGGGCAGACTTCGGTGGAGCTGGTAGTGCGGGTGGTGCCGGTGAAACGGGTGTTACTTGACGGTCGCGAGAACCGCGGCGACCTTATCGGCCAGGTCGGTCGAGAGCGGCGCTGCGCCACCGGCGGATGCGGCGACCTTCTGGCCGTCAGCACTGGCCATGTACGTCACGTACGCCTTGACGAGCTCGCCCTGGGCGGGCTTGGCGTATTCGGTGCAGACGACCGCGTAGCTGACCAGCACGAGCGGGTAGTGCGTCGCGTCGGTCGTGGTGCGGTTGATCTTGATGGCGAGGTCGCTCGCGTCGCGGCCCGTGACGAGCGGGGACTCGGCGACGACGGCGGCCGCGGCTTCCGCGGTGTAACCGACGAAGGTGTCGCCGACCTTGATCTTCGCAACGCCGAGCTTGCCGGCCTTGGATGCGTCCGCATAGCCGATCGTGCCGACGCCGTTGGTCACGGCGTCAACGACACCGGAGGTGCCCTTGGCGCCTTCGCCGCCCTGGATCGGGAATGCGTCGGCTGCCTTGTCGGTCCACACGGTCGGTGCGGTCTGGAAGAGGTAGTCGGTGAAGTTCTTCGTGGTGCCCGAGTCGTCCGAGCGGTGCACGGCGGTGATCGCCGTTGCCGGAAGGGTCACGCCGGAGTTGAGCGCGACGATGGCCGGGTCGTTCCAGGTCGTGATCTCGCCGCGGAAGATGTGCGCGAGGGTTGCGGAGTCGAGCTTGAGGTCCGTGACGCCGGCGACGTTGAAGATGACCGCGATCGGGGAGATGTAGACGGGCAGGTCGACGGCCTTGGCACCGGCGGCGCAGGACGCGAACGTTCCGGCGAGCTCGGTGTCGTTGAGCGAGGAGTCGCTGCCGGCGAAGTCGGAGCCGCCCGCGATGAAGGTGGAGCGGCCCGCGCCGGAGCCTGACGGGTCGTAGTTGACCGTGACGTTCGGGTTGGAGGTCTGGAACGCTGCGATCCAGGCTTCCTGGGCGGAGCCCTGGGCGGACGAGCCGGCGCCGGTGAGCGTTCCGGTCAAGGTGCTGGTCGTCGCTGCGGTGGTGCTCGAGCCGGTTCCGGCTTCGTTGGAGGCACACGAGGACAGTGCGAGAGCGGCGGCGACGGCGATGACTGCGGGTCGGCCAAAACGCTTGAGATTCACGAATTTTCCCTTTCGAGGGTTGACAGCAGTGAAACTGACTGCAGGGCGGGGCCGGTGCTGGCCCCGGTCAGACGATAATCCGACGGCTTAACGACACCCCCTCCGGAAGATGAACGGAAGGTTAACGTGAACGGGCTGTTCGGCGGGCCGGCGGGCCCTCAGACGCTCGGTCGGTATGTCTCGATGCCGAGGATCCCGGCGCTCGGGTTCTCGCGGGACAGGTGCACGACGGAGAACGATCCGATGTCGAGGTGGGAAGCCTCCTCGATGTACAGGCCGAAGGTGCTCCCCGTGGCGAGCGCGATCTCGTGCAGGATCTCGGGCAGCACCGGGCCGTGGCTGCAGATGACGGCGGTCTTGCGGGAGCGGATGCGCTTGCCGATGCCGGCGCGAACATCCGCTACGCCCTGTTCGAAGGCGTCCTGGCTGAAGAGCTCCGTGCGCTTGATCGGGATGCCGGTCGCGGCCGCGAGCGGGGCGACGGTCGTGATGCACCGGGTGGCCGTGCTCGAAACGATGCGGCGCGGGCGCCACGCCCCCACGGTCGGCACGAGTTCGACGGCCTGGGCGACGCCGCGTTCGGTGAGGGGACGGGTGCTGTCCGGGCCGGCCCAGCTTGAACCGGTGACGGCCTTGCCGTGCCGGAGGGCGATGAGGGCGAAGGTCGTCGTCACGCCCCTGTCGACCAGTTCGGCGAAGGCGTCGATGATCTCGACGTCCTGCGCGTAGCTGAGGTAGCTGCGTGCCTTTTTGATCGTGACCCATTCGATCGCCGCGATCTCGCTGTTCGGCACGAAGGTCGAGCGCTGGATCTCCTCGGGGTGCACCTCGGCGGCCCAGTACTGCACGATCTTTTCCCTGCCGTTGCCGAGCGAGTACCGCGATTCGCCGAGCGGCACGCCCAGGGCGACCGCGAGTCCGGTTTCTTCCTCGATCTCCCGCACGGCCGTCTGCGGCAGCGTTTCGCCGGGGTCGACCTTCCCCTTGGGGATGGTGACGTCGCCGTAGACCGTGCGGTGCACGAGCAGGACGTTCATCTTGCCGTCGATCAGGCGCCAGCAGACCGCACCGGCAGCGTGGATCGCTCCGTTCGGGAGGACCGCACTCATCGGCGACCCGTCGGCCGAACGCGTCGGGAGATCTGCTGCATCAATCGGTCCTGCATATCGTCGAGCGGCTTTCCGGAGTCATCGAGGTGGTGGCGGGTCCATTCGCCGGTGTTGTCGAGCCACCAGGATGCCGTGCGGTCGTCCATGGCGCGGTTGAACAGCCCATCGATCTCCGTGAGGTGATCGGGGTCGACGAGGCGCACGAGGGCCTCGACGCGTCGGTCGAGGTTGCGGTGCATCATGTCGGCGCTGCCGATGTACACCTGGGTGTCCCCGCCGTTGTGGAAGGAGAAGATCCGGGAGTGCTCGAGGTAGCGGCCGAGGATCGACCGCACCTTGATCGTCTCGCTGACCCCGGGGAGGCCCGGCGTGAGGCTGCAGATGCCACGCACCCAGACCTCGACGGGGACCCTGGCCTGGCTGGCCCGGTAGAGCGCGTCGATGATGGCCTCGTCGACCATCGAGTTGACCTTGATGCGGATGCCGGAGGGCTTGCCGTCGAGGGCGGCCTGCGTCTCCAGGTTGATCGCCTTCAACAGCCCGCGACGCAGGTGCAGGGGTGCGACGAGAAGCCGCTTGAACTTCTTCTCGATCGCGTACCCGGAGAGCTCGTTGAACAGGCGGGTCAGGTCCTTGCCGACCTGGGGGTCCGCGGTCAGCAGGCCGAGGTCCTCGTAGAGCCTGCTGGTCTTCGGGTTGTAGTTACCGGTGCCGATGTGGCTGTAGTGCCGCAGCACGCCGTTCTCGTTGCGCACGACGAGGGCGAGCTTGCAGTGCGTCTTGAGGCCGACGAGGCCGTAGACGACGTGCACGCCGGACTTCTCGAGCTTGCGTGCCCAGGAGATGTTGGCCTGCTCGTCGAAGCGGGCCTTGATTTCGACGAGGGCGAGCACCTGCTTGCCGGATTCGGCGGCAGCGATGAGAGCCTCGACGATCGGGCTGTCGCCGGAGGTGCGGTACAGGGTCTGCTTGATCGCGAGAACGTCCGGGTCGGCGGCCGCCTGCTCGAGGAATGCCTGCACACTCGTCGCGAAGGACTCGTACGGGTGGTGCAGCAGGATGTCGCGGCGCGCGATCGAGCTGAAGATATCGGGCTCGGCGTTCGGCTCTGGCGCGAGGAGCTGAACGGCCGTGGTCGGGACATGCTTGACGTAGCGCAGGTCCGGGCGGTCGACGCGCAGGTCGAACAGCCCGCCGAGGTCGAGCGGAGCGGGCAGCCGGTACACCTCCTGCTCGGTGACGTCGAGTTCGCGCACGAGCAGGCCGAGGGTGACCTCGTCCATGTCCTCGGTGATCTCGAGGCGGATGGGCGGGCCGAACCGGCGACGGAGCAGTTCCTTCTCGAGGGCCTTGATCAGGTTCTCGGTCTCGTCTTCCTCGATCTCGACGTCCTCGTTCCTGGTGACCCGGAAGACGTGGTGTTCGAGGATGTCCATGCCGGGGAACAGGTCGCCGAGGTGGTTGGCGATCAGGTCCTCGAGCATGATGAATCGCACGTTGTCGAAGCCTTCGCGGCGGTCGACCCGCACGAAGCGCGGCAGCATGGTCGGCACCTTGAGCCTCGCGAACTCCTGCTTGCCGGTCTTCGAGTTGCGTACCCGGACGGCGAGGTTGAGGGAGAGGCCGGAGATGTAGGGAAACGGATGCACCGGGTCGACCGCGAGGGGCATCAGCACCGGGAAGATCTGGTTGGAGAAGTAGTCGCGGAGCGAGCGGTGGTCGGCCTCGTCGAGGCTGTCCCAGGTGGCGATGTGGATGCCGGCGGCCATCATGGCCGGGCTGACGAGGTCCTGGAAGGCGCGGGCGTGCCGGTCCTGGAGCACATGCGCCATCGCCGAGATGTCGGAGAGGGCGTCCTGCGGTGCGGTACCGATGTTGGTCGGCACGGCGAGTCCGGTCAGGATGCGGCGTTTGAGTCCCGCGACGCGGACCATGAAGAACTCATCGAGGTTGCTCGAGAAGATGGCGAGGAAGTTCGCGCGCTCGAGAACCGGGAGCAGTGGGTCCTCGGCGAGTTCGAGCACCCTCTGGTTGAACGCGAGCCAGCTCAATTCCCGGTCGAGATACCGGTTGGTGGGGAGTTCCGGGTCGTCCTTGCCGGTCAGGGGATCGAAATCGTCATCGAAGTCGCTTCCGAGACCCGATTCGTCCTGAATGTTTTCGCCGTCCATGAGTCCATCCTGACACCGCAGGACCTGCCGGTGCGACGGTTCCGGGTGAACAGTGCCTATCGGGTTGGGCGGCGGTACTGGACGTCGACACTGCGATCGGTGAATCCGAGGGACCGATACAGCCGCACGGCGGGCACATTGTCGCCCTCGACGTAGAGCGTCGCGCTGGTCGCCCCGCGCCGGCGCAGACGCTCGAGTCCCGCGGTCATCAGCCGGCGTCCGAGGCCGTGCCCGCTCCACTCGGGGCTCACCCCCACCACGTAGATCTCACCCTCGGCTGCTCCCGGCTCGATCTTCAGCCAGTTGTAGCCGACCAGGGCGTCGCCGACGCGGGCGACGAGGAAGTCGCCCGCGTCGAACCAGGCCTCGTTCATGCGGTCGGCGAGGTCGGCCGCTGTGATGCCGCCCTGCTCGGGGTGGGTGGCGAAGGTCCGGGCGTTCAGGGCGATCCAGGCGTCGGCGTCGGCGGCGGGGTCGAATGCGGTGATCACGATCGCGTCGTTGGGCTCCACGATCGATGCCTCGGGTGTGATGGCGGATTCCGGGGGAGCGGACGATGCGTCGAGCGCCAGTTCCAGCTGGAGCAGTCGACGGACGGCGTCGAAGCCGAAGCGCCCGGCGAGGGCGCGGGCCGCCGGGTGATCGCCGTGCGCCCAGGCGGTCAGTCCGTCCGGCGCATCCACCGCGTACGCGGGATCGCCGAAGAGCTCGGTCAGGGCCGCGGTGGCGTGGCCGTGCCTGCGGGACCCGGGGTGCACGACGAGGTCGAGCTCACCAGAGCCGAGGACGAGGGCTCCGACGGCCGCGTCGCCGTCGCGAAGCAGAAAGGAGTGCGGCGCCCGGCCGCGAGATCGAGGGTGGCCTGCTCGTTGAGCGGGGCATACCCGTCGACGCGTTCGGCGGCATCCGTCACCGCGGCCCAGGAGAGCGCGAAGGCGCTGTCGTCAGGCCCGTGCGACGGACTGATCACGCACGGCCTCTGGTTCCTGCACATTGAAGCGGTATCCGACGTTGCGCACGGTGCCGATCAGGGATTCCTGGTCGCCGAGCTTGGCGCGAAGGCGGCGGACGTGCACGTCGACCGTGCGGGTACCGCCGAAGTAGTCGTAGCCCCAGACCTCGCTGAGCAGCTGCTCACGCGTGAAGACCCGGGAGGGATGGGCCGCGAGGAAGCGGAGCAGCTCGAATTCCTTGTACGTGAGGTCGAGCGGTCGGCCGTAGACCTTCGCGGAATAGCTCGCCTCGTCGATGACGACACCGGCGGCGCGGATCAGCGCGGACTCCTCGGCCCGCGGCGTGCGGCCGGCGGCGAGGCGGATGCGGGCGTCGACCTCGGCGGGACCCGCCGTGTCGAGGATGACGTCGTCGATGCCCCAGCCGGGGCTGACCGCGGCGAGGCCGCCCTCGGTGATCACGAGCAGCAGCGGGACCTGGCTGCCCGTCGTCTGCATGATCTGGCACAGCGACTTGGCGGCCATCAGGTTGGTGCGGGCGTCGACGAGGATGACATCGGAGTCCGGGGCGGTGATGAGCTGGTCGGGCTGGGCCGGAATGACGCGGATTCCATGCGAGAGCAACGCCAGCGCCGGCAGGACCTCCCCGCCGACCGCGGAGGTCAGGATCAATAATTGCGCCACGCGGGCCCTCCAACCATTGTTGGCCAATCCTAGCGTGCAGCCACGTGCAGCCGATTGCTCCCCTGGCAGGGCACAATGGAAGAGTGAAGTGGCAGTGGAGAAGCGTCGGCCTGGTCTGGGCGTTCGCCGTGGTCTGTTCTGTGCTCACCGGGGCCCTCGCGGCGCCCGGTCGTTCCCTCGTGTGGATCGGCCTCTCCCTCGCGGGGTGCACCATCGGCACCCTCTCCATCCAGCTCGCGACCGGCCAAAAAGAGGGTTACGTGCACCGGGTCACGCTGAGCCTCGTCGGCGCGGTCCTCGTCCTCGCCGCCGCGACCGGAATCTTCGCGCTCGCCGGGCTTCTGTAACGAACTGGTAAAGCCGCGCCGGGTACCCGCGCGCAGGCGTTTCGGCTCTCGCCGGGAGCTAAGGTGGTGTCATGTCAATCCTCGCGCTCGAAATCTTCTTCCTGGGCCTCCTCGCGCTCGCGAGCCTGTCGATCGCCTGGGTCTCCGGCATCGTGTTGTTCAAGCTGTTCCGGGGGCAGCGGTAGCCCTCGATGTTCGAGCTCCCGACCCAGCTCCCGTCCGAACTCGTCCCACTCTCGTGGCTCCTCGGCGTCTGGGAGGGGTCAGGTGTCATCGACTATGCCCTGCCGGACGGTCATCGGGTCTCACGTGAGTTCGGCCAGCGGCTGAGCTTCAGCCACGACGGCCTCCCGCACCTGAACTACAGCTCATACACCTGGCTTGAAGCGGATGCCGCAGCGAGCGTCGACGACGACGCCGAGGCGGTCGACGGGGCCGCGTCCGGCTTCGTCGGGAAGACCCCGCTCATGACCGAGACAGGGTACTGGCGCCTGAGTCGCCCCCAGGGCGCCGGCGACCCAGGGCCCGGGCTGCTGCCGGCAGAGGGCGAGCACCCCTATACGACGGCGTCCGCCGTGGAGACGCTCCGCAATGCGGACGGCGGCTTCGACATCGACGTGACGCTCGTGCATCCCGGCGGTGCCGCCGAGATCTACCTCGGACAGGTCAAGGGGCCGCGGATCGACCTCGCGACCGACGCGGTGATGCGCACCCAGGGCGCGAAGGCGTACTCGGCCGCGACCCGGTTGTACGGTCTCGTCGACGGCCACCTGCTCTGGGCGTGGGACATCGCCGCCCTCGGCCAGAGCCTGCGCACGCACGCATCCGGCCGCCTCAAGCGGGTCGAATAATCCCGGCGGTTCCCGCGTTGTCCCCGATGTGCGCCTCCGCGTCACGCAAACCCCGGAAGAAGTCCTCATGACCCCGCCGACAGCATCCGCTTCAGTCCTGCTCGACCTGCCCGGCGCCGTGCAGGCGACCGGCCCCGATGCCGGCGTCGCCGCCCACTACGGCAACCCGATGATCGAACAGCGTCACCTGCTCGCCGGCGAGGCCATCGTCGACCTCTCCAATCGTGCGGTGCTCGGCGTCTCCGGCCCGGACCGGCTGACCTGGCTCAACTCGATCACGAGCCAGGAACTGCGCTTTCTGCAGCCGGGGGAGTCGGCCGAGACCCTCGTGCTCGACCCGACCGGGCACGTCGAGCACGCGGTGCGGCTCGTCGACGACGGCATGGAGGCGTGGCTCGTCGTCGAGGCCGCCGAACTGCCCGCACTGCTTACGTGGCTCGACCGGATGCGCTTCATGCTGCGGGTCGAACTGCGCGACCGCACCGATGAGTACGCCGTCATCGGCACGATGGGGAGCATCGGCGACCTCGCCGCGGCCTCGCCCGCGCTCGAACCCGCCGCGCCGAACGGAACCCCCTCGTCTGGCACGACCCGTGGGCTGCCGTCGTCACCGGCGGCTTCCAGTACGCGGAAGACCCCGCGCATCCCGGCGCCGACTGGCACTGGACCGAGGCCCTCGTGCCCCGCACCGCGCTTCCCGCCGTGACCCTGGCCGTCCGCCGCGGCACCGTGCGCGCGGCCGGCCTGCTCGCCCTCGAGGCGCTCCGGATCGCGGCCTGGCGGCCACGCCGGGCGACAGAGGTCGACGACAGGACCCTCCCGCACGAACTCGACTGGTTGCGCAGCGCCGTGCACCTGAACAAGGGCTGCTACCGCGGCCAGGAGACCGTCGCGAAGGTGCACAACCTCGGGCACCCCCGCGACGGCTCGTTCTTCTCCACCTCGACGGCTCCCAGGGCGTGCTGCCGGTGCACGGCGACGAAGTCCAGGCCGTCCGCCGGCTTCCCGACGGCGAAACGGAGCGTCGCGGCGTCGGCTCGATCACCTCGAGTGCTATCCACTACGAGCTCGGGCCGATCGCCCTCGCTGTCGTCAAACGCACCGTGCCTGCAACGGTCGTGCTCCAGGTGCTGAGCGAGGAGATCGCGGTCGCCGCGACCCAGCAGGTCATCGTTCCGCAGTCGGCCGGCTCGGTCGCCGAGATCCCCCGGCTGCCCCGGCTGGGCATCCGCACCCCCGGGCACTGACCCCCGGCCACCGACCACCGGCCCGGCTCTCGATAGAGTTGGAGGCATGTCATACAATCTCATCCTCCTTCGCCATGGCCAGAGCCTATGGAACCAAGAGAACCTCTTCACCGGTTGGGTAGACGTTCGCCTGAGCGAGCAGGGAGCTGCCGAGGCCAAGCGCGCCGGCGAGCTCCTCGCAGAGTCCGGCCTCCTGCCCGACGTCCTGCACACGTCACTCCTTAGCCGCGCCATCCAGACCGCGAACATCGCGCTCGAGGAAGCCGACCGCCTCTGGATCCCCGTGAAGCGCTCCTGGCGCCTCAACGAGCGCCACTACGGCGCCCTGCAGGGCCTCGACAAGGCGGAGACCCTCGCCAAGTTCGGCCCGGAGCAGTTCCAGCTCTGGCGCCGCTCCTTCGACGTGCCGCCGCCCGTGCTCGCCGACGATTCCCCCTGGTCCCAGGCGCACGACCCGCGCTACGCGGGCCTCGGCGAGGAGCTGCCCCGCACAGAGTGCCTGAGCGACGTCGTCGACCGGATGCTGCCCTACTGGGAGTCCGATATCGCGACGGACCTCCGTGCAGGCAAGACCGTTCTCGTCACCGCCCACGGCAACTCGCTGCGCGCCCTCGTGAAGCACCTCGACAACATCAGCGACGCGGACATCGCCGAGCTCAACATCCCGACCGGAATCCCGCTCGTCTACCGCCTCGACGAGAACCTCGTCCCGATCGGTCCAGGCCAGTACCTCGACCCCGAGGCCGCCGCCGCCGGTGCCGCGGCCGTCGCCGCCCAGGGCAGCAAGAAGTAGCACTCCCGCACCATTAGTCCGCTATCGACAGTCCCCACCGAAAACGGCCCCGGAAGCATTCGCTTCCGGGGCCGTTTCGGTTGTGCGGCGGTTCGAGTGGTGCGGGCGGACTACTGGACGCCGGTCGTGCTCTGCTGCCAGGCGCCCGTGCCGAGGTACTGGATCTTCTTGGCGATCGAGACGGCGTGGTCGGCGAAGCGCTCGTGATACCGGCTCGCGAGGGTCGAGTCGACCGTGTCGGCGGCCTCGCCCTTCCAGGTCTCCGCGAGGACGGCGTCGAAGACGCTCAGGTGCAGGGCGTCGACCTTGTCGTCTTCGTTGCGGATGACCTCGGCGAGCTTGACGTCCTGGGTGGTGAGCAACTCGGTGAGCATCGTCGAAATGGTCACGAGCAGGGCGCCCATCTCGCCGAAGGTGCCCCGCAGGCTCTGCGGAACGACCTTGTCGGGGAAGCGGTAGCGGGCGAGCTGCGCGATGTGGGTGGAGAGGTCGCCCATCCGCTCGAGGGACGAACTGATCCGGAGGGCGCTCACCACGATGCGCAGGTCGCGGGCGACCGGCTGCTGGCGCGCCAGGATCGTGATGGCGAGTTCGTCGAGCTCGATGGTGAGTTCGTCGATCTTGTCGTCTTCGCTGATGGCCTCTTCGGCGAGGTTGACGTCGGACTCGTTGAAAGCCCTGGTCGACTTCGCGATCGAGATGCCGACGAGACGGGAGATCTCGACGAGGCGGTCCTGAACCTCGGCGAGCTCCTGCTGGAATACTTCACGCATACGTCTGTGTTCCTTCCTGGGCGCGCGATACGCGCAGAAACGTGGAAACCACCTGGCCCCCAGCGAATCTTTGTCGACAGAGGTTAACGGCAGGTGCCGGAGTGTTGAATACTACCTAAAGTAGCCGCCCAGCGGCCCGGCACGGTTCGTTCCGCTTTTTTGTGTCAGTAATCTGGTGGAATGGAATCATCGTGGCTCGTGCTGGTGTCTCTGGCACTGGGCCTCATGGTCGGTGCCGGGTTCATCAGCCTGCTCCAGATCGCGGAACGCCACGGCCGTCGCGCCTCCGAGGTGGTCAACCCGGCCGTGCCGGACGGCATCGACCAGGTCCTCGACGCACTTGACACCGCGGCCGTCGTGCTCGACCCCTCCAACAATGTGATGAAGACATCCCCGGCCGCCGTGTCGATGGGGATGGTCTGGAACCGGCAGATCGTGCACCCGGAACTCCTCGAGCTCGCCGGTAAGGTGCGGCGCTCCGGGGAACCGATCGCCGAAGACCTGATCCTCTCCCGCGGGCCGTTCGGCGACGCGAGCATGCGGGTGCGCGTGCGCCTGGCCACGCTCGGCACCCGCTACGTGCTGCTGCTCGCCGAAGACCGCACGGAGGCCTTCCGCCTCGACGAGGTGCGCCGCGACTTCGTGGCCAACATCAGCCACGAACTCAAGACCCCGATCGCCGCCGTCGGCCTGCTCGCCGAGGCGCTCAACCAGGCCGCCGACGAGCCGGTGCAGGTGCGCAGGTTCGCCAGCAGGCTCACGACGGAGTCCGGGCGCCTGACCCGGCTGACGCAGGAGATCATCGAGCTCTCCCGGCTCCAGGCACAGGACTCCCTGTCCGAGCCGGAAGACCTCCCGATCGACGACGTCGTCGCGGCTGCCGTCGACCAGAGCAGGGTCGTTGCGGATGCCGCACGCATCACGCTCGCCGTCGGCCAGCCCTCCGGTGCCCTCGTCACGGGCGATGAACGCCTCCTCGTGATGGCCGTGCACAACCTGGTCGCCAACGCGGTGCACTACTCCGCTGAGGGATCCCGGGTGGGTGTGGGAGTGCGTCACCACGACGGCGTCGTCGAGGTGACGGTGACCGACCAGGGCGTCGGCATCCAGGAGGCCGACCTCGACCGCATCTTCGAACGATTCTTCCGGGTCGACCAGGCTAGGTCCCGTCACACCGGTGGAACGGGCCTCGGCCTCTCCATCGTGAAGCACATCGTGCAGATCCACGGCGGCGACATCCGCGTCTGGTCCCAACCGGGCAGCGGTTCGACGTTCACCATCCGGCTGCCTGAGGCGAGTCACATCGCCCTGGCCACAACAGGAGAGACCCCGTGACCCACATTCTTTTGGTTGAGGACGAACAAGCGCTGAGCGAGCCGTTGAGCTTCCTGCTCGAACGCGAAGGCTACGAGGTCACCGTCGCCGAGGACGGGCCGAGCGCCATCAGCGAATTCGACCGGATCGGACCCGACCTGATCCTGCTGGACCTGATGCTCCCCGGCATCCCCGGAACCGAAGTGTGCCGCGAGATCCGCACCCGCTCCCAGGTCCCGATCATCATGCTCACCGCGAAGGACTCCGAGGTCGACATCGTCGTCGGACTCGAACTCGGCGCGGACGACTACGTGACCAAGCCGTACTCGACCAGGGAACTGCTCGCGCGCATCCGTGCGGTGTCACGTAGGCGCACCGACCAGACCGAGGACGACGAGAACATGCTCACGGCGGGCACCGTCCGGATGGACATCGAACGCCACACGGTCGCAGTGAGCGGCACCGTAGTGAACATGCCGCTCAAGGAGTTCGAGCTTCTCGAGTTCCTGCTGCGGAACGCCGGCCGGGTGTTGACCCGCGGCCAACTGATCGACCGGGTCTGGGGCACCGACTACTTCGGCGACACAAAGACCCTCGACGTCCACATCAAGCGGATCCGCTCGCGCATCGAGGCGACGCCGTCAGAGCCGACCATGCTCGTCACCGTGCGTGGCCTCGGCTACCGCTTCGAGGCCTGACCCGGTCCGCTTCGACGCCGGACCCGGCCTAACTCGACCCGGTCTGGTTCGAACCGGTCTGGTTCGAACCGGTCGGGCTCGACCAGTTCCGGCCTGACCCGGTCTGGCCGGAACTGCGTCTGCCGGGCGCTACGGCGCCGTGGTCGGCAGCAGGGTCGAGTACTGGGGGAGCGTGCCGTCGAGTACCGGCGTGAGCAACTGGAGGCCGGTCTCGGTGCCGTACTGGAAGTAGACGGGGAACAGCGAGCCGAGCGGGGCGTCGATGTTCTCGAGCGTGATCACGGGGCCGCCGGTCGCACCGATCGCGGTGCTCGACTGCGGCTTTAGGGTGAGCTGCTGGGTGACCTTGCCGGTCGTGGCCGTGTACTGCACGGACAGGCTGTGCGCTGAATCGCTCGGGTTGACCACGGTGACGAGGAGGCTCCCGGTCTTTCCGTCCGTCGAGAGCACGATCGCGTTGCGGACCTGCAGGTCGCCGACGTTGCCGCTGACCCCGTCGCTCGCGTCGTAGTGTTTGGTCGTTGACTGCGGGGCCAGCAGGTTGCATCCACTGGTACCCAGCAGGATACCGGCCGTCAGCAACACGGACAGCAAGACTCGAGCCCTCACAAGACCTCCAACAGTTCGACGGTGCGCCTGAAGGCGCGAACGCCGCAGATTTCGCTTCGAGCCTAGCGTATCGGGGAGGCCGGCCTCGTGGCCCCGCCGGCCCATGCCCCGGTCAGGGTCGCAAACCCTACCACCCCTCGCTGTGGTATCCTAGACGTTGCTGAAGGGATATCCATACATGCTTTTTGAAGTAGGCGAAACCGTCGTTTATCCCCACCACGGTGCCGCGACAATCACGGAAGTGAAAACGCGGATCATCAAGGGTGAGGAAAAACTGTACCTGAAGCTCAACGTCACTCAGGGCGACCTCACCATCGAGGTTCCCGCCGAGAACGTCGACCTCGTCGGCGTGCGCGACGTGATCGGTCGTGAGGGCCTCGACAAGGTGTTCGAGGTGCTGCGCGCCCCGTTCACCGAGGAGCCAACCAACTGGTCCCGCCGGTACAAGGCCAACCTCGAAAAGCTCGCCTCCGGCGATGTCATCAAGGTGTCAGAGGTCGTTCGCGACCTGTGGCGCCGCGACCAGGACCGCGGCCTGTCCGCCGGTGAGAAGCGGATGCTCGCCAAGGCCCGTCAGATCCTGATCAGCGAGCTGGCCCTCGCCGAAAAGACCGACGAAGAGAAGGCCTCAACGGTCCTCGACGAGGTTCTGGCTTCCTGACCCACCCTGACTTTCTTCACACGCTGAAAGGCGGCGCCGCGAGGTGCCGCCTTTCGCACGTTCCGGTGTGAACGTTCCGGTGCGAACTATCCCGCAGCATCCGCCCTCCAACAGATAGCCTCCAGACATGACTGAATACGCAGCCCCCGCGGTCGCGGTCATCGTCGTCGCCGCGGGCAGTGGCGCCCGGCTCGGAGCGACGGAGCCGAAGGCGTTCGTCCTGCTCAGGGGCCGCACGCTCCTCGAGCGGGCGCTCGGTTCCGTGTTCGGAATGGTCGAACCCGCCCAGGTGATCGTCGTGGCGCCGGACAGTCACCTCTCGGAGGCCGGGGTGATCGCGGCACTCCGCCGCCAGGGCTGCCGCGTCGTACGTCGACGTCGTGGTGGGCGGCCCCACCCGTGCCGACTCCGTCAACCGGGGCCTCGCCGTGCTGCGCCCGGGCGTCGAGACCGTCCTCGTGCACGATGCCGCCCGCGCCCTCACCCCCGCCGGACTGTGCGACGCCGTCGTCGCCGCTGTGCGGTCGACCGGGCACGGCATCGTCCCCGGTCTCGCCCTCGTCGACACCATCAAGCACGTCGACGCCGAGGGCACCATCCGCGCGACGGTCGACCGTTCGGCCCTCTCGGCCGTGCAGACGCCGCAGGGCTTTCCCCGGGGCGTGCTGCTCGCCGCCATGAGCGCCGCAGACCCCGCGAGCACCCCCACCGACGACGCCGAAATCGTCGCGGCCGCCGGACATCCGGTCGGGGTCATCCCCGGAGACCCGCTCGCGTTCAAGATCACGACCCCGTGGGACCTGCACCGGGCCGAGGCCCTCCTCGACGAGCGTGCCCGCACGGATGCCGCCGCGGTCGGCCAGCAGGCCGAGGCGCCGTCACCGCGGATCGGTTCGGGCCTCGACGTGCACGGGTACGACGATGCCGCGCCGCTCTGGCTCGCCGGCCTGCACTGGCGGGGGAGCGCGGCCTCTCCGGGCACAGCGACGGCGACGCCGCCGTGCACGCCATCTGCGACGCGCTCTTGTCCGCGGCCGGCCTCGGCGACGTCGGCGGTGTCTTCGGCGTGGCCGACCCGCGTCTCGAAGGTGCGCACGGCGACGTGTTCCTCCGCGAAACCCTCCGCCGGGTCACCGCGGCCGGGTTCCGGGTCGGCAACGTCACCGTCCAGATCATCGGCAATCGCCCGAAGGTCGGCCCGCGCCGACTCGAGGCCGAGGAATACCTCAGCGGGATCCTGTCCGCGCCGGTCAGCGTGTCCGCAACGACGACGGACCGGCTCGGTTTCACCGGGCGCGGCGAGGGCATCGCGGCCGTCGCGACGGCCCTCATCGTGCCCCTCATCCCGCTGCCGGAAACCGGCCCTGTTCTAAGCTGGGACGTGTGACGATCCAACTGTACGATTCCCGGGCCCAGGCCTTGCGTGACTTCATCCCGACGACCCCCGGTGCGGTCGGAATCTACGTGTGCGGGCCGACCGTGCAGTCCTCTCCGCACATCGGCCACCTGCGCAGCGCCCTGGTCTACGACCAGCTTCGGCGCTGGCTCACCTACCGCGGCTTCGACGTCACGTTCATCCGCAATGTCACCGACATCGACGACAAGATCCTCGCCAACGCGGCAGGCACCGCAGAGCAGTGGTGGGCGCTCGCCTACCGCTACGAACTCGAGTTCACGGCCGGGTACCAGCGTCTCGGCATCCTCGCCCCCACGTACGAGCCACGTGCGACCGCGAGCATCCAGCAGATGCAGGACCTGATCACCCGACTGATCGACCGCGGCCACGCGTACCCGGCGGCCGACGGCTCCGGCGACGTCTACTTCGACACCAACAGCTGGGCGGAGTACGGGGCGCTCACCCGCCAGGGTCGCGGCGACATGGAAGCGGCGGCGGACGCCGACCCGCGTGGCAAGAACGACCCGCGCGACTTCGCCCTCTGGAAGGGTCACAAGGCCGACGAACCGGCCTCGGCGTCCTGGCCATCCCCCTGGGGACCAGGCCGGCCCGGCTGGCACATCGAGTGCTCCGCGATGGCGAGCCGCTACCTCGGCGCGGGCTTCGACATCCACGGCGGCGGCCTCGACCTGCGGTTCCCGCACCACGAGAACGAACTCGCCCAGTCAACGGCGGCCGGCGACGCGTTCGCGAAGTACTGGATGCACAACGGTCTCGTGCACGTGCACGGCCAGAAGATGTCCAAGTCCCTCGGCAACTCCGTCTTTGCTGCCGAGCTGCTCGATCAGGCCAGGGCCATCGTCGTGCGCTACTACCTCGGAGCCGCGCACTACCGCTCCACGATCGACTACACCGACCACTCCCTTGCCGAGGCCGAAGCCGCCCTCGAACGCATCGAGAGCTTCCTCGACAGGGCCGACCGCCGCCTCGCCGAGACGCGTTTCGCCTCGAGCGGCGTCGAGCTCGTCCCCGACGAGTTCGCGGTCGCCATGGACGACGACCTCGCCGTGCCCCAGGCCCTCGCCGTGTTGCACGAGACCGTGCGCACCGGCAACGCGGCGCTCGACGCCGAAGACTTGCGCGCCGCCGCCGCCGCCCGTGGCCAGGTGCTCGCCATGAGCGAGGTCCTCGGCATCAACCCCCTGTCGCCCGGCTGGGCCGTCGCGACGGACGAACCAGCCATGGTCGCACTCACCGCCCTCGTCGAGCGCCTGCTCTCCGACCGGGAGACCGCCAGGGAAAGCCGCGACTACAAGGCCGCAGACCGTATCCGGGACGAGCTCGTCGCCGCCGGAATTACCATCGAAGACACCCCCTCGGGTGCGCATTGGAGTTTTGACTGATGAAGAACACAGACCGCAAGGCTCGCACCGGGTCCGTGCGCAAGGGCAGCCGCGGCCCCCAGGTCGGCTCCGGCGGACAGGGCCGCCAGGCCCTCGAGGGTAAGAAGCCCACGCCCAAGGCCGAAGACCGTCCGTACCACCCCGCCGGGAAGCGCAAGGCCGCCCAGGACCGCTTCGCAGCGGCCGGCGGTGGCCGCAGCCGCCCCACGACGGGTTCGCAGGGCGGGCAGCGCTCCACCGCCAACTCCGGCGGCGGTGGCACCTCCACCCGCAAGGCGAAGTCGATCGACGAGCATGAGATCGTCACCGGGCGCAACTCGGTGCTCGAGGCCCTGCGCGCGAAGATCCCCGCGAGCACCCTGTACATCGCAACCCGCATTGAAATGGATGACCGGGTCAAGGAGGTCCTGACCCTCGCGACGGGCCGCGGCATCCCCGTGCTCGAAGTGATGCGCCCGGAACTCGACCGCCTCGCCGGCCGCGACGCCGTGCACCAGGGCCTCGCGCTCAAGGTGCCCGCGTACGAGTACGCGCACCCGATGGAGCTCCTCGAGCTCACGATCAGCCGCGGCTTCAAGCCGTTGTTCGTCGCCCTCGACGGCATCACCGATCCCCGCAACCTGGGCGCCATCATCCGTTCGACCGCGGCATTCGGCGGCCACGGCGTGATCGTGCCCCAGCGCCGGTCGGTCGGCGTCACGGCTTCCGCGTGGAAGACCTCCGCCGGTGCGGCGGCGCGCACGCCCGTCGCCATGGCGAGCAACCTCACCCAGACGCTCAAGTCGCTCAAGGAGGTCGGTGTGCTTGTGATCGGCCTCGACGGCGGCGGGGACACCTCGCTGCCCGAGCTCGGCCTCGGCTTCGCGGAGCGCCCGATCGTCGTCGTCGTCGGCAGCGAGGGCAAGGGCCTGTCGCGCCTCGTCACCGAAACCTGCGACGCGATCGTCTCGATCCCGATCAGCGCGAGCACCGAGTCCCTCAACGCCGGCATCGCCGCGAGCGTCACGCTTTACGAGATCTCCCGCCTGCGCGCGGCAGCGAAGGTCGCGAAGGCCGTCAAGCTCGCCGCCGCCAAGGCAGCCGCCACCGCCTGACCCGTCACCGGGTCAGGGTTCGCCATGACGGAGGATGCCGCGGACCGCGGCATCCGGACGTCGCCCGACCGGACGTTTAGACCTTGAGGCGCCAGTCCTGGGCGTCGTCAGCGCTGGTGTCGCCGGCGCCTGCGGCGACGTCGTCGTTCGTGACGTCGATCGGAAGCGTGATGGACCCGGTCGCGGGTTCGATCACGGTCGCCTCGTCGCGGCGGTGACGCAGGACATCCTGCACGTAGGACGTGACCGCTTCGGCGAGCGGGATGTCCCTGGACTGGTTCTGGGCCATGTACCAGCGGTGGTCGAGCAGCTGGTGGAACACCTCTGCCGGCTCGAGCTTGCCCTTGAGGTCGCGCGGAATCGCGCGGATGACGGGTTCGAAGACCCGGACGACCCACTCGTGGGCGAGGGCTTCTTCGTCGCTCGCCGGGTCGCCGTATGCGAGGCGATAGGCGTCGAGGTCGTTGAGCAGGCGCCGGGCCTGGTTCTCCTCGGCGTCGAGGCCGGTCAGCCGCAGCAGGCGGCGCTGGTGGTGCCCCGCGTCCACGACCTTGGGCTGGATGCGCACGGTCGAGCCTGTCGCATCAGTCTTGATGGCGAGTTCCTCGATGTCGAAGCCGAGGTCGTTCAGGCGCTCGACGCGTTCGGTGATGCGCCAGCGCTCGGAACTCGCGAAGGATTCGGAGCCGGTCAGCTCGGTCCAGAGCAGCCGGTAGGCGTTCACGATGCCGTTGCTGACCCGGATCGGGTCGAGTTCGTCAGCGGCGCGGCCGCCGGCCTCGAGGTCCATCAGTTCGCCGGCGATGTTGACCCTGGCGATCTCGAGGTCGTTCTCGCGCTGGCCCTTGGACAGGCCGCCCGGGTAGAGCTGCCCGGTCTCCGCGTCGACGAGATAGGCGGCGAAGGCGCCCGCGTCGCGGCGGAAGAGCGTGTTCGAGAGCGAGACGTCGCCCCAGAACAGGCCGGCCATGTGCACGCGCACGAGCAGGAGGGCGAGGGCGTCAACGAGGCGGGTCGCGGTCGTCGGTCGCAGCGTCTGCGAGTACAGGGCGCGGTAGGGGAGTGAGAACTTGAGGTGCCGGGTGACGAGGACCGAGTTCAGCGGCTCGCCGTCTTCGTTGGTGCGGTTCGTGATCACGGCGAGCGGCTCGACGCAGGGGATTTCGAGTCCCTTGAGGGTGCGGAGCATTTCGTACTCGCGCTTGGCCATCTCGCTCGTGGTTTCCTTGATCGCGACGACGCGACCGCTGAGGTGCGCGAACCGTACGAGGTGACGGGACAGGCCCTTCGGCAGGGCGGCGATGTTCTCGTTCGGCCAGGCATCCAGCGGCAGGTGCCAGGGCAGGTCGAGGAGGGCCGGGTCGGCCGTGGCCGAGGTGATATTGACAGAACCGCTCATGGATTGAGCCTACCGGTGCGGGTTGGCGGCCGGTGCCGGATGCCCCGCGGACAGGGGCTGTCCCGGGTCGAGGCATCCGCTTCACCGAGGCAATTGTGGCTCGTCACTGTCACGCTGGGCACGGGACGCAGAACGGCCGGGCGGAATGAATCCGCCCGGCCGTTCTTGTGAATCGTTGTCGACTAGTCGGCGACGGCTCCACCGAGGCGGAGGCCGCTCTCGGCGTCGAAGACGTGCAGGTGGTGCGCGGTCGGCGTCAGGTAGACCGTCTCTCCGGCGTTCGGGTGTGAACGGCCGTCGACGCGGGCGACGATGTCGGTGCGCTTGCCCTCGACTGTGGAGTGACCGTAGAGGTAACCGTCGGCGCCGAGCTCTTCGACCAGGTCGACGCTCACCTCGAGGCCCTCGCCGTGGGTGGTCGAGAGGTGGATGTCCTCGGGGCGGACACCGATGGTGACCTTCGGGCCGGTCGCGCCGGCGATGATCTCGCGGGCGACGGGGATCGTGGCGGTGCCGAACTTGATGCCACCCTCGACGGTGTCCGCGAGGAAGAGGTTCATGGCCGGGCTGCCGATGAATCCGGCGACGAAGACGTTGTTCGGCTTGGCGTACAGGTCGCGCGGGGTGCCGACCTGCTGGAGCACGCCGTCCTTGAGCACCGCGATGCGGTCACCCATGGTGAGGGCTTCGGTCTGGTCGTGGGTGACGTAGACGGTCGTGACGCCGAGGCGACGCTGCAGCGAGGCGATCTGGGTGCGGGTCTGCACGCGGAGCTTGGCGTCGAGGTTCGACAGCGGCTCGTCCATGAGGAACACCTGGGGCTGACGCACGATGGCACGGCCCATGGCGACGCGCTGACGCTGGCCACCCGAGAGGGCCTTCGGCTTGCGGCTGAGGTAGGGCTCGAGGTCGAGCAGCTTGGCGGCTTCGAGAACGCGGGCGGCGCGCTCGTCCTTGTTGACGCCGGCGATCTTGAGCGCAAAGCCCATGTTCTCGGCGACCGTCATGTGCGGGTACAGCGCGTAGTTCTGGAAGACCATCGCGATGTCGCGGTCCTTCGGGGGAACGTCCGTCACATTGCGCTCACCGATGAAGATGTTGCCGTCGTTGACTTCTTCAAGCCCGGCGATCATGCCGCAATAGACGTGGATTTGCCGCAGCCGGAGGGACCGACGAGGACGAGGAATTCACCATCGGCAACCGACAGGTCGAGGTGGTCGACCGCGGGGCGGGTGGAACCCGGGTAGAGACGGGTTGCTTTGTCAAAGGTGACTGAAGCCATTTTCGGTATTCTCCTTCACCGGCAGGTACGTGCCGGACGATCCGTAGTGATGGGATTTATTGTCGGCCTGCGCATCATGGCAGGATCCGACTGTTCCAGTATGACACGCCCGAACAGGGGGTCTGCGGCGGTTTTGCCCAGCGGATGCGTCGCAAGGCAGCCCCTGTCTGGTCATTTCCCAGACTGGAGTCCTATTATTTGGAGGGCATTTACATAGGAAATGTCGATCCAAAGACCTACCCGAAGCGAGCATTCATGACTATTGGCGGATCTGGCGAGAGTCGACCTTCCCGAAATAAGCGACGCGACGCGGTCCGCACGAAGGCTACCCAGCTGCGTGTCGAGCAGAAGAAGAAGAACCGTCGCAACCGGTTCCTGCTGCAGGGCGGCATCCTGGTTGTCGCACTCGCGATCGTCGCAGTCATCGCACTCGTCGTCATGAATTCGATCCGCCCCGCAGGCCCCGGCCCCGCGAACATGGCCAGTGACGGCGTTCTCATCGGCGAGGGCATGAAGGTCACCGAGACCACGGCCCTCAAGGCCGGCGCCGACGCCGTGCCGTCCACGCCGGATGCGACCGGAACCGTCGCCGACATCCGCGTGTACGTCGACTACCTGTGCCCGTTCTGCGGCCAGTTCGAAACGACCAACAGCGACCAGATCGTGAAGTGGGTCACCTCGGGTGCCGCAACGGTCGAGATCCACCCGATCTCCATCCTGACCAGCAAGTCAGCTGGAACCCAGTACTCGCTCCGCTCGGCGAACGCTGCCGCGTGCGTCGCCAACTATTCCCCTAGTGACTTCTTCACCTTCAATGCCGCACTCTTCGCGAACCAGCCGAAGGAAGGCACCGCAGGGCTGGACGACGCCGCGATCATGGGGCTCGTGACGAGCTCCGGAGTCGCGTCATCCGTCTCGGAGATCAACACCTGCATCACCGACGTGCGCTACAAGGCCTGGGTCGTCGCCGCGACCAACCGGGCGTTGTCCGGGCCGCTGCCCAACACCACGGTCGAGGCCGTGACCGGCACTCCGACCGTGCTCGTGAACGGTAAGCAGTACTCGGGCGCCCTCGATGACCCCAAGGAATTCGCCGCATTCGTGCTGCAGTCCGCCGGAGAGACCTACTCGACGTCGACGCCGACGCCCACGCCGACACCGGCGGGCTGATCCTCGACGGGTCCGCAGCTTTCGTCCGCAGCTTTCGTCCGCAGCGGGCTCCCGGTCGGCGGATGCTGCCGGTCTGGCCCCGCGGACCCCGTTCGTCATTTAGGATGGGGGACCGAGGCGGGAATCCGCCTCATGCCGGCCTGGCGCAATTGGTAGCGCACCACTCTTGTAAAGTGGGGGTTACGGGTTCAAGTCCCGTGGCCGGCCCCACACCCCTTGAAAACACTGGGATCCACGCCGATCCGGTCATGATGGGCGGTTGTCTCGCCGAGAATCTCGCCTATCCCGGTACTGCGGCGACTGCCGGAACCCGATCGTGTGGTCGAGTAGATCCTCCCACTCGACCAGCAGTAGGTACGTGCTCTGCGACTCGATAGACCGCGACAACGACACGCTGAGGCATCCGGGCATGGAGGCGATGATCGGGCGAGCCAGGGTGAAGGCTCGCTCGAATTCAACTTCTCGTCCGGCGATGACGGGCAGTAAGGCGTGTTCGGTGACCACGAGGCCAGTGTGTCATTCGGGGTGGCTACGCTGACTCACATGAACGCAGAGGAACACGCCCGGGAGGTAGATCGGCTGGAGAGATTGAGGACGCTACTCGCGGCCCGGAACCGCATCGAGGAGGTTTCTCGGGCCGTCGTTGCTGCGTCGAGTGACGATGACGCCGCGGAGCGAGTCCGTCGCCTTCTGGGTTGCTCAGAGATCGCAGCGCGGCACGTCATCTCGACACCGTTGCGCATGTACCGTCGCGGCGACGCACTCGCACGGGAAATCGCGGACCTTGAGGAGTACTTGACTGGCGTGGTGCCGCTGGACCCGGCGGTGTCCACGCGCGCCCTGGCTGACGGTACCGAGGACGTAACGGCCGCTCATCCGCTCGCGGAGCTGGAAGCCGGCGAGCCGAGCATCCCTGTCGAAGATATCGTCCGGGACCCGGGCATCCCATTGGACTAGCCCCCAAGGGCGTCCGAAATTCTTATTCGGTGACCAGCCCGATTGCGCACAGTGCCGCCAGTGCAGCGTTCAGGGCTACCAGCGTGCAGAATCTTGACGTCACTGGTCCTGAGTTGATCCCTCCGCGGGCGGATGCTCGGCCAGACAGAAGAGGTTGCCTTCCGGGTCCGCCAGTGTGGTCCACTGCACGTGTGGGAACTCGTCCAGGACGTCCCACTGGTAGACGGCGCCCAGGCCGAGGAGACGTTCGACCTCAGCACGTCGTGACCCCCACGGGACGGTGAGGTCCAGGTGGGCGCCGCGGCGATTCGGATGGGGGAGTCACAAGGCCGGAAGAACATCCCGAAACCGTTCGCGCCGGCCGGCGGCAGGTAGACGCTATCGCCGCCGGGTGAGGGTGTCGCTCCGGTGACCGACGCCCAGAAATCGGCAAGCGCAGTCGGGTCATGTGCCTCGACGTTGATCGCGCCAAGGGTGATTTGGGGAGCCGTCATCTCGCCGACGCTAGCACGCGTCCGACACGCATCTCTGGACAGCGGATCGCGAATGTGGGACGTCTCCGGTCCAAACGATTGCGACCCGCTCCCGAAGGCGGTTTGATGGACCGGCCCGAGATTCCGGATTCCACCAGCGAAGGAGCAGAGATGTCATTTCAGGCCTACCTCGACAACATCGAAGACAAGACTGGCCTGACCCCGCGTGAGTTCATCACCCTCGCCCACGAGAAGGGGTTCGACGACCCGTCCACGAAGGCCGGCGTGATCGTCGACTGGCTGAAGGCGGACTTCGACCTGGGCCGAGGTCACGCGATGGCCCTCGTACACGTCATCAAGAACGGCGAGAAGATCGACGCCAAGCACGTCGGGACCGGAACCACGCACAGCGATGCGTCCGACACGCTCTGGCTCGACGGGAAACTGAACCGCCCCGGGTGACCAGGTGCACGCAGCCGTCGCCAAGATGTCGTAGTTTGACACTGCAGGCAGACGCCGGGCGTGAAATGGTCGATGATTGCATAGTCGCGCTCGAACGCGCCATCGCGTCGACCGACGCCGCCAGACCAGAGGGATGCACGCCCATGCCGCACGACGCCATCGCCCGGGAGGGAGACCGGTGACAGCAGAGCGCTCCGGACTGCTCGGCTTCGGTCGAACCGCCTGGTTCAGGCTCGCCGTGGCCATCATCCTCGCGATCGGCCTGCTCGCCGCCGCCGTGCTCGCCGCCAAGGGCCTCCGCTCGCTGCCGGCCGTGCAATCCTTCCTGACCGACTTCCCGGGAACGTCGCAGCTGCCGTCCGGGGCGCCCGTCGGCTTCCCGGCCTGGCTGGCCTGGCAGCATGGGCTCAACGTCTTCTTCCTCCTCTTCATCGTGCGTTCGGGCTGGCAGGTCCGCAGCGCCGGGCGGCCGACCATGTTCTGGACCCGGCGCAATACCGGGCTGATACGCACGAAACAAGCGCCCACCCGGATGGGCATCAACGTCTGGCTGCACCTCTCGGTCGACGTGCTCTGGGTGCTCAACGGGCTCCTCTTCTACGTGCTGCTCTTCGTCACCGGCCAGTGGGTGCGCATCGTTCCGGTCAGCTGGGACATCATTCCCAACGCCGTGTCGGCCGCGCTCCAGTACGTCTCGCTGGGCTGGCCGGTCTCCGACGGCTGGGTGAACTACAACGCCCTCCAGACCCTGAGCTACTTCACCATCGTGTTCGTGGCCGCTCCGCTCGCGCTGGCCACCGGCATCCGCCTCTCGCCGCTCTGGACGTCACGCCGGCTGAGCGAACTCGTCCCGCTCCGCCCGACCAAGGCGGTCCACGTCGGCGTGATGATCGTCTTCCTGATCTTCGTCGTCGTGCACGTGACCCTGGTCTTCGCGACCGGGGCGCTGCGCAACCTCAACCACATGTACGCCGTGCAGAGCGACGACGGCTGGACCGGATTCTGGATCTTCGCGGCCTCGGTCGTCGTGATGATCGTGGCCTGGTTCGCTGCCGGCCCGCGCCTGCTGCGGGCGATCGCCTCGCTCGGCGGCACTGTCATCTCGCGCTGAGTCGCACCGGCGACGGTCAGCGCTCCGCAGACTCCTGCGCGGCCGCCTCGACGCGTTCCCGGTAGCCCTCCCACCAGGCGCGGTCGGCCGGCGGCATATTGTCGTTGCCCTGCCGGAGTCCGACCTCCCCGTCGATGAGCTCTCGGACGAGGTCGGCGTGCCCGGCGTGCCGGTGCGTCTCCGCGATGAGGTGCACGAGGATCTCGTGCAGGCTCGCCGCGCTCCGATCGCCCGTCCACCACGGCACCCGGCCGATGGTGTCGAGCGTGAGCGCCTCGATCGTCGCGCTCGAGTGCGCCCCGACCCGGCGGTAGAGGGTGATGAGCGACTCGCGGGACTCGTCCGGCTTCGCCCACATGTCCGCGTTGAACTCGACGTCGTCCGCCGTCCACGGCAGCGGTTCCGGGAAGGGCCGGCCGAAGACGAGCCCGAGATACCCGGCCTCGACGCCGGCCATGTGCTTGACGAGTCCGAGCAGGTTGGTGCCGGTCGGCACGAGCGGGCGCCGCACGTCGTACTCGCTGAGCCCGTCGAGCTTCCAGATCAATGCTTCCCGACCCGACACCAGGTACCGCGTCAGATCCGTCTTGGCTGCAGTCTCCGTTGCATCAGTCATCCCGCCAGCCTCGCAGACCCGGCTCGGCGGGCCAAGCGATCCGTGCTGATCCGGTCCGACCCGGGTCGATCCGGGCGGGTCTGCTCCAGGACCCATCGACCGGCTGTGGGCGCCGCGCGACTGCGCGTTCCGCGATCCGTCCGACAACACGGCACGCGCAGGCCGAGCGACCTACGGGCGAGCGCTCGTCTGGTCGAAGTCGGGGCTCACGGGTCGGCGGATGCTGCCGGCGCTCGACAGTCCGATGGCCGGCAGTCCCACAGCGGGGTAGTCCGCCTGCGGCCACACGATCGGCTCGAGCTCCCGGCTCTCCGAGCGGGGCCGCGGCCCCTTGGCGAGGAGGACGACCCAGACATAGCAGCCGACGAGCGCCCAGAGGAACCGGAGCACGACATCCACGAGCGGTTCCAGGAAGGTGGCTTCGGCATCGTCGAGGCTCGGGCTCCGCGGAACCGCGGAGGCGGAGGCAGCAGGAGCGTGGGCGATCAGGGGTGCTGTGGCGGCCGTCCGCAGGACGGTCAGCGTACCGAGGGAGATGGTGTCAGGCCGGACGAGTGTGCTGATTTCTGCGCTCACGCCACGAGGATACGTCGCGCCCCTGCTGCACCCGGGACATTCTGCCGACGTTCAGGTGAAGAAACGGTGAAGCCTCGCCTTCGCGCGCCAACTGCGCCGCTTCGCGCCAGGCCTGCCTGGCGCGAAGCGGCGCACGTGGCGCGCGACCCTGAAGAACCGAAAACGGGGGCAGTCAGCGGCGGCGGTCAGGGGGTGGTCAGAGGGCGGTGAGGTGCGCGGCAGGGTCGATCGGGAGCCGGACGCCCGGCTTCGCACCAGACGGCACTCCGCCGACATAGAGCCAGCCGAGCAACTCCTCCGATTCGGCGAGCCCGTGCAGCCGGTGCACCTCGGCGGTGCGGGTGAACGCCCCGGTGCGCCACATCACACCCCAGCCGGCGTGTGTCAACAGGAGGCTCAGGGCGTGTCCGACACCCGCCGCTGTGACGTCCTGTTCCCACGGTTCGACCTTGTCGCTCTCCCGATGGCTCGCGACGACCGCGATCAACAGTGATGCCCGAAGCGGCTTGCCCGCGAGCTTGGCCAACTCCGCAGCGGACGGCGGTTCCGCACCGGCCTCAGCAGCGAGGCGTGCGGATGCCGCGGCGAACGCAGCCCCGAGCCGCATGCGGGCGTCCCCGCGCAGCTCGATCAGGCGCCAGGGTCGCAGGGCCCCGTGGTCGGCCACGCGCGCACACGCGGCCACGAGCGGGAGCAGGTCGTCGTGCGTGGGGGCATCCGGTGTCACGGCGGACGACGAACGCCGCCCGCCGATCGCCTCGAGCGGCGTGCACACGGTCTAGTCGACCGGCTTGAACTCGAGCGAGATGGAGTTCATGCAGTAGCGGTCGCCGGTCGGGGTGCCGAAACCGTCGTCGAAGACATGCCCGAGATGGGAACCGCAGTTCGCGCAGCGCACCTCGGTGCGGACGACGCCGAGGGAGGTGTCCTCGATGAGTTCGACGGCCTCCGGGCGCACCGACTCATAGAAGCTCGGCCAGCCGCACCCGGAATCGAACTTCGTGCCGCTCTTGAAGAGTTCGGCGTGGCAGGCGCCGCAGGTATAGATGCCGGAACGGCTCTCGTCGAGCAGCTCCCCGGTCCAGGCTCGCTCGGTGGCGGCCTGCCGCAGTACGGCAAACTTCTCCGGCCCGAGTTCCGCGGCCCATTCAGCGTCTGACTTCGTGACTTCGTAGTCCATGGTTCATCCTTCCCATCGGGCGAGGGCGCAGTGCAGCGTGGCCGCCAACCCTCCCAGCAAGCTTAAACTCAGCCCGGCAGGGGCGTATTCCGATTCCCGGGCCCGTTCAGCACTTTCACACCGGGACGCTCACCGGCACGCTCCCGCGCCTGCCCGGGCACTTTTCCTCCCGGCGAGGGAGCGACCCGCGTGGCCCAGCGAATCCATAGCCGACGCCAAATAGGATTCGAGCAGCGAATGGCGATGGTGAAAGAGGTGGATGGTGGACGGCGTGCGTGACCCGGACCCCGCCGACTCCCCGGGCGGCGTCACCGACCGCGACCGCGGCATCCTGAGCTTCGAACGGCGCTGGTTCACCCATGCCGGAGCCAAGGAGCAGGCGATCCGTTCCGAGTTCGGGCTGTCCTCGGCCCGGTACTATCAACTATTGGGCGTTTTGATCGACTCCCCTCTTGCCCTGGCTCACGATCCCATGCTGGTGAAACGGCTGCAGCGGATGCGTGCAGCCCGTGAGCAGGCACGGGAGCGCCGGACAGTGCGCGCTCCGGAGCACCGAACCAGCCCCGCCCCCTAGGCGCAGCCGGATTTCGACCCCGACGTTCCACCCATTCGCCCGCGACAAGAGGATCGACCCAGCCCCACAATGCCTCCCACCTATCCGAAAGACCGCTTCGACCACCTGCCGCACTCCCTCGACCGAGTGGGCGCCCATCGCGCCCCCGGAAAGAAGGGACGCCACTGGGTTGCGTTCTGGTGGGCACTGGGGGCAACGGCCGTCCTGATCGGCCTCGGAGTCTTCGGGATGGCCTCGCTCAGCAACAAACTCAACATCGCGATCCCCGGGCTGTCCTCCAGCTCGGCGACAGACACGGCGACGGATGCCGCGACCGCCGTTCCGACGGCCGTCGCGACGGTCGATCCGAGTCTCACCGTGACCGTGCTCAACGGCACAAAGGGCACGGGTGTCGCCAAGGCTGCCGGGGAAGCCCTCTCCGCGGCCGGCTGGACCGTCGGCGCGCTCAGTAACGCGAGCACAGAAGATGTGACCAAGACGACCGTGTACTACGCCGATGCGACCCTCGAGGGCGCCGCCCGCGGGGTCGCGGCTTCGTTTCCGGGATCCACGGTGCTCCTCGCGAGCGACTTCGCAACCTCGGGGGCCGACCTCACGGTCGTCGTCGGGGCTGACTTCGTGTCAAGCACCACGCCTGCGTCCTGACCGGCCATTCGCCTCCGGTTGTATAACTCCACGGGGGCTCCTCGTCAACCCCCTTTCGTTCTTTCTTGGCTTCAGTAATCTTTGACTCAGGTCGCTCATCTCGTTCGTCCGGTTGCCCCCTGGGGCAACCGACCGGTCGGACCGGATGGACGCAGTCACATGCGCCAGGCCCGGTACGGCCAACGGGCGGTTGCCGAAAATATCAGAGCACTGGGGAGTTACACATGGCGAACGGAACCGTCAAATGGTTCAACGCTGAAAAGGGTTTCGGCTTCATCACCGTCGACGGCGGCGGACAGGACGTCTTCGTCCACTATTCCGCCATCGACATGCACGGGTACAAGGTTTTGGAAGAGGGACAGCACGTCATCTTCGAACTGGGAACCGGGGCAAAGGGGCCACAGGCCGAGTCGGTACGTCCCGTCTGATCTGAAAAGATCAGGCGCACCCACACCAAGCGCACCCAATCTCGGGCAACACCCCGAGCCGCGCGGCATCCGCGAGTTTGCCGCGTTAGGGTGTGGGGCGTGACAGCGAAAAGAACTGCAAGAATCCACGGGCGAAGCACGGCACGACTTTTCGGTGCCGTGCTTCTTCCATGCCTCCTCTTGGTGATGACGGCGTGCTCCGGAACCGAGCCGCCCACCACGGCGACGCCGACGGCGACCGTGGAACCCACCGCCGCTGCCGTCGACGCCCCGGCGCCGCTGGCGATCGCGCCGCTTCGTGGCACGATCGTGCCGGCCGGGAAGGCTGCGAACCCGTCCCTCGCCGTGAAGATCGACAACCACGAGGCCGCCAGGCCCCAGATTTCGCTGGATCGGGCTGACATCGTCTTCGAGGAACTCGTCGAGGGCGGACTGACCCGTTACGTCGGCGTCTGGCAGTCCGACATTCCCGACGCGATCGGCCCGGTGCGGTCGATCCGGCCGATGGACCCCGACATCATCACGCCGTTCGGCGGAATCGTCGCCTACTCCGGCGGACAGCAGGTCTTCGTCGACATGATGAAGGCCACCCCCGTCATCAACTCGGTCTTCGACTACGACACGACGGGCCTGTTCTCCCGCGTCGCCGACAGGGAGGCGCCGCACAACGTCGTGCTGAAGGCCGCCGAACTCGTCGGGCGCAACGCTTCTGTCGCGCCGCCGGTGCAGCAGTTCGCGTACGCGGGCAGCATCGCGGCATCGACCGCCGGGGTCGATGGCACCCCGATCACCCAGATCAACGCGCGGTTCTCCGCATCGCGCTATCCCGGCTGGAGCTGGGACACCGCCTCACAGGCCTACCTGCGCTCGCAGGAGGGCGCCCCGGACCTCGACACGACCGGCGCCCGCAGGGGCGCCACCAACGTCCTCGTGCTCCGGGTCGACATCGACGGCACCTACGGCGAGGTGCCCAAGACCGTCATGATCGGTACGGGGGAGGGCTCGGTGTCCGCCGGCGGCAAGACCGTGCACGCGACGTGGTCGAAGGCCGGGCAGGCCGACCCGATCCGGCTGATCGACGACAACGGGGTCACCATTCGCCTCGCCCCGGGCAATACCTGGATCGAACTGATCCCGAACGGCACCGGCTCCGTCGAACTCGTCCCGTAGCCTCCCGACGCTTCCCGGCGCTCACTTGCACTCTCGACCCCTGAGTGCCAGAATCGACTTGGCACTCTCTCCTTTTGAGTGCCAACCCATCACCGTTTTGGTAACGTCCGGGAGGGACGAGAAACACATATGGCAAAGATCATTGCTTTCAACGAAGAGGCCCGTCGTGGCCTTGAGCGTGGCCTGAACATCCTCGCTGACACGGTCAAGGTCACCCTCGGCCCGCGCGGACGTAACGTCGTATTGGAGAAGAAGTGGGGCGCCCCCACGATCACCAACGACGGTGTCTCGATCGCCAAGGAAATCGAACTCGACGACCCGTACGAGAAGATCGGTGCGGAACTCGTCAAAGAGGTCGCCAAGAAGACCGACGACGTTGCCGGCGACGGAACGACCACCGCGACCGTCCTCGCCCAGGCGCTCGTCCGCGAAGGCCTGCGCAACGTCGCAGCCGGCGCAGACCCGATCAGCCTCAAGCGCGGCATTGAAAAGGCCACCGCTGCGGTCATCGCAGAGCTGATCGCCAACGCCAAAGAGGTCGAGACCAAGGAAGAGATCGCGGCCACCGCATCCATCTCTGCCGGCGACGCTGAAATCGGCGCGATCATCGCCGAGGCGATCGACAAGGTCGGCAAGGAAGGCGTCGTCACCGTCGAGGAGTCCAACACCCTCGGCACCGAGCTCGAGCTCACCGAAGGCATGCGCTTCGACAAGGGCTTCCTGTCCGCGTACTTCGTGACCGACCCCGACCGTCAGGAAGCGGTCTTCGAAGACCCCTACATCCTGATCGTCAACTCCAAGGTCTCCAACATCAAGGACCTCCTCCCGATCGTGGACAAGGTCATCCAGACCGGCAAGCAGCTCCTCATCATCGCCGAGGACGTCGACGGCGAGGCTCTGGCCACGCTCGTTGTGAACAAGATCCGCGGCATCTTCAAGTCGGTCGCCGATCAAGGCGCCCGGCTTCGGCGACCGTCGCAAGGCCCATGCTGCAGGACATCGCCATCCTCACCGGTGGCCAGGTCATCTCCGAGGAGGTCGGCCTCAAGCTTGAGAACGTCACCCTCGACCTGCTCGGCAACGCGCGCAAGATCGTCATCACCAAGGACGAGACGACCATCGTCGAAGGCGCCGGAGACCCCGAAGCCATCGCCGGTCGCGTTCAGCAGATCCGCAACGAGATCGAGAACACCGACCAGCGACTACGACCGTGAGAAGCTCCAGGAGCGTCTCGCCAAGCTCGCCGGCGGCGTTGCCGTCATCAAGGCCGGCGCCGCGACGGAGGTTGAGCTCAAGGAGCGTAAGCACCGTATCGAGGACGCCGTCCGCAACGCGAAGGCTGCTGTCGAAGAGGGCATCGTCGCCGGTGGTGGCGTCGCCCTCATCCAGGCCGGCAAGACCGCGTTCGAGAAGCTCGAGCTCGTCGGAGACGAGGCGACCGGCGCGAACATCGTCAAGGTTGCCATCGACGCCCCGCTCAAGCAGATCGCCCTCAACGCGGGTCTCGAGCCCGGCGTCGTCGCCGACAAGGTGCGCAACCTGCCGATCGGTTGGGGCCTCAACGCCGCGACCGGTGAGTACGTTGACATGCTCCTCGCCGGCATCAATGACCCGGTGAAGGTCACCCGCTCCGCGCTGCTCAACGCCGCGTCGATTGCCGGACTCTTCCTCACCACCGAGGCCGTTGTCGCCGACAAGCCGGAAAAGAACGCTGCTCCGGTCGGCGACCCGTCCGGCGGAATGGACTTCTAAGTCCACCCTGCTCGATAGCTAGACCGCTTCACCGCTTCACCGCCAACAGGGCGTCTCCTCCGGGAGGCGCCCTGTTTTCGCGTCCGGACAGGCACGATCCCGATCCGGTCTCCGCACGTCCGGCATCCGCCGCGTCCAGGCATGCGCCACAATGCGGCGGACGCCGCTACCGGGCGAAGAGCCGCGCGTTGGCCTGCTCGATCTCGGCATACTGCTGGCCGGCCTGGTTGAGCGCCTGGCCGAGGCTTTCAGCGCTCTGCGCAACCTGCTGCTGAGTCGCCCGCCAGTCCGTCACGGCGGCCTGGAACGCGGCGGCGGCCTGCCCGGTCCACGAACCCTCCAGCCCGGTCAGTTGGCCGAGCAGCGCGGCAACCTCCGCCTGGATCCGACCGAGCGTCGCCCTGGCCGTCGTCGTGGTGCTGAGCACGAGTTCACTGTCTACCTGGTACCGGGGCATCTGCAGTCCTTTCGAGGGGTGTGCTGCCACCGTATGGCGGATGCCGCGCCGGGCCGGCGAGTACGCCCCGGCTGGGGACAACTCACCGCCACCCGCGCCAGGGGAGGAGCCGCCGGGGTCAGGGCGCCGGGGTGATCGCGAGGCGCTGCGGCGCGTTCGGGGACTCTGCGAGAGGGAACCAGACCCGGAAGGTCGCGCCGCCGCCCGGGGTTTCGACGACCTGGACGGTGCCGTTGTGGCTGGCGACGATCGACGCGACGATCGCCAGGCCGAGTCCGCTGCCACCGGTCTCGCGTGCACGGGAGGTGTCGGCGCGCCAGAAGCGCTGGAATATCTTGTCGCGGATCTGCGGCGGGATGCCCTCGCCATGGTCGATTACGGCGACGGATGCGCGCTGGTTCCGTCGGTCGACGGCGATCTCGAGTTCGATGGGGCTGTCAGCGGGGCTGAAGCGAAGGGCATTGCCCATCAGATTGGTGATGACCTGTCGGATCTTGTTCTCTTCGGCCATGACGACGGCGGGGATCGCGGCGGTCGGGGCAGCGGTCGGCACTGGCTCGGGGAGGATGGCGAGAGCATCCGCTTTACGGGGGCGACGGGTCCGTAGTCGCGCGAGGGTCGCACCGGCGAAGGAAACCGTGTTCGTGTGCGGGACGGCCACGGCCTCGCCTGCCCGCTTGGGGACCGTCACGAGTGCGGAGGTCGGGACCTCGCCGGTGGAGTGCGCGAGGTCGATGGCGGGGGCCAACGGGACGACAGGCTCTTCGTCCGTGTCGGGAGCCGCCGTCACGACCGTGATGGTGCGACCGGGGGCGGAGGCCATCGCGTCGAGCGCCGCATCGCGGGCGAGGGGGAGCAGGTCGACGGGGGTGAGCGCGAGTGGCTTCGTCTCGTCCAGACGGGCGAGTTCGAGGAGGTCCTCGACGAGGCCGCCCATCCGGATCGCTTCCTTCTCGATGCGCTCCATCGCCTGGGCGACCTCTTCCGGAGTCTGCAGGGCACCCATCCGGTAGAGCTCGGCGTAGCCGCGCACGGAGACGAGGGGGTGCGGAGCTCGTGACTCGCGTCGCCGACGAAGCGGCGCATCTGGTCGATCGTGCGCGCCCGTTCCTTGAACAGGCGATCGATCCTGCTGAGCATGGTGTTGAGGGAACGGTTGAGCCGGCCGACTTCGGTGTTCGGGGTCGCCCCGCCGAGCCGCTGGCTGAAGTCGCCGTCAGCAATCGCCGCGGCCGTGCGCTCCACCTCGCGCAGGGGGGCGAACGTGCTCGTCACGAGCAACCGGGTGATCAGTCCGCCCAGGAGCACGACGCCCAGGCCGAAGCCGAGGAAGATCGTGAGGTAGGTGCCGACGGTGTTCTCGGACTGCTTGAGCGAGACGGCCATGACGAGGGTGCCGTAGGTGCCGTGGACGTTGGTGACGAGCGGCACCGCGACCGCGAGGAACTCGGTGTCGTGCGAGGCGTCCTTCAGGCGCATGGTCTGGCCGTTGAGCGCGTTGACCGACTGGAGGTCAAGGGGCATGGTGATCTGCGGCAGCTCGCGTACGGGCACGTCGGTCCAGGAATGGTAGCGGAGTTCGCCGTTCTCGTCGTACAGGGCGACGAAGTAGTCCGAGGGAACGACGGTGCCGTTATTCTGCCCGAGGGCGTTCGCGGTGTATGCGACCGACGTCGTCTGGGCATCCGCCTGGAGCTGCGCGTCGACCTGCTGGATCACGTACTGCCGGAGCATGGCCATCGTGCCGATCCCGGAGACCAGGAGACCGAGCGTGAGCATGAGAACGGTCACGCCGGTGATCTTGGACCTGAGGGATATGCGGTTCCACCGCTCCGTGAGTGACTGATGCATCAGGCTGCCAGTCTATTTGTGCAGTCTGGGACTATGCCTTGGCAGCCTTGAGCATGTAGCCGAAGCCGCGCTTGGTCTGGATCAGCGGCTCTGAGGAGTGCGCGTCGACCTTGCGCCGTAGGTAGGAGATGTAGGACTCGACGATGCCGGCGTCGCCGTTGAAGTCGTATTCCCAGACGTGGTCCAGGATCTGCGCCTTCGAGAGCACCCGGTTCGGGTTGAGCATCAGGTAACGGAGCAGCTTGAACTCGGTCGGGCTGAGCTCGATGGGTTCTTCGCCGACGAGGACCTCGTGGGTGTCCTGGTCCATGGTCAGTTCGCCCGCGCGGATGACGGCGTCTTCGTCGGCGTGCATCGTGCGGCGGAGGATGGCCTTGATCCTGGCCACGATCTCGTCGAGGCTGAACGGCTTGGTCACGTAGTCGTCGCCGCCGACCGTGAGGCCGGTGATCTTGTCTTCGGTGTCGTCCTTGGCGGTGAGGAACAGGATCGGCGCCGTGTAGCCGGCGGAACGGAGGCGTTTGGTCACGCCGAAGCCGTTCATGTCGGGAAGCATGACGTCGAGGATGATCAGGTCGGGTTCCTCTTCGAGCACGGCGGAGATCGCCTGGGCGCCGTTGCCGACGGCCCGCACGGCGAAGCCGGCGAAGCGCAAGCTGGTGGTGAGGAGATCCCGGATGTTGGGCTCGTCGTCGACAATAAGAATGCGGGGGCCATCAGTCATTGGACCAGTATCTGCGCGTTAGCTGGACCTTTGCTGTGAGTGACCGGTGTGGTTCGGACGTGAGTAGATTGTGGGTGGGGAGCGGAGCCGCCGGGGCTGATCGGAGGTGGACGCCGCGACGGATTCGAACGGGAGAACGCCATGAAAATCGCAACATGTGTGATCGTCGGGGCCGGCCTCGCCGGGGCGCGCGCGGCAGAGGCGCTTCGCGTCGAAGGCTTCGACGGACGGGTCGTTCTGCTTGGCGAGGAGGCCGAGTACCCCTATATCCGGCCGCCGCTGTCCAAGGATTTCCTCGCCGGGACATCCGCCCGCGACTCGATCGACGTGCACCCGGCCGACTGGTATGCCGCACAGGACATCGAGGTCGTGCGGGGTCGCGCGGTGACGGCGCTCACCCTCGACGCGCGGCAGCTGAGCTACGCCGGCGGCGGGACGCTGCACTATGACCGGCTCCTTCTCGCGACCGGGGCGGCCGCCCGGCCGTTCCCCGGCCCCGGGGAGACCTGGACGGCGTCCACCTCCTGCGCACCGTGGCCGACTCGACCCGGCTGAAGGCGGCGCTCGCGCCAGGGGGACGCCGGATCGTCGTGGTCGGAGCCGGCTGGATCGGACTCGAGGTTGCGGCGGCTGCCCGCAGCTACGGCAACGACGTGACGGTGCTCGGCCAGGGCGCCGTGCCGCTGCAGCGCGCGGTCGGCGCGGAGATCGGCGGAGTCTTCGCCGCGCTCCACCGGGCCAACGGGGTAGACCTGCGAATGGAGACCGGCGTGGCCGAGATCCTCGGCACGGACGGAAGGGTCACGGGCGTCCGGCTCCAGGCGGCCACGGACGGGACCCCCGGCCAGGACGGGTCGTCCGGAGAGGTCGTGCTCGCGGACGTCGTCGTGGTCGGGATCGGCGCGACACCCAATACGCGGCTCGCTCTCGACGCGGGGCTCGAGGTGGCAGACGGCATCGTCGTCGACGCGGCCTTCCGCACCAACGAGCCAGGGGTTTTCGCGGTCGGTGACGTCGCGAGCGTGTTCCATCCCGTTCTCGGACACCACCTCCGGGTCGAGCACTGGGCGAACGCCGAGAATGCCGGCCGGGCCGCCGCACTCTCCATGCTCGACCGTGCGGTGAGCTACGAGGAGATTCCCTACTTCTACACGGATCAATTCGACCTCGGAATGGAATACTCGGGGTATGGTGATTTGGCGAGGGATGCGGAGCTGGTGTTCCGGGGAGACCGGACTGCCCGCGAGTTCGTCGCGTTCTGGGTCGCCGACGGCCGTGTGGTTGCGGGCATGAACGTCAATGTCTGGGATGTCAACGAATCCGTCCAGAATCTGATCAGGTCGCGCGTCCGCGTCGACGTGTCCGCGCTGAGGGACGAATCCCGAAGCCTCGACAGCCTCCTCGGCCCCGCGGCCGCCCGGAGCCACGGCGCCGACGCCGGTCGAGCGGTCGCCGAGACGCCAGGGGTGGGTTCCTGATGGCGGGCGGTACCGCCGCGTTTCCCGTTTTCATCCATCCCCGTCGCATGATCGGCGGCCGCGAATTCGATTTCGATCGCGAGATCGCGGTGATGGCGATCATCAATCGCACCCCAGACTCGTTCTTCGACCAGGGCGCCACCTTCGCCCTGGACAAGGCCGTCGCTGCCGCGCACCAGGCGATATCCGATGGCGCGGACTGGGTCGACATCGGCGGGGTCAAGTTCGCGCCCGGCCCGCCCGTCCCCGTCGAACAGGAGATCGACCGTGTCGTCCCGGTCGTCCTGGCCTTGCGCGGCGCCGGCGCGGTCATCTCCGTCGACACTTTCCAGCCGGCCGTCGCACGGGCGGCGCTCGCGGCAGGCGCCGACGTCATCAACGACACCACCGGCATCCACGACCCGCTGATGGCGGACATCGTCGCGGACAGCGACGCGACCCTCGTCGTGACGCACAGCCTCGCTCGCCCGCGGATGCCGCACCCGGCCCCGCGCTACGGCGACGTCGTTGGCGAGGTCGCCGCGTTCCTGCGTGAGCGCACCGAGCTGGCCCTCTCCCGGGGGATCCCCGCAGAGCGGATCATCATCGATCCCGGCCATGACCTCAACAAGAACACCCGGCATTCGCTCGAGCTCACCCGGCGCCTCCCCGAGATCGCCGCGCTCGGCTACCCGACCCTCGTCGCGGTCTCCAACAAGGACTTCATCGGCGAGACCCTCGGCCGCGCCCGTGACGAACGTGTCGAGGGCTCCCTCGCCGCCGCCGTGTTCAGCATCATGCAGGGCGCCCGGATCGTGCGGATGCACAACGTGCGCGCCGCCGTGGACGCCGTTCGGATGACCGAGGCGATCCTGGGCTTCCGCGAACCGGCGTACGAGCGCCACAACCTGGCCTGAACGATGACCGACTTCAGCCAGGCGGGTCTCCTCGACGCCTACCGCATCGAGGACAGGACCGCCGCGCGGCTGCGGGTGAACTTCATCGCGAGCCTCGACGGCGCCGCGACCCACGACGGCCTGAGCGGTGGCCTGAACAATGCCGACGACAAGCTCGTCTTCGACACGCTCCGGACCCTCACCGACGTGATCCTGGTCGGCGCCGGAACGGTCCGCGCCGAGGGCTACGGTGGCATCCGCCTGGATGCCGCAGCCGAGGCCTGGCGCGTCGCGCACGGGCTCCCGCCGCAGCCGCGGATCGCGGTCGTGAGCGGGCGCCTGGATCTCGAGGCCGGGCATCCGCTGTTCACGGACGCCGCGACGCGCCCGATCGTCATCACGCACGCGGGGTCACCTGCCGACAAGCGCGCCGACCTCGAGGCCGTGGCCGACGTGCTCGTTTGCGGGGCGGCGACGATCGATCTCCCGCTCGCGCTCCGCGAGCTTGCCGCGCGGGGCCTGCGCCAGGTGCTCTGTGAGGGCGGCCCGAGCCTGTTCGGGGCGCTGCTCACGGCCGATGCCGTTGACGAACTCTGCCTGAGCCTGAGCCCGGTTCTCGAGGCAGGCACCTCTGGCCGTATCGCGCACAGTGCCGCGGCCGCGTCACGCCCGATGCGTCTCGGCCACGTGCTCACTGCCGGAGACATGCTCTTCCTGCGCTACACGCGCCCGTCGCCCTGACCGATTCCGTCGGATCGGTCAGGGCAGGTCAGCGGATGCCTGCTGCGGCCTCGTCGACCAGGGCGTCGGTGTCGAGGTTGTTCGCGTCGAGAATGGTGTAGCTGTACCCCTGCTCCGCGAGGAAGCGCTGGCGGTTCTGTGCGAAGTCCTGGTCGACGGTGTCGCGGGCGACGAGCGTGTAGAAGTTGGCGGCGAGGCCGGACTCCTTGGGACGGAGCAACCGGCCGAGCCGCTGCGCCTCCTCCTGGCGCGAGCCGAACGACCCGGAGACCTGGATGGCCACGGTCGCCTCGGGCAGGTCGACGGAGAAGTTCGCGACCTTGGAGACGACGAGCAGGTTCTCCTCGCCGACCCGGAAAGCCTGGTAGAGCCGTTCGCGTTCGTCGACGGGGGTCGCCCCGGTGAGTTTCGGCGCGTTGAGGGCGTCGGCGAGTTCGTCGATCTGGTCGAGGTACTGGCCGATCACGAGGATGCGTTCGCCGGGGTGCTTGGCGACGAGACGCTTGACCACGTCGAGCTTGGCCGGGGCGGTCGCGGCGAGCCGGTATCGCTCGTCGTCCGCTGCGGCGGCATAGGTGAGCCGCTCGGACTGCGGCAGGTCGATCCGTACCTCGTAGCAGGAGGCGGGGGAGATGAAGCCCTGGGCCTCGATCTCCTTCCACGGTGCGTCGAAACGCTTGGGGCCGATCAGGCTGAACACGTCGCCCTCGCGGCCGTCCTCGCGGACGAGCGTCGCGGTGAGGCCGAGGCGGCGGCGGGCCTGCAGTTCGGCCGTGAGCTTGAATACCGGCGCGGGAAGGAGGTGCACCTCGTCGTAGATGACGAGGCCCCAGTCCATCGCGTCGAGGAGTTCGAGGTGGGCGTACTCGCCCTTCCGCTTCGCGGTGAGGATCTGGTACGTCGCGATCGTGACGGGCTTGACTTCTTTGACCTGCCCCGAGTACTCGCCGATCTCGTCCTGGGTGAGGGTCGTGCGTTTGAGGAGCTCGTCGCGCCACTGCCTGGCCGAGACGGTGTTGGTCACGAGGATGAGCGTGTTGGTCTTCGCCGTCGCCATCGCGCCGGCGCCGACGAGGGTCTTGCCCGCTCCGCAGGGCAGGACGACGACGCCGGAACCGCCGTCGAAGAAGCTCGCGACGGCCTTGTTCTGGTAGTCGCGCAGCGCCCAGCCGTTCTCGAGCAGCGCGATGTCGTGCGGGGTTCCCGGCGTGTAGCCGGCGAGGTCCTCGGCCGGCCAGCCGAGCTTGACGAGTTCCTGCTTGAGTTGACCGCGGGCCCAGGGTTCGACGAGAAAGGAATCCGGGGTCGGGTGGCCGATCAGCAGGGGGGCGATCCGCTTGGCGCCGGAGATCTCCATCAGCACGGCCCGGTCGTTGCTCTGCAGCACGAGCTGGCCCTCGTCGTCGCGCTCGATGATCAGGCGGCCGTAGCGCCCGACGGTCTCCTCGATGTCGATCCGCACGGTCTGCGGGATCGCGAACTTGGAATACTTCTCGAGGGTCCCGAGCATGTCCGAGGCCGCATGTCCCGCCGCGCGGGCGTTCCAGAGTCCGAGCCGGGTAATCCGGTAGGTGTGGATGTGCTCAGGGGCCCGTTCCAGCTCGGCGAACACGGCGAGGTCGTGGCGCGCATCTTCGGCGAGGGGGTGGGCGACTTCGAGCAGAACCGTGCGGTCGCTCTGGACAATCAGTGGGCCATCAGACATAGCCGTTAATCCTACGCCCGCATGGCTGGGAGCCTCCCATCGGCCCACCCCCGCTTATGGGGCGGGTGTGATGCTGATGATGCTCGAGAGCGGCAGAGTGCGTTCGATGTCGGCACGGCGGTCCCTGGCGCGGAATCGGCCTCCTCCGACACTGGCCGGTTCGAGCAGGTAGTCGACGACGACCCCGCCCGGCATCGCAATGCTGACGATGACGGTCTGCTTGGACTTGATCGCCGAATCGAGTTGGCGGGCGAGCCAGGCGTCGGCGGCGACGTCTTCGCCGCCGTCCGTGGCACGGAGCTTTTCGACCAGGATGAGTGCAAGGTCAGGGGCCTCAGGGGGAGGACCCTGGCGAGCTGGTGCCTGCGGAGGTGCAGGACCTCTCCGTCGGAGCTCTCCGCTGCGACCGGGTACTTGGCGTCGTTGAGCGCCCAGAACACGACGTCCGAGGTGAAGCGGCTCGTGAGGCGGTGGGCGTCCGCGCGGACGAGTCCGAGCGGGCCGAGGGTCTGGTCGACGGCGAGGGTGCCGAGGAGTTCATCGTCGTCCGAGCGGACGTAGCTCCGGCTGAGCGCGGTCGGTGCGGCCACCTCGCCGACCCGGATCCGTCCATACCGGCCTGCGGACTCCCGGATCAGGTACTCGATGGGCTGGGGGATACCGGTGAGTGAGATCGTGCGCAGGAAGTCGAGGAGTGACTCGGCGGTTTCACCCGCGGCGAGTGCCCGGTTGACCGAGGTCGCCGAGATTCGGTAGCTGAGGGCCAGTTCGCGGCTCTCGACGTCGGCGAGGCCGCGGAGCCGGGCGTCGATCGAGGGAGCCAGGGGGCCTGGGGAGACGATCGAGAGGTCGTTCTGCAGGTAGACGGCGCCGACTTCTGCAGGCAGGGACGCCCCGATCGTGGCGATGGCGCCCTCGAGGTCTTCGGCCAGGACAGCGGCACCGGCCGGGCTCGTGGTCTGGTGAGCGGTGATGCCGATCAGCTCGGCGTCGCGGGCGAACTCGGTGACGCGGGTGTCCATCCACTCGCCGCCTGCTGGGTAGAGCCAGGTCACGAAGCTGCGAAGTCCCTCGCCCCAGGAGACGCCGGGGCGGTGCGCGAGGATGCTGCGCACGTCGGCGGGCAGTGCCGCCTGCCAGGAGCCGGCCAGGGCCGCCCAGCGGTGCGCAGTGCCCTCGAGGAGCCAGGCCTCGCCGGCCTCCGTCTCGTTCCAGTACCCGGTCGAGTGCGCGATGAGCTGCGCCCTGGCTGCTGTCGCGACGTAGGTGGCGACGGCGTCGATATCGATGCCCATGACGGACGAGAGGCGCTTGGTGTCCGGCAGGCCGAGTCCGCCCCGGCTGAGCTCGCGCACGGGCTCCCGGGAGAGTTCGGTGACGAGCTCTGCGATTGAGGAGACCGCCGCGAAGGCACGTTCGGCGGCGAGGCGGTCGGTGAAGCGGCTGTCGGTCGTGATCACGGTCGCGAGTGCGGAGGGCGCGGGTGTCGATGCGAGTTCGAGGGCGGACGGCAGGCCGAGGTCGGGCCAGGTGGCCAGGTGCTCGGCGACCGCCGGATATACCCTGAGGCCGTCGTCGGACAGGAGTGCGAGCATCAGTTCGTCGAGCACGGCTGCGCGCGCGGCGACATCCGCTCGGGTGACGGGCAGGCCGCCGAGCTCGGTGAGGCGGGAAGTGAGCGCATCGAGGCCGAGGGACGCGCCGGGCACACCCGTCGGCTCGGTCGGTTCGGCGGGCGCCTCGGTGGCGGTGATCGCAAGCACGGCCAGAGTCGACCGGTCGAGCCGGGAGAGGGCTGCCTGGACCGCGGCCGGATTCAGCAGGGCTTCGGCGAGGTCGAAGAAATCACGGATGCCGTGGGCTGAGATCGCGCGGATCTCGATCGTGCGGCGCAACGCCGCGTCGTCGAGGGCACGAAGGCGTGAGGCGAGCGTCAGCACGGCGTTACTCCCCGTTCTGTCGTGCCTCGCGAGCGCGGCGGACGGTGGTCGTCACCAGGAGAACGATAATCAGGATGAATCCAATCGGCAGTCCGACAAGCGGGAGCGCGAGGATCGCGGGCCAGACACCCTCGCCGAAGCCGTTGTTGGCGCCGGCGCCGAGCCAGGTGCCGATGATGACGGCGAAGAACGCGAGGATCGACAGGCCGACGGTGGCGGCGACCATATAGGCGAGGATGCGTTCCGGCCGGCCGGCGGCGTGTGGAGTTTGATTGGTCACAGTGTCAAGGATACGGGGCGGGGACGAGTGCAACCGAATAAGCTGGGTGCGGTTGGCGCGCATGTCGCGCGCCCGGAATTCAGCGAGGTCCAGATGCCCACCGGCAAGGTCAAGTTCTACGACGAGGAGAAGGGTTTTGGCTTCATCAGTTCCGATGACGGCCAGGAGGTTTTTCTCCACGCTTCTGCGCTGCCCACCGGAGTGACGGTCAAGCCAGGAACGAAGCTCGAATTCGGCATCGCCGATGGCAAGCGCGGCGCCCAGGCGCTGTCCGTGCGCATCATCGAAGCGCCGCCGAGCCTCGTCAAGCTCAGCCGCAAGCCCGCCGACGACATGGCCATCATCATCGAGGACCTCGTCAAGGTGCTCGACGGCATCGGTGCGAGCCTGCGTCGCGGCCGTTACCCCGATAGCGCCCACAGCCACAAGATCGCCGCCTTGCTTCGCAAGGTCGCAGAGGAACTCGATGCCTGAGCAGATCCAAGACACCACACTCGACGTACCGGCTGTCGACGCCGTCGCCGATGACGCCGTGGCCGACGACGCCGAGTCGACGGCAGCGGATGCCGTTCCCACCGACGAGACACTCGTCGCTGCTGTCGAGGTGGCCAGGGCCGCCCTCCTCACCTTCACGCCGGAAGACACCATCGGCGACCCCCTCGGACACGTCGTCGAGGGTGACCGGGTCGTGTCGCTGCTCTTCGACTGCACCATGACCGGGTATCCGGGCTGGCGCTGGACCGTCACGCTCTCGCGCATCGACGGGGAATCCCTGCCGCAGGTGCTCGAGACCGAGCTCACGCCGGGGGACGAGGCCCTCGTCGCACCCGAGTGGATCCCGTGGTCCGATCGCCTCGCCGACTACCGCACGGCCCAGGACCTGGTCGCTGCGACCGCGGCCGCCGACGCTCTCGACGACGACACCGATGACGATGACGATGACGACGACACCGATGACGACGACACCGATGACGATGACGATGACGACGACACCGATGACGACGACACCGATGACGACGACGCAGACGACGACGATGATGACGAAGAAGAAGACGATGACATCGACCCGGACGACATCGACGAAGACGAATAGCGTCTGACGCGCTACCGGCGCCTCAGGCGCAGCCAGACCAGCCCGGCGACGCCGAGACCGACCCCGGCCACCGCGCACCACAGCCACCAGCCGAGCCCGCGGGCCGCGAGCTCACCCTGGAAAGCCAGGGCGAGACCCGCGGCCACGAGCCAGGCGAGTGCTCCGATCAGGATCGGCGTGCGCGCATCCGCTTTCGCCGGCTCAGGATCGGGCCGGCGCTCGCTGTCTCTCAGCCAGAGGCGCACGAGGACCGCTATTTGCCCAGGTTGGCGACGACGAATTCGATGGACTTGACGAGCTGGCGTACGTCGTTCGGCTCGATCGCCGTGAACTGCTCGGCGACGCGCAGCTGGTTGCGGCCGAGCTTGCGGTAGGGCTCGGTGTCGGAGATGCCGTTCGCGCGCAGCGCCTTGGCTACGGCGGAGGCATCGATCGCGTCGTCGAAGTCGATCGTCGCGACAACCTGCGAACGGTGGTCGGGGTTGACGACGTACGGCGTCGCGTAGTCAACGGTCGCTGCCCAGTCGTAGAGCACCGAGGAGGACTCGCGGGTGCGTGCGGAGGCCCAGGCGAGGCCGCCATTGCCGTTGATCCAGTCGAGCTGGTTCTCGATCAGGAGCAGGGTGGCCACGGCCGGCGTGTTCAGGGTCTGGTTGAGGCGCGAGTTGTCGATCGCGTTCTTCAGGCTGAGGAACTCCGGGATGTACCGGCCGCTCGCGGCGATCTGCTCGACGCGCTCGATGGCCGCGGGGGAGAAGAGCGCCATCCAGAGGCCGCCGTCGGAGGCGAGGTTCTTCTGCGGGGCGAAGTAATACGCATCCGCCTGGTCGGCGGCGTAGTCGATGCCGGCGGCGGCGCTCGTGGCGTCGATGACGGTCAGCGCTCCGGCGTCGCCGTGCACGCGGGTGACGGGCGCCATCACACCGGTCGAGGTCTCGTTCTGCGGCCAGGCGTACACGTCGACGCCCTCGGTCGGAACGGCCTCGCTGCGCGAGCCCGCCGGGGCCTTGATCACGTCGGGTGCTTCGAGGAACGGTGCGCTCGCCGCGGCAGCGAACTTGCCGCCGAACTCGCCGAAGACGAGGTTCTGGGCCTTCTTGGAAATAAGGGAGAACGCGGCTGCATCCCAGAAGGCGGTGGACCCGCCGTTGCCGAGGACGACTTCGTAGCCTTCCGGAGCGCGGAGCAGCTCCGCCAGGCCGGTTCGGACCCGGCCGACCAGGTTCTTCACCGGCGCCTGACGATGGGAGGTACCGATAATGGACGTGCCAGATTTAAGGAGGTACTCAAGCTGTTCCTGACGGACTTTGGACGGGCCGCAGCCAAATCGTCCGTCAACGGGCAAGAGTTCGGAGGGAATTATCAGATTCGACATGAGGCGATTCTAACGACCCCTAACACGGCGATAAGGTTGTGACGCACACGGAGGCACTGGGAGGCCGGCGATGACTGATCTGATCGACACGACCGAAATGTATCTCCGCACCATCCTCGATCTGGAGGAGGAGGGGATCGTCCCCCTCCGGGCCCGGATCTCCGAACGACTGGGCCATTCCGGCCCGACCGTCTCGCAGACCGTCGCGCGCATGGAGAGGGATGGGCTCGTCGTCGTGTCCGGCGACCGCCACCTCGAACTCACGATCAACGGGCGCCGTAAGGCCGTGCATGTCATGCGCAAGCACCGCCTCGCCGAGCGCCTGCTGAGCGACGTGATCGGCCTCGAATGGGAGTTCGTCCACGACGAAGCCTGCCGCTGGGAACACGTCATGAGCGAACAGGTCGAGCGCAAGATCCTGGAGATGCTCGGGCATCCCACCGAGTCACCGTATGGCAACCCGATCCCTGGGCTCGACGAACTGGGCGACTCGCCCGCCGTCGCATTCATGGCGGGAGTCACGAACCTCGTCGAGGTCGTCGCGGGGTCGACGACCCCGGTGACCGCCGTCATCCGCCGCCTCGGCGAACCGGTGCAGTTCGACCCGGAACTCCTCGCCCAGCTCAAGAACGCCGGCGTGATGCCGGGCAATTCGGCGGTTTTCTCGGCACTCGGCTCCTACGTTCTCGTCGAGGTCGCGGGGTTCGCTGAGGGTCTCGAACTGCCCAATGAAGTCGCGAGCCACATCTTCGTGGCTACCCCGGTCGCCGCTCTCTAACCGCCCGTTTCGCGGGGCAAAATCCGAACGGATGCCGGGTTGTCGTCGGTCGAAAGATGACCCTTTCGTTACGCGTTCGTTACTAAATCGTCACCAAGGGGTGACAAACGGAGAAACCTCACGTACTGTCGGACGAGTCCCACAGGCCAGAACCGGCCGCCGGGCTCGAAGCAGGACGTCTCTCTTCCCGTCTCCTGGTTCGGTAACACATGCGACCAACGCATTGGACGGGGCAACTACCTAGTGTTGTCGAGGCGCCGGAGGTACACACTTTGGCCGAAGAATTAGGTAGAAGACTGTCCCGTCGAGGTTCTGCCCCGACACCCGCACGGCCGGCCCCGACGCCGGCGCAGCGTGAAGAGGCCCCCGCGCGCGGGATCTTCACCCGCCCGTCACGCCGGCGCGGCGCCATCGCCAACGTCGTGATGATGACCCTGGCCGGCGGACTCGTCGCCACCATGGCGATCCCCGCATACGCGTTCGCGCCGAGTTCTCCCGGCACGGATATCGCGCACGGCACGACGGCATCCACGGCCCTCACGCGGTCGGGCGCCCAGTCGCTCACCGTCGCCGACCAGGCCTCGACCGTCAGCGTCGCCCGCGACGGCTTCAGCGCCACGACGCCGGAAGAGATCGCCGCGGCCAAGGCAGCAGCAGCATCTGCGGCCGCCGCAGCAGCAGCCGAAGCGCGCCGCGTCGCCGCGGCCGCCTCCATGACGACGTATGCGGCCGCGTATTCGGGGCCGTCGGTCTCCGACTTCCTGGCGAACCCGTCCTACCCGACGTTCAGCCTCGCATCCGTCTATAACGTCGGCCTGCAGTACCAGGGTGTTCCCTATGTCTACGGTGGGTCGACCCCCGCCGGTTTCGACTGCTCGGGCTTCGTCATGTACGTCTACGCCCAGTTCGGGATCAGCCTGCCGCATTCGGCAGCAGGCCAGGGCGCCGCGGGCACCCGCATCTCCCTCGCCGATGCGCAGCCGGGTGACCTTGTCATCATGGACGGTCACGACGGCATCTACGCCGGCAATGGCAACATTCTGCACGCGCCCTATGAGGGGGCTTCCGTGAGGGTGCAGCCCATCTGGACGAGCTCGTACTACATCGTCCGCCTCGGGATCTGAGTCGCTCCGACGGGCCCGGCGAGGCCGTGACGTGGCCTCGCCGGGCGGCAACGATGTGAACAATGCGTAACAGCTTGCCCACGAAGTGTTGTGGGGTGCTGCGCGGCGTGTCGCTTGTGCGTTAACCTGATGCTCTGTAGTACTGCGAGTCTTTTGGGAGAGCCAATGCGCGAGCGATGCACGATCCACACCATGGATGTGCGCTGCCGCTTTGCGTTGCGGCACGGCAGTCAAACTTGTCTGAGTTGTGCGTGTTCTCGCGTTTCAGACCGTAGGGCGTTGTCATTGTGACAGCGCCCTTTTTGTTTGCCCGTTTGCCCCTGACTCTCGGTGCGAGGGAGTAGATCGAATGGCTGGAAGCCGTCCAGCCCTTTTCGAAAGGGAACGAATGCGCACACTTGTTCTGAACGCGGGCTACGAGCCCCTCGCCGTGGTCTCGTTCAAACGGGCCATCGTGCTGGTCATGAATCAGAAGGCCACCATCGTGGCCGCCGACCAGGCCCACCCGGTCTGGGCGACGACAGGCTCGTGGGATCGACCGAGCGTGATCATCCTCACGCGGTACGTGCATCTCCCGCGCTCCCGTTCGCTGCCGGTGAGCCGGCGCGGCGTACTCCGCAGGGATGACCATCGCTGCGCGTACTGCGGCCGGACTGCGAATACGATCGACCACGTGCAGCCCCGTTCCCGCGGTGGCCGGGACAGCTGGGACAACCTCGTGGCCTGCTGCCTGCGCTGCAACAACATCAAGAGCGATCGCACTCCCGCCGAGATGGGCTGGGATCTGCTCTTCCATCCGAAGATCCCGATCGGGTCCAGCTGGGTCGTGCGCGGAGTCGAGCGACCATTGCCGCAATGGGACGAGTATCTTGCGCCTGCCGCCTGATCAGGCAATGTAACGGATGTGTAACGCCGGGGGTGACTTCTTCGACGGTTTCCCCTAGGGTGGGATGAACCCGATTGATACGCCACGATCCAGAGGAATCCTGTTGCCCGAGTCTGGCGTGTCCGATTCCGAAGCGAGCCCCGAGGTCTTTCTCACTCGTCGCGAACTCCGGGCCAAGCGCGACGCGCTCCCGGCTTTGAGCCCGGCCACGGAGCAATTCCTGGCACCGAAGCCCGAACCCGTCGTCGTTCCCGCAGTGAGGCCGCGTAGCCGTTTTTCGGCCTCGCCCGCGAAGCCGGTCGGTCGTTTCCCACGCAAGCGGCGGCATCCGGTCAAGATCGCGATCGCCGTGTTCGCCATCCCGGCCATCTTCCTCACCGCGGCATTGCCCGCGTACGCCTTCACTCCGCGCGCAGCCGGTGACATGACGAGCGCAACGCACTCGTCGGGGAACAAGACCGTGCAGGGCCTCACCGTCGCAGCAGCGGCGACCGCGGTCACTGTTTCGCGTGACGGCTTCGCTGCCACCACGAAAGAGCAGCTCGCGGCGCAGGCGCTCGCGGCCAAGAAGGCCCTCGCTGCCCAGCAGGTGGCGACCGCCCGTGCCGCTGCGGCGGCCTTCGCCGTCTACGGCGTGCGTGCGGAGGGTGATGACTACCCCTGGTACAACATGCCCACCGAGTCGCAGGGTGGCGGCCTATCCCCGCTCAGTTACTACTACCGCGAGTGTGTCGACTTCGTGGCCTGGCGCCTGAACCGCGACGCCGGTTCGACCGGCTCTTCCTGGCGCTGGACCTGGAACAGCCTGACCCCCGGCGGCGGCAACGCGAGCGCCTGGGCGAGTGCGTGGTCCAACCACGGCTGGACCACGAGCAAGACACCCGTCGTCGGCGCGGTCGCCTGGTTCAACTACAACCATGTCGCTTATGTGCAGTCGATCGGCGGTGACGGATCCGTCGTGCTCGAGGAGTACAACTGGATGGGCAGCCACGCGTATCACAAGCGCACGGTCTCGCCGAGCGACGTCGCGCTGTTCCTATACCCGCCCGCGTGATCCTGATCGGGCTCGCACCAGCTAAACTTTGACAGCCAGCCTCTGTAGCTCAACGGAAGAGCAGTTCCGTCCTAAGGAAATGGTTGGGGGTTCGAATCCCTCCAGGGGCACACTTTTTTGGGCAGAAACGGGCCTTATCGGCCTTTTCGGTCACCTTAACGGTCGATATGCACCGTTTCTCTTCGGGTCTATGTGTGTACCTATGTGTGTACCCAAAAAGGAATGGTTTGGGTCGGGTCGGCAGCCTTGCACCGCCGTGATTCTGCGTATTTCTGGGCGATGCCCTCGGCGGGCTGCAATGATCAAAACTATGGGGAAGACGAAGAGCGCGATGCTACGATTCCTCTCGAACTGGGCCGTACTGAATTCTGGGCGTGTTGCGTGGCCGCGTGTCGAGATGAGTTCGAATAACAGAGTCAACAAGTTGGCAGCGGGCACGACGCTTGGCCACGGAATCGACGGCGCCCGGTCAGTCCGCGAAATCTAATGCGAATATCACCCAGAAGGGATCGCCGTCACCCCCAGCGTTTACTCCTGTGCTTCGTTGTAACGTTCGCAGGATTGGTGCTTTCCGGGTGCACCGCATTCGATGAGCCCACGATGTCCTTGCCCCCTGACGGATCAGCGAGAGAGCTTCGTCAGCAGGTGATCGCGGCCATTGACGCCGGGGACCAGCAGGCGCTCGAGGATCTCTTCACGTCCGCACCGTCGGCATACACCGCCGAGAGTGCGGGTGTCGTCTTCGAACAGTGTTCCAAGATCTCTCCGGTTGGACGGGAAATGAGCAGTGACTCCGATGTCTCCCCGAAGCTGATGAAGGTTGATCTGGTGGGCACGGCGAAGCAAGGCTCAACGCCGGGGCAGTCGTGCTCATTCAACTTGTTCTGGTCGGGTGCGGGCCCGTGGGCGCTCGGAATCGGCAGTCCCCCTTCGAGCGGGTAGGGGACCCATGGCAACCACTCGGACTCCGACACCTCGGAACGGTCCACCGCAGCTCCCTTCTAAGGAGCACCGGCCGCTTTGCTGCGGGTCGCCATCCTGCGTGGGCTGCTCGGCATCATCCAGATCATTGTCAGCGTCAGCATTGTCATCGACGCCCCGAGCGCTTATCCGACGATTCCGAAGACGGCGGGACTGGGGTTGCTGCTCTGGTGGGGCCTATCCTCGGAACAGACATGACTGCGGGGTTCGCGCTCCTTACTGTCCACGCCAGGCGCTCGCAGCCACGGATCACCAAGGCGTAGCATCTCCGCATGGACGACCTCGCCAATTCGCACCCGCCTGAGTGCCCGTCATGCATGACCAAGTGCGTGGCGGCCGGCACAACTCGGCATCCGTTCTGGCTATGTCCGTGGTGCAAGACCGCGGTACTCGCCCGGCAGTGAGGTGCCGCAATGCCGATGCCGATGCGCAGTGACGAGTGGCTGTGCATGCGGAACGATCCCGTGCTGCCGAAGGCAGTCATCCGCCGGGTGCTCGTCATAGACCATTCGGCCGGTGCGAGAGTGCGATGACGGCAATACCGCTGTTGTGCATGGGTGAGGCAACACAGCGAGTCGGTGGTTCCTGACCACGCGGCAGTTCGTTGGGTCTCGGAAATGCTGCAGCGGAGCAGTTTATGACTGTTGCTGCCCAACCACTTGCGCGCCCAGTTCCGTGTTCGAACCGTGTGCGTTTCGAGTCGAATCGGCGAGTGCTGCGCGAATTGTGAGGATTCCGATGAGGAGTATCCACAGGTTGGCTGGGTAGCCGGCGACTCGTTCGATGCCGCCCAGTCCGAGGCCAAGAGTTGCGGAGGGACCGATGTACTGCGCCGTGGCGAAGAAGCCCCCGCCGGCGATGCCAACGAGGGATGCGATGAGGCCAGTGATGGCCAACACGCGGTTCTGACGGTATATCGAGATGCTGAGCAGAACGATGGCGACGCTGCCGAGTGTCAGATTGGTCGCGCCGAGAGTGTGCAGTGCGGCGTTGGCATCCTCTGGCACGAGCCCGACCATGATCTTGCCGACGCCGGCGATGATCAGAAGTACCAGTGCGACGGTGACCATGCGTCGTTTCGGCCACAGGCCCCAGAGCAAAATTGTTCCGATGATGGTCAGGATGCCGGTGAGAACAAACGACGCATTCATCAGGTTGTGCAGGGGCGAGCACACCCAGGCCGTAGGCCCGTGCACGGCGAACTCGCCGCAGGCCGTGTTGCCGAGGTCACTGATCACGTTTGTCGACCAGTTGAATGGCGTCGTCCATGCGGATGCCGTGATCACTTGGACGAGGAAGTACTGAGCGATCGAGGCGGCGTATAGTGCTCCGCCCCACCCGGCGCGGGCCGGGGAGAGGGATCGGGGGTGAAATTCATGGGGACCTCTTTCAATATCCGTGACATTCCTAAACTGACATGTCAACCATGAAAGGTCTATCAGATACCTGTCGGCGTTGCAATATACGATGGGAGCATGGCATTGCGACACGCTCTCTTGGGACTCCTCTTCAACGCGCCCGCGAGTGGGTATGACCTGCTCAAGGAGTTCCAGGGCTCCTTGAATGAGGTCTGGCCCGCGACCCAAAGCCAGGTGTATACCGAGCTGACCAAGCTCACACGGGAGGGTCTTCTCACCGTCGCCAGCGAAGGCCCGCGAGGCCGCAAAGAATACGTAGTGACCGATTCTGGTCACGGTGAGCTGCACCAGTGGCTCACAGAGGTCAAGCCGGAAGCTCCACGTCGGAGCGACATGTTGCTCCGGGTGTTTTTCTTGTCCGCCTTGACATCGGCCGAACGGCAGTCGTATCTGAAAGCTGTGGGCGAGGTGGCCGCATCCCAGCTGGCAGAGCTTGAGGAAATTCGAACCTCGATCGAGCGGATTAATGCCCCGTTGGCCAGGGATGGACTCCTCGCTCTTGAATACGGCATCCGGCTCGCTCGACTCCAGACCGAATGGTCGGAATGGGCCGCCGACCGCGTGTGATGGGTAATTCTAAATCTGCGGGCGCATTCGTTTGTTCAGGGTTAAGCCCCCGTGGATGCCATCTCATCGACTAGTGTTTCCGATCGGTCGAGCCTGCGGCTCCCCGCGCATCCCGGCAAGGACGATCTCCATCAGACCGGTATAGAGGGCCTCATAGTCCTCGACGAATCCCATGCTCGCGAGCTCGAGTGCGATCGCACCGTGCATCGCACTCCACATCTGCTGAGCGGCCGTACTCGCATCCCGGTCGCCGATCGCGCCCTGTCTGATCGCGTAGCCGATCCCGTCGACGAAGACACCGAATGCCGAACGACCATGCACCCGTAAGCCGACCGGCGACTTGGATGGGACGAATCCGCCGAAGATCATCCGATAGCGTTCTGGGTGGGCCAGGGCGAACGCCCGGTACCCGACACTCGAGGATCGCAGCCGTGCAATGGGGTCTTGGTCGTCCGCCGAGATCGCGGCGGCGAGGTCGTCGAACGCGCGCGCCATCAGTGCTTCGACTAGGCCAGCCTTGTTGGTAAATCGGTTGTACACGCCCATCGGCGCGACATTCGCTTCGGCAGCCACAGCGCGCACGGTGAGCCCGTCTAGCCCGACCTCGGCAAGCACCCGCTCCGCCGCTGCGAGAAGGGCCGGCTCGAGGCTTGCGCTCGGTGTCCGGCCGCTTCCTGAGTGGCTCCCGTTTATTGTTCGTTCCGGCATCATTCTCCTTGACTCTCGCTCCTAAGTGTAGAACCATGTTCTATAGAACGACGTTCTACTAATTCGGTGGGACACGACACACCACAAAAAAGGAGTCATCATGACAACCCAGACTGGCACGGACTACCGGGCGATCGTCGATACCCACCGGCACCCGATCGGTCCCAAGCTCCAAGCCAAGTGTGCGGAAGCTGGGCTTTTCGATCCGAGCAGGACCTTTCCGCAGAACAGCGGCCTGGACGTCGTGTACCGCGAGTTCGTGGACCTGGAGTACGCAATGCCGAAGCAGCGCGAGGAAGGCGTCACCCTCAGCATCGCGAGCAGCGGCGGCGAGGTGGCCTGGATTGCCCATGACCTGCTTATGGTCAGCTCGAAGGAAGCTCTGAAGTTCCTCAACGACGAATACCTGGAGATCAAGGGCACCTATCCTGGCGAGTTTGAGCTGATGGCTAACGCTGACGCGCTTGACGAGAGCTGCCAGCCAATCGTGGAGGACATGATTCGCCAGGGCGGCGCCAAGGCGATCGCGGTCGCGTCCAGCTACGGCAGTGGTGCAAATCGCACCTACCTGGACAGTCCGAAGGCCGAATGGCTGTGGGACTTCGCAGAAGCGAACAACCTCGTGGTTCACATTCACCCGCCGATGTTGTCCGTCGGCAACGAGGTCCTTGCTCAGTACCGCCTCAACGAGGCGGTGGGTCGTCCCTTCGATTCGACCGTCAACGTCTCGCGAATGATCGGCTCCGGCGTGTTCGACCGCCACCCTAACCTGCAGGTGATGGTCGTCCACATGGGCGGAGAGCTCCCCTCGATCATCGGACGCCTTGATTTCACTTGGCACCTCAACTACGAGGGACTCACGAACCCGCCAGCCGGAGCCCCGTACACGAACAAGCTGGCGCCGTCGACCTATTTCAAGACCAACATCCTGGTCGACACCATGGGGTTCAGTTCGATCGCTCTGCGCGCTGCGGTCGAGGCCTTCGGCATCGATAGGGTCGTGTTTGGGACCGACTACGGTGCGGTCCCATACGGAGTCAAGGAGCACATCGAGATCGTCGAAGACTTGGTCACGGACCCGGCCGAGCGCGATCTGGTGTTCTGGAAGACCAGCAACGACGTCTTCCGCCTCGGCCTCGACGCCTGAGCATCACGACGCTGGCGGGTTGCACCGCGACAGGGTGCGGAGAGTCTCAAGAATCACGCTCCGCACCCTTTGCGCGAGCCCGCCGGTGAGGCGCGCCAAATGAGCCATCACAACGGTCGTTTGCATCACCGCCGGTTTGGACTCGCTGCCGGTCGCAGGACAACCGTCCGCGAAGTCCTGGGCCGAGCCGCGACAGGCTTCGCCCCCTCGAGAACGCGACGTTTGGAGCACCCACGGGGAGAAAATTGCATGTCAGGAGTGGTAGCGTCGGCAGTGTCGGCCGGCGCCGGAGTCGCTGTACTGGTGTCAGACTTTGGTTGCGTCCAATAGCGTGGTGTAACCCCGGCCCTGATGGGCGTGTTGCACCGATGTGAGGCGGCCACCGCGTGATTCTTGGAAAGACCGATCAAGTCTTTTCCGAAGGAGTACACGCGATGACCGCACCCCATTTTATTGACCCTGCCCGTTTCCTGTCCGAACAACTCGAGCAAGCCTCGCCGGACCTGATGCGGCAGATGCTGACCACCTTCATCAACGCGCTAATGAGCGCCGAAGCCGAGGCCGTCTGCGGCGCCGAATACGGCCAGATCTCCGCCGACCGAACCAACTCGCGCAACGGCTACCGGCACCGGGACTTCGACACCCGCACCGGCACCCTCGACGTCGCGATCCCGAAGCTGCGCACCGGCACCTACTTCCCGGACTGGCTCCTCGAGCGCCGCCGCCGCGCCGAGGCCGCCCTGACCAGCGTCGTGGCGACCTGCTACCTCCTCGGGGTGTCGACCAGGCGGATGGAGAAACTCGTCGAGTCCCTCGGCATCACCCGCCTCTCGAAGTCGCAGGTGTCGATCATGGCCAAGGACCTCGACGAGCAGGTCGAGCAGTTCCGCACCCGCCCCCTCGACGCCGGCCCCTACACGTTCGTCGCGGCCGACGCCCTGGTGCTGAAGGTGCGCGAGGGCGGCCGTGTCGTCAACGTCCACGCGCTCCTCGCGACGGGCGTGAACAAGGACGGGCACCGCGAGATCCTGGGCTTGCAGATCACCAGCGCCGAAGACGGCGCCGGCTGGCTCGGCTTCTTCCGCGACCTGACCGCCCGCGGCCTGACCGGGGTGAAGCTCGTCACCAGCGACGCCCACGCCGGCCTCGTCGCCGCCATCGGGGCCACCTTGCCCGGTGCGACTTGGCAGCGCTGCCGCACCCACTACGCCGCGAATCTGATGTCCGCGACCCCGAAGTCCAGCTGGCCGTGGGTCAAGACCCTGCTCCACTCCGTCTACGACCAGCCCGACAAGGACGCCGTCCACGCCCAGTTCGACCGGGTCTTGAACGCTCTCGAGGAAAAGCTCCCCGCGGTCGCCACCCACCTCGAGACAGCCCGGGCCGACGTGCTCGCGTTCACCGGGTTCCCGAAGGAAATCTGGCGTCAGCTCTGGTCCAACAACCCCCAGGAACGCCTCAACCGTGAGATCCGCCGCCGCACCGACGTCGTGGGCATCTTCCCCGACCGCGGCTCCCTGATCCGGCTCGTCGGCGCGGTCCTGGCCGAACAACACGACGAATGGATCGAAGGCCGCCGCTACCTCGGCCTCGACGTCCTCAACCGCTCACGCCTCACCCCCACCCCGACCGAGAAGGAGGAACCCACAACCGAACTCAGCGCCCTCAGCGCCTAAAAATCCAAGAATCACGCGGAAAACTCGTTACACCACACATTTGGACTTGACCCAGACTTTGACATTGGGGAGGAACGTCGCTCATGATCGAATACGTTCACGTTGGCCGCTTTCAGATCCGCGGTGAGTTATCTTAATTCCTGAAGATTCCCTACGACACATGTACGCTGGCGGACGCCCAAATCGGTGGGCGCGGTTCTTGAACCGGATAAGCGCAATGGTGTTTTCGCTCGGTGTCATAGGCCACGGTGCCGTCAGCCTCGAGACCATCAATCCGAAGTCGCGCACCCTGCTCACTCTGCCACTCGTGGTCGCCCGCTACGAAGGCAGCGAGTACCTGGTCTCAATGCTTGGGCAGGGCTCGCGGTGGGTGCGTAACGTGCGGGCGGCGAATGGGAACGCTGTCGTCCACGCGGGACGCCGGCGACCTGTGCTGCTCGAAGAGGTTCGGGCGGAGGATCGTGCGCCGATTCTCAAGGCGTACCTGGCGCAAGCCCCCGGCGCCCGACCGCACATTCCGGTCGAACTGTCGGAGCCGGTCACGGCATTCGAGACCATTGCAGCCGACTTCCCAGTGTTCAAGATCCGGGACGTCTAGTGGGATTTCGGTCTTGCACCTGGCTGCTCTGAGACTTCGTTTCATGGGCGCAAGAATGGCACGGGAAGCTTGGGTCTCGTGTCGTTTCCAAGAGCGCAAACCGGCCACACGTTCCCAAGGTCGCGGCGGTTGCCGCGGTCGACCACGACCCGGGCGCCGAGCCTTCCGACCACCCGAGCACTCGTGGCGCCGGCGAACAAGCTCGACGTCCTCAAGCGGGGCCGGATCCTGGCCGTGGTGAACTCGCTCGTCCATGCGGGCTAGACCACCGAGGGCGCATCCTCGAGCGTGGTCGGATCTGTTCCATGAATGCGATCAGCCGGGATGGTTCGGCCTCTTCGTTGGCTGCCGCGCGGCAGTCAACCCAATCCTTGATGGCTCCGATCCTTTCGATGAGCCGGCGAAGTGCGGATGACCGAGCCCGTCATTAAGGGCTGCGAGGGCTTCGTCAAATGTTCGATTGGAGATGAGTTCGTGGCGCTCGAGCCTGACGGACCAGATCGAATGCTTGATTGATGCGGAGGTTGTCATGTCCTTCTCTTTGCAAGAAGGATTTGTTGTCTGAGGGCTTCGGCCCTATTCGGCCCAAGGAGACTCGTTGATGATGTTGACGAAGTCGGTCCGCTTGAAGCCGGGAAGGAAGTGCGAGAGCACATCGGCATTGACGTTGCCGAAGGTGGTGTCAGGCCGGTTCTTGTTGCCGTCGGTGAACGCGGCCAGGATCTGCCGCTTGAAGTCGGGCCGGGGATGCGCTGCTGTGACCGCAGCGATGTCAGCGGGGTCAAGTTCTGCATAGTCGATTCCGAGCACGTCGGTTTCGACTCCAGCCGTGACCAGGGCAATCTCGGGGGAGAGGAACTCGGGGATTCCCGGTGTGGTGTGCAAGGCCACGGCGGTCCAGGTCTTCGTGGCATCTTCCGGCGTGATGCCGTGGTCGACTAGGAAGGCCCGAGCTACGTTAGCGCTGTCGACTTCGAAACGGTGATCCAGTGTTCCGTATGAGGCGGTGAGTCCGAGATCGTGGAACATCGCTCCGACGTAGAGCAGTTCGAGGTCGGGCGAGAGGCCCCGGCAGCGACCCTGCAAGGCCCCGAAGAAAAAGACTCGTCGTGAATGGTGGAAGAGCAGGTCGCTCTCGACTTCGCGGACGAGGAGTGTTGCCTCGGCGATGAGTTGAGTGTCGGGAATGGTGATTCCCGCGATGGTCTGCTGCATGGTGTCTCCGTTCATCGACTGGCGCCGAATTCGAAGCGCCTGGGGTTAAGCGTTGTCGTACCGTAGAGGAGCGGCCATCGTCGTTCGGACGGTTAGCCCACAAGTTCGGACGGACGTGCAATGGCAGACATCGGAGCGACGCGTCGAATTGGTGTCTATGTGTTCGATGGTGTGCAGCTCCTCGATGTGACGGGACCGGTCGAGGTGTTCCATGCGGCGAACCTGTTCGGCGCCACCTATGACATCGGGCTATATTCGCCTGACGGGGCGACGGTCCTCTCCTCGGCAGGGGTCGGTCTCACGGTTTCCGGTGCGACCGGGGATGCTCCCGATCTTGATACCCTGATCGTTGCCGGCTCGGACCAGCTGCCGACGGATCCCGGGGTTGCTCATCGCCTCCTTCCGTCGTTGCGTCCACTGGCGGAACGCTCCCGCCGGCTCGCATCGGTCTGTACCGGCGCTTTCCTCTTGGCCGAGGGCGGCTACCTGAACGGCGGGCCAGCGACGACGCACTGGCGGTACGCAGACGATCTGCGGCGAACGTACGGCCGTGTGGATGTTCAGGCGAATGCGATCTTCATCCGGAGCGGGAACGTCTTCACGAGCGCTGGCGTGACGGCGGGGATCGATTTGTCCCTCGCCCTTGTCGAGGACGATTGCGGTTCAGAGGTCGCGCGCGCTGTCGCCCGCGAATTAGTGGTCTTTATGCAAAGGCCGGGTGGCCAATCCCAGTTCTCGGTGCCGAACAGTATCCCGGTCAGTGACGCTTCACCAATGCGCGGAATCGTCGAACGCATCAATTCCGATCCGACCGCCGACCTGAGCGTCACGACACTATCCAGGCACGCGGCAATGAGTACGAGGAACTTCAGCCGCCGTTTCCACGCTGAATTCAGTTGCACGCCCACGCGCTACGTCGAACAGATCCGGTTGGAAGCGGCGCGGAACCATTTGGAGTCTGGCGTGTCTGTCACCGAAGCGGCGAGACGCAGTGGGTTAGGGAGCGATGAGACCTTACGTCGACTTTTTGCGAAGACCCACGGGATTTCACCGTCGGCCTACCAGAAGCGATTCAGCACGACGAGAGCTGCCCTCGCCTCTGAATAAAAAACCGGGCGGAGACAGATAGATGGGGGCTCTATATCGTTGAGGGATGCAGACAGTGCGCGGCCTTGACCGGCTTATCTTCTTCACGGACGCGATCGCGGCCATCGCGATCACGTTGCTGATCCTTCCGCTCGCGGACCTCGTACCTCTGACGCCAACGGACGTATTGCCCGGCGACTTCCTCCTCGACCACCTGTCGGAGCTCCTCGCATTCTTGCTGAGCTTCGCCGTGATTGCGCGCCTCTGGATTGCGCACCATTCGCTGTTCGAACACGTCTCCGCGTACTCGCCAGCGCTGCGCAACTTGAGTCTGCTCTGGGCTTTCACGATCGTGGTGCTGCCGCTGCCGACCGCAATGGTCGCGCATTGGTCCAATGATTCGATCGTTGTTGGGTTTTACATCGGGACGATGTTCGTGTCGAGCCTGCTCCTGACGTCCATGACGATCCTCACGCACCGCGCTGCGGCCCTCCAAGAGCCGACTCACCCGCTGTCCTCGCGCACCATCATCGCGAGCGTGCTGACAACTGCCGAGTTCCTCGTGGCACTCATCCTGGGCACGGTCTTTCAGGACATCAACTATTGGGGACTGTTCGCCTTGTTCCTCTCCACGCCGATCCTCCTGATTACGCGGATGCGACGCACACGGGCTATCATTCGGGCCTGAACCTCGATCTATCCCGAAGTGTGAATCACAGCGTCCGTTGTAAAGCCGATAAGCGACAAGCGGTGGTTCCAGGGTCGGCGAAGAAGAAACTCACTGACCGTGCAATTCATCGACGATGAACGTACCTACCGGGAGACTCTTCATCGCCGTAAGTGGAGCTCAGCGCAAATTGATGCACCTACTACGCCTGCATCGCGGTCGCCTCCATGGCGGCCGGATCACTACTACGCTCAAGCTATCAGGCGGTGGATTCTAGCCCGGGCCGGACCGGGCCGGGCCGGAAAGTTCATTCCCAAAGCCTGCTCGAAAAAACAAGGGAAGACCACCATGCCCAAAAAAGTCAAATGGCTGGAGTCGCCCGAGGCGCAGGACTACCCGAGCGCCGCGGACTACTTGCACCTGCTCCTGCAAGCTGAGAGCGTCGACGCCACCGTGCAGGCGCTCCAAGACACGCCGATCACCACTCAGAAAGCCAAGGACATTCTGCGGGCTGCGGGCCTGCCGCTCCTTGACGTGACCAACCCCCACGTCGCCTCTGACTTGCTGAAAATCCGGACCGGCGTGAAGCTCTCGCCAATCCTGCTCGTTCGTGGCAATCTCTCTTCGGCGGTGCCTCTACACATTGCCGACGGCTACCACCGGGTCTGTGCGACATATCACACCGATGAGAACACGAACATTCCCGTGCAGCTGGCCGACCTGATCTTGGGGCGGCCGGCCGTCCCCTAGTGGTGGGTTAGCGATGACATTCCAAACCCTGGCGATCATCTCGATCGTTGCCCTGCTCGGGCCTTTGCTGGCGATCCCACGACGGTGGAATCTTCCGGTGACGCTGGGCGAGATCCTGGCCGGCATCCTCGTTGGCCATACGGGACTCCGTCTGGTCGATTCGTCGGACCCATCGATCACGCTGTTGGCCAATGTCGGATTCGCTCTGATCATGTTCGTGGCCGGCTCACACGTGCCCGTGCGGGACGCGCAGATCCGATCCGCACTGGGCACGGGCGCAGTTCGTGCGTTGTTCACCGGAGTCCTGGCGGTGGCGCTTGGTATTGGTGCCGCCGTCGTCTTCGGGAGCGCACACGCTCCCCTTTACGCCGTACTGATGGCATCGTCCTCGGCGGCACTCGTCTTGCCGGTGATTGATGCCCTGCGGCTGCGCGGAAACTCGGTGCTGCAACTCACTGCCCAGGTCGCCATCGCCGATATACGTCGCGATCATCGCCCTGCCTCTGGCGATCGATCCGCCCAACGCCGGCCGGGCGGCCCTCGGAGCGGGCGCCGTCGCTGCGGCCGCTGCGGTGCTCTACCTGACGTTGTCGCGTCTGGAGCGAAACGGCGCTCGATTGCGGTTGCATCGGCTCTCCGAGCAGCGCAAGTTCGCTCTCGAACTCCGCATCCAATTGGCGGTCTTGTTTGCGATGTCGGCTCTCGCGGTCTTCGGCCACGTCTCGATCATGTTGGCCGGGTTCTCCTTCGGACTGGTCGTCGCCGCTATCGGCGAGCCCCGCCGGCTAGCCAGACAGCTGTTCGCACTCGCGGATGGGTTCTTCGGACCACTTTTCTTCGTGTGGCTCGGCGCGTCTCTCAACCTCGGTGACCTCCTCACACACCCGCAGATGATTCTCCTGGGCCTCGCGCTCGGTGGTGGCGCCCTGCTCGCCCACGCCGCCACTCGGTTCCTCGGTCAGGAGCTGCCTCTGGGCTTGCTGTCTGCTGCCCAGCTCGGGGTTCCCGTCGCCGCGGCCACGATCGGTGAGCAAGCCCACCTCTTCGTACCTGGCGAGGGCGCGGCCCTCCTCCTCGGCGCGCTCGTGACCATCGTCCTCTCCTCACTCGCGGGCGGGCGCGCCGCGAAGCGGCAGGCGAACATTTCTGCCGCACCTCCTGCGGCACCCTAGTCTCAGATCCAGCCGCGTCGGGAGGACGACGAGAGTTTACCAAAGAGCGCCTCGGCCGCAGCCCTGGACGTTTCCCACCTGCCGCCTCGCCAGCGACCCCGATCGCGCCCCCGTCTGTTGCTCCGGACTGCCCGATTCCAGGCAAACTAGAGTGCCACGGCGCGGATCACCTACGTTTCCTTTCGGCGGTCGAGGCGTTCTCACGAGTTTGGGCCTGCGAGTGTGTGTCAACTGGCTTGCAGGTGTCCACGCACGATCGTGTTCCGAGAGTGCGCGGGGTTCCCGTTGTTGGGTTGAGCTGAGATGTCGACGAGGGGATATTGGGTGAGGTCGACAGTATCGGGGATGTCGAAGCGGCCGGTGTTTCCGTCGAGCAGGCCGATGCTGATCAGTCCTGAGGCGTCTGCTTTGATCAGCCAGACCTCGCGTAGCGAGGTATCCGGGGTGGCGGGAGCCGTCAGGTCGACGGTCACGTTGCGGTGCCCGTCCGCGCTTTTCCTTAACCGACGCTTGGCCGTGTGCTTGCCAGCCGGGGAAGGGGGTGAGTTGCGCTTGGTAAATCACTGTTGGTGCGGCGGCCTGCTGAAGTGAGTCGAACCAGATACCACCGGCCAGGCCCGCGATGAGGCCAACGAGCGCAGCTGCGAAGGAAACAGGTAGCCACCGACGGCGACGCGGCGCCAGATCAACGAGTGTGCGAGCCCTCGTCGCGGTGAGATGATCCCTCGAAGTTCGGGTTTGGGCGGGCTCCGGGACATTGGTTGCCGCTGCGGACGTTGCGCCGACGAATTGGTCACGTCGTGGTGTGCTCTTGACGGCAGCACTGAGACCGAGAGCGCCATGAATCCGCTCCCAGACCGTTTCAGCAGGCTCGGTGAGGGACACGTTGCGCGCCGCCTGGCCGACAATCACAGTGTGCTGGAGAGAAAGGAGTTCGAGCGCGCACCCCGGACATCCCGCGAGGTGCTCGCGTTCAACTTCGGTGAGGTCGGCCCCGGCCAGGGCGATGATGGCAAGGTTCTCGGGGTCAATGTGTGTCATCGCTCGCCTCCAATCGGTTACGTGCTCCGCTGAGGATTCGAAGACTGCGGTTCATCCCGGTGCCCGGGCTATTCGCAGTCAAGCGTCGACCGGCATGTTGCTTGATCATGGTCCCCCCGTCGACGGTGGGCGCAGATCGATGTCAGGCACAGAATAGCCAGAAGCGCCTTCAGAGAGCCACTGGCAATAGGTTTGGCCGTCGAAGGGATTTTGTGTCCTCGTGGCTCGGGTTGAGTCGGCGGCCATATGCACGTTTGGCCCACAGGAGACCGGTGGAGCTCACCCTGATGTATCGGGCGGATTTGGATCTAGTTTGTGTGCGTTGAAGCGGACACCTCCTGCGCTCGGATGGCAGAGCGCAGGAGGTGTCTGGGTGTTGCTTAGTGGTGGGCCTTGTCGAGCTTGACGGTCTGCACGGCGAGGGCGAGGTTGTGGTCAGCGAGGCTGCCCCACGCATACACGATGGTGTTCGTGCGCTTGGCAATGGTCACGTCGGCCGGACCGATCAGCGCTGCGGTCGTGCCGGTCGCGGCGACGGCCGCGCTGATCGTCCCCGTCGGGAGGGTCAGTTCGACCTCGTCGGGGTTGGTCAGGTCGGTGATCGCGGCGGCACCGTTGGCCAGGATATCGACAGAGGGTGCAGCGGCGACGTGGCGGACCGTGAGTCGACCCTTGCCCTTTCCGACGGGATCCGGGTTGTTCTGGAACAGGGTCGCGGTCGGCATGCCGGCCTCGGTCAGGTGTGCGACCGCGGTGTAGTTGTTGCCGCTGCCCAGCTTCAGATCGATCGGGCCGATCACGGGATTGGAGGCGTCTTTGGCGTCAGCGGCGGTGATCGCGACGGAATACGTGCCTGGGTCAAGGCTCAGAGTGTCCGAGAAGGAACCGGGGGTGAAATTATCCAGGGTGAGTGCTCCGTTGACGTAAACGTCGACGGTGACGCCCGGGATTGCGTGGAACACGGTTAGTTCGGCGGGGCCGTTGTCCCCGTGGCTGTGGTTCTCATTGGCGTTTGCCGGCATGAATCCCGCGAGGGCGACGAGTACACCGACTACGGCGCCGACAGCGATGGTCTTGCGCATAGTTACCTCCTGCTAGTTGTAACGGGCGGGAAGCGTCATCGCCTCCCAGACTCTCTTCTGATTGAACTTCCGTTTTGGATGCACGCGACGCTAACAATTTTCTGGAACCCATCTGCTGGACCCTGGCTGGCGCTGCCAGCGCGAATCTTTCAGCCGAGTCCGCAGTGTCGTCCAGGGCAGCCAACTGCCCCTCGCAGGGTGCGATTCATATCACTTGGTCGATATTCCTGTCCCGTCGGTCCGCCGGATCAACTTTCCGAACTCGGATTCTGACGCCAGCTGAGATCCAAAAAGTCGCGGCTGGGTAGGGACCTCTGACATGAGACAGGCGCGACCTGTGATCGGGCGGGTGGCTTGCTGTCGACATCGAGCACAGATCCTGAACCCGCTGCACGATCGGCTATTTGGCTCCCGTGATGACCTCGCGGTGCGGATCGGCGCGGGTGATGCGGGCGCAGTGCGCGTCCTCGCCCAGGATTCCTCCGCCGAGCGAGGACGTATGGAGTGATGATCGTGTGGGCTCCGAGCAAGGGAATTTCAACTGATTTGACGTGCGGTGTCCTGACGGACTTCTAAGGGAACGCGAGCAGGACTACGAAGAAGATGGTTCCGGCGACGATGCAGTAAATCGCGAAAGGGGTGAGTGTTCTGGTCTCGAAGAAGCGCAGCAGGAATTTCGTGGCTAACCATGCGGCAACGGCCGAGCAGAGCGCACCGACGAGGAACGCGCCGCTCTGATCGGCCATCTGTGGGCTGAACAGTCCCGGGAGTTTCAGTGCAGCCGCGGCGCCGATGATGGGTGTGGCCAGTAGGAAACTGAATCGGGCAGCGGTTTCGTGGTTGAGTCCGGAGAGGAGCCCACCGACCATGGTTGATCCTGATCGGGATATTCCCGGTAGCAGGGCGGCCGTCTGCGCGACGCCGATTCCGAACGCCTGTTTCCAGGTGAGCTTGGCGATCGTGGTGTCGGACCTCTCGGTCTCGGACATTTGCGTGTTGGCCGAGCCCGCGGGGATGGGGCGTCCGCTCGCAACAGCATCAACGCTCACCCGTCCGGTCTGAGCCCGGTTCGGATGCCGTCGCAGGCGTTCAGCGGTCAGAAGAATGAGGCCGTTGATCACAAGGAATGCGGCAGCGATCAGTGGGGATGCGAAAAGGGACCGGAGGGGCTTCTCCAAGAGCAAGCCCACGATCCCCGCGGGGATTGTGGCGGCGATGAGCAGCCAGGCGAGTTTCGCGTAGATGTCGTCGGGGCCGATTTTACGATCCCGGATGGAACGTCCGAACCCGCGGAAAACCCGAATCCAGTCCTTTATGAAGAAGAGGAAGAGAACGATAGCGGTAGCCAGATGGGTGGCAACGAGAAGCCCGAGGAACGCGGCGCTGCTTTGGTCGATGTTCCAGCCGAACAATGTGGGCAGGATGACACTGTGGCCAAGGCTGGAAATAGGGAACAATTCCGTGATCCCTTGGAGGAATCCCAGAATCGCCGCTTGAATCAAAGTGATCATATGAACAGGCTAAAGGTTCCGGTCACCTGCGCCCGCGTGCGCCGCCCGTGATGACGTCCAGTGTGCCTCAATGTGACCGAAATCCAACGACTGGGACGGTCTGGCTAGGCAGGTCCCGACTTGGTCGGTACCCGGGCTACCTCGATTCCCTACGTCGGGAGATCCGCCACCGGTGGCGGGGCGTCCGTCCCGAGGGCTCGTTTTCGGTTCTCTTGAGTGAGGTCGGTGAGGGCCTCCAATTCGTCGTCCGACGCACCTTCCAACGCGATGAGTCGGTCGTCGGCAGTTGGCTGGGCGCGTAGCAACTCGTCGAGCTTGCGCTGGGTTACCGCTTGTTGTCGTGCTTGCGTGTGTTGGATTGCGAAGACCATCACGACGGTCACAGATGAACTCGCAATGTAAAGGACGTTCTCCCACCATGGAGGAAATTCCGCCGCCATCTCGACCGCGACCCACACTACGAGCGCACCTCCGGCAACCAATCCCACTGCGGCGTGTTCGCTCACTGTGCCGATATTGTGCAAGACCCGGCTACTCCACCGTTGTCGGGCACGCTCGTCCAGTCGTTCCGCGTCATTTCGTGAGATCGATCCAGCCGATTCTGGTGGTCCGCGTTGATCGAGTCGTTGCTGTCAGCTGCATTCTCCACGCTCGAGAGACTAGGCGTTGTTCCCGTCAAAACAACTGTTGACTCGACGCGCAAACCCGGTGGTGCGAGGCACTGTTTCGGTGGACGGTTCATCGAGGCGACAACGGCGAAGGATTTCACAGCGTCGACACCGTGGGTGGACCAAGAATCGATTCCGTGCCGTGTCCACTTCAATCAGCGTGCTGTGTTGCGACGAGAGCGCGCGGGACGAGTTACGGGTGGTCGGCGTCCGGCATTCCGGGTGGGGGTGTGCGTGTCGGTGACGGCTCGCTGTGTGCAAAGGAGAGCACGATTCCGATTGCGATGAGGGTGGTGAGGAGGGCGGTGCCCCCAGCAGAAATGAGGGGGAGTGGCACGCCGAGGACAGGGATGAATCCGAGGACGACGCCCATGTTGACGAGTGCTTGACCGATGATCCAGACCATGACGGCCGCAGTACTGACTTTGGCTTGAGGGCTGGTGGTGGCGTTCATGATGCGGAGGAAGGCGATGGCCAGCAGGACGAAAAGGCCCAGCACCACGACTGCGCCGATGAGACCGAGTTCCTCGCCGATGATCGCGAAGATGTAGTCGTTGTCCGCGGCTGGAAGCCAGGACCATTTCGCTTTGGAGTTCCCGAGTCCAACGCCGAAGATACCGCCCGACGCGAGGGCCCACGTGCCGTGCAAGGGTTGCCAGCATGCGGCGGAGATCGTGCCTGTTGAGCCATCGCAGCCGGTGCCGAAGAAGCTCAGTATCCGGGCCATCCGGTTTCCGCTGGCCATGGCCGCAGCCAGGGCGCCCAGGGCGCCGATCCCCAAGGGGATGGCGAGCATGCGTAGTTTTACGCCGGCGAAGAAGAGGGAGCCGAAGAGGATGCCGGCGAGGATTACTGTTGTCCCCAGATCGCCGCGGATCATGACGAGCATGACGGCCGTGCCGCCGATGCCAAAAACGGGCACGAGGACGTGGCGCCAGTCGTCGAGGTGATCTTTCTTCTGTGCCAGAAGCATGCCCAGCCAAATGACGAGGGCGACTTTGATGGCTTCAGATGGCTGGAATTGAAAACTGCCAATGGACAGCCAGTTGGTGTTCCCGGCCACGGTCACACCCAGCGGGGTGAAGACGAGCAACTGAACGAGGCAAGTAGCGATGAGCGTCGGCCAAGCGATACGTTGCCAGAACTTCAACGGCATCCGGCTGAGCACGAGCATCAATGGGACACCGACGAGGGCGATGGCACCTTGATGAAGCACAACGCCGAAGAAACCCTCGTGAGCAACAAAGGAATCTACTGATGACGAAGACAGGACCATGATCAAGCCCAAGATAACCAAGAACAGCGTCGTTCCCAGGAGTAGAAAATAGTTCGGGGATTCTGAGCGGATCAAACGGCCCACGCTAATGCGCGTTGAATGTGACGGTCTATTTGACGGAACCCTGTGTTCGGTCTTTGAACGTGGCGCACGGGTCGGGTTGCGCGAACTCGTCACGAACCGAGCCCCTTCTCAGGGGACGTCGCGGAGGTGGAATTTAGTGTGGATTGACCACAATTGCTCGGTACTTCACATACGGTCATATGCGGGGAGTGTCCTGCCGGGTGTGGGATCAGATCAGAGTGCGCGGCAATGGGCTGGGGCGCCACCACGACACTACTGAGGGAATCCCGAACCGCTAGTTCATCTCACTCGTGTCGCGTCGGGTCGCATGTCTCTCCCAGATTGTGCCTGCTCGGAAATCTCTGCTGGGAAAGCCTCGTCGACGTTGAGCTCGACCGACAAGGGGCCGTGGAGGTGCGCAGGCTGCCTGTATCGCCGGCTCGGACAAGACAGTTCACGGCGTTGGCGGTCGCCGTTTTTCGATTCGTCGACTTGCCCGTGCACCGCGGAGCGGAATGAACGGCTACTCGCGGCGGGGCCAAAGTCTTTCCCGATGTTGGCGCTCGAGATTGCCCCCGGGCGCCCGTTCCCATCTTCTGCAGTAGGGATTCCCCACTGGAAACGTTTCGTTTCCATACTGAATGCCGCGTTTGTGTCCCATCGGGGAGCTGCAATCTGACGACCATGGACGCCATTTGTGAACTCCCGTGTTGAACACGCCATCAGACAACGCTGACTCTGATCCGGCGACACTCGTCATCCCCCGTTTGGTGGGCTTGGCGGGCTTCCTGTGAGATTGCGCTGGTCGAGGAGCACTTTCACAGGAATCTCCGGACACTGCTGGCATACAGTTCGGTCGAAACGACTGTTCGTGGATGTTCCGGTTGGTTCGACCGGGCGGAAGAGGGTTACCGTGACGCACGCTGGGCCCTTGCGTGGGCGGGACCGGAATGCGGGTCAGCCGATCCGGCATGGACGGTTGGCGCCTCGGGGGCCGTGGCGGACGGTCACGAAGACCTTGGGCATCACCCTCGCGGTGCTTCTGGTTAGTGGGAGCTCCGTTGCGGCGATTGCCGCGTGGGATGTTGCCAGCAGCGTCAAGCCCGGTGTTCATTTGGCCCACCTTGATCAGACGCCCGGCGACACGGCGGCTCCTGCCCCGGCCGCGGACGTGAGCGCGATCGCCGGCGGGGTAAACCTGCTATTGACGGGCACGGACACCCGTACCGGCCAGGGCGGGGCCTATGGGACGGCCGCAGAGCTCGCGGGTAGTTCTGGCGCGGGTAACAACGACGTGACCATGCTGCTGCACATTGCGCAGAATCATCAGAGCGTCAGTGTGATTAGTTTCCCCCGGGACCTGATGCTTGCCGTTCCCGCGTGTCCGCAGGCCGATGGCGGGACCGCGTCGGCGTCCAGCCGGGTGATGCTGAATACGACCCTGTCACGCGGTGGCCTGTCCTGCGTTGTGTTGACGATCGAGAAGCTCACCGGCGTCCAGATTCCCTACGCCGCGGAGATTAGCTTCGACGGGGTGACTGCCATGTCGAACGCTGTCGGCGGGGTCACCGTCTGCCTGGCCTCGGCGGTCACCGATCTGTACACGACGCCTCCGTTGCATTTGGCGGCGGGCCAGCAAACCCTCGTCGGCGACGACGCGCTCTCGTTCCTGCGCAGCAGGCACGGTGTAGGTGATGGCAGTGACCTGGGGCGGATTAGTAACCAGCAGCTCTTCATGGCCGCTCTGGCCCGGAAGGTCCAAAGTGGCGGCGTCCTGGGAAACCCGATCGCGTTGTTCTCCCTGGCCAAAGCGGCAACGGGCAACATGGTTCTCTCGGATACGCTGACGAATCCGACGACCTTGGTCCAGATCGCTCTCGCGATCAAGGACACAGGGCTGGCGAACATGGTCTTCGTGCAGTACCCCACCATCACTGACCCGGCCGAGCCAGGACGGGTGATCGCCCAGTCCAGTGCCGCCACAGTCTTGAACACGGCTTTGGTCGCGGATAAACCATTGCAGCTCTCTGGGGCCCCAGGCCGGGCGGCCGTGCTCCCGAGTAGCGCTCCGGTGGCCCCTGTTCCCACGCCAGCCGCGACCGCAAAACCCAGTTCCACATCCACTCCGGCTTCAACGCCGACGGCGAACCCCGGGGCCGCTCCCGCTGGGGCCAATGCCGTGCTCCCGTCCAGCGTGACCGGTCAGACCGCTGATCAGCAAACCTGTACGAAGGGCAACTAGATCCACCGCCGAGAGAACCGTGCAACTCCCATCTCGAACCGCACCGATTACGCCGCCACGACTGGTGCACCGTGCGTCGTTTGCCAAGTGCTCGCGGCTCGCCAGGTATGGCGCACAGGGAGGCTGGTAGCTCTCGTTGGGTCGCCCGCTTCCTGGTCGATTTTCCTTCGGTCAGGGGGATTGTGTGATACTGGCCGCCGAACAAACGTGAGGGGCATCATTTGAACGACGCACACTTCAATGCGGACGAGAACGAGTTGCGTGGCCTGAGACGGCCGCCCGGGGATTGGACGAACACTCCGGGCCGTAAGTCCGGGTTCTGGTTGACGCTTGCCAGCATCTTGTTCGCAGTTGTGTTCCCGTTTGCCGCATTCATCGCCACGGTAGTGGGGCTCGCGCTCTCGGTCCGGGCTTACCGTTTGATCCCGGTAGGTGCTCCTGGTCGCGGTTTGACAGTGGCAACGATAGTGCTGGCAATAGCAACGATTATCGCGGTTGCGATGAGGGAACTGAGTTCAACACCATTCCTCACCTAGTCGCACGGAAACCTGCGCCAGTACAGCAAACGGGGGGTCGGCGCTTCGAAGAGTCGTTTCACCGGTGACGACGTCGACCTGATTGGGGATCGCTTACACTCTCGACTGTGACTGAAACGTCGACGCCTATTGTGAGGCACGAGCACCGCTGGCCGGTCCTGGCCGCAATCATCCTGAGCCTGGTTCTGTATCTGCTCATCCCCGAGAAGGTGCAGATTCTGCCACGGTGGGTCGTCCCATTGTTGGGTTTGCTTCTGCTGATCCCGCTGACGATCCTCAACCCACGCCGACTATCGCGAGAGACCACATGGTCCCGGTGGCTATCCATTGGGCTCGCGTCATTGCTGACCCTGGCCAATCAAGTCACCGTTTGTCTTCACAGTCCGACAGCTTCTCTATGGGGGAGTGAACGGTCCGGATGTCCTCCTCACTGCGCTGCAGGTCTGGGTTACGAACGTGATTGCATTCTCATTGGTGTATTGGGAGCTGGACCGGTCAGGTCCAGTTGCGCGTCGCGACGCAGCCCAGTGGGCGACGGCGACTGTGGACTTCCGTTTCCCACAACATGACGGGGCGCCAGGAGGCGAGGACTGGCGGCCAAGCTACTTGGACTACGCGTACATCTCGTTGACAAACATGATGGCGTTCAGCCCCACGGACGTTATGCCACTCACGCACCGAGCAAAAATGCTGATGGCGTACCAGGCACTGACCGGCTTCATTCTGCTCGCCCTGGTCATTTCCCGCGCGGTGAACATCCTCAACTGACCCCGGAAGCCACTAACTCGAGCAAATAGGGCCGGACACGCACCGCAAAATCGAACGGGTCCCGGAGACCATCCAGGAGTTTCTGACGGGTCTCGCAAACGCAGAATCGCGATACCGGAGTGCCCCATCCACTGTTTCAAGGCCTGGGGGCGATCGAGCGGTTGAAGTTTGGAGCGTTTGAATTAGTGTCGTTGTCTGCGGACGGGGCTTGGTGAGGACCAGTGATGCCAGCGGCATGATCCGAGAAGGTTCTGTCGCGTTGCCCACCCGAGGATTTGGGACTAGTGCTTAGTGCCAACCCCAGTAGGGTACCAACGCTTGCGAAATTTGAACTCTCGACGAAGCGGTCGGAAGACCCAATAGGTAGGTGCCCTCAGAGCCGGAGATGCTACGTCGGGTCGGAGTGATGGGATCCGCCTCTCGGGTGTCCACTT